>NZ_JAAAPO010000001.1 GCF_009909235.1 Novosphingobium ovatum
CGCGCTGTGCGTTTTCGATCACCTTGGCCGCCTCGGCGGCCTTGATGCTGGCGGCGCGGAACACGCCCCCGCTGGTGATCGCGTCATACAGGGCGGCGACACGCTCCAGCACTTCGGGCGTCTGTCCAGAAACCACTTTGGTAATTTTGTCGATCGTGTGCTCGCGGTCGCCGGGGTTGATGCGTTCAGGCGAATAGCCCAGATAGAAATCCCGTCCGCATTTCAGGCCCGATCCTGCCTCCAGAATGGGGGCGCAGACCTCCTCGGTCACGCCGGGATAGACGGTCGATTCATACACCACCACCGGACTGCGCCCTTCGGCCACGGCCGCGACCAGCATCGCCGATACGGTTCGTGACGCGGCCTCGACCATGCGCAGATCGGGGCGGTTGGCGCCGTCAATCGGCGTTGGCACCGTGACGATATAGAAATCGGCCGGCGGGCAGATCGCCGGGTCCGCGCTCAGCGCCAGCGTGCTGGCCTCCAGTCGCTCCGCGCTGATTTCATTGGTGCGGTCATACCCCTTGGCCAGTTCGTCAATGCGGCGCGCGTCAATATCCAGCCCCACCGTCTCGAACCGACCCGCCAAAGCCACCGCCAAAGGCAGCCCCACATAGCCAAGTCCCACCACAACAATGCGCATTGTCCCAGAATCCATGCCTGTGTCCCAACCTTTACCGGTGGCCAAACCCGTTCAGCATGGTCTTGATCGTTTTGGCCACGATCAGCAGGTCCAGCCATACGGAGAAATTGCGGATGTAATAGAAGTCGAACGCCAATTTGGTTCGAATATCGTCCACGTCGGTAACGTGACCCTGACTGATTTGCGCCCATCCGGTGATGCCGGGTCGCACAACATAGCGATATCGGTAAAAGGCGATCTGCTCGCCATAATAGTCCGACAGCGCGGCCGCCTCTGGCCGAGGGCCGATCCAGCTCATATCGCCCATCAGAATGTTGATGATCTGCGGCAGCTCATCAATGCGACTGCGGCGCAAAAAAGCGCCAATCCGGGTGATGCGCGGGTCGCGCGGGCGGGTGACGAAACGGTCCACGCCATCCTCGGCCTTGCGCCCCTTGCCGCTGGCCAGCGGGTCATCGCGCATGGTACGGAATTTGAAAACGGTGAATTCCCGCCCGCGATAGCCCACGCGCAATTGCCGGAACAGCACTGGCCCCGGGGAATCCAGTTTGATCACCAATGCGGTGATGATCAGGATCGGCAGCACCACGATCAGTGCGGGCACTGCCAGCAGCCGGTCCAGCTGCTTTTTCGCAAACAGCAACGACGATTGCGGTCCCAGCGCGCCAAAGGTGTTTTCCGACAGATGCTCAATTTCGGCCCGGCCGGTCAGTGATTCATACAGATCCTTGGCATGGTACACGGGGATCCCCGCCAGCACATAATCCGATAGCCGGGCCTGCCAGTCATCCGAATGGTCCTCCCGGAAGTCGGCGGCCACCGCGTCCACCCGTTCGGGCCAGCGGTTCAGTTCCATCCGTTGCGTGTCCAGCCCAGGCATCCCTTCGAACAGGTGCACACAGCCCCCCCCGACTAGCCCCAGCGACAGCCGCACATGGCGCTGCATCAACAGATAGACCAGTGTGAACCACGCCACCGCCAGCACATAGGACAGCACCAGAATACCGCGCGCATAGGGCCAGCGGACCAGCAGGATCAGCGTCAACACCGCCCCGAACGAGAGTGAGTAGCCCGCGACGATCCCGCTGCTTTCCCGCGTGCCGGGCAATTGCCCGACATTGCGGTGCAGCCAGAACCCGCCCAGAATCGCGGCCAGTGCCGCCAACGCGGTATGCTGGGCCTCCGGCTCCATCAAACCCTGCGGCAGGCCACGGCTCTGCACGATGAACGGGATGATCACACAGATCAGAATGCCCACCGCCAATTGCGTCGCCGGGCAGAACCAGCGGCTTCGACGATTCAGGCGCAAATCATTGAACATCAACAGCCCCATATGTGCAGCAGGCATGCCGCCCTCCAGCCATCCATGGGGGAACCTCTAGGCCATTTGCCCGCGCATAGCGGAATCAAGACGGTTCCATTTCCGAGCATTCGTAGGTTTGCGGATCAGTCGTTTGCGTAGATCAAGCGCACAAACGGGCAAAGCCAAAGGCAGGAATGGGTGATGGGCGGAACCATTATTGGCAATATCGATCCTGAAACCGTTGCCGGTTTCGGTGCGGAATGGGCAGCGTTTGATCAGACCGCACTGGAAGAGGCGGAATGGCGACGGTTGTTTGAACGATACTTCCGTATTTTCCCGTGGAATACGTTGCCAAAGGGCGCGTCCGGGTTTGATTTGGGCTGTGGTTCGGGGCGCTGGGCGGCGGGGGTCGCGCCGCGGGTCGGGCATTTGCACTGCATTGACCCGGCAAGCGATGCCTTGGCCGTGGCGCGGCGGCGGATGGCGGGGCAGGGCAATGTCAGCCTGCACCACGCCGGGGTGGATGCGATTCCCTTAGGCGATGGCAGCCAGGATTTCGGCTATTCGCTGGGGGTGTTGCACCATATTCCCGACACGGCGGCCGCGTTGCGTGATTGCGTGGCCAAGCTGAAGCCGGGCGCGCCGTTTCTGGTCTATCTGTATTATGCTTTCGACAATCGCCCTGCGTGGTTCCGGGCGCTGTGGCGGGCCAGCGATGTGGCGCGGCGGGGGATCTGTCGTTTGCCATTTTGGTTGCGCCGCCGCGTGACCAGCCTGATCGCCGCCTTGGCCTATTGGCCGCTGGCGCGGGCCGCTGGCTTGGCGGAAATGCTGGGGGTGGATGTGGCGCGCTGGCCGCTGTCCTCCTATCGCCAGACCAGTTTCTACACCATGCGCACCGACGCGCTCGACCGGCTGGGCACCCGGCTGGAGCAGCGTTTCACCCGCGCGCAAATGGCAGACATGATGGCGGCGGCGGGGTTGGAGAACATCCGCTTTTCTGACGAGGTGCCGTATTGGGTGGCGGTGGGCACCCGGCGTCAGACGCAGGGGTGAAGTGGTCGTGACGGGGGTGCTGTATATCTCGTATGACGGCATGATGGAGCCGTTGGGGCAAAGTCAGGTTATCACCTATCTGGAACGTTTGTCGCTGGGGCGGCATGTCCATCTGATCAGCTATGAAAAGGCGGGTGATTGGCGTGATGGCGACCGCCGCCGCGCGGTGGCGGCGCGTCTGGCGCGGGGCGGGATCGTGTGGCACCCGCTGGCCTATCACAAATCGCCCACGGTGCCGGCCACGCTATATGACGCGCTGCGCGGTGCGGTGTTGGCCGCCGCGCTATGCTGGCGGCATGGTTTGCGCATCGTCCATGCGCGGTCCTATGTTCCGGCGGTGATCGGGGCGGCGGCGCGGACGCTGACGGGTGCTCGGCTGGTGTTTGACATGCGCGGGCTGTGGCCCGACGAAAAGGTCGATGGCGGCGCATGGGGCGCGCAATCGCGCGCCTATCGCTGGACCAAGCGGATCGAGGCATGGCTGTTGCGCCGGGCCGATCATGTGGTGACGCTGACCCAGGCGTCCTTGCCGGTGTTGCGGCGGCTGGGTTTGCCGGGGTGGACGCCGGTGTCGGTCATCCCCACCTGCGCCGATCTGGAGCGATTTGCCCCGCCTGCGTCCAACCCCGCGCCCGCATCTTCGCGGGTTTTCACGCTGGGCTATGTCGGATCGATCGGCACGCGATACCTGTTTGACGAGGTGGTGGCCGTGTTCGCCCTGATCCGTGCGCAGCGGCCCGGCGCGCGGCTGTTGGTGGTCAACCGCAATGATCCGGGGCTGGTGATCGAGCGGGTGCGGGCGGCGGGCTTGCCGGTCGAGGCGGTGCAGGTGGTGGCGGCCGATCATGCCGCCGTGCCGGGGCTGATCCGCCAGATGGACGCGGGCACGGCCTTTTACGCTTCGTCCTTTTCCACGGTCGCTACCGCCCCGACCAAGCTGGGTGAGTATCTGGGCTGTGGGGTGCCGTGTCTGGGCAATGCCGGGGTGGGCGACATGGATCAGGTGCTGGCCAATGATGGCGCGCCGGTGGGCGTGGTGATGCCCGATTTCACGCCCGAATCCCGTGCGCAGGCGGTGGCGCAATTGCTGGCGCTGTGCGATGCGCCCGACACCGGGGCGCGGTGCCGGGCGGCGGCGCAGGCGCGCTTTGCCGTGACGGCGGGGGTGCGCGCCTATGCCCGGATCTGGGATGGAGAGCGGACATGAACCGGTTGGCGCGTCGGCGACTATTGGTGCTGTGCCCTTTTCCCGTTGGGCGGGCGGCTGGGCAACGGTTGAAGTATGAGCCCTATTTCAACGATTGGGTGGCGCAAGGGTGGGACATCACTGTGTCCTGCTTCATGCCGCCCGACCTGTGGGAGGTTGTCTATCAGCCCGGCCATCTGTGGGACAAGCTGCGGGGCGTGATGACCGGATACCGGCGCCGATGGCGCGATCTGCTGCGGTTGTGGCAATATGATTGCGTCTATCTGTTCATGTGGGGCACGCCGTTTGGCCCGCCGGTGTATGAGCGGTTGGTGCGCTGGCTGGCGCGCGGGCTGGTCTATGATCTGGAGGACAACATCTTTGTCGGCCAGACGGCGATGGCCAGCGCCAGCCCCAACCGTATCGTCCGCCTGATCAAGGGGCCGGGCAAGGCGCGCTATCTGGCACGGGTGGCCGATGCGGTGATCGTCGCATCGCCTCATATGGTTGATCCCACGCGGGCGCTGAACCGCAATGGCGCGGTGACTTGCATCCCGCCCTCGCTGGACACGGATCGCATCTGCCCCGCCGATCCGCCGCCATTGCGCGATCGGGTGGTGATCGGCTGGACGGGCACCTTTTCCAGCCGGCCCTATCTGGACATGCTGGCCGATGTGTTGCGTCAATTGGCCGCTCGGGTGCCGTTCACGCTGCGGGTGATTGGCAATTTTGACTATGATCTGCCCGGTGTGGATCTGGACGTGGTGCAATGGTCCGCCGCGCGTGAGGCGGAGGACCTGCAATCGCTGGATATCGGCGTGTATCCGCTGCCTGATGACGAATGGACGCGGGGCAAGGCGGGGCTGAAGATCATTCAGTATCAGGCTGCCGGGCTGGCCTGTGTGGCCAGCGATGTGCCACTGTCGCGCGAACAGATCCGCGAAGGGGAAACCGGCTTTCTGGTGCGCAATGATGCCGAATGGCTGGACCGGCTGGAGCGTTTGGTGCGGGACGCCGATTTGCGCCGGGCCATGGGCGCGGCCGGGCGGCGCGACGCGGTGGCGCAATACAGCCAGGGCGTGATTGCCCCGGCCTATCGCGCGGTGCTGGATCAGGCGGCGGGGTAGATTACCCGCGCCGCCACGCCTGAAACATCAACACGCTCCACAATGCCTGCGTCTGCTCTTCGGCGCCGTGCAGATGCGCGTGCCAGCGGCGGCGGATCAGGCCGACATCAAACAGTCCATCGGCGGCCAGCGCGCTTTCCGACAGCAGATCCTCGGCCCAGTCGCGCAGCGGACCCTTCAGCCACAGGCCCACCGGAATGGCAAAGCCCGCCTTGGGCCGGTCCACCAGCGCGCGCGGGACATGGGTGTAGAGCAGTTCCTTGAGGATATGCTTTCCCCCGCCACTAGCGAATTTCAGTGCCGGCGCGATGCGGGCGGCCGTGGCGGTGACGCCGGGGTCCAGAAACGGCACCCGCGTTTCCAGGCTGACGGCCATGGCGGCGCGGTCCACCTTGCACAGGATGTCGTCGGGTAGATAGGTGACGGCATCGGCATGCATCATCCCCACCTCCAGCGGCAGCGCGGCCAAGCGCGCGTCCAGCCCCAGCCGCGATTGCCGGACCACATCGCCCGACAGCGGGGATCCCGTCAGCAGCCAATCGTCCAGAAAGCCATCGAACAGCGCATCGAAACTGTCCGCCCGCGCCATGGTGCGCAGGCCGCGCCGGGCGTTGTGGCCAAATTGCCCCGACCGCCGCCGCCCACGCAGATCGGACAGCAGGTTCCACAGGCCCGGCGGCAATTGCCCCGCTCCATTCAGCACCATGGCCCGCAACGGTCCGGGCAGGCGCGCAATCCGCCGCCACACGCGCGGCACCTGCTGGTGGCGGTTGTATCCGCCAAACAATTCGTCCCCCGCGTCGCCCGACAATGCCACCGTCACCTGCCGCCGCGCCAGTTTGGCCACCAGATGCGTGGGCAATTGCGAGCTGTCGGCAAAGGGTTCGTCAAACACATGCGGCATCGCCGGGATCAGGTCCAGCGCGTCGCGGGCGGTGACATACAGCTCGGTATGGTCGGTGCCCAAAACCTGCGCCACCTGCTTGGCATGGACCGCCTCGTCAAAGCCGGCCTCTTCAAACCCGATGGTAAAGCTGCGGATCGGTTGCGACACCGATTTTTGCGCCAGCGCCGTGATCAGCGAGCTGTCGATCCCGCCTGACAGGAACGTGCCCACCGGCACATCGGCGACCAATTGTTGCCGCACCGCATGGCCCAGCGCCGCGTCCAATGCGGCCAGCGCCTCATCCGCGTCATCAATCGGATCGGCGGCACCGGCCAACACCTCATCCGCGTAATCGAACCAGCGCGTCAGGATCAGCCCGTCCTGTGCCACGCCCTCCACCGGCGGGGCGGCGGGCGCATTGCGCGCGCGGTCCACGCCCACCGTCAACAGGCAGCCGGGCGGCAACTTATACACCCCGCGATAGATCGACCACGGCGCCGGCACATAGGCGCGCGCCATCAGTACGGACAGCGCCTGCGGCTCGACCCCTGCGTCAAACCCCGGCAGCGCCCGGATCGGCGCCAGCGTCGAGGCAAAGGCAAACCCGGCCGCGCACCAGCCGTAATACAGCGGCTTTTCCCCGAAACGGTCGCGCGCCAGCGTCAGCGTGCGGTCCGCCGCGTCCCACAGCGCGATGGCAAACATGCCCTGCGCCATCTCCACCGCCGCCTGCACGCCCCATGCGGCGATCGCGGCCAGCAACACCTCGGTATCGGAATGGCCGCGCCATGGCGGCGCCATCCCGGCCTGCTCCAATCGGGTGCGGATGGCGGCGAAATTGTAAATTTCGCCATTGAACACCACCGTATAGCGCCCGCAGGCCGAATGCATCGGCTGATGCCCGGCCTGTGTCAGGTCCAGAATGGCCAGACGCCGGTGGCCCAGCCCCACGCGCCCGCTATCATCCACCCATTCGCCCGCACTGTCGGGCCCGCGTGGCACGATGCGGTCGGTCATCGCCCGCACCGTTTCGGGCAGGACGCGCGTCTCTCGCGCAATCAATCCGGCAATGCCGCACATGGAAAAGTCGCCCCTCTAAACCCCGGAAAAATCAGCCCGCCGCCGGTTTGCGATACAGCGCCACAAAGCGGTTGCCCCAGCGCCCGCGCAACCCCGGCAGCCGGGCCAGTGCCACGCCCATCCGCGCGATCATCCCGCGCGCGCCTCCATGATGGCTATAGGGCCAGCCATCCTCGTGTACCTGCCATGCGATGGGGTGCAGGCCCAGCCGGTCAAACAGTGCCCGTTGCGCCCGCGCGTCGAAATACAGCACATGCCATGGGATGAAGCTGCCCTGTTGCCCGCGCGCCGCCTTGGCCCGCGCCCAGGCACGCACGCACATCCCGATCAGCGATCCGTTCAGTTCCAGCGGGCCCTGCGCCGCCAGCACGCCGCCGGGGCGCAGCCGCGCCACAATCCCCGCCAGCGTGGGCAGCGGATCGGTCATATGTTCGATCACATCGCCCAGATGGATCGCGTCCCATTCGTCCGCATCGCGCCAATCGCCGCGCATCAGGTCAAACACCGAAGCGCCCGACCGTTCCGCCGCCGCATCCGCCGCACTCGCGCCAAATTCGGCCCCCTGCGCCAGAAAGCCCGCCGCCAGCGCGGCGCGCAGAAAATCCCCATTGCCACAGCCATAGTCCAGCACCCGCGCGCCATCGGTCAGATGGGCGCGCAGGTGGGTGATCATCGTGTCATGGTTGGCCCGCCCGTCATCGGCATAGAACGCCTGATGATAGGCGTCGGGCGCGTACATCCGCGCCAGCGTGGCGGCGTCGGGCACCGGATTGATGAAATGCGCGCCGCAACCGGCGCAGGCGAAAAAGCGATAGCCCGCCCCGTCAAACCGTGTGTCATGCGGATAGCCCCCCCGCCATGCGGGCGCGCCACAAGCCAGACATTTGGCCCCGCCCAGTGCTGCCAGCGGGTCGTGGCGCGGCCATGATCCGCGCCGGACTGCCTGCTCCCCCCCGGAAAAGGGCGAGGGCGCGCCGTTGGTATCTGTCTGCACTGGAAAGGCACTCCACATCAGCCGGGCGTGGAAAGCCCGATCACGCTGTATAGGGTGCAAGCGCGAGATCGCCCGCGCAATAAGAAATGGAATGAATAACCGCGCTATCGTCCAGAGAATAATCCAAGTTGGCAGTAGCTGGTACGAATACGGATGGAGTGTTGCTTGCCCTGATGGGCGGGGCAGCCCACACCCCCCGCCCAAGGGCCGGGGGCAGCCATGTCGCTTCCCGGCGTTTGTGTGGAGCCTTGCCTTTGTCCCGTCACATCGCCTTTGTCTTGCCCAGCCTGGCCGGTGGAGGGACTGAGCGTTTGACGCTGGATCTGGCGCGTTCCGCGCTGGGGCGCGGGCTGCGGGTCAGCTTGTTATTGGCACAGCGGCGCGGGGAATTGTGCGATTTGGTGCCTGATGGCGTCGATCTGGTGGATCTGGACGCGGGGCGGCTGCGTGATGTCGTGGGGCCACTGCGACGCTGGATGCGGGGCACGGAGGCGGATGCGTTGATCGCTGCGCTATGGCCGTTGCCGGCGCTGGCGGTGATGGCGCGGATGGGCCTGCGCCGTGCCGATGGCACCCGCCCGCGCCTGATCGGGGTCGAACATTGTTCGCTCTTGGCCCAATATGGCGGGGACGCGCGCGGGCGCACGATGCTGCGCCTGTCGATGGCGGTGCTGTATGGCATGGCTGACGGGCTGGCGGGGGTGTCGGACGGGGTTGCCGCCGAAATGGCGGAACTGGCCGGGCTGCCGCGCGCGCAGGTGGCGACGATCTATAATCCCGTGCCGGTGCCGGTCCGCAGCGTGGAGGAGCCGGCGGCGGTGGCGGCATGGCGGGCGCGCGGCGGGGTGCGGTTTATCGGCGTGGGATCGCTGAAAACGCAAAAGAATTTTCCGTTGCTGTTGCGCGCCTTTGCCCGCCTGTCGGCAGAGGCATCGTATCGCGGGGAGGCGCCGCCGCAACTGGCCATCGTGGGAGAGGGGGATCAGCGCCCCCTGCTGGAGGCGGAGGTGGCGCGGCTGGGGCTGGGCGATCAGGTGGTGATGCCCGGTTTCACGCCCACGCCCGCTGACTGGATGGCGGCGGCGGACGTGTTTGTGCTGTCGTCCGATTATGAGGGGTTGGGCAATGTCATCGTCGAGGCGATGCATTGCGGACTGCGTGTGGTGGCGACCGATTGCCCGCATGGCCCGGCCGAGATTCTGGTCAATGGCCGGTATGGGCGGCTGGTGCCGGTGGGCGATGCGGCGGGGCTGGCACAGGCGATGGGGCGGGCGGCTTCGGACCTGCCCGATGCGGCGGGGCAACAGGCGCGCGCGGCGTGGTTCTCGGTCGACCGGGCGCTGGACGCCTATCTGGCGCTGGCGGGGCTGGCATGAGCGGGCGCCATCAGGAATTGGGCGCGGTCCGCCGCTTTGCCCGCGCGGCGGCGACGATGGGCGTGTTGCAGGTGCTCTCCACCGGGCTGACCTTTGCCGTGGGGATGATGTTGGCGCGGATGCTGGGGGCGGCGCAATATGGCGTCTATGCGCTGGCGATGACGGCCGCGACGCTGGCGGGGCTGGCGACAGAATTTGGCCTGCCGACGCTGGCGATGCGCGATGTGGGGCATGCGCGCGGTCATGGAGAATGGGGCCGGGCGCGCGGTGTGATCCGTTTCGCGCAAGGGATGGTGATCGGCCTGTCGGGCGCGATGGCGCTGGCGGCGTGGGGCGCGTGGGCGGCCGGGTGGCTGGACGGACGCGTGGCGGCGGCAGTGCCCGCGATGCTGTGGGGCCTGGCGCTGATCCCGGCGGTGGCACTGGGCAAATTGCGGGCGCAGGTGTTGCTGGCGCTGGACCATGTGCGGGCCAGTCAGGTGCCGGTGCTGGTGCTGCGGCCGGTGCTGTTTCTGGCGTTGTGCGGCGGTTTGTGGGCGCAGGGGCGGGCATTGCGCGCCGATCAGGCGATGGCGGCGCAGGTGGCGGCGGCGGGCGTGGCGATGGTGGTGCTGTGGGGGCTGTGGCGGCGGCATCGTCCGGCCGCGCTGGTGGCCGCAGCGCCGGTGATGGCGCGGCGCGAATGGCTGATGACTTGCGCGCCCATGGGCATGACCGAGGGGTTGCGGTTGTTGCAGACGCAGATGACGGTGCTGTTGGTGGGCGCTTTGTCAGGGGCGGCGGCAGCGGGGCATTACCGGGTGGCCGATGCGGTGTGCCAGATGACGGCGATGGTGGCCTCGATCGTGGGGACGGCGGCGACGGCGCAAATCGCCCGCCTGCACGCCGAGGGGGACCGTGAGGGCATCGCCCGCGTGGCCGTGCTTTGCGCATGGGCGATGGTGGGCGGTGCGCTGGGGCTGGGGGCGGTGCCTTTGGCGCTGGGCGGATGGCTGTTTCCGGCGCTGTTCGGGGCTGAATTTGCCGCCAGTTGGCCGCTGTATGCGATGCAATGGTGCGGATGGCTGGTGTGGGCGGGATGCGGCATCGGTCAGGCGATCGCCAATATGACCGGCCATCACCGCCTGACGACGCAGGGCTTTGCCACGATTGTCGTGTTGAACGGCGTGCTGGGGCTGGTTCTGATCCCGCGCTGGGGGGCGATGGGCGGCGCGGTGGCGCTGGCGGTGTCGCTGGGGCTGGGCAGCATGGTGCTGGCGTGGCGGTTGTGGCGCGTGGCGGGAGTGAATGCGACGGTGCTGAACCCGCTGACGTTGCGGCTGTTGGCGCAGGCGGTCGCGCGGGCGCGGGGCTGGCGCGCGGCGCGGCGGGAGGCGGCCCATGGCTAGGTTGATCGAACGCGCATTGGCTGGCGTGCGGCTGGCGCGTTTCGCGCTGCGGGGCGCGGCGATGCGGGCCTATTGGCGGGCGGCCTATCCGGGGATCACATTTGCCGGGCCGGTGCGGATCGGGCGGGGGGTGCGGTTGCGCGCCTTTGCCGGGGGGCAGATGCGCGTGGGCGCTGGCGTGCAGTTTGACGATGGCGCGCTGGTGCTGGTGCAGGGCGGGCGGCTGGACATTGGCGCGGATTGCCTGATCGGGCGCGGCGCGGTGGTGGTGTGCGCGCAGGCGATGACCATCGGCGCGGGCACGTTGATGGCCGAATATGTGACCTTGCGCGATCAGGACCACCGCCATGACGGCGATGAACGGCTGGACGCTCAGGGCATGGTGTGCGCGCCGGTGGTGATCGGCCATGACGTGTGGCTGGGGGCAAAGGTGACGGTGACGCGCGGGGTGACCATCGCGCCGCATGCGGTGGTGGGCGCGCATGCGGTGGTGACGCGCGATCTGTCGGTGCGCGGCGTGTACGCCGGTGTGCCCGCCCGGCCGATAGCGGCAAAGGCGCGTGATGGCGCGGATATTCAACAGGGGGCATCATGCTGATCTATTGGCTATTGTTTGGCATGGCGGCGGTGTTGGCGCTGTTCTTTCCGTTTCGCGAGGGGCGGATGCAATTGGGCGTCGGGCACACGTTGGCGATGATCGCCTTTGTGCTGTTTTACGCCAGCGTGGCGACCTTGCGGCACGAGATCGGGGGCGATTGGGAAACCTATGCCACGATGTACGGCTTTGCCCGGCAGTCCACCTTTACCGAGATTGTGCAGTTTACCGACCCGCTGTTTGGCGTGATCTTGTGGGTGGCGGCGCGGTTGGGGACGGATCAATATCTGCCCAATGGCCTATGCGCGGCGATCATGGTGTGGGGCGTGGTGCGGCTGGCGATGACCACGCGTGAGCCGTGGTTGGCGATCCTCTCGGCGGTGCCATATCTGCTGGTGGTGGTGGGCATGGGCTATGTCCGGCAGGCTGGTGCGATGGGGCTGGTGATGGCAGCGATGGCCGGGATCGACCACCGGGCGCGCTGGGCCACCTTTGGGATGCTGTTTCTGGCGGCGGGGCTGCATCTGACAGCAGGCGTGGTTTTTCCGTTGTTTGCCATGGTGATGGCGCGGCGCAATATGGCTCTGGTCAGCATTCTGGGCTTGGTCGGTTTCAGCTTTGCCGGTGTGTTGATGGAGCGGCTGAACACGTTTCAGGATGCCTATTTGGGGCAGTCGTATGATTCCAGCGGCGCAGGGGTACGTCTGGCGATGAGCGTGCTGCCATCGCTGTTGCTGCTGGTGCGCTGGAAGCGGTTTGACGCCACCGGCATGTTGCGCAGCCTGTGGTTGCTGGTGGCGGTGACCAATATCGGCCTGATCGCCGCGCTGTATCTTAGCCCTTCGTCCACGGCGGTGGACCGCGTGGCGCTGTATTTCGCGCCGGTACAGATGGTGGTGTTTGGCAGTCTGGTCGAACTGACGGGCGTGGGGCGGCGCGGGGCCTATGGCATGCGGATCGCCTCGATCATGGGGGTGGGCGTGGTGCAGGTGGTGTGGCTGGTGATGGCCACCTTTGCCGAGTTGTGGGTGCCCTACAAATCGATCGCCGAATTGATCTGACACAGCAGGCAGGAGGCAGCCATGCAGCAGGCTCCGTTGGTGATGGTGTGCGCCAATCAGGCGTGGAATCTGGTGAATTTTCGCGGCAGCCTGATCCGCGCGCTGATTGGGGCGGGGTATCGGGTGATGGCGGTGGCGCCACATGATCCGATGTGGAGCCAGCGTTTGCGCGACATGGGATGTGATTGTGCCGACATGCCGATGGAGGCGGCCGGCACCAGCCTGTGGCAAGAGGCGCGGCTGTTGGCGCGGATGGTGGCGCTGATGCGGCGGGTGCGGCCGGCGGCTTTTCTGGGCTGGACGATCAAGCCGAACTGTTACGGGGCTTTGGCCGCGCGCCTGTGCGGGGTGCCCGCGATCCCCAATGTGTCGGGCCTGGGCACGGCATTTATCCGGCGCAACCTGCTGACGCTGGTGGCGGGGGGACTGTACCGGTTGGCCTTTGCGCGGTGCCCGACAGTGTTTTTCCAGAACGGCGATGACCGCGATCTGTTTTTGCGGCTGGGACTGGTGCGGGGGGATCAGGTGCGGCTGTTGCCCGGATCGGGGATTGATCTGGCGCGTTTTGCCGTGCCGCCGGGGGGGCGGCCCACTGGGCGGCGGTTTGTGCTGATTGCGCGATTGTTGGCGGACAAGGGGGTGCGCGAATTTGTCGCGGCGGCGCGGATGTTGCGCGGCGTGATGCCCGAGGCGCGCTTTGTACTGGTGGGGCAGGTGGGCGTGGCCAATCGGACCGCGATTGCGCAGGACGAGCTGGACGGCTGGCTGGCCGAGGGCGTGGTGGAATGGCAGCCGCCGGTGGAGGACATTCGCCCGGTGATCGCCGGGGCGGAATGGGTGGTGTTGCCGTCCTATCGCGAAGGGCTGTCGCGCGTGTTGCTGGAGGCGGCGGCGATGGGGCGGCCGATTGTGACATCTGACGCACCGGGATGCCGCGACATCGTGCGCGAGGGTGAGAATGGCTTTTTGGCGCCTGTTGCCGATGCCGATGGGTTGGCCGCGGCGCTGTGCCGGGCCGGGGCGCTGGATGATGCGGCGTGGGGCGCGATGGCGGCGTGTGGCCGCGCACGGGTCGAGGCTGAGTTCGCCGAAAGTCGGGTGATCGCCTTGTATTTGCAAGCGCTGTGTGCGGCGGGGGTGGGGGCGGTTGCCTCGGAAATGGAGGCGGCGGGTGCATCCGCGATGGCGGCTTTTGCTGATGCCGAAGTTGTGGTGCCGTAGTTTTCAGTAAATTACCGTAATTAACTCCGATTTGAATGCGTCAATACGGATGTTTCCTTAGTATTCTTGCGGAAATTGGCAAAAAGATGGATATGAATGGTGGCTTCGGTGCCTTCCAAATCTGGTATCCGTCTCTTAGACGTTGATCCGTAAGGGGGACGATCAGGCCGTGCGGCAGGTGCCACACCCGTCCCGATCGTCCAAGGCGGGAGTATGCAATGAACGTGTCTGATCAGGCGGCGGCGCGTCGGCATGGCGCGCCGATGGGTGACCATGGGCGGCAGTACCAGGGCGGCATCGGTGGACGGCGTGTCCGTGGGCTGATGGCTGGCGCGGCGGCGCTGGGGCTGGCGGTGATGTTGGGCGGCTGTGCCACCCGGCAAAAAACAATCCCCTATGGTGGGGCGGGGCTGATGGCGCCCGACCATCCCCGGGCCGAGGATGCGGTGTATGACATGCCGCTGGGCCCGCTGGACGTGGTCAAGGTAAGCGTGTTTCGCGTCCCCGAGCTGAGCGGGGAGTATCAGGTGGATGCCAACGGGATGCTGGACCTGCCGCTGGTGGGCCGGCTGAACGTGCGCAATCAGACGCCGCAGGTGTTGGCCGCGGATCTGCGCCGCTTGTACGGTGCGCGCTATTTGAACAGCCCCGACATCGCGGTTCGCCTGATGAGCAGCAGCGGCGCGAATATCACGGTCGAAGGTGGTGTGGTGCAATCGGGCATCTACAGCCTGCCGGGGCGGACGACGTTGCTGGGCGCGGTGGCGTTGGCGCATGGCGTCAACGAAGAGCACGGCAACCCCCGTCGCGCGGCGATCTTCCGCAAGCAGGGGGGCAAGACCTTTGCCGCCGCGTTCGATCTGCGGGCGATCCGTCAGGGCAAGATGGAGGACCCGATGGTCTATCCGGGCGACACGGTGGTGGTCGAAAGCGACAATCTGCGCAAGCTGTACCGCGACCTGATCCAGGCGCTGCCCGCTTTCGTGCTGTTCCGGCAGCTTTGACCCGGCGCGCGGTGGCAGGGGCCGCCGCGGGGCCGGTTTTGCACATGCATATTTCGGGGATTCGATGGGCATGACCAGCATGGCAACGGTTGAGAATGGCGCGATGACGGTGGGCGGTGCGCCCGCTGGCAACGCGCAGGGCGGCGCGGGCGATGGCGGCGCGGCGCGTTCGTGGCGCGGCGTGGCGCAGGGGGGCTCGCACGCGGGCCATGGCGCGCAGGCAGAGGGCGGGCTGGACTTTCAGGAGGTGTTCCGCCTGTTGGTCGAACATATCCGCATGATTTTGGGTCTGGGTGTGCTGGGCGTGGTGTTGGGCGTGGTGGTCGCGTTGATGACCACGCCGCTGTACCGTTCCACCGCGCTGTTGCAGTATGACCCCAACGCCACCGAAACGCTGGATCAAAAGCAGGGCGCGACCGCCGTGCGGGCGACGGTGGCCAATCAGGAAATGCTGGCGACGCAGGTGGGCCTGTTGCGCAGCGAAACGCTGGCGCGCCGCGTGGCCGAGGATCTGAATCTGGCCGCGGTGCCTGCCTATGGCGGTGGCGCGCCCAGCCGCGAGGACCGTGTCAAGCGTGCCGCGCGGCTGGTGCAAAGCAACACCGAGGTGGAGGTGGTGAAGCTGAGCCTGCTGATCCGCATCAACCACAAGTCGATCGATCCCCGTCTGGCCGCGCGCATCACCAGCGCGCTGGCGCAGGGCTTTATCGCCAGCAGTCTGGAGCGGCGGTACAATTCCTCGTCCTATGCGCGCAAGTTCCTGTCCGAGCAGTTGGCCCGGACCAAGGCGCAGCTGGAAGAGTCCGAGCGGGCGGTGAATGACTATGCCATCCGTAGCAAGCTGTTCCGCACGCCGGGGCAGGTGGTGGACGGCAAGGCGACCGAGGGCACGACCTTGTCGGTCAGCGATCTGACCGCCATGCAGGAAGCGTTGAACGAGGCGCGCGTCCGGCGCGTGGCCGCCGAAAGCGCGTGGCGCAACCGGGTGATGGACAAATCGCCCGACAATTATCAGACTCTGGCCGCGCTGGAGCAGCAGCGCGCCCAATTGCAGGCCGAATATGCCGAGGGGCTGCGCACGTTCAAGCCGGCCTATCCCAAGATGCAGGAGTTGCAGGCGCATATCGGCCGTCTGGACGCCACGATCGAGGGGTTGCAGCGCAGCGGCAACGGTCAGGCCACCGCGCAGTTGCAGGCCGCCTATCGCGCCGCGCTGGAGGCGGAAAACGCGCTGGCGGCGCGGTTCAACACGGTCAAGGGATCGGTGCAGGATGAGCGCAGCCGCTCGATCCAGTATAACATCCTGCAGCGTGAGGCCGACACCAACCGCGCGCTGTATGACGCGCTGTTGCAGCGGTACAAGGAAGTGGGCGTGGCCGGTGGCATCGGTCAAAGCAACGTCAGCCTGGTGGACGATGCCAAGGTGCCGACCGCGCCCTATCGCCCGAACAAGGCGCTGAACGCGGTGGTTGGTCTGGTGATCGGTCTGGTGCTGGGCGTGGCGGGGGCTTTTGGCAAATACCTGCTGTTCGATACGGTGATCGATCCCTCGGACGTGCGTCAGCGGCTGCATCTGCCGGTGCTGGGCGTGATCCCGATGGAGCCGGAGGGCCGCACGCTGGGCGAGGCGTTGAACGACCGCAAGAGCCATGCGACCGAGGCCTATTATTCGGCGCTGACGGCGTTGAAATTCGCCCGCGAGGGGGGGGCGCCGCGCACGCTGTTCGTTACCTCGTCGCGGCCAGGGGAGGGTAAGTCGACCAGCGCCTATGCGTTGGCGGTGACTTCGGCGCGGTTGGGGCGCAAGGTGTTGTTGATCGACGCCGACTTGCGCCGTCCGACCTTCACCACCAGCCGGTCGGACGGGCAGGGGTTTGCCCATCTGCTGTCATCAGAGGACCGGGTGGCCGATTTCATTCAGCCCACCCAGATCGAGAATCTCAGCCTGCTACCGGCGGGCACCTATCAGGGCTCGGCGGCCGAACTGCTCAGTTCGTTGCGGCTGCCCGCCGTGGTGGCAGAGGCGCAGGAAGGCTATGATCTGGTGGTGCTGGACGGCCCGCCAGTGCTGGGTCTGACCGATGCGCCGCTGTTGGCCTCGGTCGCGGACGGCACGGTGATCGTCATCGAAAGCCGCAAGACCCGGACCGGTGCCGCCGCCGATCTGTCGCGCCGCATTGCCGATGCCGGGGGCGACATTCTGGGCGTCATCCTGACCAAGGTCGCGCGCCGGGGCGGTTCGTATGGCTATGGCTACGGCTATGGGTACGGTTATGGCTATGGGTACGGTTATGGCTATGGCGAGGATCGCAGCCAGCCAAAGGATGAGCAGGACACAGACCGTCGCCGCAGCACGCCTTCGGCCAAGCCGCGTTTCGATCCGGGCGACACGCTGGAAGCTGACGACTGAGGGTGCGCAAGATGATGGTCGAGATGGATATCGCCAACCAAATGGGCGAGCGGGTGTATCACCGCGACGCGCCTCAGGCGGGCGGCTGGCGCGCGTCTCGGCTGTGGCGGGGCGTGGCGGTGACGGTGGCGCTGGGCGCGGTGGCGGCGGTGGGGCTGATGCGCCACGTCACACAGGACCCGGCCACGCTGGAGGCGCCGACACGGCTCGCGCAGGCGCCCTTGTCCTGGGCGCCGTTCTATCACGCGGCGCTGGCGTCGGGCGATCGGGCCCGTGCGCTGGCCTTGCTGGAGGAGGCGCGGCGGCGTGATCCGCATGTGCTGGGCGTGCGGCTGGCCTTGATCGAGCGGTATGTGCAGGCCGACCGGCCCGATGCCGCGCTGGCCGAACTGGTTGTGCTGGGCCGGATGCAGCCAGCGGTGGCGGGCGAGCTGATGGCGCGGCTGGCGATGTCGGTGCGCAGCGGCGATGTCGCGGACGAGATCATGGTGGAACTGTCGCGTCAGCCCGCGCTGTTGCCTGCCTTTCTGGGGACAATGGCGCGCGGCAGCGCACCGGTTGCGGTGATCGCGCGGGTGGCGCAGTGGGTGCCGGCGGGTGCCTTGCGTGATCCACAGATCCGGGCGCAGACGGCCGCTTTGTGGATGCGGGCGGGTGCCTTTACGCGGGCGCGGGCCATGGCGATGGCGGGGAGCAAGGGCGCGGAACAGCCCGTGTTCAGCCCCGATTTCGCCGATATGCGTGCGCATGGCCCCTTTGGTTGGCAGGTGGAAACCGGGCCGGTGGGCGCGGTGGACCCTGATCCGGCGGGCGGTTTGGCGCTGGTCGCCTATGGCCGTGGGGATGGAGCGCTGATCGGCCAATGGCTGGCGCTGACGCCGGGGCGGTGGCGCGTCACATTGCGTCACGAACGGCAGGGCCGGGCCGAGGGGGCCTTGGCGTTGCAGGTGGATTGTGCCGATGGCGGTACGTTGGCCCAGATGCCTTTGCGCGGGGGCGAAGGGCTGGTGGATGCCAGCGTGGATCTGACGGTGCCCACCGGGCGCTGCACCGGGCAACGGCTGTCGATCATCGGCCGGGCGGTGGATGGCGGCGGCAGTCAGGCGACGCGGATCTTGCGGTTGAGCGCGGCGCCGGTGATGGCGCCGGTGGTGCCTGACACCGGGCTGGAGGGCGGACAATGACGCGCGGTTTTCGGTTGAACTGGAATGTGCGGCAGGGTTTCGGCCCGATGGTGCTGGCCTATCTGGCGGCGGTGATGGTGCTGGGCGGGGCCAGTTCCCAGGGGGGCGTGGCCAATGGGCTGCTGCAACTGGCTGGCGCGGTGCTGGCCGGATGGGCGGTGGTGATCGGGCCTCAGCCCAGCCCTCTGGACGATACGCGCCGATTTGGCTGGTGGGTGGCGGCGGTGGCGGTGCTGCTGGCCGCGCAGATCATCCCCTTGCCGCCCGCGATCTGGACTCTGTTGCCGGGGCGGGCCGCGGTGGCGCAGGGCTTTGTCATGTTGGGCGAACCTGTGCCGTGGATGCCGCTGGGCCTGGCGCCGTGGCAGGCGGTGGAGGCGATGGGCTGGGCCATTCCCGCGCTGGCGCTGTATCTGGCGATGCGTTGCGCTCACGCGCCCCGGCTGACGTGGGTGGCGGCCGTGGCGATGACGGTGGCGGGTGGATCGGTGCTGTTGGGCCTGATGCAAAAGATGGGGGGCGATTATTACACCTATGGCATCACCAATTACGGTCAGGGGCCGGGGGTGTTTGCCAATGCAAACCATCAGGGCACGCTGGCGCTGATGGTGTTGCCGCTGGGGCTGGCGGCGGCGCTGGCCGGGGATGAGGCTGCGCGTCGGCGGGCCCGCCACGGCCGCGCGGTGCAACTGTGGGCCGGCAGCCTGTGGGCGCGGATGCGCAAATGGGGGCCGTGGGCACTGGTGCTGGGCTGGCTGGCACTGGGCGTGTTGATCAATGACTCGCTGGCGTGTTTTGCGCTGTTGCCGGTGGTGGTGGGCGCGATGGTGCTGATCGCCCGGCGCGACTGGCGGATGCAGAATTGGGTGTTGCCCGGCATCGCGGCCGGAGCGGTGGCGATTGTGGCGGTGGTGTTGGTCGGGCCGTTTGGCAATGATCTGACCGGCCATGGCGCCGTTGCGGGGATCAGTCGGGGGGCGTTTTTGCGCAATGGCCTGCGCATCATTGGCGATGTCGCGCCGGTGGGGGCGGGGCTGGGCAGTTTTGTCCAGATCTACCCGTGGTATGAGCAGGCGGCGCAGGTCGGATCGATCTATGTCAACCACGCCCACAATGACATATTGGAGCTGGTGGTGGACACTGGCGTGTTCGGGCTGGCGGCGATGGCGCTGTGGTGCCGGTGGCTGGCACCGGTGGTGTGGCGGCTATGGCGTGCGCGTGACAGCGCGCCGGCCGCACTGGCCGCATCGGTGGCGGTGCTGGCGGTGATGGCGCATAGTCTGGCCGACTATCCGTTGCGCACGGCGGCGATCAGCGGGTTATTCGCGGTGATGGTGGCGGTGTTGCGCAATGGCGGAGAGGACGCCCAGCCCGCCTGATAGGCATACGCCAGACAGAAAAACGCCGCCGGGGAAGGGCTCCCACGGCGGCGTTGCTGTTTTGGGTGGAGATCAGGCCTGTTCGGTCTGCGGGGCGTTGGCCTCCGCTCGGCGGGCCAGTTGGTCGTCAAACACGGGGTTATCCAGCAGGAAGAAGATTTCCTTGGCACGCGCCTCGTTCACCGGCTCGCTGGGCACGCTGGCCATGATCGCGTCGAAACGCTTTTGCATACCGGGGCCGAATTCGGGATGGGTCAGGATATACAGGTCGTTGCGCTGGATGCCCGCCAGCACGCGTTCGCCCACTTCCTCGGCGCTCATCCACAATGGCGAGTTGGGGCGCTTTTCCAGATCGGCCTCGCGCTGGGCATAGCCGCTGTCGTTGCGCAGATGCTGCGGGCGCAGTTCACCCGATTGCGAGATGTTCGATTGCACCGGGCCGGGCATAAAGGCCGACACGCCGATGTTTTCAACCGCCAGTTCGCCCCGGATCGCCTCGGAAATGCCCATGACGGCGGCTTTGGCGGCGGTGTAAATGGCCGAATACGAGATCGGGATCAGCGCCGATTGCGACGAGGTGGTGACGATCTGGCCGCCTTCACCATGCGCCTTGATACGCGGGAGGATGGTGACCAGGCCATTGATCACGCCGCCCAGATTGACGCCCATGCCCCAATCCCAATCGTCATAACGCGCGTCCAGCACCGGGCCCATGACGCCAATGCCAGCGTTGCCGATCAGCATGTGGATCTTGCCAAAACGGGCCTCGGCGCGGTCGGCGGCGGCGGCGAAGGCGGCGCGGTCGGTGACGTCCAGCTGGACCGTTTCGACCTGCGCGTCAGCGTTCAGGGCGGCCTTGGCTTCGTCCAGCGCGGACTGGCGGATGTCGGCGATCACCACATTGGCACCTGCCTTGACCAGCGCCTGCACGATGCCCAGGCCAATGCCATTGGCGCCGCCCGTGACAAAGGCCGTCTTGCCGCGCACATCGGCCATCGGCGTCACATTGGCCGTGGGAGCTTGAAATGCCATTTCTATCACCTCTTCCGTTGTCGGCGCCCGTTGTCAGGTCGCCCGTGATGCAGATCGGGCCGGCACAAGGGGAGTTGCCCCGGCCCGCTGCGGATATGTGTTAGTTCTTCAGGCCCAGACGCTGGCGGGTCTCGCCCGGCGTCGCCACATCGCTGCCCAGACGCTCGATCAGCTCGCGCGCCCAGACGACCATTTCGGCATTGTTGGCGGCCTGACGGCCACGGCGCAGATAGGTCGTGTCTTCAAAGCCGGTGCGCACGTTGCCGCCCAGCAGCACCGATTGCGCCGCCATCGGGAACGAGAACTTTTGGATGCCGAACCCGGTGAAGTTCGCCCCACGCGGCAGCTGGTTCTTGGAGTATTGCATCGCCTCGGTCGTGGCGGGCAGGCCGTATTTGGTGCCCAGCACAAAGGTATAGGGCACATGCGCGGGCAGGGCGCCCTCGGCGATCAGGTCCTCGGCGAACACGAAGTCGCCCGCTTCAAAGCATTCGATTTCCGGCAGAACGCCCGCATCCTGAATCATGTGGCCCATCTGGACCATCATCGGTTTCAGGTTGATCGCCGCGCCGCCCCACAGGTTCATGGTGCAGATGTCCAGCGTGCACATGTCGGGCTTGAGGTCCAGAATGTGCTCCAGACGGCGCTGGGCGGTGAACATCAGTGTGCCGGGGCCGGGCAGCGAGGGGTCCTCGTCGCTTTGCATCCAGGTGCAGCCGGGGCCGGTGGTGACGTTGAGGATGACGTCGGTGTTCTTGGCGCGGATCATGCCGACCACTTCGCGGTAGTCCTCCAGCGCCTGGCTGGGGGCGCCGGTATCGCGGTCACGCACATGCAGGTGGATGATCGAGGCGCCAGCGTCCGCCGCGTCCAGCGCTTCTTGCGCCACATGCTCGGGGCGGAAGGGGAAGTTGGGGTGCTTGGGGAACGGATCGCTGCTGCCGGTGACGGCGCAGGTGATGAAAACCTTGTCGGCCAAGTGTATTCTCCTCTCGGCATTTCGTAAGATGTTCTGGGCGGGCGGTGTGATGGGGACACCCTGTGGCAAATGCCGTGGCCCACAGATAGGCCGTTGCCTCTGCCATTATTGCCACTAACAGTCTGGGCCGGTAAGGTGGCGCGGACAGAGCCAAAAAGGTTGGGCACGCATTTCCCCTATGCTGTAAGGGGGGCGTGCTGTATGGGCCGGTGCGAACAGCCGGTGTGGAGCATCATGGCGCAAAGAGAGGAACTGACCCGTTTCATGAAGGCCGCGCGGGCGCGGCTGTCGCCGGCCGACGTGGGTCTGCCGGCGGGGGAGCGGCGTCGTACACGCGGGCTGCGGCGCGAAGAGGTCGCGACCTTGGCCGGCATGAGCGTGACGTGGTACACGTGGTTCGAACAGGGCCGCGATGTGCAATTGTCGGTGCCGATGATCGAGCGTCTGGGCCGCGCCCTGCGGCTGGAGCCCAAGGAGCGCGAGTTCCTGTTCGCGCTGGCGCAGCATCGCCCACCCCCGCTGTCTTCGCAACTGGACGAGGAGGTGCGCCCCGGCACGCAGGCGCTGATCGACGCGTTGAACATCCCTGCGCTGGTGATCGTCGAGGACTGGACGGTGGTGGGCTGGAACCGGCTGGTGCAGCGCGTGTTCCGCGATTATGCCCCGCTGCCTCGGGCCGAGCGCAACCTGTTCCGCATCCTGATGCTGGGCCAGCAATATCGCGTCGATCCCGAACGCTATCGCGAGATGGCCCGCCGCCTCACCGCGCGGTTCAAGTGGGATTACAGCCGCACCGCCAGTCCCGAGGTGTTTGACGTGCTGATCGCGGAAATGCGCGAAAGCAGCGAGGTGTTCGCCCAATGCTGGGAAGCGGCCGAAATCCGCACCCATTTCGAGGATGTGAACACTGCCGCCCTGCCGGAAGTGGGGCAGATCTCGTTCCACCACACGTCCTATGCGATTGAGGAAGTGCCCGGGCAGCGGTTGATCCTGTTTGCCCCGGCTGACGCGGAGAGCGCGGAAAAGCTGCGCCGCGTGGCCGAGGAATTGCGCGCCGAAGTCGCAGGCTGACCTCGGCGCGTCCTCAATGCCCGATGGGCGGCGGCGCGTGGCCCGACACTTCTGCGCCCGCGTCGCGCGGCATGCGTGCGAACAGCGGCACGGCCAGCGCGCCGATCCCGGCCAGCGCGACAATCGCCAGGCGATAGTCCTCGAGCCCCGCCACAGCGCCCAGCCCGGCCGAGCCATTGACCAGCAGCGCCGCGAGCGAAATCCCCGCCGCCGCCGAGAGCGAGTTGGCCAGATTGTTGACGACCGTCGCTCCGCCCAACTCCTCGCGCTCGACATCGGCAAAGGAGAGCGACATCATCCCCGTAAAGGCGATCGAGCGCGCCATCCCCGTCACCAGCATCGCCCCGCCCAGCGCCCACATCGGCCAACTGGGCTGCAACAGCGCGGTGGCGCCCATCGCGCCCATCATCGTGGCCGTGCCCAGCGTCAGCGCGGTGCGGAACCCCATGCGGCGGATGCTGCGCCCGGCGATGGGTTTGAGCATCAGATCGCCCGCGTTTTGCGCCAATAGCAGCATGCCGGTGGTAAATGGCGACAGGCCAAACCCCACCTGAAAGAACAGCGGCAGCAACAGCGATTGCCCCATGAACGGCAGCCGCATCAAAAACCCCGCGCCAAAGGCGATCGAGCGGAACGTGCCATGGCGCAGCGCGTCCAGCGGCACCAGCGGCGCGTCATGCCGCCGCATGTGGCGCATGGCCAGCCACGCGATGCCTATCGCCGCCAGCCCCAGCGCCGCCGGTTGTTGCCAATGTGCCGGTTCCGCGCCCAGCCGGTCCAGCGCATAGACCAGCCCTGACAGCGCGCCCGCCACCAGCACGAAGCCTTTGTGATCGAACAGCGGGGCGTCATCATCGCGCAGATTGGGGATCAGGCGCAGCACCATGACAATGCCGATCACCGCCAGCGGCACGTTGATGAAAAAGATGTACCGCCAGCCCAGCAGGTCGGTAATCAAGCCGCCGATGGGCGGGCCGATCACCGGAGCGATCAGCGCGGGGGTGGTGCTGATCGCGGTCATTTCCACCAGATCGCGTTTGGGCGTGATACGCAACAGCACCAGATTGCCCACCGGCACCATCAAGGCCGAGAACATCGCCTGTACGCTGCGCGCCGCGACAAAACCGGGCAGACCATCGCACAGCCCGCACAGCAATGAGGACGCGGCAAAGCCCGCGATCGCGCCGATCAGCACCCGCTGCGTCCCCAGCTTTTCCGCCACCCAGCTGCTGATCGGCAAAAACACCGCCGAGACCAGCAAGTAGGCCGTGATCCCCGCCGACAGGTCCACCGGCGCGACGCGGAAATCCACCGCCATATGCGGCAGGGCGGTGGCGATGATCGTGCCTTCCAGAATGCCCATGAACATCACCACCGCCACCACCAGGGCGATGGTGCGGGGCTTTACAATGGTTTCGTTCACGCCGGCGCTTTCAGGAACAGGGCGCGGATGTCATCGGGAATGCGCGCGGCCTTCATGGCGCCGGGCTTGTCGGGGTGAGGCACGGTCCACACGCGCTTTTCCGTGCATTCGACGCAGATTCGCCCCTGATGCGTCAGGCGGTGATGCAGGGTAAAGCTGGAGTTGCCGAAATCAGGCGCGGCCGTTTCTACCAGCACATCGTCGCCATAGGACGTCGGTCCCAGAAAACGCGCCGACATGTCCACCGCCGGAAAGCCGATGACGCCCAGTTCCTTGAGCATTTGCCGTTTGGGCGGCAGGCCGGCGTGTTCGAACAACAGCACCGCGTTTTCGGCAAACATGTCGAAATAGCGCGGGGCAAAGACGATGCCTGCCGGGTCGCACTCGCCCCAGGTGATGCGGTGCGGGCGCGAGAGGAAAGCGGTGTATTCAGGCGCCTCGCTCATGCCAGAATGGCCTTGCCCTGCGTGGTGGTCTTGGCGGCCATTTCCTCAGGTGTGGGGGGCGTGGGGATCAACAGCCCGCGCTGTACCGCCGGGCGCGCGGCAATGGCATCGCGCCAGCGCAACAGATGGGGCATGTCCGAAATGTCGATGTTGGCCCATTCACAGCCGCGCACCCAAGGGAAGCTGGCGATGTCGGCCACGCTATAGTCATCGCCCAGCAGATAGGCCCGGTCGGCCAGTTGATCGTTCAGCACGCCCAGCAGGCGGCGGCTTTCACGGGTATAGCGCTCGATCACGGCGGGGATCTTTTCGGGGAAGTAGCGGTTGAACACCGTTGCCTGCCCCATCATCGGGCCCAGACCCGCCACCTGCCACGTCACCCATTGCAGCGCGCGGCTGCGGCCGGCCACATCGGCGGGGATAAAGCGGCCAAACTTTTCAGCCAGATAGATCAGGATCGCGCCCGATTCGAACACCGCAAAGCCGCCCGTGTCGGCCTCGACCTCGGTATCCACCAGCACGGGGATCTTGCCATTGGGATTGCGGGCCAGAAACGCGGGCGTCTTCTGCTCCTGATTGGTCAGCGAGATCGGGTGGACCTTGTATGGCACCCCCAACTCCTCCAGCAGGATCGAGACCTTCCAGCCATTGGGCGTTTCGGATGTGTATAATTCCAGCATGAACCTCTCCTTCATGGCGGTGGGGGCGTGTGGGGTGCGCGCAGGCCGCATGGGCCGCGCGGGCATCGGTTGTGCCACCTTTGCGTCAGGGCGGGCGCGGCGGACAAGGCCATTGGCGGCGCTATCATAGATTGTGACAGGCTGGGCAGGGGGCTGGAGCTGGGCGCGCTGGCTGTCGTCCCGCACCGTCAGGGAGTTATTTTTGCTGCTAGTATATTCTGCCCACTTGGCAACTTGCGCTGGGCCTCGCAAAAATGGCAGTAAGACATACAAATGACGCGTGGGTATGGTCCTCCCCGGCCTGACCCGCGCCGAACATGGAGAGCGCCGTGGCGAAAGACAACAAGATCACCTTTTTCGACCTGAATCATGCCAGCGGCTGCACCACCAGCCCGTTCGTCTGGGCGACGAAATATGCCGTTGCGCACAAGGGCTTTGATCTGGATGTGGTGTCGGGCGGGTTCACCGGCATTCTGGAGCGAACCGGTGGCCGCAGCGAACGCCTGCCGGTGATCGCGGATGATGGCCATTTCGTGCTCGATAGCTGGCT
This sequence comes from Novosphingobium ovatum, assembly GCF_009909235.1. GTDB lineage: Bacteria > Pseudomonadota > Alphaproteobacteria > Sphingomonadales > Sphingomonadaceae > Novosphingobium > Novosphingobium ovatum. Next base: position 26,075 of record NZ_JAAAPO010000001.1, read on the forward strand.
GATCGCCGAATATCTGGACGAGAAATACCCCGACCGGCCCAAGCTGATCCCCGATCCGTCGATCAAGCCGCTGATCCAGTTTCTGGAAACCTGGCTGTGGAAGACCGCGATCAGCCCGTGGATGACCTGCTATATCCTGGAATACCGCAGCCGCGCGTATGAACATGACCACAATTACATCACCGAAACGCGCGAACGCATGTTCGGCAACCGCAAGCTGGAGGATATTGCCGTAGGTCGTGAAGACCGCCTGCCCAAGGTCTTGCCCGAGCTGGAACTGCTGCGCGGCATTTTGGGGCAGCACAAATGGCTGGGTGGCGACACGCCCAACTATGCTGACTATCGCGCGCTGGCGGTGTTCCTGTGGTGCGCCAGCGTGGCCGACATCCCGCCCATGACCGAGGACGAGCCGCTGCGTGACTGGATCGACCGTGGTTTTGACCTGTTCGGCGGTCTGGGCCGCATTCCGGGGATGAGCCCGCTGTTTGGTCTGAAGTTGCGCGAGGGCGATCCCGAGCCGTTTTCCAAGGGCCCCTCGCTGGTGTCGGGTCTGGTCAAGCGCAACACCGGGCCCGCCAGCACGGCGGCTGAAACCGCCCACATCACCGGAGCCAAGGAAAAGGCCTGAGGCACCATGGCCGATGTGTGATCGTTGGTCGGTCGGGGTTGCAATCGCCGGGCGGCGAATTCATATGCAACCCTGACAAAATGCTTTGGGACGGGTGCCCGTTCCGGCTATGCCCCGATGGGCAGGCCGGGCGGGCGCTATACCGCTACCCCGGCGGCAAGATGACAGGATAGGGCAGACGTGATGCGTGTTGAGGATGCCAGTGGCGAGCCGCCTGCGGGCCGTTTGCGGATGTACCACATCCCCGGCTGCCCCTTTTCCGAGCGGGTGGAAATCCTGTTGGGGCTGAAGGGGGTGGGTGATGTGATGGCCCACCACGACATCGACATTTCCAAGCCGCGCCCCGATTGGCTGTTGCGCAAGACGCGGGGCACCACCGCTCTGCCCGCGCTGGAGCTGGAAAGTGGCGAGACGTTGAAAGAGAGCATGGTGATCCTGCGCTATTTCGACGAACGTTTCCCGCAGCCGCGCATCGCCCGTGCAGATCCGTATGAACATGCCGTGGAACAGATGCTGGTGGCGACCGATGGGGCGTTCACCGGGGCGGGCTATCGCATGATCCTGAACCGTGATGTGGCCCAGCGCGACACGCTCAAGGCCGAGGTCGACGCGCAATATGCCCGGCTGGACGCGTTCCTGCGCGATTATGCGCCTGATGGCGACTATCTGTTCGATCGCTTTGGCTGGGCGGAATGCGCCTTTGCCCCGATGTTCAAACGGCTGTGGTTCCTGGAATATTACGAGGATTATCAGGTGCCGCAGCATCTGACCCGCGTGCTGCGCTGGCGCGAGGCCTGTGTGAACCACCCGGTGGTCGCCGCGCTGCACAGCCATACCGAACTGATGACGCTGTATTATGACTATGCGCAGGGTGGCGGCAATGGCCGCATCCCCGAAGGGCGCAGCGTCTCCAGCTTTACTCTGGCCCCGCCGTGGAGCGCCCGCCCCATGCCCCCGCGCGACAAATGGGGCCATGCCGCCAGCGACGCGGAACTGGGCCTGATCTGATTTTTGCGAACCCCTTGAATATATTCCCCTTCGAAAGGACTGCCCCATGAAGAGCTATCCGCAGAATTACATCGACGGCAAATGGGTCGACAGCATCGGCGGCACGTCGCATGACGTGATCAACCCCGCCACCGAAGGCACCGCCAGCACCATCACGCTGGGCACGGCCGCCGACGTGGATGCCGCCGTTGCCGCCGCGCGCCGCGCGTTCGACAGCTTCTCTGCCACCACCAAGGATGAGCGCATCGCCCTGCTGGGCCGCATCATCGAGGCCTACAAGGCCCGCATCGGCGACATTGCCGAAGCGATCAGCACTGAAATGGGCTGCCCCATCGGCACCTCCAGCACCGCGCAGGCTGGTTCGGGTCTGGGCCATCTGGCCAACACGCTGGCCGCGCTGAGCGCCTATGACTTTGAGGAAAAGTTTGGCGATAACAAGGTCGTGCGCGAAGCCATCGGCGTGGTTGGCCTGATCACGCCGTGGAACTGGCCGATGAACCAGATCGTCGCCAAGGTGGCGCCGGCGCTGGCCGCGGGCTGCACCATCGTGCTGAAGCCTTCGGAAGAAGCGCCCACCTGCGCTGCCGTGTTCGCTGAAGTGCTGGAAGCCGCGGGCGTTCCGGCCGGCGTGTTCAATCTGGTGCAGGGCGATGGCCCGACCGTGGGCAATGCCATCGCCGCCCACCCCGGCATCGACATGGTGTCGTTCACCGGCTCGACCCGCGCCGGCATCATGGTGGCCAAGGCGGCTGCCGACACCGTCAAGCGCGTGACGCAGGAACTGGGGGGCAAGTCGCCCAACATCATCCTGCCCGGCACCCCGCTGGACAAGGCGCTGCCCGGCGGTTGCGGCGGCGTGCTGCTGAACTCGGGCCAGAGCTGCGTGGCGCCGACCCGTATGCTGGTCCATGTGTCGCAGCATGACGAGGCGGCCAAGCTGGCTGGCGAAATCTTTGGCGGCAAGCCGGTGGGCGATCCGATGGCCGAAGGCGGCCACATCGGCCCGGTGGTGAACAAGGCCCAGTTTGACAAGATCCAGGGCCTGATCGCCAAGGGCATTGAAGAAGGTGCGACACTGGTCACCGGCGGCACCGGCCTGCCCGAGGGCGTGGACAAGGGCTATTTCGTCAAGCCGACCGTGTTTGCCAATGTCACCAATGACATGGCCATCGCGCGCGAGGAAATCTTTGGTCCGGTGCTGGTCATCCTGCCGTACAAGGATCTGGACGAGGCCGTCGCCATCGCCAATGACACGCCCTATGGTCTGGGCGCCTATATCGCGGGCGATCCTTCGGTGGCCAAGCAGATCGTCGGCAAGATCCGCGCCGGTTCGGTCTATGTCAACGCCGGTGGTCTGGTGATGGACATGCCCTTTGGCGGCTACAAGCAGTCGGGCAATGGCCGTGAATTCGGCAAGTTCGGTCTGGAAGAATTCCTCGAGGTCAAGTCGGTGATCGGCGCGCTGCCGGCTTAATCGCTGACTGCCCTTTTCGGGAGATGCAGCCCCGCTCCGGCTTGTCCGGGGCGGGGTTTGTGTTGGTGCGTCAGCCGCCTTCGAACAGGTCCAGAAACGCCACCACATCATTGTCGGTGGCGATATACAGCCCCTCCTGCACCTCGGCCGGTTGCTGTTCGCCGATCAGCATCGCCTCGGACAAGGGGCCATAGAACAGCGTGGTGGCCGCGCCCCCTTCCGGGCCGCCGTCCAGATGATACAGCCGCACGCTGGCGGAGTGATAGGTGGTGCGCATGGCGCTCAGATGGGCGTCTTTGCCCCGATTGGCAAGGGTGCGCCATGGCCCCACGCGCCCAGCAAAAACCCCCGGCCGCGTCCTGCGCGACCGGGGGTTTTGTCCGGCCTACCCCGCATGGGGGCAGGTGCCGGGGCTGGATCAGAAGGTAAAGGTCAGCGACCCGCGCAGACCGCTGTCCTGCGCATTCGAGGCCTGGGTGCTGGTATAGGCGGCGCTGAGCACCAGACCCGGAGCCAGCTTGGCCTCCAGGCCCAGATCCAGCAGCGCCGCGCTGCGCGCCGTCGGCACGCTGGCCACGCGGAAGGTGCTGCCATTCAGCAGGCTGTTGTCGGCCGTGAAGGTCGTGGCGTGTTCGGCAAGGCGATATTGCACGCCGCCGGTCGCCTTGATCGGCACGCCAGCCAGCTTGCCCAGATCCGCCGCGCCGCGCAGGCCCACGGTGTAAAGCCAGCCGCCGCCGCCGCCTTCGCGGATGCCCAGACGCGAGGTCGCCGCGTCTTCGGCCGCCGAACGTCCGGTGACATCGACATAGGCCACCCCGACCGAAGGCTCAAGCTCGATGCCCTTCAGCTGCTTGCGATAGCTGGCTTGGGCAAAGAACTGCTTGACGATGACGTTGTACCGGCTCTTCGCGCTTTCCGAGAAGGTGCCGATCGTCACCGAACGGCTGGTGTGCGTATCGCGGCGGGTCAGACCGACGCCAGCCACCAGCGACAGCGCGCTGCCGTCGATACGGCCAAAGAAGCCGGCATGCAGGTCGTTGGTGTCCGCCGACGAACCGCGCGCCGACAGCGCCAGCTTGCTCGTGCCGATGCCGAACATGCTGCCCACGGTCAGGTGCGGCACCAGTTCCAGTTGCGAGCCAAACAGCATCCCGCTGGTGTTGCGGGCATAGGTGGCCGCGTTGCCATCGCCATTGGCGTGGCCCCAGCTGCCATAGCCATAGGCCCAGAACATGCTGCCATAGGCGCGCTGCGACAGGACCGCGTTACGCACGAACTGGCTGTCCTCCATCGCGGCGGCACGGACGCTGGCATGCACTTCGCCCGAGATGACGTCCAGCGCCGCAGCGCCAGCGGCGCGGCTTTGCAGGTTGCCCATCGCATAGAGCAGCGACGTGCTGTCAAGCACCGTGCCCGCAGCGATGCGGCCGGCGGCGGTGTCGGCGCTGGTGCCGGCGGCGATCTGGTTGGGCGTCAACCCGGCCGAGGCATAGGTACGGGTCTTGGCGACATCCAGATAGATGGCGTTGGCCGCATAGGTCGGGACCAGGCTGTAGAAGTACGAGACGGCCGTATCACCCGTGACCGAGCCATAGGTGCCCGTGCGGCCACCAGCGGCGGTCAGGATGGTGTAGCGGCGCCCCAGTTGATAGGCGCCCGTGTCGGTCTTGGTGACGTTAAGCGTCGTGCCCGACTGGATCGTCGCGGTGCCGCCGACCGCCAGCAGGTCGGTCGAACCGGTCGAGGTCAGCTCGACCGCATAGGTCGAACCGGTGCCCTGCACAAAGTTGCCCGCAACCGTCAGCGTGCCGATCGAGCCGCCCGGCGCCAGCGTGGTGCCGCTGCCCATCGACAGGCTGCCGATCGTGCCATAGCCGCCCAGCGAGCCATTGGTGACGACGAAATTGGCGTTGGCCATCGACCCCGCATAGGTCGTGCCGTTCTGGCCAACCACCGCGCCGCCGATCTGCACGCGCCCGCCACCCAGCACGTTGGCCGTGCCCGAGATGGTGCTGGTGCCGGTCATGATGACCGTGTCGGTGTTATAGAAGTTGATCGTGCCGGTGCCGCCAAAGGCGTTGCTCAAGGTGGTCGGCCCGGTCAGCGCACGCACCGCCGACGCGTTGTTCGACGGGCTATAGATGTTCAGCGTGGTGTTCAGGTCCAGATCAACCGTGCTGGTGCCCAGCGACTGATAGGTGGCCGTCACCGTGCCGCCCTGCACACGCAGGCCGCCGCTGAACGTGTTGTTGCCATACAGCACCAACGTGCCCAGGCCCGTCTTGACCACAGCCACGTTGCCCGCCAGCGTATTGTAGATCGTGGCGACATAGCCCGCGCCATCGGGCGTGCCGTCACCCACGTTGATGTTGGCGGTCGTCCCGCCAAAGGTGATCGTGCCGCCGTTCAGGATGTAACCGCCCACGGTAAAGCTGAGATCGCCCGCGGTCACGGTGCCGCCGGTGTTGTTGACGGTGACGGTGCCGGGCGTGCCGCTGAACACGGTGACGCGCTGCGTGGTGGAATAGGGGGTGTTCTGCTGCTGAGTGCCGGTGTTCCAGTTCAGCGAGACAACGTCCCACGTACCGCTGCCACCGACCCAGAACAGGTCGGTCGCCGCGTCGATCACGCCGCCTTCAGAGCTGGTCGACTCCACGCCGGGGTTGCTGACCGGACGCAGCTGCGAGAACGCATCGACATAGGCATAGCCATAGTGACCGCCCCAGATGCAGTCGCCCACATAGATGGTGATGTTGTAGTCATGGCCAACGGTGGTGTTGATCTTGTTCACCACCCAGCCAGTGTACAACTCACCATATTGCGTCGTCTGGAAAGCGGCCAAGTTTACCGACGAATCCGAAGCGTTGTACACCTCATCGGTCAGAACAAAGGTGTTGTTGGCATCTGTCACATCGGTCACGACGACGTGCATCGTGGCAGATTCATCCTCGGGGTGGGACGGCGACATCACCGCCGACCACGCCACATACAGCGTGCTGCTGCCGTAGTTGGAGACGGTCTGCGAAATCGCGTTGATGCTGTAATTGTTGTTCGAATCGTTGATCCGCACGGCATAATCGCCGGCAAACACGGTCGGCAGGCCGGTGATCGCATCGGTGCCCTGGCTGACAACTGTGACCGAGTTGGGCGAGCCTGCGTAGTCGGAAGCGGTCACCGCGCCGCCACCGCTTGGGCGATAGCCACCCGTGACGACCCAACCCGTGGTGTCGCCCGTTTCAAAACCTGCGTTGACGAAATCATTGCCGCTGGCATCGGCGGCCAGAGCCGGATTTGCAAGGCACAGCGTGGCGGCCAGAACCGACGCCGAAGCGCTCCATGTGATCGCGCGGGGCGACCGGCGGGTGGTTACAGGATTCATAGATACTCCCAGTTCAAAACGTGGTCGAAAATCGGGGCGCGCGCAAAGGCGTCCGCAACGGACGGGCACGACGCATTGCTGTCAGATGGAGCGCGGATGCACCGCGCGCGACACCAAAGGCATCACCAGTGTGGTGAAAGCCTGCAGGCGCGACAAATGTCCCAGCAGGTTAGGCTGGAAGTGCATGGTGAAATCCCCCTCTATCATCACAGGACGTGCCAAATTATCTTATGCGACCCTGCCTGATTGACGGGAATGAGGGTAAAACCTCGTTCGCGTTGCTCCGCAATGCCCCGTGTTTACCTGCGCGGATGCGCTGCGCAAGGCTATTTTGCGCATTTGTTGCCGGAATTTTGCTACGCTTTGGTAAACATGTCACACTGTTCGTTACCGGCATGTTTGCGCCCAAATGGTTATGCCCAAGCGGTTTTGCGATCCGTGCCGGATCGAGATCTCCGTTGGACTGATCGGCGAATGCGCGTATCATTGCTGCCGTCCCGCCATCCGTTCGTGGCGGATTTGGCCAAGTATCTGGGAGAGCGTCAAAAGATGTTGCGTGGTGTGGTAGCCATTTTGGCGGCGGTGGCATTGTTTCCGGCAGTCCCGGCGCAATCGCGCGAGCATGGACAGCGGCACCGGGCCGCAACGGGTGGCCACGCCGCTGTCGCGCATGGCAAGGCCAAGGCGCATGGCAAGGCCAAGGCCAAGGCGCATGAAGTGGCGCATGGCAAAGCCAAGGTGCACCCGCGCAAGGGGCACAAGCAGGACGCGGTGGCACACGGCCAGCGGGCAGGGCGCAAGGGGCATCATCGTGCCATCGCGATGACAGCGGCGCAGCGTCGCGCCGAACAGCGCAAGGCGCCGCCGATGACCCGACAGGAGCGGCGCAAGGCGCGGGCGGCCGCAAGGCATCATGCGGCGCATGGGCGTCACGCCGCGATGGCGGCCCGTCATCACGGGCGCAGTCAGGCCACCGGCGCCCACGCGGCGCGCAGCCGCGCCAGTGCGCATCGGGCGCCCTATACGCCGCCGGTCTATCATGCTCCCGCGCCGACCGCGCCTTCCAGCGGTTTTTCCTCGGCGTTCAAGGACATCCGTCCCGAAGGCCAGTAAGCGGCACACCAAGCAAAAAGGGGTGACAGCGCATTTGGCTGTCACCCCTTTTTTGGGCCGGACGGGATCGGCCAAGCTGCGTACAGGACTGCTACACTCTGCCGCGTTCAGAACCCATAGATCATGCCTGCCATGATTTCATGGCTTTGCACCTTTTGTCCCAGCGATTGGCCAGCATATTTGACGGTGCCGTAATCCGAGAAACGGTATTCGACGCGCGCACGGATTTTCGTGCCATATTCAATGCCCGCCCCGACGCGATAGCCGCTCAGATCGGCAAGGATGCTGTTTGAGGTGGCCTGTGTGGCGTTCATGCGCATTTGCGCGTTGGTATAGCCCGCCTTGACAAATGCCAGCGTGCGCGGTGCCACCGTGATGCCCGCGCGCACGCCGATATAAAGGTCGCGCCCGGTGCGCAATTGCGCGGCGCTTAACAGGCGGTCGGTATAGGTGTGGCGCATCGTACCGGTGGTGACTTCGGCTTCGATCCCCAACCGGGTGTCGGTCAGGACCGACGTGTCAACGCCGATCAACGCGCCATATTTGATGCCTTCGCCGGTGCCGTTGGCTCGCACATCGGCGCCTGAAATCCGCACCTGCTGAGCGCCGGCCAGGACGCCGCCATAGATCTGGAAACCCGGTTCTGTCTGGGCCTGTGCCGGGCTGGCCACCATAGCCAGCACAGCGCCAGCGCTCAGCAGCAAGGGGTGGGAAAGAGTGCACTTCATCAGACCGCTCCGTTTCATGGCGCAATGCGCATGTCGGAGCCTCTATGAGGTGGCTTTGCCCAAAATCCTCCAAACGCGGACCTATGGAAAGGCCCGTATCAAGCGGCGCGTAATCAACTGGCGTCGGCCACCGAATCGCGCAAAATCAGCTCAAAGTCCAATTGGCGCAGCCGCTGCGTCTCGTTCAGGCTGACGCGTGAGAGGACCATTTGCGCGGCATATTGGGCCATCATATCGATCGGCTGGTGCACCGTCGTCAGATAAGGCCAGACCGATTTGGCGATCCAGCTGTCGTCAAAGCCACAGATCGAGACATCGGACGGCACTTTCAGCCCCAATTGGCTGCATGCGACAATAACCCCGGCCGCCGAGTCATCATTGGCGGCGAAAATTGCCGTGGGATAGCGTCGCGCCGCCAGCAATTCGTGGCCTGCCGCAATCCCGCCTTCGAACGAGAAGCCACCGTTCGCCTCGCTGACCAGAATCGCGGGATCGAGTTGCAGCAGCCGCTCCATGAAGCCGCGCCGGCGATTGACCGCCGCGCCATGGGTATTGGGGCCGTTGATGATGCCGATGCGGCGGTGGCCGCGGGCCCAGAACAGATCCGCCACGGCCGCCGCTGCCGCCGTGTCATCGATCATCACCGCCATCGAACGGTCGACATCCAGCATTGGCGCTATTCTTGAATAGGCAACACCGCGCGCTTCCAGCATGTCAAGCAGTACCTTGGCATCGCTGAGGGGGGGCGTCAGGATGAAGCCATCACAGCGGCTGTGGCGCAGGATCTGATCCACCTGACGCCGCAGGTCGGCTTCGGGCACGAAGGAATCCAGTGTGTCGATGCGCAAGTGGTATTGATTGTCGATGCAGGCGCGATAGGCCCCCGCCAGCACCTTCATCGTATAGTTCGGGCTGGGATTGTCGAACAATACGCCAATGGTAAAGCTGCGCGCACCGGCCAGCGAGCGCGCGGCGGTGTCTGGCACATAGTCCAGTTCGGCAATCGCTGCCTCAACCTTCTCGCGCAGGCGTTGCGAAACGTGCGGCTCGTTGTTGATTACCCGCGACACGCTTTTGATCGACACGCCAGCGACGCGCGCCACATCTGTCATGGTCGTGTGCGATGGAACCGGATGTACGGTTCGTCCGCTGCTCATGGCTGCCCCCTAACTACGTTGTTCCATGTAGGCATGATTTCGTGATTGAACAGGGGCATGATCTCGTATGTGCGCCAGATTTGATGGTTTTGCGCAAATCGCGGCGGGGTGAGGCGAGGCGCAATCGGGGGATTCGGGGTGGCGGATGTGCGGGCGCGTGCGGGGTGGCGAATTTGCCCCATTACGGAGCCTTTCCCTGCATGGACGGGGCGCCAAACTGTGGCAAAGCTGTTACAACTATGCATCGCTAGGCAGGTTTGTCGCATGCCCCAGGCCTCTCTTGCGTTGCGCTAAGTGTCTGAAAAATGGATGTGATATCCTATTCATTACGGCGCATGTTTTGTTCTGACAGCGATGTCTTGACAGCGCTGGTCAATTTGTCAATTTGTAATCACAGAGAGAGCCCGGATGGCGGGCCCCTTGGAGGAGATGCAGTTATGAGAAAGGTCGCCTATTTGGGCGTAGCGTCCGCTATTGCCCTGATGACGTCGCCTGCGATGGCCCAAACTACCGTCAATGCAGACGGCGACATCATCGTGACCGCCACTCGTACCGAAACCCTGTTGTCGAAGACGCCGATCGCCATGACGGCCGTCAGCGGCGAAATGCTGACGCAAAAGGGTATCACCAACACCACCCAGCTGGCTGACTCGGTGCCGAACGTGTCGATCGTTCGTGGCAACGGTCTGCAGATCACGATCCGCGGCGTGACCAGCACCGACGGCACTGAAAAGGGTGACCCCTCGGCCGCGTTCCTGTTGGATGGCGTGTACATCGCCCGTCCGCAGGCCCAGGAAGTCAGCTTCTTTGACATCGAGCGCGTGGAAGTGCTGCGCGGCCCGCAGGGCACGCTGTATGGCCGCAACACGACCGCTGGTGTGGTCAACGTGATCTCGGCCGCGCCCAAGTTCAAGTTCGGTGGCTCGGCTGACGTCTCTTACGAGAGCTTCAACCACATCACCGCGTCCGGGTCGATCAACGTGCCGGTGTCGGACACCTTCGCCGTGCGCGCTGCGGTCAACTATGACCGTCGCGACACCTTTGTGAACAAGACCTCGAGCGACCGTTATAACTGGGGTCCGTTCAAGGACGTGTTTGCCGCGCGTCTGTCGGCTCTGTGGCAGCCCACCTCGGACCTGAAGGTTCTGGTCAAGGCGGATTACTCGCTGGACAACGGTTATGGCGTGAACGCCGTGCCGACCACCAACTTCTTTGCCAGCGCCGCTGCCGCTTCGGTGGCCGGTACGCCGATCAACGCGGCCTATGTGGTCAACAGCGACACCACCGCCCAGCGCAGCAGCAGCCTGTCGGAGCAGTGGCAGGGCGTTGAGCGCAAGCTGGGCAAGGGCGTGATGGGCCAGATCGACTGGAACCTGTCGAACAGCCTGACGCTGACCTATCTGGGTTCGTACCGCACGATGAATCGCTTTATGCATTCGACGTTGGCGCGTACGGCCACGACTGGCAACCGTGACTGGTTCACCGGCCGTTACTGGCAGACCAGCCAGGAAGCGCGTCTGGCGTTCAAGTCGGGTAACCTGTTCGTTCAGACCGGCGGTTACTACTTCAAGGAAAAGTCGGGCATTGCCTTCTTCATCCTCGACTTCTTCGGCCCCAACTCGCAGTTTGGTTTCCCGCAGGACCCGACCATTGCCGTGTCCAAGGGTGTGTTCGGTCAGGCTTCGTACAACTTCACGCCTGAGCTGAAGATCACCGGCGGCATCCGCTACAGCAGCGACGACAAGAGCCGCGTGGGCGCGACCGTCAATGACGATCTGACCACCGGTGCGCGCACCACCTTCCAGACCAACAACGCCAGCCGCAACTTCAGCAAGACGACGTGGCGCGTGGGTGTGGACTATGACGTGCCGGGTCTGGGCCTGTTCTACGGCTCGGTTGCGACCGGTTACAAGGCTGGTGGCTTCAACGACGGTTGCGAAACCGGTACCGCTCCGGGCTGCGCCCTGCCGGCTGCCGCGCTGTACTATGCGCCGGAAACGCTGACCTCGTACGAAGTCGGTTTCAAGCTGCACACGGCTGACAACAAGCTGCGCTTCAACGGCAACTACTTCCACTATGACTACAGTGGTCTGCAGGTGTCGTCGGTGCAGAACGTCTGCGGCGGCCCTTGCCAGGTGACCGCCAACGCCGCGACCGCCAAGGTTGACGGTGTGGAACTGGAAGCCACCTTCAAGCCTGCGCCGAACCACGTGTTCGAAGCCATGGTGACCTTCCTGAACGCCCGCTATGGCAACTACACGCCGCCGGTGGCTGGTGCGAATGCCAACTTCGCTGGGGTTCAGCTGAACCGCAGCCCCAAGTCGGTGGTCTCGCTGGGCTACACCTTCACCCAGCCGCTGGGTGGTGGCGCTGAACTGGCGCTCAACGCCAAGACCCGCATCTCGGCGAGCTATGCTCTGACCGATATCGGCAATGGCGTGTTCTTCCGTCAGCCCAACTATACCAAGTCGGACATCTCGCTGACCTACACGGCGCCCGACAAGAAGTACTATGTTGGCGTGTTCGGCAAGAACCTGGAGAACCGTCTGGTCCTGACCAGCGTTTCGGCCAATGGCACTTTTGCCGGCACGGCGGTGTTTGAAGATCCGCGCACCTTCGGCATCCGCGCCGGTGCCAAGTTCTGATAACAGTGCTTTCATGAGCTAAACCCGAGGGGGCGAGTTGGGGTGAAAACCTTGGCTCGCCCCTTTTTCTATTTTTGAGACCCCGGTAAATTTTTTTGGAGTGGACGGAATGCAAGCCAAGACAATGTTGATCGCGTCGAGCGCGCTGATGGGGCTGATGATGCCCGCAGGCGCGATGGCCGCCGATCAGGCGCCGACAGCTGCGACGATCGCCGCTGCGGCGGCCCGCGCTGATGCCACCGTCCGCGCCATGAAGCCGGAAGAAAAGACTGTTCTGACGCATGGCATCATGCCGCTGCCGTTGATGCCGGGTACTCCGCCGCCGCCGGCGGATTCGATCCCCGGTGCGGGCTACATTGCGGGCATCGCGCGTCTGGGCGTACCGGCGCTCAAGGAAACGGACGCCTCGCTGGGCGTGTCCTATGTCATGGGCCTGCGCAAGGATGGCGCGACCGCGCTGCCTTCGGGCCTGTCGCTGGCGTCCAGCTGGAACCCCGAACTGGCCTATCAGGGCGGCGCGATGATCGCGGGCGAAACCCGGGCAAAGGGCTTTAACGTGCTGCTGGCCGGCGGCGTCAACCTGACGCGTGATCCGCGCAATGGCCGCACGTTTGAATATCTGTCCGAAGACCCGCTGCTCTCGGGCATGCTGGTGGGCGCCTCGATTCGCGGTATTCAGTCGCAGGGCATCATTTCGACCATCAAGCATTTCGCGCTGAACGGTCAGGAAACGGGCCGCAAATTCGTCGACATCCGCATCAGCGAAGCCGCCGCGCGCGAGAGCGACCTGCTGGCGTTCCAGATCGGGATCGAGCAGGGCCAGCCCCTGTCGGTGATGTGCGCCTATAACGTGGTCAATGGCGCGCCGGCCTGCGGCAATGACTGGCTGTTGAACAAGGTGCTCAAGAAGGACTGGCGCTGGAAGGGCTTTGTCATGTCCGACTGGGGCGCGGTGCCTAATCTGGAAACCGCGATCAATGGTCTGGATCAGCAGTCGGGCGAAAGCCTTGACCCGGCGGTGTTCTTTGCTGACAAGCTGGCCGCGCGCGCGGCAGGCGACAAGGCATGGGCCGCCCGTCTGGACGACATGAACCGCCGCGTGCTGACCGCCATCTACGCTGCTGGCCTGGACAAGAGCCAGCCGCAGCCGGGTGGCAAGATCGACTTTGCCGCCAATGGTCTGGTCGCGCTTGAGGCCGCCAAGCAGGGTATCGTGCTGCTGAAGAACAACGGCGCACTGCCGCTGGCCGCCAGCGCCAAGAGCATCGCGGTGATCGGTGGCTATGCCAATTCGGGCGTGCTGTCGGGTGGCGGCTCCAGCCAGGTGAACAGCGAGGGCGGGCCTGCCGTGGCCGTGCCGCTGGGTGGCGAAGGGCCGTTCGCGGGCTTTATGGCCCAGCATTACCACCGTTCGGCCCCGCTGGCCGCCATCCGCAAGCTGGCTCCGCAGGCCAATGTTACCTATCGCGACGGCAATTACATCGCCGATGCGGTCGAGCAGGCGCGCAAGTCGGATGTGGCCGTGGTCTTCGTGACCAAGTGGTCGAGCGAGGGTCTGGATCAGGCCGATCTGTCGCTGCCCAATGGTCAGGATGCGCTGGTCGCGGCAGTGGCGGCGGCCAATCCGCGCACGATCGTCGTGCTGGAAACCGGCAACCCGATCGCCATGCCGTGGTTGGACAAGGTCGCTGGCGTGGTGCAGGCGTGGTATCCGGGCGCGCGTGGTGGCGATGCCATCGCCAGCGTGCTGTTTGGCGAAACCAACCCCTCGGGCCACTTGCCGATCACGTTCCCGGCCAGCGTCAAGCAGTTGCCGCGTCCGGTGCTGGATGGTTACAACCAGTATGAGGCCAATTTTGCCGGTGATCCGCCGTTCCCCGGTGCCAAGCTGAGCGCGAACTATGACATCGAAGGTTCGGACGTGGGCTATCGCTGGTTCGCCCGCACGGGTGCCAAGGCGTTGTTCCCCTTCGGCTTTGGCCTGAGCTACACCACCTTTGCCAGCAATGGCCTGTCTGTGGTCGATCGTCCGGGCAAGGGTCTGTTTGCCACCTTTACGGTCAAGAACACTGGCGCGCGTGAAGGCGCGACCGTTGGGCAGGTCTATCTGACCGCCCGCAACGGCGCGGCCAAGCAGCGTCTGGTGGGCTTTGCCCGCGTCAACCTGGCGCCGGGCGCCAGCCAGACGGTGACGGTGCCGGTTGATTCGCGCCTGTTGGCCGATTGGGTCAAGGATGGCTGGCAGGTGGCTGCCGGTACGTATAGCTTTGCTTTGGGTGAGGACGCCGAGCATCTCCAGACGCCGGTGACGGTGAAGCTGGCCGCTCGCAAGTGGAAGGACTGAAGGCATGACGCGTAAGGCACTGGCGGCGATGGCCGCAACATTGGCCGCGACTCTGACGCTGGGGCAGACCGCTCTGGCGCAGGGCGCGGCCCCCACGGCCAAAATCGCCTCTGGTGCGTTGCGCGGTTCTGCGGACGGCGCAGTCGTCAGCTTCAAGGGCATCCCCTATGCGGCGGCCCCGGTGGGCGCCAACCGCTGGCGCTCGCCCCAGCCGGTCAAGGCGTGGACGGGCGTGCGCGATGCGACCGCCTATGGCAATGACTGTGCGCAGGCACCGTTCCCGCCCGACGCCGCGCCGATCCAGACCTCCCCGCGTGAGGATTGTCTGTATCTGAACGTGTGGAAGCCAGCGACCGCCAAGCCCGGCGCCAAGCTGCCGGTGGTGGTGTGGATTCATGGCGGCGGCTTTGTGAACGGTGGCTCTTCGCCGGCGGTTTATTCGGGCCATAATTTTGCCCGCGATGGCGTGGTGTTCGTTTCGATCAACTATCGCCTTGGCCGCTATGGCTTTTTCGCGCACCCCGGTTTGGCGGCCGAAGGGCTGGGCGGCAATTTCGGGTTTCAGGACCAGATCGCCGCGCTGAAGTGGGTCAAGGCCAATATCGCGCAGTTCGGCGGTGACGCGGGGCAGGTGACGGTGTTTGGCGAAAGCGCCGGTGGCATGAGCATGCTGATGCTGTTGCAGGCACCCGAGGCCAAGGGGTTGTTCCACCGGGTGATCGTCGAATCGGGCGGTGGCCGCGCCACGCTGGCCCAGCCGACGATGGCATCGGCCGCGCGGACGGGGGAACGTTTTGCCCCCGGCCTGACCGCCGCCCAGTTGCGCGCCTTGCCCGAGGACAAGGTGACCGGCACGCTTTCGATGATGAGCATGGGCGATCGCGGGTATTCCGGGCCGATGCTGGATGGGCGCACGCTGTTGGGCGTGGCGGTGGATGCGGCGGCGGCGGGCCTGATGGCGCGTGTGCCGGTGATCATCGGTGCCAATTCGGCCGATGGATTCCCCATGGTGACGGACAAGGACAAGATTTTTGCCGCCTATGGCGCCGATGCCGATGCCGCGCGCAAGCTGTATGATGCCGATGGCACCACCAGCGGGTTGCAGGTGGGCACGATGACCAGCGCCGATGTGATGTTCATCGAACCGGCGCGCCTGATGGCACGCACGCTGTCCGCGCGGGGGGAAAAGGCGTGGATCTATCGCTTTGGCTATCCGGCCAGCGAGATGGGCCCGGCGATGGGCGGTGCGCCACACGCCAGCGAAATTCCCTATGCGTTTGACACTTTGCAACTGCGCAAGGGCCCTGCGCCCAAGCCGGAAGAGCTGGAAGTGGCCAAGCAGATGCATCGGTATTGGGTGAATTTCATCAAGACCGGTGCGCCAGATGGTGCCGGGGTGCCTGCCTGGCCCCTGGCGACAC
This sequence comes from Novosphingobium ovatum, assembly GCF_009909235.1. Taxonomy (GTDB): domain Bacteria; phylum Pseudomonadota; class Alphaproteobacteria; order Sphingomonadales; family Sphingomonadaceae; genus Novosphingobium; species Novosphingobium ovatum. The sequence continues at coordinate 41,975 of NZ_JAAAPO010000001.1, forward strand.
CCACTGCCACCACGGTGCAGATGCTGGATGCGGCGGGCGCCCGTCATATCGAGGACCCCTACACGGCGCGGCTGAACTTTGTCGAACGCCGCGCCGAGGGCAAATGATCACACAAAGCCTGTCCGGGTCGCACTGAACAGGGGGAAGGGGGCTGGATTTCCGGCCCCCTTTTTGTGGCCATGGCAGGTGGTGAGCCGATGTTGCATGCGCGAAATGCTGCGCACAAAAAACGGGCGCTGCAACACTTCGGTGCAGCGCCCGCAAGGCGTTAGGAGAGAACGTCAGCCGTTCAGAACGGCTGGTTCAATCTGGAAAGCGCGCCTTCCAGAATAGTGGCGTGTTCGCGCGGGTCGCCATGCGCCAATTGCAGGCGGCCGACTGAAACGCTCGATTCAATCACATCGCGGCAGCGCTCGTAACGGCGTTCCTGATAGGCGCTCAGGCCCGCCTCGACGCTGTCCGCGCGCTCCAGTTCCTCGGCCAGCACGATGCCGCTTTCCACCGCCATGCCCGCGCCCGATGCCAGATGCGGCGTGGTGGCGTGCACCGCATCGCCCAACAGCACGATGCGGCCATTGTACCAAGGCTTTGGCTGCAACACGGCGGCCAGCGGGCGATAGTTGATCCAGTCCTGCCGCGTCATATTGTCGCGGATCCAGCCCGCATTCCCACCAAAATCAGCCAGTTGCTGGTGCAGTTCGTCGAACAGCTCGTCCTCGGTCATAAAGGTTTCGCGTTCGACATGGGCGGTCAGCATCCACATATAGACGCTGTCGGGGCTGCAGGCGGTAATGCCGCAAGGGTTGGCGTGGCCCAGATAGAATTCGCCATATTCCAGCCCTGGCGGCTTGGCGATGGAAATGCGCCAGCAGCCCTGGCCGGTGGGCACAGCCGGGCCCATATGCGGGAAGGCCAGATCGCGCATGCCCGAAAATACGCTGTCCGAACCCACCACCAGATCATACCGCCCGGTGCTGCCGTCGGTAAAGGTCACGTCGACGCCATCGCCGGTGTTGACCGCCGCGCTGACGCTGAGGCCCAGACGCACAGGGATGGCCAGTTCATTGACGCGCGCCTGCATGATGCGGTGCAGCACGGGGCGCATGATGCCGCCGGTGGCGGGCAGGCCTTCCTCGATAACCGGCTCGTCCAGATCCTTGATATGCGTGCCGTCATAACGGAACAACCGCGTCTTGTTGGTGATCGCCCCTTGTGCCTTGATCGCGTCCAGCAATCCCAGCCTGCGATAGGCGCGCAGCGTCGGCCCGGTGATCGTGATCCCCGCACCATACACGCGCCATTGCGGGTCCAGATCGATCAGATCCACCCGCACTCCGCGTTCAGCCATGGCGATGGCGGCGGCCATGCCACCGATACCACCGCCTACGATCAGCGCCTTTGCGACGCTGGTGATGTTCTCCCGTTCCATGGCCTCATGCCTAATGATGGCCCGGCAATAGGCAAATCCGAACCATGGATGCACGACTATCGATACAATCGGTAAGACGGATGGCCCCCCACGCGCTACCCAAAGGCACAACAAGTGCGTGCAGCACTGTGTGGAAACACCATGAGGGGAGGTTTTATGCGTAATTTGGTGAGGCATTGCGCCTGTCTGACGGCTTCGTTGGGCGCGATCGCTGTCGCAGCGCCAGCGATGGCCCAAGCGGCCCCGGCAGAGACCGGCATTGGCGAAATCGTCGTGACCGCCCAGCGCAAGGTGGAAAGCATCCAGCGCGCGGCCATCGCCATTGACGCGGTGACGGGCGCCGATCTGGCAGCGCGCGGCATGGTTTCGGCAGCCGATCTGACCAAGCAGGTGCCCGCCATCGCCGTGACCAATGGCGGCGGTTCGAACACCTCGATCTTTCTGCGCGGCGTGGGTAACGTCACGAACAGCTCGTACAACGATCCGGCCGTCACGCCCAGCTATGACGGCGTGGTGATGGGCCGCGCTGCGGGCGCTTTTTCGGCCGCATTCTATGATCTGGCCCGCGTCGAGGTGCTGAAAGGCCCGCAGGGCATTCTCTATGGCCGCAACGCCACGGGCGGCGCGGTCAACATCATTCCTGCCCGCCCCGAACTGGGCAAAACCAAGATGGGCTTCACCCTGTCCTATGGCAATCACGACGCGCTGGGCGCCGAGGGCTATCTGAACCTGGCTACCTCGGACCATACCGCGCTGCGCATTGCCGCCACGCGCCAGTCGCATGATGGCTATAACCGCGATGGCTCGGACGATCTGGATCGCACCGGTTTCCGCGTGCAATACCTGATCGAACCGTCGAGCGATCTGTCGATCCGTCTGGGCGCGGACTGGACGGCGGTGGGCGGCGTTGGCGCGGGCAGCAGCTATGTCGGCTCGTTCACGCCGGGCACCTATGGCTTTGTTCCGGGGCCGTTTGACACCAGCGAAGGCTTCAACACGGCCGCCGCCAACGCATGGCGCCAGACCCAGCTGGGCGCGCCGGGCTTTGGCTTCCTGAACGCGATGAACCGCCAGCAGTCGACCGATTACACCTATTGGGGCCTCAATGCCGAGGTGAACTGGACCACGTCGCTGGGCAAGGTGACGGTGATCCCGGCCTATCGCGAGTCCAAGGGCGAGGCCTATTTCTATGGCCCGGCGTTCAACACCGCCTATAACAACGAGCATGACAAGCAGACCAGTCTGGAACTGCGTCTGGCAGGTTCGCGCGGCAAGGTGGACTATGTGCTGGGCGGTTTCTGGTTCAACGAGAAGATCGTCGCTCGCAACGAATATAACCAGGAATTCGTGCTGCCGATCCAGTCGTACACGCACAAGACGAACAGCTGGGCGCTGTTTGGCCAGTTGACCGGCCACATCACTGACAAGCTGCGTCTGGTGGGTGGTGCCCGTTACACCCATGACCACAAGGACATGAACGGCATCATCAACAATTTCATCGCCTTCTGCGGTGGCATTCCGCCGGTGACGCCGCCGGCCTCGTTCGGCATCGGCTGCGCCGCGCCGGGCGCCTTGCCGCACTTCCCCAACTATCTGACCACGGGGCAGACCGTCAGCTGGATGGCCTCGAACGGCTATATCGCGCCGGGAAGCACCGATCAGGCCAATGTGCAGGTGTTCCCGCTGTTGTCGGGCGCGGGTGTGGTGCTCAAAACCTATAACCCGGTGGTCGACAGCGGCAGCTATAACCGCGTGACGTGGAAGCTGGCGGCCGAATATGACGTGGGCCCGCGCTCGCTGTTGTTCATCTCGGCCGAGAGCGGTTACCGCGCCGGTGGTTTCCAGCTGGCCGAGGGCAAGTCGCGCTACAAGCCCGAGTTCATCACCGCCTTTACCATCGGGTCCAAGAACCGCTTCTTCAACAACCGCCTGCAGGTGAACGCCGAAGCCTTCCTGTGGAAGTACAAGGATCAGCAGATCACCTATTTCACGGTGGACAGCAGCGGCACGCTGATCAACTCGAACGAGAACGCCGGGCGCGCGACGATCAAGGGCTTTGATCTGGACGTGGTGGCCCGCCCGATGCCCAACACCACCCTGTCGGCCAAGGTGCAATATCTGTCGGCCAAGTATGACGACCTGCACCTGTACACCGCCGCGCCGCGCGACAATATCGGCTGCCCCTATAGCTTTACGGGCGCAACCGCTGGTGGCGCGCCGGTCAAGGACTTCAACTGCTCGGGCAATTCGCTGCTGTTCTCGCCCGAATGGACGGTCAATCTGGGGCTGGAACAGATCGTTCCGCTGACGCATGACTTTGAAGTGGTGGGCAGCGTCAACACCTCGTGGCGGTCGGACCAGTGGGGCGCGTTTGAACATCTCTCGTTCGAACATATCCCGGCCTATTGGAACACCGACCTGTCGCTGACGCTGCGCAAGGCGGGCAGTGGCTGGTCGCTGGGTGCCTATGTCAACAATGTCGAAAACGTGCGCCGCATGGTCACGCCGCAGCTTTCGCCGATTGGCATGGCGGTGGCACGCTATGGCGCGCCGCGTACCTATGGGCTGCGCCTGTCGGCCGCGTTCTGACGATGAGCCAGAGGTCGGGCCTGCGGCGCAGGCAGATCGTTCAGGCGCTGGGGGCGGCCACCGCCCTCGGCGCCGCTGGCCTGTGTGGGCCGCTGATGGCACGCACGGTGGGGGCGATGCCCGCGCGGCCCAACATCGTTTTTATCATGGCGGACGACATGGGCTTTGCCGATCTGTCGTTCACCGGATCGCACCACATCCGCACCCCGGCGATCGACAGCATCGGGCAACAGGGGTTGTTCGTGCGACAGGCCTATGCCAACAGCCCGATCTGCTCGCCCTCGCGCACGGCATTGCTGACGGGGTGCTATCAGTACCGTTTCCCGGTTGGGCTGGAAGAGCCGCTGGGCGCCAAGGCATTGGCCAGTCTGGGCGTGCCGTTTGACCGCCCCACCTTGCCGGGCGTGTTCCGCCAGATGGGCTATGCCACCAGCCTGATCGGCAAATGGCATCTGGGCGAACCGCCCCGCCATGGGCCGTTGCAGCATGGCTATGACCGCTTTTTCGGCATCGTCGAAGGGGCGGCCGATTACTTCCGGCACCATATGGTGGTGGGTGGGCGCGATGTGGGCATCGGCCTGGCGCGCGACAATGCGGGTACGGCGCAGGAAGGCTATCTGACCGACATGTTCGGCGACGAGGCCGTCAAGGTGATCGAGCAGGCGGGCGACAAGCCGTTCCTGCTATCGCTGCATTTCAACGCGCCGCATTGGCCCTGGGAAAACCGAGAGGACGCCGAACTGGCCCGCCGCATCGGCGCTTCCTATCACTATGATGGCGGCAATCTGGAGGCCTATCGCCGCATGGTGCAGGCGATGGACGAGAATGTCGCCAAGGTGCTGGCCGCGCTGGAGCGCACGGGCCAGGCCGACAACACCATCGTCATTTTCACCAGCGACAACGGCGGCGAACGCTTTTCCGAAACCTGGCCGTTTACCGGGGTAAAGGGCGAATTGCTGGAGGGCGGCATCCGCGTGCCGCTGTTGATCCGCTGGAAGGCCCGGATCGCCCCTGGATCGATCAGCGATCAGGTGGTGACCAACATGGATTTCCTGCCCAGCCTGCTGGCCATGGCGGGGGGCAAATTGCCTGCGGGCGTGGCGTTTGACGGGGCGGACTTGTCGGCGCAACTGGCGCGCGGCGCGGCCCCGGTGGCGCGGCAATTGTTCTGGCGGTTCAAGGCGGGCGATCAGGCCGCGCTGCGTGAGGGCGATTGGAAATATCTGAAGCTGGGCGGCAAGGAACATCTGTTCAATCTGGCCGTCGACGCGCGCGAACGGGCCGATCAGGCCGCCCTCGATCCTGACCGGCTGGCCCGGATGCGTGCGACATGGGCGCAATGGAACGCGGGCATGTTGCCCTATCCGGCGGATTCCTTTTCCGAAAATGTGCGTGATCACTATCCTGACCGCTATTGATCGCGCCTTTCCCACACTATCAGACAGGACAATTGCAGATGAGTATCCTTGTGACCGGCGCTGGCGGCTTTGTCGGGCGGCAGATCGTGGCGCTGTTGCTGGCGGGCGGCCATGATGTGGTGGCGATGGATACGGTCGCAGGTGGCATTCCGGCAGGCGCGCGGGTGGTGGCGGGCGATCTGGCCGATGCGGCCTTGCGCGCGCAGGCGTTGGCGGGCGGTGTGTCGGGGGTGATCCATCTGGCCACGGTGCCCGGTGGCGCGGCCGAGCAGGACCCGGCCGCCTCGCGCCGGATCAACATTGACGCGATGTATGACCTGATGCTGGAGGCCAGCGCGGTTACGCCGGGTGTACGCTTTGTCTATGCCAGCTCGATCGCGGTGTTTGGCGATCCGCTGCCTGCCCATGTCGATGACGCCACCCCGCTCAGCCCCAAGATGGTCTATGGCGGGCACAAGGCGATGATGGAGGACGCGGTGGCGATGTTCACCAATCGTGGCGCCATCGATGGCGTGTCGCTGCGCCTGCCGGGCATTCTGGCGCGGCCCAAGGGGCCATCGGGCATGAAAAGCGCGTTCATGTCCAATCTGTTCCACGCGTTGCAGGCGGGCGAGGCGTTCGTCTGCCCGGTGTCGGCCGAGGCGACGATCTGGGCGGAATCTGTCGACCGTGTGGCGCGCAATTTCCTGCATGCACTGACCATGGACGGCGCGGCCATGCCGGTGACGCGCGCCGTGACGCTGCCTGCTCTGCGGGTGCGGATGGGCGACATGGCCGCCGAAATCGCCCGCCAGTGCGGCGTTTCGGCCGATCTGGTGCGTTATGAGCCCGATGCCGCGCTGGAAGTGGCATTCGGGGCACAGCCGCCGCTGGAAACGCCCGCTGCGCATAATGCCGGATTTGCGCATGATGGCGATCTGGCTACTCTGGTGGCCAGCGCGCTGACGACGCTGACATAAAAGGAAAGCGGGAGATGCGGTTTCAACGGCTGGACCTGAATTTGCTGGTGGCGCTGGACGCGCTGCTGTCGGAAAAAAGCGTCAGTTTGGCGGCGGATCGACTGTGCCTGTCGCAATCGGCCACCAGCAGCGCGCTGGGCCGGTTGCGCGATTACTTTGGCGATGAGCTGTTGGTGGTCAAGGGGCGCTCCATGGTGCTGACCGCCCGCGCCGAGGAATTGATCGAGCCGGTGCGCGCGGTGCTGGAGCAGATCCGTTCAACCATTGCCATCCAGCCTGAATTCGATCCGGCCACCGCCGACCGGCTGATCCGCATCATGGCGTCGGACTATTCGTGTCAGGTGCTGTTGGCCGGCGCGCTGGGCATGCTGGAGGCAGAAGCGCCGCATATGCGTTTCGAGATCCAGCCGATGGGCGACAACCCCATCGACACGCTGGAGCGTGGGCAGATCGACCTGTTGCTGACCATCGACTATGCCATCAGTTCCGACCACCCCAGCCAGTTGATGTTCGAGGATGACTATGTGGTGGTGGGCGATGCCGCCAATGCCGCCATGCAGGGCGAGATGACGCGCGACAAATATTTCGCGCTGGGCCATGTCACCGCCCGTTTCGGGAAAAGCCGGACGCCCGCCTTTGACGACTGGTTCGTGCGCCGGCAAAAAACGCAACGCCGGATCGAGGTGGTCGCGCCCAGTTTCCTGTCGCTGCCGGGGCTGGTGCTGGGCACGCGCCGGATTGCCACGATGCATCGCCGTCTGGCGGCGCAGATGGTGCAGACTTTGCCGCTGATCCAGCGCGAGGTGCCGTTTGACATCCCCCCCATCCGCGAGGCGGTGCAGTGGCACATCACCAACAACAATGACCGGGCGCTGCGCTGGGTGGTGGAACGTCTGGCCGCCTATGCGCAGGAAAGCGGCCCTGCGGCGGACACCAATGTGGTGCCTTTGGCCCGGATCGCCGACGCCCGCGCGGACGAGATTGCCGTGCAGTTTCAGGCCAATCATCCCAGCACGCGCGGCATGGCCTGATCGCTGCCGCGCCCATTGCGTCAACGGCCCCGGCGGGATCACCCACCGGGGCCGCAGCGTTTATTCGGCCCGCAGGATGATCGCCCCGGTGTAGTGGCCGGGCTTGACCGCCACCTTGCGGCCATTGACGCTCAGGTTCAGCTTGCCTGACGCCGCCTCCAGCCGCGCGCCGGGCGCCAGCGTCAGATCGGTCAGATAGGACGTGCCCGTCACCCGCCAGCGCGAGGCCCCGTCCAGCGATACCTTCAGCCCCTTGCCACCGGCCACCGCGCCCGGCGTGTTCACCACATGGCCGATCTCGGTCAGCGTCGCGCGGGTGGGTTCCACGCCCTTGGCCGCCACCACGGTGGCGGTCGACAGGCGGCCGGTGATCTGCGCGCCTGCAAACGTCAGCACCATCGCGCTGCCGGTTGGACGGGCGTTGAACATGTCGCCCACCAGCGCGGTGTTGCGGAAGGTGGCAAGCACATCGGGGCTGGGCTTGGGCTTGGGCGCGGCGGCGGCCACCCCCGGCGGCGGAGCCAGCATGCCGGCGGGGATTTCACCGCGCATCATCGCCTTCATGAACGGGTCGTCGTTCTCCATGCTTTGCAACAGGATGCCGTTGCCCGCCGTCACCCGCGCGCCATCGACCAGGATGGTGGTGCCCAATCCCTTGACCTGAATGGCGGTCTGCGCGGACTGCATCACGCTGCCCTTGTCGATCACCAGACGGCCACCGCCATCGCCTGAATGCATCATCACGCCATAGCGGCCCGATTGCACATGGGTGCCTTCGGTGAACACCACGCTGCCTTCGGCGGCCATGATACAGCCGATATCGGCGGCCCGGATGGTCGATCGGGTAAAGGTGTCGATGCTGTCGCCGATCGAGTAGCAGCCATAGCCGCTCTCGGTCACCTCGATCAGGCTGTCATTGACGAACATGCGGACATGCGTGCTGTCGTCGGTGGACATCGCGCCCCAGCCCTGCGCCCGGATGTGCGAGCGGTTGTAATAGACCGTGCCATTGCCCACCAGATTGGTCGCCCGGACATTGCCCGACAGGCCCAGCATCCATGGCACTTCCATCATCCGGCCCATGTCGACGGTGAAAGTGTAATCGGCCGGCAGCGTGCCGTTCAGCACTTCGATATCGGCGTCATTGATGTGGACGGTGGCATTGCCGCCCACAAACACGGCGGTGCGGATCGCGCCATGGGTGCGGATGACCGGGCGCTCGATGGTCAGTTGCGCGTCGCCCGTGGCGGTGATCGCCGCGCCATATCCGGCAAAGTCATTGCCGCCATTGCCCGTCATCTCGATCACGGGGTGGTCCAGCCGGTAATGGCCCTTGCCGGTGATGATGATGCCGTTGAACCGTTCGGCGCGGCTGGTGATGCGGGCGTTCTGGATCACTCCATCGGTGATGGTTGCCCCTGTGACTGTTGCCAGCGCCGATTTGCCCGCCACCAGCGCGCCGTCCTGCACATAGGCCCCCGCGCGGAAATTGTGCTTCAGCACATCGTGATAGTTCACCGGGATGTCATCGGTCACGCTTAACGTCACCGCGCCGGTGTAATGGCCAGGGGCAAGCGGCAGTTCGACGCCATCGACGCTGAGCGTCAGTTGCTTGCCAGCAGGCGCGGCGGGGATCTGGCCGGGGGCGATGGTCAGATCGGCAAAGGTGGTGGTGGCCGCCACCAATGCGGGGGCGGGTTCGGCGTGCAGGGTCGAGGCCATTAGCGCCATCAGCGATGCGCCCAATGTGACGCGGTGCAGGGTCATTCGTGACATGGGTTTTCTCCAAAGGGCAGGGATCAGGGGCGGCGGATGATCAACGTGCCGCCACCGGGCAGGCTGCGCGATTGCGGAGGCAGCGCGGGGTCGGTGGAGGTGGCGGTGACGGTAACGCCAGCAGGCGCGTCGATCAGTGCGGCACTGCCGGCATTGGCCAGCGTCACGTCCGATGCGGCGGTGGCGGTCCAGCCGCTTTGGCCAGTGGCGTTCAGCACCACGCCACGCAGCGCGCCCTGCAAACGGCTATTGTCCAGCGTCAGGGTCAGCGTGCGGTCGGGATCATAGCTGGCAACATCGCCTTTCAGCGCGGCTTGGCGCAGCGTCAGGACCACGCCCGGCACCATCGCGCCATGCGTCTGGGTGGCGTTGGGGTCATCGTTGCGGCGCAGGGTCAGCAATTGGCCGCTGGCGCTGGTGATCTGGCCGCCCTGCAGGGTGATCCGGGCATTGGCGCTTTTGACCAATAGTGCCGGGCCGGTGGTGGTCAGCGTGGTGCGGGTCAGGTTCAGCGTGGCGACCTCTTGCGGGTTGCCCATCACTGAATGGATCATCACCCCGGTGCGGGCGGCGGTGGCGCGCACATCGGTCATGTCGATGCGGGCCTGGCCAGCGATGATCGCGCCATCGGCGCCGCTGTCCAGCGTGCCGCGGTTCAACACCACATGCGCGCCAAAATCGGCATAGGCGCCATAGCCGCGCCGCGTCACGCGGATGGTGCAATCATTGGCCTCGACATAGAGGTGGCCGCCCGCCGCATCGGTGGACAGCGCGCCCCAGCCATCGGCCTCGATCGTGGTGCGGTAGAGATAGGCGCGCGCGTTGCTCATCGCCAGAAAGGCGCGGGCGGTGCCGTCCAGTCCCAACGGGGCGGGGGGCTCCATCATGCCGGGGCCGATGTGGCGGACATAGCCACGGGGCAGGGGGCCGCCATGGGCGACCAGATGGCTGTCATAGACGCGCAAGGTCGCGCCTTCGGCCACCACCAGCGCCGAGGCGACCGCGCCACGGGTTTCGATCCGGCTGTGGTCAATCACGGCGGCGGCATCGTCGCGCACCAGCACGCCCGCGCCGATTCCCAGAAAGTCATTGCGGCCCGTGCCGGACAGGCGGATCGCCGCATTGCGCAGGGTAAAGGCGCTGTGCCCGCCGCTGATCCACACGCCGTTCTGGCCATCGCGGGCCGAGGTGATATGCGCCCCGGCGACCAACGTGGCCGAGGCCGCCGCGCGACCGGGCAGAGTGTGGGTGAGGCGGCCATCGCGCACCGCGATCAGCGCGTCATAGGCGGTATCGGCCATGGAAGGCATCGCGGGCGGCGGCCCGCCATTGGGCATCGCGGGCGGCGGCCCGCCATTGGGCAACGCGGGCGGCGCGCCGGGCGGCGGGGCGGGTTGGGCCATGACAGGCACCGCCAGCGCGGCCATCGGGATCAGCGCGACCGCCAGCAACAGCGGGCGCAGGCCCACAGGGTATTTGGTCATCAGACAGACCTTTGTGCAGGGGAGAGGAAGAAGGGGGCGCGTCCCACAGGCGCGCGCCCCCAACCGTCGTCAGAACTTGGCCGAGACGGTAAAGCCATAGGTCTGCGGTGCGCCGACCATGACATAGCCGACGAAATAGGCGGTCTTGACGGCCTTGTCGGTGATGTTCTTGATAAAGGCGGTGACGCTGAGCCGGTCATTGGCCGACCGCCACGCCAGCGAGGCATCCACCGTCGCATAGGCGTCCTGCGTCGCGCCACTGGTGTTGTTGGGCGCGATATATTGTTTGGACACGTAACGCAGATCGGCCCGCGCCGTCAGGCTGCCCGCGCGGTTCAGGTCGAACACATGCTGATAGCCGCCCTTGATCGTCCATTCGGGCGCGTGGGGCAGGCGTTCGCCCCGGAAATTGACCGAGGTAAAGGGATCGGCCGGGTGCAGGATCAGGTCGCCCTCGATCCGCGAATGCAGATAGGTCAGGCTGGCGTTGACCGTGTCGGCGGTGCTGAGCGCGGCCTGCATGTCGGCTTCCAGCCCATAATTCTTGGCATCGACGTTATAGAACACCAGATTGGGGCCGGTCGCGCCGATGAAGAAATCGACCACCTGATATTTGCTGTAATCGTAATAGAACCCGCTGAGGTTCAGTTGCAGGCGGTTGTCGAGGAAGCGGTTCTTGACGCCCACTTCATAGGCGTGCAGCCGTTCGGGCAGGAAGGTCGAGCCGTTGAACGGGTTGACCCCGCCCGGCCGGAACGCGCTGGACGCGGTGACATAGGCCAGCGAATGGCTGCCCAGATCATATTCCAGCCCGCCGCGATAGTCGAAGAAGCTGTTGCTGAGCGAGCCGCCGACGATATTGCCGAACACATCGGTGCCCGACGCGCGGCGCTTGTCCCAGGTCTGGCGCAGGCCGCCGATCAGCCGCAGGCCCGGCGCCAGCGGCACCGTCACTTGCCCGAACACCGCGTTCGAGATGCCCCGGTTATAGCTGTACCCGGCCGAGCTGCCATAGGTCGCATTGTCCAGCGAGAAGGTGTATTGGCTGTAGTCATAGTGGTACAGGCCCACCAGCCATTGCACCTTTGCCCCCGGCGCCGAGGCATAGCGCAATTCCACGCTGCCCTGATCGATGTTGGCCGGGTCGGAGCCATAGGTGCCGCGCCCGCCAAACACGCCATTGTTGGTGCCGCTGCCGTGCTGGAAGGCGGGGATCAGCGTGACCGTGCCGGGGCCGACTTTCCAGTCGACCTGACCCCATACCTTGTACCCGAAATAGTCCTGTCCGCCGATGCCGCTGTCAGCGGTGGTGTAATGTTGGCCGGCGGCGAAATTGGCCACCTCGACCCCGCCCGAACCGTGGCCCTTCAGCCATGCGCCTTCGAACCCGGTCAGCACCGACAGCTCGGCGCTGGGCTTCCACAACAGCTTGGCGCGCAGGCCCGCGCCCTGTTGATCGGCGTGGCCGTTGTTCAAATAGCCGTCGCGTGAAATGCCCGTGCCCGACACACGCAACGCCACCGTGTCCCCCAGCGGCAGGTTCAGCGCGGCCTCGCCCCGCATCAGGCTGTAATTGCCCGCCCCCATCGAGACGTTCAGGCTGCGCTGGTTCAGCACCGGGTTGGCGCTGATCATGTTGACCACGCCGCCCGTGGCGTTGCGGCCATACAGGGTCGATTGCGGCCCGCGCAGCACCTCGACGCGCTCCAGATCGTAAAAGCCCAGCGTGTTCGATTCCGCGCGGATTGAATAGACGCCATCGAAATTGGTCGAGACCGAGCTTTCCCCCACGCCCGGAGGCGTATCAGTGCCAAGGCCGCGAATGGCGATCACCTGACCGCGCGCCGCGCCCTGCACCTCGACGCCCGAGACGCTTTTCAACACCTCATCGGCAGACGTCTGGCCCAGCGCGGCCACATCCTCGCCCTTGACCACCGAAATGGCGATCGGCGTCTTTTGCAGCGTCGAGGTGGTCTTTTGCGCGGTCACGACAATGTCGTTCAGGCTGGGCTTTTCGGCGCTGGTTTCGGCAGCGGCGGCAGGCGCCCACGCGGCGATCAGGCACAGCGAGGACACCCCGCAAACATATGCGGACATTTTCATTATAACCCTCCCATTTGTTTGGTCTTTGGTCGTCAGTTCACCAGGCGGTCGCCCCGCCATCGATCGAGATGTCGGCGCCCGTGACATAGCGTGCCTCGTCACTGGCCAGCCACACGGCGGCCATTGCGATGTCATGGGGTTCGCCCAGCATTTTCAGCATGTTCTTGGCCAGCACCTGCTCGCGCAACGCGGGTTCGGCGGCCAGATGGCGGTCGGTCGCGGCGGTGCGGATGAACCCGGGCGAAATGGTGTTGGCGCGGATGTTGTGGGGCGCGCCCTCCATCGCCAATTGCCGCGTCATCGCCAGAACGCCGCCCTTGCCCGCGCAATGGGCCAGCGCCGCCGATCCTTCCAACGCGTGATAGGCATTGGCGCTGGCAAAATTGATCACCGCCCCCCGGCCCGATGCCCGCAGCAACGGCCACGCCGCGCGGGTGGGCAGGAACACGATGTCCAGCTCGCCGGTCAGCGTTGCGCGCCATTGGGCATAGGTCATCGCCTCGATCCATGCGAAATGGGCAAAGGCGGCCGCATTCACCAGAATGTCGATCGCCGGGCCATCATTGGCCAATCGCGCGAACAAGGCGTTGACGGCAGCTTCGTCGGTCAGGTCGCAGGCGATGTCGGCGCCCGCCAGATCGACCCCGATCACCTGCGCGCCCTGTGCCCGGAACGCGGCGGCGATCCCTGCGCCGATGCCATTGGCCGCGCCGGTGATAATGGCGCGCTTGCCCTGCAAACGGTCAGCCATGAAGAGCCACCTGCACATCACTGGTATCGCCCGCGCGGGTGATGCGGCCCGCCGCGACCAATACCGCGCCCATGCCCACCAGCGCGCCGACCGACAGCACGCCAAACGCCGCCTGCAATCCGCCTGCCTGCGCCGAGGCAAAGGTCACCACCACCGGGCTGAGGAACTGTCCCAGCGCAAAGGCGCTTTGCCACATGCCCGCGCCGCGACCGCGCACCTCGAACGACAGCAGGCTCATCGCCCAGACCAGCAGCGTGGGCAGCAACAGGCCAGCGCCCAACTGGTTGACAAAGCAGCCCGCGATAAAGCCCGCCGGGCTGCCCGCGCGGCTCATCAACAGAAAGCCGATGGCCAGCAGGCCAAACTCGATCAGCAACAGGCGTTGCACCGGCCAGCGGCCAATGCGCGAATAGAGGAAGGTGCCCAGCGGCACGCCCACGCTGGCGATGGAGGTCAGGAAACCCGCCCGCGCAGGATCGGTTACCCCCAGCAGCGCCAGACCGCTGGCCGACTGGATCTGCACGGTATAGAAAAACACCGCGCCATAGACCGTGATCGCCAGAATGACGCCCATCCGCCCCCACGGGAAACCGGCCCAACTGGCATTGTGCGGGGCGGCTTCGGCCTCGTCGCCATCATCGCCCTGCGGTTCCCAGGTGAAGGCCAGCACCAGCGCCATCATCGCCAGCGCCGAAGCATAGGCCCAGAACGGCGTGCGCCAGCCAAAGGCGCCCAATTGCCCGCCCAGATTGAAGAACAGCAGCGCCGACATCGAGGCAAAGGCGGTTTGCGCCGCCAGCCACTTGTCCCGCGCCGCACCCTTGAAATAGTCGCCAATCATCGTGGTCGAGAGCACCATGATCAGCGCTTCGGCGATGCCGACACCCACGCGGCTGATCAGGATCGCGGTCAGATCGCGCAGGAAAATCGGCGCGATGCCGACCATCGCATACAGCCCGAACGACCACAGCAACAGCCGCCGCCGCCCGAAATAGTCCCCCAGCATCCCCGCCACCGTCGAAAGCAGCGCAATGCACAGCGCCGGGATCGTCAGGATCATCGGCACCCAATAGTCATGGCCGGGAACATCGGCGAATTCGGTCAGGATCTGCGGCAGGACGGGCGCCAACAGCACGATCGCCATCGTCGAAAGCGTCACGGGCAGCAACAGCGCAACGCCTGTCATCAGGCCGGGACTGTGGTGTTTGGTCATTCAGGTGTCCTTGGGTGCGAAACGGATCAGGCAAAACCGATGGCAGGCGTGCGAAAGTGGCGGCCACTTTGCGACCAGTGGCCGCCACCCTTGGCCGTCCGGCTCTCGGAAGGTCGAGAAGCGCGTGCAGCAGGCGGACGGCTAGGCGATGGATGGGACGGAGGCGGCGCGACCGGAGGGTGGCATTGCAACCGCTCCCAATATGCGACGCAGCTTGTCCCGATATGCTTTTCTGCCCTCTCATCGATTATGATGTTGCCCTGTATCTGCGATATTCGCCGTGGATAAGTAAAATCCAATTTGCGAATAGGCGTCCATCCAGAAAACCGAAGGCTAGAAATTGCAACCGTTCCCATGCGATGATGCGCAAGAATGTCGGCAAGCGGGATGGACAGACGTGGTGCAAAGGCGAGCGACCGGATCGGATGTCGCGCGGGCGGCGGGGGTATCGAAATCGGCGGTGTCGCGCGCGTTTACCGGCGGCGTTGTGTCGGACGAGGCGCGCAAGCGCATCATGGAGGCCGCGCGCCTGTTGAAATACCGCCCCAACCACAGCGCCCGCGCGCTGATGACCAACCAGTCGCGGTTGATCGGGCTGGCGATCACCAGTCTGGACAATCAGTTCTACCCCGCCATGGTCGAAATGCTGCACGAGGCGCTGGCGCTTCGCGGGCTTCGGCTGGTGCTGTTCATCACCCATGGCGAGGCGGATCTGGATCCGGTGCTGGACGAACTGCTGGGCTATCGGCTGGACGGGGTGGTGCTGGCCTCCAGCGGGCACGCCGCGCGCGTCGGGCGCGAATGTATCGAGGCGGGCGTGCCGGCGGTGATGCTGATCAACACCGATCCCGAAGATCGCCTGCCCGGCGTGTGCGCCGACAATGACGATGGCGCGGCCGGCGTGGCGGCCTATTTGCTGGAACGCGGGCGGCGGCGGTTGGGGCTGATCTCGGGCCTTGCCGAAAGTTCGGCCAGTGTGGAGCGGTCACGCGCGTTCACGCGGGCGGTGGCCGAATTTCCCGGCGCGCAATTGCTGTCGGCCTGTGGGCATTACACCGCGCAGGGCGCCTATCGCGCGGCGGTGCAATTGCTGGACCGGCCCGACCGCGCCGACGCCTTGTTCTGCGTTACCGATTTCATGGCGTTCCATGCGCTGCACGCGGTGCGCGATCTGGGGCTGGAGCCGGGGCGCGATGTGGCGGTGTTCGGCTTTGACGATGCGCCGATTGCGGGGTGGGGGGCGTATCAACTGGCCACCTATGCCACGCCGATCCGGGCCATGGTCGAGGCGACGATCGACCTGTTGCAGGCCCAGATGGATGGCGCGCCCCCCGCGCGCGGCACGCGCCGGATCAAGGGCGAACTGGTGCTGCGCGCCAGTGGCGGCTGATGGCCGCTAATCGCTGTTTGCGTCAAAACCGGCGCGGGCGGCCAGAATCACCGCGCTGTGGGCGTTCAGCCAATCGATCATGGCGCGCCCCTGTTGTGCCAGCGCCAGCCCCAGATCGGTCAATGCATAGGACACGCGCGGCGGCACATCGCCTGTCACATGCCGCGCAACAAAGCCGTCACGCTCCAGCGCGCGCAGTTTCAGCGTCAGCATCCGTTGCGATATCGCCTGTTCGGCCGACAGGCGCGAAAGCGCGCGTTTCAGATCGGCGTGGCGCCATGTGCCGATCATCAGCACCTGCAGGATCAGGCTGGTCCAGCGGTCGCCCAGCATCCCCATGACTTCACGCGCCGGATCATCGCGCCGTGTGCCATGGGTGGCCATATCGGCGGCCAGCGCCATCAGCCCCTCGCGCAATGCCGCCGGAAACGCCTGTGGGTCGATCATCATCCTCACCTTTGCGGGCCAACCAAGGCACAAAAAAGTGCCGTCTTCGCGCCGCCCGCGCCAGCCTTTATCATCACCCCAGACGCATAAACAGCACGGGAGAGCATTTCCATGGCAACAGACGCCATCCGCATGGACGGCAAGGTGGCGATTGTCACCGGCGGGGCCGGAGGCATTGGCGCGGCAACGGCGCGGCTGATGACCGCACGAGGGTGTCAGGTGGTGATCGCCGACATCGCCTATGACCGCGCGCAGGCGCTGGCGGGCGAACTGGCGGGCGCATTGGCCATCCATCTGGATCTGGAGGACGAGGCCAGCATCATCGCCATGATCGACCAGACCGTGGCCCATTATGGCCGGCTGGACGTGCTGCACAACAATGCCGCGCTGTTGGGGCCCGATATTGCGCAAAATGATGGCGATATCGAGCATATGGACACCGCGCTATGGGACCGGACCTATGCGGTGAATGTGCGGGGCACGATGGTGGCCTGCCGCGCGGCGCTGCCGCATCTGCGGGCCGTCCGGGGCAATATCGTCAACACCGTCAGCAATCTGGCGCTGCAGGGGCACATGATTCAGGCCGCCTATAGCAGCAGCAAGGCCGCGATCATCCAGATGACCCGCGCCATCGCCGCCAGCCACGGCATCCACGGCGTGCGCTGCAACGCGGTGGCGCCGGGCATGACGGTGACGCCTGCCCTGCTCGAGGCTTTCCCGCCCAAGCTGCGCCATGCGGTCGAGGCCGAAACCCTGCGCGATCAGCTGGGCGAGCCGCAGGACATTGCCGAGGCAGCCGCTTTTCTGGCGTCAGACGCGGCGCGCAACATCACGGGGCAGGTGCTGGTGGCGGATGGCGGCTGTGCCAGCCATGTCCCCGGCCTCTCGTTGTTCCGGGACTTTTTCGCAGGAGAAGGCCAATGAGCCAGTATGATATCGTCGTCATGGGCGGTGGCCACAATGGCCTGACGGCCGCCGCCTATATGGCCAAGGCAGGCAAGCGCGTGCTGGTGCTGGAGCGCAAGCCGCATTTTGGCGGTGGCGTCTCGACGCGCGAACTGATCCAGCCCGGTTTCTGGCATGATGAACACAGCAACGTCCACATCATGATCCAGGGCAACCCCATGCTGCGCGAGGACGAGCTGGGGCTGCTGTCGAAATTCGGGCTGGAATATATCTACCCCGAACTGCCGCACGCCAGCATCTGGGACGATGGGTCGATGGTGCGTTCTTGGCGCGATCTGGACCGCACCTGCGCCGAGATCGAGCAGTTCAGCCCCCGCGACGCCGAGGCCTATCGCAAATTTGCCCAGACCAGCATGGCCGCGCTGCCGATGTTCATGTCGGGCCTGTATATGCCGCCGTTCCCGATGGGCGCGTTTGTCGCGATGATGGACCAGTCGGACGAGGGCCGCTTTCTGCTGGACGTGATGAGCCGCAGCGCGCTGGACGTGGTGAACCAATATTTCGAAAGCGACCGTCTGCGCATCCACATCCTGCGCATGGTGACCGAAAACCTGCAAATGCCCGATGAACTGGGCACCGGCATGGGCGCCTTCCTGATGCCGGGGATCATCCACGCCTATGGCTGTTCGATGCCAAAGGGCGGTTCGGGCCAGCTGTCCAAGGCGCTGGTCCGCGCGATCGAGCATTTTGGCGGCGAGGTGCGCTGCAACGCCGAGGTCGCCCGCGTGCTGGTGTCCGGCGGCAAGGCGATCGGGCTGGAGATGGTCGATGGCGAGCAGTTCATGGCGCGTGACGGGGTGATC
Source organism: Novosphingobium ovatum (assembly GCF_009909235.1). Taxonomy (GTDB): domain Bacteria; phylum Pseudomonadota; class Alphaproteobacteria; order Sphingomonadales; family Sphingomonadaceae; genus Novosphingobium; species Novosphingobium ovatum. The sequence continues at coordinate 60,334 of NZ_JAAAPO010000001.1, forward strand.
GGCGCGATCCACCCGCATGTGCTGCGCAAATTCGTGTCCGAAACGCCTGAGCCCGTGCTGCAACGCGCCGAACGGGTGACGCAATCGACCTTCTCGATCAACCTGACGCATCTGACGCTGAAGGAGCGGCTGCGCCTGAAGGTGGGCAATGAAACCAATGCCATGATGACCGAGCTCATGGACTTTTACACCATGCGCGACATGCTGCTGGAATATGACAAGCTGCGCCGGGGCGAGGTGTCGGAGCGGCTGATCGCGGGCGGTGACAACACCATTTTCGATCCCAGCCGCGCGCCCGAAGGGGCCGGCGTGTTCTATGGCGTCAACTTTGCCCCCTATGACCTGTGGCCCGACGGCCCCGGTTCGTGGGACAGCCGCAAGGAGGAGATCGCCGACAAGGCATTGAACCAATACCGCAAATTCTACGCCAATCTGGATGATGACAACATCACCGGCCGCCTGATCCGCTCGCCCATCGACCATGAACGCGACAGCCCGGCCAGCTTCCTGAAAGGTGACATCCACGGCTGCGCGCCGTTCATGTACCAGTCGGTGGCCCACCGCCCGACGCCTGATCTGGGCAGCCTGCGCGTGCCGCAGATCGAAGGGCTGTATCTGGTTGGGCCCTTCATGCATCCGGGCGGCGGCGTGTTTGGCGCCGGGCGCGCCACCGCGATCCAGATGATGGACGATTTGGGGATGGATTATGACAAGGTGTGCGGAGGGCCGATCTGATGAGCAACACCACCCACAAGAAGCCGCCGCAGATGCGCGTGCTGGACGCCAATGACAAGGAGCTGATGACCGTCCGCAAGATCGAGCCGGACGGCAATGCGCTGGTCATCCGTGGCAAGATCTTTGGCGCGATGCCGATGGTGGCCAAACTGACCCCGGCCGAGGCACGGGCGGCGTTGAAATTGCTGGACGCGCGCACGATCTGGTTCCTGCTGACCTTCCTGTTCCGCAAATAGCGCGCATTTACGCCATTTATGGCTGATGATCACCGCCGTGGCTCTGTGGGGCTGCGGCGGTTTTCGTATCCACGATATCGATACAAAGATGCGATTAAATCCATACAATCGAATTGCGATGGATCAATAAAAACACCCGTTCCAATCGGCATCTGATGATCAACCGCCGCAGTGTGGGGGCCTGCGCGGCTTCCGGCAAAGGGCGGGATCGATCGTTCAGGGAGATGCCGACATGGCGATTACCGGAATCCGCCGCCTTGTGTTCAAGGTCGAGGACCTTGCCTTCACCACGAAATTCTTCACCGATTACGGGTTGCGCCCGCTGGAGGCTGACGCCGCCGCCGCCCGGTTCGAGACCGCCAATGGCGCGCAGGTGCGTTTGCTGCCCACAGGTCACGCCGATCTGCCGCAGGGCAGCGCCCAGACCGGCATCGGCGTGCATGAATGCGTGTGGGCGGTGGACACGCAGGAGTCGATGGACCGCCTGTGCGCCGACCTGTCGCGCGACCACGAACTGACCCGCGATGCCGAAGGTGTGGTGCATTTCATCACCCCCTTTGGTCAGGCGATCGGGTTGCAGGTGTGGACCGCCCGCCCGGTCTATGGCGCGCCCAGCCCCAGCAACACGCCGGGCCACATCGGGCGCCTGAACCAGCCACGCAAATGGCTGGCCCGCGCCACGCCCAAGCGGATCCACCACTGCGTCTGGACCTTCCCCGATGTGCAGGAAGCGCTGGACTATTACCGCGACCGTTTGGGCTTCCGCCTGACCGACGTGCAAAAGGGCTTTGGCGTCTATATGCGCTGCGATGGCGCGTATGAGCATCACAACATCTTTTTGGCCAATGCCCATGCCAAAATGCCGATGTTCGACGGCACGTTGAAATTCCACCACGCCAATTTCGAGCTGGAGGATATCGACGAGATCATGGTCGGCAAGAATGTGCTGGACCGCAAGGGCTATAATTTCGAAGGCAATTGGGGCCTTGGCCGTCACCGCCTGACCAGCGCGGCATTCCTGTATCTGAACGTGCCGCAATTGGGCGGTGACATGGAATATGGCGCGGACTGTGATTGCGTCGACGACAGCTGGAAGGTGCGCGTGTGGGACGGCGCCTTTGGCACGCTGATCTATATGCACGACCTGCCGCATTGGTTGCAGGCCGAACCCATTTGGGACGTGGCCTATGCCACGGACGCGCAACTGAAATTCCTGCCCGTCGACCCGCGCCCGGTCTCTGTTGCCGAACCTGCCGAATAATAAAAAGGAGCCTGAAATCATGTCGAAAGCACAGAATATCTGCATCATCGGCGGCGGCGTGGCTGGTTTGGCCGTGGCCATTGGCCTGCACAACAAGGGCCTGAAGGTCGAGGTGGTCGAGCGTGACAAGGACTGGAAGGTCTATCACGTGGGCATCATCGTTCAGGCCAATTTCGTCCGCGCGCTCAACGCCTTGGGCGTGGGTGAGGCGGCGACCAAGGCTGGCTATGCCTATCGGGGCGCGCGTTTCTGCAATGCCTCGGGTCAGGTGATTGCCGAATTGCCGGGCGAAACGGCGGTCGATGGCCTGCCGTCCGATCTGGGCCTGACCCGTCCAGCCCTGCACAAGGTGTTGACGGACAAGGTGAAAGAGCTGGGCATCCCGGTGCGTCTGGGCGTCACCTTTACCGATATGCAGGACAAGGGCGACGGCGTTGATGTGGTGTTTTCGGACGGCACAAGCGGGTCGTATGATCTGGTGATCGGCGCCGATGGCAACTATTCCCAAGTACGCAAGCATCTGTGGCCCGAGGCCAAGCCCCAGTTCACCGGGCAGGGCGTGTGGCGCTATAACGTGCCACGCCCGGCCGATCTGGAATGGAGCGACATCTATCTGGCCGCGCCCAACGGCTTTAACGGCAAGGCCGGCTATTGCCCGCTGACGCCCGAAGAGATGTATATCTTTGCCGTGATTGAGGAAAAGGGCAATCCGCGCTTTGCCCCGGAAACGCTGGCCGATGAAATGCGCGCCCGTCTGGCCGGTTATGGCGGCATTCTGGGCGAGGCGGCCAAGGCGATCACCGATCCCGCGCTGGTGGTCTATCGCCCGCTGGAAGCCTGCATCATGCCCGATCCGTGGTATCAGGGCCGCATCGTGCTGATCGGCGATGCCGCCCATTCGGCAACGCCGCATCTGGGTCAGGGCGCGGCCATGGCGGTGGAGGATGCCGTTGTTTTGGTTGATGAATTGGCGGCCAAGGACATTGACGCCGCGCTGGTGGCGTTCATGGAGCGCCGGTTCGAACGCGCCAAGCTGGTGGGGACGTCCTCGATCCAGTTGGGTGAATGGGAAATGCATCCCGAAAGTGCCGGCGATCCGGTGGAAGTGACCGACCGCATTCGCAAGAAATTGGCCGAACCGGTCTGATTTTCCTGCGAAATTGATGACGCTTGCGGGCGCGGGGGTGGTCATGGCCTCCGCGCCCCTTGCCGCGTTTATCGGTCGCGCCGATAGCAACCTTTCGACTTTATGCGTTTTTCTCCCCGCGCCGCGCCCCCCATACAGGCGCCAAATCTGGGGAGAATTGTATGAGCATTCTGGGCGTGGAGAGCGTGCTGTTCGGCGTCGATGACGTGGCCGAACACGCCCGGTTCTGGACCGATTTCGGTCTGCCGGTGGAAAGCATCACCCCGACCGAGGCGGTGTTCCGGCTGGCGTCGGGCAGCCGGGTGATCGTTCTGGCGCATGGCGACGCGCGCCTGCCAGCCCCCGATCCGTTCGCCGGAAACGGCGTCAAGGAAACAGTGTGGGGCGTCGATACCGCTGAAAATCTGGATAAAATTGCCGTCAGTCTGGCGGGTGAAGTGGCCGTGACGCGCGACGGCGATGGCACCGTCCATTGCGTTTGTCCCGATGGTCAGCCGATCGCGCTGCGGGTGTGGGACAAGGCGAGCGTGGTGTCGCACACCAGTCCGGTCAACACGCCCGGCAGCTATCCCCGGTTCAATCAGCACCGCATCTGGCGCCAGCGCGCGATCCCCAAAACGATCAACCATGTGGTGTTCTTTTCGCCCGATTACGTTGGTTCTTTTGAATTTTATGAGCGCCATCTGGGTTTCCGCTATGCCGACCACTCCAAGGGCGTGGGCATTTTCGCGCGGGCCGGGGGGACGTTTGAACATCACTCGATCTTTTGGGTGAATTGCGATCTGCCTTTTGCGCCGGATCAGTTTAAATTCATGCATATCGCCTTTGGCATGGATGACATTGATGAAGTGATGTTGGGTGCCAACATAATGGACGCCAAGGGGTGGAAGAACACCAGCATGAATTCCAGTGGCGGAATTTCACGTCACCGCATTTCCAGCGCAATTTACTATTATTGTGACATTCCGGGTAAGGGTGGCGAGGCTGAATACCATGCTGACACCGATTATCTGGACGACAATTGGGTGCCGCGCGCGTGGGATTTCCGTTTTGGCTCGTTGTTGTGGGCCAATAATGCGCCGCCGATTTTCCGGGGTGACAACATCCCGTGGGACATGGCTTTTGACGCTGATCGCGCCAGTTTTGCCCCCTATCGCAAGGCCAAGCCGGGCAAGGCGCCGATCGACGGCCCCCGCGCCGACCTGACCGAGGACGACGAGCACGCGATCTGATTTTGTTGTACATGATAGCATTATGGAGGCGGGTTGGCTGCGGCTAACCCGCCTTTTGCATGCGCGCGCGCGGGACGTCCCAGCGCAATCGTAACCACCCTTTTGTTTTGCGGCATCGGCATTAGGATGCCCGCCCATGAGGATGCCATACAAACCCACTTCGCTGCGGCGCATCGCTGCTGTCTCCACCTTGGCCGTGTCGCTGTGCGCGGTTTTGACAACGCCGTCATTTGGTCAGGCGCCCGCCGCCGCCGCTCCGCCGCAACCGGCGCTGGTCGCGCGGGTCAAGCCGGTGATCGGGCAGGGCGCCTTGCGCTTTCGCGACTTGAATGGCGATGGTCAGTTGACCCCCTATGAGGACTGGCGCCTGTCGCCCGCTGCCCGCGCCGATGACCTGATCGCCCGCATGACGATCGAGGAAAAGCTGGGCCTGATGCTGCACGGCACGCTGCCGGGGACCGGCGGGGCGCTGGGCATGTCGGCCAGCGGCTATGACCTGACGGCGGTGGCCGCGCTGTTGCAGGACAAGCATATCAACAGCTTCATCACCCGCCTGTCGCTGACCCCGGCCAAGATGGCGGCGCAGTCCAATCTGGTGCAGGAGCTGGCCGAGAACACCCGGCTGGGCATTCCCGCGACGATCAGCACCGATCCGCGCAACCATTTCCATTATGTGCTGGGTGCCAGCGGCATGGCGGATGGGGCCAGCCAGTGGCCGGAGTTGCTGGGCTTTGGTGCGTTGGGCGATGCCGATCTGGTGCATCGTTTTGGCCAGATCGCGGCGGCCGAATACCGCGCCGTGGGCATCCACGAAGCGCTTAGCCCGCAGGTCGATCTGGCCAGCGAGCCGCTGTGGAGCCGCATCACCGGCACGTTTGGTTCTGATCCGCAATTGTCCAGCGTGCTGGGCGGGGCCTATGTCGCGGGCTTTCAGGGCGCAGACAAGGGGCTGACGCCGGCGGGCGTGATGACCGTGGTCAAGCATTGGGTGGGCTATGGCGCGCTGCCCCAAGGCTTTGACAGCCATAACTATTATGGCCGCACGGCGCGGCTGAACAATGCCCAGTTGGAGCTGCACATCACCGCGTTCAAGGGCGCGCTGGCGGCGCGCAGCGGGGGCATCATGCCCACCTATCCCATTCTGGTTGGCCCCACCGTCAATGGCAAGGCGCTGGAGCCGGTGGGCGCGGGCTATTCGCGCCTGTTGCTGACCGATGTGCTGCGCGGGCGGATGGGCTATGACGGGGTGATCCTGTCGGACTGGGCGATCACCCGCGATTGCAACGAACGTTGCAGCAATCCCACCGCTGCTGCGCCGCAACGGCCGATGGATATCGCCACCAATTGGGGCGTGCAGGAGCTGTCGGTCGAGGACCGCTATGCGCTGGGCATCAACGCCGGGATCGACCAGTTCGGCGGCACCGAGGAGGTTGACGCGCTGATCGCGGCGGTCAAGCATGGCAAGATCACGCCGGCGCGGGTGGATGACTCCGTCCGCCGCGTGCTGATCACCAAATTCGCCATGGGCTTGTTTGAAAACCCCTATGTTGATCCGCAGGCGGCCGAAACCGTGTTGCGCGACGCAAGTGCCCATGCGCTGGCCGCGCAAACACAGCGCGCCGCGCAGGTGTTGCTGCATAACACCGGCCTGTTGCCGGTGGCGCCCGCGGGCAAGAAGGTGTGGCTGTTTGGCATGGAGCGTGCGGCCGCGCAGGCAGCGGGCCTGACCGTGGTCGACACGCCAGAGGCCGCCGATTTTGCCATCATCCGCGCCGAAAGCCCGTCGGAAATGCTGCACCCGCACCATTTCTTTGGCAGCCGGCAAAAGGAAGGCCGCCTGGATTTCCGCGATGGCGATGCGGCCTATGATGCGCTGAAGCGCGCCTCGGCCGCGCACAAGCCGGCGGTGTTCGCGCTGTTTCTGGACCGCCCGACGATCCTGACCAACATCCGGCCCAAGGCGGCGGCGATTCTGGCCAATTTCGGGGCCAGTGACGCGGCAGTGCTGGACGTTGTGCTGGGCAAGGCCAAGGCCAAGGGGCGTCTGCCGTTCGAGCTGCCCAGCAGCATGGCCGCCGTGGCCAAGCAGGACCCGGCCCAGCCCGACGACAGCGCCCGCCCGCTGTACAAGCGCGGGGCGGGGATTGTGCAGAAGTAGGCGTTACAGCGCGGGGTTGCCCGCGCTCCATTTGACCGACACCTCGATCCCCTGTCCGATGGGCAGCAGGGTCGAGGTGAAGGCCCCCGAAGCGGCCACCGCCGCGCGATAGGCGCGGGCATGGTCGCGGTCGATCGCGGGGTGGATCATATTGTCGGCCACCACCACGGCCTCTTCGGACAATTTGGGCGCAAAGGCTTGGAAACAGGGCAGATACAGCTCTTTCCAGATGTCCAGCAGCACCAGATCGAACGGCCCGTCATCGGCCGCGATCATCGCCACCGCATCGCCACAGCGCCAATCGACCACATCGGCCACCCCGGCGCGGGTCAGCGCCGCGCGGGCGTGGGCCTGTTTGTAATCGGCCAGTTCCATCGTCACCACCTGTGCCCCCACGGCGCGCGCCGCATCGGCCAGATACAGCGTGGAATAGCCATAGGACGTGCCCAATTCCAGAATGCGCGCCGGACGGCGGCCCATCACCAACGCATGCAGGAACGCGCCGACCTCTGCGCCGACGGGCAGCAGGAATTCATCGCGCAGGGCATAGCCCGCAGGGCCCAGTTCGCGCATCCGTGCCATGTCGGCATCGGCGCGGGCGGCATAGTCCGCCATGACGGCGGCCACGGCAGGATCGGCAAAGATCACGCGTCGGGTTCCTCGACAAATTCGATCAGATTGCCCGCGCAGTCGCGGATGAAACAGCCTTTGCCAAAGCTTTCGCGCACGACAAAGGCGATGTCCGCGCCCTTTTCCCCCATCTCGACCAGAAAGGCGTCAAGGTCGGCCACGCGAAAGGCGACATGTTTGTTGCCATGGGTTTTGACATCGCGCGGCGGGTGGCGGCGGTCTTCGGGCAGGGGGGCGGCGCCCTCCACCGCAAAGATTTCAAACCGCAAAGGCCCCTTTTTCACCATGGCGGTGTGGCTGCGGGCGGCCGCGATGTAGAATTTTTTCTCCAGCGCAAAGCCCAGCACGCGGCCATACCAGTCGATCGCCGCATCCAGATCCGGCACCGACACGCCGCCGTGGTGAAAGGTGAATTCGGCCATCGGATCAGCCCATCTCGGCAAAGGTTTGCGCGCACCAGTCGGCGATATAGTCGCGCATGCCGGTGCCATTGTCGGCGCCGCAATGCTCGACCTCGAAATCGGCCTTGGTGAACATGCGCAGGTGGCGTTTGGGGCTGTTGACGGCTTGATCATAGGACAGATGGGCGTTGAATGCCGGGATTTGGCGGTCATTTTCGCCATGGGTGATCAGGAAGGGGACGCGGATTTTTTCCACCTGACCGTTCAGCGTGATCTGATCGGCATAGGTCAGGAAGGCATCACGGTCGTCAAAGCCGAAGACCCACAAGACGTGGTCCCAGTAATGGGGGACGGGATTTTCGCCTTCGTTGGCAACACGTTGGCGCTGACGCTCGCCCCAGACGTGGTTGGCGCCCATCACCGCGCACAGCGCATAGCGCGGGTCATTGGCGGCGATGCGCGGCGCGTGATAGCCACCGAACGACAGGCCAAAAATGCCGATCTTGGAATGGATCACGTCGCTGCGGGTCAGCAGATAGTCAAACGCCGGGCTGCCCCAGCGTTCGGCGTCGTACACGGCCGGCAGATTGCGCAGGCGGATCGCCTCACCGGTGCCGGGCTGGTCCAGGAACAGCGTGTTCATGCCGCGTTCGAGGTTGGACAGGCCGTGGCCTGCCATGTTGACCTGTTCCTTCATGGAATCAAGGCCATTGACCGACACCAGCGTGGGACGCGGCGTGCCGCTGCCGTCATGGACAAAGATCGCGGTATAGCTGGTCCCTTCATAGGGGATCTCGACCTTGTCGACATGCAGCCCGCGCAGCTGCGAACCCTTATGGTACAGCTCCAGCCCCTTGGCATAGGCCGCCCAGCGCGGGGCATAGTCGCGCGACTGCATCCGTTCGGCCGCCAGATAATAGCCCGACGCGCGCAGGAATTTGCTGCCCGCCGACAGGGTGAACCCTTGCGCCAGATCGGCCTGCGCATTGGCCGCCACCTGATCGGCCACCGCGATCCAGCTGTCGAACAACAGCGCGCTGCCCGCGTCCGCGCCGGCCTTCGATGCCTCGCGCACCGGGCGGCAGGCCTCGTCAATCTCGCCATGGTTGCCGCCGCACACCAGCGCCAGATTGGTCGCCAGATTCCACACGTAATTTCCGGGGAAGGGTTCAAACATCTGCTTTTCCTTGAATTTTTAATCCGCCGTCCAGCCGCCATCGACGATCAGTGACGTGCCCGTCATCAGCGCCGAGGCGTCCGAGGCCAGAAACACCACGCTGCCCATCAGATCCTGCACCTGACCCAGCCGGCCCAGCTTGATCTTGGCCAGAACGCTGTCCAGAAACGCCTTGTCCTCAAAGAACGGCTTGGTCATCGGGGTTTCGATAAAGGTCGGGGCTATGGTGTTTGACCGGATGCCATGGGGCGCCAGATCCAGCGCAAAGGCCTTGTTCATACCCTCCATCGCCCATTTGCTGGCGCAATAGAGGCTGCGGCGCGGGCCGCCAACATGGCCCATTTGCGAACCCATATGGATCAGCGATCCACCCACGCCATCGCGCAACATCGCGCGCACGCAATGCTGCGCGACAAAGAACGCCGATTTGACGTTAAGGTCGAGCACGGCGTCATAATCCGCCTCGCTCACCTCCCACATCGGTTTTGGGCGGTTGGTCCCGGCATTGTTGACCAGCACGTTGAACGCAGGGAGCGCGGCAAAGAAAGCCTCCACCGCGCCCATGTCGCTGACATCCAGCACCGCCGCCTCGGCCTGCCCGCCACTCTCGCGGATGGCGGCGGCGCCTGCCTCGATCTCGGCGGCGGAACGCGCCACCAGCGTGACATGCGCGCCCGCCTGTGCCAGCGCGGCGGCGGCGGCCAGACCGATCCCTCGGCCTGCCCCCGTCACCAGCGCCCGCTGCCCGTCCAGCCGGAAACTGGGCGTTTGCGCCAACCGGCTTTCGCCTCCATCGCTCATGCTTTGGTCAGCGCGCTGGGTTCGGCCTGCCCGGCATAGGGCACGTCGCGCCCGCCATAGCGGCGCACGCGGATATTGGCCTGTTCGCCATGCCCGGCAAAGCCTTCCAACGCGCACAGGCGCGAGCAATATTCGCCCACCAGCGCCGATGCATCGTCCGAGGTCACCCGCTGATAGGTGCAGGTTTTCAGGAACTTGCCCACCCACAAGCCGCCAGTATAGCGCGCCGCCTTCTTGGTCGGCAGGGTGTGGTTGGTGCCAATCACCTTGTCCCCGAACGAGACGTTGGTGCGCGCGCCCAGGAACAGCGCGCCGTAATTGGTCATGTTTTGCAGGAAATACTCGGGATCGGCGGTCATCACCTGCACATGTTCGCTGGCGATCTCGTCGGCGATGGCCACCATTTCCTCATAGCTGTCGGCCACGATCACCTCGCCAAAGGTCTCCCATGCCTTGCGCGCGTGGTCGGCCGTGGGCAGGATTTCCAGCAAGCGGTCGATCTCGGCCATGGTGGCGCGGGCGAACTTTTCGCTGTTGGTCAGCAGCACGCCGGGGCTGTCGGGGCCGTGTTCGACCTGACCCAGAATGTCGGTCGCGGCCATTTCGGGGTCACAGCCGATTTCATCAGCAATAATCAGCGTTTCGGTGGGGCCGGCGAACAGGTCGATGCCGACGCGGCCAAACAGCTGGCGCTTGGCCTCCGCGACAAAGGCATTGCCGGGGCCGACCAGAATGTCGACCGGGTCGATCGTCTGCGTGCCGATGGCCATCGCGCCGATCGCCTGAATGCCACCCAGCGCATAGATCGCATCGGCCCCGGCCATGGCCTGCGCGGCCACGATGGCGCGGGCGGGCTTGCCCTGAAACGGGGGGGCGCAGGTGATGACGCGCGGCACGCCCGCCACCTTGGCGGTGATGACGCTCATGTGGGCGCTGGCCAACAGTGGATATTTGCCACCCGGAACATAGCAGCCCGCGTTCTGGATCGGCAGGTTCTTGTGGCCCAGAATGACGCCGGGCATCGTCTCGACCTCGACATCCTGCATACTGGCGCGCTGGATCTGGGCAAAGTTGCGGACTTGCGCCTGCGCGAACTCGATGTCCTTGCGCTCTTGCGGGGTCAGGCTGTCGACGGCGGCGTCGATTTCGGCCTGTGACAGGCGATAGTCCTCGCGGTCCCAGCCGTCGAACTTGATGCTCATCTCGCGCAAGGCCGCATCGCCGCGCTTTTCGATGTCGGCCAGGGCGGCCTCGACAATATCACGAACTTTACGGTCGGTTTCCGCCTTTACCTCGGCGGCCGCACCACGCTTGAGCCATTGGGCCATGGTATCATCCCCATCTGCGTTGTTTTGTCAGCTTTCGCCGCCTGTGACATGCACCGCCCGGTGCGACCATCGCATGTTATCGATGGCTGCCTATCGACCGAATGCCGTTGTTCATGCCACGGGCGGGGCGTAGCGCCAATGACCAACCGATAAGGCACAAGGGGAGATTTGCGCGATGCGTTTGGCCACGCTGGATAATGGCACCAAAGACGGACAATTGATCATCGTATCGGCCGGGGGCACGCATTACGCGCCCGCGCCTGTGGCCAATTTGCAGGCCGCGCTGGAGGATTGGGACGCGCTGGCCCCGCAGATGGCCGCGACCGATGCTTTCCCGCATGAGCTGGACAGCGCCCGCCTGTTGGCGCCTTTGCCGCGGGCGTGGCAATGGCTGGACGGATCGGTGTTTCCCAGCCACGGCGCGTTGATGGACAAGGTGTTGGGCGTTGCCCCGGAAAAGCCGCCTTTCCCGCAGATGTATCAGGGCGTGTCTGACACGTTCTACGCTCCCGTTTGCGATGTGCCGATGGCGGATGAGGCGCTGGGCATCGATTTCGAGGGCGAGTTTGGCATCATCACCAAACCCGTGCCGATGGGCACTCCCGCCTCGCAGGCGCATAAGTACATCGCGCTGATCGTCCAGATCAACGACTGGTCGCTGCGCAAACTGGCCGGGCCTGAGATGAAGACCGGCTTTGGCTGGATCCAGGCCAAGCCGCCCTGTGGCATGGCGCAATTTGCCGTGACGCCCGATGAATTGGGCGCATATTGGCGCAATTGCCGCCCGGCGATGCATCTGCGGGTGATCTGGAATGGCACGCAATTTGGCAACGCCTTTGGCGAACCGATGGCCTATGGCTTTCACGAGCTGGTGGCCCACGCCGCGCGCACCCGCCATCTGGTGGCGGGCACGGTGATCGGCTCGGGCACGGTGTCGAACGAGACCTACCGCGAGGTGGGCTCCTCCTGCATCGCCGAACGGCGCGGGATCGAGATTGTCGACCACGGCGCGCCCAGCACCGAATTCATGGCCTATGGCGACACGGTCCGGATGGAGGCCCATCTGCCCGACGGCCGTTTGCCCTTTGGCATCATCGAACAGCGGGTCGTCCCGGCGTGAGCGTCAAGCTGGCGATCCTGCCCCAAACGCTGACCGGGCTGGGGCGGGCGGGGCTGCGCAGCTATCTGTCGCAGCATCATGGGCCGCTGGTGATGGCCCATGCCGATGTGTCGGGCGGCTTTCGCGCCTATGTTCACCATTACGCATTGGACGAGGCGGATCCGGTCTTTGCCGCGCCCGCGCTGGAGGGGCGAGACGCGCTGACCATCATCCGCTTTGCCCAAATCGCGGACATGATCGCGTCCAAGGCCTCGGCGGGATACCGCGATGTCGTCGGCCCGGACGAGGACAACTTTCGCGAGCTGGACGGATCTGTCGCGATGCTGCTGGCCGAATCTGTGGTGCGGGCCGGGGGCGATAGCGCCGCGCGCAAGCTGTTTGTGTTCCGCCCCGGCGTGGAGGCCGACCCGGCCTTGGCGCAAAGCTGGGCTGACAGCGTGGCGCAGGTGTTGGCCAGCCACCCCGCCGAGGCCATCGCCGCATGGCGTGTCAACACCGTGGTCCGCGTTGCCGAAGGCACGCCGCCCGGCCTGATCTTTGACGAAATCGCGCTGGACGGCCCGGTGCCGCCCGCGCTGGCCGATGCGTTGCGTGATGCGGCGCGCAGGCAATTCCCCCATGGCGCGGCGCTGTCGCTCTGCAGCGCGCCCTTGGTCTTTGTTCCCCTGCAAAAGGATTGAATGTGATGGAAAATCTGTCCGATTCCGGCCTGCCGCCGATCCAGCGCGTGGTGACCGGCCATGATGAAAACGGCCGCGCCTTTTTCAAATCCGAGGATGTCACCCCCACCCGCATGATCGCGTCGGGGGACGCCAGTTTCCTGTCGATCTGGGCGACGCAAACGGTGCCTGCCGACAACAATGACGAACGTGACGGGCGCGAATTGCCCACCGGGCTGACGCTGGAAGGCGGCAGCGTGATCCGCATCGTCGACATGTTGCCGGGCAAGGAAAGCCCGATGCACCGCACCAACAGCATCGACTATGGCATCGTGCTGAAGGGGGCGATCGAACTGGAGCTGGAGGATGGGCGCAAGAAGACCATCGGTGAAAACGGCATCATCATCCAGCGCGGCACCAACCACCTGTGGCGCAACACCACCGATTCCGTCTGCCGCATCGCCTTCATCCTGATCGAGGCGCCCGCCTATTTGCACAATGGCGCCCCGCTGGACGAGGCCAAGCCCGAAGACGTCCACCCGGCCTACAAGGACTGAGGCGGATGGCCGGTCTGTTTGATCTGTCGGGGCGGGTGGCGATTGTCACCGGCTCCACCCGTGGCATTGGCCGCGCCATCGCGCAGGCGATGGTGGAGGCAGGGGCACAGGTGGTGATCTCCAGCGAGGACGCAGCTGACACCGCCGCCGCCGCCGCGCAAATGGGGCAGACCGGCATCGCCTGTGATGTCAGCGATGACGCCGCGCTGGCCGCGCTGGTCGATGGTACGGTGGCGGCGCATGGACAGATCGACATTGTGGTGTGCAATGCCGGGATCACCGGGCGTCCGGGCCGCTTTGCCGATATCGACATGGACGATTACGCCCGCGTCATGGCGATCAACCTGCGTTCCCAGGTCGTGCTGTGCAATCTGGCGCGGGGCCATCTGGCGGCATCGGCCACGGCCGGGCGGGGCGGCAATGCGGTGCTGATCGCCAGCCTGTCGGGCCTGCGCGGCAATGGCGCGATCAACGCCTATGCGCTGGCCAAGGCGGGGGTGGCGCAACTGGCCCGCAATCTGGCGGTGGAGTGGGGGCCGCAGGGGATGCGCGCCAATGCGATCTCTCCCGGGTTCATCGCCACCGAACTGTCGGCGCCATTGTTGGCCGATCCGGCGTTCATGGCGCGGCGGATGGGCATGACCCCGCTGCGCCGCCCCGGCACGCCTGCCGAAGTGGCGAGCGCGGCGGTGTTTCTGGCCAGCGCTGCGGGCGGCTTTGTCACCGGGCACAATCTGGTGGTGGATGGCGGCACGCTGATCACCGATGGCAGTTAGGGCCTCGCACCATAATCCGGTGTTATGGGGTATGCAGAATTGACGATTTGACGCTGCGCCCGCCTTGACCGAGATCATCGGCAAAATTCAGGCGGAGAGGCGATCTTGCACATATCGATGAACAGGCGCGGTTTTGTCGGCGCGGCCGGGGCGGCGGCGGGGTTGGGCATGTTGTCCGGCCCGGCGGCGGCGCTGGGGCGGCAACCGCTGTTGGCGCGGGTCATTCTGGACAATGACTTTGCCGGTGATCCCGATGGTCTGTTCCAATTGGCCCATCATGTCTTGTGCCGGGCGGTGTCGATCCCGCTGATCATCGGGTCACATTTGCCGGCGGCTTTTGCCAGCGGGCATGACGCAAGGGATTCGGCCAATCGCGCGCAAGAGCTGTTGCGCATCATGGGGCTGGACCGTGTGCATCAGCCCATCGCCGGGGCCGAGGCGCCGATCGCCTCACGTCAGGCCTGGACGCCCAGTCAGGCCAGCAAGGCCATCGTGCAAGAGGCCATGCGCGCGGACGTGCATGAGCCATTGTTCTATGCCGCTGGTGCGGGTCTGACCGATCTGGCGCTGGCCTGGTTAAGCGAGCCGCGCATCGGGCGGCGGATCAAGCTGTTGTGGATCGGCGGCAATACCCATCCCGGCCATGGCAATCCGGGCGCCACCCCGTCCGAGCCCGAGTTCAACTTTTCGATCGATCCGGTGGCCGCGCAGGTGTTGTTCAACGAGAGCGACATCGAGATCTGGCAAGTGCCGTCCAATGCCTATTCGCAGATGCTGTTTTCGACGGCGGAACTGGCCGAATTGGGGGCGTCCGGCCCGCTGGGGGCCTATTTGCAGGCCAAGGTGGACGCGGTGCCCGCCATGTTCGCCAGCATTCCGGGTGTGCCTCCGGTGCCGGCCTCGGATGCCTATGTGCTGGGGGACAGCCCATTGGTCACGCTGTCGGCTCTGGTCCCGCCGATGCAGCCCGACACCACCTCGTGCCGTTATGTGGTGATGCCAAAGCCGCTGTTGCAGGCCGATGGCCGCTATGTCGCGCGGCCCGATGGGCGGTTGATGCGGGTGTATACGCAAATCGATGCGGGGCTGACCTTTCGCGACATGCTGGCGCGGTTCCGCCTGCACGGGCTGGGGCGGCTGTAACGCCCCGCCCGCGCACAATCATGCCGGGATGGGCGCTGTCTGAGGGCGGCGGATGACGCCGGTCAGCGCCCCTGCCGCGCCCAGCAGTGCTGCCGCCGACAGCACGCCAAACGCCCCCATCAGCCCGCCCGTGTGCGTGCTGGCATAGGTCACCACCACCGGGCACAGGAACTGCCCGACCGAGAACGCGCCCGTCCACATCCCCGCCCCGCGCGCGCGGGTTTCAAACGGCAGGCCATCCATCGCCCAGACCAACAGCGTGGGCAGCAACAGCCCCGCGCCCAGCTGATTGATGAAGCATCCGATCAGGAAAGGCGTCGTCCCGCTGGCGCGGCTCATCAGCAGGAAACCTGCGGTCAACAGCGCGAATTCGCCCAGCAGCAACAGCGCCACGCGCATCTGTCCCACCCGCGAATAGATCCACGTCCCCACCGGCACGCCGATGCTGGCGATCGAGGTGAGGAAGCCGATGCGCCCCGGATCGGCCACGCCCAGTTCAGCCAGACCGCGCCCGGCCTGGATCTGCACCGTGTAAAACATCACCGAGCCATAGACCGAGATCGCCAAGGTCCCCGCCATCCGCGCCCATGGGAATCCGGCCCAACTGGCGTGGTGGGGGGCACAGGTGGCCTCATCGCCCGTGTCGTTCTCGGCCGGTTCCCACGTATAGCGCCAGACCAGCGCCAGCATCACCAGCGCGCTGGCATAGACCCAGAACGGCACCCGCCAGCCAAACGCGCCCAGTTGCCCGCCCACGTTGAAAAACACCAGCGCCGACATCGAGGCCATCGCCGTTTGCCCCGCCAGCCATTTGTCGCGCGCCGCGCCGGTGAAATAGTCGCCGATCATCGTCGTGGTCAGCACCATGATCAGCGCTTCGGCCAGCCCGACGCCGATGCGGCTGATCAGGATGGCGGTCAGATCGGTCAGGAACACCGGCGCGATCCCCACCACCGCATAGGCGACAAACGACCACATCAACAGCCGCCGCCGCCCGAACCAGTCGCCCAGCACCCCCGCCACCGGCGAGAACAGCGCCACGCACAGCGCCGGCACCGTCAGGATCATCGGCACCCAATAGTCATGGCCCGGCACATCGGCAAAATCGCGCAACAGCGCGGGCAGGATCGGGGCCAGCAGCACGATCGCCATGGTCGACAGCGTGATCGGAAACAGCAGCGATAGGCCGGTCATCATGCCGGGCGTGTGGTGGTCTCCACGCAAGTGAAATCTCCCGCAGGTGGCCGGGTCTGACGCCCGGCGTGTCTTTGCAATCTGTGGGGTAGGGGAGGGGGCGGTCCACATCAAAACGATATCGTCGATGGGCATCCATTGATGCGGCGATGGGGCGGCGTTGCGGGGGCTTTGGACGGATGTCCCACTTTGGTCGGCATTTCGGCGCTGCGGTATTGCCTGTGGCGCGGAATCGAGGCATCTGACCCGCGCAGGTTCGCAGTCGCAATGGCGAATGTAAACGAATATCAAAAAGTGGGTCGCATGAGTCATTTCGACGTCGGTGGCGGGCGGTTGCCTTTTGCGCCGGCAGGGATTGTTTCACAATGGCCGTCCGGCCACAGCGAGGCGTGGGCATGAAGCGCAAGGCTGGTTCTGCATCAGGTCAGACCGACACGGGCGCGCAGGCGGCGCTGAGCGTGGCGATGCGCCGTGCCGGGCGGGTGCAAATGGCGCTGGTGCTGGTGGCGGTGCTGATCGGGGGCGGGCTGATCAATGTGCTGATCGTGGCCGATTTGCGCGCGGGGGGCACTGGCCTGTTGCGGCTGGCGCTGGCGCTGGCGCTGGGGCTGATGGGCTGTGTTGTGGCGCTGGGCTGGGGCGTGTTGCGCCGGCTGGCCGGGTGGGAGGCGCGGGCAGCCGCCGAACTGGCCCGCCTGCGCCGCGCCACCGACGCCGCACAGGCCGCCAGCGAGACCAAGAGCCGCTATCTGGCCAATGTCAGCCACGAGATCCGCTCGCCGTTGAACGCGATCTATGGCTATGCCCAGATGATCGAGCGCGGCGATGGCGTCAGCGTGGACGAGGCCGCGCAGGTCATCCGCCGCTGTGCCGAACATATCACCAGCCTGGTCGAAACGCTGCTGGACATCTCGCAGGTGGAAAACGGCGTCTTGCGGGTCAAGACCGAGCCGGTGCGCCTCTCGCCCTTTCTGGAGCAACTGGCGCGCATGGTGCGCCCGGCCGCGCAGGCCAAGGGGCTGGACTTTACCCTGACCACGCAGGGCCGCCTGCCGCCGGTGGTGCGGATGGACGCGGGGCGCGTGCGGCAGGTGTTGTTGAACCTGTTGTTCAACGCGATCAAGTTTACCGATACCGGCGGCGTGACGCTCTCGGTGCGCTATTCGGGGCAGATCGCCCATTTTGACGTGCGCGACACCGGCCCCGGCATCCGGCCAGAGGACCAGGCCGAGATCTTCCGCCCCTATGAACGCGGCGGGGACGCCGATGCGCTGGCCCGTCCCGGCGCGGGGCTGGGGCTGACGATCAGCCGGGCCATCGTTGATATTCTGGGCGGGCAGCTGGAACTGGTGGAAAGCGATGCCAGCGGCAGCCTGTTCCGCCTGACGCTGATGCTGGGCGAGGTATTGGGGCAGGGCGACACCGCCGCTGCGCCTGACAGCGCGGCGCAGGCGATCACCGGCTATGACGGGGCGGTGCGGCACGTCCTGTTGATCGACGATGACGATGCACAGCGCGGCGTGCTGGGCGCCTATTTGCGGCAGATCGGCTTTGCCGTGGCCGATTTTGGCGACGGCGCGGCCGCCATCGCCCATGCGCGCGACCATGCGGCCGATCTGGCGATCTGCGATATATCGATGCCGGGCATGTCGGGGTGGGAAGTGGCCGCAAGGTTGCGTGCCGACCACCCGGATATGCGCATCGTCATGCTGTCGGCCAATGTGCAGGAGTTTCACCGGCCAGAGATCCGCCCGGAATGGGGCGATCCGGCGCATGACCATTTTCTGGTCAAACCGGTGGACTATGCCGTCCTGTCCGAAACTTTGGGTCAGGCGCTGGGCCTGCATTACCACCGCCGCGCGGCGCAGGCCCCCACGCAAACCCTTGATGTCCCGCCGGTTCCCGAGGCCGACAGCGCCGCCCCGATCACGCTGGAGCCCGAGGTGATGGCCCATGTCACCCGCCTGCGCGAATTGTTGCGCATCGGATATGTTCGTGGAATCGAGCAGGAAATCCGCTTGTTGGCCGAAAAGGCCCCTCACGCCAAAAACTTGACAGATCGTCTGTTCGCCTGTCTTGACCGTTTCGATCTTGCCGGCATGGCCCGGCTGCTGGAGCACGTATGACCGCGGTGTCTTTACCTGAACACGCGCGCACGGTGCTGATCGTCGACGATGAGCCCGACGCGCTGCGCATGCTGACCCACGCATTGGAAGGTGCGGAACTGTCGGTGCTGGTGGCCGTGTCCGGCGAGGCGGCGCTGGGCCTGCTGGACCACATCCTGCCCGACCTGATCCTGATGGACGCGATGATGCCCGGCATGACCGGTTTCGAGGCCACCATCCGCATCAAGGAACGCGCCGAACTGGCCCATGTGCCGGTGATCTTCATGACTGGCCTGACGCAGGGCGAACATGTCGCGCAGGCGCTGGAATCGGGCGGGGCGGACTATGTGCGCAAGCCGGTCGATCTGGCCGAACTGATCGCGCGGGTGAAGATGCATCTGGCCAAGAGCCGCGCCGCCCACGCCAGCGAGGCCAGTCTGGATGCCACCGGGCGGTTGATGATCGCCACCGATCTGACCGGCCGCCTGTTGTGGTGTACCCCCCGCGCCGAGGCCTCGATCGCGCGGCTGGAGCCGGGCTGGGACAAGGAGAGCGCCGGCCTGCCCGCCGCGATGGCCCCGCTGGTCGAGCGGCTGTTGGCGCGCGGGATCAAGCCGGGCGCGACCACGCGGGTCGAGCAGGGCCAAATGATCATCGAGGTGACGGTGGTGGCCGCCTATCGCGAGAACGAGGTGTTGCTGCGGCTGAACGATCTGGGCCATGAGGACAATATCGCCCGCCTGCGCGACCAGTTGGCGCTGACCCAGCGCGAGGCCGAGGTGTTGCTGTGGGTCGGCTATGGCAAGGCGAGCAATGACATCTCGGATGTGCTGAACATCTCGCCCCGGACGGTGCAAAAGCATCTGGAGCGGATTTACGTCAAGCTGGGCGTGGAAAAGCGGTCCGCCGCCGCCGCCATGGCCATTCGCATCATCGGGCAATAGGGGCGGGGCAGGCCGGTTGCGCCATGCCCCAGACGTCAAAGGACGCCGGAACGTGGGGACATTCCGGCGTCACATGCGGTCGGGCTTCGACCATCGGGAAACCGACAGGCCCAGGGCAGCAGGCCAGCCAGTGTTGCACGGCGCCAGAAGGGTCCATGACGCGCCGTCCAAGGGCAGACGAAACCGGCTTTGCCTGACGACCGTACTCGCTCCGGTCGGGGCAATGCGTGTGGGTCGGGACGGAACCGGCGTCTTCGGCCTGTAGTCCGCTTTGCAGAAAGGTAAGCGGCCCCGATTGATCGAAGTCCGCATCCAATTCTTGCCCGACATGTATCAGGCAATAGCCGCCACCATCTGAAAGGGGGCATCCTCTCCAATGTTTTAGTGGCGGCTTTTGCCTGCCTGGCGTTCTCGTCTGCGCCATGGACAGTAATACTCGGACAATTTGTCCCTCACAAGAGTAAATCGTTGCTGCAGCGCGGAAATTCGGCATTTTTCCAGTGTGCGCCCGCGTTGCGGCGGCGCGTCATCGGGGGCATGCCTGACCGACTGGCGGTGAGGGCGCGGTGGCGCGATTGCCGCACCCGATGCCGCTATCAAGCTGTCGCCAAAGGGAACCGGTGGCATCACGCACCGGGCCGGGTGGAGATTGGCGATGACGCAGACACAGCAGGACGGCCCAAGGGCGGGCGGATTACGGCGCGTGATCAATGGGTTGGCATGGGGTGTGGGGGGCGTGGTGGTGGCCGGCGCGGCGATCATCGGCACGCAGCGCGCCGGGCTGTGGAACCCCAGCTATGACGCTGTCATGGCCAAACATTTCACCCCGCCTTCCAAATTCGTCATGGTCGGCGATGTCAAACTGCACGTCCGCGACGAAGGCCCCGCCGACGCGCCGGTGGTGCTGATGCTGCATTCGTCCATGTCCAATCTGCGGATCTGGGACGGCTGGGCCGATCAATTCAAAGGCAAATATCGCGTGATTCGGCTGGACTGGCCGCCCTATGGCCTGTCGGTCGATCCCCATCCGGCGCAGGGCATGCCGGGGGTGATCGCTTTGCTGGAAAAGTTTGTGGCGCAGGAAAAGCTGCCGCCGTTTGTCATCGTCGCCAGTTCATCAGGCGCGACGATCGCCACGTTGTACACCGCGCGCCATCCCGATCAGGTGCGCGCGCTGGCACTCTCCACCCTGCCGCTGCGCGCGCCTCCGCCTACCCCGATGCCGCCGGTCGTGGCCGGGCTGTTCTGGCTGCACGAAAATGTCGTGCCCAACTATCAGGCGCGCTATTTCTATCAGCACTCGCTGGCCAGTCTGTATGGCCGCCCCGAACGGCTGACGCCTGAAACGGTGGACTGGTATTACGAGACGAACAACATTCCCGGCGGCTTTGCCCGCGTAAAGGCCTATTACACCGCCAACACCAAGGGCGTGTGGAAGACCGGCGCGGACAAACAGGCGGCGGCGGTGCATGTGCCGATCCTGTTGCAATGGGGCGACCGTGACATCGTTCTGCCGGTCGACCGCGCGGACGAGGCGCGCAAGATGTTTGCCAACGCGCCGATGCAGATCATCCATTACCCCGATGTGGGGCATTACCCGATGCTGGAACTGCCCAAGGAGACGGGGGCCGATCTGGTCAAGTTCATCGACGCACTGCCCGCGCCCAAGCCATAGGCGCAACGGGGGAGGGCCTGGGTGGCGCCTCCCCCTCAGGATCAATCGGCAAACCGCCGGTATTTGCCCAGCAGCAGGAACAGCGCCGCGCTGGGCACCAGAATATAGGCCGACAGCGTCAGGATGTGGTGGAAATTGCCAAAGGCATCATGATCGCGGCCAAAGAACATCGGCGAAATGCCCGCGCCCAGCGCAAAGCAGATATACAGCAGGCCATAGATCCCGCCATAGCGGCGCAGGCCGAAATAGCGCGCGACAAAGAAGGCCACCGCGTCATATTCGATACCCAGCGCAAAGGAGAGCGTGAACACCGCCGCCGCCGCCATGCCGGGGCTCAGCGCGCCGCTGGCGAAATACAGGAACGAGATCGCCGGCAGCGAGAGCACGACAAAGGCCACCGCCGGCGCCCAGATGCGGTCCAGCAGGAAGCCGCCCACCAGCCGCCCCGTCATCGAGGCCAGCCCCATCAGCGGGGCGATCGCCATCACCTGCACCGGGGTCAACCCGCCGTCTTTCAGGATCAGTTCCATGTTGGGCACCGGCCCGCCCAGCGCAAAGGACACCGGCACCAGCGCCAGCGCCATCAGCCAGAACCGATAGTCGCGCAGCGCCTCGGCCAGCGTCAGGCCGGGGCGTTCGGCCGGGGCGTGTTCGGCCCCGTGCGATCCGGTGTCATCCTCGCGGTAGAGGAACCAGGCCGCCGGCCAGGCCAGCGCGATCGGCAACAGGCCCAGCGCGACAAAGCTGGTCTGCCAGCCGTATTTGGCGATCATCACCGCCACAAACGGTTTGCCAAAGATGCCG
Organism: Novosphingobium ovatum; assembly: GCF_009909235.1. Classification (GTDB taxonomy): domain Bacteria; phylum Pseudomonadota; class Alphaproteobacteria; order Sphingomonadales; family Sphingomonadaceae; genus Novosphingobium; species Novosphingobium ovatum. Next base: position 82,417 of record NZ_JAAAPO010000001.1, read on the forward strand.
AACAGCCCCGTGCCCGTCATCGACAGGCCCAGCGCCAGCCCCTTGGCCTTGTCAAAGGCGCGGTTGACGCCGCGGGTAAAGGTGATCGGCAGCGTGGCCGACCCCACCAGCGCGATCAGCGCCCATGTCACGTAATAGCGCGTCAGCGATCCGTCTGACAGCGCCAGCGTGCAAAAGCCCGCGCCCCACAGCGGAATGGCCCAGAGCACCACGCGCCGCGCGCCGATGCGTTCGGCCAGCGCGCCTGACATGGGGCCCGCCACCAGCGTGACCAGCATGATGATCGTCATGCAGGTCATGATCTGGCCCACGCCCCAGCCGAACTGGCTGGCCAGATGCGGCGCGAACAGGCCCATCGAATAGGTCGGCATCGCCGCCTGACCCAGCCCGATTCCCAGCACCGAGGCCGCGATGATGCCCCATCCCCGCCGGAATTCGTCCTTTGCGCTGAGGGGCGGGGTGATCGTGTCAGGCATAGGCGTGGTCATTGGCCCCCCATAGGGATGGATGCGGATCAAGCTGCCAGTGGTGGCCCATGCCGCGCAAGGCGCAACGCGCGGCTCCCCCGCGCTCCGCTGGGCGGATAAAATGCCCGCCCTATGGATATACCCTGCCCGGTCATGCCATCGTTGCGGGCATACAGGCGGGCCTACCGCCTTGGGGAGACATTGCAGCATGCGTCGCGCCTATGCCGATGGCCGCTTTGGCCAGATCCATTATCAGTACGCCCCGGCCGATCAGTGCGCCCCCGATGCGCGCCCGGTGGTGCTGATGCATCAGGCGATCATGGCCAGTGGTCAGTTTGACTATGTCTTTGCGCCGCTGATTGCGGGCGGGTTGCGCCCCATCGCCATCGACATGCCCGGCTTTGGCCTGTCGGACGCGCCTGCCACACAGCCCGCGATCGAGGATTACGCCACCTGCATCGCGCCGGTGCTGGACGCGCTGGGGATCGGGCGCACGGCGCTGGTTGGCCATCACACCGGCGCGCTGGTCTCGACCGAGTTTGCGCTGGCCCATCCCGAACGCGTCGAGGCGCTGGTGATCCACGGGCCGATGATCCTGTCGGACGAGGAACGCGCCCACTGGACCGCCGAGATCTGCACCCGCGAACGCGCCTTCCGCGCCGAGCCCGAGGGCGCGCATCTGGTCAACGTGGCCAAGATCCGCGAATTCTATGCCGAGGGCACAATCAGCCCCGACCGCATCACCGATTACGTGGTGCAGGCGATGCAGGCGTACCGCATGGGTGCCTATGCCTATGGTCATGCGGCGGCCTTTGCCTATGAACACACCGGGCCTTTGGGCGATATCAAGGTGCCGACCATGCTGTTGAGCAACACCGGCGACATGACCCACCCGTGGGCCGAAACGGCGGCCAAGATGTTCCCGCATTTCGCCTTTGCCGCAGTGGAGGGTGGCGGGATCGACATCTGCGATCAGGCGCCCGACGCATGGGCCGGCCATATCGTCGATTTCGTCCGCAAGGTCGCGCAGGGGTGAGCGCAGGCGAGGCCTCCCAGACGCAGGCTTTCCCGATCCGCATCACGCGCGGGCGCATCGCCTATCGCGATGCAGATGGGGGTGAAACGGGGCGCGAATGGTTCGACCTGTGCCATTGGGGCGCGGGCGGTGCGGGCGGCCATCTGTTGCGCGCGCTATGCGTGATGGATGACGTGGGCCTGATCCGCGATGTGACGATTGCCATGGACGGGCAATGGCGGCCGGTGGACGGCCATTGCCGGTTGCTGCGCGCGGCGGACCCCGGCGTGATGACGTTTCATGTGGGCGCTGATGCGGTGCGCGTGCATGCCCATGGCCCTTCGGGCGAAGCCCCGGTGCAGGAGATCGCCACCACTGGCCCGCTGCCCTATCTGGGGCTGCACCCGCTGATGGGGGACGCGCTGATCGTACAGCAACGCGGGGTTGACGCGCCGGGGGAATACCGCCCGATTGCCGCGATCACCAATTCCGTCTCGCCCAATGGCGACGAGGCGGTGGGCGCGCAGGCGATCACCATCGATGCCGCCTATGTCGGGGCAGAGCTGGTGACGGTGGCGGCAGGGACCTTTGCCGCGCGGCGCTATGCCCTGCGCTGGCGGGCGGACTGGCCCGCCGCCGATCTGTGGGTGCGGGCCAGCGATGGCGTGTTCCTGCTGATGCGCTGGGCGCTGACGCCCGCGTGGTTCGAACTGGCGCAAGTGCAGGAGCATGGCTGATGGCTGAGCCTTCCCCCCGCGTCTCCTCACTGATCCGGGCGACCTTGTTCGTGCGCGATCTGGATCGCTCGGCCGCGTTCTATGCCGCGCTGGGGTTTGACAGCGTCTATTATCAAGGGACGCTGCATGACCCCTCGGCCAGCCAGATATTGGGCTTTGCCGATCATGGCCCGTTGAGCGTGCGCATCGTCAAACCCGCCGCCCATGCCGCCAATTACGGGATGATCGGGCTGTTCCTGATCGATCCGGCATTGACGCCCGATGTTGTGCCGCCCGCCACCGGCCCGGCGCGCGTGGGAGAGGTGGCGCTGATTTTCTACATCACCGACATGGCCGCCACATTGGCCGCATTGCGGGCGGCGGGGGCCACATGGTCGCCCGCGCCGCAATTGTTCGTGATGGCCCACCGCGCACAGGCCGAGGTCTGCCTGCGCGATCCCGATGGCGTGTTGATCAACCTGGTCGAAACCGACCCGGCCGAACAGCACCTGACCGGGCAGGAGGGGGCGTGAGCCCGATTATCCAAACGTATGCCGCAGTTGCGAAGGGGGCTTGCCTATCGCGGCCCGCTTGCGCCAGCATCAACCCCATGACCGGGGGTCGCAAAACCGGTCCGGACAGGAACAGGACATGAGCCACAAAGACGATGCCGTCCCGTTGAACATCGTGCTGCGCTATGGCGTGGGGCAGATGGGCGCACAGGTGTTTCGCGATACGCCCGCGGTGCTGTTGCCGCTGTTCATGACCACCATGCTGGGGGTTCCGGCGTGGCTGGCGGGGCTGGTGGTGCTGGTGCCCAAGCTGTGGCTGATCGTCTGCGATCCGCTGGTGGGCGCGTGGTCGGACCGGGTAAAGCCGCTGTTCGGGCGCACGCCCTTCCTCATCGGAGGCGCGCTGGGCACCTCGCTGGGCTTTGTCGCGCTGTTCATGATGACCAATTATCCCAGCTATTGGGTGGCGGCGGCGGCCACTTGCGCGCTGTTCTTTGTCGCGTCCACGGCCTTCAGCATCTATTCGGTGCCCTATCTGGCGATCGCGGCGGAACTGTCGCATGACTCGCATCAGCGCAACCGGATCATGGTGCTGCGCATGTTCTTTGCCACCTTTGGCGTGTTGCTGGGGGTGGGCGCGCCGCAATTGCTGATCGCCCATTTCGGCGGCGGAGCCAGCGGCTGGCACGGCATGGCGCTGGTGCTGGGGGCGGTATGCCTTGGCTCGATGCTGATCACGGCCAGCGGCATGCGGCAGGTGCAATTGATCAGCGCGGGGTCCGTCCCCGGCGGCCTGTGGAAGCAGTTGCAGCCGGTGCGCGCGAACAAGCCCTATATGACGCTGCTCTCGACGACGATCATCTCGAACGTGGCGCAGGCCAGTTCGTACACCGTCATCAGCTTCATGTTCCTGTATGCGATTGACGCGATCTGGCTGATCCTGCCGTTCATCCTGACGATGTCCACCTTTGCCCTGCTGGCGCAGCCGCTGTGGCTGTGGCTGCCGCAAAAGATCGGCAAGCCGCGCGCCTATGTCGGGGCCTCGCTGGTATGGGCGGCGATCACGGTGACGTGGTTCTGGGTCAAGCCGGGCGATGATGTGCTGGTCACGCTGCCGGGCGGTTTTGCGCTGGCCACGCAGCATGTGCTGGTGCTGGCGCGCGCGGCGGTGATCGGCATGGTCAATGGCGGCTTCATCCTGCTGGCGCTTTCGATGATGACCGACACGGTGGATTATCAGCGCCGCTCGACCGGATCGGCGAACGAGGGCGTGTTCGCGGGTCTGTATTCCGCCATGGAAAAGCTGGCCTTTGCCATGGGGCCGGTGATTGCCGGTCTGGTGATGAGCGCCTTCGGCTTTGTCTCCTCGACCGAGGGCGCGATCCAGCAGTCGCCCAGCGCGATCCATGGCATCGTGCTGCTCTACAGCCTGATCCCGGCGGCGGGGCAGTTGCTGGCGCTGGTGGTGTTCAGCCGTTATCGCCTGCCTGAATTCACCCAGTTTGGCGTGGCCAGCACCGCGCAGGCAGCGGCCGAATGAGCGGCCGGTTTGCCGGGCACTCGGTGCTGGTGACGGGTGCATGCGGCGGGTTGGGCCGGGCGATCTGTGCTGATTTTGCCGCACAGGGCGCGCGGGTGTTTGCCGCCGATCTGGATGGCGCGGCCGCCGATGCGCTGGCAGGCGAACTGGGCGGCGGGGCGGTGGGTTTGACGCTGGATGTCACCGACGAGGCGCAGTGGCAGGCCGCCATTGCGGCCGTTGTGGCTCAGGCCGGGCGGCTGGATGTGCTGGTCAACAACGCCGGGATCTTTGTCCCCAATGTGCCGTTTACCGACATGCCGCTGGACCTGTGGCGGCAGCATATGGCGGTGAATGCCGATGGCACGTTTTTGGGGTGCAAGCATGGCATTCTGGCCATGCGCGGGGCCGGGCAGGGGGCGATTGTCAATGTCGCGTCCGGCATGGCCATCACCGCCATGGCGCAGGCGGGCGCCTATTGCGCGTCCAAGGCGGCGGTGCTGATGACCACCCGCGTCGCCGCGCGGGCGGCCGGGCCTGATGGCATCACCGTCAACGCCGTTCTGCCGGGCGCGGTGCCCACCCCCATGCTGATGGGCAATCTGCGCGAAGGTCAGGCCGAGGCGGACATGCTGGGCATGATGGCGTCCTATGCCGCGATGGGCCGGCTGGCCAGCGCGGGCGACATTGCCCATGCGGTGCTGATGCTGGCCGATCCGGCGTCACGCGCGATCACGGGGGTGGCTTTGCCGGTGGATTGCGGGACGTTGCCCGGCAGTTAAAGTAACGCGCATGGATGAATGCGGCATGGTAAAGTTGCCATCCGTTGCACTTATGTCCATTTGGTATAACATATAAAAATAAGTGATCGCAGGGCGAATAACACCATCCCCACACGTGGCGCGCGGCGGGCGCTGAGGCAGTCTGTCATCATAGTGCAATGCAACATAACGGGGAGTACACCATGAGACTGAATCCCGCACGCGGCCGTCTGGCCGTGGCGCTGCTGGGCGGCGCAGCGCTCAGCGCGATGGCCATGCCCGCGCTGGCCGAAACGGCCCCGGCGGCTGATACTGGCAGCGGTCTGAGCGACATCGTCGTCACCGCCACCCGTTCGGCCTCCTCGATCCAGAAGACGCCAGTGTCGGTCACCGCGCTGGGCGCCGAGGAGGTCAAGCGCCTGCAGATCACCAACGTCAAGGATCTGGGGCAGGTCGCCCCCAACGTCAAGTTCACGCAGGTGACTGGTGGTTCGGCGGGGATCTCGCCCTATATCCGTGGCGGCAGCGTGACGGACGGGTCGCTGATCACCTCGGAACCCGATGTCGGCATCTACATCGACGATGTGTATCAGCCGCGCACCGCCGCCAGCTTTATCGAAGCCATCGATATCGAGCGTATCGAGGTGCTGCGCGGGCCGCAGGGCACGCTGTATGGCCGCAACAGCGCGGCGGGCGCGTTGAAGATCATCACCCGTGAGCCGGGCGCCACCTTCCGCCTGTCGACCGAGGCGGCCGTGGGCACCTGGGGCGAATTCAGCCTGAAGGGCAACGCCAGCGGTCCGGTGACGCAGGATGGCAAGCTGCGCGCGGGCTTTTCGGCCATGCACCGCGAACGTGATGGCGGACGCCAGTACAACGCCACGTTGCAAAAGGCGGTGGGCGCGGAAAACTTCACCGGTTTCGAAGGCCAGCTGGTCTATGTGACCGAGGGCTTCAAGGCCAAGGCTAAGGGCTTCTACTCGCACTATTCCAGCGATGGCCAGTATGCCGTGGCGATCAGCCCGTTCTACACCGGCAGCAATTATCTGGCCGCGCCGCCGACCAGCGGTTCGTACCGCACGGTGCTCAGCCCCTCGCCGTCCTTCACCAATTCGACGCAATATGGCCTGAACCTCAACCTCGAAGCCGATCTGGGCCCGAACACCAAGCTGACCTCGATCACCTCGTGGTCGCATCTGGATGACGCCTGGCGCGAGGAATTCTCGGGCGGCGTGCCGTGGGCGGCGCTGGGCATCACCGCGCCCGGTTACATGGCGCTGTTTGACCGCACCAGCTATATGGGCGACAGCAGCTTTACGCAGGAATTGCAGCTCAAGGGCAGTGTGGCCGATGGTCTGCTGACCTATGTGGCGGGCCTGTATTACTTTAACGAAAAGGGCACGCAGGACGTCTATTCGACGATCTTCTTTGGCCCCTCGACCACCAATTACGCGATCACCACCGACAGCTATGCCGCCTTTGGTCAGGTCAGCCTGCACCCGGTGGCGGGCCTGACGGTTACGGCCGGTGGCCGCTGGACCGAGGACAAGAAGACCTTCAACGCGATGATGGGCGCCTCGCCGGTCAATCGCCGCGATACCTGGCGCAATTTCCTGCCCAAGGTGGGCGTGGATTATCAGTTGTCGCGCGATGTCTTCCTTTATGCCTCCTATTCCGAAGGCTTCAAGGCGGGCGGTTACAACGGTCTGGCCACCACGCTGACCGCGCTGTCCACCCCCTATGGCCCGCAGAACGTCAAGGCCTATGAAATCGGCTTCAAGTCCGAATTCTTTGACCACAAGGCGCGTCTGAACGTGTCGGCCTTCATCAACGATTATGCCCGCCTGCAACAGCAGACGGTCGATAATCTGGGCAATTTCCTGACGCAGAACTATGCCGGTCTGCACAAGGGTGTCGAGATCGAGGCCAGCGTCAAGCCGTTCCCGGCCCTGACGCTGTGGGGCAATGCCGCCTTCAACGAGGCCAAGTACAAGCGTTCGGCCGAGACGTCGGCAGCCGCGGGCAGCTATGTCGGCAACCAGATGACCAGCGTGCCCAAGTTCCAGTACACCTTTGGCGGTGATCTGGTGGCCCCGTTTGGTCCGGGCAATTTCGTGGCGGGTCTGAACTATTCGATCCGCGCCGATTACTATGCCACGCCCGACAATCTGTGGATCGGCCATGTGCCGCGCACCGATATCCTCAATGGTTATGTCGGCTATGACTATGGCCGCTGGGCGCTGCGCGTTTCGGGCAAGAACCTGACCGATCAGACCTATTGGACCACCGGCTTTGCCTTCAGCGTGGTGGCGCCGCGCTTTATGGCCGATCCGGCCACCTGGCGCGTGTCGCTGGGCTACAAGTTCTAAGACTGCCAGCGTCGGTTCGTGGGGGATCACCTTCGAACCTGCAGCGGGCCGGTCGCCGTGGCACCCCTTTTGCCACGGAGGCCGGCCCGTTCGCCGTTTGGCCGCCCGTCATGGCCGGCGACTATCTGATGGGCGGATGATTGGCGCGGGGCGTGGCGCGGGGGCTTGGCCGGGGTTAGACTTGCCGGTGGTATTTCGCCACAGGAGCGCCCCCATGACTGACGACATCCTTGCCACTGATCGCCGTGCCTTGCTGGGGGCGCTGGCCGCTGTGCCGGTGCTGGGCGGCGTGTGGAGCGGTCAGGCAAGCGCCGCGCCGGTAAACCAGCCGCGCCGATTTTTCATCACCGCCGATGGGGGGCGTCAGGTCGAGATCACCGAATGGGTGCCGCGTGGGCGTCCGGTGGGGATCATCCTGTTCAGCCATGGCGCGGGATCGGCGCCCAAATATTACGATCCGATCATTCTACCGCTGGTCCAGGCGGGATGGCGGGTGCTGGGGCCGCTGCATGTCGATTCGCGCGAACACCCCGACACCAAGAAATTCCCCGGCCTGACCACATGGAAGGCGCGGGTGGAGGATTTCCGCGCGTTGCAGGACCATATCGGCCATGCGCCCTATGTGGCGATGGGCCATTCCTATGGCGGGATGACGGCGCTGGTGCTGGGCGGGGCCGAGGCACAGCGGCCCGAAGGCCTGACCGGCCCGTTCACCGATGGCAAGGCGCTGGCGGTGGTCGCCTTCTCGCCGCCCGCCGCTATCCCTGTGCTGATCACCAGGGAAGGCTATGGCAAGATCGCCGTGCCCGCGCTGGTGCAAACGGGCACCACCGACATTGTGCCGGGCATCACCGGCGCCACCCCCGACGCATGGCGCAGCCATCTGGACGGCTATGACGCGGCGCCGCCGGGCGGGCACCGCTATGGTTTGGTGCTGGAAGGGGTGAACCATTATTTTGGCGGGATGATTTGTGATTTCACCCAGCCCGGACCGCCCGTCCCGGCGCGCATGGCGGATGCCAACCGCATCACGCATCTGTTCCTCAAGGCCTATGGCCACAAGCTGCGCAGTGCCGCCGCCCTGCGCGCCCGTGTGGCGCTGGACGCGGCGGTGAGCGATGCGCTGCCGGTGCGGTTGATGACCAAGTAACCGGCCTGTCCGAATGGTGCGAAAAGGGGTGCTGCGGCGCCCCTTTTTTGTGGGCGCACTGTGTGGGCAAGCGGTCACCGGGGGACGGGTAAACAAAAACCCGGCCCCCGTGACAGGGGCCGGGTCTGTGTGGCCGCCGCAGGGAGGCATGGCGGCCATGGAAGCAGGGCGTCAGCCTTCGGCGATCTCGTCGATCATCTGGTTGAAGCCCTCGGTGGTTTCGGCGTCAGAGGCTTCCTGCGCTTCCTTGCGGGCCAGATAGAACAGGCGCTCAAGGAAGTTCTGACGGCGGGCCTCACGCTCTTCCAGCGCGGCCTGATCCAGTTCCAGCGCCTCGATGCCGGCGGCCAGATCCATGCCGCTGGCCTTGGCCACGCGCTCGGCGCTGTCCAGACGGTCGCGCAGGGTCGACAATTCGCTGGCCAGCACCATGATCATCGACATGGCGGTGTCCATGCCGGGCGCGTCATAGAACTGGGGGCGCTTGCCCTTGGCGTCCTTGATGACGTGGGGGCGAGTGGTGGTATCGGTCATTCCTGTAATCCCCCGTCAGGCCGCATCGGCCATGGCTGCGCTTTTTTGCGCGATCAGCACTTCCCAGCCGCCGCCCGGCGCGAATTCACCGGCGGTAAAGTCACGCTCGGCCACGTCCTCGGCCGCGCTCTGGCTGTAGCCTTCGGCCTGTGCGGCAAATTCCATGACCGCCATGGGCGCGGTGTCAAAGCGCACCGCCGACCGCTCAAAACCGACCTTCTCGGCCAGAGCGATCTGGTCCAGATCACGCATCGCGCCCCAGAACGGCTCGTTGTTGTACCAGGTCTCGTTGTCCAGAATGAACTGGGTGAACGGGTCCATCAGGTCGAACGGGGGCAAGTCGGCGTGGATCATCAGACCGCCGGGGGCCAGCACGCGGTGCGCTTCGGCGAACACGCGGGGCATGGCCTTGCCGCTGGTTTCGTGCAGCAGGATGTGGCTGACGACCAGATCGAAGTAACCGTCCTCAAAGGTGGTTTCCTCGGCGTTCATGGCGGCAAAGTTGACGTCCAGACCCATGCCGGCGGCGCGGGCATGGGCGTAACGCACGCAGGGCGCGCCCACGTCGATGCCCCACACCTCGGCGTCGGGGAAGTATTCCTTGTACGGCAGGGTCGAGTGACCCACCGTGCAGCCCATGTCCAGAATGCGCTTGGGCTTGAAGTCGGGGGTGTGGCGGCGCAGGTAATTGCACACGCTGCGGCCCATGTCGTCGTTGTTGGGGCCGGTATAGCCCATCGAATACAGGAACACGCCGCGATCATACAGCGCGCCCACGGCCACATCGTCCCGCGTCACTTCGCTGCAATAGCCGCCGGGCATGCAGTGGATGTCGACCGCCGTGACATAACGGGGCGGCACGAAATCGGGCGAGATGCGCAGTTCGGCCTTGGACTTGGCCGACAGTTCCTTGGCGCGCTCGATCAGTTCGGGCAGTTCGCGGTCGACCGAGACGTTGACCGATTCCCACAGCAATTCCTGCGCGATGCGGTTGTTGGCCGCATAATGCTGGAAATAGGCATCCTTGATCATGCCCTTGCGGATGTCGGCGCGGTTCTGCGGCGTGCGCTTGTGTTCCTTTTCGAACGCCTTGGCGACGCGGGTGTTATAGATGGGGGTGAGACCCGGCAACAGGGTGCTCTGAATGAACCCCTTGAAGCTTTTTGCAAACTCTTGCCGCGCCGCCTCGTCAGCGGTGGCAGAAGGCAGCATTGGGTGGCTCGCTTGCTGGAATGTGTTGAGCATCGGGCGACTCCCTGGTGAAACGGCGCGTGTCTGTCAGATGTGTATTGTCAGCGCCAAGAGCAAGGACTGCCCCGATGGGTTATCCGTCAGGTGGACAGCAAATCGCATGGTCCCTGTACGCCGACACCGATAGGGAAGAGAACACGCCCAGCCGATCCCCCCATTGACCTGGGGCAAATTTCCAAGAGGGAGTGCCTTTCATGGACGACACAAAGATGACCCGGCGCGATGCGTTCGGTCTGGCCGGCGTGGCCGCCACCGCTGCGGCCGGCGCCGCATTGACGCCCGCCACCGCGCAGGCCGCCTCGACGGGCCGCAAGAAGAAGATCGATTTTGTCACCAAGATCGACTTCAAGGACCCCAAGTGGACCCGCGACACCTATGCCCGCCTGGACGCCGACGTCGAGCCCGGCAAGGAAAAATGCGGCTGGATCCGTGGCAAGATCTTTGGCGTGCGCGACAACGAGGCGGTGCGCCCGCTGATGAACGTCGAAGGCTTCTCCTTTGTGCGCATCAACCGCCTGCCCGATGGCAGCTGGCGCCGCCTGTTGCGTGAGGTCGTGTTCTATCGCGATCTGGAAACCAACGAGATCCTGAAGGAATGGACCAACCCGTACACCGGTGAGCGAGTCAAGGTCGTGCCCATCGCCAACGATCCGTTCAACTTTACCATCAGCGAATTCGTGCCCGAACCGCCCTCCTATGGCGGCATGCAGGTGGTCAAGCGCGAGCCCAAGCCCTTCCTGCAGGACTGGCAGTGGGGCCCGGAAGGCACGATGATCCTGAACACCGGCATCGACATGATCTATCCCAACGCGCTGCGCCCGGATGTGTGGCCGCGCGAAAGCTCGGGCTGGATGAACCGCGTGTCGGAACAGTTCATCTATGTGGTCAAGAAGGCCGACGTCGAGAACCCCAACCTGACGCATATCCCCCACACCGGTTCGTGGAGCCGCATCACGCCGTGGCTGCCGTGGATGATGATGGGTCAGGCGCCCGGCCACATGAGCTATTTCACCCACTTCTCGACCATTCCCAATGGCATTGCCGGTTTGCCCGCCGATTTGGTGGCCGCCGCCCGCGCCATGGACGAAAAGTGGCTGCACGCGCCCGAAACCGACTACGGCCCGTCGCTCTCCAGCCTCGAAAACTACTCGCGCGAGCAAAAGCCCTCGCCGATCCCGAACGGTTGGTCGGTGCCGCAGCCGCCCGCGCCCAAGGGGCCGTTCCCGCCCCGTCCGCCGCTGAACTCCAAGCCGTAAGGCTCAGCGCTTTAAACCGATTGGTCACCTGACCAACGCGCCCGACCGGTCCCGCATATCTGGGGCCGGTCGTTTGCGTTTGGGGAGGCGCGTTTGGCGCCCGCGCGGATGACGCCCGAATGCCGCGCAGCAAAAAGGCCGGGAAGGGCGTTACCTCCCCGGCCTTTTGGCCCAGCCCTTTGGCCCGGCCTTGTGCCTTTGGCTTTATGCCGCGATCAGAAGCCCAGCGCGCCGGGGTTCATCAGCCCCTTGGGGTCCAGCTCGGCCTTGATCTTGTGGATCAGGTTGCTGGCCTGCGCCTGCAAACGCGGCTGATAGGGATAGGCGCGGCCCAGCTGGAAATGGCCCGAGCCATATTCCTGCATCAGCGCGACGACCGCTTCCTTCAGTTCGTTGGCATAGGCCTTGGCCTCCGCATTGGCGGGATAGTCCTTGAGGCTGGCGATCCAGTCCGGACCCAGCGTTTCCAGGTGATAGGGCGTGCGCGCGTCCGGCCAATACAGGGCGATCTCGTACAGGAACCCGCTGGAGCCAACGGGCGAGAACATCGTGCCGGTCCACACGCCCAGCCGTTCCATGTCGGCCTTGCGCGTGGCCAGCAGCGCCATATAGGCGTTGTGGAAGGGCACCACATTGCGGTGCGCCAGCACGCCATGGATCGGCACCCAGCGTTCGCCATTGGGGCCAAGGATATTGGCCAGCGGCGCAAACGGCATCGAGCGGACGAATTCGGGGATCGAATTGGCGATCTCGCGGCCATAGGGTTCCATGATCGCGCGCAGGCGGGCGGCGCGGTGCTGGGCGTCCGCTGGGTCAAAGCCTTCGACGATGAAGTGGCACATATAGGCGCCCGACCGCATCGGGTTTTCGCCCGCAATCGCCATCTTCAGCAATTGCTTGATCGCGCGGATCTTGGATGGCGACTTCTTGAAGATGGCAGCGGCGATCTTCAACCGCGCGCCCATGCCCTCGTTGCGGCCGATCTGCCCCTGCGAGAGCGCCAGATCCAGACCAAAGTGCGAATCATCCAGCCGCGCCAATTGCGCTTGACGCACACCGGCATGGCATTGGGCAAAATCGTCAAAGGCAAAGGAGAGCGTTTCGGCATGCTGCATCGCGCGCAGCAGGGGCAGGCGGATGCGCGCCTTGACCCCCAGCGTGCCGCAATCGCCGGTAAACAGCGCGGCCATGTCCGGACCATAATGGCGCATGCCGGTGGCCATGTCGGTGGACAGCAGTTCACCATTGGCCAGCACGACATCAATGCTCAACACGCTTTGCGCCGAGATGCCGTGGGCGGCGGTGCCATGGCTGACCGAGTTCTGGCTGACCGAGCCGCCAATCGTCGCCGCAATGCCCGAAAACGGCCCCCAGAACGGCGTGCGCAACCCGCGCGCGTCCAGCGCTTCCTTCAGCGCTTTCCACGTTACGCCCGCCTCAACGGTGACAACCGCGTTTTCCTCGTCGATCTCCATCGCGGTCAGCGCGCCGGTGTCGATCAGCACATGGCCGCCCGGTCCATACAAATAGCCATCGGTATAGGACGCGCCGCCGCCGCGCGGCACCATCGCCACGCCCGCATCGTTGCACAGCGCCACGACCGCCTGCAATTCGGCCACGCTGCCCGGGCGCGCCACCGCCAGCGGCACGCCGCCTGTGCGGTAAACGTCATTGGCCATATAGGCCAGCCGGTCGGCGGCATCGGTCAGGCTGCCAGTGGGCAAGGCGGCTGCCAACTGCTGCTTCAGGGTTGCGGTGTCCGTCATGGGGCTCTCGTCTCGTCTGGTTGGATGTGGGCGCGTGTCCGAAAGGTGGCACGCGATGCCCGCCTGTCGATGTGTCCCAGTTGGCCCGGTTTAGGCAAGGGGCGCATTGAACGGACGCACGATGGGGAACTATCCGCGCTGCGGCCAATCGCCATACGGCCGCAGGCAAGCCGCGCGCGCTTGGCAGGATCGGGGTGCGGACACCGGTGGTCATTTGGCCGGGGGCGGGAGAACAGGCATGGGGCAGGCAGCAGGATGGAGCGGGGTGCAGAAGGTGCTGCACTGGACGATGGCGGCGGCTATTGCGGTCGAGGTGCCGGTGGGTTTCATCATGGGCTGGACCTATGCCGACAAGACGCCGCAGGGCGCGGCCAAACATCTGCTGTCCAGTCAGATCCACCACACGCTGGGGTTGTTGCTGCTGGCGGCGGTGCTGTGGCGACTGACGCTGCGGATGCGCAACACCGCCCCGCCCGCGCCCGATGGCACCAGCCCGGCACAGGCGCGGCTGGCCAGCGGCTTGCAGGGGCTGCTTTATCTGGGGATGCTGATCGTGCCGCTGTCGGGCTGGGCGGCGCTGTCCTCGCTGGGGTCGGGCGGGGGCTATCCCGCGCCGCCGATCTGGTTCTTTGGCCATGACGGTTTTGGGCCCGGCGGCATGATCCCGCATATTGTGCCACCGGTGCCATGGAACGCGCACACCTTGTTCAAATACGGCTTTTTCGGCGCGATCCACCGCTGGGCGCTGATCATCGGCGGTTGCGCGCTGGCGCTGCATATCGCGGGGGCGCTGATGCACCAATTCGTGCTGCGCGATGGGCTGATTGGCCGGATGTGGCGGGGCTGACATGGCCGATGCGCTGATCCTGCCGCTGACGCCCGCTTGCGCCGATGCGCTGGCGCCGTTTGGCACGATCATTGGCCGGGCATCGGGTGCGCCCGAGATCCCCATCGATTACTATCGCGGGGCGGTGCGGGTGTCGGTCCCTGCGCCCTTTGTCAGCGAAAGCGCGGTGGATATCACATTGGCCGCGATGGACCCGCGCCCTTTGGAGGTCCGCTATATGGAGCGCCATTTCCAGCATACGCAGGCCTTCATCCCGCTGGGGGGAAAGCCATTTGTCGCGGTGATGGCCCCGCCCGGCGAAGGCGATCTGCCCGATCTGTCGGCGGCGCGGGCCTTTCTGTTTAATGGCAGCGCGGGGTTCCAGATGCATATCGGCACTTGGCACGAGTTTCCCTTTGCGTTGCAGCCCGACACCGATCTGATCGTCATCCTGTCGCGCCAGACAGGGGCGGATCTGCGGGCCAAAGACCCCGCGACCGAGGAGGCCCATGGCCCCGATCTGGACAAGAAAGACATCGCCGCGCGCACCGGCCGCCTGATCCGGGTGGACCTGCCCGCCAACCTCTCACAGCCATCGGAGTGACCCCATGCCGGTAGAACTGAACGGCCTGCTCAACCACAATATCTCCAGCGAGATCAGCCCGCTGCCCTTCACCACCTTTGACCCCGACGGCATCGCCAAGATGGCCAAACTGCACGAGGCCTATGGCTATGACCGGGTGCTGATCGCCAATGCCGCGACGATGCCCGACAATTTCACCACGGCGGGCTATGTCGCGGCGCATACCCAGCGGTTGGGCGTGATGCTGGCGCATCGCCCCGGTTTCATCCCGCCGACGATGGCCGCGCGCATGCTGGCGACGCTGGACAACCTGATGCCGGGGCGCGCGGGCGTGCACATCATCACCGCCGCCAGCGACGAGGAAACGCAGGCCGATGGCGACTATCAGACCAAGGTGGCGCGTTATGACCGCGCGCGCGAATATATCCGCGTGCTGCGCCAGATGTGGACCAGCACCGCGCCGATTGACCATGACGACACGTGGTTCAAGTTCACCGGCGGCTTTTGCGCGGTAAAGCCGGTGAACCCGCAGATCCCGGTCTATTTCGGCGGCATGAGCCCGGCCGCGCTGGAGACGGCGGGGGAATGCTGTGACGTGTTTGCCACCCTGTCCGACACGGTCGAGGGCATGAGCGAGGTGGTGGCCAAGGTGCGCGCCGCCGCAGCGCCCCATGGCCGAAGCCCGCGTTTCCTGATGTCGATCCGCATCGTCATTGCCGAGACGGACGAGGCCGCATGGGCGCGGGCCGATGCGATCCGGGATCAGGTGATGGCCAACATGGGCAAGCTGGACGCCAATGTCGTCGCCAACAAAGCCGACGGGTTCAAGCGCACCGCCGACATTGCCGCGCGCGGCGACCGGCTGGAAAAGTGTTTCTGGAACGGCATCAATCAGTTGCGCGGCGGGCAGAGCAATTCGGGCGCGCTGGTCGGCAGCCCGGACACGCTGGCCGATGCGATCATGGATTATTACAAGGCGGGCGTGTCGGCCTTCATCCTGCGCGGGTTTGACCCGATCGAGGACGTCAAGACCATCGGGCGCGACCTGTTCCCGTTGATCCGCGCGCGGGTGGCCGATTATGACCGGGGGCAGGCCGCCGCGCAGGCTGTGCCCGCCTGACCATTGCGGCCAGTACCACAGGGGCGGCGCGGGGCAGAGGCCTTGCGCCGCCCTTTGGCTATGGGTGGGCGGGCTTGACGTCACAGGGTGAATAGCTATTCCTGCGGGCATGTGTCAGCGTTGTCAGTCTGGATGGCATGACCGCGTGGACGCGCTCTGTTAACGCGGGGCATCAGGCCGCAAAACAGGCCGAATGTAACTGCCACTATATGGGAGACGACCTATGGCGCTGGCGCCCGACCTGTCGAGCAGCACCGATCCAAGCACCATCGAAGAGGAGGGCACCCATATCGATGCCCCGGAACTGCGCCTTTTCGTGATGGCGCTGTTCTTTACCTTTGGCGGGATCACCAGCCTGAATGACGTGATCATTCCCAAGCTGAAAGAGCTGTTCACGCTGAATTACATGCAGGCGATGTTCGTCAACACCGCCTTTTTCGCCGCCTATGCGATCATTGGCCTGCCGGGCGCGGCGCTGGTCAAAAAGGTCGGCTATATGCGCGGCGCGGTCATCGGCCTGTTACTCATGGTGGGCGGCTGTCTGATGTTCATCCCGGCCTCGCAAAGCGCGGCTTTCCCGGTGTTCCTGTTCGCGCTGTTCGTGCTGGCCTCGGGCGTGGTGATCGTGCAGGTGGTGACCAATCCGCTGATTTCGCTGCTGGGTCCGGTCAAGACCGCGCATAGCCGCCTGACCTTTGCGCAGGCGTTCAACAGCCTGGGCACGGTGATCTTTCCCATCGTTGGCTCGGCGCTGATTCTGGGCGGGCTGGCGCATGTCGATCCGGCCAAGCTGTCGGGTCCGGAGCTGGACGCCTATCGCGTGGCCGAAACCTCGACGGTGGTGCGCACCTATATCGGTCTGGCGCTGGCGCTGGGTCTGGTGGCGCTGGTGGTGTGGTTCAACCGCAACCGCCTGCAGGGCGAAAAGCACACGCAGGGCGGGCTGTTTGACGGCTTTGCGCTGCTGTCGCGTCCGCGCTTTGCCTTTGGCGCGCTGTGCATCTTTGTCTATGTCGGGGCCGAAGTTGCCGTAGGCTCGATGATCGTCAACTATCTGCGTCAGCCCCATGTGTTGGCGCTGGACGAAGCGGGCGCGGGCAAGCTGATCTTTGTCTATTGGCTGGGCGCGATGCTGGGCCGTTTTGCCGGTTCGGCGCTGATGCGGGTGATCCATCCGGGCAAGCTGCTGGCGTGCAACGCGCTGGGGGCTGTGGCGCTGATCGCGATTTCGGCCAATTCGGGCGGGCATCTGGCGGCCTATACGCTGCTGGCGATTGGCCTGATGAACTCGATCATGTTCCCGACGATCTTCAGCCTTGCCTGCGAAGGGCTGGGCGCCAAGGCGGCCGATGGTTCGGGCATCATCAACGTCGCCATCGTGGGCGGTGCGATTGTCCCGCCGCTGGTGGGCGCGCTGGCTGACAGCACCTCGCTGTCGCTGGCGCTGGGTCTGCCGGCGCTGTGCTATGCGGTGATTGCGGGCTTTGGCCTGTATGCGCGGCGGCCGGTCAACACCTGATCGCGGCCGATCAGGGCCACACAAAAAGGCCGGCAGGGTTTGCGCCCTGCCGGCCTTTTGCTTGCCCGGTAAACGGGGGATCAGCCGATCAGCGTGGCGATATAATAGAACGCCGCACCCACGGCCGCCGCCGCCGGAATGGTGATGACCCATGCCACCACCAGACGCCCTGCCACGCTCCACCGCACCGCACTGGTACGCTTGGCCGCGCCCACGCCCATGATGGAGCCGGTGATGGTGTGGGTGGTCGACACCGGAATGCCCATCGCGCTGGCGCCGAACAGCATGATCGATCCGCCCATGCTGGCGGCAAAGCCCTGATGGTGCGACAGCTTGGTGATCTTGTTGCCCATCGTCTCGATGATCTTCCAGCCGCCCGACAGCGTGCCCAGACCCATCGCGACATAGCAGGACAGCACCACCCAGCCCGGCACGTGGAATTCACCGCCCAGCATGCCCTGCGAATAGAGCAGGACGGTGATGATCCCCATCGTCTTTTGCGCGTCATTGGCGCCGTGGCCCAGCGAATAGGCCGCAGCCGATGCCAGATGCAGCGCCTTGAATGACCGCTCGGCCGCGCGGGCCGACGCCTTGACGAACAGCCACGAGGACAGCAGCATCAGCAGCATCGAGGCCGCCATGCCAATCAGCGGGGCCAGCACGATGAAGCTGGCGGTTTTGCTGACGCCGCCCCAGACCACCGCGTCCAGACCACCGCGCGCAATGCCTGCGCCCACCAGACCGCCGACCAGCGCGTGGCTGGAGGACGAGGGGATGCCGCGCAGCCAGGTGAACACGTTCCACGCCATGGCCCCCACCAGCGCGCCAAAGATGACGTGCGGGGTGATGATGTCCTTGTTCACCATGCCCTTGCCCACGGTTTCGGCGACCTTCAGGCCGAAAAACCAATAGGCGGCAAAGTTGAAAAAGGCGGCGAAAATCACCGCCTGCACCGGCGAGAGCAGCTTGGTCGAGACGACCGTCGCAATCGAATTGGCCGCGTCATGCAGCCCGTTGATGAAATCGAACAGCAGCGCAAGCACCACCAGCGCCACGATCAGCGGCATCGCCACGATCACATGTTCCATGAGGGCAGCCCCCTATCAGGCGTGATCGATGACGAGGCCGTCGATCTCGTTGGCGACATCCTCGAACTTGTCGACCACCTTTTCCAGGTGGCTGTAGATCTCGCGCTCGACGATGAAACGCATCGTGTCGGTCTTGCCGAACTGCTTGAACGCGTTCTTCAGGCCCTTGGCGTGGATGTCGTCGGCCTGGCCTTCCATGCGCACCAGACGCTCGGTCAACTCGTGCAGGCGGGCAGCGTTGCCGTGGATGTCGCGCAGCATCGGCAGCGCTTCGGCGATCAGGCGGCTGGCGTCGACGATGATCGCGGTCATGTCGCGCATTTCCTGCGTGAATTCGCGCACGTCATACAGGTCGATGGCGCCGGCGGTCTGCTGCATCTGGTCGATGGCATCATCCATCGCGCCGATCAGGCTGATGATCGCGCCACGGTCAAACGGCGTCAGGAAGGTCTTGCGCACGCTCACCAGCACTTCGCGGGTGATGGTGTCGGCCTCTTCCTCGCGCTCGACGATTTCCTTGACGTGCTGGGCCATGCCAGCGCCGCCCTGGAACAGGCGCGAAAGGGCGTCACCGCCCGCCGTCACGGTCTGGGCATGGGCCTCGAACAGGTCGAAAAACTGACCCTGACGGGGCAGCAAGGCCTGAAACCAGTGGAACATTCTGAAACCTTCCCTCACAGAACGAAAGCCGCCGGGCAGGGGCAAGCCGGACGCGGCGGCGGTAAAATCGGCCGGGCTGAAACCGCGCATCAGATCGCGCAGGCCCGGTTCGGCAACATTTTCGGCAGCCTCACGCAACGAGAACCAGCGGCGGGTGCGCTGTGCCTCCTCTTTCCAGCTGTCCAGTTCCTGCGTCACGGCCAAGGGGAAGACCACCACCTCAACCTGCAAGGACGCGCCCGAATTCAACTGCTTGCGGTATTGGTATGACCCCAGCGGCGCGGGGCAGATCGAGCCCACCACGCCGCCTTCTTCCAGCGCCTCCAGTTCGGCGGCGGCATGGTTGACCACGCCTTTCATCCGGTTACCCTTGGGCAACACCCATCGCCCGGTTCCCCGTGATGTCACCAACAACACCTCGATCGGTGCGTTCAGTTCGGGGCCGGTCTTGCGATAGGGCAGGGCAGCAATCTGGCGAATGGCGCGACTCACAGATGAAAAGGGCGTAAAACGGGCAGAATTCGCCGGGCCATGTCAGTTTTGTTACATACTGGCAAGAGTGGCGGCGGCAAAATCCCCCTTGGCCCGGTTATCGCATGGATTCGCCTAAAAAACGGCATGGATTTGCGCCGATTTCGTGCAGCCGGTGCCGGGCCGCCGCCGCTTAATCGCGGGGGGGCTGGTGGATCAGCGGCTGATCGCGCAACAGTGCCGATAGAGTGGCCCAGTCCTGGCCCGCCACGGCCGCATTGGCATGGGCCTGCATCGCGCGATAGGCGTTCAGCACCTGATGGCCGGTGGGCGTGACATGCGCTCCGCCACCGCGGCGGGGCTCTGCCGGGGTGGCGCGCGCGGTGGTGCCGGGGCTGGCGCTGACCAGTGGGGCCTGCCAACAGCGGTTCATCGCGTCCACCAACAGCCATGCCCGACGATAGCTCATGCCCATCGCGCGCCCGGCCGCTGATATCGAGCCTTCGGCGATGATCGCGTCCAGCAGGTCGGCCTTGCCCGGCCCCATGGCGATTTCTTCGCCGCAATACAGGCGCAGGGTGATCTTGATCCGGGGTGGTTGGGCGGTCATCCACAAAGGTTTAGCCCCGCCATACCCATCAGGGCAAGCGGGGCTAGGGTGCGGGGCCATATGGTGAATTACCAGTTGGCGGCGCGTCGTAACTGCGTTTCCATCTCGACCTGCGCCGGATCGCGGCGCATGCCCCGGTCGGCGGCGCTGCCGGTGCGAGGCTTTTCACGGCGTTCCAGTTTGAACTGGCCGACGATGCGGGCCATCAGGCCGGCTTGATCCTTCAGCCCGCGCGCGGCCGCATTCGATTCCTCGACCATGGCGGCGTTTTGTTGCGTATTGATGTCCATCTGCTGGATCTCTGCCGTCAGCGAGCGCATGCTTTCGGCCTGTGTTTCGGCATAGCCGGCGATGTCCTGAGCCTGCCCTGTGGTTTGCGACATCATCTGGATGATGCGCTCCAGCGATTCGCCGGTCTGGCCCACCAGATCGACGCCTTCGCGCACGTCTTCGCTGGATTTGGTGATCAGGTCCTTGATCGTCTTGGCCGATTCGGTGGTGCGATGGGCCAGGGCGCGCACTTCGGATGCGACCACGGCAAAGCCCTTGCCCGCGTCCCCGGCGCGGGCCGCCTCGACGCCGGCGTTCAGCGCCAGCAGGTTGGTTTGGAACGCGATGGCCTCGATCACATCGGTGATGCTGGCGATTTCTTCCGAGGAATGCTTGATCTTGTCCATCGCTCCCACGGCGGCTTCGACGATCTGGCCGCCTTCGTGGGCGTGCTGATACACTTGCGAGACGCTGGCGTTGACCTGTTTGGCGCTGTTGGCGGTGGTGGCGATGCCGTCCGATACGGTGCGCATCATTTCGGCGGTGCGGGCGATGGCGGCGGCCTGCGATTCGGTGCGGTTGGCCAGATCATTGGCGGCGCTGCTGATTTCGCGGGCGCCCACCTCGACGCTTTCGGCCGAATCGGTCATCTGGATCACCATGTTGCTGATCTGAAACCGCATATTGTGGAAGTCCTTGGCCGTCTGCGCATAGGACTCTGGCAAGTCCTTGAGGTTATAGCGCAAGTCGCCTTCGGCCATCATCGATAGGCCGGTGTTCAACTCGTTGATCACCTTCACGCGCGAGGCTTCCTCGGCCTTGAAATAGGCGTTGAGCGCGGCGGCCATGTCGTGCAACGCGGCCTTGACCATGGCGGCGATGGTTTCGCCCCGCGCCTTGCCGCCCAGCGTGCCCGAGCACATGTTGACGATCACCTCTTCGAGCATCAGGGCATAGCCGCTGATGTAATAATCCGGTGTCAGGCCGATATCAGCATGAATTCGGCCGATTTTTTCCGACCGGTCCAGCGATGCCTGATCAAACCGGCTGGAGAACATGATGTCCCAATGGCGCAACTGCTTGGACGCGGCATGTTCACGCGCTTCTTGCGTCGGCAGCATCTTGGAGGTGATCGGGTCGCGCGCGATCCGGGCATAGAGTTCGTTCAGCGCGCCGGGGGCGTATTTGGCGACGGCTGTACGCACCTTGGGAAAGCGCGCATAGTTTGCTTCGGTCACGGGTGCCAAAGCACCATGAGGGGTTCCAGCCGAATGAGAGGGGTTCGTCATGGAGCTACCTTTTGCGGGTGTTTGTTGTTGGGGGACGGAATAGCCAGCCAACCTTGTGCGTTGTCTTTGTAAAGCGAACTTGGTTGCTGTCCGTTGATCTTGCGCCTGCGTAGCTTTGCGCAGGCGGGGCATCGCAACACTTCGTCGCATTCCCGGGCCGCGGCTCTTGAATTTGGCCGCCTGTTCCCCAACTCCTCCACGCGAATTCTCGCATGGAGTATCACGATGTCCAAGTCTCGCCTGTGGTTGCTGGCCCCTGCCGCGCTGGCGCTGTCGGCCCTGATGGTTCCTTCTGCCGCCTCGGCCGCCAGCGCCACGCTGGCCGAAGTGTCGAGCGCGGCGCAATCCGGTCAGGTGGACAAGGCGCTGGAGATGATGGCGGGCGTGCTCAAGGAGCATCCCGACAGCGCCAAGGCCCATTTCGTGCAGGCCGAATTGCTGGCCAAAAAGGGTGACAAGGCCGGCGCGCGCACCGAACTGGCCAAGGCCGAGAGCCTGAAGCCGGGCCTGCCCTTTGTAAAGCCGGCGGCGGTGGCCGCGCTCAAGGCGCAGTTGGGCATGGGTGGCGCTGTGGCGCCCGCCGGCTCGACCACGCAGGCCCCCGCTCCGGCCGAGCAGAAGAAGAGCACGTCGTGGATCTGGGCGATAGTGATCGGCGCGGCCATCTTTGGCGTGCTGGCACTGTTGCGCCGCCGTTCGTCCAACGCGATGCCCGCGCCGATGGGCGGTCAGGGCATGGGCCAAGGCGGTTTCGGCCAGCCCGGCTATGGCCAGGGCGGTTATGGTCAGGGCGGCTTTGGCCAACAGGGCGGCGGGTTTGGCTCCAGCATCATGGGCGGTCTGGCCACGGGCGCGGCGGCGGGCGTGGGCTTTGCCGCTGGTGAGCGTATCATCGACGGCATGTTCGGCCATGGCGAAAGCGGCGCTACGGGCACGGCCCATGCCGCCACGCCTGATCCGTCCAGCTATAACAGCGATATGGGTGGTTCGGATTTCGGCATCAGCGATGGCGGCGGCTGGGATGATTCTAGCGGCGGTGGCGATGATGGCGGCTGGTAAAAGGCCGGTCTGACCACAAACAGCAAACCCCGCGCCAGCATCACCTGTCGCGGGGTTTTGTTTATCCGGTCAGCGCCTCATTGATCCAGCGGTCGCGTTTGCGGTACAGCGTCGAGGGGCTGACCCCCAGAGCGCGCGCGGCGGCGGGCAGGCTGCCACCGGCGGTCTCGATGGCGGCCTCGATGGCGATGCGCTCGATTTCGTCCAGCGTCATGCCGGCCATGGCGCGCGCCAGCCGTTCTGGATCGCCGCAAGGCTCGCCGCCCATGCCTGTAACGCCCATGCCTGCCGCGCCATCGGGCCGTTCGGCATGCCGCGCGGGCAGGCAGCGCAGCGGCAGTTCCCCGCCCGCATGCATCAACACCGCCCGGCGCAGCACGCTGCGCAATTCGCGCAGATTGCCCGGCCAGTCATAGCCCTCGATCGCGGCGATATGCTGTGGGCCCAGCGGCGCGAAACGCTTGCCTTCCTCGGCTGCGAAACGGTCCAGAAAGGTTTGTGCCAGCATCGCGGCGTCCTCGCGCCGCTGACGCAAGGGGGGCATTGCCAGCCGGATCACATCCAGCCGTTCCAGCAGATCGGCGCGCAACCGCCCCTGCGCGACCATTTGCGCCGGATCGCGGCTGGTTGAGCACAGCACCCGCACATCCACATCAATCGTGCGCAACGCCGAAGGCTGATCCACCGTATAGGTCTGCAAAAAGCGCAGCAGGCGCAGTTGCAGATTGGGCGGCAGGTCACACACCTCGTTCAGGAACAGCGTGCCCAGATGCGCGTTCTGGATCGCGCCGGGGCGCTCGATGCCGTGGCCGCTGGTGTGGCCAAACAGTTCGGCGTCCAGTTGCGCCTCGGGCTGACTGGCGCAATGCACGGCCACAAAAGGCCGGTCGCCGCGCCCGCTGGCGTGGTGGATCTCGCTGGCGCAATGCTCTTTGCCGCTGCCTGCCTCGCCGGTGATCAGCACACCTGCGCGGCTGGCGGCGACATTGGCAAGCTGGCGGCGCAGCGCGACCATCGCGGGCGACTGGCCCAGCGACATCGCCGGCAGGGCATAGGCGGGCAGGGTGTTGTCGAGCGGTGCGGGACCTGCCTGAATGGCCGCCTCGACCAAGGTGATCAGCCGTTTGGCGGCCATCGGTTTGATCAGAAAGTCAAACGCGCCCAAACGCATGGCTTCGGCGCCACGGGCGGCGGCATCGGCGGGCACTGCCACGATCACCCGCTGGCGGCGCAGCAGGTCGGGATGCGCGCGCAGCAGCGCCAGCCCATCGCCATCGGCCAGCCTCATGCCCCACAGCACCGCGCCAAATTGCGCGCCTTCGCTCAGACGCGCCAACGCCTGCGCGCCAGAGGCGATGTGGCAGATGACATGGCCGGCGCGCTCCAGATGGGCGGCATATATCTCGGCCCGGGCAGAGAGGTTGCCCACAATCAATACGGTCTTGCCGGGCATGGAAAATCCTCATCATCGTTGGGCGCACGCGCAGGCCGGCAGGGGGGAAGGGCCTGCACCGAACGCCGGTGGATACGTGAACCTACGAATAAGACGATGAAGCTTTACCCAAACCTTAAGGTTAAGGCTGTGTTTGCGTTGTATAACAACGATTTAATGGCGGTCTTTGCAGTTTGCAATGACTTTGGACGTGCCGGGTTGCATTGCCCGAAAAAGGGCGCGACTGTTCAGGACACCAGCCAACGCAAACCGAAACGGTCAATCATCGCCTCGGTCCATGCCAGGTCGGCGGGTGTTGGGGCGGGGCGCCGCCCGTCCATCAGCCGCCGCAGCAGCGAGCGTTCATCCGGCGGCCGGTCCGTGGCCGAGCGGCGCTGATAGGCCGCAGCAAAGCTGGGCGCGGTGGTATCGGCATCGGGCGTGGCGATGCGCAGGATATCGCCCATTTGCCGTGCCAGCCGGTCCTGTGGCGCGGGATAGCGGATCACCGGCACCGTGTTGCGGTCCACCCGCGCGAAAAACCACGCGTGGCCCGCGATCCATTCCAGCACCAGCCGCCGGAACGCGATGGAATAGGTGGTGGCCGCGTCATCGCGCACGCCATTGCCCGGCGAACCCAGCGGGCCGGTGACGGTTTCGTCGATCACCGTATCCAGATCGGGCAGCGCGGTGATCAGCGCGGTGTCGGCGCGAAAGGATTCGATGTCGGTGAACCATTTCCAATCGGCCAGCGCCATTTTGGACCGGGCGACATCGGCCGGGTGGCGGGCGGCCACGACCGGGTGCAACCAGTCCAGTGCGGCCAGCATTTCGGGCGCCACCATCAGGCCAAAGATGTCGCGGATGATCAGCCCGTGGCTGGCATCGGCCTCTGGCTCGGTGGGGAAACGGTGGGTGCGATAGGCCCCGGCACGGATGTCTTGAAACAGCGGGATGTAATGGGTGCGCACCGCCCGTTCGGACGGCAGCGGATACAGCGGCAGACTGGTCAGACGCGGGTTTAGCCGGGCGTGGATCGGTTCATGCTCGACATGGAATTGGCAGGCGTGATTCATCACCTGCGCCAGCCACGTACTGCCGCTGCGCCCGTCGGAAAGCAGCCATATCGCTGGTGGCCGATCCATCTGTGTTACCTGTCGCACCTTTGTCTATCGGCAGCCATACCCCCCGGCAGGCCACCGATTCGGACCGCGCGGCTCAGGCCGCGGGCAACAGCTTCTTATCCATGGCGCTCTTAAGGATAGCTTTCTGCAGCTTCTCGAAAGCGCGAACCTCGATCTGGCGGACGCGTTCGCGGCTGACGTTATAGGTCTGCGACAATTCCTCCAGCGTCTTGGGATCGTCGGTCAGACGGCGCTCGATCAGGATGGCGCGCTCACGCTCGTTCAGGCTGGACATGGCGTCGGTCAGGATGGCGCGGCGCCACATCGCTTCCTCGGCATCGGCAACGGTTTCGTCCTGCAACGGCCCGCCATCGGCCAACAGGTCCTGCCACTGGCCCTCGCCCTCGTCGTTGAAGCTGACGTTGAGCGAGGCATCGCCCCCCATCATCATCCGGCGGTTCATGTTGACCACCTCGGCCTCGGACACGCCCAGATCGGTGGCGATCTTGCGCACGTCATCGGGGTGGAGGTCGGTGTCCTCGAACGCGTCGATGTTCTTCTTCATGCGGCGCAGGTTGAAGAACAGCTTTTTCTGGGCGGCGGTGGTGCCGATTTTCACCAGGCTCCACGACCGCAGGATGAATTCCTGAATGCTGGCCTTGATCCACCACATCGCATAGGTGGCCAGACGAAAACCGCGATCAGGCTCGAATTTCTTGACGCCCTGCATCAGGCCGATGTTGCCCTCGCTGATCAGCTCGCTGACCGGCAGACCATAGCCGCGATAGCCCATGGCGATCTTGGCCACCAGACGCAGGTGGCTGGTCACCAGCCGGCGCGCGGCCTCGGGGTCCTGATGTTCGGCATAGCGCTTGGCCAGCATGTATTCCTGCTCCGCCGTCAGCACGGGGAACTTGCGGATTTCGGCCAGATAGCGGTTCAGTCCGGCCTCGCCCACGGGGGCGGCAGGGACAGACGGCAGATTGGTGTCGCGGCTCATTGCAGTCATCGTCCTTCACATGTGTCAGCACGCACATTGACGGGCCCTTAACAGGCACCCTTCGGTGGCGGCCACGATGCCCCTTCCGCGATGGGTTGGGGCAGATAAAGGTCCGGCTTGGCGGCATGACAACCGCCCAGCAGGGCCAAAAGCTGCTGCATGTCCTGCGGCAGCGAACTGGCAAACCTTAGAGTCTTGCCAGAAACAGGATGGATAAACCCCAGAACGGCGGCATGCAATGCCTGCCGGGCAAAGCCCTCTTGGGCAAGAATGGGGCGAAGTGCCTTTGGCGGGCGGCCATAGACCGGATCGCCCAGCAGCGCGTGGCCGATAGACGCCATATGCACGCGCACCTGATGGGTGCGGCCCGTTTCCAGCCGGCATTCGACCAGCGCCGCGACAGACGCCCCGGCATCATGCAGCGATTCGACCACGCGGTAATGGGTGACGGCATGTTTGCCGCGTCCGCCATCGGCAGGCTGGCGCGCCGATTCGGGCAACAGCGCCATCTTTTTGCGGTCGGCGTCGGACCGCGCGATCACCCCGCGCAGCGTCCCTTGCGGCGGCACCGGCACCCCGCCTGTCAGGCACAGATAGGCGCGCTCGATGCTGTGGTCGGCGAACTGCCTTGCCAGCCCCTCATGCGCCTGCGCGCTTTTGGCCACGACCAGCAGGCCGGAGGTATCCTTGTCGATGCGGTGGACGATGCCGGGGCGTTCGACCCCGCCGATGCCCGATAGCTGCCCCGCGCAATGGTGCAGCAGGGCGTTGACCAACGTCCCGTCCAGATTGCCCGCCGCCGGATGCACCACCAGCCCGGCGGGCTTGTCCACCACGATCAGGTGTTCATCCT
Source organism: Novosphingobium ovatum (assembly GCF_009909235.1). GTDB lineage: Bacteria > Pseudomonadota > Alphaproteobacteria > Sphingomonadales > Sphingomonadaceae > Novosphingobium > Novosphingobium ovatum. Next base: position 109,637 of record NZ_JAAAPO010000001.1, read on the forward strand.
CATAAGCGATGGACAGCGGGATGTCCTGCGCCACCGCCTCCAGCGCGGTGGGGGCGGGCAGGGTGATGGCAAAAGCCGCCCCCGCCGCCACCTTGGCCGAAGGCTGCGTCACCACGCGGCCATCAATCGCCACGCGCCCTTCGCCGATCAGCGCCTTGATCCGCTCGCGCGAGAGGGCGGCGTCTGCCGGGCAGGCATCGGCCAGCGCCCGGTCCAGCCGGCCCGCGATTGTCAGATGGCCGGAAATGGCCTCTTGCCCTGATGATTCCCCCCGGTCCATTATCGTACAGATGGGGTTGGTTTTTCACCTTGCAAGGGCTGTCGCGCCCGCAATGGAGGCGCATGTCGCCGCCGCATGGCCGAACGAGGCCTGTGGCCTGTTGCTGGGCGCGGTGGAGGGGGGCTGCGTGCGGGTGCTGGCGGCGGTGCCCTGTGCCAATGTCGCCTCCGATCCCGCCCGCAAGTTCGAGATCGACCCCGCCGCCCTGATCGCGGCCCACCGCGCCGCGCGCGAAGGCACGGGCGCGCGGGTCGTGGGCTGTTTCCATTCGCATCCGGTGGGGGGCGCTTTCCCCTCGGCGCGGGATGTGGCGGCGGCGGCAGGGGATGGGGCGATCTGGGCGATTGTGGCGCCTGCCTGCGGGGCCGTGCGCCACCTGTCCACAGAACAACCGTCCGATTGGCGCATTGGCTGGTGGCAAAGCAGCCGAAATGGTTTCGAACACCTTTCCCCACGCGAAGATGCGGTCTAAGGATGGGGCTTGTGTGACATAGGCGGATGGGCGGAATTACGCTTGCCCCGCCGCAGGATAAGCCGCAGGATGAGCGCATAATGAGCAGCGATACCCTTACCCGTAATCAGGCGCTGGAACTGGCCAGCCTGCTGTGCTCGCGCCTGTGCCATGACATGCTTTCCCCGGTGGGGGCGCTGTCGAACGGGCTGGAGCTGTTGGCGGAGGAGAAAGACCCCGCCATGCGCGAACGCTGCTTTGAACTGCTGGAACAATCGGCCCGGACCAGCGCGGACAAGCTGAAGTTCTTTCGCCTGGCCTTTGGCGCGGCGGGCGGTTTTGGCGAACGCATCCCCGTGGCCGAGCCCAAGGCGCTGATCGAGGCGTTGCTGGCGGGCAAGGACCGTATTCAGCTCAGCTGGGCGATTGGCGGCGACGCGCTGCCCAAGGCGGCGGTCAAGACGCTGCTCAACTTTGCCCTGATCGCGATGGAGGCATTGGTGCGCGGCGGCACGCTGGACATCGCGGCAGAGGTGCGCGCCAGCGATGGCGTGGCCGAAATCGTCGTGCGCGCGGCTGGCCCGCGCATCGCGTTCGATCCCGCCGTGGGTCAGGCGCTGGAGGGCGCTGCCGGTTTCGGCGAGCTGACCAGCAAGACCGCGCCTGCCGCGATGATGGCGCAAATGGCCGCCGCACAGGGCGGGCGCTTGCAATATATGCTCTCGGACGAGGCGTTGGTGCTGGGCGCGGTGCTGCCGGGCCTGTGAGGATGGCGGCCTGAATATGGCGGGGGGTGTCCCATGACCGGATGGGTTCAGCGCCATCACCCATCCCCCAACCATAACGCGCGCAAGCTGCCGATCAGCATGGTGGTGTTGCATTACACCGGTATGCAAACCGCACAGGAGGCGTTGGACCGCCTGTGCGACCCGGCGGCCGAGGTGTCCGCCCATTACCTGATCGATGAGGATGGCACCGTTTACGCGCTGGTGCCCGAGGACCAGCGCGCGTGGCACGCGGGCCGGTCCTATTGGCGCGGTATCACCGATGTGAATTCGGCCAGCATCGGGATCGAGATGGTCAACCCCGGCCACGAATGGGGCTACCGTCCCTTTACCGAGGCGCAGATGGAAGCGCTGATCCCGCTGTTGTCCGGGATCGTCGCGCGCCACAACATCCCGCCCGGCAATGTGGTGGGCCATTCCGACATTGCGCCTGCACGCAAACAGGACCCTGGTGAGCTGTTTGAATGGGAGGTGCTGGCCCGCTATGGCCTGGCGTTGCCCACGCCCAAGCCGCGCATTCGTCTGCTGCATGAAAATCCGGGGGCGTTTTATCTGTCGCTGGAACGGTTTGGCTATGACATTGCCGATGGGCGCGCCGCTGTTGCCGCGTTTCAGCGCCGGTTCCGCCCGCGCATCATCGATGGTGAGATTGATGGTGAGGTCGGGGCGCTGTTGTTCGAATTGCTGATCGCGCGCGACGTGGGTGAGGGCGAGATCGACGAAGACTGCGGCGACCCTGATTTTCCATACTGACCCGCGCGGAAGGCGCGTTGGCCGTACTGATTGCGCGGGCGCGCCATCACTGCTATCGCGCAGCCCGTGTCAGGGGGCCGGGCAGCCGCGTCATAGCTTGCTATGCCGAGGAAAGTCCGGGCTCCACGAAACAAGGGTGGCGGGTAACGCCCGCCGGGGGCGACCCCAGGGACAGTGCCACAGAGAGCAGACCGCCGACGCCTGCGCGGCAACGCGACAGGCAGGTAAGGGTGAAAGGGTGCGGTAAAAGCGCACCGCGCGACGGGTAACCGAAGCGGCATGGTAAACCCCACCCGGAGCAAGACCGAATAGGGGCGGCGCGCTCGCAAGAGCTAGGTTGTTTCGACCGAGATCGCCCGGGTTGGTTGCTGGAGCGCGCGTGGCAACACGCCGCCAAGAGGAATGGCTGCCGCTGGCGCCCGCGTCGGTAACGATACGAGGCGCCTTCACAGAACCCGGCTTACAGGCCCCCTGACACATTGCCGGCCCGCGCGCCTGTGATCGGCCGCCATGAACATTTTTGTCAGTCGCGGCCATCGCCCCGCCTTGCGTCCTGCGTGGCGCGGGTTAGGGTTGCGCCATGACCGCATCCGACACCACCGCCCGCCAGATCCCGCTCTCGCTCTTTGCCTGCGCGCTGTTGTATGGCGGGCTATGCGTGCTGGCGGGCGTGCTGGGGACCAAGATCGCCAGTCTGGGCACATGGCCGGTGCTGGGCGGGCTGGCGGTGGAAAGCGGGATCTTCGCCTTTCTGCTGCTGGTGGTGCTGTCCAGCGCGGTGGCCGAACTGCACGGGCGCGACACCGCCAACCGGCTGGTGCGCTTTGGCTTTGTGCCGCTGATCGTCTCGATGGTGCTGCTGGTCAGCGTCATCCATGTCGTCCCGCCCGCGCCCTTCTGGGGCGATCAGGAGGCCTTTGCCCGCCTGCTGGGACAGGGCGCGCGGATGCAATTGGCGGGGCTGATTTCCTATGGCACGTCGCAAACGCTGAATGTCGCGGTGTTTTCGCGCATGGCGGCGGGGGCGGACGGCGGGCGGATGTTGTGGCTGCGCGCGTGGGTGGCCAGCATGGCGTCACAGATCGTTGACACGATTCTGTTCATCTCGATCAGCTTTTACGGCGTGGTCGATGCCGCCTCGGGTCAGGCCTATCCGCTGGGCAGCATGATGGAAGGGCAGATCATAGCCAAGCTGGTGCTGTCCACCATCATGGTGCCGCCGCTGATCTATGTCTTTGTGGCGCTGGGCCGCCGGCTGGACGCGCCCCGGTAAAGGGGCACGCCCGGCACAGGGGGGCGCCCTCAGATCACTTCAGCGTCATCAGATAGGCGACCAGATTGTCCAGCTCCTGCGGGTCCTTGATGCCGGTGAAGGCCATCTTGTTGCCGGGCAGCGCCTGTCGCGGGTTGGCCAGGAAACGACGCATGATGTCTTGATCCCACGTAATGCCCCCATTTAACAATGCGTCAGACAGGGTGGTGGTGGCAGCGACTGTGCCAGCCTTGCGGCCCATGATGCCCGCCATGGTGGGGCCGATCTTGAGTTTGTCGCCGTTGGTCGTGTGGCACACGCCACATTTCATGGAAAAGCTGCGCGCGCCAGCGGCCGCGTCCCCGCCTGCCATCGCCGGCACCGCCGCCAGCGTCAGCCCCAGTCCCAGACCCATGCGGCAGATTGTCTTGATCACCCCATATCCCCTTTCTCACCTGTGCCGAACTTGCGGCGCTGCGCCATCCGGGCACACCGCCCGGTGACAAAACCTCTTCACATCGCGGCCCAGCCTAGTAAAGCGCGCAAGTATGGCAAACGCACTTCCCCCCGTCCCGTCGAACGTCGAACTGCTGGCGAAGGCCGAAACGCTGATCGAGGCGCTGCCCTATCTCAAGCGATATGAGGGCCGCACCTTTGTCGTCAAATATGGCGGCCACGCCATGGGCGACCCCGCATTGGCGCAGGATTTTGCCGAAGACATCGTTTTACTGAAGGCGGTGGGGATCAACCCGGTGGTGGTGCATGGCGGCGGCCCGCAGATCGGCCGCATGCTCAAGGCGCTGGGCATCGAATCGCAATTCGTCAACGGCCTGCGCGTGACCGACAAGGCCACCGCCGATGTCGCCGAGATGGTGCTGTCGGGCGCCATCAACAAGGAGCTGGTCAGCTGGATCAGCAAGGCCGGCGGCAAGGCCGTGGGCATTTCGGGCAAGGATGGCGCCATGGTCACCGCGCGCAAGGTCGCCGCGCAAAAGGTGGGCAAGGCGATTGCCGACGAGGACGGCGAGGCGCTGATCGTCGATCTGGGTTACGTGGGTGAGCCGGACGTGATCGACACCAGCGTGCTGGATACTTTGTCGCAGGCGGGGCTGATTCCGGTGATCGCCCCCATCGCCGTCGGCCCGGATGGCGAGACCTATAACATCAACGCCGACACCATGGCGGGCAGCATTGCCGCCGCTTTGGGCGCGGCGCGCCTGTTCCTGCTGACCGATGTGCCGGGCGTGCTGGACAAGGACAAGAACCTGCTGACCGATCTGACGCCGGCCGACATCGCCAATCTGGCGGCGGACGGCACGATCAGCGGCGGCATGATCCCCAAGCTGGAAACCTGCACCCATGCGGTTGAGGCCGGGTGCGAGGCCGCCGTGGTGCTGGATGGCCGCGTGCCGCATGCGATGCTGCTGGAGTTTTTCACCAGCAAGGGCGCGGGCACGCTGATCCGCAAGGGGTAAAGTTTCTGACGGCGCGGCGTTTACCTGAACGCCGTGCCCCAACGCACCGTCCCCACGTAATAGCCCCTTGTCGGCTGACCATTGGCATCGGTGGCGGGGGTAAAGCGGGCGCGCTCGGTCAACCGGGCGCAGGTGGCCTGCGAAAATTCGCCCAGCCCGATGGCAAAACTGATGCGGCAGCCTGTCACCTTGCCGCCCTCATCCACATCCAGCCGGAAATGCACCAGCGCGCTTTCGCCGGTGCGCAGGTCCTGCCGGGGAAAGTCGCGCGGGGACAGCCAGCGCCCCGGCGCTTCGGCCGGGCGGGGGGCTTGGGCGCCGCTTTGCCGGGCATAGCCCCAGCCATCGGGCAGCGTATCGGCGCATTGTTGCAACGCGGCCAGCCCCGGCTCCAGCCGCCCCGTTTCCAGCCGCAGCCAGCGGCCATGGGGCGTGCGCAGCGTGATGCTGGCCGTTTCGCCCGACACCTGCACCGCGGGCATGCGGCCATTGATGGCCACCGCATCGGCATCGGGCAGGGCGGGGCCATGCACGGCGCGCCACCCACGCGTCAGCACCAGCAACGGCAGCGGATCGGCCCCCGGCGCGGCGGCGGTGACACCGGCCCATGCGCTTTCCTGCACCGTGGCGTCCGCCCCCAGCATCATCGGCAAAGGCGTCATTACCAGCCCTGTGGCCAATGGCTTGCCGCTCAATTGCACTTCGACCGGCAGATGCGGCGCATATTGCACCATGCGCAACACCACCCGGTCCGCGCCATCGCCAAAACCACTGGCCAGCGCGCATAATTCGGTGTCGGCGTTCAACACCCATTTGCTGCTTTTGGCCAAGGGGGTGGCGCTGGCCGCGCCATCGGCGCCTTGGGCGTTTGCGGCGCTCGGCCCGGCAAAGGGCAGCGCCAGCATCAGCGCGGCGCAGGTCAGCTTGTGCATGGTCATCCTTTTGCCATGGCGCGGCGCGGTTACAATCCCACGACGCCGCGCACCCCGTCGATCACATATTGCACCGCCAGCGCGCCCAGCAATACGCCCAGCACCCGCGTCACCACCGCCTCTACCCGCGCGCCGAGCAGCGCCATGATCGGCCGCGCCAGCACCAGCGCGCCCGCCGTCAGCGCCATCACCAGCGCGAGCGCCGCCATCACCACGCCCGCCTGCGCGCTATCCTGCGCCTGACCCATCATCAGCATCACCGTCGCGATTGAGCCCGGCCCGGCGATCATCGGCATCGCCATGGGGAATACGCTGATGTCCTCATGCGGCTCATGCGGATCGGCGCGCACCTGATCGGCGCGCTGTTCGCGCCGCTGGGTGCGTTTTTCAAACACCATCTCCAGCGCGATCAGGAACAGCATGATCCCGCCCGCGATGCGAAAGGCGTTCATCTCGATATGCAGCGCGCCCAGCAACCCTTTGCCGAACAGGGCAAAGGCGAAAAGGATGGCGGTGGCGATGCCCGCCGCGCGCAGGGCCGTGGCGCGGGCCTGCGCGGTGCTGTGCCCGCCTGTCAGCCCGGCAAAGATCGGCGCGCAGCCGGGCGGGTCGATCACCACAAACAGCGTGGCAAAGGTCGAGATGAACAGTTCGATCATCCCTGTGGTGTCGCATGGCGCATAACCACAGGCAAGGGCGCTGTTTACACTGGTGGCAGCAGGGTTTGGCCGATAGGCTGGGCGCTGGAATATCGGGGGGATGGCATGACACGAATGGCAGGCATGATTGCGGCGGGGCTGATGCTGGCCGCGCCGATGGCGAACGCGCAATCGCCTGCGCCTGCGCCGGCACCTTCACCTGCCGCTGTCGATCCGCTGGAAACCACCTTGACCGATGCGATTGGCCTGTTGCGTCAGCGCCGCCCGGCCGATGCCTATGCCGCATTGGAGCCTTCGCGCAAGGAGGTTGCCGCCCGCATCACCGCCGCCCGTGCCAAGGGTGGGGTCTATTGCGCCACCAGCTCCACCGAATCGCTGTTCTATCTGATGGGCGCTGCCGCCACGAAAACGCCCGCCATCGTGATGACCGCCGCCGCGTGCCAGACGCTGTATCTGTCGGCTTTTTTGCAGACCGAAATGGGCCACGGCAACGAGGCGCAGGCACTGTTGCAGCAATTGGTCGAACTGGCGCCGCGCAACCCGCAATATCTGGGCGAGCTGGCCTATACCCAACAACGGCTGGGGCAGATGGACGCGGCGATGGCCAGTTATGAACGCGCGCGCGACGCGGCCCCCATGGCCGGATCACCCGAAGGGGAAAAGCGCGCGCGGGCAAGGGCACTGCGCGGCATCGGCTATATTCTGGTTGAGCGGGGCAAGCTGGACGAGGCGGAGGCCGCCTATCGCGCCGCGCTGAAGGATGATCCCGACAGCCAGGTTGCCCGCGAAGAGCTGACCTATATCGCCCAGCAGCGCCAGCGCAAATAGCGCATTAGAGCGTTTTCCGTTCAAGCTGACGCGAACGGAAAAGCGACGCTCAATCGCCGCGCGGGCTGGTCGCGTTTTTCAATCCTGAATGATCGGAAAACGCTCTAGGGGGCGATGCGCCGGGTCAGCACCTGTGTCATCTCCCCGCCGCGCTTCAGCCGCAGGTGCAGCACGCGCGCGCCATCCATCACCGCGCTGTCCCAGGCAAAGGTGCCATCGCGCGATTGGCCGGTCTGGTGGTCAACGGGGGCGTCTTTCGCCGGGTCCGGCTGCGGCGCAACGGGTGCGGCGCGCTGGCCGGGGCGCGGGCAATCGCCCACCACCGCGTCGATCCATTCGGGTGCCTCGGGCAGGGTGGGGCTGGCCTGCATATGGCGCAGTACCCATTTGTACCCGCCAACCTTTTGCCGCTGCCAGATGGTGGCGTACCACCCCTGCGCAGCCGCCCCGCGCCACGCGCCGGCTGTGCCGCCATAGGACCCGTCACAGGCCATCCACACCTGTTGCGTGCCCCACGTCAGCGCGGTGGCGGGATCGGGAACCTTCTTGGCCTTGCGGTTGATGGGGGTGGGGGCGATGCCGGCAAACATCTGCGCCGTCTCGACCGAGGTTTGCGCGCTGGCATAGGCCTGCCCCTTGTCAGAGGCCAAGCGTGTCGCGGCGATTTCAGCGGCGATCAGGTCGCTGGGCTGGGCAAAGCCGCGGCCCTGTTGGCGACTTCCACCGGGGCCGCCGCCCGGCCCGCCTTGGGCCTGTGCCGATGGGGCGATCCCCGCCGCCATTCCCCCCGCAATCAGCATCAGCGTCAGGACGGGGGCAAAGGGCTTCATGGCGGGGATCACTCCGATAGGGTCAGTCCAGAATGCCGTCGGCCAGTTCGACACCCGCATTGCGGTGCGCCGCGACCAAGGCATTGCGCAGCAACACGCCGATCGTCATCGGGCCAACGCCGCCCGGCACCGGGGTGATGGCGCCCGCCACCTGAATGGCGGATTGATAGTCGACGTCGCCGACGATGCGGCCCTTCTTTTTGCCCTCTTCGGGGGGCAGGCGGTTGATGCCCACGTCGATCACGGTGGCGCCCGGCTTGATCCATTCGCCCTTGATCATTTCGGGGCGGCCGACGGCGGCAACGACGATGTCGGCGCGGCGCACCACATCGGCCAGATTCTGTGTGCGGCTGTGGGCCACCGTCACCGTGCAGTTTTCGCCCAGCAGCAATTGCACCATCGGCTTGCCCACCAGGATCGAGCGGCCAATCACCACCGCATCCTTGCCCGACAGATTGCCCAGACGATCCTTGAGCAGCATCAGCGAGCCCAGCGGCGTGCAGGGCACCAGACCCGGCAGGCCCAGCGCCAGACGGCCGGTGCTGATCGGAGTCAGGCCGTCGACGTCCTTGTCGGGGCTGATCCGCTCGACCACGGTCTGCTCGTCCAGATGTTTGGGCAGCGGCAATTGCACCAGAATGCCGTCAACCGCGTCATCGGCGTTCAACCGATCGATCAGCGCCAGCAGCGTTTCCTGCGTCGTGTCAGCGGGCAGCTTGTGCTCAAAGCTTTCCATGCCGCATTCGACGGTCTGCTTGGCCTTGCTGGCGACATAGACCTGGCTGGCCGGGTCCTCGCCCACCAGCACCACAGCCAGACCCGCCTTGCGGCCAGCCTTGGCCTCAAACGCTGCGGCCTGCACCGCGATGCGCGCGCGCAAGCCTTCGGCAAAAGCCTTGCCGTCGATGATCTTCTCGTTGAATTCCGTCATGATAATACCGACCTAGCCACGTTGTTCAGGATGATTTCGACAATGGTCAGCGCCACCAGCAGGGCCATCGGCGCAAAGTCGATGGGGCGGGTGTCGGGCAGGATCCGGCGCAAAGGGCCATAAAACGGTTCGAGCAGCATGTTGAGCGCCTGCCACACCCCAGCGACAAACTGGTTATAGGTGTTGATGACGTTAAAGCTGATCAGCAGGCTGAAGACGAATTGCACAATGACAATCATCCGCAGCGTGTCGATCAGATAGCCGGCAATCTGAATCAGGGTAATCAACATGGGCGCGTCCTCTCCCGATGGCGGCGCCCTGCCTAGCCGAGGGCCGGGCCGGACGCAACCGGAGCGCTTGTGGCGCGCTTTGTAAGCAACACTTACAATCAGCGCAAGGGGGAATGCGGGGCGCGCCAGTGTCGCGCGCGCAAACAAAACGCCCCGCCGTCACCGGCAGGGCGCTGTTGTTGTTTGGGGCGTTGTGCTTACGCGGCCAGTTCAAACGGCACGATCTCGCCCGACAGATATTGCTTCTTGGCCTTGGCGCGGCTCAGCTTGCCCGAGGACGTGCGCGGCAGCGTGCGCGGCGGCACCAGTTCCACCACCGCCGGATGGCCCAGGATCGAGCGCACCTTTTCAGCAACGGCCGTTTTCAGCTTCTGCCGCTCAACCGGATCGGACACGCGGCAATGGACCAGCACGGCGGCGGTTTCCTCGCCGCTTTCCGTCTCCAGACTGAAGGCGGCGATGTCGCCCTGATGGAAGCCGGGCAGCTGTTCCACGGCCCATTCGATGTCCTGCGGCCAGTGGTTCTTGCCGTTGATGATGATCATGTCCTTGGCGCGGCCAACGATGAACAGATAGCCCTCGGCGTTCAGATAGCCCATGTCGCCGGTGTCCAGCCAGCCATCGACCAGACAGGCATCGGTCGATTCCGGGTCGCGGAAATAGGAGTGCATGACCGAGATGCCCTTGCACCACACCTTGCCGATCTGGTGGTCGCCCAGCACGCTGCCATCGGCCTTGCGCACCTCTACCGCCATGTCCAGCACCGGCTTGCCGCAATTGACGATGGCGCGGTAACGGGCCGGGCGCGACAGGTCGCGCTTGGTGCCCGACAGGCGCTCTTCCTCGACCAGCTCGATGCGGATGCCTTCGCCCGGCGGCATGATGGTGACGGCCAGCGTCGCCTCGGCCAGACCATAGGAGGGCAGGAAGGCCGACGCCTTGAACCCGGCGGGGGCAAAGGCGTTGACAAAGCTTTGCATCACATCGGGCCGGATCATGTCCGCGCCATTGCCCGCAATGCGCCAGCGCGACAGGTCAAAGCGTTCGGCCACATTGGTCTGGCTGGAAATGCGGCGGGCGCAGATGTCATAGCCAAAGGTGGGCGAGAAGGACGCGCTATGCCCCTTGTTGCGGCTGATCAGGTCCAGCCATGCCAGCGGACGGCGGGCGAAATCCTCGGTCTTGAGGTAATCGGTGCTGATCTGATTGGCGATCACGCCCAGAAAACAGCCGACCAGACCCATGTCGTGATACCACGGCAGCCAGCTGATGCAGCGGTCATCGCCGTCAATATGCATCCCCAGCGAATGCCCGCGCAGGTTGTTCAACAGCGAACGGTGCGTCACCGCCACGCCATGCGGAAACCGCGTCGATCCCGACGAATATTGCAGATAGCTGATGTCATCGCCGCTCGCTTGCGGCAATTCGCATTCCACCGCCGCTTCGGCTGCCAGCACGTCCCAGCCCTGCCCGGTGCAGGCGCCGCCCTTGGCATTGTGGGCGGCCGTGGCCGCATCGCCCATCGCGGCGATTTCGGGCGGATAGAAGAAATACAGCGGGTCCGAGCTGGCCAACTGCACCGCCAATTGGTCGATGTAATTGTCCTTGCCCCCGAAAGAGGTCGGCAGCGGCAGTGGCACCGGCCACGCGCCGGCATAGACCGCGCCACAGAACAGTGCGGCAAATTCGGCGCCCGTTTCGGCCACCAGCGCGATGCGGTCACCCTTTTTCACGCCGCGCGCGATCAGGCGGTACGCCATCTTCAGCGCGTCCTCGCGCAGTTCGCGGAACGGATAGGGGCGGGCCAGATTGCCGCGCGGATCGTGAAAGTTCAGCCCGCGCGTGCCCTGCGCCGCGTAATCCAGCGCCTCGCCAAAGGTGGCGAAATCGGCATAGCGGCGCGGCAGATCGCACAGGTTGGGGGTGGGCACCAGAGCGGGCGTATCAGCCTTGCGGTCCATCTGGGCGGTTTCGGTCATGGGCTTTGCGACTTTCACGTGATCTGAGGGCCGAAAGCGGCGCCGTTAGGCGTCATCGGCGGGCAGGTCAAATCGGGCCGCCCCACACCATGGGGGCCAGACGGGGGGCGATCCGAAACGGGGTCCCCTTTCGCCGCACTATGTGGCACGAATAAGGCCACATGCAGGATGTTAACCAATCATCATCGGGCGACCCGCATCAGCCGCCGGGCGAATCGGACGACCCGCGCGGCCGGACCGGCGGGCGGGCGCGTCGCGGGCAACGGGAAAAGCGCGCGCCCCGGCCGCTGGATATCGCCACCTTCGAGGCCTTGGCGCTGCATCATGTGGCGCGTTTCGCCACCAGTGCGGCCAAGCTGGAGGCCTATTTGCGGCGCAAGCTGCGCGAGCGTGGGTGGGCGGGAGAGGCGCCCCACGAGGGCGAGGTGGCCGCTGCCGATATCGTCGCGCGCTTTATCCGCGCGGGCTATGTGGATGACGCCGGTTTCGCGCAGGCGCGATCGGCCAGCCTGCAACGGCGCGGATTTGGCGCAAGGCGGATCGATCAGGCCTTGATGCAGGCGGGCATTGCCGAACCGATTCGCACCGATGTCCGCCCGGACGAGGCCGCCGCCCGTGCGGCCGCGCTGGCGCTGGCCCGGCGCAAACGCTTTGGCCCATGGCGGCGCGACGCGGACGCGGGCCGGATGGAGCCAAAAGAGCGCGAAAAGCAGGTGGCCGCGATGGTGCGGGCCGGGCATGGGCTGGGGATTGTGCGGGTGCTGCTTGATTCGCCCGATATCGCCACGGCCGAAAGCTGGGCGCAGGCCGTCGATGGTGACGAATCCAGCCACGCAGAGGAGGACTGGGACGGCCCGACCGGCGATTTCTGACCCGCGCGCCGCGCCCAAATCGGGAAAAAGCGGGGATGGGGGCGCCTTTTGCGCCGTGGCGCGCGCATCGCTCTTGCCCTATGCCCCCACCATCGGCTAGGCGCCGGACATCTTGCATCGGTGCAACCTGTTTGCACTGGCCGCTGACGATCAGGGAACTTGGCACATGCTCTTTACGTGGTGGAACGGCTCCACTTTTGGCACTTGGCTCAACACCGTGCGCAACGGTGAGCATGTGGGCACCGATCATCAGGGCAACAAGTATTACCGCACCCGCAAAAAGACCCCCGCCACCGCCAACAGCCCCTTTGCCGGGCGTGAGCGTCGCTGGGTGATCTATAACGGTGCGAATGACAGCAGCCGCGTGCCGGCCGAATGGCATGGCTGGTTGCACCATTCCTATGACGGTGTGCCCGAAAGCCACCTGCCGCCGCCGCGCATCTGGGAGGTGGAATATACCCCCAACGCGACCGGTACGGCCAACGCCCACCGCCCGCACCCCGAACTGGCCAAGCCCGGCGCTGCCGCCGCTTACGAAGCCTGGACCCCGGAAGGCTGATCCACCCCATGCGCGCCAGCGACCCCAATGTGGCGGGCCGTCGTCTGGCGGGCCTTGGCGTGGCGCGCTGGCTGATGCCGCTCTCGCTGATGGCGCTGGCGGGATGTGGCGGGGGCGATGGTGCTGATTCGTCGTCCAGCGATGTGCCGCAGGCCGTCGGCAGCGTTGGCCCCGCGCCCAGCGGTCTGGTCGAGAGCGAGTTTGGCACGCCGGTCAAGGACCGCGTTGCCACGCTGGGCCTGCTGAACAAGCGCAACAACGAGACCACCGAGCTGAAGATGAAGCCGGGCGAGGCCCGCCGCATCGGCAATGTGGTGGTCAAGCTGTCGAGCTGTGAGCGCAGCCTGCCGTGGGAGCGCCCGCAGCAGACGGGCGCCTTTGTCCAGCTGTTTGTCGAGGAGCGCGCCAGCGTGTCCGAGCCGCTGCGCTGGCGCAAGGTGTTTTCGGGCTGGCTGTTCAAGGAATCGCCGTCCCTGAACGTGGTGGAACACCCGGTCTATGACGTCTGGGTCAAGGATTGCGCGATGAGCTTTCCGGGCGAGGAAGAGAAGCCCGAGGACTTTGCCGCGGCCAAGAGGGCGCCAAAGGCATCGGGCAGCGACAGCGCGCCGGCGTCCCAGGACGCCCCCGCGCCACAGGCGCCTGCCGCCCCCGCCGCCCCGGACTGAGTGCTGTCCCCGGCCTGACCCATGTCCATGGTGGGCGCGCGATATTCGGCGCCTTCGGGGCGTTGGGCCCGGTACAGGCGGGTCAGATATTCGGCTTGCGAGATCTCCACCGCGCCCAGCGATGACAGGTGGCCGGTCATGAACTGGCAATCCAGCAGATCCGCGCCCCCGATGCGCAGCGCGGCCACCAGCCATGCCAGCGCCACCTTGGACGCATCGGGCACGCGCGAAAACATGCTTTCGCCGCAAAACACCCGGTCAAACCCCACGCCATACAGCCCGCCGACCAATTGGCGTGTGCCATCGGGGGCATCGATCCAGCATTCGATCGAATGGGCATGGCCCAGCCGGTGCAATTGGTGATAGGTGGCGGCGATGCGGTGGCTGATCCATGTGCCACTGGCGCTGTCGCCGGGGTCCAGATCGTCCAGATCGTCAAAATCGTCCTCTTCCTCGCCTTCCTTGGGGGGGCGGGGGGCGGCGCATTCCTCCATCACGGCTTCGAACGCCTGATTGCAGGTGACGGTAATCCGCCCACGTTTCAGCGTGCGCGCCAGCGAGCGCGAGCAATGGAACCCATCAAGCGGCAGGATTCCGCGCAGCCGCGGCTCGATCCAATAGACTTCGGGATCGTCGCGCGAATCGGCCATTGGAAAAATCCCGCTGCGATAAGCGTTCATCAGCAAGGTTGGGTCGATGATGGGATCTGTCATGGCCTTCACGCGGCGGAACATAGCCCATTTTGTCCGCAGGACCAGAGGGGGCATGATGCACTTTTCGCCTGTCGGGCAAATGGCCGCAAACTGCGGGTTTTTGCGGGGTTGACGGTGATTTTTCGGACGGCATTGGCATTTTTGCGTCTTTTTGCCGGGCGGCGGGGGTGGGGGAAAATGCCACCCTTTCCCGCCGCCGCCGCTGTGTCGCCGGGCTTTGCGCGCGTGCATCATCATGGCCGCCATGCATTTTTTCCGCGCCCAACGCGCATTCATGGCTTGCCATCGGCGCGGCGGCTGGCTAGAGGCGCGCTTCCCGCAGGAGTGTAGCTCAGTTGGTAGAGCATCGGTCTCCAAAACCGAGGGCCGTGGGTTCGAGTCCCTCCACTCCTGCCAGGGTATTTCCGTCACATCGCTGAAAAACAGGGCGTTTGCCGCGGGGCCGATTGTGCGCATATGGCACGCGGCGGGGCGCAGGCGGGCCTTGCATCGCCACGCGGCGGCATTAGGGACAATGGCGTCCCTTTTGCGCTGGCCCAGCGCCCGTGACCGAAAGCCGTCCCACCTGTGAGCCATAATCTGCCCTTTGCCCCGATCAACCCTGTGGCCTTTCCGCGCGATTCCGGGCGGGAAAGGGCGATGCTGTGGCTGGGGATCGTGCTGGCGCTGATCTCGGCGCTGCCGGTGATCGTCGCGCGCTATCCGATGATGAGCGATTATCCCGCCCATCTGGCGCGCTATCGCGTGATGCTGGATGGCGGGGCCAATCCCGATCTGGCGCGCCACTATGGCTTTGTCTGGCAATGGACGGGCAATGTCGGGATCGACCTGTTGATCGGCCCCTTCGCGCAGCTCTTTGGGCTGGAGCAGGCCGGGCGGGTGCTGACGGGCATCATCCCGCCGCTGACCGGGCTGGCGCTGGTAGCGGTGTCATGGGTGCTGCGCCGCCGGGTGGGCATCGGCACGCTGCTGGCGATGGCCTTTGTCTGGTCGCCGATGATGCTGATCGGATTGCTGAATTTTGCCGCTGGGCAGGCCTTGGCGCTATGGGTGTTTGCCGGCTGGGTGGCGCTGCGCCGGTATTGGTGGCGCGACAGCCTGATGGTGCCGGCGGGCGTGCTGGTCTGGGTGTTCCACCTGTCGGCCTGGGCGATTCTGGGCGTGCTGGTGTTCGGATACGAGTTCAGCCAGCGCCGCACCGCCGCCAACCCCACCGGCGCGCCATGGTGGCGCGCGTTCATCGCGCCTTGGCCCTTGCTGGGGCCGTTGGTGGTGATGGCGCTGTTGCCGGGCACGTCAGGCGCGTTTTCCTATGGCAATTACTGGTGGGTGTACAAACAGGCGATCTGGCTAAAGGCGATGCGCGACACCTCCTATGCGCTGGATTTTCTGGGGCTGGTGGCGGTGCTGGCGGCGGTGGCGCTGGCCACGGCACAGCGCTGGATTGATGACCGGCTGGGCTGGGCGGCGCTGATGCTGCTGGCGATGACGATTGCCGTGCCGCGCCATATCTCGGGCGGGGATTATGCCGATTACCGGCTGGTGACATCGGGGCTGATGGTGGCCTGTCTGGCGATCGACTGGCCGCGCGCGGGCACGGTGCTGGGCGTGTGGGCGCGGGTTGGCACGCTGGCGGTGTCGGCGCTGTATCTGGCGCGGCTGGCGGTGACGACGCTGACATGGGGGCAGGGCGCGGCGCAGATGGAGCGCTATTTGCAGGCGCTGGACCATATTCCGCGCGGCGCCCGTGTGGCCTCGGCGGTGGTGGTGGATTCGGGGCGGTGGGAATTGAACCGCTTTGAACATATCGGCGCCTATGCCGTGGTCCGGCGCGAAGCGCTGAGCAATGCCAATTTCGCCGTGGCCAATGTGCATATGCTGCGCATCCGCGATGCCTCGCGCGGGTTTGTCGATCCCTCGCACCGCATTTTGCAGGCTGCGGACCGGCCCGTGGATCTGGCCGATTTCGCCCCCGCGCGTGAGGCGGACTGGCTGTGGTATGTGGGGCAGCGCCTGCCTGATCGCCTGCCGCTGGGCGCGGTGGTGGTGTGGAGCGCGCCAGGCACGCTGATCGCGCGGCTGGCGCCGGCGGTGGTGGTGCCGGGCGGCGCCAATCCCCCACCCGCGCCCGAACCGTCAGCGCCGCTTGCAAAATCCGCGCAAAGCCACTAGATGGCGGATATCTCCCGACATCGGAGCTTTCACTGCCCCTCCCGGACACCTTCCGGGGCGGCGAAAGCCCCATGGCGGAAACAGACGCACCGGTCAGAACCCGCAAGGATATTTCGAATGGACGATCGCAAGGTCCCCGCCGCCACGGCCAAGCCGCAGCCCGAGAAGAAGCCGGGCGTTTCGCCGGGCGAATTCATGCGTCAGGTGCGCGTCGAGGCCAGCAAGGTGGTGTGGCCGACCCGTCAGGAAACCATCTCGACCTCGATCTTCGTGGCGATCCTGATGTTCATTCTGGCGGTGTTCTTTCTGGGGATCGATTCGCTGTTCGGCTATGTCGTGCGCACGCTGCTGTCGCTGGCCTGAGCCACACAAGTTTTAGGATAAAAGAGGCGAACATGGCCCGTTGGTATATCATCCACGCCTATTCCGGCTTTGAAAACAAGGTCAAGGAAGCGATCATCGCCGAGGCTGAGCGCCTGGGCCTGTCGCAGTTGGTCGAGCAGGTCGAGGTGCCGAGCGAGCAGGTCACCGAGGTCAAGCGCGGCAAGAAGGTGCAGGTCGAGCGCAAGACCATGCCCGGCTATGTGCTGGCCAAGCTGACGATGAACGATGACGTTTATCACTTGGTCAAGAACACCGCCAAGGTGACCGGCTTTCTGGGCAACAATGGCAAGCCGCAGGCGATCAGCGAACGTGACGCGGCGCGTTACTTTGGCGCGCGCGAGGCGGTGGCCACGCAGGTCAAGAAGCACGTGGCCGTCGATTACGAGATCGGCGATTCGGTCAAGGTGCTGGACGGTCCGTTCAGCAGCTTTACCGGCATTGTCGAGGAGCTGGACTTCGAAAAGAGCCGCGTGAAGGTGTCGGTGTCGATCTTTGGTCGCGCCACCCCGGTCGAGCTGGACTTCGAGCACGTCGAGCTGTCGAAGTAAGGCGACACGCCAAACGCAAAAGGGGCGCTGCGGGCATGGCCTGCGGCGCCCTTTTCGCGTGTGGGGCGGGCGGGCCTTGTGCGCGGTGTTTCGTTATTTTATGTTGGTGGGTGTAAAGCGAAAATATCGAAAGGGAGCCGTGATGTCCTTTGCCATTGACCGCCGCCAGATGATCGCCGCGCTGGCCGCCAGTGGCGCGGGCGCGCTGGCTTCTCCCGCCATGGGCGCGCCCTATCGCATGATCCCGCAACGGGCCTCGGCGCGGGTGGTGGTGGACAATGACTTTGCCGGCGATCCCGACAGCCTGATCGCGCTGGCGCATCAGTTGCTGACGCCCAAAACGCGCACCACGCTGATCACCGTCAGCCCCACCGCGCCCAAACTGACCCCGCCCGAGATGCAGGGGCGATCCTCCACGATGGGGGCGCAGATCGCGCGCGAACTGATTCGCCGTGCCGGGGTCGCCGCCAATCCGCCCGTCATCGCCGGGGCAGAGGCGGTCAGTGCCGATCTGGCCCCAACAGAAGCAGCCCGCGCCATCGTCGCCGAGGCGCTGCGCGAGGATCCTCTGCCACTGTTCGTCACCTGTGGCGGCCCGCTGACCAATGTGGCCGCCGCGCTGAAAATGGCGCCACAGATCGCCCGGCGCATGACGGTGGTGTGGATCGGCGGCGGGGCCTATCCCGCGGGGGGCTGGGAATATAATCTCAACACCGACATCGCCGCCGCGCGCGAGGTGATCGAGCGCCACAAGGTGCCCCTGTGGCAGATCCCGCAGGGGGCCTATCGCCAGATGCAGGCGTCGAATGCCGATCTGGCGGCGCGGCTGCGGCCGGTTTCGGACTTTGGCGCGTGGCTGTATGACCGTTTCACCACCCCGCCAGAGTGGATCGACATTGGCGGGACGTGGCCGCTGGGCGACAGTCCGACGGTGTTGCTGACCGCGCTGACAGCGGAAAGCAGCGTGGCGCGCGACCTGCCCGCGCGGCGCATCCTGCCCGATGGGCGTTATGGCGCGGTGGTGCCGGGGCGCAAGTTGCGGGTGTTTGACACGCTGGACGCGCGGCTGACCTTCGAGGATTTCCATGCACTGATGCGCCTGCACGCCGCAGGCGACCTGTAACGCAGGCGGCGGGCGGCCTCTAAGGCTTGCTTTTTGCGCGAATCCGGGTAAGGGACGCCGCTTCCGGAGCGATCCGGGAATCCGTGCGGGAGGCGCCGGCATCGTCTGGTGCTGTCTGACCGCTTGACTTGAGGGGGAGGCGAGCGCCGCCCCGACAGAGTGAAAGGAGGCCATCATGGCCAAGAAAATTGACGGTTACATCAAGCTGCAGATCGCAGCTCAGCAAGCCAAGCCCAGCCCGCCGATCGGTCCGGCTCTGGGTCAGCGCGGCGTGAACATCATGGGCTTCTGTAAGGAATTCAACGCTGCGACGCAGGAAGTTGAAGCCGGTACGCCGCTGCCCACGATCATCACGGTCTATTCGGACAAGTCGTTCTCCTTCGTCACCAAGACGCCGCCCGCCACCTTCTTCATCAAGAAGGCGCTGGGCCTGAAGTCGGGTTCGAAGGCTCCCGGCAAGGATTCGGCTGGCAAGATCACCACCACGCAGCTGGCCGAAATCGCCCAGCTGAAGATGAAGGACCTGAACGCCAACGATCTGGATCAGGCGATCAAGATCATTGCTGGTTCCGCCCGCTCGATGGGCATTCAGGTTGTGGAGGGCTGATCCGATGGCAAAGCTGACCAAGAAGCAGAAGTCGCTGAACGAGAAGCTGGGCGACAACCAGGCGCTGTACGGCATCGACGAAGCGATCCAGTCGCTGCGCGATCTGTCGAGCACCAAGTTCGACGAAACGCTGGAAATCGCGATGAACCTGGGCGTTGACCCGCGTCACGCCGACCAGATGGTGCGTGGCATGGTCGTGCTGCCTTCGGGCACCGGCAAGACCGTCAAGGTCGCCGTGTTCGCCCGTGGCGACAAGGCCGAGGCCGCTCTGGCCGCTGGCGCTGACCGCGTGGGCGCCGAGGACCTGCTGGAAGACATGCAGGCTGGCAACCTCGACTACGGTCGCGTGATCGCCACCCCCGACATGATGGGCATCGTTGGCCGTCTGGGCAAGGTGCTGGGTCCCAAGGGCCTGATGCCGAACCCCAAGCTGGGCACCGTGACGCCGAACGTCGCCGACGCCGTGAAGGCTGCCAAGAGCGGCCAGATCGAATTCCGCGTCGAAAAGGCCGGCATCATCCATGGTGGTCTGGGCAAGCTGTCGTTCTCGAACGAAGCGCTGCGCGCCAACTTTGACGCTTTCGTTGACGCCATCGTCAAGGCCAAGCCGTCGGGCGCCAAGGGTAAGTATGTCCGCAAGATCTCGCTGTCGACCTCGATGGGCCCCGGCCTGAAGGTTGACGTGGCGCAGGTGCACGGCGGCTAACAGCCGACGGGCATATGCCCCGATCAAAGGGCCGGGAGGGGAAACCTTCCCGGCCTTTTTGTTGTGCCGCTTGGGGCTGGACTTCCATAATGCGGCGCAGCATACCACGCGCCATGACGCTGGTTCACCGCTATATCGACCTGACCAACTGGCTGGAGACCTTTGTCCCCGGTCCGGACAAGTTCCTGCATGTGTGCGCCGGCCTGATCATCTGGCTGGTGGCCGGGATGGTGTTGCGGCGTGGGTTGCATACGCCTTGGCCGATGCTGATGGTGGTGCTGGCTGAAACGGCCAATGAATGCGTTGATCGCCTGCAATATGGCGATTGGCAGTGGGCCGAAACCGGCGCCGATGTTGCCGCGACGGTGGTTTGGCCTTTGGTGCTGACGCTGGCCTTGCGCTATTTGCCGGTGCTGCGCCGCGATGCCGCGGTGCCAGCGGTCGCCACCGCCCCGGCGCAATAGCTCTCAGGCGCGGCCGGTCTGCATCGAGAGGTGGGCCGGGTCGATCCCTTCGGCCGCCCAGCTTTGCGTCCAGCGGTCATCGGTGTCCGTGTCGAACAGGATCGTGCCGCGCCCTTCGGCAGCGTACCACCCATGTTCGCGCATTTCGCCGTCCAGTTGTCCGGGACCCCATCCGGCATAGCCCAAGGCAATCAGCCATTGCGCCGGACCAGTGCCATCGGCGATGGCTTGCAGGATGTCGCGACTGCCCGACAGGCTCCAATGTTCATTGACGCGCATGGAACTGTCTGCCCCCCAATCGGGCGAATGCAGGACAAAACCGCGCTGCGGCTCGACCGGGCCGCCATGGTGCACCTCGACGTCGGGGGCGACGCCCCGGTCGATCCCCAGATCATCCAGCAGCGTGTAGAGCGTGATGCCGTCCAGCACATCGCTGATGCCGATGCCCAGCGCGCCGTTTTCGTCATGCACACACAGCGCCAGCACCGCGCCGGCAAAGCGGGGATCGGGCATGCCGGGCAGCGCCAACAGCAACCGCCCGCCCAGATATTGCGCCTTAGTCATGGGGATAAGGTAGGGACAGCAAGCCCGCCGCGCAACCAGCGATTGCGCGCGCGTGGCCTATTGCGCGGCGGCTGCGGGGGTATAGCATTCCACCACCAGCGCCAGCGGGCGGCCATCGGGCAGGCGCAACAGCGCGCGTTGCGACAGCACCGTGTCGGTCGGACAGCCGGGCGCCGCGCCGCGCTGCGTGTTCAACCGCTGGCGCTGGAACAGCAGCGGCGCGGCCACCTTGCCAAAGGGCGTGTCGGTCGTGGCCAGCGCGGCGTTCATTTCGGGCGTCAGGCGGGCGGGCACGTACCAGTTATGCGCCTGCGACAGCACCACTCCGCCGCAGGACAGGCGGACATGGCGGTATCCAGGCTCGTCCGTTTCGGCCATGCTCAGCGTGTCGTTCAGGTCGGGGGCGGGCAGGGCGTCCTCGCCCCGCACCGGGGTGGCGGTGATCGCGCCAGACGCACAGCGCGCGGTCAGCACCGCCGTGGCGCTGTCCTGCGCGTTCAGCGCCGCCTCCAGCGCGTCGATCCCGCGCTGGCTGACGCGGGCATGGGCCGGGGTGGAGGCTGCCGCCAGCAGCGCCCCGATCAGCGCGAATCGCATCAAATGCCGCCCGCCACCGGCTCACGCGAGAGGTCGGCCAAGGCCTGCGACAAGGCGGCGGCGCAGGTGGCCAGTTGGTCGGCATCGGTGCAGCGGATGACGAAATTGGCCCCGGTCTTGCCTTCGCGAAAGAACGGATAGGAGCCGATCGCCACGCCCTCATGCGCCTTTTCGGTGTTGCGCAAAAGGTCGGCGACCTCGCTTTCACCCACCCAGCAGCCGATGGTTTCCGACAATACCGGCGCGCCGCCCTCCAGCGTGCCGGTCAGCGCGTCCAGCATCCCCGCCGTGATCGTCGGCACCCCCGCCATGATAAAGATATTGCCCCAACAGATACCCGGCGCCCCGGAATAGCGGTTGGGGATCAGGCTGGCGCCTTCGGGCGTGCGGGCCATGCGCAGCCGCGCCTCGGTCACACCGCCACGGGTGGCGTAATAGTCCTCCAGAATGGCGCGGGCCTCTGGGTGGACGATCACCGGCACGCCCAGCGCCGCCGCGATGGCGTCCACCGTGATGTCATCATGTGTCGGCCCGATGCCGCCGGTGGTGAACAAATAGTCGTTGCGCACCCGCAAGGCATTCACCGCCTCGACAATGGCGTCCTGATCGTCGGACACCACCCGCACTTCCTTGAGCCTTATGCCCTGCACGCCCAGCCACGCGGCCACCTGCGCGATATTCTTGTCATGGGTGCGGCCGGACAGGATCTCGTCGCCGATCACCACCAGCGCGGCGGTGAAAATGCGGTCGGCGCGGGGCGCGGCGGGCGTGGTTGCAGAGTCGGTCATGGCGCAGGGGTAGCCCGCCGGGAGCCTTCGCGCAAACCTGTGCCATGGGGAAATCGGCAGGCGGCAGCCGCGGCCTGCGTAACGCGGCCTAAACGCCACCATAATGCTATCATTGACAACAAAAATGCGGGCGCGGCGCGGCGGGCGCGAAAAAAATGGGCCAGTCTTGCGACCGGCCCTTTGAAAGTCTTGGGAGAGGATGCCTGAAAGGCCTCTTCCTTAAGCCCTAATCCTTAATTTATCGCAAGTGCGAAATGGGAGGCGACTCTTGCGTAAAATGCAATCTGGTTAAACGTGCGATAGCAATCAGGTTAAATCACTTTCAATCACGCCAAACAGGTCGTGCTCGTCCGCGTCCTCGATCCGGGCCATGACGATCATGCCGGGGGCCAGATCGGCCGGCACATTGCGCAACAGCACCTGACCGTCGATTTCGGGCGCGTCGGCCTGGCTGCGGGCGGTGGCGCCGATGTCGCCATCCTCGTCCTCCTCACCCACCTCGTCGATGATCACGGGGATCACGCGGCCCACCTTTGCCGCCAGCTTTGCCGCTGAAATCGCGGCGGTTTTCGCCATGATGCGGGCGAAGCGTTCTTCCTTCACGGCTTCGGGCACGGGGTTGGGCAGGTCGTTGGCGGACGCGCCGTCCACGGGTTCAAACTTGAACGCGCCAACGCGGTCCAACTGCGCCTCGTCCAGCCAGTCCAGCAGATATTGGAAATCAGCTTCCGTCTCGCCGGGGAAACCCACCACAAAAGACGAGCGGATGACCAGATCCGGGCAGATGTCCCGCCACGCCTTGATCCGCTCCAGCACGCGGGCCTCGTTGGCGGGGCGTTTCATGGCGCGCAACACATTGGGGGCGGCATGCTGGAACGGGATGTCCAGATAGGGCGTGATCAGCCCCTGCGCCATCAGCGGGATGACATCATCGACATGCGGATAGGGATAGACATAGTGCAACCGCACCCAGGGCTGCGTCCCGTCGGGGCTGCGCAGCGCGCCCAGTTCGCGGGCCAGATCGGTCATGTGGGCGCGCACCTCGCGGCCCTTCCACTCGCGCGTTTCGTGGCGGATATCAACGCCATAGGCACTGGTGTCCTGGCTGATCACCAGCAATTCGCGGGTGCCGGCCGCGACCAGCTTTTCCGCCTCACGCAATACCGCGTCGACCCGCCGACTGGCCAGTTTGCCGCGCAATTGCGGGATGATGCAGAAGGCGCAAGAGTGGTTGCAGCCTTCCGAAATCTTCAAGTACGAATAGTGGCGCGGCGTCAGTTTCACCTCGCCGGTGTCGCGGTCGGCGGGGATCAGATCGACAAACGGCCCGCGTGTCGGAGGCGCCGCGATATGCACCGCGCCCACCACATCCTCATACTGATGCGCCCCGGTGATCGCCAGAACGTCAGGGAAGCGGGCGCGGATCGCCTCGGCCTCGTTGCCCATGCAGCCGGTGACGATGACGCGGCCATTTTCGGCCATCGCCTCGCCAATGGCGGCCAAAGATTCCTCCTTGGCGCTGTCCAGAAAGCCGCAGGTGTTGACCAGAACGACATCCGCGCCCGCGTAATCGGCGCTCATCTGGTATCCGTCACTGCGCAGGCGGGTCAGGATGCGCTCGCTGTCGACCAAAGCCTTGGGGCAGCCAAGCGAGACCATGCCCACTTTGGGGCTGTCGGGGATCTGGGTGGGGGAGGAGGAATTTTCGGCCATGATGGCGCGCCCCCTACACGCAATTGCGCCAAAGGGCTAGGGTAGGGGTGAGATCCGCCCGTTCCGGCGCGGTACAGGAGGCACGGATGGGCGCGGTGAACTGGCTGGCGGTGGGCGTGGCGGCGCTGTTGGCGGCGGGGCTGGCGTGGCCGTGGTATGGGCTGTGGCGGTCCACACGCGGCCCGGCGGGCTGGCGGATGGCCCTGATGATCCTGCCCGCCGCGATGATCGGCCACAATTTCGCCCGTGTCGGCCTGCAACATTTGGCTGAAAAGCCAAAGCTCTATGCGATGATGTCGGGCGGATGGGCGCTGGCGATCGTGCTGCCCGTGCTGGCCATGGCCTATGGCCGCCACCCCATGCCCCCGCGTGAGGCATGGGCGGACGCGACCTATATTCTGGCCGCCTTCCTGTTGATGGGCGCGGTGTTCATGGTGATGGGGCCGGTGGCGGGCTGAACGCCTGCCAACCGGCTCAATCGGGTTTTTGCTTGCCGCTGGGGCTGCTCGACGCTGGGCGGCCGCTGGGCAAAGGCGCGGCGCGGCCCGTATCGCCCGCCCCACCTGTCGCCACGCCCTTCATCTTGGGCAGGAACGGCACGGGGTTTACCGGCTTGTTGCGGTGGCGCAGCTCGAAATGCAGCTCGTCGCGGGTCGCCTTGCCGGTGTGGCCCACCATGCCCACCCGCTCGGTCGCCTTGACCCGGTCGCCGCGCTGCACAGTGATCTTGCTTAAAAAGCCATAGGCCGTTTGCCAGCCATTGCCGTGGTCGATCACCACCACATTGCCGAAACTGAGCGGTTCACGGCCAGCAAAGGCCACCAAGCCGCCCGCCGCCGCGCGCACCGCCGTGTCGGCGGGAGCAACGATGTCCAGCCCGTCATGCACATTGCCGTCCGTCGCCCGGTCGACAAAGCCGCGCCGCACCACTCCCTGCACCGGCACCGACAACTTGGGCGGGCGGGCGTCATCGGCGGCGGGGGCATCGTCACGCGGGGCCGGGGCGGGGGCTGCGGCCGGGCTTTCCGTTGGGGCGGGGCGGGGCGCGGGGGTGGCGGCCGGGGCGGCGCTGGGCTTGATCACCGAGGGGATCAACAGCGTTTGCCCGATGCGCAAATGTCCGCTGGCCGGCAGTCCATTGGCCACCGAGATCGCCGAAAACGGCACGCCATATTTGATCGCTATGTCAAAGCCGGTCTCGCCGGGTTTGACCACATGGCGGCGGGTGCGGGGGATGACCAGACGTTGCCCGGCGCGCACCTCATAAGGCGGTTTCAGGCGGTTCGCCTCGATAATCAGGACGCGGGGGACGCGGGCGCGATTGGCCACGCCGCCCAATGTCTCGCCGGGGCGGACGACATGCTCGGTCTCGTCCTCGGGCGAAATCACCTGTGACGCATCGGCTGATGGCGAAGGCACCGCCTTGAGCTTGCCCCCCGATTTGCTGACCAGCGCGTCATCGCGTTCGGCCGCGGCCCATGCCGGCGCCGCGATCAGCGCCCCCAGCGCGGCGCAGGCCCACAGCGCCTGTGTGGTCCGGCGGCTCATGCCGGGAACCTTTGCGCCAGCGTGGCCAGCGACGCTTCATGCGTCAGGTCCAGTTGCAACGGCGTGACCGAGATGAAGCCATCGGCGATCGCCTCGAGATCGGTGGCGTGACCGGGGGTATGTTCGATCCCGTGCAGCCCGAACCAGTAATAGTCATAGCCGCGCGGGTCGGTGCCCTGCACCACAGAGCCGCGCGCGTAATCGTGAAACCCCTGACGCACCACGCGAATACCCTCCACATTGGCGCCGCTGAGCGGTGGAAAGTTGATATTGACCAGCGTGCGCGGCGCAAAGGGCGCGTCCAGCAGCGGGCGGATCACCCGTGCCCCCCATGTGGTGGCCGCGTCAAAGGACACATCGTCGCCCACCCCTTCACGCGCGTAAACCTGGCTGAGCGCGATCGAGCGGATGCCCGCCAGCGTCCCCTCCATCGCGGCCGACACCGTGCCCGAATAGGTCACGTCATCGCCCAGATTGGCCCCGCGATTGACGCCTGACAGGATCAGGTCGGGCGCTGCGGGCAACACCTTGCGCAGGGCCATCGTCACCGAATCGGTAGGCGTGCCAGTGACCGAAAAGCGCCGCGCGTCATGTTGGCGCAGGCGCACCGGGCGGGTCAGCGTCAGTGAATGGCCCGCGCCCGACTGTTCCTCGGCCGGGGCGCAAATCCAGATGTCATCCGACAATTGGCGGGCAATCGCCTCCAGCACGTCCAGACCCGGAGCGTGAATGCCATCGTCATTGGTAAGCAGGATGCGCATGCGACCCCTTCAATTCTTCTTAACCATCGGCTCTACAATCGGGCGCAGCCTACGGCAATGCAGCGAGGGGCGCAAATCATCAGATTTTTGCGCGGCTTTGGTGTTAATTCTCGCAAATTTCTTCGCGCGTGCAGCAAGTTGCGTCCTATCGGCCGTGCCCCGGCCGCAACCCGACACACAACAGGCGCCGCTGCCAAGGGGCAGGCGACGCCTGTTGCGCTTTAACGTTGTGGCTGGCTCAGGCCGGGGTGATCGCTTCTGCCCCGCCCATATAGGGGCGCAGGGCGGGCGGGATTTCCACGCTGCCATCGGCGCGCTGCCAGTTCTCCAGCACCGCCACCAGCGTGCGCCCCACCGCCAGACCCGACCCGTTCAGCGTGTGCGCGTTGCGCGTCTGCTTGGACCCTTCGGGGCGATAGCGGGCGTTCATGCGGCGCGCCTGAAAATCGCCGCAGTTCGAGCAAGAGCTGATCTCGCGATACTTGCCCTGACCCGGCAACCAGACCTCAAGGTCATAGGTTTTCTGCGCGGAAAAGCCCATGTCGCCAGTGCACAGCAACATCCGGCGATAGGGCAGGCCAAGGCTTTCCAGGATATGTTCGGCCGCCCCGGTCATGCGCTCATGCTCGTCGGCGGATTGTTCGGCGGTGGTGATCGACACCATCTCGACCTTGTCAAACTGGTGCTGACGGATCAGGCCCCGCGTGTCCTTGCCGGCCGCGCCCGCCTCGCTGCGGAAACAGGGCGTCAGCGCGGTGAAACGCAGCGGCAGCTTGTCCAGATCCAGGATCTGTTCGCGCACCAGATTGGTCAGCGACACTTCGGCCGTGGGGATCAGCCAGCGGCCATCAGTGGTCTTGAACAGATCCTCGGCGAATTTGGGCAATTGCGCGGTGCCAAACACCGCCTCGTCGCGCACCAGCACGGGGGGGGCGACTTCCTCATAGCCATATTTCAGCGTGTGGGTGTCCAGCATGAACTGGCCCAGCGCGCGGTTCAGGCGGGCGATAGCCCCGCGCAAATAGACAAAGCGCGCGCCCGACACGGCCTGCGCGCTTTCAAAATCCAGCCCCAGCGGCGCGCCAATGTCGAAATGCTCGCGCGCGCCCTCGGCCGGGCGGGGTTCGCCCCAGCGCTTGACCTCGGCATTGTCATTTTCGTCCGCGCCCTGCGGCACTTCGGCCACGGGCAGGTTGGGCAGGCTGGCCAGCACATCGGCCAATGCCTTGTCCGCGCTGCGCTTGGCCTCTTCCTTGGCGGGCAGTTCGGTCTTGATCGCCTCGACCTCGGCCTTCAGCTTGTCGGCGCCTTCGCGGTCGCCCTTGCCCATCAACGCGCCGATCTGCTTTGACGCGGCGTTGCGCGTGGCCAGCATCGTGTCCACCGCCGTTTGCGCGGCGCGCGCATCAGCGTCCAGCGCCAGAATATCGGACGATTGCGGGGCCAGCCCACGGGCGCCAAGGCCAGCGTCAAAGGCGGACGGGTTTTCGCGGATGAATTTGATATCGTGCATGGTCGCCGGGTTATGGCCGCCGCGCCGTCAGGTCAAGCGGGCGTATCGCCACAGGGGCCGGTTGCGCGCGCGCGGGCTGGCCCTATGCTGGCGCGCAAGGGCGCAGATGGCCCAGGCACACAGGGAGAGGCGATATGGCGATGGCAAAGGGCGCCGCCGCGCTGGTGGGCGCGGTGATGCTGATGGGGGCAAGTGAACCGCCCGCGCCGCAACTGGAATTCATGTTCGAGGTCGAGGCGTTGCTGGCGCCCAAGGTGGATGTGGGCACCACGCCCTTTGGTCAGCGCGGCTATATCCCGATCATTGGCGGGCAATTTGCCGGTCCCGCGATCAAGGGGCGGGTGGTGCCGGGCGGCTGGGACTGGCAATTGCAGACCGGCGATGGCTGCTCCAGCCTGCACGCGGATTATTTCCTGCAAACCGATGATGGCGTGATGTTCAACGTGGTCAACCACGGCCAGTTCTGTCTGGACAAGGGGCAGCCGTTCATGCCCGCCTTTACCTCGCCCCGGATCGAGGCGCCGGTGGGGCGTTATCGCTGGCTGAACCATGGCGCGTGGATCAGCCAGTTGCGCGGCGGCAGCGATCCGGCGCATCCTTCGGTGGTGATCCGCTTTTACCGCGCGCGGCCATAGGGCGCATTGACGCGGGGGTATGTTGACGTGGGGATATACGGTTCGTATGCGGAATGTATATGAACCGCTGTCAGGATACCCCATGGGCATTGTGAAAATCGACGACTCCCTGCACGAAGATGTGCGCCGGGCCAGCACCGTGATGTGCCGTTCCATCAATGCTCAGGCCGAATTCTGGATGAAAATCGGCATGTTGGCCGAGGCGAACCCCACCCTCTCGTTCAACGACATCGTGCAGGCGCAATATGCGCGGGCCGATGTCCAATCGCCCAGAGTGGCCGCCTGACATGGTGAAATCGGCCGATGAACTGGCATTGATGCGCATATCGGGCCGCCTGTTGGCACAGGTGTTCCAGATGCTGGACGGGATCGATCTGAACGGCATGACGACCATGGCGGTCAACGATCTGGTGGATCACTACATCACCCACGATCTACAGGCCCGCCCCGCCAGCAAGGGGCAGTATGGCTTTGCCTATGTGCTGAACTGTTCGCTGAATGACGAGGTGTGCCATGGCGTGCCGGACGCCCGCCGGGCGATTGCCGATGGCGATATCATCAATCTGGACATCACGCTGGAAAAGAACGGCTTTATCGCCGATTCCAGCAAGACATACATGGTTGGCGATGTGACGCCTGCCGCGCGGCGGCTGGTCGAAGTGACACAGGCGGCGCTATGGCAGGGCATCGCGCAGGTACGCCCCGGCGCGCGGCTGGGCGATATCGGCCATGCGATCGAACGCCACGCCACCCGTCACGGCTATGGCGTGGTGCGCGAATATTGCGGCCACGGCATCGGCCGCCAAATGCACGAAGAGCCGCAAGTGCTGCATTTCGGCCGCCCCGGCACCGGGCTGACGCTGCGGCAGGGGATGGTGTTCACCATCGAACCGATGCTGACAGAGGGCGCGGCCGAAGTCTCGACCTTGGCCGATGGCTGGACGGTGGTGACCGACGATGGCGCTCTGTCGGCGCAGTTTGAACACACCGTGGCGGTCACCGCCAACGGGGTGGAGGTATTGACCCTGCGCGCCGATGAGCGGCGCCCGCGCGGCAAACGGGCGGCGTAACATGTTTCAACGCATCGGCATCATCGGCGCGGGCCGCGTGGGGCGGGCGCTGGCTGTGGCCTTGGCGGAGCGGTCGGACGCGCCGGTGGTGCAATGGGCGCGCCGGGCAGGGGCGGGGACGACCGACCGGCTGGGCGATTTGGCGGGGTGCGACCTGTGGCTGATCGCGGTGGCTGATGACGCGCTGGGCGAGGTTGTGGCGGCGCTGGCGCAGGTGCCCGCCACCCACCGCCCCTTTGTCGCGCATGTCAGCGGGCGCAGCGGGGTTGCGCCCTTGGCGCCCTTGGCGGGGTTGGCCGGGGGGCTGGCGGCGATCCATCCGGCAATGACCTTTACCGGCGACCCTGTGGCAGAGGTGGCGCGGATGGCGGGCGCGCGTTTTGCCATCACCGGGGCGGACGGCGCGGCACAGGCCATGGCCGAACGGATCGTTGCCGCGCTGGGCGGCGTGCCGGTGGCGATCGCCGAGGCACAGCGCGCGCTTTACCACGCCGCGCTGTGCCATGGGGCGAACCATCTGGTGACGCTGGTGGCGGATGCCTGCGCGGTGTTGCGCGCGGCGGGGGTGGCGGATGGCGCGGGGGTGCTGGGGCCTTTGGTCCGGGCGGCGCTGGACAATGCGCTGGCAGGCGGCATGGCGGCGCTGTCAGGCCCGGTGCTGCGCGGGGACGCGCAAACCATCGCCGGTCATGCCGCCGCCCTGCGCGCCGATTGCCCACAGGTGTGGCCCGCCTATCAGGCGATGGCGGGGGCCACGGTGCGGGCGCTGGAACAGGCCGGATCGCCCGACAGCCGCGATGCGATCCTGCGCGCTATCGCGGATTAGTCCGCGCTCAGGCGTCGGCTGCGCAGCGGAAACCGATGTGGCTGGTCGAGGAATCGAGCGCCATCGGGTGCCGCGCCGCCGGGCGGTAACGCTGGCAATAGGACGGCGCGCACAGGTGTGAGCCTCCCTTGATCACCTTGCGCGCCATGCGGTTGGTGGGTTCGGCCGGGTCAACGCTTTTGGCGCGGAAACCGCCGCGCGGGTTGTCGATGGCACAGCATGACCCGGCCTTCTTTTTGGGGCGGGGCAGGTTGGCGGGCAGGCTCCACCAATCTTCGGTGATTTCCCATGTGTTGCCGATCATGTCGTACAGGCCATAGGGATTGGCCGGGTAATGGCCCACCGGGCTGGTACGGACCCAGCCATCCTCCAGTGTATTGGCAAAGGGGAACAGGCCCTGCCACGTATTGGCCAGATGCACCCCGCCGGGCGTCAGTTCATCCCCCCAAGCATATTCCACGCCCTCCAGCCCGCCGCGCGCGGCATATTCATGCTCGGCCTCGGTCGGCAGGCGCTTGCCCGCCCATGCGGCATAGGCCGCCGCGTCCTGATGCGTCACATGCACCACGGGATGGTCCATAATGTCGTCAATGCCGCTGTCGGGGCCGGTGGGGTGGGCCCAATCGGCCCCCGGCACCCATCGCCACCATTGCGACGGATCGCCCAGATCCACCGGCCGGTCCGTCATTGTGAAGACCAGCGATCCGGCCACCGCCAATGCCGGGTCCATGCCGGGATATTGCGCCGGATCGGGCGGGGTCTGGGCAAAGGTCTGGTACCCGCTCGCCGCGACAAAAGCGGCAAATTGCGCGTTGGTCACCGGCGTCACGTCGATGTGAAAGGCATCCACCCGCACCCGGCGCACCGGGGCTTCTTCTGGATAGAACGCGTCCGATCCCATGGCGAACACCCCGCCCGGTATCAGTGCCATCGCTCCAGCCTGCCCTTGTTGCATCCCACACTCCCGCCGTCTTTACATATGACAAAGGGGAGGACAGCCTGCGCCATCCTCCCCTTGCCCTCATGCCTGATGGATCAGAACTTGTAACCCACGTTCACGCCGAAATAGCGGAACGCGCCCTTGGGCAGGAATGCCGTCCGGTTGGTGGGCGTGACGGTCTGCGTGGTGAACAGGCCCGGCGTGCCCATCGAGGTGTAGTAACGCTGATCGGTCAGGTTCTTGACGAACAGCGAGAGCGACAGCCCACGGTCCTGACGCAGGCCCACCGTGGCGTCCACCGTGGTATAGGCGCGCTGCGTTTGCAGCGGGTCCTGCTCCAGGCTGAAGTTGACGCTGCTTTGATACGCCACGTTCAGGTCGGCATAGCCGGTGAAATGGCCCACGGGCATTTCATAGCGCGGGTTGAACGTCAGGCGCCATTCGGGCGTGTTGGGCAACAGCCCGCCGCGCACGTTCTGGATCGCGCCCGACAGCGTGCCGGTCGAACTGCGCTGTTTGAAGCAGGTGTTGGCCGGTTGCGCCGCGCCATAGGCGATGGTGGCAAAGGCGGCCTGGTTCTGCAACGGACAGCCGATGCCATCGGCATCAAACCGCGCGTGGGTATAGGCACCCGTCAGGTTGATCGTCAGCGCCTCGGTCGGGCGCAGCGTCAGTTCGATTTCCACGCCCTTGGTTTCCGACGCACCCGCGTTGGTGGTGACAAAGGTAAAGGTGTTGGTCGAGGGGTCCGAACGGTTGGCCTGCACCTGCAGGTTCTTGTACTTGGCCATGAAGAAGGCGGCCGCGATGCTGATCTTGCGATCGGCGGTGCTGCCCTTGAAGCCGATTTCGAAGGCGTTCACCGTTTCGGGATCAACCACCACGTTGTTGTTGAACGTCTGGGTGAATTCGGTGCCCAGCGACTGGCCCTTATACCCGCGGGTATAGGTGGCGTACATCTGCGCGCGGCGGCTGAATTCATATTGCAGGCCGATCTTGCCGGTCAGCACCGAGTCCGACGCGCCGGTGTAGCCTTCGGTCAGCGGATAGCCGCTGGCCAGGATCGAATCGCCCGCGAACGGCGCGGTGCGGTCCTGCTTGCCCCAGACCGAGATGAATTCATGCTGCCAGCGCAGCCCGCCCAGCGCCTTGAGCCCGCCGGTGATGGCAAAATCGGCCTGTGCGAAACCGGCGATCTGGTTCTGGCGCAGATGCGCCTGATGGTGGCCCGAGAAGCCCGCCAGATTGGTGGCAGGGCACACCGCGCCCAGCGTCAACCCGCTGGCGGTGCAGTTGACAAAGCGGCGGGTGAATTCACGATCCAGCGTCACGTCCGAGAAATAGCCGCCCACGGTATAGTTCAGGCGGTTCTTGCCATTGGAGGACAGGCGCAGTTCCTGGCTCAGGCCGCCCAGCGTGAAGGGGCCGCCGTTGACGTCATACTGGGCCACAGCGTTCGTGCCGGTATAGATCGGCGTCGCGGTGTTGAGGCCATCGACGTCCACCGTGTTGTTGAAGCTGTAATACTGCCACGCGGTGATCGAGGTCAGGCTAGCAAAGTCCAGATCATACTTGGCCTCCAGCGAGTAGACCTGCGAGGTGGTGCTGCTGGTGGTGTCGCCGTTCGAGGCGACCTGCGTGTTGTCCGGCCCCGGCACGACCGGGCTGAGCAGCGTGGTCAGGCTGGCGTTGTCGGACCGCACCACCACCGACTGACAGCAGAACGCCTTGGCCTTGCTGTAATCGGCGGTCAGCAGCAGGTTCAGGCGGCCCAGATCCAGATCCAGCTTGCCGCGCAGGCCCCAGCTGTCCGACCCGTTGGTCTTGCGGCGCAGGGTGGTGTTGTAGATGTAGCCGTCGTCCGAGTTGTAGAAACCCGAGATGCGCACGCGCGCGTTGTGGCTGATCGGCCCGGCGATGGTGCCGTTCAGGTGGTACTCACCCTTTTCCGCAACGGTCACGTTCACCTTGCCCGTCAGGGTGTTGGTGGGGCGGGCGGTGACCACGCTGATCACGCCGCCGGTCGAGTTCTTGCCAAACAGCGTGCCCTGCGGCCCGCGCAGGACCTCGATGCGCTCGATGTCGGCCAGATCGGAAAAGCCCTGCGCCTGACGCGCCATCACCACGCCGTCCAGCACCGTCGAGACCGAGCTTTCGGTGCCCTGGCCAAACACGGCGGTGCCGATGCCACGGATGCGGAACGAGGAGTTCGAGGCGTTGTTGCCCTGCTGATAGGT
This sequence comes from Novosphingobium ovatum, assembly GCF_009909235.1. GTDB lineage: Bacteria > Pseudomonadota > Alphaproteobacteria > Sphingomonadales > Sphingomonadaceae > Novosphingobium > Novosphingobium ovatum. The sequence continues at coordinate 143,090 of NZ_JAAAPO010000001.1, forward strand.
CAGCGTGGGCGAGATCTGCGTCAGGTTCTTGGTATCGGTGATGCCACGCGTGGCCAGACCATCGGCGGTCACAGCGGTCACGGCCAGCGGCACGTCCTGCAGGCGCTCGGAACGCTTTTGTGCGGTGACAACGATGTCGCCCGGTGCGGCGGGCTCGGCGGTGGCGGGTGCGGCGGCCGGGGTTTGCTGCGCCATGGCGGGCTGTGCGACAACGCAGGCGGCAGCGCCGGACAGCAAAAGGGTGGCGAATCGGATATTCATGGTGTCTCCCCCTGAAAAGAAACGGTTTTCCAAAGCGGTTGAATCCGCATCGTGTCGCGCTAATGCCCTAGTAGGACAACGCTGTCACTATTTAATTGACAGGATATGTGGCCCATTCATAGATAGGTCATACAACGCTGTCCAGCGGCGCCGCGATTCTGTGCGCGCGCCGTGGGCAAAGGCTGAATGTGTGGGGGAATGGCATGCGGCACAGGCAATCGGTCCGGTCGATGGGTGGCGGGCGCAGGCTGCGGATTGCCGCATCGGTGGGGGCGCTGGCGGGCGTGCTGGGGCTGATCGCGGGTTTTGCGCCGGGCAAGGCGGCGCAGGCGCGTGGGCTGGCCCCGCATCATGCCGCCCCCGCGCCGCGCGCGGTCGATGCCCGCCCCAACATCGTGCTGATCGTGCTGGACGATGTGGGCTATGCCGATATCGGCGCATTTGGTTCGGAGATCCGTACCCCCAACATTGATGCGCTGGCTTCGGCCGGGCTGCGCTATAACCGGTTTGATACAAAGGCGGTGTGCAGCCCGACCCGCGCCGCGCTGTTGACCGGGCGCAACCCGCAAACGGTGGGGATGGCCGATCTGCCCGCCAATGTGCTGAACCGCGATGATCACACCCGCGACCGGGGCGAATTGGCGCATAACGCGCAAACCATCGCGCAGGTGCTGCGTGCGGCAGGCTATCAGACGCATGGGCTGGGCAAATGGCACCTTGCCCCTGAATCCGAGGATGGCTCGGACGGGCATAATGCCTCTTGGCCGTTGCAGCGCGGGTTTGATGATTTCTATGGCTTTTTTCTGGGCTGGACCGACCAATACCACCCCAAGCTGATCGAGGGGAACCGCCGCATCCCCGCGCCAGAAACGCCGGGCTATCATTTCTCCACCGACATCACCGATCGCGCCATCGCCGCCCTGACCCCGGCCAAGGGGCAGGCGCGCAAGCCCCAGTTCCTCTATCTGGCCTATGGTGCGGGGCATGCGCCGATTCAGGTGCCGCGCCCCTATATCGACGCCTATCGCGGGGTGTATGAACAGGGCTGGGACGCGCTGCGCGCCGAACGGCTGGCGCGGATGCGGAAAATGGGCATCGTGCCCGCCAACACCCAATTGCCGCCGCGCAATCCGGGTGATCGGGCGTGGGCCGATCTGACCCCGGTGGAGCAACAGGTCTATGCCCGGTTCATGGCCACCTATGCCGGGTTCCTGACCCATACCGATGAACAGATCGGGCGTCTGGTCGCGCATCTCAGGGCCACGGGGCAGTATGACAACACGCTGTTCGTGTTCATGTCGGACAACGGTGCCGCATCCGAGGCCGGGCAGCGCGGATCGTTCCAGCGGTTGTACGCGCCCAACACCATGACGCCCGAACAGATGCTGGCGCGGATCGATGATCTGGGCACCGATCGCACGCAGTCGGAATATCAGCGCCCGTGGGCGATGGCGGGCAGCGCGCCGTTCCGCCGGTACAAGCTGTGGCCTTATCTGGGCGGGGTACGCACGCCGCTGATCATCGCCTGGCCGGGCAAAATTCGCGATGGTGGCGCGATCCGGCGGCAATATGTCGATGTGGTCGATCTGGCCCCGACGCTGGCCGATGTGGCGGGCACGGCATTCCCGCGCGCGGTGGCCGGGCGGGCTGAACTGCCGGTGGCGGGCAAATCGATCCGCGCGACGCTGTTTTCCGGCGCGGCCCCGGCGGCGCGACAGGTGCAATATTTCGAACTGCGCGGCAACCGGGCGATCACCGATGGCCGCTGGCGCGCGGTGGCGGTGCATAAACAGGGCACGCCTTTTGATCAGGATCGCTGGATGTTGTTCGACACCGTGACCGACTTTGCCGAGGCCAATGATCTGGCCGCGCGCTATCCGGCCCGGCTGGCGGCGATGAAGGCGCTGTGGTGGGCGCAGGCGCGGCTGTATTCCACCCCCGCGCTGGCCGAGCCGCCCGCGCGTTTTGCCGGGCGCGAGAGTTTTGACGAAAGTGCCGACCGCCCGATGGTCCGGCTGGAAGGAGAGGGCAAGTGAGCGCCCGTATGCACCGATTGACCGCGCTGGCCGCGATGGCCGTGGCGCTGGCCCCGTTCAGCGCTTTGGCTCAGCCCGCCGCGCCAGCCCCGGCACCTGCAGCCCCGGCACCTGTCGCCGCGCCCGCGCCGCGCACCAGTGGCCCGCCCAATATCGTGCTGATTCTGGCCGATGACGTTGGGGTTGAGGGCTTTGGCGCCTATGGCGGGGAATATCCCACGCCCAACATCGACCGGCTGGCCGCGCAGGGGGTGCGCTTTGCCAACGCCCATGCCATGCCTTTGTGCAGCCCCACCCGCTTGCGGCTGATGACGGGTCAGGACAACCACCGCAATTACGAAGCCTTCGGCTATCTGGCGCCGGGCCAGACCACCTTTGCCAATGTGCTGAAGTCGGCAGGCTATGCCACAGGGATTGTCGGCAAATGGCAATTGATGGGCAATGGCTATGACGGGCGGGTGGGGATCACCCCACAGGCCGCCGGTTTTGACGAACACCACCTTTGGCAACTCAAGGCGCTGGACGCCAAGGGGTCGCGCTATTGGGGGCCGACGCGGGTGGTCAATGGCCGCAACCGCATTGCCGAGGAAGGCTTTGGCCCGGACGCTGACAGCCGTTTCGCGCTGGATTTCATCAGCCGCAACAAGGACCGGCCCTTCTTCCTTTATTACCCGATGGTGCTGGTGCACAGCCCGTTTGTGCCGGTGCCGGGCCATATGGACACACAGGGGGCCAAGCCGCGCTTTGCCAATATGGTGGCCTATATGGACAATCTGGTGGGGCAGGTGATGGACCGCCTGAAGGCCGAGGGGCTGGACCAGAACACCATCGTCATCTTTACCGCCGACAATGGCACCAACCGCCAGATCACCTCGACCCGCAACGGGGTGGCGGTGCAGGGCGGCAAGGGTACGCCCACGCTGAGCGGGACCCATGTCCCGTTGATGGTATGGGCGCCGGGCCGCGTGCCGGTCGGGCAGCTGCGCGAAGGGTTGTTTGACCTGGCCGATGTGTTGCCCACTTTGGCCCAGATTGGCGGGGCGCGGGCGCCCGCAGGGCTGGATGGCGTCAACCAATGGCCGGTGATCACCGGGCAACAGGCCAAGGCGCGCGACTGGATCTTCCAGCATTACGCTCCCGAATGGCAATTCGCGCCGATGCGTTTCGTGTTTGACGCGGGGTACAAGCTGTATGGTGACGGCCGCTTTGTCGCGCTGGACCCGGCCACCGACCGCGAAACCGACATCCCCGCCGACCAGCGCAAGGGCGAAGCCGCGCGCCACTATGCCGCCCTGCAAAAGGCGATGGCATCGGTGCAGGACGGGCCGCTGGCGGCCAATCGTTTTCCGTGGTGCGCGGGGCAGGCCTCGCGCGATCCCGCGCTGCCCGCGACACAGGCCGGTTGCGCCATCACGCCGGGAGGTGAGGAATGAGCCGAATGTCCAGATTGCGCCGCGTGCTGATGGGGGCGGGGGTGGCATTATGCGCCACGGCCATCGCGCCGGTGGTGGTGCCCGCTGACGCCGCCCCGCGCGCCGTTTCGCGCCCCGCCGTCCCCGCGCGTCAGCCCAATGTGGTGGTCATTCTGGTCGATGATCTGGGCTGGCCCGATGTCTCGGCCTATGGGCGCCATGACGTGCCCACGCCCAATATCGACCGCATCGCCCAGACTGGCGTGGCCTTTTCCAGCGGCTATGTCACGGCATCGGTCTGTGCCGTGTCGCGCGCCGGGTTGTTGACCGGGCGCAACCCACAGCAATTCGGCTTTACCTATAACATCAATGACGAAGGCGACCGGGGCGCGGGCATTCCCGAAAGTCAGCCCACCATCGCCCAGCGTCTGAAACCGCTGGGCTATCGCACGGGGGCCTTTGGCAAATGGCACGTCGGCTCCGAGGCGCGCTTTTACCCCACCAATCGCGGCTTTGACGAATTCTTTGGCTTTGTCGCGGGTGAGACGGTCTATGTCGACCCGCGCACGCCGGGCATCGTCACCACCCCCACCCGCGCGGACAAGGGCAAGCCCGCGTTCGACACGCGGCGCGGTGGCGGCGTGATTGTCGAAGGCCCCGACCGGCGCGCGGTCCATAATTTCGACAAGTATCTGACCAATGAGATCACCGATCACGCGGTCGGCTTTATCAACCGGGCGGCGCGGGGCGGGCAGCCGTTCATGGCTTATGTGGCGTATAACGCGCCGCATTGGCCGTTGCAGGTGCCACAGGCGTGGTACGACCGCTTTGCCCATATTCAGGACCCGGTGCGCCGCACCTATGTGGCGATGATCGCGGCGATGGATGATGGCGTGGGCCAGATCCTGAACACGCTGGAGGCCAACCACGTCCGGCGCGACACGATCGTGGTGTTCCTGTCGGACAATGGCTGTCCGGTGCAGTTCGGTTTCTGCAATCCTGACCATGTGTGGAGCGCGGGCAAGTTCACCTATCTGGAAGGCGGGGTGCGTGTGCCGTTCCTGATGTCGTGGCCGGGGGGGATGAAGCCGCAGGGGATTGTCGACACGCCGGTGTCATCGGTGGATATTGCCGCCACGGTGCTGCGCGCGGCGGCGCCCGGACGGCCTTTGCCGCGTGAACTGGACGGGGTGGATCTGGTGCGCAGCGCCACCCGCGCGCCGGCGGCCCCGCGCCTGTTGACATGGGCGCAGGCCCCGGTCGCGGCGGCGCGGCTGGGCCGGTACAAATTGTGGCATTCGGACGACTGGCGCGAAACCCATCTGTATGACCTGACCGCTGATCCGGCCGAAATGACCGATGTGTCCGCCCAACAGCCCGCCACGCGCGCCCTGCTGGACCAACGCCTGAACGCCTGGCGCAAAAGCCTGCCTGCCCCGTTGTGGGACCCCCATTTCACCCGCCGGGTCCAGATTGGCCCGCGCGAAACAGAGCTGGTGTATTGATCATGCCTTCCGCGAATTTGCCTGTTGCCGCCCCCGCACGCCCGCGTCTGCGCCTGAGCCTGAGCCTGTGCATGGCCGCCGCCACCTTTGTCGCTGTGCCGTTCCTCCAAGGGCGGGCCGATGCCCAGACGCCGCGTCCTGCGGCGCCTGCCTCGGCCAAACCCTCACCTACGCCCGTCCCTGCCGCGTCCGCGCAGCCGGGGCGGGCGGCTTCTCGACCGCGCAACATCATTTTTGTGCTGGTGGACGATCTGCGCTTTGACGGCATGGGGTTCCTGCAACCGGGCCTGTTGCACACCCCCAACATCGACCGCATGGCGCGCGAGGGCACCTATTTTCCCAATGCGGTGACGACCTCGTCGCTGTGCAGCCCCAGCCGCGCGACGATCCTGACCGGCATGACCGCGCGCAACCACGGCATCGTCGACAATAACGACAGCTCAGAGGCGGGGCTGACCTTCTTCCCGGCCTATCTGCAACAGGCGGGCTATCAGACGGCTTATATCGGCAAATGGCACATGGGGCAGGCCTCGGCCGGGCCGCGCGCGGGGTTCAACCGCTGGATCAGTTTCCGGGGGCAGGGGGATTATTACCCCACCACCGGCATCAGTCCGGCCGACATCGCGGCGGGCAAGCGGCACATGCTGAACGTTGACGGGCAGGAGGTCGCGCAAAAGGGCTATATCACCGACGAACTGACCGATTACGCGATGGACTGGCTGGAGCGTGGGCGTGATCAGTCCAAGCCGTTTTTCCTGTACCTCAGCCACAAGGGCGTCCATTCCGACCCCCTGCCGCCGCCGCGTTACGCGCATCAATATGACAAGGCGCAGTTCACCCTGCCCGCCAGCGCCGCCAACACGCCCGAGAACTATCGCGGCAAGCCGATGTGGGTGTATAACCAGCGCAACACCTGGCACGGCATCGATTTCTTCTACAACTCGGACATGAAGATGACCGAGTATCTGAAGTATTATTATGGCACCTTGTCCGCCATTGATGACAGTCTGGGCCGCATCATGACCTATCTGCGCAAGACGGGTCAGGACAAGGACACGCTGGTGGTGTTCACCAGCGACAATGGCTTTCAGATCGGCGACCATGGCTTGATCGACAAACGCACCGCCTATGAGGCTTCGGTGCGGGTGCCCTTGCTGATCTGGGAGCCGGGGACGGTGCCTGCCGCGACCGTCAACAGCGGGCGTCTGCGCGGGCTGGACTTTGCCCCCACGTTCCTGACGGCAGCAGGCGTGCCCACCATGCCGCAACAATTCGAAGGGCAGAACGCGTGGGGCCTGCTGACCGGAGCGATGACCCCGGCCCAGTGGAACCCGAGTGACTTCATCTATGAATATTACTGGGAATGGACCTTCCCGCAGACGCCCACCACCTTTGCCATCACGCGCGGGAACCTGAAATATATTCAGTATCACGGCATCTATGACCGGGATGAGCTGTATGATCTGGCCGCCGACCCGACCGAGATGCACAATCTGGCCGATGACCCGGCCCATGTGCAGGACAAGGTGACGCTGCGCCGGGCGCTGTATCAGCAGATGGCCAACAATCGCGGGCAGCACATGATCCCCTATTCGCAGCGCCTGTCGATTGGCGCGGTGCGGCGGATGCAGGGGGGGACCGGCCCCGCGCCTTTCCCGGCCGAGTGGCAGGTGGGGCCCAACCGCGATGACCGCATGGATGACATGATGCCCGACAGCCCGGCCAAGGTGCAGGCGCGCGCCGCCGGGCGGCCTTTCATGGTTGCCCCGACCGTCGACCAGCAGTTCAAGCAGATCCCGCAGAAGTGAGTGACATGATGAGCAAGGATAACAGCCCGCAGGTAACGCGGCGCGGGGCGATGCGCGCGGTGGCGGCGGTGGCGGCATCCACCGCGGCCACCGGCGCGCTGGCCGCGCAGCCGGGCGAACGCCCCAATATCCTGTGGATCGTGTCAGAGGACAACAATCCCTATGTCGGGGCCTATGGTGACCGGCTGGCGCATACGCCCACGATCGACGGTTTGGCGAAAAAGGGGCTGTTGTTCCGCAATGTCTATAGCAACGCGCCCGTCTGCGCGCCGTCACGCTTTGGCATTCTGACGGGGACCTATCCCGAAAGCTGTGCGCCCGCCAACCACATGCGCGCCAACGCCCATTGGCCGCGCGAGCTGAAAACCTATCCCGAACTGCTGCGTCAGGCGGGCTATTTCGTCAGCAACAACAGCAAGACCGATTACAATTGCGATATCGAGCCAGAGCGGATCTGGGACTTGCAGGGGGGGGCGGGCCATTGGCGCCGGCGCCCGGCAGGCAAGCCGTTCATGGCCGTGTTCAACCACGAAACCACGCATGAAAGCCGGTTGTTCCAGCCAACGCCGGGCCGCGTCACGCCCGATATGGTCAGCCTGCCGCCGTTCCTGCCGGATACGCCCGGCATCCGTCAGGACTTTGCCAGCTATTACAACATGATGGAAAAGATGGACGGGCAATTGGCCGCCCGGCTGGCCGAATTGGCGGCCGATGGGCTGGCCGATGACACCATCGTCTTCCACTATTCCGACAATGGCGGCGTGCTGCCCCGGTCCAAACGCTATTGCTATGACGAAGGCTTGCGCTGCGAGATGGTGGTCTATGTCCCGCCCAAATGGCGCCACCTGATGCCCGCCGCGCCGGGCAGCGAGATCAAGAGCCCGGTCAGCTTTATCGATCTGGCGCCCACGCTGTTGGCGCTGGCGGGTGTGGCCCAACCCGCCCAGATGCGCGGCCGCCCGTTCCTGGGGGAAAGGGCCGCGCCGCAGCGCTATGCCTTTGGCATGCGCAACCGCATGGACGAACGCTATGACTTTCAGCGCACCGTCACCGATGGCCGCTGGCGCTATATCCGCAATTACATGCCGCACCGCCCGTGGGGGCAGCATCAGGCGTTCGAATGGCTGGCCAAGGGCTATCAGGACTGGGAAACGGCGCATCGCGCAGGGCGGCTGAACGCGGTGCAGGACCGGTTCTTCCAGACCAAGCCGTTCGAGGAATTGTACGACCTGCACGCCGACCCGCACGAGATCGCCAATCTGGCCGGCACGCCCGCCCATGCGGCGCAACTGGCGCGGCTGCGGGCTGCGCTGGACGCGCATATGGTGGCGATCCATGACAATGGCTTCATCCCCGAAGGCATGGCGGGCGAAGGGCTGGTGGCCAGTCGCAACGCGGCGATCTATCCGCTGGCGCGGGTGATGGCGGTGGCCGGGGACGCGGCATCGGGGCGCAAGAGTCCGGCCCAACTGGCCGCGCTGTTGCGCGATGGCGTGGCGGTGGTGCGCTATTGGGCGGCGATGGGGCTGTTGATCGCGGGGGCGCGCGCCGCGCCGCAAATGGGCGCGATGCAGGCTGCCTTTGCCGCCGAAACCAGCGACCACGTCCGCATCTGTCTGGCCGAAGCGCTGATCCGCGCCAAGGCGGCGCCCGCCCCGCTGGTGGACTATCTGGCGGCGCAGGTGGCGCAGCAGGCGGCGTGGCCGTTGCAGCTACAGGCGCTCAACGCGCTGACCTATGTCGGCGAGGCCGCTCGTCCCGCCACCCCGGTGATCGCGCAAGCGGCGCAAAGCAATCAGGAATATGTCCGCAATGCGGCGCGTTACCTGACCTCGGTGCTGGATGGCAGCTATACGCCTGCCAAGCCGATCTTTGACTATGAACGCATGATGCGCCGAATGGCGGCTGGCGAAAAAGGCGTGGCCTGATCGCGTTGCCCCGCGCCCGGTCTGGCCAGTGGCCGGGCCGGGTTGGGCCGGTCAAAAGGCGTATATGTCCAGACAATGCTGCCGATCGCCATTGGTCGATCCGCGAATGATCAGCTCATGCTGAAAGCTGACCTCGGGCACGCGCTGGTGGATGGCGGCATGGACGGCGGCCTGCGCGATCTGCGACACCGGCTGACGCACGGTGGTCAGCGGCGGCCATACCATGCGGGCCAGCGGCGCATCGTCAAAACCGGCCACCGCCAGATCATCGGGCACGCGAAAGCCCAGCTTGTGCGCCTGTGCCAGCACCCCTGCGGCCATGTCATCGCTGGCGGCAAACACGGCGGTGGGGCGCTGGGGCAGGGCCAGCATCTCGGTCACGGCGCGCACGCCACCGGCAAAGTTGAAATCGCCACGGATCACCAGATCGGGATCATAGGCAATGCCGGCCGCCGCCAGCGCCGCGCGATAGCCAACCAGGCGTTCCTCTGACGCGCGGATCGGCAGGGGCGGGGCCACCATGCCGATCCGGGTATGGCCCAAAGCGATCAGATGCTCGACCAGCCGGATCGAAATCGGGGCTTCGTGGACGGGGATGACCATGCCGGGGGCGTCGGTGACGCCGGCGATACGCACGATCGGCAGGCCCTGATCGGCCAGCCCCTGCAAAAAGACCGCATCGTTGCAGAAGGGCGGCGCGACAATCACCGCATCGGGCCGCGAGGCAAAGCGCAGGCTTTCGGCGGCGTTGTAGTTGTCGCCGCGCCAATCGATGGTTTCGGTCGTGACCTGATAGCCCTGTTCACGGCAGGCCGAGGCCACCGCGATCATCATCCGCGCGATATAGCTGATCCCCGCGCGCGGCACGATCAGACCGATGATAAAGCTTTTCTGCGCAGCCAACTGTCGCGCCGCCAGCGAGGGGCGATAGCCCAGTTCGCGGATGGCCACCTCGACCCTTTCGCGCAGATCCTTGCCCACCGAAGGCTCGCCATTGACCACGCGCGCCACGGTTTTGAAGGAAACGCCGGCAAGTTTGGCAACATCCTTGATGGTCGGCACGAAATGGAGGCCCTTTGGTCAGGCGGCCGCAAGTGGGGGCGCTGAGAAGTTTTCGACCATACGGATTTGCCAGCGTTATCGCAACCATACTGCGTCGGGGCAGGCATGTTACGCCTTGGCGGCGAACTGGTCATAGGCCTCGACGGCCTGGGCTGCGTACATCAGGCTGGGCCCGGCGCCCATATAGATCGCCATGCCCATGGTCTCCATCACCTCTTCGCGGGTGGCGCCATGCTTTTGCGCGGCCTGGGCGTGGAACGCCACACAGCCATCGCAGCGGATCGCCACCGCAATACCCAGCGCGATCAGCTCCTTGGTCCGCGCGTCCAGCGCGCCCTCGGCCGTGGCCGAAGCCGCCATCGCGGAAAAAGCCTTCATCACATCGGGCGCGCCCAGACGCACTTCCTTGATCGCGCCCGACAGTTCCTTGGCCATCTGCGGCCAGTCCTTGTGCATGAGTCGTCTCCGGTGTGTGGTGTAAATCGTGCTTGACGAATATTCCAAATATCAAATATAAGCAAGGCGTGATTTCGAGGGGCCATCCGGTCCCCGCGCAAAGGAGCGGCACAATGGTTTTCGGTTTTGGCAAAACGTCCCAGCACCGCGAGATTTCGGCACCCGAACTGGCCCAGATGATCGACGCGGGGGCGGCCATGGTCGTCGATGTGCGCGAGGTGGACGAGTTTGCCGCCGGCCACATCCCCGGCGCGGTGAACATGCCGCTCTCGACCTTTCAGGCCAGCCAGTTGCCCGATGCCGGGGGCAAAACGCTGATCCTGAACTGTCTGGGGGGTAAGCGTTCGGGGATGGCGCTGGACAAATGCGCCGCCGCGCAGGCGGTGGTCGACACCCATCTGGCCGGCGGCTTTGGCGCTTGGGCCAAGGCAGGCTTGCCGGTTGAGCGTTAAGCGGGCCGGGCGCAACAGGGAGGCGGCGATGCGCAGGGCAAGGGTCATCATCGCGGCATGGATCGCGCCGGTTCTGGCGGTGGCGCTGTCGGGCTGTGGGCGGGAACAACCCACCACTCCGCCCGCGCGTCAGGCGGTGGCGGGGCCGCGCCTGACCGTGGCCTTGGCCGACACGGCTGATTGGCAAACCGTCCCGGCCGAGGTGACGTCACAGGATCAGGCGCAGGTGCTGGCGCGCGCGTCCGGCGTGCTATCGGGGTTGAGCGTGCGCGCGGGCGACAGCGTGCGGCGCGGGCAGGTGATCGGCCGCATCAGCGACAGTCTGGGCGGCGGCAATGCGGCGGGCGCGGCCGCCATGGCACAGGCCGAACTGGCGCAGGCCGAATTGAAGCGCGTGCGCTTCCTGTATCAGAACGGCGTCTATGCGCAGGCCCGGCTGGATCAGGCCGAGGCGCTGGCCCGGATCGCCCACGCGCAGGTGTCGGGCATCAGGGCGACTCTGGCGGTGGTGGCCCCCGCCACGGGACGGGTGCTGCGCGCCGATGTGCCGATGGGCGCGCCGGTGGCGCCCGGGGTGGTGGTGGCCACGATCACTTCTGGCCCGGTGTTGTTGCGTCTGGACCTGCCCGAAGCGCTGGCCGCGCGGGTGATGCCCGGCGCACAGGTGCGCGTGGCCGATCTGCCCATGCCGGGCCGCGTGACGCGGGTGTACCCGGCGGTGCAGGCCGGACAGGTACAGGCCGATGTCGCCATCGCCGGGCTGGACGCACGGTTGATCGGGCGGCGCATGGTGGCGCAGGTGGCGGCGGGCAACACCCGCGCGATCATCGTCCCGCGCGCCTTTGTCACCACGCGCTATGGTCTGGATTATGTCACCATCGTGGCCCGTGACGGCAGTGGCGCACAGGTGCCGGTGCAAACCGCGCCCGCGCCTGTGGCCGATGGCCGGGTGCAGATCCTGTCGGGGGTCAATCCCGGCGATGTTCTGGCCGCTGCTGCGCCATGAGTCTGGGCATATCGGGCCGCATCACCCGCGCCACCATCGCCAGCCCGCTGACGCCGCTGTTCCTGTTGGCGGCGATTCTGGTCGGGTTGATCGCCACGCTGACCATCCCGCGTGAGGAAGAGCCACAGATCAAGGTGCCGATGGTCGACATCAGCGTCGCGGCCCCCGGCCTGTCGGCGGCCGACGGCGTGGAGCTGGTGGCCAAACCGCTGGAAACCATCGTCAAAAGCATCGACGGGGTGGAGCATGTCTATACCCAGGCCGAAGACCACGGCGTTTTGGTGACGGCCCGCTTTGCCGTGGGGCAGGACCCCGAGGCCGCCGCCACCCGCATCGACGAAAAGATCAAGGCCAATATCGAGCGCATCCCCACCGGCATCCCCATGCCACAGATCACCGTGCGCGGCATTTCCGACGTGCCGATCGTGGTGCTGACGCTGACGCCCAAACACGCCGGTTGGGACGAGCGCGGCCTCTATACGCTGGCCACCAAGTTGCGCAGCGAAGTGGCCAAGGTGGACGATGTCGGCCTGACCTTTGTCACCGGCGGCGCGCGTGAGGCGATCCGGGTGATCCCCGATCCGGCGCGGCTGGCCGCGGCGCGGGTGCCGCTCTCCAGCCTGACCGAGGCGATCACACAGGGCGGCCGCGCGTTCCCGGCGGGCGTGTTGCGCGACGGCGGCGCGGGGCTGGCGGTGACGGCGGGCCTGCCGCTGTCCAGCGCGGACGAGCTGCGGCGGCTGACGCTGCGCTCGGCGGGCGGCGCGCCGGTGCTGCTGGGCGATGTGGCGCAGGTGGTGCAGGGCGCGGCCGACGATCAGGCCCACAGCTGGCGCTGGGCGCGCGAGGGGCGGGCGTGGACCATGACGCCTGCCGTCTCGATCGCCATTGCCAAACGCAACGGGGCCAATGCGGTGGAGGTGTCACAGGCCATCGTCGCGCGGGTGGCAGCCTTGCAGGGGGGGCTGATCCCCGATGGCGTGGCGGTGAACATCACCCGCAATTACGGCGAAACCGCCAATGACAAGGCGAACGAGCTGATCTTCCATCTGGCGCTGGCCACGGTGTCGATCGTCATCCTGATCGGCTTTGCCATCGGCTGGCGCGAGGCAGGCGTCACCGCCATCGTCATCCCCACCACCATCATGCTGACCATGTTTGCCTCGCGCATCATGGGCTTTTCGATCAACCGGGTGTCGCTGTTCGCGCTGATTTTCTCCATCGGCATTCTGGTGGATGACGCCATCGTGATGATCGAGAACATCGCCCGGCATTGGAGCATGGCAGATGGCCGAACCCGCCAACAGGCTGCCATCGACGCCGTGGCAGAGGTGGGCAATCCCACGATCATCGCCACGCTGACGGTGGTGGCCGCGCTCTTGCCGATGCTGTTCGTCTCGGGGCTGATGGGGCCCTATATGGCGCCGATCCCGATCAATGCCAGCGCGGCGATGGTGTTCAGCTTTTTCGTGGCGGTGGTGATTGCGCCGTGGCTGATGATCCGTTTCGCGCGCGGCGCCTTGGCGCATGACGGGCATGAGGATGGGGGCCGGCTGGGGGCGATCTATGCCCGTTATGCAGGGCGCGTCATCGCTACCCGCGCCGGTGCCCGGCGCTTCCTGTGGGGCGTGGGCGTGGCCACGCTGGTGGCTGGCGCGATGTTCTATGTGCAGGCGGTGACGGTCAAACTGCTGCCCTTTGACAACAAGAGCGAGGTGCAACTGGTGATCGACCTGCCCGAGGGCAGCGCGCTGGAAACCACGCAGCGCGTGGCCGAGCAGGCCGCCGCCATCGCTCGCCAGATCCCCGAAGTCACCGCGATGGAGGCCTATGCGGGCACGGCCGCACCGTTCAATTTCAACGGTCTGGTGCGGCATTATTTCCTGCGCGCGCGGCCAGAGATGGGCGATGTGATGGTGGCGCTGGCCCCCAAGGGCGAACGTAGCCGGTCCAGCCACGCCATCGCCGTCGACCTGCGCCAGCGGTTGCGCGCGGTGGCTTTGCCCACGGGCGGGGTGATCAAGGTGGTCGAAACGCCCCCCGGCCCGCCGGTGCTGGCCACGCTGTTGGCCGAAATCTATGGTCCGGACGAGGCGACGCGCCAGAAAACCGCCCGCGTGGTCGAACAGATCTTCCGCTCGGTGCCGTTCATCGTCGATACCGACAATTCCTATGGCCAACCGCGCCCGAGCCTGCGGCTGGTGCCCGATCGCGCGCGGTTGGACCAGTATGGCCTGTCGCAGCGGCAGGTGATGGACAGCATCGCCGCGCTGATGGGTAATCAGACGCTGGCCTATGTGCCGCGCGGGGTGGACCGCGATCCCCTGCCGATCGAGATCGGGCTGGATCAGGCGCAGCGCCAATGGAACGGCGCTCTGGCCGCAACGCCGGTGGCCGTGGCGCCGGGGGGGCAATTGCTGAGCCTGGGCGAATTGGTCGATGCCCGGCGCGAGGCGGGCGGGCAGGCCATTTTCCGCCGCGATGGCCGGGGCGCGACGATGGTGATGGCCGATCTGGCGGGCCGATACGAGGCGCCGGTCTATGGCCTGTTGGCGGTCGACCGCGCGATCGAGGCCTATGACTGGCGCGCGGCCGGTCTGGTCAAACCCGACATCCGCCTGCATGGCCAACCCGCCGACGAAACGCGCGCCAGCCTGTTGTGGGATGGGGAATGGGAGATCACCTGGGTCACGTTCCGCGACATGGGGGGCGCGTTCATGGTGGCGCTCTTGGCGATCTATGTGCTGGTGGTGGGCCAGTTCGGCAGTTTCAAACTGCCGCTGGTGATCCTGACGCCCGTGCCGCTGACTTTGATCGGGATTGTGGCGGGGCATATGCTGTTTGGCGCGCCGTTCACCGCCACCAGCATGATCGGCTTTATCGCGCTGGCGGGGATTATCGTGCGCAATTCGATCCTGCTGGTCGATTTCATCCGCCATGCCGCAACGCCGGGCAAACCGCTGCGCGCCGTATTGATCGAGGCCGGGCGCATCCGCGTCAAGCCCATCGCCCTGACGGCCGCCGCCGCGATGATCGGGGCCAGTGTGATCCTCACCGATCCGATCTTTCAGGGGCTGGCGATCTCTTTGTTGTTTGGTCTGGCGTCCTCGACGCTGCTGACGCTGCTGGTGATCCCGGCGATTTACGTCGTCTTGCGCGACGATGGCATCGCCTTACATGAGGGCGCATCATGAAACCCGCCGACCTGTCCGAACTGAAGGCCAATGCCGCCCATATGGCCGCCCGCCTGAAGGTGATGAGCCACCCTGAACGCCTGTTGATGCTGTGCCGCATGGACGAGGGCGAGGTGAGCGTGAACGAACTGGTGGCGATGACCGGCCTGTCGCAATCGGGCGTGTCACAGCATCTGGCGCTGTTGCGCGCCGAGGATCTGGTGCATGTGCGCATCGACGCGCAGATCCGCTGGTACAGTCTGAAGGACCCGGTGGTATCGGGCGTGATCCATGCCATGTGTGCGCTATGCGCGGCCGGAGTGGTTGGCGATGTGGTGGGGCAGCACGCCGCGCCCGACAGCGCCAGCGCGTCACACCCATAAAAAAAGCCGCGAGGAGATGAGGGATCCGCCTCCTCGCGGCAGTCAACCCGTTGGTCCAGCAGTGCAGGGCTACACCAACGAAAGGGTGATTACATCTTGACCTTCAGTTGCACGCCAAAGCTGCGCAGTTCGGGCAGGCCCAGCTGAATCGCCGAGAGCTGGCTGAAATAGCTGCTGGTCGAGTTATAGGTGTAGTTCGAGGTCGCGGCGCTGACCGTGTGGTTGTTGAAGATGTTGTTGACATAGACGCTGGCCGAATAGCGCCCCTTGGTCATGCCCAGACGGGTGTTGAACAGGTGCTGATCAGGGGTGCGCGTCACATTGGCCGCATCGATCCACACGCCCGACTTGAAATTCCAGTCGGTGCGCAAGAACCATGTGGCGTCATCCAACCCCTTGATGTCGCCGCCAAAGGTGACGCCCATGTTGGCCGAGTATTTGGACACGCCGCCCATTTCCTTGCCATAGAAATTGCTGGTGGCGTACAGCGCCGTCAGCAAGGCGTTGGCATAGGTGATGATGCGCGATCCGGTATAGGCGGCGGCCGCATCCACCGTGATCAGGTCATTGACCTTGTACGTCAGATTGGCTTCGGCGCCGTACATGTCGGCATTGCCCGTGTTCAGGTTGGCCGATGCCAGCAGGATCGAACCCGTCGCCGAGTAATAGGGGAAGTTGGTCGAGTTGATCTGGTTCTTCCACTGGGCGTAATACAGCGAGGCGGTATAGCGCAGGCGGCCATCAAGCAGCTTGCCCTTGGCGCCGATTTCATAGTTGGTGACCTTTTCCGGGTCGGCATACAGCTTGACCCCGGCGGCCTGCGCGGCGGTCTGCACGGCCTGCGATTGCGTCACCACCCCGCTGTTGAACGAGGACGGGTTCACGCCCTTGGACCACGAGAGATAGACCATCGCCGCCTTGCTGAACTGATAGCTGAGCATGGCGCGCGGCAGGAAGTTGCGGAACGTCTTTTCACCCAGCAAGGCGCCGGCCGCGTAATAGCCGGGCGTGATATACAGGTTGGCGCTGGTGGCGGTATAGGGCGTGGCCGACTGATAGGCCGCGATCGTGTCGATCTGATAGCGCCCTTCAAAGCTGCCCGACAATTGCGGCGTCACGTCATAGGTCGCGCTGAAGAACGCGCCGAAGGTCTTGGTCGCGCTGCGGCCAGACACCGAATAGCTCAGGAACGTGTCGGCATAGCTGCCCAGCGCGCCCTGCGTCTGCGCGCTCAGATAGCTGGCGCCGACCACACCGCGCAGATTGCCGAACTTGTAGTTCAGGCGGCCTTCGGTTGACCAGTCGCGGCTCCAGCGGTCGACCTCATACGGCCAGTTGAAGCTGGAGGTGCCAAAGCCGTCCAGATCGATCAGGCTGGAATAGGTTTCGTGGTTATAGCCGGCCAGCAGTTGCAGGTTCAGTTGCTGGCTGAACTTGTAATCGATCACGCCATGGGCATGCTGCGAATTGCGCAACAGGCCAAAGTGGTCGACCAGATCGCTGGATTTGAGCAGCGTGCGGTTGGCCAGGCGGGTGCGCAGCGTGTCGGTCATCACAGCGTTCGACCCCACCGCATTGGTATAGGCCGGCAGCGTGCCGCAGATCCACGGATGCGTGCCGGTGCCGCTGGCATTGGCGAAGGAACAATTGGCCTGGCTGACCTGTTGCACAGCGCCCGTACCATCGGCATTGGCCGTCACGTTATAGGCCAGAATGCGCGTCTGGGCCGAAATGCCGTCATCATCGCGGCCCATCATGCCAAACAGCTTGATCGTCAGGTCGCTGGTGGGCTTGGCCACGACCATGGCGGTGAAATTGCGGCTGGACTGATCGCCCAGCGTGCTGCCGTCATAATTGCGATAGGTGCCGTCCTTGGTCCAGTACAGGCCGGTCAGGCGAAAGGCGATGTCGCCGTTCAGGAAGCCGCCCTCGATGCTCCCCTGCACCTTGCGCGCGGCGTGGTTGCCCAGTTCCACCATCAGGTCGCCGCCCCAGCGGCCGCTCGGTTCCTTGTTGGTGACGTTGATCGCCCCGGCAAAGGTGTTGCGGCCAAAGAACGCGCTTTGCGGGCCTTTGAGCACTTCGATCTGCGCCGGATCGGTGATCGAGGTCAGCTGCGAGGGCGAGGACACCGCCACGCCATCGATGAACATCGCCACCGTGGTGACCGTGGCAAACTGCGGGGTAAAGCCGCGCAGGCTGATCTGCTGGAACGAACGGTCCGACCGCCCCGACGAGGCGTTGTTGACGTTGATGCCGGGCGATGCGGCCACAACACCCGTGACCGAGGCAATGCCGCGCTGCTCCAACTGGGCCGAGGTCATCGCCTGCACCGTGACGGGCACGGTCAGGATGTCTTCCTTTTGCTTGCGCGCGGTGACGGTGATGGCGTTGTCATCCTGCGTCGCGGGGGCGGCAGGCGCGGCAGCGGCCGCCGTGGCGGGCAGTGCCAGCGCCAGTGCCGTAGAAGACAACAGTGCGGAGAATGTCGTTCCGGTCATGATTTGTGATTCCCTCAATGTATTGCCTCCGAATATAAACAAAAAGGCGCAATTACTCGTTTCGAAAGGAAGGTTTTCCTTGCGACATATTCATTTGATTCGGATCAATTGAGGTTACTGTTTTGTGGCTATCGGTATTCCTTTTGCAAATTACTATTCGCATGGTGGATAAATTATTGTTGTTACTGTAAAATTTCGGAAACACAGGATCGTGCCCGCCAGCTTGCGCCGCAGGTCGTTGGGACGTGGGGAAAAGGGGGGTTATGCCGTGCCGTGGCCCGCCTGTGGTCAAATGCTGCGATGACGGGGTGGTGGCGCGACCCGCCATTGCCCGATTGGCGGTTATTCAACGGCTTGCGCGGGCCTGCGGCTAGATGGCTTGTATGGATGGCCTTATACGCTTTGCGCATAAGCCTTGGCGCAAGACCGGATCGTGAAAGTGATGCCCCATGACGCTTGATCTGCGTGCTCTTCAGCATTTTCTGGCGATCAATCAACAGGGTGGCTTTGCCCGCGCGGCGCGTGCCCTGCGTATCAGCCAGCCCAGCCTGTCGCGCTCGATCGCCCTGCTGGAGCAGCAATTGGGCGCGCAATTGTTTGACCGCAGCACCAAAGGCACCGCGATCACCGGCGCGGGCATGCGCCTGTTGCCGCATGCCACGATGATCATCGACGGGGTGGAACGGGCTCAGGCGCTGTTTGAATCGCCCGCCACCGAAAGCTTTGCCCAATTGCGCATCGGCCTGTCGCCGCATCTGTTGCATGGCGCGGGGGCGGCGGCGATTGGCGCAATTCTGGCCGGTGATGGCCGCACCCATGTCGCCACCAGCACCGGCACGATGGAAAGCCTGATCGATCAGGTCAAGGCGGGCGAGATCACCTTTGCCGTCTGCCTGATCGCTACCCGGCTGATGCAGAACCTGAACCGCTATGAAGGCTGTGGGTTTGAGGAGATCGCCCATGAAACGCTGATCCCGGTGGCGCGCCGTGACCACCCGGTGTTTGATGATGCCCCCACGCTGGGCCGGTTAAGCCAGTGCGATTGGGCCGTGCCGCACCAGATGTCTGTCAGCTACCGCTTTGAATCGGTGTTCTTTCGCCAGAACCTCGCGCTGCCCAAAGAGCGGCTGAACACCACATCCATGGGGCTGATGCGGGCGGCGATTGCGGATTGGGGGCTGATCGGGCTGATGCCGCGCAGCATGGTGGGGGATGATCTGGCCAGCGGCGCATGGGCGCTGGTGGATGCGCCCGATCTGGTGTTTGACTATGCCCTGGCGATCATTCGCCCGACCGCGCTGGCCCCCGGACCAGAGGCCTTGCGCGCCATGGCAATCCTGCGCGACCGGCTGGGCATGACCGTCCCCGGCCTCGTCTGCGCGCCCTAGGCCAGCATCGCCGCGTCGATTTCGCGGCGGAAGTGGGCGGCATTCAACAGCCCGGCCTCGTCCATCAGATCGGGCACAAAGGCGGCCGAAAAGAACGCCCCGCGCAGGGCGATTTCAAACTGGGTGGCGGCGCGGTCGGGGTGGGGGGCGCCCATGCGGGCGAACAATTGCGCGGTATGCCCGGTGCGCCGGGCAAAGGATTCGCGCAGCAACCGATTGGTTTCGGGATGCCGCCGCGCCATCAAAAAACATTCATAGCGCGCCAGCATCCCCATGTCGCCCCGCCCGCTCTCCGCCTGTGTTGCCCGCACCTGTGCCAGCGTGTCGGCAAACCATTGCGCCAGATCATCGGGCGAGGGGGCGTCATCCTTGTCGGCCCATGCGGCAAACAGCATGTCGATCCGGCGGAAATCGGCGGCAAACAGATGGCGCACCGTGGCCATCACCAGATCCTCGCGGCGGCGGAAATAGGCCGATGTTGTGCCTTCGGCATAGCCCAGCAGGCGGTCGATCGCCCGGTGGGTCAAAGCCTTGCTGCCGCCTTCGCCCAGAATGGCGATGGCCGCATCGGTGATCGCCGCGCGGCGGTCTGGGGGGGCACAGGGATCGGCAGTGGGCATGGGGCGTGTCCTTTGCGCGCGACCATGCCGGGGTTTGGGGTCGCTTGACAAGCGCGCCAAACCTCTACATTTGTAGAAGGTATCGGCACGCGGATGGGGAGAGGCAAGCATGCGCAAAACAGGGTGGACCATGGCGGCGCTGGCCATGGCACTGGCATGGGCGCTGGCGTCGGTGCCAGCCATGGCGGCAGGCCCGGTGTTGGCTGGCGGGGTGCCGACAACCGGCTGGATCACGCTGGGCACGGCCGGAGGGCCGGTCGCCTCGCCCACGCGCAGCCAGCCCGCCAATGCGCTGGTGACGCCCGATGGCGTCTATCTGGTGGATTGCGGCGATGGCTGTGTCGAACAGCTGGCCAAGGCGGGGATCGGGCTGGACCGCATAAAGGGCCTGTTTATCAGCCACCTGCATTACGACCACGTGGGCGGCGTGTCGGCGCTGCTGGGGCTGCGCCATCAAACCAGCAATTACGCGCCGCTGCCGATCTATGGCCCGCCCGGCACACAGGCGATGGTCGATGGGCTGATCGCGGCGATGCGCCCGTTTACCGAACTGGGCTATGGCCTGCCCGGTGTGCCTTCGATTGATCCGGCCACCACGGTACGTGTCACCGAAATGCGCGGCGGAGAAAGCGGGGCGCTGAACGGCCTGCGCTTTGCCAATGCGCAGAACACGCATTATTCCTTCGCCCCCGGCAGCGCCGAGGACGCCCGCTTTCGCTCGCTGGCCTGGCGGTTCGAGACGGGCGGGCGCAGCTATGTCTTTACCGGCGACACCGGGCCCAGTCAGGCGGTGATCGATCTGGCGCGCGGGGCCGATGTGCTGATCAGCGAGATCATCGATCTGGATGCCACCGTCGGGTTGGTGCAGCGGCAAAACCCGAACATGAGCGCGCAGGGCAAAGCGGGCATGCTGCAACATCTGAGCCACCACCACCTGCCCGCCGCCGAGGTCGGGCGGATGGCGCAGGCGGCCGGGGTGCGGCAATTGGTGGTGACGCATTACGCCCCGTCCAATCCATCGGCGGCGCTGGTGGCGCGGATGCGGGCACAGATCGCCGCGCGCTATCACGGGCCGGTGGTGATGGCGCGGGACGTGGCCCGCTACTGACCGGCGCCACTGACCCGTGATAGCGCCCGCGGCGCTTGAGCGTCACTTGTGCTTTCGCGTCAGCCTGAACGGAAAAAGCTTTAGGCCTGCATCGTCCTGCGGCGGCTGGCCAGCCGGTGCGCCATGGTGATCGCGCCCGCCGCCCCCAGCACCAACGCCATCGCCAGCAGCGGGATCTTGTCCGCGCTGTGCCAATGGACCAGTTGCGCGGCCAGAAACGGCCCCATCGCGCTGCCCGACATTTGCGCCGTCGGGTTCAACAGCGCCGCGCGCGGCCCTCCGTCCAGTTGCATCAGCAGCGGGATCTGGAAGGTGGGGACAAAGATCCAGAAAAAGCCGAATTCGAGAAAGGCCAGCACATGGGCCAGCGGGTGGTCCAGACCGGCCACCGTCACCATCGCCAGACAGATCGCGCCAATGCCGCACAGGATCGCCCAATAGGGCGCCGCGTGCCGGGCGATCAGCGCCGATAGCATGCCCCCCAGCATTTGCCCAAACAGCGATAGCGGCAGGAGATAGGAGGCATTCGCGCCGCTGAAACTGCGCCCCTCGACCACCTGTTCGGCATAGATCCAGAAGCCCATGATGCCCGCCATGAACAGCAGCGATCCCGCCAGCCCCAACAGCCCCGGCAATCCCGGCAAGCGCGCCGCCCAAGGCCGCGCCGCGCCGCTTGTCTGGGTGGTGTCGGGCGCCAGCCTGTCGGGCAGGCCGATCACCGCGATGGCGCTGATCGCCTGCAACAGGGCAAACAGCTGATAGCCGGAATCGGCCGACAGCCACAGCGGGATCTGCAGGATCATCAGCCCGGCCATCACCAGCGCCACCCCGGTGCGCAACGCGTTGAACAGCCCCAGCGTCAAGGCGGGCGCATTGTCGCGCGTCAACATCGAGATCAACAGCCAGATCAACAGGCCCGAACTGCACCCATTGGCAAAGCGGATGAGGATGATGGCGGTATCGTGCAGCAAGGGGGTGAGGCCATTGCACAGCGCCCCAAGCACCATCGCCAGACCCGCTTTCAGGCGCAACTGGGTTTTGGCCAGAAAGGTGGCGGCAAGGGTGCTGACCAAAAGCATGCCGGCGGCCTGCGCGGCGGCGGCATGGCCCAACTGGGCAGGGGTCAGCGCGCCCGATTGCACCAGTCGTCCCAGCAGCAAGGGTTGCAGCAGCGTGGCGCAACTGCCGAACAGACAGCACAGCACCACGGCCACTTTGGCCCGCCCCGTCAGGCCGCGCTCTGCGACGGCATCATCAGGCGCGCCCTTGCGCAAAACGCTCCCCCCCTTTTGGTGTTGTCTCTCGCGGCGTGGCCGATGGCATCAGGATGGGGCAATCACGGCGCTTGGGCAAGGCGCTTTTCCCCACGGGGCGTGTGGTCAGGGCCGGTGGGACGGCATGCCGCTGGATCTTGGCGCCGGGTCGCTATAGGCTGGGGGCCAAGTGTGCTATGTGACGCAACAGACAGATTTTTTTGGGCAAATTCGGGGGTGGGGTGCAATATGGCGGGGAATCCTGGGCGCGCAGGTTTGGTGGTGTTGCTGGCCAGTGTGTGGCTGGCGGGATGTGGCGGCGATGGCGGGGTGAATTCCACCCCGGCGGCCACCGCGCCCTTTCCGGTGAAAAGCGGCGTCAGCTATGCCGGGGCCACAGCGACCATGGGCTATAACGGCACGCTGGCCAGCGGCGTCAGCGGCAGCAGCGCCACCGTCACTCCGGCGGTCAGCGCGCAGGCCAGCGCGACCACGCTGGCCTATAACGCCACCTCGGACACCTATACCGTGCAGGCAGGCGGCGCCTCGGCCAGCTTTGCCCCCGCCAGCAAGACCGCCGCGAGTGGCTATGCCGCCAATTACGTCAGCGGCGGCGACAGCCTGAGCCTGTATGGCAATGCCGTGGCGGGCACCACCGGCACCGCGCCGGTCACGCTGACCTATGCCAGCTTTGCCCTATGGACGCATACGGACGCGGCCACCAACCAGACCACGCTGACCTATTACGCCTATGGTCAGCCCACCGCCACCAACAGCATGCCGGTCAGCGGTTCGGCCAGTTATGACACCACCGTGTCGGCCTATATGCTGCAATCGAACTATGTGCCGACGAGCGGGACGGCGCTGACCGGCACGGCCAGCTTTACCGCCAATTTCGCCAATGGCACCATCGCCACCAGCCTGTCGCTGCAACCACAGGGCGGGGCGATCGCGGGCAGCGCGGGCGTGTATGGCGGCACCGGCACGATTTCGGGCAGCACATTTGCCGGGACATTCACCACCGGCACCAACGCCTTTGTCAGCGGCACGTTCAACGGCGGCTTCTTTGGCCCCTCGGCGGCCGAGATGGCCTATGCCTTTGCCATCCGTGGGCACAATGCCGATCCCTATGCCGGGGCCACGGTCGCGCCGGGCGACATTTCGATCGCGGGCGTGGTGCTGGGCGCGCGGCACTGATCGGGTGATGCGCGTTGAGGGGATCTAACGCGCATCATATTGCTATCATTTACAACAAAATTGGCGCGCGCGGCGGGGCTGGCGTATTGCCGCCCCCCCCCCCGCCCATGGTGACCGGGCCTTGCGCGGCGCTGTTGATTATCATGCGGGCGGGTTTAATAGGGCATGCCTTTTTTCTCCCAGCTTCGCCGCCGTCATGTCACGCGTTGTGCCCTTGGTCTTGCCTGTCTGGGGATGGGCCTGAGTCAGGGGTTGGCGCTGGCGCAGGAGATCCACGCGGTGCGCGCGGTAGTGCATACTGACCATGCGGCCGGTCCCCGCTTTGACCCGTCCGACGCGCTGGGCGGGGGTGTTGATGGCGGCTATGACGGCGATGCCAAGCGACTGTATACGCGCCACAATGTCGCCGCGCTGCGCAGCGCCCGGCTCAACCGGCTGACCTATCGCCTGCGCACCGAACTGGGGATCGAGAACTGGCACTGGAACCCCACCGGGCAATGGAGCGATCCGGCCCGCAGCCAAGGCTATTGGACGTCGAGCGACCGCGCGGCCAAGCCCATCGGCGTGTCATGGGGGTACAAGCTGCCTCGGCGGGGCGACACCAATGACAACGCCAATAACAGCGATTATTCCCGCCTGACCGATGGTGATGAGACCAGTTTCTGGAAATCGAACCCCTATCTCGACCCGGCTTTCCTGAAAGATGGGCGGCCCCATGCGCAATGGCTGCTGCTGCGCTTTGACACCCCGGCCCAGATTGACGCGGTGCGGATTGCCTGGGGCACGCCTTATGCCACCCGCTATCAGGTGCAATATTGGTCCAGCGACAATGACTATGGCGAGGGCGCGCATTGGATCACCTTTGACCAAGGCAACATAACCGCCGGGGCGGGCGGCGAGGTGGTGCTGAAACTGGCCGATCGCCCGGTCAGCGTGAAATATCTGCGGGTGCTGCTGGAGCAGGGATCGAACACCGCGCCGGCCGGTGCCAGGGACTGGCGCGACCGGGCCGGTTTTGCCGTGCGCGAGATCGGCGCGGGGCGGATGGGCGCGGATGGCCGGCTGGTTGATGTCGTCCGCCATGCCGCCGACCACAACGGGCAGACCTTTGCCCATGTGTCGTCCACCGATCCGTGGCACCGCGCGATTGACCGCGATCCGCGTCTGGAACAGGCCGGGCTGGATCGGGTGTTCCGCAGCGGGCTGGGCGGCGGGCGGCCGGTGATGCTGCCGGTGGGGGTGCTGTATGACACGCCCGAGAACGCGGCGGCCGCCTTGCGCTATGTGCGGTGGCGGGGATATCCGGTAACTCAGGTGGAATTGGGCGAAGAACCCGATGGCCAGTATGGCGAGCCCGATGACTATGCCGCGCTGTATCTGGCGTGGGTGGACCGGCTGCGGCCCCATGCCCCCGGCGTGCAATTTGGCGGCCCCAGCGCGCAAAGCGCGTTGAGCGACACATGGCTGCTCTCCAACCCCGAGCGTTCGTGGAACAAGCTGTTTATCCAATCGCTGAAGGCACGCGGGCGGTTGGCCGATCTGCAATTCTATTCGTTTGAATTCTATCCGTTTGATGACATCTGCGGCGCGATCCCTCCGAAATTGATCGAGGAGGAGGCTTTGATGCACACGCTGATGCAGCGGTTGAGCGATGAGGGCGTTGGCCCCGGCATTCCCCGGATCATCACCGAATATGGCTTTTCCGCCTATTCCGGGCGGGCCATGTCCGAAATGCCCAGCGCGCTGTTGATGGCCAATATCATCGCCCAGTTTTTGCAGGAGGGCGGGGATGCGGCATATTTGTTCGGCTATGTGCCCAATTGGCCGATCAATCAGAACATGCCTTGCGCCGGTTATGGCAACATGATGCTGCATATGGCCGATCCCAAGGCGCAGGCGGGCACGCCGCTGCCCAGCTATCACACGGCCCGGATGTTGACGGGCGATTGGATGATGCCGCGTGGGGGGCATCGTTTCCTGCCGGTCGAGGTGACGCATGGGGCCGATCCCTCGCTGCGGCTGTATGCCTTGCGGCGGCCCGATGGGCGGTTGGGCCTGTTGGCGATCAACCGCAGCACCGATCGCACGGTGTCGCTGCGGGTTTCGGCCCAAGGCGGGGTGGGCGCGGCGCGGCCGATCAGCGGGCGGGTGCGGATCAGCACGTTTGGCCCGGACCAATATGTCTGGCTGGATCAGGGCCCGCAAAGCCGTCCGGGACGCTCGCTGCCCGCGGCCAGCCACAGCGCCGATGTGCGCGATCTGGAGATTGTGGTGAAGCCGCTGAGCCTGACCACGGTGATTGCTCCGGCCAAGTAAGCGTGGCGGCATGTCGCAGGCATTCTTGCCCCTGATGGCAAGACGCCGATAGACAAGCGCCCCGTTGACCAACATACTCCCCCCACGAGCCAGAGGGGGAGTGGCCATGTTTTCAGGCAAGCGGCGCGGGCGTTGGCTGGTTTTGCTGATGGCGATGCTGCCTTTGGCGGCGCGGGGCGATATCGCGCCGCGCGTGACGATGGCCACACCGGGCGGCGCGGGCGAAAACAGCGGGGCGATCGAACGCTTTACCCTGCGCTTTTCCGAAGCGATGGTGCCATTGGGCGACCCGCGCAAAAGCGCCCCCGCCACGACCGATTGCGCCAAGGGCGCCAGCGGCCACTGGGTCGACCAACAGACCTATGTGCTGGATTTCGATCAGCCACTGCCCGGCGGTATCACCTGCAAGGTGCGGCTGCGCGATGGACTGGCCACTTTGCGTAAAGCACAGGTGCGCGGCATCACCAGTTGGACGATCGACACGGGCGGCCCATCCCTGCGCGCGGTGCTGGCGCCGGGTGAGGACGGCGACACCGTTGACGAGGATCAGGTGTTCATCGTTGCCACCAACACCCCTGCCGATCGCGCCTCGGTTGCGGCCAAGGCGGGCTGCGCGGTGTCGGGTCTGGGCGAGATGGCAGCGGTCGATGTCCTGCCCGAAGGCACGGTGGCCTCGGTGCTGTCGGGGCTGGGTGATGACAATTGGCGCGTCACCGATTTTCTGGAAACGGCGCAGATCAAGGACAAGAAGCTGAGCGATCCGCGCCTGATGGCGCTGCGCTGCCGCCGCCCGTTGACGCCCGCGCATGACATGTCGCTGATCTGGCCCGCCACGATCGCCAATCTTCAGGGAAAACCGGCGGGCTTTGATCAGCGTTTCGATTTCAAGGTGCGCGCCGCCTTCGAGGCGCGCTGGGAATGCAGCCGCGCCAATGGCGATGCCGCCTGCAGCCCGATCACGGCGGCGACGGTCTCGTTCACCTCGCCGGTGGATGCGGCCACGGCGCTGCGGGCGCGGCTGGTGTTTGCAGATGGTTCCACCCGCGCGCCGCGTCTGGCCGATGATGACAAAAGCGCGCGCGAAGTGGGATCGGTGACCTTTGACGGGCCGTTCCCGGCGCTGTCCCGCGCCAGCCTGACGTTGCCGGCCGGGCTGCGCGATCTGGCGGGGCGGGCATTGGCCAATGCGGCGCGCTTCCCGCTGCCAGTACGTTTTGCCGCCCAGCCGCCGCTGGTCAAATTCGCCGCGCCCTTTGGCATTGTCGAGGCGTCCGATCCGGTCCTGCCCGTAACCGTGCGCGCGGTGGAACCCGTGCTGGCGGGCCGCATGACCAGCGTTGCGGGGCAAAGCGCCAAGGTGGCCGATGATGACGCCCGCATCGCCGCATGGGTGCGCAAGCTGGAGGGGGCCGAGACGGCCAATTACGTGCGCGTCAATGTCGACAAGCCCAATGAGCGCGTGATCAACCACACCCGCGACAAGCCGCTGTTGACGCCCGCTCCGCGTCAGGGGGCGATCCGGCCGGTCAGCCTGCCTTTGCCGGGCAAGGGCCGCGATTTCGAGGTGATCGGCATCCCGCTGGCGGGCAAGGGTTTCCATGTGGTGGAATATGCCAGCCCCGTGCTGGGCGCCTCGCTGCTGGGGCGCCCGGCGCCGCGCTATGTCGCGGCGGGCGCGCTGGTGACGGACATGGCGGTGCATTTCAAATGGGGGCGCGAATCCTCGCTGGTGTGGGTGACGGCGCTGGCCTCGGGTAAGCCGGTGGCCGATGCCGCTGTGCGCGTGACCGACAGTTGCAATGGCCGGTTGCTGGCACAGGGCAGCACCGATGCCAGCGGTCGGCTGCATATCGGCGCGATCCTGCCTGAACCGGGCACCGATGGCAGTTGCAGCGACAGGAGCGGCCATCCGCTGATGGTCTCGGCCCGCGCGGGCGACGACATGAGCTTTACCCTCAGCAATTGGAACAAGGGCATTTCGCCCTATGATTTCGACCTGAGTTTCGGCCGCGATGATCAGGGCGAGATCATCCATACCCTGTTCGACCGCACACTGGTGCGGGTGGGCGAAACGGTGCATTTCAAGCATATCCTGCGCCGCAAGGTGGGCAATGGCTTTGCCTTTGCCGATGGGGTCAAGGGTAAGCTGGTGCTGCGCCACATGGGCTCGGACATCAGCTTTACCCTGCCGCTCGAAATAAGCACCGGCGGCTTTGGCGAGGGCGCGTGGAAGGTGCCGCAGGGCGCGCCGCTGGGCGATTATGCCCTGGCATTCGAGGTCGATGGCCGCAGCTTCTCGACCGAGCAAAGCGTGCGGGTGGACGAATACAAGCTGCCCACGATGCGCGCGGCGATCACCCTGGCATCGGCCGCGCGTGAGGCGATGGTGCGGCCCGCCAGCGTGCCGCTTTCCCTGTTTGTCGGCTATATGTCGGGCGGGGGCGCGGGGCGTTTGCCGGTCACGCTGCGCACCGATTTTACCGATTGGTCGCCCCATCCCAAGGGGTGGGAGGCCTATGGCTTTGGCGGCGAGGCGGTGGTCGAAGGCACGCGCGCCATGGGTGGATCGGGCGAGGGGATCGCGCCCAAGCTGCCCTTTGCGCAGGTCTTGCCGGTGACGCTGGGCGCGGATGGCACGGCGCGCGCCGATGTGGCGGTGGGTGAGGCGATCACGCGCCCCATCTCGCTGAACATCGAGATGGATTATCCCGACGCCAATGGCGAGACCATGACCGCCGGGCGGCGCATCCATCTGTACCCGGCGGCGGTACAATTGGGGCTGAAAACCGATGGCTGGCTGATGCGGGCCGATGATTTGCGGTTGCAAACGGTCGTGCTGGATCTGGATGGCCGCCCCATGGCCGGTAGCAAGGTGACGGTGGAGCTGTACTCGCGCCAGATCATCACGGCGCGGCGGCGGTTGATCGGCGGTTTTTATGCCTATGACAATCAGGAAAAGGTGACGAAGCTGGACGCGCAATGCGCCGCCACCAGTGATGCGCAGGGGCGGGCCGCGTGCCAGATCGCGCCGGGCGTATCGGGCGAGGTGACGGTGGTGGCGCGCGTGGCCGATGCGGCGGGGCGTGAAACCCGCGCGGTCACCACCGTGTGGCTGGCGGGCAAGGATGACTGGTGGTTTGGCGGCGACAATGGCGACCGGATGGACGTCATCCCGGAAAAGCCCGCCTATCGCGCGGGGGACACGGCGCGGTTTCAGGTGCGCATGCCGTTCCGCGCCGCCACCGCGCTGGTGACGGTCGAGCGGGAGGGGGTGCTCTCCTCTTTCGTCACCGAACTGTCGGGCACCGACCCGGTGGTCGAGGTCAAGATGCCCGCCGCCTATGCGCCCAATGTCTATGTTTCAGTGATGGCGGTGCGCGGGCGGGTGACCGGATGGCGCGCTTGGCTGGCCGAAATGGCGGAAAAATGGGGGCAATTGCTGAACCGCGAACCGGTGACGTCGACCGTCGATCTGGCCAAACCGGCCTATCGTCTGGGCATGGCCAAGGTGCAGGTCGGTTGGGAAGGGCACCGTTTGGACGTGGCGGTCAAGGCGGATCGCGAACGTTATGGCGTGCGGGAAACGGCGCAGGTGACGGTGGCGGTGCATGAACCGGGCGGCGCGCCCGCGCGGGATGCTGATGTCACCTTTGTCGCGGTGGACGAGGCGTTGTTGCAACTGATGCCCAATCCCAGTTGGCAGGCGCTGGAGGCGATGATGGGCGCGCGCGGGCTGGAGGTGACAACCTCGACCGCGCAGATGCAGGTGGTGGGCAAACGCCACTATGGCCGCAAGGCGGTCGCGGCGGGCGGCGGCGGTGGCGGCGATGCCTCGGGCGTCAACCGTCAGAATTTCCAGCCGGTGCTGTTGTGGAAGGGCCATGTGACGCTGGATGATCAGGGCGTGGGCCATGTCGCGGTGCCAATGTCGGACGCGCTGTCGCGGTTCCGTCTGGTGGCGGTGGCAACGTCGGGGGCGCAATTGTTTGGCACCGGCGAAGCGGTGATCCGCACCGCGCAGGACCTCTCGCTTTATGCGGGCCTGCCGGAACTGGTGCGGTCGGGTGACCACTATGACGCGGTGTTCACGGTCAAGAATGACAGTGATCAGGCGATGAAGATCACAGCGCAAGCCAGCCTGAACCCGCAGGCCGCGAAACTGCCCCCGATCCGGCTGGATCTGGCGGCGGGCACGGCGGGCACCTTGCGCTGGAGCGTGGAGGCGCCGCCGCAGTCGGGCGTGCTGACATGGGACGTGCAGGCGCGGGCCGATGGCGGCGCGCAGGACCGGTTGGAGGTGACCCAGACAGTGGTCCCCGCCGTGCCGGTGGAGGTATGGGCGGCCAGCCTGATGCAGGTGGGTGGTCCGGTCACGCAGATCACCGCGCCTTTGGGCGCTTTGCCTGGCGGCTATGTCACGGTTGATCTGACCGACAGTCTGGCCGCGCCTTTGGGCGGGGTGCGCAGCTATATGCGCGAATATCCGTGGAATTGTTTTGAACAGCGCCTGTCGCGCATGGTGGCGACGGGGGATCGGACGGGGTGGCCTTCGCTGGCGGCGGCTTTGCCCACCTATCTGGATGGCGATGGGCTGTTGCGTTACTGGCCCGATGCCGGGGCCAAGGGGTCGCCTGAACTGACCGCCTATGCCGTGGGTATCGCCAGCGCGGCGGGGCTGCCGCTGCCCGACGCGGAAAAGGCGCGGATGCTGCGGGCCTTGCGCAATGTGGTCGAAGGGCGGTTGACCGCGCAGCGCGGCATGCGCGTGGATGAGCGCGTGGTGCGGATCGCCGCGCTGTCGGCCTTGGCGCGGGCGGGGGCGGCCGATCCGGCGCTGGTGGCGCGGATTGACATGGTGCCCGCCGCCATGCCCACATCGACACTGGCGCAATGGATCGTCGCGCTGGACCGCCTGCCGCGCGCGCCGCGTGCCGCTGCCTTGCGCGCGGCGGCCGAGGGTGAGTTGCGGCAGCGTCTGGTGTGGTCGGGCACGCGGCTGGATCTGGCCGATGGCGCGCGCGCGCCGTGGTGGATGATGGTCAGCGCCGATGAAATGGCCGCGCTGACGCTGGACGCGGTGCTGGGCAAGCCCGGCTGGGCGGCCGAAACGCCCCGGTTGATGACAGGGCTGGCCGCGCGGCAATTGCGCGGGCATTGGGACACCACGCCCGCCAATGCTTGGGGGGCGCTGGTCAGCCGCCGCTTTGCCGCGGCCTATCCGGCCAGCGCGGTGGCGGGCATTACCCGCGTGACGCTGGGTGGGCATGGTGTGCAACAGGCATGGCCGCGTATGGGCGTGGTCGAGCCTTTGCGCCTGCCGCTCTCGCCGGGAGGGCTGAGCCTGACGCATGGCGGCGGGGCGGCGCCTTGGGCGGTGGTGTCGGTGCATGCCGCCGTGCCGCTGACGCAGCCGCTGGCGGCGGGCTATCGCCTGAGCCGCAGCGTCAGCGTGGTGGCGGCGCGCGATCCGGCCCATCTGACGCAGGGCGATGTGTTGCGGGTACGGCTGACGATTGACGCCAGCGCGGATCGCAATTGGGTGGTGCTGGCCGATCCCTTGCCACCGGGAGCAACGGTGCTCTCGGGTCTGGGTGGGCAGTCGCAAATGCTGCGCAAGGACGAAGGCAAGGACAGCGCGGGCCCATCGCCCAGCTATACCGAAAACGGGCGGGAGAGTTGGCGCGCCTATTTTGAATGGCTGCCGCGTGGACGCACGGTGGTGGAATATACCGTCCGGCTGAACGGGGCGGGGCGCTTTACCCTGCCACCCGCGCGGGTTGAGGCGATGTATGCCCCCGATATCCACGCGCAGCTGCCGGTGGCGCCGATGAGCGTGTTGGCGCCGTAAATGCGGCGTTGGCTGGCCACATGGCGGGGCGTGTGGCGCGACATGAGTGTGCGTCAGCGCTGGATCGCGGGGGGCGTTGTCACGGCGCTGGCGGTGCTGTTGGCGCTGGATTGGGCAACGCACCCGCCGTCCGTGCCCGACCTGTCGGCGCAGCAGCGCCAGTGGCAGTCCAGCGCGGCGTGGCTGTATGACCGGCATGGGCGGTTGCTGGAAGAGCAGCGGATCGACTTTGACCAGCAGCGGCTGGGCTGGACGAAGCTGAGCGAGATGCCGCCTGAATTGCCCGCGATGCTGATCGCGGCCGAGGACCGGCGATTCCGCTGGCATGGCGGGGTGGATTGGCTGGCGCTGGGTGGATCACTGCGCGACTGGTTGACGCAGGGGCGGGCGCGGCGGTTGCGCGGGGCCTCGACCATCACGATGCAGACGGCCGCCTATGTCTGGCCACAGATCGGCGCGCCGGGCCAGCGCGGCTGGCGGGCCAAGTTGCGCCAGATCCGCGCCGCCCGCGCGTTGGAAGACGCGTGGAGCAAGGACGAAATTCTGGAGGCATACCTGAACCTTGCGCCATTCCGGGGGGAGGCGCAGGGCGTGGCGGCGGCGGCGCAAAACCTGTTTGGCAAAATGCCCGCGCAGTTGGACCGGCGCGAGGTGGCTTTGCTGGTGGCGATGTTGCCCAACCCCGGCGCCGAGCCTGCGGCGCTGGCCAAACGCGCCTGCCGTCTGATCCCGGGCGATTGCCCCGCCCTGACCGCCCTGGCGCATAGCACGGGCGAGGCGGCGCGGAACAGGACACAGGGGCCGGGGCTGGCTCCGCATCTGGCCGCGCATCTGTTGACGCGGGCCGGGATGAAGGTGACCACCACGCTGGACGCGGGGCTTCAACGCACCGCGATCGCGGCCTTGCGCCATCAGTTGCAGGGTCTGGGCGCAAGGCGGGTGCGCGATGGGGCGGTGGTGGTGCTGGACAATGCCAGCGGGGATGTGCTGGCCTATGTTGGCGGGGTGGGGCTGGGCTCGACCGCGGCAATGGTGGATGGCGCGGCGGCGCACCGACAGGCGGGATCGACGCTTAAGCCGCATCTCTACGCCCAACTGATCGAGCGAAAATGGCTGACGGCGGCGTCGATTTTGGACGACTCCCCGGTGCAGCTGGACACCGCTTCGGGCCTGTATGTGCCGCGCAATTACGACAATCAGTTCATGGGGCCGGTTTCTGCCCGGCGGGCGCTGGCCAATTCGCTGAACGTGCCGGCGGTGCGGGCATTGCTGTTGGCCGGGGTTCAGCCGTTCCGCGACCGTCTGGCCGATCTGGGCTATGATGATCTGGAAGGGGACGGGGCGTTCTATGGCTTTTCGCTGGCGCTGGGTTCGGCCGAGGTGAGCCTGTTGCAGCAGGCCAATGCCTATCGCACGCTGGCCAATCTGGGGCGCTGGTCGCCGATCCGGCTGCGCGCGGACGAGCCTGTGGCCCCCCCCCGGCAGGTGCTGGACCCCGGCGCGGCATGGATCATTGGCGATATGCTGGCCGATGCCAGCGCGCGGGCGAACACGTTCGGGATCGATTCGGCGCTGCGCCTGCCATTTTGGGCGGCGGCCAAAACCGGCACCAGCAAAGCGATGCGCGACAATTGGTGCGTGGGCTATTCCGACCGCTATACCGTGGCCGTCTGGGTGGGCAATCTGGAGGGCGACCCGATGCGGGCGGTGTCGGGCACGGCGGGGGCAGCGCCCGTGTGGCGTGACATCATGCTGGCGCTGCACGCAAGGGGCACGGCGCATGCGCCGCCACGTCCGGCCAATGTCGTGCCCACGCGAGTGACCTTTGCCGTGGGGCATGAACCGCCGCGCGTGGAATGGTTTCTGGCCGGGACGCAACAGGCATTGATCGCGCCCGCCCCAGGTTTTGCCGAAAAGCCGCATATTACCAACCCGGTGTCGGGCGCGGTCTATGCCATTGATCCCGACATTCCCCCCGCGCGCCAGACCATCGGCGTGACGCTGGCCGGGGACGTCAGCCTGTTGCAATTGCGGCTGGACGGCCGACCCTTGCCGCCCGCCGGGGCCAGTCAGCAGGTGCCGCTGATCCCCGGCAGCCATCTGTTGACGCTGGCCGATGGCCGGGGGCGGATGGTGGATCAGGTGCGCTTTTCGGTGCGATAGGCCCAGGTCAGCGCCGCACGTCGCCCCCGCCATCGCCGTCAAAGGCCAGCACATCCGCGCGCGTGACCCGCAACCAGTCGCCATGCTGCGAATGTTTGAGCGCGTTCATCGCCAGCCCCAGCCGCGCCATCTGCGCCGCATCGCCGCCCTCCAGCCAGCCTGTCAGCACGCCAGCGGCAAAGGCATCGCCACTGCCCACGCGGTCGATGATATCGGTGATGGCGATATCGGCGGTCTGGTGGTGGTCACCGCGCCGGTCCACCCGCGCCGACAGGCGGTGATGGGTTTGGGTCATCGGCGTGCGCGCGGTGCTGGCCACCACCTGCAACCGTGGGAAAGTGGCAAAGGCGGCCTGTGCGGCTTCATGGCGGCGTTCGGGGCCATCGCCGGAAAAGGGCTTTTGCAACAACAGCGTCATGTCGCGGTGGTTGCCGAACATGATGGTGGCGTGCTGCAACAGCTCCATCAGGATGGCGCGGGGCTGGCTGTCCCATGCCGACCACAGCCGCTCGCGATAATTGCAGTCAAAGCTGATGGGGACATCGGCCGCCCGCGCCGCCGCGATCGCCGCGCGGGCCAGCGCCACGCCATTGGGCCCCAGCGCCGCCGTGATCCCCGACAGGTGCAACAGGCGGGCCCCCTGCAATGCGGAGGCAAAGTCGAAAGCCCCCGCATCCGCCGTGGCAAAGGCCGAGCCATCGCGGTCATAGGTGACCGCCGATGGCCGCAGCGAGGCGCCCGCTTCGAGAAAATACAGGCCCATCCGCCCGGGCGCGCGCAGGCAATGGCCGGTGTCGACCCCGGCACCGGCCAGCGCGCCCAGCACTTTGTCGCCCAGGGCGTTGGCCGGCAGCGCCGAGACATAGCGCGCCCCATGCCCCATTGCCCGCAACGCCACCGCGACATTGGCCTCCGCCCCGCCAACGGTGATGTCCAGCGCGCTGGCCTGTGTCAGCATCTGGCCGACCGGCGTGGTCAGGCGCAACAAGGGTTCGCCAAAACAGACGATGGTGCCGGTCATGCGGTGATCTCCGGTTGCAGGGCGGCGATGTCCTCGGGCGTTGGCGTCCAGTCGCTGGCCAGCGGTCCGCCCGCGCCAAACAGGGCCGCCACAATGCCGCCGGGGCCGTGTTGCGCCCACAATGCGGCCAGATCGGCGGCCATCGGATCATCCACCGCGCCCCAATGCGCCCCATTGTCGCCGCGCACATGGCGCAGCCACGCGGCCAGCGCGGCACGGATCGCGGGACAGGCGCGCCCCCGCGCCTGATGCGCGGCCAGCGTCGCCAGCCAGCGCTGCGGGATCTTTTGGCTGCCGTCCATGGCGATCTGGATCAGCCGGTGGTTCAGCGCCGGATTGGCAAAACGCGCCAGCAGCGCCACGGCATAGGCCGCCAGATCCATGCCCGGCGGCGCGGGGATGGTGGGTGCGGCCTCGTCCAGCATCAACCGGCGCACCAGATCGGCCAGATCCGGATCGCCCACCGCCTGATGCACATAGGCATATCCGCGCGCCAGCCCCAGATAGGCCAGCGCCGAATGCGCCCCGTTCAGCATCCGCAGCTTGGCCATTTCATAGGGGGCGACATCCGCGACGATCTGCGCGCCCACCTGATCCCACGCGGGGCGGGGGCCGGCAAAATCGTCCTCGATCACCCATTGGCTGAACGGTTCGGTCACCACCAGCCCTTCGTCGCGCAGGCCGGTCAGCGCGGCGGCCTCGGCCCGGTCGGTGTCGGTGGTGGCCGGGACGATGCGGTCGACCATGCTGTTGGGGCAGCGGCATTGGGTGTGGAACCAATCCACCAGATCGGGCGCGCGGGCGACCAAATAGGCGGTGATCAAGCGGTGCAATTGTCGCCCGTTATCGGCCAGATTGTCGCAGGACAACAGTGTCAACCCGCCGATCCCCGCCGCTTTGCGCCGGGCAAAGGCATCGGCCAGCAGCGGATAGAACCCGCCCTCGGCCAGATCGAGGTCAAGGCTGCCATCGGGGCGGCGGCAGTAGCCTTTTTCGGTCACGGTAAAGGTGACCATATGTGTTGATGGCGCGATCAGCATGATGGCGATGCTGGCGCGTTGCCGCGTGGCCAACAGCACCTCTGCCACACTGCCGATCTGTTGCAGCCGCGTGCCAGAGCCGGACTTTTCAGCCAGCATGTACAGGCCATCCTGCGGGTTCAACTGATCGCCCACATCGGGGCTGCGCAGCGATACGCCCGCGATCATCCAGTCGCCACCGGCCAGCGCCATTGCCCGGTCGGTGTACCACGCCTGATGCGCCCGCGTGAACGCGCCCAGCCCGAAATGCACGATCCCCACCCGTTTTGCCGCGCGGTCATAGGCGGGGGTCTGATCGCCGCCCCAGTGGCTGACAGACAGGCGGTTCACAGCTTGTACGCCTGTTTGACCAGACCATAGGTCAGGGCATGGGCCAGTTCGGCGGCTTCCCAATCGGTGATGCGGTGTTCGGCCACCATTTGCGCCAAAAAGCCGCAGTCGATGCGCCGGGCCACGTCATGGCGCGCGGGAATCGACAAAAAGGCGCGCGTGTCATCGTTGAAGCCAACGGTGTTGTAGAATCCGGCGGTTTCGGTGGTGGCGTGGCGGAAGCGGCGCATCCCTTCGGGGCTGTCGTGGAACCACCATGCGGGGCCCAGTTTCAGGCAGGGGTAATGCCCGGCCAGCGGCGCCAGTTCGCGGGCATAGCTGCTTTCATCCAGCGTGAACAGGATCACGCACAGGCGCGGGTCATTGCCAAACCGGTCCAGCAAGGGTTTGAGCGCGTGGACATATTCGGTGCGGATGGGGATGTCGGCGCCCTTGTCCCGGCCGTGGCGGGCGAACAGCGCGGCGTTGTGGTTGCGGAAGGATCCGGGGTGGATCTGCATCACCAGCCCGTCCTCGATGCTCATCGCGGCCATTTCGGTCAGCATCTGGGCGCGGAACAATTCGGCCTCGGCCGGGGTGAAGCTGCCATGGGCGACCTTGGCAAACAGCGCTTCGGCCTGCGCCGGGGGCAGATCGGCGGTTTGGGCGGTGGGGTGGCCGTGATCGGTGCTGGTGGCCCCATGCGCCGCGAAATAGGCGCGGCGCTGGCGGTGGGCGGCCAGATAGCCGCTCCACGTCAGGCAATCCTCGCCGGTGATCTGGCTGAACCGGGCCAGATTTGCCCGGAAACCGTCGAATTCGGGGTCCACCACCGGGTCGGGGCGATAGGCGGTGATGACGCGGCCCTGCCACACGCCCGCCGCATTGTCCGCCCGGATGGCGGCGTGGTGGGCCAGATCGTCCAGTGGGCTTTCGGTGGTGGCGATCACCTCGATGCCATAGCGGTCAAACAGGGCGCGCGGAGCAAAGGCGGGCGTGGCCAGCGCATCGGTGATCGTGTCGTAATACAGGTCGGCGGTTTGCGCGCACAGCATCACGTCCAGCCCGAAGACCTGTGTGAACACCCAATCCAGCCACATGCGCGACGGCGTACCGCGAAACAGGTGCCAGTTTTCGCCCAGAATGCGCCACGCCGCGCGCGGGTTGCGTTGGTCGGCGGGCACGCCAATGCCCAGATCGGTCAGCGCCACGCCCTGCGAATAGAGCATGCGAAACAGATAGTGGTCAGGCCGCAGCACTAGGTCGGTGGCATTGCCAAAGGGCGCATTGGTGGCAAACCATGCCGGATCGGTGTGGCCATGCGGACTGACGATCGGCAGGCCGGCGATTTCGGCGTATAATGCGCGTGCCACATCCCTGACCGCCGGGTCTGTCGGAAACAGGCGGTCGGGGTGCAGCTCTAACCTTTGCGACATGGAATGCTTTCTGTTTTCAATCAACTGGTGACGCGGGCATAGCGCTCGCGCCGGGCTTGCGAGGCGCGGCGCGCCTCCTGAATGGCCTTTTCCTCGGTGGCGAACAGCAGGCTGTCGAGCACGGCGGCCAGATGGGTGCGCATCGCCGCGCGGGCTGCGGCCGGGTCGCGGGCGCGCAAAGCGTCCAGCACGGCGGTGTGCTCTTCGACCACGGGTTTGATGTTGGCGCTGCGGGCTTTTTCGTGCAGCAGCGCGCTTTCGGGCGAAATGGCGCGCAGTTCCCACAAGCGCTCCACCGCCTCCAGCACGGCGCTGTTACGGGTGGCGCGGGCGATGGTCAGATGAAAGGCGCGGTCGGCCACTTCCGAACCGTGGGGGTTCTGGTTCTCGCGCTCGATTTCCCTGACCAATCCGTC
The DNA here is from genome assembly GCF_009909235.1 of Novosphingobium ovatum. Taxonomy (GTDB): domain Bacteria; phylum Pseudomonadota; class Alphaproteobacteria; order Sphingomonadales; family Sphingomonadaceae; genus Novosphingobium; species Novosphingobium ovatum. The sequence continues at coordinate 181,188 of NZ_JAAAPO010000001.1, forward strand.
CAGTTCGGCCAGTTCATCCTTGGTGATCTGAGTCGCGGCCAGCGCGGCCGCCTCGCCTTCGAACAACAGGCGGGCTTCGGTCAATTCAAAGGCGGAGATGTTGAAGCCGGGGATGTCTTCCTTGCCGGGCAGCCGCTTGACATAAGCGCCCGATCCCACGCGTACCTCGACAAGGCCTTGAACTTCCAGCGCAATCACCGCCTCGCGCACGGTTGGGCGCGACACGTTGAATTGGGCGGACAATTCGCGCTCCGCGGGCAGGCGGTCGCCCACGGCATAACGCCCGCTGACAAGCTCATCCATCAAGCGACGCGCCAGATCCTGATACAGGCGGTCATGGCTGGGATGGGCTTCGGTCATTCTGCATTCTCCTAAAATGGCCTTACCTCTTATTTCAAAATTGACAGGCCAGATGGAATTGGTCAAGAGTCTTGTCTAACATAAGCAGACCAATCCGGAAACCTTGCGTCATGAAAATCACATCTGCCCGCGTCATCGTCACCTGCCCGGGGCGCAATTTCGTCACCTTGAAGATCGAGACCGATCAGGGTGTTTATGGCATCGGCGATGCCACGCTGAACGGTCGGGAAAAGGCTGTTGTCAGCTATCTGGAGGACCATGTTGTCCCCTGTTTGATCGGCATGGATCCCCGGAATTCCGAGGATATCTGGCAATATCTGTACCGGGGCGCCTATTGGCGGCGAGGGCCGGTGACGATGCGCGCGATTGCCGCTGTCGATGTCGCACTGTGGGATATCAAGGCCAAGATGGCGGGTATGCCGCTGTATCAGTTGCTGGGCGGACGCAGCCGCGATGGCGTGATGGTCTATGGTCATGCCAATGGCGGCGACATTGCTGAAACGGTTGACGCGGTTGGGGCCTATATCGACATGGGTTACAAGGCGATCCGGGCGCAAACCGGTGTGCCGGGAGTCAAGGACGCCTATGGCGTGGGCCGGGGCAAGCTATATTATGAACCAGCGGACGCCGCATTGCCGAGTTTGACTGGTTGGGATACGCGCAAGGCGTTGAATTATGTTCCAAAACTGTTTGAAAAGCTGCGCGAGACCTATGGCTTTGATCATCATCTGTTGCACGATGGTCACCACCGCTATTCCCCGACCGAGGCAGCGCAACTGGGCAAGGCGTTGGAGCCTTATAGCTTGTTTTGGTTGGAAGATGTTACTCCGGCCGAAAATCAGGAAGCGTTCAAGCTGATCCGCCAGCACACGACCACGCCCTTGGCCGTGGGGGAGATTTTCAACACGATCTGGGACGCCAAGGACCTGATTCAGAACCAGCTGATCGACTATATCCGGGCGACAATCGTGGGGGCAGGTGGCCTGACCCATTTACGCCGGATTGCCGATCTGGCGAGCCTTTATCAGATTCGCACCGGCTGCCACGGAGCGACTGACTTGTCGCCGGTCACGATGGGGACGGCGCTGCATTTCGACACTTGGGTTCCGAATTTCGGCATTCAGGAATATATGCGCCATACCGCTGAAACGGATGCGGTTTTCCCGCATGATTACCGCTTTGATCGCGGTATGCTGTATTGCGGCGAAGCGCCCGGCCACGGGGTGGATATCGATGAGCAACTGGCTGCCAAATATCCGTACAAGCCTGCATATCTGCCGGTGGCGCGTTTGGAGGATGGCACCATGTGGAATTGGTAAGTCCACGTAGCCGAGTTCGCACAGTATTGAGGGCCAGCGCTGTTTTAGCCTGGCCCTTTTTGTTGGCGAAATGCCTGTGCGCATGAAAAAAGGCGGGGCAGCCCCCTGCTACCCCGCCTTCCTCGCTCGCCGGAGAGCGACTTATCGCCGATCGATCTCGATCGCCGAAACCATCGCTTCGCCGGAAACGGGTTTGAACGTCACGCGGACGGTGCCGTTGGATGTCACCGCAAAGGTCTTTTGAATGGCCCGAAGATCTTCGAATTCCTTCGCGGGATCATAGGCTTGCATTACGGTTTGACCATTGATCACAACGTCGAACGTGCCGCCTTTGGGGCGGGGACCTGACAGGAACCACAGTGATATCTTTGCCTGTCCGGCCGCGACCGGAATGGCATAAGAAAATGCACCGGATCGATAGGTCGCCATGGCATCGCGCTCAACCGATCCTGCGATCGGCACGGCTTGGGCGGGACGGCCATAATCCGCCGGACGATCGGCACTACGGGCTTCGCCTCCCGTAAAAAATGTGTCAGAGCCAAAGCCGATCGTTCGCCCCTTGGCCGCGACAAGCGTCCCGGCATCAATGGCATAGTGTCGACTGCGCTCTTCATCCCATTGCCAAGTCGCCGAATCTTGCGCGCGTCTGCCATTGGCAAACTGCCCTACGGCGCGCAGGCTGTTCTTGCCGACGTCCAACCGCACGCCCTTCCATTCGCATACCGCATTCGGGCAAGCGCTCCGCACGCCCAGCGATCGTCCATTCAGGTACAGAGTGGTATGTCGCGCATTGCTATAAATTTTCACATCGTTGCTTTGGTAGGCCCGGTCGATGTAGCGCCGTCCATTGATATGCACTGTCGGGGCGGTAGTCCAATTGGCTTTATAGAAGAACCAAGCGTCCTTGCGGATCGCGCGGTCATAGGTCACCAGCCCTTTGGTATTGATGTCTTGTCCGTCACCTTCGGCTCGGATGGTGGTGGCAAAGTCGAAGGAATTCCATAACCAACTGGCATAGAGATAGGGGCGTGCCTTGATCGCCGCCCATGCCGTTTCGTGAATATAGCTTTGATATTCTTCGGGTTGTGTGCGGCCGCGAGAGTCGACCGGGGCGCCGAACACGTTGTCAGTGTGCATCGTGACCGCGCCGCCGGCGCCATATTCGGTGACAGAAAGCGGTTGGTGCGGACGGGTGGCGTGCAACTGGTCAAGCTGTGGACCGAGGTCATTTGCCGCGCCGAAATACCAGCCGAAATAGCGGTTTGCTCCGCCTAAATCAGTAACTTGCGAGACAACGGGGACCTGCACCGTTGCGTCAAACAGTCGACCTTCGCAACAGGTGGCAAGGGTGGTGGGCCGTGAGGGGTCCTCGGCATGGGCCAGACTGTTCAGTTCCTGCAGCAAGGGGATGGGGTCGGGCGTTTGGCCATTTGTCCGTCCGGTCAGAAACAGCGGCAATGAGTTGCCAAAATCGACCTCGTTGGCGATACCCCATGTTGCGACCGAGGCATGGTTGGCGTTCTGACGGATCAGTTCTTGCAACTGTTGGCGGGCGTTGGCGACCAGCGCGGGCGACGCGTCGGTGGCGTTGCCCTGTGTCCAGGCTGATACCAGTGGGATTTCATTCCACACGATAAGGCCGACGCGATCGGCGATATCGTGAATGGTCTGACCATGCTGGTAATGGGTCAGCCGGATGGAGTTGACACCCATTTCGCGCATGATGGCCACATCGCGCTCGACGTCGGCGGGGGAAATGGCCCAGCCCTTGCCCTCGACGTCCTGATGATAGCCTACACCATGTAGCTGATAAGGCTTGTCATTCAGGAAGAACCCGTGATCGGCGTCAAAGCGCATCGTGCGGATGCCAAAGGGGCGCTCGACCGTGTCGGTGATCTGGCCTTGGGCGTTCAGAACGGTGATCGACAAGCGGTAGAGGTAGGGATCAGCGACACCCGACCACAGGTGAGGGCGGGCGATGGTCAGATCCTGACTGACCACTTCATCAGCATTGGCGTTCAGCTTGATGTTGCGCAGGGTGCTGGCGACAACGCGTCCGTCGCGTCCGATCAGGCGGATGCGCAGCTTTGCGCCAACGGGCATGGCGTGGTCGTTGCGCAACTGTGCCGAAACGCGCAGATGGGCGATGTTATTCCTGATATTCAGCGTGGTAGCGCGAAATCCAGGGCCGCCATGATCGTCCATGGCCAGATGCAGCGGGGCAGTGGTGACCAGACGAACGGGGCGATACAATCCGCCATGGACGAAAAAGTCGCCGGTTAACGGCAGGATATCTGCGGTAGGGCTGTCGGCGGTGGGGCGGCTGTTGTCGACGCGGACGGCCAGAACGTTGCGGACTCCGGGGCGCAAGGCCTTTGCGATGTTCAGGCGAAAGCGTGAAAAGCCACCCCGATGTTCCCCCAGATAGACGCCGTTCAGCCACACCTGCGCCACGCGGCTTGCGGCGTCGAATTCCAGCCAGTGACGGCTGTCGACGGTATCCACCGGGGCGTCGAAGCTGAGGCGATACCAGCCAACGCCCTGGTATTTATCGACGTTGGCAGCGGTGTTACGGCCCGTCCCAGTGCTGTCCAGATAGTAGCCGACGCGGTTCCAGCTATGGGGCACTTGCACTTGCTGCCATGCGCTGTCGTCGAATTGAGGTTGGCTGGCGTCCGGCGCGTCCGCTTTTAGAAAACGCCAGCCTTTCGCCAAAGGCTGTTCGGCGCGCTGTGCCTGTGCCGCCGTGGCCATTCCCATCGCGGTCATCAACGCTGTTGCGGCCAAAACGCGGTGCCGTGCCATGATTGCTCGTCCTATCCCGTTGTGCATTGGCCAGACCTGTACGGCATTTTTCTCCGAACTTCAAGCAACTGGTCAGCCTGAAAATGCGTCAGATATCGGACAGATTCGGACGGTGTGGAAAATAGAAATAACGTAAAAACAGCATTTTAAGGCATTTCCTTGATGGGTCGCTCCCTGCATCGCGGCGCGGAGAAGCTGTTCTTTTGTCGGCGCGGAGCCGTTGTCCGCGGACAATTGGCTTGACAGAATCGGTGGATTGGTCGAACTGCCGCCGCGAGGATTATCAGAGCCAATAAGCATGGAGGGGCCTATGACACTCTATCGACTACTCTCGGCAGCCGCGCTGACCGCATTCCTGCCGGCGATGGCGCAGGCGCAAACAGCGCCCGCCGCACCGCAGGCCGGGTTGGAAGAGATCGTTGTTACCGCGCAAAAGCGCGAACAGAACCTGCAGAGCGTGCCGGTGGCCGTGACCGCGCTGAGCGGCGATGCGCTGGCCAGCAAGAATGTCGCCACCGTGTCGGATCTGCCTCGTCTGGCGCCCAGCTTGACTGTGACGCAGGGCAATGTGCCCACCAACAACTCGATCAATCTGCGCGGTATCGGCACCTCGGCTTTCAGTACCGGGATCGAGCCGTCGGTGGCCGTAATCGTGGATGACGTTGCGCTGTTGCAGCAGGCGCAGGCCTTTTCGGGGTTGAGCGACATCGCCCGGATCGAAGTTTTGCGCGGCCCGCAGGGCACGTTGTTCGGCAAGAATTCGTCGGCCGGCGCGATCAATATCGTGACGCGCGGCGCCAGCAAGGTGCTGTCGGGCGGGGCTACTTTGCGTGCCACCACGGACGAGGAATATCGCGTTGATGCCACGCTGGCCGGGCCGTTGGGTGACAATATCGGTTTTCGGATCAATGGCTTCTATGGTGATCGCAAGGGGTACATCAACAATCTGACCGATGGTCGCCGCTTTAACAACGATGCCAGCTATGGCCTGCGCGGGCGGCTGGAAATCCGTCCGGCGGCCGGGTTGAAGATCGACCTGATTGCCGGGCATTCTGTCAGTTCCAGCAATGGTACGGCGCGCACTTTCCTGCAGGTGCCGACGGGCGCCACCGTGTTTGGCGCGGCGGTCGCGCCCAGCATTGCCGATATTGCCCCCGGCTATGGCAATTACGCCGTGCGTATCGACGGGCCGCTGTATAACAAGAGCGTACAGAGCACCTTCATCGGCAAGGCGTCCTATGATCTGGGCTTTGCCGATCTGGTGTCGATCACCAGCTATCAGGACTGGAAGTTCCGGTTTGCCGAGGACTTTGACTATCTGACCGGCACGGTGCTGGGGCTGTCGGGCGGCATTGTCGCCAACAGCACCTATCACGCCACGCAGTTCACGCAGGAATTGCGGCTGGTCTCGCCCGCGCGCAAGCCGCTGACCTATGTGCTGGGGCTGTTCTATTCGGACGGGGCGACCACGCGCACGTTTGATCGCGGGCCATCGGGGCCGGTGGTGGCGCGCTGGAGCTCGCGCAGCGGGACGATCAGCTATGCCGCCTTTGGTCAGGCCACCTATAGCTTCCTTGATCGCAACCACATCGATGTCGGCCTGCGCTATAACCATGAAAAGGTGTCGGCTGATTTCATCAATCTGGTGCCCAATGCCTCACCGCCGGCGGCCAATGCCACCTGTCTGGCCACCTGTTCGGGCGTGGCCAATGACGGCGTCGTGACCACCAAGGTCGCGCTGCGCCGCGATCTGGCCGATGGCGTGATGGGCTATGTCTCCTATGCCCGCGGGTACAAGGGGCAGGGGTTTGACATCTCCTCGGGCTTTACCCCGCGCCGGGCGGCCAATCCGGTCAAGCCGGAAACCTCGAACGCCTATGAAATCGGCCTCAAGTCGCGCTTTCTGGACAATCGACTGCAGCTGAACGTGGCCGCCTTCTGGAGCGACTTCAACAACTTCCAGGCACAGTCGGGCATTCTGTTGCCCGATAACACGATCCAGTTGACGCTGAACAATGTGGGCCGCGTGCGCACCCGCGGCGTTGAAATCGAGTTGAGCGCCAAGCCCACCCCGGCGCTGCGTCTGGACGGTTCGGTCAGCTATACCGAGGCGATGATCCGCTCCTTCCCCGGCGCGCAGTGCTATACCGGTCAGACGGTGGGCTGTGTCGATCTGGATGGCGCGGGGCCCTCGACCACCACCGGTCAGGACCTGTCGGGCAAGCGTCTGGCCAATGCGCCGCGTTTGAAGTTCAACATCGGCGGCACCTATACCATCGCGCTGCCCAAGGCCGCGTTCGACGGGTTTGTCCAGCTGGACTACAACTATCAGTCGCGCGTCAACTTTGACCTGTTGCAGAACCCGCTGACGCAACTGGCGCCCTATGGCGTGTTGAATGCCTCCTTTGGCATCACGCCCAAGGGGCGCGGCGTGGCGCTGACGGTTTTCGTCAACAACGTGTTCGACAAGCATTACGCCTCGAACATCGCGATGGCGACGGGCGGTTCGATCGGGTTGCTGAGCCAGACGCTGGGGCGCGATTCGCGTCGTTACGCCGGGCTGAAAGCGCACGTCGAGTTCTGATCACATATGCGGTAAAGGCTCCGGGTGACGTGTCATCCGGAGCTTTTGCGCGTCTGGAACGAAAAGAAATGGCCCCGCCATCACGGACGGGCGATCAAAAGGAAGCTGTGCGCCATGGCCCGCATGATCACGTCGCTGCGCTGGTGGATGATCGGATTGGTCACGCTGGGGACGATCCTGAACTATCTGGCGCGCTCCACCCTGTCGGTGGCGGCCCCCACGCTCAAGGCCGAATTGCACATCACCACACAGCAATACAGCTGGGTCGTGATGGCGTTTCAGGCCAGCTATACCGTGATGCAAAGCGTGTCTGGCGCGGTGCTGGATGCGCTGGGGACGCGGGTCGGGTTCATGATCTTTGCGGTGGGCTGGGCGCTGGCCAATGCGCTGCACGCCTTTGCCGGGGGCTGGGCGGGGCTGGCGTTCTTTCGCGGGCTGCTGGGCGCCAGCGAGGCCGCGGCAATCCCCGCCGGGGCCAAGGTGGTGGCCGAATGGTTCCCGGCCAAGGAGCGCTCGCTGGCGACCAGCGGGTTTCAGATGGGCACCAGCATCGGCAACATGATCGCGCCGCCGCTGGTGACGTTTTGCATCCTGTTGTGGGGGTGGCGCTCGGCCTTTGTGGTGACGGGGGCGATCAGCCTGTTGTGGGCGATGCTGTGGTGGGTGGCCTATCGCCGGCCGCAGGACCACCCTGCGCTCAGCCCGCAAGAGCGCGACCTGATCGCGCAGGACGAGCCGTTGGTGGATGCCACTCAGCCCGCGCCATCGCGCATGGCACTGCTGCGTGAACGCGCGTTCTGGGCGATTGCCGTGCCGCGCTTTCTGGCGGAACCGGCGTGGCAGACGTTCAATTTCTTTATCCCGCTGTATCTGGTGACGGTCTGGAAACTGGACCTCAAGACGGTGGCGATCTGGGCGTGGCTGCCGTTTCTGGCGGCGGATCTGGGATCGCTGGCGGCGGGCATGTTGCCCAACGCGCTGATGCGGCGCGGGGTGGGGCTGGTGCCGTCGCGCAAGGTGACGATGGCGGTGGGCGCGCTGTTGATGGCGGGCCCGGCCTGCATGGGGCTGGCGCACAGCGCCCAGATGGCGATCGCGCTGTTCTGCGTCGGCGGTTTTGCGCATCAGATGTTAAGCGGGGCGCTGATCACACTGTGTTCGGACGTGTTCCCGCGTCAGACGGTGGGCACCGCCACGGGCATGATCGGTTCGGCAGGCTGGATCGGCGGCATCCTGTTCACCTTTATCATCGGGCAAAGCGCGGACAGCTTTGGCTATGGCCCCTTGTTCGCCGCCTTTGGCGTGCTGGATCTGTTGGGCTGCGTCGTCTTGTGGAAGATGCTGCGCGGGTGAATGGCCGCGATGGTGCCTGCACCCGTGCCCCGTTGTGGGGCCGGTGCAGGCACGGATTTGGCGCTTAGTCGTAGATCGGGCGCAGAGTGTTATCGAGGTAATAGCGGGTCATCGCCATTGACGCGAGCAGGTCGGGCGAGCCGTCATATTCGATCGACATCCAGCCCTTGAACGCATGCTTTTTCAGCAGGTGGTACAGGCCCTGTAGGTCCAGTTCGCCCTTGCCCGGTTCCCAGAACCAGCGCGTCCCGTCATCGGTGATTTCGGGGTCCTGCGCGTAACGCACGCTGTCGGGCTGGTTGGACGATGCGGTGTCCTTCAGGTGGAAGGTGCTGATTCGGTCGTGATAGTCATCATAGAAGGTCAGCAGATCCTCACCCATGATCGAGATCTGGGCGGTGTCGATGCAATAATGCACGTAGCGCGGGTCGGTGATTTCGATCAGTTCGCGGTGGTTGGGCAGGTTGATCGCACAGAAAAACTCGTTGTGCAGGCCGATCTTGACGCCGTGATCGGTGGCATAGGCGCCGATCTCGTTCATCACCTTGGCGCATTGCTGCACCTCTTCGCGGGACAGCGGGCCGGTGCCGAAATAGTTCTGCGTCGGGCAGGTGTTCATATAGCTGCCGCCAAAGCGCACGATGGTGTCCACCGCCTCGCGGCCTGAACGGACGGCTTCGTCATAATGGTCCGCGGCATGCGAGGCATGGGCGCCGTGGAACATGCCGATCACCTCGACGCCGCGCGCCTTGGCAAATTCGGTGAACGCCTCGGGCGAGCCGAACAGGGGCAGGATGTCGGCCATGTCCCATGGCGCGATCTCGATCCCGTCAAAGCCCAAAGCGGACTGATATTTCAGGATGTTGTCCCAATCGGAATAATAGGCCCCGTTGGTTTTGTCTTCGTAATAGAAATCCCGGAAATTCTCGATCTGCTTGTACGGAATCGATTTCCAGTGGCTCATGTTGGCATAGCGGATGTTGGGCATCGCGGAAGTCTCCGTCCGGCTTATTTCTGGAACTGGTTGAGCAGGGCGCGGCTGCGCAGCAGGGCGCGGAACGGGTCGCGCGTCTGGCGGGCGCTACAGGTGACCGGCCCGTGATAGTTGAGCTGATCGAGCAAGGCGGCGATGCCCGTCAGATCGACCGACCCCGTGCCCGGATCGCGGAACACTTGCGTTGCACGGTTGGCGGGGAATTCGGGGTTGGGTGTTTTCCAGATCTGCGCAGTATCGACAAAGTCGGTGTCGGTCAGGTGCACACAGCCGATCCGGCCGATATGCGCGCGTGCAAAGCCGGCCGCGTCAATGCCCGCGACATGCAGATGGGCCGTGTCCAGATCCAGCTTTACCGTGTCGGGCAGGGCGTCCAGCAGGGGCAGGATCTTCTCGCCACCAAACAGGCCCCAATAATCGTTGCGCAGGACCAGCGTGACGCCCAGTTCCGCCGCCTTGCTTGCCAGATTGCCCAGCAGGTCCAGCGTGCGCTGGGTGAACATCTCGATCTGGCTGTCGAGATCGGGGTGGTATTGCGCGATGCGGCCATAATAGGCCGAGGGGCTGATGGCGAAATAGTCCGCGCCCAGATCGGCGGCATGGGCCAGCGCTTCGCCCGCGAAATGGCCGGTCGCGCCAAAGAAGAAGCCCAGATTGTCATTGCGCATGAACAGGTTGGGATCAAATGTGATGCCCGTGACGCGGGCGATGCCGCGCGTCTGCAACAGCGCGCGGTAACCGGCCGCGTCGCCATATTTGGTGTTCACGCAATAGCGGTTCATCGGCACGCCGCTGCGCCCGCCAAACTGCCACACCGGCTCATAGGGGATTTCGATCCCCGTAAAGCCAGCGGTGGCAATCAGCGTATAGAGTTCCTCCCAGAAATACCGGCTTTCATAGCGGTTGCGGTTGGGTTCCTGATGGTGGCGATTGATCAGATCGAGGCTTATCGAGATCGAGTCCGTATGCATGTCTGTGTTCCGTTTCCTCGGGAGACCGGGGTGTGTTTCGGGAGAAGTGAGAGTCAGGCGGATGTGCCGCGCGCGCCAATCGGCCACAGCAACATCACCAGCGTTTGCGCGATCAGCAGCACCACCGCCCCGCCACTATAGGTCCAGCGGATGGCTTCGCGCGCGGTGTCAGTGACGTGGCCGGGGACATAGCCTGACGCCCCCAGCACATAGGCAAAGCCGGCCGTGCCCAGCGCCATGCCCAGCTTGGTCGCCAGGCTGATCCCGGCAGAAAGCAGGCCCTCGCGCCGCACGCCGAATTTGGCTTCGTGGTAATCCACCGTTTCGGCAACCATGGCAAAGGCCGCCGTGGTGGTGATCGATGTGGCCAGACAGCCGCCGATATACAGGCCAAGGAACAGGCCCACATGGTCCTGCACAAAGGGCAGGGCGGCAAACAGCACCGCGCCGATGGTCAGCGCGCCCACCGTGCCATTGCGGATACCGGCGCGGGCCAGAATCGCGGGCGCGACAAAGGCCGAAAGCAGCAGCATCCCCGCCACTGCCGGCAGCATCACCGAGATCATCCACGGCCGCCCCAGCACGTCGATGGCAAAATAGGCGGTGGCGGCCATCATCATGCCAAAGCGCGCAAAATACAGCAGGCAGGCGCCAAACACGACCAGCCACGCCCGGTTGCGCAGCATCTCTTGCACCGCGGGCCAGATGGCAAAGCGCGGGCTGGCGTCGTCCTCGTGGCGCTCGCGGCAATTGCGGAACAGCGCCACGGTACAGGCAAAGCCAACGCCTGCGAACAGCATTGCGGTCAGTCCAAACCCACGCTGCTGATCGCCCGCGCCAAAGGCCTGAACCAGCGGCATGACGGTTGCCGTGCCCAGCACCACACCCACCGACGTGCCAACCGAGCGCATCCCCGACAGTTTCAGGCGCTCGCCACCATCCTGCGTCATCATCGGCATCAGCGCGGTATAGGGGATGGCCTGTAGCGACATCAGGATGCCCAGCGCCTTGAACGTCAGGAAGGCATAGACCAACTGCGCCCCCTGACCCCATGCCGGCACATGGAACACCGCCACAGACATCAGCGCATAAGGCAGCGCGGTGAACAGGAAATAGACGCGGGTGCGGCCCCAGCGGCTGCGCGTCTTGTCCACCGAGATGCCGACCATCACGTCGATCACCGCATCCAGCAGCCGCGCAACCAGAAACACCGTGCCGACCGATGCCGCGGGCAAGCCCACCACATTGGTGTAATAAAACAACAGGAAACCACTGGCCATATTATAGGCCAGACTGGTTCCCATGTCGCCAAAGCCATAGCTCAGCCTTTCGGAAAGGCTCAATTTTGCGTGTCGCATGCCCACATCTCTCCCGAGTGGCGGCGGTTATCTGTTCTTAGCAGCCCAGCTTTTGTTGGGTCAGCGCAAGGGATTGGTCCATCGGCAGGGTGGGGAAATATTCCAGCCCGATCGCCCCGGCATAGCCAAGGTCCGACAGCGTCTGCATGATCTGGCCCCAATCAAGGCTGCCGGTGCCCGGCTCGTTGCGGGCATCCATGTCGGCCACTTGCACATGCGCAACCAGATGAATGCGGCCGGCCAGTACCTGCGCCATGTCCTCGCCCATACAGGCGCTGTGCCACACGTCGTACAGCAGGCGCAGGTTGGGGCTGTTCACCGCCTCGACCAGATCAAGGCCCAGCGTGGTGCTGACCAGATACATCGCCGAAAACAGGCGCGTGTTCAGCGGTTCCAGCAACAAAGTGACGCCCGCTTCCTCGGCCGCGTCGGCGGCGGCGCGCAGGGCGGTGACGGCATTGGTGAAATGCTCTTCCTCGCTCAACCCCTCAACGCGAAAGCCCGAGGCGACGATCAGGTCAGGCTTGCCCAGACAGGCGGTGGCTGCGATCGTTTCGCGCACGGCGGTGACCATCGCCTCACGCTCGGCCGGGTCGACGATCGAGCGGCGCGGATCAACGCACAACCCCGTCAGGCGCATGCCCGTATCGTTCAGGGCCTGCGCGATCGCCGCAACCGGCTTGTCGCGCCACAGGTGGAATTCGGCCAGTGCAAAACCGGCGGCCTTGGCGGCACGCAGGCGCGCGTCCAGATCGCCCGCGTCGGTAAATTGCCATTCAATGCAGGAAGAAAGTGCGTAGCGCGCAGACATAGGATCCTTTTCCCATTCTACGGCCCCGCTGCGCATGGCGCGCGTTTGCCTGGCAGGATCATTCCCGCTATTTTGTTAGCGCTCTCTTCGCCCCATTTGCGGCGCAGGTCAATATGCTTTGATGCAAAGCCATGGCACCGGCAATTCCACTCGCAGCGCGTTCTTGCTCGGGCCGAGCCTCATTCCACTTTATGCGGCCGTGGCAGACGTCGCCCGCGCCGCCCCCGCCAGCAGCAGCGCGTCCAGCAGCAAGGCCGCGCCAAACCCCAGCGCGTCGAACAACAGTCCGCCGCCTCCCGCGCTCTTTGTCAGGGCCGGCCACAGTCGGAACAACCGCGTGCTGGCGTGGGTCACGCTGGGCGACGGGTGGTACAACAATCATCACCACGCTCCACGATCAGCCTTTCAGGGTTTTACGCCCCAAGAAACAGAAGGCGTGGCGCGGTTGGTACGGAGGCTGACGCGGCGTGGCTGGGTGCGCAAAATCATTGTGGCCAAGGAGCACTATTCGCGCCGATCAACCCAGCCGTGAGACCAGCGCCACCAGTTCGGCCTGACGCGACACGCCCACCTTGCCGAACACCGCCTTGAGATGCTGGCGCACGGTATAGGCGCTGATGGCCAGTTGCTCGCCGGTTTGCTCGATGTTGCATCCCTCGCTGATCAGCGCGGCGACATCGGCCTCGCGCTCGGTTAGGCCGAACAGGCTGGCCAGTTCCTGACGCCGGACCCGCAATGGCGCGTCCAGATCGGTCAGGTCATGGCGCAGGCGATTGGCCGACAGGGCCCGCCCAACCTCGACGATATTGATCAACTGGGGCGTCAGGATCGCAAACACATCGTGGTGGGTCTGTGTGACCATGCCATGGCTTTTGGCGTAATTGGCGGTCAGAAAGCCGACATGACCGCCAGCGTTCAGTATCTTGCCGCCGATGATGTAGTGATAGGGCGCGCGCTCCAGCCAATCGAGGAATTCGCCCTTGTGGGGGGCGTCCCCGGCCATCAGCACGCTGTCGTCGGCCACTTGTCCCAGCGGCATCGACAACGCCCGGTTGATGCGCGGATTGATGTGAAAGATGCGCTCTTCGTAATCGCGCCGCACCGCCCCGTCCAGCGCGGCCGAATTGGCCACATAGGCCGCGCCCGTGTTCAGGTCGGTCAGTTCCAGCGCGCATCCCACCGCGCCCATGGCCTCGCTTAACGACGTCATCGCCGGCATCCATTGGGCCGGGTCCAGCGCGGCCTTGGCAAAGCTGTGGACGATCGTGCTCAGGTCGTGTTCGCCAATATTCATGCACCAGACCTTGTCGACATATTGGGGGCAATATCCGCCTTGATAAGCGTTATCACGTACGTCCTTGCCGCCGGTGCGGGAAGAGGGATTTTCGGGTGGGGGTGGCGATTGACGGCCCGTGATCGGCTGGCGCTGATTCCCGACCTGTACAAGATTGCCAATATGGCCTAGCGGACAGGCATGAATTCTGGACCGGAAACCCTGCCCCCTGGCCGCGCCAGTGCGGAGCGCATTCTGACGATCCTGTCTTGTTTTGAGCGTGGCGATGAGGCGCTCAGTCTGGCCGAAATCACGCGCCGCACCGAATTGGTGAAAAGCACGGTCCTGCGCCTGTCAGTCGCGCTTTTGGATAGCGGATTTTTGGTGCGCGACATTCATGGCGACTATCGTCTGGGGCCCGAAATCGCGCGGCTCAATCTGATCTACACCGAAGCGATGCGGATGGAGCACTATATCATTCCGGTGCTGCAATCGTTGGTGGAGCATACCGGCGAGACCGCGTCGATCTATATACGCCACGGCAGCTATCGACTGTGCCAATACAGGGTGAACTCACCGCATCAACTGGGCGTGCACAAGCAGCCGGGTGACGTGCGCCCGATGGATGAAGCCTCCTCGGCGATTATCCTGCGCAATTTTGGCGACAATGGTGAGCACAAGGTGGCAATCAAGCTGCCCTTGTTTACCGAAGGGGCGTCCGATCCCTATGCCGCGTCGATGTCGATCCCGGTGTTTCAGGGCGGCGGGGCGATGCTGGGCGCGCTGGTGTTGGCAGGCCCGTGCAATCGCCTGAATGCGGAGCGCGCCGAACAATACAGTGATCTGATGCTCTCGTCCGCGCTGTCGCTCAGCCGGCAATTAGGCGGGGAGGCGGCATTCCTGCGCGCCTTGCAGGCGCCCGCCTGATCCCCCGCCATGCGTTTTAGCCCGCGATCGCGTTGACCGCCACCGCGCGTTCAATGTCGCGTCCGGCCAGATGGTCCAGCACCTGCTGCATCACCATCGTGCCCACCCGCTGCCCGGCCTCGATGGTGCTGGCACCGATATGCGGGCTGATTACCAGATTGGATAAGCCGCGGACCCGTTCGGAAAGTTCGGGCGGTTCGACCGGGAACGTGTCCAGCCCCGCGCCGCCGATCTGCTTGCCTTCCAATGCGTCCGCCAGCGCTTCCAGATCAATCAGCCCGCCGCGCGCGGTGTTCACCAGAATGGCCCCCGGCTTCATCAACGCCAGCTTGTCCGCGCTGATCATGTTGCGCGTGGCGGGCGTCAATGGACAATGCAGGCTGACCACATCGCTGGTGGCCAACAACTGATCCAGCGAGTCCACCCGCCGGTAGTCCAGTGGCGCATCCTGCGGCAGGGCCGGATCAAACACCTGCACAGCCATATCCAGCGCCGCGCAGATCCGCGCCAGCGCATGGCCAATCGCGCCTAGCCCCACAACGCCCAACACCTTGCCGTTCAGTTCGCTGCCCATGAAAAAGGCTTTGTCCCAATGGCCGGAACGGATGCGCGCGTCCTGATAGGCGATGCCCCGCGCCACCCCCAAAATCAGGGCCAGCGCATGTTCCGCCACCGAGATCGCATTGGCCCCGCGCGCAATCGTCACCAGAATGTTGCGCCGTGTGGCGGCGGCCACATCAATCGTGTCATAGCCTACGCCGTGCTTGGCGATAATGCGCAGATTGGGCGCGTTGGCCATGGCCGCTTCGGTCACTTCACCCAGACGCAGGATGATCGCGTCGGGGTTGTTCTCCTGCATGAAGCGTTCCAGATCGGGCCCACGCAAATAGGTGTCGGTGGTGGTGACACGCGCGCCTGCCTCTTGGGCCAACGCCATCGCCTGAGGGGCGAGGGCGCGGCCAAAGATCGCGATATGTGGGGCCGCCATCATGCGCCTTCGACGCCGGGGCAGTTGATCGCGCGCAAGGCCTTGTCCACCCATGCCCGCTGGTTTTCGCCGCGCGCAATGGCGGCCAGTTGCGCTTCCTCGGCCTGATGCTTGGCCGATGCGGCGCGATAGATCGCATCGACCTCGTCCTGCGGCACGGCGACCAGCCCATCCAGATCACCCACCATCAGATCGCCAGGGTGGATCACCATGCCATCCAGCGAGATCGGCACATTCACCTCGCCCGGCCCGTCCTTGTACGGCCCGCGATGGGTGACACCGGCGGCAAAGATCGGAAAATTGCCCTCAGAGATCGCCGCATAGTCACGCACCGCGCCATTGATGACGATGCCCGCCACC
Source organism: Novosphingobium ovatum (assembly GCF_009909235.1). Taxonomy (GTDB): domain Bacteria; phylum Pseudomonadota; class Alphaproteobacteria; order Sphingomonadales; family Sphingomonadaceae; genus Novosphingobium; species Novosphingobium ovatum. The sequence continues at coordinate 197,291 of NZ_JAAAPO010000001.1, forward strand.
CCCTTGTACCGGGCATAGGCAATCATCAATTCACCGATTAGCGCATTGGTCAGGTCACCGCCCGCATCCACCACGATGACATCGCCCGGCACGGCCATGTCCAGCGCCTTGTGCACCATCAGGTTGTCACCCGGTCGGGTCCGCACGGTCAGCGCCGGACCGATCAGCACGCCTTCGCGGTGCAGGGGGCGCAGACGCGCCCCCCCTGCCGACATGCGGCTCATCACATCGCTGATGTTGGCGACCGGCAGCGTGCGAAACCGCTCGACGTCGGCAAGGCTGACGGCAGATTCGCGCTGCTTTACGCACAATCCAGTCATCATTTCATTCCACTTCTACAGGGGGCAGGTAAGGTCAGTATTTGAAACGCGCGCCGACGCGGAACGTGCGACCGATCACGTCATGCAGGAACGCATTGAACGCGACCGGCACGTTGGCATTTTCGGGGGCGATGGGCGGCGCATTGTCCAAAATGTTGCGCACGTTCAGGAACAACTCGATTTCCGACCCGCTCATCTTCGGCTTGAAGCTGATCTGGCCGTCGAAATAGACCTGTGCGGAAACATTCTGGAGATCGACGACCGCCGGGCCGCGCGTCACGTCATACGCGCCGCCACCAACATAGCGGGCCTGCAGGAAGCCGCCGACCGTTTCGCCCTGATAGTTGAACTGGGCTACCCCGCGCCAACGCGGATAGGGGTTGACGCCAGCCTCGCCCGCGCGGTCAATCGGCGCACCGCCCGGCGTGGTGGTCTCTTGTTTTGCCAGATAGGTGGCCACGGCGCGCAGCGTGACATTGCCCTTTAGCCCCAACAGGCCATTGGGGGCGCTATAGCCCACTTCGAAATCGATACCGCGCGTTTTGGCCGATGCCAGATTGATGGGCAACGCCGAGAAGCTGGTGATGTTGCCCGCTGTGTCGCGCGTGAACAGGGCGCAGGCCGCCGCCGTGCCGACATAGCATTGATCCACCGCCGTTTGCGCCGCGATGTTGTCAATGGCCGAGGCAATGCTGATGTCGTAAAAATCGACCGACAGGTTCAGATGCGGCACCCATGACGGGCTATAGACCGCGCCAAAGGTCAGCGTGTCGGCGATTTCCGGCTTCAACCCGGCATTGCCCGAATTGTTTTGCAGGATGCCGGTGACGCGGACATTGCTCTTGAACGGATCGTTGACCGAGGCAATGCTCTGGCGACCGGCTTGATACAGTTCGGACAGGTTGGGCGCGCGAATGTCACGCGAGCGGGTGCCGCGCAGGCGCAGATCATCGAACGGCTTGTACGAGAGGCCCAGCTTCCAGGTCTTGACGGTGCCGCTGGTGCTGTAATCGGTCACACGCCCGGCTGCGTTCAATTCCAGTTCGCGGATCAGGGGTAGATCCTTGGCCAGCGGGGCAATGATTTCGACAAAGCCCTCCTTGACGTTGTACCGGCCGCTCCACGGGTTGGGATTGCCCAGCAGGAAGGCCCCGGTGGGCGACAGGGCGTCGGTGGTCACATTGACCTTTTCTGAACGGTATTCGCCGCCAATGGCAAAGCGGATCGGCCCGGCCCAGCCGTTGGCCAAAGGCCCCGACACCGCAAACGAGCCGACATCGGCGTCAATCGTGGCGTGCGACCAGCTGACCCCGCGCGTGTAATCGAGCGCCGCGTTGGACGGCGAGCCTTCGCCAAAGACGTTGAACGGGACGCAGCCATTGGTGGGGTTGGTCAGGCTGGAGCGGCAGACGATCTGACCGGTGCTCGGGCTGACCACGGCATCGATGGCAGAGTTGAAGCGAGCGGTGATTTCGTCATTCATCGTCGCATTGGTTTGATAGGTTCGCCCGCGCAGGTAATAGGCGTTCCACGACAGACCCGCGATGGTGCCCTTGGCGCCGATGGTGCCCTGCATCGTGTCGCTGTCGCCGCGCGTGACGATAAAGCCGCGCTCACGCGAAAAACGGAGCATGGTGAGCGAGGTGACACCCACCGCTTGCATTTGATTGCGGATGGCATCTGGCAGGAAGGCGTTGTCGCGCTGGATCGTGAAGGGGTTGGCGGTTTGGCGGCGGTTATAGGTGTTGTTCACGGTCGATGAGGAGCGACCATACATCGCATCGGCATACAGGCTCAGCGCGTCCGAGACATCGAAGCCGACATGGACATAACCGCTGCCGCGCTCCAGCGGACGGTTGATTTCCTGAATGTTTTCGGTCGGAACGCCATCGCCTCCCACCTGCTGCGTGCTGGTGGTATAGGTGCCGTAATTATAGGCCGCCGCCACGCCGCCAGGCATGAACTGGATACCCTTGAACAGGGCGTTGTTTGCGGCGGTGCCGCCATTGCCCCCGATAATCAGGCCGCCATACGTGCCCACGGTCAACACATTCGGCTTGAGCACAAGCGTGGGCGTGCCGCTGGGGTTGTTGATCAAGCCCCACCCCTGGCTGGCCCATGGGCGCGCGCTCGGGGCAACGCCATCATTTCGGAAATATTCGCCGCTGACCAGAATATGGCCGCGCCCTTCGGCAAATTTCAGGCCGGCGGACAAGGTGGCGCGGATCTCGCGGTTGTCGCCTTCCTGTGCCAGCCCGTAATTGATCTCGCCCTTCAGGCCGGTGAACTTTTTGTCCAGAATGAAGTTGACGACGCCCGCCACCGCGTCAGACCCATAGGCGGCCGATGCGCCACCGGTGACAACCTCGACTCGCTGAACCACGGCCGAGGGCAGGATGTTCGCGTCGACACTGCCTGTCAGGCTGGAGGACACCATGCGGCGTCCGTCAAACAGCGTCAGCGTACGGGTGGGCCCCAGTGAGCGCAGATTCAGGAAGCTTTGCCCGACACGGGATGAGCCGGAATTGCGCTGTGGCCCCGAAGTATTGGTCAGGGACGGCAATTGGCGCAGCGATTCCGCCAGCGTCGAGGGGGCGGCTTTGGTCAATTGCTCGGCACCCATGACCGTTACGGGGGTAGGGGCGGTAAAGCCGGCACGCGCGATGCGCGACCCCGTCACAACGATGTCGGGTGCCGTCGGCTCGGCCGGGCGGGTCGGCGCGGCGGCAGGTGCGGCACTGTCCTGTTCGGCGGCATGGGCGAGCGAGGTGCCGCTCAGGCTGGCGGCCAATGCGATCAGCGACGCGCAGGGAACGGCGGTCAGCCGGTTACGAATGGAAAACATCGTCCTCTCCTGATTTCTCAATCTACGTGTTTGAAAATTTGTTTAGATTTTGGCTGGCGCTAATGCCGCCGTCTGGGCTGAACGCGCCACGGCCAGGATCGAGAGCGCGCTGGCCACCGCCAATGCCGCCAGCGGCGCAAGCGCCAGCGCATAGCTGTGCGTCGCATCGTAAACCCAGCCATACAGGTTCACCATGATCGCTCCGCCGATCAGATTTGACGTTGCATTGATCGCCGCGATGCCCACAGCCGCCTCTGACGGTTTCAGCCAGCCCGAGGCCAGGCTCCAGAACGGGCCCTTGAAGCAATAGGCCCCCGCCAAAGCGCCGGTCAGCAACACCACCACCATCACCAGACCGCTCGACAGCGAGATGAGCAGCGCGCTCAGCGCGATCAGCAGCAGGGGAATGGCGGTGTGCCAGCCCCGCTCGTTCTGGCGGTCAGAGCTGTAGCCCCACAGGACCATCGCGATCGTTGCCACGCCATAGGGAATGGAATTGACCAGACCCGTGGCAAAATCCGTAAGGCCAAAGGATTTGAGGAATTGGGGCTGCCACACCCCCAGCACCGAACCCGACGCCGAGGCGCCGCAACAGGCCAGCACCAGCGCCCAGAACTGAGGCCTTTTCAACAGCGCCCATTTGGACACCGTGGGTCCGGCGACCGGAGCGTTGGCGGGCGTGAGCGCTTGGCGCAGCCACGCGCGCTCGTCATCGGTCAGCCAACGGGCCTGATCCGGGCGATCTGACAGCCAGAACAGGCACGCAACCCCCAGCACGGTTGCTGGCAGGCCCTCTACGATGAACAGCCACTGCCAACCTTGCAGCCCCAGCGCGCCATCGAGCGACAAGAGCGCGCCGGACAGGGGCGACGAGATGAAGCTGGCCACCGGAATGCCCACGGCAAACATCGCCAGCACCCGCCCGCGATAGGCCGACGGCATCCAATAGGTCAGATACAGCACGATGCCGGGGAAAAAGCCCGCCTCTGCAGCGCCAAGGATCAGGCGCAGCGCATAAAAGGAGGTTGGCCCTGTCACCAGTGCGGTCGCCGCCGAGACAAGCCCCCATGTGATCATGATGCGCGCGATCCAGCGCCGCGCGCCAAAACGTTCCAGCGCCAGATTGCTGGGCACTTCCAGCGCGAAATAGGAAACAAAGAACAGGCTGGCGCCAAAGCCGAACTGGACCTTGGTCAGGCCGATGTCCGCGCTCATCTGTAGCGAGGCCATGCCGACATTGGTGCGATCGATCAGGGCCAGCAAATAGCAGGCGACAAGGAACGGCAAAAGGCGCCAGCGCACCTTCTTCATCACCGCTCGTTCCATGGCGTAATCGGACAAGGCATCTCTCCCATCGCCACATGTGGCGGCATTGTTCTGACTGCTGCAAGCGATAGCCTATTTTGCAATGGCGTTGCAATATAGAAAATTCAGCGGTAAACCACCCAAGGCCGGGCAACACCGGCATGGAGAGAATGCGCCGATCACGCGCCGTCAGGAAGGTTGGGGACATGCATAGGGAATTGCGAGCCATACGTGGCAAATGGCTGCTGGGATTGGGTCTGGCTTGTGCCGGGCTGGCAGGGCCGGTTCTGGCGTCGGGTGACATCCCGCCGGCGCGTCAGGGCCGGGCGGATGCCGCGCGGATCAACACCCCCAATGGTGGCCGTCAGGAGATTCGCAACCGTCAGGACATGGAGCGCCTGAGTGGCTATACCGCGCCGGGGGCCAAGGCCTATGCCGCGATGGCCGCTGACGCCAGCGCCGGACAGTGGCCAGTTACGCTGTTTTACCGTTGCCGCAATGTGCCGGGCGGCAGCGCCATTCACGCGCCGATGCCTCAACCAATCGAGGTGTTCGACGGCGTGTATTCCATCGGCGATGACGCCAACAATGTCTGGGCGATCGACACCGCCGAGGGCATCATTCTGATCGACGCTTTGTCGAACGAGGAAGATGCCAAGAGGGTCATCGTCGAGAACATGCGCAAGCTGAAGCTTGACCCCGCTCGGATTCGCTACATTTTGATTACCCACAACCACGGCGACCACTATGGTGGCGCGGCCTATCTCAAGTCGCTGTCGGGCGCGCATCTGGCCATGAGCCGCGAGGATTGGGAGGGTAAGGCGTTGGGCGCGCCGATGCCGGTCAAGGCCGCCGATGACTTCTATTTGACCGATGGGCAAAAGATTACGCTGGGCGGGCGCACGATCTCGGTTGTGCTGACGCCGGGGCATACGCCGGGCACGGTGTCCTTGGTTTTCCCGGTGACGGACAAGGGTCAGCCTCATGTCGCATCGCTGTTTGGTGGTCAGGGATCGCCTAAGAATCTGGCCGCATTGCAACAGTTCCGTAAATCGCTCGACCATTTTGCCGATGTGACCGATGCGATGCAGGCCGATGTGGTCCTGTCCAATCACACCGTGGGCGATGACGGCCTGACCAAGGTTGCCCTGTTGGCCAAGCGCAAGCCGGGGCAGCCCAATCCCTATGTGGCGGGGCGCGAGGGCGTGATCCGCTATAGCGCGCTGTGGCAGGCCTGTCTGAGCGCCGACATCGACCAGATCGCATGGAATGCGGCCGCCAGACCCGATGCGGTCAAGTGAGGGAAGGGAGCTAGACAATGGCAATCCGTAAACACGCAGGTCTGATCGCGACCTCGGTTGTGGCTCTGACCGCTTTGGCGGTGGGCGGTGGCGCGGTGGCACAGGCGCCTCATGCCCGCACCACGCCCAAGCCGGTGCGCACCTATCAAGACCTTGAGCGCGAAACCGGCCTCAAGACCCCAGCCGGACTGGCCTTTGGGCGTATGGCGGTGGATGTGGCTGGAAAGGACTGGCCTGATACGGTGTCCTTTCGCTGCTATTCCAATGGTGGCCATGTGGAATCCGGCCTGAAAGCGCCACCGGCGACCAAGGTGTTCGACAATGTCTATTATCTCGGCGATGCTGATGTGTCGTCATGGGCAATCAAGACAAGCCAAGGCATCATCCTGATCGACGCGTTGACGACCGAGGCGGACGCGCAGCGGTTGGTGGTGGACGGGCTGCGCTCGGTCGGTCTGGATGCGCGTGACATTCGGTATATTCTCGTCACCCACGAACATTTCGACCATTTCGGCGGCGCCAGCCTGCTCAAGCGTCTGTCAGGCGCCAAGATTGGTATGAGCGAGGTCGCGTGGCAGGGGCTTGCCCGTCAGAAGGCCAAGGAGGGTTCGCCGATCCCCGAGCGTGATCTGGTGCTGGAGGATGGGGCGAAAATCATGCTGGGCGATACCAGTGTGACCGCTGTGCTGACGCCGGGGCATACGCCGGGCACGATGTCCTTCATCTATCCCGCCCGCTTGAATGGTGTGGAGCATATGGCGGCGACATGGGGCGGTAACGGCTTTCCCTCGGCGATCAAGGATCGCTTTACCTTTCTGGAATCGATCGAACATTTTGCCGGTTACACGGCAAAGGCCGGTGTTGATGTGGAACTGTCGATTCATGGCGACAACGATGATCTGATCGGGCGGCTGGAGCGTTTGCGCGCCGGCAAGGGCAATAGTTTCGTGGCCGGCCGTGAGCGCTATTTGCGGTTCGAGGAGGTCTACCGGCTTTGCAGCCGTGCCCGCATGGCGGACCGGGGCGACTTTTAAAACAGCGTATTGGGCAGAGGGGGGGAAGTCCCCCTCTGCCCTCATTTATGCAACGACATTGCGTTTTAATGGAATCGGCGTTATGCAGGCCAAAGAGGTGATCATCGCCGGTAAAGGTGACGACCCTGCCTAGGGAGGCATGCCTGATGACATTGTATTCGAAGACCCGCTTAGCTACGTCCTCTGCCCTTGCAGTTATCGGGCTGGCGACGGCGGGAGCGGCCCAGGCGCAAGACGCCGCGGCCAGCGACAAAACCCCGTCTGCACAAGAGATTGTCGTGACCGGTTCGCGCATCGCGCGCTCGGGCTTTACCACGCCCACGCCCGTGACCATGTTGTCGAACGTGGATCTGGCCAAGGCTTCTCCCTCGACCATTTCCGAGGCGCTGCGCACGCTGCCCGCGCTGACCAACACGTCGGGCACCCAGCGCAATTCGGGCAGCACCGGCGGCGGGCAAAGCTTTCTCAATCTGCGCGGGCTGGGCGCCAGTCGCACGCTGACGCTGATCAATGGCCACCGTTTTGTCTCCACCAACATCACCGGCAGCGTTGATGCCAATCTGGTCCCGGGGGCGCTGGTTGAACGTGTCGATCTGGTGACGGGCGGCGCGTCGGCGGCCTATGGTTCGGACGCGATCGCGGGCGTGGTCAATTTCGTGCTCAACACCCGCTATTCGGGGGTCAAGGGACAGGTGCAATATGGCCTGTCCTCGCATGACGACAACCACGAATTTCTGGCCACAATGACGGCCGGTTCACGGTTTGCCGGCGGGCGCGGGCACATCGTGGTCAGCGGTGAATATTTCAAGAATGGTGGCGTGCCGGGCGATGCCCGCGATTGGGCCAGAGCCGGCTATCAGATCATCACCAACCCGACCGGCACGGGCACGCCCGACAATCCCTCGCAGATTCTGGCTCCCAATGTGCGGCTTGTCACCAGCTATGGCGGCCTGATCCTGAATGGCAATGGCGGCACCGCAACCGCCAATGCCAGCTTTCGCGGCATTACCTTTGGTCCCGGCGGCACTGTCGGCGCGTTCAACTTTGGCTCGTTGACGTCCAGCGGCACACAGGTGGGCGGTGATGGTGTGGACAACGGCATCATTCAGCAGATCAACCGCCCGCTCGAGCGCAAGTCGATCTTTGCTCATGCCCTGTTTGATGTGACCCCACAGTGGCAGGTCTTTGCCGAGGGTAGCTATTCCGAGGTGCATTCCGACTATATCAACGGGCCCAACGTCCACAACAGCACCGCCGCGCAAACCGCCTATATCACCATTCAACGCGACAATGCCTATCTGCCTGTCAGCGTGCGCAACCAGATGACATCTGCCGGTGTCACCAGCCTGACGATGACCCGTTGGGATCTGGAGGATGGGCTGACCCATACCGACAACCTGAACAAGACCCTGCGTCTGGTGGGCGGATTTTCGGGGCGCTTGGGAGGATCGTGGAAGCTGGACGGCTATTTCCAGTGGGGCGAGAACCGGAACACCAATATCGTCAAGAACACCAACAAGATCGGCAATTTCGCGCTGGCCGTCGATGCTGTGGTCAACCCGGCCGACGGCAAGATCGTCTGCCGATCGACGTTGGCCAATCCGTCCAATGGCTGTGTGCCGTTCAATCCCTTCGGCGTGGGCAGCCCTTCGGCCGCGGCGCTGGCCTATGTCAACGGGGATAGCCCAGCCTATATCCGCACCAGCCAACAGGTGGCGGCGCTGAACCTGTCTGGTGAACCGTTCTCGACATGGGCGGGGCCGGTGTCGGTGGCGTTGGGCGGCGAATATCGGCGCGAGACGGCGGATGTGACCTCCGATGCCCTGTCGGTGGCCAACGGTTACAAGATCGGCAATCAGCAGCCGTGGTCGGGCGCCTATACGATTCGTGAGGGGTATTTTGAGACGGTTGTACCTTTGGCGCATGACCTGACGCTGTTGCGCAAGCTGGATCTGAACGCGGCCGTGCGCCTGACCGATTACAGCACCAGCGGCACGGTCACGACGTGGAAGGCGGGCGTCAACTACACGCCGCTTGACGGGATCCGTTTTCGCCTGACCCGTTCGCGTGACATTCGCGCGCCCAACCTGAACGAGTTGTATTCGCGTGGCCGTCAGGGCGTCTCGACGGTGCGCGATCCGTTCAAGGGCAACGCGACCGTGTCGAATGTCTCCAGCCTGACGACGGGTAACCCCGCGCTGACTCCCGAAATCGCCAACACGCTGACCTATGGCGCGGTCTTCAGTCCGCGTTTCGCGCCTGGTTTCCAGCTGTCGGTCGATTATTACGACATTACCATCGACGGCGCGATCGCCACCGTCACCGATCAGGTCGCGCTTGATCAATGTTTTGCAGGCGTTGCCAGCCTGTGCACACTGAGTAGCCGCGATACGGCGGGCAATCTGACCTCGTTCCGTTCGGCCCCGATCAACTATTCGCGGCTGCGGACTAGTGGCATCGACATCGAGGCCTCGTATCGCGTGCCGATGGAGGCATTGTTTGCCAGTTGGAAGGGCCGTTTGACGCTGCGCGCCGTGGCCAATCGGGTGAACCACTATGTCACTTCGGCCCCGGGTCTGGTGACGCGCGATGTGGCCGGTTCCATCGTCGACAGCCAGCCCAAATGGCGCGGTCAGGCGATGATCGATTATGCCAACGGGCCATTCAACGCGACGCTGATCGGCCGATATGTCAGCGGCGGGACCTATGACGTTTCTCGCTCTGCCGCCCAACTGGGGTATCAAAAAGTGGCGGACTATGCCGTGTTCGACGGTCAGGTCAGTTTTACGCTGCCCGCGCTGGGCAAGGATGGGCAGATCTATCTGAACGTGCGCAACCTGTTTGACCGCACGCCGCGCATTGCGCCGCTGGCGGGCAATCTGGCGATCGACACCAATCCATTCCTGTATGACACGGTCGGCCGCATGTTCCGGATCGGCATCAAGGCGGGGTTCTAAGCCATGACTGACAATGCAAGGCTTGCGCTGGTTTGCGCGATGCTGGCGCTGGCTCCTGCCGGCGCCAGCGCCAAGACCGACCATACGGTGACCCAGCAAACCATGGACAACTGGAAAAAGACCCAAAGCAATTGGGGACGGTGGGGCAAAGACGATCAGAAAGGCACGCTGAACCTGATTACGCCGGCGGTGCGCAAGCGCGCGGCGGCCTTGGTTCGGAGCGGCACGGCGGTTTCCATGTCGCGTGAGATCGTGCCTCAGCACGTCGGCGCCACCGCCCCGGCCACCCCGTCGCCCGTTCAGCAGCGCATGTTGTCTGGCCCGCCCAAGCGTCCCACAGGCTCGACCGACAGCCTGACGATTGCCGCGCATGGCTATACGATCACGCATTTCGACGCGCTGGGCCACCATCTGTTCGATGGCAAGATGTACAATGGCTATGCGGCCAGTGAACACCTCTCGATGGACAACGGCCTGACGCGGGGCAGCATTGCCGCCTATGCCGAGGGCGTGTTCACGCGCGGGGTGCTGGTTGACCTGCCACTGCTCAAGGGGGTTCCTTATCTGGAGCCGGGCACCCCGATCTATGTCGAGGATCTGGAGGCGTGGGAGCACTTTTCCGGCGTCAAGATTGGCGCCGGGGATGCGGTGTTCATCCGCACTGGCCGCTGGGAGCGCGAGGCTGCCAAGGGCGAATGGGAAATCGGCAAATTGGCTGCCGGGCTTGATGCGTCAACCATCCCTTGGTTGCGCCGTCGCAACATTGCGCTGTTGGGCAGCGAATCCGCGTTGAGCGTGCTGCCTTTCCCCGCATCGACCACCATCACCAACCCCGATGACTACCTGCCGGTGCATAATTTCGCACTGGTAGCGTTTGGTATGCCATTGATTGACAATACCGATTTGGGGCTGGTCGCCAAGACCGCACAAAAGCTGAAGCGCTGGACGTTTCTGCTGACGGTTTCACCTATTCGTGTGACGACGGGCACCGGTGTGCCGGTCAATCCAATCGCAACCTTCTAAACCGCCTCCACCCTGCCCGGGAAGCCGCACGGCCTCCCGGGCTTTTTTGACGGCGTTCCACTTGAAACACGTTTACGCGGCTTGTCGCTCCTTGTCGGGGTGATCGGCGCCGGGCGCGTTTTGGCGGGCATCACCAACTGGCCGGCGTATCTTGTGGAGCATAGGCATATCCATGTCACGGGCGACGGCGAGATCAAGCTCTGGACCCTGACCAGCGCGAAAACGGCCATGGCGTACAGGGTCGCGACCGCTTTGGCCAACGCCGGGCTGGGGGGCAGCGCGGCCCCATTGGTGACGATTGCGATCTGGGCAAAAGTGATCGTCAATGCGGCGCTTAACGACATTTGGGCGTTGACCCGGATGACGGTGGGGTGGGGTGGGTGATTTTGCCCCGGCCCGTGATATGGCGTGGCAGGCGGTGGACGAGGCCATTGCCATCGCTTTTGCCGCGGGCGTGGCAGTTGATCCTGAACGTGTGCGGCAGAGTGTGACCTTTGTCATGGCCCACCATCGCGCGCACAAGCCTTCGATGCTGCAGGATGTCGAGGTGGGGCTGCTCACCGAAGTAGATGCCATTCAGGGTGGTTTGCTAGACGCGCGCAGCGCCATGGCGTGACCGCGCCCGCATTGGCCCATTGCGCCGCATTGCTGCGCAGCATTGACCATATAGCCCGGTATCGTTCGTCGCGCTCTGCGCTCAGGCCATGATGGCGCAGAGGGCGGTGGGCTGACTTGTCCCATTATGGCAGCGTTACTATGAACAATTCATGGACGCATGTGTGAAAAATACATGTGATGTCGCCTCGTCATGGCGGGGGTAAAAGGGGGGTGTTCGCGCATTACGACTGAAGTAAATCGCAGTGAATTTAATTACTTGGGCGTAACAAACCGTTCATAATTGAATCCGGCCTGTCGCATTGCACGTGCATTTCGGCCCCCGAATCACCAAGGGGGGCTTCTCACATGACTCGTTCAATCCTGATCGCCGCGTGCTCGGTGCTGGCTCTGGCTGTCGCCACGCCTGCCATGGCCGATGAAATCACGCCGGCGGTTCCGGCCGCGATGGGCGGCGATGGTCTGGAAACCATCGTCGTTACCGCGCAAAAGCGTCGCGAAAACCTGCAAACCACGCCGATCTCGATCTCGGTGCTGACCGCTACCGCGCTGGAACAGCGCCATGTGACCTCGCTGGTGGATCTGGGCGATGGCGCCATCCCCAGCCTCAAGGTCGCGCCGTTCTATTCGCGCAATTCGGCGCTGATTGTGAACATTCGCGGTGTGGGCGTTCTGGGCGATTCCAACCAGCCGGCCCGCGATCAGGGCGTGGGCGTCTATGTTGATGGCGTGTATATGGGCCGTGCTCAGGGCTTGGGCACGGCGCTCTATGACATCGAAAATGTCGAAGTGCTGAAGGGCCCGCAAGGCACGCTCTTTGGCCGCAACACCGAAGGCGGCGCGGTCAATATCACCACCCGTCGCCCCACCGGCCAGTTCCACCTGTCGACGACGGTGGGCTATGGCAATTTTGGCGCGTACAAGGGGGAATTGCACCTTGATCTGCCCGAATATCATGGTGTTGCGCTGAAAATTGATGCCGTTGCCGCGCACCGCGATCCGATGGTGTTGAACCCGTTGAATGGCGCTGCGGGCTTCAACCAATATGACAAGCGCGGCGCCCATATCGAGGCGCTGTGGCATGCCGCCCCCAATTTCACCGCCGATTACGCGATGGATGTGTCCTATGACGCATCGACCTCGCTCTACCTGCAACTGGTGGCGCCCGGCTCGCTGCGTCAGGCGGCGGCTGGCACGATCCAGACCGAGCGCGCCCGCGTTGCCAATGTCGGCGTCGCGCAACAGCCCAGCATTGGCAAGACCTTTGGTCAGCGCCTGACGCTGGATTGGCAGGTGGCGCAAAACCTGACGCTGAAGTCCATCACCGCCTATCGCGACCTGACCCAGTCGCAGTTCGACAACGGTTCGGCCGCCAGCGGCATGTCGAATGCGACGGGCGTGTTTACCGGTGTCGCCTTTGCCCGCAATTCACTGGCCGCCTTCCGCCAGAACCAGGTCAGCCAGGAATTTCAGGCCATTGGCGAAATCCCGCAGTTGAAATTCGTGGGCGGCGCCATGTGGTATCAAGAGCGCGTGCAGGACAATGCGCAGGCATATAACACCAACGCCTTCACCGATGCCGCCGGTAGCGCCTATGTGGTGAACAACATCGATCCCGCCACGCAGCGCATCGACCGCGCCAGCCATGTCGTCACCACCAGCGCGGGCCTGTATGGTCAGGCCACCTTCACGCCTGCCTATTTCCACGATCAGTTGCACCTGACGGGCGGTCTGCGCTGGACCCGCGACATGAAGCATGGGCAGTTGTTCATCGTCAATGGCGCTACGCCGGTGGCCTTTGGCGTGACCGGCCCGCGCAATCTGGATGCGGCATGGTCGCGCATCGATCCCATGGTCAATCTGGCCTATGACCTCACCCGCGACAACCACGTCTATGTCAAATGGAGCACGGGCTATCGTTCGGGCGGCGCCAATTCGCGTTCGCTGACCTATTCGGCGTTTAACCCTGAAAGCGTGTCGATCTTTGAAATCGGCACCAAGAACGAGTTCTGGAACCGCCGCGCCCGCCTGAACCTGTCGGTCTATGCGGGGGCCTACAAGAACATTCAGGTCGATTTCTTCGGTTTGTATGAAACATTTGTGGGCGGCGTACTGACCCGCTCGACCCGCACCACCACCGAAACGATCAATGCGCCTGGGACTGGCGCTCTGCGTGGCGCCGAAGCCGAATTTGCGATCAATCCGGTCGATGGGCTGACGCTGGGCCTGTCCTATGCCTATACCTATGTGCGCATTCCCTCGACGGTAAACCCGTTCCCGAACAGCTCGGGCGTGTATAACACCAATCCTGTGCCGATCTATCAGGCCTATACGCCGCGCCATTCGGCCAGTGGCACGATCGACTATGAAGCGCAGATGAGCGGGTACAAGCTGCGCCTGCACCTGGATGGCAATTTTGACTCCGGGTTTTACGGGAACAACTATGACCCGGTGTATTATGCGCCCGGCGATGCCCGCAACGTCTATCAGCCCAAGGGTGACAAGGCGTTTGTGGTCAATGGTCGTCTGGCCTTTGCTGATATCGGCCTTGGCCGGTCGGACGCCCGCCTGACCGCGGCGCTGTGGGTGCGCAACATGTTCAACGAACAGCACCTTTTCTACAAGTCGCTGTCGGCCACCAGCGGGACCAGTGGCTTCTTCAACGATCCGCGCACGTTTGGCGGCGAAATCAACATCAAGTTCTGATCTGACGAAGGGGGGAATCTGACATGTTTGCTCGCACCCATTTGCGCATTTTTCTGGCCGCTTTGGTGGCTGTGCCTGTGGGGGCGGTGACGCTGCTCCCGGTTCCCTCGACATTCGCCCGGCCTGTGGCGGCGGTTCCGCATGTGCGCGAACTGCCGCTGCAGGGCGGGCGCAATTTTCGCGATCTGGGCGGTTATCGCACCTCTGATGGCCGCAAGGTCGTTTGGGGACAGCTGTATCGTTCAGGCTCGATGACCAATCTGACGCTGGCCGATTACGCCTATTTGCAGCATCGGGGGCTGCGCGTGGTGTGTGACCTGCGCGACACGCGTGAGCGCGGGGCCGAACCGGTGCATTGGCCCGAACGCGGCGCGCCGCGGGTGTTGTTTGATGATTACGCGCTAGATTCGGCGGGTTTCATGCCGCAAGGCCCGATGCGCGAATGGACCGCCGATCAAGCGCGCGCGCGGTTGGCTTCGTCCTATCCGCGGATGCTGGTCCAGTTCAATGGTCAATACCGCCGCATGTTTGGCGAATTGCTGGCCGGCCATGCGCCTTTGGCGGTCAATTGTTCGGCGGGCAAGGATCGCACGGGCATTGCCTCGGCGTTGATCCTGACGGCGCTGGGCGTGCCGCGCGCCACCGTGATCGAGGATTATCTACTGACCAACACCTATTTGCGTCCCGAAACCCTGATGCGTGGGGCGGCAACCGCCAACAGCGCCTGGGCGCAACTCGCGCCCGAAGTGATGCGCGCGATGATGGCAGCCGACCGCTCGTATATCGAGGCGGCCTTTGCCGTGGTTGATGCCCATGCTGGCGGGGCCGAAGGCTATTTGCGTGATGAATTGGGGCTGGATGCGCGGGCCCTGCGCCGCCTGCGCAATCTGTACACCCGTTAAGCCGGGACGCCGCCGAACGCCAAGACAACGCGTTCGGCGGCTCCTGGTCTGGTTTGTGCCCCGGCAGGTCTGGGCAGGGATTTTTCAAATCATGGCAATAAATCTGCGTCAGCCCGCCATTGCTGACAAAATTATTGTTGCAGCCTGAATGGAAATTTCAACATTTGCAGTTGTCGCTTGACTCTTGGGCACCTGTGCCGCATAGGATTTCGTGCTATCGTCGCCTGCGACGGAATTTGACGCCTAAAGCGCTCTCCTTCCTTTCTCACGCTTCCCAGCTCCGCTCGCACTCATGCGGGCGGGTTTTCTGTTTCGTGCAAAGGAACGCCCTATGCCTATCGGAATCGTCAAATTCTTCAATACTGACAAAGGTTATGGTTTTATCGCTCCGGCTGACGGCGGCGATGACAGCTTTGTCCACATCAGCGCTGTTCAGGCCGCCGGCATGGCGACCCTGAACAAGGATCAGCGCGTCAGCTATGAGATCGAAACCGATCGTCGTGGCAAGCAGTCTGCGGTAAATCTGGCTTCGGCCTGACCCGAGGTTCGCCGAGGCTCCGCAGGGGCCTCGGGAACTGTCCGTCTTGGCGAAAGAACCTCTCTCGACAAGACGGCCCGCATTCGGCCTGCTGGATCCGCTGCTGCGTGATCGCGGGCCGGGTGCGGGAAATCGCCCGGACCGGGCGTTTTTCACATCTATCCTTTTTCCTGCAATCCTGCGGCGCATTTGCCGCATCCCTTATCCGAGTTCATCAAACACAAGACATGCATACGCTTTTGAAGACTATCCGCTTTTCCCTGAAGACCCTGTCCCCCCGCCGCAGCCGCCCGGCTGATGCGCCCCCTTCCGGCCTGCTGTCGACCGCCGAATTGCGGCGTCTGGTAGCCGATATGGTGGATTGACCCAGGTCTTTCATCATCAGCCAGGCGGGCACAGGCACAATCCACGAGGCATGCCATGACCGCTCCGGCCACCCATTATCAAGCCTGCGCCGATGCCGCCCTGCGCGAAGCCAGCGCCAGTGCCTTGACCAACGTGCGCGATCGCCATTTGCGCTCTGCCAAGGCATGGCAGGATCTGGCCGATCGCGCGGTCGAAATCGAAACCAACCGCCAGATCCGCCTGGCCGACAAGGCGGCAGAGGCCGACCCGATGCCGGCGCTCGCCACGGTTGCAAACTGACGCGGTTCAGCGATTGCGGGCAAACCAGATATGGTGCAGCCCGCCTTCGCCGGACTTGCGCGCTTGCACGCCCACTTCGCTGACCTCGAACCCTGCCCGCTCCAACCGGCGGGTAAAGGCAGGCTCGCCACTGGCTGACCAGATCGCCAGAATGCCGCCCGGCCGCAGCGCCATGCGCGCCGCCGCCAGTCCGGCGGGCGAATAAAGCGTGTCATTGCGGCGGCGGGTCAGCCCCTCGGGGCCATTGTCGACATCCAGCAGAATGGCGTCATAACCATCCACCGCCGAATGGATCAACAGGCCCACATCGTCATTTACCAGCGTCACGCGGGCATCGTCCAGACACCCGGCGGTGATCTGGTGCATCGCGCCGCGCGCCCATGCGATGATCGCGGGAGCAATTTCGGCGACCACGACCTCTGCCTGAGCCCCCAGCGCGGCCAAGGCCGCCCTCAGGGTAAAGCCCATGCCATAGCCCCCGATCAGCATTTGCGCCGCAGGCCGGTCCAACCTTTCGCAGGTCATCGTGGCCAGCGCCTCTTCGGAGGCGACAATATCGGTGCTCATCAACTCGTGCTGTTCCAGCACGATGGCGAATTCGTCCCCCTTGCGGATCAGGCGCAGTTCCGCCCCGCCGGGGACATGGGCGGTATCGACCAGTTGATAGCCAGACATCAAAACCACGCCTTGGCGCGGATGCCGCATGATGCTGGGCCGGCGGCAGGAGGAAAAGGGCAGGCGGTGCGCCCGGCAAAGCGGAGGGCCACTTGGGGGATAGGCATAAGGCTCCGGGGGCAAGGACGCAGGTAGCGCTGGCGCTGCGAAGGGCAGGAGATGCCCGGAAAGAAACCGCCAGTGCGGCGCGCGCCACAACGGCGCAAACAATGCATGGTCCCTAACCGATCCCTGCGTCTTGGGCCATGCTGTTTCTGCCCCGGCAATCACACCGGGGCAGAAAAGCGGCACCAAGTTATGGCACGATCACATGATCAGGATTGGCGATGGCGAACACCACGTCGCGATCGGGGGCCGGGGGATAGATCCAGACGCGGTTGATCTCCTGCTTGATGGCCTTGGCCTCGGCGTGGGTATGGCGGACCTGACGGTCCCACCCTTCGGTATATAGCGCTCCCCATGCCCCCAGATCGATGCAGGTGACATATTTGGGCTGGCTATAGGCATGCATGGGCAAACCCATGAGGTCTGCGGCCGCGTTGTGGCCGGCCACCCGCCCCAGGCTGAGGGCATGCTGGCACGACATGGGCGCGACATGGCCCACATCATCCGTGGCGATATGGGCCATGTCGCCCGTGACAAAGACTCCCGCCGCATCGGGCGCGCGCAGCCATGCATCGGCGTGGACCCGGCCCAGATCATCGTGCTGGCCGGGAATTTGGGCGGCCAACGGGTGGGCGCGCAGGCCCGCGCTCCAGATTACCGTGCGCGCGGCGATATGCTCACCCGACGACAGCGTCACCCCCTCGGTCGAGATCGCCGTGACACGGGTGCCAAGCCGCAACTCCACTCCGGCGTGGGTCAGCGCCGCCTGCACATGGGCTGCTGCCGCCGCGCCCAGCGCTTCGCCCGGTAGGCGGCCTGTATCCACCATCACCACGCGGATCCGCGCCGCTGGGTCGAGCGCCGCGCGCAGCCGCATCGGCATTTCGGTCGCCGTCTCCACCCCAGTCAGTCCGCCGCCCGCCACGATCACGGTATCACGCGCCAGCGAAGGCGGCAGCGAGGCCAGCGACTGGATATGCTGCTCCAGCGCCAATGCCTGCGCATAGGTGTCATTGTCGAAGGCGAAGGCGTCAAGGCCGGGCACCGCCGGGCGATGCAACCGGCTGCCTGTGGCCAGCACCAGTCGGTCATAGGGGATCGTGGCAGTCTCGCCCGAGATCAGCCGTACCGTGGCCTGGCGGGCGGCAATGTCCAGACTTTCGACCGCGCCTGCCACATGTTTGGCCCCTACCGCCGCCAACAGTGGCGCGATGTCGGGCGTCATGGCATCGACAGGGGCCTCGTACAGGCGGGGACGGATCGTCAGCATCGGTGCGGGCGAGACGACCAGCACCTGAATGTCGTCCTGACGCCCGGACAGGGCGATGATCCGGCAGGCCGACAGGGCCGCCCAAAGCCCGGCAAAGCCGGAGCCTGCAACAAGGATGGTGTGTTTCATGCCAATATCCTGTGTGAATCGGCCGGGCACAGGTCATCGCGCGCCATGCGATCGTCGGGCGCGAGGGCGCATTCGCCGACCGGCCCGGCAAAGAGCCCGCGAATGTGCGTTTTGTTATGTGGTGGAGAAGGGCAGAAGCGCCTTGTCGGAGGGTCAGCCCGGATCGTCGCGGGATCGGCGGCCTGTGCGAAGGGTGCGATCGGCCAGACGCTGGCCTATCCAGTCATTGGCCTCGGCCAGAAAGGCGGCAGGGGCCTTTTGGTGAAAGCGGGCGCCGACATCGGCCAGGGTCTGGGCCGCAAGGGCCGCGCGCATGGCCTGTTCTGCCTGCATCATCACGGCATGCACGGCGCAGGGGCCATGGGTTGCCCAGTCCGGCGCACCAGCGGTGAAAAGAGCGCAGCGTTCGCGGACTTCCTGGCATTCGAACAGGGGTTTGTCGCCTTCGATGGCATCAACGATATCAAGGAACGAAATGTCCTGCGCCGGGCGGGCCAGCAAATAGCCGCCGCGCACGCCTTCACTGGCCTTGAGGATTCCGGCCTTTTCCAGTTTGGGGAAGATTTTCGCGATGAAGCTGGGCGAGACGCCCTGCAACTCGGCCAGATCGCGGCTGCTGACGGGCCGCCCGTCGTTCCCAACCAACCAGAGCAGGCAGTGAATGCCATATTCGACACTTGCTGTGATATGCGCCATGAACGCTGACTAACTTGGTCAGCGTTTCAGGTCAAGGGTGAACGGCGACAATATTGGTCTGTGTTATTGGGCGGCCGGTGCGCTCATGTGCCATGAGGCCAAATCATCAATCGCGATAGCGCAGCGCGTCCAGCAGCAGGCGAAAGGCCATCGTTGGTTGGCGCGCGCTGGGGTAATAAAGGTACAGCCCGTCAAAAGGCTCGCACCAATCATCAAGCACCCGCACCAGAGCCCCGCTGGCCAGATGGTGTTCGACATGGTTTTCGATGCTGAAACCGATGCCATGGCCGGCCAGCGCCGCTTCGACCATCAGATCCATATCGTTGACCACCAGATGGCCTTCGACCTTGACGCGGATGTCTCGCCCGTTCTGTTCAAATTCCCACGCATACAACGCGCCCGACGTGGTCAGGCGCAGGTTGATGCAGGCGTGTTTGTGCAGGTCATGCGGGGTACGGGGAAGGCCGCGCGCCGCCAGATAGGCGGGCGAGGCATAGGCCGCCATCCGCAGCCTTGGCCCGATGCGCACCGCGATCATGTCCTTGTCCAGACTTTCGCCCAGCCGCACCCCGGCATCAAAACGGCCGCTGACAATATCGGCAAAGCCTGAATCGACGTTCAATTCGATGTGGATATCGGGGTGTTCATGCATGATCCGGTTGATCGTGGGCCAAAGGACCAATCTTGCGGCATGGGCGGAACAGGTAATGCGCACCGTGCCTGCCGGCTTGTCACGCATGGCCGTCAATATGGCCAGCTTGTCCTCGATCGCGGCAAAGGCGGGGCGCAGCGTCTCCAGCAGGCTTTCGCCCGCCTCGGTCGGGGCCACGCTGCGGGTGGTGCGGGTGAGCAGCCGCAGGCCCAGCTTTTCCTCCAGTCGCCGCACGCAATGGCTCAGCGCCGATTGCGAAACGCCCAGCTTGGCCGCCGCGCGGGTAAAGCTGGCCTCCTGTGCCACGCTCATGAATTTGGCCAGATTGCCCAGATCATCGCTTTCCATGCCAACTCCCGCTTATGACGTCAGGTCATAGGCTCAAGCGCTTTACCCTGTCTAGTTGGCAGATCGCTGGGCGTCTATCATGGCCATCACGACAGATCGAAAGGATGCTGCATTATGCGGACCCGTCAACTTGGCCCCCTGAATGTTTCCGAAATCGGCTTTGGCACGATGAGTTTCGCCGCCACCTATGGCGAGGCACCCTCGCAGGAAGAAGCCATCCGCGTCATTCGCGGCGCCTATGACCTTGGCGTGACCTTTTTCGACACAGCCGAGGCCTATGGTCCGTGGACCAATGAGGTTTTGGTGGGCGAGGCGCTGGCCCCGATGCGTGACAAGGTGATCGTCGCTACCAAGTTCGGTTTTGACATTGACCCGGTCACGGGCGAGCGCGGGGCGGGCCTGAACAGCCGCCCAGAGCATATCGTGCGGGTGGTTGATGCCATGTTGCAGCGGTTGAACATGGACCATATCGACCTGTTGTATCAGCACCGCGTCGATCCGGCTGTGCCGATCGAGGAGGTGGCCGGGACGGTCAAAACGCTGATCGAGGCAGGCAAGGTCGCGCATTTCGGCATGAGTGAGGCCAGCGCTGCCACCATCCGCCGCGCCCATGCCGTGCTTCCGGTGGCCGCCATCCAAAGCGAATATTCGCTGTGGACTCGCGAGCCAGAGGCCGAAGTGCTGCCGCTGTGCGCGGAACTGGGCATCGGCTTTGTTCCGTGGAGCCCGTTGGGCGCGGGTTTCCTGACCGGTACGATCACTGCCAAGACGGAAATGGCCGCCACCGATTTCCGTTCGTGGTCGCCGCGCTTCTCGGCCGAGGCGCGAGAGGCCAATCAGGGTGTGGTCGATCTGTTGCGCGACATGGCGGCGCAAAAGGGGGCCACACCGGCGCAGGTTGCGCTGGCTTGGCTGTTGGCGCGTAAGCCGTTTATCGTGCCGATCTTTGGCACGCGCAAACTGGCGCGCGTGGAGGAAAACCTTGGCGCGGCCGATGTGGCGCTTGGCTCTGCCGATATCGCGGCCATCGAGGCCGGTTTCGCCAAGCTGGACGTGCAAGGTGCGCGGTTGCCCGAGGCCGTGCTCAAAATGTCCTATCTGTGATCGGGGGCGAAGGCTCGTTTCCGGCCCGAACCGGCCTTGTTCAGGCGGATAACCTGTGGGGCAGCCCCCGGTATCCGCCATGAACAGCGCCACCGCGCCTATGATCGGGCGATGCCGGCCTTCTCTACGGGGGTGTCGACGGGGTGATCTTGCTCCACGCGTTCGGAATAGCGATCGACCAATTGTTCGGCGTGGGGGCGAAGCAGCACGGTAAAGCGCACCAGTTCCTCGCAGACATCGACGATGCGGTCATAATAGGACGAGGGCTTCATGCGGCCCGCCTCGTCAAATTCCTCATAGGCCTTGGCAACCGAGGACTGGTTGGGGATGGTGAACATCCGCATCCACCGCCCCAGCACCCGCAGCGTGTTGACCGAGTTGAACGATTGCGACCCGGCGCACACCTGCATCACCGCCAGTGTGCGACCTTGTGTCGGGCGCATCCCTTTCATGGCCAGCGGCAAGTGATCGATCTGGGTTTTCATGATGCCGGTGATCTGGCCGTGGCGCTCGGGGCTGCACCAGACCTGGCCCTCGGACCACAGCGACAAGGCGCGCAGTTCTGCCACGGCCGGGTGATCGTCGCCTGCCACCTGATCGGGCAAAGGCAGATCGAATGGATTGAAAATCCGTACCTCGCAGCCAAAATGGATCAGCAGCCGCGCGGCCTCTTCCACCACCAATCGTGAATAGGACCGCGCCCGCAGCGATCCGTACAGCAACAGGATGCGCGGCGGCGGGGTCATCTCGCCCAGACCCTCGGCGGGTCGGCGGTGGGCATATTCGGGCTTGAGCGCGGGCAGGTGATGCGGGTCGGACAGGTCGATCAGGCGGGTCATTGGCTATCCTCATGCGGGAACAATCCCGCGGCGATGAAATGTGCGGCCAGCGCGCCCGCGATTTGCGCCGCGATAAATCCGGGCACATCGGCCGGCGCGATACCGGCAAAGGTATCGGTCAAACACCGCGCGATTGTGATTGCGGGATTGGCAAAGCTGGTGGAGGAGGTGAACCAATAGGCCGCCACGATATAGAAGGCGACGCTGGGCGGTACCCAGACATGGCGATGCTTGACCGTGCCCAGAATCGTCAGGATCAAGCCAAAGGTGGCGATGGCCTCGCCCAGCCATTGGCCGGGGCCTGTGCGGGCGTGGCGCGAGAATTCCAGCACCGGCAGGTCGAACATGACATGCGCGGCCCATACACCCAGAATGCCCCCCGCCATTTGCGCCGCGACATAGCCCACGCTTTGGGCGGTGGTGACTTCGCCCCGCAGACGCATGATCAGGGTGACCGCCGGGTTGAAATGCGCGCCCGACACCGGCCCCAGCATGGTGATCAGCACAAACAGCATCGCGCCTGTGGCAAAGGTATTGCCCAGCAGCGCCACCGCCACATTCCCGCCCGCAAGGCTTTCGGCCATGATGCCAGAGCCGACCACGGTGACGAACAACAGAAAGCTGCCAATGGCCTCACTGGTCAGTTTTTGCCTCATGCCGCGCCTTCCATCTGCCCGATTTCGGCCAGTTTGGCCTGAATCTCGGCCCGGTCCATCGTTTCGAACGGCAGGGCCAACAGGGCTTGTGCGCGCATCGTCAGCCACCGCCACGTCTCTTCAAACGCGGCGTCCTCGGCGGCTTCCCCGCCCTCGACATCGGCCGGGTCTGGCAGGCCCCAATGGGCGCGCAATGGCGTGCCGGGAAACACCGGGCACGCTTCACCGGCGGCATTGCCGCAAACGGTGATGACCAGATCGATATGCGGCGCGTCGGCGGCTGAAAATTCCAGCCAGCTTTTCGAACGGAACGTGGTGGTGTCGATCCCGCGCCGCGCCAGCAGGCGCAGGGCACCGGGATGCGGCACACCCTTGGGCTTGCTGCCCGCGCTGAATGCCTGAACCCGTCCCGGGGCAAGGGTGTTGAAAATCGCTTCGCCCAGAATAGAGCGCGCGGAATTGCCGGTGCACAGCACCAGAATGGAAAACACAGGCTTGGTCATGGGCTCTCTCAGGCGCTGGGGATGCGGTTGCCGTTGGCGTCAACCACCTGCTCGCCATCTTCCTTGGCAAAGGCGCCCTGTTGGGCGGCGGGGAGCAGATCCAGCACGTCTTCGGAAGGGCGGCACAGTTTCACGCCCAGCGGCGAGACCACCAGCGGGCGATTGATCAAGATCGGATGTGCCATCATGGCATCCACCAGTTGCGCATCCGTCAGGCCGGGATCGCCAAGCCCCAGTTCGGCAAAAGGTGTCCCCTTTTCGCGGAGCAGCGCGCGCGCCCCGATTCCCGCCCGCGCAATCAGGCTTTGCAAAAGCGCGCGCGAGGGCGGCGTCTTGAGATATTCGACCACATGCGGTTCGATCCCGGCATTGCGGATCATCGCCAGCGTGTTGCGCGACGTGCCGCATTCCGGGTTGTGATAGATGATGATGTCGGTGATTTGCGTGGTCATTGTGCATCCTTGGCCATCTGGGTGGCGCCTTCTTCCTTGCCAATCTTGCGCACGCGCTGCTCGAGTTCGAGACGGGCGAGGCCAGAAGTCGGCAGCGATACAAACAGTTCGATACGGCGGCGCAGGTGGCTCATCGCCTTGTAGAAGGCGAGTTTCTGGCCCGGGCCTTCAACCTGCGCCGGATCCTCGATGCCCCAATGCGCGGTCATGGGCTGGCCGGGCCACACCGGACAGGTCTCGCCGGCCGCATTGTCGCAGACCGTGATCACAAAATCCATTTCAGGCGCACCGTCCGCCTCGAACTCGCGCCAATTCTTGGAACGGAAGCCCTCATGCGGGAAATCATATTCCTTGAGCAGTTCGAGGGCCATCGGGTGAACCTCACCCTTGGGGTGGCTGCCGGCGCTGAAGGCGCGAAACCGACCACCACCCAAATGCGTGAGCAGCGATTCCGCGAAAATCGACCGGGCCGAATTGCCGGTACATAGGAACAGCACGTTGAAGACACGGTCGGTCATGCGACATCCTTTTTGCATGTCATGGCAGTGGGCATAGGGGGCGGGCAGCACATCTCTTCCGTGGTGCAGGGCACGCCGCCGCAGCAATTCTCGGTCAGATAGCCCATCAGGGCGTTCATCACGTCATAGTTGGCGCTGTAGATGATCAGGCGGCTTTGGCGGCGCTGGGTGACAAGGCCCGCGTTGGCAAGGGCGGCCAGATGGAAGCTCATCGAGGAGGCCGCCAGGCCCAGCTTCTCGGCAATCGCGCCCGCAGGCATCCCTGCGCCACCGGCCTGCACCAGCAGGCGGAAGGCGGCAAGGCGATGTTCCTGAGACAAGGCGCCCAAGGCGCGGATGACCATTGTGGAATCCATGGCACATTCCTAAATTTCAACTGTTATGGAAATATGACATTGACCCGCGCCGTCAAGAGCGCGCGCATCCCTTGATCCCCGGTGGCGAATGGGGCCACGCAGCGATTTGCGGTGGAGGGTCCGGCGAGGGTGATCCTGGGCGCTGTCTGAAAATGGGTGGCCGCGCGCGGCCCATGCGCCGAGCGGCGCAGGCCCGCAGACCACGATTACGCCAGAATATATTTGATGATCATTTGGCTGATTTCGTCGATCATGGCGTCCCATTCCATCCTTTGCAGAGAGGAGGACTGGGCATCCTGGCTGATATGCCGCGCAAAAGTGGCGAACAACACGTGAAAGACGACCTGCGCGCGCATCTCGAGGTTGGGCGGGGCCTGATCGCCATATTGCGCAAGAGCGGCCGCAAAGCGTTTGACCGCAGCCATTTCCTGTTGCTCTCCGGCGTCTGACATGGCTCGATCGACCGCAGCCTTGCGCATGGCAAGGCGCAGCATCAGGGCATGGGCCTTGACGATCTGGGCCTGCGCCCGGACGTAGGCCAGAATGAAATCCTCAATGCTGCTGGCTGCTTTTAGCGAGGCGGCAATCGCGTCAGTTTCATCGGTCGCCATTTGTGCCAAATCTTGCCCGATCACGGCGCGGACCAGATCATCCTTGTTCTGAAAACGGAAGTAGATCGAGCCGATAGACACTTTCCCCAGAAAGCTGACGTCCTGCAGGGTGAAATCCTCGCTCTGCCTTTCCACCATCAGCCTGCGTGCCGCCGCCAACATGCGATCGAGTGAGGCGCGGCTGCGCGGCTGTGTTGGCTTGCGTGATCGTTGCGCACCATCATCAGCGTTTTCACTGCCCGCTACTGATTTGACGGCCCTTGCCATTTCCACTCACCTTGATGCCGCACTCTCAAGACCGCGCGGATTACACCTCTTCAATTGAGGTGGTGCGGGGCATCTGTCCATACCGCGCCTGTCACGCGACTTAGGTGAATGAACAGAGCTTCCCTTCACTCCCTATGTCAACACAATCACATCGCGCCTGCAGGCGTCAACGATTCCCCTTTGTGTAATTAGAATATAATTCTATAAAGTGATTCGAGCTAGGCAAGGTCATTGCTGTGCCGAGGCGGAGGGGAAAGTGAGCAAAATCAAATGGCAATATGCCGACCACTGGCGAACAGATTCGCCCAAGGGGCCGGTCAACCAGTTTGCCTCCCGCGCGGAAATGGACCGCTTTATCAAGCAGATCGCCGCCGTTGGTCTGCGCGGGGTGGGCATGTTCGCGTGGAATCTGGGCGCGGTCTCGGCGATGTTTGGCGGGTTGCCCGCGTATAACGCCTTCCTTGCCGAGCGCGGGATCGAGAAGATCGTCGATCTGTTCTGGTGCCAGCCTCAGGCGAGCCCCGGCATGACTCTCCACAAGCCCGAACACGCCGGGCGCGTGATGGGCATGCTGGATCACTTTGCCGGCCTTGCAGGCGGACTGGGCGTTGAAAACCTGATCGTCATGCCCGCGCATGGCTATGTCGACACGCAGCCGGTGGACGCCGACCGCATCAAGGTGTTGGCTGATCTGTGGAACGCGGTGGGCCGCATGTCTCTGGAAAAGCACGGGATGAAGCTGGGCTGCCACCACGAATTCTGGTGCGGCATCCGATCACAGGACGAGATCGACCAGTTCTATGCGCTGACCGATCCGGCCTATGTGCACCTGTATATCGACACGGCCCAACATGTGATCGCAGGCGTCGATCCGGTGGCGCTGTATCGCCAATATGCCCAGCGCGTGAACGGCTTCCATTTCAAGGATACCCGCCACGTCGACACGGTAGAAGACTATCGCAGCCAGCCTGACCCCGAGCTTTGCGCCAGCACCACGCCGCGCTGGTTCTGGGAAATGGGCACGCCGGGCGGGCTGGTTGATTTCCCCGCGCTGATGCAGGCGCTGAAGGAAAACAACTACGAAGGCTGGATCGGCGTCGAGCACGACAAGGCCGACGTTGGCGGTGGCAACTATCCCGAAAGCACCGCGCTGGCCATGTGGTATGCGCAAAATGTGCTGGAACCGATCTTTTACGGAAAGGCCGCAGCATGACCCTGCGCTGGAGCTATGCCCTGAACCAGTGGAACAATGGCCACGACCGCTTCGTCTTGCGCGAGGCTCATGCCAACGCGTTCAAGACGCTGGCGATAAGCGGTTTTGACGCGGTGGAAATCCCCTGCGGCTCCGGCCGATGGGAGCCTTTGGGGCGCAAGGACTGGATCGAGAAGTTCTACGGCTCGGTCGCAGGGCTGCGTGCGGACATGGCAGCCTGCGGCATCAAGGCCGCGTCGAGCTTCCTTTTCAATCCTGCCGAGCCGATCTTCGAGGAAGGCGCCTATGGCCTGTCGGTTCTGAACCCCGCCGATCACGGTCGGATTGTGAACACGCTGCGCCAATATGCCGAACTGTTGCCCGCGCTGGGCGGCGACACGCTGGTGGTGCGCGCGCTGCCGAACTGGAGCGAGAAGGCGTCGGTCGACCTCGCCACGATGCAGGTGGCGGCTGATGGCTGGAACGCGGTGGGGGCGATGCTGGCGCCGCATGGGGTAAAGCTGGCGCTGAATTTTGATTGCGTGACCATGGCTCGCACCGGGGATGACATGGCGCTGTTGCTCGACCTGTGCGATCCCGAAACGGTTGGCCTGTCGCTGGACACGGCGGACGCGGCGATCATGGGGCTGGACCCGGTGGCGCTGATGGGCCGGTTTGCCGGGCGCTTGGTGCATGTTCAACTCAAGAACGCGCTCGAACGTGACACGCTGGGCGAATACAGGTTGCCCTTTCCCGACAAGTTCATGCTGGCCGGTGGCGGCGCGCGCAAGGTGGCGCGCTGGTATGGCGAACTGGAGAGTGAGGCCGGCATTGTCGATATCGCCGCCTGCCATGCAGCGCTGGTCGCGCAGGGCTATGCCGGATGGGTGGTGGTCGAAAGCGACCAGAGCCCGGTTCCGGCCACCAGCGCGATGCTCAATGGGTGGTTTGTGAAAAATCGGCTCAAGCACGCGGAACTGGCCTGAGGCGTGGATGGGGGCGCTGCCGTCCGGGCGGCGTTACCCTGCGCGCGGGGGAGCGTTCCACGCTTTCGCCCTGCGGTCCAAAGTCCGCTGCTGCGTTCTGCTTTGAAAATTTTCCCGGTAAAATCGGTCACCATAAAATCCTGCTTTATCGGGATTTTATGGTGGGCGCGACAGGGATTGAACCTGTGACCCCACCCGTGTGAAGGGTGTGCTCTACCGCTGAGCTACGCGCCCACTGGCTTCGACGTTGCTTCGTTGCGAAGCGTCTCCGTTGCCGGGAGCCGCGCCTTTAATGGGGTTCGCCAGCGTTGACAAGAACTTTTTGAAAATTATTGCGATGCCCATGAACAATGCATCTGACACGCCCGACAGCACCCCCGCCACTGGCGGTGCCGACACTCCGCCCGATCGTCTGGCGATCGACCCGAAAAGCCCGTTCTGCGACATGGATCTGCTGCGCCGTGGCGTGGGGATCCGTTTCAAGGGCACCGTGCGCAACAACGTTGAGGAATATTGCATTTCCGAAGGTTGGGTGCGCGTTCAGGCCGGCAAGGCGGTCGACCGCAAGGGCAATCCCCTGACCATCAAACTGAACGGCCCGGTTGAAGCGTGGTACGAGGATCTGGGCGAGAGCGCGCCGGTCGCCAAGGCCTGATTTGCCTGTGTCAGGTGATTCGCGCGAATCACCCGGCGCCCACCTGTTTCGCGCATGACAAAAGGCCCCGGCCATATTGGTCCGGGGCCTTCGTCTTTTCCGGCCGCTGTTAACCGCTTGAGGCTTGGCGAGCGCAAGGCACCGGGCGGGTGGTCCCATTCACCCCGCCGGCACACTTGTGCCGCTCCCTGTTGGCAAGGGCTGGAAAATGGGGCGGTGTCTCGGCCGCCCGGTTGTTCGATAATCAGCCCGAAGGTCAGCGCCCGACAAAAGCCGCGATGATCGCGCCGATCGGGTCGGCCTGCCAGCCTTTGCGGGTCAGGCCGTGGCTGCCGGCAGGCACGGGGCGGTTATAGATGAACCCTTGCACCGGCCAGGCAGTGCTGCCCAATCCCGCCTTGGGGGCGAACCACACGCGCACGCTGCTCCAGTCGTTGTTGGGCGAGACGTCAACCGCGCGGACATTGTCCTCCACCTGCCCGCGCTGACCGCCGATGGGCGACCAATTGGCGTGGCGTAACAACACTGTACGGGCATCGATGATTTTGCTGACGGCGGCGACATGGCCCAGCACCATATTGCCATGCGGCTTGAACGTCATCACCGCGCCCACCCGCGGCGTGGTCCCGCGGGCATAGCGGCCCTCGGCCTGCGACCACCAGCTGCGCGCGTCGCCAAACAATTGGATGCCCGACACGGCCCGCGCATAAGGCACACATTGCAGATAGGTTGGCAGCGCCGTCGATCCTCCGCCACGCACGTCGACGAACTCGATCGCGGGGCGTGCGATTGCCTGTGGGGCAAGGCTCGCGCAGCCGATGGCGAGGGGCCACAGCACCGCCCGCAGCAGGGGGCGGGACGTGTGACGGGCCGAGGTGAAGGGCTTTTGCATCATGCATATTGGGATAAACCCCCAGCCGTTATGGCCGCCCTGCAAGGTTTGGTTACCAAATCGGCAACGTTGTGCCGCCGGCAATTCCGGCGTTAACCATGAAAAAGCAGCGGTTTGGCCGAGATGGAGCGAAAAGCGGCATCGTCGCCCTTGCCAAGGGCTAACATTCGGGCCAATCGGAACATGAAATGTTACCCCAAGTGATCATCATCGGCCGACCCAATGTCGGCAAATCGACTCTGTTCAACCGACTCGTTGGCAAGAAGCTGGCGCTGGTGGATGATCAGCCTGGCGTCACGCGCGATCGCCGTTTTGGCGAGGCGCATTTGTTGGGGCTGGACTTTACCATCGTCGACACGGCCGGTTGGGAGGAGGACGATCCCTCCAGCCTGCCCGGCCGCATGCGCGCCCAGACCGAGGCGGCGCTGGTGGGCGCTGATGTCGCGCTGTTTGTGATCGACGCGCGTGCCGGACTGACTCCGCTGGACGAGGAAATCTCGCGTTATCTGCGCGAACAGCCGGTGCCGGTGATCCTGTGCGCCAACAAGGCTGAGGGGCGCGCGGGCGAAAGCGGGTTGTATGAGGCGTTCAGCCTGGGCATGGGCGAACCCGTTGCCATCAGCGCCGAGCATGGCGAGGGCATGGCCGACCTGTTCGAAGCGCTGCTGCCCCACGTCGAGCGTGAGGACGATGACGACATCGCCCCTATCGATTACGAGGACGAGGAAGCGCTGAACGCGGCGCCGCTGAAGCTGGCGATCGTGGGCCGCCCCAATGCGGGCAAGTCGACGCTGATCAACGCCATCCTGAACGAAGACCGGCTGCTGACCGGGCCAGAGGCGGGCATCACGCGCGATTCGATCGCCATCGATTGGCAGTGGCGCGATCCCAAGACCGGCGAGGACCGTCCCGTCCGCCTGATCGACACGGCCGGGATGCGCAAAAGAGCACAGGTGACTGACAAGCTGGAGCGCATGGCCGTGGCCGATGCACGCCACGCGATCGACTTTGCCGAGGTGGTGGTGCTGTTGCTGGACGCCACCCGCGGGCTGGAGCATCAGGACCTGAAGATTGCCAGCATGGTGCTGGAAGAAGGCCGCGCCTTGATGATCGCCATCAACAAATGGGACGTGGCCGAGGAGGCGAGCAGCCTGTTCAACGGCATCCGCGCCGCGCTGGACGAAGGTTTGGCGCAGGTGCGTGGGTTGCCGCTGCTGGCGGTCTCGGCCCGCACGGGCAAGGGGCTGGACCAGATGCTGGGGGCGGCATTTGAACTGCGCGCGGCGTGGAGCAAGCGCGTGCCGACCGCCGCGCTCAACCGCTGGTTTGACGATGCGCTGGCCGCCAACCCGCCGCCAGCGCCCGGTGGACGGCGGATCAAGCTGCGCTTTATCACCCAGGCCAAGACCCGCCCGCCCGGTTTTGTGCTGTTCGGCACGCGTCTGGACGATCTGCCGGTCAGCTATCAGCGCTATCTGGTCAACGGCATCCGCCGCGAGCTGGGCTTTGACGCGGTGCCGGTGCGCCTGTTCCTGCGCACGCCCAAGAACCCGTTCGCCAAAAAGGACTGAGGCAAAACGGTGCCTGTGCCCGGTGGCTGTGGTCACCGGGGCTCAGTGGTCAGGATCGTCGAAAAAGCGGACGGTGCCGGTAAAATAGCTGGCGACTGGCGCTCCGGCGCGGTCCTGCGCGGGTTTGAACCGGGCGCGGCGCATCAGCACCGTGCACACCTCATTGCCGAACTCGGCTGGCTGCGTCTCGCTTTGCAGGATGCAGCGGGTGGGGGTGCCGGCGGCATCGACCATCAGGCGGTAATGCACCACCCCATTCAAATTGCGCATTTCCGCGGTCAGCGGATAGTCCCAGCCATCGCGCATCCACTTTTGCGGCTCGCCGATCGGTTCGGGCAGGCGCTTCCACGCGGCCTGTTGTTCGGGGGTAAAGCCCCATTGCGTCACCAGCGCGGCGGTGCAGGTGTTCAGCGCCTTGGCCACCTCGGCCATGGGGCCCACTTTCAGCGTCATGGCGCGGCCGCTGGTGGGCGTCAGGCGAAACAGGATGTCCTGATTTTGCCAGATCGCCTGTATCTTGGGCAGGGCCATGCCCAGAATCAACAAGGGCGTTGCCTGTGCGCCAATCACCCCGCGTATGGCGGTCGCGCCGCTCTTTGGCTCGCCCGGCTCAAAGCCATAGCTGACCTTCTTGTACGGGTCGGAGCCGACAAACTGTTTCCCCACCAAGGTGATATAGCCGTCCATATCGGGGGCATAGGAATCCATGATCAGGATCACCTTGTCCTCACCCTGACCGAATTCGCGCATCAGGCGGCAACTGTCGTCGCTGTAATTCAGGTTCCAGCGCGAGGACGGGGCCAGTTCCAGCGGCGCGGTTTGGGCATGGGCGGTCGCTGGCGCGCCCAGCGTCAGGCCCAGCCACGCCATGCCAGCGATCCACACCCCCGACTTTCGCGGCTGCGTGATGCGCAATTCTTCCTCCATCCCCTGTTGGCGGCACAGGGTGATGCGATTGTGCGGCTTCGTCAAATGAAATACAGTAATATACGCATCCGACTGTCGGTTATCGCATGTATTGCCTTGTATTGATCGGTCGCTGTCCTTACGATTACAGGAAATTGTTCGGCCAGATCATCGTGCGCCACATATGCGCCACGGGCGACCCGTCAAAGCCCAACCCTTCGGCCGGCTGGCGAAAGTTGCGGGCGATGATGCCTTCCAGTTCGGACGGGTCAACATCGGGAAAATCGTCAAAGAAATACGTATCATACAGTGTCACCGCCCGCGCTGTGGCGTGCCACTTGTGGCCCTGCGCCTCGGCCGCGTCGCGCATCAGATATTCCGGCGGCTGATAATCTGCCCCGAAAAAGCGGTGGTAACTGTCAGGATAGGCATAGCCCACCGCCGGATCGGGTACATAGCGCAAGGCCTGGTGATACTTGACCGCCCACGCCACTTCTTCGGACACATAGGGCGCGATCAGTTGCGCCCCCCAGTAACCGTGGTCTGACCGGATCAGACAGCCATTGGCGATGTCATGTAACAGACAGGCGATCACCACCGTCTCGCTTTGCCCATCATCCAGCGCCCGTTTGGCCGAGACCAGCAGATGCCGCCGCGTCAATTCGCCAAAGCGCAGGCGGAAGAAATCCAGCAGACAGGGGCGTTCGGGCATACGGGGCAGGGCGGGGTTGTCGCCCATCATCATCACCGTTTTGGGGTTCAGCCGCGCCAGCAACTCCATTTCGTTATCGACGAAATCGGTACCCACCCATCCCACCGGGCTGGGATAGATCTGACGTTCGCGCCCTTCCTGTGGCCAAGGGCGGGTGTCGTCGGTCATGCTGCCTCTCCTGTCTGCGGGGCGCAGGATATGGCGCGCGCGCCGTCCAAGGCAAGCCTAGTCAGCGCCGGAACGGCAGGCGACGCCCTTCGGTCAGGCAGCGCCACAGCCATTCCAGCGGCCCCATGCGGAAATGGCGTAGCCATGGGGCGCTCCACGCCAGCATCAGCGCCCACATGCCCGCGACAAAGCCCATCTGCGCGGCCGGGCCAACCCGCCCGAACAGGCCCAGCCCCCAGCCATAGAAACAGGCGCACATGCACACTGTGGTGGCGATATAATTGCTGAAGGCCATGCGCCCCGCCGCGATCAATCGCGCGCCGATCGGGCTGTGGGCCAGCGCGGGCGTAGCCAGCACCAGCGCGGCGGCATAGGCCAGCGCCATCGCCAGATGCTCTGGCCCGGCGGCATAGGCCAGCACCACCGGCATCGAGAGCACCGGAAAGCCCTGCGCCCATATCCACCACGCCAGCCCCAGCGCCATCGGCAGGCCCAGCGCCATTCCGCCGCCAACGCTCACCCACAACGCCCGCCTGCTCCACCCACCGTCAAAGAAACCGCCGCGATACAGCGCCACGCCGATCAGCATCAGCGGCAATGTCTCGCCAATGCTGGACAGCCACATCACCAGCGGAAACAGCGCGCTATGGGCCAGCTTGTCCCCGATCAGCGTCCAGAACCCCATCTGCCCTTGCGCGATGTCACGGGCCATCTGCTGGGCGTGGCGGGTCAACTCGGCGGCATCGACGGCTGTGGGGGCATGTAACAACGGCCAGCCCGCCGCCAGATTGCCCATGTGCCACAACAGGAAAAACACCACAGCACCAATCCACAGCGCCCGCAAAGGCACCCGCCGCAGCATCAGCGCCAGCACGCCACATGCCGCGTATGTGAACAGGATATCGCCCCACCACAGCAGGATGTAATGCAGCCAGCCCAGCAGCAGCAGCCAGCCCAGCCGGCGCAACTGCATCTCCTCGCCACTGGGCAGGCGCAGGCCAGCGAGGCGTTCGCGCGCGTCAACCCGTTCGACGAACAGGCACAGGCTGGCGCCAAACAACAGGCTGAAGAGCGCGCGCAACTTGCCCTCGGCCAGCACGAACACCGCGACATAGGCGGCATGATCGGCCCATGATCCGGGCGCGGGCATGTCGGGGGACAGCGTGGCGGCGGGCGGCCCGGCAAAACCGGCAATATTGACCAGCAATATGCCCAGCACCGCCACACCCCGGATCAGGTCCAGCGTGACGATGCGGTCAGTCGCGGTCAAATCGGCGGGGCCCAGCGTTTGTGCCATGGCCCCGCTCTTGGATCAGTCGCGCACCACGACGCAAGTGATATCGGCGGCCGTCAGCTTGCGACAGGCGGCGCGGGCCGCCTCCTCGGAAAAGCCGGTGGCCAGCAGGCGCGTGACCGCGCCAACCGGGATGGTCTGACGCTGATGACCGGCGACTTCGGGGAAAGCCTTGGCCCGTTTCCACTGCGCTTCGACATTGCTGGCCACGCCAAACGCGCCCAGCTGGATCTTGTACGGGCCACCCTCTGCCGCGCGCGGGGCGGGCTTGGGCGCGGGGCGCGGGGCCGGTTCGGCACGCATCGGTTCGGGGCGGGCAGGTTCGGGGCGCGCCATGGCAACCGGCGGCGGCGGTGTCACCGCGTGGAAGCTGGGCGCGGGGACAGGCGCGGGGCGCGGCATTGCTGTGCGGGGCAGCGGGGTGGGCACCGGCGGCAGGCCACGCGGCGTACCAGCCATCGGCGCTGGGCCTGCCATCGGCGCGGGCGCGGCCATCGGCGAAGGCGCGGCCATCGGTGCCGGAATGGTCAAAGGCGCGGGGCGCGGCGCGGGGCGCTGTGGCGCGATCATCGGTTGCGGCGCGGCCATCGCCAGCGGCGGCGCGCTGACCGGCGCTGGGGCGGCGGGGCCAGCCATGCCTGCTGGCATCGGCTGGGGCGTGCCCAGGTCGGCGGCGGTAAATTGGCGGCGGCGATTCGCCTCGATCTGGGCGGCCATTTCGGTGGCCAGCGACATCGCCTTCTGGCGGTCCTCCAGACTGACAAAGCGGTCCATCTGCGCCAGCGCCTGACGCGCCTGCGCCAGTCCGGCCTGCTGCGCCAGACTTTCAAGCGCATAGGCACGCACCCAGTCCTTGGGCATGCCCTCGGCGTTGAAATGGGCGATGCCCAACAGGTATTGCGCGCGCGGATCACCCCGCTCGGCGGCGGTCTTGATATAGGGCATGGCGGCGGCATGCTGGCCGCGCTGGAACAACAGCAGGCCGTAATTGTCGGCCGCCTGCAAATGGCCTTGTCCGGCGGCCTTGGCATACAGCATTTCGGCGCGGGCCAGATCCTGCGGCACGCCGCGTCCCAGCTTGTACGCCTGTGCCAGATTGAATTGCGCATCAGCATCGCCGCGTTCGGCCAGCGGGGTCCATTCTTTCACCGCTGCACCAAATTCGCGCGTAGCCGTGGCCGAATCGCCCGCCCGCATCGCCGAATCGCCGCGCACCCATGCGTCGGCCCCCGCCTTTACATCGGCCATTGCCGGCGCGCCCAGCAGCCACAGCCCCGCCACACCTGCCAGCGCCATCGGTCGCAATGCGCGCCAACCCGTTGCAAATGCGTCATCCAAAAAGCGATGCTGCTGCTGCATTGTAACACCTTTCGTCCTGCCCCAGCCGAAGATTCAGCCTGTGCTGGCTGCGGCCAATAGCGTGTGGGCGCGTTCAGTTTCCGGCAACCATTCCCGCCCGTTTGACAGCACATGGTTATCAAATTCTTTCTCCGCGCCAATCCTTACCAAAATTACCACGGAGCAGGTCGGCATTAACCCAAAATTAGGAACGTTCTGCAATGTTTCCCGCAGAAATTCATGCGTCCGTTTGGGATCAATGTTTCCGGCGGATCGTGCGGATAATTGATTCACCCCGGCTTTTGCCCAGGATGGCAGGGATACCGACGATGACTGCTAAGTGCTTCATTCCTCACCGCCGCCCCGCCCGTTCGGGGCTGCTGCTGCCCTTGGCCTCCAGCGCTGGTCTGGCGCTGGCGCTGATGGCGATGGGTGCGCCCGTATCGGCGCAGGCCGCTGCGGGCGGTGCCGGTACCACGCTGACGGGCGGCGCGGCCGATGCGGCGGTGGCCATGGCTGAATCGGCTGTGCAGGCCAGTCCGCGTGACGTTGCCACCCGCGTCGCACTGGGTCGCGCCTATCTCAAGGCGGGGCGTTATCAATCGGCCGAAACGGCGCTGAGCGATGCCATGACGTTGGGTGACACCTCGGGCCGCACGCTGCTGATGCTCTCGCTGGCCGAGGTCGCCTCGGGCCATTCGAGCGATGCCATCGCCCTGCTGGACCGTGCCAAGGCCGATGTGCCCGCGGCCGATCTGGGGCTGGCGCTGGCGTTGGCCGGTGAGCCGGGCCGTGGTGTTGCGGTGCTGCTGGACGCGGTGCGCGCTGGCGAGCGTTCGGACAAGTTGCGGGCCAATCTGGCCTATGCCTATGCGCTGGACGGCAAATGGGGCGAAGCGCGCAATCTGGTGGCGATGGATCTGCCTGCCGCGCAAGTGGATGCGCGCATGACCGAATGGGCGCAACTGGCCCGTCCCGAAGCGGCCAAGGACCGCGTTGCCCAATTGCTGGGCGTGCCCGCGCGTGAAGACGCCGGCATGCCGGTCGCTCTGGCGTTGAGCGGCCAGCAGAACGGCGTGCAACTGGCCGCCGCCGCGCCTGAACCTGCGCCGATGCCTGCCGCCGTTGCACAGCCTGTGCCTGCGGCCGAACTGCCTGCCACGGTTGAGCCTGTGGCGCCTGCGCCGATGATGGCGGCCGCGCCGGCCCCGGTCTTCCAGCCGGTGCCGCTCA
Organism: Novosphingobium ovatum; assembly: GCF_009909235.1. Taxonomy (GTDB): domain Bacteria; phylum Pseudomonadota; class Alphaproteobacteria; order Sphingomonadales; family Sphingomonadaceae; genus Novosphingobium; species Novosphingobium ovatum. Next base: position 233,610 of record NZ_JAAAPO010000001.1, read on the forward strand.
AGGCCGCCCCGGCCCCCGTTGCCGCCAAACGTCTGGCCAAGGCCAACGCCAAGTTGGGTCCCAAGACGGGCAAGACCAAGCCCAAGCCGGACGCCGCGCTGGCTGATGCCGCGCCGGTGGACGCGGCCCCGGCGGCCATCGCGCCCAAGCCGGTCCGCGTCGCGGCCAAGACCCGCCCGATGCGCGTGGCGATGGCCAATGTCGCGCTGGCCACCAAGCCGGTCTCGGCCAAGCCTGCGCCGGCAGCGGCCGGTGACAGCGGGGCCCATGCGGTCCAGTTGGGCTCGTTTTCCAGCGCGGCCAATGCCGAACGCGCCCGCGCGACCTTTGCCCAGCGCGACGCCGATCTGCGCGGCCGCGAGATCGTCATCGCCAAGGCCGTGGTCAATGGTCGCAATTTCTGGCGCGTGCAGGTCAAGGGCTATACCGCCGTGGCCGCCGCGCAAAAATGCGGCACCGTGCAGAAAAAGGGCGCGGTGTGCATGGCCTTTGCCGCCGGCTCGCTGCCGGGGGAAACCGGCCCGGCGCTGGCTTCGCGCTGATCCTGTCGCCCTGTCGCGGGGCGCCTGTTGCGTGTGGAAAGCGGGCTGGCAACGGCCCGCTTTTCGCATGTCGGCAACGCGCGCGCACGGCAGATGTGAGAAGGGCCACACCGGCATCAGCGCGGTATGGCCCTTCACATGGTCAGCGGCCGGAAAGTGCCGCCCACGAAGCCTTTATCGCCAGGAAGAACAGGGATTAGCGATAATGCCTCGCGCTGCGGATTGCCGACCTCTCTGCTGAACCATGAGACATCGGATCACCTCCTTTCGCGCTGTTGAGCCAAGAGCCGAAAGAGGCCGCCCGGACCGGGACGCATCACCGTCCGCGCGATCGGGCTGGGCCGCCATTCGACGGGGCCGGTCAGCACCGAAAGGCGCTGGGGCCTTGGCCACAATGTGTCGCATTCGCCCCTGCACAACAAGTCTTGCGGCAAAATATTTTGTCGTCAGAATGGAGTCTTCGCGCCGCAAAGGGGGCGGTGATTTGCGCCGCGCGTCAATGGGTTGCGCGCCCGCTCGGCGGTATGCGGCCGATTGCGCCGGGCCATTTATCAACAACCGTTGGGCTGAGGCGAATCAGCCCCCCGCGCGGCACCGTTCCACCACGCGCCCGACCGCCGGATCGGCCGGCAGGTACAGTGGCGTCATCCCCGGCACCGCCACCATCAACCGCGCGCGGGTAAAGGCCATGGCGTCCAGCAGGCGATCGCCCACCGGCAGCACCGCCTGTACACCGATCGCGCCGCCGGTGGCCAGTGGCGCGGCATTCAGCGTGCGCTTTTGCGTGGCGGTGCTGATTTCGATCTGGGGGATGAAGGGGGCGGGGCCGCCCGCCGCCGCACTGCGTTCCAGCACCACCCCGCCACGCGCCGGGTCACAACGCAGGGCGAATGCGCCCTCGGCCCCGCGATAGGCCGCCTGTGGGGGCACGGCGCCGCTGCCAACGCTCCATGCGCCCGCGCTGATCGGCGCCTGCGTCCATGGCACGGTGGGGGCGGGCGGCGGTGGTGGCGCAACTGGCGCAACGGTGGGCGCTGGCGCGGGCGGCGGCGCGCTGATCACGGGGGCTGCCGCCTCGTCACAGGCGGACAGGGCGCAGGCCCCGCACAACAGGACCAGCGTGGAAATGACGGGCGCGCGGCGCGCAGGATTTGCCTTCATCGCGCCGGTATGGAATGAGGGCGCGGCCCAGACAACCGCTTTGTCCTCCATTCTTCCCAACGGCGACACACTTTGACCCACACTCCCAAGCCCAAACCCGCCGCCAAGATCCGTGTTGATCAGGCGCTGGTGGAACGCGGCATCGCCGAGAGCCGCGCGCGGGCGCAGGCGCTGATTTTGGCCGGCGTGGTGTTTTCGGGCGAGACCAAGATCGCCAAGGCGGGCCAGACCATCGCCGCCGACGCTCCGCTGGAGGCGCGCGGGCGCGACCATCCGTGGGTGTCGCGCGGCGGGATCAAGCTGGCCCATGCCATCGCCCATTTCGCGCTGGACCCGACCGGCGTCAACGCGATGGACATCGGCAGCAGCACCGGCGGCTTTACCGATGTGTTGCTGACGCATGGGGCGGACCATGTCTTTGCGGTGGATTCGGGCACCAACCAACTGGCGTGGAAGCTGCGTCAGGATCCGCGCGTCACTGTGCTGGAACAGACCAGCGCCCGTATCCTGACCGCCGATCATATCACCGCGCCCTGTGCGTGGGTGGTGTGCGACGCCAGCTTTATCGCGCTGGCCAAGGTGCTGGACGTGCCCTTGGCGCTGGCCGCGCCCGATTGCCGTCTGGTCGCGCTGATCAAGCCGCAGTTCGAGGTGGGGCGGGCCGAGGTGGGCAAGGGCGGCGTGGTGCGTGATCCCACGTTGCACGCGCGGGTCTGCGACGAGGTGCGCGGCTGGGTGGAAGGATTGGGCTTTACGGTCGATGGCATCGTGGAAAGCCCGATCACCGGACCAGAAGGCAATGTCGAATTCCTGATCTCGGCATGGCGTGGCCGTCCGGTCGGGGCGGCAGGGGATGTGGCGGAATAGGGCTGAACCGGATCAATTCCAGCGCATTGCTTCCTCTGGGCGCGAAATGGCTCCATTTTGGTGGGGCCGACCTTGATCGCATTGCGTGCCCGGCCGTAGGGGGTAAATACGGAATTAAGCATTTCTGGCCGCGGGAATTCGGATTCGCCCCCGCAATCCCGCCGGAATCTGGAACATGATACGCGCCGGGCGGACAACGCCCCCGCGGGAGAGGTTGAGGAGGGTGCGGGCCGGTTCCGCACTGTTGAGAGGGCCTGTGGGGATTCCCTGCATGGTTCAGGCTGCGCGGGTCGTCCGCGTATGGAGGGTGTGACGCCGGCGCCGTGATGGTGTCCGGCTGACGCGGGAGCGTTGTGCCAAGATGACCGAGATTGCTTCTTCGTGGCAATTGCGCATGGGTTTTGCGCGATGGGCATTGGTGACTGTACCGGGGGTGATGCTGCTGGGCTTTTTGTCCGGGCGGCTGGCGGGCAGCGCGGCGGACAATCCGTGGTTTGCGGCGCTGGTCAAACCGGCGCTATATCCCCCGCCAATCGTCTTTCCGCTGGTGTGGAGCGTACTGTACCTGATGATGGGGGTGGCGCTGGCCATCGTCATTGCGGCGCGGGCCGCGCCCGGGCGTGGCTTGGCGGTGATGCTGTTCATCACCCAATTGCTGCTTAATCTGGTGTGGTCGCCGTTGTTCTTTGGCGGACATCAGATCGGCGCATCGCTGTCGCTGTTGCTGGCGATTGCGGTGGGCATTGCGGCGACGATGGCGCTGTTTGGCCGGGTGCGGCCGGTGGCGGCATGGCTGATGGCGCCCTATCTGGCGTGGGTGCTGTTTGCCGGGGTGCTGACGTGGCAATTGCTGGTGCTCAATCCGGGGGCGGACGGGCTGGCCACATCCTCGGTCGTCGCACGGATGAAGCTGTAGGCGGGGCAAATTGCAGCGCGGGCAGTGTGCCCCCTTGCGCGGCGGGCAATGCAGCGCCATTTAGGGCGCGGTGCGGCCGCGCGGTGATCGCGGGCCGCGCGCAAATGTCCATCAAACACGGAAAATGGCGCCAAGATGCAAAGCGAAAACCCCCTGATCGCCGACTTTGTCAAGCTGATGAACAGCGCGGCGGGCACGCTGGCGGGCGCGACCAAGGAAGCGCGCGATTCGGCGCGTGAGCGTTTGCGTGAGACGTTCGGCGGGGTGGATTTCGTCAGCCGTGAGGAATTTGACGCGGTCAAGCAGATGGCAGCCAAGGCGCGTGAAGAGGCCGAGGACCTGAAGGCCCGCATCGCCGCGCTGGAAGCCAAGCTGAACGCGCAAGGCTAAACCGACAGGCGCGGTCCTACACAGGGTTTCTGGCATGTCTGTGGCGATCCATCCTGCCACAGCGGCCGATATCGCCGGGATTATCGCGCTGAACGCGGATGTGCAGGCGGCACATGCGGCCGCTTTGCCGCATTTGTTTCATGCGCAACTGGCGCCTGATGCCGCTGTCGCGTTTTGGTAGGCGCGGCTGACGGCGGCGGATCATCAGGTGGCGGTGGTGCGCGCCGATACGCGGCCATGCGCCTATGTCTGGTGGGAATGGCAGGTGCGGCCCGCCCATCTGCTCGGCCCGGCGCGGGCGCGGGCCTATAGTCACCACATGGCGGTGGCCGCATCGGCGCGGCGGCAGCGTATCGGCCGCGCCTTGGTCGCCTATGTGGGCGATCAGGCGGCGCGGCGTGGGTCAGGCGATCTGGCGCTGGACGTGTGGGCGATCAATCCGTCAGCACAGGCGTTCTATGCCGCCTTGGGCTTTACCCCACAGCGAATGGTGATGATCCGCGCGGCAGGCTGAATCAGCCCTGTGGTTTCAAAAGCTCGCGGACAAAGGGGATCAGCCCGGTCTGGCGCGTGCGCTTCATGCGCTCGGCGGCCAGAATTTCGCGTACTTGGGCGAAACAGGCGTCGATGTCATCGTTCACCACGACATAGTCATAGCTGTCCCAGTGGGTGATTTCGGCCTGTGCGCGGGCCATGCGGTCAGCGATGACTTCGGCCGAATCGGTGCCGCGGCCCGACAGGCGGCGGTGCAGTTCCTGAATGCTGGGCGGCAGGACAAAGATGCGCACGACATCGGTTCCGGCCTTCTGGCTCAATTGCTGCGTGCCCTGCCAGTCGATGTCGAACAGGAAATCGCGGCCTTCCTTTAGCCCTTCGCGGATCTGTGCCTTGGGCGTGCCGTAGGAATTGCCGAAAACGGTAGCCCATTCGTAAAAGGCGTTGTCCTCGGCCATGCGGTCAAAGGTATCGCGGCTGACGAAATAATAGTCCTTGCCCTCGACCTCGCCGGGGCGGGGGGCGCGTGTGGTGACAGACACCGAGGGCCGGATTTCGCTATCCTCGGCCAGCAGGCGGCGGGCGATGGTGGTTTTGCCCGCGCCCGATGGGCTGGACAGGATCAGCATCAGGCCACGGCGTTGCAGGCGATTGGCGGCGGCAGAGATCGTATCAGGCATAGCGCCCGATGCCGCAAGCCGGGGCCGCGATCAAGAGGGGATCAGTCCACCTTGCGCTGGTCAGTCAGCGCGGGGGCAGCCTGCGTGCCCTCGGTCCGCGCGGCGGCGTCACGCGCCTTTTTGCGGTCGTACAGATGTTTGGCCAACAGCGCGCCGCCCACGACGATCGCGCCGGGCACCGATTTGGTCGCCACCCGCAACAGCGCGGCGCCAGCGATCTTGCGCGGCAGGCTGATGCGTTGCTGGCCCTTGGTGGCGTCGGCGGTCAGCACCACGCTGTCGACCGCCTTGGCCACCAGCTTGGTTCCGTTGTCGCGCAACACCTTGCCCAGCAACGCCTTGCTCATTTCTTGCGGCCGAAATCGACGGTCACGACATTCGACCCATCCTCGGCAACGGCGACAGGGCCGTCGGGCGAATCGTTCTCCGCATCCTCATGCGGTTCGTGCTCCATATCCTCGACCGAGGCCTGGAATTGCAGGCCAAAATCCACCGCCGGATCAACAAAGGCCGTGATCGCCGAGAACGGGATCACCAGCTTGGCTGGCAGCTGGTTGAACGACAGGCCCACGGTAAAGCCATCGGATTCAACATGCAGGTCCCAGAACTTGTTTTGCAGGACGATGGTCATCTCGTCGGGGAAACGCGTTTTCAGGTTCTGCGGGATGTCGACGCCGGGGGCCTGCGTCTTGAACGTGATATAGAAATGGTGGTTGCCCGGCAGATTGCCGCCAGAGGATTCCACCTGCCCCAGCACACGGCCGACCACCGCACGCAGGGCCTCCTGCACGATTTCGTCATAGGGGATGAGGCTGTCGGGCATGTTGTCAGTCATGCGCAGTCAAGTGGCGCTTGGGGGCCGCGCGGTCAAGGGGGGATTGCCCGCGGCGCGCCACATCCGCCCCGATCGGCGCGGTTTTGGCCCGAAAGGGCGGGCAAAGGGCGCGCGCGGCCTTGCCATTGGGGCCTCCGCGCGTATAGGGGCAGGCCATGCGCACCGCCCGTATCGCCCGCAAGACGCACGAGACCGATATTCTCGTGGACGTGAACCTCGATGGAACGGGGAAGTATGATGTCTCGACCGGCATCGGCTTCCTTGACCACATGGTCGAGCAGTTCTCGCGCCATTCGCTGATCGACATGACCGTCCATATCAAGGGCGACCTGCATGTCGATCAACACCACACGACCGAGGATTGCGCCATCGCGCTGGGCCAGTGCATCGCACAGGCGCTGGGCGACAAGGGCGGGATTGGCCGCTATGGTCAGGTCTATTCCCCCATGGACGAGGCGCTGGCCCGCGTGGCGCTGGACATCTCTGGCCGTCCGTGGCTGGTGTGGAAGGTGCCGTTCTCGCAGCCCCGTCTGGGCGAAATGGACACCGAGCTGTTCGAGCACTGGTTCCAGTCCTTTGCGCAGGCCTGTGGCATCACGCTGCACATCGAATTGCTGTACGGCAGCAACAACCACCACATCATCGAGGGCGTCTACAAGGGCCTTGCCCGCGCGATGCGGACGGCGGTGGAACTGGACCCGCGCAAGGGCGGCGCCATCCCCAGCACCAAGGGGTTGCTGGGTGACGGTTCGCTGGCAGGCTGACGGGGCAGACCATGGCTGAGGTTCTGGCGCTGATCGATTATGGCGCAGGCAATCTGCATTCGGTGGCCAATGCGCTGAAGGCGGCGGGCGCGCAGGGCGTGCGTGTGACGGCCGACCCTGAGGTTGTGCGCGGCGCCGACCGCATTGTCCTGCCCGGCGTTGGCTCGTTCCGCGCCTGTGCCGAGGGGTTGCGCGCCATCCCCGGCCTGATCGCCGCGATGGAAGAGCGCGTGCTGGAGGGCGGCGCGCCGTTTCTGGGCATTTGCGTGGGGATGCAATTGCTGGCCACGCAGGGCGTTGAACATGGCGTGACGCAGGGCCTTGGCTGGATCGGCGGCGAGGTCCGCCATATCGAACGCACGGACCCCGCGATCAAGATCCCGCATATGGGCTGGAACGATGTCCTGCCCGCCGCCCACGCGCCCCTGATCGAGGGTGGTGAGGCCTATTTCCTGCACTCCTATCACTTTGTCCCCGACAATGGCCATCACAGCGCGGCGGTCACCGATCACGGTGGCGGGCTGGTCGCGGCGGTGGCGCGCGACAATATCGTGGGCGTGCAATTCCACCCGGAAAAGAGCCAGTCCTATGGGCTGGAGCTGTTGTCCCGCTTTTTGACATGGAAGCCGTAAGATGATCGTATTTCCCGCCATCGACCTCAAGGGTGGTCAGGTTGTGCGCCTGTCCGAAGGCGATATGGATCGCGCCACTGTTTATGGTGACAATCCGGCGGCGCAGGCGATGCTGTTTGCCAATGCCGGCAGCCAGTATCTGCATGTGGTCGATCTGGACGGCAGCTTTGCCGGGCGCGCGGAAAACGCGGCGGCGGTGCAGGCGATTTTGGCCGAATTTCCCGGCCATGTGCAATTGGGCGGCGGCATCCGCACCCGCGAAGCCGTCGAGGGCTGGTTCGATCTGGGCGTCAGCCGCGTCGTCATGGGCTCTGCCGCGCTGAAGGATCCCGAATTCGTCAAGGACATGGCGCGCGCCTTCCCCGGCGGGATCGTTGTGGCCGTGGACGCGCGCGATGGCTTTGTCGCGACCGAGGGCTGGGCCGATGTGTCGGACGTGGCGGTGGTGGATCTGGCCCGCCGGTTCGAGGATGCGGGCGTGGCCTCGCTGCTCTTCACCGACATTGGCCGCGATGGTCTGCTAAAGGGCGTGAACATTGACGCCACCGTTGATCTGGCGCGCCGCGTGGACATTCCGGTGATCGCGTCCGGCGGGGTCAAGGGGCTGGACGATATCCGCCTGTTGGCGCTGCACGCCGGGGACGGGATCGAGGGCGTCATCACTGGCCGCGCCCTGTACGAGGGCAAGCTGGATCTGGCCGCCGCCATCGCCATGGCGATGAAGGACAACTGAGATGACCGTCCGTGTCCGCGTCATCCCCTGTCTGGACGTGCGCGATGGGCGTGTGGTCAAGGGCGTGAACTTTGTCGATCTGCGTGATGCGGGCGACCCGGTGGAACAGGCCCGCGCCTATGACGCGGCGGGCGCGGACGAATTGTGCTTTCTGGACATCAGCGCCAGCCACGAAGGGCGCGGCACCTTGCTGGACGTGGTGCGCCGCACGGCCGAGGTGTGCTTTATGCCGCTGACGGTGGGTGGCGGCGTGCGATCGGCCGAGGACGCGCGCGCCTTGCTGCTGGCCGGCGCGGACAAGGTGGCGGTGAACAGCGCCGCCGTCAGCCGCCCCGAAGTGGTGCGCGACATCGCGGAAAAGTTCGGTAGCCAGTGCATCGTCGCCAGTGTCGACGCGCGCCGGGTGAACGCGCCCGGTGAGCCTTCGCGCTGGGAAATCTTTACCCATGGCGGGCGCAAGGCCACCGGCATCGACGCGCTGGAACATGCGGTGCGGCTGACCGCGCTGGGGGCTGGCGAATTGCTGGTGACCAGCATGGATGGCGATGGCACGCAGGCGGGCTATGATCTGGAACTGACGCGCGCGATTGCCGACGCGGCCAGCATTCCGGTGATCGCCAGCGGGGGCGTGGGCAATCTGGACCATCTGGTCGCGGGCGTTACGCAGGGCCATGCCAGCGCTGTGCTGGCGGCCAGCATTTTCCATTTTGGCAAGCACACCATTGCCCAGGCGCATGCCGCATTGCGCGCCGCCGGATTGCCCGCCCGCGCGCATTGATCCGGGCTTTGGCCGCCCTGCCGTATTGTCGGTGGGGTTGACACGGGCAGGCCGCCTTTCGGCAAATCCTTGTCGGGAAATTTACCAATGCCGCGCGTCCGGGCTGCGGCGTTAACCATCCCGCGCCCGCATTTTCGGCCTTTTTGGTAAATGGCACGGCCTTTGCGTTAACGATCCTGACACAGGGAGGTGTTAACCATGCGGACATTCCTTAACCTTTCGGCAGGGCTGCTGCTCAGTGTGATGCTGGCCCAGCCGGTGCTGGCGCAAACGGGCGGGCCGATTACCGGGACGTCGGATCTCTCGCTGATGGCGTTGGGGCTGGCGGGGCTGATGTTGGGCCATATTGGCGGGCAAAGCCGCAAGCGTATCCAGCCCGAGGACTGAAATGATCAGGCAGGCCCCGTCGGTGCGGATGGGGCCTGCATGATGGCTTGACCAATGCGTGCGGAGACCGCATCGCTGGCGCCATGGAATCGCCCGCTGACATTGCCGCTCTGGCCACGCTTGCCCGTCTGGAAGCCACCATCGCCCAGCGGCGGCAGGCCGACCCCAGCACATCCTATGTCGCCAAGCTGAGCGCGCGCGGCACACCCAAGATCGCCCAGAAAGTGGGCGAGGAAGCCGTGGAATCGGTGATCGCCGCCATGGCTGACGACCGCGCCGGGCTGATCGGGGAAAGCGCCGACCTGTTGTTCCACCTGATGGTGCTGTGGGCGGACAAGGGCGTCGCGTTGGCCGATGTCTGCGCCGAACTGGACCGCCGCGAAGGCACCAGCGGCATCGCCGAAAAGGCCAGCCGCCCCAAGGCCTGATCCACCACAGCACAAGGTTTCCGCCAATGCCGATCGACCCCCGCCAGCCCTATGACGACGCCAATATCTTTGCCCGGATCCTGCGCGGCGAGATCCCCTGCAACAAGGTGTATGAGGACGACTTCGCGCTGGCCTTCCACGACATCGCCCCGCAGGCGCCGGTGCATGTGCTGGTGATCCCCAAGGGGCCCTATGTCAGCTGGGATGACTTTTCCGCCCATGCGCCCGCCGATTTGATCGCGGGTTATGTGCGCGCGGTGGGACATGTGGCGCGGGAACTGGGTCTGGTCGATCCGGGCTATCGCCTGTTGGCCAATATCGGCGTGGATGGCGGGCAGGAAGTGCCCCATCTGCACATCCACCTGTTTGGCGGCGCGCCGCTGGGGCGGATGATTTCGGCCTGAAAAATCCGCGCCGGAACGGGTGAGCGCCCTTGCGGGGATGGGCGGCTTGCGTCTAGACCCCTGTGTCACGATGAGCCAGCCACCGCCCCCACCCTCCGGCGCCCTCGACGGGCCGACGCACCTGTATACCGTGCGCGCCTTTTACGAGGATACCGACCTGTCGGGCGTGGTATATCATGCCAATTATCTCAAATGGTTCGAACGCGCGCGCTCTGACCTGCTGCGCCTGCTGGGCATTGATCAGCGCGCCGCGGTCGAGGCGGGCGAGGGTGCCTATGCCGTCGCCGAGATGACCATCCGTTACGCCAGTCCGGCCAAGCTGGACGATGTGGTGGTGGTGCGCAGCAGCGTCGAGGAGCTGGGCGCGGCCTCCTGTCGCATGCGTCAGCTTGCGTTCAGGGGCGACGTGCTGTTGGCACAGGCCAGCGTGCGGGTCGGCTTTGTCGCGCCCGATGGCCGCCCGCGCCGCCAGCCTGCGCCTTGGCGCGCGGCTTTTGCCCAATTCATGGCCGCCCACGCGGCCACCAACCCGTCCTGATGTCCAAAGGCCAGAGCCACACATGACCGACCTTTCGCTGCTTTCCCTTGCCGCCGCCTCGCTGCCTGCCGGGGGCGGCGCGCCTTCGCATCTTGATCCGCTGGCGCTGTTCATGAACGCGGACATCGTGGTCAAATGCGTGCTGGCGGCGCTGGCGGCGGCCAGTGTTTGGGGCTGGATGATCATCCTCTCGTTTGGCATCCGCGTCAGCGTGCTGCGCCGGGGCAGCGATGAGTACGAGGCCGAGTTCTGGAAGGCGCGCGACATTGACGCGTTCCAGAACGCCCGTTCCGGCGGCAAGACGGCTGATCTGCCGGTGGCCAAGGTGGTGAGCGCGGCCCTGTCCGAATGGCGCCGCAGCGTTGGTGGCAAGGTGGACCGTGAGGGCGCGCGCGCGCGTCTGGCCGCCGTGATGGACAGCGTGGTGGCGCAGGAGAGCGAGCGTCTGGGCGATCGGCTGAACTTTCTGGCGACGGTGGGATCGGTCGCGCCCTTTGTCGGCCTGTTCGGCACGGTGTGGGGCATCATGAACAGCTTTTTCCAGATCGGGCAGCAACAGAATTCCTCGCTGGCGGTCGTCGCCCCCGGCATTTCCGAGGCGCTGTTTGCCACCGCCATCGGCCTGTTCGCGGCCATTCCGGCGGTGATCGCCTATAACCGTTTCAGCCATGTGGTGAACGGGTTCGAGGCGCGGCTGCAACGCTTTGCCGACCGGTTCCACGCCACGCTGTCGCGCGAACTGGATGGGATGTAAGCCGATGGCGATGGGCCTGCATTCCTATCGCAAGCGGGGCCGGGGCCGGGGTGGCCGCGCCCCCATGGCCGAGATCAACGTCACGCCGCTGGTCGACGTGATGCTGGTGCTGCTGATCATCTTCATGGTGACGGCCCCGTTGCTCAAGGCGGGGATTCCGATCCATCTGCCTGACAGCCGGGCCAAGCCGCTGGACCAGACGCCGCAGCAGGTGACGGTGACGATGGCGCAGGACGGCACGGTCTATCTGGACGACGCGCCGATCTCGAACGGAGAGCTGGGCGACCGGATCGCCGCACTGCCGCGCGGGGCCGATGGGCAGATGCCGCTGGTGACGCTGCGCGCGGACAAGGGGCTGGAATATGGCCGCGTCGTCGCGCTGATGGGTGAATTGAACCATGCCGGGATCACCACCATCTCGCTGGTGACGATGGCAGGCGTGACGGCGCCCGCGCCGTCTGGGGCAGGCGTGACGGCGCCCGCGCCGTCTGGGGCTGGTGTCACGGCGCCAGCGCCTGCCACCACGACGGGGAGCGGGCAGTAATCCGCATGGCCACCGCCCGGTTCAGAGGGATTGAAGGCGCGGCGCTGTTGCTGGCGGCGGCAGGGCATGTGGCGCTGATCGTCGTGCTGGCGATGCAGCCTGTGCCTCCGCGCGCCCGTCCGCCCGAACGGATGGAAGTGACGATCAGCGATGCGGTCGGGCTGACCTCGCAATCGCCCAGCCGTGAGGCTGCCGCGCCCGATCTGGCGCCCACTTTGGGTGAACGCGCACCGGGAGAGGCCGCGCCGCCGCCGCCCGCCCCCGCGCCAATGCCAGAGCCAAAGCCTGAGCCCAAACCGCTGCCGCCGCCCCCGCCGCCCAAACCCGTGCCGCCCAAACCCGCGCCGCCCAAGCCGGAGCTTTTCCCGCCGCGTCCGGTGCCAAAGCCCATGCCGGTGCCGCCGCCCAAGCCCGTGCCGGTGCCGCCAAAGCCGCAACCCGCCCCGCCAAAGCCCGCGCCGCGCGCGACACCCGTGCCCGATCCGCTGGGCCGGTTGATGGCGCACACGCCGCCCGCGCCCACCCCGCGCGCGCAACCCGCCCCCGGCCCCCGCGCCACGGCCAGCCCCAGCCGCAACGGTCAGGGCGGCAGCGCCGCCAGTCCCAAGCCGCAGGACAAGCCGGGCGGCACCCGCATCGGTGCCGACTTTATGAAGGGGTTGGGCGCCGACACCGGCAAGGCCAAGACACCGCCGGGCGCTACCATTGGCCCGAATGTGCGTTCCGCGCTAAAGGGGGCGATCACCCGTTCATTGAAACCCCATTGGCGCGTGCCGCAGGGGGTGGATACGGACGAACTGGTAACAACGCTGGCCTTTGACCTGAACCGCGATGGCTCGATCAACGGGCCGATCCGCGTGGTGCGTCAGGGTGGCATCACCGATGCCAATCGCCGTCAGGCCGATCTGCACAAGGAAAACGCCATTCGCGCGGTGCGCCTTGCCGCACCTTTTCAGTTGCCTCCTGAATATTACGAGGCATGGAAGAACATCGAGTGGAGCTTTGACAGGAACCTTTCCCAATGATCATGCGTAAAGCCCTTCCTGCCGTGTCGCTGCTGTCGCTGTTGCTGGCGGGCGGCGCTGTTGCCCAGACCATCACGCCCGCGCCTTTGGTCAACGCCGCGCCTGCGGCGCCTGAACCTGTGGGCGGGCCGCTGACGGGCACGGTGTCGGACGATTCGGCGTGGCAGTCATTGGGCATCGCCATCCCAGCCATGGCCACGCCGGCCGATGTGCCCACGGCGGCCAGCGCGGGCGGGACAGCGGCGCTGGGCCATGCGATCTCGACGGTGATCACGGCCGATCTCAAGAACAATGGCCTGTTCAAGCCGACCGGGCCGGACGCGCTGCCGCAGGTGCCATTGCCGCAGGTCGATGCGCCCGAATTTGCCGGGTGGAGCGCGCGCGGCGCCGAAATGCTGGTCCATGGCAGCGTCAGCGCCGGGGCCGATGGGCGGCTGACGGTGGTGTGCAACCTGTATGACATCGCGCTCAAGCAGCAGTTGGTGCATGACAGCTGGGCCTTTGCCGCGGCTGACTGGCGGCGCGCGGCGCATAAATGCGCGGACAAGATCTATGCCCGCCTGTCCGGGGAAAGCCCGTTTTTCGACAGCCGCATCGCCTATATCGCGGAAACCGGGCCCAAGAATTTCCGCATGAAGCGCTTGGCGATCATGGATTCGGACGGGGCCAACCACCGCTATATCACCACGGGTCAGGCGATGGCGATGACGCCGCGTTTTTCGCCCGATTACAAATCGATCGTCTATCTGTCGTACCTCAACGGCCGCCCGCGCATCTATGTCTATGACGTGGAACGCAACACACAGCGGCTGGTGATCGAGACCGGCAGCCCCACCTTTGCCCCGCGCTGGTCGCCCGATGGCAAGTGGCTGCTCTATTCGATGGCGGTGGCGGGCAACACCAATATCTATCGCATTGCCGCCGCCGGTGGACAGCCGCAGCAATTGACGGATACGCCCGGCATCAATGTCGGCGGCAGCTATAGCCCCGATGGCCGCCGCATCGTGTTCGAAAGCGACCGTTCGGGCACGCAGCAGATCTATCTGATGAACGCTGATGGCACGAATCAGCACCGCCTCAGCTTTTTCGGCGGGCGCAGCGCCACGCCTGAATGGAGCCCGCGCGGGGATCAGATCGCCTTTACCCACATCGCAGGGAATTTGCGTATTGCGGTGATGCCGGTGGATGGGGGATCGTTCCGCCATCTAACCGACAGCTGGCAGGATGAGGCACCGACCTGGGCGCCCAACGGCCGCATCATCCAGTTCTTTCGGACAGAGGCGAATTCGGGCCGTACCAGCCTGTGGCAGGTCGATCTGACCGGCCGGAACGAACGCCGCCTGCCCACACCTGTTGACGGATCGGACCCCGCGTGGGGGCCGATTCGCGAATGAACTTTCCGGACCGGGGGGAACCGGTTAGGTTATCCCAACTGACTAAGGAGAAGACCATGCCGAACATGCCCCAACTGGCCCGTCGTCACGGCGCGCTGGTCGCGCTGACGGTGTCGGCGCTGGCGTTGGCCGCCTGTGCCAGCACGCCCAAGGAACTGCCGCCGCCACCCGTTGCCGTGGCCAGCAGCACGGTGGAAACCCCGCCGCAGACCCCGCCCGGCCCGGCCGAGGGATCGGCTGCGCATTATCTGGCGACGATGATGGGCCGTGACACGGTCTATTTCGCCTATGACAAATATAACATCGATCCGGTCGCGGCCGCCTCGTTGCAGGCGCAGGCGCAGTGGTTGATGCGTTACGCCGGCAAGCGCGCCACGATCGAGGGTCACGCCGACGAGCGCGGCACCCGCGATTACAACATCGCGCTGGGTGAGCGTCGCGCGACGGCGGCCAAGAACTATCTGGTGTCGCTGGGCGTGGATGCGGCCCGTCTGACGGTGGTCAGCTATGGCAAGGATCGCCCGGTGGCGCTGGGCTCGGACGAGGCGTCCTGGGCCAAGAACCGTCGCGCCGTGACGGTGGTGATCGACTGATCCAGCGGGCTTGACCGCACAACAGGCGTCGGCGCCGGGCAACCGGTTCCGGCGCCTGTTGCGTTTGGGGCCGTATGCTGCGCTTTTGGCGCCGCGCGCCGGTCAGCGCCGCGAAATCAGCGCGTTGCCGGCAGCAGGCGGGCGGGGAGCAGGTCGGAGGGCGCCTCGACCGAGAGGTGCCACAGGCTTTCGCGCTGCATCGCGGCTTCCTCGAACGCGCCACAGCGTGAGGACAGCGCCAACAGCGCCATCGCGGCGATCGAGAAGCAGGCAGAGATGGTCAGTTGGCGGCTCATGACAGGCGTGTGAGTAATACAAACTGTCCGCTTATGCAATGCGGCGTGGCCCGGTTGCCCCATGGAACAGGGCGCGGCGACAGGGTTTTTTCGCCCCGCTTGCCGCAAATCGCCATAGCCGTCTTGCGCAATCGCTCGCTTGCCTGCAAAACCTGCCGCCCATGAGCCGCGTCCGTAGAAACAATGATTGGGGTTTTCCTCGCTGGCGCGGCTATGAAGGTGGCCGCGAGGCCGCCAATGTGCGCATGTGCGACAAGGCGGGCTGTAACGAGCCGGGCAATTGTCCCGCGCCCAAATCCCCCAACAGCCCGGAACGCTGGTATTTCTGTCAGCCACACGCGGCCGAATACAACGCGGGGTGGGACTATTTCGCCGGTCTGGACGCCGAGGAGACCAAGGTGCGCGAAAAGGCCGAGCAGCAGACCAACGCGGGCTATCGCGAATCGGCCTATTACGGCTGGGCCGGGTCGGGCGATGGCAGCCGCAGCCGGGACGAGCTGCGTGCGCTGGAGGTGCTGGGGCTGGAGCCGGACGCTGATTTCGACGCGGTGAAAAAGGCGTGGCGCACCAAGGCCAAGGAGGTGCACCCCGACGTGCGCCCCAATGACGCCGAGGCGGCCAAGGCGTTTCAGGCGCTGCAACTGGCCTATGACGTGCTGCGCAGTGCCGAGGATCGCCGCCAGTGGAAGGGGCATGCCGGGTAATCGGCGCTCGTGATCCGGGCGGCAGGGTCATCCCCACCGCCCGGCGTTACCATCAGTCCTGACCGGGCATGCCCATCGGCGGACCACCCGCGCCGCCGGGGCCACCCATGCCGCCGGGGCCGCCGGGGCCGCGCATGCCGGGACGGCCGCCATGAGCCGGCCGCATCGCCTCGATTTCCTCGCGCGAGAGCACGCCGTCCTTGTTGCTGTCCGCCTTGGTAAAGCGGGCGCGTTCATAGGTCATCAGCTCCTCCAGGCACAGGCCCAGATCGTAATTGGCATTGGCCTTGGCGATCACCACCGCGTTCAGCGGTTCGACGGCCAGCATCAGCGCCAGATCCCGCTCGCCAGTGCCCAGATCGGGCTCGATGCTGGCGGGGACGACTTCGGAAAAGTCCTCGGCCGGTTCGTCGGAAAAGGCCACCGTGCCCTTGCGCGATTGCCATGTGATGAATTCATTCACGTCGATCCGCCCGTCGCGGTTGGTGTCGATCGTGGCGAAACGGGCGCGGATGACATCATTGCGGCGCAGGGTGATCACTGTGTCGAACTCGGCCAGCGTGACGATGCCGTCGTGGTTGGCATCGGCCACGCGGAACATGCCTTCCACCGCCTTTTCAAAGGTTTTGAGCGGGATGGGCTTCATCTCGCGCGGGCGGCGCATACCGCCGTCCGGGCCACCGGGGCCGCCTTCGCCATCAGGGCCGCCGCCCATGCCGCCACCCGGGCCACCGCCCATGCCACCGCCCATGCCACCCATGCCGCCGCCACCGCCGCCCATTCCGCCCATTTGGGCCAGGCCGGGTGTTGACAGGCCCAGCGTCAGGGCCAGAACGCCCATCGCCATCGCGGTTTGAAATGTCTTGCTGCGCACGCGCGCGTCCTTTCTGCTGTGGGAATATCGGTTCGTCGCGCCCACGCC
The DNA here is from genome assembly GCF_009909235.1 of Novosphingobium ovatum. Lineage (GTDB taxonomy): Bacteria > Pseudomonadota > Alphaproteobacteria > Sphingomonadales > Sphingomonadaceae > Novosphingobium > Novosphingobium ovatum. The sequence continues at coordinate 250,392 of NZ_JAAAPO010000001.1, forward strand.
CCGGTTGGCGGGGTTTAGCTGTCGCGTGGATGAACAGATCCGCGCCGCGGCGGCTGTGCGACAGGATGCGACAAATTGGGCGACAATTTGGGCAGGGGCGGGCTATGGCCTGCGCGATGCATATCCGCGCCTCCGCCCTTGTCTGCGCCGCCCGCCCCCATGGCGAGGTGGGGGTGATCGTGCGCCTGTTGACCGAGCGCTATGGCATGGTGGCGGCCTATGTCTCGGGCGGGCGTGGGCGCGAGATGCGGCCCGTGCTGATCCCCGGCAATGGGGTGGAAGCCGAGATGCGCGCCCGCACGCCAGCGCAAATGCCATCGGCCCGGATCGAGCTGACCCATAGCCGCGCGCCCTTTCTGACCGAGCCTTTGCCCGCCGTGGCGATCGGCTGGGCCACCACGCTGGCGGCCAGCGCGCTGCCCGAACGCCATGCCTATCCGGCGATCCACGCCGCGCTGGAGGCCTTGCTGGACGCGGTGTGCCATGCGCCCTCGGCGCGCGGCTGGGCAGGCGCGATGCTGGCCTATGAGGCGCTGGTGCTGCGCGAGCTGGGCTATGGCAATGTATTTGGCGCAGGCGTTGATGGCCAACGCCTGCTGGCGCTGGGGCAGGGGGGCGACTGGCCGCGCATTCTGGACGCTTTTGACCGGCTGGGGGTGGCCTTGTCGCGCTATGTGCTTGCCGAAGCGCACGGCGATGTTATGGGGGCGCGCATCCGCCTGTGCGAGCGCCTGCGCCGGATCGCCGCCCCGTGAACGCGGCGTGCCGCCAGCCCGCCACCCATAGAAGAAGGTTTGAGCGATGAAGATTGCGGTTTTCGCCGGTGACGGCATCGGCCCCGAAGTGACCCGTGAAGCGGTGCGCGTATTGGAAGCGCTGAACATCGCCGGGCTGGAACTGGTCTATGGCGATGTGGGGGGCGCGGCCTATTACAAGCATGGCCATCCCCTGCCGCAGGTGACGCTGGACATCGCCAATGACGCGGACGCCATCCTGTTTGGCGCGGTGGGTGATTATTCCTGCGATCATCTGGAACGCGCGCTGCGCCCCGAACAGGCCGTGCTGGGCCTGCGCAAGGCGCTGAGCCTGTTTGCCAACCTGCGCCCGGCCAAGCTGATGCCCGGCATGGAATGGGCCAGCGCCCTGCGTCCCGAAGTCGCCCGCGAGATCGACCTGTTGATCGTGCGCGAACTGGTGGGCGATGTCTATTTCGGCGAAAAGGGCATCCGCACGCTGGAGGATGGCCGCCGTCAGGGCTGGGACTTGATGTCCTATGCCGAGGACGAGGTGCGCCGCATCGCCCATGTCGCCTTCAAGGCGGCGCAGGGCCGGGGCAAGAAGCTGTGCAGCGTCGACAAGGCCAATGTGCTGGAAACCAGCCAGTTGTGGCGCGATGTGGTGATCGAGGTGTCGGCGGACTATCCCGATGTCGAGCTGACCCATATGTATGTCGACAATGCCGCGATGCAGTTGGTCAAGGGGCCGGGCCAGTTTGACGTGGTGGTGACCGGCAACCTGTTTGGCGATATCCTGTCGGATCAGGCCAGCATGTGCGTAGGCTCGATCGGTTTGCTGGCCAGCGCCTCGCTGGGCACGCGCCAGACGCAATATGGCACCGTGGGCCTGTACGAGCCGATCCACGGCAGCGCCCCCGACATCGCCGGCCAGAACAAGGCCAACCCGATGGCGACGATCCTGTCGGCCGCGATGCTGCTGCGCCACTCGCTGGGGCTGGAGGCGCAGGCCGCCCGCATCGAGGCGGCCGTGGAAAAGGCGCTGGTCGACGGCATCAAGGGCGGCGATCTGGGCGGCACCGCCACCACCACCCAAGTGGGCGATGCGGTTCTGGCCCGCCTCTAAGGGCCCGCCCATAGGGGCTGGCCGGGGGCGCCAGAGTGGCGCACCGGCGTCAGGCATGCGGCATTCGGCGCGGATTGCGACATAAAGTCTGGGTTCATCCAGTAAAATGTATCAATTCGCGCCATGCCCCGCGCAAGTCGCATTGATTTGCAGCTTGTATATCCCCTATGGCGCGTGGGTGCGTAGGGATGACGGATCGGCGGGGGGCTGCCAATCCGACAAGGGAAAGACTGGTCTGACGTTATGAGCCTGCAACTTGCGGTTGTCATGCCCACGTTCAACGAGCGCAAGAACCTGCGCTCGTTGGTGGAGCGTCTGGACAAGGCGCTGACCGGCATCGTCTGGGAAGCGATCTTTGTCGACGACAACAGCCCCGATGGCACCGCGGATGAGGCGCGTGCCCTGTCATTAACTGATCCGCGTGTGCGCGTGATCGAACGGATCGGTCGGCGTGGCCTGTCCAGCGCCGCGATCGAAGGGATGTGCGCCACTGCCGCCCCGGTTGTGGCCGTGATGGACGCCGATCATCAACACGACCCCAATCTGTTGCCCGGCATGTTGGCGGCGATCGAAAGCGGCCATTACGATGTCGCCTATGCCAGCCGTTTTGCCGAAGGCGCCAGCACCGAGGAATGGGGCCGCCCCGACCGCGTCAAGGCCAGCGGCGTGGCCAATGCCATCGCCCGCAAGGTGACCGGCGTGGACCTGTCCGATCCGATGAGCGGCTATTTCATGCTGCGCGCGCAAACGCTGCGCGCGGACGCGCACCGTTTGTCGGGCGTTGGTTTCAAGATCCTGCTCGACATTCTCGCCACTGTCGACACACCCTTGCGGGTCAAGGAATTCCCCATGAACTTCGCCGCGCGGGCCGAGGGCGAAAGCAAACTGGATCGCACCGTTGTGTTTGAATTCCTGATCGGTCTGTATGACAAATGGCTGGGCCGTATCATCCCGACACGCTTTGCGCTGTTCGGCACGGTAGGCGCATTGGGCGTGGTGGTGCAATTCGCCGCGCTGTGGTTCCTGTTGTCGGCGGTGTTTGGCGAACGCTTTGTCTATGGCCACTGGTCCAGCGACGAGACGACCTTCAACATCGCCAACACCATCGCCGCGCTGGTGGCGATGACGTTCAACTTTGTCCTGAATAACGAACTGACCTATGCCGACAAGCGTCTGCGCGGGCCCAAGGAGCTGCTGCGCGGGTGGTTCCAGTTCGGGCTGACCTGCTCGCTGGGCCTGCTGACCAACATCGGCGCCACGGCCGCGCTCAAGCGCATGCATGTGCATGACGTGCTGGCGGTGCTGGTGGGCATCGTGCTGGCGGCGGTGTGGAATTTCGCCCTGTCCAGCAAGTTTGTCTGGGGCAAATACGGCAATTGATACGGCGCGGCCTCAGCCGTCAAAGGCTGAGGCAACGGCGCAAACCGGGCAGGCCTCATCCGGGGCATCGGCCAGGCCATCGACCATGCGGGCGATCAGATCGGCGCGGTGGGTGATCGCCTCGGCGCCCGGCGCGGGCGGGGCGGCCACCGCGCGCGCCACGGCGGCGGCCAGCGGATTGATCACCGGCACCGCCGCGCCATCAGCCACCCGCGCCGCCATGGGCGACATGCAGGTACAGCCCAGCAACACCGCCTGCGCGCCGTCCTGCACGGCGGCGGCGATTTCGGCTCGCGCCCGGGCAACGATGGCATCGGCGGCGCGGCCAATCTGGCTCAGATAGCCATCGGGGCCGGACAGGTTCTCCAGCGCGGCCTCATCACCCACATGGCGGATCGGCAGACAGCGGGCCGCCATCCCATGCGCCCGCAACAGGTCATGCGTCAGGAAATCCATGCTTTCAGGCCAGACGGTGACGATGGCAAAGCGCCCATCGCCTGCCGCCTGCGCCACGGCGGCCAATCCGGCCTCGCCCGCGCCGACCACCGGCACCGGCACCGCCGCCCGCAACGCGGCCAACCCATAATCGGCCAGCGAATCGATCACCAAAGCGGCACAGCCCGCCCGCGTGGCGGCGATCCCCGCCTCCAGATGGCCGATGTCCTGCATCGCGCGTTCGACGGGCGTTGCGGGAAACACCCCCACCCGGCTGGGCCAAGCCGTCAGCCGGTATCCATCCGGCAGTCCCGCCGCCAGTTCACGGCGCGGCGCGCCAATCGCGCGCGGCGTGCCGATCAGCCCTATTGCCAGCTCTTCAGCCACATCCAGTCCTCGTAACTCATCGCGCCCTTATGCAGTGGCATGGCGGCGATGATCGGCCAGAACCACACGAATATCCCCACAGCGATCACCACAATGCCCAATGCCTCGCGCCGCCAGCGCGGCCCGGCCTGCCACAGATCCTCCACCGCCAAGGCCAGCGCCGCCATCAGGAAGGTGCCGGGCAACAGATAGTGATAATAGAACTGCACCGGCTTTGCGCCGACGATCCACAGCATCAGGCAGGCGGCATAGAGGGCCACAACCAGTCCGGTGTCCCAACGCTGCCGCCCGCCGGGGCGCACTGTCGCCCAGCCGCACCAGGCCAGCGCCCCCAATCCCACAAGCATGCTGAAGGGATTGCCGATCAGCACCACGCCACGCTGCGCGCCATCGACGTTTTCATACAAATACCAGATGGCCCGCCAGTTCCCAACCCATTGATACCAAACGCTTTGATAGGGGTGATGTTTGATGACGCTGGCTTGCAGCTCCAGCATGTATGTGTGCCATTGCGGCAGGCCGATCAGGCTGGGCGCATTCTGGCTCCAGCCGAACGCGGGGAAAAACGTCGCGACATAGGCAATCAGCGGCACCGAGCCGAGATAGAAGAGGATCTCGACCAGCGAGACACCGGGGAAGGGGGCAAGGTCGGCCCGCGCCATCGCCGCTCGCCCGCCGGTCAGCCCCCGCGCCGCCACCGCAAACAGCCCGACCAGCGCCACCACCGGCAGAACGCTCCATTTCGCGCCCATGGCCAGCCCCAGACATACCCCGCCCAGCGCCAATCTGACGCTCCGCTGCCAAACCGGCGTGCCAGCGGGCAGGGCGCAAGCCGCCGCCACCAGCCACAGCGCCATCATGGCAAAGCCGGCCATCACCATGTCCAGCATGGCGATCCGGCTTTGAATGAACCAGGCGAAATCGGTTGCCAGCAGCACCATCCCGGCGACAGAGGCCACCCGCCCGCGCGCATGCCCGCCAATATGTCCCGCCCACCACAGCATCCGGCCAAAGGCGAACAGGCCAACCACCCCCATCACCGCGCTGGGGATGCGCCACACCACCGGACTGTCCCCCCATAACGCAATCGCGGCGGCAATCGCGCTTTTGCCCAACAGGGGGTGTTCGGCATTGGCGGGCAGGTGGGCCAGCATTTTGCGCGCGGCGGGCACGTAATGCACTTCATCAAAATAGATTTTTGACGGAATGCCCAGCCGCCAGCACACCAGCGCCGCAAACACCGCCGTGATCGCCAGATGCCAGCGCCACGGATCAACATCGCCGCCATCAAGGCGCGGGAACGGGACGGCAGGCATGCGCAGGATCATCCCGTCAGCCTAGGCCGGGGGATACCGGGCGGCAAGGGCGGTGGGGCGCGGCTGAGGCGTTTTGTCGCATGTGGGCGGCGCTTTGCCGGGGCGGGCGTTCTTGCGCAAAAGGGCGCGCGGGCGTAAGGGCAAAGCCATGAAACGGACCACTGGACAAGATCGCACGATCACCACGAAATGGCGTGCCGCCACCCGCGCGGTGCGCGGCGGCACTTGGCGCAGCGAACAGGGCGAAACGTCCGAGGCGATCTATATGACGTCCGGATATTGCTATGACGATGCCGAAACGGTGGCCGACCGTTTTGCTGGCAAGATCCCGGGCATGACCTATTCGCGCACGCAAAACCCCAGCGTGCAGATGCTGGAAGAACGCATCGCCCTGATGGAAGGCGCCGAGGCCTGCCGTTGCATGGCCAGCGGCATGGCGGCGATGTCCAGCGTGATGCTGGCCGCGCTGTCGGCGGGCGACCATATGGTGATTGCCAAGGCCGCCTTTGGCCCGACGCGCTGGGTGACGGACAATCTGTTGCCGCGCTTTGGCATTGCCTGCACGGCGGTGGACGGGGCGGACCTGAATCAGTGGCGTGACGCGATCCAGCCCAATACCAAGCTGTTCTTTTTCGAAACGCCCGCCAATCCGACGATGGATATCGTTGATATCCGGGCGGTTTGCGACATCGCCCATGAACGCGGCATCCGCGTTGTGGTCGACAATGCCTTTGCCACCAGCGCCTTGCAAAAGCCGTTGGAGCTGGGCGCCGATGTGGTGGCTTATGCCGCGACCAAGCTGATGGACGGTTCGGGCCGGACACTGGCGGGCGCGGTGGCGGGGGACGCCAATTTCATTAACACCGTGCTGCACCCCTATATCCGCAACACCGGCAACACGCTCTCGCCGTTCAACGCGTGGGTGGTGCTCAAGGGGCTGGAAACGCTGGATTTGCGCGCGCAGGCACAGTCGGCCGCGGCGCTGGATGTGGGCGCTTGGCTGGAAACGCGGGTGCCGCGCGTGCTGCACCCCGGCCTGCCTTCGCATCCGCAGCACGCGTTGGTGCAGGCGCAGATGAAGGCGGCCGGCTCGATCTTCTCGTTTGAGGTTGATGGCGGGCGCGAGGCGGCGATGGCGCTGCTAAATGCGTTGGAACTGATTGATATTTCGAACAATATCGGTGATGCCAAATCGCTGATGACCCATCCGGCCAGCACGACGCATTCCTCGATCAGCCCCGAAACTCGCGCCGCCATGGGCGTGACCGAGGGTATGGTGCGGATCAGCGTTGGTCTGGAGGATGTGCAGGATCTGAAGGACGATCTGGATCAGGCGCTGCGCAGCGTCGGCCTGTAAAAGGCTGACATCGCCGAATAAAAAAGGGGGCGTGCCAGCGATGGCGCGCCCCTTTTGCGTGTGGGATCAGTCCACCATCGCGGGATGCCCCGCCTGCCGCAGCGCATCGGCCAGCACCATGGTTGTCGCCAGCAAGCCCCCCGAATCGCCGCCGCCCGTCAGCCGGTCCAGCGCCTCCATCGCCCGCGGCGTGTCGCGCCCGGCGGTGGCGATGGCGGTGATCAGCGCGTGTTCGTGCGCCGTCATCCGGCCCACGCAACAGGGGGCAATCTGGATCGGCGCGCGCGCGGCGGCCGACACGTCCAGCATCAGCGCCCGTAACAGCACCAAACTGCGTCGAAATTGTAGTCCATGACAACAAAAAAGCAGCATCGCGGCCTGCGCATCATACACGCCATGGATCGCCATTCGCCGCGCCGCGATCAACAGGCGGCGGGTGGCATCACAGGGCGGAGCCTCATGCGGCAGGATGCGGGTCAGCGGATTGGTGTTGGGCGTGGTCATCGGAGCCTCCTTGCTGAGGCTTGATTATCGCTATTGCGAGTCGTTCGCAATAATAAATGATCTGCGCGTTATGCCTTATGCACCTTTGGCGTGGTTGAAGCCGGGCAAAACTCGCGTTAGTCTGTGCCATATGAAGGAACTGTTCCAACATGCCGAAACGACCGAGGGCGTCACTGTGCGCGTTGCGGTCAATTTCCTGCCCGAGCAGTCCCGGATCGAGGCCGGCAAATGGTTCTGGGTGTACCACATCCGGATCGAGAATGATTCGCCCCACACCATCCACCTGCACACCCGGCATTGGCGGATCCGCGACGGTCACGGCAGTTTGAACCTGGTCGAGGGCGAAGGCGTGGTGGGGGAAAAGCCGACTTTGGCCCCGGGGCAAAGCCATGATTACGTCTCGGGTTGCCCGCTGACCACCTCGCATGGCAGCATGGAGGGGCATTACACCTTCCACCGCGAGGATGGGAGCAGTTTGCAGGTGCAAATCCCGCATTTCACCTTGGTCGCGCCAGCCACTGCCGGGTGATGGCGACCGCCCGGACCGGCGCGGCTTGACGTGAACGCGCGCCAAGCGCATCACGCGGCGCCATGAAGCGTACCCATCTGCCGCTGAACGCCCTGCGCGTGTTCGATGCCGCCGCGCGGCACCTGTCCTTTACCCGCGCCGCCGACGAACTGGCCGTGACGCCCGCGGCTGTCGGCCAGCAGATCCGCGCGCTGGAGGATTTGCTGGGCGTGGTGCTGTTCCGCCGCACGACCAAGGGGCTGGAACTGACCGATGAAGCGCATTCGGGCCTGTCGGCTTTGCGCGCCGGTTTCCTGCAATTTGAAGACGCGGTGCAGGCGATGCAGGCGGGGCAATCCAGCCATGTCTATACCATCGCTGCCCCGCGCGACATTTTTGCGGCGTGGCTGGCGCCGCGCATGGCGGCTTATCGCGCGGCCAATCCAGATGTGCGGCTGGTGCTGGTGGATGGCGATGCCACCGATTTTGCCGAGGCGAATCTGGACCTTGCCATCCGGTTGACCGAAGGGCCGGGCGATCTGGAAGGGGTGGCTTTGGGGGATCCGCTGTGGGTCGAAGTGGGCAGCGGCCCATGGATCGCCTGGAGCGGCGACCCGCGCCCCGGTGAGGATGGTGATACCGCGTCAGAGGGGGATGACGGCCCGTTGATCCAGGTGGGTGACGCGGGGCAGGCGATCTCGGCGGCGGCGGCGGGCATGGGCCGCGCGCGGGTGCCGCTGTTGCTGGCGCAGGGCTGGCGCGATCTGGGGCGTATCGTGGAATTTGGCACGCCGCAGCCATGCCGTCGCGGCTATTGGCTGGTCGCGCCCTTGCCGCAATGGCGGCAAAAGAAAATCAAGGCCTTGGTCGCGCATCTGACGGCAGGGTAAGCCGCGTCAGCCTACCATTGCGAATGTTCGCGCGCCCTTGCGGCGGCGGCGGCCTCACGCGCGCGTTCCTCGGCCTGGCGCAGCGTTTCCAGCGTGTCCAGTTGTTGCCGCAACCGGCGGTTTTCGGCGCGTAATTGCGTCATCTCGGTCTGTTCCCGCAGGGATGGCTGGCCGTCTTTGCGGCGGGTGGGGGCGCCAAACCCGCGCCCTTCATCCAGCGGGCGCGCCGCGCGGGGCCGCCGCCGCCAGGGCAGCAGATTGGCCGCGCTGCGCAGCCAGTTGCCGATGGCGCAGGCCAGCCCGGATGTGGGCACCGCCAACGAACGGTTGCGCGGAAGGATGCTGTCAGGGGCTTGCGGCAAGGTGCTGTCCTGTTCTGGCAAGGAGGAGGTGTCTAACGCCTGCGTCACCAGATATTCGGCGCTGGCGGGCGCAACCGGCAAGGGCAGCGCGGGGCGCGTTGCGGCATCAGGTGTTGGCGTGTGGCTGGCGGCGGCCTGTGGCGCGGGCGGGCGATGGGCGGCGGCTTTGCGCGGGATGGGCGGCAAGGCACCGGGCAGCGGCACATCGCCGCGCGCGATCTCCAGCGGGCGTTGCGGCACGGAAATGTCGCGCGGAAAAGCGGGCGGCGGCACAGCAGGCGGCGGGCTGGCCGGGATCGGCGCAGCGTTGGCCCGCGTCACAGGCAGCGCGGCGTGAGCCCGCGTCACAGGCAGTGCGGCATGGGGCGCATGAGGCAGCCCATGTTCGCCATGCGGGTGGGCATGGGATGCCGCGCGCGCGCCGGTATGGCGGTGGCGCTGTCTTCGCTGATGTTTGGCCTTGCTGTTCCTGGACATCTCACACTTCCCCCAAAGTGTTGATACCGAATAGGGAAAATCATCTTGGCGGGGTGTCGCCGCCGGTCTTCGGCCCTGCCCCTGCCGGGTGGCAAAGGGGAGGGGATCGGCATAAAGCTGGTGCTGGTCGCCGGCTGTTTGCGGTGCCGGTGCGCCCTGCGCTGGCCAGATGGCCGATCCCCATCCCTGCGCCACCTACACCACTTCGGGACCATGGCTGCTCCATGACCATGTGTGCGTCCGCGTGTTGGCAGAGCGGTGGACTGATCCGGTCCGGGCCATCCGTCCGCCCCCTCCCCGCCGATACAGCGCCGCCAGATCCGTCCCCGTCCGAAGCAAGGGGCCTGCCCGCCCCGAAGTACCGACCCTGCATCGCAAGGTCAGCCCCGGCCAGATCTGCATTCGTCAATCGGCACCTGCGCTGGCGATCCCGAAGGGCGCAAGGCGAGCCTGTGGCGATTGACCTGCACTATATCGATGCGGGCAAGAAGGCGTGTCAGCCAACCCAAACCGGATCGACATAACGATTGCATGAAAGCTGTTTCATCCGAAGTCGAGATGTCCCTTATTTGGAGCAATCATTGGGGGATATTTGCGGTTCTATGGTTGCTTTTTTCCGATTTTGTCGCGATAGGGCGGCATGTCTTTCAAGGGATTAGGTAGTAATATCAGGTACTATCTTACAATCAGTGCCGCCCCTGTGGCACCAGCTGCATCCCCGGACTGCCATTCTCATCCTGCCAATGTCCGCCGATCGCCTTGATCAGGGTGACGGCGGTTTGTTGGCGATTCAATGTGTTCTGGATCAGGTTCACCCGCGCGGCATAGGCGGTGGCCTGCGCGCTGGTGACGGTGGTGTAATCGGCTGTCCCCGCCACATAGGCGTTGCGCGCGATGGTTTCGGCCCGGCCCGCCGATTGCACGGCAGTGGCGTAATGGGTGGCCTCTGCGCGATAGGATTGCGCGGCGGCCAATTGCGTTTCCACCTCCTGAAACGCGCTCAGCACCGTTTGGCGATAGGCCGCAACCGTTTGGTCATAGGCGGCGCGTGCCTGTTTCACCTTGGCCGCGCGCCCGCCGAAATCCAGAAGGGTCAGCGCGCTGGATGCGCCCAGCGACCACACCGACGTCCCTGCCGACAGCAATTGCGCGCTGTTGCTGGCGCTGCTGCTCAATGATCCCGACAGCGACAGCGTGGGGAAAAAGGCGGCACGCTGGATGCCGATATTGGCGTTGGCGGCGGCCACGGCGCGCTCGGCGCTGGCGATGTCGGGGCGGCGCTGCAACAGGTCGGCGGGCAGGAGGCCGGGGACATCGGGCACATTCTGGCGCCAGTCGGCCACCACCGCCAGCGTGAATGCCGAGGGGTTCTCGCCCACCAGCACGGCAATGGCGGCCTCCAGCGCGGCACGTTGGCGGCGCAGATCCTCACGCGATGCCAATGCGTTCGACAGGGTGGTTTGGGCCGTGTCGACATCGGCGCGGCTGACGGTGCCCACGTTCAGCTTGTTGCGGGTGATGTCCAGCGCGCGGGTGTATCCGGCGATGGTCTCGTCCAGCATGGCGGCCTGTGCGTCGAGGGCCCGCAATTGCAGGTAATCACCGGCCAGTGTGGCCTGCGCCGAAAGGGTCGCGTTGGCCAGATCGGCGGCGCTGGTCTGTGCCTGTGCCGCAGACTGGCGGGCGGTGTCGGCCAGACGGCCCCACAGATCGACCTCCCACGCGGCGCTGGCGCTCAGGGCGTTGGCGTCGGTGCGTGCGCCGCCCGCCATGCTGGCGCTGCTGCTGGTGGTGCCGCTGGCGCTGACCGAGGGCAATTGCGCGGCGCGCGACTGGCGATAGGCGGCCTGTGCCTGCACCACGGCGGCGCGATATTGCGCGACCGTCTGATTGGTCACCGCCACCCGCGCGGTCAACGCGTTCAGCGTGGGATCGCCAAACAGTTCCCACCACGCGCCCTTGGCGATGGCATCGGCGGGTTGAGCGGCTTGCCAGCCCGGATCGGCCTTGAACGCATCGGTCACCGCCGCGCGCCCATCGCCCGACAGAGTCGGCACGCGATAGGCAGGCGCCATCGAGCAACCCGGCAGCGCCAGCGCCAGCGCCAGCGCGGCCACGGAACGAGAGGACAGGGCAATCATGCGGTCAGACCTTTGTGGGCGCCATCGGGCGCGGGAAGGGAGGTGTCGTGGCGGGCCAGCAGGGCTTCGTGCGGGGAACGGCGGCGCCAGCGGTTGAGCGCCAGATAGACCACCGGCGTTGTCAGCAGCGTCAGCATCTGGCTGGCCATCAGCCCGCCCACGATGGCAATGCCCAGTGGGCGGCGCAGTTCGGCCCCATCGCCAAAGCCGATCGCCAGCGGCAAAGCGCCCAGCGCGGCGGCCAGCGTGGTCATCAGGATCGGGCGAAAGCGCAACAGGCAGGCCTCGCGGATGGCGGCTTCGGGGGTGGCCCCGCGCGACCTTTCGGCGTCCAGCGCAAAGTCGATGATCAGGATCGCGTTCTTTTTGACGATGCCGATCAACAGGATGACGCCGATCAGCGCGATCATGTCAAACTGTGCCCCGGCCAAAATCAGCGCCAGCACCGCGCCCACGCCCGCCGAGGGCAGGGTGGAGAGCACCGTCAGCGGATGGATCGCGCTTTCATACAAAATCCCCAGCACGACATAGATCGTCAGGATCGCGGCCAGAATCAGCAGCGGGGTGGAACTGGTGGTTTGCTGGAACATCTTGGCCGTGCCGCCAAAATCGCCATGGACGGTCGCGGGCAGGTGCAGCGCGGCCATGGTGGCGGCGATGGTTTGTGAGGCCTGACCCAGCGACACGCCGGCCGGCAGGTTGAACGAGATTGTCGCGGAAGGTTCGCCATCGGTGTGGGTAACGCCTGCGGCGGTGGGCCGGTCGGTCCAGCGGGCAATGGCCGACAGCGGCACCATCGTGCTGGCGCTGGTCGATACGGCGCTGCCCGTCGCCGCGTTCTGGCCCAGCGAGCTGTTGCTGGAGGTGGCCTTGGTCGCCACGCCCCCGCCGCCCGGAAGATAGATGTTCTCCAGTGCCTCTGGCTTGCCGGCAAAGGCGGGGTCGGCCTCCATCACCACATGGTACTGGTTCAACCCCTGATAGATCGAGGCCACCTGACGCTGGCCAAAGGCGTCGTACAGCGTGTTGTCGATGGTGGTCATCGCAATGCCCAGCCGCGCCGCCGCATCGCGGTCGATCTGCAAATAGGCCGACACGCCCGCGTCCTGCTGATCGATATCGACATCGGTGATCGCCTTGGGCTGTGTCTTGAGCGCGGCGACCAGACGCGCGCCCGCGTCCTGCAATTGCGCGGCGTTTTCGGCGTGCAGTGTGTATTGATACTGGCTGGTGGTTTGCCGCCCGCCCGCCATCAGATCCTGCACCGGGTTCAAAAACAGGTTCACACCCCGCACCCGCGCCAGTTGTGGGCGCAGGCGGGCGATCACCTTGTTGATTTCGGGCCGCTGGCTGCGCGGTTTCAGGTTGATGAACATCATCCCGCTGCCCGCGCGGCCCCCGCCGGTGAACGCGACCACGGTGTCCACCGCCGGGTCCTTGCGGATGATTTCGACCAGCTGGGTGAACTTCTGCGCCGTGGCGGTAAAGCTCATCGATTGGTCAACGCGCATGCCGCCCATCATGCTGCCTGTGTCCTGTTGCGGAAAGAACCCCTTGGGCGCGATCACCAGCAGATAGACGTTGAGCAGCAGCGTCCCCGCCAGCAGCAGCAGCACCGGCCCGCGATGCGCCAGCGCCCAGTCCAGTTGCCGGGCATAGCGCCCCTGCAACCGGTCAAAAAACGCCTTTGACGCGGTAAACAGGCGCGGCATGGGCTGCGTATCGTCATGTGGGGCCAGAATGCGGGCCGACATCATCGCCGTGGTTGTCACCGACACGACCAGGCTGATCATCACCGCCGCCGTCATGGTCAGGGCAAATTCGCGGAAGATGCTGCCCACGATCCCGCTCATGAAGATCAGCGGCACGAACACCGCCACCAGGCTGACCGACATCGAGAGCACGGTAAAGCCCACCTCGCGCGCGCCTTTCAGCGCGGCCTCCATCGGGCGCATGCCGGCTTCGATATGGCGGGCGATGTTTTCGACCACGACGATCGCGTCATCCACCACAAAGCCTGTCGCCACCGTCAGTGCCATCAGCGAAATATTGTCGAGCAGGAAGCCCGCCATATACATGATGCCAAACGTCCCCAGCAGCGAGACGATCACCGCCGAGGTCGGGATCAGCGTGGCGCGCCAGCTTTGCAAAAACAGGCTGACCACGGCCACCACCAGCAAGATCGAAACCAGCAGGCTGATCTCCACTTCATGCAGGCTGGCGCGGATGGTGACGGTACGGTCATTGGCCACAGCCAGTTTGATGTCGGATGGCAATTGCGCCGACAGGCTGGGGATCTGCGCCTTGAGCGCGTCGACCGTTTCGACGATATTGGCATCGGGTTGGCGGCTGACGATGATCTGCACCGACTTCTTGCCATTGAACAGGCCCATGGTGCGCTCGTCCTCGGGGGCGTCACGCACGGTGGCGATGTCGGACAGGCGCACCGGCGCCCCATCGCGCCATGCGATCACCAGCCCGGCATAGTCAGCCGCCTTGACCCCGGCGGTGCTGCCATAGATCTGCCAACTGCGGCCGTGGCCCGATACGTCCATCCCCTCGATCACGCCGCGCGGGCGGTTGGCGCTGGCCGATTGCAGCGCGGTGCGCACGTCCTCCAGCGCGATGCCCGCGCGCGACACGGCCATCGGGTTGATCTCGACCCGGACGCCGGGCAAAGCGCCGCCGCCGATCTCGACATTGCCCACGCCTTTGACCTGCAACAGCTTTTGCTGGACGATGTTCGACACCGTGTCATAGATTTCGTGCGGCGCGCGGGTGCGGCTGGTCAATGACAGGATCAGGATCGGCATGTCATTGGGGTTCATCTTGCGATAGGTGGGATTGGTTTTCAGCGTGCTGGGCAGATCGGCCCGCGCCGCGTTGATCGCGGCCTGTACGTCACGCGCCGCGCCATCGATGTTGCGCGCCATGTCGAATTGCAGAATGACCGACGTCGAACCCTGCGACGAACGCGAGGTCATTTCCGTAACCCCCGCGATCGTCCCCAGCTTGTGTTCCAGCGGTGCGGCAACGGTGGCTGCCATGGTCGACGGGCTGGCGCCGGGCAGGCTGGCGCTGACCATGATCGTGGGGATGTCGATCTTGGGCAAAGGCGCGACCGGCAGTTGAAAGAACGCCGCAATTCCCGCCAGCGCCAGCCCGATGGTCAGCAGGATGGTGCCGACCGGGCGGCGGATAAAGGGGGCCGAGATGTTCATGCCGCCACCTGCGCCGCATTGGCCGCGCGCGCCGCGCGCCAGCGTTCGAACCCGCGAAAGATCACAGGCGTTGTGAACAGCGTCAGGATTTGCGACAGGATCAGCCCCCCCGCAATCGCCAGACCCAGCGGCTGGCGCAACTCATGCCCCATGCCGCTGCCGAAAATCATCGGCAATGCGGCAAACAGCGCGGCAAAGGTGGTCATCATGATCGGGCGGAAACGCAGATGGGCGGCCTGGCGGATGGCCGCGTCGGCGTCCAGCCCGTCATCGCGCATCGCCGCCACGGCAAAGTCGATCATCATGATGGCGTTCTTTTTGACGATGCCGATCAACAGGACGATGCCGATGATGCCGATCACCCCCAACCCATAACCCGACAGCGAGAGCGCCAGCAGCGCGCCGATGCCCGCCGAGGGCAGGGTGGAGAGGATCGTCACCGGGTGAATGAAGCTTTCATACAGCACGCCCAGCACGATATAGACCACCACGATCGCGGCCATCACCAGCCACAGCTCGTTGGACAGGGCCGATTGGAACGCGCTGGCCGCGCCAGAGAAATCGGTGGTGACCGAGGCGGGCAGGCCGATCTGCGCCTCGACCCGTTCAATCGCGCTGACCGCCGCGCCCAGCGAAACGTCGGGGGCCGTGTCAAACCCGATCGAGGCGGCGGGGAACTGGCTCTGACGGCTGAGCACCAGCGGGGCCTGTGCCTCGCGGATGGTGGCGATGGCCGAGAGCGGCACCTGACCGCCACCCGAGAGCGGCAGATACAGCCGCGACAGGCCCGAAGGATCGGCCATCATCGCCCCGTCCGCCGTCAGGATCACCCGGTTCTGGCTGGACTGGCCATAGATGGTCGAGATGATCCGCTGACCAAAGGCATTATACAGCGCATTGTCGATGGCCAACGTCGACAGGCCCAGCCGGGCGGCCGCGTCGCGGTTGACATCAACGATCACCGCGCGGCCCTGGGCCAGCGCATGGGCGTTGACATTGCGCAGTTCGGGCGCATCGCGCAGCGCGGCGGCCAGTTTGGCGCCCCACAGGTTGGCCGCGTTCTGATCGGCCGATTGCAGGACAAAGCGATAGGGCGTCAGGCCTGTTTCAGTATCCACCGTCAGGTCCTGCACCGGCTGCAGATACAATTGCACGCCGGGAATCTGCGCGGCCGCCGCCGTCAGACGGGCGATGACGGTGTCCTGATCATCGCGTTCGCCGATGTCTTTCAGGTTGATGACCATGCGGCCCTGATTGACCATCGGGTTGACGCCATCCACCCCCACGCTGGACGACAGGCTGTCGACCGCCGGATCGGCCAGCATCTTGGCCGCGACCTGTTGTTGCAACTGGCTCATCCGCCCAAACGAACTGTCATTGGCGGCGATGATCGTGGCGTTGATTTGCCCGGTGTCCTGTGTCGGGAACAGGTTTTTGGGGATCGCCCAGAACAACAGCCCCGTCAGCGCAAGGCTGAGCGCAAAGACCGCCATCGTCTGGCGCGGGCGGTCCATCACCCAATCCAGCGCGGCGGTATAGCGCGCCGTCAGCCGGTCAAACGCGGCCATGCTGCCCGCCACCCAGCGGGGGTGGTGTTCCTGCGCCTCGGGTTGCAGCCAGCGGGCCGCCAGCATCGGCACCGCCGTCAGCGATACCACCGCCGACAGCACAATCGTCACCGCCAGCGTCACGGCAAATTCGCGGAACAGCCGCCCCACCACATCGCCCATGAACAACAGCGGGATCAGCACCGCGACCAGGCTGACGGTCAGACTGATGATGGTAAAGCCGATCTCGCTGGCGCCCTTGAGCGCGGCGGGAAAAGGCTTCATCCCGCGTTCGATATGGCGGGCGATGTTTTCGATCACCACGATGGCATCGTCCACCACAAAGCCGCTGGCGATGGTCAGCGCCATCAGCGTCAGATTGTTGATCGAGTAATCCAGTGCCCACATCGCGGCAAACGCGCCCACCAGTGACAAAGGCACCGAGATCGCCGCCACCGCCGTTGCGCGCGGCGAGCCGAGGAAGACAAAGATCACCGCGACCACCAGCACCACGGCCAGCGCCAGTTCCAGTTGCACGTCATGCACGCTGGCGCGGATACCGGTGGTGCGGTCGGTCAGGATGGTCACCTTGACGTCGGCGGGCAATTGCGCGGTCAGGCCTGACAGGTCACGCTTGACCGCGTCGACTGTGCCGATGACATTGGCACCCGGCTGACGCTGGACATCGATGATGACGGCGGGCTGCTTGTTCATCCAGCTGGCGGTGCGCACATTTTCAACGCCCGCCGCGACCGTGGCCACATCGCCCAACCGCACCGGCGCGCCATTGGTGTATGCAATCACCAGATTGCGGTAATCCTCCGGGCTGGAGAGTTGATCGTTGGCGTCGATCGTCCAACTGCGGGTGGGGCCGTCAAAGCTGCCCTTGGCCATGTTGGCGTTGGCGTTGCTGATCGCGGTGCGCAGCGTTTCCAGACTGATGCTGCGCGCGGCCATGGCCGGGACATTGGCGGTAATCCGCACCGCCGGCTTTTGCCCGCCCGACAGGCTGACCAGGCCCACGCCCGATACCTGCGCGATCTTGTTCGAGAATTGGCGCTCGACGATGCCCTGCACCTCGCCCAGCGGGCGGGTGGCGCTGGTCACGGCCAGCGTCAGGATCGGGGCGTCGGCCGGGTTCACCTTGGCATAGATCGGCGGGGCGGGCAGATCAGAGGGCAACAGCGAATTGGCGGCGTTGATCGCGGCTTGCACCTGTTGCTCGGCCACGTCCAGTTCCAGACCCAGTTCGAATTGCAGGGTGATGACGCTGGCCCCGGCCGAGGAATTGGACGTCATCCGCGTCAGGCCGGGCATCTGGCCCAATTGCCGCTCCAGCGGGCTGGTGACGGTCAGCGCCATGACATCGGGGCTGGCGCCGGGGTACAGGGTGCGGACCTGAATCGTCGGGTAATCCACCTGCGGCAGCGCCGAGAGCGGCAATTGCCGCCACGCGATGATCCCCGCCAGCAGCACCGCCAGCATCAGCAGGGTGGTGGCCACCGGGCGCAGGATGAACGGGCGCGACGGGCTGGGCGTGTCCAGCCCCGCGTTGGGAACGGCGTTGTCCATGGCGCTTACTGCCCGGCCTTGGCGGCGGGCTTGGCGCCGGGCAGGCTGACCTTTGAGCCATCATCCAGCCCATCGGCGCCTTCGGCCACAACGGTCGCGCCGCGCGTCAGGCCCGACAGGATTGCCGTGCGGGTGCCATCGCTGGGGCCGGTTTTCACCACCGTCAGCTTTACCGTGTTGTCAGGCCGTACGACAAAGACGAAATCGCCCGGAGCGCCGTGCCGCACCGCCGATACCGGCACCACCGGTACTTGGCGCAACGTGTCGACCTGCATGCGGATGTTGACAAAAGCATTGGGGAACAGACGGTCCGAGGCTCCGGTAAAGCGGGCCTTGGCCTTGACGGTGCCGGTGGTGGTGTCGATCTGGTTGTCCAGCGTGCGGAAGCTGCCGCTGGCCAGCGTGGTCTTGCCGTCCTGATCCAGCGCGGTAACCGGCAGGCCCGCGCCGCCCTGCGGCTTTTGCCGGATCGCGGCCAGTGTGCCCTGTGGCACCGAGAAGGCCACGTCGATCGGATCAACCCGCGTGATCACGGCAATGCCATTGGTGTCGGACGGCGTGGCATAGGTGCCCACGCTGACCTGTTTCAGGCCGATCCGCCCGGTAAAGGGCGCCTTGACCGCGGTATATTGCAGGTTCAGCTGTGCCGTGCCCACCGCCGCGCGGTCATAGGCAACGGTGCCTTCCAATTGCTTGACGCTGGCGCGTTGGGTGTCAACCTGTTGCCGCGCGATCGAATCCTGCCCGGCCAGCGTTTCGTACCGGCGCAGATCGGCACGGGCCGATTCCAGTTGCGCCATGTCGCGCGCCAGCGTGCCCTGCGCCTGTGCCAGCGCCAGACGATAGGGGCGCGGATCGATCTGGGCGATCACTTGGCCCTGTTGCACGATCTGTCCTTCGGCAAACAGCACGGCCGTGACATTGCCCGACAATTGCGTGCGCACCGTCGCGCTGTCGACCGGCGTCACCGTGCCCAGCGCGGCCACCTGCACCGGCACATCGGCCAGATCCACCCGCGCCACACCCACAGCGGCGGCGGGGCGGCCGCCCATGCTTTTTTGCCCGCTGGAACTGGCCACATATTTGGCCAGCCCGCCGGTTGCCACCAATCCGGCCAGCACCAGCCCATAGGTGGTCCAGCGTGAACGGGGGCGATCGGTGGCGGTATGGTCAGCAGGGGTGGACACGAGGATGTCTCCAGACAGAACGCGGCACAGGCGCGATGAAAAGCGGCAAAAGGGCGCCCCGCAGGGCTGCCTATGTGATATTGTGCTTGTGTCTGGCGGTGGCGTGGCACTCAAACCGCAAATATTGATAATTTGTATCGGCCCGTAACAATACGGCCCCGCAATCCGCATGGATCACGGGGCCGATTGTCGCGGTGTGCTGCGCGCTTTATTCCATGCACCAACCATGGCTGGCGATCAGCGATTGCCCGGTCAGCGCGTTTGTGGGGAAGGCGGCAAAGAACAGCGCGACTTCGGCGATGTCCTCGATGCTGGTGAATTCGCCGTCGACCGTCTGGCCCAGCATCACCTTCTTGACCACCTCCTCCTCGGAAATGCCCAGCTCGGCGGCCTGTTCGGGGATCTGCTTGTCCACCAAAGGCGTGCGCACAAAGCCGGGGCAGATGACATTGACGCGCAAGCCCTTGGTGCCGCCTTCCTTGGTCAGGGTGCGGGCCAGACCCATCAGCCCGTGCTTGGCGGTGACATAGGCGGATTTGAGCGGGCTGGCCAATTTCGAATGGACCGAGCCCATGAACAGCACCGTGCCCGACCCTTGTGCATACATATGCGGCAGCACCGCCTTGCTGGTCAGGAATGCGCCGTCCAGATGGATGGCCAGCATCTTTTTCCAGTCGGCATAGGCGAATTGTTCGACCGGATTGACGATCTGGACGCCTGCGTTCGACACCAGCACGTCCACCGTGCCCCATTGCGCCACCACTTGCGCGACACCCGCGTTCACCGCGTCCTCGCTGGTGACATCCATGGTCAGCGCCATGGCCGCGCCGGGGCCGGCGGCGTTCAGGTCGGCGGCGGCCTTGGCGGCGGCGTCACCATTCAGGTCGGCGATGGCGACGCGCGCGCCCTCGGCGACAAAACGGCGGGCGATGCCCAGACCAATGCCGCTGGCCGCGCCAGTGACGATGCAAACCTTGTTGTGCAGTTTCATGCCGATGCTCTTTCGTCGCGCTGTTCGGTTCAGGGTTGGCCCGCGTGCCGCCAACCGGGGATCAGCCGGTCAGCGTCGGCGGGCGTGTCGATGTCGGTGGTATAGGCAGGATCGGGGCTGTCCAGCCAGAGGATATCGTGCCCCATGGCGGCGATGTGTTGGCGCGGGGTAAGGGCGGGGGCGGCGCGAATCGCGCGGACATGGGCCGCGCCCAGCAGGACGGGATGGCCGCGTGCGCCGTTGTGGCGGGGGATGACAATCGCCGATTCGCCCGCATGGGCAATCAATGCGGCGACATGGGCGGGCCGCAACAGCGGGTGATCCACCAGCGCGATCAGCGCCGCGGCGGGCACATGCGACAGGCCGATGCGGGCCGATTCGCCCTGATCATCGGAGGGCGCCGGATTGGCGATCAGGCGAATCGCGGTGTCATCGGGGAAATGGGTGGCGATGGCATGGGCGATGGGCGTCGATTCGGGCGGTGTGACCACCACCACCGGCAGGCCCAAGCCGCGATACAGCGCCAGCGTGTGGCAAAGCAGTGGCCAATATCCGCCGCCATCGGCGCGCGCGATGGGCAAAAACCGCTTGTCCGCCCCTTCCATCCGGCGCGATGCCCCCGCCGCCAGCAGGACAACGGTCAGATCGTGGGCAGGGGCGGGCGCGTCATTCACCCGTTCATAGTGCCCAAGGCCCGGCCGCGCGGCAACTGGCCAAAAGGAAACGGGCGGAACATGATGTCCCGCCCGCCCCATTTGTCGTTCGTTTCGACAGGTGGCGCCCCCTTCCGGGCGCCGCCCGATCAGAAGCGGAACTGACCGTAGATGCCCACTTCGTCGCGGCTGGCCTGGCCCGAGACCAGGTTGCCCTTGACCAGGCTGGCAGTGCCCTGGTCACGCTTGTACACCAGCGCCAGATCAAAGATCTTGGCGGGCGAGAACTGCAGGCCGACGTTGTAGAAGTTCAGGTGCTGGGCCGGGTTCAGGTCCTTGCTGGCCTTCATGAAGTCATAGCGGCCGAACACGGTCCACTTGGGCGCCGGCGAGACCGAGGCGAACAGCGAGTAGGCTTCGGTGCTGTCGTTCGAGGTGGCCGACTTGATCAGCGTGGTGGTGAAGTTCTTGGCGTAGATGTATTCACCGCCAACGGTGAAGTCAGCCTTGCCCAGCTTGCCCTTGTAGGCGGCGATCACGTTGAAGCGGTCACCGTTCTTGTAGGTCGTGGTGTTCTGAACATTGGCGCCCAGACGGCCGGTGTAGCCACCAACGCCGACGTTGAAGCCCTTGTAGCTGAGCGAGACGCGGCCTTCGATGTCGATGGTCTGCGTCAGGCTGGCGGTGCGATAGCCAGCGCCGTTCACAGCCGAGATCTGGTAGCTGATCAGGCCGTCGCTGAACGAACCCAGAGCGTGCACGCCCCAGTCAGCCGAGGTGCCCAGACCCAGATAGTCGGTCGAGGTCTTCTCGATGTGGCGGAAGCCCTGCAGCGATTCTTCGTAGGGCACCCAAGCCATGTCGGCGGCACCGGCGCGGATCGTCAGAGCCGGCGAGAACTTGGCCTGCACATAAGCCTTCTTGACGAAGATGGCGACGTCGGTCGCGCCCGAGGTGCTGCGCAGCAGGTTGTCGACGTCCAGCGTGATGTTGGCCGAGAAGGTCTTGTCCAGCTGGTGGTCCAGACCGATGTAGAAGCGCTTGATCTGGATGCCGCCGTCCTTTTCAACCGACGTACCGGCGGTGTTTTCGGCAGTGATCGAGCTGACGTTGTAATACATGCGGCCCGACAGCTTGGTCTTGGCGGCCCAGCTCATGGTGCCCACGGTCTTGGCGGTCGAGGCGGCCGAGGTGTTGGCCTTGTCGGCAGCGGCCTGCGCCTTGACAGCGGCGGCCTGCGCGGCGGCGGCGGCCTTGGCGGCGTCAGCCACGTCGGTCTTGGCCGGAGCAGCGGCGATCTTGGCCTGCATGTCGTTCAGCTGCGCCTGCATCATGGCCAGCTGCTGCTGGGCCAGCTGCAGCTGTTCAGCGGTGGTCAGACCGGCTTCGGCGGCTTCGGCGGCGGGGGCCGGACGGGCCTTCTTCTTCTTGGTCACGGTGGTGTGGTGACCGGCATGGGCCTGCGCCATGCTGGGCACGGCCAGAACGGTGGCGACAGCCGCCAGCGCAATCGAGTTGCGAATCGTCATTGGAAAAACTCCCTCTGTAGATGCCCTGCCGACACCGCAACCGCAGTGCCGGTAATCCCTGAATTCTTGCCAGACAGGCTGATGCCTGCCCGTGTTGCGTGTGTGAGGGGGTGCTAGCGGAAGGCGTGTCCCGTCCGCGACTCAGAAACTCTACCTCATTGGTAGAAATTCTTCACTCGCCCTACATACCCAGACCGGCAGTGCCAAAGCGCGCTGCCTTTCCACCGGGGCGGTTAGTCCCGTTATGTTACAAACATGTGTCCGTCTGGATGGGGGAAGGTGGCAAGTATGGTTAATAGGCCATGTTGGTGTGGCTCTGGGGCAACAGAAATATCCGTATAAACACGTGAGTTGACGATGGCGGGCGGATTGGCTCGGTTCAGGCCCGTATATAGAGGTCATCAAAACCATGCCCGGCGGGGTGCCTATCAACCTTTTTGTCACAAAGCCGTAATGAAGCGCGTCTAGCGCCCAGATCAGGAACGGACCCGAACAATTGGAGTCATACCATGTTTCGCAAATTCATGATCGCGCTGGGCGCTGTGGCCATTACTGCCGGTACTGCCCATGCCGATACCATCACTGGTGCTGGCGCTACCTTCCCCAAGGATATCTATCTGGCGTGGGCGCAGGCCTACAAGGCGGCTGGCGGTGACCAGCTGAACTATCAGGGCATCGGCTCTGGTGGCGGCATCAAGAACATCAAGGCCAAGACCGTCGATTTCGGCGCCTCGGACAAGCCGCTGATGGTTGGTGAGCTGTCGCAGGCTGGTCTGGTGCAGTTCCCGACCGTCATCGGCGGCGTTGTGCCCATCGTCAACCTGCCTGGCATCCAGTCGGGTCAGATCAAGCTGACCGGCGCGCTGCTGGGCGAAATCTTCCTGGGTCAGGTCAAGGCGTGGAACGATCCGCGCATTGCCAAGCTGAACCCCGGCCTGCGTCTGCCCCCGCTGCCGATCACGGTTGTGCACCGTTCGGACGGTTCGGGCACCTCGTTCATCTTCACCTCGTTCCTGTCGCAGACCTCGCCTTCGTGGTCGCAGCGCGTGGGTGCCAATGACTCGGTCAACTGGCCGGTGGGTCTGGGCGGCAAGGGCAATGATGGCGTCGCCGCTTTCGTCAAGCAGACCGTCGGCTCGATCGGTTATGTGGAATATGCCTATGCCCGCAAGGGTGGCGTGGCCTACACGCTGGTGCAGAACCGCGCTGGTCAGTTCCCCAAGCCTGAAGCCGAAGCCTTTGCCGCGGCCGCCGCTGGTGCGCCGTGGGGTCGTGCGCCGGGCAACTATGTCCTGCTGATCAACCAGCCCGGTCCCAAGTCGTGGCCGATCTCGGGTGCGACCTTCATTCTGATGCACACGCAGCAGGCCAATGCTGAAAAGGCTGCCAATGTGCTGAAGTTCTTTGACTGGGCGTACAAGAACGGCGATGCTGCCGCTGACCGTCTGGACTATGTGCCGATGCCTGCTCCCGTCAAGGCTCTGATCCGCAAGCAGTGGCTGCAGATCCAGGCGGGCGGCAAGCCGGTCTATGTGAGCAAGTAAGAGTAATGAACATGGCTGAAGCACATCTGGCTCCAGCCGGAGAGACCGCCCCGCGAATGGATAATTCGCGGGGCGTTTCCCGCGCCGGGCGTAACGACGCAATCTTTCATGGCCTGTGTTTTTCGGCGGCCATGGTGCTGCTGGCGACGCTGGCAGGGCTGTTGATCTCGCTGTTGATCGGCGGGTGGCCGGCACTGTCGCACTTCGGCCTGGGCTTTTTCACCAGCAGCGTGTGGGACCCGGTAGCCGACGAATATGGCGCGGCCGGGCCGATTGTCGGAACGCTGATCACGGCGTTCATGGCGATGGTGATGGCGGTGCCGCTGGCGATTGGCATCGCGGTCTTTCTGGTGGAATTCTGCCCGCGCGCGATTGCCCATTGGGTGGCCGTGGCGGTCGAGCTGCTGGCGGGCATTCCCTCAATCGTGTACGGCATGTGGGGCCTGTTCGTGCTGGCCCCTTGGTTTGCCGAAAACGTCCAGATGCCGCTGCTGATGACCCTTGACCCCGAAAGCTTCTGGGGCAAGCTGTTCTATGGCATCCCCAATGGCGCCAATATCTTCACCGCCTCGCTGATTCTGGCGCTGATGGTGCTGCCTTATATCGCCTCGGTTTTCCGCGAGCTGTTGCTGTCGGTGCCGACCCATGTGCGCGAGGCGGCCTATGGCATGGGCTGCACTCCGTTCGAGGTGGTGAGCTCGATCATGATCCCCTATGTCCGGCGCGGCGCGATTGGCGCGGTGATGCTGGGGCTGGGGCGTGCGCTGGGTGAAACGATGGCGGTGACCTTTATCATTGGCAACAGCCATGAATTCCCGACCAGCCTGTTTGCCTCGGGCTCGACCATCGCCTCGACCATCGCCAACGAATTCGCCGAGGCGACCGGCATGCATTCGGCCGCGCTGGTGGCGCTGGGTCTGGTGCTGTTTGTCATCACCTTTGTCGTGCTGGCGGCTGCCCGCCTGCTGATCGGCCGGGAGAAGCACTGATGTCCGCCCCCGTGAAATCCGCCGGCTTTGACCGGCACATGCGGCGCAAGCTGGTGAACTATATCTTTGTCGGCCTGACCACGCTGGCCACTTTGGTGGCGGTGGCGGGTCTGGTGATGATCCTTGGTTCGCTGATGAAGAATGGTCTGGGCGGCCTTGGCCTGCACATCTTTACCATGGATCAGCCGGCGGCTGGCACCGAAGGTGGTTTGAAAAACGCCATCCTCGGCTCGCTGGTGCTGTGCGCGATGGGCATGATCGGTGCGGTGGTGGTCGGCATTCTGGCCGGCACGTGGCTGGCCGAATATGGCGAAGGCAACAAGCTGGCCTCGGCGGTGCGGTTCCTGAACGACGTGCTGCTGTCCGCGCCCTCGATCCTCGTCGGCCTGTTCATCTACGAGATTCTGGTAGCCCCGTTCGGCGGCTTCTCGGCGATTGCGGGCGCGGCGGCGCTGGCCTGTCTGGCCGCACCTGTCGTTACCCGCACGACCGAGGACATCCTGCGTCTGCAAGCCAACCACCTGCGCGAGGCCGGCATGGCGCTGGGCGCGGGCAAGGGCTATGTCATCCGCGCGATCATCTGGCGTGCCAGCCGCACCGGCCTTGTGACTGGCGCGCTGCTCGGCTTTGCCCGTATCTCGGGCGAGACGGCGCCGCTGCTGTTCACGGCGCTTGGCAATGCCTTTACCAGCTGGGATCTGACTCAGCCGATCGGCGCGTTGCCCAAGGTCATCTATGACTTTGCCAACAGCCCCTATGACGACCTGCGCCAATTGGCATGGGTGGGCGCGCTGCTGATTTCTTTCACCGTTCTTTCCGCCAATATCATCGGGCGCGCTCTGGCGCGCGGGAGCAACAAGTGAGCTTTGACGAAACGCAGGCCGACACGCCGACCGTCATGGTCGCGCCGCCGCAGTCCGAGCGCGTCGTGGACGTGCGTGGTCTCGACTTTTTCTATGGCAAGAATCAGGCGTTGTTCAACGTCGATCTGCCGGTGGCCCGTAACCAGATCACCGCGCTGATCGGGCCTTCGGGCTGTGGCAAATCGACGCTGCTGCGCACGCTGAACAAGATCTATGACCTGTACCCCGGTCAGCGCGCCACGGGCCAGATCCTGTTCAACGGCGAAAACATGCTGAACCCGCGTGACGAGGTGGACGCCAGCCAGATGGCCAACGCCGGTGGCGTGCCGATCAAGGGTGACGTGGCCCGCCTGCGCGCGCGTATCGGCATGGTGTTCCAGCGCCCGACGCCGTTCCCGATGTCGATCTATGACAATATCGCCTTTGGCGTGCGTCTGCATCAAAAGGCCAGCAAGGCCGAGATGGACGAGATCGTCGAGCGCTCGCTGACCCGCGCGGCGCTGTGGAACGAGGTCAAGGACAAGCTGCATACGTCAGGCTTGGGCCTGTCGGGTGGTCAGCAACAGCGCCTGTGCGTGGCGCGCGGCATCGCGGTTGAACCCGAAGTGCTGTTGCTGGACGAGCCGGCTTCGGCGCTGGATCCGATGTCCACGGCCAAGCTGGAAGCGACGCTGATGGAGCTGAAGGACAGCTTTACCATCGTCATCGTCACGCATAACCTGCAACAGGCCGCGCGCATCAGTGACTACACCGGCTTCATGCTGCTGGGCAAAATGGTCGAATTCCGCCCTTCGTCCGAGGCTTTTATCAAGCCCGAGACCGAGGCGATGCGCGATTATGTGACCGGCCGTTACGGCTGATCACCGGCAACACCCGTTTGCGAGAGGACCCCGTCGGCCACCACCGGCGGGGTCTTCGCGTTTCAGGTGGCGACGCGGTTGGCGGGCGCATCAACGCCGGGCAAACGGGCCAATGCCGCACAAACGAAAGGCGCCGGACCCGCGATGGGGTACGGCGCCTCTTCGTAGATCCTGCCCGGTGGGGGATAGGCCTGAAATGGCCAGCCACACGGGCGAGGTCAGACGTTCATAGCATCACTTGGGCGCGATCACCATCAGCATCTGGCGACCTTCCATGCGCGGATAGGCTTCAACCTTGCCGACTTCGGCAATGTCTTCCTGCACGCGCTTGAGCAGGTTCATGCCCAGCTGTTGGTGCGACAGTTCGCGGCCACGGAAACGCAGCGTCACCTTGACCTTGTCCCCTTCGCCGATGAACTTGTTCATGGCACGCATTTTGACGTCATAGTCATGGTCGTCGATGTTGGGACGCATCTTGATCTCCTTGATCTCCTGCGTCTTTTGCGACTTGCGCGCCAGATTGGCCTTCTTCTGCGCCTCGTAGCGGTACTTGCCCACGTCGAGGAACTTGCAGACTGGCGGATCGGCGTTGGGCGAGACCTCAACCAGGTCCAGACCGTTCTCAAAGGCCTGTGCGATTGCCTCGCGCGTGTACATGATGCCAAGGTTCTCGCCCTCGTCATCAATCACGCGTACGCGCGGCACGTTGATCATCTCGTTATAGCGAGGCCCGCTCTTGACGGGGGGCGCCATCATGCGCCGTGGTGGGGGAGCTATGTCCGGATCTCCTGAACTGTTTCTACGCGCGCGCCTTTAAAACAAAGCGTGTCCGCGCAAAAGCGAATATTTGCGTAGAGGCCCGCTGGTCCGCCGATTGTGACGCCGGTGTGGCATCGCGCGCACGGCCTTAGCCGCAGGCAGAGGCCGGATTTGCGCCATCCGTGACGGGAAAACGCAGCGCGCGGCCCTGTGCGGGGACGATCGCCTGAATGCGGCGGGCGGGGGCCATGGCTGCGGTCAGGGCCGGGTCGGCAGCGTCCATCCCGCCCGTCAGCGCGCCAAAGGCGGGCAGCACCATGCGCGAGTCGCCGATCAGCGCGCAGGGCCGGGCGATCATCCGCCCCTGTACCCGCAACCGCAATCGGGGATGGTAGTGGCCAGAAATCTCGGGGCAGGGCGGCACGCCCACCGCCGCCTGATGGCGCAGGGCGATGCCGTCCACCAGTGTCTCGTCCACCACATCGCCGGGCAGGTTGCCGACATCAGGATCGTGGTTGCCGGTGATCCACACCCATGCCACCTGCCGCGCCAGTTCGGCCAACAGCGCGCGCGCCACCGGCTCCATCCGTTCGGGGCCATCGCTGTCGTGGAAATTGTCGCCCAGGCAATAGACCGTCCGCGCGCCCGTTGCCGCCACCGCCGCGCTCAACCGCTCCAGCGTCGCGCGGCTGTCATAGGGGGGCAGCATCTGTCCGCGCGCGGCAAACCAGCTGGCCTTTTCCAGATGCAGGTCCGCCACCAGCAACGCGCGCTGATCCGCCCACCACACCGCCCGACTTTCGGCGATGGCGAATGTCCGATCGGCAAACACAAACGGGGCGAACACAGTGTGAGCCATCACTTTCCCTTGCCGCGCCGCCGCCGCAATGGCAAGCGAGCGCCTTTCGCAACGCCCAACTTTTGCCGGAGCCGCCCGACATGACGCCGACCCCCGACTGGACCGCCAGCACCGCCACCGCCCGCGCGTGGTTTGAACATCTGCGCGATTCCATCTGCGCCGCGTTCGAGGCGATCGAGCGCGAGGCGGGCAGCGACGCGGCCTTCCAATACACCCCGTGGACGCGTGACGCCGTGGCCGGAGAGGCTGATACGGGTGGCGGCGTGCAGGGCCTGATGAAGGGCCGCGTGTTCGAGAAGGTGGGCGTCAATGTCTCGACCGTGCATGGCGCGTTCAGTCCGCAATTTGCCGCCACGATCAATGGCGCTTCGCCCGACAATCCCGGCTTTACCGCCACCGGCATCAGCCTTGTCGCGCATATGGCCAATCCGCATGTGCCCGCCGTCCACATGAATACCCGTTTCCTGACCACAACCAAGGCATGGTTTGGCGGCGGCGCGGATTTGAACCCGCCGATCCCCTATGACGAAGACACGGCCGATTTCCACGCCGCGTTCAAGGCCGCGTGTGATGCGCATTCGGGCGGCGCGGGGGGCGATGATTATTACGGCCGATACAAGGCGTGGTGCGACGAATATTTCTACATCCCCCACCGCAAGGTGCATCGCGGCGTGGGTGGCATCTTTTACGACCATCTGGAATGCGCGGACGCGGCCGGTTTCGACGCCAACTTCGCCTTTACCAAGGCGGTGGGCGAAACCTTCCTTCAGGTGTTCCCGATGCTGGTGCGCCGCCGCATGGGGATGGACTTCACGCCTGAGCAAAAGCGCCAGCAGCTGGAATGGCGCGGGCGCTATGCCGAATTCAATCTGGTCTATGACCGGGGCACGCTGTTCGGGTTGAAGACCGGCGGTAATGTCGACGCCATCCTGATGAGCCTGCCGCCCGAGGTGGTGTGGAGCTGAGCTCCACGCCTTAGGGCAACAACGGCATCCCCACCCGCACTGCCCCGGCCAGGTGATCGAAATTGGCCGGGTTTTGCGTGTAAAACGGCGTCGCCTGCAAATAGGACACGATGTCGTGAAAACCCAGCATCGGCGGCATCGGTGCGGGCACACCATTGGCGGTCATGCCGCCCACCCATTTGCACATTGTCACCGGCGCGCCGGTCATGTTGATCCATGCGGCGGCATACAGCATGGCCAGCGGCTCCACACCCATCCGCGCGGTTTTGGCCGCGCTGATCAGCGTGTCGAGCCCTTTGATCACAATGTCAAAGAACTGCGCATCCATCGCGTCAACGATGCTCTTGCCCTTGGCCGACTTCAGCGCGGCCGAAACGGTTGCCGTGTCCCCCGCCGACAGCGGATTGCCATTGGGCAGGGGGCGGGCCAGCGCGGTGATGATCGCGCCGGCCGCGCCATCGCTGCTGCCATTGGCGATCAGGATCTTTTTCAAGGTATCGCGCGCCAATTGCGACACATTGGTATCCCCCTGCATATAGCCAAAGCTGGCCCCGCTTTTCCCCAGACGCGCAAAACGCAGTTCATAGGGTGAACCATTGCCGATTTCATTGGCACGCAACGTGGCCTTGATCGCGGGGATCATGTTGGGGGCAACCATGGTGTTCCTTCCCGGTATTTGCAGGGCGCACGCCGCTATTGTCGCGTGTTGCCGGTTTGCTTTGGTCCATTGTTGCGGGTGGGGGGCTTGGCGTCAATCCGGGCTGCGTCCATTTTGCCCAAGCCCGCGCCATCTTGCGCAAAAGCGCGCCTGCCTTCCAAAGAAAATCCGCATTTAGTCTTGCCCTTGGGCGCCTCCTTCGCCCATCAAGGGGCGATGTTGCGCCAGTATGAACTTGTCGAAAGGGTAAAGGCCTACGCGCCCGACGCGGATGAGGCGATGCTCAACCGCGCCTATGTCTATACCGTCCAGAAACACGGCACGCAAAAGCGCGCCAGTGGTGACCCCTATTTCAGCCATCCGGTCGAGGTGGCAGGCCTGATGACCGAGCTGAAGCTGGATCAGGACACGATCATCACCGCCCTGTTGCACGACACGGTCGAGGACACGCTGGCCACCATCGAGGAGGTCGAGAAGCTGTTCGGCCCCGATGTCGCGCGGCTGGTTGATGGCGTGACCAAGCTGTCCAAGATCGAGGCGCAGAGCGAAAAGGAGCGCGCCGCCGAGAACCTGCGCAAATTCCTGCTGGCCATGAGCGAGGACCTGCGCGTGTTGCTGGTCAAGCTGGCCGACCGGCTGCACAACATGCGCACGCTGCATTTCATCAAGAGCGAGGACAAGCGCCGCCGCATCGCCCGCGAGACGATGGAGATCTATGCCCCGCTGGCCGAGCGGGTGGGCATGTATGAATACATGCGCGAGATGCACCTGCTGGCGTTCGAGCAGTTGGAGCCGGAAGCCTATGCCACCATCACCGGGCGCCTGACACAGATCCGCGAGAGTGACGGCGGGCAGGTGGACGCCATTGCGCTGGCCATCAGTCAGGCCATGACCGAGGCGGGTGTGCGCTGCAAGGTGTGGGGCCGCGAAAAGCACCCCTATTCGATCTGGAAGAAAATGGCCGAGCGCCATGTCGCCTTTGACCAGATCACCGACATCATGGCCTTTCGCGTGCTGGTGGATGACGTGGCCGATTGCTATCGCGCCATCGGCATCCTGCACACCACGTGGCAGGCGATCCCCGGCCGGTTCAAGGATTACATCTCCACGCCCAAGAGCAACGGCTACAAGTCGCTGCACACCTCGATGATCTATGAACGCTCGATGCGAATCGAGGTGCAGATCCGCACCTGGGACCAGCACGAAACGAACGAATACGGTCTGGCCGCGCATTGGGCGTACAAACAGGGCGTGGTACAGCCCGATGGGCAGGTGGGCTGGCTGCGCGATCTGGTCGAGGTGCTGGACGCCAGCCATGACGCAGAGGAGCTGCTGGAAAACACCAAGATGGCGATCTATCAGGATCGCATCTTTGCCTTTACGCCCAAGGGCGCGCTGTTCCAGTTGCCCAAGGGCGCGACGCCGATCGACTTTGCCTATGCCGTGCACAGTGATCTGGGCAGCATGGCGGTGGGGGCCAAGATCAACGGCCGCCATGTGCCTTTGCGTACCACGCTGGCCAATGGCGATGTGGTGGAAATCATCAAGAGCCGCACCGCCAGCCCACAACTCTCGTGGCTGGGGTCTTGCGTCACGGGCAAGGCGCGCGCCGCCATCCGCCGCGCCGTGCGCGCCAAGGAACGCGCCGAAGTGGCCCAGATCGGCCGCCAGTTGTTTGACGAGATTGTCGAGCGTCTGCCCGCTGGCAAGGTGGGCAAAAAGGCGATCACCAGTGCGGTCAAGCGGCTGGGCTATCGTTCGGACGAGGACCTGATGGTGGCCATCGGCACGGCCAAGCTGGACGACCGGCAGGTGATGGAAGCGCTGGTCCCCGGCAGCACCGCCGCGCTGCCCGATCCCGAACAATGGCCCAAACAGGAGCGGGCGATTTCGATCCGGGGACTGACGCCGGGGATGGCGTTTCATCTGGCCGATTGCTGCCACCCGGTGCCGGGCGACCGCATCGTGGGCGTGCGCCGTCCGGGCGTCGGGGTCGAGGTACACTCGATCGCTTGCGAGGATCTGGCCAATGGGCAGGACCGCGACTGGCTGGACCTGTCGTGGGGGGAACGCAGCAATGGCGCGGTGGGGCGTTTGCGTTGCGTGCTGTATAACCGCCCCGGCACGCTGGCACAGGTGACGGGCATTTTTGCCGGGAACATGGCCAATATCGTCCATCTGGAAATGACTCAGCGCGACGATCTTTTCGGCACCTACGAGGTCGATCTGGAGGTCCGCGATCTGGCGCATTTGACCCGCATTGTCAGTGCCTTGCGCGCCAGTGACGCGGTCGCGCAGGCAGATCGTCTGTAAGGCGATGTGGCGCTGCGGCAAATTTTATCAACCCACGCATTTTTGCATAGTTAATTGAAACAAGTGGCCTTATCATCGCTCAGAGGGCGTACAAGACTGTGATTCATCGCGGCCGATGTCGCGGTGCGTCACGGAATTGACCCGAAGAGGGGGGCGAGTGTGAGCTATAGGGCCGGTAATTTGCAGTCCGCCTTGACCTATTGCGTCGAGTTTGCCTGCGAGATGTTGCGGCAAGCGGGCGAGTTCTATCCGTTCGGGGCAGTGGTCGCGCGTGATGGCGAGGTGAACGCGCTGGCCGGGTGGGACGGCGATGAGCATTCGCGCGCGGCCGATCTTTACCAGATGCTGATCGATGAGTTGTCGGATAACGCCGGTCAGGGCGAGATCGCGGGCGCGGCCATTGCGGTAAACGTCAACATGCCCGGCAATCTGGCCGCCAAATGGCCCGATGGCATCCGTGTCCGGCTGGAAAGCGCGGGCAATGCGCAACTGGTCTATGTGCCCTATCGGTTGGAGCCCGAGATCTGGTGGCGACGCCTGATGGGCAATCCGCGCAAGGTGGTGATGGCCGATCCGATTGTCCTGAACGCTCAGCCCGAGGTGTTCGTCAACTGATCAAGGGCCAGTGTGCTGATCGCCGCCTCATGCGCGGCGACCAGTTCGGCCATGATCGAGAGCGCCAGCACCGAAGGCGTGCGCGCCGCCGGGATCAGCCCCACAGGGCTGCGCAACCGACCCGTGGCCGCCTGCGTCAGCCCCATGTCGCGCAAATAATCGGCCCGGCTGGCGCGGGTGCGGGCGCCGCCTTGCGCGCCCACATAAAACCCGTCGCTGCGTAGCGCCCACGGGATCAACGTGCGTTCCCATTCGTGATCGTGGAACAGCACCACCACCGCCGTCCACGGATCAGGTTGCCAGCCATCGGGCAGGGCGGGTGGTTGTCCCAGCGACAGGGCGATATCGGCAGGCTCGCCCATGGGGGCGCAGGTCAGCACCGCCACGCCCTGAGCCATCGCCAATCCGGCCAGCGCGCGCAATTCCGGCCCGCTGCCCATCACGATCAAGCGCAAGGGTGGGGCATAGGTGCGGGTGAAATGCCCACCGGGCGTATCGCCGACCGCCAACCGTCCAACGCGCCGCGCGTGCAGATCGGCCACCACTTGCGCCACGGCATCGGCATCGGGGGCCGGGTCCACCATTACCTCTACCCCCGATCCGCAAGGCAGGCGGATGTCGATGAATGGTGACCCCGCGCCATAGCGCAGCACGCGCGCCGCCCCCCCCGCCAGCGCCTGATCGGCCAGCGCGCGTTCCAGACAGCCATCAGCCAGACTGCCGCGCATCGTGCCATTAGGCAGCACCGCCAGTTGGGCCCCCAGCCGGCGCGACCATGATCCGTCGATCCCCACCACCGTGCACAGCGCGCCGCCATGATCGGCCACGGCATACAGCGCGGACAGATCATCATCAGCCAAAGGTGTGGGGGCGGGGGTGTGAGTCATGGCTGCGTGATGCGCGCGCATGGGCTTTGCTGCAAGGGCTGGACGCGCACTGGCCACCGGGGGCATGCGCGCGGCATTACCCTTGCACCACCACCGCGCCATAGGGCGGCAGATGCGCGGCGTCCGCGCCATTGACGGCATGCAGCACCGCGCCCGGCGGCATGGCATGGGCATGGCGGTGGGCCGACAGGTTGAAAGCGCAATGGATCACGCTGTCGCCATGGCGGCGGGTGAAGGTCAGGATGTCGCCGCGCGCGTGGACGTCCTCCATCGCGCCCAGCCGCAGCGCCGGATGCGCCGCCCGCAGGGCCAGCGCGGCGCGGGTGTGGGCCAGCGGGCTGTCATCGCCCTGTTGCCGGTCCACCGCGCGGGCCTGATTGCCGGGGGATACCGGCAGCCAAGGCGTGCCGGTGGTAAACCCGCCCTGCGGCGCCTCGGCGGTCCATGGGATCGGCGTGCGCACGCCATCGCGCGACAGGGTCAGGGGCCAGTTGGCGATGGCTTCGGGGTCCTGCAACAGTTCAAACGGGATCTCGTCCTGCTCCAGCGCCAGTTCCTGCCCTTGATACAGGAACATGTTGCCGCGCAGGCAGGCCAGCAGACAGGCCGTCATCGCCGCATAGGCCGGGCGCATTGCTGCCTGCGCGCACCAGCGCGAGATATGGCGCGGGGCATCGTGGTTTTCGAACGCCCAACTGGGCCAGCCCTCGGCCAAGCCATCGGGGCCGGGGCGGTCATGCCATTGCGCCAGCGTCTTTTTCACCAGCGCCGGGGTCAGTTCGGGCGCATAGAGGAATTCAAAGCTGTAGGCGCTGGAGAGATGGGCCTCCCCCGCCGTATAAGCCTTCATCAGGGGGACGATGTCGTTGCCGCCCACCTCTGCCACGGTGAACACCGCGCCATAGCCGTCGCACAGCGCGCGGATGCGGCGGATGAAATCGACCACGCCGGGGTGGTTTTGGCTATGCAGCTTGTCCTGAAAGTCGAAAGGGCGGGTGCGGGGGCGGTCGGCCGGGGCCACGGGATTGTCGGTAAAGGCGGGATCGAACATCGCATGGTTGAGCGCATCCAGCCGGAACCCGTCCACCCCGCGATCCAGCCAGAACCGCAGCGCG
Source organism: Novosphingobium ovatum (assembly GCF_009909235.1). GTDB lineage: Bacteria > Pseudomonadota > Alphaproteobacteria > Sphingomonadales > Sphingomonadaceae > Novosphingobium > Novosphingobium ovatum. Next base: position 285,136 of record NZ_JAAAPO010000001.1, read on the forward strand.
TCCAGCAGCGCGTCCTGTACAGCTGGGTTATGGGCGTTGAGTTGCGGCTGCTCCTTCAGGAACTGGTGCATGTAATATTGGCAGCGGCGCGCATCCCATGTCCATGCCGGGCCGCCAAACACCGATTGCCAGTTGCACGGCGGTGTGCCGTCGGGCTTGGCATCCTGCCAGACGTACCAGTCGGCGCGCGGGTTGTCGCGCGACTGGCGGCTTTCGATGAACCACGGATGCTGGTCGGACGTATGGGCAAAGACCTGATCGATCGTCACCTTCAGCCCCAGCGCATGGGCGCGCGCAATCAGCGCGTCAAAATCGGCCAGCGTGCCAAAAATCGGATCAACATCGCAGTAATCGGCCACGTCATAGCCGAAATCGGCCATCGGGCTGGTAAAGAACGGGCTGATCCAGATCGCGTCCACCCCCAGCGCGGCAATATGGTCCAGCCGCGCGGTGATGCCCGGCAAATCGCCCACGCCATCGCCATTGCTGTCGAAAAAGCTGCGCGGATAGATCTGATAGATGCTGGCCCCGCGCCACCAGGGCTGCGTCTGGGCGGGGGCGCTGGCGGGGCTGGGCTGGGTCATCGGGCGGCCTTTGTCTGGGGCGGGGAGCGTGCTGAAAATGGCGCGGCGCAAGGGCGTGCACGCCTTATTGCCGATCGATTGCAGCATGCCACGCGCATCGCTTTCCCGCCATCATGGCAATCCCGCAGTCGCTTGCCAAGCATACGTATATGTTGCGGAGGCGAAACAGGCGGGCATCGACTTCACATATATTTCATGCGAGCCAACATGGGTGCTTGTGAAAGACGCCCTCACTGGCTTAGCCTGTATGGTGAAAGGAAACCGACCGCTTTGGCGTTTTGCCGGATATAGCCGGCCACGCGATGCAGGTCGGTCCGGGAGAGGCCAACGTCCACGCCATCGGACCTTGTTCCGGTGGGCCGAGAATACAGGGGAGTTTCGGCCTTGACCAACAGCCAGACCACGACCACCGCCGCCGCCCATGATGACATCAACACGCTGGTGCTGGATGTCCTGCGCCACCGAGTGGGCAAGGATGAACGCGCAGCCAAGCCGCATGACTGGTTTCAGGCCGCCGTGCTGGCGCTGCGCGACAAGGTGATCGACCGCTGGTTCGAATCCACCCGCGAGACCTATGACAAGGGGGGCAAGCGGGTCTATTACCTCTCGATGGAGTTCCTGATCGGGCGGTTGCTGCGCGATGCGCTCTCGAACATGGGGCTGACGCGCGAGATGGAAGCGGCGCTGCGCGCGCATGGCTTTGATCTGGCCGCGCTGGAGGAACTGGAGCCCGATGCGGCGCTGGGCAATGGCGGTCTGGGGCGGCTGGCTGCCTGCTTCATGGAGAGCCTGGCCAGTCTGGACATCCCGGCCTATGGCTATGGCATCCGCTACGTCAACGGCATGTTCCGCCAACGCATTGACGATGGCTGGCAGGTCGAATTGCCCGAAACATGGCTGGCCCATGGCAACCCGTGGGAGTTCGACCGCCGCGAAAGCGCCTATCGCGTGGGCTTTGGCGGCGAGGTGGTGGAATCGGACACCGGCGTCACCTGGCACCCGGCCGAGCAGGTCGAGGCATCGGCAGTCGACACCCCTGTCGTCGGCTGGCAGGGCAAGCGGGTGAATACGCTGCGCCTGTGGACGGCATGGGCGCTGGACCCGCTCCGGCTGGACGCGTTCAACGCGGGCGACCACTTTGGCGCGCTGGCCGATCAGGTCAAGGCTGACAGCCTGGTGCGCGTGCTCTATCCCGCCGACAGCAGTCCGGCAGGGCAGGAACTGCGCCTGCGGCAGGAGTATTTCTTCTCGTCGGCCAGCATTCAGGACATCGTGCGCCGCCATGTGCAATATCATGGCGATATCCGCACCCTGCCGGACAAGGCCGCGATCCAGTTGAACGACACCCACCCCAGCGTGGCGGTGGCCGAACTGATGCGGCTGTTGATCGACGTCCACGGGCTGGAGTTTGACGAGGCGTGGGAGGTGACCAAAAAAACGGTCGGCTATACCAACCACACCCTGCTGCCCGAGGCGCTGGAAAGCTGGCCGTTGCCTTTGTTCGAACGCCTGCTGCCGCGCCATATGCAGATCGTTTATGCGATTAACAGCCGGGTGCTGCGTGAGGCGCGCCGGGCGGGGATGGATGGCGCGCAGATTTCGGCCATCAGCCTGATCGACGAAGGCGGTGAGCGCCGTGTGCGCATGGCCAATCTGGCCTTTGTCGGCGCGCATTCGGTCAATGGCGTGGCTGCGCTGCACACCGATCTGATGAAGGTGACGGTGTTCAGCGACCTGCACAAGCTGTACCCCACCCGGATCAACAACAAGACCAATGGAGTCACGCCGCGCCGCTGGTTGCAGCAGTGCAACCCCGGCCTGACGCGCGTGGTGCGTGAGGCGATTGGCGATGAATTCCTGAATGACGCGCAAAAACTGACCGCGCTCAATGCCTTTGCCGGCGACAGCGGCTTTGCTGAACGCGTGGCCGAGGTGAAGCGGGCGAACAAGGTGGCATTGTCCAACCACATCAAGCAACTGATGGGTGTCCGTCTGGACCCCGATGCGCTGTTTGACGTGCAGATCAAGCGCATCCACGAATACAAGCGCCAGTTGCTGAACCTGATCGAGACGGTGGCGTTGTATGACCAGATCCGCAGCCATCCCGAGCGTGACTGGGTGCCGCGGGTCAAGATCTTTGGCGGCAAGGCCGCGCCCAGCTACCATAATGCCAAGCTGATTATCAAACTGGCCAATGACATCGCCCGCCGGGTGAACTCCGACCCCAGCGTGGGCGGGTTGCTCAAGGTGGTGTTTGTGCCGAACTACAACGTCTCCTTTGCCGAGCGCATCATCCCGGCCGCCGATCTGTCCGAACAGATCAGCACGGCGGGCATGGAGGCGTCGGGCACCGGCAACATGAAGTTCGCGCTGAACGGAGCGCTGACGATCGGTACGCTGGATGGCGCCAATATCGAGATCAAGGACCATGTGGGCGATGAGAACATCATCATCTTTGGCCTGACCGCGGATGAGGTGAACGAACGCCGTGCCAACGGCTATAACCCGCGCGCCATCATCGAGGGCCACCGCGAGCTGCAGCAGGCGGTCAACGCCATCGCCAGCGGCGTGTTCAGCCATGACGACCCGGACCGCTACAAGGGGCTGATTGGCGGGTTGTACGACCATGACTGGTTCATGTGCTGTGCCGATTTCGAAGCTTATTCGCAGGCCCAGCGTGGCGTTGACGCGCGCTGGATGGATCAGGCCGGCTGGCGCAAGTCGGCGATCCACAACATCGCCAATGTTGGCTGGTTCAGTTCTGATCGCACCATCGGCGAATATGCGAAAGACATCTGGGGAGTCTAAGTGAAACCTTCCGCTTCGGCCATTTCCGCGCTTTTGGATGGCACCCACGCCGATCCCTTTTCGTTGCTGGGTGTGCATCGCGGGCCACAGGGGGCATTTGCCCGCGTGGTCCTGCCGGGCGCAGAGGTGGCCGAGGCCTTTGCCATTGACGGCACGCCATTGGGCGCGTTGCAACGGGTGGGGGACAGCGCCCTGTTCGAAGGGCTGATTGCCGATCCGGCGGGGAAAGCTGACTTTACCGGCCCGGTCAAATATCGTGCCGGGGCACTGGGGGCGGATTGGTGGGTGGGTGACGCCTATTCCTTTGCCCCGGTGCTGGGCCCGACCGACGATTACCTGATTGTCGAGGGCACCCATACCCGCCTGTTTGACAAGATGGGCGCGCATTGCATCCACCATCAGGGCGTTGACGGCGTGCATTTCGCCGTCTGGGCGCCCAATGCGGCCCATGTCAGCGTGGTGGGCGATTTCAACGATTGGGATGGTGCGCGCCACGCGATGCGCCGCCGTCTGGACACCGGCATCTGGGAGATTTTCGTCCCCGATATCGGCGTGGGCCGGGCCTATAAATACCGCATCACCGCCAGCGACGGCACGGTGCTGCCGCTCAAGGCTGATCCCTTTGCGCTGGCCAGCGAAGTGCGCCCCAGCACCGCCAGCATCACCGCCCACCCGGTCAAGATGGACTGGGGCGATGAAAGCCACCGCGCCCATTGGGCTGCGCAAGACCCTCGCCGCGTGCCGATCAGCATTTACGAGGTCCACCCCGGATCGTGGCGGCAGGACGAGAACGGCTGGTTCTATGACTGGGACCGGATGGCGGCCGAACTGATCCCCTATGCGGTGGATATGGGGTTTACCCATGTCGAATTCCTGCCGGTGTCCGAACATCCCTATGACCCGTCATGGGGCTATCAGACGACCGGCCTGTTTGCGCCCTCGGCCCGGTTTGGCGCGCCCGAAGGCTTTGCCCGCTTTGTCGATGGGGCGCATCGCGCCGGGCTGGGGGTGTTGATCGATTGGGTGCCCGCCCATTTCCCCACCGACGAACACGGCCTGGCCCGGTTCGACGGCACGGCGCTGTATGAACACGAAGACCCACGGCTGGGCTATCACCCGGACTGGAACACCGCGATCTACAACTTTGGCCGGCGCGAGGTGGCCAGTTTCCTGATCAACAACGCCCTGTTCTGGGCCGAGCGCTATCACGTCGATGGCTTGCGCGTGGATGCGGTGGCCTCGATGCTGTACCGCGATTACAGCCGCAAATCGGGCGAATGGATCCCCAACGCACAGGGCGGGCGCGAAAACTGGGAGGCGGTGGGTTTCCTGCGCGCGATGAACCGGGCGGTGTACGGCAGCCATGCCGGTTTCCTGACCGTGGCCGAGGAATCGACCGCATGGCCGGGTGTGACTCAGCCTGCCCATGACGCGCCGGGCGGCGGCGGTCAGGCCACCGCGCTGGGGTTCGGGTTCAAATGGAACATGGGCTTCATGCACGATACCTTGCGGTATATGGGGCGTGATCCGATCCACCGCAAACACCACCACAACGACATCACCTTTGGCCTGATGTACGCCTTTGCCGAGAATTTCGTGCTGGCCATCAGCCATGACGAGGTGGTCCATGGCAAGGGCAGTCTGCTGAACAAGATGGCGGGCGACCGCTGGCAGCAATTTGCCAATTTGCGCGCCTATTACGGGCTGATGTGGGGCTATCCGGGCAAGAAGCTGTTGTTCATGGGGCAGGAGTTCGCGCAGGACCGCGAATGGGCCGAAAGCCGGGGGCTGGACTGGTTCCATCTGGACGATCCGGCCCATGCCGGGGTGCAGGCGCTGGTGCGTGATCTGAACCATACCTATCGCGAATATGCCGCCCTGCACGCCCGCGACTGCGAGGGCGAGGGGTTTGAATGGCTGGTGGTGGATGACGCCGATGCCAGTGTCTTTGCCTGGGCGCGCAAGGCGCCGGGTGAACCCACCGTGGTGGTGGTGTGCAACATGACGCCCCAGCCGCATGGTGCCTATCGCCTGCCGCTGCCGCAGGGCGGTGTCTGGCGCGAGGTGCTGAATACCGATGCGGCCTGTTACGGTGGCAGCGGGATGGGCAATCTGGGACAGGTGGTGGCCAGCGAGGGCGGTGCGGTTGTCACCTTGCCGCCATTGGCGACGCTTATGTTTGTGGCGGCGGATTGATCCGCGGCCGGACACGGTTTTGACAGGAGGGGTCTGGGAATGCGTGAATCGTATGGGCAGCCGCTGGCGCGTGACGCGATGGCCTATGTGCTGGCGGGCGGGCGTGGCAGCCGGTTGAAGGAACTGACCGACAATCGTGCCAAGCCGGCGGTCTATTTCGGGGGGATGAGCCGCATCATCGACTTTGCCCTGTCGAACGCGATCAATTCGGGCATCCGCCGCATCGGCGTTGCGACCCAGTACAAGGCGCATAGCCTGATCCGCCACATGAACCGCGCGTGGAACTTCATGCGGCCCGAGCGTAACGAAAGCTTTGACATCCTGCCCGCCAGCCAGCGCGTGTCCGAAACGCAGTGGTATGAGGGCACGGCCGACGCGGTGTATCAGAACATCGACATCATCGAGTCCTATAGCCCGAAATACATGGTCATTCTGGCGGGCGACCACATCTACAAGATGGACTATGAGTTGATGCTGCGCCAGCATGTGAACAGCGGCGCGGATGTGACGATCGGCTGTCTGGTGGTCCCGCAAAAGGAGGCCAGCGGCTTTGGCGTGATGGCGGTGGACGGCAATGACGTCATCACCGATTTCGTCGAAAAGCCCGCCAACCCGCCCGAAATCCCCGGCAAGCCCGGCTGGTCGCTGGCCAGCATGGGCATTTATGTGTTCGACACGAAATTCCTGTTCGACCTGCTGCGCGAGGATGCGGCCAACCCCACCAGCACGCATGATTTCGGCAATGACCTGATTCCCCAGTTGGTCAAGGGCGGCAAGGCGGTGGCCCACCGTTTCACCGAAAGCTGTGTGCGCGCGGCTGATGAAATCGGCGAATATTGGCGCGATGTCGGCACGCTGGACGCCTATTTCGAGACCAACCTTGATCTGACCGACACCGTGCCGATGCTGAACATGTACGACCGCGACTGGCGCATCTGGACCGATCAGGTGGTCGCCGCGCCCGCCAAATTCGTCCATGACGAGGAAGGCCGCCGGGGCCATGCCATCCGCTCGCTGATCTCGCAGGATTGCATCGTGTCGGGGGCGACGGCGTTCCGCTCGCTGCTGTTCACCGGCGTCAAGATGGGCAGTTGGTCGCAGGTGAGTGAGGGCGTGATTTTGCCCTATTGCAACATCGGCCGCCATGCCCGCCTGTCGCGCGTCATCATCGATTCAGGCGTGCGCATCCCCGAGGGGCTGGTGGTGGGTGAAGACCCCGAACTGGACGCCAAGCGTTTCCGCCGAACCGAAAACGGCGTATGCCTGATCACCAAGCGCATGATTGACGCGCTGGATATGGGGTGAATTGATGGCGCTGAACGTTCTGTCCGTCTCGTCAGAGGCGGTGCCGTTCATCAAGACCGGCGGGCTGGCCGACGTGGCGGGCGCCTTGCCCGCCGCGGTCGCGCCGCATGGGGTGGTGATGACCACGCTGATCCCCGGATACCCCTCGGTGTTGTCAAAGTTGATGGCGGTGCGGGGCCGCGCGAAAAAGCCCAGCCTGCCCAAGCCCATCCATGTGTGGGATGACATTCTGGGGGTGCGGGCCAGCCTGATCGCGGCGACGATTGACGGGACAAAGGATGGGCCGCGCCTGCTGGTGCTGGACGCGCCCGAGATGTTCGCGCGTGATGGCGGCCCCTATGGCGATCCGGGCGGGCAGGATTGGGGCGACAACTGGCGCCGCTTTGCCGTGCTGGCGCGGGCGGCGGCCGATGTTGCGGGCGGTGCGGTGGCGGCGCTGGGCGGGTTTGACCTGCTGCACGCCCATGACTGGCAGGCGGGACTGGCCCCGGCCTATCTGAAATTCGCGCCCTTTGGTGATCGCGCGATCCCCAGCGTGATGACCATCCACAACATGGCGTTTCAGGGGCATTTCGGGCCAGAGATCTTTCCCGCGCTGGGCCTGCCGCTGCGGGCGTGGTCGATGCATGGGGTGGAATATCACGGCGGCGTGGGCATGCTCAAGGCGGGGCTGGAGGCGGCCCATGCCATCACCACCGTCTCGCCCACCTATGCGCTGGAAATCCGCGAGCCGCGCTTTGGCATGGGGCTGGAGGGGCTGATCAATGCGCGCGGGGCGCATGTCCATGGGGTGCTGAACGGCATTGATCCGGCCGAATGGAACCCGGCCAGCGATCCGGCCTTGGCCAGACCCTATTCGATCAAGGCGATGGCCGGCCGCCGCGCGAACAAGCGCGCGCTGGAAAAAAGCTTTGGCCTGACCCGTGATGATGGCCCGCTGTTTGTCGTCATCAGCCGCCTGACCTGGCAAAAGGGGATGGATGTGCTGGGGCAATGTCTGGACCATTTGGTGGGGCTGGGCGGACGTCTGGCGCTGCTGGGATCGGGCGATGCGGGGATCGTGGCCGAACTGACGGCGGCGGCCGAACGCCATCCGGGCCGTGTCGCACTGCGCATCGGTTATGACGAGCACCTGGCCCACCGCATGCAGGCAGGCGGCGATGCCATTCTGGTGCCCAGCCGGTTTGAACCTTGTGGCCTGACGCAATTGTATGGTCTGGCCTATGGCTGTGTGCCGGTGGTGGCGCGCACGGGCGGGCTGGCCGATACGGTGATCGATGCCAACCATGCCGCCGTTGCGGCAGGCGTGGCCACGGGCGTCCAGTTTTCCGATGTCGACCATGCCGGCCTGTCGGGCGCGATTACCCGTGCCATCACTTTGTATCACAACGCCGATACATGGCGGCGTATACAGAAAAACGGGATGGGCGCTGACTTTACGTGGTCGCAAAGCGGGGCCGCCTATGCCAGTATTTACGCGAATCTGACAGCGGAGCCCGCATGATCATCGATACCGCCATTGCCACCATCGCCACCACCCCGTTCGACGGGCAAAAGCCGGGCACGTCGGGCCTGCGCAAAAAGGTGAAGGTGTTTGCGCAACCCCACTACGCCGAAAACTTTATCCAGAGCGTGTTCGATTGCGTCGAGCGTGACGAGGGCGCCACGCTGGTGATCGGCGGCGACGGGCGCTATCTGAACCGTCAGGTGATCCAGACCGCGATCCGCATGGCGGCGGCCAATGGCTATGGCCGGGTGCTGGTGGGGCAGGGCGGTATCCTGTCGACGCCAGCGGCCAGCCATGTCATCCGCCAATATGGCGCCAGCGGCGGTCTGGTGCTGTCGGCCAGCCACAACCCCGGCGGCCCGGACGAGGATTTTGGCATCAAATACAACATCGCCAATGGCGGCCCCGCCCCAGAAAGCGTGACCGAGGCGATCTATATCCGCACCACCGCCATTGACAGCTATTTGACGGTGGCAACGCCCGATGTCGATCTGGACACGATCGGCGAAACAGACGTGGCGGGCATGGCGGTACAGGTGATCGACCCGGTGGCCGATTACGCCGCGCTGATGGAGCGCTTGTTCGATTTCGCCGCGATCCGTGCCGCTGTGGCGGGCGGGTTGACGATGACCTTTGACGCGATGCACGCCGTCACCGGCCCCTATGCGCACGAAATTCTGGAGCGGCGGCTGGGTTTTGCCCCCGGCACGGTGAAGAATGGCGTCCCGCTGGAGGATTTTGGCGGCCATCACCCCGACCCCAACATGGTCCATGCCGCCGATCTGTTTGCCACGATGTTTGGCGATGATGCCCCCGATTTCGGCGCGGCCAGCGATGGTGATGGGGATCGCAACCTGATCGTTGGGCGCGGCATCTTTGTCACGCCGTCCGACAGTCTGGCGATGCTGGCGGCCAATGCGCATCTGGCCCCCGCCTATGCCGGGGGCCTAAAGGGTATCGCCCGTTCCATGCCCACCAGCGCGGCGGCCGACCGGGTGGCGGCGGCGTTGAACATCCCGGCGTTTGAAACGCCCACGGGGTGGAAATTCTTTGGCAATCTGCTGGACGCCGGGATGTGCACCATCTGTGGTGAGGAAAGCGCCGGCACCGGCAGCGACCATGTCCGCGAAAAGGACGGGCTGTGGGCGGTGCTGTTGTGGCTGAACATTCTGGCGGTGCGCGGGCAATCGGTGGCGCAGATCGCGGCGGAACATTGGGCGCGCTTTGGCCGTAATTATTACGCGCGCCATGACTATGAAGCGCTGCCGACCGAGGCCGCCAATGCGCTGATGGCTGACCTGACCGCTTCGCTGGAGGCTTTACCGGGCCGCGCGTTTGGCCCGTTGGTGGTCGAGGCCGCCGACAGCTTTGCCTATACCGATCCGGTGGATGGCTCGCTCAGCGCCAATCAGGGGCTGCGGGTGCTGTTTGAGGGCGGCAGCCGCATCGTCTTCCGCCTGTCGGGCACCGGGACGGAAGGAGCCACCCTGCGCGTCTATCTGGAACGCTATGAGCCCGAGAGCGGCGATCTGGCGGCGCAGACAAGCGACATGCTGGCCGATCTGATCGCGGCGGCCGATGCTATCGCCGGGATTACCCGCCATACGGGGCGCAGCCAGCCCAGCGTCATCACCTGATGGGGCTGCTGGGCGCGTGGATGCAGGATGGGGCGACGCATTTTGCCTTGCGCGCCCCGTTGGCCCGCGCGGTGTGGCTGTGCCTGTTTGACGCGGACGATGCCGAAACCCGCCTGCCCATGGTGCGCGAGGGCGATGATTGGCGGATCACGCTGCCGGGAGACCATGCGGGCGCGCGCTATGGCTATCGCGCCGATGGCGACTGGGCCCCAGATCAGGGGCGCTGGTTCGATGCGGCCAAATTGTTGGTCGATCCCTATGCGGTGGAACTGGACCGGCGGTTTGAACAGGCCCCCGCGCTGGCACAACATGGTGTCGACACTGCCGCGATCGTGCCGCGCGCCATTGTGCCGGGCGCCCTGCCGTTGGTGGAACCCGCGCCGCCGATGTTTACCCGTGGCGGGCTGATCTATGAAGTCAATGTGCGCGGGTTCACCCTGTTGCATCCCGACGTGCCCGAACCGATCCGGGGTACGGTGGCGGCGCTGGCGCATCCCTCGGTCATTGCCCATCTGCGCCGCCTGCATGTCAGCGCGGTGCAATTGCTGCCCATCGTCGCCTGGCTGGATGAAAGGCACTTGCCGCCGCTGGGCCTGCGCAATGCGTGGGGCTATAATCCCGTGGCGATGATGGCGCTGGACCCCGGCCTGTGCCCCGGTGGCGTGGCCGAATTGCGCGAGGCGGTGGCCGCGCTGCATGGCGCGGGGATCGGCGTGCTGCTGGATCTGGTGTTCAACCATACCGGGGAAAGCGACATCTATGGCGGGGTGCTTTCGCTGCGCGGGCTGGACAATGCGGCCTATGCCCATGCGGCGGACGGTAGCCTTATCAACGACACCGGCTGTGGCAACACGCTAGACTTTGCGCAAGGCGCGGTGCGGGCGCTGACGGTCGCGGCGCTGCGGCATTTTGTCGCGCATTGCGGGGTGGATGGCTTCCGTTTTGATCTGGCGCCGGTGCTGGCCAGAGGTGGGCAATACGGGCCGGGGTTTGATCCGGCCGCGCCGATCTTTGCCGAAATCGCCGCCGATCCGTTTTTGGCCGACCGGGTCATGATTGCCGAGCCGTGGGATATCGGCCCCGGAGGCTATCAATTGGGCCATTTCCCGCCGCATTGGCTGGAATGGAACGATGTGTTCCGCGATGATGTGCGGCGGTTCTGGCAGGGTGCGGCGGGCTTTGGCGCATTGGCCACGCGGCTGGCGGGCAGCGCCGACATTTTTGGCGAGCAGGCCTGTCGCAGCGTCAATTTTCTGGCGGCGCATGACGGGTTCACGCTGGCCGACACGGTGGCCTATGAACAGCGCCACAACCACGCCAACGGCGAAAACAACCGCGATGGCCACCACGCCAACCATTCGTGGAATTGCGGCGTCGAGGGCCCCAGCGATGACCCGCAGGTGATGGCGGCGCGGGCGCGTGATGTGCGGGCGCTGCTGGGGTGCCTGTTTGCCAGCACTGGCACGATCATGCTGACCGCCGGGGACGAGTTTGGACGGACCCAGCGTGGCAACAACAATGCCTATTGTCAGGATAGCCCGATCGGCTGGGTGGACTGGGCGGGCCGCGATCTGGTGCTGGAGGGCCATGTGGCAGGGCTGTCGGCGTGGCGGGCAGGGATCATGGCGGCGCATCCGGGCGCCTTTGCCCAGTTTCCGCGCGCGGGCGTGTGGCAACAGATGAGTGGCGCGCCGCTGGGGCCGGGGGATTGGGGCAATCCCGATCTGCCGGGGCTACGCTATCTTTCACAAGATGCCGAGCGGCCGCTGGGCTTTGTCGTGGACCGGCTGGCGCGGCGGGCCGGGCCGGGATGAGTGTGTTTCGGAACACTACAGATTGATACAAGATATATCTTGAAATCACGTAAGACTGCGCTATCTAGGCGTCCATGAACAAACACATGGAGCAAAAAGCAATGCGTGGTTTCCTCGGAGAGCGCGGCCACAAGGGCCGTGGCGGTTTTGGCGGTCGCATGGCCGCGATGATGGGGGCCGGGCCATTCGGTGGGCGCGGTGAGGATGACTTTGGCCGTGATGGCTTTGGCGGGCCGTTTGGCGGTCGCGGTCGGGGCGGCGGTCATGGAGGCGGGCACCATGGCGGCCGGCGTGGCAAGCGTTTTGACGGCGAGGAACTGCGGCTGATGGTGTTGGCGCTGTTGCGTGACGAAGCGCCCCAGCATGGCTATCAACTGATCCGCGCCTTTGCCGCGCGCAGTGGGGACGCCTATCAGCCCAGCCCCGGCGTGCTGTACCCGATGCTGACGCTGCTGGCCGACATGGGCTTGTTGGCCGAAGTCGCGGGTGAGGGCGCGTCCAGCCGCCGCTCGTACCAGTTGACCGAGGCGGGCGAGGCCGAAGTTTCAGCGCAAGCCGAGCGGATCGCCGCGCTGTTCGCCCGTCTGGCCGCCCTGGCCGAGGCCAATGGCAAGGTGGACGCGGCCCCCGTGCGCCGCGCGTTCCACAACCTGCGCGCCGCCAGCATCGAACGCCTGACCCGCGAAGGCGCCAGCCCGGACACCATTTTCGAGGTCGCCCGCATTCTGGACGAAGCCGCCCAGAAGATCGAGCGCCTGTAAGCCAAAGGATCACACCATGAGCAACACCCAATCCACCGCCATCGTCCCCACCGACAACGCCAGCCGCTATTTGCAACAGCTGTGCAAGCATTGGGGCCACAAGTTCGAGGTGACCTTTGACCCCGCGCAGGGCCGCATCGCCTTTCCCATGGGTCCGATCGAGATGCGCGCCGGTGACATGGCGCTGACCGTTACGCTGCATCCCAATCCCGACACGGATGTGGCGCGGATGCAGCAGGTGGTGGCCGATCACCTCAACCGTTTTGCCCATCGTGAGGGGGAGCTGGTGTTCGCCTGGCAATAATCCGCCCGATCAAGCACCCTGTTTGACCGCCCAACGGCCAACCCGTCCTCGTGCAAGCGTATGCGCGGGCAAATGCGGGTTGGACCTGGGCGCCGCCTCGCCTAAAGGTGGGGCATGATCGCTCATACCATCCAGCTGGCGCTGGCCCCGGTGTTCGTGCTGGTGGCCATTGGCAATATCATGAACATCCTGTCCACCCGTCTGGGCCGGATCGTTGACCGCGCCCGCGCCTTGCAGAAACTGCATGGCGAAACCACGGGCAAGGCGCATGATCTGGTGGTGCTGGAAATGCGCGCCGTGGATCAGCGCATCCGCCTGAATACCGAGGCGATCCGCGTGCTGGTGCTGGCCGGTTTGGGCATTGGCACCACGGTGGCGATCCTGTTTGTCGAGGAAATGTTCGATTACAAGCTGGAGCGGGTGGCCGGCGTGTTCTTCCTGCTGGCGATCACGTTGTTGATGTGGGGGCTGTGGCTGTTCCTGCGCGAAACGCAGGTGGCGGCCTCGATCCTGCGGATTCCAGAGGATTATCTGGAATCGCACCGCGATCTGTAATCAGTCTGCCGTCTGGCCTCCGTCTCCATACCGATAGTCCAGATAGCGCGAATGCACCGCCAGCCGGTCCATCGCCGGGGTGCTGGCGCTGTGGTGAAAGCCGTCCAACTCGCCCGCGATGCGTGACAGGCCATTGGCCAGCGCGGCATCAGGGCTGGTCCCGGCATGGGGCGTGGCGCGCAGATCGGGCGGCACCTGCGCATAGGCGGTGATCAGTTCGGGAAGGTCATCCGACAACAGCTTGCGCAATTGCGCGGCCTCTGGCGCGGTATCGGGCACGCCGCCCAGCCGCCCGCCCAGATCGGACAGGCGCGCGCCGATCTGATCGGCCAACCCTTGCGCCGGGGCGGGCAGGGCGATGCGTTGCGCATTCAGCCACAGCGCCGTCTTACCCGCCAGTTCGGGCAGGGGATCGCCGCGCGCCTGATCGGGTGAGGTGACCACCACGGGCGCGGCCATGCGCTGTGCCCGGCGCATCGCCCGCCACAGCCAGATCGCCACCCCGGCGGCCACCGCCACCAACGCCACCCCCAGCGCCAACGCCATCATCAGCAACAGCGGCGAGAGCAGCAGCAATATGCCCAGCACCGCCACCACGGCAAAGGGCCCGCGCAGGCGAAAGCTTTTGGCATAGACCACGCCGCCTGCGCCGCCACCCCTTCGCCGCCCGCCGCCGCGCTGCGCGTTCAGGCTGGCGCGGGCGGCGCGCAGGATGGCGTCACTGTCATGCGAAGGCGGTCGGTCGCGCATGGGCTTACCGCTCGGCGGTCAACAGGTCGGGCGGCGTGTCGGCCAGCGCCTTGGCCGCCGTGGAGCCATCGGCACGGGCGATATAGGCGCGCGACTTCTCCACCTCGGCCGACAGGGTGTTGACCGTCTGCTTCATCGCGTCCAACGCCTTGATCTTGAACGTGTCGATGCCATCCATCGTCTCATAGATATTGGCAAAGGCGCGTTGCAGCGTCTCGAGCGGGATGGTGCTGCTGGCGGCCTGCTGGTGGATCGCGCCGGTCTGTTCCTTCAGCAATTGGCTGGTGGAATCGATGATGTTGGCGGTGGTGGTGTTCAGCGCCGTGATCTGTTGCAGCACCAGCCTTTGCCCGGCCAGCGCCTGCGATACGGTGACGGCGGTGCGCAGCGCGGCGATGGTGGTGGTGCTGGCGCGGTCCACACCCTTGATCAGTTCGACATTGCTGCGTTTGACCAGATCCAGCGCCAGATAGCCCTGAATGGTCACCGCCATCTGCGTCAACAGATCCTGCGCGCGCTGGCGGGTATAGAACAGTGCGCTTTCCCGCACAGCCTTGGCCTTGGCGGGGTCGGCAATGTCCAGCTCGGCGGCCTTGGCCTCCAGCACCGCGTCCAGCCGGCGCGAGATGTGGATCATCTGCTCCAACTGGCCCATGGCCTCCCACAGCTTGCCACGTTCAACATCGATGGCCGCGTTGTCCTTCAGCAATTCGTCCTTGCCACTGGCCAGCCGGTCCAGAATGGCGCGGATATGCCCCTGCGCGCTGACATAGCCGTCAAAATAGCGCCGCATGCCGCCGGGCACCGGGATAAAGCCCAGCAGTTTGCGCGATTTGCCCGCCTTGGCCGGGTCCAGATCCTCGATCGTGCGCCGCAGTTCGACCAGCGCGGTCGAAACGCCATCCTCCTTGTCCATGGCACGCACCGGGCGGTCCAGAAAGCGGTTGGAGAGACCAGCGGCGGCGGCAATCTCGGTCCGGCCCATGTTGGTCAACTGATCGACGCGGGCGGAAAATTCGGGCGAATGCGGCCCCTGCGCCAACAGATCGGTGACAAAGCTGTCGACCTTGGCGTCCAGTTTGGCGGTCTGCTCCGCGTTCAGCGGGACCAGCCCGGCGGCCTGCGCGGGGGCGATGGGCGCGACGGGCTGTGGCGCATCGGGCGGGGTCAGCGTGATGCGGGGCGCTGTGTCAATCTCGCCGGGCGTGGTGGCCATGGGTGGTCCGAAGCTCCTGAGGGGCGGCGCAGAAACGCGCCGCCGCGCGCAGGTGTATTACGCCACTATAGCACGTATCGCAAGAGGGCTGCGGCCCCTCAAGGGATCGCCTTGCCCTCGGGCTGGGTGCTGACGCGGCCGGTGCGCTCCAGCTTGCCCCAGCCGGTGCCCACGCCATGGATCGCCGCGCTGACCGCGCGCAGCACCACCGAATACATCAGCTGACGATAGACAAAGCGTTGCGCCAGCAGCAGGAACAGCGGGAATTTCTGCCCGCGCACGTCCAGCCGATAGGCGATCCAGCCGCACACCGCGTCGATGGACGAGAACGCCAGCCAATAGACTGTCATGCGCAGCAGGTCGGTTTCGGTCTGGGCCCAGCCGTGCTGGATGACATTGGTGATCGTGCCCAGAATCGAGATCAGCAGCGCCAGATCAATCGCGGGCGAGATGCAGGCGAACAGGATCTGGAATAGCCACGCCTGCGGAATGCCGACAAAGGCCAGACCGCTGGGCTTGCCCTTCCACATCACCTTGCGGTGCTTCCACAGGCATTGCAGCGTGCCATAGGACCAGCGGAACCGCTGTTTGGCCAGCGCGCGGAAGGTCTCGGGCGCTTCGGTCCAGGCGACCGCGTCCTCGTCATAGGCGACCTTCCACTTCTTGCGCTGGATGGCGATGGTCAGGTCCTGATCCTCGGCCAGCGTGTTTTCGGGATAGCCCCCCACATCCACCAGCGCCCGGCGGCGCCACGCGCCCACAGCCCCCGGCACCACCATGATCGCGTCCAGCCGGGTCAGCGCCTTGCGCTCGATATTCTGGGCGGTGACATATTCCACCGCCTGCCAGCGCGTGACCAGATTGACGCGGTTGCCCACCTTGGCGTTGCCGGCCACCGCGCCGATCTTGGGATCGGTGAACCAGCGCACCAGGCGGCTGATCGTCTCGCGCTCGAAATGGGTGTCGGCGTCCAGCGCGACGATGATTTCGCCAACCGCCAGTTGCAGCGCGGCGTTCAACGCGGCCGCCTTGCCGCCATTGGGCATGGTCATCAGCCGCACGCGCGGATGGTCACCGAAATGTTCGGCAACAATGGCGCTGGTGCGGTCCTTGGACCCGTCATCGGCCACGATCACATCCATGTTCGGATAGTCCGATTCCAGAATGCGGCGGACCGATGCCTCGATCACCTTCTCTTCGTTGAAGCAGGGGATGATGACGGTGACGGTGGGCTGGAAATCGGGGGAGATCGCCGGGGCGCTGCGACGGCTGGGCAGCAGCGCCAGCACCACCAGCGAGACCGAGCGGAACACGCCCAGAAAGATGGCGAAGAAGAACGTCCAGTTGACCGCCAGCACCGTCGTGCTGATCGCCCAAAAGGCAAAGACATCCGCCCGCACCACCGCCAGATCATACCCTTCGAGCGGCGGCATCACCTGATCGCGCTTCAACCCGGCCAGTTCGGCAACGGTGACGATCTTGTACCCGGCATTGCGCAGGCCCACGATGATGCCGGGCAGCGCCGCCACGGTCTGGGCGCGGTCGCCGCCGCCGTCATGCAGCAGGATGATGTTTTCGCTGCGTTGATCATTGTGCGACATCACCTGCCGCAATGTGCGGTCAACGATCGCCTGCGCGCCCGGTCGCTTCCAGTCGTCGGGGTCAACATGCAGGCCGACAACCGTATAGCCATGCGCCTGCGCGATCGAGGCGGGGACCAGTTCATCGGCGGTGGTGGGTTCTGCGTCACCAAAATAGGGCGCGCGGAACAGGCGCATGGACCGGCCGGTATAGGCCTCGACCAGCCTCTGCGTCGCGTTCAGCTCCAGCGAGATCGCCGTTTCGGTTGACAGCGCCATGTTGGGGTGGGTGTAGCTGTGATTGCCCAGCTCCATCCCCGATGCCACCATGCGTTGCAACAGCGCGCGATTGGGCAGGGCGTTTTCGCCAATGACAAAGAAGGTGGCGGGCGCCTTGTACTGCTCCAGAATGTCCAGAATGCGCGGGGTCCAGATGGGGTCTGGCCCATCGTCAAAGGTCAGCACCACCATCTTGTCGCGCGCGCCGTTGCGCCGCACCTGATAGGGCGTGGGCAGCGCGGTATATTGCATGTCGGTGATCAGGTGGGTGCGCGGGTCCTGCGTGATCTGGCGCTTGCCTTCGGTCGGCGTGGCGGCGATGTGCACCAACTCGCCTTGGCCCTGCACATCGACATTGCTCTTTTGCGCCAGAGTCGAGATGTCGGTGGTGTTGGCGCCGCGTCGCCAGTCGCGCAAGGTGGTCCAAAAGCCCGGATCCTCTGACCCCAATCGCCACAGCGCGATATTCGTCAGGCCCAATTGCTTGAGGATGCGCATCTGGTTCCAACTGGCGGCGGCATCCAGCAGCCACACATCATGCCGCTTGTCGTCCTCCAGAAACGAGAAGCCGGTGTTGCCGCTGGCCTTGTCAAACACCGGCATGGTGCTGGAATCATGGGCCGAGAGCAGCGCTTCCTCGATGGTCAGCGACTGTGCCTCCTTCTCGCCGTGCCAGTCATAGGCATAGGAGCCAAGGGCAACGATCACCTTGTCCGTCGGGATGCCGCGCGTGGCATTGGCGACCTTTTGCGCGAACCAGCCATTGGACGCGATCGGGCCGGGCGTGCCTGTCATCCAGTGCTCGTCATAGGCCATCAGGATGATCTTGTCGGCCACCTTGGCGAAATCGGCCGGCGACCAGCCTTCGCCCTGCATCATCAGCGTGACCGCCGTGATCCGCCCGTCGGCATTCAGCGCTTTTTCCGCCTCGCCGATAAAGTCGCGGTAGAGCGGCATGTCCTCGGGCTTCAAATCCTCGAAGTCGAAGATCACCCCGCCGTCGTTGTTGCGCGCCAGATAGGCGCGCAGTTCGGCAATGACGGTGCGGCGCTTTGCCGAACTGCGCAACAGGGCCGAACCGGCGGCGGCGTTGAAGGATTCATCCACGGTGTTCTGAAACACCGACATCACCAGCGGGCGGTGCAGGCTGGAATGGATGATGCGGCGCATGGGGCCGTTTTCGTTCACCGACAGATGCCCGGACGGCGTCAGCGACATCGTCGTGGGGGCGACCCAATCCAGCTGATTGATGTTGCGCGCCAGCGACAGCGCGCTGGTTTCAGACCAGGTGGGATAAAAACCGACGGTGATCGGCTTGGACTTGGGCCCCAATTGGCTGTTGCGGGGCGGGGCTTGGAACAGGCGCGTAATGGCGTGAGACAGGTTCGACACCTGCGCCCGCAGACGCAGCGGTGTGCGCCGCTCGACTTCGATCGGCAAAGGCGCGGGGGCGGGCACCGACACCACCGTCGAGGCAAATGCGATGGCCGCCACCAACAGTGCCAGCAGTCCGGCAAAAATCAGACGCCGCGTGCGCTTGCGCCGCTTGCCCGAGGGATCAAAGAAAATCGCTTTTGCCACGCAGCTATCCGCAATAGGAGCCCGCCTGCCAACCGATTGCGACCGGGTAGGCATGGGTGCGCCGCCTTATCATTGCGCAGGGGGCAAGGCCACATGCAAAGTTGTGCGGGCGGTCGGGCGTTAGGCTCGCTTTGTCGCGTTTGCCATGGCGGCATACAGAAATTCTATCCGCCCGGTAAAATCTCTATCTTGCCTATAGACTAATTCGCCCTCTAGGCGGGCGGCCAATCGTCCGGCATAGCGTCGCGCGCAACCTGCAGGAGGGGGCGCGGCGCCGGACGACAGGGGTGCAAGGGTGAGCCCACAAGGGCAGCCAGTAAAGGACACAAGAATGGCGCTGTTCCAGCATTTGGACGGATTGCATGCGATTGCCGGCTTGTTGGTCGGGCTGTTGGTGGGGCTGACGGGGGTTGGCGGCGGGTCGTTGATGACTCCGCTGCTGGTGCTGATGTTTGGCGTCAATCCGACGACGGCGGTGGGTACCGATCTGCTCTATGCCTCGGCCACCAAGATGGTGGGGTCGGGCGTCCATGGCTGGCGCGCGACGGTCGATTGGCGCATCATGCAGCGTCTGGCGCTGGGCAGCATTCCGGCCGCGCTGTTCACCCTGCTGGTGCTTTCGCGCGTGGGGCAATTGTCCAGCGCGACCCAGGGCAAGATGATGATCGGCCTGTCGGTCATGCTGGTGATCACCTCGGCCACGGTGTTCTTTCAGAAAAAGCTGATCGCTTATGGCATGCACCATCACCCCATCCGCACCGCGCAGCAGGCGGCGCTGGCCACCATTGCGCTGGGCGCGGTGATTGGTCTGGCGGTGTCGCTGACCTCGGTCGGGGCGGGGGCGATTGGCGTGACGGCGCTGTTGATGCTGTATCCCAATCAGCCCGTGGCGCGCATTGTGGGCACCGATATTGCCCATGCCGTGCCGCTGACGCTGGTGGCGGGGATGGGGCATTGGATCATCGGCGATGTCGATGGCGCGCTGCTGGCCAACCTGTTGATCGGTTCGGTGCCGGGCGTGATCGTGGGCAGCCTGATCTCCAGCCGTGCGCCTGACCGGGTGCTGCGTGTGCTGCTGGGCATGGTGCTGGCCGTTTCGGCCTGGCAGCTCTATCTCAAGGCCAGCAAGGCCGTTGCCGCCAAGGACAAGCCGGCCGCCAGTGCCGCCGCCAGCGCCGCACCGGCCACCGCCACCTCGCGTTAAGCGCTTTTCCCCCTGTGCCCCAGCCGTGGCTATGGGGGGCAAAAGCAGGATTTGTTTGCGCGGCCTGCCCCCATCGGGCAGGGCGCGCTGCATTGTAGATGTAATGGAAGACTGATGTCCAAGACCCTGACCCATCTGGAACGACTGGAAGCGGAAAGCATCCACATCATCCGCGAAGTGGTCGCCGAGGCGGAAAACCCGGTGATGCTCTATTCGGTGGGCAAGGATTCGGCCGTGATGCTGCATCTGGCGCGCAAGGCGTTCTATCCCGCCCCGCCGCCCTTCCCGCTGCTGCATGTCGACACCACGTGGAAATTCCGCGCGATGTACGAATTGCGCGACAAGATGGCCGAGCTGTCGGGCATGGACCTGCTGGTCTATCACAACCCCGAGGCCGAAGAGCGCGGCATCAACCCGTTCGACCATGGCGCGCTGCACACCGACATGTGGAAGACCGAAGGGTTGAAGCAGGCGCTGGACAAATACGGCTTTGACGCGGCCTTTGGTGGCGCGCGCCGGGACGAGGAAAAGAGCCGCGCCAAGGAGCGCATTTTCTCCTTCCGCACGGCTTCGCACGGCTGGGACCCCAAGAACCAGCGCCCGGAATTGTGGAACCTGTACAACGCCAAGAAGGCCAAGGGTGAGAGCATCCGCGTCTTTCCGATCAGCAACTGGACGGAACTGGACGTGTGGCAATATATCCACCTGAACAACATCCCCATCGTCCCGCTCTATTTCGCCGCGCCCCGCCCCACGGTCGAGCGTGACGGCATGTTGTTGATGGTCGACGACGACCGTTTTCCGCTCAAGCCCGGTGAAGAGCCGGTGATGCGCTCGATCCGGTTCCGCACGCTGGGCTGTTACCCGCTGACGGGCGCGGTCGAAAGCAGCGCCAAGACGCTGCCCGAGGTGATCCAGGAAACGCTGCTGACCACCACCAGCGAGCGGCAGGGGCGCGCCATCGACAAGGACGCTGGCGGTGCCGGCATGGAAGTGAAGAAGCAGCAGGGATATTTCTGAGATGACCGACAC
This sequence comes from Novosphingobium ovatum, assembly GCF_009909235.1. Taxonomy (GTDB): domain Bacteria; phylum Pseudomonadota; class Alphaproteobacteria; order Sphingomonadales; family Sphingomonadaceae; genus Novosphingobium; species Novosphingobium ovatum. The sequence continues at coordinate 306,249 of NZ_JAAAPO010000001.1, forward strand.
CACGAACGAGCCCGTGTATGTCGTCGATTCCCTGATCGCCGAGGATATCGACGCCTATCTGGACACGCATCAGCACAAGACGATGCTGCGTTTCATCACCTGCGGGTCGGTGGACGATGGCAAATCGACGCTGATCGGCCGTCTGCTGTATGATTCAAAGATGATCTTTGAAGACCAGCTGGCCGCGCTGGAGAACGATTCCAAGAAGGTCGGCACGCAGGCCGGCGGGATCGATTTCGCGCTGCTGGTCGACGGTCTGGCCGCCGAGCGCGAGCAGGGCATCACGATCGATGTCGCCTATCGCTTCTTCAACACCGAAAAGCGCAAGTTCATCGTCGCCGACACCCCCGGCCATGAACAATACACGCGCAACATGGTGACGGGCGCCTCCACCGCCGATCTGGCCGTGATCCTGATCGATGCGCGCAAGGGCGTGCTGACGCAAACCCGCCGCCATTCGTTCCTCGCCCATCTGATCGGCATCCGCAATCTGGTGCTGGCGGTGAACAAGATGGATCTGGTGGACTATAGCCAAGAACGGTTTGACCAGATCGTCGCCGATTACCGCGCCTTTGCCACCAGCATCGGGATCGAGAACTTTGTCGCCATGCCGATTTCCGGCTATATGGGCGACAATATCACCACGCTGTCGGACAACACGCCGTGGTATCGCGCGCCCGCCTATTTCGGCCGCAGCCTGATCGATCATCTCGAAACGGTAGAGGTCGACACCACCCGCGATTTGGCCCGCCCGTTCCGTATGCCGGTGCAATGGGTCAACCGCCCCAATCTGGATTTCCGCGGCTTTGCCGGGCAGGTGGCCACGGGCAGCGTGCGTCCGGGCGATGAGATCCGCGTGTTGCCCAGCGGCAAGACCAGCACGGTCGAACGCATCGTTACCCTCGATGGCGATCTGGATCAGGCGGTCGCGGGCCAGTCGGTCACGCTGACCTTTGCCGACGAGATCGACTGTTCGCGCGGCGATGTCATCGCCCTGTCCGATGCCCCGCCGCAGGTGGCCGATCAGTTCGAGGCCAGCCTTGTGTGGATGGCCGACACGGCGCTGATTCCGGGCCGCGCCTATTGGCTGAAACTGGGCAGCCAGATGGTCTCCGCCACCGTGCATGCGCCCAAATACACCATCAACGTCAACACGATGGAGCATTGCGCCGCCAAGACGCTGGAGCTGAACGCCATTGGCGTGGCCGAGGTTACCACCGACAAGCCGATCGTGTTCGAACCCTATGCCGAGAACCGGCAACTGGGCGGTTTCATCCTGATCGACAAGATCACCAACAGCACGGTTGGCGCCGGCATGCTGCATTTCAGCCTGCGCCGGGCGCAGAACGTGCATTGGCAGGCGCTGGACGTCACGCGTGAAGCCCGCGCCGAGCAAAAGCACCAGAAGAGCGCGCTGTTGTGGTTCACCGGCCTGTCGGGTTCGGGCAAATCGACCATCGCCAATCTGGTCGAAAAGAAGCTGCACGCGCTGGGCAAGCACACCTTCCTGCTGGACGGCGACAATGTGCGCCACGGGTTGAACAAGGATCTGGGCTTTACCGAGGCCGACCGCATCGAGAACATCCGCCGCGTGGGCGAGGTGGCGCGTCTGATGACGGACGCTGGCCTGATCGTCATCACCGCCTTCATCAGCCCCTTCCGCGCCGAGCGCGAGATGGTGCGTAGCCTGATGGCCGAGGGTGAGTTCAACGAGGTGTTCATCGACACGCCGCTGGACGTGGCCGAGGCGCGCGACGTCAAGGGCCTGTACAAGAAGGCGCGTTCGGGCGCTCTCAAGAACTTTACCGGCATCGACAGCCCGTATGAAGCGCCGCAAAACCCCGAAATCCACGTCGACACCACCCGCATGAGCGCCGAAGACGCCGCCGAGATGATCGTCGACCGCCTGCTGGGCCACTGGATGCCGGAGATCTGATCGCATGGCCGTTGATCTGACGCGGGACGGTGATCTGGCCGCCCATCTGGCGCAAGTTGCGGGCGATATCCTGATCGCCGTGCGTCAGGCGGGGGTGTTCACGGGCAAGGAACTGGGCAAGGCGGGGGACGCCACCGCCAACCAGTTCCTGTGCCACGCCCTGCGCAGCGCGCGGCCCGACGATGGCCTGTTGTCCGAAGAGGAAAAGGACAATGCGCAGCGTCTGAGCCAGTCACGCGTGTGGATTGTCGATCCGGTCGACGGCACGCGCGAATATGGTGAGGAGCGCGCCGATTGGGCGGTGCATGTTGGGCTGGCGGTGGATGGCGTGGCGGCGTTGGGCGCGGTGGCATTGCCCGGCGCGGATGCGGTGTACCGCAGCGATGCGCCCGTGCCCGTGCCGCCCGCGCCCCAAACCCTGCGCATGGTGGTCAGCCGCACCCGTCCCGCGCCACAGGCAGTGGCCGTGGCCGAACAACTGAACGCGCAGCTGGTGCCCATGGGCAGCGCCGGCGCCAAGGCGATGGCGATCATCCGGGGCGAGGCCGACATCTATCTGCATTCGGGCGGACAGTATGAATGGGACAGCTGCGCGCCGGTGGCCGTGGCGCTGGCGCATGGCCTGCATTGCAGCCGCATCGATGGCGCGCCGCTGGTCTATAATCAGGCCGATACCTATATGCCCGACCTGTTGATCTGCCGCCGCGAACATGCGGCGCGCGTTTTGGAACTGGTGGCCGGGCTGGCGTAACGCCGCCCGGCCTACCGAGTTTTGTGCGTTTTTCCGTTCAAGCTGGCGCGAACGGAAAAGCGACGCTCAAGCGCCGCGCGGGCTAATCGCCTTTTTCCGATACTGAACGATCGGAAAAAGGCTTTACACCACCTGCATCCCGCCCTTCCACAGGGCCAGAACGCGGCCCTGCATGGGCTGACGGTCAAACGGCGTGTTGCCCGCTTGGGCCGCCATCTTGTCCGAACTGACGATCCACGGGCGGTCGGCGTCGATCAGGGCGATGTCGGCCTGTGCGCCCACGGTCAGCACGCCCGCATCCACGCCCAGCAGCGCCGCCGGGTTGGTGGCGATCAGGCGGAAGGCGGCGGCCATGTCGATCACCCCATCGCGCACCAGATTCATCGTCAGCGGCAACAGCGTTTCAGCCCCTGCCATGCCCGGCTCGGCATCGGCAAAGGGCAGGCGCTTGTCCTCTGGTCCGCGCGGGTCGTGGCCAGAGGAAATGACGCTGATGGTGCCGTCGGCGATGGCGGCGATCACCGCCTTGCGGTCGGCCTCCTGACGCAGCGGCGGGGAAAAGCGCAGGAAAGTGCGGAAATCGGCCAGTGCCGTGTCCGACAGCATGAAATGCGCAGGCGTCACACCGGCGCTCACCGCCACGCCACGCCCTTGCGCGGCGCGGATCAGGTCCAGCGCGGCCGCCGTGGTGACCTGACGGACATGCAGCCTTGCGCCCGCCATCTCGGCCAGGGCGATGTCGCGCGCGACGGCCAGCGCCTCGGCCTGCGCCGGGGCAGAGGGCAGGCCCAGACGGGTCGCCATCTCGCTGGCGGTGGCGACCGCATTGCCGGTGATGCCACCATCCTCGGCATGGGTGACGACCACCAGATCCAGCATCGCGCAATAGCGCAACAGGCGCAGCATGATGCCCGAATCGGCAATCCAGCGCCGCCCGGTGGACACCGCCCGCGCGCCAGCGTCCCGCATCAGCGCCACTTCGGCCAGTTCGGTCCCGTCCAGCCCGCGTGTCGCGGCGGCCAGCGGGTGGACCCAGAAATCGGGCTTGCCGCTTTGCGCCGCATAGCGCACCGTCGAGGAACGATCGAGCGGCGGGTTCTGATCGGGCATCAGCGCGGCGCGAGTGATCCCGCCGAAATGAAACGCCGGCTTATCAATGGCAAAGACGCCCAGATCGACCAGACCCGGCGCGATCAATTTGCCGCCCGCATCCACCACCCGGTCGCCGTCCTGCGGCGCCACATCGCCGCCCAGCGCGACAATGCGGTCGCCCTCACAACGGATCGCGCCCGGAAACGGCGCGCCATCGGCGGCCACCAGCAAGCCGCCGGTGATCGTCAGTCCTGCCGCCTTGGTCATGCCCAGCTTCCCTTGTTGTTGGCGGGCATGTCCCAGCCCTCCAGCTTGCGCGCCTTGCGGGTCAGCACTTCCAGACAGGCCATGCGCACGGCCACGCCCATTTCCACCTGGCGGGTGATCAGGCTTTGGCCTTCGCCGTTTTTCATATGCATGTCGGCCACGTTCGAATCGATCTCGATGCCGCGGTTCATCGGGCCGGGGTGCATCACCAAAGCGCCCGGCGCGGCCAGCGCCAACCGGTCCAGCGTCAGGCCGTACAGGTGGCGGTATTCGCGTGGGGAGGGGATGAACTGACCCTGCATCCGTTCATTTTGCAGGCGCAGCATCATCACCACATCGGCGCCCTTCAGCGCCGCGTTGAAGTCGTAAAAGGGCGTGACGCGCATCTGCTCGACCTCGGCCGGCATCAGGGCGGGGGGCGCGCAGACGCGGACATTGGCGCCCAGCGCCGTCAGCGACAGGATGTTTGACCGCGCCACGCGGCTGTGCAGGATGTCGCCACAGATCACCACCGTCAGCCCGACAAAGCTCTCGCCCAGCCCCTTTTCGCGCAGGGCGTGGCGGATGGTCAGCGCGTCCAGCAGCGCCTGCGTGGGATGCTCGTGCTGGCCATCGCCCGCGTTCAGCACGGGGCAATCCACCTTTTCCGAGATCAGCCGCACCGCGCCCGAACTGGCGTGGCGGATGACGATCGCGTCCGCCCGCATCGCGTTCAGCGTCATGGCGGTGTCGATCAGCGTCTCGCCCTTTTTCACGCTGCTGGTGGCGGCCTGCATGTTGACCACATCGGCCCCCAGCCGCTTGCCCGCGATCTCGAAGGACAGCAGCGTGCGGGTGGAGTTCTCGAAAAAGGCGTTGATGATCGTCAGGCCGTGCAGATGGTCAACGCGCTTGGTTGGCTGACGGTTCAGCTCGACCCATTGCTCGGCCTCGGCCAGCAGGAACAGGATCTCGTGCGGGGCAAGGCCGGCAATGCCCAGCAAGCCCCGGTGCGGAAAAGCGGCGGCGCCCAAAGGAAACGGGCCCGCGCTGGTGTTGTGTGGCGATGTCATCAAGGTCTGGCCCATACGCCCCGGTGGGCAGATGCTCAAGCCCACTTTGCGGGCTAATCCACTTGTGTTTTAAGGGGCGCGACGGGCGCTCCGATGGCGGGGTGCATGGACAGGGACAAACCCATGGATTTCGCGCGCAAGGTATGGCGCTGGCTGGTCGCGATCAAGGACGGGCTGGTCCTGTTGGCGATGCTGCTGTTTTTCGGCGCTTTGTACGGCGTGCTGACAATGCGCCCGGCCGAACCAAGGGTGCGCGAGGGGGCCTTGCTGATCCGCATGGACGGCGTGGTGGTCGAGGAGCCGCATGACACCGACCCTTTGGCGGCGCTCAAATCGGGCGACAATCCCAAGGAAATCGCCCAGCGTGACTTGCTGCGCGCCATTCGCGGCGCGGCCACCGACGCCAAGGTCAAGGCCTTGGTGCTGGACCTGAGCAAGTTTGAAGGCGGCGGTCTGGTCCACATGACCGAGATCGGCGCGGCGATGGACAGCTTCCGCGCGACGAAAAAGCCGATACTGCTGTTTGGCACGATGATGGGGGACGATGGCATCCAACTGGCCGCCCATGCGACGCAGGCGTGGGTCGATCCGCTGGGCGGGGCGGTGCTGCAGGGGCCGGGGGGCATGCGGCTCTATTACGCCGGGCTGCTGGACCGGCTGAAGGTCAATGCCCATATCTATCGCGTTGGCACCTACAAGGACGCGATCGAGCCGTTCCTGCGCGATGGCATGTCCGACCCCAGCCGCGAGGCGCGCAAGGCCTTGTATGACGCCACCTTTGGTCAATGGCGCGCCGATGTGGCCACGGCGCGCCCGCGCGCCAATATCGACATGGTGGTGCGCGATCCGGTGGGCTGGTTCAAGGCATCGGGCGGCGATGCGGCCAAGGCGGCACTGGCCGCCGGGCTGATCGACCGCATCGGCACGCGGGCCGAATTTGGCGCGCATGTGGCCAGCATCGTGGGCGGGGGCGACGATGCCAAACAGCGCCCCGGCAGCTTTGCCCATACCTCGCTGGCGGCGTGGTTAAAGGCGAACCCGGAAAAGACGCCGGGCCGTGCCATTGGCGTGGTGACCATCGCGGGGGGCATTGTTGACGGCAGCGAAGGCCCCGGTGAGGCCGGAGGCGCGCGCATCGCCCGGTTGATCGACCGCGCGGCGGACAAGGATCTGGCCGCGCTGGTTGTACGGGTGGATTCGCCCGGCGGCTCGGTCAATGGGTCCGAGGCGATCCGCGTCGCGATCGAGCGGCACAAGAAAAAGGGCCTGCCGATCATTGTTTCGATGGGCAATGTCGCGGCCAGCGGCGGCTATTGGGTGTCGACGCCCGCCACGCGCATCTTTGCCCAGCCGGGCACGGTGACCGGCTCGATCGGCATTTTTGCGGTGATCCCCAGCTTTGAACGGGTGCTGGCCGCCTATGGCGTCAAGGGCGACGGGGTGCGGTCCACCGCGCTGTCGGGCCAGCCCGATGTGCTGACCGGCCTTTCGCCAGAGGTCGAGGGGATGCTGCAGGCCAATATCGAATCGGGCTATGGCCGGTTTCTGGGGCTGGTGGCTGCCGCCCGCCACAAAACCCCGCAAGAGATCGACGCCATCGCCCAAGGCCGCGTGTGGGACGGATTGACCGCCCAGCGCATCGGTCTGGTGGACGAGATCGGCGGGCTGGACGCGGCGCTGAACGCGGCGGCCAAGGCGGCCCGGCTGAAGGATGGCGAATGGCACGCGCTGTATCTGGGCGAAAATGCGGGCGGCCTGTCGGGGCTGTTCAAACGGCTGGGCGGGGACGAGGACGAGGACGCGGGTGAAGACGGCGCCGACGCGCGCATTAGCGGCGATTGGGCCGGGGCGATCGCGTATCAGCAACAACAATCGCTGGCCCGCGTGGCGCGCGATGTGCAATCGCTGTTCGCGGTGCAGGGCGCGCAGGCGACCTGTCTGGACTGCGCCGGATATGCCGATCTGGCGCCGCGTGCCGGGGCTGTGGACGGCGCTTTGCCGGGCTGGTGGGCGCGGATGTGGCTGATGCTGGCGGGCGGGCAGGGGGCGGCTGCGGCCCCCTCCATACGCTGAAACGCGGTGTTTCGGGTGGGGTGGCGCGGATTTCTGCCTCGGGGCGCTTGCCCTTTTGGCCATAGCACTCTAAGGGCCACCCCCTGAATTTCTGTAGCTTCGACGCATACGCGGGCGTGGCGGAACTGGTAGACGCGCTGGATTTAGGTTCCAGTATCGCAAGATGTGGGGGTTCGATTCCCTTCGCCCGCACCAGTCTCCGCCATTGGGCCCCGGCGCGGCGCGGCGGCGAATTGGGAAGGTTTTCAATACCATGCAGATTGTCGAAACCACGAACGAGGGTCTGAAGCGCGCCTATACGGTGACGATCCCCGCCTCTGTGATCGCCGAGAAGGTCGAGAGCGAGGTGACCAAGATCGCTCCGCAGGTCCAGCTGCCCGGCTTCCGCCCCGGCAAGGTCCCGGCGAATCTGGTCAAGAAGCGCTTTGGCGCGCAGATCCACCAGGACGCGCTGTCGGGCTCGATCCGCGAGGCCATGGACAAGCTGGTCGCCGATCAGCAGATCCGCCCCGCCACCCAGCCCGAAGTGAGCCTGGGCGAGGGTTATGCCGAGGGTTCGGACGCTGTCCTGACCATCGCTTTGGAAGTGTTGCCGGTGATCACCGCGCCCGACCTGACCGGTCTCAAGCTGGACAAGCTGACCGTGCCGGTGGCCGATGCCGAAGTGGACGAAGCGGTCGCCCGCATCGCCTCGAACGCCAAGCGTTTTGTCGACGCCGAGGAAGGCCGCGAGGCCCAGAACGGCGACCAGCTGACCATCGACTTCCTGGGCAAGCTGGACGGCGAGCCGTTTGACGGCGGCGCGGCCGAAGGTCAGGCGCTGGAAATCGGCGCCAACCGCTTCATCCCCGGCTTTGAAGAGCAGCTGGTCGGCGCCAAGGCTGGCGAGACCCGCGTCATCACCGTGACTTTCCCGGCCGAATATCCCGCCGCCAATCTGGCTGGCAAGGAAGCCACCTTTGACATCACCGTCCACGCCGTGAAGGTCGCGGGCGAAACCGTCATCGACGACGAATTCGCCAAGTCGCTGGGCCTGACTGATCTGGAGCAGCTCAAGGGCCTGCTGCGCGGTCAGCTGGAGCAGGAAACGGCTGGCCAGACCCGCACCCAGATGAAGCGCCAGTTGCTGGACGTTCTGGCCGAAGGTCATGACTTTGACGTGCCCCCCAGCATGGTCGAAGCCGAATTCGCCCAGATCTGGCAGCAGCTGACCCAGGAAGCCTCGCGCGAGGAAAACCCCGAGGAAGCTCTGGCCGAGATCGAGGCCGAGAAGGACGACTATCGCGCCATCGCCGTGCGCCGCGTCCGTCTGGGCCTGCTGCTGAGCGAGATCGGTCAGCAGAACGGGGTGGAAATCACCGCGCAGGAAATGCAGATGCTGGTGGCGCAGGCCGCCCAGCTGCGCGCCCCTCTGTACGAGGAAAAGGTCGTCGACTTCCTGTTTGACAAGGCCGAAGTCACCGAAAAGGAAGTGACCAAGGAAGAGCTGCAGGCCGCGATCGAAGCCGAGGACACCAGCGCCAAGGCTGACGCCGCCGAAGCCGCGCCCAAGAAGAAGGCCGCGCCCAAGAAGAAGGCTGAAGCCGCCGAGGGCGAGGAAGCCGCTGAGGCCGCTCCCAAGAAGAAGGCTCCGGCCAAGAAGAAGGCCGCCGAGGAACCCGCCGCCGAGTAATCGCGCGCGGCTCTGGCCACAGGATCAGGCCCGGCTTCCCATGTGGGTGGCCGGGCCTTTCCTATTTGCGCGTCATACTTTGCGGGCGGGGCCGCGTGTCATTCCTTGCCCGCGGCCCCGCGCATCGCGCCCACATCCACGAATTTCTCACGCGGGGCGCCATCGCGGGCGCGGGCCACCTCGGCCTCGTCGATTTTTTGCCAGTCGCGGAACGTCACGAAATCCAGCCCGCGCGATGCGGCCAATGCCTCGAACCCGGCGCGGCCCGGCTTGCCGCTGCCCGCCGACAACACGCCCGCCTCGACATCTTCGGCAATGCGGTCGATGATGGCAAAGCCGTCGGGCCGGTTGGTGCCGATCGTCCCTGATGGCCCCCGCCGCGCCCAGCCGACGCAATACATCCCCGGCGCGACCCGCCCATCGACATTGGCAAAACGCCCGGCGCGCGTGTCATAGGGCACCCCCGCGATGGGCGTGGTCTGATAGCCAATGCACGAGACCACCAGCGCGGCCGCGATCTCATAGGTTTCGCCCGTGGCGATGGCATTGCCGTCCGCGTCCAGCCTTGTGCGCTCCACAGTCACGGAGGCCACCTGCCCATCGCCGTTCAGCGCGCGCGGCGCGGCAAAGAAATCGAACGTGATTGGGAAATCCCGCGCCCCGCCCGCCTCTGCGGCAAAGCCGCGCAACAGCGCGACCGATTTGCGCAACCCCGGCTCCAGCCCGGCGTCCTGTGCCGGGTCGGGCAGGTCGGCGACATCGACCACCGGCCCACCCCGCGCCAGATGGGCCAGCTCGCCCAGCTCCTTGGGCGTCATGGCGATCTGATGCGGCCCGCGCCGCCCCAATATCGTCACCCCGCTGATGCCCGAAGCCTTCAGCGCGTCCAGCGCATGGGCCACGATGTCCGATCCGCCAAATTCGTCGGGCGTTTTGGCCAGAATGCGCGCCACATCCAGCGCCACATTGCCATTGCCGATCACCACGGCATGGCCACCCGACAGATCCGGGTTCAGCGCCGCATATTGCGGATGGCCGTTGTACCACCCGACAAAGCCCGCGCTGCCAAAGACATTGCCCAGATCCGCCCCCGGCAGCGCCAAGGGCCGGTCGGCCGGCGCGCCTGTGGCCAGCACCACCGCGTCATACAGCCCCTGCAATTCGGCGACCGCGACATCATGCCCCACCGCCACATGGCCGATAAAGCGCACATTGTCGGTCAGGGCCACGGCCTCATAGCGGCGGGCGACACCTTTGATCGATTGGTGATCGGGGGCAACGCCGGTGCGAATCAGGCCGTAGGGCACGGGCAGGCGATCAAAGATGTCCACCCGCACCGCATCGCCCCAGCGCTTTTGCGCGGCCTCGGCGGTGTAATAGCCCGCCGGTCCCGAACCGATCACCGCGATATGCAGCATCACCCATTTCTCCCGCATGGATGGCCGGCAGCCGTCACCGGCCCTGATATGTTGCCGTAACCGGCCCTTTTGGTCAGAACATACCTGTTTTCTCCCGCTGGCAAGCATATTTGCGTCCGTTCGGCGCATTGACATGGCTGACAATTAACCCAATTTCAAACAGCCCTCTGGCATTATCCCGGTGTCCATTTTTTATACGTGCGAAACGGGCTTAGTGTTCATGGCAAGACGGGGCAGTACGGCCCAGGGCGCGCAGGCTCTGGACGGAGCGACAGGTGTGGTGGTCGAGCGTCGCAAGGACAGCTCGCCCGTGCCGCTGCCCGGCGTGGATATCGCGCGGCTGCGGCGGCGCTCGGATGCCGATTCCCGCATGGCCGAACCCTATCCGGGCTATTTCTTCATCTCCGAAGGCTGGGCGATGACCTCGCCCGCGATGGGCATGGCGATTGCCCTGCTGGCGCTGAACGAGATGCACCTGCCCGGCGTGATGGCCACCGCGCTGTTGGCGTTGGCGATCACGGTCTCGGCCTGTGGCCCGCTGTTTGTGCGGTTCGAGCGCTCGTCCAAGCGGTCGGCGGCGATGCGGTACATGGCGCTGGTGGCTGGTGTGGCGCTGCCGATGGTGCTGTTTGGCGCGGGGCTGGTGGTGTGGCAGGCCAACCGCGAGGTGCTCGATTCGCTGGAACTGGCCGGGCAATTGCTGGTGGTCGGGCTGGTGGCTTCGGTAGCGCTGTCGGGGCGGATGCTCTCGCTGGTGCTGGCCACGGTTGCGCTGTGGAGCGTGCCGGTGCTGTGTTCCGGGTCGGCCGGGGCGGTGATCACGCTGTTCTTTGGCGGGGTGGTGGGGGCAATCGCCACCATCCATCAGGCCCGTCTGGACCGTGCGGCGCAGGCCGAGCTGCGTGAAAAGCGGCGCAAGCAATTGCGCGCAGAGGAATTCCTGGCCGACTTCGAACTGGCTGGTCTGGGCTGGTTCTGGGAAACCGACCGGCAGGGCCTGCTGACCTATGTCTCGCCGCATATTTACAAGCAATTGAACCGCGAGGCCGACAGCCTGCAGGGCCGCCCCCTGACCGATCTGTTCGTGCTGGACGGCAATGGCTGCGCCGAGGGTGAGCGCACGCTGCAATTCCACCTGACGGCGCGATCGCCGTTTCAGGACGTGGCGGTGCGCGCCGCCACCCAGGTCGAGGAGCGCTGGTGGTCGGTCACCGGGCGCCCGGCCTATGATGCGTTCAACAATTTCCTGGGCTTTCGCGGTGCGGGCAGCGACCTGACCGAACAGCGCCGCAGCGAGCAGCATGCCACGCGCCTTGCTCATTTCGATTCGCTGACCGGGCTGGCCAACCGGTTCCAGATGAGCCAGTCGCTGGAAAAGATCCTGACCGCGCCCAAGATCGACCACCGCGATTGCGCCGTGTTCCTGCTGGATCTGGACCGGTTCAAGCATGTGAACGACACCATGGGCCACCCGGCCGGGGACGCATTGTTGAAACAGGTGGCCAACCGGTTGCAGAACACCGTGGGCGACATGGGCCGCGTTGGCCGTCTGGGCGGGGACGAGTTTCAGGTGATCCTGCCCGGCCGCATCGCGCGCGAACAACTGGCCGCGCTGGCCGACCGGATCATTGGCAACCTGTCGCAGCCCTATTCGATTGATGACAAACGCGTGGTGATCGGCGCGAGCGTGGGCATCGCCCTGTCGCCCGACGATGGCATGACCAGCGAGGATGTCATCCGCAACGCCGATCTGGCTCTGTATGCGGCCAAGGATCGCGGGCGCGGCTGCCACCACTTCTATGCCGAGGACCTGCATTCGGACGCCGAGGAGCGCCGCCAGCTGGAGCATGACCTGCGCGAGGCGTTGAGCCATGGCGGGCTGGAGCTGCATTATCAGCCGGTGGTGCACACCGGCACCGAAAAGATCACCGGTTTCGAGGCGCTGTTGCGCTGGAATCACCCGCGTCTGGGCCGACTGTCTCCGGCCAAATTCGTGCCGATTGCCGAGGATTGCGGCCTGATCGCGCCCATCGGCGAATGGGCGTTGCGCACCGCCTGTCACGACCTGTCGCGCTGGCCCGAGAGCGTGCGCGTGGCGGTCAATGTCTCGCCGCTGCAATTTGCCAACCCGTCGCTGCCCGGCATCGTCACCAACGCGCTGGCCGCGGCCCAGGTGGATCCGGCGCGGCTGGAGCTGGAAATCACCGAAAGCGTGTTCCTGAACGACAGCGCCGACACCGACGCGATGTTCACCGCGCTGAAACGCATTGGCGTGCGTCTGGCGCTGGATGATTTCGGCACGGGCTATTCCTCGCTCGGCTATCTGCAAAAGGCGCCCTTCGACAAGATCAAGATCGATCAGGGCTTTGTGCGCGGCGCGACCATGGCAGGCAACCGCAACAGCGCGATCATCGCGGCCATCGTCAGTCTGGCCGATGCGCTGGGCATGGAAACCACTGCCGAGGGCGTCGAGACGCTGGACGAGCTGGAACTGGTCCGGGCGCTGGGTTGCAGCCATGTGCAGGGCTATATCTATGCCAAGCCGCTGACCCGGCTGGAGGCGGACGAACGCACGGCGGGCGATCTGCGCATGGTGGCCAGCGGCCCGCGCGCCGCGCGCCCGGTGCGCCGCAGCATGCTGCGCAAGGTCAATCTGGAATCGGATGGCGAACGCTATCCGGTGACGATCCGCAACATCTCGTCCACGGGCGCGATGTTCGAAGGCTTGCTGGATGTGCCCATCGGGCTGGAAGCCAATCTGGAAATGTCAGAGGACATGGTGGTGCAGGTGGTTGTGCGGTGGAGCAAATATGGCCGCACGGGTGTCGCCTTTCTGGAGCCGATGGCCTTTGACGAAAGCGGGACGATCGTGCCTCAGCGCGTGCTGGACCGCAACGCCCCGGCCGAGGCCAAACGGCGCGCGGTCTGACGCGCGGCGTGGGGCCGGTATTGGCCGCCGGCGTGCAGCCTGCATTGGACAGCAGGGCCAACGGCTGCTAACGGGGCAGGCTTGCGCGGGCGGCCATCCGGCCTGTCCCTTTCCCGCGCGCAGAGTGATAGCCAAAGCCGCCCGATGACCGAACAGTCCAAGATCCGCAATTTCTCCATCATCGCCCACATCGACCACGGCAAAAGCACGCTGGCCGATCGCCTGATCCAGTACACCGGCGGCCTGACCGAGCGCGAGATGAGCGCGCAGGTGCTGGACAACATGGACATCGAGAAAGAGCGCGGGATCACCATCAAGGCTCAGACCGTCCGCCTGCATTACAAGGCCAAGGACGGTGAGACCTATGAGTTGAACCTGATGGACACGCCCGGCCACGTCGACTTTGCCTATGAGGTGTCGCGGTCATTGGCGGCGTGCGAGGGCGCGCTGCTGGTGGTGGACGCGGCGCAGGGCGTTGAGGCGCAGACGCTGGCCAACGTCTATCAGTCGATCGAGCATGACCACGAGATCGTGCCGGTGATCAACAAGATCGACCTGCCCGCCGCCGAGCCGGAAAAGGTCAAGGCCGAGATCGAGGAAGTGATCGGTCTGGACGCGTCCGAGGCGGTGCTGGCCAGCGCCAAGAGCGGCATCGGCATCGAGGAAATTCTGGACGCCGTGGTTGCCAAGATCCCCGCGCCCAAGGGGGAGCGCAACGCGCCCCTCAAGGCGATGCTGGTGGATTCATGGTACGACCCCTATCTGGGCGTTGTCATTCTGGTGCGCGTCATCGATGGCGTCATCAAAAAGGGCCTGAACGTCAAGTTCATGGCCGGCGGCACCGAGCATCTGGTCGACCGCGTGGGCTGTTTCACGCCCAAGCGCGAGGAACTGGCCGAGCTGGGGCCGGGCGAGATCGGTTTCATCACGGCCCAGATCAAGGAGGTCGAGACCGCCAAGGTGGGTGACACGATCACCACCGTGAAGGCCGGCGCGACCGAGGCTTTGCCGGGGTACAAGGAAGTGCAGCCGGTGGTGTTCTGCGGGCTGTTCCCGGTGGACGCGGCCGATTTTGAAAAGCTGCGCGAGAGCATCGCCAAGCTGCGGTTGAACGATGCGTCCTTCAGCTTTGAAATGGAAACGTCCGCCGCGCTGGGCTTTGGCTTCCGCTGCGGTTTTCTGGGCCTGCTGCATCTGGAAATCATCCAGGAGCGCCTGAGCCGCGAATATGATCTGGACCTGATCACCACCGCGCCCAGCGTGGTCTATCGCATCCAGCTGCGCGCCAGCCGGACCGAGGAAGAGGGCGAGATCTATCTGCACAATCCCGCCGATTACCCCGATCCCAGCCGCATCGAGCAGATCGACGAGCCGTGGATCAAGGCCACCATCTATACCCCCGACGAATATCTGGGCTCCATCCTGAAGCTGTGTCAGGACCGCCGTGGTATCCAGACCGGCCTGACCTATGTCGGTGGCCGCGCGCAGGTGAATTACGAATTGCCGCTGAACGAGGTGGTGTTCGATTTCTATGACCGGTTGAAGTCGATCAGCCGTGGCTATGCCAGCTTTGACTATGAACAGATCGGCCTGCGTGAGGGTGATCTGGTCAAGATGGGCATTCTGGTCAACAACGAGCCGGTCGACGCGCTGAGCATGATCGTCCACCGTGGCGTGGCCGAGGATCGCGGCCGCCACATGTGCGAGCGGTTGAAGGACCTGATCCCGCGCCACCTGTTCAAGATCCCCATTCAGGCGGCCATCGGTGGCAAGGTGATCGCGCGTGAAACCATCGCCGCCATGCGCAAGGACGTGACCGCCAAATGTTACGGCGGCGACATCACGCGCAAGAAGAAGCTGCTGGAAAAGCAGAAGAAGGGTAAGGCCCGGATGCGCGAATATGGCAGCGTCCAGATCCCGCAGGAGGCCTTCATCGCCGCGCTGCGCATGGGGGACGAGGGCTGAACACCCCGCCGGCAATTGGCCAAACGACATGGGCCACACAAAAGGGCGCGTCCTTGCCGGGCGCGCCCTTTTTGCATCATGGCCGACCCCGGCGTTTTAGAACCCGTAGGGGTCTTCGCTGGGCTGACGGTCGCCGGTGGTTGATCCGCGCGCGATCACTTCACGCCGGTTGGGCAGGGGGGCGCATTCGCCGGTGATCGCCAGTTGCGCCGCCGCCCGCGCGATGTCGGTCAGGGGGAAACTGATCGAGGTGATCGGCGGAAAACAGGCCCGCGCCACGGGCGAATCGTCATATCCGGCAATCGCCACATCCTCTGGCACGCGAAAGCCCAGCCGCTGTGCCTGTGCCTGCGCGCCGGTGGCCATCGTGTCGCTGGTGGCAAAGACCGCCGTGGGCCGTTCCGACAGCGCCATCAGCCGGGTGATCGCCTCTCCGCCCGACTGGTAGGAATAGTCGCCATAGACGACCAGATCAGGATCGACGGCAATGCCCGCCTCGGTCAGGGCCTCGATATAGCCCTGATAACGCTCGCGCGCGGTGCGGTTGACCGGCGGCATGGCGATCAGCCCGATGCGGCGATGGCCCAGGCCGATCAGATGGCGCGTCATGTCCGCCGCCCCCGGCGCGTCGGGGATGTGCAGCACCGTGCCATAGGACTCATCGCTGCCCGACAGGCGCACCAGCGGGATGCCCTCGGCCTCGAACCGGGTCAACAGGTCGGGATCATCGGCATAGCGCGGCGAGAGGATGATCGCGTCGGGCCGGAAGGCGAAATGCGTCTTGCGGGCAAAGGCGTCCATCTTGTCGCCATTCTCGACCGCTTCGGTGATCAGCTGGAACCCCATCTCGCGGCAGACCACCGACAGGGTGGAGATCAGCCGGGGCAAATAGCCCACCCCCGCGCGCGGCACGATCAGCCCGATGATATAGGATCGCTGGCTGGCCAATTGGCGCGCGGCCATGCTGGGGGCATAGTTCAGGTCGGCGATCGCCTGCTCCACCCGCGCGCGCAGATAGGATCGCACCGTCTGTTGATTGTTCAACACGCGAGAGGCGGTCTTGACCGAAACGCCTGCCGCTTTTGCCACGTCCCTGATGGTTGCCACTGAATGCCCCGGATCGTTCTGGATGTGCCGGGAACCGTAGGTCCGGCCCGGTCACGCGCCTGTGGCATGGGGCCTTGCGGAGGTTGGGCCGCAAGCGCTGGCCATGACGAGGCGATTGGCTGCTATGCCCCGCCTTTGCGCGCGCAACCGCGGTTTTGCAAGCTTTGCTCGCGCTGCGAACAGCCGATGGCCGCCAGGCGGACAGGGGGTGGCGAGGGCGCTGGCGGAGCGGCGCGCAAAAACTTCGCCTCTGTTGCGCAACTGCCACAATGTGTCTGGCTGCGCGGTGTTGCCGCCGCAGGGGGCGGTGTGTGGGTTTGTGGCGGTGTTGCGACATTTTGATCGAATATGTCAAATTCATGCAACATTATGAAATTTTTGCCTGCACCGAACGAGATGACAT
Organism: Novosphingobium ovatum; assembly: GCF_009909235.1. Lineage (GTDB taxonomy): Bacteria > Pseudomonadota > Alphaproteobacteria > Sphingomonadales > Sphingomonadaceae > Novosphingobium > Novosphingobium ovatum. The sequence continues at coordinate 322,914 of NZ_JAAAPO010000001.1, forward strand.
CAATGTAAATTTCATGACTTTTTCATTCCAGAAATTGGCCGCAGATCGCTGCTGCGATGCGATGTGATGCGATCGTTTTGCCAAGGACGCCCTTGCTGCTCTGTCTGAAAATTCCGGCCGAAACGGGTTTAAATCGAAAAATCGTTTAGTGCCAGATGCTTGCGTAGAGTCGTTTAGGTTTTTGACTCAAAAATGCCTTTTCCCGAATTGCTGAGCCAGCGTCATGTTTCCGCTTTGTGTCACTTGCAAACGTGTCAGTAGCACATATGCTCGGCCCATCTGACACTGCCTCCCGAACAGGGGAGCCTGCCGGAGTGGTGGTTGTCCACCCCGACAGGAGGAGAACGGAGGCGATGTCTGGATTGCTGGCTGGGCCAGCGATGGAACAACCGATCAAGGGGGTTTTGATGACCAAGACTGTGTTCTTTACTTCGGCAGCGGCGCTGAGCGTCGCGCTGGGGTTGTCCGCAACGGCCATGGCGCAGGATGCCGCGCCGGTGGCCGCGCCCGCCGCCGCGCCCACCAGCGCGGCGGAGGAGACGATCGTCGTCGTGGGTTCGCGCCTGCGCCGCACCAATTTCAACTCTGCCGCGCCGATCACCATCATCACCACCAACGAAAAGCTGGATCAGGGCCAGACCACGGCCACGGCCGTGCTGCAAAGCAACGCCATCACCGGCGGCAACTCGCAGATCACCAGCGCCTATTCGGGCTATGTGGTGGATGGCGGTCCGGGTGTGAACACGCTGGGCCTGCGCGGTCTGGGCGCGACGCGCACGCTGGTGCTGCTGAACGGCCACCGTCTGGCGCCCGCGGGCGTGCAGGGCGGGGTTGAGGCGGTCGACCTGAACGTGCTGCCCGGCATGGGCATCATCGACCGTATCGAAGTGCTGCGCGATGGCGCCTCGTCGATCTATGGTTCGGACGCGGTGGCCGGCGTTGTCAACGTCGTGACCAAGAAGCGCATGAAGGGCTTTGAGCTGTCGGGCTCGAACTCGATGACGATGAACGGCGCGGGCGGTACGGGTCAGCTCAACGTTTCGGGCGGGTTCAGCTCGGACCGCTTCAGCCTGGTCGCCTCGTTTGCCTGGACGCATCAGAGCAAGCTGACCGTGGGGGATGAACCCTGGGCGCTGTGCCAGACCGATGGCTTCCTGCAGGGCGCCGAAACGATCGATCCGCGCACCGGCGCGCCCAAGTGCTATACCATCACGGGCAGCGGCACCGACGGCGTGACGATCAACACCATCGGCACCAGCACCGCCACGGGCGTGGGCGCGACCGGCACCGGCACGCTGACCCGCTTTAACCGCTGGCGTCCCAATTCTTCGGTGACCACCGGCATCGCCGGTTGGGAAGGCGTGGGCGGCACGGGCGTGTCGCTGGCGGTGCGCGACACGTTCGATCCGCGCATGTTGCAGGAACCGATCGTGCCGGAAATGGACCTGTACACCGGCATGGTGGCGGGCAGCTATGACCTGCAGGCGCTGGGCAATGCCGAGCTCTATTTCAGCGTGCTGGTCAACAAGCGCGATTCCAATCAGGAATCCTACCGTCAGCTGACGATCGACTATCCCAAGGGCAGCCCGCTGATCCCGACGAACCTCGCGTTCTCGACCTTCTATTCGGCGGCTGGCACCTCGGCGATCAACCCGACCTCGGGCACCGGCGTGCGCGCCTTTACCGGCTTTGGCCTGACCAGCAACCGTCAGCAGGTGGAATATTTCCGCGCTGATGGCGGCATCAAGGGTCAGACGGGCGTGGGCGATTGGCGCTATGACGCCTATTTCGGCTACAGCCGCTCGTCGGGCAAATATTGGTCGCAGCAGTTCCTGATCGATCGTCTGGCCCAGTCGCTGTATGTCGTGTCGAACGGTTCGGGTGGGTATAATTGCGTCAACACGGCCAATGGCTGCGTGGCCGCGCCCGCGCTGACTTCGGGCGTGCTGATGGGTCAGGTGCCGCAGAACTGGCTGAACTTTGTCATGGCCGATGTCTATGGCACGACGACCTATGACTATTACACCAACTCGCTGACCTTGGACGGCACGCTGATCCAGGCCCCGTTCGGCCCGGTCAAGAGCGCCATCGGCGTCGACTATTCGTGGATGAAGATCAACGATACGCCCTCGTCCGAGAGCATCAACAGCAACCTGTGGAACTACTCGACCTCGGCGATCACGCGCGGTTCGGACCGTCTGTTCTCGGCCTTTGCCGAGGTGGAAATTCCGCTGATCCGCAACAAGCCCTTCTTTGAAGACCTGACGCTGAACGCCTCGGCCCGCATGAGCGACTATCGCTCGTATGGTTCGGGCTGGACCTACAAGCTGAACGGGACCTATTCGCCGGTGAAGTGGCTGTCGCTGCGCACCACCTATGGCACCTCGTTCCGCGCGCCCAGCCTGAAGGAACAGTTCCAGGGCGCGATCGCGGGCTTTGTTTCCGCGACCAACGACCCTTGCAACAACTACGAAGCGCTGATGGTGTCGAACCCGACCCGTTACCAGAACTGCTTGTCGCAGGGCCTGCCGGCTGGTTTCAACCAGACCAGCTCGATCCGCGTCAACACGCTGGGCGGTCAGGCTGCTGGGTTGAAGGCGGAAACCTCGTCGAACTTCACGGCGGGCATCGTGTTGCAGCCTGAACTGCCTTCCTCGGTCGGTTCGCTCAAGCTGTCGGTCGATTACTACAGCATCAAGATCTCGAACGCCGTCGACAAGGCTGGCTATTCGTACATCCTGCGCAACTGCTATGACGATCAGAATTTCGGCACGGCGCAGGCCACCTATTGCCGTCTGGTCAGCCGCAATTCGACCAACAACCAGCTGACCGTCAATGACAGCTATATCAACCTGTCGAACCAGTGGGTGAAGGGCTTTGACATCCAGATGACCTACAAGCGCGACTTTGGCGCGGTGGGGTTGACGCTGGAGGCGCAGGCCAGCCGCTACACCTCGCAGAAGTTCCAGCTGTTCGAGGATCAGGCACCGACCGAATACAACGGCACGCTGCAGTATCCCAAGTGGACGGGTGAACTGAATGCCACGCTGAAGTACAAGAAGTTCTCGTTCTTCTATGGCGTGTCCTATGTTCAGGGCCAGAGCAGCTACGAGTACCTCGAGGAAGATCCCGCGACCTCGATCTACAACTTCGCCACGCCGGATTACTTCCTGCACAAGGCGTCGATCTCGGTGAAGCTGGACAAGTACAAGCTGACGGTGGGTGTGGACAACATCTTCGACACCTATCCGCCGTCGATCTCGGCTGGTTACTACAGCCGTATCGGCAACTCGCAGCTGTACAGCGCGTATGACTATTTCGGTCGCCGCCTGTACGCCAACGTGACGGCCAAGTTCTAAGCTGTCAAAATACCGGGTGCGGGCGTCCTGTGATGGGGCGCCCGCCTCGTTCTTTCTGGTGTTCGCGGGCGGGCGCCATGCGCGCCGTTTCGCACATCGCCAGTTTGCTGTTGCCTGTTGTGTGGAGCGATCCTGAAATGAAATTCCTGCTTGCCGGCATCGCCGCGGTGTCCCTGATGGCTGGCGCTGCCGCCATCGCCAAGCCCACCCCGCCCACGATCGCCCAACTGGCCGCCAATCCCAAATTCTCCAGCTTTGACGTGTCGCCCGATGGCAAGCATCTGGTGGCGTTGCAGGCCTTTGGTGATGACCGCCATGTGCTGGTCTGGTCGACCGACAATCTGCAGGCCAAGCCGATCGAGTTTGGCGCCACCGACATGCGTGTGGTGGGGGTGCAATTCGTCAAGAATGACGTGCTGGCCGTCAGCCTGTGGCAGCGTTACGATGCGCGGCTGGGGCTGAGCGTGGACAAGCTGTTCATCAACAAGCTGATGTTTGTTGATCTGGACGGGCGCAACTGGCGCGATCCGATCCCCAAGGCGCGCGCCAACACCGATGTCGAGGCGCGCTTGCAGGCGCTGTCCAACCCGCAGGTGCTTTCCAGCCTGCCCGATGATCCCGACCACATTCTGGTGATGTCCGGCCCCGCGTTCGAGGAAGCCGATATCTACAAGGTGTCGGTCCACCGCCCCTTTGCCGAACGCGTGCTGCGCACCGAGCCGGAGACTGGCGACTATATCGCCGACCGCGCAGGCAATATCCGCATCCGCAGCCGCTTTGGCGAGGACAATGGCGGCGCCTATGTCGCGATGGACGTGCGCGCACCCAATGGCGGCGCGTGGAAGGAGGCGGGCCGCTCCTATGTCAAGGACCGCGATACCTTCAGCGTGCTGGGCTTTGCCGATGATCCGAACATCGCGATCGTGGCGACCAATATCGGTCAGGACAAGATCGGCCTGTATGAGTTCGACACCACCACGTTGAAACTGGGCGCGCCGATCCTGAAACATCAGATGTTCGACGCCAGCAACGCCATCACCTATCGCTATGGCGGCAGTCAGGTGGCCGCGCAGGGCGAAATTCTGGGCGTGACCTATGAAGGGCCCAATGGCGGCGATGTGATCTGGGCCAACCCGACGTTCCAGGCGCTGGACAAACAGATCCGCGCCGCGCTGGGCATTACCCAGACCCCGGTGCGCTTTGTCGACACGGCCACCGGCAAGGAGGTGACGCAGAATTATGACGCCACCAAATTCTATCGCATTACCAGCTATTCAGCCGATCTGAGCAAGATCGTCATCCGCGTCGAGGGCAGCGCCACGCCGCCCGAATATTACCTGCTGAACAATGGCAAGCTGAGCCTGCTGGCCAAAACCGCGCCCGAGATCGACACCGCCGCGCTGGGTGAGACAAAGCTGGTCTATTACAAGGCGCGCGACGGGATGAACATTCCGGCATTCCTGACCACGCCCAATGTCGAATTGTGCGGCGCCGGCCCGTGGAAGGCCGTGGTCCATCCCCATGGCGGCCCGTGGGCGCGGGACGAGATGAATTATGACTGGTCGGGCTGGGTGCCGTTGATGGCGTCGCGCTGCATGGCGGTGCTGCGCCCGCAATATCGCGGATCGGACGGCTGGGGCCGCGCACTGTGGAAGGCTGGCGACCGCGAATGGGGCCAGAAGATGCAGGACGACAAGGATGATGGCGCGCAGTGGATGATCGACCAAAAGATCGCCCAGCCCGGCCATATGGCGATGTTCGGCTTTTCCTATGGCGGCTATGCCGCGATGGCGGCGGCGGTGCGGCCCAATGGCCTGTACAAATGCGCGATTTCGGGCGCGGGCGTGTCTGACATCAAACGCATCTGGCGCAAATATTACGACAACGCCTTTTTCCGCGACCGTCAGATGGGCACGGTCAAGGGCCTGAACCCGGTGGACTTTGCCGATCAGATCAAGATCCCGATCATGGTCTATCAGGGCGACCGCGATGACCGTGTGCCGGTGGAACAGGCCGAATGGTTCGTCGACAAGGCCAAGAAGTCGGGGCAGGTGGTCGAGTACCACTTCATGCCCGATTACGCGCACGGGCCCGCATGGACCCGCGCGATCTTTGCCCAGCAGCTGACCTATATCGACGACTGGTTCAAGACCGGTTGCGGCGGGGGCGGGCTGTAAGCGCATAAAACTGCGCACATAATGGCCGTGGCGTTCGTTTGTATCACAAACAGCGTCACGGACCTGTCATCAGGGCTGGCAGAAGGGGGCAAAACAGCGTAAGCGCCGCGCCAATGTCCCATTCTGCTGCCCTTTCCCGTGTCGAGATCGTCGAGGTCGCCCCGCGCGACGGCCTGCAAAACGAAAAGACCGAGATTTCGACCGCCGACAAGCTGGCGCTGATCTCCCGCGCCATCGCCTATGGCGCCCGCCGGATCGAGGTCACCAGTTTCGTCAGCCCCAAGGCCGTGCCGCAAATGGCCGACGCCGACGCGGTCTGCGCGGGCCTGCCCGAACGCGACGATGTGACCTATGTCGGGCTGGTGATGAACCTGCGCGGGGCCGAACGCGCGCTGGCCACCGGGCGGATCGATCAGTTGGGCGCGGTGGCGGTGGCCTCGGACGCCTTTGCCCATGCCAATCAGCGCCAGACCGCGATGGGCTCGGTCGAGGTCGCCAGCCAGATCGTCAGCGCGGCCAAGGCGGCGGGCAAAAGCGGTCAGGTAACGATCGGCGCGGCCTTCGGCTGCCCCTTTACCGGCGAAGTGGACGAAGCGCTGGTGGTCGAGATGGCGGCCGCGCTGGCCCAATGCGGCCCGGCCGAAATCGGGCTGGCCGATACGATTGGCGTGGCCGATCCGGCCCATGTCGCGCGGCTGTTTGCCGCCGTGCGCGCCGTGGTGGGCGATATCCCGCTGCGCGCCCATTTCCACAACACGCGCGGCACGGGGCTGGCCAATGTCTGGTCGGCGGTGCAGGCGGGGGTGGGGATCATCGACGCGTCACTGGGCGGGATCGGCGGTTGCCCCTTTGCCCCCGGCGCCAGCGGCAATGTCGCGGGTGAAGACGTGGCCTATATGCTGGCGCGCGCCGGGGTCAGCACCGGTTACGACCTGCCGCAAATGGTGGATGCGGCCCAATGGCTGGGCGGCGTGATGGGGCGCGGCCTGCCCGCGATGGTGTCACGCGCGCCGCTGTTTCCCACAGGCGTGGTGGCGGCGTCCGCCGCCCGCGCCGCGGCCAAACTGGCCGCACAAAACGATATTCAGGTGAGCGAAAAGGCATGATGAACAACAACGGGGCGCTGCGCGGCATTCGCGTGGTGGAATTGGGCCAGCTGATCGCCGGGCCGTTCTGCGGGCAATTGCTGGGCGACATGGGCGCCGATGTGATCAAGGTCGAGCCGCCCAAGACCGGCGACCCGATGCGCGACTGGGGGCAGGGCGCGGACAAGGTGACGTGGGAGGTCATCGCCCGCAACAAGCGTTCGGTTTCGGCCAATCTGCGCATCCCCGAAGGCCAGGCGCTGGTGCGCAAGCTGATCGCCACCGCCGACATTCTGGTCGAGAATTTCAAGCCCGGCACGCTGGAGAAATGGGGTCTGGGGCCCGATGTCCTGCTGGCGCAGCAGCCGGGGCTGATCATCGCGCGCATGTCGGGCTATGGTCAGGACGGGCCGTACTCTGACCGCGCCGGCTTTGGCGGCATCGGCGAGGCGATGGGCGGATGGCGCTATCTGGTGGGCGACCCCGACCGTCCGCCCAGCCGCATGGGCGTGTCGATTGGCGACACGATGACCGCCACCTATGGCGCGATGGGCATTCTGGCCGCGCTGCATGTGCGCGAAAAGACGGGCCAAGGTCAGGTGATCGACGCCGCGCTGTATGAAAGCGTGTTGCAGGTGATGGAGGGGCTGGTCCCCGAATATGACCGCATGGGCCTGATCCGCGAACGTTCCGGCTCGTTCCTCAAGGGTATCGCGCCGTCGAACGTCTATAGCTGCAAGGACGGCGAGTTCATGATCGGCGCCAACAAGGACAGCTTGTGGAAGCGGCTGGCCGAGGCGATGGGCCGCCCCGAATTGGGCGATGACCCGCGCTATGCCACCCATCTGGCGCGCGGTGAGCACCAGATCGAGCTGGACGCGCTGATCAATGACTGGACCAAAACGCTCACCATCGAGCAGGTCGACGCGCTGATGATCGAATATTCGATCCCCGCAGGCCGCATCTATCGCGCGCCCGACATGCTGGACGATCCGCATTTTCAGGCACGCGGCGCGATTGTCGAGGTGGAGACCGAACGCTATGGCCCGCTGAAAATGCAGAACGCGTTCCCCCGCCTGTCGAAAACGCCCAGCGGGGTCCACCGTCCCGCCCCCAGCGTCATCGGTCAGCACAACGCCGAGGTCTATGCCGAACTGGGCCTGAGCGCCGAGGATCTGCGCGCGCTGGAAGCGGCCGGCGCCATCTGACACCTGTCGCAGAAGTGGCGAAAGGCTGTACAATTTGGTACAGTTTTCTGCTTCTGCCCTCGCCGCTGATCGCCTAATTTCCCCCCGTGCCGACATGCGACACCGGCACAGGTGGGGGACAGAATGGGGTGTGCGGCACAGCTGACAACGGCCGGGCGGACAGGACAAAACACGTTACACGCGCGCGGTGAAATGCCGCTGCGATCGGCGGGCGGGGCGGTGGTGCCGATTTGCGCGCCGCCGCTGTATCACCGCATGTTGTGCATTATTCGTGCGCGCCATGCCGATCATGATCTGGACGTGGCCGAACTGGCCGCCTGCCTGTCGATCTCGATCCGCTATGTGCACAAGGTCATGGCGCAGGCGGGCACCAGTTTCGCCACCGTATTGTATGAGGCCCGGCTGGACCATGCCCGCCGCCTGCTGGAAGACTCCGCCTGCGCCACGCGGCCCTTGGCCGACATCGCATGGGACGCGGGCTTTCGCGATGCGGGCCATTTTTCGCGCCGGTTCAAGGGGCGGTTTGGCGTGACGCCGGGGGCGTGGCGGCGGATGCACGTGCAGGCGGCGTGATGCGCGCGCGGTGAGGCGGTTTTAACGCGCCCATATTGTAGTCATTGACAACAATTTTACCCCGCGTAGGGGCGCCGGTGCCACCAGCGCCCCGTTTGGCGTGATCAATCGCGCGGGCGCGACAAGCGTCAATCGCGCGGGCGCGACAATCTGGGCGGCGTGGCGCTGGGCGCGGGGCGGTGGGTGGCCAGCCACTGCTGTCCGGCCACATTGAACCGCGCCGTCGTCACAGTGTCGCCCAGCAACAGCACGCTGTCATTCTTGGCGCTCCACGCCTGCCACGGCATGGCGGCGGTCGATGGCGATCCCGTTTCCGCCAATGCAATCAACGCGTTCATCATCTGGCGCGACAGCGTGCGGTCCCATTCGGTCCACACGCGGGTGGGGCGGATGCTGTTATAGGCGTCCTGTGTGCCGAACCAATAGGGGATGTCGGCGGTGTGGTACGCACCCACCGTGGCGGTGTCCTGATCGGCCAATTTCACCCCCGGAACATAGGGATGGCGGCGGGTATAGGAGTTGATGAAAACCGGCACGCCCGCCCCGGCGACATCGCTGGCACAGCCCCGCGCATTGGCGGCCAGATTGGCATCCTGCGCGGCGCGGCGGGCGGTGGAGCGCACGTCAGCATCTGATTTCACGGGATAAAGTTTCAGGAACGCCGCGGCATCCGCGCCAAACAGCTTGGTCGCGGCGGCGGTGTATTCGGCCATGGTGGTGGCGCTGGTCAGCGCTTCAAAGCCAAAGGCCATGTCATCGCTGTTGTACCCCGCCACCAGCGGCACATGGGCAAAATCGCCCGCCGCCACGGCGTCCGCCGCCTGACGCGGCAATACGCGGCCATCGACAATCGGCCCGCCAATCCGCACACCCGACACCGACAGACCCAATTGCGTCTCGCTTTGCGCCGCCAGAATGCGGTCGGCGGGCAGCATCCGCATCGCCGCCAACGAGGCCGCGCCCAGCTTTTCCTGCATCGCCACGCCGGTCTTTTCCGCATCGGCCAGCGTCTGTTTGGGCGCTCGCAGGTTGCACCCGCTGCTCATCACGGCGGCGCGGAACAGGCCCCGCGCGGCCGGAGACAACACCTGTGCCGCGACCGATCCGGCCCCAGCGGACTGGCCCATGATCACCACCTTGTCCGGGTCGCCGCCAAATTGGGCGATGTTGGCGCGCACCCATTTCAGCGCCGCCGTCTGGTCCATCAACCCATAATTGCCCGAAGCACCGCCCTGTTCGCGGGTCAGTTCCGGGTGCGCCAAAAAGCCAAAGGTGCCAACGCGATAGTTGAAATTGACGAAGACCGCGCCGGCCTTGGCCATGGCCTCGCCGTCATAATTGGCCATGCCGGACGAGCCGATGGTGAACCCGCCGCCATAGATGAACACCACCACCGGGCGCTTTTGCGCGGGTGAGGCAGCGGCGGGCGCCCAGATGTTCATCGTCAGGCAGTCCTCGGCCGTGGCTTCCTCACCGAAATAGTGGTTGATGTCATGCGGGCGCAGCACCTGAATGCAGGCGGGGCCTTTGCGGTCGGCGTTGAAAATGCCGGTCCATTTGGCTGGTTGCGGCGGAGCCCAGCGCAGATCGCCGGTCGGCGCGGCGACATAGGGGATGCCCAGATAGGCCCTTACGCCAGAGGGCAATTGCGTTCCGGCGATGCGGCCGCTTTCGGTTTGTACCGGATCGCCCATAATGGGCTGCATCGAACGGTCGGCCGCCATCAGCGCGCTGGCGGCGGCCATGGTGACGGCCAAACCCGCCGTAGAGGCCAGAATATGGCGGTAAAGGGTACGCATGCGCATCTCTCCTGTCTGTTTTGCCGACAGGTGTGCGCCCGATTGGCTGATCGGGCAATGGCTGAAAATGAACCATATGGTACATTGTGCCATCGCCCAATTTCATGTCACGCGTGCCGTGCCGTCCGTGCAGGGCCGTCCGTGTCAATGCGCGCGGCGCAGTGCCCGGCGGATGTCGGCCCATGACACCAGTTTGAAGTTCTGCGCATCGGGTGCGTTGTCGCCATCCTGCGCGATGAACAGGCCGTGGCGGTATTGCCGCCCGAAATGGCCCGCCGCCGCCGCGATGCCGTCGGTTTCCTGGGTTGCGCCGAAACGTCCGGCGGCAATACGGAAACGCCCGGCAGGTTGTCCGTCCCGCAGGCGGAACAGCGCATAGGCATTGTCCCCCTGGCTGGAGGCGATCAGCCAACCACCGTGCCGCCCACGCGGCATGATGGCCAGCCCTTCGACATCGGCGAACAGGTGGCGTTGATCAACCGGCGCGAACAGGCGCCCCTGACGGGCGCCGTTGGCACGCGCGTCAAAGGCCCAGATGCCGCGATCTTCCTCGCCCACAAACAGCGTGCGGCTGCGCGGATCGACCACGCAACCCTCGCTTTGGCTGGCCAGTTGCAGGTGGCGCACGACGCGTCCGCGCGCACCATTGCGGGTCAGGCGGATCGCCACCTGCGCAATGGTCCCGTCCTTGAGCACCGAAAAGGCATGCAGTCCGCGCCCGGCGGGCATCAGGCACACGCCATAGGCCTCACCCATGCCGCCCGGTACCGTGCCCAGCGGGCGCAGGCGGGCGTGGGTGGTGTCCAGCCGGTACAGCCGCAGCGCCGCCCGTGCCGGGTCGTTGCGGTCGCTGGCCACGACGATCACGCCATGCCGGCCCATGTCCAGCAGATCGACATTGTTCAACCGGCCGTCGGCGGAATAATCGCGAATCCGTCCGTCCAAGCCATAGGCATACAGGCCCGCCTTTTTGTCTGTGGCGACGATCAGGCTGCGGCGCGGCTGATGCCGGTTGCGCCAGATCGCCGGATCATCGGCCGCGTCGCCCTTTCCAGAGGCGACGGGCCGCGTTTCCCCGCGCGCCTGCACATCGGCCGTGACAACAGGTGTGCCGGTGGGCTGCGCCACCTGCGCCACAGCCGTGCAGGCCATGGCGCAAGTCATCAATCCCGCCCCGACCAGTCCAAAGGCCAGTCCGCGTGCGCTCATCAGAACGTCACCCGCACACCGCCGGAAAAGCGGCGGCCAAAGCGTTCCCACTCCATGGTGTAGCCGCGGGTGAAGGGGGTGGGCGTGCCGCTGGCGGTCAGCATGTTGCCCGGTTCGGCAAAGCGGCGGCCCGGGTTGTTCAACAGGTTCGACGCATCGAAATAGACCGAGATATGGCGCGTCACGGCATAGCGTGCCGAGAAGTCCAGCTCGTCATCGGCGTCCCAATAGGTGTCACCCGCATCGGCCAGCGTGTCGGCCACGCCGTCCATCCACATGCTGCGGCGCTGATACTGCAGGCGCAGGGTCAGGCCGTATTTTTCGTAATAGCCGCCGATGTTGTACACAAGGTCCGACGTCCCCGGCAGGCGGACGTTGCGGCCAGCCATCAGCAAGGTGCTGCCCGAATAGACCGCCGGCTTGTACATGCGGCTGTCATTCAGCGTCAGATTGGCCGAAACGCCAAACCCCCCCATCCACGCCGGGACGCCCGTGCCCTGGATGAAAGGTTCCAGGCTCTGCTGCACGGCCACTTCCATGCCGTACAACCGGCCCGAACCGGCGTTGGTCACACCGCTATAGGTATAGCCCGAACGGTCGATGCCGTCGCTGTCCAGCGCATGCGAGCCAAAGCTGCGGCTTTGGCTGTAAAGCACGTTCGACGCGCGCTTGTAGAAGGCGCCGATCATGAAATAGCCGCTGGGTCGGCGATACCATTCCAGATAGGCGTCCAGACCCCAGGTGCGTTCGGGCTTGACCGAGGGGTTGCCGCCCGAAATCGTCAGGTTGGTGTCGCTGATCACGACATTGGGGCGCATCTGGTCGTAATCGGCGCGCGCGGCGCCGGTGCTGAACGAGATGCGCAGCTTTTTCGTCTGGTCCAGATTGATGTTCAGATGCGCGCTGGGCAACAGCAGCGTGTGGTTCGAACTGGACGTGACCGGCGTGTTGACGGTGTTGACCGTGCCGATGGCATCGCCACGGTTGGTCACATGCTCGATCCGCAGGCCGCCCAGCAGCGAGCCCCAGTCAAAACGCAGCGTGCCCATCGCGAAACCGGCATAGACCTGTTCGCGCACGTTGTAATTGTTGGCGGTGTTGGCGCTGAAGGCATAGAGCGCACGCGCCTTGGCGGCGACGGCGCGCATCTTGTCGATGTCGAAATAATGGAAGGTATAGCCCATCTGCAGCGCGCCGCGGAACGGCGTGGCGATGTTGAACTGGTTATAGTCCGTGGGCATGCCGATCGCGCTCAGGCGCGTGCTGTCGGTGCCCGAGATCGACAGGCTGCGCTCATCGACGATCTTGGTGCGCTGATCGAACTGGAAGCCCAGCTTGAAGCTGGCTTCTGCCCCCAGCAATTGGGTCTTTTTGCTCACCACCAGCTTGCCGGTATAGGCGCGGGTACGGTCAACCGCGTCCAGGAAAGTGATCGAGCTGAGCGGCTTGGAAAAGCTGTCGATGTCGGTCACGGCGGTGCCGGCCGAATAGACGCCGCTGCTGGGATTGAGCGTGGTGTACAGGTTCAGCAGCGAGACGTTGGGATTGCTGAAATTATACGCCACCGTCGGACGGCTGGTGCGGCTGCTGGGGCTTTCCCAGCTGGCCTCGCCCAGAACGGAGCGGTCATCCTTGGACAGGGTGTAATTGCCCAGCCAGTGCAGGTTCCAGCCATTGCCGAAATCATGCTTGCCTTCCAGCGTGTTGGTAAAGATCGACTGCTTGTAGGCGCGCAGCGTCGAACGCTGGCGGATGTCGATGCCATAGATCGTGCCCTGCTGCGGGGTGTTGCCCACGCACATGTTGGCATAGCCCGACCCGGTGACGGTGCCGGTCGGGCTGATCGCGCAGGCGCCTGTGACCGTGGCCGAGGTTTCCGACTGTTTGTCATCCAGGTCGAAGCGGTAGTTGTCGCGCGCTTCGTCATCGGTGAAGATGGTGAAAAGCGAGCGCAGCGAGATGGTGTGGTTGGCGTTCGGCTTCCAGTCGGCGCGGCCCGACATCGACCAGTTCTTGCGGGTCAGGCGGTAGAGCTTGTTTTCGGTCTCATGCGCCCAGAAACGGGTGGCATTGCCAGCATAGGCGTCGTTGGTGACCGGTTCCCAGTCGCTTTCGAAATTGTCGGTTACCATGTCGCGCTGGTAATAGCTGCCCGATATCAACAGGCCCAATTCGCCGCCGCCCACGGCAAAACGGTCGGACAGGACGATCGAGGCTTCCTTTTCCGGACGATCGCCCAGTTGCGCCATGCCATAGCCCATCTTGGCGGCCAGGTGGCGGCCGGCAAAGTCAAACGCCGAACGGGTGACGATATTGACATTGCCCGACACGGTTTCGCCCGGCATGTCGGGCGTGACGGCCTTGGACACGACGATCTGCGCGGCGATGGCCGAAGGGATCGAGTCAAAACGCGCGTCACGGCCTTCGGGGCTGACGATGTTGATGCCGTCGAACGACAGCGTGGTCCAGTAGTTGGGGGCGCCACGGACGCTGATGTAACGCGCCTGCCCCTGATCGCGCTCGACCGCAAGACCGGGCAGGCGGCCAGCGGCCTGGGCGATGTTCTGGTCGGGTAGGCGGCCCACGCCGTCGGCGGCGGCCACCGTCACCAGCGAATCAGCTTTGCGCTGGATCGTCAGCGCGGCTGCCTCGGACTCGGCGATCGGGCGGCTGCCCAGCACGACGATGGTGTCCGCATCATCATTGGCCAGCGCCGGGCTGGCCAGCGTCAGGGCCAGCAGGCTGGACGAAAGCAGCACGTGGCTACGATGCGCGCAAAGGCGCCGAATCACATTATACGACATGGGATGCCCCCCTTGTGTGGATAGGGGCGCGGTAGTCACGGCTTGTGGCAATGCTGTGTAAGTGTTGTGACTGTTTCGCAATGAAATTATGACATTACGGTTATGTACGCTGTCTGGCCTCATGCCCGCGACAGCGCGGGGGCGGCCTAATCGTGGCTGGCCTCATCCGGTTTTTCCCCGTCCAGCCCAGCCCCGTCCAATCTTGCCCCGTCCACCACGCGGTCCATGCGGTCCTGTGTGGCTTTTTGCGCGGCGCGTTCGGCTTTGGTCTGGCCGTGCTTGGCGCGGTTGGCATCGGCCTGTTTGGCGGCCGTCTCGCGCGCCTTGGCCTTGCGGGCGGTGCGCAGGTTGATGATCTGGGCCATGGTGGTCAGTCCCCTTGCAGTGGCAGCAACGCTTGCGCCGGTCGATACGGTGGTAAGTTGCCCCGGCAAAGCGGAAAGCAACTTTCCGCCTGCCGCCGCGCCTTGCCGGTCGCCAACCTGTTCCATACCGCAGGCTTTGGCGCTTTGTCCAAAATGGCACAAGCGTTGCTTACCCGTCCTGCGCAAGTCTGAACAGGCCCATACGCATGTTTGCGTGGTGGCCGACAGGAGGAGGGGGACGCCGCCAATGGCCACCGAGACATTTTACGAAGTCATGCGCCGACAGGGCATCACCCGGCGCAGCTTCACCAAGTTTTGCAGCCTGACCGCCGCCGCATTGGGCCTGTCACCGGCCCATGCGCAGCAGATCCAAAAGGCGATGGAAACCAAGCCGCGCATTCCGGTGCTGTGGCTGCACGGGCTGGAATGCACGTGTTGTTCGGAAAGCTTCATCCGTTCGGCGCACCCGCTTGCCAAGGACGTGATCCTTTCGATGATCAGTCTGGATTACGACGACACGATCATGGCCGCCGCCGGCCATCAGGCCGAGGCGATTATTGACGAGACGATCGCCAAATATGACGGCAATTTCATTCTGGCCTGTGAAGGCAATCCGCCGCTGAACCAGGAGGGCATGAGCTGCATCATCGCGGGCAAGCCCTATCTGCAACAGCTGATGAAGGCGGCCGAGCATGCCAAGGCGATCATCAGCTGGGGCAGCTGCGCCAGTTGGGGCTGTGTGCAGGCCGCGCACCCCAACCCCACACAGGCCACCCCCATCCACAAGGTGCCCGGCCTGCCGTCGAAACCGATCATCAAGGTCCCCGGTTGCCCCCCCATCGCCGAGGTGATGACGGCGGTGATCGCCTATATCCTCACCTTTGACCGCTTCCCCGAACTGGACCTGCAGGGGCGGCCCAAGATGTTCTATTCCCAGCGCATTCACGACAAATGCTATCGCCGCCCGCATTTTGACGCCGGGCAGTTTGTCGAGGCCTTTGACGACGAGGGCGCGCGCAAGGGCTATTGCCTGTACAAGGTCGGGTGCAAGGGGCCCACGACCTATAACGCCTGCTCGACGGTGCGGTGGAATGGCGGTCTGTCCTTCCCCATTCAGGCGGGCCACCCCTGCATCGGCTGTTCCGAGGATGGCTTCTGGGACAAGGGCTCGTTCTATGAACGGCTGACCGACATCCACGGTTTCGGGATCGAGGCCAACGCCGACCAGATCGGCGGCACGGCAGCCGGCATCGTGGGGGTGGCCGCCGCCGCCCATGCCGCCGCCAGCGCGGTCAAGCGCGCCCGCCAAAAGGCTGGCGACCCCGGCGAAGAGGGCGCAGCGCCCACCACCAACGAATTTGAGGGACAGGACTGATGAGCACGCTTGCAACCCCCAATGGCTTTACGCTGGACACCAGCGGTCGCCGCGTGGTGGTGGACCCGGTCACCCGCATCGAAGGCCACATGCGCTGCGAGGTGAACATCGACAGCGCCAATGTCATCCGCAACGCGGTGTCCACCGGCACGATGTGGCGCGGGCTGGAGGTGATCCTGAAGGGGCGCGATCCGCGTGACGCATGGGCCTTTACCCAGCGGATCTGCGGCGTGTGCACCGGCACCCACGCGCTGACTTCGGTGCGGGCGGTGGAAAACGCGCTGGGCATCATGATCCCGGAAAACGCCAATTCCATCCGCAACATCATGCAGTTGTCGTTGCAGGTGCATGACCATCTGGTGCATTTCTATCACCTGCACGCGCTGGATTGGGTGAACCCGGTCAACGCGCTAAAGGCAGACCCGGTTGCCACCAGCGCGCTGCAGCAAAAGGTATCGCCCCATCACCCCAACAGCTCGCCCGGCTATTTCCGGGACATCCAGACCCGGCTGAAGAAGTTCGTCGAAAGCGGCCAACTGGGCCCGTTCAAGAACGGCTACTGGACCAACCCGGCCTATAAGCTGCCGCCAGAGGCCGATCTGATGGCGGTGACCCATTATCTGGAGGCACTGGATTTCCAAAAGGAAATCATGACCGTGCGCACCATCTTTGGGGGCAAGGACACGCATCCCAACTGGCTGGTGGGGGGCGTGCCCTGTGCGATCAATCTGGATGGCGACATGGCCGCGGGCGCGCCCGTCAACATGGCCAGCCTGAATTACGTGCAAAAGATCACCGACCGCTGCATCGAATTTGTCGAGAACGTCTACATCCCCGACCTGATGGCCATCGCCTCGTTCTACAAGGGGTGGCTGTATGGTGGCGGCCTGTCGAACAAGTCGCTGTTGGCCTATGGCGACATCCCGGACAAGGCCAATGATTACAGCGCCGCCAACCTGTTGATGCCGCGTGGCGCGATCATTGATGGCAAGCTGAGCGAGGTTCTGCCCGTTGACCTGACCGATCCGGCGCAGGTGCAGGAATTCGTGCCGCACAGCTGGTACAAATATGCGGACGAGAGCAAGGGGCTGCACCCGTGGGACGGCGTGACCGAACCGCATTATCAGCTGGGCCCCAAGGCCAAGGGCACCAGCACCAATATCGAGGAGCTGGACGAGGGCGCGAAATACAGCTGGATCAAGGCGCCCCGCTGGCGCGGCCACGCGATGGAGGTGGGGCCGCTGGCCCGCTATGTCATCGGCTATATGCAGGGCAACAAGGAGATCAAGGAACAGGTCGACTGGGCGCTGAAAACGCTGGACGTGCCGATCGACGCCTTGTTCTCGACGCTGGGCCGCACCGCCGCGCGCGGGCTGGAATGCCAGTGGGCCGCGCGCAAGCAGAAGTATTTCCTGGACAAGCTGATCGCCAATATCAAGGCGGGCGACACCGCCACCGCCAACACCGCCAAATTCGATCCCAAAACCTGGCCGTCAGAGGTCAAGGGCGTGGGCTTTACCGAAGCGCCGCGCGGGGCGTTGGCCCACTGGATCAAGATCAAGGACGGCAAGATCGACAATTACCAATGCGTCGTGCCCACGACGTGGAACGGTTCGCCGCGCGACAATCAGGGCAACATCGGCGCGTTCGAGGCGAGCCTGATGAACACTAAGGTCGAGCGCCCGGAGGAGCCGGTGGAGATCTTGCGCACGCTGCACAGCTTTGACCCGTGTCTGGCCTGTTCGACCCATGTGATGGGCCCGGACGGTCAGGAACTGGCCGAAGTCAAGGTGCGCTGACAGGGAGAGGGATGATGACGATGAAGACCAAGATTGTGCTGGCGGCCTCTGCCCTGATTGCTGGCGCTGTGCCGGCCATGGCGCATCCGGGCCATGATGGCGGGATGCTGGCGGGGCTGGCTCATCCGTTGACAGGCATGGACCATATGGCCGCGATGGTGGCGGTGGGGCTGTTTGCCGCCACCCGCCCGGCGCGCGCCGCTTGGGCCGCGCCCGGCGCGTTCATGGCTGCGCTGGCGGCGGGGGCGGGCGTTGGCCTGACGCTGGGCGCGGTGCCCGGAACAGAGGCGATGATCGCCGCCAGCCTTGCGGTGCTGGGCGCGCTGGTGCTGTTGGCGCTGCGGGTGCGCTCTGGCGTGGCGCTGGGCCTGATCGCGGCCAGCGGCGCGTTGCACGGCATCGCCCATGGGGCCGAGGCCACCGGCCCGGTTGCCCCCTATGTCGCGGGTTTCCTGATCGCCTCGGCGCTGTTGCACGGCGCGGGCTGGCAATTGGGGCGGATGCTGTTTGCCATGCGCCATGCGCGCGTGGCCACTGGCGTCGCGCTGACGGTGGCCGGGGGTGTGATGGGGCTTGGCCTGTTGGCCGCATGAGGGAGGGCATGCCATGGCCAATACGGCGCAATCACCCGAAACACCGCTGATCACCACTGAACAGGCGGTCTATGTCTATGAGGCCCCGATCCGCATCTGGCACTGGATCAATGCGGCCGCGATCATCGTGCTGTGCATCAGCGGCTATCTGATCGGATCGCCGCCCACCAGCATCGGGGGCGAACCCAGCCTGCATTACCAGTTCGGCTGGATCCGCTTTTTCCATTTTGCCGCCGGGCAATTGCTGGCGGTGGGGATGGTCATGCGGTTCTGGTGGAGCTTTGTCGGCAATGCCCACGCGCGCGAGATCTTTCGCCCGCCGCTGACCAGCAAGGCGTTCTGGCTGGGCGTGCTGCACGAAATGCGCTGGTACGCGATGATGGAAAGCGCGCCGCGCAAATATGTCGGGCACAACCCGCTGGCGGTGATTTCGATGCACTTGCTGTTTGTGTGGGGCGGGCTGTTCATGATCATTACCGGCTTTGCCCTGTATGGCGAGGGCCAAGGGCCGGGCTGGATCCACAGCCTGTTTACCGGGCCGGTGCTGTGGCTGTTTGGCAATAACAGCCAGACGATCCACACCTGGCACCATCTGGGGATGTGGGTGATCGTCTGCTTTGTCATCGTCCACATCTATGCCGCCGTGCGCGAGGATATCATGTCGCGTCAGTCGATCATTTCCTCGATGATTTCGGGGTGGCGGTCGTTCCGCGATACCAAACCGGTTGATCACGACGTCTGATCACGGGCGGATCATCGGGCCTGCAGGGGCGCAGCGAAAGGGGAGGCCGGGCCATGGCTTCCCCTTTTTGCGTGTGGAAGGATACTTTCCTATATTGCTTTCCATAGTGGAAGGTATTTGTCCGCATATCCGCAATCCTGCCTATGTCCTGCCCCATGAAATCAACGCCTTCCTAACGGTTGGCACAGGCTTTGCTAAATCTCCTTCCACAATGGCAGCCAACCGTCGGGGCGTTGGCGCAGGGGAAGGATGGCGGGGATGACGGATCTGCGGCCCAATGTGCTGATCTTGGGCATCGGCAATCTGTTGTGGGCGGACGAAGGCTTTGGCGTGCGCGCGGTCGAGCACCTGCACCGTCACTGGGCATTCCCGCCCAATGTGCGCCTGCTGGATGGCGGCACACAGGGCATCTATCTGGTGCAGGACATCCGCGACGCCGACATGCTGGTGGTGTTTGACGCGGTGGATTACGGCCTGCCGCCCGCCACGATGAAGCTGGTCGAGGGCGAGGAAGTCCCCCGCTTCATGGGCGCGAAAAAGGTCTCGCTGCATCAGACCGGCTTTCAGGAAGTGCTGGCCATGGCCGAGATGATGGGCGACTATCCGGCCGAACTGCTGTTGATCGGCGTACAGCCGGTGGAGCTGGAGGATTTTGGCGGATCGCTGCGCCCGGCCGTGCGCGACCAGATCGAACCCGCCATCGCCGAGGCGCTGGACTGGCTGGCGCAGCGCGGCATTCACGGCCACCGCCGCCCCGCGCCGCTGCCGCCCGAACAGGGCATCGGCAGTCTGGAAATGCTGATCGAGCATTACGAGGCCCAGCGCCCCGACCCCGATGCCGCGCCCCGTCTGGGGGATGCGCGGGTGCTCTCCTCCGACCAATGGGCCGGCCCCGCCAGCGCGCAGGCGCATGAGGCGCAGATTGACGCCCTGCTGGGCCGCGACCGCCGCTCGGTGTCGCTGTAATGTGCGTGGGCATCCCGATGCAGGTCGTCTCGGTCCGGCCGGGGATGGCGCTGTGTGCACATGACGGGGCGGTGCATTGCATCGACATCGCGCTGGTGGGGGAATGCCACCCCGGCGAATGGCTGATGACCTTTCTGGGCGCCGCGCGGGAAAAGATGGACGAGACCGCCGCCCGCCAGTCGCTGGCCGCGGTCACCGCGCTGGAGGCGCTGCTGCGCGGCGAGGCGGTCGATCTGGACGCGGCCTTTGCCGATCTGATCGGGCGCGAACCGCAATTGCCCGAACATCTGCGTATCCAAAACCTCGCCTGATCCCCCAACGAAAGAGCCACGCATGGATATCGAGACCGCCCCGGACCGCACCGCCCATTCGCCTTTGTTGGCGCGGGTGATGGCCGACAATGCCTACCAAATCGTGGACGAGGCCGCGCTGGATGCGGCGGAGGCGCCGCTGGTCATGCTGTTGCTGGCAGGCGACTGGTGGCGGCTGGCCGAAAGCGATGACGTGGCCGCCATCCTGCCCGAGCTGGACAAGGCGATGGGCGGCCATGTGGCGGTGATGGTGGGAGCCCGCGCCGCCGAACGCGCGTTGCAAAAACGATTCCGCTTCAATGCCTTCCCGGCGCTGGTGTTCCTGCGCAATGGTGAATGGCTGGGCACGCTGGAGGGGATCCGCGACTGGGCCGATTACATGCGCGAGATCCCGCAAATCCTGACGCGCGAACCGGGTGCCCCGCCGCCTTTCCGCATTCCCGCCGGCTGGCAATCCGCCCCCGCCAACACCGCCCCCCAGACAGGAGACGCCCAATGATCGGCCCCATCACCGGCCCCGGTAGCCAGCCCACAGATTTCGACGGGGGCGCGCTGGAATATATGGTCATGCCTGACACGATGCGCATCTTCTCCAGCGCGCTGGTGCCAGAGGCGGACGAGGCGCAGGACACGCCCGATGGCGTGGCGGCGGGCGATGCCATTCTGGCGGCTTTGCGCCGTGTGGCCCATGGCGGCGCGGGGGAAACGGTGGACCTGTCGCATCTGGACGCCGACAATCTGGCTTTTGTCGACCAATTGCTGGGCGAGGGTGAGGTGTCGGTGGTGCTGGGCGCGGACCTTCAGGCGCAGGAATCGGTGCTGGCGGGGGTATGGCGGCTGCGCGCCACCATTGACGGCCGCCGCCGCGACACGGTCGAGATCGGCGCCTTCCCGGCCAGCATGCAGGCACGCGCCTTTGCAACCGCCCGCGCGGCCGCGCTGTTGCCGCAAACCGCGCGCGAGGGCGTGTTCAACGCTCCCCCGCTGGTGGCCGAAATCAACGAGGCGCTGGCCCACACCCCCGCTTTTACCAGCGAGGGCCCCCATGTCATCAACCTCTCGCTGCTGCCTCATACCGAGGGCGACATCGATTTTCTGGACGAGGCGCTGGGCCGGGGCGATCTGATCATCCTGTCGCGCGGCTATGGCAATTGCCGCATCCATGCCACCGCCACCCGCAACGTGTGGTGGGTGCGCTATTTCAATTCGCAGGACACGCTGATCCTGCACACGATCGAGGTCAGCCCGTTGCCCGCTGTCGCCATGGCCGCCGCCGAGGATCTGCACGACAGTGTCGAGCGGCTGGCCGAGATCATGGCGATCTATCGGTGAGCGCGCCTGTCGCCCCCAACGCCTCTGGCGCGGACCATTTTTTCGCCGGATCATACGGGGGGGACGCGGCCAAGATCGCCCCCGACACGCGGCTGGAGTGCAAGATCTGCTGGCATGTCTATGATCCGGCGGCGGGGTGCGATTATTGGCAGATCCCGCCCGGCACGCCCTTTGCCGCGCTGCCCGATCACTGGAGCTGCCCGGAATGCGATTCCCCCCGCGCCGGGTTCATGGTGGTGTCGGGATGAACGCGCCTGATCCCGCCCACATCGCCGCCCAAGCCGAGGCGGTGTTTGCCGATATCGCCGCCACGCGCATGGCGGGTCTGCCGGTGGTGCATCCCGGCCTGTCGGTGGCGATGCGGGGGGCGGCGTTGCACGAGGGCTGTGTCGTGGGGGTGCTGGTGACGCCGTGGTTCATGAATCTGGTGGCCTTTCCCGCGCAGGCGGAAACCCGGCGCGTGGGGGAAAAGGCGATGCTGGCGCTGCCTTCGGGCGGGTATGAGGCGATCTGGGCGCATGAACCGGCGCTGGGCGGGTTTTGGACGGTGTCGCTGTTTTCGCCGATGTTCGCCTTTGCCGATATGGATGCCGCCATCGCCACCGCCGACGCCGCCATGGCCGAGGTGATGACCGCCCCGCCGCCACCCGCGCCCGCCCCCGAACCGCAAATGCCCGCCGCCGTTCAGGCGCCGGTGTCACGCCGGGGGCTGTTCCGCCTGTCAGGCGCGGAGGCGCAGGCGTGAGCCTGAATCCTACCATCACGCTGATCGATGACGGCGCGCGCATCACCCTTGCCCCGTTTGGCCGTCAGGATGTGGCCCGCGCGCTGGTGGGACTGACGCCGATGGCCGCGCTGGCGCTGGTCGGGCGGCTCTATGCGCTGTGCCCGATGGCGCAGGGCTGGGCGCTGCGGGGCGCGTTACAGGCGGGGGGCGCGGATCTGCCGCCCGCGCCGTATCAGGCGGGATGGCTGTGGGCGGAAATCGCGCGCGAACTGGGCCTGCGCATCGTCATGGATTGGGCGGTCGCGCTGGGGCGGGCGGCGCAGGGCGATGCGGCGCGGGCTTTGCTGGCGCTGACCACGCCGGATGCGGGTCGCGGGCCTGATGCGGCGGGCTTGGGGGATTGGTCGGCGCGGCATGTCTTTGCCATGCGGCCACGCGATTGGGCGCGTACCGCCTGCGCTGGGCAATTGGCCGATTGGGCGGGGGGCGGCGCGACTTTGGCGGCGCGCGCCATCGCTCATGTCATGGCGCGGCCCACCCTGTGCCAACCCGCCCCGGTCGAGCCGGGCAGCCTGTTGCACCGCCATGCCACCCATCCCCTGATCGCCGCCTTGCCGCCGGGCAGCGTGCTGGCGCGGCTGGTGGCGCAATTGCTGGATCTGGCCACAGTGCCCGATCAGATGGCGGTGGCCGGGCGGCTGGGTGCGAGCGTCCCCTGTTCGCGCGGGACGTTGACCCATGCGCTGCGGCTGCAATCGGGGCTGATTGTCGAGGCCCGGATCGATGCCCCGACCGACCGCGCCTATGCCACTGGTGGCGCGGCGCAGGCGGTGCTGGCCACCATCTGCGCGCCCGATGCGGGCATATCCGACCCTGTTGGGCGGCGCGATCTGGCGACATGGGCGATGCTGGGGCTGAACCCTTGCGTGGGCTGGAGCATTTTGACGCGCGCCATTGCGCCCGCCGTCGCCACGCGCCACCCTGCCGCCACAACGGAGGCCGTCTGATGCATGAAATGGCGATATGCGAAAGCATCCGCGATATTCTGGAAGAACAGGCCGCGACCCAGCGCTTTACCCGCGTGGAACGGGTGAAACTGGCGATTGGCGCGCTCTCGGGCGTTGAGGCCGAGGCGATCCGCTTTGGCTTTGACGTGGCGATGGCGGGCAGCGTGGCCGATGGCGCGCGGCTGGAGATCGAGGATGTGCCCGGCACGGCCTGGTGCCTGCCTTGCGCCGTCAGCGTGACGATTGCGGCGCGATATGATGCTTGCCCCAAATGCGGTTCGCATCAATTACAGGTCACGGGTGGCAGCGATATGACCATCCGCGAAGTGGAGGTTGTCTGATGTGTACGGTATGTGGATGTTCCGATGGCGGTGCCAAGGTGGAGGGCCACGGCCATCACCATCATCATTACCACGATCATGACCACGGGCACGGGCACCATCATGACCATGGGCACCACCACCATGGCGATGGCGATGGCGCGCTGGATTATGGCGCGGGGGCGGCGGGCGTGCATGTCGCGGGCGTCAGCCAGGCGCGGCTGATCCAGCTGGAAACCGACATTCTGGCCAAAAACGCCCGCTATGCCGAGGCGAACCGCGCGCGTTTTGCGGCCGATGCCATTCTGGCGCTCAATCTGGTGTCCAGCCCCGGTTCGGGCAAGACCACGCTGTTGTGCGCGACGCTGAACATGATTGGCGACCAATATCCGGTGGCCGTGATCGAGGGCGACCAGCAGACCAGCGCCGACGCCGACCGTATCCGCGCGACCGGCGCCCCCGCGATCCAGATCAACACCGGCAAGGGCTGCCATCTGGACGGGCATATGGTGGGCCATGCGCTGGACCATCTGACGCTGGCGCCCGAAAGCGTGCTGTTCATTGAAAATGTGGGCAATCTGGTGTGCCCGGCGGCGTTCGATCTGGGTGAGGCGGCGCGGGTGGCGATCCTGTCCGTCACCGAGGGCGAGGACAAGCCGTTGAAATACCCAGACATGTTCGCCAGCGCCGATCTGGTGCTGATCAACAAGATCGACCTGCTGCCCTATGTCGATTTTGACGTGGACGCGGCCATCGCCAATGCCCGCCGCGTCAATCCGCGCGTGCGCGTGCTGCGCGTCTCAGCCCGCAGCGGCGAGGGCATGGAGGGCTGGATGAAATGGCTGCGCGCCGGGCGCAACATGGCGCAGGCCATGCGCGAGGCCGCGCAGGAGGAGCAGGCATCGCGCGATCACGCCGCCAATTACCACCCCGGCGGGGGATGCGGCTGTGGCCATGACCACGGCCATGACCACGCGCATCACCATGACCAAGGGCATCACCACGATCACGGCCACCATCACCACCACGACTGACCCCGCCTTTCGCCACAGGAGCCGCCCCGATGTGTCTAGCCATTCCCGCCCGGATCACCGCCCTGCATGATGGGGCGATGGCCACCGTAAACGCCGGGGGCGTCACGCGCGATGTTTCGGTGGCGTTGCTGGAGGCGGTGGCGGTGGGCGATTATGTCCTGCTGCATGTCGGCTATGCGCTGCATTTGATCAGTGAGGAAGAGGCGCGCGAAACGCTGCGGATGATGGCGCAAACCGGCCTGTTGCAGGATGAACTGGCCGAAATGGCCGGGACCAGCGGGGGGCAGGGCGCATGAAATATGTCAGCGAATTCCGCGATCCGGTGCTGGCCCGCAATCTGGCGCGGCAGATCGCGGCAGAGGCGGACCCCGCGCGGCAATACGCCTTTATGGAGTTTTGCGGCGGGCATACCCATGCGATCTTTCGCTATGGCGTGCATGACCTGATGCCCAAGAACCTGCGGTTCGTGCATGGACCGGGGTGCCCGGTCTGCGTCTTGCCGGTGCGGCGGCTGGATGACGCGATCGAGGTGGCCGAAAAGCATGGCGCGATCCTGTGCGCCTATGGCGACATGATGCGCGTGCCGGGCACCGGACGGCGCAGCCTGCTCAGCGCGCGGGCCGCAGGGGCCGACATCCGCATGGTCTATTCCCCGCTGGACGCGCTGGCGCTGGCGCGGGAAAATCCGCAGGCGCAGGTGGTGTTTCTGGGCATCGGCTTTGAAACCACGGCGCCCGCCACCGCCATGGCGATCCTTCAGGCGCAGGCCGAAGGCTTGGCCAATTTCAGCGTGTTATGCAACCATGTGCTGACCCCGCCGGCGATCCGCCACGTATTGGAGGCGCCGGGCATCGACCCAGAACAGGCGGTCCGGCTGGACGGGTTCCTTGGCCCCAGCCATGTCAGCACGGTGATCGGCGCGCATGCCTATGCCCCGCTGGTGGCGCGTTATGGCAAGCCGGTGGTGATCGCCGGGTTTGAACCGCTGGACGTGATGCAGGCGGTTTTGATGCTGATCCGTCAGGTCAATGATGGCCGGGCGCAGGTGGAGAACCAATATACCCGCGTCGTCACCGACACCGGCAACCAAAAGGCGCAAGGCGTGATGGCGCAGGTGTTCACCCTGCGCCCCGCGTTTGAATGGCGGGGGCTGGGCAGCGTGCCCGACAGCGCCTTTGCCATCGCGCCCGAATATGCCGCGTTTGACGCCGAACAGCGTTTCCCCATCAGCGACAAGGCCAGCCGCGAAACCAAGAGCTGCGAATGCCCCGCCATCCTGCGCGGGGTCAAGGAACCCAAGGATTGCAAGCTGTTCGGCCGCGCCTGTACCCCCGAAACCCCGATGGGCGCCTGCATGGTCAGTTCCGAAGGGGCATGTGCGGCATGGTACACCTATCGCCGGGCCGAGGCGATGGGCACACCCGCCCCGGCGCTGGAGCCGGCCCAATGACGGCCCAAGACCTGATCCGCCCCGGCGCGGTGATCGAGATGGCCCATGGCGGCGGTGGGCGGGCGACCGCGCGGCTGATCCGTCAGATTTTCGCCCGGCATTTTGCCAATCCCTTGCTGGATCAGGGGCATGATGCGGCCGTCCTGCCGCGCCCTGTGGGCCGCATCGTGATGACCACGGACGCGCATGTCGTCTCGCCGCTGACCTTTCCGGGCGGGGATATCGGTTCGCTTTCGGTGCATGGGACGCTGAACGATGTGGCCTGCGGCGGGGCTTGGCCGATCGCCCTGTCGGCGGCCTTCATTATCGAGGAAGGCTTTCCGCTGGCCGATCTGGACCGCATCGCCGCCAGCATGGGCGCGGCGGCGCGCAGCGCGGGCGTGCCGATCGCCACCGGCGACACCAAGGTGGTGGAACGCGGCCATGGCGATGGCGTTTATATCACCACCACCGGCATCGGCGTGGTGCCCGATGGGGTGGAGATCAGCCCGCAACGCATCCGTTCGGGGCAGGCGGTGCTGCTGTCGGGCACGGTGGGCGATCACGGCATCGCCATCCTGTCGCGCCGTCAGGGGCTGGAATTTGGCACCGGCATCCAATCGGACAGCGCCGCGCTGCACCGCATGGTGGCCGATATGGTGGCCGCCGTCCCCGGCATTGCGGTGCTGCGCGATCCGACGCGCGGCGGGCTGTCGGCGACACTGAACGAATTGGCCGAGGCCAGCGGCCACACCATCACCCTGAACGAGGCGGCGATCCCCATCCGGCCCGAGGTGGCGGGCGCCTGCGAGATGCTGGGGCTGGACCCGCTGCACATCGCCAACGAGGGCAAGATGATCTGCATCTGCGCCGAGGAGGACGCCGAGCCTTTGCTGACCATCATGCGCGCCCATCCGCAGGGAGGGGACGCCGCGCGCATCGGCACGGTGGGGGATGCCGCCGCGCCCGGCACACCGGGCCTGTTGCGCATGACCACGCTGATCGGGGGCATGCGCATTGTCGACTGGCTGGCGGGCGAACAATTGCCGCGCATCTGTTAAGGGATCACCGCGATGAGCCTGCCCAATCCGCCCGCCGCCGATGCGCTCCGCCTGCCGACTGTGCTGGTGGTGGACGACGAGCTGCGCAGTCTGGAATCGCTGCGCCGCATTCTGGAGGACGAGTTCACCGTGCTGACGGCGGCCTCCACGCGTGAGGCAGAGGGCCTGTTGGCCGACCATTGGGTGCAGGTGATCCTGTGCGACCAGCGCATGCCCGAACGCAGCGGGGTGGAGTTCCTGAGCGAGGTCAAGGAACGCTGGCCCGATGTCATCCGCATGATCATTTCAGGCTATGCCGATGCGCATGACATCATCGACGGCATCAATCACGCGGGCATTTTCCAATATATCACCAAGCCTTGGCATCCAGAGCATCTGTTGCTGACGCTGCATTCGGCCTGCCGGTTGTACGATCTGCAACGCCAGAACGAATTGCTGGCGGTGGAATTGCGCATGGCGCCAAAGGCGGCGGCCGCCGTGGTCGCCTCGCGCAAGGATCAGGTGCGGCGCGCCTATGGCTTTGACGATGGGATCATCCGCGCCAACGGCAGCCCGATGGACCGGGTGTGCGACGCGCTGGCGCAGGTCGCGCCCTATGACGTGCCGGTGTTGCTGATCGGCGGATCGGGTACGGGCAAGGAACTGGCCGCCCGCGCGCTGCACTATGGCTCGTTGCGCTGGAACAAGCCCTTCGTGGTGGAAAACTGCGGCGCATTGCCCGACGAATTGCTGGAAAGCGAGCTGTTCGGCCACAAGAAGGGCGCGTTCACCGGGGCGATTGACGATCACATCGGCCTGTTTGAACGCGCGGACGGCGGCACGGTGTTTCTGGACGAGATCGGCGAGGTCTCGCCCGCGTTTCAGGTCAAATTGCTGCGCGTGTTGCAGGAGGGCGAGATCCGCCCGCTGGGGGGCAATCGCACGCGGCGGGTCGATGTGCGGGTGATCGCGGCCACCAACCGCGATCTGGAGGAGGAAGCGCGCGCAGGCCGCTTCCGCGCCGATCTTTTCTATCGTCTGGCCGGGATGATCGTGCGATTGCCGTTGCTGCGCGATCGGCGGGGCGATCTGCCGGTGCTGGTGCAGGCGCTGCTGGACCGGGCGATGGGCCTGATGGGCAAGCGCGTGCCGGGCGTGTCGGACGAGGCGATGGCGCGGCTGGCGGCCTATGACTGGCCGGGCAATGTGCGCGAATTGCAGAACGAGATCAGCCGCATGCTGGTGCGCGGGGCCGAAGGGCGCTGGTTGGGGGTGGAGGTGTTGTCCGACCATATCGCCCAGCCGCCGCAGCCTGCGCCTGTCATCGCGCCCGCTGCTCTTGACGATCCGGCCATCGCCATCGCCGCGCTGAGCGGCGACCTGAAGGAGCGCGTGAGCGCGATGGAGGCGCATATTATCCGCGAAACGCTGATCCGCCACCGCTGGAACAAATCACAGGCCGCGCGTGAACTGGGCCTGTCGCGCGTGGGCCTGCGGGCCAAGCTGGAGCGGTACGGGCTGGAGAATGTCCACCCGCTGGCCCCGGCGCAGGCCGGTGGACGGCGCGCGGGCGGCGCGGCATAGGCGGGCCATGACTGGACCCGCGCCCAGACTGCCCCATTTTGGCCTGATCGGCGGCGATGACGCGGCCGATCCTGACATGGTGCCCGCTTTGGCGATGTTCCCCGACATGTCCACCAGCGGTGAGGAGATGTGGATCGATGTGATCCGCAAGATGGACAATGTCTATGCCGATCTGGTGGCCAGTCAGGTCGCGCTGGAGGAGCAGAATGGCGCGCTGGAGCAGGCGCGTGGCTTTCTGGATTCGGTGCTGGGGGCGATGACCGATGTGCTGATCGCCTGTGACGCACGCGGCGCGATCCAGCAGGTGAACGCCGCCCTGACGGCGCTGGTGGGCAAGGGGGAGGGCGATTTGATCGGCACGCCTTTGCTGGCGCTGTTTGCCGGGGACGATCGGGGCGACATTCTGGCCTGTCTGGACGGGGTGGCGCGCGGCGCGCCGGTCGAGGCGCGCGAATGGCATCTGATCGTGGCGGACGGCAGCCCTTCGGCGCTCTCGGTCAATGGCGCGGCGCGGCATGACACATCGGGCCGCTTTGCCGGGATGGTGGTGGTGGGCCGCCCGATCGGTGAATTGCAACGCGCCTATCGCGAACTGGACAACGCCCATCAACGCCTGCGCCAGACGCAACAGCAATTGCTGACCAGCGAGAAAATGGCCGCGCTGGGCCGTCTGGTCGCGGGGGTGGCGCATGAACTCAACAATCCGATCAGCTTTGTCTTTGGCAACATGTATGCGCTCAAACGCTATGGCGGGGCGATCACGCAATATCTGGCGGCGGTGGATGCGGGCCGTCCCGGCGCGGAACTGGCGGCATTGCGCGAACAGTTGAAGATCGACCGGGTGCTGTCCGACATCGGCCCGCTGGTCGATGGCACTCTGGAAGGGGCCGAGCGGGTGCGCGACATCGTCCAGGACCTGCGCCGCTTTTCCGCCAGCCAGCGCGAACCGGCTGAAAGCTTCAATCTGGTGCGGTTGATCCATACCGCCACCGACTGGGTGGTCAAAACGCAGCGGATCAAGCCAGAGGTGACGTTTGACCTGCCCGAACGGCTGGAGATCACCAGCCGCAAGGGGCAGTTGCATCAGATATTGGTCAATCTGGTGCAGAACGCGGTGGACGCGCTGGCCCCGCAATTGCGCGAAGGGGCCGATGGCCACATCGCCATCACCGCCGCGCAGGGCGACGACCAGATCACCGTCACCGTCACCGACAATGGCCCCGGCGTGTCACCGGCCAATCAGGACAAGATTTTCGAGCCCTTTTTCACCACCAAGCCGATCGGCGCGGGGACCGGGTTGGGGCTCTATGTCTCGTACAACATGGCGGGCAAGCTGGGCGGGGCGCTGGAACATGCCGATGGGGCCAGAGACGGGGAGGCCAGAGACGGGGAGGCCGGAGACGGGGGAGGCGGTGACAATGGCCGGCGCGGCGCGGTGTTCACCCTGCGCCTGCCGCTGACCCCGGCCGAGGACGCGGCATGAGCGTGCCCGGAACCACGCCCGGAACCACGCCCTTGCGCCTGTTGTGGCTGCAATCGGGGGGCTGTGGCGGCTGCACGCTCTCGCTGCTGGGGGCAGAGGGGCCGGATATCCTCACCACCCTGCGCGCCGCCAATGTCGAGGTCTTGTGGCACCCCTCGCTGTCCGAGGCGAGCGGGGTTGAGGCCCGCGCCATCCTGACCGCCGCCGCCGAGGGGCGCGAGCGGGTGGACATCCTGTGTCTGGAAGGCGCGGTGGTGCATGGGCCGGGGGGCTCTGGGCGGTTTCATCTGATGGCGGGCACTGGCACGCCGATGCGCGACATGATCGCCGCCATCGCGTCCCACGCGCGCCATGTGGTGGCGGTGGGCAGTTGCGCGGCCTTTGGCGGGATCACCGCGGGCGGCGGCAATCCGTCAGAGGCGGGCGGGCTGGCCTATGACGGGACGGCACCGGGCGGATTGCTGGGCACGGATTTCCGGGGCGCGGCGGGGCTGCCGGTGATCAACATCGCCGGTTGCCCGATCCACCCCGGCTGGTTTGTCGACACGCTGTTGCAGATCGCGGCCGGTACACTGACCCGCGCCGATCTGGATGAATGGGAACGCCCGCTGGCCTATACCGCGCAACTGGTCCACCACGGTTGCGCCCGCAATGAATTCTATGAATTCAAGGCCAGCGCCGAAACGCTGGGCGACATGGGCTGCATGATGGAGCATCTGGGCTGCAAGGGCACGCAGGCCCGCGCCGATTGCAACATCCGCGCGTGGAACGGATCGGGCAGTTGTCTGGACGGCAATTACCCCTGCATCAACTGCACCGCGCCCGGTTTTGAGGAACCAGGCCACGGGTTTGACGTCACGCCCAAGATCAGCGGCATTCCCATCGGCCTGCCCACCGACATGCCCAAGGCGTGGTTTGTCGCGCTGGCCAGCCTGTCCAAGGCGGCCACGCCCCGCCGCCTGAAAGAAAACGCCGCGCGCCCGACGCCGGTGATCCTGCCCCGTGACAAAAGGAAGACCCCGTGAGTGATGACGGCCCCGCCGCCCCCGGCAGCCGCCTGATATTGGGCCCGTTCAACCGCGTCGAAGGCGATCTGGAGGTGCGGATCGACGTGGCCGATGGCGCGGTGCAATCGGCCCGCGTGACGTCACCGCTGTTTCGCGGGTTTGAAACGATGCTGGTGGGACGTCCGGCGGCGGACGCGCTGGTCTATGCGCCGCGCATCTGTGGCATCTGTTCCGTCTCGCAAAGCGTGGCGGCGGCGCGTGCGCTGGCCGGAGTCCGCGCGCCGGGGCAGGCGCGGGCGATGATGCCCGCCAATGGCGCGCTGGCCATCAATCTGGTCCACGCCATCGAGAATGTGGCCGACCACATCACCCATTTCTATCTGTTTTTCATGCCCGATTTCGCGCGGGACGTCTATGCGCGGGCCGATTGGCATGAGGCGGCCGCCACCCGGTTTCGCGCCATCACCGGCACGGCTTCGGCGCAGATGCTGCCCGCGCGCGCCGGGTTGATGCGGATGATGGGCGTGCTGGCGGGCAAATGGCCGCACACGCTCTCGATCCAGCCGGGGGGCAGCACGCGCCCGATCAGCCGGGCCGAACAGGCGCGGTTGCGGCTGATGCTGGCGGGGTTTCGCGGGTTTTTGCAGGACGTGCTGTTTGCCGCGCCCCTGGAACAGGTGGCGGCGCTCTCCAGCGTGGCGGCGCTGGAGGCCTTTGCCGATGGGCCGGGCGCGCGGGGGGATTTTGCCCATTTCCTGAAGATTGCACGCGCCACCGGGCTGGACCGGCTGGGCGTGACGCGGCTGCGGCATATCGCCTTTGGCGCCTATCCCAGCGCGGACGGGCCATTGTTCGCGCGCGGGGTGTATGATGCGGGCGCGGGGGCGGTGGCCCCTTTGCCGATCGAAACCATCGCCGAGGACGTCAGCCACGCGTGGTACATGGGTGCCGAGGGCGGTCCGGCGCGCCCGCAGCAAGGCACCACCTTGCCCGACATGTCGTCGGACGCGGCCTATAGCTGGTGCAAGGCTCCGCGTCTGGGCGGCGCTGTGGCCGAGGTGGGGGCGCTGTCCCGACAATTGGTGGCGGGCCATCCCTTGCTGCGCGATCTGGTGGCGATGGGGGGCGGCGCCAATGCCCAGGCCCGCGTCATCGCCCGCCTGATCGAGGTGGCGCTGGTGGTGCTGGCGATGGAGCGCTGGCTGGGTGCGGTGGACCCGGCCGCCCCCTTTGCCGATACCGCCCCGCTGGCCGACCATGGCGAAGGCGCCGGTCTGACCGAGGCGGCGCGCGGCAGTCTGGGCCATTGGCTGCGGCTGGAGGGGGGGCGGATCGCGCAATACCAGATCATTGCGCCCACCACATGGAACTTTTCCCCGCGTGATGCGGCGGGCACGCCGGGGCCGCTGGAACAGGCGCTGGTTGGCGCGCCGGTCTTGCCGGGGGAAAGTGATCCGGTGGCGGTACAGCATATCGTCCGCAGTTTTGACCCCTGCATGGTGTGCACGGTGCATTGATGGATCACGCCCCCACCATCACCGGACGCCGCATCCGCGTGCGCGGGTTGGTGCAGGGGGTGGGCTTTCGCCCGCATGTCTGGCGCGTGGCGCGCGATCTGGGCCTGTCGGGCTGGGTGGCCAATGATGGCGATGGGGTGGATATCGCGGTGTGGGGCGATGGCCCGGCGCTGGATGCATTTGCCGCGCGGCTGGTGGATGATGCCCCGCCGCTGGCCCGTGTCACGGCGGTGGCATCCGCCCCTGCCGATGGTCCGCCGCCCGCTGGCCCCTTTGTCATTGTCGCCAGCCATGGCGGAGCGGTGCGCACGGGCATCGTGCCGGACGCGGCCACCTGCCCCGCCTGTGCCGCCGAAATCCGCGATGCTGGGCAGCGGCGGCATGGCTATGCCTTTACCAATTGCACCCATTGCGGGCCACGGCTGACGATTGCTGGCGCCATTCCATGGGACCGGGCGCGCACCGCGATGGCGGCTTTCCCGATGTGCGATGCCTGCGCCGCCGAATATGCCGATCCGGCCGACCGGCGGTTCCACGCCCAACCCATCGCCTGCCCCGATTGCGGCCCGCGCCTGTGGCTGGAGGGGGCGGATGCCGATCCCTCCGCCGACCCGATCGCCGCCACGGCTGACCTGTTGGCGGCGGGGCGGATCGTCGCGGTCAAGGGGCTGGGCGGGTTCCATCTGGCGTGTGACGGGCTGGATGCCGAAGCGGTGGCCATGCTGCGGGCGCGCAAACGGCGCGATGCCAAACCCTTTGCCCTGATGGCCCCGCTGGCGGTGGTACAGGCCTATGCGCAGGTGTCGCCCGCCGCCCGCGCCGCGCTGACATCGCCTGCCGCGCCCATTGTGCTGTTGCCGCCACGCGCCGATGCGCCGGTTTTACCGCCCGCGCTGGCCCCCGATCAGGACCATTGGGGCTGGATGCTACCCTATACGCCGCTGCACCATCTGCTCTGCGATGCCTTTGCCGCGCGGGGCGGGCGGGTGCTGGTGATGACATCGGGCAATCTGTCCGACGAACCGCAAGTGACCGACAATGACGCCGCCCGCGCTGGCTTAACCGCGATTGCCGATGCGCTGTTGCTGCATGACCGGCCGATCTGGAACCGGCTGGACGACAGCGTGGTGGCGCTGGATGATACGGGCGCGGTGATGCCGATCCGCCGCGCGCGTGGGTATGCGCCCGCGCCTCTGCCGGTGGCGGTGCCGGGGGCGGCGGACTGGCCCGCGACGCTGGCCATGGGGGGCGAGCTAAAGGCGACCTTCTGTCTGTTGCGCGATGGCGCGGCGGTGGTGTCGCAACATATCGGCGATCTGGAAAAGGCCGAGGCGCTGGCCGATTACCGCGCCATGCTGACGTTGTACCGCGACCTGCACCAGTTCGTGCCCGCCGTGATCGCGGTGGACGCGCATGAGGCCTATCTGTCCACCACGCTGGGACAGGCGTTGGCAGAGGAGACGGGGGCGCGGCTGATCCGGGTGGGGCATCACCACGCGCATATGGTGGCGGCGATGGTGGATGCCGCCTGCCCGGCGGCGATGGCCGATGCCGCCGTGACGCAAGCGGTCGATTGGGACGCGCCCACGCTGGGCGTGTTGCTGGATGGGCTGGGCATGGGGGATGATGGCACGCTGTGGGGCGGGGAAATCCTGCTGGGCGGGCTGGATGGCGCGGCGCGGGTGGGGCGGTTTGCGCCGGTGCCTTTGTTGGGCGGCAGCGCGGCAATGCGTCAGCCGTGGCGCAATCTGGTGGCGCATCTGCACGCCGCTTTTGGTGCGGATTGGCAGGCACAGGCCGCGCCGGTGGCCGCGCATCTGCCCGATGCGGCGCGGCTGAGCATGGCACAGGCGATGCTGGACAGCGGCACCAATTGCCCGCCATGCAGCAGCGCGGGGCGATTGTTTGACGCGGCGGCGGCGGCGCTGGGGCTGTACCCGGCCGAAATCAGTCACGAAGCACAGGCCGCCATGGCGCTGGAGGCGCTGGCCCGGCCTTTTGCGGCGGAGGAGCACGCCTATCAGGTGGAGATCACCGGCGACCCATTGCCCACCATCGGTTGGGCGCCGCTGTGGCGGGCGCTGTTGGGCGATGTGGCGGCAGGCGTCGCGCCGGGGCGGATCGCGGCGCGGTTCCACCATGGCGTGGCGGCGGCTGTGGCGCAGGCTGTGGCGCGGGCGATGGCCGATCATGCCCTGCCGCCCGGCACACAGGTCGCTTTGTCGGGCGGGGTGATGCAGAACCGTGTGCTTGTCCCGGTGTTGAGACAGATGCTGGGCGCGATGGGGCTGCGGGTTCTGGCGCATGGGCAGGTGCCGGCCAATGATGGCGGGCTGGCGCTGGGGCAGGCGGTGATCGCCGCGCATCTGGCGCATACAACATAACAGGGGAGGCATGGGGTGCAGTTGAACGAACATCCGTTGCGGCGGCAGGTGGTGGGCGAAATGCATCTGCGCCGCTGGCCGCGCCTGTCCGCGCCCGCGCAGGTGATCCAGATCCTGCGCATCCTTACCCCCGAAGACCGCGCGGCCGAGGCGGCGCTATTGGCTGATCTGCCGGCCGGGGCCTATCTGGCGCCGGGTGAAAACCCCCGCCATGTCGAGGGCGATCTGGCCCCCGGCCTGTCCTTTGCCATTGAGCACCATTCCGAGGCCAGCGGCATCACCCTGTTCCACCGCCCCGGCGTTGGTGGCGCGCCCGATGCCCCGGCGATGAGCATCGAGGACGCGCTGGCATGGGCGGGCCGTTTTCCGGGGCAGGTGATCCGCGCGACGTGGCTGCATGTCCTGCGTGATGAGGCGGCGGCCGAGGCGCTGCTGCCCGAGGTCGGCTTTGTGGGATCGGATCTGGTGTCCTGCCGCATTGGCGGGGACGAGGCGGGCGCGGGGGGCGTGCGGCTGTGGTCGGATTTCCGCATCGGGCCGGACGGGTTTGGCGTGGCGCTGGTGGCGGCCGATGACATGCCTGACGGGGACCTCTCGCGCCTGCTGCAACGCTTTCAGGAATTGGGCAATTACCGCAATCTGGCGTTGTTGGGCCTGCCGGTGGCGCAGGCGCATTGGGGGCGGCTGGACGCGGCCGAGGCGGCGCTGCGCCAATTGGGGCAGGATGTCGCCCGCCCCGAAGTGACCGATGACATGCTGCTGGAACGTGTCTCGGCGCTCAGTCTGGATCTGATGTCGATCACCGCCCAAACGCGCTACCGGATGAGCGCCACTGCCGCCTATGCCCAATTGGTCGAGGAGCGGTTGGCCGGGCTGAATGTGCGGCGGGTGCCGGGCTATCCCTCGCTGGTGCATTTCACCCAGCGCCGCCTGCTGCCCGCCGCGCGCACCTGCGGCGCCTTTGACCGGCGGCTGGGCGAGTTGACGGCGCGGGCCGCCGATTTCACCGCTTTGCTGCGCACCCGCGTCGAAACCCGGATCGAGAACCAGAATGGACAATTGCTGCGCTCGATGGAGCGGTCGAGCAGCCTGCAATTGCGCCTGCAACAGCTGGTCGAGGGGCTGTCGGTGGTGGCTTTGTCCTATTACGGCCTCAGCCTGATTGGTTACATGCTGAAAGCGTGGGAAAAGGTGGATCACGACTTCCCCGCGACAACGCTGACCGGGGGGCTGGTGCCGGTGGTGCTGGGCGGCATGTATTGGGGAATCCACCGGATGAAAGCCCGTTTGCTGGGCGACCATTAGGGCGGCCCGCAATTGGACGAAGCGGGGGTGATGGTCCAGCGATGTCGCATTTGTGCAAACGTTTCAAACGGCAATGATCCGGAATGGATGAGCGCGGAAAACCCAGCTTTTCCGAGGCTTTTGGCGTATTTTGACTCGCGCCGGCGAATCGATCTGTGACGGCTGTTTCAAAACGGAGGCAATCAGGGATGAATGCCTAATAACTAATACATATAGTGCCCTTGTTGGATGAGGTGTGATGGCGGGGGCCGATATGAAACATGTGCTGATTGAGTGCGTGTGCGAATGCTGCGGCAACGCAGAGGTGATTGCCGCGCCGTATAACGAGTTTCATGATCTGTACGAGACAGCGCTGCCCATGGGGTGGCACTATCTGGACCGGGAGGAGTTCGACCTGAGCGACGGGGCGGGCGATTATTGCGAGGCGTGCTGGCAATCGCTGCGCACCGCCTTTGCCAGCAGCTTTGCCCAGTGGCGCGCGATGCGCGGGCGGCGACGGGCCGGGCGGATGGTCGACATGGTGGTGGCACCCACCACGACTGTGCTGCATGACGAACGCGGCGGTTGCCCCATCGCCTGAGAGGGCACATCGCATGACGTGACGCGTGGCCAAGGGTGAAGCATTGCCCGATGTGACGCGTTGCCCGCAGATACCGCGCTGCGCGCATGGCGGCCCGCGCAACCGTGCGGATGCCCTTTGTCAGTGACCGGCAGGCGCGCGGGGGCCCATGGGCCGCTCGCCCACCCCTTGCTCAAAAGGTAACGGACGTTATCCTGCCCGGCATGAGCGATACATCCTCCATCACCATTCGCCCGTTGACGGGTGAGGAAATCCGCGCCGCGATTGATGATCTGGCCGCCTTGCGCATCGCGGTCTTTGCCGCATACCCCTATCTGTATGATGGCGATCCGGCGTATGAGGCGGACTATCTGCGCGAATTTGTCGATGCGCCGGGCGGGGTGATGGTGGCGGCCTGTGATGGCGCGCGCATTGTCGGCGCGGCCACGGCCAGCCCGATGTGGGCGCAAAAAGCCGAATTCCGCGCGCCCTTTGAACAGCGCGGGATCGACACGCGCGCGCTGTTCTATTTCGGGGAAAGCGTGCTGTTGCCGCGCTATCGCGGGCGCGGCATCGGCCATGCGTTCTTTGACCAGCGTGAGGCGCAGGCCCGCGCGCAGGGCGCCTCCGCCGCCACGTTTGCCGCGGTGATCCGCGCCGATGACCATCCCGCGCGGCCAGAGGGCTATCAACCGCTGGACGCGTTCTGGCGCGGGCGCGGCTATGCTCTGGTTGACGGGTTCACCACCCAATTGGCGTGGAAAGAGCATGGCGAGGCACAGGAAAGCCCCAAGGCGATGCAATATTGGCTGCGCCAGTTATGAGCGGCCTGTTACGCATCGCCGCCGCGCAATATCCGATCGACCGGCTGGCTGATTGGGCGGCCTATGTGGCCAAGATCACCGATTGGGTGGAACGCGCGGTGGCCGATGGCGCGCAATTGCTGGTGTTTCCCGAATATGGCGCGATGGAACTGGCCGCGCTGGACGGCACGGGCGGGGCGGATCTGGCCGCCTCGCTGGACAGCGTGTCGGCGCTGTTGCCACAGGTGGACGCGCTGCACGCCGCGTTGGCCGCGCGCCACGGCGTGCATATTCTGGCGGCCAGCGCGCCGTGCCGGGTGGCCGATGCCTCGGCGCGCCATGTCAACCGCGCCCGCCTGTTCGCCCCCAATGGCCGCCATGGCCATCAGGACAAACAGGTGATGACCCGGTTCGAAAACGAGGCGTGGGGCGTGTCCAGTGGCGGGCCTTTGCGGGTGTTTGACACGGCGCTGGGTCGGATCGGCATTGCCATTTGCTACGACAGCGAATTTCCGCTGATCGCCCGCGCGATGGTACAGGCCGGGGTACAACTGATCCTGGTGCCCAGTTGCACCGATACGCCGCATGGCTATTGGCGGGTGCGGATCGGGTGCCAGTCGCGCGCGCTGGAAAGCCAGTGCTATGTCATCCAGTCCCCCACCGTGGGCGATGCGCCATGGTCACCGGCGGTGGATGTCAATCGCGGCGCGGCGGGGGTGTTTGCCCCGCCCGACCATGGCATGCCCGCTGATGGCGTGATCGCGCTGGGGGTGATGGACGCGGCGCAATGGCTGTATGCCGATATCGATCTGGCCCATATCGCCACGCTGCGCGCCGATGGCATGGTGCTGAACGCGCGCGACTGGGCCGCGCAGCCGGGGGCGGGCGATCTGCCGCTGGTGGAGGTGGTGGATCTGCGCCACAACGAAGGCAGCCAGCCGGGCTGACTGCCTTCTGGCCGGTTACAACATTGGGTAACGGTCCTTGGTGGGCGTGTAGGAAATGGCTTTGCACTTCTTTCTACGAGTGTCTTGCACAGTGGCGGCGTCCGAGGTGGTGTCGGTCGAAATGTTCAGCGGCATGCGCAGGCAGACATCGCGGATCAGCTTGTACAGCGGCTCGACATTTTCCGGTTTCAGGGCAACGCTGCCTCTGCCGGGTTCCGCCAGTTGCTCTAGCGCTTTCTCGATGTTGGCTGGCGGGGTTTCCCCAGTTGGCATGGTCAGCACTGCCAGAATTTCGCGCTCCGAACGGTAGGAGGCGGCGGCATTGTGTCCGGCAATCACGACCTTGCCCCCCAGACGCCAGGCCGAGCTCAAGATGTCGAGCGGGTTTTGCGACGTAAAGGATTTGAGGAATTTCGCGCCCTCCTTGCGCGGGAGGGCGGCGACGCCCAGCCGGATCATGTGCCCTTCCAGCGGCGGCAGATCGCTTTCGAACAGCATGGGATAGTCCGTGCAGGTTACGGCCAGAGCAACCTTTTCCCCATCGCACGCCGAGGTTTCCAAATGCCCGGCCAGATTGTTGATGTCCTTGGACACGGCCGACATATATTCGACGATGGCATCGGCCTCCTGCCCATCCACCACCGTGGCCTGCGCCACCTTGCTCATCAGCATCAGTCCGACGATCGCGCGATAGACGATCATCTGTTTCGAACCATTGGCTTTATACGGCGTGTGATCATCGACAATGCTGCCAACGGCGCCGCCCGGGTACCGCAAATCCTGTTTGACCAAGGTGCAGCCGCTTAATGTCACGCATGTCAGCGTGAGCAGAATCCATTTTTTCATAAACCCTCCAGCGATATTCCCCAAAATCGCCGGGGCAATGAATGGCGTTAATTTTCAATTATCAAGGTATTTTTACTTATTTTCAGCAATTTTAAATAATTTTTGTTCGATCCATCCCCCTTTGTGCAAATTACCCCCGCCCCGGATGGGCCTGTACATCGCGCCCATCCACCGCATCGGGCCAGCGCCCGTTCCAGCAATGGGCGGGATCATGCGGCGCGATGCGCGGCGCCAAAGCCGGCGCGATCACCGCCGGAAACCGGTTCAGCGGCGCGACATAGGTGGCCAGGCCCCCCGGCACCACGCCGTAATAACCGCAAGTCACCGCAGGCGCCGGGGGCCAGATGATCGCCCGGCCGATTTCGCCCACGGGCGTGACCAGTCCGATGCAGAACACCGTTAGCGCCACGCGCCGCGCCGCCCGCCAATCGGCATCTTGCGCGCCGCGCACCACCACTTCGGCCACCAGCACCGCCAGAATGGCCAGCGCCGGGATGCTGGCCCGCATGGCAAAATCCATGCCTGCGCCCACCCGGCCAAACGGGATCACCAGCAATGATCCCACCACGATCCATGCCACCGCCGCGCCATAGTCGCCCGCGCCGCGCCGCAGCCGCAGCGCCAACAGATAGCCGCCGATTTCCAGCAGGATGAATGTGGGATAGGACGACATCGGCAAAGGCGCGCTCGCACCGCCAACCGTATCGCCTGCCACCACCAGATAGAGCAACCCCGGCAGGGCCGCCACACCCGCCAGCACCGGCCAGCC
Organism: Novosphingobium ovatum; assembly: GCF_009909235.1. GTDB lineage: Bacteria > Pseudomonadota > Alphaproteobacteria > Sphingomonadales > Sphingomonadaceae > Novosphingobium > Novosphingobium ovatum. The sequence goes on from NZ_JAAAPO010000001.1 coordinate 363,372, forward strand.
CAGATCGCGCCACCAATCGCGCGCGCCAAACCCGCGCCACCCGGCGCCATAGGCATGCAGCGCAAAGGGCGCGCAGCCCACCGCCGCCAATGGCGAGAGCAGCGGCAACAGCGGCAGCATCACCGCCAGTGCCACACGCGGCACCCATCCGCGCCGCCAGCCCAGATAGGCCACGGCAAAGATCCATCCGGTCAGGCAATGCTGTGGCACCCAGAACAGTTGCGTCACGGCGGCGGTGAACTGAAACCCCGCCCATTGCTCCAGATGCAGCCATAGCGGTTGGCTGGCGATCGCCTGCCCCACCACATCCATGCCCGAAAAGCCCAGAAACACGCCCAGCGCCACAGCCCGCGCGCGCGCGCCGTCAAACAGCGCCGATCCCGCGCCCAGCACCAGCGTCAGCAACAGGCTGTTTTGCGCCCACAGCGCCAGCTCGGCGGCATAGAGCCCGCCCGCCGCCTTGCCCACCAGCGCGGGCGCCAGATACATGCCCAAAGGCGCGCGCAGCACGCTGGGCCCGCCCGGCACGTCATAGGCAAATGGCCAAGGCTGCACCACCAGATCGCGCAGCACCGCCAGACGCACCTGCCAATCAGTGTTGGCGTAAAACTGGCGGCCTTCGCCCCCCAGCGCCAACAGCAAGACCGAAACCGCGCCGCACAGCGCCAGATCGCGCCATGACAACATCGCGCCCCAGCCGGGCGCGCGCGCCACCACGATCAGCGCGATGCCCAATGCGCCGCCGCCCAGCGCCCACCACCACAGCGACAGCCCCAGAAACGCCCAAACGCCCACCTGCATCACCGCCAACGCGCCCAACAGCGCCATGATCACCGCGCGCAAGGACACGCCAGCCGGGGCAGGGCAGGGCGCGCAGCTCTCCGGCGCGGCGTTGGGGTGGGGCAAATCCTCCATACAGCCACCCTAACGCGGGGGTACGCAAATATGGTTAACGCGGCGCGGTGGCGCCCTCGCGCTGTACCTATCCCGGCAACCCGCCCGTCTGGCGCAGTGCCTCACCCAAAGCCAGTGCGGCGGCGGTGGCCATGTTCATCGATCGCACATCGGCGCGGATCGGCAGGCGCAGACGTTCGTGGCACAGTTGCGCCACGCTGTCGGGCACGCCCGCGCTTTCCCGGCCAAACATCAGGATGTCCTGCGCGCCAAAGCGATAGTCATAGGCCGACTGCGTGCTCTTGGTGGTGAACAGCACCAGCCGCCCATCGCCCACCGTTTGCAGGAACGCATCGAAATCGGCGTGGCGGGTGATCGACACATGGTCGATATAATCCATCGCCGCGCGCCGCACGCGCTTGTCATCCCATTGGAAACCCATGGGTTCGATCAGATCAACATGCGCGCCAAGGCAAGCGCCCAGACGCAGGACGGCGCCGACGTTGCCGGCGATCTCTGGTTGGTAAAGGGCAATGCGCATGGCCGCCCCATCGCACCCCCGCCCGCCCCGCGCAAGAGCAGTGGCTGATAAGTCTTGTATGGGGGGCTTGGCTGTGTTCTTCTGACCCGATATTTCTAAGGTGCGACAAAATTGTGGTTCAATAATCGGTTCGTGGCGATTGTCGTCACGATAGCTGTTGTCTTGCGTCTGGGCATGGCCAGCCAGTCCGTCATCTATCATGCTGATGAGATATGGCAGTATCTGGAGCCAGCCTATGGCGTGGCCACCGGGCGCTGGGTCGAGACGTGGGACTATGTCGCGGGCATTCGCGGTTGGTTCCTGCCGGTGGCGCTGTCGCTGCCGGTACGGGCGGGCTTGTGGCTGTCGGCGGATGGGCAGGCGCATGTCTATGCCGTGCGTGCCACGCTGGCTTTCGCGTCGCTGGGGGTGGTGTGGGCGTTTCATGATCTGGCGCGGCCGTTTGGCCGGCTGCACGCGTGGCTGGCGCTGTGGGTGGCGGCGGTGTGGCCGGACATCCTGTTCTTTGCCGTCCGCAGTTCCGGCGAAGCCATCGCGATCAGCCTGATCCTGCCTGGCTTGGCATGGGGCGCGCGGGCGCGGGCCAGTGGCGCGTGGCGGCAGGCGTTGTTGGCGGGGCTGCTGCTGGGACTGGGAGCGGTGGCGCGGTTCCAGTTTGTGCCGGCGCTGCTGGTGTTCGGCATTTGGATGGCATGGCCTTGGCGTGCTCATGTGCGTTTGCCCTTGATCGTGGGGGCGGGGGCGTTGGCGGGACTGGCGCTGGGCGGTTTAGGCGATGTGCTGATGGGGCGGCCACCGCTGGGCTGGATTGTCCAGAACGTGACCATCAATCTGGTACAAGGCCGCGCCAATCACTATGGTGTCGAACCGCCGCTGTGGCTGGTGGAGCAGATGCTGCGCGCGTGGAGCCATGCGGCATGGGTGATCGTGCCGCTGATGCTGATTGGCATGCGTCGCCGCCCCGAACTGATGGCGATGGTGGTAGTGGTGGTCGCGCAACATGCGTTGATCGCGCATAAGGAACTGCGCTTTGTCCTGCTGGCCAGCGTGTTGAGCCTGTTGCTGGCGGCGTTGGGCGCGGCTGATGCGGCGCAGATGCTGGGCCGTTGGCGCGCGCGGCAGGCGCATATGCGCGCCGATGGTCCCATGCCTGCCGCTGCGCTGCCATCGGTCGATGCGCCCACGCCGCGCCTGTTGGCGGCATTGATGGCAGGCCTGTTCGCCTTGTCAGTGACGATGGCGGTGGGCGATGGTTTTGTCGAGAACTGGGGGTTGGGCGGCACCAACATCGCCACGCAGGTCGCCGCCGGGCAGCAGCCGGGGCTGTGCGGGCTGGCGGCCTATGCCATGCCCGATCATCCGGCGCTGGCGCATGCGCTGATCCAGCGCCCGGTGCCATTGTTGCTGTTTGACGGACCACAAGCCCCCGCGCAAATGGCCGCCGATCGGGCGCGTTTCAACGTGGTGCTGGCCGCGCGCGGCGATGCGGGCGCGCTGCCTGCCGGCTTTGCCCTGGTCACCTGCCCGCGCCAGATGCACAAACCGCTGGCCGATCAGGGGCTGTGCATCTTTGCCCGGCCCGGCCCGTGCCACGGCGGCGCGGGGCCGCATGAATATGTGGCGCAGATGCGGCGCATGGGGTACTGATCAGCGCGCAGGCTTGGGCGCCGCGCTACGTCTGGGCCTTGCCGTTGCTGGCCGCCGCCCGCCGCGCGGCGGCGTTGGCCGCGTTCTGGTGGTCCTGCCATTCGGCCTGAAACAGTTCATGCGGCAATGGCGGGTCCAGCCGACTGGCCAATAACCGCCGCATTTCGCCATGCGGTTCATGCCGATACGCCACTGGATAGCGCGGCGGGCGCAAAGCCCGGTCGCCGTCATTATACAGATCGGGGATCACCCGCACCCCCGGCGCGGGGTGCAGATCGGCGGCGTCAGCCATTCCTTCTGCCGCTATCCCTTCCGCCGCCAAGGCATCGTCCAACGCCTGCGCGTCCGTTGCGGCCGCGGCCCGCGCCTCGGCATCGGTGCCATCATCATCGTCGCCATCCAGCGATAGCCCGGCCATTTGCCGCTGCCGCATCCGCTCCAGCTTGGCATTGATGCTGGCCAGAATGGCGTCCTCGTCCACCTCCACCAGCCGCCGCGCTTCCGCCTCGGCGCGCTGCTGGCGCATCTGCTCCAACGTGACCGAGGCCGCCGCGCTGTACCGCCGCCCCCGCCGATTGCGCAGCAGGAAGATCAACAAAGCCGTATCATGCCGCCGATAGCGCTCCACCACCGTGCTGCCGCGCATCACCACGCGCTCCTCGCCGGCAATGGCACGCTCCAACGCGCAATCCTCCAACCGCGCCATGCCGCGATCCACCGCCGCCTCCCACGCCGTGGCAAAACCCTCTGCCCCCGGCAAATTGCGCAATTTGTATAAAGCCTCCAGACTGGCGCCAATGCTGCGCGCCGCCTGCGTCACAATGCCACTGGCCGCCAGCGCCGCGATAAAGGCGCGCTGACGATCGGGCGTGATCGCATTGCGGCGCGGCTGTTTGTGCAGATAGGGCGCAAAGCCCAACAGTGGATCATCCGCATCCGGCGCGTCGCCTGAAAAAGCCACCCGACTGGTCCGCCGCCCCGGCCGCACGCTGTTGCAATGGACGGGGGCGCAATGGACGGCGGCGTTGGGGGAGGGGGCATTCGGTGAAGGCGCAGGGAAGGGCGCGCCCATGTCCGCCGTGCCCAGCCCCGCCTCGGCCCAAGCCGCCTGCCCCCGCCGCGCCGCCATCGCCGCACCCAAACACACCGCCATCACACACGCCCTTTCACCACCAACGCAGGACCAAACGTCCTATCACACACAGGGCGGCGTAGGAAAACGAAACGGGAACATGTGGCGGTGTCAAGCGGGGCGCAATCCGCATACCGGCAATGCCGCGCCGGTTGCCGCAGGGCATCACACCAATTCGGACAGGTCTGTATTGGACGGTCTGCTGATTGAATGTGACCTATTCACCGCTGCAACGCATAATTCAGAACATTTTGCTTATTTTGTCCAATAATGCTGCTGCGGCCTTATCCATGATAATTCAAAACGCGAATATGTCGGGAGTTGTGTATTATGAATCAATCGCAACAATATGGTGATCTTCTGATCACGCTGACCTCTGCCTATCAGGTGCGCTATCCCGATCGTGGCAGCGGCGCCCATATGGACGGCACGTTCTGGCACCCCGTGGGGGATGAGCGGTTCAAGCCGCTGGGTAGCATTTGCGTCGCCGGCTATGACGATATCAACGGCGCGCGCGCCTCGATGCTGGTGGCGGACGCGGGCAATGGCGCGGTGGCCGCGCCTGTGGATTATCAGTGGATCTGGGACGACAGCGGCTCTGGCGCGGATTGGGATGGCTCGGTCTGGCGGCCTGTCGCGCCTGCGGGCTATGTGGCCTTGGGCGATGTCGCCATGCCCAACCATGACAAACCCAGCACCGCCGACATCTGGTGCGTCCGTACCGATCTGATCGCTGACGGCATCTATGCGGCAAAGCCGTGGCAGGACGCCGGATCGGGCGGGGAGCATGACATTGCCGCATGGTCGGTGGAGGTGGGCCAGCCCGCAACCGACCCGACCAAGGCGGTGTTCGCGCCCGATACCTTCCGTGGCGTGGCCTCCTATGACGCGCAACCCAGCGGCGGCCTGGCACAGGTGCTGGTGGTGCCCGTGGTGGCCGAAGTGGGCACCGCGCCCACCCGGCCCAAACTGACCAGCCGCAACGCCCCCGAACCCACCACCCCCGCCGTCCGGGATCGCAGCGTGCTGCTGCCCTTTACCGCCATGTTTGACCGCAACGACCGGCCCAGCCTGAACCGCATCGACAACCCCTTTTGCCGGGTGGAACGCTGGGTCAGCTGGTCGCTGGTGATGTTCGACGACAACACCACCTCGGTCAGCCAAAGCCAGACCAAGGAAACCACCGTTGGCGTGACCAAATCGGCATCGGAAACGTTCGAACACAGCACCGGGATCAAGGTCAGCGCCGAATGGGGCGTGGGCACCAAATGGAACGTCGAACTGAACTATCAGTTCACCTATTCCAAAACCACCGGCCGCGAGGATCTGACCAGCGACACCATCAGCCGCACACTGGTCACCCCGCCCGATTGCGCCGCCGCGCTATGGACGGCCACCTATGCCTTCCGCGCCACCCGCGCCGATGGCACCAGCATCGGCCGCGACCTGATCTTTGACGCCAACAGCTTTGCCCATGACCAATATGGCGAAGGCGTGTCGGCGGATAAGGTCTCCATGGCCGACTGATCGCCGCACGACCGCGCTTTATACCGAAAGGGTGGGGGCCTGTGACCGGGCCTCCACCCTTTTCCATGCGGCGGCGCGGGGAGGGGGGGGCGGGCAAGGCGCCGGTCGCTGCGCGATTTTGCAGGGGAGGGGGGAAGGGAAGGAGAAGCGGAAATGCGAGGGGGTTACCCCCTCGCGCTTCTAAAAAACTTTTCCTCAATCGGCTAGAAGGTTTCGCAATCCAAGCGTTTTGGAAATTTGAGCATATTGATTTTTGCTTGTGCGATGATCGCTAGGCGTTTTTGGGAGGGTAATGCTTTGAAGGCCGTCGTAACCTGAATTTGGTTCGAGACGAACGTGCTTATTATCAGATTTATTGTGATATCCATGTCTGATTAATAAATAAGCGACGCGATCGGCTAGATTTTTTCCATCACGAGTGGCTGCTTTCAAATTTTCAGTTAACTCATTGAGTCCGTATGACCTAGATGATGATTCAACAAATTTCTTCCAAACGGCTACAGTTCGCGCATCAATTCCTAGCGATTCGACGTTATTTTGTGCAATTTGTGCAGCAAGGCGGAGTCGGTCTTTGACTTCTCCGTCATAAATTTCTTGGCAGTAGCTGGATAAATCATTTTCTCTTATAACGTGGTTGTCCTCTACTTGTATATTGCGAAGGGATTGGTCGCTCAGTTCCATTTTTAGACGCCGAATTTCATCTTGGGCGCTCTTTAGCTCGTCTGTATATTGTTCTAGAAGGTCGTTGGCATCTTCTTGCGAAATGGCATCTTTTAAAGAATCTCTTTGATTCCGTAACGCCTGTTCTTGGAGGTCGGACCAGCTCCATGCAGGTGAAGGTGTAGAGCTTATAAGTCGACGGGCGCTTTCGCAAATCCCATCAATTAAAATTTGGACATTCTCAAATTGATGTCCAATGAAAAATCTTCTGACAAAACCTATACCTGGTATAAAAATACCAATTGTCCCGTTGTATACATTATTGCCATTGCATAGTTCTTTTAAAGAAAATGAAAAGTTTCTACTCGGCTCGACCACGATATGAGCGATTCCTCCTAGGTCGTAGGCAATTTTTTCAATTTCATCCTTATCGAGAATCCATTCGTTTTTTCCTGTTGATGAAACGTATACAACAGGGAGATGGGCGCTTGCTTTGCCATTTTGTACAAGTTGTGCAAAATTCAAATCATCGTTGTTTTCTTTCAGCCAAAGAGGCTCGTCCATGACCTCTATTTCGCCGTCGAAATCGCCCCATTCTGCCTTTAGGATCGACTTTATGAGGTAGGGCTTTTTAGGTTGTTCTAGAAATGCGCCGTGTTGCCCTGCGAGGCACTGCGTTGTTAGTCCGATAAAGTCATTTTTTTCGCCGTAGCAAAGTACCGCTTCAGTGCGCCAAATGCGCCCTTTATTGTCTGGCATATTGTGTTGGAATCCAATTGCAATGGGTCTGCCTTCTTGGACCAACTCTCGGATACGTAACTCTTCGCCGCTGTCTGCAACTAGGTGTGCATTCTCGCTTTCCAGCTCGTGTTCCGCATTCAATGTCAAAACGGTGCTATTGGGAATCCCTCTGAGCCATGCAACAATTTGTGCTGGAAATGCTGCGCGATTTTTTTGTTGCTTGATGGGGAATGAGGTTGAAAAGGTTTGCATATTTTTCCTTGTGTAAATTTTGATTTAGAGCGTTATCTGGTATGTTACCTTCGGCGGTCGATTTCAAGATTAAGTGTGCGGGGGCTGTTGGCCTTTGCCTCCCACCCCCAACCTTGACCTTTCGCGCCAACAGGCCTAAGGCGCGCGGGTTCGTGGCGGGGGGCTTTGGCCTGTTGCCGCGCAGAGCTGAACATTGGCGGGGCGTGCCGGTGTGGGGATTGGGTGGTGCAAACCGCTGAAAACCCACGGCGTTCTCCGTCAAAGTAACCCGGTGCCTGTGGCATGGGTGGAGCGTTTCGGTTCGTTTCCGTGGGATGCCTGCGTTTGTGCGCGGGCGATTCGGCGGTTGCGGGTGCGCAATCCTTCATCAACATGTTCGGGTACTTGCCGGTGGCGGCGGGGGTTTTGGTTGGCGGTTTTGCCGTTGGCCATCCTTGCCATGATCCGGTTTTTCGCACCGGCGGGTGTGGGCGGGCCGCAATGGCCATGGCTTGCACGCAATGGGCGCTTTTGTGGCGGCGTATGGCCGTCACGCAAACAAGGTGAAGAGATTCAATGCCTACGATTAACCAGCTGATCCGCAAGGGTCGCGAGCCGCAGAAGGCCAAGAGCAAGGTTCCCGCGATGGAGCAGAACCCGCAAAAGCGCGGCGTCTGCACTCGCGTGTACACCACGACCCCGAAGAAGCCGAACTCGGCGCTTCGCAAGGTGGCCAAGATCCGTCTGACCAACGGCCGCGAAGTCATTTCGTACATTCCGGGTGAAAAGCACAACCTGCAGGAGCACTCGGTGGTGCTGATCCGTGGCGGCCGTGTGCGCGACCTTCCCGGTGTGCGTTACCACATCCTGCGCGGCGTTCTGGATACCCAGGGCGTGAAGGACCGCAAGCAGAGCCGTTCGAAGTACGGCGCCAAGCGTCCGAAGTAAGGTCAATCGGTTTCGGCTCCGGCCCTCTTCCGCTGCCCTGCTACCCTATCGGGTATGCTGTTGGGTGGCAGGGTAGGGGGAGAGGGCCGGAGCCGCTAGGCGAGCACGGATGTGGTCGCCGCACTCCGAAGGAGTTTATCAAATGTCACGTCGTCGTCGTCCCGAAAAGCGGGAAATCCTGCCTGATCCCGTGTACCACGATCAGGTGCTGTCGAAGTTCATGAACAACCTCATGCTGGACGGCAAGAAGTCGGTGGCCGAAGCCATCGTGTATGGTGCGCTCGACACCATGCAGGCTCGTGCCAAGGCCGATCCGCTGCAGCTGTTCCATGACGCGCTGAACAACGTCAAGCCGCAGATCGAAGTGCGCAGCCGCCGCGTTGGTGGTGCGACCTATCAGGTTCCGGTCGAAGTGCGCCCCGAGCGCGCGCAGGCTCTGGCGATCCGCTGGCTGATCACGGCGGCGCGCAACCGCAGCGAAACCACGATGGCCGCGCGCCTGTCGGGTGAGCTGATGGATGCCGCCAACAACCGTGGCAACGCGGTCAAGAAGCGCGAAGACACCCACCGTATGGCCGACGCCAACCGCGCGTTCAGCCACTACCGCTGGTAAAAGACTTGGGGCGGGGCCGCGCATGCGGCCTCGTCACATGTTGGCGGGGGGCCGGGCGTCGGTCGGGCTTTACCGTCACAAGGTTGTCATCGAACCAAACCTAAGGGCAGACGGCGCAAGCCTCCACCCGAACCCAAGGAACACCCCATGGCCCGCAGCCATCCGCTCGAGAAATACCGTAACATCGGTATTATGGCGCATATCGACGCCGGTAAGACCACCACCACCGAGCGTATCCTTTACTACACCGGCAAGTCCTACAAGATCGGCGAAGTCCACGACGGCGCCGCCACCATGGACTGGATGGAGCAGGAGCAAGAACGCGGCATCACCATCACGTCGGCCGCGACGACCTGCTTCTGGAACGACCACCGCATCAACATCATCGACACCCCGGGCCACGTGGACTTCACCATCGAGGTGGAGCGCAGCTTGCGCGTGCTGGACGGTGCCGTTGCCTGTTTCGACGGCGTGGCCGGCGTGGAGCCGCAGTCGGAAACCGTGTGGCGTCAGGCAGATAAGTACGGCGTTCCCCGCATGTGCTTCATCAACAAGCTGGACCGCACCGGTGCCAACTTCAAGTACTGCGTGCAGTCGATCATCGACCGCCTGGGTGCCAAGCCCGCCGTGCTGTACATCCCCATCGGTCTGGAAGCCGACCTGAAGGGTCTGGTCGACCTGGTGAACAACCGCGCGATCATCTGGAAGGACGAGTCGCTGGGCGCCGAGTTCTTCTATGAAGAGATCCCGGCTGAACTGGCTGACGAAGCTGCCGAGTACCGCGCCAACCTCATCGAGCTTGCTGTCGAGCAGGATGATGAGGCGATGGAAGCCTACCTCGAAGGCAACGAGCCCGACGTCGACACGCTGAAGAAGCTGATCCGCAAGGGCACGCTGAACCAGTCGTTCGTGCCGGTGTGCTGCGGCTCGGCGTTCAAGAACAAGGGCGTGCAGCCCCTGCTCGACGCTGTGGTCGACTACCTGCCTTCGCCGCTCGACATTCCTGACGTCCAGGGCGTCAAGATGGACAGCGACGAGGCCGACAGCCGTCCCGCCACCGACGATGCGCCGTTCTCGGCGCTGGCCTTCAAGGTGATGAACGATCCCTTCGTGGGCTCGCTCACCTTCATCCGCATCTATTCGGGTACGCTGACCAAGGGCACCTACCTGAACTCGGTGAAGGACAAGAAGGAAAAGGTCGGTCGTATGCTGGAAATGCATGCGAACGAGCGTAAGGACATCGAAGAGGCTTTCGCTGGCGACATCATCGCGCTGGCCGGCATGAAGGAAACCACCACCGGCGACACGCTGTGCGCCGAGCGTCAGCCGATCGTGCTGGAGCGCATGGAATTCCCCGAGCCGGTGATCGAGCTGTCGGTGGAGCCCAAGACCAAGGCTGACCAGGAAAAGATGGGCATCGCCCTGAACCGCCTGTCGGCTGAGGATCCCTCGTTCCGCGTTTCGACCGACCACGAGTCGGGCCAGACGATCATCAAGGGCATGGGCGAACTGCACCTGGACATCATCGTCGACCGTATGCGTCGCGAGTTCAAGGTGGAAGCCAACGTCGGCGCGCCGCAGGTGGCTTATCGCGAATACCTGGCCAAGCCGGTCGATCTGGACCACACCCACAAGAAGCAGTCGGGCGGCACCGGCCAGTTTGGTCGCGTGAAGGTCAAGGTTGCGCCTGGTGAGCGCGGTTCGGGCATCATCTTCAAGGATGAAATCAAGGGCGGTAACATTCCGAAGGAATATATCCCCGCGATTGAAAAGGGCTTCCGTGAAACGGCTGCGACCGGCTCGCTGATCGGCTTCCCGATCATCGACTTCGAAATCACCCTGTATGACGGCGCGTACCACGACGTCGACTCGTCGGCTCTGGCGTTCGAAATCTGCGCCCGTGGCGCGATGCGCGAAGTCGCCCAGAAGGCCGGCATCAAGGTGCTGGAGCCCATCATGAAGGTGGAAGTCGTCACCCCTGAGGAATTCATGGGCGACGTCATCGGCGACATCAACAGCCGCCGTGGTCAGATCCAGGGCACCGACAGCCGCGGCAACGCACAGGTTGTCGAAGCCATGGTGCCGCTGGCCAACATGTTTGGTTACGTGAACCAGCTGCGCTCGTTTACCCAGGGCCGCGCCCAGTACACGATGCAGTTCTCGCACTATGACGAAGTGCCGGCGAACGTGGCCACCGAGCTGAAGACCAAGTTGGCCTGAGGCTAAAAAGTCGAAAAATGTCTGATCTGCCGGGGGCTGAAGCACAACAGGTGCTTGCCAGCAACCGCAGATCAGGCTAGGGGCGGCGCCTGAATTTCAGGCGAGTCTGGCGGGTGCCGTCTCGGACAGAAATCGAACGTTACGAAAAGAAGGTTTGAAACATGGCTAAGGCTAAGTTTGAGCGGACCAAGCCGCACTGCAACATCGGCACCATCGGTCACGTCGACCACGGCAAGACCACGCTGACCGCTGCCATCACCAAGGTGCTGGCTGAAACCGGTGGCGCTACGTTCACCGATTATGCCAACATCGACAAGGCTCCCGAAGAGCGCGAGCGCGGCATCACGATCTCGACCGCCCACGTGGAATACGAGACCGCCAACCGTCACTACGCGCACGTCGACTGCCCGGGTCACGCTGACTATGTGAAGAACATGATCACCGGTGCCGCCCAGATGGACGGCGCGATCCTGGTGGTGAACGCTGCTGACGGCCCGATGCCGCAGACCCGCGAGCACATCCTGCTGGCCCGTCAGGTCGGCGTGCCGGCTCTGGTCGTGTACATGAACAAGGTTGACCAGGTCGACGACGAGGAAATCCTCGAGCTGGTCGAGCTGGAAGTGCGCGAACTGCTGTCGTCGTACGACTTCCCGGGCGACGATATTCCGATCGTCAAGGGTTCGGCTCTGGCCGCTCTGGAAGGCCGTGACGACAACATTGGTCGCGACTCGATCAACGCGCTGATGGCCGCTGTTGACTCGTACATCCCGCAGCCCCCGCGTCCCACCGACAAGCCCTTCCTGATGCCCGTCGAAGACGTGTTCTCGATCTCGGGTCGCGGCACCGTGGTGACCGGCCGTATCGAAACCGGCATCATCAAGGTTGGTGAAGAAGTCGAAATCGTTGGTCTGAAGACCACCGCCAAGACCACCGTGACCGGCGTGGAAATGTTCCGCAAGCTGCTCGATCAGGGTGAAGCTGGCGACAACATCGGCGCTCTGTGCCGTGGCATCAAGCGTGAAGACGTTGAGCGTGGCCAGGTTCTGGCCAAGCCCGGCACCTGCACCCCGCACACCAACTTCGAATCGGAAGTTTACGTGCTGTCGAAGGACGAAGGTGGCCGTCACACGCCGTTCTTCGCCAACTATCGTCCGCAGTTCTACTTCCGCACCACGGACGTCACCGGTTCGGTCACGCTGCCCGAGGGCACCGAGATGGTCATGCCCGGCGACAACGTGAAGCTGCAGGTCGAGCTGATCGCTCCGATCGCCATGGACGAAGGTCTGCGCTTCGCTATCCGTGAAGGCGGTCGTACCGTCGGCTCGGGCGTTGTGGCCAAGATCACCAAGTAATTAAAGCTTGCCCGCCGGCGGATTTCGGTCTACCGGCGGGCTCGTTTTTCAGCCGGCTACCCAATGGCCCGTTTGACGGGTCGGGTGGTCGGATTTCTTTTTAGCTCTTTCTCATCGGTAGCAGGACATGGAAGCTCAAAACATCCGCATTCGCCTGAAGGCATTCGACCATCGCGTGCTGGACCAGGCCACCGGCGAGATCGCCGACACCGCCCGTCGCACGGGCGCTCTGATTCGTGGGCCCATTCCTCTGCCGACGAAGATTGAGAAGTTCTGCGTTAACCGCGGTCCTCACATCGATAAGAAGTCGCGCGAGCAGTTTGAAGTGCGCACCTACAAGCGCCTGCTGGACATCGTTCAGCCGAACGCCGCGACCGTTGACGCGCTGATGAAGCTGGATCTGGCTGCCGGCGTGAACGTCGAAATCAAGCTGGCCTAAGGCGAGCGACGAAATCCGCTAGCGTATTGGGTGGGCCTCTGTTAAGGGCCGCCCTTCACATCGCTACGCGATTCGGGCGCTGCCATCCTGCGGCGCCCCTCCACAGGGCAATCCTGTGTAGACATTGGGATACCTCCGGTGGCTTCCATCGGGCCTCAGGGTCCGGTTCCGCCGGGAAAGCGTCCCCCGTCTCGTCGGTCCAGCGCCTCTGCGCTAGGTCGGCACTCAGCCCGGACGGGGCGCGCTTCGACTTTTTGGGCTGAACACGCCTGTGGGGGATGGGCCCCTGCAGGCCTCTGTATGGAGTACAGGATCATGCGCACCGGCGTGATCGCGAAAAAGGTGGGTATGACCCGCCTTTTCCAGGAAGATGGTCGGCACGTGCCGGTCACCGTCCTGTCGCTTGAAAATTGCCAGGTGGTCTCGGTTCGTACCGCTGAGCGTGACGGTTATGTCGCGCTGCAGCTGGGTGCAGGCCAGGCCAAGCAAAAGAACGTCGCCAAGCCGCAGCGCGAGCATTTCGCGAAGGCTGAGGTCGAGCTGAAGATGGAAGTCGCTGAATTCCGCGTGGCTGATGATGCCCTGCTGGAAGTTGGTTCGACCATCGCCGCCTCGCACTTCGTCGCTGGCCAGCTGGTTGACATCACCGGTCACACCCAGGGTAAGGGCTTTGCCGGCGCTATGAAGCGCTGGGGCTTCGGCGGTATGCGCGCCACCCACGGTGTGTCGATCTCGCACCGTGCGCATGGTTCGACGGGTAACCGTCAGGATCCGGGTCGCGTCTTCAAGAACAAGAAGATGGCTGGTCACATGGGTGATCGCCAGCGCACCCAGCAGAATCTGGAAATTGTCCGCACCGATGACGAGCGCGGCCTGGTTTTCGTGAAGGGCTCCGTGCCCGGCGCGAAGAACGGCTGGTTGCTGGTTCGCGACGCGGTGAAGGTTTCGCGTCACGCCGAAGCGCCGTATCCGGCTGGTCTGTTGACCGCCGCTGCTGCTGCCCCGGCTGCCGAAGCCGCTGAAGGTCAGGAGGGCTAAGCCGTGAAGGTCCAGATCAAGAATCTCGACGGTTCGGCCGCTGCTGGCGAAATCGAACTGAACGATGCGGTGTTCGGCCTGGAGCCGCGCGCTGACATCCTGCACCGCGTTGTGACGTGGCAGCTGGAAAACCGTCGCGGCATCGCCCGTGGCGCCCGCGAGCGTTCGGACGTTGCCCGCACCGGCAAGAAGTTCGGCCGTCAGAAGGGTGGCGGTACCGCTCGTCACGGCGACCGCAAGGCGCCGATCTTCATCGGTGGTGGCAAGGCCATGGGCCCCCGCGTCCGTGAGTTCAACATCTCGCTGAACAAGAAGATCCGCGCGCTGGGTCTGAAGATGGCTCTGTCGTCGAAGGCGCAGAACCTGGTGGTTGTCGACAGCCTGGAACTGGCTGATGCCAAGACCAAGGCGCTGGCCGCGACCTTTGCCCAGGCCGGTCTGAACGGCAAGGTGCTGGTGATCGACGGTGAGCAGGTGAACGAGGGCTTTGCCCGCGCCGCCAACAACCTCGTCGGCGTGAACGTTCTGCCCGCCATGGGCGCGAACGTCTACGACATCCTGAAGCATGACACGCTGGTGCTGACCCGCGCCGCTGTCGAGAAGCTGGAGGCCCGTTTCAATGGCTAAGGACAGCATCGACACGCGTCACTATGACGTGATCGTGGCGCCCCACATCACCGAAAAGGCAACCTTGCTCTCGGAGCATAACGCGGTTGTCTTCAAGGTGGCTGAGAAGGCCACGAAGCCCGAAATCAAGGCCGCCGTCGAAGCGCTCTTCGACGTGAAGGTCGTTGGCGTGAACACGCTGACCCAGAAGGGCAAGACCAAGCGCTGGAAGGGCAAGCCCTACAAGCGCAGCGACGTCAAGAAGGCTGTTGTGACGCTGGCTGAAGGCCAGTCGATCGACATCACCAGCGGGATCTGAGGGGTCGGATAATGGCACTCAAGAGCTACAACCCGACCAGCCCGGCCCGTCGTGGCCTGGTCCTGGTCGACAAGAGCGCCCTGTGGAAGGGCAAGCCGGTCAAGGCGCTTACCGAAGGTAAGAGCAAGACCGGTGGCCGTAACAACAAGGGTCACGTGACCAGCCGCGGCATCGCCGGCGGCCACAAGCAGCGCTATCGTTTCATCGATTTCAAGCGCCGCAAGTGGAACGTCGCCGCGACTGTCGAGCGTCTGGAATACGACCCCAACCGTACCGCTTTCATCGCTCTGGTGAAGTATGCGGACGGCGAGCAGGCCTATATCATCGCGCCGCAGCGCCTGAACGTTGGTGACAGCATCATTGCTGGCGAAAAGACCGACGTGAAGCCCGGCAACGCGATGCTGTTGAGCCAGATGCCCGTCGGCACCATCGTCCACAACGTGGAGATGAAGCCGGGCAAGGGCGGTCAGATCGCCCGTTCGGCCGGCACCTATGTGCAGGTCGTGGGTCGTGACCGTGGCATGGTTATCGTTCGCCTGAACTCGGGCGAGCAGCGTTACCTGCGCGGCGACTGCATGGGCACCGTTGGCGCCGTGTCGAACCCCGACAACGCCAACCAGAACCTGGCCAAGGCAGGCCGCAACCGCTGGCTGGGCCGTCGCCCGCTGACCCGCGGCGTGGCCAAGAACCCTGTCGACCACCCGCACGGTGGTGGTGAAGGCCGCACCAGCGGTGGCCGTCACCCGGTTACCCCCTGGGGCAAGCCGACCAAGGGTGCGCGCACGCGCCACAACAAGCGGACGGACAAGTTCATCATCCGCTCGCGCCACGCCAAGAAGAAGAGGTAATCGACAATGGCTCGTTCCGTTTGGAAAGGTCCTTTCGTCGACCTGCACCTGCTGAAGAAGGCGGAAGCCGCGCAGGATGCTGGCAACCGCGCCGGTCCGATCAAGACCTGGTCGCGCCGTTCGACGATCCTGCCGCAGTTCGTTGGTCTGACGTTCAACGTCTACAACGGGCATAAGTTCATCCCCGTGTCCGTGAATGAGGACATGGTCGGCCACAAGCTCGGTGAATTTGCGCCCACGCGCACCTTCCCGGGTCACGCCGCTGACAAGAAGGGCAAGCGCTGATGAGCAAGCCTAAAGCTCCCCGTCGCGTTGGCGACAACGAAGCCCTGTCGGTCGGCACGCAGATCCGCGGTTCGGCCCAGAAGCTGAACCTGGTGGCGGCCCTGATCCGCAACCACAAGGCTGAAGACGCGCTGAACATCCTGGCCTTCTCGAAGAAGGCTATGGCGGTTGAAGCTCGCAAGGTGCTGGCCTCGGCCATCGCCAACGCCGAAAACAACCACAACCTCGACGTGGACAGCCTCGTCGTGGTTGAGGCTTCGGTCGGCAAGTCGATCACCATGAAGCGCTTTCATACCCGCGGCCGTGGCAAGTCCACCCGCATTCTGAAGCCCTTCAGCCGTCTGCGCATCGTGGTGCGCGAAGTTCAGGAGGCTTGATCCATGGGTCATAAGTCGAACCCCGTTGGTCTGCGCCTGCAGATCAACCGTACCTGGGACAGCCGCTGGTACGCCGAAGGCCGCAACTACGGCAAGCTGCTTGAGGAAGACCTCAAGATCCGCAAGTTCATCATCAAGGCGCTGCCGCAGGCCGCGATCTCGAAGGTGGTGATCGAGCGTCCTGCCAAGCTGTGCCGCGTGTCGATCTTTGCCGCCCGTCCGGGCGTCATCATCGGCAAGAAGGGTGCGGACATCGAGAAGCTGCGTGCGCAGCTGGCCAAGATGACCGACAGCGACGTCAAGCTGAACATCGTCGAAATCCGCAAGCCGGAAATCGATTCGAAGCTTGTCGCCCAGGGCATCGCGGATCAGCTGATCCGTCGTATCGCCTTCCGCCGCGCGATGAAGCGCGCCGTTCAGTCCGCGCTGCGTCTGGGTGCCGAAGGCATCAAGATCACCTGCTCGGGCCGTCTGGGCGGTGCGGAAATCGCCCGCGTGGAATGGTACCGCGAAGGTCGCGTGCCGCTGCACACCCTGCGCGCCAACATCGATTATGCCGAAGCCGAGGCGCTGACCGCCTATGGCATCATCGGCATCAAGGTCTGGATCTTCAAGGGTGAAATCCTTGGCCATGACCCGATGGCGCAGGATCGTCTCATGATGGAGGCTCAGACCTCCGGCGTGCGTCCGGCACGCTGAGGCTTGAGGTAAAAGATCATGCTGCAACCGAAAAAGACCAAGTTCCGCAAGGCCTTCAAGGGCCGTTTGCACGGTAACGCCAAGGGTGGCACCGATCTGAACTTCGGCTCGTATGGCCTCAAGGCCCTCGAGCCGGAGCGGGTCACCGCCCGCCAGATCGAGGCCGCGCGTCGCGCCATTCAGCGCCACCTGCGTCGTCAGGGCCGCCTGTGGATCCGCGTGTTCCCCGATCTGCCCGTGTCGAAGAAGCCTGCCGAAGTCCGTCAGGGTAAGGGCAAGGGTTCGATCGAATATTGGGCTGCGCGCGTCAAGCCGGGCAAGATCCTGTTCGAACTGGACGGGGTGAGCGGTCAGATGGCGGCTGGTGCGTTCGAACGCGCCGCGATGAAGCTGCCCATCAAGACGAAGATCGTCGCCAAGCTGGGCGACACCTCGCACCTGGGAGGTGACGAATGAGCAAGATCGCTGATCTGCGCGCCAAGAGCGACGACCAGCTGAACGCTGATCTGGCCGACCTGAAGCGCGAGGCTTTCAACCTGCGCTTCCAGGCCGCGACGAACCAGCTGGAGCGTCCTGCCCGCATCAAGGAAGTACGCCGCGATATTGCCCGCATCAAGACGCTCCAGTCGGAGCGTTCGGCTGCGGCCAAGGCGTAAGGAGACAACCATGCCGAAGCGTATTCTGATCGGGACGGTTGTTTCCGACAAGACCGACAAGACCGTGGTGGTCAAGGTCGAGCGTAAGGTGAAGCACCCGTTGTACGGGAAGATCATCCGTCGTTCGAAGAAGTACCACGCCCACGATGAGGACAACAGCTACAAGGCTGGTGAGGTTGTCCGCATCGAGGAAACCGCGCCGATCTCGAAGCTCAAGACCTGGAAGGTCATCGAGCGGGTCCAGGCCGGCAAGACGGCGGCGGTTGACGCCGACGTCTAAGCGGTTTTGCAAAAAAAGCCTCTGGTGCTCTAGCCCTTTCTGGGTTAGGGCGCCGGACCTTTTTTGTATTTGCCCCTTTTTTGGAACTGCCGGACTGGTTCCGGCAAGCCTAACGTAAGGAACCGGATCAATGATCCAGATGCAATCCCAGCTTGACGTCGCCGACAACAGCGGCGCCAAGCGCGTCCAGTGCATCAAGGTACTGGGCGGCTCCAAGCGCCGCACCGCCGGCGTTGGCGACATCATTGTGGTGTCGATCAAGGAGGCGCAGCCGCGCGCCAAGGTCAAGAAGGGCGACGTTCACCGTGCGGTGATCGTGCGCACCAAGAAGGACGTGCGTCGTCCCGATGGTAGCGTGATCCGTTTTGACGGCAACGCCGCTGTGCTGATCAACAAGAACGCCGAGCCGATCGGTACGCGTATCTTTGGCCCCGTGGTTCGTGAACTGCGCGCCAAGGGCTACATGAAGATCATCTCGCTGGCTCCGGAGGTGCTCTAAATGTCGGCTGCCAAGATCAAGAAGGGCGATAACGTTATCGTCCGTTCGGGCAAGGACAAGGGCCGTACCGGCACCGTCCTGCAGGTCCTCCCCAAGGAGGGCAAGGTTGTCGTCGGTGGCGTGAATATCGCTGCCCGTCACCGCAAGCCCAGCCAGGCGAATCCTCAGGGCGGCATCGACCGTCGTGAAGCGCCGATGGCGATCAGCAAGGTCGGCCTGGTCGATCCGAAGACGGGTGTCGCCACCCGCGTTCGTTTCGAAGACAAGGACGGCAAGAAGGTCCGCGTGGCCGTGAAGTCCGGGGAGGCTATCGATGGCTGACAAGTACACGCCGCGCATGCGCGCCAAGTACGATGCGGAAATCGCCAAGGCGATGACCGAAAAGTTCGGCTACAAGAATGCGTTCGAAGTGCCCAAGATCGAAAAGATCACCCTGAACATGGGTGTAGGCGAAGGCACGCAGGACCGTAAGAAGGTCCAGACCGCTGCCGCCGAAATGGAAGCCATTGCCGGTCAGAAGCCGGTGGTGTGCCGCGCCAAGAAGTCCGTCGCCCAGTTCAAGCTGCGCGAAGGCATGGCGATCGGTTGCAAGGTCACGCTGCGCCGTGAACGCATGTATGAATTCCTGGACCGTCTGATCACGATCGCGATGCCCCGCATCCGCGACTTCCGTGGCCTGAACCCGAAGAGCTTCGATGGCCGTGGCAACTATGCCATGGGTCTGAAGGAGCAGATCATCTTCCCGGAAATCAGCTACGATCAGATCGAAAAGGTGCGTGGTATGGACATCATCGTCACCACCACTGCCAAGACCGACGAAGAAGCGCGTGAGCTGCTGCGTCTGTTCGGTTTCCCGTTCACTGCCACCACCGAAGCCAAGCAGGCGGCGTGAGCGAGCAAGATTGAGAAAGAGAGCTTAAGTCCATGGCGAAACTGAGTTCGATCAACAAGAACGAGCGTCGTAAGGCCCTCGTCAAGAAGTATGCCGCGAAGTACGCGAAGCTGAAGGCAATCGCCAACGACGAGAGCGTTGACGAGACCGAGCGTCTGATCGCTCGCCTGAAGCTGGCGGAAATCCCGCGCAACGCGAATCCTACCCGCGTTCGCAACCGCTGCGTCACCACCGGCCGCCCGCGCGGCTACTATCGCAAGTTCGGCCTGTGCCGTGTTGAGCTGCGTGATCTTGCCAACAAGGGCATGATCCCCGGCGTCACCAAGTCGAGCTGGTAAGGAACCCAAGCGATGGCATTGACCGATCCTCTGGGTGATATGCTCACCCGTATCCGCAACGGCCAGCAGGCGAAGAAGGACTCCGTCCTGTCGCCGGCTTCCAAGCTGCGCACCCGCGTGCTGGAAGTGCTGCAGCGTGAAGGCTATATCCGTGGCTTTTCGGAGGACGCCACCGGCGCCCATCCGCAGCTGCGCATCGAGCTGAAGTATTTCGAAGGCCAGCCCGCGATCAAGCATCTGGCCCGCGTCTCCAAGCCGGGTCGCCGCGTCTATTCGGGTTCCAAGGAACTGCCGATTGTGCGCAATGGCCTGGGCATCACCATCGTCTCGACGCCGCGTGGCGTGCTTTCGGATGCCGAAGCGCGCGCTGCCAACGTCGGTGGCGAAGTGCTGGCGGAGGTGTTCTGATGAGCCGCATTGGCAAGAAGCCCGTCGCCATTCCGGCCGGCGTGACCGCCAGCATCGCTGACGGCACCCTGACCGTGAAGGGCCCCAAGGGCACGCTCACGCTGGGTCTGGTTGACGAAGTCACCTATACCCTCGAAGACAACACCATCACGGTCAAGCCGGCCAACAATGGCAACCGCGCTCGCGCCTTCTGGGGCATGCAGCGCACGCTGGTTGCCAATCTGATGGCTGGTGTGACCGAAGGGTACAAGAAGACCCTGCAGATCACCGGTGTTGGCTATCGTGCGACCGCTCAGGGCAAGATCCTGAAGCTGCAGCTCGGCTACAGCCATGACGTCAATTTTGACGTGCCGGAAGGCATCGAGATCAAGACCCCGGATAACACCACGGTCGAAATCTCGGGCATCGACAAGCAGAAGGTCGGCCAGGTGGCCGCGGAGATCCGTCGCTGGCGCAAGCCCGAACCCTATAAGGGCAAGGGTATCAAGTACGCCGGCGAGTTCATCTTCCGCAAGGAAGGGAAGAAGAAGTAATGGCCAAGCTGTCACTTTTCGAACGCCGCCGTCGCCGCGTTCGCACCGCCCTGAAGGCTCGCGCTGGTGGTCGTCCCCGCCTGTCGGTGCACCGTTCGGGTCGCCACATCTACGCTCAGATCATCGACGATGCCGCCGGCCGCACGCTGGCTTCGGCTTCCTCGCTGAAGGCTGGCAGCAAGGCGATCGGCGCCAACGTCGAAGCCGCTGCCGCTGTGGGTAAGGAACTGGCCGAAGCGGCCAAGGCCGCTGGCGTCACCACTGTCGTGTTCGACCGCGGCGGTTACCTGTTCCATGGCCGCGTCAAGGCGCTGGCCGAAGCCGCCCGTGAGGGCGGTCTGGAGTTCTGATCATGGCTGACGAGAACAACACCGAAGTCGAAACCACTGGTTTCGAAGCCGCTGCCCCCGAGGGTGGCGAGCGTGAAGGTCGTCGTGGCCGTGGCCGTGGCCGTGATGGCGAGCGTGGCGAAGGCCGCGGTCGTGGTCGCCGCGATGATCGCCGTGGCAACAAGAACGACGAGGAACAGGGCGAAGAGCTGATCGAAAAGCTGGTCCACATCAATCGCGTGTCGAAGACCGTGAAGGGTGGCAAGCGCTTCGGTTTCGCCGCTCTGGTGGTTGTGGGCGATGGCAAGGGCCGTGTCGGCTTTGGCCATGGCAAGGCGCGCGAAGTGCCTGAAGCCATCACCAAGGCGACCGCTTCGGCCAAGAAGAAGATGATCCGCGTTCCGCTCAAGGAAGGCCGGACTCTGCACCATGACGGCAAGGGCCACTTCGGCGCTGGCAAGGTCAACGTGCGTTCGGCGCCTGCTGGTACCGGCATCATCGCCGGTGGCCCGATGCGCGCCGTCTTCGAAAGCCTGGGCGTCCACGACGTGGTGACCAAGTCGGTCGGCACTTCGAACCCTTACAACATGATCCGTGCCACCTTCGACGCGCTGGGCGACCAGTCGAGCCCGAAGTCGGTGGCGCAGCGTCGCGGCAAGAAGGTCACCGACCTGCTGAACCGTGATGGTCATCACCACAGCGAGGCGCAGCTGGAAGCCGCTGCCGCCGCGATTACGGAGTAAGCGCGATGGCGAAGATCAAGATCCAGCAGATCGGTTCGCCGATCCGCCGCCCGAACAAGCAGGAACAGATCCTGATTGGTCTGGGTCTGGGCAAGATGCACCGCATCGTCGAGCGTGAAGCCACGCCCGAAGTGCTGGGTGCCATTGCCAAGCTGCCTCACATGGTGAAGGTGGTCGACTAAGCTTTCCGCTTTGTCAGGGGGAAACCCCACACGAAAAGGGCCTCGGAGCGATCCGGGGCCCTTTTTCGATGCGCGGCGGCGGGGCAGGGGCTACGCGGTGTTAACGGGCCGGGCGCTATGGCCGGGGGATGCTGATGCTGATGTCTGCCGTCATGGGCCCGATCCGGCACCGCGCGTGGTCGTATGGGTGCGTCGCGTGATGTGCGATTTTGTCTGCCGTTTGCTGTGGCCTGCGGGGCCTGGAGCATTCCGCCTGTGGCTGGCGCTGATGGTGGTGGTGCATCATCTGACCGGCGTGGAAATCGGCAAGGCGCCGGTGCTGGTGTTCTTTGCGCTGTCGGGCTTTTGGGTGACGCGTGTGTGGGAAGGGCGGTATCGCCACCTGCCGCAGGCGTGGCGCAACTTTGTCATCAGCCGTTGGTGGCGGTTGGCGCCCTTGCTGGTGTTGGCCAGTGTGGGCTGCATCGGCGCACAGCTATGGGTGGGTGATTCGGACTGGGCGCTGGTGCGAACAACGCCTTGGGCGCAGGGAATCGCGCCGTTCACCGTGCTGGGCTATGGGCAATTGCCGACACGGCCGGTGGGGCCGGCGTGGTCGCTGGACGTCGAAATGCAGTTCTATGTCGCCTTGCCTGTGTTGGCGTGGGTGGTGCGGCGCTGGAGCGGTTGGGCGGTCGGCGTGGTGGGTTATGCTGTGTTTGTCGCTGCGCTGCTGGGGGGATGGGGGACGGTGCTGCCGTCTTTTCTGCCGTTTTTCCTGATCGGCATGCTGGCTGCGCGCCATCAATGGGCGCCACCGCGCTGGCTGGCTTGGGGCGGGTTTGGCGCGGTGGTAGGCTATCTGGCGGTGGCGGCGGTATGGGCGCCTGCTGGCATCTGGATTGCCCATGCGGGCCCCTCGGCGCCGCTGGCCAATCTGGTGCTGGGGGTTGCACTGATTCCCTTTGGATTGTGGACGGTGCATCGCCCATCCGATGCGCGTGACGGATGGTGCGCGGATCAGAGCTATATCGTTTATGTCCTGCACTGGCCGGTGATCACCTTGATATACAAGGGGGGGTGGGAATCACCCCTGGAGATGGCAGCGCTTTTGGTGGTGCTGGGGGCGTTTTGTGCGGCGGTGTGGCGTTGGTATGACCGGCCGATCGAGCGCAAAAGGCGGGCTTGGCTGGCCGGGCGCATGGCGCAAGAGCTTGATTCGGGCGGTGCCGTTGCGACCAAGGTGTGACGCGGGGCAAAAACGCGTGACACGGGCGGATCTGTGCGATAAGGGCCGCCCCTTCCTTTAGCGCGTCTAAAAGCGAAAGCGAGTGCATCACATGAAACTGAACGAAATCTCCGACAACTATGGCGCCCGCAAGGGTCGTATGCGCGTGGGTCGCGGCATCGGCTCGGGCAAGGGCAAGACCGCTGGCCGCGGCCAGAAGGGTGCCAAGGCGCGTTCGGGCGTTGCCATCAAGGGCTTTGAAGGCGGTCAGATGCCGCTGCACATGCGTCTGCCCAAGCGTGGTTTCAACAACCCGTTCGGCAAGGACTATGCCGAAGTGAACCTGGGCATGATCCAGAAGGCGATCGACGCCGGCAAGCTGGACATCAGCGCTGTTGTCGATCACGCCGCGTTGCAGGCCGCCGGTCTGGCCCGTGGTGGCAAGGACGGCGTCCGCCTGCTGGGCAAGGGCGCGCTGGAAGCCAAGGTCAGCTTCAAGGTTGCCGGCGTTTCGGCCGGTGCCAAGGCGGCTGTTGAGGCTGCTGGTGGTTCGGTCGACGTTCCGGCCGCTGCCGAATAAAACATACGAATGATGGGCGGGGGTTCTTGCATCCCCGCCCACTTTCTTTATCTCCCTAACGGTTAACGTTGGGGACGGCGGGCGCCCACGGCGCCGCCCTGTGCAAGGCTTCCTATTTCCATGGCATCACGCGCCGATAATATCGCCAGCAATCTGAGCCTGGAGAACTTCTCCAAGGCGACTGAGCTGAAGAGCCGCATCTGGTTCACGGTGGGGGCGCTGATCGTCTTCCGCTTTCTCAGCTTTGTTCCGCTGCCCGGGGTCAACCCCAAGGTGCTGGAGCAGCTGTACGCCAACACCAAGGGTGGCATTCTCGACATTTTCAACACCTTCTCGGGTGGCAGCCTTGAGCGCATGAGCCTCATCGCGTTGGGCGTGATGCCGTACATCACCGCCTCGATCGTGGTGCAATTGGCCGCCTCGCTGCATCCCGCGCTCGCTGCGCTGAAGAAGGAAGGCGAAAGCGGCCGCCAGAAGCTGAACCAGTACACCCGCTATGGCGCGGTGCTGCTGACGGCGATCCAGGGCTATGCCATCGCCACCGGTCTGGAGGCCTATGGCGCCTCGGCCGGGATGCAGGCGGTGGTGATTCCGGGCATGATGTTCCGCATCTGCGCCGTGATCAGCCTGATCGGCGGCACGATGTTCCTGCTGTGGCTGGGTGAGCAGATCACCAGCCGTGGCATCGGCAACGGCACCTCGCTGATCATCATGGCGGGCATTGTGGCGCAGATGCCGCAGTTCTTTGTCCAGCTGTTCGAAGGTGGCCGCTCGGGTCAGACCAACGGCTTTGTCATTTTTGGCATGGTGGCGCTGGTCGTCGGCATGATCCTGTTCATCAGCCACATGGAGCGCGCGACGCGCCGTCTGTTGATCCAGTATCCCAAGCGTGCGACCCAGAACGGCATGATGCAGGCCGACCGCAGCCATCTGCCGCTCAAGATCAACACTGCGGGCGTGATCCCGCCGATCTTTGCCAGTTCGCTGCTGTTGCTGCCGCTGACGATCACGCAATTTGCGGGCAAGTCGGTCAATCAGGACACCACCTGGGGGCAGGTGATTTTGTGGCTGAACATGCACCTTGGCCATGGCAAGCCTGCCTATATGGCGCTCTATGCCATTGGTATCGTGTTCTTCTGCTTCTTCTACACCGCGATCGTGTTCAACCCCGAGGAAACTGCCGACAACCTCAAGCGCAACGGCGGCTTCATCCCCGGCATCCGCCCGGGCAAGAACACCTCGAACTATCTGGACTATGTGCTGACCCGCATCACCGTGCTGGGTGCCGCGTATATTACCATCGTCTGTGTTGTGCCCGAGTTCTTCATGGAGCAAACCGGGTTGCGGCTGGTGGTGGCTGGCGGCACGAGCCTGCTGATCGTGGTGAACGTCACGGTCGACACCATCACCCAGATCCAGTCGCATCTGCTGGCACACCAGTATGGCGACTTGATCAAGAAGGCGAAACTCAAGGGGCGGATGCGCTGAGGTCGCAGCGGCGCGTCTAACGATAAACTGGGGAGGTTACCCGTGAACATCATCCTGCTTGGCCCTCCGGGCGCTGGCAAGGGCACGCAGGCGCAACGTCTGGTGGAACGCCATGGCATGCGTCAGCTTTCGACCGGCGACATGCTGCGCGCCGCTGTCAAGGCGGGTACGCCCGTCGGTTTGGAAGCCAAGGCGGTCATGGAGCGTGGCGAATTGGTGTCCGACGCGATCGTCTCGGCGCTGATTGGTGAGGAACTGGACGCGATGGGGCCGGACGCGGGCGCCATCTTTGACGGCTATCCCCGCACCGCCGCCCAGGCCGAATCGCTGGACGCCATCCTGCAATCGCGTGGCCGCTCGCTGGATCATGTCATCGAACTGGTGGTGGACGAGGATGCGCTGGTTGAGCGGATCACCGGGCGTTTCACCTGCGCCAGCTGTGGCAAGGGCTATCACGACACGTTCGAGCAGCCCAAGCTGCCGGGCACCTGTGACAAGTGTGGCGGGACCGAGTTCAAGCGCCGTCCTGACGACAATGAGGACACGGTGCGCACGCGCATGGCCGAATATCGCGCCAAAACGGCGCCGATTCTGCCGATCTATGACGCGCGTGGCATCGTTGCCCGCGTCGACGGCATGGCCGACATGGAAGAGGTGACCGTCGCGCTGGAAAAAATTCTCGCGCGCTAAGGTCTTCGCGGCCCATTCAATTCAGGCGGCGCCAGCGGTCAAAATGGCCGCAGGCGCCGTTTGCCTTTGAGGGCAGGCGCCGAATGGGGCGCTTTTTGCGGCGGACATGGGCTGGCGTGCGAAAAAGGCGTTTTGACGGGCGTCTCGGCATGAGGTATAGGATGGGGCACATGCTCTTTTCTGTGCGCCAATCTTTTAGGGATTGGTTCGCCTCTGGCGTTGACAGGCCCTGCGAATCGGTCTAGTCGCGCCGTTCACACAATAACAACGGGTCAGTCCGGCGGGTACCACTGTTTTGCTGTGGTCCAGTCGGGCTTTTTTGCCGTTATGGTTCCGTTTGTGGTTCGTGTGAGTGTCGCGTTGAGATAGGGGTGCTGGCGCAAGCGGTTGTTTCGCGCGCTCTGGCACAGCCTGTGGAGCATGGAGAAAACAGTTGGCACGTATTGCCGGGGTAAACATCCCCACTAACAAGCGCGTGATCATCGCGCTGACCTATATTCACGGTATTGGCTCGTTCAAGGCGAAGCAGATCGCCGACAAGCTGGGCATTGATCACACCCGCCGCGTTCAGGATCTGTCGGACGCCGAAGTCCTGCACATCCGTGAGACCATCGATGCTGAGCACACCGTTGAAGGTGACCTGCGTCGTGAAACCGCGATGAACATCAAGCGTCTGATGGACCTGGCCTGCTATCGCGGCCTGCGTCACCGCAAGGGCCTGCCGGTCCGCGGTCAGCGCACCCACACCAACGCCCGCACCCGCAAGGGCAAGGCCAAGCCCATCGCTGGCAAGAAGAAGTAAGCCTTTTTCAAGGCTCACTTTATTCTGTCTCACCGGACTTTGAGGATCTTATCCAATGGCACGTGAACCCCAGCGCCTTCGTAAGCGGGAGCGCAAGAATATCACCAGCGGCATCGCTCATGTGAATGCCAGCTTCAACAACACCATGGTCACCATCACCGACGCGCAGGGCAACGCCATTTCGTGGTCGTCGGCCGGCATGATGGGCTTCAAGGGTTCGCGCAAGTCGACCCCTTATGCCGCTCAGGTCGCCGCTGATGACGCCGGCAAGAAGGCCGCCGAACACGGCGTGCGCACGCTGGAAGTCGAAGTGAAGGGCCCCGGTTCGGGCCGCGAAAGCGCGCTGCGCGCGCTGCAGGCGGTTGGCTTCACCATCACCTCGATTCGCGATGTGACGCCGATCCCGCACAACGGTGTGCGTCCCTCGAAGCGCCGCCGCGTCTGATCGAGCATACGTGGGTGGTGGCGGCCGCCACCACCTGCGGCTTACGGGAAATGGCCGAGTGTCCATGCGGGATGCCCGGCTTTTCTCGCCAGAAATACACGCCAGATTAACTCTAGGGGAAGTCCATGACTGTCAACACCAAGAACTGGCAGGAATTGAAGAAGCCCAATAGCCTTGAGATCAAGCCGGGCAACGACCCCAAGCGCCGGGCAACCTTCGTCGCTGAGCCGCTGGAGCGCGGTTTCGGTCTGACGCTGGGCAATGCTCTGCGCCGTGTGCTGCTGTCCTCGCTGCAGGGCGCGGCCATCACCTCGATCAAGATCGAGAACGTGCTGCACGAATTCTCGTCGCTCGCCGGTGTGCGTGAGGACGTGACCGACATCGTTCTGAACGTGAAGCAGATCGCCCTGAAGATGCAGGGTGAAGGTCCCAAGCGCCTGCAGCTGTCGATGACCGGCCCCGCCGTCGTCAAGGCTGGTGATATCGCCGTCACCGGCGACATCGAGGTGATGAACAAGGATCTGGTGATCTGCCACCTCGACGATGGCGCTTCGCTGAACATGGAACTGACGGCCGACACCGGCAAGGGCTATGTCCCGGCTGTGTCGAACCGCCCGGTGGATGCGCCGATCGGTCTGATCCCGGTCGATTCGCTGTACTCGCCGGTGCGTCAGGTCAGCTACAAGGTCGATAACGCGCGTATCGGTCAGGAGCTGGACTATGACAAGCTGAACCTGACGGTCGAAACCGACGGCACCGTGACGCCTGAAGACGCCGTGGCCTATGCCGCGCGCATCCTGCAGGACCAGTTGGCGCTGTTCGTCCACTTCGAAGACATCGCCCCTGTTGGCGCCCCGGTGATGATCGGTGGCGTGCCGGCAGCCGCGACCGAAGAGAGCGACGCCAACCAGTTGAACCGCTATCTGTTGAAGAAGGTGGACGAGCTGGAACTGTCGGTCCGTTCGGCCAACTGCTTGAAGAACGACAACATCATCTACATCGGCGATCTGGTCCAGAAGACCGAGGCCGAGATGCTGCGCACGCCGAACTTCGGCCGCAAGTCGCTCAACGAGATCAAGGAAGTGCTGTCTTCGATGGGGCTGCGTCTGGGGATGGATATCCCCGGTTGGCCGCCTGAGAACATTGAGGAAATGGCCAAGAAGCTGGAGCAGGAACTGCTCGGCTGATCCGGTTTGGGCGGGGAGGGCGAAAGCCTTTCCCGCCAAAACGGTTTTGGGCGGCAACCGTAATCGCTGCCTGGATCGGGGTACCAGCCTGTCCATTTCCGGACCGGCTATCCGGCCCCCCTACGAACGAAGGACTAAATCATGCGTCATAAGTATGGCCAGCGTAAGCTGAACCGCACCAGCCAGCATCGCGCCGCGCTGCTGCGCAACCTGTCGGCTTCGCTGATCAAGCACGAGCAGATCATCACCACGGCTCCCAAGGCCAAGGAACTGCGTCCTTACATCGAAAAGCTGATCACGCTGGCAAAGCATGGTGGCCTGTCGAACCGCCGTCTGGCGCACGCTCGTCTGCAGGACGACGCGCAGCTGGTGAAGCTGTTTGACGTGCTGGCTGCGCGCTATGCCGACCGCAGCGGCGGTTACACCCGCATCATCAAGGCAGGTCTGCGCGCGTCGGACGCTGCCCCGATGGCGGTGATCGAGCTGGTGGATCGCGACGTTGCCGCCAAGGGCCAGGATTCGGGCCCGGTGGTGAGCGCTGACGACGCCGAATAAGATTTTCCGATGCCGGGGCTGACTCCGGTGTCAGGGAATTGCAAGAACGGTCGTGGCTGATACAGTCACGGCCGTTTTTGTTTGTGGTGCGATAGGAGACCCATGTGCAGCCCAGCCCGTTTCAGCCCCTTGTCCGATCGCAGCCATGGCGCCGGGGGACAAGATGGGCGGCCGGGGTGGCTTTGGCGGCCGTGGCGGTGGGCAGCGCGCTGGCGCAGCCACAACCAGCCGGAGCCCCTGCGGTGAGCGCGCCGGTGCCTGCCGGGCCAGCCTATCCCGCCACGCGGCGCGACAGCCTGACCGAAACCCATTTTGGTGAGAGCGTGGCAGATCCCTATCGCTGGCTGGAGCAGGATGTGCGCACCGCGCCAGAGGTTGCCGCGTGGGTGGAGCAGCAGAACGCGCTGACCCATGCGCAATTGGCGCAACTGCCGGCCCGCGCGTGGTTTGGTGGTCAGATCAAGGCGTTGATGGACTATGCCCGGTATGGTCTGCCGGTGCGGGCCGGGGGGCGCTATTTCTACACCTATAATTCGGGGCTGATGAATCAGGCGCAATTGCTGGTGCGTGAAGGGCTGACCGGCACGCCGCGCCTGTTGCTGGACCCGGCGTCGTGGGCCGCGGACGGTGCGACGGCGCTGGATGGCTGGACGCCCTCCAAGGACGGCAAGCGGCTGGTCTATAGTGTGCAGGACGGCGGCAGCGACTGGCGCAGCCTGCGCGTGCTGGACGTCAACACCGGCAAACCGCTGGCCGATGAGCTCCGCTGGGTCAAGTTCTCCGGCATGGCGTGGGTCGGCAATGATGGCTTTCTCTATTCGCGCTATCCCGAACCGGCCAAGGGGCAGGATTTTCAGGCGCGCAATTACAACCATGCCGTCTATTACCACCGCATCGGCACGCCGCAGAGCGTCGATCAACTGGTGCTCTCCACCCCCGATCAGCCCGCGACCAACCATTCGGCGGGCGTGACGTCGGACGGGCATTATGCGGTGATCATCAGCTCGGTGGGGACGGACAACCGGTTCGAACTGCGCGTGATCGACCTGAAAGGGCGGGGCAAGGGCTGGCCGGTGCGGCAGTTGGTCAGCGGGTTTGACCATGACTGGCGGCTGATCGACAGTGTGGGCACGCGGCTGTGGTTTGTGACGAACAAGGATGCGCCGCGCCGCCGGGTGGTGTCGATCGATCTGGCCGAAACCACGCCGCAATGGCGCGAAGTGGTGCCGCAGCGGGCCGAGACGCTGGAGGATGCCTCGATCGTGGGCGACCGGCTGGTGCTGGGGATGTTGCGCGATGCGGCCAGCATCGTGGAAACCCGCGCGCTGGATGGCAGTGCTCCGGCGGAGATCAAGCTGGGTGGGATCGGCACGGCCGGTGGCTTTGGCGGCGAGCCGGGCAATACCGAGACTTTCTATGCCTTTACCAGCTTCAACCGTCCGGCGACGATCTATCGGCTGGATGTGGCGAGCGGGCAAGCCAGCGTCTTTGCCGCGCCCCAACTGGCGTTCAATCCTGATGATTTCGTCGTCGAGCAGCGGTTCTTCACCTCACGCGATGGGACGCGGGTGCCAATGTTCATCGTGCGGTCGCGCGCAATCGCCACCTCGGGCAAGCCGGTGCCGACGCTGCTTTATGGCTATGGCGGGTTTGACATTTCGCTCACCCCCACGTTTTCGGCCACCAACATGGCGTGGCTGCGGGCAGGGGGCGCCTATGTCATGGCCAATCTGCGCGGGGGCGGCGAATATGGCGCGGCGTGGCATGATGCGGGCCGCCGGTTGCACAAGCAGAACGTGTTCGATGACTTCATCGCGGCGGGCGAATACCTGATCGCCCATGGCTTTACCCCGCGCGGCGGCTTGGCGGTGCAGGGGCGGTCGAACGGAGGCTTGTTGGTGGGCGCGGTGGTCAATCAACGGCCCGACCTGTTCGCGGCGGCCAATCCGGGCGTGGGCGTGATGGACATGCTGCGCTTTGACCAGTTCACGGCGGGGCGGTACTGGGTGGATGACTATGGCTATCCGGACAAGGAGGCCGATTGGCGCTATCTGCGGACCTATTCGCCCTATCACAACATCCGTTCTGGCTTGGACTATCCGGCGGTGCTGGTGACGACGGCGGACACGGATGACCGCGTGGTGCCGGGGCACAGTTTCAAATATACCGCCGCGTTGCAGGCCGCCTCTGTTGGGGCCAAGCCGCATCTGATCCGCATCGAAACGCGCGCCGGTCATGGCGCGGGCAAACCCACCGGCAAGGTGATCGAGGAAGGCGCCGATGTTTTGGCCTTTCTGGCCCATTACAGCGGGTTGACGCCCGCGCAATAGGGCTGCCGGGGGCGCAGGGGCCTCACTCTGCCGGGGCGGGTGCCTGTGTCGCCATCGCAAAGGCCTGCGCGGCCAGATCGATCGAGCGCAGCCGCGCGGCGTGGTCATAGATCTGGCTGGACAGGATGATCTCGTCAGCCTGCGTCTGGGCGATGATGGCGCGCAGTTGGTCGGCCACCTGTTCGCGCGTGCCCACGGCGGAATAGCGCAACATCTCGTCCAGCATGGCGCGGGCGGGGTGGGGCAGGCTGGCGTAATAGCCCGGCACCGGCGGGCGGAAGCGCGTGGGCGCCGATCCCGAGCGCAGCGCGACAAAGCCTTGTTGCATCGAGGACGCCAACAGTTCGGCCTCCTCGGCGGTGTCGGCGGCAAAGACATTGACTGCCACCATGGCTTGTGGCTTGCGCTGATGCTCGGAAGGCTGGAACTGGTGGCGATAGATCAACAGCGCCTGTTCCAGCATGGCGGGTGCGAAATGGCTGGCAAAGCCATAGGGCAGGCCCAGCGCGGCGGCCAATTGCGCGCCATAGGTAGACGAGCCAAGGATCCAGATCTGCGGATTTGCCCCCGCGCCCGGCACTGCCGTCACGCCCAGTGAGGGATCACCCGCGAACATCGCCTGCAGCTCCAGCACATCCTGCACAAACCCATCCGCGCCGCCCTGCAACCCGCGCCGCAGCGCCTGCGCCACCCGCCCGTCCGAGCCCGGCGCACGGCCCAGCGCCAGATCGATCCGGCCGGGATAAAGTGCGTCCAACGTGCCGAACTGTTCGGCGATCTGCATCGGCGCGTGGTTGGGCAACATGATGCCGCCCGCGCCAATCCGGATGGTTTGCGTGTGCGCGCCCACATGGGCCAGCACCACCGATGTCGCCGCCGCGCCCACGCCCAGCATGCCGTGATGTTCGGCCACCCAATAACGGTGGTATCCGGCGGCCTCGCAGGCCTGTGCCACTTGGGCGGCGTTGGCAAAAGCCTGGGTCAGCGTGCTGCCCTGACAGATCGGCACCAGATCGAGGAAGGAGAGCTGTGTCATGCCCGCCAATGTGGGGGCAGGCGTAGCGCTGGGCAAGGCGTAGAGTGTGTCCAGCTCCAAACAAAGCGCGGGCCCAAACAAAACGCGGGCGAAGGTTGCCCCCGCCCGCGTGATGTTATGTGCCCAAGGAAGGCAGCGATCACATATGGATCGGCTTGCCCTGCACGCCCATGGCGGCTTCCTTGATCGCTTCCGAATGGGTCGGGTGCGCGTGGCAGGTATAGGCGATGTCTTCCGACGTGGCGCCAAATTCCATCGCCTGCGCGGCCTGCGCGATCATCGTGCCGGCAACGCTGGCAATCGCCCACACGCCCAGAACGCGATCGGTGGCGGCGTCCGCAATGACCTTGACGAAGCCTTCGGGCTCGCGGTTGGCCTTGGCACGGCTGTTGGCCATCATCGGGAACTTGCCCACCTTGATCGCGCCGCGCGCCTTGGCGGCTTCTTCGGTCAGGCCCACGCCCGCGAATTCCGGCGTGGTATAGACCACGCCCGGGATCACGTCATGGTTGACGATGCCGGTCAGGCCCGCGATGTTTTCAGCAACGGCAATGCCCTCGTCCTCGGCCTTGTGGGCCAGCATCGGACCGGGGATCACGTCGCCGATCGCCCACACGCCATCGACGGCGGTGCGGAAGTCATGGTCGGTTTCGATCTGGCCGCGCGCGTTCAGCGCCAGACCGATCTTGTCCAGACCCAGACCATCGACATTCGGGCGACGGCCAATGGCCACCAGCACGCAATCGGCCTCGATCGTCGAAGCCTCGCCACCAGCGGCGGGTTCCACGGTCAGCGTGGCCTTGCCGCCATCGACCGAAGCGCCCGTGACCTTGGTCGAAAGCATCAGGTCCATGCCCTGCTTCTTGAAGATCTTGGCGGCTTCCTTGCGGACTTCGCCGTCCATGCCGGGCAGCAGCTGGTCGAGGAATTCGACCACGGTGACCTTGGCGCCCAGACGGCGCCACACCGAGCCAAGCTCCAGACCGATCACGCCGCCGCCGATCACCACCATGTGGTTCGGCACGCGGTCCAGCGCCAAAGCGCCAGTCGAATCGACAATCACGCCCGCATCATTGTCCACCGGCACACCCGGCAGCGGGGTGACCGACGAACCGGTGGCGATGACGATATGCTTTGCCGTCACGGTTTGCCCGGCCACCTCAACGGTGTGGGCGTCCTTGAAGGTGGCATAGCCCTTCTTCCAGTCGACCTTGTTCTTCTTGAACAGGAATTCGATGCCGCCGGTCAGTTCCTTGACCACGGTATCCTT
Organism: Novosphingobium ovatum; assembly: GCF_009909235.1. Classification (GTDB taxonomy): domain Bacteria; phylum Pseudomonadota; class Alphaproteobacteria; order Sphingomonadales; family Sphingomonadaceae; genus Novosphingobium; species Novosphingobium ovatum. The sequence goes on from NZ_JAAAPO010000001.1 coordinate 396,939, forward strand.
TTCGCCCTGCATCACCGACAGGTCCAGCTCGACCGGGCCGGTCTTGACGCCAAACTTGGCCAGCGTGCCGTGCGCGGCTTCCTCGAACAGCTCACTGCCGTGCAGCAGCGCCTTGGACGGGATACAGCCGACGTTGAGGCAGGTGCCGCCCAGCGTGGCGCGACCCTCGACGCAGGCGGTCTTCATGCCCAGCTGCGCGGCGCGGATGGCCGCGACGTAACCGCCGGGGCCAGCGCCAATGACAAGGACGTCGTATTGATAATCAGCCATGATGCTCAGTCCTTATCCGCTTAGAGGTCGATCAGCAGACGGGTGGGATCCTCGATCGCTTCCTTGATCGTCTTGAGCGCCGTCACGGCTTCGCGGCCGTCGATGATGCGGTGGTCATACGAAAGCGCGATATACATCATCGGGCGGATCACGATCTGACCGTTGCGGACCACGGGGCGGTCCTCGATGCGGTGCAGGCCCAGCACGGCCGACTGGGGCGGGTTGATGATCGGGGTCGACATCAGACCGCCGAACACGCCGCCGTTCGAGATGGTGAAGGTGCCGCCAGCCATGTCAGCCATGGTCAGCGCGCCGTCCTTGGCCTTCTTGCCATAGTCGGCGATGGCCTTCTCGATGTCGGCAAAGCCCATCTTGTCAACGTTGCGCACCACCGGCACGACCAGACCGTTGGGAGCCGAGACGGCCACCGACAGGTCGACATAGTCGAAATAGACGATCTCATCGCCCTGGATCTGGGCGTTGACGGCCGGGATGTCCTTGAGCGCAAGACAGGCGGCCTTGGCGAAGAAGGACATGAAGCCCAGCTTGACGCCATGCTTCTTTTCAAAGCTGTCCTTGAAGCGGTTGCGCGCTTCCATGACGGCCGACATGTCGACGTCGTTGAAGGTGGTCAGCAGCGCGGCATCGTTCTGCGCGCTCTTCAGACGCTTGGCGATGGTCTGGCGCAGGCGGGTCATCTTGACGCGCTCTTCGCGGCGTTCGTTCGCCGGGGCGGCGACGGCGGCGGGCACCACAGGGGCGCCGCTGGCCGCGCGCGACTGGGCGGCGGCGACAACGTCTTCCTTGGTGATGCGGCCGTCCTTGCCGGTGCCCTTGATGGTGGCCGGATCGATGCCGTATTCCAGCACCGCGCGGCGCACGGCCGGGCTCAACACAGCCGGATCGCTGCTTTCGCTGGCGGCCTCAACCGGGGCGACCGGGGTGGCGGGCGCGGCAACGGCGGGCGCCGGCGCAGCAGCCTTGGGCGCGGCAGCCGCAGCGCCGCCAGCCTCGATCGTGGCGATCACAGCGCCGACCGTCACGGTGGCGCCTTCCTCGGCCAGATGCGCGCCCATGACGCCCGCAACGGTCGAGTTGACCTCGATCGCGACCTTGTCGGTTTCCAGGCTGGCGATGGGCTCGTCCAGAGCGACCGCTTCACCAGGCTGCTTCAACCACTGGCCGATGGTGGCCTCGCTCACCGATTCACCCAGCGTGGGGACTTTGATTTCCGTGGACATGGTTCAATATTCCGAGATGAAAAGGGGGAAGGATCAGTTCTTCTTCTGGCGGCGGATTTCACCGCGCGCCGACAGGTGCAGGGCATCAGCCACCAACGCGCCCTGTTCGGTAGCGTGGCGCTTGGCCAGACCCGTCGCCGGCGAGGCCGACGCATGGCGACCAGCATAGCGGGCGCGGCCCACCTTGCTCTTGGCCGCGCTCAGCGCTTCCTCGATCAGCGGCTCGACAAAGAACCACGAACCGTTGTTCTTCGGCTCTTCCTGACACCACACGACGTCTTCCAGATTGGGCATGCGGGCCAGACGGGCGGCCAGCGGCTCACCCGGGAAGGGATAGAGCTGTTCCAGACGGATGATCTGTGTGTCGGTGATCTCGGCGTTGTTGCGCGCCTCGATCAGGTCATAGGCCACCTTGCCGGTGCACAGCACAACGCGCTTGGTATCGGCATCGGCCGCGCCGTTGGTGTCCGACAGGATGCGCATGAAGTGCCCATCGCCGATGAACTCCTCGGCCTTCGACTTGGCCAGCGGGTGGCGCAACAGGCTCTTGGGGCTCATGATGATCATCGGCTTGCGGAACGGACGATGCATCTGCCGGCGCAGCAGGTGGAAATAGTTGGCCGGCGTCGTGACGTTGCACACCTGCATGTTGTCCTCGGCGCACAGCTGGAGGTAACGCTCCAGACGGGCGGACGAGTGTTCCGGACCCTGACCTTCGTAGCCATGGGGCAACAGCATCACCAGACCGTTCGCGCGCAGCCACTTGCTTTCGGCCGAGGCGACATATTGGTCAAAGATGATCTGCGCGCCGTTGGCAAAGTCGCCGAACTGCGCTTCCCACAGCACCAGCGTTTTGGGGTCGGCGCTGGCATAGCCATATTCAAAGCCCAGCACGCCATATTCGGACAGCGGGCTGTCATAGACCTCGAAGAAGCCATGCGGCACGGTCTTCAAGGGCACGAACTTGCGCTCGGTGTTCTGGTCAACCCAGACGGCGTGGCGGTGGCTGAAGGTGCCACGGCCGCAGTCCTGACCCGACAGGCGCACGGCATAACCTTCGGACAGCAGCGAACCGAAGGCCAGCGCTTCGCCGGTGGCCCAGTCAAAGCCCTCGCCGCTGGTGAACATCTCGCGCTTGGCGTCCAGCACGCGGTTCAGCGTCTTGTGGACGGTCAGGTCGTCAGGGACGGTCGTCAGCGTGCGGCCCAGGCTGTCGAACAGCTTCTGCTCGATCCCGGTGGGCACGTTGCGGCGGGCGGTTTCGGGGTCCATCGGCTGGTTGAACCCGCTCCAGCGGCCGCCAAACCAGTCGGCCTCATTGGCCTTATAGGTCTTGGAGGCGTCGAAGTGTTCTTCCAGATGGTTGGTAAAGGCGGTGATCTGCTCGGCCAGGAAACCGCCGTCGATCACGCCCTGCGACTGCAGGCGCTGCGCGTAGATTTCCGACACGCCCTTATGCGCGCGGATCTTCTGATACATCAGCGGCTGGGTGAAACCGGGCTCGTCGCCTTCGTTATGGCCAAAGCGGCGATAGCACCACATGTCCACGACGATATCGCGGCCAAAGGTCTGGCGGTAGTCAATCGCCAGCTTGCAGGCAAAGGTGACCGCTTCGGGATCATCGCCATTCACATGGATGATCGGCGCCTGCACGCCCTTGGCCACGTCCGAGGGATACGGCGAGCCGCGCGAGAACTGCGGGCTGGTGGTAAAGCCGATCTGGTTGTTGATGATGAAGTGGATGCAGCCACCGGTGTTGTAGCCCTTGACCCCGGACAGGCCAAAGCATTCCCACACGATGCCTTGCCCCGCAAAGGCCGCGTCACCGTGGATCAGCACGGGCAGCACCTGCTTGTGGCGGGCGCCAGGGCCGATGTCGTCACCGATATCATCGCGCAATTGCTGATAGGCGCGCACCTTGCCCAGCACGACAGGGTCAACGGTTTCCAGATGCGAAGGGTTGGGCATCAGGCTCATGTGCACCTTGATACCGTCGAATTCACGGTCGGTGCTGGTGCCCAGATGGTACTTCACATCGCCCGAACCGCCGACATCGTCAGGGTTGGCGCTGCCGCCCGAGAATTCGTGGAAGATCACCTTGTACGGCTTGGCCATGACGTTGGCCAGCACGTTCAGGCGGCCACGATGGGCCATGCCATAGACGATTTCCTTGACGCCCAGCTGGCCGCCATACTTGATCACGGCTTCCAGAGCGGGGATCATGGCCTCGCCGCCGTCCAGACCAAAGCGCTTGGTGCCGACGTACTTCTTGCCCAGGAACTTTTCGTACTGCTCACCGCGCACGACGGCCGACAGGATCGCCTTCTTGCCCTCGGGGCTGAATTCGATGTGCTTGTCGGCGCCTTCCATGCGGTCCTGCAGGAAGCGGCGCTCGTCCACGTCGGTGATGTGCATGTATTCCAGGCCGACCTTGCCGCAGTAATTTGCGCGCAGGATGTCGACGATCTCGCGGATCGAGGCCCACTGCATGCCCAGCGTGCCACCCAGGAAAATCTTGCGGTCCAGAGCAGCGCCGGTGAAGCCGTAATATTCCGGCGTCATGTCGGCGGGCAGGTCACGCTTGTGCAGGCCCAGCGGGTCCAGATCGGCGGCCAGATGCCCGCGCACGCGATAGGTGCGGATCAGCATGATCGCGCGCAGCGTGTCGTTGGCGGCCTCTTCGACGGACGCGTCGCTGACGGGCGTGCCCTTCTTTTTGGCGTCGGCCTTGATCGCGGCCTTCAGCACCATGGGGTCCAGCGCCTGCGTCAGATCATCCTCTGCGCCGCCGCCCACCAAGGGCCAGTTCTTGCGTTGCCAGCTGGGGCCGGCTTGTGGCGCTTCCTGACCCATGTCGGGAAGAAAATCGTGGCTCTCGCTACCCATGGCCTCACCTTGTGTCGCGCCGCGCTCGGGCGCCGGTCATTTGCTTGTCGCCACCGCTGCCCCGGGGAGGAGACATGGCGATGGTCATTATCCAATTGTCACCGGGCAAGGTTAACCGGCGATTGCCGCCAGCCTATGCCCTTGCCCGGTAACGCAGTCGTTTTTAGGCCTTCAGCGCTTCGGCCAGCGTTTCACCCAGCAGGCTGGGCGAGGGGCTGACGCGGATGCCGGCGGCTTCCATGGCCGCGATCTTGTCTTCGGCGCCGCCCTGGCCGCCCGAAACGATCGCGCCCGCGTGGCCCATGCGGCGGCCCGGAGGCGCCGTGCGGCCCGCGATAAAGCCAGCCATCGGCTTCTTGCGGCCACGCTTGGCTTCGTCCTTCAGGAACTGAGCGGCTTCTTCTTCGGCGCTGCCGCCGATTTCACCGATCATGATGATCGACTTGGTTTCATCGTCCGCCAGGAACAGTTCCAGCACGTCGATGAAGTTGGTGCCGTTGACCGGGTCACCGCCGATGCCCACAGCCGTGGTCTGGCCCAGGCCGATGTTGGTGGTCTGGAACACCGCTTCATAGGTCAGCGTGCCCGAACGCGACACAACGCCCACCGAACCCTTCGAGAAGATGCTGCCGGGCATGATGCCGATCTTGCACTCGTTCGGGGTCAGCACGCCGGGGCAGTTCGGGCCGATCAGGCGCGACTTGCTGCCCGACAGGGCGCGCTTGACGCGGACCATGTCCGACACGGGGATGCCTTCGGTGATGGCGACGATCAGTTCGATCTCGGCATCGATGGCTTCCAGGATCGAGTCAGCGGCGAATGGCGGCGGAACATAGATGACCGAAGCGGTCGCGCCCGAAACAGCCTTCGCCTCGGCGACGGTGTTCCAGATGGGCAAGCCGGTTTCGTCATGCGTGGTGCCGCCCTTGCCGGGGGTCACGCCGCCAACCATCTGCGTGCCATAGGCCAGCGCCTGCTGGGTATGGAACGTGCCGGTCTTACCGGTCATACCTTGGGTGATGACCTTGGTGTTCTTGTTGATCAGGATCGACATGGAATCGGTGGTCCTTGGTTAAATCAAGCCGATTGTGGATAGTAGGTGCAGGTGGTCTGGTGTTGCCACCGCGGCGGCGCAGGTAGGCGCTGCGTTGCGCCGGGGGTGGCAGAAAATGGCGGGGGTCATGACACATGCCCTCCGATGGCCTGGGTGGTCAGCACCAGTCCGCGCAACGCGAAACTGGCCGACACGGCATCGTCGCCGCGCAGGAAACTGACCTCGACCGAGTGGCCGGAGTGGAAGCCGGGCTCCCACAGATATTGCGTGCCGCCATCGGGCAGCGGCAGCGTGCCGGTGTGACGCTTGCCGATCAGGCGGGCCAGTTGGCGCGAGGCGATCGGGGCGGCGGCATCGAAATCATAGACGCGACAGCCGTTGGCCCACAGGCCCGGAGCGGCGGTGCGCCCCTGATCGACATAGCGCGACTGAACCAGCCACAACACACGCCCCGCAACGGTGCGGGTGTATTGAGCGCTGGCAAAAGTGGCCTCGGGCGCGTCCTTCATCGCGGCGTCACGGCCGCGCGCAATCAGCGTGGCCAGACGCGGATGGGCGTCTTCGGGCACCGCTGACCAGCCTGCCCCGCGCGCGGTGGCGGCCATATGCGCATAGTCGCGCACCTGACCGCACACCTGACGGAAAGCCGCGAACAACGCCCTGTCCTGCGTCGAGGGCAGGGGCGCTGTGGCGGCCGCCGCGGCGGCAACAAGGCTGATCAGTGGCACGTTGTCCGATTAGGCCAGCGAGGGGTCGATGCCCTTGCACGCGACCAGCAGTTCCTTCACGGCGTCAACCGACACCTGCAGGCCCGCCTTGTCCGCGTCGTCCAGCTCGATCTCGATGACCTTTTCGACGCCATTGGCGCCGATCAGCACCGGCACGCCGACATACAGGCCGTCAACGCCATACTGGCCATCGACATAGGCGGCGCAGGGCAGGATGCGCTTTTGGTCGCGCAGGTACGCTTCAGCCATGGCGATGCCCGAGGTGGCCGGGGCATAGTACGCCGAACCGGTCTTGAGCAGGGCCACGATCTCGCCGCCGCCCGAACGGGTGCGCTGCACGATGGCGTCGATGCGCTCCTGAGTCGACAGGCCCATCTTGATCAGATCGGGGACGGGGATGCCGTTGACGGTCGAGTAACGGGTGACGGGCACCATCGTGTCGCCGTGGCCGCCCAGCACAAACGTGTTCACGTCCTTGACCGAGACGTTGAACTCGTCAGCGATGAAGTGGCTGAAGCGGGCCGAATCCAGCACGCCGGCCATGCCCACGACCATGTTGTGCGGCAGGCCCGAGAATTCGCGCAGCGCCCACACCATCGCGTCCAGCGGGTTGGTGATGCAGATGACGAAAGCGTTGGGGGCGTTGTCGCGGATGCCTTCGCCCACGGCCTTCATGACCTTCAGGTTGATGCCCAGCAGGTCGTCGCGGCTCATGCCCGGCTTGCGGGCGACACCGGCGGTGACGATGATCACGTCTGCGCCAGCGATGTCGGCATAGTCGTTCGAGCCGGTGATCTTGGCGTCAAAGCCTTCGACCGGGCCGCACTGCGACAGGTCCAGCGCCTTGCCCTGAGGCACGCCTTCGACCACGTCGAACAGCACGATGTCACCCAGTTCCTTCTGAGCGGCCAGGTGAGCGAGGGTGCCGCCGATGTTGCCGGCGCCAATCAGGGCAATCTTCTTGCGTGCCATGGGGAAAACCAGTCCTTCCCTTTTGCGGGGCTTCCCTCCGGCTTCATTGCCGGATGAGAGCGAGAGCGTGTCGAGGGTGTTTCGCGCAGTCCCGCAAGCGCGCGAAGCCTCGGTGTTGATCGTGTGGGCCGGGCATGGGTCCGGCTTCGAGGCTCGCCCTATTCCTGTCTTTTGCGCAATGCAAGCTATGAAAAGGTCGAATCCGCGACAAGTTTGTGCGACTTATTCGCAATAGCATTTATCTATGTGAGATTGGTTAAATCCTCGCCATTTCACCTAATCCATGTTCCGCATTGGCACCTTCACGCGGCGGCCATCTGTCGACTCTCCACCCAGCGAACAGCCGGTTTGCGTCACCGCATCCGTATGCGCGGGAATCGCACCCGGGTCATACAGCACAACGCCCCGGCCGTCATCGAGCCGAGGCGTGATTGCCGCGTTGGGAGGCGATCTGGCCGGTTCAGGCCGACCGGCGGCGGCGCTGCTTGTCTGGGTCGGGCAAGGTGGTGGCGGGCGGGGTGACGATGCGCGGCATGCTTTCGTCGCTGGTCTCGATCGCGGCCGGGGTGTCCTCGTCAAAGCGGCGGGCCTCTTGTGCCAGCAGCATCGCGGCCAGATAATCGGGCACGGCGCGGCTGAAATACCACCCCTGACCCAGCGTGCAGCCCGCCTGACGCACGGCCTGCACCTGCTCCAGCGTCTCCAGACCCTCGGCGACGATCTCCATGCCCAGCGATTGCCCCATGCCCGACACGGCGCGGATGATCGCGGTGCTGGTTGTGCCGACATTGATGCCCGAGACAAAGCTGCGGTCGATCTTGATCTTCTTGAACGGATATTTGTCCAGATAGCCCAGCGAGGAATAGCCGGTGCCAAAATCGTCCAGCGCGAAACGCACGCCCGCCTCGGACAATTGCTTGATAAAGGCGTCGGTGTTGGGGCTGTGTTCCAGCAGGACGGTCTCGGTGATTTCCAGTTCCAGCCGGGTCGGGTCCAGCTTGGCCTCGCGCAGGGCGTTCAGGATGCCCAGCGCCGCGCCCGGTGCCTTGATCTGCAACGGCGACAGGTTGACCGCCAGCGTGACGTGATCGGGCCATGTCGCCGCGACCTTGGCCGCCTGCGCCGTGATCCAGTTGCCCAGCGTGATGATCGCGCCGCATTCCTCGGCCACGGGGATGAATTCGTCGGGGCGCAATTCGCCCTTTTCGGGGTGGAACCAGCGCACCAGCGTTTCGAACGCGCGGATGCGGCCGGTGTTCAGGTCGATCAGCGGTTGGAAGAACACCGACAATTCGTCGCGCTGCAGCGCCAGACGCAGTTCGGCCTCGATCTCGCGGCGGCGGACCAGCGCGCGGGTCATCGCCGCGTCAAAGAAGGTCACTTGCTTGCGCCCGTTCACCTTGGACTGGAACAGCGCCAGATCGGCCCCTTGCAGCACGGTTTCCAGATCGGTGCCGTCATCGGGCAGCACCGCGATGCCGATCGAGCAGCCAACCTCCAGCCGGTCATTGTCGATGCGGATCGGGCGGATGATCTCGGCCAGCAATTCGTCGGCCAGGCGCTGGATGTCCTCGCGCGCGTCCGCCTCGCAGGCGATGATGAATTCGTCGCCGCCGAAACGGGCGATGCAGGCGTCCGCCGGCGATTGCTTGCGCAGGCGCGCGGCCACCTCGCACAACAGGCGGTCGCCCACCTGATGGCCCAGCGTGTCGTTCACTTCCTTGAACTTGTCCAGATCCAGCCAGAACAGGGCCAGACGGCGGCCCGGCTCCAGATCCATCAGCTTTTCGACCAGTTGATGGTTCAGGCCCGCGCGGTTGTGCAGGCCGGTGACGACATCGGTGCGGGCCAGATGCTGCATCTTGTCGGCCAGGCGCTGGCTGGTTTCGGCCGCTGAGATCGAATCGCGCAGCGTCTTGAACACGTTCATCGTGATCGAAGTCATTGCCGGCAACAGCAGCGTGATCGAGAAGGCCAGCACCTTGGCCGCGATTTCGCTGCGCATGGCCAGCGCGATGCATACCGGCGTCAGCGTCAGGATCATCTGGCCGATGGCGATCGCCGGACGGCCCGCATTGCGCGCGGCGATCCCCACAGCATAGCCGATGGCATTGGCTACCATCAGCGTCTCGGCCACCGGCGGCACCTTGTACAGCACAGTCAGTGTCGCCATCATGCCGATGGCGGTGGAATAGCTATAGGCGCCCAGTTCGTAGATGAATTCCAGCACGCGCGCATTGGTGTTGCGCAGGCGCGGCAGGATCAGGCTGGCCGCCACGCGCAACAGCGCCACCGCGCTGAGCGTATAGGCCGCCAGATAGAGTTGCGGCATATCCGACACTCGCGCTGCCGTCAGGCTGGTGACGATGCCACAGGCTGCGCCGATCGCCAGGCTGGCGGGCTGCGTGTACAGCGTCGAGACCAGAATCGCGCGGACCTGATCGTCGATGGCAGTCGTCCTGAACAGGACGCGCAGGCTGTTTTTGAACCGGGTGATGGGGCAAACTCCCTCGGATAGTCGGTTAAAACTATCCGGTCAGGAGTCACCGATTGGTTAATTTGCGCGAAATTTCATCCCTAGGGGCGGCGGGTGTGCAGATAAACGAAGGTTAATGGCGCGCCGTGATGCCTCTATGGGCGGGAAAACTGATAGCGCCTACCGTTCGGCCGCCGTCGAGGGATGGCGGCGGGCGCTGATCGCGTCGGCCATGCGGCGGTCCAGCGTGCGGCACACCGCCAGCCAGTGGCGGTACGAATCGCGGTCACCGTTGAAGAACGCCTTTTCCGCATTGGCGCGGGCCCGTTCGGCCGCGCCCAGCCCGTGCCGCGCGAAATGGCGCAGCGCTGATTGCAACAGCACGTTGCGGGCAATGCCCGCCTCACAGTCGTTTGCCGGTTGAGGGGGCCGATGATAGCACAAGGCCCGAGCCACCGCGCTGCATTCGCCTGTTCCGGCGGCGGCAAATCGGATTGACATCGGGCTCAACTCCCCATTGGCTATACAGGTGCAACACTAACGCGGCGGATATACACTCTCGGGCACTAAACCTTTGTGATCCGGCGTGGTTATCAACCTGCATACAAGGCAACGCGGGATCACCGGAGAATCATCGGAGCGGTTGCTCCGGTGTACTCGGGGAGGCAATCAGCCGCACCGGACAGAACATGACAGTCATAGATTGTTTGCTCGACCCTATCCCGGCTGGAGGCGAGAGCTATGCGTCAAGCCATGATCGATGGCATGCGCGATGTGTCTCCCACTCCCCTTGTCACAGCCGGGGTGGGGCACCCATAAGCAACCGCATGGATGATGCAATCGGCTTTTTCGGCCGAAATGAATATTTGTCGGGCCAAGGGTGACAAAGCTGTTGATGACGTGGCGCTCTTGTCGCCGTATTGGTTATTGCGGGCTGCCGATCCAGCGTCCGCTGTCCTGATATTCGGGGCGAACGGCCTCTGTGCCGGGCAATGCGCGCGCGCGATAGGCCGCGTCGCCGCCGTGGCGAATCACATCACTGGTATAGGCGGGGGCGGCCGCGACCGGAGCGGGCACCGTGCCGCGCGGCGCGGCGGTCAGGCGCAGGCTGGCCTCATAGGCGCGTTCCTGCGCCAGCGGGTCGGCCAGATCCTGTGGGTCGGGACGCGAATTGCGGGCATGGGCAACAGCCAGCGGTTCGATGCCGGTGTAATTGACGCGGAAAGCCGCAGGCGTGCCAGCGGGGCCGCGCATGGTGTAAAACCGGTGCGCGCCGATCTGGCCGATGAAGTTCAGGCTGTCGGCCCAATAGGGGTGCACGGCAAAGGTGTGGTAATGCGTCGCCAGCCCCACCGGGCGATAGACGTAACCGGCCAGGGCCGCCTGCGCGACCTTTTGCGCGCGGTCCCAGAAATAGCGGCTGGGTTTGCGCATCAACGCGCCGTCACAGGTGAACGAGAACTGGCAGCCGGTGTTGCGTTCCGACCCCTGAAACACCACGCCGCACACCGTATTGGGGAACGAGGGGTGGGCCACACGGTTCAACACCACCTGCGCCACGGCGCGCTGGCCGCCGTCGGGCTCGCTGGCTGATTCGTAATAGATGGCCGCGGTCAGGCATTGCAGCGCGCGGGCCTTGTCCTCGGCGCTGCCCATTTGCGCCAGCGCGCGGGCGGCGGGGCCGGGGGTGGTCAGTCCATCGCCGGGCTGGTCATCGGCAGGGGCGGCCTCGCCGTCCCAATGGCTGCCGGGGATCAGGCTGGAAATGGCCGAACGGAATGTGCCGTCACGCGCCGGGGCCGGATCGCTGTCGGACGCCAGGTAGTAATAGGCAGAACCGGGAAAGCTGCCGCCGGGTTGCTCGAACGGCATGGGGGCCATTTCGGCGTCTTCGGCCACATAGTCATCGCGCGTCAGCGTGCCCGCCAGCGCCTGTGCCCCGCCGGCGCCCCGCACGGCCTGAATGCTCATCACCGTGGCGGCGGCCACGGCCAGCGCGGCGGCCTGGCGCATCCATTTGCGCTGGCTGGCCTTGGTCTGGGTGGCGGCGATGCTCATCGGGAAATCTCGCAGGAACAGAGCGTGGAAATCACGGGGACGCGGGTCTTCTTGCGGCCATTGCGGCTGGGCGACATAGGCATTTGCAACAAGTGCACGAGGCAGGTTCATCCCAGTTGTCCGGCGTTTGCGATGGCGGGTAAGGATGGCCTAAACCGCCTTTTTCCCGCATGCATCCGCCGATTCCGCGCTGTATCATCGCGGTACGAGCCATGCCCCTAATCCTTAACGGCTTAACATTCGGTCGCCGGATCAGGGTTAATCTGCGGTTATTCATGGGCTTGGACGCGTTTGGCGGGCCTGTGCGGGGTGTGGACCTATCTCTTTCGCACTTGCGAAGGGGCTGTGTCGGGTCTATCGGGCCGGCACGCCACCGGTGCCCCGAGAGGGGCGAGAGGCGCAGGAGGGCTCGCCAATCAGCGAATCCCCCCGCGCCAAAGAGGGAATTCGGATCATGCGGCCGGGCCATGCGCCCGACGTCATGGCACCGAAGCTGCCCCCGCAACTGTATCCGGCAGCGCGCCTTATTCGTGCCACTGGCCCCGCAAGCGGGCTGGGAAGGCCAAGGATCGCGCCATGACCCGGAGTAGCCAGGAGACCTGCCGGCGTGCGGTCGTTCAGCGCCGGGCGGGGTGTACCGGAGATGCAGCGCGATGCCGCCTTGGTAGGCTGTGCCCATGGGGGGCGCGGCGGGCGGCCTCTCTCGCCACGAGCGGCTTTTCGTTCGTTGAGTGAGGGTTACAATGCAACATCGTTATTTCGTCGCGGCCTCGGTTGTGGGGCTGATCGGGGCTGTGCCGGCGGCGCGCGCCGAAACCATCGCCGCCCCTGCGGCTGAAACCGAAATCACCGTGCTGGCCACTGGCCACAGCGCCCCGGTTGACCTGTCGGGTCAGGCGATCACCGTGGTGGGCGCAGAGGAACTGGCGCAGATTCAGGGCGCCGACATCGCCCGCGTGCTGAGCCGCCTGCCCGGTGTGTCGGTCAACCGCAGCGGCACGTTCGGTGGCCAGACCGCCGTGTTCGTGCGCGGCGCACAGTCCGAGCAGTTGGCCGTGCTGGTCGATGGGGTCAAGGTCGAGGATATCTCGGCTCCATCGGGCGGCTATGACTTTGGCGGGCTGATGTCGGGGGACATCCAGAAGGTCGAACTGCTGCGTGGTTCGAACTCGGTGGTGTGGGGTTCGAACGCGATTGGCGGCGTGCTGGGCATCACCACGCGCGAAACCAATGGCCTGCAGGGCAGCGTCGAATATGGCAGCAACGGCACATGGAGCGCCGAGGGCGGGGCGGGGATCAAGCGTGACCGCTATGCCGTCTCGGTCAACGTGGGCAAGGTGTCGAGCGATGGCATCTCGACCATGTCGAGCGTGGCCGGCGCCAACCCCTTCCGCCAGTTACGCCTGAGCGGCAAGGCCCGCCTGAACCTGGCCGAAGGGCTGAAGCTGAGCGCGCAGGGCCGCTATGTCGATGGCCGCCTGTCGATCGACAGCTATACCGGCTATGACCCGGTCACCTATGCCTCGATCTATGGCAATATCGGCGAATATCAGATCAATCAGCAGGCTTCGGGCCGGGCCGCGCTGGAATTCACGCGCCGCGCCTTTGGTCTGACGCTGGGCGGATCGGTGGCCGATCAGCGCCGTGGCTATTTCTACAGCGGCGATGCCCAGCCCTATCAGACCTATATGGGCCGCACCAATCGGCTGGACCTGACCGGCTATGCCGTGCTGCCCGCCGGCTTCCGTCTGGACTTTGGCGCGGACACCGAATGGGCGCGGGCGCGCACCTATTACTATGGGCCGGGCCTGTCGGCACAGACGCGCTTGTCTTCGGGCCATGCGCTGCTGGGCTGGACGCAGGGCCGCGTCGCGCTGGCCGCGGGCGTGCGGGTGGATGACCATTCGCAATTCGGCATCCACACCAGCTTTGGCGCGAACGGGTCGGTGACGGTGCTGGACGGCTTGCGCCTGCGCGCTTCCTATGGCGAAGGTTTCAAGGCGCCGACGCTGTACCAATTGCTGTCCGATTACGGCAACAAGGCATTGGCTCCCGAAACCAGCCGGTCGTATGACGCGGGCGTGGAATATGGCCGCCGCGATGGCCGCGTACATGGCGCGCTGACCTGGTTCCACCGCGACACCACCAACCAGATCGACTTTGTGTCGTGTTCGTCGCTGGGCCTGTGCGCATCGCGTCCCTATGGCGTCTATGCCAACACCGGCCGCGCCCGCGCCGAAGGCATCGAGATCGAGGGCGGTGTGCGTCCGACCAGCGCGCTGCACCTGACCGCCACCTATACCCATCTGCAAAGCCAGAACCGCACGGTGGGCAATGCCAATTACGGGCGCGATCTGGCCCGCCGTCCGCGCGACATGCTGACGCTGGCAGGCGATGTGACGGTGCTGTCGGGCTTTGATCTGGGGGCTGATGTCCGCATGGTGGGCGACAGCTTTGACAATGCGGCCAATACGGTGCGGCTGGATTCCTATGTGCTGGTGGGCCTGCGGGCGGCATGGCAGATGGGCCACGGCATCGAACTGTATGGCCGGATCGAGAACCTGACCGATGCGCGCTATACGGTGGTATCGGGCTATAACACGCCGGGCCGCAGCGCCACCATCGGGGTGCGGGCCAAGCTGTAAGGAGGCAGGCGATGCGGCGCGGGCCGGAACGGACAGGGCAGGGCAGGCTGGCGGCGGTGGGGCTGCTGGCGGGCCTGGGCCTGTGCGTTGCGGCCTGCGCGCCGGGCACGGGGCAGGGGCGGGCCGATACCGCTCCGCGCCTGCCCCGTGTTGTCAGCCAAAACCCCTGTACCGATGCCTTGGTGCTGGAACTGGCCGATCCGGCGCAGGTGCTGGCGGTGTCGGCCTATAGCCATGACCGGATGCAAAGCTCGACCGACGTGGCGGTGGCGCGGCGGTTCCGCGCGGTCAGCGGCAGTGTCGAGGAAGCCTATGGGCTGCATCCCGATCTGGTGCTGGACGGCAATTATGCGGCCCCCGCGACGGCGGCGGCCTATGCCCGGCTGGGCTTGCGGCGCGAGGCTTTTGCCATGCCCGCCACGATTGCTGAAAGCGTGGCGCAGGTGCGGCGCATGGGCGCCCTGTTGGGCCACCCCGACCGGGCCGAGGCACTGGTGGAACGGATCAACGCGGCGGTGCGTGCGGCTGCGTCCTCCGCGCGCCGCCCGCGCGCGCTGATCTGGCAGGGGGGCGGCCATGTTGCCGGGCCGCAGACGCTGATCGCCGATCTGGTCGCCCATACGGGGATGGTCTCCTTCGGGGCCCAGCGCGGCTATCTGCAATCGCAAATCCTGCCGCTGGAGCGCGTGCTGGCCGATCCGCCCGATCTGGTGCTGGCCATTGCCCATGCGCCCGCGCAGGACCGCGTGTTGAACCATCCCGCGCTGTCCGCCATGCGCAGTCCGGTCAGCGGGCGGGCCATGCCGGTCTATACCGTGCCGCCCAGACTGGAATATTGTGGCGGGCCAACCATCCCGCTGGCGCTGGATCAATTGGTGCGGATCCGCGCCACCTATGTACAGGACCATATGCGATGACCCGGCTGAATGGCTTGTTGGCGATGGTGCTGTTGCTGGCGGCGGGAGTGTCGCTGTTGGCCGGGCCGGTATGGGTCAATCCGCTGGCGCTGTCACAGGACGGGCGCGTTGCCGCCATCCTGATCGAATTGCGCCTGCCGCGCGTGTTGCTGGCCGTGGCGGTGGGCAGCGGGCTGGGCGCGGCGGGAGCGGCGATGCAGGCCTATTTGCGCAATCCGCTGGCCGATCCGGGGCTGTTCGGCATCGCCCCCAGCGCGGCGCTGGGCGCGGTGGGGGCGATCTGGCTCGGCGCGGCGGGTGTGCCGGTGGGGCCGTGGGGCGTGCCGGTGCTGGCGCTGATCGGCGCGGGCGGGGCGATGGCCTTGCTGGGGCTGATCGCGGCGCGGGGGGGGGCGATCCTGTTCACGCTGGCCGGGATGATGATCGCCAGCCTTTCAGGCGCGTTGACCAGCCTGGCGATCTCGCTCTCGCCTTCGCCCTTTGCCCTGTCAGAGATCGTCGCGTGGCTGATGGGGGCGCTGGCCGATCGGTCATGGACCGATGTCTGGGTGGCGCTGCCGCTGTCCTTGCTGGGGACGGCGTGTTTCGTGCTGGTGGCGCGTGATCTGGACGCGATGAGCCTGGGCATGGCGGCCGCCCGCTCGCTGGGGGTCGAGCCGCGCCGGTTGCAGGCTTTGCTGGTGCTGGGCGTGGGGCTGAGCGTCGGGGGCAGCGTGGCGGTGGCGGGGATCATCGGCTTTGTCGGGCTGGTGGTGCCGCATCTGTTGCGCCCGCTGACCGACCGCCGCCCGTCCAGCCTGATCCTGCCCAGCGCGCTGGGCGGGGCGCTGTTGCTGGTGGTGGCCGACAGCCTGTGCCGGTTGTGGCCGCTGGCGGGGGGCGAATTGCGGCTGGGCATTGCGCTTAGCCTGTTGGGCGCGCCGTTTTTCCTGACGCTGTTGTGGCGGATGCGCGCGCGCGGATTACAGGCGGGCGCTACGGGAGGCTGGATATGAGCAGCGGGCAGCCGCGCGACGAATTGAGCGCCCAGGGGGTGCAGGTGGCGGGGCGTCTGGCGGATGTCAGCCTGACGCTGGCACCGGCGCAGGTGACGGCGATCTGTGGCCCCAATGGGGCGGGAAAATCCACCTTGCTGGCCGCGCTGACCGGGCTGTTGGTGCCGCAGGACGGGCGGGTATGGCTTAACGGCGGCGAATTGGCGCAAATGGCTGATCGGGACCGCGCGCGTGCCATCGGCTATTTGCCACAGGCGGGCGAAGTGGCGTGGGACTTGTCGGTCCGGGCGCTGGTTGGGCTGGGGGTGATGCCTTGGGCGGCGGCGCCTTTGCGACCCGGCATTGGCGTGGCGGAACAGGCCGCGCGGGTGGACAGCGCGCTGGCCACGATGGACCTGATGGCGATGGCGGACCGCGCCGTCTCCACCCTGTCTGGTGGTGAGCGCGCAAGGGCGCTGTTGGCGCGGGTGCTGGCGGGGCAGCCGCGCTGGATCCTGGCGGACGAGCCGCTGGCCCATCTGGACCTGTCGCACGCGCGCACATTGATGGCCGCGTTGCGGGCGCAGGCGCGGCGCGGCGTGGGCGTGGCGGTGGTGGTACATGATCTGACGATGGCGATGAACCATGCCGCGCGCGTGGTGGTGATGCACGAGGGTCGGATCGTCGCCGATGGCCCCCCGGTCGAGGCGCTCTCGCCCGATGTGCTGCACGAGGTCTGGGGCGTGCGCGGCCGGTGGCTGGGCGATGTGGGCGAATGGGCGCTGGCGATCAGCGGCTGAAGTCGGCCCGCAGGGGCACTTGTCGTGGGGCGGGCAGGGCGGCACATAGGCGGCCAATCGCTGCGCTGGCGAATCCGCCCCTTGCGCTGCGCGAACAAATCTGGAACACCGCCACCCATGAGTCTGACCCATATCACCGTGCGGGGCGCCCGCGAGCATAACCTCAAGGGCATCGACATCGCCCTGCCGCGTGACAAGCTGATCGTGATCACCGGCCTGTCGGGGTCGGGCAAATCGTCGCTGGCGTTCGACACGATCTATGCCGAGGGGCAGCGGCGCTATGTCGAATCGCTCTCGGCCTATGCGCGGCAGTTTCTGGAGATGATGCAAAAGCCGGACGTCGAGCATATCGACGGCCTGTCGCCCGCCATTTCCATCGAGCAGAAGACCACCAGCCGCAACCCGCGATCCACCGTCGCGACCGTGACCGAGATTTACGATTACATGCGTCTGTTGTGGGCACGGGTGGGGGTACCTTATTCGCCCGCCACGGGCCTGCCGATTGCGGCGCAGACCGTCAGCCAAATGGTCGACCGGGTGATGGCCCTGCCCGAAGGGACGCGGCTGTACCTGCTGGCGCCCGTGGTGCGTCAGCGCAAGGGCGAGTACCGCAAGGAAATCGCCGAGTGGCAAAAGGCAGGCTACACCCGCCTGCGCGTCAATGGCGAACTGGTGGCGATCGAGGACGCGCCCACGCTGGACAAGAAGTTCAAGCATGACATCGAGGTGGTGGTCGACCGTATCGCGGTGAAGGATGGCATCCAGAGCCGGCTGGCCGACAGCTTTGAACAGGCGCTGAAACTGGCCGAAGGGCTGGCCTATGTCGATCTGGCCGAGGGCGTGGTGCCCGGCCGTGAGGAGGAGGCGGGCGCAGGATCAAAGAAGAAGGGCGCGCAGTTGAAGGGCGCCGGGATCCCCGCCAACCGCATCGTCTTTTCCGAGAAATTCGCCTGTCCGGTCAGCGGCTTCACGCTGGACGCGCTGGAGCCGCGCTTGTTCTCGTTCAACGCGCCGCAGGGGGCGTGTCCGGCCTGTGACGGTTTGGGCGAGAAGCTGTTGTTCGACCCCCAGCTGGTCGTCCCGAACGAGGCGTTGAGCATCAAGGAAGGCGCGGTGGTGCCTTGGGCCAAATCGAACCCTCCCTCACCCTATTATATGCAGGTGCTGACCAGTCTGGCCAAGCATTACGGCTTTGGCATCGAGACGCCGTGGGCCGATCTGCCGGTCGAGGTGAAGATCGTCATCCTGTACGGCACGGGCAAGGCGCCGGTGCCGCTGACCTTCATGGACGGCAAGAAGCTGTACACCGTCACCAAGCCGTTCGAGGGCGTGATCGGCAATCTGCAGCGCCGCATCCTGCAAACAGACAGCGCGTGGATGAAGGAGGAACTGGGCAAGTTCCAGACCTCGCAGCCGTGTGAGGTGTGCGAGGGCAAGCGCCTGAAACCCGAAGCTTTGTGTGTGAAGGTGAGCGATAGCGATGTCGCCAGCGTCACGCGCCTGTCGGTGTCGGACGCGCTGGCGTGGTTCTCGACGCTGAACGAGCGCCTGACCGACCAGCAGCAGCAGATCGCCAAGGCCATACTGAAAGAGATCAACGAGCGGCTGGGCTTTTTGAACAATGTCGGGCTGGATTACCTGAATCTGGACCGCACCAGCGGCACGCTGTCGGGCGGCGAATCGCAACGTATCCGGTTGGCGTCACAGATCGGCAGCGGCTTGTCGGGCGTGCTCTATGTGCTGGACGAACCCAGCATCGGCCTGCACCAGCGCGACAATGACCGGCTGCTGGAAACGCTCAAACGCCTGCGCGATCTGGGCAATACGGTGATCGTGGTCGAGCATGACGAGGACGCGATCCGCCATGCCGATTACATCGTCGATCTGGGCCCGGGCGCGGGGGTGCATGGCGGCGAAGTGGTGGCCCAAGGCACGCTGGAGGACATTCTGGCCAGCCCCGACAGCATCACCGGCCAATATCTGACCGGCGTGCGCAAGATTGACGTCCCGCGTGAACGCCGCCCCGGCAATGGCAAATCGATCGTGGTGGAAAACGCCCGCGCCAACAATTTGAAGGGCGTGACGGCGCGCTTTCCGCTGGGGACGTTTTGTTGCGTGACGGGCGTGTCGGGCAGCGGCAAATCGACGCTGACGCTGGACACATTGCAGGCGGGGGCAAGCCGGGTGCTGAACGGGGCGCGGGTGATTGCCGGCGCGCATGATCGCATTACGGGCCTTGAATGGTGTGACAAGGTGATCGAGATCGACCAGTCGCCCATCGGCCGCACGCCGCGCTCGAACCCGGCGACCTATACCGGGGCGTTCGGGCTGATCCGCGACTGGTTTGCCGGTCTGCCCGAGGCGCAGGCGCGCGGCTACAAGGCGGGCCGTTTCAGCTTCAACGTCAAGGGCGGGCGGTGCGAGGCCTGTCAGGGCGATGGCTTGATCAAGATTGAAATGCATTTCCTGCCAGACGTTTACGTGACGTGTGAGGAATGCGGCGGCAAGCGCTACAACCGCGAGACGTTGGAGGTGAAGTTCAAGGGCCACTCGATCGCCGATGTGCTGGACATGACGATCGAGGACGCCGAAAGCTTCTTTGCCAACGTCCCCCCGATCCGCGACCGGATGCATATGCTGAACGAGGTGGGGCTTGGCTATGTCAAGGTGGGGCAGCAGGCTACCACCCTGTCGGGCGGTGAGGCGCAGCGGGTCAAACTGGCCAAGGAACTGGCGCGGCGCTCAACGGGCCGCACGCTCTATGTGCTGGACGAACCCACCACGGGCCTGCATTTCGAGGACGTGCGCAAGCTGCTGGAGGTGCTGCACCGGCTGGTCGATCAGGGTAACAGCGTGGTGGTGATCGAGCACAATCTGGACGTGATCAAGACCGCCGACTGGCTGATCGACATGGGGCCCGAGGGCGGCGTGCGCGGCGGGCAGATCGTCGCCGAAGGCACGCCCGAGCAGGTGGTGGCCAACAAGGCCAGCTTTACCGGCGCCTATCTGAAACCACTGTTGGCGCGGGGCTAGCGGGGGCCGCGTTTCAGGCGGCGGCGCGGACCATGTCCTGCAACACCGCCTGAAACGCCGCGCGTTCGGCCATCAGGCCGTGGCGGCGGGCCTCCCCCTCGGCGTTGGCGATCAACCTTTCGGCCAGCGCGTGATCGCGCAACAGGCGCAGCGCCGCCGCCGCCAGATCGTCGGCCGCCGCAGGAGGCATCAGGCATGTCTCCCCGTCCCGGCAGAACCCCCGATTGCCCAGCGCGTCCGGGCATACCAGCGCACAGCGCGCGGCCATTGCCTCCACCGCTGGCAGGTAAAAGCCTTCCGCCGGGTCGGGCAGGGTGATCGCCACCCGCGCCGCCGCCACCCGCGCCAGATAAACATCACGCGGCAGGGCGCGCGTCAAACAGTCCGCCTCCACCCCCTCGCGCGCCAACAGCGCCGCCACGGACTGCGCCAGATCGGGCGCCTTGACCCCGGCGATCACCACCGCCACCCGTTTGGGCGCGGGGGCACAGGCGCGCAAATCGATTCCCGCCGGAATGGTCATCACCGGGCCGTTTACGCGCCCGCTATCCTCGATCGCCTGCGCCACCGCGTCAGACACACAGATCCGCAGCGCCCGCCGCGACAGGAACGCATGGCGCGGATCGCCCGCCCGCCCGTGACGCACATGCTGGATCAGGTTGATCACCGGCACCCGCGCCTCCAGCCCCTGTGGCAGGGCGTCCCAATCCATTCCGGCCACAAACAGCGCATCGGCGCGTTGCGGCTGCCACAGCGCGGTCAGGCATTCCAGCGCAAAGGGGTGATCGGACAGGCTGTGGGGCGCCAGATACAGGCGCGGGGTGAAATGGGCGCTCGCCTGCGTGTGGGCGATATAGTCCGCCACCTTTTGATGGCCGCCCTGAAAGGCGCGATAGTCCCGATGGAACAGCAGGATGGGGCGTGTCATGCCGTGCATTCTGGACCATCGGCGTGGCATTCGGCCAGTTCCGTTGCCTCCGCCCCGGAGCCAAATAACGTCAGAGCCCCCCGGCCCCTTGGGGCAATGCCCATAGGGGACGCGGGGTGATTTGGGCTTGCGTTGCGCGGACATAGGCGCAAAAGCGGCGGCGTTGGGCGAAGGGCGGATGTGGTGTCCGCCCCCAGCCTTCGGAGAGAACGCATGACCTGCCCCGCCGACGATGACGATTGCCCCGTGGTCCCCGCCGCCAGCGAAAAGCCGCCGGTGCCTGATCATGTGCAGGAGGCGATCCGCACGCTGATCCGCTGGGCAGGTGATGATCCCGCGCGTGAGGGCTTGCTGGACACGCCGGCGCGGGTCGCGCGGGCATGGCGCGAATATTGCGCCGGCTATGCCGAGGACCCGGCCATCCATCTGGCCCGCCAGTTTGAAGAAGTGGGCGGTTACAACGAGATCGTGGTGTTGAAGGACATTCCGTTCCAGTCCCATTGCGAACACCACATGGCCCCGATCACTGGCAAGGCGGCGATAGCCTATTTGCCGCGCGACAAGGTGGTGGGCATTTCGAAACTGGCCCGCGTGCTGCACGGCTATGCCCGCCGGTTGCAGATCCAGGAACGCCTGACGGCCGAGGTGGCGCAGTGCATCTGGGACAATCTGCGCCCGCATGGCGTGGCCGTGGTGATCGAGGCGCAGCATGGCTGCATGACCGGGCGCGGGGTGCGCACGCCGGGCGTGGGCATGGTCACCAGCCGTCTGTACGGCACGTTCCTGTCTGATCCGCGCAGCCGCAAGGAAGTGCTGAGCCTGATGGGTTATTAACCCGCGCAGCGGCCACAGCGCCGCGCATGAAAAAAGGGGGCAGGCCACGCGGCGCTGCCCCTTTTTTGTGTCGGTATCCGGCGTAGCGGTCAGCCCAGCGCGGCCTGCTTTTCCTCGGCCAGACGGTCCAGTTCGGCGCGGCTCATCTTTTGCGCGGTGGTTTTCAACTGGCCACAGGCCGCGTCAATGTCGCGCCCGCGCGGCGTGCGCACAGGGGCGCTGATCCCGGCCTCGAACACGATGTCGGAAAAACGCTTGATCCGTTCGGGCGTACTGCATTCGTAAATCGCGCCGGGCCACGGGTTGAACGGGATCAGGTTGACCTTGGCCGGCAGCTTGTACTGCTTGATCAGGCGGACCAGCTCGCGGGCGTGTTCGTCGCTGTCGTTCTTGTCCTTCAACATCACATATTCAAACGTGATGCGGCGGGCATTCGACGCGCCGGGATAGTCGGCACAGGCCTGCAACAATTCCTCGATGCCGTATTTGCGGTTGATCGGCACGATCTCGTCGCGGATCTCCTTGGTCACGGCATGCAGCGACACGGCCAGATTGACGCCAATATCCTCACCACACTTGGCCATCATCGGCACAACGCCGCTGGTCGACAGGGTGATGCGGCGCTTGGACAGGGCCAGCCCATCGCCATCCATCACCAGCTTCAGCGCGTCACGCACATTGTCAAAGTTATACAGCGGCTCGCCCATGCCCATCATCACGATGTTGGTCAGCAACCGCCCGTCCGAGGAATAGCCGCCATCCTCGTCGACCAGATCGTCGCCCAACTCGCTAAAGTCGGCCTGACCCGCCTTGGGCCATTCGCCCAGCGCGTCGCGCGCCAGCATCACCTGACCCACGATTTCGCCCGGCGTCAGATTGCGCACCAGACGCATCGTGCCGGTGTGGCAGAACCGGCAGTTGAGCGTACAACCCACCTGAGACGAGACGCACAGCGTGCCGCGATCTGCATCGGGGATGAACACCATCTCGAACTCGTGCCCGTCGGCGGTGCGCAACAGCCATTTGCGTGTGCCATCGGTCGAATGCTGCGACACGACAATGTCCGGGCGGCCAATGACAAAGCGTTCGGCCAGCCACGGGCGCATCGTTTTGGCGATGTCGGTCATCGCGTCAAAATCGGTGACGCCACGGTGATAGATCCAGTGGAACACCTGCTTGGCACGCAGCTTGGCGGCCTTGGCGTCCAGGCCCGCTTCGGCCAGGATTTCGGTGATGCGCGGGCGGGGCAGGCCCAACAGGTCGACACGGCCATCGGCGCGGGCGGTGATATCGCGGGCGGTGACGACAGGATCAATATGGCCGGCAATCGGCATCGAGGTGGGAAGGGGGGTGCTCATGCCTGCGGCCCATAGCCGCGAATCGGGCAAAAGGCCAGTATCCGCCAAAACCCGCCCGCCCAATCAGCGTGCCCCCGCGCAGCCCATCGCTGCCGCGTCCATCGCGGTGGGCGCCCCGGTCAGATCGTAATGGTCGGTAAAGCCGCGCCCGTTGCCGCCGCGCGCGCTGATCCGCAGGCCGCTGGCTGATCGCATCGCAGCCAGAATGGCTGCTTCCATCCGCTCGTCGGCCGCCCAGGCCTCACCCCCGCCGCCTACCAGACGGAAGGATTGATCGCCAATGGTCAGCGTGATCGGCCCATCGCCGGGGCGGCGCGACAGGCGCACATGCAATTGCCCGCGCACGCCGCGCTTTGGCCACCACGCCACATCGACATAGGGCTGAAAATCGCCGCGCGCGTCACCCCGTCCGGCATGCGCCATGGCAATGGCATAGCAGCGCGGCACGCCCGCATCACGAAACGCGCCCCATCGGCCAAACATGCCCAGCGAATCGCGCGCGATCGCTCCGGGCGCGGCCACCAGCATCGTCACCATCACGCAAAGGAAAAGGGCCGGGCGTTGCATCACCCGACCCTTTATCATGGCTGGCGCGTCACGCCATGGGATTTAGCGTGGGGGATCAATCCATTTCCCACGCGCGCTCGCCATGGGCGGTGATGTCCAGCCCCTCGCGTTCCTCGTCCTCGGTCGCGCGCATCGGCAACACGCGGGCCAGCCCCCAGGCCAGCACCAGCGTTGCCACCGCCGACCACAGCGCGGTGACACCCACGCCCACGGCCTGACCCAGCAACTGGCTGTTCATGGTCATGCCGGTGGCGTAACCCGTGCCGCCCAGCGCGGGGGCGATGAACACCGCCAGCAGGATCGAGCCGGTCATGCCGCCCACGCCATGCACGGCAAAGACGTCCAGCGAATCGTCCACCTTCCACTTGGCCTTGACCAATTGGATCATCGGGAAACAGATCGCCGTGGCCGCCAGACCAAACAGCGCCGCCGCGCCCGGCGAGACAAAGCCCGCCGCCGGGGTTACCGTCGCCAGGCCCGCCACCGCGCCGGTGGCAAAGCCCACGCTGGTCGGCTTGCCCACATGGATGCGTTCGACCAGAATCCACAGCAAGGCCGCCGCGCTGGCCGCCGTGTGGGTGGCCAGAATGGCGTTGGTGGCCGTGGCATTGCCCGCCAGCGCGCTGCCGCCGTTAAAGCCGAACCAGCCCACCCACAGCAGCCCCGCGCCCAGCATCGTCAGTGACGGGCTGTGCGGCAGCATCAGCGTTTTGGGGAAACCGGTGCGCGGGCCCAGCAGCCAAGCGGCCACCAGCGCCGAAACGCCCGCCGTGGTGTGGACGACGATGCCACCGGCGAAATCCAGCGTGCCAAAGCGGGTGTACATCCACCCGCCGCCCCAGATCCAATGCGCGACCGGGGCATAGACCACCAGCCCCCACAGCGCGCAAAAGCCGATGACCCAGCCAAACCGCGCCCGGTCCACCCATGCGCCCGCCATCAGCGCCGGCGTGATCGCGGCAAAGCACAGCTGGAACAGGGCAAAGGTGTTTTCCGGCATGGTCGTGCCGCTGCGCAGCGGCGCCAGATGGGCCAGCATGGCCGCATCAAACCCGCCCAGCCAGCCATGGCTGACCGGCCCGAACGCCATCGTATAGCCGCAAACCACCCACAGCAGCGAAGCCACCGCCGCAATGCCGCCGACCTGCACCATCACCGACAGGAAGTTCTTGGCCCGCACCAGACCGCCATAGAACAGCGACAGCCCCGGCAGGCACATCAGCAGCACCAGCGCCGAACAGACCATGATCCACACCGTATCCGCACCATTGGCGGCCGGCGCGGCGGTTTGCGCCTGTGCGGCCACCGGCATGGCGGCGGCCAAGACGGCGCTGATCGTCCAGCGGCCAAAGCGCGCGCGCGCGCTGGCGGGACGCAGGGCTTGGCCCATGCTGTGCTGGGACATTTCGCAGGCGGCGGGGCGCGTAACGCGCGCATGCTCACCCCTGCGCGCCTGACGGCTCTGGCGCATTCTTCACAGACTCCTCATCTCGCGGGCCCGTCTGTTGTGGCCATGCGTCCTGCGCCCGGCCGGACAGGCACGGGCCTGAACCTTGGATAGGCGCAGGCATAGGGCCGCAATGCCTGCGCCTCAAGCCCTTTTGCTGACAAATACGTAGCTAAATTTGGCGCAAATCCGGCATTTTTTATGCCGCTTTACGTATGTGGCGGGCGGATCAGTGGTGCAGCACCTGCCACCCCATGAACCCGGCCACCACCACCGCCAGCGCCAGAAAACCGGCGTAAAGCAAGGGATCAGCCCGGCGCGCGTCCTGCGCCCCGCCATCGCGCCAGGCGAGCAACAGGCCCCGCGCCGCCGCCAATGTCAGCGCCAGCGAAAAGATCGGCAGGATCCAGCGTTCCATCGTCCAATGTCCCTATGGCGCGGTGCTGGCGGGGGGATAGGTGATGCTCATGACCTCCCATTCCTTTTCCCCCGAAGGCAGATGGACGCGGCGCAAATCGCCCACCCGCGCGCCCCGCAAAGCCCGCGCAATCGGCGCCGACCAGCCGATCAGCCCCTTACTGGCGTCCTGCTCGTCATCGCCCACCAGCGTCAGATGCTTGCGGTTGTCGTCCTCGTCGGCGATTTCGACGCTGGCGCCAAACAGCACCCGGCTGTGGTCGCTTTGCCTTGCGGGATCAACCACCCGGCACGCCTTCATCCGCCGCGCCAGAAAAGCCAGCTCGCGGTCGATTTCCCGCATCCGCTTGCGGCCATACAGGTAATCGCCATTCTCGCTGCGGTCGCCATTGCCTGCGGCCCAACTGACGATCTCGACGATGGCGGGGCGTTCGGTGCCCAGCAGATGGTCATACCGCGCCCGCAACGCCGCCATGCCGGCAGGGGTGATCGGCGGGCCTTCGGCCTTGGAGGGGATCGCGCTCATCCCCGCGCCCTTGGCCCTGAACGCCGGGCGGGGCAAGTCCCCGCCATCAGCCCGGCCCATCCTTGCCCAGATAGTGGCTGGCGGGATTGGGGCCGCGATACTTCGCCTTGTCGGGATACATCGCCTCATAGCTGACGACGTTCTCCAGCACGCGGGTGACATAGCCGCGCGTTTCGCTGATGGGGATACGCTCAATCCACTGCACCCAATCGGTACCGGGGGTGCGCGGGTCGCCAATCTTGCCCATCCAAGACCGTACATTGCCCGGACCGGCATTGTACGCCGCAATCGCCAGCGGCCAGCAGCCGTCATAAATCTTCATCAAACGGGCAAAGAACGCATCGCCCAGCAGCATGTTGTAGCGCGGATCGCTGGTCAGCATCCCGACCGAGAAATCCACCCCCAGCTTGCGCGCCTGATCGGCGGCGGTTGTGGGCATCAACTGCATCAAGCCCCGCGCGCCCGCGCGGCTGATGGCGTTCTGGGCGAACTGGCTTTCCTGACGGCTGATGGCGTGTACCACCGTCCAGTCGGCGCCATCGGGCGGCAAGATGGTGGGAAACGCCAGTTCGCGGAACGTCAACAGCCCGGCATTGCCCGCCGCCGATCCGGCAATCACCGCCAGATCTCGCCGCCCGATCTGCTGCGCCAGTTCGGCCAACAGGACAAAGTCCAGCTCGGTCTTGCCCTGGCTCGCGATCTCCTTGAAGAAACGGACGCTGGTCTGCCACTCGGTATCGCGCGACACCTCCATCACCGCCTGCACGATGGGCCGCGCCATAAAGGCGGCGCGCTGGGCCGGGGTGGGGGCAACATGGGGCGGATCACGCAACAGCGGCATTGGCCGCCCCAGCCGTTCCAGCGCCAATTGGCCATAGAACTGGTCGGCATATTGCGATGCTTCGGCAAAATAGCGGGTGGCAGCGTCCGCCCGGCCCGCCTGAGACATGGCGCGGCCCGCCCAATAGAACCCCTTGGCCCGCGTCTGGGGCGAGCGCGCCGCCGTGCCATAGCGATAGAACAAGGGTGCGGCGGCAACCGGATCGTTCAACTGCCACAACGCGGACGTGCCCCCCAGCCACATCAGCGTGGTGAAATCATCGCGCACGCCAAAGGCCATCGTGCTGATATCGGCGTTGGGGGCGAACCCCTCGACCGCGTTGGCGGCGATGCGCGCGGCCAGCGAAGGTCCACCCGATTTGGCCGTCACCAGATGCAGCGTCACCCATTTGCGCGCGTCGCCCATGGTCGTTGCCAGCGGCGGGCGCGAGGCCAGCAGCATTGCCGCATCCGCCATCCGCCCGCGCCGGATCAGCGCCCGTGCCCGGTCATAGACATAGCCCGCATCGCGCATGAACGCGGGATCGGCGGGCGGGGCGGCCAGCGGGTCCATCGCGCCGGGCGCGGGCAAAGGCTGTACGGTGGGGGTGGGGCCATCGTCATCGTCCTCGACCGAGGGCTGGGCGGCGGCGCGCGCGGCCTCTGCGGCGGCGACCTGCTCCATCGCGTCAGGGCCGACCATCGGCACATCGGGGCGCGGGGCCGGGGCGGCAGCGCCCAGCGCCTGCAACGCCAGACGCGCCGCGCCCAGACCGCGCAGCGGCGCCGAGGCACGGGCCAGCGCGCGCGTTGCCTGCGCGCTCGACGCGTCCCACAACAGCGCCTGCAACCGCGCATCGTGATCGTCCTGACTCATCCGGCTGCCCCAACGGGCCAGCATCGCGGCCTCGGACCCATCGCTCATCACCCCGCCACGCCATGCCGCGCGGGCGACATCGCCCGCCTCGTGCCGGCCCATATCGGCCAGCGCCAAGGCATAGCGCGCCCGCGCCGGATTGGTCAGCGGCGGGAAGCGGTCAAAAAACGCCACCAGCCGCGCGGTGTCGACATTGGTCAGCGCCAGCGCCTTCTCGGCGGCGCGGCGCATCGCCTCCTCCCCGGGAAAGCCGGGATAGGTCATGACGAAACCGGCGTAGGCGTCAAAGCCCTGATTCTCGGTCCCGGCAAGTTGTTTCCAGCGCGCGATCGCCCCGGCCATCGCCCCACCCGGCGTCGCCAGATGAGCGGCCCGCGCCCGGTCCCACGCATCCATCGGCGGCGGCGGCGGAGGCGTTGGGGCGGCGGGAATCGGCTGCACCATCGGGCTGGGCACCAGATAGGGCGCCTGCGGGGCGGCCTGTCCGGCATAAGGCTGTCCGGTGTAAGGTTGGGGCGGATAAGGCTGGGCGGGATAGGGCGCGGATTGGGCAAAGGCGGGTGCGAATCCGTTCAGCCCCAGCGCCAAAGCCGCCGTTGCAGCGGCCCATCGGCCACGGCCCAACCCCATCGCCGCCCCCTGCGAATCGCGGCGCGCAGGCACGGCCCCGACCATTGTAGAGGTACGTCGATCAATCATGGTGCTGGACATAATGGCCGATGGCTCCTTATCAGGCATGCGTTGATGCGCCCATTCTGGCGGCGAAAAGTTGCGCCGTGTGCTATAGGTGGGCAAACCCTGAGGATAAAGTCCATGTTTTCCGGTTCGATACCCGCTCTGGTGACACCTTTCCGCGACGGGGCGTTCGATGAGCCGACTTTCCGCCGCATGGTGGACTGGCAGATCGAGAACGGCTCGTCGGCGCTGGTGCCCTGTGGCACCACGGGTGAAAACTCCACTTTGTCGAACGCCGAACACCACCGCGTGATCGAGGTCTGCATCGAGCAGGCCGCCGGCCGCGTGCCGGTGATCGCCGGTTGCGGCAGCAATGATACGCAAAACGCGCTGCTGCACATGACTTTTTCCAAAAAGTGCGGGGCGGCCGCCGCGCTGGTCGTGGCGCCCTATTACAACCGCCCGTCACAGGCGGGGCTGCTGGCGCATTTCAGCTATCTGGCCGAGCACAGCGATCTGCCGATCATCCTGTACAACGTGCCCGCCCGCACCGTCACCGATATCAAGCCCGAGACGGTGGTTGAACTGGCCAACCGATTCCCGCAACGCATCATCGGCATCAAGGACGCCAGCGGCGATCTGTCGCGCGTGACTGATCACCGCATGGGGATCACCGGCGATTTCTGCCAATTGTCGGGCGATGATGAACTGGCGCTGCCCTATTCGGCGGCTGGCGGGGTGGGCTGCATCTCGGTCACGGCCAATGTCGCGCCGCGCCTGTGCGCCGATTTCCAGGCCGCCTGCGCCGCCGGCAATCTGGCCGAAGCGCGCCGGTTGAACGACCTGCTCTATCCGCTACACTACGCCATGTTCGAGGACGCTTCGCCCGGGCCGGTCAAGTATGCGCTCAGCCGCGTGCATGCCGATTTCCGCGAGGAACTGCGCCTGCCGCTGGTGCCCTGCAATCAGGGCGCGCGCGATGCGGTGGATGCGGCGCTGGCCAATGCCGGGCTGATCTGATCGGCGCCATCGGCTGGAACGGTGAAAAAAGGCAGGGCGGCGCGGGCTGTCCTGCCTTTTTTGCGGCGCGTCGACGGCTTACACGATTGTATAAATCATCCCATCTGTTACCATCCGCGCCAATGATGCCGCGATGACGCGCGGCGCAAACATGGAGTGGATGCATGGCTACGATGGCGCCCGAGGCGGTGGTGTATGATTCGATCGAGGAAACCGCCCGGCAGACGCCCGCGCTGATCCGTTATCTGGCGCCGGGCGATTTCGTCACCCGCCGCTATGTCCGCGCCGGAGCCGAGATCAACACGGGCGAATACCGCGACTATGACTGCGTAATCCGCGACGGCATGCCGTTCCGCGATCATTTCCAGTTCGACACCCATGGCTTTGTGCTGGGCAAGGGCGCGACCGCGGTGCAGGACTTCTGGAACAACGAGGAGGTCGCCGCGATCTATGACGCCGAGGCGGCGCAGATCATCAAGCGCCTGACCGGGGCCGACCGCGTTGCGCCGCAGGGCTGGATGCGCCGCACCAGCGCCGACCTGTCGGCCCGCGCCGCCGAACAGACGCAGGGCTATCAGCATTCGGGCGGCATCCAGCCCCCGGCCGGCGAGGCGCATGTCGATTACAACACCAAGACCGCCCACAAAGCCGCCGCGCGTATGCACGAGCAGCATTTCGGTACGCCCGATGGCTATGGCCGGTTCATCTGCGTTTCGCTGTGGCGCACGTTCAGCCCCGGCCCGCAGGATTGGCCGCTGGCCGTGTGTGACGGGCGCAGCGTGGGCGATGACGAGGGCAAGTCGAACACGCTGTTTGTCGTCGACCAGTTCCCGCAGGGCGAGGCGCTGACCGCCCCCGTGCCCGGCGAGGACGACATGATCGCCGCCTATATCTTCAATCACCGCCCCGAACACCGCTGGTGGTACTTTAGCAACATGGTTCAGGACGATGTTTTGCTGTTCAAGTTCCACGACAGCGACCACAGCAAGACCTGGCGTTGCCCGCATACCGCTTTTCATGACAACAGTCTGCCCGGCGCGCAGACGCGTTCAAGCATCGAATTGCGCGCGGTGGCATTTTTCGATTGAAGTGTTCCTGTCGAGTTCGATGGGCGGAAAATCCAAAGGGCGCATGATCACGGGTCATGCGTCTTTTTGTTGCGGCGCGGCAGAATCAGTTGCACCGAGCGGGCGACTGTTGTTAGGGAATCGGACAGCATTGCGGGACATGACCGAAATCGGTCTGTGCGCGTTTGGGCCTGTCCGGACGAGCATTGCCGCAGGATTTCGGATTTTGTCTGATGGTTTGCGCGAAATACCGGCGAATAACCATTTGTTCATCGCAAATCCACAGGGCAAATCGTAAAAAGCCTTGATTTCATGCGCTGAATGCCATTCGCCGAGGGTATGGACGAGGCAAGGTTTCCGATAAGCGATCAGCGGCGTAACCGTAACTACGCCGAAACGCATCGCATTCTGATCGAAAAGGCGGTGATGGTGATCACCCGCGATGGGGTGGAGGCGCTGTCCGTGGCGGCTCTGGCCCGTGAGGCGGGGATGAATCGTTCCACCGTTTACTATCATTTCGACAGCCGCGAGGCGCTGTTGTCCTCGGTCAAGGGGTGGTCGCGAGACCAGTTGGCGCAGGGGTTTCATCAGGCGATCGAACGGCGGCAGAAATTGGACAATGTTGTCAATTTCGTCCTGTCCAATCCCGAAGTCATCAAATTGTGGATCGATGATTTCATCGCACCGGGCGACATTCGCGACCGTTATCCCAATTGGGACAGCATGGTTGCGGGGATTTCGCGGGCGATGCAGGCGATCTTCCCTGACGCCGAGGCCGATGCCGAAGTGTGGTGCGTGATGCTGGTCGCCGCCGCC
Organism: Novosphingobium ovatum; assembly: GCF_009909235.1. Classification (GTDB taxonomy): domain Bacteria; phylum Pseudomonadota; class Alphaproteobacteria; order Sphingomonadales; family Sphingomonadaceae; genus Novosphingobium; species Novosphingobium ovatum. Next base: position 428,344 of record NZ_JAAAPO010000001.1, read on the forward strand.
TTCATCGGACCGCGCGTGTTCAAGAATTCCGTCCGCCCCGAGGAGAGCGAGGCGCTGATCGCGCAGCGCTTTGCCCGCGAACAGGCCCGCCTGCTGGCGCTCGATACGCTACGCAACAGCTAGGTTGAAGCGCTGTTCAGCGCGGCGCGCCGGGGATGGTGCGGCGTGGTTGCTGCATCTGCACTGGCGGCAGAGCGGGCTTGGCCGTGTCGTATTCCATGCGTGGCTTTTCACCTTCGCTGGCCGGATGGTCGCTATCGACGATCTGGTCACGGCCATCGGCCTTGGCCTGATACAGGGCCGCGTCGGCCTTTTCATACAACGCCTGCCAATCGCTGATCCGTGCCGCCGTGCCGGTCGCCATGCCCAGCGACGCGGTGATCCGCAGGCCCTCGGGCAAGGCCATCTCGCGCACCGCCGCCAGCAGCGCTTCGGCCAGTTCGGGCGTCACCTGACTGGTCAGCCCCAGCACCGCGAACTCCTCGCCCCCCAGACGTGAGACCAGCCCGCGATGGCTGCCGTGGCGTTGCAGCACCTCGGCCAGACGGCGCAGCACTTCATCGCCCAGATTGTGACCGTGTTCATCATTGACCGATTTGAAATGGTCGATGTCCAGCAGCAACAGGCGCAGCCGCGGCCCGGCTCCCGGTACGCCCAGCAAGGCCCGCTGACGGTCCTCGGCACGACGCCCCCAGCGGCGGCCCGGCACGCTGGCGGGATCATCGGCGGCTTCTGGCCCGGCCAGCAGCGTGCGTTCCAGCAGCGCGCGGCGGTTCAACAGCCCGGTCAACGGGTCGATATCGGCCAGAATGCGGGCCGATTGCTCCTGCGCGCGGGCGGCGTCGCGTTCCTGCACGATGGTCTTGATGCGGATCGCCATGGCCAGCGCGCTCAACAAGGCCTGTGCGGTCATCGCCAGCATGGTCAGATGCTCGAACAGCACGCTCAGGTCGAGCAGGTGCAGCGAATGCAGGATATGCGCCAGGCTGATCGCCGCCGGCACGGCCCAACTGAGCAGCAGAAAACGCGCGCTGTCGTGATTGCGGCGCATGCCGTCGATCAACAGCGCGCTGACCACCACCGGCAAAGGGGCAAAGGCATAGGTGAACAACCGGTCGGCCAGCGGCAGCAGATGCGGCGGCACGACCAGAATCATCACCGCCACCGCCCACAACAGGCGATGTGTCGCCACGCCAGCCAGACGGACATGGCGGCCCAGCCGGTTCCCGTCCAGAAAGTCCTGAAAGAATTGCAGCGCCAGCGCCGCCGTGACGGCAATCGCGGCGTAGTTGAAGCGCAGCCTGTGGTCCATGTCACTGTCGGGCCACAGCAGCGACCAAGCCCCCGAATGCGCCCAGCCATAGGCCATCATGGCCACGGTCATCAGGCAATAGGTCAACTGAAAGCGCTCGCGCACGGGGAGCCAGATCGTCAGGTTATAGATCAGCAGCGCGAAGCAAATCCCCGCATAGGCGCCATAAATCGCCATCTCCAGCAATTCGCCATGGTCGATCGCGGTGTCGCTCATCAACAGGGGCTGGCTGATCGGGCCGTTGCTGTTGATCGCCCCCTCGACGCGCAGCAACACGGCGCGCACCGGCTGATCGGGCGCATCGCCCAGCATGGCCAGCATTCCCAGACGCAGGCTGATATGGCCGCCGATCCGGCTAAGGCCCGAGAGGTGGTGATTGTCCAGCGACACCGCCACCATCCGCCCATCGGCCAACAGCGCGTAGAGTTGCGCGTTCCGTTGCCAGTCGGGCAGGAAACGCAGATGCATCCCGCCCGCGTCCTGGGTGCGGGACTGATCGCCCAGCGTTCCCGACAGGTCCAGACGCACCCAATAGTCCCCCGGCCCGAACTGGTGACTGCTTTGGGTGCAGGTCATCGCGCCCCGGCCTTGCAGCAGGGGCAGCGGGTCATCACCCGTCCGCGCGCGCGCCACGCACGGCATCAGGGCGATGGTCTGACGGGCAAAGGCGGAAGGGGCGCTGTTTGCGCCTGCCACCCAATTCGCTGTCTGGGCATCGCTGCGCTGGGTGGCCTGCATCATCGGCAATTGCCACAGCATCAACAGCGTGGCGATCAACGCCACGACCCAGCCGCCGCGTCCAGCCTGCGCAGGCCGCGAAGGCGCGGGCCCGGTCAGGCCTGGCGCGCCCAGGAATCGGGACAAGGGCGACAGAAATAGGGCTGTTCGCTCGAACATGGTCCCTGGAGTAAACGGTAATGGCTAATATTTGCTGTATGGTTGCACGCGAATTACGCAATTTTGCTTGTATATGCCGCATTTGCCCCACCATGGGGTACCCGCGCGCCGCGCCGGGGCCGATGGCGGCCGCTTGCAGATCGAATGCCTTTTGCCTCTCCCTTTCACTTGGCGTTCAGCTTGGGGCTGGCTATAGGCAAGTCCATGGCCGACACTTCGCACCGCAACTCGCCGCTTCGCGTCCTCCTCCTTGCCACCGCCGCTGGCGCCATGGCGCTGACCGCGGGCTGCGCGGGCCGTGGAGGCAAGCCCAAGGACACCGCTTACGTCGCGCGCGACGTCGAGTCGCTCTACCTTGCGGCCAAGACCTCGCTGGACAAGGGCGACCACAAGGTGGCCGCCGCCCTGTTCGACGAGGTTGAGCGTCAGCACCCCTATAGCCCGTGGGCCCGCCGCGCCCAGCTGATGAGCGCCTTTTCCTATTATGCGTCCAAGGATTACGCCAAGGCCGTGCAGTCGGCGCAGCGTTTCCTGTCGATCCATCCGGGCAACAAGGACGCGGCCTATGCCTATTACCTGATCGGGCTGAGCTATTACGAGCAGATCAACGACGTCAGCCGCGACCAGAAGGTGACGCAGCAGGCCCTGACCGCGCTGACCGATGTCGCCCGCCGCTATCCCGACACGCGCTATGCCGTGGACGCGCGGTTGAAGATCGATCTGGTGAACGACCATCTGGCCGGCAAGGAAATGGACATCGGCCGTTTCTATGAGCGTTCGGGCCGCTGGCTGGCCGCCGGCATCCGCTTCCGCAATGTGGTGGAAAAGTATCAGACCACCAGCCACACCGCCGAGGCGCTGTTCCGTCTGGTGGAAACGAACCTGTCGCTGGGCATCCCCGAAGAAGCGCAGAAATACGCCGCCGTTCTGGGCAAGAACTATCCCGGCAGCGAGTGGTATCAGAAGGCTTATGGCCTGATGCAGCGCCACGCGCCGAACACGCGGGCGATCTGAACCACCACGGTTTGGTGATGCGATACAGGGCCTTGCGGGAACCCCCGCGAGGCCCTGTATCATGTGCGCGGACGATTCGCGCGCGGGCACGCGGCGGGTGGGATCGGGCGAGGGAGGCGACGATACCCCCATTCACGCGCATATTTTTCTACCAGTAGAATTGACTTTTATACGTTTCCTATCCGATATGCCGGGCGAAAGAGCAGCGCCATATGCCGCTGCCCGGCTGATGCGACATGCTTTCCCAGAAAACCCGCTACACCATCCGCGCGCTGCAGCATCTGGCTGACAAGTTCCGTCAGGGACCGATCCGGCTGGACGCCATTGCCGAGGCGCAGAACATCCCGCGCAAGTTCCTGACGGTGATTCTGTCGGAAATGGTGCGCGAGGGCTTGGTGATCAGCCATCGCGGGCGTGAGGGCGGCTATGAATTGGCGCTGCCGCCGGTGGACATCCGTTATGGCGACATCATCCGCCTGACGCGCGGCAGTCTGGCACTCGTCCCTTGCGCCAGTCGCTATGCCCATGAAACCTGCGCCAATTGCCTGCCAGAGGCCGATTGCCGTCTGCGCGGGCTGATGCTGGCGCTGCGCGATGAGATGGCCGCCATGCTGGACCGCCTGACGCTGGCCGACCCGATCGAGGTGGAGCCGCCCTTTGGCGAGGCGGCCGCCACTGCCGCTAGAGACGCCGCCGCTGCCGCTGAAATCGCATCCGATTCCGCGCCACAGGGCTGATTTACGCGCTTATGCCTAAACGGGGTGACAGCTATCGTTCACCCTGTTTGCCATAGCCTGCCTGCAACGATTCTTGGGAGGCGGATGTGGGCTATTCTCGCGGATTTCCGGTGGCAGATGATCAGGCGGATCTGGCCGAACGCAACGCGCTGGATGCGCAGCTCGCCGCCGAGATGTGGCAGCAATGGGCCGATGGCGGCCATGCCAGCCTGCTGGACGGGCGTGTGGTGGATCCTCAGGCGCGCCAGCACATGACCACCGCGCAGGCCGCCCGGATGCAGGCTGCCGCGCGTGACGCCTTTGCCCCCGATGCCGATGACGCCGCGCCGCGCATCCGCCGCCGCCTGCGCCGCGATTCCTATGTCGCCGGCCCGCCCGAGCCCACAGGGCCGCTGGTCCATCCCGAACATGTGGCGATCGCCGCGATCTGGCTGGGGGCGGTGGGGCTGGCGGTGTGGCGCCTGATGAAATGACGGATCACGCGCGAAAGCAAATGGACGGACGCGCGCGGCTGCGTTAGAACACGCAGCGAACATGCTGCACCATCTGTCCATCCGCAACATCGTCCTGATCGAGGCGCTTGATCTGGATTTCGCCCCCGGCCTTGGCGTGCTGACGGGCGAAACGGGCGCGGGCAAATCGATTTTGCTGGACGCGCTGGGCCTGATTCTGGGGATGCGGGCCGACAGCGGGCTGGTCCGCGCAGGGGAAGCCGCCGCCAGCGTTACCGCCAGTTTCGAAATGGGCGCGCTGGCCCCCGATGTCGCCGAAACCTTGACGGACGCCGGGGTCGAGGTGGAGCCGGGCGAGCCGCTGATCATCCGCCGCCAGCTCAAGGCCGATGGCGGGTCCAAGGCCTATATCAATGACGCGCCGGTGGGCGTGGCGCTGTTGCGCGAATTGGCGCCGTTTCTGGTCGAAATCCATGGGCAGCATGATGACCGCGGGCTGGTCAATCCGCGCGGCCACCGGGCTTTGCTGGACCGGTATGCGCGGGTCGATTCGACAGCGATCGAGGCGGCGTGGAAGAAATGGCGGCTGGCCGAGGAGCGGCTGGAGCGGCAGCGCGCCATCATCGCCAAGGCGGCCGAGGACCGGGACCTGTTGATCGCCCATCTGGAGGAGCTGGTCGCGCTGGCCCCGCAGCCGGGCGAGGAAGAGGAACTGGCCGGTGAGCGCGCCACCATGCAAAAGGGCGAGCGGCTGGCCGGTGACCTCTCGTCGGTGCAACAGGTGTTCATCGGGTCCGATTCGCCGCTGGCGGAACTGCGCGTGGCGGCGCGGCGGCTGGACCGCATCGCGGGTGAACATCCCCTGCTGGAGGAGGTTTTGGCCGCGCTGGACCGCGCCATGATTGAGGCGGACGACGCCGAGGACAAGCTGAACCGCGCGCTGGACGCGCTGGCCTTTGATCCCTTGGCGCTGGACCGGGTGGAGACGCGGCTGTTTGAACTGCGGGCGGCCGCGCGCAAACACGCCTGCGCGGTGGAGGATCTGCCGCAAAAGGCCGCCGACATGCGCATCGCCCTGAATGCGATCGAGGGCGGCGAGGCCGAGGTCGCCGCGCTGGAACAGGCGGCGGCGGAAGCGGGCCGGGTCTGGCGCGCCTTGGCCGAGGCGGCGCGCGCCGCAAGGACCGAGGCGGCCGGCCGGCTGGACGCGGCGGTCAAGGGCGAACTGGCCCCGCTCAAGCTGGACGCGGCGCGGTTTCGCACCGCCGTTACTCCGCTGGAGCAGGGGCAATGGGGCGCGGGCGGCATGGATCGCGTGGAATTCATGATCGCCACCAACCCCGGCGCGGATTTCGCACCCTTGGCCAAGATCGCTTCGGGCGGCGAATTGTCGCGCTTTATCCTGGCGTTGAAGGTCGCGCTGGCCGAGGAAGGGGGCGCGGCGACGATGATCTTTGACGAGATCGACCGGGGCGTGGGCGGCGCGGTGGCGCAGGCCATTGGTGAGCGGCTGGCCCGGCTGGCGGGCGTTGGCGGGGGGGCGAACGGCGGGCAATTGCTGGCCGTGACCCACAGCCCACAGGTCGCCGCGCGCGGGACTCAGCATTACTTCATCGCCAAATCATCGGACGGCATCGTCACTCGCACGGGCGTGGTGCAACTGGACGGCGCCGGGCGGCAAGAGGAAATCGCCCGCATGCTCTCGGGCGCCGAAATCACGCCAGAGGCGCGCGCGCAGGCCGACCGCCTGCTGGAAGGGGTATAAGCGGGCGCGCCATATTTGCCCGCGCCGCCAATCGCGTTAAGGGCAGGGGATGACCGATAAGCCTGATTTGCCGTTGTTGAATGTGTCCGAGGCCGATGCCGCCAATGAGCTGATGCGGCTGGCGCGCAGAATCGCGCGGGCGAACAAGGCGTACCACCTGAACGATGCGCCCGAGATCAGCGATGCCGACTATGACGCGCTGGTCCGCCGCAATGCCGAACTGGAGGCCGCGTTCCCACACCTGATCCGCCCCGACAGCCCCAGCGCGGCGGTCGGCCATGAGGTCAGCGCCTCGCCCTTGTCCAAGGTCACCCATGCGGTGCGGATGATGAGCCTCGACAACGCCTTTTCCGATGAGGAGGTGGGCGAATTCGTCGCGCGCGTCCGCCGGTTTTTGTCGCTTTCGTCCGACGCGCCGCTGGCTTTTACGGCCGAGGACAAGATCGACGGATTGTCGCTGTCGCTGCGCTATGAGGACGGGCGGCTGGTGCGCGCGGCCACGCGCGGCGATGGGCAGGTGGGTGAGGATGTGACGCCCAACGTTGCCCATATCCCTGATATCCCGCAGAAATTGACCGGCAATGCCCCCGCGCTGTTCGAGATCCGGGGCGAGGTCTATATGGAGCGCGCCGCCTTTGCCGCGTTGAATGCGGCGCAAGAGGCGGCGGGCGAGAAGACATTCGCCAATCCGCGCAATGCGGCGGCGGGGTCGTTGCGGCAAAAGGATGCGCGGGTCACGGCGCAGCGCCCCTTGCGCTTTTTGGCGCATGGCTGGGGCGCGGCCAGCGATGTGCCCGCCAGTGGCCAATATGCCATGATGCAACAGATCGGCGCGTGGGGCCTGCCGGTCTCGCCCCGCTTGGCACTGTGCGGATCGGTGGAGGCATTGGTCGCTCATTACCGCGCCATCGGCGCCGCCCGGCCCGATCTGCCCTATGAGATCGACGGCGTGGTGTTGAAGGTCGATGATCTGGCGCTGCAGGAGCGACTGGGCTTTGTCGCCAAGGCGCCGCGTTGGGCGATCGCGCGCAAATTCCCCGCCGAGCGCGCCGAAACCACGCTGGAGGCGATCGACATTCAGGTGGGCCGCACGGGCAAGCTGACTCCGGTGGGGCGTCTGGCGCCGGTGCTGGTGGGGGGCGTGACGGTCACCAATGTGACGCTGCACAACCGGGACGAGATCGGCCGGCTGGGCGTGCGGGTGGGCGACCGGGTGGTGTTGCAACGCGCCGGTGACGTGATCCCGCAGGTGGTGGAAAACCTGACGCGGGATGAGGACCGCCCCGCTTTCCCATTCCCTGACCACTGCCCCGAATGCGGCAGCGAGGCCGTGGCCGAGGAGGGCGAGGTTGATGTGCGTTGCACCGGCGGCCTCATCTGCCCCGCCCAGCGGATCGAGCGGTTGAAGCATTTCGTCGGCCGCGCCGCGCTGGACATCGAAGGCTTGGGCGAAAAGACCATTCAGGAGTTCTTCCAACTGGGCTGGTTGCACAGCCCGGCCGATATTTTCCGCCTGCGCGGGCGTCGTGGTGATATCGTCGGGCGTGAGGGTTGGCAGGATAAGTCTGTGGACAACCTGTTGGCAGCGATCGAGGCCAAGCGCGCGCCCGATGCCGCCCGCCTGTTGTTTGGGCTGGGCATCCGTCATGTCGGCGCGGTGACGGCGCGCGATCTGATGAAGCGCTATGCCAGCTTGCCCGCGCTGCGTGAGGTGGCGGAAAAGACCCGCGACCATGCCGACGCGGTGGGGGCGCAGGCGGCCTTTGCCGATCTGGCGGCGATCGACGGCATCGGCCCGGCGGTGGTGCAGGCGCTGGGCGAGTTTTTCCACGAAGCGCATAATGTGGCGGTGTGGGAAGACTTGCTGAACGAGGTCAGCCCGCCGCCCTATGTCGTGGAAACGCGCGAGAGCGAGGTGGCGGGCAAAACGGTCGTCTTTACCGGCAAGCTGGAGACGATGAGCCGCGACGAGGCCAAGGCGCAGGCCGAACGGCTGGGCGCGCGCGCATCGGGCAGTGTCAGCGCCAAGACCGATCTGGTGGTGGCAGGGCCCGGGGCTGGCAGCAAGCTGAAGCAGGCCGCCGCGCTGAACATCCCGGTGATTGACGAGGCGGAATGGGCGCAGATCGTCGCCCGCGCTGGATAGGGGCGGCATTACAGGCAAATCTTAACCCGGCGTGTCTATGTATCTGTGCGTAATTATCGGCGCAAAGAGGGCATTTGGTGGTGGTTCGCTCAGGCTGGCAGGGAATGGTGGCGGGTGTTGCGGCGGCACTGGCCGCGCCGGCGCGCGGGCGCGCTTGGGCGGCGGTGGCCTGCGTCCCGGCGATCACGCTGGCCGGATGTGGCGAGGCGGGCAACACCGACCCTGTGTTCCAGATCGCGCCAGCGGGCGCGCTCTCGCGGCTGGCTGGATCGTATATGCCTGACAAGGCGTGGGAAGACGCCGGGTTCACCACTTTGGCCGGCCGTGACGAGGCGGGCAATGCGGTCTGGCTGTTTCAGGACAAGGGCAAGCATGACCTGATCCGTCTGATAGCCGAGCCCAAGCCTGCCGAGGGCGGTGGCTCGCATATCTATATCCGCGTCGAACCCGCCGCCGGCCCGGCCGAGGGCAAGGTGCGCGAAATTCTGGACAAGAACGCCGATCTCAACGGGTTGTTCGTCAGTTCGACCGTCAATCACGTGATCAAGACGCTGTCTGGCGAGGACAAGCCGCTGCCCCCGGTTGACCCGGCCAAGCTGGCGCTGTTGCAGGGTCTGGTGCAGGACCACGGGCCTTCGCGCATGGGGCCGGGCGGTGGTGGCGCGGCGGGCGCTACGGTACTGGGTGGGGCGCAGGGCGGGCCCAAAACCACCTTTATCGACACCGGCGTGACGCCGCCGCCGCCCGGCACGCAGCAGATCTATCGCGGCGTCAGCGATGCCACCCCCGGCCGGCCCGACATGTCATGGGAGGCCAAAGTGGGCACGCTGGACCCGCGCATGCCCGGCGGGCAATAACGCCCGATCAGCTCCGGCGCGCTGCCAGGGCGCTGCCGGTGCCTTACCAGCGGCGCGACCATTCCTCCAGGGCGCGGGGGCGACTGGCGCGGATCCCGGCATGGCGCCGTTTGCGCAGCCACAGGATCGACCAGTCGCCATTGACCAGCCGCCGCGCGATGCGCATCCCCGCGCGGGCATAGGCGGCGCGCACCTGCGCCTCCTGAGTCTCCAGCAGGCCCGCCAGCAACAGCGACCCGCCCGGCGCGATGGCGCGGGCAAAATCGGGGGCCAGTTCGATCAGCGGCCCGGCCAGAATATTGGCGATCAGCAGATCATACGGCCCGCGCGCCTGCAACAGCGGATCGGCCATGCCGTCGGCCACCACCATGGTCATCTCGCCGCGGTCGGCGCCGATGGGCATGTCGTTTTCGCGGGCATTGTCCAGCACCACCTTGACGCAGGCGGCATCGATATCGCTGGCCGTGGCATGGGCATAGGGCCACAGATGCAGCCCGGCAAAGCCCAGCAGGCCCGTGCCCGTGCCAATATCGGCCAGATTGCGCACCGCCAGCCCTTCGGCCCGCATGCGTGAGAGCATCGTCAAACAGCCCGCCGTGGTTTCATGATGCCCCGTGCCAAAGGCGCAGGAGGCCGGGATGCAGAAATCGCGCAGGCCGTCCTGCGGGGGCAGGGGATGTTCGGGGGTGTGGACGCGGAACACGCCCGCATGGATGGGCTTCAGCCCTTCCTGTGACAGGGTGATCCAGTCGACATCGGGCAGGCGTTCGACGATCAGTTCGGGCACATGGCCATCGGGCGCATCATCAAACAGCGCGCGAATCGCGCTCAGGTCATCATCGGTCGGCTGACGCGGCAGCCATGCCTCCAATTGCCAGTCCTCGGGCTGGTCCTTGGCCACTTCACAGCCCGACAGGACGATTTCGTGGTCCCAGTCCCACGCATCCTCATGCGCGATCAGCGCCGCTTCGGTCGCCACGCGTGGGGCATAGACCATGACTTTCCAGTTCTGACCGGCGTCATCGGACAGCGTTTCGGCGGCAGGGGCGGGGGTTTTGGCTTTTTTGGGCATGGGCCGCAAATAGGCCGCTGTGTCGCGCCTGCCAAGGGGGCGCGCCAGAGGGGCACATCTGTATGCAGTCCTGACATTTGCCTGTTCGCACTGCGGCAACCGCCCTCTCCTATTGGGCAATAGCGCGTTCTGATGCTTGCACCGCTGCACGATTTGTCTAAGGGGGAGGGCGAGAAGCGGGGTGATCCCGCATTGCAGCAAGCCAAGGGGATTCGTCGAAATGGCCCAAGCCAGCACTGGCCGCAAAGCGCGGCCGCTATCGCCGCATTTGCAAATCTGGCGTTGGGGTCCGGCCATGGCCGTGTCGATCCTGCACCGCGTTTCGGGCAATGGCCTGGCGGTTGTGGGTCTGGGCGCGTTGCTGTGCTGGCTCGGCGCTCTGGTCGGGGGCGAGGCCTCCTATGCCAACTTCGCCGCGCAGGCCGGCACGTGGTACGGCCGCATCGTGCTGATCGGTATCAGCTGGGCCTTCTTCAACCACCTGTGCAGCGGTTTGCGCCATTTCGTTCTGGACATCGGCGCCGGCTTCGAAGTCAAGAGCAACAACATCTGGTCGATCGTGTCGATCGTGCTGGGCGCCCTGCTGACCGCCGCCTTCTGGGCGGTGCTGCTGCTGCGTTAAGGAGTCTGATCCATGGGTAACGGAACCTCCATCGGTCGCGTGCGCGGGCTGGGCTCGTCGCACAACGGGGCGCATCACTGGCTGATCCAGCGCTTTACCGCCATCGGCAATCTGGTGCTGACGGTGTGGTTTGCGGTCTCGCTGCTGCTGCTGCCCGATTTTGCCTATACCACGCTGCGTGACTGGTTTGCCTCGCCGGTGTCGGCCTCGGGCATGGCGCTGTTGATCATCAGCACCTTTTGGCACGCCCGCGTTGGTTTGCAGGTGGTGATCGAGGATTACCTCCACGATCACGGGAACAAGTTCGCCGCTCTGGCGGCGCTCAATCTGGTTGTGTTCGGCGCGGTGGCCTTTGGCCTGTTCTGCGTCGCCCGCCTTGCTCTGGGAGCCGCGTAATGACCGCCGCGTACAAGATCATCGACCACACCTATGACACCGTGGTGGTGGGCGCGGGCGGTTCGGGCCTGCGCGCGACCATGGGCAGCGCAGAAGCCGGTTTGAAGACCGCCTGCATCACCAAGGTTTTCCCGACCCGCAGCCACACCGTGGCGGCGCAGGGCGGCATCGCGGCATCGCTGTGCAACAACACGCCCGACCACTGGACGTGGCACATGTACGACACCGTCAAGGGGTCGGACTGGCTGGGCGATCAGGACGCCATTGAGTACATGGTGCGCGAGGCCCCGCAGGCGGTGTACGAGCTGGAGCACGCGGGCGTGCCGTTCAGCCGTAACGCCGATGGCACCATCTATCAGCGCCCCTTTGGCGGCCACATGCAGAACATGGGCGAAGGCCCGCCGGTGCAGCGCACCTGCGCCGCGGCCGACCGTACCGGCCACGCCATGCTGCACGCGCTGTACCAACAGTCGCTCAAGTATGACGCGGACTTCTTCATCGAATATTTCGCCATCGACCTGATCATGGAAGACGGCGAATGCCGTGGCGTGATCGCGCTGTGCATGGACGATGGCACGCTGCACCGCTTCAAGGCCAAGGCCGTGGTGCTGGCCACCGGCGGCTATGGCCGTTCGTATTTCACCGCGACCTCGGCGCACACCTGCACGGGTGACGGCGGCGGCATGGTGCTGCGCGCTGGCCTGCCGTTGCAGGACATGGAATTCGTGCAGTTCCACCCGACCGGCATCTATGGCGCGGGCGTGCTGATCACCGAAGGCGCGCGCGGCGAAGGCGGCTATCTGACCAACTCGGAAGGCGAGCGTTTCATGGAACGCTATGCCCCCAGCGCCAAGGATCTGGCCTCGCGCGACGTTGTGTCGCGGTCGATGGCGATGGAAATCCGCGAAGGGCGCGGCGTTGGTCCGCACAAGGACCACATCTACCTGCACCTCGATCACATCGATCCCAAGGTGCTGGCCGAGCGTCTGCCGGGGATCACCGAGAGCGGCAAGATCTTTGCCGGTGTCGACCTGACCCGTCAGCCGCTGCCCGTGGTGCCGACCGTGCACTATAACATGGGCGGCATCCCCACCAACTATCACGGCGAAGTCGTGACGATTGGTGCGGACGGCAACCCTGAAACGGTGGTGCCGGGCCTGTTCGCCGTGGGCGAGGCGGCCTGTGTGTCGGTCCATGGCGCGAACCGCCTGGGCTCGAACTCGCTGATCGACCTGGTGGTGTTTGGCCGCGCTGCTGGCCACCGCCTCAAGGAACTGGTCAAGCCGGGCGAAGCGCACAAGGAACTGCCCAAGGATTCGGCTGATCTGGCGCTCACGCGTCTGGACCACTTCCGCAACGCCAAGGGCGGTTCGTCGACGGCGGAAATCCGCACCGAGATGCAGCGCACCATGTCGGGCCACGCGGCGGTGTTCCGCACCGACGAGCTGATGGCAGAAGGCAAGGTGAAGCTGGCCGACACCTATGCCAAGATGGCGGACATCAAGGTCACCGACCGCTCGCTGATCTGGAACAGCGATCTGGTGGAAACGCTGGAGCTGGACAACCTGATCTCGCAGGCCTCGGTCACGCTGCATGGCGCCCACGCCCGCAAGGAATCGCGCGGCGCCCATGCGCATGAGGATTTCCCCGACCGCAACGACGCCGAGTGGATGAAGCACACCGTCGGCTGGTTCGAGGGCTGGGGCGGCAAGGGCGGCGCGGTGTCGCTGGACTATCGTCCGGTGCACGAATTCACGCTGACCGAGGATGTCGACTACATCAAGCCCAAGAAGCGCGTGTACTAAACCGCGCCATCACAGGCTGACAGGAGAGGGCGGGGCCGCAAGGCTGCCGCCCTTTTCTGTTGCGGTCCGGTTGGGCCATGATCGGGTTATGGGCGGATGGCGCGGCGGGTTGGCCCCGCCGCTGGCCAGGCGCGGCCCCGCCGGGCCGCCGCCGCGCTGCGTTCAGCCAAAGGTGTTGCAGGCCTTGGGATCGCCGCTGTCCATGCCTTTGCGCAGCCATTCCATGCGCTGGGCGGCGCTGCCATGGGTGAACGCGCTTTCGTTCACCGCCCGGCCCGCCGATTTCAACAGCACATCATCGCCAATCTGATGCGCCGCGTTCAGCCCGCTTTCCATGTCGCCCGGTTCCAGCCGGTCGCGGTTCTTGGCCGCCCACACCCCCGCGAAACAGTCCGCCTGCAATTCCAGCCGCACCGACAGGGCGTTGGCCGCATCGGGGTTTTCCTGCTGCTGGCGGTGGACGCGGTCCGATGTGCCGCGCAGGGATTGGATGTGGTGGCCATATTCATGCGCCATTACATACAGGCGGGCAAACTGGCCCTTGGCGCCCAATTCCTGTTCCATCACGCGATAGAAATCGGTGTCGATATAGATGCCATTGTCTGCCGGGCAGTAAAACGGGCCCATCGCGCTTTGCGCCGCGCCACAGCCCGACCGCCCGTTCTGGCTGTAAAACCACAGGCGCGGTTTGGAAAATGCATATCCCGCCGCAGCAAACATCGGCGCCCATGTCTTGTTCAGCGAGGACAGCGCCTGACAGGCCTCGCGGCTGAGGGGATCGACGGCGCAACTGGACGAGGCATCGCTGCCGCGCGGGGTGGGGGTTTCGCCCGAATCGGGGATGGCCTGTGCCACCTGACTGGTCCCGCCATCGATCATGCCCAGAACCGAGAGCGGGTTGAAGCCCAGCACCCATGCCCCCGCCATCAGCAACAGGATCGTCCCCAGACCCAGCCCGCCGCCGCCAAGATGCAGCCCCTGACCGCCGCCGCCCCCAAAGCCGCCAAACCCGCCGCTGCCGCGCTGATCGCCGACATCCACGTCATTGGGGTCAAAATCGTCCAGCCGCATTGGGTCAATCCTGTCGCTATGGTCGGGCGCTGGCCCGCCATGTCCTGATCCTTGGCCATCTATCTGGGGGTTTTCACCCGGTTTGCCAAGGCGCTGTTGGCGGCTTGGCCCACGTCATCCGGCTTTGCATCCAAGGGGTGAAAAATCGCATCGGATATCGTGCGGGGGTGGCCTTGTCGGCGCGCATGGTTGGTGTAGACAAAGACGATGAGCCGACCTCCACGAGCGACAGGACGTGACCTTGCGGGCCCCCTTCGGGCGGGCGTGGGGCTGGCTGTGGCGGCGGCGTTGGCGTGGATCGCGCCGCAGCAGGCAAACGCCCGCCCCAACCGGGCAGAGCAGCAGATCGCCCAGCAAATGCTGTCCCATATCAACGTGTTGGCCAGCGATGATTTCGCCGGCCGTGAACCGGGCACCGATGGTGAGGGCAAGACGCTGCGCTATATCGGCCAGCAGTTGTTCCAGATGGGGATGGTGTCGGGGACCAATGACCCGGGCCATCCGTGGTTTGCGCCGGTCACGCTGGTGGCGCGCGAACCGGCGGCCTCGGTGGCGCAGTTCGCGCGGCGCGGGCGGCCGGTGGCGGTGGGTGATGACGATGTGCTGATGCTGACATCGGGACGGCGCAGTCTGGTGCAAAAGGCGCCGCTGTATTTCGTCGGGCGCGGGGGCAGCGTGCCGCCTCGGGCCGAATTGGCCGGGCGGGTGGCGGTGATGCTGGACGCGGACACGCCCGCCGCCCGCGCCGCCGCCGCCACGGGCGATGTGCCGCGCGACCGGCAATCCAGCACGCGGCAAAACGCGTTGCTGGCGGGGGGCGCGCTGGCGGTGATCACGGTGCTGGATGGCGATCGCACGCTGGCCAGCGTGGCCGGGCGGCGCAAACGGTCGGGCTATGCGCTGGCCAGCCAGGCGCTGGGCGGCGACTTGGAGGGGTTCATTACCCGCGTCGGCATGGCGCGGCTGTTGGCGGGCGGGCCGGTCAGTCTGGACCAGTTGGAGGCCGAGGCTGACCGCCCCGATTTCGTCCCGCGCGTGCTGGACCTGAGCGCCAGTCTGGAGGCCACCACGCGCGAAACCACCATCCGCACCCACAATCTGATCGGCAAGATCCCCGGCCGCCATCCAGAGGCGGGGGCGGTGCTGTTGCTGGCGCATTGGGACCATTTCGGCATTTGCGGCGCGCCTCCGGCCGAACATCTGGTGTGCAATGGCGCGGTGGACAATGCCAGCGGCGTGGCCGCCATGCTGGAAATCGCCCGCCGTCTGGCGCGGCCCGCGGTGCCCTATGACCGCGATATCTATATTCTGGCCACCACGGCTGAGGAATTGGGCCTGTTGGGCGCGGAGGCCTTTGCCGAAAAACCGCCGATCCCGCTGAGCAATATCGTCGCGGCGCTGAATGTCGATTCGGTGGCGATTGCGCCCGCTGACACGCCGCTGGGCATTGTGGGCAAGGGGATGACGCCGCTGGATGCCGCCATCGCCGCCGTCGCCCGCCAGCAAAAGCGCAAGCTGTCCGAGAGCACCGCCCCCAACCAGTATATCCGCCGACAGGACGGCTGGGCGCTGATCAACCATGACGTGCCGGCCGTGATGGTGACATCGGCCTATGGCAACATCGCCTTGCTGGAGACGTTTTTCGACACCGATTACCACCGCCCTCAGGATGTGGTGAAACCGGGGATCGAACTGGGCGGGGCGGCGCAGGATGTGCTGTTCCATGTCGCGTTGATCCAGTATTTCGCCGATATGCGCCGTTACGTCCGGCCCGGAGGATAGCGCGGCGGCCCAGTTCCGGGCGGCGTTGCTGTATCGGGCGTGAACTGGCTGTTCATTGACGCGCCACTGGCGCGCGATTACCACAGCACGCGTCGCGGTGGGGCACATCGGCGTCGCACCCTGCGTGACACAGGAGGGACTGATGAAGAAGATTCTGCTTTCGCTCGCCGTCGTGGCCGCTTTCGCGCTGCCCGCCGCCGCCAATGCCGAAACCTGCCGTGACAAGACTAACGGCCGTTTTGCCAAGTGTGGCACGCCGGGCGCTGTTCCTGATTCGCAATATGTCCGCAAGAGCGGCGCTCCGGCCCCCGCGCCCAAGGCTGCGCCCGCGCCCAAGGCCGCGCCGGCTCCTGCGCCCGCTCCCGCGCCGGCCGCGCCCAAGGCTGGCCCGTGCAAGGACGCCAATGGTCGCTTTATCAAGTGCGGCGCCGCGCCCGCGCCGGCCCCTGCGGCCAAGCCCGCTCCGGCTCCGGCGCCCGCGCCCAAGCCTGCGCCTGCGGCCAAGCCCGCCCCGGCGCCCGCTCCGGCGCCTGCCGCCAAGAAGGCACCGTGCAAGGACAGCAATGGCCGCTTTATCAAGTGCCCGGCCTGACGACACGGGCCTGACCTGTTGAACAACACCGGCGCGCGTGGGACACCATGCGCGCCGGTTCGCGTTTGGGGCCGGGGTTGCTGGCGCCTGTCATCACACGGTCGCATGGGCGGGCAAAATGCCCTGAAAATGCCCTCTGGCATATTTGCGGCGGCTTGTTTACATGGGCCGCCACGAATCCCTTGGCGCTGCAGGGCGCCCCTCAGACGAAAGTTTCTCGCGTGGCAATTACGGACATCGCCCTCGGCCTTACCTTTGACGACGTGCTGCTGCGCCCGGCGGCATCGGACATCGTGCCGTCGATGGCCGACACCAGCACCCGGCTGACCAAGGGCATCGCGTTGAACATTCCGGTGATTTCCGCCGCGATGGACACCGTGACCGAGGCTGACATGGCGATTGTCATGGCGCAGATGGGCGGCATTGGCGTGCTGCACCGGAACATGACGATCGAGGAACAATGTGCCGCCGTCCGCGCGGTCAAGCGTTTCGAGAGCGGCATGGTGGTCAACCCCATCACCATCGACCCCAACGCCACGCTGGGCGAGGCGCAGGCCATCATGCTGGCCAACCGCATCAGCGGCATCCCCGTGGTCGAGGCCAGCGGCAAGCTGGTGGGCATCCTGACCAACCGCGATGTACGCTTTGCCGACAACCCGGCCCAGCCCGTGCGCGAACTGATGACCAGCGAAAATCTGGCCACGGTGAAGCTGGGCACCAATCAGGAAGAGGCGCGCCGCCTGCTGCACGCCCGCCGCATTGAAAAGCTGTTGGTGGTCGATGACGCGCATCACTGCGTTGGCCTGATCACGGTCAAGGATATCGAAAAGGCCGTCACCTATCCCAACGCCACCAAGGACGCCGCTGGCCGTCTGCGCGTGGCGGCCGCCACCACCGTGGGGGAAAAGGGCTTTGCCCGCACGTCTGCCCTGATCGAGGCGGAATGCGATGTCGTCATCATCGACACCGCCCATGGTCATAACAAGGACGTTGCCCGCTCGGTCGAGCGGGTGAAGGTGCTCTATCCCCACGCGCAGGTCGTAGCGGGCAATGTCGCCACGGCTGAGGCCACCCGCGCGCTGATCGATGCGGGCGCCGATGCGGTCAAGGTGGGGATCGGGCCGGGCTCGATCTGCACCACGCGCATCGTCGCGGGCGTGGGCGTGCCACAGCTGACCGCGATCATGGAAGCGGCCGAGGAAGCCGAAAAGTCGGGCGTGCCGATCATCGGTGACGGCGGCCTGCGCACCAGCGGTGACGCCGCCAAGGCTTTGGCGGCAGGCGCCAGCGTGGTCATGGTCGGCAGCCTGCTGGCGGGCACCGAGGAAGCGCCGGGCGAAACCTTCCTGTATCAGGGCCGCGCCTACAAGGCCTATCGCGGCATGGGCAGCGTGGGCGCGATGGCGCGCGGCAGCGCCGACCGTTACTTCCAGCAGGACATCAAGGACCAGATGAAGCTGGTACCCGAGGGCATCGAGGGGCAGGTGCCGTACAAGGGCCCGGCCAAGGATGTCGTCCACCAGCTGGTTGGCGGGATCAAGGCGGCGATGGGTTATACCGGTTGCGCCACCGTCGACGAGCTGCGCAAGAACGCCAAGTTCGTGCGCATCACCAACGCGGGCCTGAAGGAAAGCCACGTCCACGACGTGACCATCACGCGTGAGGCGCCGAATTACCCGACCCGCTAAGCCGGGAAGGAAAGGGCAGGGGCGAAGGTGCCTCCGGCGGGTTAAGGGCAAGTCAGTTGTGCCGATTTCTCAAGAGAAATCGGTTGGGCCCTTAACAATCCCGAAAATGGGGTTTCCTGCCGACACCTTTGCGCCGCAGGCTTTCATTGAATGCCTCCGGCGGTATGACGTTCGACTGCGGTTGAATCGCCGCGCCACGCAGACGTTATTGGGAGCGCGAGGGACGAGTCCCTCGCATTCTCTTTTTTCCCGACTTTAGGCAGCGCCCAATGACCCCCCAAGCCCGCATCCAAGCCGCCATCGACATCCTGGACGCGGTGATCGGCGCGGCGCGGGCGCAGGGCGCGCCGGCCGACCGGCTGATCAGCGACTGGTTTCGCACGCGGCGTTTTGCCGGCAGCAAGGACCGGCGGGCGGTGCGCGATCTGGTCTATGCGGCGGTGCGGGCCTGTGGGCCGGTGCCGGTGTCGGGCCGGGCGGCGATGCTGCGGGTGGCGCAGGCTCAGCCGGAACTGGCGGTGCTGTTTGACGGAGGCCGCCACGCCCCCGCGCCGATTGATCCGGCAGAGCCGGTGGCTGACGGCGGCATCGCGCCCGCTTGGTTGGCGCAGGCCTTGGCCGACAGCGGCATTGCCGGGGCCGAGGCCGAAGCGCTGATGGAGCGCGCCCCGCTGGACATCCGCGTCAACACGCTAAAGGCGGACCGCGCCAGCCTGACCCTGCCGCTGGAGGGCGAGCCGCTGGCCGCCGCACAAGGCTTGCGTTACCCCGCCAACACCCCGGTCGAGGGCTGGGACGCCTATGCCGACGGCCGGATCGAGGTGCAGGACGGGGGATCGCAGCTGGTTTGCGCCATGGCCGACGCCCGCCCCGGCGAAACGGTGATCGACCTGTGCGCGGGGGCTGGCGGCAAGACGCTGGCGCTGGCCGCCGCGATGGGGAACCGGGGCACGCTGGTGGCGTGCGATGTTGACCGCGCCCGGTTGCAACGTCTGGCGCCGCGCGCCACGCGCGCGGGCGCGATGGTGCATGACACGGTGCTGATGAATCCGGGGCGTGAGGTGGAGGCACTGGCCAAATATGCCGCCAAAGCCGATCTGGTGCTGATCGACGCGCCATGCACCGGCACGGGCACATGGCGGCGCAATCCCGAAAGCCGCTGGCGCCTGACGCCTGCCGAATTGGCGCGGATCACAGCGATTCAGGCGCGTTTGCTGGATGTGGCGGCGGGGCTGGTGCGGCCGGGCGGGCGGCTGGTGTTTGTCACCTGCTCGCTGCTGGACGCCGAGGGCGCGGGGCAGTTCGACGCCTTTCTGGCGCGCGAGCCGCGCGCGCGGGCCGATGCCATTACCCTGCCGCTGGGGCGCGCGCGGGGTGCGGGGTGGCGTTTGTCCCCAGCCTTGGACGGCACCGATGGCTTTTTCGTTGGCCGGGCGTTCTTGTGATCGCCCTGTCGGCTGTGTTAGCGTAACCCGTTATGTTCGAAGCCTCGCCCCCCACTCGGCGGTTTCGCCCTGCCTCGGCCAAGGAAGTTTTCATGCGTTTTGCTCCGGTGTCCGCCTGCCTGTCGGTTGCGCTGGCGATTACGGCCAGTTCGTTGCAATCCGCCCCAGCCGAGGTGCTGGACCCGCGCGCCATGGCCTTGGTCGAGCAGGCGCAGGTGGCGCTGGACGCAGGCAATCTGGATGGCGCGGTGGACGGGTTCGAGGCGGCGCTGGCGATCCAGCCGGGCAGCAACGCGCTGGTGATGAAGCTGGCCGAGGTGGCGCGGCGGCAGGGGATGCAGGGCAAGGCGCTGCATTATTACCGCGTGGTTCTGGCCCGCAGCCCGCAGGATCTGGACGCCATTGCCGGTGAGGGGCAGGCGCTGGCCGAGAAGGGCGCGATTGAAAAGGCGCGCAAGAACCTGTCGCGGCTGGGCGGATTGTGCGGCAGCGGCTGTGATCAGACGCGCGCGCTGGACGCGGCGATTGCGGCCGTGGTGGCGCGGGTCCCGGCGGGCGGCGCGGCCAGCGGCGGGGCGGCAACGCCGCGCATCGTTACGGTGGACGATGTCAAGCCGCAGGCCGAAGTGCGCGCCGACAAGTAAGGCGCGCGCTGACAGGTAGCGCAGAAACGGGGGCGCTCCGCCGGCGCCCCGCGCGTCATTGGCGTCTCAGATCAGGTCGCGGAATTCATCCAGCACCGCGCGATAGACGCGCTTTTTGAACGGCACGATCATCTCGGGCAGATGTTCGGGCTCTGCCCATTTCCACGCGTCGAATTCGGCCGGTTCATGGGCGTTCAGGTTGATGTCGCTGTCCTGTCCGGTAAAGCGCATCAGTATCCAGAACTGGCGCTGGCCACGATAGCGGCCCTTCCACAGCTTGCCGATCAGGTGGTCGGGCAGGTCGTACAGCACTTCCTCGCGCGTTTGGGCAAGTATGGTGGCGTTCGCCTCATCCACGCCGGTTTCTTCAAACAATTCGCGATAGGCGGCGGCGCGCAGATCCTCGCCTTCGTCGATGCCGCCCTGTGGCATTTGCCAGAAATCGCCGTCCTGACCCACCTCGCTCTCGCGCTGGTCGATTCGGCGGCCAACGAACACCCGGCCATGCTGATTGACCAGCATCACGCCAACGCAGGGCCGATAGGGAAGTGCGGAAAAATCGGTCATCAATCAAACCTGTCCTGATGTTGCCCCCCAGCATAAACGCCTGTCCCCCGCGTATAAAGCTGGAAATTGCGCCGGGTTGGTGCGGGGTTGGGCGATTGCCGCTTGACTAGTGGGCGCAACAGGTTTTGGGGGCGTGCAGTCGGCCTGTGTCCGACGCGCCTTGCCGGGCTGGCAGGCGGCAACCCACGCGGACTTTGCGGCCTGACAGTTTTTCTGGATTGCGCCATGGGTTCGCATTGGGACAAGGGGCCAGACTGCGGCCTGCCTTGCCGCTTGCCTGATTTGGGTAAAAGGGGCAGGGCACATGTGCGACAGAACGGGCGGGACTCAACTGTCCGGGCGCGCATGGGCGGGCTGACACATGCATGCTGTCCGGGTGAACACCTCCGGGCAATGGAAGGAAGAGAATGGCTACTGTGATCGATGCGGGCGCGCAGGCGCATTCGACCGACAATACTCCCGAAGCGGTGGTGGTGCGTTTCGCCGGTGACTCGGGCGATGGCATGCAGCTGACGGGCGGGCAATTCACGCTCTCGACGGCGCTGTCGGGCAATGATCTGGCCACCTTCCCGGACTTCCCTTCCGAAATCCGCGCGCCGCAGGGCACGCTGTTTGGCGTGTCGGCGTTCCAGATCAATTTCGGCAGCACCGAAATCACCACCGCGGGCGATCAGCCCGACGTGCTGGTGGCGATGAACCCGGCCGCCCTCAAGGTGAACCTGCCCTCGCTGAAGGCGGGCGGGCTGATCATCGCGGACACCGGTGAGTTCAACAAGCGCAACCTGGAAAAGGCCAAGTACGAGGTCAGCCCGATCGACGATGGCAGCCTTGCCAAGTGGCGGTTGCTGGCCTTCGACATCAGCGCCCTGACGCTGGAGGCGGTCAAGCCCTTCGGCCTTGGCAACAAGGAAGCGCTGCGCTGCAAGAACATGTGGACGCTGGGTCTGGCGCTGTGGATGTTCGACCGCGACCGTCAGCCGCTGATCGACTGGCTGAACGACAAGTTCAAGAAGAACCCCGTTCTGGCCGAGGCGAACATCGCCGCGCTGAACGCGGGCCATGCCTATGGCGAAACGGCCGAAATCGGCGGTCAGGTCAAGCAGCAGCACCTGCCGCCCGCGCCCCAGTCGCCGGGCCTGTATCGCACTATCACCGGCGCCGAGGCGATCAGCCTTGGTCTGGTCGCTGGCGCCAAGCTGGCTGATCTGCCGATGTTCTTTGGCGGCTATCCGATCACGCCCGCCTCGGCCATTCTGCATTATCTGGCCAAGATGAAGGAGTTTGGCGTCACCACCTTCCAGGCTGAGGATGAAATCGCCGCTGTCGCTTCGGCGATTGGCGCGTCCTATGCCGGGTCGCTGGGCGTGACGTCCTCGTCGGGTCCGGGCATTGCGCTCAAGGGTGAGGCGCTGGGCCTTGCGGTGATGACCGAACTGCCGCTGGTGGTGGTCAACTCGCAGCGCGGCGGCCCGTCGACCGGTTTGCCGACCAAGACCGAGCAGTCGGACCTGTATCAGGCGCTGTATGGCCGCAACGGTGACACGCCGATGCCCGTCATCGCCGCCCGTTCGCCCGCCGACGCGTTTGAATGCGCGATCGAGGCGTGCCGTCTGGCGGTGCAGTTCATGACGCCCGTCATGCTGCTGACCGATGGCTATATTGGTAACGCCGCCGAGCCGTGGAAGGTGCCGGACCCGGCCACCTTTACCCCGTTCCCGGTGACGTTCCTGACTGAAAACAACGCGCCCGACGGTGGCAAGCCGCTGCCTTACAAGCGCGACGAAAAGGGCGCCCGCCCGTGGATCAAGCCGGGCACCCCCGGTCTGATGCACCGCATCGGCGGCATTGAAAAGGCGCCTGACACCGGCGACATCGATTACTCGCCCGCCGTGCACCAGATGCAGACCGACGCCCGCAAGGACAAGGTGGACGGCATCGCCCACCACATCCCGGCGCAGGAGGTCAGCCAAGGCACCCAAGGCGGCAAGCTGGCCATTGTCGGCTGGGGCAGCACCTTCGGCCCGATCCATCAGGCCGTCCGCCGCGCCCGCGCCAAGGGGCAGGATGTCAGCCACATCCACATCCGCCACATCTGGCCGATGCCCGCCAATCTGGGCGACTTGCTCAAGTCCTATGACAAGATCATCGTGCCCGAAATGAACACCGGCCAGTTGAAGACCGTGCTGCGCGATCAGTATCTGGTGGATGCGCGTCCGCTGAACAAGGTGTCGGGCCAGCCCTTCACCATCGCGGAAATCGAAGCCGCCATCGACGCTGCTCTGGCCTGAGGGGACCCAAGATGAACGAGATGACCACGATCAAGACCACCCTCAAGGATTGGGAATCGGATCAGGAAGTCCGCTGGTGCCCTGGTTGCGGCGACTATGCGATCCTCAAGGCGGTGCAGCGCACCCTGCCCGAACTGGGCGCGGACCCGGCCAAGACGGTGTTCGTGTCGGGCATCGGTTGCTCCAGCCGCTTCCCCTATTACATGGCGTCCTATGGCTTCCACACCATCCACGGCCGCGCGCCGGCGGTGGCAACCGGCATCAAGCTGGCCAATCCCGAACTGGACCTGTGGCTGGTGACGGGTGACGGCGATGGCATGTCGATCGGCGGCAACCACACGATGCATTTCCTGCGCCGCAACATCAATTGCCAGATCATGTTGTTCAACAACGAGATTTACGGCCTGACCAAGGGGCAATATTCGCCCACCAGCCGTTTGGGCACGCCTTCGCCGACGACCCCGCTGGGCTCGGTGGACCGTCCGTTGCAGCCGGGCGCCTTTGCGCTGGGCGCGGGCGCGCCGTTTGTTGCGCGCGCCTATGACACGTCCAAGAACCTGACCGACGTGCTCAAGGCCGCTCATGCCCATCAGGGCGCGGCTTTCGTCGAAATCTTCCAGAACTGCATCGTCTATAACAAGGACCGCTTTGCCGACTTTACCGAGAAGGCGGTGGCCGATCAGGGCCAGCTGTGGCTGAAGAATGGCGAGCCGATGCTGTTTGGTTCGGTCAAGTCGGGCGGGTTCAAGGGCATTGCGCTGGACACGGAAAAGCTGGCGCTCAAGGTTGTGGACGTGGCCGTGGGCGAGGATGGCAAGCCCGACTGGCAGGCTGCTGGCGTGCTGGTGCATGACGTGACCAACCGTGGCGTGGCGCATATGCTGGTCGAATTGCCGATGGGGCCGTTCCCGGTGGCGCTGGGCGTGATCTATGACGATCCGCGCCCGACCTATGAAGGCGCGATGCTGGCGCAGGACGAACAGGCCCGCGCGGGCAAGACCGCCGATCTGGCCAAGCTGTTCGCCAAGGGCCAGACCTGGTCGGTGGCCGAAGAAGATCAGGGCCCGCTGTCGGGCGTGTGATCACAGGCTGATTCAGGATGCGAAGGGGGCGGGCGACCGCCCCCTTTTGCGTGTGTGGCATGACGCGGCGTTGATGCGGGTTAAACGCCACCATATTGTAGTCATTGACAACAAAATCAGGCGCGCGGGCAGGGGCGGATCATCCGGCGCGCAGTTCCTCGGCCAACAGGCGGAATTCATCCGTGCGGGGGCTGTTGCGGCGCCACACCAGCGCGATTTCGCGATTGGCGGAGTCAGAGCGCAGCGGGCGGGCAACGACATTGGTGCCGTTCAAGATCCCCGCATCCAGTGCCATTTCGGGCAGCATCGTCAGCCCCAGCCCATTGTCCACCATCTGCACCAGCGTGTGCAAAGAGGTGCCGATCATCGTCGCGCTGGCCCGCAATTCAGGCCGGTTGCAGGCGGCAAGTGCATGATCTTTCAGGCAATGTCCGTCTTCCAGCAGCAGTAGGCGGTGTTCGTCGATCAGGTCCGGGCTGATTTCCTCGGGCGGGTCGCGCGGGTCATCCTTGGGAAAGGCGACGAACAAGGCGTCGAGCTCAATCGTCTCCTTGTCCACCTCCCCGGTGGGGTAGGGCAGCGCCAAAAGCACGCAATCGGCCCGCCCATGGTGCAGCGATTCGATCGCCTGCGCGCTGGGCTCTTCGCGCAGGAACAGGCGCAAATGCGGGCGTTCGCGGCGCAAACGGGGCAACATGCGGGGCAGCAGGAAGGGGGCGATGGTGGGGATCACGCTCATCCGCACTTCACCCGAAAGTGGTTGAGAAGACGCGTGAATCAGGTCTGACAGCTCCTCCGCCTCGCGCAGGATGCGGTGCGCCTTGGCCACCACCGCATTGCCCAAAGGCGTGAAGCGGACATGCCGCTTCGTCCGCTCCACCAGCACCACGCCCAGCAGATTTTCCAGATCACGCAACCCCGCCGACAGGGTGGATTGCGACACGTGACACGCCTCGGCGGCGCGGCCGAAATGCTCGTGCTCGTGCAAAGAAACCAGATATTGCAACTGCTTGAGCGTGGGCTGATAGACGCTCATTTACGCCTCCGCGTCATCCTCGGTCAGCGGCAAGGGGCCGTCCTCGTCCTCTTCAGCGGGCAGGGCGTTGGCCTCGCGCATGTCGTCATGCAACTCGTCGACATGGGTCATTTTCAACCGTCCGCCGACCACGGCAAAGGCCAAACGCCCCTCGACCAACTCCAGCGCGTCCTTGCCGAACACCTCATAGCGCCAGCCCTCAAGGATCGAGACATCCTTGCGCACACCGGCCGCCAACAGTTCCAGATCATCGCTGCGGGCCAGCAGGCGGGCGGCGACGTCAATCTCGCGCGCGCGGATTTTCAGCAGCAATTTCAACAGGTCGGCAACCAAAGCGCCTTCCTTGCCCAACGGCGCGCCGCGCGGGGCCTTGGGCGGCATTTCCGCCTCGGTCAGGGGCTTGGACGCCTCGATCGCCTGCATCAGGCGCTTGCCGATTTCATTGTCCTTCCAACCCGGCGACAGACCGCGCACCTTGGCCAGATCGGCCTGCGCCTTGGGCGGGTGGCTGGCGATATCGGCCAGCGTTTCGTCGCGCGCGATGCGGCCACGCGGGATGTTCTTGTCCTGCGCCTCATACTCGCGCCAGGCGGCCAAAGCCTTGAGCCTGCCCAGCATCGCCGGGTTGCGCCCTGCCGCCTTGATCTTCAGCCAGGCGTTGCCCGCGTCATTGCGGTAATTGTCGGGATCGGCCAGCTTCTCCATCTCGGCGTCCAGCCAATGGCCCCGGTTGGTCTTGATCAACCGCTTGAGAATGCGCGGGAAAATCTTGGCCAGATGGGTGACGTCGCCGATCGCATATTCGATCTGCCGCTCGGTCAGGGGGCGGCGCGACCAGTCGGTGAACCGCGCGCCCTTATCAATGGCAAAGCCCAGCCAGCTTTCGACCAGATTGGAATAGCCGATCTGCTCGCTCTGGCTGATGGCCATCATGGCGATCTGCGTGTCGAAAATCGGGTGCGGCGTCTTGCCGGTCAGGTTGTAGATGATTTCCACATCCTGCCCGCCGGCGTGAAAGATCTTCAGCACATCCTCATTGTCGACCAGCAGGTCCAGCAATGGCGACATGTCCAGCCCCGGCGCCATCGGATCGACAGCGGCCGCCTCGTTCACATCGGCGATCTGGATCAGGCACAATTCGGGCCAATAGGTGCTTTCGCGCATGAATTCGGTGTCGACGCAGACAAAGTCGGCGCGGGCCAGTCGTTCACACAGGGCAGCCAGTTCGTCGGAGTCGGTGATCAGTTTGTGTATCTTCATCGTTTTTCTGTCTTTGGCCCGGATGCGGGCGCTTCGCTGGGTGGATGGGGCGCAAAATGCGCGCTACAGCCACTTTCGCACGGGTTGCGTGGGTGAGGGCAGGCCCCTCTCGGCTTGACAAACACGCGGCATTGGATTGTTAGCCAGCGCATTCGCGGCACGCCTGATTGCCGCTATGGTCATCCCTGCCCGACAATGGGCCGAATGGAAAGAGTTGTCATGCAATCGCCCCAAGCCGAAACTCTGGCGCATCCCTATCGTTCGCACACTTGCGGCGCGCTGAATGCCCAGAATGTGGGGCAAAGCGTGCGTCTGTCGGGCTGGGTCCACCGCAAGCGCGATCATGGCGGCGTGCTGTTTGTGGACCTGCGCGACCATTACGGCATCACCCAGATCGTCGCTGACAGCGACAGCCCGGCGCTGCCGGTGCTCGAATCGCTGCGTGTGGAAAGCGTGGTGACGATCGAGGGCGAGGTGAAGGCCCGCAGCGAATCGACCGTCAACGCCAACCTGCCCACCGGCGCGATCGAGGTGTTTGCCCGCAACGCCATCGTGCTGTCGGCCGCCGCCGAACTGCCGATGCCGGTGGCTGGCGAGCAGGAATACCCCGAGGAAATCCGCCTCAAGTACCGCTTCCTTGACCTGCGCCGCGAGACGCTGCACGCCAATATCGTCAAGCGCACGCAGGTGATCTCCTCGATGCGCCGCGCGATGGAGGACATCGGCTTTACCGAATATTCGACGCCGATCCTGACCGCCAGCAGCCCCGAAGGCGCGCGCGACTTCCTCGTGCCCAGCCGTATCCACCCCGGCACCTTCTTTGCGCTGCCGCAGGCGCCCCAGCAGTACAAGCAGCTGTTGATGGTGGCCGGTTTCGACCGCTACTTCCAGATCGCCCCCTGCTTCCGCGACGAAGACCCCCGCGCCGACCGTCTGCCCGGTGAGTTCTACCAGCTTGATCTGGAAATGAGCTTTGTCACGCAGGAAGAGATCTGGGAAACGATGGAGCCGGTGATCGGCGGCATCTTTGAAAAGTTTGCCGATGGCCGCAGCGTGACGCCTTCGGGCAGCTTCCCGCGCATCGCCTATGACGATGCCATGCTGAAATATGGCAGCGACAAGCCTGACCTGCGCAACCCGATCCTGATCTCGGACGTGTCGCATCACTTCACCACCAGCGGCTTTGGCCTGTTTGAAAAGATCGTCGGCACGGGCGGCGTGGTGCGCGCCATTCCGGCCCCGAACACGGCGGACAAGAGCCGCAAGTTCTTTGACGAAATGAACGAATGGGCGCGCAGCGAGGGCCATGCCGGCCTTGGCTATGTCACGCGCAAGGGCGGCGAATTTGGCGGCCCGATTGCTAAGAACCACGGCACCGAAGGCATGGAAAAGCTCTATGCCGAACTGGGGCTGGGCGCGGACGATGGGCTGTTCTTTGCCGCGGGCAAGGCCGATCAGGCCGCCAAGCTGGCAGGCGCCGCGCGCACTCGCGTGGGCACGCTGCTGAACCTGATTGACGAAAGCCGGTTTGACCTGTGCTGGATCGTCGACTTCCCCTTCTTCGAGGAAGGCGAGGAGCCGGGCAGCATCGATTTCGCCCACAACCCCTTCTCCATGCCGCAGGGCGGGATCGAGGCGCTGACCGATGGCCGCGATCCGCTGGGCATCAAGGCGTTCCAGTACGATCTGGTCTGCAACGGCTATGAAATCGCCAGCGGCTCGATCCGTAACCAGCACCCCGACCTGATGGTCAAGGCGTTCGAGATGGTGGGCCTGTCCAAGCAGGACGTCGAGGACCGCTTTGGCGGGATGTACCGCGCGTTCCAGTATGGCGCGCCGCCCCATGGTGGCATGGCCGCCGGCGTTGACCGCATCGTCATGCTGATCTGCGGCGCGCAGAACCTGCGCGAGATCACGCTGTTCCCGATGAACCAGCGCGCCGAGGACCTGTTGATGAATGCCCCCGCGCCCGCCGGGCTCAAGCAACTGCGCGAACTGCACATCCGCGTGGTCGAGCCGTCCAAGGGATAACCATTACCGCGCTGTAACCGCACATGCATTCGCATTCCTGTGTGGTTGGGGCGCGTTATGCCGCTTGCCAGCATCCGCGCCACCCATTAGGGCGCGAATTGCGTTTCAGTTTTTGCCGCTATCCAGAGGGGAATATCATGAGCACCATCGCGGAACAGGTTAGCAAGATCGTCGTCGAACACCTGGGTGTCGAGGAAGACAAGGTGACGCCCGAGGCGAGCTTTATCGACGACCTGGGCGCTGACAGCCTGGACATTGTTGAGCTGGTGATGGCTTTCGAGGAAGAGTTCGGCGTGGAAATCCCCGACGACACCGCCGAGAAGATCACCACCGTGCAGGACGCGATCTCGTTCATCGAGGCCGCCAAGGCCTGATTTTGGCCAGCCCGGCCCGTCCCGGCGCCTCGCGCCGGGGGAGGCGGGTTGATCCTGCCCGTTACGGTCCCTTTGGCGATCGTTCGGGCAGGCGCCCGCCCGGCAGGCTGCATGGCTCGATGGTGGTGACACCCCGTTTTGGGATTGGGCTGCGGCAGCCCACGCCGGCGCGGTTTCAACCATCAGCGGGTCGCATCGCGCAGCCACAGGCTTGCCACACGCCGGCAGCCGGGTAAAAGCAGGCTCGGCCCCGTGGGGCTGGGCCTGTTGCATATGCGGGCGGATCGTTTTGGGCGGACTGTCTGGCCAGATCGTTTCGGACGCGCGTGCGGGGGATGGATTGCCCCGTGCCGCCACTCTCGGAGAATACCAGAATGCGTCGTGTCGTCGTTACCGGGCTTGGCCTTGTCACTCCGCTGGGTGCGGATGTCGAGACCGTTTGGGCCAATATCCTGGCGGGCAAGTCGGGTGCGGGCCGTATTACCAAGTTCGACACCACCGGGCAGAAGTGCCACATCGCCTGTGAGGTCAAGCCTGCCGATCACGAGTATGGCTTTGACGCGGGCAAGCGTGTCGATCACAAGATCCAGCGTCAGGTCGATCCGTTCATCGTGTTCGGCATCGACGCGGCGGGTCAGGCGATCGAGGACGCGGGCCTGGCCGACATGCCCGAAGAGATGCGTTACCGCGCCGGTTGCAGCATCGGCAGCGGCATCGGCGGCCTGCCGGGCATCGAAAGCGAATCGCTGGTGCTGGCCGAAAAGGGGCCGGCACGCGTCTCGCCCCACTTCGTCCATGGCCGCCTGATCAACCTGATCTCGGGTCAGGTCAGCATCAAGTATGGTCTGATGGGCCCGAATCACGCGGTGGTGACGGCGTGCTCGACCGGCGCGCATTCGATCGGTGACGCCGCGCGCATGATCCGCGACGATGACGCCGACATCATGCTGGCAGGCGGCGCCGAATCGACCATCTGCCCCATCGGCATTGCCGGTTTCGCGCAGGCCCGCGCCCTGTCGACCGCCTTTAACGACGATCCGACCAAGGCAAGCCGCCCCTATGACAAGGACCGCGATGGTTTCGTCATGGGTGAGGGCGCCGGCGTTGTCGTGCTCGAAGAGTATGAGCACGCCAAGGCGCGCGGCGCCAAGATCTATGCCGAGGTGATCGGCTATGGTCTGTCGGGCGATGCCTATCACGTGACCGCGCCGCACCCCGAAGGCTCGGGCGCGTTCCGCTCGATGCAGATGGCGTTGAAGAAGGCCGGTCTGAACCCGGAAGACATCGACTATATCAACGCCCACGGCACCAGCACCCCCTTGGGTGACGAGCTGGAACTGGGCGCGGTGCGTCGTTTGTTTGGCGATGCCATCGGCAATGTCTCGATGTCCTCGACCAAGAGCGCCATCGGCCACCTGCTGGGCGGCGCGGGCGCGGTGGAGGCGATCTTCTGCATCCTGGCGCTGCGTGACCAGATCGTGCCGCCGACGCTGAACCTGGACAACCCCAGCGATGGCTGCATCGGCGTCGATCTGGTGCCGCATGTCGCCAAGAAGCGCGAAGTGCGCGCCGTGCTGAACAACTCGTTCGGCTTTGGCGGCACCAACGCCTCGCTGGTGATGACGCGGGTTGCGGAGTAAGGGCTGATCGGCCACCCCTGTGCGCGTGGCCGGACAGACGGGAATGATGGACGGGGTTGGGACGCGGTGTGGAACCGAATCTCAACCCCGTTGTCGTAATGGGATGCCATGAAAAAGATCCTGCTGATCGTGTTGGGCGTGGTGGTGCTGGGGCTGGGCGGGCTGACGGCCAGCCTGTTTCAGGGCTGGTATGGCGCGGGGCCTTTGCCGGCCGAGCGCGTTTTTACCGTGCCTGATGGCGCCAACATCCGGATTGTCGCGGCCAAGTTGCAGGAGTCGGGCGCGGTTTATTCGGCGCGCGCGTTCCATTTCCATGCGCGCCTGCTGGGCCGTGGGCATGAGATCAAGGCGGGCGAGTTCCTGTTGCCGGCAGCGGCCAGCGAATCGGAAATCCTGGAAATCATCAGCGGTGACAAGGCCCTGCGCCGCTTTGTCACGGTGCCCGAAGGCATGCCCGCGATCATGGTGCACGAGCGGCTGATGGCACAGCCCTATCTGACCGGCGAGATCCAGATGCCTGCCGAGGGCAGCATCCTGCCCGACAGCTATGACATCAAGGCGGGCGAGACGCGCGCGGCGGTGCTGGCGCGGATGCAGGGCGCGATGACCCGGACTCTGGCCGAATTGTGGGACAAGCGCGGCCCGGACACCGTTGCCCGCACGCCCGAGGAGGCGGTGATTCTGGCCTCGATCGTCGAGAAGGAGACCGGCAAGCCGTCCGAGCGGCCGATGGTGGCGGGGCTTTATTCCAACCGCATCCGTCAGGGCATCATGTTGCAGGCCGATCCGACGATCATCTATCCCATCACCAAGGGCAAGCCGCTGGGCCGCCGCATCCTGAAAAGCGAGATCGCGGCGCGCAACGACTATAACACCTATGCCATGCAGGGCCTGCCCAAGGGGCCGATCACCAACCCCAGCCGCGCCAGCATCGAGGCCGTGCTGCACCCGGCCAAGACCGACGTGCTGTATATGGTGGCCGATGGCACGGGCGGGCACGCCTTTGCCACGACGCTGGAACAGCATAACGCCAACGTTGAAAAGTGGTTTGTCATCCGCCGGTCAAAGGGCGAGATCTGACGGCTCTGGCGTTTAAGAGGCGGCGCGCAGGCGGTGGGCGGCGTACCACGTTTGCGCTACCGCCAGCGTCAGGATGATCGCCGGAAACACCGCCGCGCCCATGCCCTTGGCCGCCAGCAGGTCGGTGGCCAGCAGGCTCCAGCCAAATTGCACCAACACGCCTAGAACGCCCGCCGCACTGGCCGCCAGCGCCAACCGGCCGCGCCCCAGCGCCAGCGCCACAGCCCCCGTCAATCCGCCCAGCGTGGCCAGCGCATAGGCGCCCCATGCCCATACCGGCATCGCCGCCCAGATCCGCGCTGTCACCGGGTCTCCGGCGGCCAGTGTGGCCGGATCGGCGGTGGACTGCATCGCAAAGGCGGCCACGCCCAGCGCGTTCCACGCCAGAAAGGCGATGGTGATGGCGCGGTGGCGGCGGTTGGGTTGGGGCGACATCGGGCACCTGAAGGCAAGCAGTGGTGGGGGCAGGGCGGTGGCGCAAGGATGCCTGATTTCGCGCATGGGGCAAGCCTTGTCATGGGGTGGGTGTCGAAGGCATGCTGGGTGGAAATCGCTTGGCCGGGAAAGAAAAATCACCTTTGCAGCAAAAAGAGGCATTTGCCCTGTTGACCGGGGCGGCAGGGCTGGCTAATGGGCGCGCCTGCCCAGCGCGAAAGGCGGTTTTCACCGCTCACTAACGCCGGTTTGCCAGTGTGGCGGAGTAGCTCAGCAGGTTAGAGCAGCGGAATCATAATCCGCGTGTCGGGGGTTCGAGTCCCTCCTCCGCTACCATAAAAACAATGGCTTAGGGCCATCGTGGTCCCCGCGGATCAGGGACGGTTTACAAACTGTCGTAAACCGCCAGGCGCTCAGGCGCTCCAGCATCGACACAATGACACCTGCTTCATCGACGTAGCGGCTGCGAATTTCGCTGATCCGTTTGGCCGTCCAGCCAATGGTTCGCGCGATCTCTTCATCGGTCAGCCCGCGCATGGCGAGCCAGGTTGCATAGGTTCCACGCAGGTCATGCATGGTGCGGTCGAAGCCATCAGGTTTGGCCTTCTGGAACACGCTTCCCAGTCCGCTTTCGGTCCAAGGCTCGCCGCGACTGTTTCTCAGGATTGGGCCTGACCCAGTGCCGATGGAGTCCAGCAACCCGCGAAGGTCTGGGAGGATCGGTGTGGCTTGCTGTCGGTTTGATGGACGCCGAGATAAGGTGATGTCATCGGACGGAGCACATCGATGCAACGAAGCACGTTCAGCCGCGAGTTCAAGCTTGAGGCGGTAAGATGGGGCAAGGGGTGGCGCTCCAATTCGCGGTAATCGCCGCAAATGGCGTGACTGGGGCGTAAATCGTCCAAGCCTTTGCCAAATTTGATCCAATCGGGTGACGCGGGCGAATCGCGAATGCTAGGGCTGGGGCAGATGAAGCGGATTCGCGCCTTTTTGCAGCGTCGGCATGGGCTGACGGCGGCCGTGCTGGTGGTGTCGCTGGCGATGAAGGCACTGGTGCCCGGTGGCTTTATGCTGGAGGGCGGGCAGCAAACGGTGACCATCCGCATCTGTTCGGACGCCAACCTGCCCGCGCGCCAGATCACGCTGGCTTTGCCGATGCGGGGCGATGGGCCGTTTCCCGCCAGCCACGATGGCAAGGGCAACGCGACCGCGCCATGCCATTTTGGCGTGCTGGGTCAGCCCACGCTGGACCATGGCGATCCGGTGCTGTTGGCGATGGCGCTGTTGTTGGCGCTGGCGCTGGTGTTTGCGCCCTTGTTGCCGGCGTTTGTCCGGCGGCTGTTCCATTTGCGCCCACCCTTGCGCGGGCCTCCGTTGGCGGCCTGACCGGGCAGCGGGGCGCCTTCCCAATAACGCCCCGCGTGCCGGTTATGGCGCCGGTGACAAACCGCCGCGCGCCGCCAATTGCTGATCAATCACCTGCAGCACCGGCGTCAGGGCGGGATTGGCATGATCCGCGCGCCACGCGGCATATAATTCCACCACCGGACCGACATCTTCCAGCGGGCTGAATTCCACGCCCACGGGCCGCAACTGGCACGCGCTTTCGGGCACCAGGGCAAAGCCGTGGCCGGCCCCCACCATCACCAAAATCGAATGGATCTGCGTCAGGTGCTGCGTCACGCTGGGCTGCGCCCCGGCGCTGGTCAGCAAGCCCGCCACCAATTCATGGAAATAGCGCGATTTGTCGGGCGAATACATGACAAAGGGCCGCCCGTCGAAATCACCCAGACGGCGCGGACGTTCTTCGGGCGGGACGCTGGCGGGGGAACAGACCACCAGTGGCTCGCTGGCGATATGGCGGCAGGCAAAGCCTTCGCGGCGGACGGGGGGGCGCAGGATCGCCAGATCCAGACTGTCGCGCAACAATCCCTCGACCAGATCGCCGCTGACCGATTCGCGCAGCAGCATTTGCACATCGGGCAATTGCGCCTGCAACGCGCCGATCAGCGCCGGGACATAGCGATAGAGCGAGGCGGCGGTAAAGCCGATCGTCACCAGCCCCTGTTGCCCCGCCGCCGCCGCGCGCGCCGTGACCAGCGCGCTGTCGGCCATGTGGACGATGCGTTGCGCCTCGGGCAGGAAGGCCTTGCCGCTGGCGGTCAGCCGCACCGACCGGCTGGAGCGGTTGAACAATTGCACCTGCAGGATGCGCTCCAGCACCTGGATATGGCGGCTGAGCGGCGGTTGCGACATGTTCAGGCGCAGGGCCGCGCGGCCGAAATGCAGTTCTTCGGCGACGGCCACGAAACAGCGCAGTTGGATCAGTTCAAACACACAAGGCAGGCTATGCCGCGCGGGCGGTGGGCGCAAGATACCAGACGGGTATCAAACACCCGCCATCATTTCCAATTGGCTATGGATTGATACCATGCAAGCGCTTGATCCAGACGGCGCGTGGCAGGACACAGGCGCCCATATAGAACCAGTGACGACAGAGGATGACTATGACGCGCGCCCCATATCAGGACGCCATCGAACAGGTGGACATCTCGTTGGTGTTCCTGCCGCTGGACCGCCCGATCAGCGATGCCAAGGTGTTGACCGGGCGGCAAAAACCGCTGACCCGCGTGGCCATGCTGTTTGCCGAGATCCGCAGCCGCGATGGCCACACCGGCATGGGCTTCAGCTATTCCAAGCGTGCCGGTGGCCCCGGCATGTACGCCCACGCCCGCGAAGTGGCCGACAATCTGATCGGCGAGGACCCCAATGACATCGACCGCCTGTGGACCAAGCTGGTCTGGGCGGGGGCTTCGGTGGGGCGGGCGGGCCTGTCGACGCAGGCGGTGGCCGCGATCGACAATGCGCTGTGGGACATGAAGGCGCGCCGCGCCGGCCTGTCGCTGGCCAAGCTGCTGGGCGCCCAGCGCGAGGGGGTGGCCTGCTACAACACCTCGGGCGGGTTCTTCTCTTCGCCCATCGGGGAAGTGCTGGAGAACGTGGAGAAATCCATCGAGGCCGGGATCGGCGGGATCAAGCTGAAGGTGGGCCATCCCGACCCGGCGCAGGATCTGGCGCGGGTGTCGGCGGTGGCCAGACAGATCAATGGCCGCGTGGCGCTGATGGCCGACGCCAACCAGCAATGGGACCGCCGCACCGCCAAACGCATGGCCCGCGCGCTGGATGAATTCGGCCTGACATGGCTGGAAGAACCGCTGGACGCCTATGACACCGAAGGCCACGCGATGCTGGCCGCGATGGACGGCCCGCCGATCGCCACGGGCGAGATGCTGGTCAGCGCGCCTGAACATTTCGCCCTGATCCAGGGCCGCGCGGTGCAGTTCATTCAGCCCGATGCGGGCCGGGTGGGCGGCATCACTCAATTCCAGCGCGTCACCGCCATGGCGCGCGAACACCATCTGGAC
This sequence comes from Novosphingobium ovatum, assembly GCF_009909235.1. Classification (GTDB taxonomy): domain Bacteria; phylum Pseudomonadota; class Alphaproteobacteria; order Sphingomonadales; family Sphingomonadaceae; genus Novosphingobium; species Novosphingobium ovatum. Next base: position 463,859 of record NZ_JAAAPO010000001.1, read on the forward strand.
ATGGCCCCGCACTTTGCGATGGAGCTGCACCTGCACCTTTCGGCGGCCTATCCCCATGCGGCGTGGGTGGAACATTTCGACTGGCTGGAACCGCTGTTTGACGAGCGGCTGGAGATCGCCGGGGGCAAGATGCTGGTGCCTGACCGTCCGGGGCTGGGCGCCACGATCAGCGAACAGGCGCGCCGCTGGACGCAGGCGCGGTGCAGCCTTACCCCGGCTGGCATTACCGATCATTCCTGCTGAACGGAGCCGGGAGATGATATCCACCGGGCGCGTGCGCTATGGCGTGCTGGCGATGCTGTTTGTCGCAACCTTGATCAATTACGCTGATCGCGCGACGCTATCGCTGGCCGCGCCGGTGCTGTCGGCCGATCTGGGCATCGACAAATTGGCGCTGGGGGTGGTGTTTTCGGCCTTTGGCTGGGCTTATGTCGCGGTGCAGGTGCCGGGGGGCTGGCTGCTCGACCGGTTTGGCGCGCCGCGCGTTTATCTGGCCGCGATCGTGCTGTGGTCGGCGTTCACGGCGATGCAGGGCGCGGTGGTCTGGGCCAGCGGCAGCACCGCCATCACCCTGCTGTTTGCCCTGCGCTTTCTGGTAGGGCTTGCCGAAGGGCCATCGTTCCCCGGCAATGCCCGGATCGTTGCGGCATGGTTCCCGGCGCGCGAGCGCGGCACCGCATCGGCCATTTTCAATTCGGCGCAATATTTCGCCACGGTGCTGTTTGCGCCGATCATGGGGTGGATCATCCATGGCTTTGGCTGGCCTTGGGTGTTTGTGTTCATGGGCGCGGTGGGGATGGGGGTGGCGGTGATCTGGGCGCGGGTGGTGTGCGATCCGGCCGATCATCCCCGCCTGACCGATGCCGAACGCGCGCTGATCGCCGAGGGCGCGCCGCCCGCCGACCCGGCCACGCTTGCGCCTGTGCCGATGGGCCGCGCCTTGCGCGTGTTGCTGACCGACCGCACGCTGGTCGGGCTGTATCTGGCGCAATTCTTCATCACCACGCTGACCTATTTCTTCCTGACATGGTTCCCGGTCTATCTGGTCGAGGAACGCCACCTCTCGATTGTGGACGCGGGGCTGTTTTCGGTGGTGCCGGCGGTTTGCGGCTTTGTTGGGGGCGTGCTGGGGGGCGTATGGTCGGACTGGTTGTTGCGGCGCGGCGCCAGCGCGACCGTCGCGCGCAAGGTGCCCATGGCCAGCGGGATGCTGATCGCGCTGTCCATTTTGGGCTGCAATTACGTCACCAGCGACGCGATGGTGTTGCTGTGCATGAGCGCGGCGTTTTTCGGCAAGGGCGTGGGCGCGCTGGGCTGGGCGGTGATGGCCGATGTCGCGCCGCGCCGGGCGGGCGGGCTGTCGGGCGGGATCTTCAACATGTTCGGCAATTCGGCCGCGATCATCACGCCGATTGTCATTGGCTATGTGCTCAAGGTGACCGGCTCGTTTGATCTGGTGCTGGCGCTGGTGGCGGGCTGCGCGCTGGCATCGGTGGTATGCGTGGTGGCGGTGATGGGGCGGATCACCCGGATCGAACTGACCGATTGAGCCTCTGCCTGACGTGGCGGCGCGGATCGCCATGGACCGATATTGTCGACAATATCGTATGGCATTTAACATTTGCGCGCCGCCCGGTGCCATCGCACAAGGCGGCGCAGGATCGCCCCGGCAACAGGGGCCAGACCACCAGAGGACGGGACAGATGGGCAGGACAAGCAGGGTTGCGCGCGCGCGCAGGGGGATGTTGGCAGGGCTGATGGCGGCCGTGACGCTGACCGGAGCGGCGAGCGCCGCATGGGCCGATGTGACGCGCGTGTCGCCGCCCGTGCCCGCCAATGCGCAGAACCCGGTGTTTGGCGCGGCCTTTGTGCCGGGGGCGGGGCTGTCGGTCGATCTGGCGCCGCATGGCTATGTCGAGGAGGAATATTTCATCACCGGCACCGCCGATGCGTGGGAACGCGCCGATGGGCGGATGCGGGTAAAGACATCGGCCGTCCCCTATGTCACGCGGATCATTGTGCGCCGCCCGGCCGACCGCGCGGCGTTCAGCGGGGTTGTGCATTTCGAACCCATCCACCCCTCGCAAGGGGGGACGACGCATTGGTTCCTGACGGCGCCCTATGCGATGGCGCGCGGGGATGTGTATGTGGCGGCCTCGGTGGGAGATGATGCGCCGTCGCGCCGGATTTCGCGCAGCGCGCCCGCGCCCACCGCGCAAAGTCAGGTGCTCAAATGGTTTTCGCCCAGCCGCTATGCCGATCTGGCCTGGCCGGAAGAAGACGGCATCGCCTATGAGGTGATGGGCCATATCGGCCGCCTGTTGCGCAGCGACCGGGCCGAAAACCCCCTGCGCGGCTGGGCGGTAAAGGCGATGCTGGTGGGCGGCTGGTCGTTTACCGGCAGCATCCAGCGCACCTATGTCAACGAAGGCTTCCATGACCGCATCCGTCTGCCCGGCGGGCGGGCGGTGTTTGACGGCTATCTGGTGGGTATTTCCTCGCGCTGGAACGGGGGCGGCTATGTTCCGCTCAACAGTGCCGAAACCCTGCCGCCGCCCGCCGATCCGCGCCGCGCCTGGCGCAAGATCGACGCCCCCGTGATCGAGTTCATGAGCGAGTTCGAGGTGGCGACCGGCGCTGGTCCGCAACTGGCCGACCGCAATGGCCGCGCGGGCGGGCATCGCCTGTACCAATTGGGCGGGACGATCCATTCCAGCAGCATGACCGACCCGCGCCTGTCCCGGCGCGAGCGGCCCAATATCGCGCAACTGGCGATGCGCGGCTATCCTTTGGACGCGGTGCGGGGCGAAACGGGCGATGACGTGTGCAGCGCGCCGATCAGCGATGTGGCGCATCCCGCCTATGCCCGCGCGGCGCTGGACAATCTGCGCCAATGGGTGTTGCGCGGGGTGGAGCCGCCCCATGCCCCCGAACTGATCCGCGCCGATCAGACCAACGACATCCGCAGCATCCGGCGCGATGCCACCGGCAACCCGCTGGGCGGCATGCCCGCGGTCGAGTTTGCCGTGCCGCTGGCGGGTTATGGCCTGTATGCGGGCACGGACAAGCCGGGGTGCTTCCCCACCGCTGGCCGCCCGATCTTTGTCCGCAATGACCTGACACCGGCGCAATTGCGGGCGCGATATGGCACGCGGGCGGCCTATCTGGCGCGCTATGACGCGGCGGTGGACCGGGCGGTGGCGGGGCGCTGGCTATTGGCCGGTGACGCGCGCGAGATGAAGCAGATCGCCCGGGCGCGGTCGTATGAAGCCTTTGGCGGGGGAGACAAGTGATGCGGGCCAAAATTCTGGGTGCGGGGCTGATGGTGGGCACGATGGCGGCGGCCCTGATGGCAGGCGGCATGGCGGTGGCGGGTGGGCCGGTTCCGGCAACGGCCCCGGTGCTGGCCGGGCCGCAATTTGGCCATTACTCCCCGGCGGCGCAGTTTGACGGCATCATCAGCGCGTCCCAATACGTCACCATGCGCGATGGCGTGCAATTGGCGGTGCGGATCGACCGGCCGTCACAGGGGGGCAAGCTGGTCGAGGGCCGCTTCCCGGTGATCTGGCACCACTCGCTCTCGATCTCGCAGGCGGCCGCTGATGGCGCCGGGGACCGCGTCAGCGACTATCGCCGGGTGCAGGAACTGGTGCGCCACGGCTATGTCGTGGTGCAGGTGGCGCGGCGCGGCAATGGCCAGTCCTTTGGCGCCATGCGCGGCTATCACGACCGCAACGAAACGCAGGATGCCTTTGAAATGGTTGAGTGGCTCTCCACCCAGCCGTGGTCGGACGGCAAGGTGGGGATGTATGGCTGTTCGAACACCGGGGATGCGGCGATGCAGTCGCTGACGGTGCGGCCCCCGGCGTTGAAGGCGGTGTGGGCGGGCTGTTTCAGCTGGCACAAATTTGATGCGTTCCGCCGTGGCGGGATCTTTGCGCAATGGGGCACGGGGCCGTCGCGCACGCTGGAACAGGACATGGCCGTCGCCCCCGTCGATGGCGATGGGGACAAGCGCCTGTTGGCCGTGGCCGCGCAGCAGCACCGCAATTCGACCAACCTGTTCGAGATGTGGAAGAGCCTGCCCTACCGCGACAGTTGGTCGCCGCAGGTGTTCAGCCGCTTCTGGGGCGAGGGTTCGATTGCCTCATACGCCAGCCAGATGCGCCTGTCGGGGGTGCCGGTCTATATCCAGGGCGGCTGGTTTGACGAATTGCGCGATCAGGGGCTGATTGCACGGATGAACCTGCCGGGGGCGCGCATCCTGATCGGCCCGTGGAAGCATTGCGACAATGACGACTTTGCCCTGTTGCAGGAGATGCAGCGCTTTTTCGACAGGCATTTGAAGGGGATCGACACCGGCATCGATGCGCAGGCGCCGATCCATTATTTCACCATGAACGCGGCCAAGGGCAGTGAATGGCGCGCCAGCCAAAGCTGGCCGGTGGCGGGCGCGACCCCCACGCCGTTTCACCTGAGCGCCAAGGGGCAGGTGGGGGCGATGGCGGCCACCCCGGTCAAGGCGCCGTGGAGCCTGAGCTTTGCCGCCAATTATGATGTGCGTTGCCCTGATGCGGGCAGCGGGTCGCGGGTGCAGCCCTGCCATGTGGTGGGCGCGGGGCCGGGCTTTGCCGGGCGGCCGGTGTTGAGTGATACCGAAGTGACGGGCGATCCGCTGGTGGATGTCTGGGTGGCGGCGGATGGCTCGGACGCCAATGTCTTTGCCTATCTGGAGGATGTGGCCCCCGATGGCACGGTGCGTGTCGTGACCGAGGGGCGGATCAAGGCGTCCCTGCGGGCGACATCGCAGGCGCCTTGGGCGCTGCCGGCGGGGGTGCCGTGGATGCGCGCCTATGCACAGGACGCTCAGCCGTTGACGCCGGGTGAGGCTGTGCATTTGCGCTTTGCCATGATGCCCACCAGTTGGGTGTTCCAAAAAGGCCACCGGATGCAGGTGACGATCACCGGCGCCGACCACCGCGAAAGGTTGCGCGAACCGGCCAAGGCGCCGCGCATCACCATTCTGGGCGGGGCGGACCGTGCGGCGCAGGTGATCCTGCCGGTGGTGCGATAATATCCGGGGCCGGCGGGGGCGCGATCCCCCGCCGGCCCTTTGGCCTTATTGCGGGTCGATCATGTTTTTTTGCACGCGCAGGTCAACCTGCGTGCACAGGCGGCACACCGGCCCTGTAAAGCTGCGGCCCGCCACCGCGTCGCCGCGCAGCCGCCACTCCAGCCAGTCGATGTCGATCTGCGCCGCCCGCCCGCCCAGCAGGCTGCGGAAGGTGCCGCCATGGCCGACATTGATATCCACCAGCACGGCGGGAATATGCTTGATCCGGCGATAGTCGTCGGTGCCGTTGTCATAGGCGATGTCGGTCGGGCCGCCCATCACATACAGGATCGGGGCGTGCAGTTTCTGCAGGTGGGATTTTTCCAGCGCCACCCCGTTCACCGCGCGCAAATCGTTGAAAATGCCGCTGTTGTGGATGATCGTCGTGGCAATGCGCGGATCGGTCGAGGCGGCCAGCGCCTGAATGCCGCCACACGAATGGCCCGATGCGGCGATCGCCTTTTCATCGATGCGGCCAAACAGCGGGCTGTCCTTGCGGCGGTTTTCGGCCAGCGCCCAATCCAGCCCGGCCAGCACCTGCGCATGGGTGGTTTTGGTGACGATGGGGCGGCCATCGGCGCCCTTGGCCCGCGGCGTGGCACCCGGACCCGAGAAATTGCCCCCCGGCGCCACCACCAGATAGCCATAGGAGGCGATCTCCATCAGGTGCATGCGCGCGGCTGCGCCATCATCGCGGCACCCGCCATTGCCCCACACCAGCACGCCCAGCTTTTTCCCGCCCATCGCGGCCAGATCGCGCGGGCGATAGACCACATGATCGGCCAGCGTGGGCGATACTTCGCGGATGGCGGGATAGGGGCCGGTGCCGGGCATGTCGGGCATGCCGGCATAGGCGTCGCGGATCAGGTCGCCTTCGACATCGCGGGCCTGATCCAGCGTGATCCCGCCAAAGGGCGCAAAAGGCGCGGGTTTGGCGGCGGGGGCCGGGGCCGGCGCGGCGGTTTGCGCCACGGCGGGCAGGCTTTGCGTCAGCAGCGGCAGCGCTGCGATCAGGGACTTCCAGCTTTGAGTCATCACTCTCTCCGGTTTTGGATTTGGGGCTGTTGTGCCGTTGGATGGGTGGGTTATGCAATGGCTTGCATGGATGCTAATGCGGCATGCAGGGTTGTGGCAATGGCATGAATGACGGAATTCATAGGAAAATACGCTGCGGCAAGCGGGGGTGCTGCCTTTGCAAGCGGGTGCATTGGCGTGTATCCGGTGGGCAACGGCATAACAGGCAGGAGAGGAAGCATGGACAAGCGGTGGATCGGCGGCGCGGCGCTAATGGCGATGGGTGTGGCATTGGGCGCGGGATGGGCGGCGCAGGGCGGACAGGCGGCTTCGCCCGCGCCTTTGCCCCCTGTCACGCGCGGCGCGCCCGCGCCCGGCACCGCGCCCGGTGAGGCCTGCGCCCGCCTGTCGGGCCGGATCGGCGGGATGGAGATCACCCGCGCCACGCTGATCACCCCCGCCCCCAACTGGGCGCCGCAGAGCGACAGCACCTATGTCCCCGTCCCCGTCACCCGCCCGCTGTGCCGCGTCGAAGGCGCGATCGAGGGCAATATCGGGGTCGAGGCATGGCTGCCGCTGGACTGGAACGGACGGTTGTTGGCAGGCGGGGTGGGCGGCCCGGCGGGCCAGTTCAATTACCGCGACATGTCGCGCCGCGCGCAGGAAGGCTTTGCCACCTTCTCCACCGACAGCGGCCATAAAAAGGCGTTCGAGCGCTGGATGTCACTGCCCAAGGCGCGGGTGGATTACGAACATCGCGCCACCCACCTTTCGACTCTGGCGGTCAAGGCGGTGGCCGAGGCCTTTTACGGGCGCGCGCCGGGCAAAGCCTATTTTCTGGGCTGCTCGGGCGGCGGGCGTCAGGGGCTGAAGGAAATGCAGCAATATCCGGGCGACTATGACGGCATCATTGCCGGCGCGCCGGGGCCGGACATGCCGCGCCAATCGGTGCGGATGCTGTGGTTCGCCTTGCAGGCCAAACGCTCACCCGCAGGCGCGCTGAATGATGCTGATTGGGATCTGTATGAAAAAACCGCTGTCTCTCAATGCGATGGGCTGGACGGGGTAAAGGATGGGGTGATCGCATACCCGCCCGCCTGCCGGGTGGACATCTCGCGGCTGGCCTGCGCGCCGGGAGGCGCGGCGGGCAATGGGGGCGGCACCTGCCTCTCCGCGCCCAAGCTGGCGATGCTGCGGCAAATCATCAGTCCCATGCCCGACGAACACGGCCGCCCGATGGATCGCGGGCTGTTTGCCGGGGTGCGCACCCGTCCGGGGCCGCCTTCGCCACTGTTGCGCCAGATGTGGGCCGATGGCGTCTATGACAATCCCGACTGGAACGAAGACACATTCCGCCGCACCCATGACCTGAACGCGGCCTATCGGTTGATGCCGCAACTGGCCGCCAACAGCACCGCCATCGGCCCCTTTGTCGCGCGCGGAGCAAAGGCGATCATCTATCAGGGCTGGGCCGACCCATCGACCAACGCCGGGCCGACGCTGGACTATTACGATGCCTTGACGCGGGCGCGCGGTGGGCGGGCGGCGCTGGGCCAGTCGGTGCGGCTGTTCATGGTGCCGGGGATGTACCATTGCCGGGGCGGCGCGGGGCCGGACGCCTTTGGCGGATCGGGGCACGAGACATGGCCCGGCAACCCGCAACGCGACATGTTGTGGGCGCTGATCGATTGGGTGGAGCAGGGCCGCGCCCCCGACACGATCATCGCCACCGGCCAGCGCAAGGCTGGGGTGGGGGCGGGGGCCTATACCCGGCCGATCTGTGCCTATCCGATGCGGGCGGAATATGCCGGGCGCGGGGGCGATATCTGGGACGCGGCGTCCTATCGCTGCGCCATGCCCAAGGCGCGGTCGTCGCCATGGGCAAAAGGCGGGGCGTAACGCGGTCTTGCGCGCGCCTTATTGTAGTCATTGACAACAAAAACCCCCGGCGGATCGCTCCACCGGGGGTTTGCTGTCGCGCCGGATCGGTCAGCGCAACAGGCAGGGGCGTTTGTGGTCAAAGGTCCAGTTGGGGATCAGATAGCGCATCGCCAGCGCGTCATCCCGCCCGTCCAGCGCGTGCCGATTGTACAGCTCATGGGCCGCGGCCAGCGCGTCCTCGTCCAGCGTGACGCCAAGGCCAGGGGCGTCAGGCACCGCGACTTCGCCCCCGATGATGCGCGGCGGATTTTGTGTAAGATATTGGCCATCCTGCCAAATCCAGTGGGTGTCGATGGCTGTGATGCGCCCCGGCGCGGCTGCGGCCACCTGTGTGAACATCGCCAGCGATATGTCAAAGTGGTTGTTCGAATGCGATCCCCACGTCAGCCCGGCCTCGGCGCAGGTTTGCGCGACCCGCACAGAGCCCGCCATTGTCCAGAAATGCGGGTCGGCCAGCGGGATATCCACCGCGTCCAGTTTCAACGCATGCATCAGTTGCCGCCAGTCGGTGGCGACCATGTTGGTGGCGGTGGGAAGCCCGGTGGAACGGCGGAATTCCGCCATTATTTCGCGCCCGGAATAGCCGTTTTCCGCGCCGCAGGGGTCTTCGGCATAGGCCAGAATGTCGCGCAGGGGGCGGCACAAACGCACCGCTTCGTCCAGGCTCCACGCGCCATTGGGGTCCAGCGTGATGCGCGCATCGGGAAAGGCGGATTTGAGCGCGGTGACGGCGGCGACCTCGTCCTCACCGGCCAGAACACCGCCCTTCAGCTTGAAATCGGCAAAGCCATAGCGGGCCTGCGCGGCCTGTGCCAAGGCGACGATGGCGGCCGGGTCCATGGCCGGTTGATGGCGCAAATATTCCCATGAATCCGTGGCTTGCGCGCCATCGTCATAGGGCAGATCGGTGCGGGCGCGGTCCCCGACATAGAACAAATAGCCCAGCATCGGCACCGAGGCGCGTTGTTGTCCCTCGCCAAGCAGGGCCGCCACCGGCACCTCCAGCTGCTGGCCCAACAGGTCCAGCAGCGCGCTTTCCACCGCCGTCACGGCATGGACGGTGATGCGCAGGTCAAACGTCTGCAACCCCCGCCCACCGGCATCGCGCCCGCCAAAAGCCTGCTGGATCTGGCGCAGGATGGCCGCGTGCTGGCCCAGCTTTTGCCCCACCACCAGCGGGCGGGCGTCCTCCAGCGTGGCGCGGATGGCCTCTCCGCCGGGGACTTCGCCCAGCCCGATGCGGCCGGATTCATCGTGCAGGATCAGGATGTTGCGGCTGAACCACGGAGCATGCGCGCCCGACAGGTTCAGCAACATGCTGTCGCGTCCGGCCACCGGCACCACGCGCATGTCGGTGATGCGGGGCAGGCCGGTGCTGGTGGCGTATGGGGTCATGGCGCGTCCTTTCGCCTTCAGGCCAATGCGTCGCGGTTGGCCGCGATCAGGGCGTCCAGCGCCTCCTGCTCTGCGGGCAACAGATCGGTCAAGGGCGCGCGCACCGGCCCGGCGTCCCGCCCGATCGATCGCACCCCTGCCTTGACGATCGAGACGGCATAGCCCGTGCCCCGGTTGCGGATCGCCAGATAGGGCATGACGAAATCGCGCAGGCCCGACATGATCCGACCATGGTCGCGCGCCCGCACCGCCGCGTAAAAGCGCAGCGCCCATTCCGGCATGAAGTTGAAAATGGCCGAGGAATAGGTCGTAACCCCCATCTCCAGATAGGCCGGGGCAAAGGTTTCGGCCGTGGGCAAGCCGCCGACATAGGTCAGCCGGTCGCCCAGTTTGGCATAGATGCGCATCATCAGTTCGATGTCGCCCACCCCGTCCTTGAACCCCACCAGATTGGGGTTGCGCTCGCACAGGCGGGCCAGCGTGTCCTCGGTCACGATGCCATTGTCGCGGTTATAGACGATGACGCCCAGATCCGTGGCGCGGCACACGGCCTCGATCCGCGCGGCCAGCCCTTCCTGCGTGGCATTGACCAGATAGGCCGGCAACAGCAACAGCGCGTCCGCCCCGGCGTTTTTGGCGCGCTGGGCCAGATCGACCGCCTGCGCCGTGCCATAGCCACAGCCCGCGATCACCGGCACGCGGCCAGCGGTCACCTCGGCGGCGGCGCGCACCACGCGCTCGACCTCGTCCGGCATCAGCGAGAAGAATTCGCCCGTACCGCCCGCCGGAAAGATCCCGGTGATCGCATGGCCCAGCATATAGTCGCAATGGGCGCGATAGGGCTCCTCGTCAAAGGCGTGGGTGGCGGTGAAATGCGTCACCGGAAAGGACAGCAGCCCGCTGCCAATCAGGTCCGCGGCCGCTTGCGGGGCGAAATGGGCCATCGCTTGTCTCCAAAAATAGTCAGCGCGGCCAACACAACATGCCGCATTGGCAGCCGCTTTGGCGCGGGGGCGGGGGGCAAGTCCAAAACCGGGGCTGGATCAATTGATGCCAATTCGGGATCGATGGGCGGTTTTGTCCGCCGGCGTGGCATCAATACGCTTTTCGTATCGATCCATCCCAGCACCGTTCTGGAGGCGACGCCCGCCTGATGGCATTTGCAAGCGCATACATGCCGGGCCGGAGAGGGCGCAACAGGGCAGGCAGACATCATCGTTTCGCGCTGACCGGCGCGGCCTTGCCGCCTTTTCCACCCGCAAAAAGCAAGCACCGGCATAGATTTGAGGGAGGGATTGGATGATGAAGACTGTACTGGCCTGCACCACGGCGCTGGCCATGGTGCCGATGATGGCCCACACCGCCTACGCCGCCGAGGCGGCTCCCGCCCAGGCACAGGCAAATGCCGACGCGCCGATCATCGTCACGGCCGAACGCCGCGCGCTCAATGTGCAGGACATGCCCGTCTCGATCGTCGCAATGAATGCCGAAATGCTGCGCGACCGGGGCGTGGGCGATTTGAACGACCTGCAATCGCAGGTGCCTTCGCTGTCCTTTGTCGACAATGGCAATTCCAAATTCCTGAACATCCGCGGCGTTGGCCTGACCGAGGCCGCCCCCAACCAGTCGGTGGCCGTCGCGGTGCATCTGGATGGCGCCTATATCGCGCGCGAATTCACCTTTAACGATGCGTTTTTCGATGTCGAAACGGTCGAGGTGCTGCGCGGGCCGCAGGGCACCTATTCGGGGCAGAACGCTTCGGGCGGGGCGATCTTCATCAACTCGGCCAAACCCAGCCTGACGCGCACCAATGGTTTTGCCGAGGTGACGCTGGGCAATTACGCGCGCAAGCAGTTCAGCGGCGCGGTCAGCACGCCACTGACCGACACGCTGGCCGTGCGCGTGTCGCTTCAGGCCGAGGCACGCGACAGTTTCTACACCAACCGTGGCCCTACCGGCTCGGCTGGCGCGGTGGTGTCCTCGCAGCCGGGCAACCTCAACCGCTTTCTGGGGCGGGTGCAATTGCTGTGGAAGCCGGTCGACAGTCTGGAACTGCGCCTGATCCATCAGTACAGCAATGTCGATTCAGACGGCATCCCCCGCAACGCCTATACCGCGGCCAATCTGGCGCGGCCCTATGTGCTGAACTATGACACCACCGACACGTTGCAGCGCGTGCGCTATCACCGCACCACCGGCGCGATGCGCTGGGATGTGTTCAGCGGCGCGCGGTTGAACGTCAACGCGTCCTATCAGGAAACCCGCAACGATCAGCGCATCGACAGCGACCGCACCAGCACGCTGGTCGATCCCACCGTGCGGCAGGAATATTCGCAATTTGACATCCGCGACCGCTATTTCACCGGCGAAGTCAACCTGATGTCATCGGGCAGCGGGCCGTTTGAATGGACGGTGGGTGCCACCACGCTGGACTATCGCCAAAAGGCCTATCTTTATACGCCCAAGGGCACGCAGATCGCGGCGGGCAACGGCACCTATATGTATCTGGACGCCTTCCGCCAGAACACCGCGCTGTTTGCCGAAGTGGGCTACCAGTTTGGCCGCGTGCAGGTGAAGGCGGGCGCCCGTTACAACCACGAGGTCAACGGTTTCTACACCGATTCCTATCGTACCACCGGGATCTATGGCGCGCCGTCCTCGTATTTTACCCCGCCTTATCAGCGGTTCAAGAATGTGACGGGCCGCGTGTTGGTCAATTGGAAGCCTTCGGATGACCATCTGATCTATGGCACCGTCAGCCGGGGGTACAAGCCGGGCGGGATCACGCCGACCGGCGACAATTACGATTCCGAAACCGTCACCAATTTCGAACTGGGCTGGAAGGGTGAGTTTCTGGACCGCAAGGTGACGACCTCGGTCTCGGCGTTTTACATGAAGTATGACGGGTTCCAGGCCTCGATCGCCACCGATCCCGACAACCCCACCACGCGCGACACCAAGAACATCAACAACACCGAAATCAAGGGTGTCGAGGCGCAGCTTGCAGCCCATATCAATGGGTTGCATGCCGATGTCAGCTTTTCGGTGCTGGATGCCAAATTTGGCAATCTGACCATTTTCCTGCCGGTGGGCGCCTATGGCAACACCACCACCCTGCCGGTGAATGTGGGCGGGCGTCAGGTGAACTATGCGCCCAAGTTCAGCGCTGCGGCCGGGCTTGGCTATGACATTGCCATGCCCGGCGGCACGCTGACCCCCAGCGTCCGCGTCTCGCACACCGCCAGCCAGTGGTCCTCGTTCTTCCAGCTGCCGTACCACCGGATGGACGCGCGCACGCTGGTTGACCTGCGCCTGACGTACAAGGCCGAGCGCAACTGGAAGCTGCAGGCCTATGTCACCAACCTGTTCGACAAGACCTATATCGCCGTGTCCTCGACCGCGACCGATGGCATCGGGGCCTATGGCCTTGGCTCGCCGCGCCAGTTCGGGGCGGCGCTGTCGTACACGTTCTAAACCGCGCCTGACCGCATGATGGCGAAGGGCCGCTGCCGGGGTGTCCGGTGGCGGCCCTTTTGTCATGTGCTGCCAGGCCTAGTCGGTCCACAGCTTGGCCCGGTCGCTGCTGCCCACGGCCGGGCACAGCGGTTTGGGCAATTGTACCGAAACCATGAACGAGCCTTCCGGGCCGCTTTTCGAAATGTGGCCCTTGCCGGTGCAATCCTCGGCATAGGCGATGTCGCCATGGACCAGATCATGGGTCGTGCCATCGGCCAGACCGATGATCATCCGCCCCAGAATCGGGATCAGCAGCGTGGGCTGATTGGCGACGTGAAAATCAAAGCCGCTGTTGGGGGCCGATCCGCCGATGCTGACCCGTTCGGCCTTGCGGCGCAGGAACATGGCGATTTCGCCCGACAGAGGGGCGTTGGTGGGCAATTGTTCGGCGCGGGTCAGGCCGTCCGGGCCGGTATACAGGTGAAAGACACGGCGGAACCACGGCATCTGCCCCGACCCGCGAAAGTCCAGAGGCACAGGTGGCGGCGGTGCGCCGGTGGTAGCGCCAGTGGTGGCGGCAAGGGCGGGCGCGGCCGCGCCCAGCGCCAGCATCGCGGCCAGCGAAGCCCCCAGATCGCCCAAGGCATCGCGCCGGGTCGTCTCTTGCGGCTGTGTCATGTGATGTCTCCCGATTTTGCTGTTGTTGCGCGCGCCGCGCGGGCCGCGCGCTGGGCCAGACGGCGCTCGATGATGGCGTGGCGGCGGCGGTCCAGCGGAAAGTTCCAGATGATCAACCCGCCCCCCACTTTCAGCACGGCGGGCAGGGCGGCCACCGTGAACAATATGCCAAACGCCGCCCATCCGGTGTTCACCGCGCCAGCCTTTGCGTCATAGCCAAAGGCATGCAGCAGCAGGAAACCCATCCCCGCGCCCAATGCCGTGGCGATCTTGGTCGTCAGCATATAGAATGCGTAATAGCCGCCAGTGCGCTGTTCATGGGTCTTGAGCCGGCCATAATCCACCACATCGGCCAATATCGCGGGCGAGAGCACCAGAATGGCACTGGCCCCCATGCCGATAAAGCTGACAATCACCGCGCTGACCCCGATGATCAGCGATTTGGGCATGGCCACCGGGTCCAGAAACCAATAGCCTTGCGTTGCCAGCGAGACGATCACCACCGAGACGACATAGGCTCGATGCTTGCCCATGCGGGTGGCGGCCCATGACCACATCGGCGTGGTGCCCGTCATGACGATGGCAAACAGCGTCATCAGCCACGGATAATACGGCCCCAGCCGCATATAGCCGTCATAGAACATGAACATCAGTTGCAGCACGCCCAGACTCATGCCGCCCAGACTGAACGCCGCCAGATACAGCCACAGCGGCCGGTTGTGCCGGGTGGACGCGACAAAGCGCCAGAACGGCATGCGTTGGGGCGGCAGGGGGCGGCCTTGGGGCGCGCGGGCCAGACATAGCGCGGTGGTCGCCGGGATCACCACCAGCGCGACGATGAAGAAATAGCCCAGCACCGGGATGGAATAGGCCGATGTCGCCACCAATCCGCCCCACGCCAGCACGATCGGCAGCGCGTCATTGGCCAGATTGCCGACTTGGTTGATCAGCCCGCGCATGCCGGTGATGCGCGACCGGCTGTCATAGTCGCTGGCCAGTTCGGCGCCCCAGGCGGTATAGCTGATGTCGGTCAGCGTATAGGCAAAGTCATAAAGCACTTTCCAGCCAACTAGATAGGCCAGCCCCACCACCGGCGGCGGGCGCAGCAGAAAGAACGCGGCCACCAGCATCAGTGCCGCGCCCACCGCGATCCATGGCTTGCGCGCGCCCCAGCGGGTGCGGGTGTGATCCGACATCCAGCCAATCAGCTGATCGGTAAAGGCATTGACGATCCGCAGCGCCACCAGCGCCGTGCCCAATGCCGCCAGACTGATGCCAAATTCCTTGGCATAAAGCTGGGGCACATAAAGCGTCATCGGGCTTTGCAGCAGGCCGGGGCCGAACGCGGCCAGACCATAGGTCAGCAGATCCCCGCGCGAGAGGGCGGTAGGCGGGGCGGGAGGATCGGCCGGATCGATTACCGGCACTTCGACGGGGGGCGACAGGTCGCCTTCATCAATCGACAGACGCGCGGACATGTGGCTCTCCAGTCAGCGAGGAGGGCACAGCGTCCGGGGCGGCAGGCCCCCTGTCGAGGCGGCCCATGCCGACTGTTCGCAGGGTGGCTTTATTCTGGCAGTGGAGGCGTTTGCGCGGCTTGGGCAGCCGGAAAGGTCAGGCCCTTGGTCGTCTCGCGCTCGATCACGTCACAGGCCAGCCAGATGCGCGGCGCGGGGCCACCGGGGGCGGGGCCCAACCGCGCCGCCATCGTCGCCACCGCCGTTTGCACCATCGACAACAGCGGCAGATGCACCGAGCTGGTGGTGTGCGACAGCCAGCGCGATTGCGACGTGTCGCCAAAGCCGACAACCGACACATCCTGTGGCACGCGCAGGCCATAGGTTTGCCGCGCCGCATCCACCACGCCGATCGCCAGATAGTCGCTGGCAGCAAACACCGCGTCGGGCGGAGGGCCATCCCCCCCCTTCCCATTGCCCGAAAACAGCCGTTGCGCCGCGCTAACCCCGTTTTCATAGGTCCAGCCGGTATCGACCCAGCGCGTGGGCGCACAGCCGGCCGCCTCCATCGCGGCGGCAAAGGCCTGAAGCTCGGTCAGGCGGTGGGGGTTGGCGGCGATGCAGGCGGGGCGGCTGCGCCCCTCGGCCAGCATCAGCCGCGCCACCTGACGGCCCACATCCGGCCCATCGATCCACACCAGCGCCGCGCCATCCACCGCGTCCTGACGGTCCAGCACCACCAGCGAGATGTCGGCCGCGCGGACCTTTTTGCGCACACTGGCCCCCGGCACGGCGGAAAGCACCAGCATGCCGTCGATGTCCTGCTCGATCAGTTCCTCGACCACGCTGTCCAGCATCGCGTGATCGCTGACGATGCGCCAGACGATCTGGAACCCGCGCAGGGTCAGCTCGTCCTCGATCATGGAATACATGTGGCAGAAATAGGGGCTGTAGAGATTGGCCATCACCACGGCTGCGCGGCGGGTGGGGAGGCCGTTGATGTCCTCGACCCGTTTGCCATGGCGATAGCCCAGCGCGGCGGCGGCGGCCAGCACCCGCGCGCGGGTGTCGGGCGCAACGCTGGCCCCGGGCGTGAAGGTGCGCGACACCGCCGAGCGCGAGACCTGTGCCATGCGCGCCACGTCATTGGCGTTCACCTTTCGGCTGCCAGATGGGCGGCTGCTGCTGGCGCGTTTGGGGGCAGAGGCGGGATCGGGCGGGCGACGGGTCATGTCGGCCCATCGCTGCCCGGCCTTTGCCCGCCCGTCAAGTCACCGCCCGCCAGATTGGCCGGAACTCCTGCCGCTTTGCCCGATGATCGGATGGCGGGCGGTGGTTTTTTGCGTTCAGGCCCCCTCGACAAAAGCCTTGAGGATGGGGGCGGTTGCTTCTGGATTGTCCTGAATGACAAAGGCGCCCGAATTGGGCACCACCTCGGTTCGGGCATCGCGCAGCGCCGCCTCGGCAAAGGGGCGGAAGCGGGGATAGGCCTTGTCGAACTGGCCATAGACCAGCAGCGTTGGGCATTCCACCCGGCGCAGCGCGGCACGCAGATCGGTGACGCCCACGCCCCGTTCGCTGGGTTGCAGCCACAGGCCGGCGGCGCGGCGGCTGGCGATGCCTTCGGGGTTGATCGCATCGGGGTGGACCATGCCGAATGTGTTGACCAGCAATTCGGGCGGCGTGGGCAGCGGCATGCCCTGCGCGTCAAAGATCGGCTTGAGCTTCTCCTCGACCGCCGCGCGCACCTCGGCCAGCGTCTTGCGCCCGCCCAGCGCGCTGGAGATCACCGCCAGACGCCGCACCCGGTCGGGATGTTGCGCCGCCATCACCACGCCCACGCACCCGCCCAGCGAGGTGCCCAGGAGGTCGATCTTGGCAAGCGCCATCTCGTCCAGCGCGCCGACCAGCATCGCCGCCGTTTCGGCCAGTGTGTGGATATAGGGCGGCGCGCCATCCATCCGCGACCCGCCATGGCCGGGCAGGTCAAACGCGATCACCCGCCGCCCATCGGCCAGCGCCGGGGCGACATGCCGCCAGTCCGACAGCCACCCGCCCAGCTTGTGCAGCACCACCACCGGCGGGCGCGACGTGTCCGTGCCCAGCGTGGCGTAATGCAGCACGCCGCCGCCGCGCCGGATCTGGCCAAAGCCGCTCCACGGGCCGGCGGGCGGCGTGGGCAGGGCAACGGGCGGCACAGGCGTGGCGGGGCGGGGGCGGGCGATGGCGGGCCCGGCCGCCAAGGCGCCGATCATGCCCAGCCCCTTGGCCAGATCGCGGCGGTTGATCATCGTGGGGTATGTCCTTTCATTGGGGGTAATGTGTCACAGCCCGCCTTATGCGGCCAGAGCCGTCCCTTCGCGGCGCCAAAGGATCGGCAGCGTGTCCTCGCCCCCGCTCACCAGCTCGCCCTCGGGCATGGTCTCGATGCCGGGGATGGCGGCCTTGTAGGGAGCGTTGTGCCAGCGCACATCATGGCCAAACAGGCGCACCGCCAGCCCCGTGCGCGCCAGCGTTTCGCTGTCATTGCCCTTGGAAAAATGGGGCGTGTGCGGGTGGAAGATCACCGCGTCCCCAGGCTCCATGTCAAAGCTGACAAAGCGGAAGGGGAAGTCGGGATTGTCGCGCTGCTCCTGGAAATTGGGGCACAGGCCATCGGCCTGATCGGGGCGAAAGCCAAAGGTCAGCCCTTTGTCGACGCAATGGCGGTGCCAGCCCGCGACATATTCGATCCGCCCGTTTTCGGCATTCACCGGGGTAAAGGCGGTCCAGATGTTGGGGGCCATCTCGCCGCGCACGGGCCATGCGGTCTCGTCGCAATGCCACGGCATGATCGAGGGGCTGCGCGGCGGTTTGGAGAACAGGTGATCGTGATACATGCGGATATAGTCCGCGCCGATCACCCGGCCGGTGGCCTCTGCAATCGGGCTGTCCTGCACATAGGCGCGGAAATCGGGGTCTTTGCGCCACATATAGCAGACCGACAGCATCGCCCCGTTGGACGGGCCCAGCAGGCCATATTGCCCCGGATCAGCCGCGACGCGGGCGATGGCGGCCTGCATGCGGGTGATCCATTCGGCATCGATCAAGCCTTTGATCAGCACCACGCCGTCGCGGGCATAGGTGTCGATGTGCTCCTGGGTAATGGGGGAAAGCGGATGGCGGTTCATGGGAAGTCCTCTCGTCAATCGTCAGGCGGGGATCGCGGCGGTTTGGGCCGCATCATGCGCATCAGCAGCGGCGCGCAGCAGCGGGAACAACTGTTCGCCATATTCGGGGATGTCGGTGTCGGGGCGGAAACCGCGGATCAGAAAGCGCGTCACGCCCATGCGGTAATAGTCCATCAGCGCCTCGGTCACTTGGGCCGGGGTGCCGACGAAACAGGCCTGATTGCCATATTTGCCCTGCGCGGCTTCGGTCACGCCCATCCACAGGCAGCGGTCATGGCGGGTGGCGGCGCGGGCGGTGGCCAACACATGGTCGCCCGCATGGGTGCTGTCGGCAAAGTTGGACGGGCCCTGTTGCGGCGCGGCCGATTGGCGCGCCATCATCGCGTGGAAATCGGCCAGCACGGCGTCCGCACGGGCCCATGCCTCGTCCTCGGTCTGGCCCAGGATCACCAGACAGGTCATCATGAAGCCGACCTGACGCCCATGCCCATCGGCAGCAGCGGTAACGCGGTCCATATGGGCGCGGATATGGGCGATGCTGTCGCCGCTCATGGCGAACAGGTCGGCCGTTTGGGCGCAGGCGTCGATCGATTCAGGCGAGGTCCCCGCCCATGACACCTCCAGCGCGCCGCCCACCGGCTTGATCGGGGCAAAGGCCTGAGCGTGGCGGTAAAAGGCGCCGTCATGGTCCACCGGCGCATCGGCGGTCCAGATCCGGCGCATGATCTGCACATATTCCAGCGCGCGGGCATAGCGCTGCGGCTTGGTGGTGAAATCGCCGTCCGCCTCCAGCTCCTTGTCGCTGGGCCCCGCGATGATGTGCACGCTCATCCGCCCTGCCGAGAGCTGGTGCACCGTGGCCAGCATCCGCGCCGCCATCGTGGGCGCGATAAAGCCGGGGCGGTGCGCCAGCAGCACTCGCAGGCGCGTGGTGTTGGCCAGCACATGGGTGGCGATGGTGTGGCTATCGGGCATGAGTGACGCGTTGGCGATCAGCACCCGGTCATAGCCTGCCGCTTCCTGCGCCTGTGCCGAGGCGGTGATCGCCGCAACGTCAAACTGGTCCTGGGGCGCGGGGTGCAAGGGGGTCCCCCGGTTGTGG
Organism: Novosphingobium ovatum; assembly: GCF_009909235.1. Lineage (GTDB taxonomy): Bacteria > Pseudomonadota > Alphaproteobacteria > Sphingomonadales > Sphingomonadaceae > Novosphingobium > Novosphingobium ovatum. The sequence continues at coordinate 483,185 of NZ_JAAAPO010000001.1, forward strand.
GTGACAAGTCCCGAAATCTCGACAGGCATAGGCATTCGTCCTTTTACGGCAAAGAGTTATGGCTTGGGGACGGGTTGGGGGTTGTGCTGGATGCTCAGGCTGTTGGCCACGCATTGCTCGGGCGCGACGCCGTCCGGGCAGGACGAGGCGCGGCTGCGCAGCGGGTCTTCGCGCGGGAGGCGCACCGTCATCGCCATCACCGGCACGCTGCCGACCGAGCGGCTGGTGTGGCCCTGACCCACCGTGTCATTGGCCAGCACGATCGTGCCAGGTTGCAGGCGGTGGACGGACCCATCGCCCAGTCCCACCTCCAGCGTGCCGGACAGCACGATCAACAGGCGCGGGCTGGACACGCGGTGCCAGTCGATGAAGGTGCCGGGGGGCGAGACGCCGATCTCGGTGTCGGTGGTATAGAGCCGCGCGTTGATCGCCAGCGGGTCTGATCCGGGCGCGCGGGGCAGGGTGACCGTGTCCAGATAGGATTTGCCATCCACCCCGGCCGAAATGCGCGGGATCGTCACCCCATTGGCCGGAACGGGCGTTGCCGGCGCGCTGATCGCCGGGGGCGGCGATGGAGGCGCGCCCGGCCGCGCGGCATCGGCCCGCGCCGGAGAGGACGAGAGCGCCAGCGTCATCACCATCGCCACCGCGCCCGCCACCATCGCGGTGGGCAGGGCGGTGTTCAGCGCGGCGTCCTGATCGACCACGGCGGGGGGCTGTGGGATGCCTGCCGTTTCGGCTTGCCCTTGGGCTGGCGCGCGCAGGAACAGGCAGGCCAGCACCGCCGCCACGGCGGGCAGCACCGAGAGCGAGAGCACGATGCCATTGACCACACCGGCCGATTGCACGCTGCCCGCATCATGCGCCGAGACAAAGCCGACCGCCGACAGGATCGCGCTGAACACCCAAGTGCCAAAGGCCGCCGTGCCCTTTTCCACCATGACGAACACGCCCGCCAACACGCCCTCGGCGCTGGCGGGGCCGTGGTGGCGGGCATGGTCCATTGTGTCGGTCAGCACCGTGTACAGGCCAAAGAACAGCCCGCCCACGCACAGCCCCTCGACCCCGCCCAGCACCAGCGCCCACGGCATCGGGTGCCCGGCCGGGACCAGATACCACGCACACATAGCGGCCGCTTCGGCCAGCGCGGCCAGCATCAAGGCCTGCCGCCGTCCGATCCGCCCGGCGATCCGCACCCATCCGGCCTGACTGGCCATCATCCCCAGCGTTTGCAGCAGAAAGATCGAGCCAAGGCTTTTGTCCGCGGCATGCAGCACGTGGCGCGTATAGAATGGCAGCGCCGCGCCATGCAGCGTCAGTCCGGCAAACATCGTCACCTTGAACGCGATCAGCGCGCGAAACGGGCGGTTGGCGGCAATCGCGGCAGCGGCTTGGCGAAAGGTGATGTGCGGGGTGGTGGCCGCGTGGCCCTCGCTGGTGGCGTCAATCAGCAGAAAGGTGGCGATCCCGCCCAGCGCGACCAGCCCCGCCAGCACCATCGCCAGCAGCCCATGCGCCGCCCGGTCTCCTCCCATCAGCGAGAGCATCCATGGCGCGGCCGCCGTTGCCGCCAGCCCGCCAAACGAGGAGCCATAGACGCTGAACGTCATCAGCCGCGAGCGTTCGTGGAAATCCTGGGTGATCGCCCGGCCAATCGCCAGATAGGGGATGCGATAGAGCGTATAGGCAGTGGAGAAGATCAGCAGTGAGGCACCGCTCCATACCAGCAGGCCAGTGTATGACAGCCCCGTTGGCACGTTGAACAGCATCACCAGTGAAACCGCCGCCAACAGCGCGCCGCCCACCAGATAGGGCCGGTGGCGGCCCCAACGGGTGCGGGTGCGATCGGCCAGCACACCCACTACCGGGTCGATCGCCGCGTCATAGATCTTGGACGCGACCACCAGCAGCCCGGCCATGCCCATCGCCAGCCCCAGCGAATCGGTCATGAACCGCAGGTGGAGCAGGCCAACCGCCCCCACCAGCGCCGCCGAGGTAAAGGAGCCCACGCCCCATCCGATCAAGGCCTTGCGCTTCATGTTTTCTCCCGTGCGCCGATTGTGGACGCATCGGCCCGGCACGTACCGGGCGGTTGTTGTGCGGGCGGTGGCATGTTGACCCCGCCTTGGGCAAAGTTTTGCAAAAACACTGCACAGATTTTGCAAAGTCTGTGCAGTGTTCGCAGGGTGGATAGCGGTGCGCGCTGGCAGCGCAGCCCCTCCCGCGCGGTCAGTCCAGAAAGGCCAGCAATTGCCCGGCGATATCGGCTGCCTCGAACTCCATATAGCCATGGGCGCGGCCGGGCAGGGGCAGCATCTGCCCATGCGGGATCAGATGGGCGACGCGGTGGGTGACGTCCCACAGGTCATCTTGTGCATTGACCACCAGCGCGGGCTGGCTCAGCGCCGCCAGCGCTCCCAGAAAGTCATAGCGATAGACCGCCTCATACCCCCACGGGATGCGGTGGCCGATGCGCAGGCATTCGGCCATGGCTACGTGGCGGTATTCCGGGGTCATCCGCGCCTCGCCCAATTCGCCAAAGATCGCCCACAGCATCTCGACATGGCGCAGGCTGCGGTCGGGCGCGGGGAATTTGTCGCGCAGGGTGGCCAGACGCGCCATGCGGACGTCTTCGGGATAGGCGGCCAGACCGAACAGCCCCAGTTTGCGCACCCGATCAGGCGCGGTCAGCCCCATTTGCGTGGCGATCAGGGATCCGGTGTGCATGCCGATGACATCGATCCGCGTGCCATCGATCACCCCGGCACCGGCCAGATGATCGGTCAGCGCCAGCATGTGTTCGGCAAAATCGGGGATGGTGGTTGGCGCGGGCGGCGGGTCGGACATGCCATAGCCGGGCGTGTCGGGGGCGATCACCACGCGGCCCTGCGCCAGATGCGGCATCAATGCGCGCCATTCATGGCTGTTGCTGGGTGTTTGGTGCAGGCACAGGATCGGCGGCGCGCTGACCGGCCCTTGGGGCAGGCACAGACGGTAATGGATCTGGCCGTAACGGCTGGGCGCATAGGCTTTGGTGATGGTCATGCGGGGGCTTTCATCCGGGATATGGAACGGGCGGCGATCAGCGCGGCGATCAGGCATCCGCCCAGCGCCAGCGCGGCAACGGTGGCGATCGACTGGCCGGTGGCGGCAGGGCCTGAAAACACCCGCGCCGTCAGCCCGGCCACCGCCAGCGGTCCCAGCGAACCGCCGATCATCGTCATGACAAAGGCGTAAAACGCCACCGCCAGCCCGCGTGATTGGGCGGGTACGATCTCGCTGATGACGGACAGCATGGTGGTGCCGTAAAGCGCGCTGGCACCCATCACTTGGGCCGCCAGCACCATCGCGCCCAGCGGCCCCGGCATGGCATAGGCCAGCGCCGAGGGCAGCGTTGCCAGCGCGACGATGCCCGCCAGCGTGACCTTGCCCGCCGTGCCGTAACGGGCCGCGACGCGGTCGACGATCAGCGCCGCCAACCCCGCGCCGATCAGCGCCCAAGCGATCTGGAACAGGCCCAGCTCTTTACCCACGGCGGTGGCGGCGATGCCCATCTGACGGGTCAGCATGGCAGCGCTCCACCCCGTGATCGCCGCCGCGCCCAGCGCGAACAGCGCGGCCGACAGATACAGCGGCACCAGCACTCCGGCACGCGCGGCCAGCGCGGGCCAGATCGGCCCGGTCGGAGCGGCCTGCGCCTTGAGCGTGGCGCTGCGGCTGCCATCGCCCACCAGCCACAACAGCAGCGCCACCGGCAGGCCGCAGGCCCCCAGCACGACAAAGGCCACGCGCCACGCCGCCAGCCCGTCCACCACCGGCCACCCGGCAAAAAAGCCCGCCGGAACCGCCTGAAGGATCATCCCGCACAGCGTCGATCCCACGCCATAGGCCACCATGCTGCCCAGCACATAAAGCGCCATCGGGCGGCCGCGCCGTTCGGGCAGGAACATTTCGGCGATGATGCCAACCGCGCATGGGCCCAGCACCGCCTCGCCCACGCCGATGAACAGGCGGCCGACAAACATGTCGCCAAACCCGCGCGACAGGCCGCAACCGATGGTGGCCGCGCTCCACACCACGATGCCCGCGGCCAGCAACATGCGGCGGTTCACCCGATCGGCCAGATGGCCCAGCGGCAGGCCAACGCTGACGTAAAACACGGCAAAGGCAAAGCCTTGCAGGACGGCGATCTGGACATCGCCAATTCCCAGATCAGCTCGCACCGGATCGATGACCAGCGCCAATATGCCGCGATCCACATAGGCCACCACTTGCGCCAGGCACAGCACGGCGACCGCCGCCCATGCTCGTGCCACCGGTATCCGCGCTGGGGCTGGCGCGGGTATCTGTGCAATATTCTGCATGTCTTTCTCCCCGTTGGAGCGCTTGCCAAACGGTGTTGTTGGTGCTTTCCTTCGGCGGGAATGCGGGGCGGGGGAACGGGAATGCCATCGGTTTCCGCCTGGCGAACATTTTGCATTGGTGTCTGCAAATTTGTGCAATGCCTTGGCAAAAAGTGTGCATGAAACTTCTTGCCTTCCTGATGCAGACCGGCGGCCACATGGCCGGATGGCGCCACCCCGATGCGGCTCCTGCTGCGCTGACTGACATCGCCTATTTCCAGCATTGTGCGGCTGTGGCCGAACGTGGGCTGTTTGATGGCGTGTTCATCGCCGATTCGGTGGGCTATCCCCCGGCGCGGGGCGACGATGTGTTCGCCTGTCTGGAAACGCCAAAGCTGGACCCGGCGGTGATCATCGCGGCGCTCTCGGCCACCACGCGGCATCTCGGCTTTGTGGGCACAGCCTCGACATCCTATTCGCAACCCTTTGAACTGGCGCGCCGTTTCGCCAGTTTGGACCATGTTACCGGTGGCCGCATTGGCTGGAACATCGTGGCCTCGACCATGGAGAACGAGGCGCATAATTTCGGGCTGGCCAGCCATTACGACCACACCGAACGCTATGCGCGGGCGGGCGAATTTGTGGATGTGGCGAAACGGCTGTGGGACAGCTGGGAAGATGGGGCGATGCTGGCTGACAAGGCGGCGGGGCGTTACACCGATCCGGCGCGTATCCATGGCGTGGGCTATCAGGGCGTGCATTTCCAGGTGGCTGGGCCTCTGAACGTGCCGCGCGGGCCGCAGGGGCATCCGGTGCTGGTGCAGGCCGGGGCGTCCGATGTGGGCAAACGCTTTGCCGCCGCCCATGCCGAGGTGATCTTTACCTCGCATTCCTCGATGGCAACGGCGCAGGCCTTCCGGGCCGAGATGCACGAGCTGTTGCGCGAGGCCGGGCGCAGCGCCGACAGTTGCAAGATCATGTGCGCCATCACCCCGATCATCGGCGCCTCGGCCGCCGAGGCGCAGGCCACGCGCACCGCGCTGGACGCGGCGATCCCGCTGCCGGTGGCGATGGGTAAGCTGGAGGGGTTGCTGGGCAATGTCGACCTGTCGGGGCATGACCCCGATGGCCCGCTGCCTGATGTGCCCGAAAGCGGCATGTCGAAATCCACCTGGGAGCAGGTGGTGGGTCTGGCCCGGCGCGAGGGGCTGACCATCCGCCAATTGGCCGCGCAAGTGGCCGGTGGCCGCACCAGCCGCACCGTGACCGGCACCGCCGCCGATGTCGCGGACGAATTGGAGGCGTGGTACACCAGCGGGGCGGCAGACGGCTTTGTCATTGCCGCGCCTTATCTGCCTGCCGGGCTGGAGCTGTTTGTCGATGGCGTGGTGCCATTGTTGCAGCAACGCGGCCTGTTCCGCACCGAATATGCGCCCGGAACGTTGCGTGACCGGCTGGGATTGGCGCGGCCAGACAATGGCTATGCCAGCGGGGCCTATGCGCCCGTGCGTCCCGAATTCATCGGCAATGGAGCCTGAGTGATGAGCGCCTATGACCTGATCATTCGTGGCGGGACGATTGCCGATGGCACCGGCGGCGAATTGCGTGAGGCGGATATCGCCGTGCAGGATGGCCGCATCGCCGCCGTGGGCGAGATCCCGGCCAAGGGCGTCGAGGAAATCGACGCGCGCCACATGCTGGTCACTCCCGGCTTTGTCGATCTGCACACGCATTATGATGCGCAGGTGACGTGGGACAGCCATTTCAGCCCATCGACCAACCATGGCGTCACCACCGTATTGCTGGGCAATTGCGGCGTGGGTTTTGCGCCCTGCAAGCCTGACATGCGCGAGGAAATGATCAATGTCATGGAGGGTGTCGAGGACATCCCCGGCATCGTCATGGCCGAAGGCTTGCCGTGGAACTGGACGACATTTCCCGATTATCTGGACGCATTGGCACAGCGGCATATGGATGCCGATTTTGCCGTGGCGGTGCCGCATATCCCGGTGCGCGTGTGGGTGATGGGCCAGCGCGCCATCGACCGTGAGCCCGCCACCACCCGCGACATGGCCCGCATGGCCGCCATTGTCGCCGAGGGTATGGCGGCAGGGGCCTTTGGCTTTTCCACGACGCGGGTGATCGGCCATCGCACGGCGGGGGGGCAGCAATTGCCCGTCACCACCGCCAGCGAGGACGAGTTGATGCATATCGCTTTGGCCATGAAGCCCTATGGCAAAGCGCTGTTCATGTCGGCGTCGGAATTTGACACGACCCATGGCTTTTCGGGCGAGTTCAACCTGTTGCAGCGCGTGGCGCAGGCGTCTGGCCACACCGTCACCTTTCCGTTGTTGCAATATAACGAAGCGCCCGACCGCTGGCACCAGATCGCCGAATATGCCCGTGCCGCCCGCGCAGGCGGCGCCGACATGCTGGGGCAGGTGGTGGGCCGCCCAGTGGGCGTGCTGATGGGGCTGCAACTGACGCTGCACCCGTTCCGTGGCTGCCCCAGCTATGACGCGATTGACGCCCTGCCTTTGCCACAGCGCGTGGCGGCGATGCGCCAGCCCGACACCCGCGCGGCGATCCTGCGCGAATATGGCCCGGATGGTAAGGGGACCAGGCTGGACCCGGCGAAATACCCCGCCTTCATGCGGTTCATCCACCTGTGTTACCCGATGGGGGCCGACCCCGACTATTCCCCGCCCGAAAGCCGCCGTCTGGACAATCTGGCCGCCGCGCGCGGGGTGACGCTGCCCGAACTGGCCTATGACCTGTTGCTGGAGGAGGAGGGGCAGGCGATCCTCTATTTCCCGGCGCGCAATTTCACCGCCTATAATCTGGACGTGGTGCATCAGATGCTGACGCGCGACGACACGGTGCTGGGGCTGGGCGATGGCGGTGCGCATTGCGGGGCGATCTGCGATGGGTCGATGCAGACCTATATGCTGTCGTACTGGACGCGCGACCGGGTGGGCGACCGGCTGTCGATCCCGCAAGCGGTCGAGATGATGACCCGCCACACCGCCCGCGTCATGGGCCTGAACGACCGGGGCGTGATCGCGCCGGGGATGAAGGCCGATTTCAACATCATCGATTATGACCGGTTGGCGCTGCGCAGCCCACGCGCCAGTTTCGATCTGCCCGCTGGTGGCCGCCGCTTGACACAGGATGCGGTGGGCTATGCCGCGACCATCGTGTCGGGTGTGGCGACGCACCGCAATGACGCGCCCACCGGTAATCTGCCCGGCCGCCTGCTGCGCCGCGCCGTTCCCCATAACGCCTGAAAGACCGATTGATGCTTCTGAACCGCCCCCGCGCTGATGAATTGATGGACCGAGATGGCATTGACGCCATCGTCGCCTCGACCCCGATCAACACCTATTACCTGTCCAGCTGGGCGACCGATGCCAGTTGGGGCTTTGGCGATCTGGCGCTGGCGCTGTTGCCGCGCGACCACGCCAAGGAAGCCGCCGTTCTGACGGTTGAGGTCGACACCGGCCAGCCCCAGCAGCGCGGCGGCACATGGATGCGCATCGTGCGCGGCTATGCCCGCAAGCCCGGCATTGGCGCGGGCGGGGTGCAGGGGGTGATGACATCCGAAGGCCTGCCGCAGAACCACCCCGAGGCGGTGGCCGACTACCTGCGCGAGATCGGCTTGGCCAAGGGCGCGCGCATCGCCTTCGAGGATCGCGGGTTGGGGCTGGACGTGGCCGAAATGCTGGGCGGGGCCATCGAGGCGGTGGGGGCGCGCGATTTCCTGCGCGACATCCGCATGGTCAAAACGCCCGAAGAAATGGGCCATATGCGCGCCGCCGCACGCAAGACCGAGCTGGCCCTGCAAATCAGCGCCGAGGCGATTGCCGCGGGCGCCACCTGCGCCGAGGCAGAACGGGTGTTCTGGTCGGCCACCGCGTTGACGGGCGGGCGGCCGGTGTTCCTGCTGATCACCCCCTATCGCCCCGGCTTTGGCCGTCTGGACAAGGGGGCGGCGTTGCAGGAGGGCGACACGATCACCTTTGACGCCACCACCGAATATGCCCATTATACCAGCGACATTGGCCGCACCGCTGTCATCGGCTGGCCCAATGCCGATCAGTTGCGCGTCTTCAACGCCACCCGTCTGGGCTGGCGCGCGGCATTGCCGCATTTCCGCCCCGGCCGCCTGTCGACCGACGTGGAAAAGGCCGTGACCGCCTGCATCCAGGCCGCCGGCAACCCCGAGTTCAAGGGCTGTGGCCTGCATTCGGTGGGGCTGGAGCACACCGACCACCCGCACCCCAACGGCGGCATGCATACGTTCGAGCTGGTCGATGGCATGGTGATTTCCTGCGACCTGCCATGGATTGGCCCGGCGGTGGGCAAGTTCCATTTCGAGGACATCATCTACCTCAACAACGGCGAGGTCGAGATTTTGAACAATCCCGATGGCCGTTTGCTGGCCTGTGTCGATGGCCGTGCCGTCCCCGTGGAGTAACCCCAATGACAGCGACGCCCCCCGCTGAATACCCGCCTTTCAAATCGGCACTATGGCCGATGGTGTTGCTGTTTCTGGCGGCCAACATCTATTCCATCGACAAGAATATCGTTGGCGTGCTGGCCGAACCCATCCGCCACAGCTTTGCCATCGGCGATCAACAGATGAGCCTGCTGTTGGGCCTGGCCTATAGCGTGCTGTCGGGCGTGCTGGGGCTGGGGCTGGGCTGGCTGGTGGACCATCGCACGCGGCGCATGGTGTTGGCGGGCAGCCTGACGCTGTGGAGCGTGGCGACGATGGCCTGTGGGCTGGCCCCCGGCTTTGCCAGCTTTTTCGTGTTCCGCGCGCTGGTGGGATTGGGCGAGGCGGCGTTGGCGCCTGCCGCGCTGTCGCTGATCGCCGATCTGTTCCCGCCGGGGCAGAGGGGGCGGGCGCTCTCGTCCTATCTGATCGGGGCCAGCATCGGATCGGGACTGTCATCGGTGGTGCCGGGCTGGATCATCGGGGCGGATCTGCACCTGTGGCTGCCGTTCTATGGGACGGTGGAGCCGTGGCGCGCGGCCTTTGTCCTGTGTGGCGCGGCGGGGCCGGTGATTGGCCTGTTGTTCCTGACAGTGCGCGAACCCGCCCGCCACGGCTTTGCCGCCGATGGGGCGGGGGGTATTGGTTTGGGGGCAAAGCTGGCCTCGCTATGGGCGATGCGCTGGCCGTTGCTGCCGCTGTTTGCCGGGTTCTGCCTGTTCTATGTCGCACTGATCGGCATCACCAGTTGGACCGCCACCTTTCTGGGCCGCCATTTCCTGTTGAGCGTGCCGCAATTCGCGCCGCAAATGGGGCTGATGCTGCTGGTGTCGGGGATGGGCGGTTATATCATCAGCGGCTTTGTCGCCGATGCCGCGCCCATGCGGCGGCCGGGCGGGCGGATCGCCCTGTTGGCGGTGCTGCCGCTGCTGGCGCTGCCCAGCGCCTTTGCCGGGTTTGCGGGTGGTTTGAACGGTGCGCTGATGTTGCTGGCGGCGATTGGCACGGTGATGCCGATCATCAACGTGGCCACCAATGCCACGGTGCAGGACGTCGTGCCCAATGCGATGCGTGGCTTTGCCTATGCCACGCTGGGGCTGCTGTCGGCAATTGTTGCGGGCACTGGCGGGCCGTGGGCGGTGGCTTTTGTTTCGACCCATGTTGCGGCTGATCCGGCGCGGATCGGCCTTGGTTTTCTGTATGTTGGCCTGCCAGCGCTGTTGCTGGCCAGTGCGTGTTTCGCGCTGGCCTGGGCACAGGCGCGCGGGGGCGCGATCACTCCTGAAAGGCAATTTCCATGAACACGCGGCCACGCCGGATGATTCTGGCCACCTTTATCCATAACAGCGGCGCGCATCCGGGCGGGTGGCGCTATGGCGCCAGCGCGGGCGCCGATCAGCATGACGTTCAGCATTACGTCCGGCTGGTGAAAAAGGCCGAAGAGGGCAAGCTGCACTGCTATTTCTCGGGCGATCAACAGGGGCTGCCCTATATCAAGGGCGCGGACGCCTATGCCGCGACCGATTACGCCGGCAAGCTGGAGCCGACGACATTGCTGGCCGCGCTGGCGATGGTGACCAGCGATATCGGCCTGATCGGCACAGTGTCGACCACCTATAACGAGCCTTATGCCGTGGCCCGGCGCATCGCCAGTCTGGACCACATCACGCGTGGGCGCGCGGGGTGGAATGTCGTGACTTCGGCGGGCGCGTCAGAGGCGCGTAATTTTGGCGCCGAGGATCTGATGGACCACGACCTGCGTTATGAGCGGGCCGAGGAATTTGTCGATGTGGTCAAGCATTTGTGGGACAGCTGGGCCGATGACGCGGTGCTGCGCGACAAGGCGGCGGGGCGTTACTTTGACCCGGCAAAGCTGCGCCAGTTGAACCATCGTGGCCGGTTTTTCAACGTGGCCGGGCCGCTGAATGTGGGGCGTCCGCCACAGGGTCATCCGGTGATCGTGCAGGCGGGCGGATCAGGTCCGGGGCGGGCGCTCTCGGCGCGCACGGCCGACATGATCTTTACCGCGCAGTCGTCCAAGGACAAGGGGCAGGCGTTCTATGCCGACATGAAGGCCCGCGCTACCGCTTTTGGCCGCGATCCGGCGCATCTGGCGGTGATCCCCTCGGTGCAATTGATGGTCCGCTCTACCGAAGCCGAGGCCCGCGCCGCCGAGGAGGAATTGCTGGAACTGATCCCCGACGCGCTGGCGTGGAGCACGCTGTGCATGCAGATGGGGTTTGACTTTGGCGCAGCGGGCTATGGCCCGGATGACCACATGCCCGACATCCCGCTGACCAATGGCGGGCAATGGGTGCAGCAGGAACTGATGCGCATCGCCCGCGCCGACAATCTGACGCTGGGCCAGTTGGCGCGCCGCGCCACGGTCAGCCGCGCCAGCTTTGCCATGGCGGGCACGCCCGAACACGTGGCCGACACGCTGGAGGACTGGTTCCGTTCGGGCGCAGCCGATGGCTTTTCGCTTTCGCCCAATTATCAGCCGGGCGGGCTGGACGATTTTGTCGATCAGGTGGTGCCGATCCTGCAAAGGCGCGGCCTGTTCCGCACAGATTACGAAGGCGCCACCTTGCGCGACAATCTGGGCCTGCCGCGCCCGGCCAACAGCTTTGCCGCCGATCCATCGCTGGGGGCAGAGCCCGACCTGTGGGCGTGATCGCCTGAACGCGCAAAAAAGGCGCATGGCCGATCCGCGGCAGAGGCATCTCTGGTGGGGTGCGGATCGTCCATGCGCCGGAAATGCCCCGCCCAATGGAGAGGGGAGGCGGGCAGGGCGGTCACCCGGCAGCGCCGCCTTGCGAGGGGACAGCGCGCGGGTGACGGGAAGAGGGGAGGAGATGCTGCGGGGAGAGGGGCCGCCGCGGCATCCCGATACCGTAATTACCAGCCGTGATGATGGTGGCGGAACGGACGGCCATCACGGAAATAGCGGTTGCCGCCGCGATCCCAGTAATAGCCATCGCGCCACACCCAGCTGGGCCGCACCACATAGGTCGGTCGATAGGCAGGTTCATAGACTGGCGCGTAAGCGGGCGCATAGGCCGGCTCATAGGCAGGTTCATAGACCACCGGCGGCGGCGGCGGCGGGGCATAGACCGGGGCGGGTTCGTAGCGACGCTCGCGGTGGTTGGAGGCGATGGCCGCGCCAATCGCCAGACCAATGATGCCTCCGGCGATCGCCGCGCCGGTGGAGTCGCCGCCGCGATGGCCACCGCGTTCGCCGTCCCAGCCGCCGCGCCCGCCATAGGGCTGTGCCATGGCCGGGGTGGCAGCGATGGCGGTGATGACACTGGCGGCAAGGGCCGCGCCGATGATCGATTTCCTGAAGATGGTGGTCATGTCGCTTCTCCCTGACGAAAGGTGGAAGAAGCGCCCCCGCTTCCTTTCCCTCGTCTTGTCCGTGATTCGCGTTCTAGCCTGTGCTTGCTGAACGGCTCCGGGATGGACGATGCAGCCATTGTTCAGCTTTGGGCCCAACGGCTGCGGCCTTTCGCACAGGGGAGCCGGGCGGCGTACAGAATGCGATCGTCCCGCGCCAAAGTATATCCGCATTCCCATGTAATTTGGGTCAAACGCCAAATAAAGCCTATGCAGATTAATCAGCGGCAACGAATTTACACGATCGGGAGCCGTTCGGCATGATACAGGAACAGGCACGCATGGCATCCAAGGCGCTGATTGCCTTGGTTCTCATTACGGTAGCCGTGGCGGGGCTGGTGTTGTTTCAGGTGCGCTTTGGCGGCCCGATTCAAAAGAAGCACGCTTTGCAGGACGAACTGTTGGCAGATATCCTGCCGCCGCCCGCCTATCTGGTCGAGGCCTATCTGCAGGCCACACTGATCCTGTCCAACCCGCAAACCACCGATACTCATATCAAGGCCTTGCAGGCGTTGGAGGCCGATTATCGCCAGCGCAAGGCCTATTGGCAGACCGCGCCAATCCCGGCAGAGGAATTGGCTCTGTTGCAGCAAAGCCAGACTGCCGCAGAGCTGTTCTGGAAGGTTGTGAACGAACGCTATTTGCCGGCCGCGCGTTCCGGTGACCGCGCCGCGCTGCAGACCCTGCACGATCAGGAGCTTGAACCAGCCTATCTGGCTCAGCATCAGGCGATCCTCAAACTCGTTGACTATTCAAACGCCTATCGGTCGGAGGAAAATCGTGGCGACAACCTGATGATCAACGGGGCCCTGGCGCTGGTGGCGGTGATCGCGCTGACGCTGATGGTGGCGGTGTGGTGGATGGGGCGCCAGGTCGTGGCGCGCATCACGCAGCCGTTGAGCGATACCGCCAGCACCATGAGCCGTATGGCCGAGGGGCATTATCAGGTGGCGATTGACGGGCAGGACCGCCATGATGAGATCGGCGTGATGGCGCAGGCCATGGAAGTGTTCCGCAAGGCTGGCATTGCCAAGCAGCAGGCCGAGGTTGAGCAGCAGCAGGTGGTGGCCGCCATGCAGGAAGGCATGGAAAAGCTGGCCGCCAAGAACCTGGAATTCCGCCTGAACACCGCTTTCCCGCCCAGCTATGAAAGCCTGCGGGTCAATTTCAACGCCGCCGTCGAGGAATTGGCCAAGGCGCTGGGGCTGGTGCGGGTGGGCTCGGCCAGCCTGATGCGCTCGATCCAGGAAATCCGTGTCGCCAGCGAGGATCTGGCCCGCCGCAACGAACAGCAGGCCGCCAGTCTGGAGGAAACTTCGGCTTCGATGAACGAGGTGTCGAGCACGGTGCGCGATGCGGCCCGCAGCGCGCAGGTGGTGCAGGCTTCATCCGATGCCGCCCATGCCAAGGCCAGTCAGGGCGGGGCCGTGGTGGAAAAGGCCACCGCCGCCATGGCCGCGATCGAGCAATCGGCGCAGGAAATCAGCCAGATCACCAATGTCATCGACGGCATCGCGTTCCAGACCAACCTGCTGGCGTTGAACGCCGGGGTGGAAGCAGCACGGGCAGGCGATGCGGGCAAGGGCTTTGCCGTGGTGGCCAGCGAGGTACGAGCGCTGGCGCAGCGCAGTGCCGACGCCGCCCGCGATATCAAGGCATTGATCGCCAATTCTTCGCATCAGGTTGAAGAAGGCGTGGCGCTGGTGGGCGAAACCGGCATGATGTTGCGCCAGATCGTTGATCAGGTGGGCGAGATCAACACCTTGATCGCCGAGATCGCCGAGAGTTCCGACCGGCAGGCCAGCAATATCTCGCTGGTCAACAACGCCGTCAACGAAATGGACCGCATGACGCAGCAGAACGCGGCGATGGTTGAGGAATCCTCGGCCGCAACGCGCAGTCTGGCTGACGAGGCTACGCGCCTGACCGAACTGGTGGCGCAGTTCCGCACCCGTGACCGGGCCGCCCGCGCGAACCTGACCGGCACCGCCGCGGCAGCGGTGCGGCGGCAGACCGCGCTGGACGAGGTGCCGAGCCTTCAGGCTGTCGCGCCAACAGTGGACGTCCTGCCTTTGCCAGACCTGGCCGCGCGCCGCACGGCCCCGCCGCCGGTCACCGGTAACCTGGCGCTATCATCCAAGGACGACGACTGGAGCAGCTTCTGATTTCCGCCCCCGCCCGCCCGCGCGCAAACCTTAACGCTGCGCGGGCGGATCGGTGAAAAGGGGCGCGGCGGTTAACTCGCTGGATCACAAAGCAGCTGCGGGGCTCGGTGCAATGCCGCGGATTTGCGGGATTTTTTCCGCGCGACAAAAAATCTGATTCACCATTTCTTAACAGTGTCATTTAGCCCAGTGGTAAATGGCGTCACCGTAATTGCCCGGATATCGCAGGGGTGGGGACCCCGGCGATAGAGACCGGGGAAAGAAATGGGACAGAAAATTCGACATTGGGGAGGCCTGATCGCGACGATCGCGGCCTTGGCCAGTGGGCCAGCGATGGCCAATGTGACGGCTGGCGGCGGGTCGGGCAACACGTCCACGGCTGCGGGCAGCTCTACCGCCGAAGTGGTGCAGCCGATCCGTTTGGTACACGCTGGGCGCGGCGGCGTCGTATCGTCGCTGAACTTTGGCAAGTTCACTGCGGGCACGGGTGGGACCGTCACCGTGGTAGCCTTGCCTGCGGGAGGCGGCAGCACGGGTGGCGATGTCTCGTTTGTGCCGGGCAGCTATGTGATGCCAGACAGCTTTTACATTGTGGCCGGCGGCAACCGCGTGGTTGGCATTACGACCGGCAACGGTTCGGTGACGCTGGGCAGCAACAGCATGTCGTTTACCACCGTGCCGCAGTTTAGCACGGTGACACTGCCAGGGCATGGCGTGCAAAGCTTTGTCGTGGGTGGCACGCTGACGGTGCCGGCAGCGGCAACGCCGGGCGTCTATCGCGGGACGTATAACGTCACCGCCGCTTATCAGTGAGGGCTGGCAACATGCGCAAAATCGCAAAGCACGCCTTGCGCGGTGTGGTCGTGTGGGTGGGATTGATGGCGGCGCCGGCGATGGCGGCCAGCGGAAATCAGTCGTCTCAGGGTGGCAGCAGTCAGGCGCAGGTGGTCAAGCCGATCCGCATTACGCACGGCAATCTGGATGGTTCGGCTGCCACGCTGAATTTTGGCAAGTTTACGGCGGTTGGTTCGGGCAGTGTGACGGTGCAGACCTCAGGCTTTGCCTATACGGGCGGGAGCGTGAACCATGTTCCGGGCTCCTCGACCAGCGTCGATAGCTTTGTCATAACAGGTGAGCCCAGCCGTCTGTTCGGCATTCTGGTGTCGTCTGGATCGGTCAGCAATGGTTCTCGACAGATGAACTTCACGCCGCAGGTGCAGTTTGGCTCGGCCGTGCTGGACAGCGCCGGGGTCAAGCAGCTGAAGGTCGGGGGTGTGCTCTCGGTGCCCAGCAACATGCCGGTGGGCGTCTATTCCGGCAGCTATGTGGTGCGCGCCACCTATCAGTGATTACCCGCGTGTGCGGCTGATATGACAAAGGGAGGCCTCTGGTAGGGGGCCTCCCTTTGCGTGTGTCATGCGGGCAGGGTGAATCAGGCGGCCAGTTTCAGCGCCAGACGGTCCCAGATTTCCACCAAGGCGGCGGTCAGGTCGGCCATCATCGCCTCGCTGTGGGCCGGGCCGGGGGTAAAGCGCAAACGCTCGGTCCCGCGGGGCACGGTGGGGAAATTGATCGGCTGCACATAGACGCCATATTCGGCCAGCAGGATGTCGCTGATCTTCTTGGCCTTGACCGGGTCGCCCACCATCAGCGGGACGATGTGGGTGGTTGATGGCATCACCGGCAGCCCCGCCTGCGCAAACAGGCGCTTTAGCGTGGCGGCGGCGGCCTGCTGGCCATCGCGCTCGACGCTGCTGCTTTTCAGATGGCGGACGCTGGCCAGCACGCCCGCGACCAGCACCGGCGAGAGCGAGGTGGTGAAGATGAAGCCTGGCGCATAGGAGCGGATGACATCGATGATGCGCGTGTCGGCGGCGATATAGCCACCCATCACGCCAAACGCCTTGCCCAAAGTGCCTTCGATGATGTCGATGCGGTGCGCCGCCTTGTCCCGGTCTGAAATGCCGCCGCCGCGCGGGCCATACATGCCCACCGCGTGCACTTCGTCGATATAGGTCAGGGCGTTATACTTTTCCGCCAGATCGCAGATGGCGTGGATGGGGGCGATGTCGCCGTCCATCGAATACACGCTTTCGAACGCGATCAGCTTGGGCAGGCTGGGGTCGGTCGCGGCCAGCAGCTCTTCGAGATGCTCGACATCATTATGACGCCACACCTTCTTTTCCGCGCCGGAATTGCGGATGCCGGCGATCATGCTGGCGTGGTTCAGCTCGTCCGAGAAGATCACGCAGCCCGGCAGGATCTTGGCCAGAGTCGAAAGCGTCGCATCGTTCGAGACATAGCCCGAGGTGAACAGCAGCGCGCCCTGCTTGCCATGCAGGTCGGCCAGTTCTTCCTCCAGCTGGATGTGGTAATGGGTGTTGCCGCCGATGTTGCGCGTACCGCCACTGCCGGCACCCACGTCATGCAGCGCCTGCTCCATCGCCTCGATCACCTTGGGGTGCTGACCCATCGCCAGATAGTCATTGCTGCACCACACCGTGATCGGCTTGGGCCCGTTGTGCCCGGCAAAACACCGCGCGTTGGGATACTGCCCCTTGTTGCGCAGGATGTCGATGAAAACCCGATAGCGACCCTCGGTATGGAGGCGCTGGATCGCAGAATCGAAAATCTGATCGTAGTTCACTGGCTCTGTCATCCTGCAAAGCGACCCTCTGGCGGGGTCTGCCGCCCGCTGCCACATAAACCAGTTGCCCGAATATGACCAGTATCAAAGACCCGGATGAATCCCCTATGCCGGCCAAAACGGGGCGAAAGGCGCGGGCAAATTGTCCCATCTCCACCAGACGGAACGCTGGGCCTGCGTCCAGACGCTCAGGTGTCTGGGTCGATCCGGTGGTACAGCCGCTCCAGATCGGCGGGTGCCTCGGGTTCGTCTTTAGGGATGTCGATGCCGCGCGTCTGGGCCCAGCGCGACAACCAGTCGGTCCCCTTGGCCGAAAGGAAACGGTCGGGCGAACGATAGGCGCGATCACGCATCGCCCGTTCCAGACTGACCGTGTGCAGGCCCTGTCGTTTCAGCATGGCCAGATAGGCATCCAGCACATCGGCGTTCAGCCGCGTGGCATGCATCAGGAAGATATAGGAAATGTCGCGGTGGAACAAAAGCTGCGAGGCTTGGCGGAACCAGGTGATGCGTGCGCGGGCAAATTGCAGGTAATCGTGGCGGATGTGCGCCGCCAGTGCGGTATCGCCATGCTCCAGCGCGTGATCATAACATTCGGCAAACAGCCAGTCGTCGGCGTCCATTGTCACCGGGGCCACGCGATAGCCATGCTTGGCCAGCCAGTTTTCGATCGTCGCGCGGGTTTGTGCCGTTGCTCCGGTTTTCAGGTATGGGTGGCGGAACCACGTCAATGACCGGCCATAATGCGCCATCATCGGGCGCAGCCATGTTTCGCCATGGGCGATGTCTTGCACATAGCCTTTCGCGCCCAGCGTTTCGGGTGTTTCGTGGCTATAGGTGTGGTTGCCCAGATCCAGCCCCGCCGCCAGCCAGCGCGTCAGCACGCGCTTTTGCTGGCTGGCGATGCCCGCCTCGAACTTGCCCGCGTTGACAAAGCCGATGGCGTGGACGTGATGGCGCACCAGTCCGCGCGTCAGGCGCTGCATGTAATCGTCGATATAGGCCTGACGCTGGCGCAGGGTCATCGAGGGCGTGTCGTCCAGCATCAGCGCGGGCATGTCATCGATGGTCAGCGCGACTTCGGCCTGATGGGCGTGCGGGTGGGGGGTGGCGGATTTGGCCGAGGCAGGGCCACCCAGCGTCAGGGCGGTCAGCGCCGCGATACAGACGGCGGAAACCGAAGCAAAAGACATGCGCATCAGAAAACCTCGATCTGTTCCAGCCCGCGCAGTCGCAGCGCAGGGGTGAGGGCGTCTATACCCTGCGCCCCGGTGAACAGAGCCTGATCGGAACGGGTGCGGGCGAAAGTCTGCCCTTGCGTCAAAAAGGCAATCCGGCGCGCGATGCCCTGTGCGCCATCGATAAACCGCACGTCCGGCCCAAAGGCCGCGCCCAATTCGGCGGTCAGCAGCGGGAAATGGGTGCAGGCCAGCACCACCGTGTCGATCCGATCGCCGTCGGGCTGCGCGCGCAAGCCATTGATCGCGCTGGCAATGGCGGCCGGATCGACGGGTTCGCCGCGCAATTTGGCCTCGGCCGCGCCGACCAGTTCGGGCGCGCCATAGCGGATCAGGCGGTGGTCGCGGGCGAATTCATGCTCCAACCGGTCGACATAGGCCTGACGAATGGTCGCCTGTGTGCCCAGCAGGCCGATGACGCCGCTGCGGGTCATGGCGGCGGCGGGCTTGATGGCGGGGACGGTGCCGACGATCGGTACCTCCAGCACTTCGCGCACGCTGGCCAGGGCGATGGTGCTGGCCGTGTTGCAGGCAATGCACACCAGACGCGGGCGCAATCGCTCGGTCATGCGGCCCAGCAGGCCAGAGACGCGGGCGGCGATCTGCGCCTCGGTCTTTTCACCATAGGGCAGGCCGGCGTTGTCGGCGGCATAAATCACCGGCGCCTGTGGCAGCACGCCGCGCAGCGCGTCCAGCACCGACAATCCCCCCACGCCCGAATCAAACATCAGGATCGGCGCGGCAGGATCAGGCGTGGTCTGGGACATGGCGGCCCTTCTATGGCGGGGGGCGGCAAAAAGAAAAGAGGAAGGGTTCGACAAAAACGCGATCATCGGTAAATACGCAGGGTATAGGGGCGTAGGCCCGTTGCGTTTTTGCGGGAAAGAGCATGTCGCTGATTGTTGCGGGTGTATTGGGATACGGGCTGGGCTCGGTGCCGTTTGGGCTGCTGCTGACGCGCGCGTTTGGCGCGGGCGACCTGCGCAGCATCGGTTCGGGCAATATCGGGGCCACCAATGTCCTGCGCACCGGACGCAAAGGACTGGCGGCGGCGACCTTGTTGCTGGACGCGGGCAAAGGCGCGGCGGCGGTGTGCATCGCCCGCCTGTTGCCGCATGGCACCTTTGCCGATGGGGCGGATGGCGCGACGATGCTGGCGCTGGCGGGCGCGGTAGGGGCATTGGTGGGCCATTGCTTTCCGATGTGGCTGAAATTTCGCGGGGGCAAGGGCGTGGCGACCATGCTGGGCGTGGCGCTGGGGCTGGCTTGGCCGATTGGCGTGCTGTGCCTGCTGGCGTGGGTTGGCATGTTCAAACTGTCGCGCATTTCCAGCGTTGGCGGGATGAGCGCGGGCGTGGCCGCGCCGATCGCGGCGCTGGCGACGGGCCATGCCAATATGGCCCCGGTGCTGGTGCTGTTGGCCGGGCTGGTGCTGTTTCAGCACCGCGAGAATATCGCCCGGCTGCGCGCCGGAACCGAACCGCGCGTGGGCCAGAAAAAGGACGCGGCCTGACCATGGCCGGGCGGGGAGGCAGCGATGTTGCGCCCCGCTTGACGTTGACGCGCGCCGAAGGGGTGGCGCGCATCCGCCTGTTGCGTTCGGCAGGGATCGGGCCGGTGGCGTTTCGCCAATGGCTGGACACGCATGGCAGCGCACAGGCCGCGCTGGCGGCATTGGCCGATGCTCCGCCCAAAACCCGCGATGGCAGCCCATGGCACGCCGTGACAGCTGCCCGGATCGAGGACGAGATGGCCGCCGTCATGGCCATCGGCGGGCGATATCTGTTCCATGATCAGCCCAATTATCCCCCCGCCTTGCGCATGGCCGAGGGCGCGCCGCCGATCCTGATCATGCGCGGCGATGTGGGGCTGGCGCGGCGGCTGCCGGTGGCGCTGGTGGGCGCGCGCAATGCCTCGGCCGGGGGATTGCGCATGGCCCGCGACATGGCGCGCGATCTGGCGCGGGCGGGGCATGCGGTGGTGTCGGGCCTTGCGCGCGGGATTGACGCGGCGGCCCATCGCGGCGCGATCGAGGGGCAATTGGGCGGCGGCGTAGGCACCATCGGCGTGATGCCGGGCGGGATCGACGTGCCCTATCCGCCCGAACATGCCGCGCTGATCGAGGAGATCGCCGCAAGTGGCCTGTTGATCACGCAATTGCCGCCCGGCACCGCGCCTTCGACCCGGCATTTTCATGGGCGCAACCGGATCATCGCGGGCCTATCGGCGGGGGTTGTCGTGGTCGAGGCGGCCGAGCGATCGGGCGCGCTGGTGACGGCGCGCTGGGCCGCGGAGGATGGGCGCGAGGTGATGGCCGTGCCGGGGTCTCCGCTGGACCCGCGTTGCCACGGCAGCAACCGGATGATTCAGGATGGCGCGGTGCTGGTACAATCGGCCGATGACGTGCTGGGCATGATCGCCGACTTTGCCATGGCTGAGGCGCTGGACGAGGAGGCCGCGCCAACCCCTTTGCCGCATTCGCATTATCGGGCCCGCGACGCGGCGACAGAGCCTGCTGATCCAGCGCCCGTCATCGCCCCTGGCCCGGCGGCGGACAGCGCGCCTTTGGTTGACCGGATCGTCGGTTTGCTGGGGCCGGTGCCCGTGGCGGTGGATGATCTGATCGAGCAGACCGGCGTGGACGCCGGGGCGGTGCAGGCGGCGTTGATCGAGCTGGAACTGATGGGCCAGGTCCGCCGCGATCCGGGCGGCGGTGTCGCGCGCCGGGTGTGAAGGGGCCTTTTGCGGGGCGGATGCATCCCGTTATGGTTAATCCAAAGTGAAAGTGGTTGGGGTCGCAAAGCCCTGCCTCTGTGCATTACCGTAGGCCGGCGCCCAAAGAGCGGGCGCGCAGGACAGGAGGATGGGCATGGCACAGGTGCAGGCAACGCGCAGGCAGGGCAGCGGGTGGAGGGCGGTACTGGCGGCCGGCCTGTTGGGTGGTGGCGCATTGGTGTCCAGCCCGGCCTATGCCCTGATTGATCAGACGTGGATCGCCGCCGAGGGGAGCGATGCGGCCACCTGTCAGGCGATGGACCCCTGTCTGACACTGGCCAAGGCGGTGACGATGACGGCCACCAACGGTACGATCTTTGTCATGGATTCAGGGGTGTATGGCGCGGCCACGATCACCCGCCCGATGAGCATCCGATCAGAAATCGGCCGCCCGGTGATGGTGGCGCAGATCACGCTGGCGGGCGGGGCGCAGGACCGCTTTGTCATTTCCGACGTCGATCTGGAGGGGACGGCCACCGCATCGGGCATCGCCTATGAATACGGGGTCAAGGTGACCGGCGCGCTGGAGGTGTTGTTGCAGAATGTCGGTATCCGCTATTACCGCGCGGGCGCGGCAACGGGGGTGCAGATTGTCTCGGCCTATACGGTGCGGGTGACTTTGGACAATTCCACGGTCTATGCCAATCAGGTGGGGGTGTTGGTGTCGTCCAATGGCGGGGCGGGGCATCTGAAACTGTTCCGGTCATTGCTGTTGGCCAATTATGACGCGGGTGTGCGGGTGGTGGGCACCGGCAATGACGTGCTGATGGCGGGCAACAATGTTCTGGGCAGCACCAAGGCGCTGGATCTGCAAACGGGCGGGGTGGGCAAATCCTATGGCAACAACACGCTGACCAGCGGCGATATTCCCACATCCATGGCGATGTATTGAACGCGGCACCTGTTCGTCAGGCACGAGAAGGGGGTGAGCGATGGCTTTGCTGGTGGCGCAGGACGGTTTGGACGAGGCCTGGGACGATGCTGGCGGCCTGTCGCCGCCCTTGCCGCGTGTTAAGAGGTGGCCGTGGCAACTTCCTGATTTGGGACAGGGTGGAATCGCCGGTTGCGACTCAGACAAAATATGTCAGACCGATCATCGGGATCACTCTGGCGATAGTCTGGGTAAAATGTCGGTCATAGCAGTCTATAGTACCAAGGGAGGCGTGGGGAAGACGACCTTGTCGGTCGACCTGGCCTGGCGCTCGGCGGTATTGGGCGGGCACAAGACATTGCTGTGGGATCTGGATGTTCAGGGTGGCGCGGGCTACTTGCTGGGCGAGGATGAACAGCCGCGACTGCGCGCTGCCGGTGTTTTTCATCGCGAGGGACGGCCCGATCAACTGATTTGCGAAACCGCCTATCCCAATCTGTCGCTGTTGTCGGCCGATGACAGTTTGCGTTCGTTGCAACTGCATCTGGCGCGCATCGGGCAAAAGCGGCGGCTGGCCAATCTGACCAACATGCTGCGCGGGCGCTATTCGCGGATCATTCTGGACTGCCCGCCGCTATTGGGTGAGGTGTCGGACCAGATCATCGCGGCGGCCGATGTGCTGATCGTGCCTTTGCCGGTGTCGCCTTTGTCGTTCCGCGCGCTGGACACGCTGCGGCGTGAGTTGAAGCGCGAGCATGGCCGCCATCCGCCGTTGTTGCCGGTGCTCTCGATGTATGATGGCCGACGCAAGGCGCATCGCGATTTGCGTGAGGGGGAGATGGCGCCCTATCCCGCGATCCCGTGGTCCAGCGCGATTGAGCAAACCGCGTTCCGCCGTGCGCCGATTGGCACATTTGCCCCCCATGCCGAACCGGCGCAGGCGTTGGACCGGCTGTGGCGCGTGATCGAGGCCAAGGTGCAGGGCGCAAGGGCGGCGTGATGCGTATGGGGATGGCACCCGTTGACGTCATCCGGCCCGCTGTAGGGGCAAGCAAAAGGGGCGGGCCAGATGGCGCCGCCCCTTTGTTTTGGGCCAGTGATGGCCCGGCCGGATTACAGGTTTTCCAGCACGTGCTCGGCGGCGGACACCTTGAACTCGCCCGCGGCCTCGACGAACACCTGCTCGACCACGCCATCGTTGATCACCAGCGCGAAACGCTGGCCACGCTTGCCCAGGCCAAAGCCGGTGCCGTCCATGGTCAGGCCCAGCGCTTCGGCAAAGTCGCCATTGCCATCGGCCAGCATCGTCACGTCATCGCTGCCCGAAGCCTTGCCCCAGACGCCCATGACGAAGGGATCGTTGACGGCGGTGCAGACGATTTCGTCCACGCCCTTGGCCTTCAGCGCGGCGGCGTTGTCGACATAACCCGGCAGGTGCTTGGCCGAGCAGGTGGGGGTGAAGGCGCCCGGCACCGAGAACAGCGCGACCTTCTTGCCCTTGAAATATTCGGCGGTCTGCACGGGGGTGCGTTCGCTGTCGGTGGACTTCACCAGCTTGACGTCGGGGATGGGCTGGCCAACGGCGATGGTCATGACTTTCTCCTTGGGGTTGGCGGCATTGTGGCGCCGCCGCGTGGGGAGGGGCTTGGTGCCCCCGTGTTATGCCTGCTTACATATAGGCGCGCCTGTGGCAGCGGCAAGACACCCGCTCCAAGGGCTAAAGAAAGAAATTGCGGCAAATGCGGGATTAACCGGATCGTTGCACACACCAGCAACCGCGTCCTGCGATGGTGGCTGCACGGACGGCGAAAAGCCATTTCCGGGGAGGCCAAGATGGGTCAAGGGATCGCAAAAGCGCGCCGCTATCGGTCAGGCGCGGGCCGGATTGCGGCGTGTGTGGCAAGTGTGCTGACGCTGGTGGCGGCGCCTGTGGCGGCGCAGCCGGCCGGATGGGCTGGAGCGCGGGGCGTGGCACAGGCCTCCGCCTTGCGCGAACTGGACATCATGTTGATGGTCACCAGCCTGCGCTGTCGCCACACGGGCGATGACTTTCAGGCCGATTTCCAGCGGTTCGAGGCCGCCCATATGGCCGAACTGAACGCGGCGGCACAGGCCTTGCGGCTGGCCGCTGGCCACACTGGTGGCCCGGCCGAGGCTGATCGCGCCGCTGATCGGATGAGCGTGGTGATGGCCAACCGTTACGGCGGTGGCCATCCGTGGATGAGTTGTGCCGAGTTAGGCGCCATGACCAGGGATCTGGCGCAGATGCATGGCGCCGCCAATCTATTGGCGGTTGCCGATTACGCGCTGTCAGAGCAGGCCCCGCGCCTGGCGATAGCGCCGTAAGCCCAGCGGTGGCCGCGCCCTATGGAGAGGGCCGGCAATGACGTGTGAGCAGGAAGGCGGGGTGGCGCATCGCAGGGTGCGCCACCCCGCGGACCGTTGGCCGCCCGATCCGCGGCAAAGGCTCCAAATGGGATATAAAGCGATCTTTATATTTCATTGCGTGTTGCGGTGCGAGCGGCTAAGGCAGCGCACGTTCGACGTGCGCCGCTTTCCGCCGCGCGTCGTGGTGCTCAGGAGATTGTTGAAGTGTCGACCACGCTCGAAGCCACGAAGGATTATGTGATCGCCGACATCGGTCTGGCCGATTTTGGCCGCGCCGAAATCGCCATCGCCGAAACCGAAATGCCGGGCCTGATGGCTTTGCGTGAGGAATTCGGCCCGTCGCAGCCGCTCAAGGGCGCGCGTATCACCGGTTCGTTGCACATGACGATCCAGACCGCCGTGCTGATCGAGACGCTGGTCGCGCTGGGCGCTGATGTGCGCTGGGCGACCTGCAACATCTATTCGACGCAGGACCACGCCGCCGCCGCCATCGCCGCCGCCGGTATCCCGGTGTTCGCGGTCAAGGGTGAGAGCCTAGCCGAATATTGGGATTATGTTGGCAGCATCTTTGACTGGGATGATGGCACGGGCCGCACCGCCAACATGATCCTGGACGATGGGGGCGATGCCACCATGTTCGCGCTGTGGGGCGCCCGGGTTGAGGCGGGTGAGCCTTTGTTCGAGCCCAGCAATGCCGAAGAGATCGAATTCGTCCGCGCTCTGAAGGAATTCATCAAGCGCAAGCCGGGCTATCTGTCGGCCAGCGTCGCCCATATCAAGGGCGTGTCGGAAGAGACCACCACCGGCGTTCACCGCCTGTATCAGATCGCCAAGGACGGCAAGCTGCCTTTCCCGGCGATCAACGTGAACGACAGCGTGACCAAGTCGAAGTTCGACAATCTGTATGGCTGCAAGGAATCGCTGGTCGACGCGATCCGCCGCGCCACTGACGTGATGCTGGCTGGCAAGGTGGCTTGCGTTGCCGGTTTTGGCGACGTGGGCAAGGGTTCGGCCGCTTCGCTGCGCAATGGCGGCGCCCGCGTGCTGGTGACTGAAATCGATCCGATCTGCGCGTTGCAGGCCGCGATGGAAGGCTATGAGGTCGTGACGATGGAAGACGCGGTGACCCGCGCCGACATCTTTGTCACTGCCACCGGCAACGAGGATGTGATCACCGCCGAGCATATGAAGGCGATGAAGCCGATGTCGATCGTGTGCAACATCGGCCATTTTGACAGTGAAATTCAGGTCGCCGCCCTGTCCAACTACAAGTGGACCGAGGTCAAGCCCGGCACCGATCTGGTCGAATTCCCCGATGGCAAGCAGATCATCATGCTGGCCAAGGGCCGTCTGGTGAATCTGGGCTGCGCAACCGGCCACCCCTCGTTCGTGATGAGCTCGTCCTTCACCAACCAGACGCTGGCCCAGATCGAGCTGTTCACCAAGAACGCCCAGTATGAAAACCGCGTCTATGTGCTGCCCAAGCATCTGGACGAGAAGGTGGCCGCGCTGCACCTGGACAAGCTGGGCGTCAAGCTGACCAAGCTGACCGACAAGCAGGCCGCCTATATCGGCGTGACGCAGGCAGGGCCGTTCAAGCCGGAACACTATCGCTACTGATCCGGCGTTCAGTGTGACAAATGGGGGCGCTTCGCGGCTGCGGGGCGCCCCTTTTTGCTGTGGGCGGCGCGCGCCCCCAAGGGGCTTTCCCCATTGCCAAGCGCGCGCCCACGGCCTAGCCAATGGGGTAATGACGTTATCGACCATTGCCATGGTGTTGCTGGGGCTGTTGCTGGCCGCGTGGATGGTGGCCGCTGGGGCCGCGATCGTGGTGGCGCACGCCCGCCAGAAACGCGCAGAGGCCGCGCTGCGCAACGCTCGCCGCCTGTCCCGCATGGCCGAGGAAAGCCCGGCGCAATTGCTGATGGTGCGCACCGATGGCCGGATCGAAGGCTCGCCCCGATTGGCGCAATGGCTGGGGTTTGAAACGCTGCCGCAGTTTTTGACCGAGCTGGCGGCCGATCCGGCGCGGGGTGGGGTGGCCAAGGGCGGGCGTGGCCTGCCGCCCGAACAGGTCGAGGCATTGGCCGAAGCGGTGCTGACGACGCAGCGCACCAGCCGCCCGTTCCGCTTGTCATTGAACCCCAATGGCTCGCGCCGGACGCTGGCGTTGCGGGGGTGTCTGGCCGATCCGCTGATCGGGCCGCGCGGGGCAGCGCAGGTCTGGGTGTTTGACGCCAGCGACGCTGAAACGCAACTGGCCCGCATGCGTGCCGAAACCGATCGCGCGCGGTCCGATTTTACCGCGCTGGTCGGTTTGATCGAGGCCGCGCCCATTCCGATGTGGTTCCGCGAGGCCGATGGGCGGCTGCGGCTGGTCAATACCGCCTATGTCCGCGCGGTGGGGGGCGAGAACGCCCGCGCCGTCGTGGAGGACGGGGTGGAGTTGATCGAGGTGGTCGACGGGCTGACCCCGGCGCAGGTGGCGCAACAGGCTGCTGGCGCGGGACGACCGATCGAGCGGATCATTTCGACCACGATCGACGGGCAGCGCCGCGCCTTGCGCGTGCTGGACCTGCCGTTGGGTGATGAGGGTGTGGCCGGTTACGCCATCGACATCGAGGAGATGGAGGAACTGGGCCGCTCGTTCCGGGCCTTCCGCGAGGCGCAGCGGTCAATGCTGGACCTGTTGTCGTCGGGTGTCGCGCAGTTTGACGCAAGCCGCCGCCTGATTTTCGCCAATCAGCCGTTCCAGCGACTGTTGGCGATGAAGCCTGCCGATGTGATCAACCCGCCGCAGTTCGAGCGCTTGATCGACACCGCGCGCGAGGGCGGCCGCGTGCCCGAAATGCGCGATTACCCCGCGTGGCGGCGTGAGCGCGCGGGCTGGTTTGCCGCCAGCAGCGTGCAGGAAGAGGCGTGGCCGCTGTCCGATGGCACGCATCTGCGGGTTGTGGCTCAGCCCATGCCCGATGGCGGGCTGTTGCTGGTGGTCGAGGACCGCACCGAAACCTTGCGCATTTCGGCGATGCGCGACACGCTGCTGCGCACCCGTACCGCCACCTTTGACAGCCTGTTCGAGGCGATCGCGGTGTTTGCCCCCGATGGCCGCGTGCAATTGTGGAACCGCCGCTTTGCCGCGGCATGGGGGCTGGACGCCGATTTCATCGACACACATCCCAAGGTGGCCGATCTGTTGCAGCGCATCGCCGCCCGTCTGGCTCGGCCAGCACAGGCCAAGGCGGTGGGCGACGTTGTGCGCGCCGCCACGCTGGAGCGGCGCGAGACCGGCGGGCGGGTGGCGCTGGCCGATGGGCGGACGCTGGAATTTGCGGGGGTGCCGCTGCCTGATGGCAATGGTTTGCTGACGGTGCTGGACATCACCGATTCGCAAAAGGCAGAGGATGCTTTGCGCGAACGCAACGCCGCGCTGGTGGAGGCGGACCAGTTGAAGACCCGCTTCCTGGCCAATATGAGCTATGAATTCCGCACGCCGCTGACCAGCATCGGCGGTTTTGCCGAACTGTTGCAGGCGGGCCTTGGCGGTGATCTGACCGAGCCGGGGCGCGAATATGTCGATGCCATCCTGACCTCGGTCGCGCGGCTGTCGGACCAGATCGAGAATGTGCTGGATCTCTCGCAGTCCGAGGCGGGGATGTTGCCGCTGTCCCATGAGGCGATCGAGGTCTTCCCCTTTGTCACCAAACTGGTCGAGGAGCGGCGGGCGCGCATTCTGGACGCGGGGATCCAGTTCGATCTGCGCGGCGATCCCGGCGCCGGGCGGATCGAGGGTGACCCGCGCCGGTTGGGGCGCGCCGTTGGTCATCTGATCGACAATGCCATCGCCGCTGTGCCGCGTGGCGGGCGGGTGCTGGTGGAACTGTCACGGCACCGCTTGCGCGGGGCTAACCGCGTCCGAATTGTTGTCAGTGACAACGGTCCGGGCATGGATGCGGCCACTTTGGCGCGGGCGCTGGGCGGGCTGAAACTGGGCGCGGATGGGTTGACGGCCGAACGGCGGCAGGGGCTGGGCTTGCCTTTGGCGCGCCAGTTGATCGAGGCGCATGGTGGCCAGTTGGACGTCGAATCCTTGCCCGGCCATGGCACGACAGCGATTGTGGAACTGCCCTGATATGGTTGAATATACGGTGGAATTGCCGGACCTGACGGCAACGCAGGCGCTGGGCGCGCGGATCGCGGGCCTGTTGCGGGCGGGCGATGTGGTGGCGCTGACGGGCGGGCTGGGCGCGGGCAAGACCACGCTGTCGCGCGCCATCATCCATGCCGCCGGCCATCAGGGTGAGGTGCCCTCGCCCACCTTCACCATCATCGAAACCTATGACCACCTGCCGGTGCCATTGGTCCATGCTGATTTTTACCGATTGAAATCGCCCGAAGAATCGCAGGAAATCGGGCTGGATGACTATCGCTATGGTGCGGCGTTAATTGCCGAATGGCCCGATCACGCGGGCGGCTTTGGCCATGAAGCGGGGTGCCTGTCGATCACGATCCAGACCCCCACACCGGAATCGGGGGATGCGGCGCGAAGGGCGATTGTGCAGCCGGGGGCGGATTGGCTATCCCGGTGGAATGACAGCGAATCTGCCTGAGGGCCTGCACGCATTCATTACCGAAGCCAATTGGGGCGCGGCCGCGGTTGAGCCGCTGCCCGGCGATGCCTCGTTCCGGCGCTATTTCCGCCTGCGCGATGGGGCGAAGACGGCGATGCTGATGCACGCCCCGCCCCCGCACGAGGATCCCGCGCCTTTTCTGGCCGTAGCCAAGTGGTTGAGTGCAAACGGTTTGCGCGCCCCTGCCATCCTGCATGAACGTGGCGCCGATGGCTGGGTGCTGCTGGAGGATTTCGGCAACGACCGGGTGCGCGACCATCTGGACATCCACCCCGCCGATGAAACCCCGGTCTATGCCGCCGCGGTTGATGCTTTGGTGGAACTGGCGGGCCTGCCGGGCGGGCCTTGGGCGCCCTATGACATGGCGGTGTACCTGCGTGAGGTCCGGTTGCTGACCGAGTGGTATGTGCCCGCCATGGGGTTGAGCGTTGATGCGGCGGCGTATGACGCGGCCTGGGCGCAGGTGATGGCGCCGGTGCTGGCGCGGCAGGCGGCGTATAATGCCACTGGCGGGGTCACGGTGCTGCGCGATTATCACGCGGAAAACATCATGTTGCTGGCTGGGGCTGAGGGTGCGCCTGATGTCGCCGCGCAAGGGTTGCTGGACTTTCAGGACGCGCTGGTGGGGCACCCGGCCTATGATCTGGTCAGCCTGTTGCAGGACGCGCGCCGCGATGTCTCACCCGCGCTGGAGGCGGCGATGTTGGCGCATTACCTGACCGCGACTGGCGCTGACAGGGCTGAATTCATGGCCGATTATGCGGTGCTGGGCGCACAGCGCAACGCCAAGATCGTCGGCATCTTTGTCCGCCTGTGCCGCCGCGATGGCAAGCCGCGCTATCTGGACCTGATCCCGCGCGTCTGGGCGCTGATGGAGCGTGATCTGGCCCATCCCGCGCTGGCTCCGGTGGCGGCGTGGTTTGACGCCAACATCCCGGCCGATATCCGTGGCGCGCATGGCGGACGGGTACCGGCATGACGTCGGCCAGCGATACGGCCCCCGCTGGCTTGGCCAGCGATACGGCCATGCTGATGGCGGCGGGGCTGGGCAAGCGGATGCGGCCGCTGACCACCACCCGGCCCAAGCCGTTGGTGCAGGTGGCGGGCAAGCCGTTGATCGATCACGCTTTGGACCGTCTGGCACATGCTGGTGTGGCGCGCGCGGTGGTCAATGTGCATTATCTGGCCGATCAGTTGCAGGCGCATCTGCGCGGTCGCACCGCGCCTGCCATCACCCTCTCGGACGAGCGGGATCTGTTGCTGGAAACGGGCGGCGGCATGGTCAAGGCGGCCAAGGCGGGGGCATTGCCCGATCCGTTTTTTTGCCTCAATTCCGATAACATCTGGCTGGATGGCCCGCGCAATGTCTTTGCCGAATTGTCGGCGGCGTGGGATCCGGCGCGGATGGATGGGCTGTTGCTGATGGTGCGGCACACGGGCGCGCATAATTACCACGGGCAGGGTGATTTCTGCCTTGATCCGCTGGGCCGGGTGACGCGGCGGCGCGAGCGCCGGGTGGCGCCCTATATCTATACCGGCATCCAGTTGGTGTCGCATCGGTTGCTGCGCGACGCGCCCGAAGGGGCCTTTTCCACCAACCTGTTCTGGACCCGCGCCATTGCCGAACAGCGCCTGTATGGCATCGTCCATACCGGCGAATGGTTCGAGGTGGGCGCGCCCGAACATATCGCCCCCACCGAAATGCGGTTGGGCCAAGGGTGAGCAGCGCGCAGGCCACGGGGGCAGTCACGGGTAAAGCGGCGCGGCGGCCGCAGGTCTGGTCGATCCCGGCGCATCGCGGCTTTGCCGATGCGTTGGTGGCGGGGCTGTTGCCGCGCTATGCCGATGGCGATCTGGGGCTGGCGCGGCTGACGCTGTTGCTGCCCAATCAACGCGCCGCCCGCACCATTACCGAGGCGTTCATTCGCAACGGCGCGGTGGCGGGGGCCGATGGCACGCGCGCCGGGCTGTTGCTGCCGCGCATGGTGGCGGTGGGCGATCTGGATCTGGACGAGACGCTGGGCGCTTTGCTGGACCCGATCGGCGCGGCTGACCACGTGTTGCCGGCGGCGGATGCGACGCGGCGCTGGCTGCATTTGGCCGAACTGATGGCGCTGGTTGAGCCGGAGGAGGCGCCCGGTGGCGCGGCGCGTTTG
The DNA here is from genome assembly GCF_009909235.1 of Novosphingobium ovatum. Classification (GTDB taxonomy): domain Bacteria; phylum Pseudomonadota; class Alphaproteobacteria; order Sphingomonadales; family Sphingomonadaceae; genus Novosphingobium; species Novosphingobium ovatum. Next base: position 514,293 of record NZ_JAAAPO010000001.1, read on the forward strand.
CGCCGGGCGCGCAACGCGGCGCAGACCATCGACCGCTTGTTGGTGGAAGACGTTTCGGCGGCGGACCTGTTGTCGGATCAGGTGAAGGCTATCGTCGGCGAACAGGCTGAGCATTGGGTCGATGCGACCCGCGATTTCCTGAAATTGCAGGCGTTGTGGCGGGATCTGGCCGGACAGCAGGGGGTGGTGGATGCGCCCATGCGCCGCAACGCGCTGTTCGATCATGCCGCCTCTGCATGGAAACTGTCGCCGCCGCCGCATGCCGTTCTGGCGGTGGGGATCACCAGCGCCTCGCCCGCCTTGGCGCGGCTGTTGCGGGTGGTGGCCGATCTGCCGCAGGGCGGGGTGGTGCTGCCCGATCTGGACTTGTCGCTGGACGATGCGGTGTGGGACGAATTGGGGCAGGCGGGCGTGCCCGATGAGCCGGGCGGCGCGCCGTTTGGCCGGGACGATGTGCTGACTCATCCGCAATACCATTTGAAATTGCTGCTGAACCGCATGGGCCTGTCGCGCAAGGAGGTGCAGCCTTGGCACCGCGCCGGTGTCGCCGCCGCGCCGCCCGAACGGTCAAAGGCGATTTCGGCGCTGTTCCTGCCGCCCAAGGCATCGGCGCGGTGGGTGGATCTGCCGCCGGAAAAGCGCCGTCTGGCCGCCGTCCGCCTGATGGAGGCAGAACACCCCGGCGAGGAAGCCCAAGCCATCGCCATCCTGATGCGCGAGGCATTGGAAACGCCCGAACGCCGCGTGGCATTGATCACGCCCAATCGCGGGCTGGCGGCGCGGGTGGTGGCGCATTTGCACCGCTGGGGCATCATGGCCAATGACACGGCGGGGCGGCCTTTGCCCCAGACGGCAGCGGGGCGGTTGTTCCTGTTGCTGGCCGAGGTGATGGCCGAGGACGCGCCGCCGGTGCCGCTGATCGCGCTGTTGTCGCACCCATTGGCGCGGGGCAGCATGGGGCGCGGGCTGTGGCTGGACCATGTGCGCACGCTGGACCGGGCGCTGCGCGGGCCGCGTCCGGGGGTGGGGACAGGCCCGATCCGCGCCGTGATCGACCGTTTGACCAAGGATGGCCGGGGGCGTCTGCGCGATTGGTGGGACGAGGTCGAGGCGATCTTGAACCCGCTGTTGGCCATGCCCGCCGATGCGCCTTTGGCCGAGATGCTGGACGCGCTGGTGCTGGCGGCCGAAACCTTGTGTGGCGAGGCGATCTGGGCCGAGGCACCCGGCCGCGCGCTGTCCACCATGGTCGAGGACCTGCGTGAGGCGGCGCGTGAGGTGGGCACGATGCTGCCCCGGCGCGACATCACGGCGGTATTGCGCGACGCGATGGACATGGTGGCGGTGCGCCCGCCATGGGGCGGGCATGGGCGCGTGGCGATCTATGGCTTGCTGGAGGCGCGGATGAGCCGTGCCGATCTGGTGATCTGTGGCGGCCTGACCGAGGGCAACTGGCCCGCAGCGCCCGCTACCGACGCGCTGTTGCCGCCCGCCGTGCTGCGCCATCTGGGCGTGCCGGGGGCCGATTTCCGCATTGGTCTGGCAGCGCACGATCTGGCCGGGGCATTGGGCGCGCCGCAGGTTGTGCTGTCATGGGCGCGCCGCGACGAAGGCGGGCCGGTGATCCCTTCGCGCTTTGTCTTGCGCGTGCAGGCGATGCTGGGCGCCGATCTGGCCGAGCGTCACCGCGAAACCCGTGCCATCGCGCTGGCGCAGGCGATCGACGCGCCCAACGCCAGCCACCCTGCCGTGCCGCCCGCGCCGCGCCCCGCGCCCATGCCCAGCGCCGAACAACGCCGGGTGGATGTGCGGGTGACGGCGCTGGATGGGCTGCGCGCCGATCCCTATGGCTTTTACGCGCAGGCGATCCTGCGCCTGTCGAAACTGGACGCTCTGGACGCCGAGCCAAGCCCCGCATGGCGTGGGACCGCCGTGCACAAGATATTGGAAAATTGGCACAAGGATGGCGCGGTGCCGGGCACATTATGCGCCAGCGCCGACCGCACGCTGGATATGATGAGCGCCCATCCACTGGCCCGCAGCCTGTGGCGGCCCCGGCTGTTGGCGGCGCTGAACTGGATCGATCAGGAGATGGTGGCGATCACCGCCACCGGCCGCCGCGTCATCGGCACAGAACTGTCGGGCGAGATGGTGGTGGACGGCATCCGCGTCCATGGCCGCATCGACCGGCTGGACCGTTTGCCTGACGGCAGCGTGGCGGTGGTGGATTACAAGACCGGCACGCCCCCCAGCGGCAAGAAGGTTGAGGCGGGTTTCGCTCTGCAATTGGGGCTGATGGGGATGATCGCGGCGCAGGACGGGTTCAAGGCGCGCGATGGCAGCGCGGTGGGGGGCACGCCAGCCCGGTTTGAATATTGGTCGCTGGCCCGCGCCAAAAAGGGGGGCGGTTTCGGCTATGTCGAGGAGCCGGTGCTGGACGGCAAGAAAAAGTCCGGCCTGCCGCGTGACGAGTTCCTTGACCGGACCGAGGTGTTCCTGCGCGATGCCATCGCGCATTGGCTGATCGGCAATGATCCGTTCACCGCGATGCTGCGCCCCGACATGGTGGGCTATAACGACTATGACCAACTGATGCGGCTGGACGAATGGATCGGCTGGTTGGGGGATGACGACCAGAACGAAGGAACCCCCGCATGAGCGCGCCCAAATCCGTGTCCGGTGATGCGCCCACCGTCCATCCGTTGGCCGGCAATCAGGCGCTGGCGGTGCATCCGCGCCAGACGGTGTGGCTGTCCGCCAGCGCGGGCACGGGCAAGACGCAGGTGCTGTCCGCCCGCGTGCTGCGCCTGTTGCTGGAGCCGCAGGTCAGCCCCGAACAGATCCTGTGCCTGACCTTTACCAAGGCGGGCGCGACCGAGATGGCCGCGCGCATCAACGAGACACTGGCGCGCTGGGTGCGGGCCGATCCGGCGCGACTGGCGATGGAATTGCACGCGATTGGCGCCGATATCGCGCCACAGGTGCAGGACCGCGCCCGCACGCTGTTTGCCGCTGTGCTGGATTGTCCGGGTGGCGGTTTGCGGATCGACACGATCCACGCCTTTGCGCAATGGCTGCTGGCCGCTTTCCCCGAGGAGGCCGGGCTGACGGCGGGCGCCCGCCCGATGGAGGAGCAGGAGAAGGCGCTGCTCTCGCGGCAGGTGTTGGGCGATCTGTTGCTGGATGCCGAAACGGCGGGGGACCGGGCGATTACCGATGCGGTGGCCGATCTGTCGCTGCGCATGGGGCCGGACGCGGTGGAGGCCTATTTGATGCGCTGTGCCGGGGCGGGCGCGCTGTGGCAGGGGCGGGGCGATTGGGCGCAGGGCGATCTGGTGGTGCCGGTGCGCCGCCTGCTGGGGTTGCGCAGCGATGCCAGCATGGACGATCTGCCCGGCCTGTGCACCGATTTTAGGTTTGATGTCCGGTCCTTGCGCGCGACCATGGTGGCCAATCAGCAGTGGAAGGCCAAAACCGGCGAAGCGAACGCCAACGCCATCGGTGACTTTCTGGCGGCTGATCCGGCGGCGCGCGTGGGGTTGCTGGATGATCTGTGGGCGGTGTTCTACACCCAAAAGGATGAGCCGCGCGCGGCGGCCTCGTTGGTCAAGATTGACCCGCATTACGGCGATCACGTTGCGCGGGTGGGAGAATCGATCCAGGCGGTGCGGTTGCATCGGGCGCGGCTGCAACTGGCCGCGTGGCTGACGCCGGCCTTGCGTCTGGGGCGCGCCTTTGCCCGCGCGTGGGAGGCGGCCAAGGCGCGCGAGGGGCTGATCGATTTTGACGACCAGATCGCCCGCGCTGCCGACCTGTTGGCGCAATCGGACATGGCAGACTGGATCCGCTACAAGCTGGACCGGCGTTTCGATCACATTCTGGTGGACGAGGCGCAGGACACCAATGCCGCGCAATGGCGCATCATCGAGGCCTTGACCGAGGAGTTCTTTGCCGGCGAGGGCGCGCATGGTCAGGCGGCGCGCACGCTGTTTGTGGTGGGCGATTACAAACAGGCGATCTTTGGCTTTCAGGGGACCAGTCCCGAGAATTTCGAGGCCGCCCGTCTGCGGGTGCGCGAGCGGATGAACATCGCGGCCGACAATGCCGAGGCGTTGCGCGATGCGTCAGAGGCGGCGCATCTGGTGGAACTGGGGCTGGAGCAGTCCTTCCGCACGGCCAGCGATGTGCTGAACTTTGTCGACGCGGCGATCGGTCATGTGGGGGCCGCCGCCTATGGCCTGCGCGAGATGCCAGAGCCGCACAAGGGACAGGACCGCCCCGGCCATGTCGTGCTGTGGCGCGCGGTGGGGGGCAAGACCGAGGACGAGGACACCACGGAGGACAGCGACAGCGCGGCCGAAAGCTGGCTCTCGCGCCCGGAACGCGACATGGCCGACCGCATCGCGCGGCAGGTCAGGGCGTGGATGGATAGCGGCTTCCCGCTGGTCAAGGGCCGCAAAAAGGGTGAGCCACCGCGCCGCGCGACCCCTGGTGACGTGATGATTCTGGTGCGCAAGCGGCGCGAACTGGCCGGGCTGATTGTCGCGCGGCTGCATGCGGCGGGGGTGCCGGTGGCGGGCGTGGACCGGCTGCGTCTGGGCGCGCCGCTGGCGGTGCGCGATGTGGTGGCGGGGTTGCGCTTTGCCGCGCAGCCGGGGGATGACCTGCATCTGGCCGCGCTGCTGGTCTCGCCGATCTTTGGCTGGAGCCAGGACGACCTGTTGCGGCACGCATGGCGCGGCACGCAGATCCGGCTGTGGGACCATTTGCAATCCAGCGCTGATCCGTTGGTTGTCCGCACCTGCGCGCAATTGGCCGAATTGCTGGCCCGCGCCGATTTCGAACCGGTGCCGGCGCTGATCCAGTGGATGCTGGCCGGGCCTTGGGCGGCGCGGCGGGCGCTGGTCGGGCGTTTGGGGGCAGAGGCAAACGACCCGCTGGACGAGCTGGTGAATGCGGCGCTGGCCCATGCGGCCACGGCGACATCCTCGCTGGCGGGGTTTCTGGCGTGGTTTGACGCGGGCGATGGCGAGTTGAAGCGCGAGGCGGGCGGCGCGGGTGACATGGTGCGGGTTATGACTGTCCACGGGTCCAAGGGCTTGCAGGCACCGATCGTCATTCTGGCCGATGCGGCGGGCAATCCCGACAACAGCTTGGGCCGCCCGCTGGCGGTGCCTGATCCTGTCGCCGCGCTGACGGGTGATGAACGCCGCGTGCCTTTGCCGCCGCTGCGCAAGGACGAGAAGATCGGCGCGATTGCCGAGGCGGACGCTGCCTCTGCCCGCGCCGAGAGCGAGGAGCATTGGCGGCTGCTGTATGTTGCCATGACACGGGCGGAGGAGGCTTTGTTCATCGGCGGGGCGCTGGGCCTGCGGGAGAAGGAGCCTGCCAAGAACAGTTGGTACCGGCAATTGGCCGAATTGTTCGGTCTGGATCAATGGGTCGAGGACCCGATCTGGGGCGGGCGGGCCGAACTGGCGCCGATCCCGGCGCTGCCTGCGGGGGGCGCGCAGACGCTGGCTCTGCCCATGCTGGAGGCCTTGCCCGGCTGGGTTCAGCGCATGGCCCCAGACGAGCCGCGCCCGCCACGCCCCTTGGCGCCCTCGTCGCTGGGTGAGGATGCGTCTTCGGCCCCGCCGCAATGGACCGGGGCGGGCGATGCGCAGGCGCGCGCCCATGCCGCCCGCCGGGGCACGTTGATCCATGGCTTGTTGGAGCGCTTGCCACCGGTTGCGCCTGACAAACGCCGCGCGGCGGCTGACAAATGGCTGGCGCGGATGGCGGCTGATTGGGACGATGCCGCCCGCGCCGAAATGACGACGGCCGCGCTGATGGTGATCGAGGACCCGCGCTGGGCCGATCTGTTCGGCCCCGACGCATTGGCCGAGGCGCCGATTGCCGCATTGGTGGGGGATCAGGTGGTGTCGGGCACGATCGACCGTTTACGGGTCACGGCCGAGGCGATCCACCTGATTGATTTCAAAACCACGCGCCGCCCGCCACGTGATGCCAGCGGCGTGCAGGTGGCGATCTGGCGGCAGATGGCGGCCTATGTCGCCGCGTTGCAGGTGGCCTATCCGGGGCGGCGGGTGCAGGCAGGGGTGCTCTATACCCACGGCCCGCATCTGATCGAACTGCCCCAAGACGCGCTGGCCGCGCACAAGCCCGGCTTTGCCGCCCCGCAGCAAAGCTTGGCGCTATAGGGGTGGGCGACAGGTTGCGCGCGCGCGCAACATCCCTATTTTAGAGACCAAAGGAGATACCCATGGCCACGATCAAGGTTACCGACGCCAGCTTTGCCGCCGATGTGCTGGAGGCTGACAAGCCCGTGCTGGTCGATTTCTGGGCGGACTGGTGCGGCCCGTGCAAGATGATCGGCCCCGCTTTGGAAGAGATCAGCGACGAGCTGGCCGATTCCGTCATCATCGCCAAGGTGGACATCATGGAGAACACCGACACCGCCACCAAGTTTGGTGTGCAGTCGATCCCCTATCTGGTGGTGTTCAAGGACGGCAAGCCGGTCGCCGACAAGCTGGGCGCCGCGCCCAAGAGCCAGTTGAAGGCGTGGATCGAAAGCGCGCTTTAAGCATTGTGCTTAAGTGGTGATGCAGGGGGCGCTGGCAACGGTGCCCCTTTTTGCCGCGCGGCGTTTACAGGCGGGTGACGCCCCATGCGGCGATGGCGGCCTGCGCCACGACAATCACCCACAGCCACGCGCTAAACGGCTGTTTGCGGGTTTTGTGGCGGAACAGCGGACGGGCGATCAGCGCTGCGGGCGATCCGCCCAGTGCCGAGAGCCACAGCAACCGCGCCTCTGGCACCCGGCGGCGTTTGGCGCGGGCGCAATGTTTGTCCCAGCCGAACAGGGCCAGCGTCAGCAGGTTGACGCCCACCAGCCAATACAGCGCAGGCTGGCTCACATCCCCGCGACGCGCGCCGCCAGATCGTCCCACAGCGCCGGACTTGCTGCGCCGATCAGCCCGCGCCGGTCCTCGTCCACGCGATAGGGGGTGCCGTCGAACCGGGCCGCTTTGCCGCCCGCCTCGTTCAGGAACAGCACGCCCGCCGCATGGTCCCACGCCAGCGTGCGTTCAAAGATCGACACGTCATTGATACCCACAGCCAGTCGCGGATATTGCTCGGCCGCGCAGCGGGGGATGGGGACCATCTGGTAATGCGGGGCGATATGGGCCTCGATCGCGGCGCGGCGGGCCGGATCGGCAAACAGCACGCTGATCGAGGCGATCGGCGGGGTTTCGCCACTGCTGCGGGCGTGCAGCCGTTCGCCATCCATGAAGGCGCCTTCACCCCGGCGGGCGTGGCAGAAACGGCCGGTCAGCACGTCATAGATCCACCCGCCGATCGTTTCGCCCCCCTGCGACAAGGCGATCAGAATGCCAAAGGGCGGTTTGCCGGCGGCGAAATTGTTGGTGCCGTCCAGCGGATCGATGATCCAGCACAGGTCCGACCCCAGCCGCGCCATGATCGAGGGATCGGCATGGGCGGCTTCCTCACCCACGATGGCCGCCTCGGGCAGGATGCGGGCCAAGCCTTCGGCCAGGATCGCCTCGCTCTCCTTGTCGGCGATGGTCACCATGTCATCGGCGGCCTTCTCGACGATTTCGGAGGCGGACAGACGCTGATAACGCGGGCGGATGGCACGCTGCGCCGCGTCCTGCATCACGTCATGGATGGCCTCGGACAGTGAGTCAGTCATGGGGGCGGCCTTTATGTCAGGGGGATGTCGATGGCGGCAAAGCCGGGGCGCTGGCTGACGCGGGCGAACCAATCGCGCACATGCGGCACCGCCAAAGGCGCGCCATCGCCATCCCGGTCAAAGCCCAGCTTTAGCCACGTATTGGTATAGGTGGCCATGCCAATGTCGCCGATACCGAAATCCGCGCCCGACAAATAGGGCTGATCGGCCAGCGCCGCGTCCATGATCGCCATCAGCTTGGCCGTTTCCTGCGTGGTGCGGGCGATCTTGGCCATGTCGCGGTCGGGGGCGGCCACCCGCACCATTTGCAGGAACCCTTCGCGCTGCGCATCGGCAAAGGTGAATTGCCAGTCCAGCCATTTGTCCGCCTGCGCCCGCTGTGCCGGGGTGCCAGCCCACAGATGGGGCGCGTGGGCATCGGCGATATAGCGCAGGATGGCGTTTGATTCCCAAAGCCAGAAATCGCCTTGCTGGATCGCGGGCACCAGCCGGTTGGGGTTATGCGCCAGATAGTCCGGCGTATAGCCAAACGCGCCGCCCATGTCGCGGCGTTCCCAATCGATGCCGGCCTCAACGGCGGCCCAGACCACCTTTTTCGTGTTGTGGGAATTCAACCGGCCCCAGATCGTCAACATGTCGCGGCGCCTTAGCTGCGGTAATCGGCGTTGATGCTGATATAGCCATGCGTCAGGTCGCAGGTCCACACCTGCGCGCGCCCTTCGCCAAGGCCGATGTCGACCTCGATGCTGATGTTCTGGCCCTGCAGATGGGCGGCGACAGGCGCTTCGTCATAATCGGCCAGCGGCTGCCCATCCTTGGCCGCCCATGTCCCGCCAAAGCCGATCGACAGGCGGTCGCGGTCCGCCGGCTCGCCCGCTTTGCCCACGGCCATCACCACGCGGCCCCAATTGGCGTCCTCACCCGCAATGGCGGTTTTGACCAGCGGCGAATTGGCGATGGCCAGCCCGATCTTGCGCGCGCTGGCGTCCGACACGGCACCCGTCACGGAAACGGCGATGAACTTTTGCGCGCCTTCGCCATCCTTGACCACCAGATGGGCCAGTTGGCGGCACACATCGGTCAACGCCGCGGCAAAGGCATCGGCGCCCTCGCACCCGCCACAGTTGATCGGCGTGTTGCCAGCGGCGCCGGTGGCAAAGGCCATCACCGTGTCGCTGGTGGAGGTGTCCGAATCGACCGTGATGCAGTTGAACGTCTCATCAGCGGCCTTGGACAGCAATTCCTGCAAATAGGCCGGATTGATCGCCGCATCGGTAAAAATATAGCCCAGCATCGTCGCCATATCCGGGGCGATCATGCCCGACCCCTTGATGATGGCGCTGAAGGTCACGGTCTTGCCGCCGACGATGGCGGTGGCGGTCGCGCCCTTGGCAAAGGTGTCGGTGGTGCCGATGGTGTTGGCGGCATCCTCCCACGTGCAGGGGGCGGCGCTCAACGCGGCCTCGACACCGGCCTTGGCCTTGTCCTTGGGCAGGGGGACGCCGATCACCCCGGTCGAGCTGACGAACACCTGTTCGGCGGCGCAGCCCAGATGGGCGGCCAGCTGACCCATGATCTGCTCGACCGCCTCACGCCCGCGATAGCCGGTGAAGGCATTGGAATTGCCAGCATTGACGATCAGCGCACGGGCGCGGCCTTGTTTGACGTTGGCGCGGCCCAGCTCCACCTCGGAGCTGCAACAGACGTTGCGGGTGAACACCCCCGCCACCGCCGTTTCGGGGGCCAGTTCGACAAAGGTCAGGTCGCAGCGGTCCCATTCCTTGTACCGGGCGCGGGCGACGCGGGGCGTCGCGCCAGCAATCGCGGGCAGGGCGGGGAACGGCGTGGCGAGCGGAGAGACAGCGTGTGACATGGGCTGCGGGTTAGCCTGTCATCGCGCGCGGTTCAACCGGCAGAAGGCCGCAGCGCCAAGCTTTTGCCCGGCCGCCACCCGCGCGCCAGCGGGCTGCGCGCCACCGCCACCGACAGCGCGATGATCAGCGCCAGCGTGCCCAGACGGATCGCCGATTGGTGTTCGGGATGCAGACGGGCGATCTTGCCCCCCCACCACAACAGCGGGACATGCAGCGCATAGACTGGATAGGATACCGCCCCCAGCGCGCTGGCCCAGCCCACAATGCCCCCGCGCAGCGACACATGCGCCGCGCACCACAGCGAGATCGGGAAGAGGAGGAACACGCAGGCCATGTCGACCTCCACCCATGATCCGGGCCAGAACGCCCCGGTTGTCAGCGTGACGGGCAGGATCATCGCGCCGCTCCACGCGGCCCAGGCCGGCGGGCGTCCGGTCCCGGCCCGCCAGCGCCGCGCCAGCCACAGTCCCATGCCATAGCCAAAGCCAATCCGGGCAAAGCCGCCCCACCAATTGGCCGCAACATCGCCAACGCCCAGACTGCCCCAGCCCAGCCCGCACCATGCCAGCACCGCGCCACATGCCAGCGTCAACCCCAGCAGCGCCCGGTTGCTCAACCGCCACAACAGGGTGGCATGGGCGTAATTGGCCAACACTTCAAACGTCAGCGACCATTGCGGGCCGTTCAATTGATAGATTGCCCATTCGCCGCGCGCCACCGGCACCAGCGCCAAACTGAACAGCGTCAGCCAGATCACCACGCTGCCTTCGCCCGCCCACAGATGGGCTGCCCCGCCGATCAGCACGCCCAGCGCCAGCACCGGCCACAACCGCCCCAGCCGCGCGACGATGAAGCTGTCGGGGTCCAGCCCGCGCCGAAACCGGTCATCAAAGGCCAGTGCCAGCACAAAGCCCGACAGCATGAAGAAGAAATCCACTGCCAGATAGGCGCGTCCCAACAACCCGTGCGAGCCATAGACACCCGGTTCGTGATGGAACAGCACCGCCAGCGCGGCAAAACCGCGCAGGCCGTCCAGCAAGGGCAGGCGGGCGGGAGAGGGGGCGGGATGGGCCATGATCGCGCGGGCCTTTGCCGGATGCGCGCGCGCAGGGCAAGGTGGCCTGTGCGCGATGATCGGCATACGCATACTGGACGGAGCCGATCCGCGCCCCTATATCGCCAGCACCATGCTGCGGCTGATGCTCTCTTTGCTGGCGCTGATTTCGGGTCTGACGGTGTCGGGTCCGGATGCGGATGCGCGCGCCTTTTCCGCGCGCGGGGCAGAGATTTCGGCCATGTGGCAGGACGCTGGCGCGGCCCGCGTTTCGGCCCATGTGGTGGCCCATGCCGCCGAGGTGACGCGCCCGGCCCAGCCGTTGATGATGGCACTGTCGGTGCCGATGCGCGCGGTGCCGCGCGTGGACACCGTGCATCTGCGGGTTGATCGCGCCCGCGAATAGGGCGCCTTTGTTCCCCTGATCCCTTTGTTTCGGCCGGTCCCGGCGGGCGTCAGTTGTGGCGCGCCGCGCCCGTCGCCACCCCATTTCAATCGCAGGAATTTCGCGCATGTTCGCCAAGATCGCCCGTTCGCTGTTCGGCTCGTCCAACGACCGTTACGTCAAGTCGCTGGACAAGATCGTCCGCCAGATCAACGCCTTTGAGCCGCAGGTTGAGGCGATGAGTGATGAGGAACTGCGCGGCATGACCGCCAGCTTCCGCGAGGAACTGGCGCAGGGCAAAACGCTGGACGACATCCTGCCCGAAGCCTTTGCCGTGGTGCGCGAGGCAAGCCGCCGCGTCATGGGGATGCGCCATTTCGACGTGCAGATGATCGGCGGCATCGTGCTGCACCGGGGCGAAATCGCCGAAATGAAAACCGGCGAGGGCAAGACGCTGGTCGCCACGCTGGCGGTGTATCTGAACGCGCTGGAGGGCAAGGGCGTCCACGTCGTCACGGTCAACGACTATCTGGCCAAGCGCGACGCCGAAACGATGGGTGTGCTGTACGGCTTCCTGGGTCTGACCGTGGGCGTGATTGTCCCGGACCTGCACGAGGAACAGCGCCGCCACGCCTATAATTGCGACATCACCTATGCCACCAACAACGAGTTGGGGTTCGACTATCTGCGCGACAACATGAAGCATGAGCGCAGCCAGATGGTCCACCGCCCGTTCAACTATGCCATCGTCGATGAGGTGGACTCGATCCTGATCGACGAGGCGCGCACCCCGCTGATCATTTCCGGCCCGACCGATGACAAGAGTGACCTGTATGTCTCGGTCGATGCCATCGTGAAGCATCTGGTGCCAGAGGACTACGAAACCGACGAAAAGGCCAAGAGCGTCACCCTGACCGAGGATGGCGTGGAAAAGGCCGAGCGTCTGCTGGAAGACGCGGGGCTGTTGGTCGGCAGCAACCTGTATGACATTGAAAACACCCAGGTCGTCCACCATTTGGACGAGGCGTTGAAGGCCAATGTCATGTTCAAGCGTGACATCGACTATATCGTCAAGGACGGCAAGGTGATCATCATTGATGAATTCACCGGCCGCATGATGGATGGCCGCCGCTGGTCGAACGGCCTGCATCAGGCGGTCGAGGCCAAGGAAGGCGTCAAGATCGAGCCGGAAAACCAGACGATGGCCTCGATCACCTTCCAGAACTATTTCCGCATGTATCCCAAGCTGTCGGGGATGACCGGCACCGCCGCGACCGAGGCGCCCGAATTCTTTGACATCTACAAGATGAACGTCGTGTCGATCCCCACCAACCTGCCGGTGCAGCGCGTGGACGAGGAAGACGAGTTCTACAAGAACACTGACGACAAGTTCGCCGCCATTGCCAAGCTGATCCGCGAAAAACACGAGATCGGCCAGCCCGTGCTGGTGGGCACCGTGTCGATCGAAAAGTCGGAATTGCTGAGCGAATTCCTGAACAAGGAAGGCGTGGAGCACAACGTGCTGAACGCCCGCTTCCACGAGAAGGAAGCCCATATCGTCGCGCAGGCGGGCCGTCTGGGCGCCGTTACCATTGCCACCAACATGGCCGGGCGCGGCACGGACATCAAGCTGGGCGGCAATCTGGAATTCCGCATCGACGACGAATTGCGCGACATGCCCGAAGGGGCCGAGCGTGATGCCGCGATCGAGGCGATCAAGGCCGAGATCGAGGAAGCCAAGGCCAAGGTGCTGGCCGCGGGCGGCCTGTGCGTCATCGGCACAGAGCGCCACGAAAGCCGCCGCATCGACAACCAGTTGCGCGGCCGTTCGGGCCGTCAGGGCGACCCTGGCCTGTCCAAGTTCTATCTGTGCCTTGAGGACGACCTGCTGCGCATCTTTGGTCCGGACACGCTGTTCGCGCGCATGATGAACAGCAATCTGGCCGATGGTGAGGCCATCGGGTCGCGTTGGTTGTCCAAGGCGATCGAAACCGCGCAGAAGAAGGTCGAGGCGCGCAACTACGACATCCGCAAGCAGGTCGTCGAATACGACAACGTGATGAACGACCAGCGCAAGGTGATCTATGAGCAGCGCGCCGACATCATGGACAGCGAGGACGTGTCCGATGTGGTGGCCGATATGCGGCGTGACACGGTTAACGCGCTGGTGGCTGATGCCTGCCCGCCGGGGTCGTATCCGGAGCAGTGGGACACCGATGGGCTGGTGGCGCGCGCCGCCGCTGTGCTGGGAATCGACCTGCCGATGGCTGAATGGCTGACGCAGGACGGGATCGAGCCCGACACCATCGAGGAGCGTATTGTCGAGTTGGTCGATGCGCGGATGGCGGAAAAGCAGGAAGGCAATGACGCGTCGATCTGGCGTCAGGTCGAAAAGAGCGTGATGCTGGAGCGTCTGGACCATTACTGGAAGGAGCATCTGGCCACGCTGGACGCGCTGCGTCAGGTGGTGTTCCTTCGGGCATACGCGCAAAAGACGCCGATCAACGAGTACAAGCAGGAAGCATTCGGCCTGTTTGAGCGCATGTTGGGTCAGATCCGCGAGGATGTGACGCGCATCCTGTGCATGGCCGAATTGCAGTTCGCGCCCCAGCCCGAGGCGGCTGAGCTGCCGCAACTGCCTGATTTCATGACGACTCACGTCGATCCATTCTCGGGCGAAAACGAAGCGGGCCGGGTTGCCGGGCTGGTCGGCCAGGACGCGCCAATTGACGCCTATGCCGATGCCGGCCTGTCGCGCAACGCGGCTTGCCCGTGCGGTTCGGGCAAAAAGTACAAGCACTGCCACGGCGCTGTGGTCTGATTTTGCGTGGGGGAGGAGGCGGTCGAGCGGCCGCCCTCCCTTGCACGATTGCCCTTTTGGGCAGTGGTTTGGGATGGCGTCGCGGCGGGCGCGTGATGCGCAATGCGCGTTTTGCTGTGCTGATTTTCCTTTGACTACGGAAATTTACCTGTCTGTTCATTAGCAATTTACCATTCGCTGCGATGGTAATCCTGCAAGCGGTAGAAATGGCCCCGTGAGGGGTTGTGGTGGGTTCTTCGCTGTGGGATGGCTATTGTGCTGGATCGGGATTCAAACGAAGGAAACACGCAGCCGGTGATCGAGGGCAAGGCCCCGTCGGTCGAGGAGCTGCGCGGCGCACCGCGCTTTACCCTGCTGGTCCGCATGGCCAAGCTGGTGGTGGACGGGCGCGAATATCTGTGTGTGCTGCGCGATGCGTCCGCCACGGGCTGCAAGGTCAAGCTGTTCCATGCCATGCCGCAGGCCCGGCAGATCGAGCTGGAGACCGGCAGCGGTGACCGCTATCCCATGGATTTGATGTGGTATCGCGATGACCATGCCGGTTTTCGCTTTCACCACGAAATCGACGTCCATCGCCTGATCGAGGACAATCGCGGCATTTATCCCAAGCGCCAGATCCGTGTGCGGGTCGAGCAGAAGGGCTATCTGTACGCCGATGGGCAGACGCATGAGGTGACCGTGCGCGACATCTCGCAGCAGGGCGCCTGTGTCGAGATTTCACACCGGCTGATGCTGCGCCAGTTGATCAAGCTGGAGATGCCCGGATTCCCCGCGATCTATGCCAAGGTGTGTTGGCGGCAACAGCCGCGCCACGGGCTGGTGTTCGAAACCGGCTTTGGTCTGGACGAACTGGCCAACAACATCATGAAGATGCACGATCTGTCCTTGCATGTGTCGGGACGTGGGCCGGGCGGCGGGCAGATGCGCGCCGCATCCTGAATCGCGCTGTCGATCCAAAACCGATGAAGAGGGGCCTGCATTGCGGGCCCCTTTTCCGTTGGGGCGGCCGAAGCGCCCGTTGCGGACCGGTCTGACGGCGGCGGGGCGCGGACGACGTGGTACAGACAAGCCATGCGGCGCAACGATCCTGCCCTGACTGATGCCGCCCGCGCGGCCCGCCGGTTTCAACTGGTGGCCAATGCCTATGCCCGGGGCGATGTGGGGCAACGGGCGCTGCTGCGCGATGGGGCGGCCTTGGTTCACGCTTTGCAGCGGATGGGGTGGCCGCTGGATATGGCCGCGGATTCCACAAGATGTGCCGATATGGTTGGTGAACCGGCCGCGCCGGTGGGCGGCGGCATGGCCTGATCTCCTGCATCTTTGGGTGATTGACCGGGGGCGGGACGTCCGATTTATCGTCAGGCAACAGCAACTATCCGCCTGCCGGAAGCTCTATCCGAAACAGCCATAACTATCTGATGCTACGCAAAAAATGCGTATTGACCCGGTTTGGTTCGCGTTCCTTCATGGGGATGGCGGCCCATCGCGTCGGGGCAGCGGGCATTGCAGGGCAGACCGCCCCGCGCCCGACGGCGTGAAAACGGCACATATATGGGGCAGCCGTCGGGAATGGATGCGCAAAGGCATCGCTGATACGCAATGGGGGTTTTGGTAATGTCGATTTTGCGCAAGAATCTGTGGGCCAGCGCCAGCCTGCTGGGGGTGATGATGGCCACTCCGGCCATGGCGCAACAGGCGCCTGCCGCTGATGCTGGTGGCGAACTGGTGGTGACGGCCCGCCGCGTGAATGAACGTCTGACTGACGTCCCGGCGTCGGTCAGCGTGTTGACCGAAGCGACGTTGACCAAGGCGGGCGTGACCAAGACGGATGATTTCGTCAAGCTGACGCCGGGTGTGACGGTGGTGTCGGGCACGTCCGAGGCGGGCGATGTGCAGATCAACATCCGCGGCGTGAACGGCGCGCGCGATGCCGAAGGCTCGGTCGCGCTTGTTGTTGATGGTATTTTGAAAACGAATACAGCCTCGCTGGGGCAGGGGCAGGGCCTGCTGACTCAGGTCGAAATCCTCAAAGGTCCGCAGGGCGCGATCTATGGCCGCAACGCGACCGCAGGCGCCATCATCATCCAGACGCGCAAGCCCACCGATGTGCTGACCGGCGGGCTGAAGATGTCCTATGCCTCGCAGAACACCGCCAAGGGTGAGGCCTATCTGGCCGGGCCGTTGAGCGATAGTGTGGGCTTTGTCGTGTCGGGCGATTATTCGACGACCGATGGTTTCTATCGCAACGCCTATCTGGGCAATGCCAAGCTGGTGGATTACCAGCATTCATGGAACCTGTCGGGCCGTTTGGTGGCCGATCTGGGCAGCAGCACAACGCTGGACGCCAAGGCGCATTTCGGCCGCCTGAAGGGCGCGTCGCTGGCGTTCAACGCGGCGTTCAACCTGCCCGGCTTTGCCGCCTTTACCGGCATTTCGACCTTCAACGAGAACGTCAACGACCACCCGATGAAGTTTTATAACAACATCGTTCCGGTCAACGAGCAGAAGACGCTGGAACTGTCGGCCAAGCTGACGCATGACATGGACTTTGCCACGTTGACCGCGTGGGTGGCCTATAATGACATCCGCAACTGGTTGATGGCGGATGGCACCTCGGCCGATTTCCAGCTGTTCACGTCCTATACCAATTCGGCGGTGGCTTCGGTTGCCAGCACCTGCGCGGCCTCGGTCACCTCGCTGGCTGGTTACCCCATGGCCAGCCCGACCTATATCGCGGGCACGGCGGCAGGGTCGCTGTTCGGGCCTTATTCGCCCACCACGTGTGACGGCAGTCAGTATCAGCGCCGCGAGCAAAAGGACATCAGCACCGAAATCCGTCTGGCGTCCAAGCCGGGCGGGCCGCTCTCGTGGCAGGCGGGGCTGTATTTCACCCATATCGACCGCCGCGCGGTGGTTGCCTCGCAGGCGGATAAGGGGCTGGGCGGTCTGGCCAGCGCCTATAACGCGCCGACCAGCAGCAGCCCGACCAACCAGCTGTTCGACGATTTCTTCAAGACCAATGCCTATGCCGCCTTTGCCAGCGGCGATTACAACGTGACCAGCGCGCTGACCGGCAGCGTGGCGTTGCGCTATGACGTCGAGGACCGCAGCGTGCGCAACAATGTGCCGTTGCTGCTCGATCCATTCAGCGGGCACTGTTTGAACCCCGGTCAGGGGCTGGGCAGCACCTGCACCGCGATCACGCCCAAATCGCGCACGTTCCAGATGTTCGAGCCCAAGCTGTCGCTGCGCTATCGCTTTGGCCCCGAGGCGACCGTTTATGGCACCTGGGGCGTGGGCTATAAATCGGGCGGGTTCAACAATCAGGGCGCGGCGGCGATCGTGGCCAGCTATTTCGGCGCGATCGGGTCTGAGGCGCGGATCGAGGACATCTACAAGGCCGAACGGTCGAGTTCGTTCGAAGTGGGCGTCAAGGGCCGTCTGGGCAAGGTCGACTATACGTTGGCGGCCTATCACAACACGATCCGCAACATGCAGTTCTTTGAGTTCTATGTCGGCGCGTTCGGCCTGCTGCGCGTGGTGGAAAGCATCGACAAGGTGGAGCTGAAGGGCCTGGAAGCCAGCCTGAACTGGCGCGCGGCGCCGGGGCTGACGCTGTCGGCATCGGGCAACCTGCTGGATTCCAAGATCAAGGCCAACAGCGTGCGCCCATCGACCGTGGGGAACAAGTCGCCCTATTCGGCCGATTACACCCTGAATCTGGGCGCGCAGTATGAGGCGCCGATCAGTTCCAAGCTGACCGGCCTGTTGCGCGTCGATTACCGCCTGACCGGCCCGACGTGGTTCCATGTGGTGCAGGCGCAGGACAACCCGACGATCTTTGGCGTTGCGGGCAATTATGCCGGGACGCAGCGCAAGGCTTATGGTCTGGTCGACATCCGCGCCGGCGTATCGGGCAATGGGTGGAGCGCTACGCTGTTCGGCACCAACGTGCTGGACAAGCAATATCTGGCCGAAGTCATCCCGGCGGTGGAATTCGGTGGTTCGTTCATCTCGCCCGGCACGCGGGCGCAGTATGGCATTGAGGTGTCGTTGAAGTTCTGAGCCCTCGGATCAGACGACGCATCGGCGGGGGTGGTGCCATCAGGCGCCGCCCCCGTTTGCCGTTAGGGGTGGGCCGGTTGCGGCCCTGCGCTGCCTGGAGGCCCCACAAAGGAAAAGCGGCCTCAAACCGCAGTTTGAAAGGCCGCTTTTTCATCTTCCAAAGAAGGAAATGGCTCCCTGAGTAGGATTCGAACCTACGGCCGCTCGATTAACAGTCGAGAGCTCTACCGCTGAGCTATCAGGGAACATTTCGTTTCTGTCCGTCATTGCTGCCGGGCAGGTGCGCGCTAATAACACCACTTCCGGCGATGACAACCCCTGATTGGCATCGAATGGCATTTTTTTGGTAGTGCCATGAAAAAAATCGGATTTATCCACAGGTGGCGGGCCAGGAAGGGGGCTGGGTCGCGCCGGCATTGCGGTCAATCACGCCGGAACGGCGGAAAAAATGCTCGGCGGCGTGATGCGCGGGGGCATCGCCCCCGCACCTTGGGGTCAGACCTGAAACTGCTCGGCAAAGATTCGCTCGTCCAGACTGCTGGCCCGGTCGAACATCAGCGTCAGCTTGTGCGCGCGCTCGGCCACGATTCGCACCTCGGCGATGTCGCGCACTTCCTTCTGGTCGGCGACGGCGGCCACCGGGCGCTTGGCCGGATCGCGCACGCGGAACACCACCTCGGAACTTTCAGGCAGGATCGCCCCCTTCCAGCGACGGGGACGGAAAGGGCTGATCGGGGTCAGCGCCAGCATCGCGCTGCCCATCGGCAGGATCGGACCATTGGCCGACAGATTATATGCCGTCGATCCGGCGGGCGTGGCCAACAGGATGCCATCGCAGGCCAGACTGGCCATGCGTACCTTGCCATTCACCGCGATTTCCAGATTGGCGGTCTGGCGCGTTTCGCGCAGCAACGAGACCTCGTTGATGGCATAGGCGCGGTGGATTTCGCCCGAACAGGTGGTGGCGGTCATCTCCAGCGGGCTGATGGCGATGCGGGTGGCGCGGGCCACGCGCTGACCGATGGGCCGGGTTGAGCGGATCTTGTTCATCATGAACCCGACCGTGCCCAGATTGAGGCCATAGGCCGGGATCACCCGCCCGCTGTCCAGCATCATGTGCAGCACATGCAGCATATAGCCATCGCCGCCCACCACCACGACCGCCTCGGCCTCGGCCAGGGAGACCCAGTCATGTTCGCTGCCCAGCGCCTGAGCGGCGGCCTGCGCCTGCGGTGTGTCCGACACCATCAGCGCCAGACGCAAGGGGGTGGACATGCAAACCGCTCCATCGCAGCGGCCGGGGGCGCCTTTGCCCCATGGCCGGGTTGGCTGCATAGAGCGGGCAAGGGGGCGTTGGCAATCCGCACCGATCATAGCTTTGCGTTGGCGGCATGGCCCGTTTTGGGGCGGCGCGCCTGCCGGCGCCTGTGCAACCCTATGGCGCGCGCGGGGAAAATGGCCTAATCCCCGCGCGTATGAGCGAATTGCCCGATCCCTTGGCCGAGGCGGCGGCTGGTATTGCCGATGATCACCCGCGCGATCCGCTGACGGGGCTGCCCGGCATGGATGTGGCGCGTCAGCGTCTGGGCGAATGGGTCGAGGGCGGGGCGCAGGCCACCGACCATGATTCGGGTGGCCGCGTCCATGTGCTGTTGCTGGGCCTGCGCCGGTTCGAAGCGGTCAATCTGGCCTATGGCGAGGCGGTGGGCGATGGCGCGCTGATCGAGATCGCGGGCCGCATCGCGCGCTTTGCCGGGGCCGAGCTGGATTGCCCATGGATGGCCGCGCGCGGGCCGGGCGGCACGTTTTTCCTGATGGCCGACGAGGCATGCAGCCGCGAACGCTGGCAGATGTTTGCCGAACAACTGGCCGACCGTGTGGCCCGCCCGATCGCCGGGCGGCATGGCAATATCCGCCTGACCCCGCGCGTCGCGCTGTTGCGCGTGCTGGTGGGCGAGGGGCCTGAAAGCGCGCTGGACCGACTGGCGCAGACCATGGCGGTGGTCAACGGCCAGACCGCCCGTCGCGTGATGTGGTGCGATGGCGAAACCATGCGGGCCGGGCGCACGGCCGCCCAGTTGGAGGCCGACCTGCTGCGCGCCATCGACAAGGGCGAGATCGAGGTGCTGTTTCAGCCGCAATTCGCGCTAGCCCCTGATGGCAGCGAATATCTCTCCGGGGCCGAGGCGCTGGCCCGCTGGAACCACCCCAAGCTGGGCCGGATCGGTGCGGGGGCGCTGTTCGCCATTGCTGAACGCGCCGACCATGACGTGCCCCTGTCGCGCCATATCTGCGAAACCGCGCTAAAGGCGGCGGCGGCCTGGCCGGCGCCCTTGCGTCTGTCGATCAATGTCACGGCGGCCGATCTGGCCTCGGGCGGGTTCACCTTTGATCTGGGGATCGCGCTGGGCAAGACCGGCTTTCCCACCGGTCGTCTGACACTGGAGGTGACCGAGCAGGTGCTGGTGGCTGACATCGGTCTGGCCGAACGCTCGCTGTCCGACCTGTCACGGCTGGGCATCCGCATCGCGCTGGACGATTTTGGCGCCGGGTTCTGCAACTTTCGCTACCTCAAGGCGCTGCCGCTCGATTACCTGAAACTGGACCGATCCATGGTCGATGGCATCACCGAGGACGCCCGCGATCTGGCGGTGTTTCGCGGGATTGTGGCGATGGCGCATGCGCTGGACCTGTCCGTCATTGCCGAGGGGATCGAGACCGAGGCCCAGCGCATGGCCGTCGCGCGCGAAGGGGCGGGATGTTATCAGGGCTTTGTCCGCGCCCAACCGATGGCGGCGCAGGACTTTCTGGCATTGGCGCAGCGGGCAACGGCCTGATTTCTGCCCGACGGGGCTGGTTTCCCATGTTGGCGATCCTCGTCTATGGACGGGGACGCATTGTCCCCCGCCCGCCGAATCGGCGCGGCGGGTGGTCTGCTTTGCGCCTGTTCCGCCCGTTTTGATCCCCGTTCTGATCCAAGGCCCCCGTTCATGCCCGATATGACCCGCATCCTGTCCGCCCAGACGCCGCTGACGCTGTCGGGTCTGGCGCGAGGGGCACAGCCGATGGTGCTGGCCGATCTGGCGCGCAGTGTGGGGCATCAGGGGGCGCGCGCGGTGTTCATCGCGCCTGACGATGCGGCGATGCGCGGCATAGCGGACGCGGCCCATGTCTTTGCGCCGGAACTGGAGGTGATCGAGTTTCCGGCATGGGACTGCCTGCCCTATGACCGCGCCAGCCCGGCGCTGACGATCTCCGCCCGCCGTTTGGCCGCCTTGCACCGCTTGCAGCAAAAGGCGGGCGGGCCGCAATTGCTGGTCACCACGATCAATGCCGTGCTGCAACGGGTACTGACGCCGTTCCGCATCCGCGAATCGGTGCGTCTGTTGAAACCGGGGGTGGAGGTTGGCCGCGAGACGCTGACCGGCCTGTTGGCCCGCGCCGGCTATGCCCGCACTGACACCGTGGCGGATGCGGGCGAATATGCGGTGCGCGGCTCGATCTTTGACATCTTCCCCAGTGGGCTGGAAAACGGGCTGCGGCTGGACTTTTTCGGGGATGAGCTGGAGACGCTGCGGCTGTTTGACCCGAATACACAGCGCACCGTTGGTTCGGTCGATCAGCACCTGCTGCTGCCCGCCAGCGAGGCGCTGCTGGATGATGACAGCATCAAGCGGTTCCGCGCCCGCTACCGTGACCGTTTCGGCGCCAATGCCACCGGCGATCCGCTGTATCAGGCAGTCTCAGAAGGGCGGCGTCTGGCGGGGATGGAGCATTGGCTGCCGCTGCTGGAGGACCGGCTGGTCACGCTGTTTGACCACTTGGCGCCGGGCGATCTGGTGGTGCTGGACGGATCGGCGCTACCGGCGGCGGACGAGCGCCTGACCGACATTGCCGATTACCACGCCGCCCGCGCCGAGGCCGGGCAGGGGGCCAAGGGCGTCGCGGCGGGCACGTACCGCCCGTTGACGCCCGAGGCGCTGTATCTGACACAGGACGAGCTGGCCCAGCGCATTGCCGACGCCCGCGCCCACCGCACTGACATCTTTGCCCAGCCGGACAGCGGTTCGGTCATCGACTTTGGCTTTGCCGGGGCGCGTGATTTCGCCCCCGAACGGGCGCGCGGCGACAATGTGTATGAGGCCGCGATCCGCCATCTGTCCGCTTCGGCCAAGGGTGGGCGGCGGGCGATTCTGGCGTGCTATTCCAATGGCAGCCGTGCCCGCATCACCAGCATTCTGGCCGAGGCCGCGCATGAACTGGCCCTGCCTTCGCCCGTGCCTGCCGATGGCTGGCAGGAGGCGCTGGGGCAGGCGGCGCGGGGCCGGGTGGCGGCGGTGGTGCTGCCGCTCGACACCGGCTTTGCCAATGCCGACATCGATCTGGTGACCGAGCAGGACTTGCTGGGCGACCGCCTGGTCCGCCGCAAGAAAAAGCGCAAGTCGGCCGATGCCTTCCTGGCGGAACTGGCCGCGCTGACGCCGGGTGATCTGGTGGTTCACATGGATCACGGCATCGGCCGGTACGAGGGGCTGCAATCAGTGCCGGTCGGGGGCAGTCCGCATGACTGTGTGATGCTGACCTATGCCGGCGGGGACAAGCTGTATATCCCGGTCGAAAACCTCGACGTGCTGTCGCGCTATGGCAGCGACCACGAGGGCGCCGCGCTGGACCGGCTGGGCGGGGAGGCATGGCAAAAGCGCCGCGCCAAGCTGCGCGAACGCATCCGTGAGATTGCCCACGAATTGCTGAAAACCGCCGCTCAGCGGGCGTTGAAGCAGGGCATGGTGCTGAACAGCGATCCGGCCAGTTTCGCGCCCTTTTGCGACCGCTTTCCATGGCAGGAAACCGAGGATCAGGAAGCGGCCATTGCCGATGTGCTGGAGGACATGGCATCGGGCCGCCCGATGGATCGGCTGGTGTGCGGTGACGTCGGCTTTGGCAAGACCGAGGTGGCCTTGCGTGCGGCCTTTGTCGCGGCAATGGCGGGCGTTCAGGTGGCGGTGGTCGCGCCCACCACGCTGCTGGCGCGCCAACACCATCGCGGCTTTGCCGAGCGCTTTGCCGGGTTCCCGTTGAATGTCGGCCGCCTGTCGCGTCTGGTCCCGGACAAGGAGGCCAGCGCCACCCGCGCCGGCCTGACCGAGGGCACGCTGGACGTGGTGGTGGGCACCCATGCGATCCTGTCGAAAAACGTCCAGTTCAAGCGGTTGGGGCTGGTGATTGTCGACGAGGAACAACGCTTTGGCGTCAATCACAAGGAGCGGCTGAAGCAGTTGCGCGCCGACGTCCACATGCTGACGCTGACCGCCACGCCCATCCCCCGCACGTTGCAAATGGCGATGTCGGGGCTGCGTGAACTGTCCACCATCCAGACCCCGCCGGTCGACCGCTTGGCCGTGCGCACCTATGTCATGGAATGGGACCCGGTGGTCATGCGTGAGGCCTTGCTGCGCGAACACCATCGCGGCGGGCAAAGCTTTATCGTCGTGCCCCGCATCAGCGACATGGCCGAGATCGAGGACTGGTTGCACGCCGCCGTGCCCGAGGTGAAATATATCGCCGCCCATGGCCAGATGTCGCCGGGCGAGGTGGAAGAGCGGATGAGCGCGTTCTATGAGCGCAAATATGACGTGCTGGTGTCGACCACCATCGTCGAGAGCGGGCTGGACATTCCCTCGGCCAACACGATCATCATCCACCGCGCCGACCGCTTTGGTCTGGCGCAATTGTACCAGCTGCGCGGGCGGGTGGGCCGGTCAAAGCTGCGCGCCTATGCCTATCTGACAACGCCTGCGGGGCGCGTGCTGAACGAAACGGCGGAAAAGCGGCTCAAGGTGCTGGGCGATCTCGATTCGCTGGGCGCGGGGTTCCAATTGGCCAGCCACGATCTGGACATTCGTGGCGCGGGCAATCTGTTGGGCGATGAACAGTCGGGGCATATCCGCGAGGTGGGCTTTGAACTGTACCAGTCGATGCTGGAGGAGGCCATTCTGGCGGCCAAGGCGGGCGAATTCGGGCTGGAGCGTGAATCGACGCGCGGCCTTTCGCCCCAGATCACCGTTGATGCGCCGATCATGATCCCCGAGGAATATGTCCCCGATCTGGCGGTGCGCATGGCGCTGTACCGCCGCCTGAACGATGCCGAGGACATGGGCGAAATCGAATCGCTCTCGGCCGAGATGATCGACCGCTTTGGCCCGTTGCCCACCGCCACCGCCAATCTGGTGAGTCTGATCCGCATCAAGCGGCAGGCCATCGAGGCGCATATCGCCAAGATCGACGTTGGGCCAAAGGGGACGCTGGTGGCGTTCCACAACGACCATTTCCCCGATCCGGCGGGGCTGTTTGCCTATGCCGCGCGGCTGGAAGGCACGATCAAGCTGCGCCCCGATTCCAAGCTGGTGGTGCAACGCGCATGGGGCGATCCCAAGGCGCGGCTGCATGGCCTGTTGCAGTTGACCAAGGGGCTGAGCGCCATCGCCAAGAAGGCGAAAAAGTAAGCGCCAAGAAGGCGAAAAAGTGAGTGCCAAGAAGGCGAAAAAGGCATGAAAAAGGGGCGGTGCCGCATGGCATCGCCCCGTTCCTTCGCCCATCAGGTGGGGTCAGCGGCCCTCGAACCCGGTGGGGCCGTTGCGCACGTCGACATAGTCCAGACGGCAAAAGGCTTCCATCATCGGCCCCTGATATTCGGCCGGAATCGACAGCGTGCCCAGCGCCCAGCCCATGATGTCGACGTCCTCTTCCTCGATCATGGTTTCAAACCACGTCAATTCCGCGTCCGACCATTTGGCGTGATAGGCGTCGAAAAAGCCGCCGATCATGTAATCCGCCTCACGCGTGCCGCGATGCCAGGCGCGGAAACGCAGGCGCTTGATACGGGCTTCGTTGGCGGCGGTGGTGCTGTCGGTCATGGCCAATGCGCCTAGGCCAAGCGGAGCGCCAGATCAACTCTCCAGCGCTCCGCCGCCCCTGCCACCTCTCTGGCAAGAAGCCCTTTACCGACCGCGCAGCTGGGCCAGAATCTCCGACCCCTTGCGGCCCGACAGATCCTTGGACACCTCGCCCAGCAACGCCTTTTCCAGCGGCTTGGTGTAATGCTTGCGCAATTCGCCCATCGCGCGGGGCGGAGCGATCACCACCAGATGCTCGATCCGGTGGCCCTGCACTTCATGCGCCAACCATTCGACGGCGGCGATGGCGTGCGAATCCTCGGTCATGGTTGCGGTGGAGCCATGATGGCTGCCGGCCGAATGATTGTGCGTGTCCAGCTTGGGCGCGGGCAGATCGGTCAGTTCCGGGGTCGCCTCGTCGCCGCTGTTGCGAAACAGGTGGAAATTGCGGCCATCGATGACGGCGATGACGGTGCCATGGGGCAAAAGCATTCATGTTCTCCATTGCTTGTCAGCAAGGAATGCCCGGTTTGGGGGCTTTCCCTGCCCCACCCGGACCCTCTACCGCCCGGGAGGTCCATAGGGCGCGCTGTTGGGCAGATTTTCCATGCGCTGAGTCAATTCGGCGGAAATTTGGCGGTTTTTGTCGGGGAAGCGGGCGCGGCAATGGGGTGGCGAAACGCGCGCGCTGGGCTAAAGGCGGATGCACTATGCGTCCCGATCTGCTCAACCCCCTGTTTGTCGAAGCCGCCAGCCTGAAGGGCGTGGGGCCGGGGGTGCAGCGTCCGCTGGACAAGCTGGGGCTGACGCGGGTGCGCGATCTGGCCTACCATCTGCCCGACCGTTTCGTGCATCGCCGCGTGGTTGCCTGCCTGTCCGAGGCCACCGTGGGCGAACAGGTGGTGATCCCCCTGACCCCGGTGGAATATCGCGGCGGGGGATCGGCCCGCGCGCCCTTTCGCGTCATGGCCGAGGACGCGGCGGGCGCGGTTTGCGCCCTGACCTATTTCGGGCGCAATTCGGGATGGGCACGCAAACAATTGCCGCTGAATGAAAAACGCTGGGTGGCGGGGCGGCTGGATCAGTTTGGCCCATCCTTGCAGATCGTCCACCCCGATCACGTCAACCCACAGGGCGAGGGCCAGAGTCTGGGCCAGTTGACCGAGCCGGTCTATCCTCTGTCCGAAGGCTTGACGCAGGGGCGGCTGACGGCACTGATCGCGCAGGCATTGACGCATTTGCCGCAATTGCCCGAATGGATCGATCCGGCGCTGGTCGAACGGATGGGCTGGCCCGACTGGCACACCGCCATGACGCAGGCCCATCGGGGGGAGCACAAGGAGGCCCGCGACCGGCTGGCTTATGACGAATTGCTGGCCAATGCGCTGGCGCTGATGCTGGTGCGCAGCCGCAACCGCCGCGCCGCGGGGCAGGCGCTGGTGGGCGACGGGCGGCTGCGGGCGCGTCTGGCCTTGCCGTTTCAACTGACCGGCGCGCAAACGCGCTCCATCGCCGAGATTGAGGGCGATCTGGCCCAGTCTGCCCCCATGCTGCGCCTGTTGCAGGGCGATGTGGGCAGCGGCAAGACGGTGGTGGCGCTCTCCGCCCTGTTGATCGCGGTGGAGGCGGGCACGCAGGGCGCGCTGTTGGCTCCGACCGAAATTCTGGCGCGTCAACATTACGACACGCTGCGCCGCATGGCCGCGCCGACCGGCGTTACCATTGCCCTGCTGACTGGCCGTGACAAGGGCCGCGCGCGTGAGGCGATCCTGATGGGCCTGCTGGACGGCAGCATCGACATTGTGGTGGGCACCCACGCCATTTTTCAGGAGGCGGTGCAGTACCGCAATCTGGCGATGGTGGTGATTGACGAACAGCACCGCTTTGGCGTGGGCCAGCGGTTGAGCCTGACGCAAAAGGGCCGCCGCACGCCTCATTGTCTGGCGATGACCGCCACGCCCATCCCGCGCACGCTGACCCTTGCCCAATATGGCGAGATGGACGTGTCCAAGCTGGACGAGCTGCCCCCCGGCCGGCAGGCAATCGACACGCGGGTGGTGGCAGCGGAACGGCTGGACGATGTGGCGGCGGCCCTGTCACGCCATTTTGCCACGGGGCAGCAGGCCTATTGGGTGTGCCCCATGGTGCGCGAAAACGAGATGGCCGATTTGGCTGCGGCCGAGGCTCGCCATGCCGAACTGGCCGCGCGTTTTGGCGATGACGCGGTGCTGGTGCATGGCCAGATGCGGCCAGAGGCCAAGGACGCGGCCATGGAACGCTTTGCCAGCGGGGCGGCCAAATTGCTGGTGGCGACCACCGTGATCGAGGTGGGGGTGGATGTGCCCAACGCCACGCTGATGGTGATCGAGCAGGCCGAACGCTTTGGTCTGGCGCAGTTGCACCAATTGCGCGGGCGGGTCGGGCGCGGCAGTGAAAAATCCACCTGCCTGTTGTTGCGCGGGGATGGCTTGAGCGAGATCGCCCGCGAGCGTCTGGCGCTGATGCGTGAGACGCAGGACGGGTTCCGTCTGGCCGAGGAAGACCTGCGGCTGCGCGGCGGCGGCGAATTGTTGGGCACGCGGCAGTCGGGCGACACGCCTTTTCGGGTGGCGACGCTGGACCAGATCACCCGCCTGTTGCCCATCGCCCATGACGACGCGCGGTTGCTGGTCGAACATCAGGGCGGGCTGGACAGCGCCCCGCGCGCCGATGCCGCCCGCGTGCTGCTGTACCTGTTCGAACGCGACTGGGGCGTGCAACTGTTGCGCGGGGGGTGATTTTTTGCGTGCTTGGGGAAGGGGCCTCCGGCGGGTTAAGGGTGTTACACCCTTAACAATCCCCATAATGTCTGCGTTGATGTGTGGGGTCGGCGTGGCGTGAAGCTGCGGCGTGGATGCGGGCTATACCGCTTCGCGGAAAAGAAGTGGGCCTTGCGGATGCGGTGTCAAAGCTGCCGTTGCCAGTGTGGCAACAAGCGCCCAGTTGCTGACATCGCCTGCTGAACGGTTGCGGACTATTATTACAGGAACTCTCGCCTCAAAGCTTTTACAAAGCGGCCAAAATCCATATCCGCTCCCGGAAAAGCAAACTCTGCAAATATTGGGGTGAGTTGTGCCCGGCTCCAATCTTTGGACATCGATAGAATGGCGAGCATTGAGGCTCTGCTTAGCTCGTTCCATCTCTCAAAGCGCGGGCGACACCAACACTTGGCGATCCGGTCGAGCCCCTCCTCGGAGGAAGGGGCAAATTGCGCGAGAATATTTGCCTCACCATCGGAAAGCACATTGACGTCAACGTCGCCTAGCCAGACTCCAAGATCGTAGGGTTTGTATTTCATGTACCCACTCTGTTCCATCTAAGGGCAGCTTCCTAGCATTTTCAGCCGTAGCTAGCGTTGCGCGACCTCCGCTCTCCCAACCTTTCGGCCATACCCTCGTCGCGAAGCGGCCCTCAATTCCCGCCACGCCGCGCCCCCGCGCAAGGCTGCGGAAAACCACCGACGCCGACATTCCCGGGATTGCAAAGGGCGATTGCCCTTTGCCCGCCGGAGGCACCACCGCCCCCGAACACCCCTATTTCTTCAGCCCGATCTCCCGCAGGCGCTCGTTCAGATAGTCATCGGCCGTGATCGACACCGGGTAGCGGTCGGGGTTTTCCGCCGACACGCATTGCGGGAACGTCTTGAACCAGAAATCGCTGCGCAGATGCAGGAAGAACGGCATCGAATAGCGGCTGTGCGCGGCGCGCTGCGCATCGGGGTTGCGCACGCGGTGGGTGGTGCTGGGCAGCACGTGGTTGGTCAGCCGTTGCAGCATGTCGCCGATGTTGATGACCATGGCGCCGGGCGGCACGGCCACGCTTTTCCACGTCCCGTCCTTGGCCAACAGCTCCAGCCCGGCTTCCTCGGCGCCCAGCAGCAGGGTGATCAGGTTGATGTCCTCATGCGCGCCGGCGCGGATCGCGCCATCGGTCGCGCCCTCGATCGGCGGGTAGTGCAACAGGCGCAGGATCGAATTGCCCTCGGCGATTTCGGGATCAAACCAATGCGCGTCCAGCCCCAGATGCACCGCGATGCGCGACAGGATCGTCGCGCCCGCCGCGTCAAACGCGGCATAAAGCGCGCTGAACACCTCGTGAAAGCCTTCGGGGCGGTCGGGCCAGACATTGGCGGGCATGCTGTCGGCCAGCGCGCTGCCGGGGGCCAGATCGCGGCCCACATGCCAGAATTCCTTCAGGTCGTGGCGGTCGGCGCCCTTGGCGATTTCGGTCTTGAACGGGGTATAGCCGCGCTGGCCAAAGATTTCGGCCTTGTAATAGCGCCGCTTTTCTTCCTCGGGCAGGGCAAAGAACGCCTTGTTCAATTCCCAGCCGCGCGCGATCAGATCCGCGTCGATGCCGTGATCGCGCACCATGGCAAAGCCGAAATTGCGGAACGAGGCGCCAATCGCGGCGGAAAAGCTGGCGGGATCATCAGTCAGTGAAAGAACGGGAATGGCAGCGATATCCATGGGGTGGTCCTGTGTGGTTTAAGGCGTTATGGCCGCCTGAATGCTGCCTGTTTAGGCGATTTGGGACCAATGCGCATGACCAAAATCAAATCCCTTTGGCTGATGAAATCGGAACCCGATGTCTATTCGTATGACGATCTGGTGGCCGAGGGCGAGGGCACCTGGGACGGGGTGCGCAACCACCGCGCCGCCAACAATCTGCGTGCGATGCAGGTGGGGGATCTGGCGTTTTTCTACCATTCGAACATCGGGCTGGAGATCGTCGGGATCGTCGAGATCAGCCAGTCGGGCCTGCCTGATCCCACTGACGAAACCGGCCGCTGGGCCTGCGTCAAGGTGAAGCCCGTGCGCAAGCTGAAGCGCACCGTCAGCCTGAAGCAGATCAAGGCCGATCCCGCGCTGGCCGAGATGGAGCTGATCCGCCTGTCGCGCCTGTCGGTGGGGGTGGTTTTGCCAAACGAATGGGACCACATTCTGGCCCTGTCCGAGGCATGACGCGGGCGCCGCGCATTGTCCCACAATGGGGCGGCGCGCGGCTTGTCGCAATTCGGGACGGATTAACCAAATCGGCATGGTTTCGGGCTGGTAAACAAATCCTTAAGCCCGACTGCATGAGAAGAGCGCTGGTCCTTGGCGATGAGGTCGCCCGTCACCCCTTTCGGCAAACCCTGCCGGCCCACATCCGCACTGACGCGGCGCCGGTGACTTTGCGCCCCGCGCCAGAGCTGAGCCACAGCGAACGTATGGGCGAGGCGGCGCGCCATGCGGGTGATGAATTGCGCGGCAGCTTTGCTCGGCATGGGCATGCGGTCTATCACGCATTGTTCCGCCGCTGGCGCATTCACCGCTCACAGCGCCAACCGATGCGGCTGACGATGCAGGACGGGCGCGATTTCCTGCTGGCCTATTGCGCCTGTTTTCTGGCGATCAGCGCGTTTATCTGGTAATACGCACACCACAGGGCACAGCAAAAAGGGGCGCGCCGATCATCCGGCGCGCCCCTTTTGCGTTGGTGTCAGAGTGGGAAGGTCAGCCTGCGACCGCCGCCTTTTCCGCGCGATACAGCAGCCAGCCCAGCCACGCCGAAATGAGGCACATCCCTGCTGCCATCAGCAATTGCTGAACCGCCGAAATGCCCGCCGCCGACAGAGCCACCGCCAGCGCCGCGCCCACCACCATTGCGCCCGAGTTGACGATGTTGTTGGCAGCGATCGTGCGGGCGGTCTGCGATTTGTCGACAAAGGTCGTCAGGAAGGCATAGAGCGGCACGACGAACATGCCGCCTGCCACCGCGATCCCGCCCAGCGTGCCGACCAGCATCCACATTTGCGGGTGGTGGATAAAGCCTTGGATGTCCATCAACTGGCCACCGGGCAGCGCCTGCCAAAGCCCGCAGACATGTTCGAACGCGACGATGAAACAGCCCATTACCAGCACCGAAACCGGCGAATAGCGCGCCGAGACCTTGCCCCGCAGCAGCGCGTTGATCGATACCGACCCCAGCGCCACCCCGATCGAGAAGATCACCAGAAACAGGCTGGCGACTTCCTTGCTGGCGCACAGCACGTTTTTGGCCAGCAGCGGGAATTCGATGAACAACACCGCGCCGACCGTCCAGAAAAAGCTGATCGCCAGAATGGCCAGAAACACGCGGCGGTCATGCATGGTGTTGCGCACCAGTTGGACGGGCGCGCGCAGCAGGTGGTAATCCAGCGGTTCGGCGGCGATCACGGGCGGGGCCGCGGGCACCTGTCGCCCAGCGAAATAGCCGATCACCGCCACGCCCACGACCAGGCCTGCGGCCCATTCCACCGGGACGAACCCGGCCAGAATCGTGCCTGCCAGAATCGCCAGATAGGTCCCCGCCTCCACCAGTCCGGTCCCTGCCAGCACTTCTTCCTGTTTCAGGTGTTGCGGCAGGATGGCGTATTTGATCGGCCCGAAAAAGGTCGAATGCACCCCCATGCCCAGCAGCGCGGCCAGCATCAGCGGCATCGCCAAAGCGTGCACCAGAATGCCTTTCCAGGCCAGCAACAGCCCGGCAGCGCCCACGCTCATGATGCCGATTTCGGCCAGTTTGACGTAACGGACGATCATCGCCTTGTCGCGCATGTCGGCCAATTGGCCCGCCAGCGCCGACAACAGGAAAAACGGCAGGATGAACACGCCCGACGCAACGCCGGAAAAGGTCGCCTCGTCCTTTTCGGAATTGAACACGCCATAGACCATGAAGAACACCATCGCGTTCTTGAACAGGTTGTCGTTGAACGCCCCCAGCGCCTGCGTCACGAACAGCGGCAGGAAACGGCGCCGACGGAGCAGATGTGTCGATGTGGTCATGTGTGTGCGCTTACCCTTTGGTGTCCGAGGGCTTGCGCCACCGGGCCTCTCTTGCGGGTTGTCCTAGCGTGTGAATTGTTACGGGCAAGAGGCATTCGCCGTGTCTTTTTCGCACAGCGATTAGGCGCTATGGCGATTCGGCCATGCTGACATTGCCCAACCTGCTCACCCTGTCGCGAATCGTCACCGTTCCGGTTCTTGTCTGGCTTTTATGGTGGCCAGAATGGCGCCTTGGCTATCTGGTGGCCTTTGGCGTCTATTCGCTGATGGGGGTGACCGATTATTTCGACGGCTATCTGGCCCGCGCGCAAGGCGCCGTCAGCAAGCTGGGCGTGTTTCTGGACCCCATTGCCGACAAGATCATGGTCGCCGCCGTGATTCTGGTGCTGACCGCCAAGGGCGTGCTGACCGGCCCCTATGTGGATGAATTGCATGTGATTGCCGGGCTGATCATCCTGTTGCGGGAAATCGCGGTATCGGGTCTGCGCGAATTTCTGGGCGGCATTCAGGTGTCGGTGCCGGTGTCCAAACTGGCCAAGTGGAAGACGACGTTCCAGATCATTTGCCTTGGCGCGCTGATTCTGGGGCAGGGGATGCCGTGGTGGACCCTGACGCTGGGTGGGTTCACGTTCAACCTGCCGCATACGGTGGGGCTGACCACGCTGTGGGCGGCGGCGGGTCTGACGCTGATCACCGGCTGGGATTACCTGCGGGTTGGTTTGAAACACATGGATTGAGGGGGCGTTCCCCCCACCCCTTCCAGACGATTCATCCCGGCTGGATTCGGCGTCTGGCGGTAACGTCGATCTGCGTCACGCGGGGCTTGGGCGTTGCCGTGCATGGGCAGGAATGCCTGCGCCCTGACCAAGTGCAGCTATGGCCTTGGCGTGTGGATTTTGTTGTCAATGACTACAAT
The DNA here is from genome assembly GCF_009909235.1 of Novosphingobium ovatum. GTDB lineage: Bacteria > Pseudomonadota > Alphaproteobacteria > Sphingomonadales > Sphingomonadaceae > Novosphingobium > Novosphingobium ovatum. The sequence goes on from NZ_JAAAPO010000001.1 coordinate 546,866, forward strand.
AAGGCGGCGTTATCGGCGCATCAACACGGCGCATCGTGCCTGCGCGCAAGGCGGCCAATAAAAAAGGCCCCCGGTGTGAACCGGGAGCCCTTTTTATGTCAGTGGCCAACCGTGTCAGCCGACCACGCGTCCCCGCTTAGCAGGTCGAGTTGGCGTAGTTGCACTGTTTGAAGGTATTGTTGATCGTCAGCCCCAAGGTGGTCGCCGACGATACTACGGTGAAGGCCGTGACGGGGTTGATGGGGGGCGGCGGCGACGGCTGCCCGACCAAGCTGCCTGCGCCCTTGGGCTTGAGCAAATCGGCATTGGAGCTCGAGACGGCGCAGGCGCGCTTGGCAGCGGCGGTCTTGGCCGCGGCTTCGCACCGGGCAACAGCCGCGACGGCGGCCAGATTGGTACGGGCGGTGGGCAGAGCCTGTGCCGAACGGGTATCGGAGGCAGCCCCCGGAACCGTCAGGCTCGACGCCGCCAAAGCGATCAGCAGATGAGTAGCCATGAGGATGTCTCCATGAATTGATGGATCAGTACATACACGTATTTGCGTGCTCCCGTCTATATGGAGAACGTAAATTTTTCCGCAGATGCGAGAGGTTTTTTGGTGTGCAAGGCGGGTGAGATGGCACCTGTTTGGTAATTCATGGGCGTGAATTGCGCCGGATGTCGCTGTCGTGGTGGCCGTTCGGGGTATTCAGGTATTTGAATGAAAATGGTTCTTTGGTTGTTGGCCATCCATGCCGGCCGCCGGTGAGGGGCATCCGGGCAATTGCCGCATGATAGGGGCATTGTCGTGCGGCAATGGGCCGTCACGCGGGCGTGACAAGGCGCGGTGCCTAGCGTCTTGGCTGAATGGGTTCGTAATTTGCTTAGTGAGCAACCGTATTGGTGGTTTTTGGTGCGGCGCTCAGAACAGACCGTCCTCGTCGGTGTCCGCGTCGGCATCATTAGAATCAAACAGGCCATCCTCGTCCGCCGCCGTTGCGTTGGCGGGGGCCCACTTGCTGGCCAGGACGGGCGCCGCCAGCCCCATGCCCGGCGGGCAGAACCGGGCGTGTACCTCGCGCTCGGCGGCCATGGTGTAAAGCGCGCTGATCCGGGTCAGCGCCTGCCGCAGCCAGTCGCAGGCGCCATCCTGGTCCAAAGCGGCGGGGGCCGCGTCGATGGCTTGGCTCAACTGGGCCAATTGCCCGCCCAGCGACAGGTCCTGCGCGACGCCATCGGTCGCCACGTCCAGTTCCTCCAGCAGCGCGCGGGTGCGTGCGCCCTGCGCGTCCATCGACTGGTTGCCGCGCTCGACGGCGGCGCGCACCACCTGCAAGGCTTCGGCCAGCACCACGCCCAGATCCGTGTTCAGGCTGGTTTCGTCGCGCAGCCGCAAATGGTCGTTCAACATGCCGAATTCGGCGATCGCGCCGTCGATGTTGTTGGCGATTTCTTGTAATACTTTGGCCTGTTGCGCGACTTCGACGGCGATGACGGCCACGGCTTGCCCTGCCTCGCGCTCGCGGCGGCACAGCAGGCGGGTGTTGATGGCGATTTCTTTGACGTCGCGCACGATCTGGTCGATGCTTTCCAGGCGCAGGCGCAGGTCCTCGATGCCTTCGCCGATACATTGCGCCATTTCACCCGACCGCGCCACGCTGGCGCGCAGGTCGCCGGTCATGCGGTCGATGTCGACGATGCGGCCTTCCAGATCGCGCAGCGCCTCGCCGCCTTCGGCCCCTTTGGTCAGCCCCGCGCCACTGCGCGCCAGTTGGGCCAGGTCGGCGCTGGTGCGGGTCAGCCGTTCCAGCGATCCGGTCAATTGCCGCGCCTGTTCGGTGTAATCGCGCCCGGCCATGGCGATCTGCGCCGAAATCAGCGCGGCCACCCGCGCGGCCGATGCCATGCCCGCAGGCGCCCCGCGCAGCACGTCAATCGCGCCCACTGCGTGTTCGATGCGTTGGCGGGTGCTGTCGGCCACCTGAATGGCGGTCAACACGCCGCCCACGGCCATTTCGACATCGCGGGTGATGCGCATCAAGGCCGCCGCGCTACCTGACACGCGCTCGACATGCGCGCCCAGCCGGTCGGCGCAGCGCTGGATGTGGACGGGCACGCCATCGCTGCCCGATGATTGGCTGGCCAGCAGGTTGGCGTCCACCTTGCGCACCTGGGCGACGCTGGCGGTGATCGCGCTCAGGCGCTTGGCGAATTGGGACAATTCAGCCTCGCCGATTTTCAACCGGCTGCTCATGTCATCGACAAAGATGCGGAAATTGCCGCCAGCCCCGGCGATTTTGATGTTCATGCCATAGATGCCCAGCATCACGAGCATCTTTTGGATATCGGCCACCTGTCCGCGCAACTGGGTCGAGATCGTCGCCACCCGGCCCAGATCGGCATCGCGCGCGCGCAGGGCGGTGGGCATTTGCGCCAATTGCTCTGCCGCGTTGCGCAGATGCGACACTGCCGCCCCGGCCTGTGTGGGGGACAGGGCTTCGGCGGTTTCCTCCAGCCCCGAGAGCAGGGTGCGGATGCTGTCGACCGAGCGGGCCAGCGCCTCACCGCTGTGGACGAAACGCTGGTCCAGACCGGCGGCGATCTGCGCCAGTTGCGTGCGTGCATCGCCCAGCGCCAGTTGCGGCTCGTCGTCAAAGGCGGTGTAGGGCAGGGGGAGAGAGGCCATCAGCGGTTCGCCATCAACAAGAGGTCGCGCGCGATGTGCGACAAGGGAGAGATTTTCTCGGCAGCACCGGCCGCGATTGCCTCGCGCGGCATGCCAAACACGACACAACTGGCCTCGTCCTGCGCGATGGTGCGCGCGCCGGCCTGCCGCATTTCCAGCAAGCCCTTGGCGCCATCATCGCCCATGCCGGTCATGATCACGCCCACAGCATTGGCCCCGGCATTGCGCGCGGCCGACCGGAACAGCACATCGACCGAGGGGCGGTGGCGCGAGACCAGCGGCCCTTCCTTGACCGAGACGACATAGCGCGCGCCCTGGCGTTCCAGCATGGTGTGGCGCAATCCGCCCGGCGCGATCAGCACATGGCCGCGCATCACCGTGTCGCCGTCCTCGGCTTCCTTGACGTCCACCTCGCACAAATCGTTCAGGCGGCGGGCAAAGGCGCGGGTAAAGCTTTCGGGCATGTGCTGGACCACGACGATGCCGGGGCTGTTGGCGGGCAGCGCCTCCAGCACCTCGCGCAGGGCCTCGGTGCCGCCGGTGCTGGCGCCGATGCACACGACCATTTCGGTGGTGCGGCTCATCGCGCGGCCGGTGGGCGGAGGCAGCACCGCGTCGGCCGACAGCTTGGGCGGGGGCGTGCGGATTTCGTGGTGCGGGCGGCTGCGCGGGCGGGCGCGGGCGGCGGCGCGCACGGTGTCGCGGATGCGCTGGTGCGCCTCCATCAACGAATCAGCCACCCCCATGCGCGGTTTCAGGATGATGTCCACCGCGCCCGCTTCCAGCGCCTGAAACAGCGTCTCGGTGCCCTCTTCTACTAAAGAGGAACACATCACCACCGGGACCGGGCATTGCGCCATCAGTTTGCGCAGGAAGGTGATGCCGTCCATGCGGGGCATTTCCACGTCCAGCGTGATGACATCGGGCACGCGGTCGCGGATCAGCCGGGCGGCAACGATCGGGTCGCTGGCGGTTTGGACGTCAAAGTCGGGATCGGCGCTCAGGATGGTGGTCATCGCCTGGCGCACGCTGGCGCTGTCGTCGATTACCAGGGCATGGATACGTGCCATCTGTTCCCCCTCCCTTATGGCCGCTGGTACACGGTATTGCCCAGCGCGGTCAGGCCAACGCCTTCACCGGCGGCCGATTCCGCGTGGCCCAGAAACAGATAGCCGCCCGGACGCAGGCATTGCGCCAATTGCGAAACGACCTTGCGTTGGGTGGCTTTGTCGAAATAGATCAGGACGTTGCGGCACATGATGATGTCCATGGGATCACCCACCGGATAGGCCGCGTCGCACAGGTTCAGCCGGGCAAACCCCACCGCCGCGCGCAGATCGGCAATCACCCGCCCCTCCTGCCGCTTGGGCGCCGAGGCCTTGAGCACATAGCGCTGGCGCAGGGCCACCGGCACGTCCTGCAACATCTGCCAGGGATAGACCCCGCGCCGGGCGGTCTCCAGCACATCGGTGTCGATGTCGGTGGCCAGCAGGCCAAAATTGGGCCCGCCATGCGTTTCGGCAAACTGGTCCAGCACCATCGCCAGCGTATAGGGTTCCGCCCCCGTCGAGCACGCCGCGCTCCACACCCGCACCGCCTGTTGCCCGCGTGCCAGAAAATCGGGCAGGACAACTTCGCGGATGAAGTCGAAATGGGCCGGCTCGCGAAAGAAATCGGTCTTGTTGGTGGTGACGGCATTGATCAAATGCGTCATCTCGCCGTTTGCCCGCCCTTCGCCAAAGGCCCAATCTGTGTAATCGTCCAGTGTTTCATGGCCGGTTTCACGTATACGACGGCGCAGGCGGCCCTCCAGCAGGGTTTGTTTGGAATGCGGCATCAGGATGCCCGCCTGGCTGCGGATAAAGTCGGACAGACGTTCGAAATTCGCTGGCGAAAGGCCCGGCATGGCTTCGCCGCCGGGATCGGCAATGTTGATCGAAAGGGGGGCGTTACGTGCCATCAGTGCGTAGCCGCCGAATCGTTGTGCGCCAAAATCGGCAAATCGGACCCGTCGCCAAAGATCGCGCCCGCATCCAGCAGCACGACAAAGCCGCTGTCGCGCCGCATCACCGCGCGGGCATAATCGGCCTGCCAGCGGCTGCCGACTTCGGGCAGGCGCTCGATCACGGCGGGGGCAAAGTCGCAGACATCCACCACCCGGTCGACCAGCAACGCCACCGGCACGGGCGCGCCGGTCCCGCCCTGCGGCAGGTCGATCACCAGCACGCGGGTGGCCAGCGTGACCTCTGTCAGGCCCAGCCCCAGCCGCAGCCCCAGATCGATCACCGGCATGGATGTCCCGCGCACATCGATGATCCCCAGCACCCATTCGGGCGCGCCGGGCATGCGAAAGGCGGGCGTATGGTCCAGGATTTCGCGCACCATGGTCACCGGCAGGGCAAAGCTTTCGGCGCGCAGGCCGAAAACCACAGCCTGAACTCCGGCCTGTGTGGCGTTGTCAAAATGGGCGTGTGTGGTCGCGTTCATGCCACTTTCCCGAATTCGGCGTCCTCGGCATCGGGGCCGCCGGTGCTAAGATCCAATGCAAAGCCGCGCACGCGGGCCTGTTGATCCGCGATCGAGCCGCTGCGTGCGGTGGAGAACGTGGCGCGCGCGGGCTTGCGGCGGGCGGGCGCTGCGGTGCGGACAGGGCCCTCGGCCGCGCGCCGGGCGGGCGCGGGAGCGCTGTTCCAGGCGGGCGTGCCGTGCTGGTTGCTGTCAATGCGGAAGAAGCTGATATTGTGCTGCAACTGTTCGGAACGGTCGGACAGCGCCTCGGAGGTGGTGGACACCTGTTCGGACGCGGCCGAGTTCTGCTGCGTCACCGCGTCCAGTTGCTGGATCGCCTGATTGATCTGGGCCGCGCCGATGTCCTGTTCGCGGCAGGCGGCGCTGATTTCCGACACCAGTTCGGCGGTGCGGCGAATGTCGGGCACCAGGCGGGTCAGCATTTCGCCCGCATCGGTCGCGGCGGCAACGGTGCTGGCCGATACGGCGCTGATTTCGGCGGCCGCGCTCTGGCTGCGTTCGGCCAGTTTGCGCACTTCGCTGGCCACCACGGCAAAGCCCTTGCCATGCTCGCCGGCCCGCGCCGCCTCGACGGCCGCGTTCAGCGCCAGCAGGTCGGTCTGACGGGCGATTTCCTGCACGATGCCGATCTTTTCGGCAATGGTGCGCATGGCGCTGACGGCGTTCTGCACCGCGTTCCCGCTGTTTTCCGCGTCGCGCGCCGACTGGCGGGCGATTTTTTCGGTTTGCGCGGCATTGTCGGCGTTCTGCTTGATGTTGGCGGCCATCTCCTCCATCGAGGCGCTGGCTTCCTCGGCGCTGGCGGCCTGTTCGGTGGCGCCCTGCGACATCTGGGTCGCGGTGGCCGACAATTGGTGGCTGCCGGCGGCCACATGCTGGGCCACATTGGCCGTTGTGCCCAACACATCGCGCAGGCGCAGCGTCATCTCGTGGATCTTGTTCATCACCTCGCCGATTTCATCGTCGCGCGGCGTGGCCACATCCTGTGTCAGATCACCATTGGCCACCGTGTCGACCGCGTGGATCACATCATGCAGCGGGTTGACCGCCAGGCGGCGCATGAACATCACCAGCCCGATCACCATCGCCGGGATCAACAAAGCCATGACCGCCAGGAACCCGACCACCAGGGTCAGCGTCGAGGAGGCATTGGCCTCGATCTCGCCCTTGCGGCGATTGGCCAGCGTGGTCATCGCGTCGATCTGCTGGCGCTGGGTGGTGTACAGCTTTTCCAGCCGGTCGAAACTGGCGCGCATGGCGGCGCGGTCGCCCTTTTGCGCGGCGGGCAGCAGGCTGGTGTCGACTTCCTGCCAATATTGGTTGGCGGTAGCGACCGACTGGCTTTCGGCCTGGGTCAGGATATCCTGATCCAGCGCCGAGTTTTTCCAGCCTTGCGCGCCATCGCGGAACTGCTTTTCCAACCGGGCGAATTCATCGCGGTGGAAGGCATAGTCGTCCGGCCCGACCAGCAGCGAGGCCGCGTTCATCTGTGGTTCGACCAGATATTGCGAGGGCGGCAGAATATCGGCGATATACAGGTTGATCAGGTCGCTGCGGGCCTGCAACGGGCCGCCGATGCGGATGCGGTTCAGGCCAAAGCCGGAAATCACCATCGTCAGCAGGATCGCCGCGACCACCACGGCGCCCCCAATGGCACTTTTTTTCTTTATGCTCATCATGGGCAATAACTTTCCAGTGCGGGCCGCCAGCACCATCACTGGGCGGTGGCTGATCTGTCGCGCTTGTCAGGAGAGCATGGCACAGAGGCTTCAAGGCTTGCCCCATGCCCTCCTAGGCAACAGTGCGTATTTGGAGCGGGATCAGGCGACCTGGCCGAACTCGCTGTCTTCGGCATCGGGGCCGCCGTTGTTCAGATCCAGCGCAAAGCCGCGCACCCGGGCCTGTTGATCCGCCACCGATCCGGCGCGGCTGGGCGCGGGGGCGGGAGCGGCCATCGGCGGGCGCGCCTTGGCCCGGCGCGCGGCAGGGGCGGCGGCGCGCGGCGCGGCGCGGGTGACGGCTACAGGGCGGGCATTCGACAGGCGGAAATAGCTGATGTTCTGCTGCAACTGGTCCGACCGGTCGGACAGGGCCTCGGCGGTGCTCGACACTTCCTCGGACGCGGCCGAGTTCTGTTGCGTCACGCTGTCCAGCTGCTGGATGGCCTGATTGATCTGGGCCGCGCCGATGTCCTGTTCGCGGCAGGCGGCGCTGATTTCGGCCACCAGTTCGGCGGTGCGGCGGATGTCGGGCACCAGACGGGTCAGCATCTCGCCTGCTTCGGTCGCGGCCGACACGGTGCTGGCCGACACGCTGCTGATTTCGGCGGCCGCGCTCTGGCTGCGTTCGGCCAGTTTGCGCACTTCGCTGGCCACCACGGCAAAGCCCTTGCCATGCTCGCCGGCCCGCGCCGCCTCGACGGCCGCGTTCAGCGCCAGCAGATCGGTCTGGCGGGCGATTTCCTGCACGATGCTGATCTTTTCGGCGATGGTGCGCATGGCGCTGACGGCGTTTTGCACCGCGTTCCCGCTGATCTCGGCATCGCGCGAGGACTGGCGGGCGATCTTTTCGGTTTGCGCGGCATTGTCGGCGTTCTGCTTGATATTGGCGGCCATCTGCTCGATCGAGGCGCTGGCCTCTTCGGTGCTGGCGGCCTGTTCGGTCGAGCCTTGCGACATCTGCGTCGCGGTGGCCGACAATTGCTGGCTGCCGGCGGCGACCTGCTGGGCGACATCGGCGGTATTGCCCAGCACCTCGCGCAGGCGTTCGACCATTTGCACCAGCGCATGGCCCAGCTTGTCGCGGTCGGACAGCGGCTTGTGGTCGCGGGTCAGATCGCCATTGGCGATGGTTTCTGCCAGATCGGCCGATTTGCGCAGGTTGTCGGCCATGCTGTTCACCTGATCGATCAGGTCGCGGATTTCGTCATTGCCGCTGACCTGCACCTGCGTGTCCAGATCGCCTTCGGCAATCAGCGCCAGCGCTTCACCGGCCCGCTTGAGCCCGTTCGACACCGTCAGCGACACCCAGATCGCGCCCGCGATCCCCACCATTACGGCAAGCCCCGAGCTGATCATCAGGATGTTGCGCGATTCAGCATAGAGGACGTTGGTGCGCTCGTCGGCCTCCTTCAGCCCGGCGTCGGTCATGGCGATGATCTCGCCAGCGTCGGTGGCGATGTCGTCGATCAACTCGCGCGATTTGCCCATCGACAGGGCCGCGGCCTCGGCATTCTTGTTGGCGCTGGCCAAACGGTTGATCTGGTCATTGACCTGGGTAAAGGCGGCCCACTTTTGCTGCAGGCCCGTCCACAGCGGCTTGCCCTTGTCATCGGTCAGGGTCATCCCCTGCGTCAGCAATTGCTGCACCTCGCCGCGCGCTTTCATCATTTCGTCGGCAAAGCGGGCGGTGGCCACCAGATCATCGGTCAGCGCCATGTTCTTTTCCTGTAAGGAGACATGGTTCACCTTGCTTTGCACATGGCGGGCCAGTTCAAGCCGTTTGACAGGACCGGCAATGATGTCGGTGATTTCGCTGTTCAAACTGTTCAGACGCGAAATCGACAGCGCGACGATGCTGACCAGAATGACGATCAGGATCGTGAAGATGGCTGCCAGTTTCAGCTTGATAGTGGCGCGCATGACAAAGGACTCCGGCGGGAAATACGGAAATACGGAAATACGGAAATAGGCGGCGGATCAGGCGGAAAGGGCGAAATCGGCGGTATCGCCCGCGCCCTTGAGGCAGCGGCCAAAGATGCGCACCAGATCAGGCACCAGCAGCACGTCGCCCGCGCGGCGCACCATCGTGCGCACATTTTCGCGCGGCCAGCTCAGCCCCAGTTCGGGCGGCGGTTCGGCGTCCTGCCGCGACAGGCTGGTGACTTCGTTGACGCGGTCGGTCGACAGGCCGATCAACACCGGCTCGTCGTCCAGATTGATTTCGATCACCACGATGCGGGCGTCAGGGCCGGGCGGCGTATGCGCCATGCCAAAGGCCATGCGCAGATCCGCCAGCGGGATCACCCGCCCGCGAAAATTCACCACCGCTCCCACCAGCGGTTCAGATCCGGGCACATGCGTTACCGGCAGCGGATCAAGGATCTCGCGCACCAGCGTTGCCTCCAGAGCAAAGGTTTCGCCGCCGATGTCAAAGGTCAAGGCTTCGAGCGTGCCGTCTTCGGCCCAATTGATCACGGTTTTGTCCATGGCTTATCCGGCGGCGCGCAGCCGCTCCTCCTTGGGGCTGGCAACGTTCAGCAGGTGGCCGATGTCCAGGATCAGCGCGACGGTGCCGTCGCCCAGAATGGTCGCCCCGGCAAAGGCCGAGGCCTGATGCTGCAAGGGCGACATCGACTTGATGACGGTCTGGTGGCTGCCGATGATCTGATCGACCACCAAACCAACGCGGGTGTCGCCGCTGGCGACCACGACCACCTTTTGGAACAGGTCGGCCACCGCGTTGGGCGAGAACATCTCACGCAAACGCAGGAACGGCACCAGACGGTCGCGGATGGTCAGCAGGTTGCGCCCGCGTGAGCGGCGGTCGTCCTCCCCGCTCAGTTCCAGACATTCCTCGACCGCCGAGAGCGGGATGACATAGACCTGTTGCCCCACCCGCACCAGCAGGCCTTCGACAATGGCCAGCGTCAGCGGGATGCGCAGGGCGATTTCGGTGCCTTGGCCCGCGCGGCTCTGCACCTCGATCTGGCCGCGCAGCATTTCGATCGTGCGCTTGACCACGTCCATGCCCACGCCGCGGCCCGACAGGTTGGTGACCTGCGCCGCGGTCGAGAAACCGGGGTGGAAGATCAGTTGCATGATGTCCTGTTCGGACACGGTGGCGTTGGGGTCGATCAGACCCTGCGCTTCGGCCTTGGCACGCACGCGGGCGGTGTCGATGCCGCGCCCGTCGTCGGCGATGGTGATCACCACCTGACCGCCCGCCTGATGTGCCATCAGCCGCACGGTGCCACTGGCCGGCTTGCCACTGGCGGCACGCGCGGCCGCGTCTTCCAGCCCGTGGTCGCAACTGTTGCGGATGATATGGACCAGCGGATCGAACAGGCGCTCGACCACGGTCTTGTCCACTTCGGTCGTTTCGCCTTCGGTGACCAGTTCGATGCCCTTGCCGGTTTCGCGCGCCAGATCGTGGACCAAGCGGCGGAAACGGCTGAACAATTGCGACACCGGCACCATGCGCAGCACCATCGTGGTGGACCGCAGGTCGCCGGACAGACGCTCCATTTCCTCGGCCACGGAACGCAGCGCCAGATCATCGGACAGCCCCGCCAATTGTGACAGGCGGCTTTGCGCGATGACCAGTTCGCCCACGCGGTTCATCAGCTCGTCCAGACGGTCGGCGGGCACGCGCACGGTTTCGGCCATGGCGGCGGCTTGCCGGGCCATCGGGTCGGCCCCGCGCGGACCGCTGTCGGCGGGCGCGGCTTCGGCATGGTCGGGCAGGGCGGGGACATTGATCGCTGGGGCGGCAGGGGCGGGCGCGGCGTCCGCGACCGGGGCAGAGGTTTCCGCAGCCGGGGTAGGGGTTTGGACCTCACTCATCGCGCCCTCCTCGGCCAACGGGACCAACGACATGTCCATGTCATCGGCCATGAACAGAAAGACATCTTCGATCTGATCGCGGGAAATCGGTCCGACCAGCGTGATGTCCCAGCCGATGTAATATTCACCCAGATCCAGATCACACAGCGGGGGGATGGCATCGGTCAGGGCCATCACCCGCGCGTCGCCCATGTCGGCCAGTTCGGCCAGCATCGAGAGCGGTTGCGCCCCTGTGCCCAGCGCGCCGGGCGGCAAGCGGAATGTCAGATGCCAGCCCGACTGGCCTTGTGGCAGGGCGACAGGCGCGTCGATAAAGCTGGCCGCCTCCATGGCTTCGGACAGGTTGCCCAGAATGGCGCGTCCGCGCGATTCATTGGCGTCACCGGCCAGAATGGCCCGCATATGGTCGCAGGCCGCCAGAATGACCGAAACCAGTTCGCCGGTCGCGGGCACGACATTCTTGCGCACCTTGTCAAAGGCGGTTTCGCATTTGTGGGTGAAATCGGCCAGTTCGTTGAAACCGAACATGGCACCCGATCCCTTGATCGTGTGCAGCCCGCGAAACACCGCGTCGACCAGATCGCCATTACCCAGGTTTGAACCCAGGTCCAGCAGCGCCTGTTCGGTCTGGTCCAGTACGTCTTCCGCCTCGACCAGAAAGGCGGTGATCTGTTCGTCCTGATCGCTCACCGGCCCAGCACCCGCTTGGCGGTCTTGATCATCTGGTCGGGCTGGAACGGCTTGACCAGCCATCCGGTGGCGCCGGCTGCCTTGGCCTGTGCCTTGATGCCATCGTCGCTTTCGGTGGTGACAAAGATGATCGGCACGCCCGCCTGATTGGGCAACTTGCGGATCTCGCGGATCATCGAGAGGCCATCCATGCGCGGCATGTTCAGATCGGTGACGATCATGTCGAACCGGGCCTGACGCGCCTTGGCCAACCCTTCGCTGCCATCGGCGGCCTCGGTGACGGTATAGCCCGCGCCGGTCAGCGCGATGCGCATGGCCAGACGCACGCTGGCGCTGTCATCGACGGTCAGGATCGAGGCGGTCATTGGGGGTCTCCGTTAAACCAGAAAGCGCGCAGGGCCGGATCGGCCGCATGATTAAAGCCCGCCAGCTTGAGCGTGTTGCGCAGGCAGGCGGGGGTCGGTTCGGCAAGGGTAAAGGGTTGGCCAGTGCCCACCGCCTGACGGCGGGCGGATTCGATCAACTGGATCGCGGCCAGATCGATCCGCGTCACGCCGGTCAGATCCATCTCGATCGGCGCGTCCTGCGCCAAAGCGTCCAGCAGCTGCGCGCGTATCGTTTGCATGCAGCCAGCGTCCTGTACGTCGGTCAATGTCAGGCGCATCAGAATTTCCCCAGTCCGTTGCCGGATGGGGGTATATGTCAGGCGCAATTTACAGTTGCCGAGGCGATATCTATGGGAAGCGCCGTAGTTTAGGCCGATATTTGGCAGGCAACCGCATCGCCGCGCGCGCAATCGTGGTGCGCGCCGGTTTGTTCAGGGCGATAGGTGCCGTCCGGTCCGTCAGCGCAGCGGTTCCAGCAGCGCCAGATCCACCTCGCGCTGGGACAGGGCGGTGGCCGCCGCCTCCCGCGTGGGATAGGCGCATAGCTGCGTGGCCAGTCCCATGCTCTGGCTCAACCGTTGGGCATAGGCGCGTTGGCGTGCGGGCCAGCGATCACTGTCGGACAGGCAGTCGGCGCGGGCCGGGCCAATCACCGCAACGCGCAGGATGCGGGCGCCATCGGCGGCGCGGGCCTTGTCCACCTGTGCGTCACAGCCCGCCAGGAAAAACAGACCAATGGTCAACAACGCGATGAACGCCGAATGTGCGATGATATAGCCGTATGTTCCGAGTGCCGCTTTCCTCATGCCGGACTCCAGCGGGGCTGCGAATCGCTGCCCAGTTATGTCGCGTTGCAATATGATCACGTATTTCCCTCTATGGGAAGATGGGGCTTAAAACGAATTGATGTAAATTGCTTGTTTGGTTTGTTTAATACTTGGGTATCACCTGTCATTTTCCGTTTTGGTTATTTGATGCATGTGTTTTGTATTATTTCGCCATGGCTGCATGATGGATCACCGCCGCCACGGACGGCGCGACCAGCCGCGACCCGTCATCCGACAGATGTACGCGGTCGCGGTACAGCAATTGCCCTTGGCGCATGGCCGGGCAGGTGTGCCCCGCGCACAGCCTATCGCCCAGATCCATCAGCGTCACGCGGTCGAGCCCGGCCACCGCGGCGCGCACCCAGCCGGCATAGGCCGCCCGCGCCGTTGATGGCGTGGCCGCGCAAGGGTGGGTGGGGGCGGCGTGGATGGGGCGCAGGCCGTTCAGGCAATCGGCGATTTCAAAATCCATGCGCTGATTGGGCAGGACGATCACCACCGCCTTGCCCGCGCTGGTCAGCCGCTCCACCGTTTCGCGCAGGCGGGCGGTGAACAGGGCGCGGGCCTGATCGACACTGTTGGCGGGGACCACATTGCCGCCGCGCCGGTCGGTGATGGCGTGCATCGCGCCCGGCTGTGTCAGCGCGTCGCCGTTCACATAGGACAGCACCACCACCCGGACGCTGGGCGTCTGTGCCGCATGGTCCAGCGCCTGATTGGTCAACCGCCAGTTGTTCAGGCGCGTGGTGTCGAACCGCTCGGTCGTGGTGGTGTCATACAGCGGCGCGGCCTCGCTGGCTGCGGCGACCAAGACGTTCATGTCCCCCCGCGCCGCCAGCCCCGGAAACAGTGAGAGGTTGAGCGAATCGCCCACCAGCATCACGTCTGCCGCCCGCCCCGGATGGGCGATATAGCAAAAGTCGTTCTCACCCCCGCGCAGCGCGGCGCGTTCGGGCATCAGCGCGCGACAGGCGGCGATCTGCGCCGGGCTGCCCACGGGGATCTGCCATTGCAATTGCCGGGCCGCCGCCGCGCTGGTGGCCGATGTGGCCGAACGCCCCCCGCCATAGCCCACCGCCAGCCCGCCGATCCCCAGCAGCGCCATCGCGCCCAGCAGGCCCCATGTCTTGACCGTACCGTGTCCGCCGTGGCGCAGGGGTGGTTCAACCCAGCGGGCGGTGGCCCATGACAGCGCCACCGCGATCCCCACCGCGCCTGCCATCGCCCCCGGCCCGGTAAAGCCTGATGTCCGCGCCAGCACCAGCACCGGCCAGTGCCACAGATACAACGGATAGGAGATCCGCCCCAGCCACACCATCGGCGGCAGTGACAGCGCCCAGCGGTTGGCGCAGCCCTGCGGCCCCGCGCCGATCAGCATCACCCCCGCCAGCACCGGGGGCAGGGCGCTCCACCCCGGAAAGGGCACGCGCTGCGTGATCCAGATCAGGCTGCCGGCCAACAGGGCCATGCCGCCCAGCGACAGGCCATGGCCTGCCCATCCGCCATCGGACAGCCGCCAGCGCCGCGCGGCATAGGCCAGCCCCGCGCCTGCCAGCATTTCCCAGAACCGGGGCGTGGGCCAATAGAACGCCGCCGAGGCGTCCACCCGCATCAGATGTACCGCCTGCGCCAGCGAGGCCAGCAGGGCCACGCCCAGCACCCAGCCCGCGCGCCCCATCGCGCCATTTCCCCGCCGCCAACCAAATGCCGCCGCCAGCGCCAATGGCCACAGGATGTAGAACTGCTCCTCGACCCCCAGCGACCACAGGTGCAACAGCGGTTTGACGTCGCTGTCCGCGTCGAAATAGCCGCTTTCACCATACAGCACGATGTTACTGACAAAGCCGGCCGCCGCGCCGACATGGCGGCCCAATTGCTGGAAGTGGTCGTCGAACAATTGCAGCCAGCCCGCCGCCAGCGTCACCCCCGCCACCAGGACCAGCGCGGGATAGATCCGCCGCACGCGCCGCGCGTAGAACCCGGCAAAGCTGAACCGCCCCGCCGCCAGATCGTCCAGAATGATCCCGCTGATCAAATAGCCCGAGATGACGAAAAAGATGTCCACCCCGACAAAGCCACCAAAATCGCGCCGCCAAAAGGCATGGAAGGCCACCACCACCCCGACACAGATCGCCCGCAACCCGTCGATATCGGGGCGATAGGCGTGGGTTTTGGGCGCGGGCTGGGCGGGGCTGGACATGGTTTTGCCTTGGCGCGGGGCGGGGCGATTGTCCAGATCAGCCACCCCGCCACACCCCCCAATCCCAAAGCGGCACGGATTAATTGACCCCTGTGTGAATTCAGGGGGTGGCGCATTTGGGCAAACACGTCTAAGGGGCGGCGCTTCTGGCAGGGTCGAACGGATAGCGACAGGCCGGAATCGTCAGGCGCGTGAAGGACTGCGCCTGCTCTACCGCCGTTATCCTTTTCTTCCCCGGTGCTGGCGCCGCCAGCCCCCTATTGCCGAGTGCTGCATGCCTTTTTCGACTTTGCCCGAACCGATTGTCGCTGCCCTTACTGAAAAGGGTTACGCCCAGCCTACCTCCGTCCAAGCCGCCGTGATGGAACCCGAAGCCACCGGCCGTGACCTGCTGGTCTCGGCCCAGACGGGTTCGGGCAAGACGGTCGCCTTTGGTCTGGCGATGGCCAATGACTTGCTGGCCGATGGTGGCCCCGGCTATGTCACCGCGCCGCTGGCGCTGGTGGTGGCGCCCACGCGCGAACTGGCGCTGCAGGTGTCCAAGGAGCTGGAGTGGCTGTTTGCCCAGGCCCGCCTGCGCATCGTCACCTGCGTTGGCGGCATGGACCCGATCCGCGAACGCCGCGCGCTGCATGGCGGCGCGCATATCGTCGTCGGCACGCCGGGCCGTCTGCGCGACCATCAGGAGCGCGGCGCGCTGGACCTGTCGGCCCTGCGCTTTGTCGTGCTGGACGAAGCCGACGAGATGCTGGACATGGGCTTCCGCGAGGATCTGGAGCAGTTGCTGGACGCGACCCCCGAAACCCGCCGCACGTTCCTCTTCTCTGCCACCATGCCCAAGCCGATCGTGGCGATGGCCCGCCGTTACCAGAACGACGCGCTGCGCATCTCGACCATCGACGAGCGTCAGGGCCATGGCGACATCACCTATCAGGCGATGGCCGTGTCGCCGTCCGACATCGAACATGCCGTGGTCAACCTGCTGCGCTTCCACGAGGCCGAGACGGCGATGCTGTTCTGTGCCACGCGTGACAATGTGAACCACCTGCACGCCACGCTGAACGAGCGCGGTTTTGCCGCCGTTGCCCTGTCGGGTGAGCACAGCCAGAACGAGCGTAACCGCGCGTTGCAGGCGCTGCGCGATGGCCGCGCGCGTGTGTGTGTGGCCACGGACGTTGCCGCGCGCGGCATCGACATCGCCACGCTGAATCTGGTGGTGCATGTGGAAATCCCGCGTGACGCTGAAACCTTGCAGCACCGTTCGGGCCGCACGGGTCGCGCCGGCCGCAAGGGCACGGCCGTGCTGATCGTGCCTTATCCGCGCCGTCGCCGGGTGGAAATGATGCTGCGCGGCGCGCGCATTGACGCTGAATGGGTGCCGGTGCCCGGCGCCGATGCCATCCGCGAGCGTGACGCCGAGCGTATGCTGGGCCGCATGATCGCCACGGTCGAGGAGCCGAGCGAGCACGAGCTGGCCACCGCCGAGCGCCTGCTGGCCGAAAAGACCCCGCAGGAACTGGCGCTGGCGCTGGTGCGCGCCCATATGGCCACCCTGCCGCAGCCCGAGGACATGGCCGACACGGGCGAAATGCCCGAACGTGGCCGCCGCCGCGAAGGCTTTGACGAGGTGGTGTGGTTCCGCATGGACATCGGCCGCCGTCAGAACGCCGATCCGCGCTGGCTGTTGCCGTTGCTGTGCCGCCGTGGCCATGTGTCGCGCAATGAAATCGGCGCGATCCGCATTTCGGCCAATCAGACGCATTTCCAGATCCCCAATGCGATCGCCGCCCGGTTCAGTGCCGCGCTGGCCCGCACCGCGCAGGAAGGCGCCGAGGACGAGAGCGGCATCCACATCGAGCTGTCGCCCGACACTCCGCGCGAAGTCGCCCGCACGAATGCGCGTGGTGGCAATGATCGTCCGCAGCGTGGGCCTCGTCCCGGTGGTTCGGGCGGCCCGCGTGGCAACCGCGAGGGCGGCCGTGAATTCGGCGGTCGTGGGGGCCCGGGCGGTGAGGGCGGTCGCGGTGGACGCGGTGGTTACGGCGAAAGCCGTGGCGCCCCGCGTGGTCCGCGCAGCGCCGGTGGGGATCGCGGCGGCTACTGACGGCAATGGAGCGTGGTGCGACACATGATGTGATCGTGCTGGGCGCGGGGGCGGCGGGCTTGATGTGCGCCGCTCTTGCCGGTCAGCGCGGTGCGCGTGTTCTGGTGATCGACCACGCCGAAGCGCCGGGCAAGAAGATCCTGATTTCGGGTGGCGGGCGTTGCAACTTTACCAATCTGGGCGCGACCCATGATCGGTATCTGTCGCAAAACCGCCATTTCGCCCGTTCGGCCCTGTCGCGCTATACGCCCGCCGATTTTCTGGCGCTGGTGGAAAAACACGGCATCGCCTGGCATGAAAAGACGCTGGGCCAGCTGTTTTGCGATGGTTCGGCGCGGCAGATCGTGGCGATGCTGCTGGCCGAGTGCGAGGCGGGCGGGGTGCAATTGGCGCTGGCCTGCCCGGTGCGCGAGGTGGCCCATGGCGATGGCCTGTTCCGCGTGGCCCATGGTGAGCGTGTGGCTGTTGCCCGCGCTTTGGTGATCGCCACGGGCGGTCCGGCGATCCCGCAAATGGGCGCGACCAGCTTTGCCTATGATCTGGCACGGCAATTCGGGCAAAAGGTGGTGCAGCCGCGCCCGGCGCTTGTGCCGTTGACGCTGGGTCCAGAGGAAGCGCTGTTCCGCGAATTGTCGGGCGTGGCCGCCCCGGTCGAGGTGCGCACCAGCCACCCCGAATTGGGCAAGGCCAAATTTGCCGAGGCGGCGCTGTTCACCCATCGCGGGTTGTCGGGTCCGGCGATTTTGCAAATCTCATCCTATTGGCAGCGCGGACAGGCGGTGGCGGTGAATTTTACCCCCGGCCGGGCCGAGGACTGGCTGACCGCTGCCAAGCGCGCCCATCCCCGCGCCCAACCGCGCCGCATTCTGGGCGAGGCTTTGCCCGACCGTCTGGTGCAGGCGCTGTGTGAACGGCTGGACCTGTCGGGCGAGATGGGGGCGATCACCGACAAGGTGTTGCTGACGGCGGCGCGGCGGATGGCCGACTGGCCGTTCCACCCCACCGGCACCGAAGGCTTTGCCAAGGCCGAGGTGACCGCCGGCGGCATCGCCACCGATGGCCTGTCATCCAAAACCATGGCGTTCAAGGGCGTGCCGGGCCTGTACGCCATCGGCGAGGCGGTGGATGTCACCGGCTGGCTGGGCGGCTATAACTTCCAATGGGCATGGGCCAGCGCCCATGCGGCGGCGGTGGATATTGCGGCGCTAAACCTCTGATCCCTTTATCAGGATCGGGGTCAGGCTGGTCAGGTCCAGATCGGTCAGGCACCCGGCGTTGACCGCGTATTTATCCGGCAGTTTGCGCATGCGGTGAAAGGTGTAGACGCCGCATTCCCGGCAGAAATGGTGCTGGGCCACCTGTGTACCAAATCGATAGGTGGCCAGATGCTCGCGCCCTGACAGGATGTCCAGATCGGCCGCGTCACAGCGCAGCATGATCCCCCCGCGCCGCCGACAGATTGAGCAGTCGCAGCGCACGCTGTGGGCCGGATCGGTGCGGATGGTGAATGTCACCGCCCCGCAGTGGCAGGCGCCGTGATAGCTCTGCATGGGCGCTACTTTTTCCCTTTGCTCAGATAGGCCGCGATGGTGGCCAGTTGCGCGTCCGACACTTCGCCGCGCGGGATGCGGGGCATGTTGCCCATGCCGTTGCGGGCCACCGCGCGGATCAGGTCGGGGGTCAGGTCGTCGCGCGCCTCCAGCATGGCGATGGCAGGCGCCATGCGGCGGGCCAAAATCACCGTGCCCATGCCCATCTGGCGGTGGCACATGCCGCATTTTGCGACAAACAGCGCCTCTGGGGCCGAACGTGACGAGCGGTCCTGCATCGCCCCGCCGGTGGCGTTGCGGATCTGCGTGCCGCCATCAGTAGGCGCAGGGGCCGGGGTGGGTGAGGGGGCGGGCGATTGCGCGACCGCCGCGCCCATACCCGCCACGCCCAGCATGATGGCACCCAGTGCCGCTAACCCCTTGCGGTTCATCACTTTGCCTTTCGTTTGGATTGGGCGCGGCTGGTGGCGGGCCAGATGCCGCTTTTGCCCGGCGCCAGAATGCCGTTGGGGTCCAGCGCGTCCTTCACCCGCTCGTTTAACCGGCGCAGCGCGTGCCCGCCATAGTCATAGGTGTCGGCCACCAGATCCATATATTCGATATGGGTGCGGTATTCGCCGTAATGATGCGCCTGTGCGTCGGCCACCAATGCGCGGAACATCGCGTCCACCCGGCCCATCATCGCGCTGTCATCGCGGTCGAACAGCAATTGGTTGACGTTGGTGATCGACCTTTCGCCAAAGGCAAAGCTGGCGTGATAGTCCATGCCATATTGCTGATAGAGGGCGTAGGTGCGGCGGAACTGGTCCATTGCCAGATCGCCCTTCATCGGCAGGACCGGGGAATAGCCGACATGCCCGCCGCGCCCGCCGTGCCAATTGGCGTTGGCCAGCGGGAAACTGACGGGCACGCCCGAAAAGGGCGAGCCTTCCAGCCCATCGCCCTTGACCCAGCGTTTGGGCTTCATCTTCAGCACGGGCTTGCCGGCAAAGGCGCGCTCGATCTGGCGCAGGGCGGCCTCGGCCATGTCCAGCGGGCCATAGGTGCGCAATTGGACGCTCCACCAGCCGATGTCGAATTTGCGGCGGATGGCGGTGATCACGTCCTCGCCCAAGGGGCCTTTGCTGTCGGTCCACTGGCTGCGGGTGGTCATGACGGCGGCCGAACGCAGCCAATTGCCCATCGAGGGCGATTGCCGGATGATCCCTTCGCGGCGCAAGGGGGCGATGGTGTCGACCGCCCAGCCAAGGTCTTCGGGCTTGTCGAACTCGATGTCGTAACCCAGCACCGCCTCAGGCTCGGGCATCAGCCACAGGCCCAGTTTGGTGACGATGCCGAAATTGGACTGGCAGAACATCTGGTCCCAGCCGGGGCCATAGCCGTTGCGGTACAATTGCCAGTTGGGCGATCCGGCCATCGCACCCATGCCGGTACGGAAGATCTCGCCAGTGGGCAGGACCACCTCCAGCCCGCAGATCTGGGCCGAATGGTCGCCATAGGGGGTATAGCCCACGCCCCGGTCCAGCGCGTTGCCCGCCACCGATCCCCACGAATTGCCCGGCACCGACAGCCAGAACGGCAGGCGGCGCTGTTGCAGGTGGTCATAGAGGTCAAAGAAGCCGACCCCCGGTTCGACCAGCACAGTGCCCGCGTCCGCGTCGACGCTGATCGCCTTGAGCCGGGTCAGGTCCAGCACCACCGCGCCCTTTTGCACCGGGGCCGCCCCGCCATAGCCAAAATTCTTGCCCCGGCTGATCGGCCACAGGGGGATGCGATGGCGGTTGGCGATGCGCACGGCGGCCTGCACCTGCGCGGTGTTGGCCGGCGCGATGGCCGCGCCGGGCATGTGGGTGGCCTCGTCCGGGGAATAATGGTCGGCATAGGCGGCGCGGTCATCGGCGGTGTCAAACACCGCGTCACGCCCCAGCGCCGCGCGCCAATCGGCCAGCGCGGCCTTCAACGCTGCGGGAGATATCGTCATGATCCAGCCTTTTGATTGGAGGAAGTCAGCCGCCACACCTGCGCGGCGATCACCACGGCCAGCGCCACCAGCGCGGTGGCCGCGGCATAGGGCGCGTCGGGCGCAATGGCATAGATCGCGCCAAACAGCGGCGGCAAACAGATGCGGCCCAGCGCGTTGGTGGCCATCGACAGGCCATTGACCGCGCCCTGCATGGCGGGCGGCGTGTTGCGCGAAATCAGCCCGCCCGCGCTGGGAAAGGCGATGGAGTGGCCCATCATCAGGCTGGCCATCAGCGCCACCGCCGCCCAAGGCGCGCGCAGCACCGGCATCAGCGCCATCGAGGCCGCCAGCACGCACAGCCCCGCGATGATCACCCGCGCCTCGCCCCAGCGGCGGGTGGCCGGGCCGATGGCCGTCACCTGCACGGTAAAGCCCGCCACGCCCACCGCGATGAACGCCAGCCCGACCTCATGCGTGGTCCAGCCGAAATTGCGCGCCGTCCACAGGCCATAGACCGCCTCCATCCCGGCAAAGGTGCCGATGCCGATAAAGGTGATGGCAAACAGCCGCGCGAGCAAGGGGCTGGCCCCGACCACCCGGAAGCCTGCGCCAAAATCGGTGGCGGGACGGACCGCGCCGGGCGGATGGCTTTCGCGCAGGACAAACACGCTCCACGCCGAGGCGCCCAGCGCCACCGCGCCCGACACCAGAATCGGCAGGCGAAATCCGGCCAGCCCATCGGCGGGCGTTGCCAGCAATCCGCCCATCGCCGGCCCAATCGCAAAGCCCAGATTGAGCGCCGCCCCGATCAGCCCCATCGCGCGGGCGCGTTGCTGTGGCTGGGTCACATCCGCGACATAGGCCGCGCACACGCCCATCACGCCCGAAAAGAACCCCGTTGCCACCCGGATCGCCAGCGCGCTGTAGAGATCCGGCGCATAGGCAAACGCGCCATAGGACAGCGCGGCGCAGGCCGTGGCCCCGATCAGCACCGGGCGCCGCCCCACCCGGTCGGACAAGCGGCCCCATTGCGTTTCGCCAAACACCCCGCCCAGCGAATAGGCCGCGAACAACAGCGTGATCTGCACCGGGCTGGCACCCAGCGCCGCGCCATAGAACGGCAGCAATGGGATGATCAGGCTGAAGCCGGCAAAGTTGATGAAGACGATGGTCAGCACCAAGAGCAGCGAGCCCCATGGCAGGCCAGGCGCGCTGGGGCTATCAGCCGGCTTTGCGGGTTGCCGGTCACCCGGCATAGCGCGGCTCCGCAATGCCGCGTGTGCCTAGGCCCGTGATGACAAAGGTGTCCCCCCCGCCATCATTGGGCCGCCGCAACAGCGCCAGATCGATCGAGGTGACGTAGAGTTCATCAAGGTTCGGCCCGCCGAACATCACGCTGCTGGGCGCGGCGATGGGCATGTCGATGATCCGCTCGATCCCGCCATCGGGGCGATAGGCCACCACCTTTGCCCCTTCGCAGATGGCGATCCACATCAATCCGTCGGCGTCGACCGTCGCGCCATCGGGGATCCCGCCCAGATCGCGCGTGTCGGCAAACAGGCGGCGGTTGTGCGCCGTGCCGGTGGTGATGTCATAGTCATAGGCATAGATATGATACGGCAGGCTGTCCGAAAAGTACAAGGTGCGATTGTCCGGCGACCAGCATGGCCCATTGCTGATGGCGATGCCGCGATCCAGTTCGCGCAAGGCATGGTCCGCGTCCAGTGCGTACAGCGTGCCATAGGGCTGGCAGTCGCCAATGTCGCTGTCGCCAGAGCCGACGATAAAGCGGCCCGCGCGGTCCACCTTGCCATCATTCATCTGGGCGCGGGGGTGGATATGGCTGGCTGGCGCCAGCATGCTGACCGCGCCGGTGGTGAAATCCAGCGTGTGCACCCCATCCTTGAGCGCGACAATCGCTCCGCCATCACGCCGCAGTGCCATCGAGCCGACAATCGCGCCGGTATCCCAGCTTTGCGTCTGTTGGGTGGCGGGGTCATAGCGGTGCACCGCCTTGCCCACGATATCGATGAAATACAGCGCCTGTTCGGCTTCATCCCATAGCGGGCCTTCGCCAACCAGACAGTGTACGGTTGGCACGCGTTCAATTTTCATGGGCCATCCTCTGCGAATCGCGGTATGGTTCCGCGTGTTTATATTTATCGACGATAAGGAAGCGTGTTTTGGAGGTCAAGCGAGTAAGCCGTGCCGGACGCCCCCGCCGCGACGAGCGCGGGCTGGATGTCGAGCGCATCACCACCGAGGCCTGGGCGATCGTTAATCGCGAAGGGGTGGCGGCTTTGTCCACCCGCGCACTGGCCGCCGCGCTGAACGTCAAGAGCCCCGCGCTGTACTGGCACGTCAAGAGCAAGGAGGAGCTGTTCGCGCTGATGATGGAGCATCTGTTGCGTCACAGCTTTGACGGGGTGGACGAGAATTTGCCTTGGAAGCAGTGGCTGCACGACATGGCGATGCGACAGCACGGTTTGCTGCTATCCAACCGGGATAGCGGCATAATTGCCACACTGGCCCCGCCCAGTGACCGTGTGCGCGAGGAGGTTTTTCCGCGTTTGATGGGCCCGTTGTTGCAACAAGGTTTTGCCCCACGCGTGGCCAGTGCGGCGGCGGGTGGATTGATCAGTCTGGTGCTGGGCTGGGTGATCTATGAGCAACGGCCTGAAACCTATGCCTTTATGGCCTCCTACCACGAGCCGGCCTATGGTTTTGCCTTTGCGCTGGACAGCTATGTCAAGGGGATTGCGGTGAACTACTGATGGGGCGGGGCGGGTGGTCTGGATACCATTCTAACATCTGATACGATTTTGGTTGCGGGTTTATTTAGCACTGATAGTCTGAGCCTCAGAATCAGCCGGAACAATCCGGCGATCACAGGAGAGGAAGATGACAACCAGCATGGCTCGATTCCGGGCCGGCGCGGGTGCGCTGGCTATTGCTCTGGCAGGTGGCCTCGCCACCGGCGCGCAGGCGCAAATCTCGCCGGGGTATGACATGGCGCAGGCGCCCAGCGGCCCCACCACTGCCGAAATCGTCGTAACCGCGCAGTTCCGCTCGCAGCGGTTGCAGGATACGCCGCTCTCGATCACGGCGGTGACGGCCACCACGCTGCAGGCGCGCGATCAGCGCTCGATCGCCGATCTGGGCCAGTTCGCGCCCAATGTGAACATCTCGCAGGGCAGCTCGTTGTACGGCAACGCGGTGTCGGCGTTCATTCGCGGCGTGGGCCAGAATGACTCGAATTTCGCGCTGGAACCGGGCGTTGGCATCTATATCGACGATGTCTATTACGGCACCACCTTTGGCGCGGTGATGGATCTGACCGATCTGGAACGCGCCGAAATCCTGCGCGGGCCGCAGGGCACGCTGGCGGGCAAGAACTCGATCGGCGGCGCGCTCAAGCTGTATACCAAGAAGCCCAACGACACCGACACCG
This sequence comes from Novosphingobium ovatum, assembly GCF_009909235.1. GTDB lineage: Bacteria > Pseudomonadota > Alphaproteobacteria > Sphingomonadales > Sphingomonadaceae > Novosphingobium > Novosphingobium ovatum. Next base: position 570,795 of record NZ_JAAAPO010000001.1, read on the forward strand.
GCTATGTCGAGGCGACCTATGGCCGCTTCAACCGCTATGACCTGCGCGCCAGCGGCAATTTCAAGCTGGCCGATGGCTGGTACGTCCGCATTTCGGGCATCGCCAAGGGCAGCGAAGGGTACATGAAGCTGCTGGATTATGGCTGTGCCAATCCGGGCAGCGGTATTGCCTCGCAGGCGCGGTCGGGTGGCAATTGCCAGACCGGCAGCGAAGGTGGCGGCAACGTCAAGGCGCTGCGCGCCGCGCTGCGTTTCGCACCTGCCGGTTCGCCGTGGGAGGTCAACATTTCGGCTGACGTCTCGACTGACAAGTCCGAGGCCGTGGCGACCAAGCTGCTGTACGCCAACAACAGCGCGGTGCGCAGCTATGTCGCGGCAAATCCCACCGGGGGCGTGCCGTTCGACAGCCGCTTTATCACGCCTGCCGGCAGCTACACTTCATACGCCAGCTATTGCAACGGCGGCAATTACACGACCGTGTTTGGCTTCCCCTATCAGGTGACGCCCGGTTTCTGCGCCAGCCCGACCTCCAGCGCGGACAGTTGGGGCGTGTCGGCGGCCATCGATTACAAGCTGAGCGAGAGCCTGGCGCTGAAATCGATCACCGCCTACCGCGAGGCCAAGGGTGAGGCCGGGATCGATGTCGACGGCTCGCCACTGGATATCCTGACCGAAAGCGTGCGGATGAGCCACAAGCAGTTCACGCAGGAATTGCGCCTGTCGGGCAAGATGGGCGGGCTGCTGGATTTCACGCTGGGCGGCTATTATTACAAGGCCAGCGACCGTCAGGCGATGCGGGTGGAAATCCCCAGCGTGATGATGGACTTCCTGACCAATGACCCGGTCAGCAATGAAAGCGTATCGGTCTTTGCCCATACCGAATGGCATCTGGCGCCCAAGCTGAACCTGATCGGTGGCTTGCGCTATACCCATGACGACAAGACCTATACCTTCCACCGCTACAACACCGACGGGTCGTTGCCGACGGCTGGGCCTTTCGTCGATGTGGCGGGCACCAGCTATCCGGCATCGTGGGTGGCGTTGCCGCTGGGCGGTCCGGCACGGCTGATCTTCCCGCAGAACTTTCTGGTGGCGGGGCTGGATGGTGTGGCTGGCCGTTATAAAAAGGGGCAGGTCGACTGGCGCATTGGCCTGAACTACCGCTTCAGCCCGGAACTGATGACCTATGCGCAGGTGTCCACCGGGTTCAAGGGCGGCGGCATCAGTCCCACGCCCTATGTTGCCGATCAGGCGCGGTCGTTTAACCCGGAAAAGGTGACGGCCTATGAAATCGGCTTCAAGGCGGACCTGTTCGGGCGCAAGCTGCGGCTGAATGGCGCGGCGTTCTATAACGATTACCGCGACATGCAAATGACGCTCTATGTCTGCCCGGTCAGCGTTTCGCCCAGCCCCTGCTCGCTGCGCGCCAATGCTGGCAACGCCAAGGTCAAGGGGCTGGAACTGGAGGCCTCGCTGCGCCCGGTCGAGGGGCTGAGCATTGATGCCAATATCGGCTATCTGGACTTTGAATATGGGCGTGTGGACCCGAACACCGGCGTGACCGCCGGCATGAAGGCGCCATTCAACGCCGAATGGCAGGCATCGGCGGGGATTTCCTATCGTATGCCCTTTGCCGGGGGCAGCCTGACGCCGCGTCTGGACTGGGACTATCGTTCCAGCTTCTACAACAACGCGGTCAATCTGCCGCTGAACAATGTGGCGGGCCGCAGCCTGTTCAACGCGCGCCTGACCTATGAACCGGCGGACAAGGTGTGGAGCGTCAGCCTGGGCGTCACCAATCTGTTCGACAAATATTACATGAATGCCGTGAACGAAAACGCCAGCAATTATGGTGTGGTGACCGGCGTGCTGGGCCGCCCGCGTGAGTGGTCGGTCTCGGTCCGCCGCAACTTCTGATCGCGGAGGGAACGGGCATGACACAGGCGGAAGGCGCGCGCATCGGGCGATCGGTGCTGTTCACGCCATGGGCGGCGCGGGGCGTTGCGCTGGCCAACCGCTTTGTCATGCCCGCGATGCAAAGGGGGGCCTGCGCTGCGGGTGCCCCTTTGCCCGCATTGGCAGACTATTACCGGCGGCGGGTGCAGGGCGGGGTGGGGCTGATCATCGGCGAAAGCTGTGCGATCGATCACCCCTCGGCCACGTGCCAACCGGCGGCGGCGCGCATGGCCGCCGATACACAGGCCGCATGGGCGCATTGTGTGGCGGGCGTGCGCGATGCGGGCGGGCATTTGCTGATCCAGCTGTGGCACGAGGGCGCGCTGCGCCGGGCCGATGATGGCGGCACGATCAGCCCTTCGGGTCTGGCGCGGCCGGGGCAGGACAATGGCCGCGCGGCAACGCTGGCCGAACTGGTGGAGCTGCGCGAGGCCTATGCCACGGCGGCGCGGCGGGCGCAGGATATCGGCGCGGCCGGTGTCGAGGTGCATTGCGCCCACGGCTATTTGCTGGACCAGTTTTTATGGGCAGGCACCAACCGGCGCGAGGATGGCTATGGCGGGGATGTCATGGCTGACCGCCTGCGCTTTCCGGCCGAGGTGGTGGCCGCGGTGCGCGCCGCCTGTGGGCCGGACTTTCTGATTTCCTTGCGCTTTTCCCAATGGAAAGAGGTGGATTACACCGCCCGCATCGCGCCAACGCCTGATGATCTGGCGCTGTTGGCGACGACCTTCGAGGTGGCGGGGGTGGATGTGTTCCATGCCTCGACCCGGAGGTTCTGGACGCCCGAGTGGGAGGGCGATCCGCGTGGGCTGGCCGGGTGGCTGAAGGCGTTCACGCGAAAGCCGGTGATCGCCGTGGGCAGCGCCGGGCTGGATATTGACGTGATGGCCACCTTCACCGGCAGCGACGAACCGCGCCCGCGCGTGGCCGAAACCATGGCCGAGGCCGAGCGGCGGATGGCGGCGGGTGAGTTTGACCTGTTGGCGGTGGGGCGCGCGCTGATCGGTGACCCCGATTTCGTTGCCAAGGTGGGCGAGGGCCGGGATGGGGATGTGCGCGGCTTTGTACGGGCGGATCTGGGCCAGATGGAATGGGACGCCGACATTGTCGAGGGCGCCCATCACGAATAAGGCGGCGCTTTAACCCTGCGGCCAACCGGCGATCAGCGCGTCCAGACTGCGCATCGCCACCGCCTCGACATCATATTGCGCACTCAGGCGGCGGCCCTTGCCCTGGGTCAGCGTGGTCCAGCCGGTCACCAGCGACTGCACCGCCGCCTGCAACTGCATCAGCCGCTCCATATCCGCCGCGTCACGGGCAAAGGGTGCCAATCCGCCGCGCAATGCCGCCTGCATCCGATCATAGCCGTCCGCGCTTTGCTCTGTGGACAGGATCAGCAACGGGACATGCGGCGTTTCGCACTGCACCTGCCAGATCGCCCGGCCAAAGGCGCGCAGCCATTCGGTCGCGCTGTTGCAGGCGCCGATGCGCGTCAGGCAACTGGAAAACAGGTGCTCCATGACGGCGGCCATCAGTGCGGCCTTGTCCGGAAAGTGCCAGTAGAGTGTCGGTGCGGAAATCCCCAGCCGGGTTGCCAGTTTGCGCATCGACAGGCCCTCTGGCCCCTCTTCGTGCAGCAGCGCGATCGTGGTGGCGATGACGCCTTCGCGGGTGATGCCGGGGGCGGCTTTTTTCGCCTTTGCCGGGGTGGCGGGCATGGGTGTGTTGTCCTGTGCTTGACCATATCCGGCGAATCGCCTAACAGTGTTAGAGAAGCCGGCGGCGCTGTTCGGACGGAGACATAAACGCTGCGTCTCCATCCCGCCAGACCGGTAGGGGAGAGCGTGATGTATCCATTTACCCCGGGCAGCTATGCGCCCGCGAACGGCTGGTACGTGGCCGCCTTTTGCAACGAGATCGGCGAAGAGCTGCTCAGCCGCTGGATTTTGAACCAGCCGGTGGTGCTGTACCGCAAGGGCGATGGCACCGCGGTGGCGGTGGAGGGGCGCTGCCCGCACCGCCACTATCCGCTGGGCGCCAGCAAGCGGGTGGGCGACGCGATCCAATGCGGTTATCACGGCATCACCTTTGACGCGGGCGGCAAATGCACCTTTGTCCCCAGTCAGCAGACCGTGCCGGGCGTCTATGGCATCCGCGCTTATCCCTTGGTCGAACGCGGCCTGTGGGCGTGGATCTGGCCCGGCGACCCGGACAAGGCGGATGAAAGCCTGATCCCTGACATGACCGAGATCGGCTATGACCTGCCCGGCTATTACGCCCGGCCGTTCTATTACCATCATGTCGAGGGGCGCTATCAATTGCTCAACGACAATCTGCTGGATCTGACGCATCTGGGCTATTTGCACGCCAGCTCGATCGGCACGCCCGATGACGCCGCCACCCCCGAAGAGCGCGAGGTGACCGACCGCTATATCCGCAGCCGCCGCTATATGCGCAACACGCCGCCCCCGCCCGTGATGCAGGAGCGCGGCTGGGTCGAGGGGCCGATTGACCGGATTTCGGGCATGGATTTCCACTTTCCGGGGTTCCACGCGGGGATCGGCGATGTGCGCGTGGCAGAGGGCCAACCGCGCGCGGGTGCGTTGTTGCGCTCCAGCCGGGTGTGGCACGCGGTGACACCGGCCACCAAAACCACCACCAACTATTTCTTTGGCATGGCCAGCCCTGACCGGGACAGCGTGGATGACGCGGTGGAATATCTGAAACCCGTTCTGGCCGAGGACATTTTCGCCACCGTCGAGATCGAGAAGATCATCACCACACTGGACGAATTGCCGAGCGAACTGATGCTGAAAAGCGATGGCACGGCGGTGCTGGGCCGCCGCGCGCTGCAACGCATGATGGATGCCGAACGCGCCGAACGGGAGGCCGCACAATGACCTATGCGCGCAATGTCTGGTATGTCGCCGGGTGGGAGATGGATCTGGCGGTGGATACGCCAATGGCGATCACCATCCTGAACCAGCCTTTGGTGATCTGGCGCGATGGGGCGGGCGATGTCCATGCGCTGGAGGACCGCTGTGTCCACCGCCACGCGCCGCTCTCGCTGGGCCGGTGCGAGGGGGCCAATCTGCGCTGCATGTACCACGGGCTGTTGTTTGGCCCCGATGGCGTGGTCAGCGAAATCCCCGGACAGGAGAAAATCCCGCCGCAGGCCCGTGTCCGCGCCTATCCGGTCATGGTGCGGCACAGCTGGATCTGGGTGTGGATGGGCGATCCGTCGCTGGCCGATGTGGCGCTGATTCCGCCGGCGGTGGGCTATGACGATGGCGATTACATCTTGGGTCACGGCCAGTTGGATTATGATGCGCCCGCCCGGCTGATCAACGATAACCTATTGGATTTCAGCCATCTGACCTATGTTCACGCGGCCAGTTTTCAGGCCGGGCCGGTGTTCGCGCAAAGCCTGCCGGTGATCGAGCCGCTGGCGCGCGGCGTGCGGATTTCGCGCTGGACGCAGAACACGCCTGCCCAGCGCGCCCGCAGTGCGCCTGAGCTTTACGACAATTACATGTGCTATGATTTCCTGCTGCCGGGCGTGTTGCTGATGTGGTCGGCCAGCTATGCCGTAGGGACGGCGGTGGCGCTGGATTTTGGCGTGCCGGACAAGGGCGCGGCGCTGACCGGGTTGAACCACACCAGCCAGGCGGTGACGCCGATGAGCGATGGCACGGCGCGCTATTTCTTCAACTGGGGGCCGCACCGGGCACATGGCGACGTGGCGATGCGCGACGGGATGATGGCGCTGGCCGCACAGGCTTTTGCCGAGGACAAGGTGATGATCGAGGCGCAGGCCAAGGTAATCGCCCGCGATCCGTCCCGACCGATCATGCCCACCGCGCATGACCGCGCCGTGACGCTGTTCAACCGCCTGGTGGAACGGATGGTGGCGCAGGAGGCCTAGTTCAGCCGTTTTGGTCGGGGCGGGCAGGCGGCTGCCCCGGCCAGCGCGCCTCACGCAAGGCGCGCCACGTCGCCGCGCCCCGCGCCACCGGCTGATCCAGCCCATAGCGGGCGGTGGCATCATGCCAGCTTTGGATCGCGGTCAGCACCGGCGCGGAAAAGGGCGTCACCGGCTGTTGATTGGCCCAATTGGTCAGCGCATGCGTATTGCCCAGCAACAGCACCGGCTGGCTGATCAGCATGATCCCCAGCGCCCAACGCAGCGCCGACACACGCGGCGCGGCCCATAAAGGCGCTTCCTCGATCCGGGGATCGCCAATGTCCACCGGCGAATGGCCAAACGGCAGGCCACAGGCTGCAACGCGCGCGGGTCTGGGCGCGGGCGCCGGGGCTGGTTCGGGTTCGGGGGCTGGTGGGGCGGTGTCGATCTCGGCCGCGATTTGCGCTGCCACGTCCGCTTCCAGCTCAACCGGCTTGGCCTTGGGGCGGGCGATGCGGGGTTTGGCCTTCAATGGTTTGCGCGCCGGGCGGGTCGGCGTCTTGCGGTTCTTGCTCATCGCGTGTCCTCCCCGGTGTTTAGAACTGGAAATAGATGAACGGCGCGACGCCATCGGGGCGCATCGCCTCGACCAGCATCAGGCATCCGGCCAAGAGCAGCGCGACCGCCCAAGCCGGTGCCAGACGCAGCCGCAGCGCGATGGCGGGCATCAGGCGCGGCGGGCCAAAATGCAGCCCCATGCCCAGCAGCATCAGCCCCACCACCAGCGGCCCCGCGGTCACCGCGCCCGGCGCCAGCGCCGCCAATCCGCCCAGATAGGCCATGCTGTCGGCAAAGCTGGCACAACGGAAAAAGATCCACGCCAGCGTGACAATGTGAAAGGTGAACACCACTCCCAGCCAGTGCGGCACATGGGGCAGGTTGGCGGGGCGGAATTCCTTCCACAGGCGTTCGGCGATCAGCATGCCGCCATGGATCATGCCCCAGATGACAAAGTTCCAGCTGGCCCCATGCCACAGCCCGCCCAGCACCATCGTCAGCCCCAGCGACAGGCAGGTGCGCGCCAGCCCGTGCCGCGATCCGCCCAGCGGGATATACAGGTAATCGCGCAGCCAACTGGACAGGGAGATGTGCCAGCGCCGCCAGAAATCCTGCAAGCTGGCCGCGCGATAGGGCTGATCGAAATTGCGCGGGAAACGGTATCCCAGCAGCGCCGCCAGCCCGATCGCCGTATCGGTATAGGCGGAAAAGTCACAATAGATCTGCACCGCATAGGCATAGGCGCCCAGCAGCAAATCAAGGCTGCCATGCTTGGCCGGGTCGGCAAACAGCGGGTCGACAAAGGCGATCGAGATTTCCGAGGCGATCACCGCCTTTTTGAACACGCCCCACACGATCAGCAACAGCCCCATCGCCACCATCTCGCGCGTCAGGCGGGGGGCGGTCTGGAACTGCGGGATCAGATGGGTGGGGCGGACAATTGGCCCGGCCAGCAGATGCGGGAAAAAGCACATCAGCAGCGTCAGATCCAGCAACCGCGCCGGGGGCGTGTCGCGCCGATAGATGTCCACCAGATAGCCGATCCCCTGAAAGGTGAAGAACGACACCCCCACCGGCAGGATGATCTCCAGCACCGGCAGATCGCGTTCCCACCCCATCGAGGTCAGCACGGGCGCCAGTTGCAGGACAAAGAAGTTGTAATATTTGAACAGGCCCAGCACGCCCAGATTGAACACCAGACCCGCCGTCAGCCACAGCTTTTGCCGCCCCTGTTGCCCTTCATTCGCGTGGATCGCGTTGCCCGCTATCCAGTTCAGCGCGCTGGAGAGCAGCAGCAGGCTGACAAAGCGCCAGTCCCACGCGCCGTAAAAAATCCAGCTGGCCACCAGCAGGCCGATCTTGCGCCATTCGATCTGCCATTCCGCGGACCCGCGCAGGCTCCATGAAAACAGGAACACCGCCACAAAGAACAGGTGAAAGGCAAGCGTGGGAAACAGCATTGGACAGGCGGCTCAGGCGTTGGGGCGGGCCGGGCAGGGCCGGGCGCGGTGAAACAGGCGGACGGTCATCGTTGTGGGCCGGCGGCGGGCGAAACGGCGGCGGATTCCAGATCGGCGGCCAGCATCGCGCCCAGGCGGTCGCCGCCCGCGCGGTTGATATGCACCAGATCGCCCAGCATCTGCCCCTGCGCCTGCCAGCTCAGGCTGGAGCACGGCCCGCCCATCGCCAGCCCCGCGTTCCAGAAACCCAGCCGCAGCTCGGTTGCCGTGGCCAGTTGTTCCTGCCGCACCATGGCAAGTCCTGCGGGCACCATCAGCCCACGGTCACAGGCATGCGACAGGCCGGTGTCGATCCGCGCGACGGCCATCTGACGGGTCGCGGCGTCGGGCGGGGCGATCAACAGGATCGGCGTGTCCGGCCCCAGTGCGCCACGAATGCGGGCGATGGTGGCGCGCAGCGAACTGCGGAAAGCGGCTGCCTCCAGCCGGGGATTGAACGCCTCGTTCGTGCCAAAGGCGATGACCACCAGATCGGGGCGATAATGCGCCATTTCAATGGCATAGACCAGATTGCTGGCCTGAAGGTGGTGGATCATTTGCGATCCCACCACGCCCAGATTGGACAGTATCACCCCCGGCCCGCGCCGCATCAGCGCGATTGACGTCAGCGTGACGGGCGCATCGCTGGTGGTGGTGATCGTGACGCCCGCGACCAGCGCCGGGCTGTCGATATCGACACAGCGCGCGGCAGGGGTTGTGGTGTTCAGGTCGATCAGCGTGCCGCCTGCCGCGTCCCGCAATGGGGTAGCGGGCGCGGGCATGCCAAAGGCGGCGGCAAAGGCTGATGAGGGCGCGGCCAAAGCGCCTTCGCCACTGGGCAAGGGGTTGAGCACCCCATCGCCCAGACTGACTCGCAAGCCCCCCGCGCCCGGGCCGGTCAGCGCACAGACCGTCACCCGGTCGAACCGGTTGCCCGGATCATCGGCGCGATAGGCGATGCTGGCCCCCGACAGGCTGGTGCTTTGCGTGAAACCGGCGATGCCGATGGGGCTCGTCACGGGCAGGGCGGGGCCGGGGCGATAGATCGCGCTGGTGCTCCACCCCACGCTCTGGCTGGCGGTGACGCCCCAACTGATAAAGCCGGTGAAGGGTTTGCCCGCGGGCATCACCCCGCGCCCGGCCGCGCCATGGGCCAGTTGCAGCGGGCGGCGCCAGCCATTGGGGATCATGTCGCCAATGGTCAGTGAATCGCCGATTTGCAGGATGTGGATCGGCGTGTTGCCGCCATTGCGCAGCCGCCGCAAAAACGGGGCCAGCGCGCCTGCGTTGCACAACCGCTCGGCGCAAGGCAGGCGGTCAACCTCTGCCGGGGTTTGCGGGACATAGGCCGGTTCGGCGGGCGAGATCACCCGGCCATAGGGATCACTCACGGGCGGGGGCACAACGCCGGGCTGCGCGTGCAGCCCATGGCCCAGCACCGCCCCGCCGATCAGCGCCGCCGCCACGGCCCGCCGCAGGCCGCGCCCCGCCGCCAAGGCCCAGCGTGGCGCGATCACGCCGGCGAAGGTCCGCGTGCGTGGTCTGGCGATTGGCTGGCATCATGCGGCTGCGCATGGCCCCGGCCGCGTTCCTGCCCGCGTTCGGGCGCGGCGGCCGGTTGCCCCACGCCACCGGCGAATTTCAGCGACTGCATATCCTTGAGCAGCGGATCAATCAGCATGCGGTAACCGCGCATCGACATATGCACCCCATCCATGGCGCGCGCCTGAAAGCGCTGGCCGTCCTTGGGGTCTGTCAGAAAGGTGTTGAACCGACCCTGACCATCCACGCTGGCGGGCAGGGTGTTGATGTAACGCACGCCCAATTGGCACATGGTGTCGTTGTAAAACGCGTTCATCGCCCGCGTCTGGCGGTCGAAATCGGGGTTGCGCATGACCGGCAGCCCGACCCACACCACCACCACGCCGCGCGATTGCAACAGGTGGACCAGATCGCCCGCGCGATCCTTGATCACCTGCTTCCACGGCTCGCTCATATATGGTGCGACATGGCCGTTGGCCCAGATCCCCTGCGTGTCATTCGCCCCGAACGAGATGATCGCGATGTCGATCTTTTGCCGGTTCAGCTTGTCCGTGGCATCGTCCAGCAGGTTGAGCGAGCGGTAGCGGGTAAAGCCGGTGGACTGCTTGGCAAAACCGTGGACGATGAAGCGTTTGTCGCGGATCAGCGTGTTATGCGTCGCGGCCGACAGACCTTCGCCGAAACTGTCGCCGAACACGCCGACATGCAGCGCGCGCCCTTCACGCAAGGCGTTGGCGACATTGCCCGAGGCCAACGGGGCGGCAGGGCAGGCCGATACCGAGGCCGAGGCAGGCTGGATCGGGCCGGGCAGCGGCTCGGCCTTGCTCCCTCCCTCGGTCAACAGGCGCCAGGGGTGTCCCTCGGTCCCATAGGACAGGCCGATCACCAGTCCCATGCCCAGACCGACAAAGACCGCCAGTGTGCGGTCCAGCACAAGGAACAGCTTATTCAACGCACAAGGCTCCGGCAGGGCAGGGGCAAGGATGGGTGGCCGTGGGCGGCAACCGCATTGGCCAACAGCATGACCGTCAACCCCCGCGCACTTGCGCCGGGGCGAGCCCATGCCGCCTCGTCGATTCCCGTCCAAGCGCCCTAATGCACAAGGTTGCGCCCAGCGACAAGGGCGGGAAAGCGCCGGAGAGGCGCATTTTTTGCCCCCGATGGGGCGGCAGGCTCAGGCCGCGTCGCGGGAGTGGGTCTGGGGCTGCGTCAGGCGGCCTTGGGCGCTGATCCAATCGTCCACCACCCCCGCCAGCCTTTGCAGGAAACCGGCATAGTAATGGCTGACGTCCGGCATGTCGCTGGCATCGGCAAATCCGGTCAGTTCAAACAGGGTCACTTGCGGATAGGCCGCTGCCTCATAGCGCCAGATCTGGTTGAACAGGGCGGTGCGGGCGCGGGTGTGGCCCATGTGGGGGCGGTAATGGCCATCGGGGGCGTCTTCTGGCGGCAGGATCACCAGCATGTGCGCGCCCTCCTGCGCCACGCGCTGGCACAGCAATTGCACGCAACCGGCAAACAGGCTGCCGTCTTGCACCAGATCGACCAGATCTTTCCAGCGCGGATCGGAATAATCCACCCCGGTGCCGTAAATCAGCAATGGCGCAAAGGTGGGATCGGGCAGGCCTTCGTGTTCGGTGCAGCCGGGCAGGATGTGGCGCAGCGCGAACAGGCGCGGGGCGTTGTCGAAATCCATGCGGGCACGGTGCTGGCTGAAATGGGCGATGCCGCCTGATTGGCAATCGAACATCACGCGGATGTCCTGCGCCGTATCGGCGGCGTCCGGGCGCAGCATGGCGATCAGCCGGGCGCGCACATCGGGGGCATGGAACGAGACATCGCGCACCCAATCCACCGGCGTCAGCGGCACCCGACCGGCCAGCACGGCAAAATCGGTCTGGGGCTGTTTCTGGCGGATCTGGGCAATGGCATAGCGTTCCAGCCCCATATGCATCACCCGACAGGAAAAGGTGAAATGGATCAGCGCCTTGCTGCGCCGATCGACCATGCAAAAGCCGACCAGCCCATAGTCGCCATAGCGGTCCCAGGCAAAGATTGACCAGCTGTCATAGGCCACCACATCGATGATCGCGGCGGCCAAGGCATCGGGCTCGACGCGGCTGGATGTATAGTTCAACTGGTTGGAACGGTTAATCAATTCGGCAATGCGCGGGGCAAAGTCCAGATTGTCCATCAGGAATGGGGCGCAGGCATGGATGTCGCAGCCGCGCAAAAAGGCTTCGTCAGCGTCCCCGGTGGCGTCGGCAGGGGCAAAGGCGGCCCGGTCACGCCATTTGGCCTCCAGTGCGCGATATTCGGCCAGCCGGCTGCGGGCGCCGGCGGGTTGGGCGGCCAGAATGGCGTGCAGCTCGGTGTCCGTTTGCGGGTCGGTCGCGTCCAGAATTTGCAGATCGGGCAGGGCGGCGCGGGCGCTTTCCAGATTCAGCCGGTTGTCATCGATGAACAGCACATTGGCCGGGCGCAATTGCATCGCGGCGATCAGGCTGCGCAATGCCTCGGCCTTTGGGGCAAAGGCGATGTGGGGAAAGACAAAGGCGTCCCACAGTCCATGCGCGCGCAGGGCATCCTGCGCGGCGGCGGGATCGTTTTTGGAACAGATGCTGTTGACCACGCCCGCCGCGTTCAACGCATGGATCAGCGCCACCCGCGCCGGGAAGGGCGCGACCGTGTCGCCATCGGCCAGCGTGCCCGCCCACAGCGTTTCGTCCAGATCCCAGACGACCAGTTTGACCGCCGCCATCAGCGCACCAGATAGCGGAAAAAGCGGCGGTTGGCCGCAACGCAATCGCGCAAATCCTCTGGCACCTGGGTCAGCGGCAGGCGTTGCAGCGTGGGCGTGCGGTGCGACGGGTTGATCGAGGCCAGCAGCGTCAGGATCGCCCGCCTTTTGCGCGGCGCCACGCCTTTGTGGATCGAGAAGGTGTTGACGAAATAGACATCGCCGACATCGGCCATCACCACGCCCGCGCCCTTTGCCTGTTGCAATGGGGCCAGTTCTTCGTCCGAGAAACGGCGCACATCATAGAAATCGCGGTGGCCCGATGTGCCCGGGATCAATGCGGTCGGGCCGTCCTCCATTGTTGCGATATTTTCCAATGGCACGAAAATGCGGATGAAGTTCAAAGGCTCGCTGCTGTCGCGGTGCCAGTTCTGGTTCTGGTAATTCTGCGCGGTGGGGTTGCTGATCCAGCTCCACGCCCAACTGATCGCGGCGGCCGGACCCAGCACTTCGCGGCAAAAGGTGATGATGTCGGGATTGGCACAGATCGCCAGAAAGGGCGCGCTGTGCATCAGGCTTTGCGGGTCCATATACAGCATCGGGTGGGCGCAATGGTCGGGATGGCCGCGATATTCCCAGCCGGGGATATAGGGATCATTATAGACCGGCTGGCTGAACAGCGCGTCACGCATCGCGCCCACTACGGCCGGGGCCAGTACCGCGCGTTCGACGTGATAGTCCATGTCCAGATATTTGCGGGCGCGCTCGGTCGGGGCGGGGTGCGGGTGCAGCGGCTCGGTCAGCCAGCGTTCCATCTGCGCCGCGCGGCCCAGCCATGCCGGGTCATTCGAGTGTTTGCGGATGCGGTGGATATAGAAATGGGCGTAATTCAGCCGCGCCAGAAAGCCCAGTCGCGAAAGTGCCCCTTGCGCGGCGCGCTCGCCCCGTTCGACCTGCGCCATCCATGACAGCACGCCTGCTTCTGGCTGGTGGTCCAGCCCGACCCAGCCCTGATGGCCAAATCCCGTTCCCATTGCCCACGCCCCATTCGTTGCGGCGCGTGGCGGATGCGGCACGGGACGCGCCGCATGTCCCCTTTGCCCACGCCGACCGGAACAGGCCGGTGGCGCGGGCAAAGATGAACAGACATGGCAAATATGCGGTTTTGCCAGGGATCAGTGGATGCCCTTATCCGCCGCGGGCGTCAGCCAGGATCAGATCGGCCGCGCGCCACCCCGCCGCCATGGCCGGGGCGTTGGTGTTGCCCGACACCGGGCTGGGCATGATCGAACAGTCGACTACTCGCAGCCCCTGCACGCCATTGACCCGCGCCCGCGCGTCCACCACGGCGGAGGCATCATCGCCCATGCGGCAACTGGCCACCGCATGGATGCCGCACAGCGACAGGCGGCGGACCGTGTGCAGGATCTCGGCGTCGTCCTGCACATGGGCGCCGGGCAGGATTTCCTCGCCGGTATAGGGCGCCATGGCGGGCGTTTGCATATAGCGGCGCATATAGCGCACCATGTCGATCGCGGCCTGCTGGTCCTCGGGCGTGGAGAGCCAGTTGGCGGTGACATGGGGCAGGGCGGCCATGTCGCGGCTGGTGATGCGCACTTCGGCCTCGCTGGTCAGGCGCAGCAACTGGCCATAGATGGTCATGCCGGGCACCTTTTCGATGCTGCCCAGCGGCACGGGGAAATTGTCATCCCCCCGCGCAAAGGTGAAGCCCGAAAGGTAGAGCTGCAAATCGGGCCGCGCCACCTGCGGCGTGGTGCGGACAAAGGCGCCGACTTCGAACGGGCCGGTGGCCAGCGGGCCGCGCCGCAGCAAGGCCCATTCCAGCGCGCTGCGCACCAGCCCCAGCCCGTGAAAGCGGTGATTGATGCCGATATCGCCCCGGATGCGATAGGGCATGGAAAAGCCCAGATGTTCGCGCATCCGCATCCCCACATCGGGGCTATGAGCCAGCACGGGGATGCCCAGACCCGCCAGATGCGCGCTATCGCCAATGCCCGAACGTTGCAGGATGACCGGCGACATCATCGCGCCTGCCGACAGGATCACCTCGCCGTGGCAGCGGATCGTCTGTTCCACGCCGTTCACTTTGGCCGCCACGCCCACGGCGCGGGTGCCGTCAAACAGCACGCGATCCACCAGCGCCCCGGTGATCACCGTCAGGTTCGCGCGCCCACGCACGGGTTTCAGGAAAGCGCGCGCCGAACTCACCCGGCGGCCGCGCTTGATGTTGTGGTTGTAATAGCCCACGCCCTCCTGATCCTCGCGGTTCAGGTCCTCGCGGCGGTCCAGACCCATCTCGACGCCGGCCTGCACCATGGCTTCGGACAGGGGGTAGCGGTATTTGCCGGTGCTGACATGCACCGCGCCGCCGCTGCCGCGCACGCCATCATCGCCCAGCTCGTGGTCCTCGATCGCGCGGAAGGCCTGTTTCATCTCGGCCCAGCCCCAGCCCTTGGCACCGCGCGCTTCCCAGTCGTCGTAGTCCTCGGGTTGGCCGCGGATCCAGATCATCCCGTTGATCGAGGACGATCCGCCCAGCACCTTGCCCCGGATCCACACCTCGCTGGCCGGATCGCCGGGGACGCGCGCCTCGGCCACGGGGAAATGCCACGCGTGGCGCGGGTCCAGCACCAATTTGCCCACGCCCTTGGGAATGGCGATCAGCGGGCTGGAATCATTCCCGCCCGCCTCCAGCAGCGCCACCCGCACGCGCGGATCGGCCGACAGCCGGTTCGCCAGCACACAGCCCGAAGACCCTGCGCCCACGATGATATAGTCAAAAGTGCCGTTCATGTGTCCCTCTCGCGCGTGGGGCCGGGCCACGCCTGTTTGGAGCAGGTTTTGCCCGTCCGCGCGACGCTCGCCCACCTAGCGTTAAGGACAGCCTTCGCCCCCGCGCCCGCGCGATAGAGTGCCGCCATAATTGGGAGAGCATGACATGAGCGAAGGCAAGGCGGGCCGTTTGGCCGGCAAGCGTTGTTTCATCACCGGGGGCGCGTCGGGGCTGGGGGCGGCGATCGCCCGCGCCTATGTCGCCGAGGGTGCGCAGGTGATCATCGCCGATATCGATGTGGCCGAGGGGCAGGCGCTGGCCGATGAACTGGGCGGGCGTTTCGTGCCGCTGGACGTGCGCGAGGAAGCGCAGTGGATCGAGGCCTTCGCCACCTGTGACGCGCTGGACGTGCTGGTCAACAATGCCGGCATCACCACGCTGGGCAGTATCGAAGAGGTGACGCTGGACCAGTTGCGCCATGAATTCGACATCGACGTGGCGGGCGTGTTTCTGGGGACCAAGCATGTGATCCCGCTGATGCGCGCGGCAGGCGGCGGATCGGTGATCAACATGAGCAGCATGACCGGCGTGCGCGCGCAGGGCAATCTGGTGGCCTATAACGCGGCCAAGGCGGCCGTGACGCATATGACCAAAAGCTGCGCGCTGCATTTTGCCCAGCAGGGGTACAATATCCGCTGCAACTCGGTGCATCCCGGCGCGATCCACACGCCGATCATCGACAAGGTGCTGGCCCAGTCCGAGGATCCGGCCGCGCTGTATCAATCCTTTGTCGATGTGCATCCGCTGAAACGTCTGGGCCGGCCAGAGGAAATCGCCGCCATCTGCGTCTATCTGGCCAGTGACGAGAGCGGTTTTGCCACGGGCGCCGAGTTCCGCATTGATGGCGGCAGCACGATATGAGCGGCGTCCTGTTTGATCGCCCGGTGCGGCAGGTGGCCTATTTCTGCGCCGATGTGCGCGCCGCCGCGCTGGCCCACCGCGCCGCGTTTGGGTCGGGGCCGTTTTATGTCGCCGATCACGTGCCACTGGCCGCATCGGTGCATCGCGGGGTGGAGCGGCCGTTCGACCACTCCGCCGCCTATGGCCAATGGGGCGAGGTGATGGTGGAGTTCGTGTGCCAGCATAACCCCGCCCCATCGGCCTGCCACGATCTGTTCCCGGCAGATGGCGGACGGTATGGGCTGCACCATATGGCGCTGTTCGTCGACGATGTGGACGCAGAGGTGGCGCGGCTGGGCGCGCTGGGCTTTCCCTTGGCGCAGCGCAGCGTGATGAACGATGGCTTTGTCTTTGCCTTTGTCGATACCAGCGCCGCGCTGGGGCATATGGTCGAACTGTACGCGCCGGTGCCGGTGCTGACGGGCTTTTACGATCTGGTGGCCCGGACCGCGCGTGAGGCGCAGGATGGCCCAGCCCTGATCGATGTCGCCTTTTCCTGATTGGGCCGGTTTACCGCTACGAATGCAGGCTTGACCGCGTGGGCCTGAAGGCAGAGCTTGCGCGGCAACGATAAAGCAAGAGAGGAGCGGAACAAATCATGGAACGACGGCAATTTATGGCCGGGACGGGCGCGGCCCTGATCGGTGCCGGTGTCGGCGGGACGGCACTGGCCAAAGCGGGGGCCAAGACACTGGCGAAAACGCGGGCTAAAACTCACGCCTTTGGCATTCAGCTGTGGTCGGTGGCCAAGCAGTTGGAGAGCGATTTTGACGGCACGATCGCCATGCTGGCGGGGCTGGGCTATCGCGAACTGGAGATGTTTGGCCCCTATAGTTTCAGCGACCCGCGCCAGATCGCCAGTTGGCAGGTGACGGCCAAATCGCTGGGCTTTTCGGGTAGCGGATTTTACGGGCGCAGCACGGCGCAGTTGAACAAGCTGTTCCGTAGTCACGGGCTGCGCGTGCCTTCGTTGCACACCGATCTGTTCACGCTGCAAACGCGGATGGGCGAACTGGCGGCGGCGGCCCATGCGCTGGGGGCGACCTATGTCACGCTGCCCAGTCTGCCGGCCGATCACCGCCAGACGTTTGACGATTACAAGCGCGCCGCCGACATGTTCAACGCCATCGGCCGCGATGCCGCGCGCCACGGCGTGCGCTTTGCCTATCACAACCATGGCTATGGTATTGTGCCGGTCAATGGTGTGCGCCCGCTGGACACCCTGCTGTCGGCCACCGATCCCAAAAGCGTGTTCTTTGAACTCGACACCTATTGGACGATTGCGGGCGGGGCCGATCCCAAGGATTTCCTGACCCGGTACAAGGGCCGTTACCGCATGGTCCACCTGAAGGACATGCGTGGCAATCACCGCTTTGCCGGCGATGGCGGCGGGGCGTCAGACTGGATCGCGATGTTCCCGCATCTCACCTATCTGGGCGACGGCTCGCTGGACATGAAGGGCATCATTGATGTGGCGCGTCATACCGGCGTCGAGCATTTCTTTGTCGAGCAGGACCGGGCTGACGATCTGATGGTGGCGCTCAAGGGCAGCGCGGCCTTCATGCAAAAGCTGGGTTATCGTTAAACATTGACGGGGAGGGGCTCTTTTGCCGCGCCGCCAAGTGTGACATGGGACGGCGATGGCTGACATGATCCTCTCCCCCGACGCCCGCCCGCTGATGCTGGGCACCTTGCCGATTTCGCCCATCGCCTGGGGCATGTGGCGGCTGGCCAGCCCGGATGGGCACGACGATATCGGCGCGGTCATCGCCCGGATCGAGGCAGCGCTGGAGGCGGGGATCACCCTGTTCGACACCGCCGACATCTATGGCGCGGGCGAACCCATCGGCTTTGGCGGGGCGGAAGTGTTGCTGGGCAAGGCATTGGCGGCGCGGCCCGATCTGCGCGCGCGGATGGTGATCGCGACCAAGGGCGGGATCTGGCCGGGCAAGCCATATGATTCCTCGCCCGCCTATCTGGACGCGGCGCTGGATGCGTCACTGGCGCGGCTGGGGGTGGAGCGGGTTGAGCTGTACCAGATCCACCGCCGCGATTTCCTGACCCACCCGCGCGATGTGGCCGCCGCGCTGGCCGCGATGGTGGACAGTGGCAAGGTCGCCCATATCGGCGTCTCCAATTACAGCCCGGCCGAGGTGGACGCCTTGCAGGCGTTTCTGCCCTTCCCGCTGGTGTCCACCCAGCCCGAGTTCTCGGCGCTGCGCTATCAGCCGTTGTATGATGGCACGCTGGATCAGGCGATGGCGCGCGGCATGGCGGTGCTGGCCTGGAGCCCGCTGGGCGGCGGGGCGCTGGTGGGCGGCGATCACCCGGCGGCGGCCCTGTTGGCGGCACAGGGCGCGCGCTATGGCGTGGACGCGGCGGCGGCGGCGCTGTCGTGGATGATGGTGCATCCCGCCCGCATTGTCCCCATCGTCGGATCGCAAAGCCCGCTGCGCATTCTGGCCGCCCGCGATGCCTATGCGGTGCAATGGACCAGCGGTGAATGGTACGCTGTGCTGGCGGCGGCGCGGGGCGAACGCTTGCCCTGACGCGGAGGGCGGGTTGACGCGGCCTTGCGTGCCATGGACGCGGCGCTGGCATTGTTTCCGGCCGACAGGAATTACAGGGAGAGGGCGCCGTTGTTGCGCATGTCTTCATTTTTTCGGATGAAATATTTGTATATCTACGTATAACATAGGCTGGCGACATTTGTTGGGCAGGCATGTGTATGCGAATGGATCTGGACGGCATGTATGCCGCCATTGATAATGACGGCGCGTTTCAACAATTGTCCAGCCGTATCGCCGAAGCGGCCGGAACCCGCTCTGCCGTCTTTGTTGAATTGACGGCGGCGGGGGCGCCTACTTCGTTGCAGGCCAATTATTGGGATCAGGACGTGATCTCGGTCTATCTGCGGCGGTTCGTGGCACAGGATCCGTGGACGGCGCTGGCCGTCGATATCGGGAATTTTGGCCGGGCGACAGCGCTGGATGCGCGCATGTCGCCCGATGCCTTCAGGCAGACCGAGATCTACAACGACCTTTACCGTCCCTATGGCGACGATACCGGGCGCTGCATGGGGGTGATTCCGCATCTGGGGCGTGAGGGAGTGATGATGGCGGTGCACCGCGCGGCCAGCGACGAGGCATTCTCGGCGCAGGATCAGGCGCGACTGGACGAGATCTATGGCCATATCCAGCGCATCCTCCCGTTGCGCCGCGCCATGGAGCGCCAGCGCCACCGGGCCAGCACGTTACAGGATCTGGTGGATCAGGCGGACGAGGGCTTGGTGCGTCTGGGCCGCGATTTGCGCGTTCTGGCCTTGTCGTCAGCTGCGCAACGCATATTGGAGCAGCGCGATGGATTGAGCCTGAGCCGCAACCATCTGGTGGCGCGGCCTGAATTGGAAGGCGCCCTGCGTGCGGCCGTTGCGGCGGTCATCGATAGGCGCGTGGATGCCAGAACGGGCTTTTTGTGCCACCGGCCGTCGGGCGCGCGCGCCTATCGCTTGGTGGTGATGCCTGCCGGTTTTGACGGCGATGCCGGCGCAATCCTGAAAATCGACGATCCCGACATCAGCGCCCCCGTCACCGCCTTTGCCGCCTTGCAGGGGGCCTATGGCCTGTCAGCGATGGAAACGGTGTTGGTGCAGGGCTTGTTGGCCGACCACACGCCCGAGGAGATTGCCGCCCAGCGCGGGGTCGGGCGCGAAACGATCAAGACCCAGATGAAGGCCCTGTTCGCCAAGACCGGCGTCAACCGGCAAAGCTCGCTGATCCGGCTGTTTGCGACCTTTCCCCGGATGCGGGGCGGCGCATCCTGACGCGCCGCCCCGCCCGGTATCGGGCAACAGGCTGTGGGGTCAGCCGCGCAGCGCCAGCTTGACATATTCGGGCGTCAGCGGGATCCGGCGGATCGCTTTGCCCGTGGCGTCCAGAAAGGCCCCCGCAATCGCCGGCGCGGCCAGCGCATTGGCGCTTTCCGATCCCTGTCCATAGATATCGCTGCCCGAAGCAGGGGCCAGAACCACCTTGAGTTCGGGCATTTCGGCCATGGTCAGGATCGGATAGCTTTGCCAATCCACGCTGGTGATCGCGCCTTGATCAAAGCGGACCTCTTCGTGCAGCGCGGCGCTGACGCCCATCAGACAGCCCGCCTGTGCCTGCCGTTTGAGCTGGAGCGGGTTGACCACGATGCCCGGGTCAACCACCAGCGTCATCCGTTCCACCCGGACCACGCCGGTGGCCGGGGTGACGGCGATATGCGCGGCGCAGGCCCAATAGCCATGATCGCGCAGCATCACCGAAACGCCGCGCCCGCGCAACACGCCTGTCCCGGCTTTGCCCGCCTTGGCGCGGGCCTTGGGTGCGGGCGCGGGTGAGGGGCGGCTGTCCCATGCCGCCTCGACACGCAGGCGTTCCAGCACCGCCCGGACACGCGGATCGGTGGCGTGGTCGATGCGGAATTGCAGGGCGTCGATACCGGCCAGTGCGGCTGCCTCGCTGATGGCCACTTCACGTGGGAAATTCTGCTGGAACTGGATCGGCGTGCGCATCGAATGGTCACGCAGACCCACGCGGATGGGCGATTCCTTTTCGCCGATCTGATAG
The DNA here is from genome assembly GCF_009909235.1 of Novosphingobium ovatum. GTDB lineage: Bacteria > Pseudomonadota > Alphaproteobacteria > Sphingomonadales > Sphingomonadaceae > Novosphingobium > Novosphingobium ovatum. The sequence goes on from NZ_JAAAPO010000001.1 coordinate 591,360, forward strand.
GTGCCGCGCCCCGTTTCCAGCACGGCAGGTACCGCGCCATACACCCATTGATCGGCGATATTCATCGATGTGGTGTGCAGTGGCGAGGGATTGGCCGGATGGGGCGCATCCATCGTCGGCAGCCCGGCAAGGAGAGCGCCGATCGGCCGGTCATCCTGCATCGGCGGGCCGGAATGGATCGCCTCATAGGCGGCGATGCGGCCCTGTGCGTCCAGCGCGATGCGAATGTCGGCGGTCATGGGTGAGGATTGGGTGGACCATTGCATGTCATCGGCCCGCATCCATTGCACGCGCACCGGCACGCCCAGCGCCCGCGACAACAGCACCGCCTCGTCCTCGCTGCCCGCGTTGCCCCCGTTCGACCGCCCGAAATGGCCCGGCCCCGGATAGGTGCGGACCACCAGCTTGTCTTCGCCGATGCCCAGCATCAGCGCCAAGGCGCGGCGCAGGAACTGCGGGTTTTGCGTGTGGGTGTGCACCGTCACACTGCCATCGGGGCGCACATCAGCCAGCGATACCGTCGGGCCGATCGGGGCATGCTTCAGGAAAGGCACGAAATAGTTGGCACTGAGCTGTTTGACGCCCTGGGTGGCGGTCACATCGCCCTTGCTGGCGTTGCTCTTGTTGGCCTTGGTCTGCGACCAGTCGACGCCCTTGCGCAGATGGTCTTGCAGGTGGTCCGATCCGGGCAGGCCTTTCCACTCGCTCCATTTGGTGTCGGCGGCAACGGCCATGGCGGCCTGCACCGCCTCCCATTCATTGGCCGAGGCCACCGCCAGCAGATTGCCCAGCCGCACCAGTTTGGCGCCGGGGAACAAGCTGGCGTCCAGCTTGCCCGGCGCGATCAGGGTCGATCCCAGCGTGGCCGGGTGGATGGTGCGGGCGTGCAGCATGCCGGGCAGCTTGACATCGCCCACCCACACCGTCTCGCCCGAAACCTTTGGCCGGATGATGGGGTTGGTCACGGGTTGGCCCACCACAGTATAGTCAGCCGGCTTTTTCAGTGGCGGGTTGCCCGTCACCACCAGACCGAACATGCTGGTCAACTCGCCCGCCACCGGGATGGTCAGGCGCAGATCCTTGCCCGCGACGATCTCGCCATAGCGGGCCTGCTGGCCGCCGCCACGGATCACGCCATCGGCCACGCTGACCTGCGCGCGCGGCACGCCAAAGCGCTCTGCCGCCAGTGTCAGCACAGCCTCGCGGGTATAGGCCGCCGCCTTGCGCAGATTGCCGCCCGCATTGCGCAACAGGCCAAAGGTGCCGCCGCCATCGGGGGTGCGGTCGGTGTCGCCCGAGATGACCTGTGTGATCGCCTCGACCGGCACGCCCAATTCCTCGGCCAAGATCTGGCGGAAGGCGGTGTAGATCGAGCTTTGCCCGAAATCGCATTTGCCCGTGCGCAGCGTGATTGTGCTGTCGGCATGGATATCGATCCAGCTGGCCGGTTGCGTGGCGTCCAGCGCGTTGGCGGGCGCGGCATGGGCCGCCATCGGGCCAGCCAATCCCAAAGCCACCATCAAAACGCCGCTGGTGCCCAAAAAGCCCCGGCGGCTGAGCGCGGTCAGGCGCGCGCCGTGGATGTCGATGTCGATTGCGGCCGGCTGGGCCCCGCCAAATTGAAACAGTTGGCTGTTCATCATGCGGCTCCTTGTGCCATCAGAACGGCGGCGCGATGCACGCCATCGCGGATCGCGGCATAGGAGCCGCAGCGGCACAGATGCGGCGAGGGGCCGGATTCGGTCAGGGCCTGCGCGATCTGGGCGTCGGTGGGCTTGGGGGTGTGTTCCAGCAGTTCGGTGACCTTGATCATCATGCCGAATTGGCAGATCCCGCATTGCGGCACCTGTTCGTCCACCCAGGCCTGCTGCACCGGATGCAATCGCGCCGGGTCAACCGGCACGCCCTTTTGCCGCGCCCAGCGGGCGGCCAGCCCGTCCACAGTCGTCACCACCTTGCCCTCCAGCGCGGCGAGCGGCGTGACGCAGGCGCGGATTTCCTCGCCATCCAGCAGCACCGAACAGGCGCCGCATTGCGCCAGCCCACAGCCGAATTTCACCCCCATCACGCCCAATTCATCGCGCAGGACATAAATCAAGGGCGTGTCAGGCGACGATTTGACCTCGCGCTGTTGTCCGTTGACGGTGATGGTTGCCATGGTTTGCGTCTCCCGCGTGAGGCCGAGTGTTCAATAGGGGCGGGTTGGCCCGCCTGCTGTTGCCGCATTGGCCAAAGAGAGGCGTTTGCCACCCTGTGCCAACTGCCCTTGCGCGGCCGAGGCCCCACACGGGTGGTGGCGGCAGGATAAACCGGATGAGGCTTGCCGATTAGACGCCGATTTGTGATTGGATCTATGCAGCCTGCTCATGAATGGCGGCGCGCGGGCAACGGCATTCCAGCAAGGCCGGTCGGGCCGGGATTGCCCCTTAACGCGCGCCTGTCCGCGCCAGACGGACCAGCATCTCGTCCAGAGCGCTCAGGAACCGTGACCGGTCGGCCTTGGAAAAAGGCGCCGGGCCGCCGATCGCTTCACCCATGGCCCCGGCGCGCAGATCGGCCATGATCGCGCGCGTGGCGATTGCCCCGCCGATCGAGTTGGCGGTAAAAGGCTTGCCCGTGGGGCCCAGAACCCAAGCGCCCGCCTTGATCGCGCGGTCGGCCAGCAGGATGTCGGCAGTGATCACCACGCTGGCCGGGTCGCTGGCCTGCGCGATCCAGTCGTCGGCCGCATCAAAGGCATCGCTGACCACCACGCGCCGCACCAGCGGGTGATCAGGCACGCGCAGGGGGCGGTTGCTGACCACGGTCACCGGCACCTGATGCCGCAGCGCGACCTTGTAGATCTCCTCCTTTACCGGGCAGGCATCGGCATCGACCAGCACATGCCGGTTGGCGGCTGGGGTAGGGGCGGTGGAGGCATCAGGGACGGTCATCGGACAAGCTCTGGCATGGGGGCGTTGGGTGGGCGGGGCGCATCCGGGGCGGCGGGGCCTGTCGGGCATGCACCGCCCCCGTCCAGCGGGCAAGGTGCAATAGGCGTTCGGGGCCTTCACGCCATTCAAACAGGCAGCAGCCCGGGCAGGGGCAGATCGCATGGCTTGATTACGAATGCGTATTGGCCCGGAGCTTGACACGGGCGCTTTACACTTCTGCCGACAAAGTTTAATCAAATTAAAGAATCAGGATCGCTTGGGGGAGTGACATGTCAGGATACCGAGCGCCGCCGGGGAGGGCGGCCCTGTCGCTGTGCCAGATTGCGCGTCGCAACCTTCATGTCTGTGCCATTGGACGGCCGCGCCTTCGCAAAGAACACATGCGTTGAGGCAGGCCCTGTTTCCGTAAAATTTTAAATACCCCGCCGAATGGGGGAATGTGGAGGAGGAGTAAGCATGAAAAGTATTCAACGCCTGAAATGGGCTTCGCTGGCCTGCACGGGGATGGTTGCCCTGATGTCGACCGGCACGGCATTCGCGGCCGACGCCCCGCCCGCAACCGCCGATGATATTGTCGTGACGGCCAGCCGCACCGCATCGTTCCTGTCCAAGACGCCTATCGCCATGACCGCCGTGACCGGCGAATCCTTGGCAAAGTCAGGTATCGTCAACCCGACCCAGCTTGATAGCGCCGTCCCCAACCTGACCATCAACCGCAGCAATGGCGGCCTGCAGATCACCATTCGTGGCGTGACCTCGACCGACAATACCGAAAAGGGTGACCCCTCGGCCGCCTTTATGCTGAACGGCGTGTATATTGCGCGCCCGCAATCACAGGAAGTCGCCTTTTTCGACGTGGAGCGCGTCGAAGTTCTGCGCGGTCCGCAAGGCACGCTCTATGGCCGCAACTCGACCGCGGGTGTGGTCAATGTCCTGAGCGCCAAGCCCAAGTTCCAGTTTGGCGGCTCGCTCGAAGCCTCCTATGGCAATTTTAACGCCTTCAACATGACGGGCGTCATCAACGTTCCCATCTCCAGCACGTTGGCGATGCGCGCCGCTGTCAACTATGACCGGCGCAACAACTATGTCATTGATGGCAATCCGGGCGACCACGTCAGCCTGAACCCCTTCAAGGACAATATTTCCGCGCGTCTGTCGCTGTTGTGGCAGCCCACCGATGCGCTCAGCTTTTATGTCGTGGGCGACTATAGCAAGCTGAAGGGCGCGATGGACGCCACCGTGCCGCCCGGCAATTTCTATGGCAATATCATCACCGGGGCTCGTTCGACGTTTGAGGCGCCGACATTCCTCGATCGCACCAGCGCGGACTATCGCACGCTGAGCAATGTCCAGAACCAGCAAAGTCGCCGCAACAACGACGACAAGGGCGTGATGGGTGAAATCAATTATGATTTGAGCCATGTGCGCCTGACCTATGTGGGATCTTACCGCCAGAATATCCGCGATGAAATCTACAACTACGCCAATGGCGCCGTTATGGCCTATTTCCCCGGCACCTATTGGCAGACGTCGCACGAATTGCGCGCGGCCTTGATCAACACTGGCCGGTTGCAGGCTCAGGTCGGCGGATACTATTTCGAGGAGCAGTCGAATATCACGCTGCACCTTTATAATCTGCTTGGGCCGAATCTGGACTACCTGTTCCTGCGCAACCCGACGATCGCGGTCAACAAGTCGGTGTTTGGTCAGGCGACCTATGCCCTGATGGACAACCTGAAGTTCACCGCCGGCGTGCGCTATTCCAGCGATACCAAGTCGCGCTATGGCTCGACCGCGATCGACAGCTACACCTCGATCACCAATGCCTATCAGCTGGGCACGTTCCTGGGGCGTGCCACGCAGGAATCGACCGCTGCCAGGCGCACCTTCAGCAAGACCACCTGGCGCCTTGGCCTCGACTATACCACGCCTCTGGGTCTGGTGTTCGCCTCGGTTTCGACCGGGTACAAGGCGGGCGGCTTTAACGATGGCTGCGAAGTCGGCACCGGTCCGGGCTGTAATCAGCGTGCCAGCGCGTTGTATTATCAACCCGAAACGCTGACGGCCTATGAAGTGGGCGCAAAGCTGCGCTTCAGCCCGGCCATGCGCCTGAATGCCACGCTGTTCCATTATGACTATCAGGGCCTGCAACTCAGCCAGGCCGCCTATATCTGCGGTCCCAATGGCGATCTGTTGTGCCAGATCACGCGCAATGCCGCTTCGGCAAAGGTGGATGGCGTCGAACTGGATGCCGAATTGCGGCCTTCGGAAAACCTGTCGGTGCATCTGGCGGCCAACTATCTGGATGCGCATTATGCGCAGTTCGTGCCCGAGCCGGGCGTGAATTTTGCTGGCCGCCCGCTGGATCGCAGCCCCAAATGGACCGCCACCGTTGGCTTTGACTATGGCATGCCCGTGGGTGATGGCCGGTTGGTTCTGTCGGGGCAAACCCGCTTCAGCAGCCGCTATGAAATGGCTGATATGGCGACCTATGCCTATTTCTATCAGCCCGCCTATACCAAATCCGACCTGTCTCTGACCTATACCGCGCCCAAGGATCGGTATTTCGTCAGCGCCTATATCCACAACATCGAGAACAATGTGGTGGTGACCAATGCCACGGCCGGCTTCTTCGGGCTGGTCTCCTTTGGTGATCCCCAAGTCTTTGGCGCACGCGTTGGCGTGAAGTTCTGAACCAAGCCTGGCCGGAAACCGCAACCACGGTTTCCGGCCTTTTTTCATAATGAAAGTGGCACTGATATGACCCAACCAATTGGCGTTGGCATCGCGGGCACGGGCATGGCTTTTCAGGCGATACATGCCCGCACACTGGCTGGTTTGGCCGACCAATTCGCCATCACCGCTGTTTGGGACCCAGACGCCAGCCGGGCGCAACAGGCCGCTGATTGGCTGGGCGCACGCGCAACGGCCAGTTGCGAAGAGCTGTTTGCCGATCCGTCCGTCGACGTGGCCGTCATCGCCAGTCCCGCGCGTTTCCATGCCGAACAGGCCTTGGTGGCGATACGCGCCGGCAAACGCGCCGTCCTTGTGGAAAAGCCCTTGTGCCTGACCAATGCGGAGGCTCAGACCATCGCCGCAGAGGCAGAAAAGCACGGCACCGCGTTGCTGGTGGGGACCATGCATGCCTTTGATCCGGCATGGATCGCGGCCAGACAGGCGGTGCAGGGCAGCGATTTTGCGCCAGACCTGATCCGTTCCACCATCATCTTGCCACCCAATGCCCAATTCGAACATTGGGCCACCGAACCCTTGGTCCCGGCAACAGCGGCCGGGGCTTCGCCCATGTCGATGGCGCCAGATGACTTGATGCGTCTGTGTGTGCTGGAATTGGCCATTCATGACCTGCCGCTAGTGCGCGCGCTGTTGCCGTCTGATGGTCCCGTCACGGTTTTGGCGGCACGTTTTCGTCAGCCCTTTGGTTATGCCATTGCCTTGCGCGTCGGCGATACTCTGGTCGACATCTCGGGGGTGATCCACGGCCATTGGCAAACCGATTGGACGCTGGAGGCGCAGGGGCCGCAAGGCGCATTGCAGGTGGAGTTCACGCCCTCCTTTGTCTCGGCAGGGTCTGGGCGGATGCAGTGGGATGGGGCGGCGGGCACCCATGTGCACCTGCCGTCTGACACCAACGGCTATGCCGAACAATGGCATGCCATCGCGCGCATGCTGAACGGGACGCAGGCTCTGCCCAGCCCGGTAGAGGTCGCCAAGGATTTCGCATTTGCCCATGCCATCGCCGAGCAGGCCGCCCGCATGGTGACCGAGGAGACTGTCGCATGACTAGCGATGCAACGCCCAAACACATCGCAATCCTTAGCGCAGACGGGGTCTGGGGCCGTGCATGTGTCGCGTCTTTCCCGCGCAGTCTGCGCCTTGCCGAACAGGTCACGCCAGGCCTCGATCTGGTCATTGTCGAGGGCGGGCAGGACTGGACCGCACCGACCGCACACGCCATCCAGAGCGGCACCGGGCACATCCTTGTGGTGGATCCGGGGCTGGTGCCCATGGCCGCCATCGAGACATTGATCGCGCTGGCCGACGCCCAAGGCGCCCATGTGCAACTGGTGTCCGCTTTGGCCGACACGGCCGCCGTGGCACAATTGCGCGGGCTGCTGACCCAGGACCATGGCGAGATTGTCATTCACGCCACACCTGACCGCAACGACAGCGCGCTTGTGGCGGTGTTGCTGCGCCAATTGTGGCTGGCGCGGGCACTGGGGCTGGACGTGTCGGGCATGGCAACCATCGGCCGCACCGCCGCCAGCTTCATCATCGAAGGCAAAGCGGCACGCGGCGGCGCAGAGCATGTGCTGCGCCTGACCGGTGCGGCAAGTTCGCGCCATTGCGCCATGCATCTGACCGCATTTGCTCCAGAGGCTACGCTGCGGCTGGCGTGGCAAGGCGGCGCCGACGCGCGCCCGGTAGACCTGTCGGTCGCTGACAGCCAGGGCCTGCGCCAATTGCCTGCCATCCACCACGGCGGATTTCGCCAGGCCCTGCTTGCTGCGCTGGACGGCGCCGAGGCTCCGTCCGCCAGCCTTGATCTGGCAACATTGGCGCAAGACTTGGCTTGTGCGCATACGCTGCTGGGCACGGGCTGAGCGATGTGAGGGGAGGGGAAACAATGACAAGCGCAGATAAAAACACACCAAGCGCTCGTGTCGGATGGCCTGTCATGGCGGCCTATTGGCTGGCACAATTTGCCGCATGGCTGGCCTTGTTGACGCCGTTGATCATCACGATCGCCCTCAAACTCAGCCTTATCGCCGGCGAGGCGGGCAAGGCGCAATGGCTGGGCCTGATCCTTGGGGTGGGCGCGGCGCTGGCCATGGTATCCGCGCCGGTCTGGGGCGTGATTTCAGACCGGACGACATGGCGATGGGGCCGCCGCAAACCATGGGTTGCCATTGGTTCGCTGGCCTTGCTGGCCGGGCTGGTGGTGATGGCGATGGCCCGCACCCCGCTGGTGTTTGGGCTTGGCTGGCTGATCTGCCAAATCGGGTCTAACGCCGCGCAGGCCGCACTCAATGCAGTGATGAGCGACATTGTCCCGGAAAATCAGCATGGCGTGATGTCGGCCTTGCTGGGCGCATCGATGACGGCGGCAATGGTATGCGGGGTGTTCCTGACCCAATATACCGAAGGTTCGTCGCTGGCCATGTTCGTTGTGCCATGGTTGGTCAGCATCCCCGCCGTGCTCCTGTTCCTGTGGGTCGTGCCGGACAGTCCCGCCGATATCGTCACCCCGCCCCGGGTGTCCCTGCGCGAGATCTTTGGCAATATCGGGCTGGGCGCCTTGCGCCACCACGATTTTGCATGGGCCTTTGCCAGCCGTTTCCTGGTGGTGTTTGGCGCGGCTTTTTCCCTCACTTACCAAGTCTTCTATCTGACCGATCATTTGCATGTGCCACAGGCGCAAGTGGCCGCCTTCATGGTCACATCGACCTCGCTGATGGGCAGTTTGACCTTTGCCATATCCTGCGTGGGCGGATGGATTTCAGACCGGGTGGCCAGGCGCAAACCCTTTGTCGGGCTGGCGGCGGTGATGATGGCGATTGGCCTGCTGCTGATGGCATTGGCCACCAGTTTTGACCAATTCCTGATCGCGGCCGCGCTTATCAGCATCGGTCAGGGCCTGTATTATGCGGTTGATATTGCCTTGTGTGTCGAAGTGTTGCCCGATCGCGCCTTTGCGGCCCGCGACATGGCGGTGCTGCAGATCGCCAATTCCCTGCCGCAATCCTTGGCGCCGACGATCGCACCGGTCTTTCTGGGGCTGGCGCTGGGCGGGTTGGCGGGGCAAAATTACCCCGCGCTGTTTGCCTTTGCCAGCATGATGGCATTGGTGGGGGCGATGGCCATCCTGCCTATCCGCAAGGTGCGATGACAGGGCGGTAAATCAGCCATCACCGGGGCACAGGAAAGGCCGCCAGTCATTGCAGACTGGCGGCCTTTTTGACGCGTTGGCAATGCGGGTGTCAGTCCAGATCGGGGAAGGCGGCACGCACCTGCGCGATGACGCCAGCGGTCTGTTCCCATGGATCGCCCAATCGGCCTTCCCATTCGATGCTGACATGACCGGCATAGCCTGCGGCCGCGACAATGGCCAAGGCTCTGGGCAGATCGGGAAGGGGCCGGCCGTCGCTGGCGGGGTCTACGGATTTGGCATGGACCAAACGGGCATGGGGTGCCAATTTGGCGATGCTGTCATACAGCGGTTCAAAGTTGATCTCACTGACGTCCATGCTCGGATCGCTAAACCGGGCGTGCGAGAGCGAAACCAAGGGCTCCAGATTGCCCAGATCGAGCAGGAGGCCCAGGCGTTCGGGGCCGACATCTTGCAGCAAGGCGAGCAGGAAATCGACGTCTGAACTGGTGCCGCCGTGGTTCTCGACCAGCAATGTCAGCCCCAGAGCGTTGGCCGCATCGCCCAATCGGCGCAGGCTGTCCACCAGAGCCGGGCGCACCTCCGGCGAGAGGGTGCCGCCCGGCGCGCCAGCGTTGACGCGCACGAATTCGGCGCCCAATTGCGCGGCGATGCGGAACCATTCGATCGAACGGGCTTCATCATCGGCGCGCCATTGCGGGTTCGTCCCACCAAAATCGCCCAGATCAATCGGCAGGGTCAACAGGCGTACGCCGGCATCGTCCAACCCCTTGCGCAACGCAGCGATGCGCGCGGGATCCTTGGCGTCAAACTGGATTTGGCACAGTTCCACCGCCTTCACGCCCAGTCTCTCGCGCACAAGGGCGGCGAATTCCTCTAGCGAATGGTCCTGCGGGAATGGATAGGTCGTGCAGGCCAATGTGCCATCGGCCTCGCGCCGTTCAAGGTGGAGCGGGCCAAGTTGGCTGTGCAGACTAAAACTGGAAACGGCTAGCGTGGGCATGGATCAGGCTCCTGAATCAAGCGATTTGATGCGGATGGCGCGCCACCGGCATTTCGCGCCGTGGCCCCACCGGGATTCGCCAAAAAAGGCGTCATTATCGTGCACTTCCAGCGCGATATGGCCGCGTGTCCCGACGTAATCGAGCACCGCCTGCGGGTCATAATCGGGCATATCAATGGTGGCTGTGTCGATTTGCGCGACCTTCAGCCCGTTCACCCAGGTGGTGATAACCGGCAAAGCGCCCACGCAGCGAATGCGGATTTCGTTCCAGTCATCCCACTTCCAGACCTTCAGGAAATCCTCGACCGAGCCCGCATAGGACAGGCGGTCGATTTTCTCCTGCGTCACCGGCTCCATCGAGGTGGCAGGGTCGTCGGCTTCCAGGCCGATCACCTCGCCCGCCGCGTTCTTGCGCGCGCGCACGGCAAAGGGCACCGCGGAAAAACTGGCAAGGCCATTGCCGAAAAAACCACCAATGCCACCCGATTCACGATGGTCGAGCAGCACCTGATAGCCGGTCCAGTCCTGAAAGCGGCGACGCAGCATGATCCCCGTGTCGGCCGGCCAGTCAGGCCTTGCCTCCAGAACCAGCTCGAAATCGCCAAATGCCTCGTCGCTGACCAGATAGCCGCCATAGCCGGGCGTAGCCTGTTGGCCGATCACGGCGCCGTGTTCGACATGCCATGCCGCAGGGTGCTTTTCGGGTTCGACGGGCGGTGTGATGCCATGGGCGGCGAATATCGCGTCAACGCTTGGTCCGCCGGGGTACACGCTGCCATAGACGCGCGGTTCGGCGTGCCAGCCTCTCAGGCTTTCGCCATCGAACAGGCTGACAAAGCCTGTCTCGTCAAAAGATTCCAGATTCATCCTCGTCCCTTCGTGCTATGTCTGCAGACTGGAATAAGAATATTTAATGGGATTAAAAATTTTGCGCCAGCCCCAAAATGCGTTTCAAACACCCAAAACGCGGAAAAAATCCGACCGCGGCGAAGCGCGCAGCTATTCCAAAGGTGCCGCCAAACGCGAAGAAATCCTGACCGGGCTCATGGGGGCTTTGGCGCGGGGGGAATTGCGCAACCCGCCCTTGCGCGTGATCGGGCAGACGCTGGGGATCGAGCCGGCGCATATCCTGTATTACTTTGGCAGCCGCGAGGAATTGATGCAGGCGGTCATCCGCCGCTGGGACGAGGATGCCGCCGCAGGTTGGCGAAGCGACAACGGCGAGAAAATGGGCATCGATGAATATCTGGCGGCGATCGGTTTGAACGTGGGTAAGCCGGGTATCGTACACCTCTACCTTGCGTTCGCCGCTGAAGCGGTCGATCCCCAGCATCCGGCGCATGACTTCATTCAGCAGCGTTTTGAGCAATTGCATACGGTATTGGCAAATGCCATCCGCAAGGAGCAGGCCGAGGATACCATCCCCCCCGAGGCTGACGCGGACGCGGAAGCGCGCTGGCTGATCGCCATGGCTGACGGGCTGCAACTGCAATCACTGATTGATCCGACGATCGACGCGATTGGCCATATGCGATTGGCCGTGCAAAAGCTGCGCCGCGTATGATCCGCAGCCTTGCCCCGTCAGGCCAAAAAGGAACGCGGGCGGCAGGTGTCGCTAAGTGCTGGCTGGGGCGGGAGGAAAATCGCTGCATTTCAGTGCTGTGCAGTCTGCCCAAGTGGTCACGTTTGGGAAGCTGATGCAGACTGGCTCGATCAGGCGGGCGAGGGGGCGGTGAGGGCGACGGCCTGCTTCGACGATTTCAGGACTTTGCCAATCAAGCCAATGCGCTAAGGTGCTTTCATGACCTTTGGCGTTTTCATCCATCGATCAGACTCGATCTATAATGATAGCCCCGCTGAACGCTATCAGTTCCCGCCCCAATATCTCGGGCGGATCGAGCAATGCGTGGGCGATTGGATCATCTATCTCGAGCCCAGCAAGGTCAAAGACACGCGCGGTTATTTCGCGGTTGCCAAGGTTCAGCAGGTTATTCCTGATCCTAGTGCTCCTGGCATGTACTTGGCGATTATCGAGCCTGGCACTTATCTCGATTTTGCCACGCCCGTTCCCTTCCGTGGTCCGGACGGTATCATGGAACTGGGCGTGCTCAATGAGGCGGGCGGCATTTCGGGGCGCGCACAATCGGCTGTCCGGCCTTTGTCGCCTTCCGACTTTTACCGGATTGTGGACGCTGGTTTGCGGGAAGAGGCACCGCTACTTCCGCGCGTGGACGAAGCCGCCGACCAGAATGTGGTGCGAGAAGAGCGGGCCACCTTTGACTTCGGCATGCCGGTGGAACGGCAAAGGATGCTTACCTCGCGAACCGTGCGCGACCGGGTGTTCCGCCGCGTTGTGCTGCGAGCTTACGATGAGCGCTGCGCCATTACCGGCCTCAAGCTGATCAATGGCGGGGGCAGGGCGGAGGCAGAAGCGGCCCACATTCAACCGGTCGAAGCTAATGGCCCCGATGTGGTGGGCAATGGTATTGCACTATCGGGAACGGTTCACTGGCTCTTCGATAGGGGCCTGATCAGCCTGGATGATGATCTCAGCATTCTGGTTTCGCGCCACGCCAACGATCCAGATAGTATCAATAGCCTGATCAATCGCAGTGGGCGCGCGCTTCCGCCACTTCGCCCCGGCGATCGACCACATCCCCATTTCCTGAAATGGCATAGGGATAACTGCTTCAAGCTTTAACGTGGCGATCACGGCGCTCAAGTCGAGGGGAGTAGTGCTTTGACCAATAGAGATATGGAGATTGTCTGTGGCGTTAGGCTCAGGACTCGTTGATCACAGCCATAAGAGCACGGTGGCAGCCAGAGCGAGCGCGGAGAAGAACACGGTTGGGCAGCGATCGTAGCGGGTGGCGACACGGCGCCAGTCTTTCAGGCGGCCGAACATGATCTCGATGCGGTTGCGCCGTTTTGTAGCGCCGCTTGTCGTAATGGACAGGAAAAGAACGTGATTTCCGGCCCGGAATGCAGGGTGTGATGCCCTTTTGCTCAAGCGCGTCCCTGAACCATTCGGCGTCACAGCCCCGGTCGGCCAGCATCCATTGGGCTTGGGTAAATCGTCCAGCAAGGCTGCCGCGCCGGTGTAATCGCTGATCTGGCCGGCGGTGATGAAAAAGCTCAAGGGGCGACCATTGGCATCGGTGATGGCGTGCAACTTGGTGTTCATACCGCCCTTGGTACGTCCGATCAGGCGTCCGAGCCCCCCTTTTTTACCCCAAGGCTGGAAGCCGTGCGGTGGGCCTTGAGATAGGTCGCGTCGATCATGACGGTCTGAGGCTCGACCTTCTGGGCGGACAAGCCTTCCATCATCCGGGTGAACAGGCCCATCTCGCCCCACCGTTTCCAGCGATTATACAAGGTCTTGTGCGGCCCGTATTCCCTGGGCGCATCCCGCCAACGCAACCCGTTCCGATTGACGAAGATGATCCCGCTCCGCACCCGACGGTCATCGACCCGGGGTTTGCCGTGGCTCTTGGGGAAATACGGCGCAAGCCGCGCCATCTGCTCGTCCGTCAGCCAGTACAGGTTGCTCATGATCAGTCTCCTCCCGAAGCCTGAATCACATCGCCGCCCGCCAATCAATGGGGCCTGAGCCTAATCAATGCACATAGGCCCATGGTCGCAGCCGGAGACAACAGGCTGGCCCAGATGTGCGCCAGTCGCCAGAGGGCCGTTGCTTGCGACAACAGTAGCCCCCTTTCATCCAACCAGTGAATGTTGACCCACCGGCGGTGCGATGGGTCAACGATTTGATCAAAGCTCTACCGGGGGCGCCGAAACTCCATCATGCGCCAAATAACAAGAGTGTGTCGGTTATGCCTGCGGGAACAGCTTGAGTTGGCGCACATAGTCGGTGATCGAGATCGTGTCCTGTGCCACGGTGGAAGAGACCTGCGTCGTGCTCAAGCGCCGTGCCTGATCGCGCGGGGTCAGGCTGAGGAACCAGCCCAGAATCTGCGGTGCGGCCATGCGGATATGAACATTCTGCGCCTCGGTCCGCGATTTCATCGACTGGCTCTCGTGGCTTGAGGAGGCGCTGGCCGAGGAACTGAAGCAGAAAAAGCCCCCGCCTGCGGCCGAGCGCGATTCCACCAGCGAATGGACCGCACTGGTGGAAGAAGCGGTAGCCTTGAAGGTGATCTCGACATCCTTCACGATCAGAAAAGCGGTGGGCAGCGCTGGGAAAATAGCGTCGTTGAGCCCGCCCGAAGGTGCATTCACCGCCGCCCAGTCAATCACGCCATCCTTCATGGGAAAGCTGCCATGCGAGATGGTAGCGCCGGTGGTCTTGGACATGCCTTGGGTCAGCGCCAGCACCCCCGGATCGAGCCAAGGGCGCGACACTTCGACCTTGGCGGCCTTGAAGGCGATGCGGATTTCGGTGTTGCTATCCAGCGCCTGGCTGGCCTTGGTGGCGCTGCTGGTGGAATGGGTGCCGCTGCCGCTGCCGAAGAAGGCGCAGCCCGAATGGCGCCATTGGGTGGAATAGGAATCGGAAACTTCCGAGCTTTCTGTCTCCGAGGCCGAGAAGCTGAATTGCAACTCCATGAAACGGGGCGAGACATCAGACTTCTTGCTGGTGGACTTGTCAGGCAGGCTGGCGACAAAATCCTTGATAAGATCCAGCATGCGCTTGGACGAGATCGCGGTCTTGCTGTCGAGCACATGTTGGATGGCCTGTGCGCCGCGCTTGCCAGCAATGGCGGCCTTGGCCTTTTCGATCGCGGCATCCAGTTGGGCATCTGCCACCAGTGCCTCACCGGCGTCCTTGAAGGCGGCCAAAGCCAGCGCCAGCGTTTCGGATTGCGCATCCACCTTGGACTTGCTCAGCGCCTTCAGGCGATTGACCATGGATTGGACCGTGGCATCGTTGCTGGCGGTGTTATTGTCGCTGACATAGCTCTGGAAAGCCGATTTCATCGCATCGGTCAGAGACGACGTGAAGGTATCCTTGACGGTAGCGCCGGTGGCAGCGCTCGACTTGGCTGCGTCCAGCGCCTTGAGCAGTTGGGCCTTGGCGGTGGCCTTGTCGGCAGCTGTCTGCTCGGTGGGGACGGGCCCGAGGGCGATCGGCGTGCGTTTTTCGGCGGCAAGCGCGGCGCGGCCCACTTCGTCCTGCGCCTCGCGCAGATCCTGCAATTGCTGGGTTACCCGCGCGATCATCGATTTCACGCCGGAGAAACGCGCGGCCTGCAGCGCTACCGAATTGCGCGAGGCCTCGGCCAGCTCCTGCGCCGAGCGTTCCAGATCGAATTGCGCCTTGATCGCCTTTTTCTGCTGTTCGATCACCGCCTTTACATCATCAACGCCGAAGGGGCGCCCCTCCAGCTCGTCGGCAATCTCGCCGCTCATCGCTTCGGCTACGGCATAGGAATTGCTTTTGACCTTTTCGGCTACCGAAGCATCCACCACCTTGTCCTGATTGGCGGCCATCGATTGTTCGAAGGCGGTGGAAAACGGATATTCGGATTTGAGATAGAGCTCGGCCCCCAGAGCAACGGCATCGCTGCCCGTATTCATCAGGCCCTGCTGTGCTTCATCATGTGCGGCCTGGGCATCGCTGAAGCGTTTGGCCGCGGCGGCCAGCGCATCGTCGGTCGGCATCGACGAGAACAGGCTCTGCAATTGCGACAAGCTGGCCTGCAGGGCCTCACGCTTGGTTTTGAGCGCGGCGGTCAGAAATTGTGGATCTTGCAGCATATCATCGGGATTGGCATCGCTGTTGAGATAGAGAAACCAGTCCGAGGGCGTGAATTCCACTGGATAGAAATAGCCGCCATCCGAATTGGGCATGCGCGCATTGCGCAAGGCGGCCATGGCTTCCTCGATCTCGGTTCCGCCCGAAGGGCCTGCTTCTAGCGCGGCGAGTATGGCATCCATATCCGCAGGCGAGCAGACTGCGGTGACGCGGGCACGCGCGGCCTCGATCCCGGCAAGCCGCCCTTCGGCCAGCGATTCATACCATTCGACAAATGCCTCGCGCGGATCATCGCCCTTGGCTGCCAGTTCGGTCTTTTTGTCGAGGATCTCCTGCTCCCAGCGGGTTCGCTGGTCGATATAGCGCTGATAGAGCTCGAAATAATAAGTGCTCAAACTGCCAGCGAACGGCTTGCCATCCAGCATCGCCCCCTCGGCCACCGGCTGGTTCAGGAAAGCGCGCAAGGCATTCTTGACCTCGGGCATGACCGGGTTGCCATCGGGCACCAACACGCGCAAAGCTTCCTGAAACTGCGTGGAGACGCGACGCCCGTTCGAGCCGGCCGAAATTTTGGACAGATCGAACATTTGATCGACCAGCCGGCCTTCCGCTTCGCGCACGATGTCTGGTTTGAAACCGGCAAGGTCGTAGCTGAAATCATCGGAATTGAGCACGGTGCCGGGCATCAGCATGGTGAATAACTGATTCGGGTTGCTGCTGCCGAAAACCTCGGCAAGACGGTCGTAGATCTGCTCCATTGCACTGGCCGGCATAAATTCTCCAATGAACTACTTTAAAATTTCCGTTAGCCTACATAGTCAACATGACTAATCAAGCCCCTCGGAGAATTAGCCATGTATCTGCCAAAGTTACTCCAAACCGCCGTTGGCGATCGGTAGAGCCAGACACTGGGATGGCCGGTATTGGCTTCGGACGACGTTCCCGGCATTGCGTCGAAACGGCGAAATCTGGTCGGGTGGAGCCCCTGACGCATCCTTTACGTCCTTATCATCCTCACCTGTTCCCAACGGCTGCTTTCCATATGCCGGGGGCAACGCCTGTGGCCCGTTTGAATGCAGCGGCAAAGGCGCTTTCAGATTGATAGCCGACTTGGGCCGCAGCCTGCGCTACGGATCGACCGGAGCGCAGCGCATTCTGGGCCAGACGCATGCGCCATTGCATCAGGTAGGTCAGCGGTGGCACGCCCATCACGGCATGGAACTTTACCGCAAAACCGGTGCGTGAAAGACCCGCATGACGCGCCAATTCGCCCAGCCGCCATGGCCGCGCCGGATCGCCATGCATCGCCTCCAGTGCGGCAGTCAGGCGGCTGTCGCCAAATACTTTGAGCCATCCGGCTTCATCGGCCGAGGCATGGGCCATATAGGCGCGCAAGGTTTGCACGAACAGCAATTGGGCCAGCGCGCTGATCGTTGTCGTTCGCCCCGGTTGTTCGTTGGGGGCCATCTCCTCTACCAATTGCCGCACGATCCAGCCCAGCGGTTCCGCTTCGGCCACATCTCCACGCACATGGATCAGCGGCGGCAGGCTGCGGCGCAGCAGCGCTTCATGGTCGGCATCGATGTGCAGGCCGCCCGCTACCATCGAGAAATCGCAGCCTGCGCCATATTGGAAATGGCCATGCTCATCCGGCTCTGGGCAAGAATCGGCAGCATTGGCGATCCATGCCGCGTCGCCAGCCATCACCAGCGGCAGCGCGCTGTTCACCAGCAGCACATCGCCTGCCTGAAAACGCACCGGCGCGCTATCGCCCAGCGCGTACCATGCCTCCCCATGCGTAGCGGCACAGAACTTGACCGTATCGGAGCTGAACAGCGGGGTCGCCCATCGCCCGCCCGCGTTCATCCGGCCAAACACGCCGCCGCGCACCTGCATCAGACGCAGGATATCGGAAAGGAGATCGTCGGTCAATTTTGAACTATCCAGCATCAGTTTTGAATGTTCAAGCCTTCATCGTTCAAAGCCGGTGGTGCCATGGTGAAATCCTGTCACAAGGAGTTGCCATGTCTGCCCAAGCCCCCATCGCCTCGCCCTTTACCGCCAGCAGCACCGCGCAGGAGGTGATTGCAGGCATCGATCTTTCCGGAAAATGCGCGGTCGTCACCGGCGGCTATGCCGGATTGGGACTGGAAACGGTGCGCGTGCTGCGTCTGGCCGGGGCGCAAGTGATCGTGCCCGCCCGCGATTTGGAGAAGGCACGGCGCAATCTGGCCGATATGCCTGATGTGCGGATCGAACCGCTTGATCTAATGGATCCGACCTCGATCGATGACTTTGCTGGGCGCGTGCTGGCCGATCACCCCACGCTGGATCTGCTGATCAACAATGCGGGCACGATGGCGGGCCCCTTGCTGCGCGATGGACGCGGGTATGAAAGCCAGTTTTCCACCAATGTGCTGGGCCATTTCCATCTGACCTGCCGCCTGTGGCCCGCATTGACGGCGGCGCAAGGGGCGCGGGTTGTGGCGCTCAGTTCGGCCAATCACCATGCCGACATCGCTGCCCTGTTGCATGATCCCAACTTTGCGCGTCGCCCCTATGACCCGTGGCAGGCATATGCGCAGTCCAAGGCGGCCACCGCCCTGTTTGCCGTGGCGCTGGATGCACTGGGGCGGAGCAAGGGCGTGCGGGCCTATCCAGTCCACCCGGGCGGCATCTTCGAAACCGATCTGGCCCGTCACATGGATCCCGCCATTGCCGAGGCCTATGGCATGATCGACAAGGAAGGCCGCCCGATCATCGCACCGGAAAAGGGCTGGAAGAATTCGCAGCAAGGCGCGGCCACCACAATCTGGGCGGCAACCAGCCCGATGTTGGCGGCGATTGGCGGCGTCTATTGTGCGGATTGCAACATCAGCGCGCTGGTCGAACCAGGCAATCAGGCACTGACAACAAACGCGGTTTCCCCCTCTGTGATTGATCAAGTCAGCGCTGGGCGCCTGTGGCAAATCTGCGAGCAGCTAAGCGGGGTAGCCTTGGATTGAGACGAACGTCACTGTGCGGGCGGGCCTTCATTATTGGAGGTCTGCCTGGCACTGAAATGGTCGGTATTGGCGTCAACCGCCACTCCTGCCGTCCTATTGGAACGGCAATATCTGGTCGCCTCCTGCCTTTGGCAGTGCGTCTGAAATGCAGCGCGTCGCTATGCACAGGCCCTTGGGCGAGCACCGCTTTCGAGCAGGTGATGCTTGGCCCTTATGCCAGGCTGCTGATTGTCCGTCGTCGAAACATTTGGTGCAGCCTCTGGCCTGTGCGCGTAGCGAATTTTCGCAGTGGACGCGTGACCCCAAGCCACTCAGAAGTTATCCTATGTGTGATGCCGCCCAATCCCGCGAAGGCTCAGCAGGGCGTCTATTCGTCCCATCGCGGCGCCTCACCCATCGCCACCTGCGCCGAGGTGATCAGCGCGAAATCCTTGTTCGGGTCGCCGGCATCGGGAAACCGGGCTTTCATCAACTGGATCAGATCGGTGCTGTCCTTGGCCTGCGCAACCATCTCGGGCCATGCTGCGATATAATCGCGGGTGAATTCCAGCCCAGACCGGTCGTGCGGCATGCCCTTTTTCTCGTGACCCGGCACAACGATCAACGGATCAAGTGCCAGCAGCATATCGATATTGCACGCGTATTCGGCGATCTGCTCGGGCGTCGATTCCACAAACCACAAAACCACCTGATTATGCACCAGATCCGAAGGGAACAGCGCCCGGATCGAGGGCACCCATAGCGCGGTGTTAGTCGGATGATCGCCCTGCATCGGCCCAAGGATGCGGATCTCGTTGCCTTCCAGCCACAGCGTGTCGGTGCCGGGGGGCAGCGGCGCGGGGGCGGTGGGAAAGCGCGGGCCATTGGCGCCCAGATCGGTCCAGCGCGCCTGTTTGAACGGCAGCGAATGCCAGATCGCGGCGACAACCTCTGGATGGGCCACAAATGCCGCGTTCGGGAATGCCTGCCGCACCACCTCTGCCGAATAGTAATGGTCGGGGTGGTTATGTGTGACGTATATCGTTTCCAGTTCCAGCCCTGAATCGAGGATCTCGGCAACAACTCGATGCGCGTCGGCGCGGGTAAAGGGCGTGTCGATCAGCATCGCTTTTTTAGCGCCCTTTAACAGCACCATGTTTGCCGCAAAGGAGCGATCAGATGTGCGGATCGCCTGATAGGTCAATTCTGTCATGTCAAAGCACCATGTAATAGCGGATGATATTGCCCATTTCCGTTCGCCGCCCCACGCCCACAAAGGCATGGCGTGCCAGCCAGTCGTGCTTTCCGGTGGGGGCTTCGAATGTGGTCATGGTGCGGAAATAGACATCGGCCGGGTCGATGGTCTCGCGGCTGCGGCCTTGGGCCACGCGTTCAAAAGCCTGCATCACCTGCGCGTTGCGGCCCCAGATATAGGCGCGCGTGTTCAGCATGAACACGCTGCCATCGCGCTCCTGAAGCATATAGCGCGCATCCCCCTGGATCACGCCATCGTCGCGAAACAGCGCGAAATCGCCGCCACTTGCGGGAAGCGCGAGGCCGGACACCAGCGGTCCGTCGAACTCGCCGCCATCCAGCGCAACCATGCCCCGTGAAGAGCCCTGCGGCATGCGGGCGACTTTGGGCAGGGTGCGAAAGCGCAGCCGCACTTCCAGCGCGAATTGGCAGCGCGGCATGAACGGATCAAGCGGTTCGGAATCAGGCATCTGTCTCTCCTGTTGTCTTATGCCGCGCCCAGCAGCCCACCATCCACCACCAGACGCGTGGCGGTTACATAGCTGGCGCGCTGCGAGGCAAGGAACAGCACGGCATCGGCCACTTCGCGCGGCGCGCCCAGCCGGCGCATCGGCGTGCCTGCGGCCATCTGCTCCATCACGGCGCCTGCTGCTTCGGGCGGGATGCCAGGGGTGTGCTGCATGATCGGCGTATCAATGCCGCCGGGCACCACCACATTGACGCGGATGCCCGCGCTCACCAATTCGCCGGCCAAGGCATTGCCCAGCACTTCGATCGCGGCCTTGCTGGCGGAGTAGACGGCGGCACCCGGCCAGATACGCGATCCGCCCACCGATCCGCACAGGATGATGCTGCCGCCAGCAGTCATGTGCCGGCACGCGTGCTGCGCCAGAAAGAACGTGCCCTTTAGGTTCACGTTCATCACATTGTCCCACAGCGCTTCGTCCACGGAATCAAAGGGCATGATCGCGCCGGTGCCGGCATTGGCAAAGACCACGTCGATCTGGCCAAAAGCGGCGGCGATGTGATCGATGGCGCGGCTGATTTGCGCCACATCGCCCATGTCGGCCACCACCGCCAAACCGCCAGCTCCCAGCTCCGCTACCGCCGCGTTCAACCGATCCGCATTTCGCCCAATGATCGCCACCTTTGCTCCAGCCGCCGCAAAGGCCCGCGACGTTTCCAGCCCGATGCCACTGCTGCCCCCGGTAATGACCACGCATTTTCCGACAAATTCCTGTGTCATCTCAGGCCTCCACCGGCAAAGCGCGGCCTGTCACCGGATGCGCATAGGATAACGGCAAGGCAGAACGCTCAGGCCAGACCTTGCGGGTGGCGGGCAGCAACCTATCCGGGCCAATCGGGCTTTCGGGATAGGGGGGCAGCGCAGGCGGAAGATCGGTAACCGTATGCGCCCAACCTTTGTCATATAGCGCTTGCCATTGCAGCGCATATTCCAGCCTTGCGATCTTCCAGACGCCGCCCTCGCGCACATAGGCGTTTTCATATAGCCCGGCCTCATAGACCTGTGCGGGCAGGGGCCCATTACCGCCCGGGCGGCTTTCGTGGCTGCCCAGCATCAACAGCGCGCGGAAACGGCCGGTTGCTGTTTGCCCATCCGGGGCAACGGAAATGACATCCTGCAACAGGAAGTGGTCGGCAAGAAAACCATGCACCGGTCCTCGCGCCCCGCCGGTATAGGCCGTCCCCAGAAAATCGACATAGAGCCGCCGCAAGCTGGCATGGCCGCGATAAACGCCCGACAGGAACACCGCCTCGCCATCACGAGCGAACAGGTCGATCACCTCATCATACCAGCAATAGTCCATGAAATAGCCATAGGCATGGTGCAGGCGGCGGATCGCGGCTTCGTCCTCCTGCCGTTGCAGCCGAACAGCCATCGCCGCCACCTGCGCTTCCAATTGCGCCAGCCTGTCGCTCATCCTGAGGTATCCTCTTGTGTGTTGGGTAGAAGATGCCAGAGAAAAACCTGTTGAACAGCGGCGCTGATTGAATAGTTTTGATCAGGATTTTTTATGAAAGACACATCTATGCCGCCCTCTGGTCCCACTTCGCTCGACCATTTGCGCCTGTTGCTGGCGGTGGTGGATACGGGCAGCTTTACCGCTGCTGCACGTGCCACAGGGCGCAGCCAGCCGGCGGTTTCCTATGCCATCGCCACGCTGGAGGGCCAGTTGGGCGCAGGTCTTTTCCTGCGTGACCGGCGGCGTCCTGTGTTGAGCCCAGCAGGTGAGGCGATCACCGTCTATGCGCGGCGCATCTGCATGCTGGCCGACGAAATGGAAGCGCGCGTCGCCAGCAGTCAGGCCGGGGTTGAAACGGTTCTCAGTTTGGCAGTGGACACGTTTTATCCTACCGATGCGCTGGCCAGCGCTGTGTCGGACATGGCGCAGGCTTTTCCCTCGGTGCTGGCTGATATTCGTGTGGCTTCGCGCGATCATGTGTTGGCGGCAGTGGCAGAAAAACGGGCAATGCTGGGGCTAAGCGCGATTGATGGGGCATGGCCGCAGGGCATCGAGGCGACGGATTTCGGCCAAGTAGAGATCGTGGCAGTGGCTGCCCCCGGCCATCCACTGGCGGCGCATTCGGCGCCTATTCCCAACGCATTTTTGCGCGAATACGTGCAGGTCTCGAACAAGACGCTGGAGGGCGCGGGCGATGCGCATGATGTGGCGGTGAATTCGGCGCGTGTCTGGCGAGTGGATGATCTGGCCACACAGGTGGCATTGGTGCGCGAGGGCATCGGCTGGGCCTATTTGCCGCTGCACGCCGCGCAAGGCGAAATCGCGGCTGGACGCTTGGTGCGGTTACATCCTGCCACGCGGGCATTGGGCGCGCAGCCTTGGTCGCTGTTTCACCGCGCCAACCAGCCTCCAGGCGCTGCGGGGCAATGGCTAATGGCGCGATTGAGCCTAGTCATCTGAACAAGAACTTTGTATTTTGCCATTTCGGTCACCTTTCCGTTCACAGGTCGACTGTGACGCTCTCGCCCGTCAGGCGATACGAACCACCATCGAAGCGTAGCCGAAGGGTGTCCGCCTTCTTGGCCCACTCCTGCATCTTGCGGTTGCGTTCGGTAGCTTCAGCAAAAGCGGCTGCGAGGGCTGAAAACAGGCTCCGCATGGCCTCGATTTGTGGGAAGTAGATCAACAAGAAATCAGGCGTGTCAATTTGCGCTAGAATAGCAGAAAATTGTTGATTCATATCATCGACAATAGCCTGCCGATCTTTTGAGAATTTTTCGGCTTTTTGGTGATCTCGCCACATTGACCAACCTTCAATGACCAAGCCTATTCCAGCTAAAGCACCATTAGCGAACCGTGCGGCCTTAACCGCACCATAAGGCCTGAACTTGAAAGCCGGCATCACCCAATCGCGAGCCTTCAGGATCATCGTGTTGTTGATCGTGACACCTTTAGCTTTGTTAGCAACTTTGCTCAGCATCCCGGTTACAGCCCCACCGCCTGAACCAGTTGCGACGAAATCAGCGCTCATGGTGACGAGTTGCTGACTAATTGGGCCAAGTTCGCGCGTGAACATGTTCGTGATCGCCGCTTTCACTACAACCCCATCCGCCCCGATCTTGCGGTCAAAGAATTCCTCGAAGCTGTCAATGTCGGTATTCTTAGCTTCGGTAATGAGGTCTCCGAAGTAGTCCACCACTTCCCGGCGAAGCGCGATCTGTGCCTCAGCAGCTTCGCGCTGGTAGCGAGCTAGTCGTGGCCGCTCCTCTTTGGCCCTTCCTTCAGCTATTGCGGCTTGCCTCTCGGAATCTTCTGCCGCTTGGCGCGCGGGGAGAAGTAAGCGCTCTGTCACGTCTCGAAGGATTGTTACTGCGGTTTGGCGCTTTGCCTCTTCCGCCCCTCCGATAGCTCTGACTTTCTCAGCTGTAGCCAGTCGCAGGTCGCCAATATGCGAAAGTCGCGCATATTCGTCAGGGCGTCCAAACCAGCTTGAAATCCCTTCATCAAACGGATTGGCTGCGACGCCGACGATAGAAAGGCTGCCCTCCTCCTCAATGGTTAGATTTACCAGATCCTTGAGGCGCAATATTATATTATTTTTCTTGATCTCAAGGTGTCTTGCATAATCAGCATCATCCTCGACATCGGCCACCATATCAAATCGACCGATAACGAACACCGTCCGCGATAACAGGTTCAATTCGCGGAAGAGCCAGTTCAATTCTTCTTTATGACTCTCTTTCAAGGGGTTTGAGGGATTGAGAACGTAGAGAAGAAGATCAGCCTCACTCACGTACTTCCGCGTCATTTCCTTATATTTTTCGCCGATGCCATCGCTGATATTACTTTCCTTGAAGCCGAACAGACCTGGTGTATCAACCAGTTCCACCTCGTCGCTGGCATCGTAAATCGTGACGGCATTTGACGATTCGCTCTGGCTGATTTTCATATCACCGGGCAACATGCCCAACCATGCGGCCGCGAGCGATGTCTTGCCTTCGGAAAAACCACCAACCAGAGCAACTTTAAGCTTGCCTGAACCGACAGCCTCTAATTTGCTAATTTTTTCCTTCAGATGGGGTGGGAGCTGAATCCCAAGATTTTCGCCAACTTCGAGGAAATTCAGGATATCGGTCACGTCGCGCGCATGCTCATTGGCAGTCATGTTGAATCCTCACGGATAGATCAGTTGAATTTGTCATTGTTCATCAGCGCCTACATGGCGGTCTCTAACCCCGGAGACAAAACTCCTTCTACGTACCAGCAGATCCGAGCGTTGTCGCTGATCAAGCACTTTAACTCGTGAGAGGCGCGCCTCACAGATCGATCGGCATTTTGAAGTTCCTCTTCAACGCTTCGCAGTGGGTTCATCAATCCAAGGACATTGGCTCGAAGATTGTCTTCCATTGTCTTCAGTGCCTCAACGATATTACGTTGGATATTAGGTTTAATGCTGTCGAGATTTTTGTTCAAAGATTGACGCTGCTGATCCTTCATATAGTCACGACTGAAAAAATTCCAAACGCTTCGCACAAAGCTAAATGCAGTAGTAATAGCTGCAATGGCTCCAAACGTTCCTCCAGTGAGTAGCGTAATGGCGATTCCACCAGCAACTCCCAATAAACCACCCCAATTTATTCCACTACTTGTATCAACATTGACGGCATGCAAAAATGAGGAGGCAAAGGACGGACTTTCGAAAGCATGTGCATCTTTCAGATGCTTTTCGACTAGATAGAGCGCTTCCTTGCAGGATTGGTAAGTGCGCTTAACGATGCCGCTCACCCTTGCATTAACAGTATCGGGCAACCTCGCCTTTTCTTCTTCAAGTATCTGTTCAAGTTTGATTTTCAGCTCCTGGTCTCCGCCTAACCCACTTTTGATTGCCTCCAGCATTTTTTCTCGCACGCGTTTAACGCAGCCGTTTGTCAATTCATCGGTTAGACGATTCATGCCTTTCGAGGCGTCATCGGCGATCAATTCAAGTTCAGGCCCTAGCTTATCTAGTTGATTAGAAAGCTCCCGAACTGGAACAGCAAACTGCTTCTCGGCTTCTTGATCCAGCAATGAAATCGCCTCTTCGATGGGAGGCGCCAGTTTCTTGATGTTTGCGTTGATGATATCATCTTGAGACGGGACGTTCTGCCTCAGCAATTTTCCCAATTTTTCGACGCTGCTGCATTCCAGCAATTTTTCGATACCGATCATCGTCACAAATTTTTCACGTTGGGAAATGAAATCGCTATTGGTCGGCAAGCTATTAGCCAGCGCAAAGAATCCGGGAAGAGCGCTCACAGCAATGTGGCACTGATAATGCTCGCCGAGCACTTCACGCATTTTACCGTCGAGGGAGTGAGGTCCCTTTGATAGGCTTTCCTCTTCACCATGATTGATCAATGCTGAATTGATGGCGCGTGGATTTTTTATCTTTTTATTATAAATAGCCCATACTTTTGCTTGAGGCTTGAGCTGTCGCTTGATCTTTTCTAACGTTCCTTCTCGATGCTCATCTCCGCCCTGCGGGGGACGAGCATCGGCGGTCACGTAGAATACGGCATGTGCGTTATTTATCGCGTGTTCGATCTCCGCAATGACCTCGGTTTCTTTCCCTTCGATGCCGGGAACATCGATAAGGTTGAAGCGCGCGCCATCATATTCGCAAGGATAAGAGGTGGCCTTACGCGTGTAGTCAGGCAAACCATTACCAATTGAATCACCCTGATTTTCCTCGGCAGCGTCAAATAGGGCGCGCAATGCCTCAATCAATGTGGATTTGCCTGCGTTCGTCTCGCCATAAAAGGCGATGTTCGGCTCTTTCCAATCGAGAGATTGCCAGATTTCCTTAAGTTTTTCGTCGAGCCGCTGCTTACTCTCGCTTACAAGACGGTTTGCTGCGACTTGTGGGCCAAAATCGTCTTCGCTCCCATTTGTTGCCGAAGATGAGGTATCTTGGACTGACTGATCAAACCGAAACATTGGCCATTTAACCTCACGAAAAATAGGCCCTCCTCACACAAATAGCTGCGACTGAAGATGCGCCCGTAAGGCCGAGTCTCCGTCGCCGGCGCGAAGGCTTGATGTACCCATATCCCTTTGAGCGCGCCTAGCGAAAGCCATTAAATACTCAACCATCTCTTTCACAATGGCTTTCTTATCAGTGGCCTGCTGCCGGTTTGCTGGACACCGAGATAAGCTTCTTTAGGCTACCCCAGCCTGGCGTTCAAAGTCGATGGGGCTGAGATAACCCAGGGTCGAATGCCTGCGGGTGGGATTGTAGAAACGCTCGATATAATCGAACCCGTTCGGTCTTGAGGGAGGAGAAGAAGCTCTCCATCGCCGCGTTATCCCAGCAATTGCCCGATCAGCTCATGGAGCAGGTCACGCCATTATCCTGCATCAGGCGCTGGAATTGCTCACTGGCATATTGGCTGCACTGATCCGAATGATGCAGCAAGGCATCGGGTTTGCCCCGGCGCCAGATGGCCATCATCATGGCATCCGCCACCAGTTGGGCCGTCATGGTCGCGCTCATCGACCAGCCCACGACACGGCGCGAAAACAGGTCGATGACCGCCGCGACATAAAGCCAACCTTGGGCGGTCCAGATATACGTGAAGTCTGCCACCCACTTTTGGTTCGGCGCATCGGCCACGAACTGACGATCCAGCACTTTGGCCGCGACCACTGACTTTTCGCCATGATCCTTGGGCAGGCCACGCCGGCGCGGTCTGGCGCGCAATCCTTGCTGGCGCATCAGGCGCTCGATGCGATGCAGGCCGCAATTCACACCGTCAGCCAGCACGTCATGCCAGACCCGCCTCGCGCCATAGGTCCGGTCGATCAGTGTAAAGCTTGCCCTGACCTTGCGCCCCACCTCGATGTCGCTTCTGGCGCGCGCCGATGGGGCACGCACCAGCCAGGCATGAAAGCCACTGCGCGAGACACCGAGAGCCCCGCAAAGCCACGATACCGGCCAGATCCCCCGATGCTTCGCGATGAAGGCAAACCTCATATCGAGTCCTTCGCGAAGTAGGCCGCGGCTTTTTTTAGAATATCACGCTCCGCCTTGAGCTTGGCCACCTCTCGACGCAGGCGCTGGATCTCCTGCTGCTCGGTCTTCATCTGGCCGTGCCCAGGAAAGGCATCCTGCTTGTCGGCCGCAAACTCCCGAACCCATTTGCGCAACACGTTCTCATGCACATCAAGATCGCGGGCGGCCTGTGCAACCGCTACCCCGCGCTCCTTTACCAATCTTACCGCTTCAAGCTTGAACTCGCGGCTGAACTTCCTTCGTTGCATCGATGCTCTCCGGTTGATGAAAACACCTTATCTCGGTGTCCAGCAAACCGGCAGCAGGCCATTGTGCCGGGGCCAGTGCCGGGGACAAATCGCTACGACATACCTGCGCATGATCGAGCATTGGATCGAATTAGTGGGCTCGAAAAGCGTGCCGTATCGACCTCTCTTTCACCGCTTGAAGCATGGGAGCAAGGCCATGCAGCTTAAGCTGAAAGGGGTCTATGCCCAACATAAGAAATTGAGCAATGGCCGCCTGAAATCATATTATTTTCTTAGAGGTTTCGGCGCTCTCAAGCTGTTACGAGAGGATGACGGTGAATCTTTCTACCCCGGTTCGCCAGCTTTCATGCGCTCCTACCACGCTGCTATCGACGTACCGCGAAAGGCTCGTACCACCGGTACGCTGCAATCAATCATTGATGGGTACCAAAAAAGTTCGGCATTCTCAGGTCTCGCACCGCGAACGAAATCTGATTACCTCAAACATCTGGCAAAAATACAAAATGCTAGACTTACTGAGAAGGCACCAGCGTTCGCAACATATCCTTTGGATACGTTGGAGGATCCCAAAATCAGGCGTCGACTTCTCGATTGGCGGGACAAGATGGCTGAAAGTTCTCCGCGGCAGGCGGATGCAACCTTTGGCGTGCCTAGGATCATTCTCGAGTGGGCGAGGGATCGCGGTATGATCTCGCACAATCACGCCACGCAACCAAAGAAAGTCTACAAGGCGGACCGCTCTGATAAGCTTTGGCTGCCACAGCATTTGGACGCGTTCCGCGCGGTGGCTGATGAACCTTTGCGTCTCGCTCTCGAGTTGGCCTTGTGGACCGGTAAGCGACAAGGTGATCTGTTGGCACTGGAGTGGGGCGCGTACAAGGATGGGCGCCTGTCATTTCGCCAGGGCAAGCGCAAGCGCAAAATCGACATGCCAGTTGAGGCCTCGCTAAAAGCATTGCTCGATGCGCTGCCGATCAAGGCGGCAACGATCATGACAACATCGGCGGGGCAGCCTTGGGGCAAGATCAATTTTTAGCACCATTGGCGAAGGGCGACCCTAGCAGCGGGTCTGGATGGTTTGCACTTTCATGACCTGCGCGGAACCACATGCACGATGCTGGCTGATGCCGGATGCACGCCGAGTGAAATCGCTGCCATGCTGGGATGGACGGTATCGACAGTCAATCAGATGCTTGACCGGTATCAGGCAATGACTGCG
The DNA here is from genome assembly GCF_009909235.1 of Novosphingobium ovatum. GTDB lineage: Bacteria > Pseudomonadota > Alphaproteobacteria > Sphingomonadales > Sphingomonadaceae > Novosphingobium > Novosphingobium ovatum. The sequence continues at coordinate 620,161 of NZ_JAAAPO010000001.1, forward strand.
ACGCAGAGTAATTCTGCGGTTGCCAAATTGGAGGCTATGCGATGATGCCTGCGAACTGGGCTGCGAACTGCCCCTGTGGATATCCTGTGGGAACATGCATAAGTCTTTGGAAAGACTTGGCTGGGGCGGGAGGATTCGAACCTCCGCATGGCGGTACCAAAAACCGCTGCCTTACCGCTTGGCTACGCCCCAGCAGGGTGGATCAGATGTCCACAATTCACCGACCGCTTGTGTCGGGAGCGCCGCCTCTAGCCGCAATCGGGGGCAAAGGGCAAGAGGAAAGCGCGCAAATTTTCCACCACACAGGATCATCTCCGGCGGCGGTGCATCAAGCCCCGCCGCCGGGAGAGCGATCAGAACCCCTTGACCGTGCGGTTCAGCACTTCGGGGGGCAGAGTGTCGAAATCGGCGGCGTTGTGGCGTTCGATCAACCCCTTGCGGTTGTTGACCAATCGTCCGCGCAGCACGCCGGGGCGCGGGTCGATCTCGGCCACCCAGCGCTGGACGTGTTCATATTCGTGGCACGACAGGAAGGTGGCCGCGTCATTATACGCCTCGCCGCGCATGAAATTGCCGATCCACGTATAGGTGGCGATGTCAGCGATCGTGTAGTCCTCGCCAGCCAAGAAGCGGCTGTCGGCCAGACGGCGGTTGGCGACGTCAAACAGACGCTTTGCCTCCATGGCATAGCGGTTGATGGCATATTCGATTTTCACCGGGGCATAGTGGTAGAAATGCCCGAAACCGCCGCCCAGAAACGGCGCGCTGCCCATCTGCCACATCAGCCAACTCATGCATTCAGCGCGGGCGGCGCCTGACGAGGGCAGGAACATGCCAAACTTTTCCGCCAGATAGACCAGAATGGCGCCCGATTCGAACACGCGCACCGGGGTGTCGCTGCTGCGATCCATCAGCGCGGGGATCTTGGAATTGGGGTTGATGTCGACAAAATCGCTGCCGAACTGGTCGCCCTTGGAAATGTCGATGAACCACGCGTCATATTCGGCCTCAGTCACACCGGCGGCCAACAGTTCCTCGAACATGATGGAGACTTTTTGCCCGTTGGGCGTGGCCAGCGAATAGAGCTGGAAGGGGTGCGCACCCACCGGCAGCGTGGCCTCATGCGTGGCGCCAGCCACCGGGCGGTTGATATTGGCAAAGGCGCCGCCGCTGGGGGCGTCCCAGGTCCAGACCTTGGGGGGGGTGTAGTCGTCGCTCATCACGGGCTCCTGCTGGCGCCGTGCCGGGGAAGGGCGGGCGCGGGGGTGTCGCCGCCAAAGGTAGGCACGCGCCCGCCCCCGCGCCAGAGTGGACAGCGCAGATTTTTCCCACGCCCGCGCCGGTTTGACCGCAGGGCGAACAACACAAAAGGGGCGGCCACCGTCAGGCGCCGCCCCTGTTTTGCACACCAAAGTGGCGGGGATCAGCCGATCTTGACCACCCAGCCATGCGGATCGGGCGCCGACCCGCGCTGGATCGAGACCAGACGGTCCTTCAACCGCGCGGTCAGTTGGCCGGGGCCGCCGCTGCCGATGGTGAAATCGCTATCGCCCTGCGCGACGCGGCCCACCGGCGTCACCACCGCCGCCGTGCCACAGGCAAAGCATTCCAGCAGGCGGCCAGAGGCGGCGTCCGCGCGCCACTGGTCGATGCTGTAGCGCTCCTCGCGCACATTCAGCCCTTCCTCGCGCGCCATGGTCAGCAGGCTGTCGCGGGTGATGCCCGGCAGGATCGTGCCCGACAGCGGCGGGGTGATCAGGCTGCCATCGTCCAGCGCAAAGAACAGGTTCATGCCGCCCAGTTCCTCGACCCACTTGTGCTCGGCCGCGTCCAGGAACAGCACCTGGTCATGCCCGCGCTGGAACGCCTCGGCGGTGGGGACAAGCGACGCGGCGTAATTGCCGCCGCACTTGGCAGCGCCCGTGCCGCCCGGCGCCGCGCGGGTATATTCGCTGACCCAGATCGACACGGCCGGCGCGCCCGATTTGAAATAATTGCCGGCGGGGCTGGCGATGACGATGAACTTGTAGCTCTTGGCCGCGCGCACGCCCAGAAACGCCTCGGTGGCGATCATGAAGGGGCGCAGGTACAGCGAGGCGCCATCTTGTGCCGGGATCCAGTCGCGGTCGGCCAGAACAAGCTGCTTCACCGCCTCGACAAAGGTTTCCTCGGGCAGGGCGGGCATCGCCAGACGCGCGGCGCTGGCGTTGAACCGGGCGGCGTTCGCCTCGGGGCGGAACAGCGCGATGCTGCCGTCCGGGTGGGTGTACGCCTTCAAACCTTCAAAGATTTCCTGCGCATAATGCAGCACGCTGGCCGCCGGATCCAGCGCGATGGGGCCACGCGGGCCGATCACGCCATCATGCCAGCCGCGCCCTTCGGTCCATTCGATCACCACCATGTGGTCGGTGAAATGGGTGCCAAATCCGGGATTGGCCAATACCGCCGCACGCGCCTCGGCAGAGGTGGGGGCGGGGTGGGCCATGCGCGACAAGGTCAGGGCGGGGGCATCAAGCGTGGTATCGGCGGCGTTCGCCATGGGTGGACTCCTGGGGACTGCTGCGTCGCCCTTTGAACGAAAATTACGCGCCATGCAACCCGCAAGCAATAAAAAAACTTACGCGCGCGCCAGCGCAGAGCTTCAACCACTCCCTTTAGCATCCCGCGCAAGGCTGTCATGCCCCTGTTTGCGATTTTGCCGCCGCTGGCCCCTGGGGGCAAGGCGGCCTGCCCGCCAGCGGGAGGGTAAAATGTCAGGATTGCTACGCTTTCTGCTCTAGGCAAGCGGCCCGCGCGACTTTATGCATCACCCCATGCCACGGGGCGGCGCGCGGATCGCGCGCGCTCCGCAGGCCATAAGGGGGGCCGGCGCAAAGCCGGTTCGGGAGAAGGACAAAAGAGAGATGGATCAGCCAACGCAGGACCCGATGGCGGCCAAATCCGCCGTTGCGCGGGGGGGATGGTATGCTTTGGCGCTGGTGTCGCTGACGCAATTGCTCAGCCTGCTGGACCGCAACATTCTGGCGATTCTCTCCCCCCGCATCAAAAAGGATCTGGGCATTGGCGATGCTGAGATGGGGCTGCTCTACGGCACCGTCTTTGCGCTGTTCTATGCGCTGTTCTCGCTGCCGCTGGGGCGGTTGTCGGATGGGTGGCGGCGGACGTGGCTGTTGGCGCTGTGCATTGGCTTCTGGTCGATCTCGACGGGCCTTGCCGCCTTTGCCGCCGGTTTCGCGCTGCTGGCCCTGTCGCGGCTGGGCGTGGGCATTGGCGAGGCGGCCAGCCAGCCGGCCGGGACCAGTCTGGTCTTCGATTACTTTCCCAAGGCGCGGCGCGGTTTTGCCATGGCGATCATTGCCGCGGCGATCGCGGTGGGGCTGGGCTTGTCCAGCATGCTGGGCGGGGTGGCGGCCGATTGGTGGGACACCCATCACGCGGTCGAAGGCGGGATGAAGGGCTGGCAGTTCGCCTTTGTCATTGCCGCGCTGCCGGGGCTGCCGTTGGCGATGCTGTTGTGGCGCATGCCCGAACCGCGCCGGGGCGAAATCGAAGGCATCGTCACCCCGCCTGATCCCGCCCCGTTCCGCGCAGGGGGCGCGCTGTTGGCGGCGGTTTTGCCGGTGACCAACTGGCTGGCGTTGGCCCGCCAAGGCGCCAGTCCGCGCCAGTGGGTGGCCAATCTGGGCGCGCTGGTGCTGATTGTGGCGGCGATGGTGGGGCTGGCCCGGCTGGGCATGGCGGCCTCGCCCCGCCCGCCGCTGGATCTGGGCGGCTTGCTGGTCAGCCCGCATGCGCTGCAATGGGCGGTGGTGGGGTTTGGCCTGTATGTCGTGGTCAATCTGGTGCAATCGCTGAAACTGACCGACGCGCCGGTGCATGCCGTGATGCGCAGCCCCTCGCTGATGATCTGCATGGCGGTGGGGTCGTTGCAAAGCACGATCAACTACGGCTGCATGGCCTTCACCCCCGCGTTCCTGATGAAAACCTATCATCTGTCCCCGGCCGAGGCGGGGTTCCAGTTCGGGCTGTTGTCGGCCGGGCTGGGCGTGGTCGGGCCGCTGATCGCCGGGCCGGTGACCGATTGGGCGCATGTGCGCTTTGCCAATTGGGGCCGGGTGGGTCTGGCGCTGTTTGCCATGGGCGGATCGCCGCTGATCGCGGTGTGGGTGTACCATGCCCCTGACGCGGGCAGCTTTTTCTGGCGGTTCGTGCCCTATAGTCTGGTGCTGACGATGTGGCTGCCGCCGCTGTATGCCACGCTGTATGATCAGGTGCTGCCGCGCATGCGGGGGATTACCGCGTCCACCTATGTGGTGGTGATGACGATCTGCGGGCTGGGCGTGGGGCCCTATGTCGTGGGGATGATTTCCGACGCGGTGGGCGGCAATCTGGGCACGGCCATCCTGTCGATCAATCTGGTGGCGGTGGTGATCGTCGTGCTGTTGATCGCGCTGGGCCTGCGGGTGCGTAGCGATGAGGCAATGCTGATCCCGCGCGCCCGCGCCGCTGGCGAGCCGGTGTAAGGCGGGCGGGGTGAAACAGGCGGGGCCGAAATGGGCAGGGCCGAAATGGGCAGGGCCGAAATGGGCAGGGGTGGCCAATCGGGCGCTTTTGGCATAAGCGGCCTGGCATGATCCGCCTGTCTGACCTGACCCTGCCGCTGAACCATCCCGCCGATGCGATCGAGCCCGCGATCTGCGCCGCTTTGGCCATTGCGCCAGAACGGTTGCGGCGCGTCCATATGGTGCGCCGGGGCAATGACGCGCGCAAGAAATCGGCGATCAAGCTGGTCTATGTCTTTGATGTCGAGGTCGAAGATGAGGGGGAGGTGCTGGCCCGATTCCCCGGTCACAGCCACATCCGCCCGGCGCCCGACACGGCGTATAAATTCCCGGTGATGGCGCCCGATGGCTGGGATGGGCAGCGCCCGGTGGTGATTGGCGCGGGGCCTTGCGGCCTGCTGGCGGCGCTGATTCTGGCGCAAATGGGGCTGAAACCCATCATCATCGAACGTGGCAAGGCGGTGCGCGAGCGGACCAAGGACACCTGGGCGCTGTGGCGCCGCCACGAATTGACGCCTGAATCAAATGTCCAGTTTGGCGAGGGCGGGGCGGGCACCTTCTCGGATGGCAAGCTCTACAGCCGCATCAAGGACCCCCGCCACCTCTCGCGCAAGGTATTGACCGAATTCGTCAAAGCGGGCGCGCCCGATGACATTCTGTACGAGGCGCACCCTCATATCGGCACCTTCCGTCTGGTGACGATGGTGATGTCGATCCGCGAAACGATCGAGGCTTTGGGCGGGGAATACCGTTTCGGCACGCGGGTCGAGGACTTTGCGATTGAGGGCGAGGGCGATGACCGCCACCTGACCGGCCTGCACCTGCGCGATGTGGCCAGCGGGGCGGAAAGCTTTCTGCCCGCCAGCCATTGCGTCATGGCGCTGGGCCATTCGGCGCGCGATACCTTTGCCGTGCTGCACGAACGCGGCGTGTTCATGGAGGCCAAGCCCTTTGCCATCGGCGTGCGGATCGAACACCCGCAAAGCTGGATCGACAAGGCGCGGTTTGGCCCCTGCGCGGGCCATCCGGTACTGGGCGCGGCGGCCTATGCCATTGCGCATCAGGCGTCAAACGGGCGGGCGGTGTACAGTTTCTGCATGTGTCCGGGCGGGCGCGTCGTTGCCGCCACGTCAGAGGAAGGCCGCGTGGTCACCAACGGCATGAGCCAATATTCCCGCGCCGAATTCAACGCCAATTCCGGGCTGGTGGTGACGGTGGACCCCGGCAAGGATTACCCCGAAGACCCGCTGGCGGGCGTTGAATTTCAACGCAAATGGGAAAGTCTGGCGTTTCAGGCGGGCGGCGGCGACTATTGCGCGCCGGGGCAAAAGGTGGGCGATCTGCTGGCGGGCCGCGCGTCTTCGGGCGATTTTGGCGCGGTCATCCCCAGCTACAAGCCGGGGGTAAAGCTGACCGACCTGTCGGCCTGCCTGCCGCCCTATGTGATCGAGGCGATCCGTGAGGCGCTGCCGGTGTTTGGCCGTCAGATCCCCAATTATGACCATCCCGATGTGGTGATGACCGGGGTGGAAACGCGCACGTCCAGCCCGCTGCGCATCACGCGGGGCAAGGATTTTCAGTCGCTTAACACGCGCGGCCTGTATCCGGCCGGTGAAGGCGCGGGCTATGCCGGGGGCATCCTGTCGGCCGCGGTCGACGGCATCCGCGTCGCCGAGGCGCTGGCGGGCGCGGTTCTGGCCTGACGCGGGCTGGGGACAAATACGTCAAATTTCCAAGGGCTGCCCCCTAGTCGCGGGGGGCCTGGCTGAGTATTAAGAAACCGTGAGCGCATCCATTATCATCGGGGAAGACCGCCGGGGCAGCCCGGTGCGGGTCGATATTGAAGAACTGCTGGCCACGCGATTGCTTGTGCAGGGCAATTCGGGGTCGGGCAAATCGCATCTGTTGCGCCGGTTGCTGGAGGAATCCGCGCCTTTGGTGCAACAGGTGGTGATCGACCCGGAAGGGGATTTTGTCACGCTATCTGAACCATTTGGCCACATCGTGGTGGACGGTGCGGACTATGGCACGGCCGAAATCACCCGGTTGGCCGCGCGTATCCGGCAACACCGCGCCAGCGTCATTCTGGCGCTGGACGGGCTGGAGATCGAGGCGCAGATGCGCTGTGCCGCGACGTTTTTGAACGCGCTGTTCGATGCTCCGCGCGAACAATGGTATCCAGCGCTGGTGGTGGTGGACGAGGCGCAGATGTTCGCCCCGGCCGCGGCTGGCGATGTCACGGACGAGGTGCGGCGCCTCTCGCTGTCGGCGATGACCAACCTGATGTGCCGTGGGCGCAAGCGTGGTCTGGCGGGCGTGATCGCCACCCAGCGTTTGGCCAAGCTGGCCAAGAATGTCGCGGCCGAGGCATCCAACTTCTTGATGGGGCGGACTTTTCTGGACATCGACATGCAGCGGGCGGCAGACCTGCTGGGCATGGAACGGCGTCAGGCCGAAGAGATCCGCGATCTGGATCGGGGGCATTTTCTGGGTCTTGGCCCGGCGATCAGCCGGCGTTCGGTGTCGGTCAAGATCGGCGGAGTGCGGACCAAGGCGCGCAGTATCGGCAGCGGCCTGATGCCTTTGCCGGAGTCGTCAGGTGATGAATTACACGCCATTTTGCACGCTGCCCCCACGGCGGAGGAACTGGCGGCGGAGGGAGCGCCCATCCCACATTTCCTTTCCGAACCAAAGCCTTCGGACGTGTTGATCAGCGAGATTGCGAATTTTGCGCTGGCCCCGCTGGCCGGTAGCGAGGAGGAGAGCGACGACGAGCTGGGTCCCGATCTGTTCAAGATCGCCGCCGTCAAGGCTCCGCCCGCCGTCCCGCCCGCCGAAGCGATTGTCATCATGAGCGAGATCATGAGCGACATGGTGGAGGAGCCGGGTTGCACTTTTCAGCCATTGAGTTCGCTGTTTCAGGATTACACTGTGCGTTGCCGGATGAAGCGGATTGGCGCGCATGTCGGTGATGTCACGCAATTCCGCCGCCGTTTTGCCATGGCGGTGGCCGGGATCATGGATCCGACCGATCCGCAATGGGCAGAGCTGCTTGCACTTTCCACGCGGGTGCCGGATGATTTGCTGGCCCCGTTCCTGGTGATGGCGCGCGCCGCATTGGATGGTGCGCCTTGCCCGGACGATGAGGCTTTGGCCGTGGCCTATGGCACGCGCAGCCCCGGCCGCATCCGCCGTTTGCTGGAGCATTTGGAGAAAAACGAGCTGATTGTCGTGAAAAACGACTATGCCGGACGGCGCGCGATTGGCATCCCGCATCTGGGCGTGACCACGGCGGCGGTCTGATCGCGCCCGCAAGGGCGGCGTGACCGCGCCGGGCGCGGGCGGGCGATTTTGTTGTCAATGACTACAATAAGGGCGGCGTAACAATCCAGTTACGCCGCCCTTTTGTCATGCCGGTGATGGCGCGGGATCAGCCCTGACGGCGTTGACCCTGACGCGGGCCACGCTGGCCGCCGTCACGACGCTGGTCTTGGCCACCATCGCGGCGCTGATCACGCTGACCGGCGGGACGTGCGTCACCGCGCGGAGCGGGACGCGCATCACCACGCGGGGCAGGGCGCGCGTCATTGGGGCGGGCCTGACGCGGTGCGGCTTCGGTGTTCACCGCCAGCGGGTCAAAGCTGCTGCCGCCACGGCGGGCGCGCTCTTGTGCGTCGCGGCGTTCGCCACGGGCGCGGTCATTGTCGCGCTGGCTGTGGCTGCGCGCGCCGGGACGGGCGCCGTCACGGTCGGCGCCGGGGCGATGCTTTTCACGGCGCTGTTCGCCGTTGCGGCCGCCGCGGTCACCGCCGCGGTCATTGCGGCCGCGGGCCTGACGCGGAGCGTCCGACACTTCCACGCCGCCGCGCATGCGCTTGGCCGGGGCGGGCAGGCGCGAGGCCTCCACCAGGAAGTTCGCGGGCAGCGGCAGGACGGTCAGCTTGACGCCGGTCAGGCGCTCGATGGCGCGGATATAGGGACGCTCGTCCTCGGCGATGAAGGACAGGGCGATGCCGTCCGCCCCGGCGCGCGCGGTGCGGCCGATGCGGTGCACATATTGTTCGGCAACGTTCGGAATTTCAAAGTTAAAGACGTGGCTGACGCCCGACACGTCAATGCCGCGCGCGGCGATGTCGGTGGCCACCAGCACCTTGATCCGGCCATCGCGAAAGCCCTTGAGCGCGGCGGTGCGCTGCGACTGCGACTTGTCGCCGTGGATCGCGGCGGCCTCGATCCCCGCCGGGGTCAGGAAACGCACCACGCGGTCCGCGCCATGCTTGGTGCGGGTAAAGATGATGGCGCGGTCGATCGGGTCCTGCGCGCCCTCGGCCAGACCGGCGCGCAGCGTCATCGTCAACAGCGCCTGCTTTTCGGCCTGAGAGACGAAGATCGCGTTTTGCGTCACGCGTTCGGCGGTGGTGGCCTGCGGGGCCACTTCAACCTTGACCGGGTTGTTGATGAATTGCTTGCCCAATTCCTCGATCGCCTGCGGCATGGTGGCGCTGAAGAACAGGCTCTGGCGGTTGGGCGGCAGCAGGCGGGCAACGCGCTTCAACGGCTGGATAAAGCCCAGATCCATCATCTGGTCCGCTTCGTCCAGCACGAAGATTTCCACATCGCGCAGCGTCAGCGCGCGCTGGTCGATCAGGTCCAGCAGGCGGCCCGGCGTCGCCACCAGAATGTCGCAGCCCGGCACCAGCGCGCGGGCCTGCTTGCCAGCCGGGACGCCGCCGAAGATGCACTGGATGTTCATCTGCACATGCTTGGCATAGCCGCGCATGTTTTCGGCGATCTGCGCCGCCAGTTCGCGCGTGGGCGAGAGCACCAGCATGCGGCACGAGGCCGACTTGCGCGGCTTGGGGGTGGCGATCAGGCGGTGCAGCGAGGGCAGCGCAAAGGCCGCCGTCTTGCCAGTGCCGGTCTGGGCCAGACCCAGCAGGTCGCGGCCTTCGATCAACGCGGGGATCGACTGGCGCTGGATCGGGGTGGGATCGTCATAGCCCTTGTCGGCCAGAGCGCGCAGCAAAGGGTCGGCCAGGCCGAGTTGCGAAAAATAGGACATGGAAATCTTTCAAAATGCGCCGTCGCGGCCCGGCAAACGCCAGGCCGAAAAGGCAGGGGGCAAATGCCGCAACCCTGCGTGACGAGGAAGCGTTGGGTGACAACAGTTTACGCCGGATATGGTCCGGGGAACGGGGCGGGCGGCGATGGAAAAACGCTGCCCTCACGCTGCCTGTTCCGCGCTGGGGGATGCCCTTTGCGCCGATTTCACATGTTGCGGTACAGCATATTTCGCGCCAATGCAAGATTATTGCGCGGGCGGCGTGATGGTGGCCGATTGCGGGGCCTGTGGCCTTGGGCTATCGCCGGGGGATGGACACACGCATCCCTTTGTTGCGCCCCGCGCGGGCCGATGATCTGGCCGCGCTGGCCGATCTCAAGCGCGCGACTTTTGTCGAGACGTTTGGCCCCACCGGCTTTGCCATCCCCTATCCGGCGGCCGATCTGGCGGCGTTTCTGGCCGATGCCTATGGCCACGCGCGCATCGCCGCCGAAATCGCCGATCCCGCCCATGGTACCTGGGTGGTCGAGGACAGTGACGGGGCGTTGATCGCCTATGCCCATGTTGGTCCGTGCAAATTGCCGCATGCCGATGTGCGGGAGGGCGATGGTGAATTGTACCAGATCTATGTCCTGCGCCGCGCCCAAGGGCTGGGGCTGGGGCGGCGGTTGATGGATGCGGCGATGGCGTTTCTGACCGCGCAGGGGGGCGCTATCTGGATCGGCGTCTGGAGCCAGAACCTGCCGGCACAGCGCTTTTACGCCGCCTATGGCTTTGACCGGGTGGGGGAATATCAATTTGTCGTGGGCGATTGCCGCGATGATGAATTCATCCTGCGGCGGGGATAGGCGGCGGTTGTGAATGCGCGAAAAAGGGGACCGGCCCGGCGCCGATCCCCTTTTCATGGTCTCTGGTCAGGTCCGATGGGCGAACCTGTCTGGTACAGCGTTACAGCAGCTTCCAGGTGACCGGCACGATCACCGCCGCAGCGCCGCCCGGTGGCACCGGCAATTGTCCGGCGCGGGCCGGCATGGCCATCGCTTCCTTGTCCAGCGTGGCCGAACCCGATCCCGAGACCAGTTCTGCCTTTTGCACCTTGCCATCGGCGCCGACAAAGATGCGGACCTTGGCGGTGCCTTCTTCGCCGCGCATCTGGGCGGTGGTGGGATAGGTTTGCTTGGCTGCCAGTGCGCGGGCCACGGCGCGCTGCCAGTCGGGCGTATCGGCCATTGCCGCCGCCGGTGCCAGCATTGCACCCAAAACCCCTACTGCAATCGTCTGCTTAAAAGACAGCATGTATATGCCTTTCTTTCCGTTGAATTTGGCGTTCCCTTCGCGTGATGTCTGTATAGATTCGCGGTATCTAAATCGGGTTTTAGAAAGGTGGTTGGCATATTGGCGCAATGTCATAGGTAAAATTGCGTGATATTTTGACGGAGCCGGCGCAAATCCAGCGAAAAGGCCGCAGGGGTTTCCCCATGCGGCCTTGTATTTTTACGGATGATTTGGTTTGCCTCTGGTCAGAATTCAGACCAGTCCTCTTTGATCTTGACGGCGGCGTTGCCGTCAAAGCTGGGCTGGCTCCGCGGGCGGGTGGGGGGCGCGGCCAGAGGGGGCGCGCTGCGCGCCGGGGCTGGGGCATTGCCGCCGCCGTCCAGCCGGAAACGGCCCAATTGATCGACCAGACGCACCGTTTCCTCCGACAGGTTGTGCGTGCTGGCCGAGCTTTCCTCGACCATGGCGGCGTTTTGCTGGGTGAATTCGTCCATGGATGTGACCATGGACGAGATCTCGTTGATGCCGCTGGCCTGCCGCTGGGCGGCCTCGGCGATTTCGTCCACCAGATGCGAGATGGCGGCGACTTCGCCCACGATCTGGCGCAGCGCGTCGCCGCTGCTGGCCACGAGTTCCACGCCGCCCGAAACCTGTTCGTTGCTGGTGGTGATCAAGGCCTTGATATCCTTGGCAGCGTCCGCGCTGCGTTGGGCCAGCGCCCGCACCTCGTTGGCCACCACGGCAAAGCCTTTGCCCGCGTCACCGGCACGCGCCGCCTCGACCCCGGCGTTCAGCGCCAACAGGTTGGTCTGGAACGCGATGCCGTCGATCACGCCGATGATCTCGGCCATTTCGCGGCTGGAGCTTTCGATGGCCCGCATTGCGCTGATCGCCTGATGGGCGGTGGCGTCGACCGTTTCGGCGGTGCGGCGGGTGGTGGCCAGACGGCTGCTGGTTTGGCGGGTGTTTTCAGCCGTCACCTGAATTGTGTTCGAAAACTCGTTGAGTGTGCGCGAGGTTTCCGCAAGCGAGTTGGCCTGATGCTCGGTCCGCCGCGACAGGTCGGACGAGGCGGCGGCGATCTCGTCGGTGCCGGCGCGGATGGCGTTGCAGCCGGTTACGATGTCGTTCATCACATGGGCCAGACGCGTCACGGCTTCGTTGAAGGTGACATGCAGGCGGCCCAGTTCGCCATGGCCGTTTTCCGCCACGCGATAGGTCAGATTGCCCTGCGCCAGCGCGGTCAGCCCGCCGCCCAGCGCATCGATCGTCACCTGCGCCTGACGGGCGCGCTCGGCTTCGGCGGCGCTGCGGTTGGAATCGGCGGCAAACAGGTCCTTGAAGCTGTCCAGCGCGCGCGCCAGACTGCCCAGTTCATCGCTGCGGTGGGTGCCCGGGACATCAACATGCAGGTCGCCCGCGATCAATTGCTTGACCGCCTCGCTCATGCGGGCGATCGGGCGGGCCAGCGTCTGCATCAACAGGCCCAGCATCGCCAGCGCGATCAGCACGCCCCCGCCCGCAGCGCCGATGATGAACTGGCGCGCCTGGGCATAGATCTGTTCGGCCTGGGCGGACACAGCGGCCGCGCCCTTGGTGTTCAGGTCGATCAGTTGGAGGATGTCATCCTCCATGGTGTAGAAATTCGACAGCGAATCGCCGGCAAACAGCGTGGCCGCCGCCGCATCGCCCGCGCTGGACATCGCCAGCAGCCGTTCGTTTTCGGCGGTATAGGTGCCCCAATCCTGTTGCAGCTTGGCAAAGGCGGCCTTTTGTTCGGGCGTGGTGACCAGCTTGCCATAGTCACTCAGCATGCGGTCGATGGCCTGCTGGGCATTGGCGATCAGCTTGGCGCCACGGGCCTTTTTCTGGGGTGTTTCGGCGGTCACATGCTCGCTTTGCCGGATGCGGTACTGCGAGGCATAGGCGTGGATGTCGCCGATCAACTGCGAGGCGGGCAACCAGCGGCTGCGCAGTTCCATCGCCCGCTCGTTGACTTCCCCGATCTTGACCAAGGCAAATCCGCCCATGCCGATCATCGCCAGCAGCAGGACGGCAAAGCAGGCCAGCAATTTGGCCGATATTCCCAGACGAGGCAAACCATGTCTCCCCAAAACAATTCGCGCAGATCTGCCTATATCGGACAAATACTCACGGAATCGTCGGCGCGGATTGGGGAGCATTACGGGGAATACCGGTTACATTCTCCTAGGATATGCCCTGACGCGCGGGTCAAAAGCCCCGCGTGCCATTTGGTCCGCGCGGGTCAAAAGCCCCGCGTGCCATTTGGTCCGCGCGGGTTAAAAACCCCGCGTGCCATTTCGTCCGCGCGGGTCAAAAGCCCCGCGCGAGGCCCTCGCGCCGGGGGTCTGCGCCGCCGACATATTGCCGCTCGCCGCCCGGCCCGCGCCGCACGACAAAGGCATGCAGGCCCGAATTTTCGCCCCGCCCCGATTGCAACGGCATCCCCCGCGCCGCCAGTGCGGCCGCGATGTCCGGCGCAAAGGCATCCGCGCCATAGCGATCGCCATTGGCCACCAGATTGGGCAGCGCCACCGCGTCCTGCGGCGCCATTTTCCAGTCCAGCATCGCCACCGTCGCCTTTAACACATAGGCGATGATCGACGAACCGCCCGGCGATCCCACCGCGCCCGCCAATTGGCCATCCGGGGTCAGGATGATCAGCGGGCTCATGCTGGAGCGCGGACGCTTGCCCGGCGCCAGCGCGTTGGCGGCCGGCGTGCCGTCCTGCGCCACCGGCGCCCAGCTAAAGTCAGTCAACTGGTTGTTCAGGAAAAAGCCGTCAACCATCCGCCCGCTGCCAAACAGGCTTTCAACCGTGCTGGTCATCGACACGGCATTGCCCTGTGTGTCGACGATGGCGAAATGGCTGGTCCCGCCCGGTTCGCGGGTGGCATCGGGCGCGGGGCATGCCGCGCCGGGACAGGGCGCGTCGGCGGGCGTGCCATAGGTCACAGGCGTGGCCATCGGCCCGATCAGCCCGGCGCGCGCCTTGAGGTAATCATTGGCCAGCAACCCGGCCGGAAAGCGCACAAAGGCGGGGTCGCCTTCGTAACGGTCGCGGTCGGCATAGGCCAGGCGGCTGGCCTGCGCCAACAGATACCAGCCCTGCGGATCGGCGGGGCCGCTGTGGTCGATCGCGGTATGGGCCAGAATGCCCAGCCCCTGTTGCACCACCACGCCGCCCGACGGCGCCTGGGGCGAGCAGATGACATGGCGGCGATAGGGGCGGCACAGCGCCTCGGTGCGGCGGGGCTGATAGGTGGCCAGATCGGCCAGCGTCATGCTGGACGGGTTGGGCCCCTGACGCAACCGCGCGACGATGCGTTCGGCCACAGGTCCCGTCAGGATGCCCGCCGCGCCCTTTAACGCGATGCGGTCCAGCGTTTGGCCATAGGCGCGGTTGATCAGCCGGTCGCCCGCCTGATAGCGTGTGCCATCCGGCTTGGTAAAATAGGCCGTGGCGTCCGCCCCTTGGGCCTGTGGCGCGCCGCTGGCGATCATGCCTGCCAATCGGGGCGAAACGATAAAGCCCTCCATCGCCAATTGCCGGGCGGGCACGAAAAGGCTGCGCCATGGCAGGTGGCCATGGTCTTTTTGCGCCATTTCCAGCATGGCGACCGCGCCCGGAACGCCAGTGGAAATGCCCCCCGTCACCGCCACCGGATAGGTCATCAGCCGCCCGTCCGGCCCATAGAACTGGCGCGGATCGGCGCCCTTTGGCGCGACCTCGCGGCCGTCATAGGCGGTGACTTTGCGCGTTTTGGCATCGTAATGCACCATGAACGCGCCGCCGCCCAAACCACTGCTTTGCGGTTCGACCAGACCCAGCACCGCCTGCACCGCCACCGCCGCGTCCACCGCCGTGCCGCCCGCGCGCAGCACCTGCAAGCCTGCCTGTACCGCCAACGGATTGGCCGCCACCACCATCGCATGGGCCGCCACGCCCGCTTGGCGTGAGGCGGGTTTTGCGGGCAGGGGTTGGGCGGGCAGGGGTTGGGCGGGCAGGGCGCTGGGCGCGCCCAGCCCGGTCAGCGCCGCCAGCACCAGCGCCACTGGCCAGCGGCGGCGCGGCACAACAGGGGCGATGGGCAGGGGCATGGCGGAACGGGGCACGCGATGTTCTCCGAAAGGCGGGCGGGGGCCGTGAGGCGGCCGATCAGGATAGGGATATCCGGCCGCCTTGGCAAAGTGTTAAGCGTGGCCATGGTAGGTCTGCGCAGATGACCGCCACCAGCCCTGCCGATCCCCGTCGCATGCCCCGACTGCCCGTCCATCTGATGGCGCGGTGCCGCACGGCTGCCGGGATGCGCGATGCGGCGGTGCTGACCGATATTTCGACGCAGGGCTGTGGCCTGCGGCTGCACAGTTTGCATGTGACAAGAGGGATGCGCGTGCTGATCCGCCCTGATGGGTTGGAAGCCATTCCCGGCGTTGTGCGCTGGATCGCGGGCGAACAGGTGGGGGTGGAATTTGACGCGCCGCTGTATGGGCCGGTGGTCGATTTTCTGGCCCGCACCTATGACGCGGCGCGCGCGGCCGGGACTGGCGCGCCGGACTAACCGCGTTTGGCCAGCGCCATCCTTTCGGCCACCACCGGATAGCCCAGCCCTTCGGGGATGGTCAGCCATTCCTCGCCCGCCTGCTGCACGATGCGGGCGCGGATGATCGGCATGGGCGTTGCGCGCGCGTGGTCGGCCGCATCGGCATAGCAGGCAAAGCGCGCCAGCCGCTCCAGATTGCGCCGGGTGGGAAAGATCACCGACAATTCCCCCGCCTCATCCCCGCGCAGCGTATCGGCGGCGCTGCTCCAGAACGCGCGGGTGTTTTCGGTGGTGTCGGCCGCGATGTCCACCGCGCCCGTGCCGATGTCGATCAGATAGAACCGCGTGTCGAACCGCCGCACCGGATTGGACCGCCACCGGGCAAAAGGCACCAGCGCGTCGGGCAGCACCTGCCAGCCCATCGCCGTCAGCATTGGCGCCAGCGCGCCCGCCTGTTGCAGCACATCGCGCGCGCGTGCGGCGCAGGCCGCGGTGATCGCTGCGCCATTGTCCGCGCGCAACCCCACCGCCAGCCCGGTCTCCTCCAGCGTTTCGCGGATGGCGGCGATGCGTCCGGCCATGTCCTCGGCCTCGATCGCGGGGTGGGCGCTGGCCAGCGTGGCGGCCAGATCCATGTCGGCCGGGTCCACCCGACCGCCGGGAAAGACGCAGGCGCCCCCGGCAAAACGCATCGCGCGGGCGCGTTGCACCATCAGCAATTCGGGCGGGCCGCCCGCCGCACCATGGCGAAAGATCACCAGCGTGGCGGCGGGCACCCAAGGGGCGTTCTCGTCAGGGGTATGGCTCATGGCGCGCAGTGGTGGCGCAGCGCCCGCCCGATTGGCAAGCGGCAAAAGGGGCAGGATGGTGGGATCGGGGGCAGGTGTCGGCTTTTTTACAGGGGGAGGCGGGGGATTTGTCGGAACACTTTACACTTGGCGCGGCGGTGATTTTTGCCAAAGCGGTGAAAATGCCGATTTTCTGCGGTTCTGCGAAATTGGCACGGGCTATGCATAGTCTGTTGTACCCCAAGCAGTCTCGAATTGGGGGGCACCGCACCCGGTCTCCGCGATGCCCTCCTTCCCGTTTCGAGCAACATGGCGGGGCCGAAACGGTCTCCTCGGCCCCGCCAGTCCCCCCGTCGCCCCGATGATGTTTTCCCAGTCTCCATCATCGGGGCGGCCGCGGGCCCTTTTCCCCCAAACAGCGCACAGCAAAAAGGCCGCCCCGGACAGGGCGGCCTTTGTCGCGTCATGGGGTGGGGCGTTTGGCCCCGTGATTAGCCCTGTGCGGCGATGCCGTTGTCGGCCAGCACGGCGGCCAGTTCGCCCGCCTCATACATCTCCATCATGATGTCGCTGCCGCCCAGAAACTCACCCTTCACATACAGCTGGGGGATCGTCGGCCAGTCGGAATAGGCCTTGATGCCCTGACGGATGTCCATGTCCTGCAACACGTCCACGCCGTGGAACTCCACGCCCAGACGTTCCAGAATGCCCACCGCGCGGCTGGAAAAGCCACATTGCGGGAACAGCGGCGTGCCCTTCATGAACAGCACGACGTCATGGCTGTTGACGATGTCGGCGATGCGGGCGTTGGTGTCGGTCATGGTCGGTGTCCTGATGGCTGCGCCGGGGGCGGCGGGAAAATCGGGGGTATCGGGAAAATGCGCGGCTTTGCCGGCCGCGTCAACCGGGGGGCGGGGCGATCACGCCCGCTTGGTTCAGGCCAGCTTGGTTCAGGCTGGCAGGGCGGTGGTCAGTTGCAGCGCGTGCAATTCCCCGCCCATGCGCCCGCCCAAAGCGGCAAACACCAGCTTGTGCTGGGCGATGCGGGGTTTGCCGGTGAAGGCTGCCGAAACGACATGCGCGGCGTAATGATCGCCATCGCCCGCCAGATCGGTGATGGTCACCTGGGCATCGGGCAAAGCGGCGCGGATCAGCTCTTCGATCTGATGAGCGGGCATGGGCATGGGGGCGTTCCTGTACAGCAATCGGCGGGCCGGACTGGCCTGCGGTTAGGCCCGCATATGGGGGCGCGCGGCGCGTCTGCCAAGAGGGCGCGCCATCAGGCGTCAGGCCGCCGCCCGATGGCCCCGCGCAGGGCCTCCGGCGACGGTGACGTGGGTTTGTTATGCCTTACGCCTCGCCCATCAGCGCGCGGCGGGCCTCGATTTCCTTGACCTTCATGGCGGCGCGCACCTGCGCCTCATCGGCGTCCAGCCCGGCGCTGATCAGGTCGCCCAGAATCTTGCGGATGACATCCTCGTCGCCCGCTTCCTCAAAATCGGCCTGCACCACGCTCTTGGCATAGGCCTCCGCCTCTGCCGGCGAGAGCGACATGCGCTCGGCCGCCCAAGCGCCCATCAGGCGGTTGCGGCGGGCATGGATGCGGAATTCCATTTCCTCATCATGGGCAAACTTGGCTTCCTCGGCGCGTTCGCGGTCGTTGAAGGTAGTCATGTCAGGCGGTGTCCCCTTGTTTCCTATAGGCGATAGAGCCCGATGCCGCACAGGGTCAATCCCTGATTGGCGCCTGATCGGTGGTGCCCCGCCGAACCGGCTCTGGCGCTATGGGCCCTGTTGCTATGGCCCTGTCGCTAAGGGCAGTGCAGCAGGGTGCGGGGGCGATGTCATTGCGCGGGCGCAAAGCCGTGGTGCGTAAAGACAAAAGCCCCGCCACGGACGATGCCGGGGCGGGGCCTTGGCGTTGGGGCGGGCGGCCGGTGTTTAGGCGGCGCCGGCCAGAAACGGCAGGTTTTGCGCCACCTTGGCCTCATGCGCGGCGATGGCGGCGTCGCGCGCCAGCGTCAGCCCCACCTCGTCCAGACCTTCCAGCAGGCAATGCTTGCGGAACGGGTCGATCTCAAAGCTGAAACGGTCCTGGAACGGCGTCGTGACGGTCTGGGTTTCCAGATCGATGTCGATCGGCTGCTCCTGCGCCACTTCCATCAGGCGGTCGATCGCCTCCTGCGGCAGGCACACGGTCAGGATGCCGTTCTTGAACGCGTTGCCCGAAAAGATGTCGGAAAAGCTGGGGGCGATAACGCAGGTGATGCCCAGATCCAGCAGCGCCCATGCGGCGTGCTCACGGCTGGAGCCGCAGCCGAAATTGTCGCCCGCGATCAGGATCGGGCTGCCGGCAAATTCGGCCGAATCGAAAATATTGGCCGGGTCTTCGCGCAGCGCCTCGAACGCGCCCTTGCCCAAACCCTCACGCGTGATGGTCTTCAGCCAGCGGGCCGGGATGATGACGTCGGTGTCGACGTTCTTTCGGCCGAACGGGATCGCGCGGCCGGAAACTTGGCGGATGGGGTTCATGGGTGGTCAGCCTTTGGTCGACAAATCAGCGGGACATCAATCGGTTTCGGGCGCATCTTCGGGATGACTGGGAGTCTCGTTCGCCTTGGCCTTGCGGCGCGAGACGTACAGGACCGCCGCGGCCAGCGCGGCTGAACCGATGGCGGCACCGGCCAGCGCGGCAGCGTTGGTCCAGGTCTTGGCGGACTTTTCCTTGGGTTCAGTCATACCGTTTCATATGTATCCACCCAGCGGCACGCGCAAGAGGTGGCTTCCCGAAATTCTGACCGTTTCCGTGCCCCCTGTGGCCTATTGCCAGTGCTCGGGGTGAACCGGGCGCTGGCCCTTGGCGCGGGCGGCCTTGGCCTGTTCATACAGCGCCAGATTGTGCTCCATCGCCTCGATCGAGCTTTGGCGGATCGAGCGGTGGATCGAACGGTGCAGCCGGGGCGAGAGCAGCAGGCGCAAACCCACGCCGCCTATCACCAGCACGCCGCCGATCACCGTTTCAACCAAATGGTTCATGCTGAGCCTTGATCCCCCAACGGCGTCTTTGCCGCAGGGATGTCATGGCCCGATGACGCTGAAGCCTTGGTTCCCGATCAGGGTTAACGGAAATCCGGTCAAATGTTTACCTTCTCTGGCGGGGGCCGTGGGGCGTCCCGCCAGAGGGGTGGTTGGTTCAGTTGGTCAGGCTGCGCACATCGGTCAGCTTGCCCGTGACGGCGGCGGCGGCGGCCATGGCGGGCGACACCAGATGGGTGCGCGCGCCCGGACCTTGCCGCCCGACAAAGTTGCGGTTCGACGTGCTCGCGCAACGCTCGCCAGCGGGCACCTTGTCCGGGTTCATGCCAAGGCAGGCCGAACAGCCCGGCTCGCGCCATTCGATCCCGGCCTCGACAAAGATCTTGTCCAGACCTTCGGCCTCGGCCTGCGCCTTGACCAGACCCGAACCGGGGACGATGATCGCCCACTTGATGTTCGGGTGCTTCTTGCGGCCCTTGAGCACTTCGGCAGCGGCGCGCAGATCCTCGATGCGGCTGTTGGTGCAGCTGCCGATGAAGATGTTCTGCACTTCCAGCTCGTCCATGCGCTGACCCGGCGTCAGGCCCATATATTCCAGGCTCTTGCGCGCGGCGTCCTGCTTGGACGCATCGGCAAAGCTTTCGGGCGCGGGGACCACGCCGCCGATGGCGACGGTATCCTCGGGGCTGGTGCCCCATGTCACGGTGGGCTGTACATCGGCCGCGTTGATCACCACGCTCTTGTCAAAGGTCGCGCCCTCGTCGGTGCGCAGGCTGTTCCACCAGGCCACGGCCTTGTCCCATGCCTCGCCCTTGGGCGCCATCGGGCGGCCCTGGACATAGGCGATGGTCTTGGCGTCCGGCGCGACCAGGCCAGCGCGCGCGCCAGCCTCGATCGACATGTTGCACACCGTCAGACGACCCTCGATGCTCATCTCCTCGAACACCTTGCCGCGGTATTCGATGACATGGCCCGTGCCGCCGGCCGTGCCAACCACGCCGATGATGTGCAGGATCAGGTCCTTGGACGAAAGGCCGGCGGGCAGGTCGCCCTCGACGCGCACTTCCATCGTCTTGGACTGCTTGAGCAGCAGGGTTTGGGTGGCCAGCACATGTTCGACCTCGGAAGTGCCGATGCCAAAAGCCAGCGCGCCCAGACCGCCGTGGCAGGCGGTGTGGCTGTCGCCGCACACGATCGTCGCGCCGGGCAGCGAAAAGCCCTGTTCCGGGCCGACGACATGGACGATGCCCTGTTCCGCGTCCGCGTCACCGATGTAGCGGATGCCAAAAGCGGGGGCATTGGCCTCCAGCGCTTCGAGCTGCTGCGCGCTTTCGGCATCGGCGATCGGCACGCGGGCGCCTGTCGCGGTGCGGCGCGGGGTGGTGGGCAGGTTGTGATCGGGCACCGCCAGCGTCAGGTCGGGGCGGCGAACCTTGCGGCCTGACGTGCGGAGCGACTCGAAAGCCTGCGGGCTGGTGACTTCATGCACCAGATGGCGGTCGATATAGATCAGGCAGGTGCCATCGTCGCGGCGTTCGACAACGTGGGCGTCCCAGATCTTTTCGTAAAGCGTGCGCGCGGTGTTGGTCATAATGCCGCCGACCTAGGACCGGGCGCGCCGAATGGCAAGGGTTTGTGCTTGCGTCAAAGCGCGCAAAGCTTTGCAGCGCGGGGGCGGGGCGCGGCCCTGTCCGACAGGCGGAAAACGGGTGTGACCTTTTGCCCGTCTGGTCAGGCGCAGGCGGTGGGGGTATGGTGGCGGCCATGTCGACCCTTGCCGCGCTCTCGATCATCATTGCCACCTTCCTGATCATGGAGGGCGTGGCGTGGTCCGCCCACAAATACATCATGCACGGCTGGGGCTGGGGCTGGCACCGGGATCATCACGAACGCCACGACCGCCTGCTGGAAAAGAACGACCTGTACGCGCTGGTGGGCGCGGCGATGAGCATCAGCGCCTTTGTCATCGGCAGCCCGATGATCATGGGGGCGAACGCCTGGGCACCGGGCACGTTCATCGGGCTGGGCATTTTGGCCTATGGCGTGGTCTATTCGCTGATCCACGATGGGCTGATCCACCAGCGCTATTTCCGATACGTCCCCAAGCGCGGCTATGCCAAGCGGCTGGTGCAGGCGCACAAGCTGCACCATGCGACCGTGGGCAAGGAAGGCGGCGTCTCGTTCGGCTTCGTCTTTGCCCGCGATCCGGCCGCGTTGAAACGCGATCTGGCCGAGCAGCGCAAGGCCGGCATCGCCGTGGTGCGCGAGGCCGATCTGGGCTGAGCGCGCCCATGTGATACAGAACCCGAACCTCTTGCCGTAAAAAAAAGCCCGGACCGCGCATGTGCGGTCCGGGCAAGTATAAAGGATTTCAGCAAGCTGATCATCCTTCGGGTCGCGTTAGGTAAATATACAGTGCGTTACGGCGCTGCATCCCCCGTTTGGGGGATGGTGGCAGTGACGATGGAAAAACTCGCATCAGGCGGGGCCGCGCGGGCAGGCTATTCGGCGCGGGTCCAGATCCACGAGCCCGACAGCGCCATCACGCCCACAGGGATCAGCACCCATGGCCATCCAGCGGTCAGCGCGGTGATCGCCACAGACACGCCCATGGCGGTCAGCGCGGCGATCTTGGCCCGGCGGGGGATGGCGCGGCGTTCGCGCCATTGGCGCAGCGGCGGGCCATAGGAGGGGTGGTGTAACAGGCGCTGTTCCCACGCCGGGTTCGACCGCGCGAAAAAGAACAGCGCCAGCAGCAGAAACGGCACCGTGGGCAGCAGTGGCAGGAAAGCGCCCACCACCCCCAGACCGACAAAGAACAGGCCCGCCGCCCGATAGAGGTGGCGGCGCATCGGCCGATCAGGCCTGAACGTCCAGCCCGGCGATGCGGGCGGCGTGTTGCCGGATCAGGGCGATCATGTTGGGCACACCCTGCGTGCGGTTGCTGGACAACTGGTTCTTCAGGTCAAACGGGGCCAGAGCGGCGGCAATGTCCATGCCCGCGACATCGGCGGCGGGCTGGCCCTGCACCGCGGCCAGCACCAGCGCGATGATGCCCTTGGTGATGGCGGCGTTGCTGTCGGCCAGAAAGTGCAAGCGGCCCGCTTCGCCCGGCGCGGGATAGACCCATACGCTGGCCGAACAGCCGCGCACCAGCGTCGCGTCGGTTTTCAGCGCGTCGGGCATCGGCTCCAGCGCGCGCCCCAGTTCGATCAGCAGGCGATAGCGTTCATCGGCGTCAAGGAAGTCATATTCCTCGAAAATGTCATTCAGCGTGCGCATGGACCCGCGATAGCGTTCAACCGGGTTGCAGATCAACCCCAAGCGCCCATCATGGTCACAGATCCACCCCGGCCGCGATCGCTTCCAGCTTGCGGATGCGTTCTTTCAGGTCGGCCAGTTCGATCCGGCTGGCGGCCGCTGTATAGGGCTGGGGATCGACCGGGCTGCCGCCGCCAATCAGTTCCAGTTCGCGCGATTTCAGCGCCAGCCAGCCCTGCCATCCGCGCAATCCCACCAGCGCGCAGACGGTGACGGCGATCAGGCCGCTCAGGGCGAAATAGAGGTCAGGTGCGGGCATGGGATGGCCTTTCGGATGAGGGCGGCTTAGCGGTCGCGCAGGGCTTCGATTTGCGCGGCCAGATCGGCGCTGCGGCGTTCGTCGGTGTGGGGCGCGGTGGCGATGCGTTCCAGCACGCGCACCCGTTCACGCAACTGGGCGATTTCCGCGTCGCGCCAATCGGCGGCGGGGGATGGGGCGGCAAAGGGCGGGCGCTGGCCGCCGCCCATGGCGATCAGTGCCATTTTGCGGCGGTGGCGCAGGACCATCATGCCGGCAAACAAACCGGCCCAGATCAGCGGAACGATAATGCCATATTGGTGATGCACGTCAGCTCTCCACGGACAATCAGCGCAGGTTTTCGATTTGCGCGGCCAGATCGCGGCTCTGGCGCTCGTCGGTCAGGATGCGTTCCAGCACGCGCACGCGTTCTTCCAGCTCGCGCAGGCGCTCGGTCTGGGCCGCGATCAGTTGCGGCGGCACCGCATGGCCCTGCATCGCGGCCTGCGCGGCGATTTCGGCGATGCGTTGGCGGTGTTTGGTGACGATGGCGACAATCGGGATCGAAAGCGCCAGCATCGGGATCAGAAACGACCAGAACATGGCCATGATGCAATTCCCCCCATTATTGCGCCTTAGCGCAGGTTTTCGATCTCTGCCGCCAGACGCGGGTTGGACGAGACATAATAGGCTTCCACCGCGGCCAGGCGGCGGTCGATGTCGCGGAACTGGGCGCGCACTTCGCGCGTTGTACGGGTGGGCGACTGACGCACCCCCTGCCAGAACCGCTGTTCGGCGCGATCGGCGTACAGCTCTTGCGGCTTGTCATCGGCCAGGATGGCGATGGCAAAATAGATCGGCACGACAAAGCCGACCGTGAAGAACAGCGTGACCGTGATGACGCGCACCCACAGCACGTCAATGCCGGTGTAATCGGCAAGGCCGGCGCACACGCCCAGAAACTTGCCGTTGGCCTTGTCCTTGTAAAAGCGGGTGTGCAGCGTGCTCACGGCTGGGTCCTTTCGGCAAAGGTGCGTTCGGCGGAGCTGCCCGCCGGCGTGAAATCGGGGTGATCGGCGCGGACCAGCCGCTCGACCGTGTTCATGCGGTCGTCCAGACGGCGGGCCAGTTGGTACAGTTCCTCCAGCATCGCCTCGTCATCGCGGGTCAGCGTGGCCGATGTTTTCCACTTGGTGACGTAATGCAGGATGATCCACGGCATGCCGACAAACAGAAAGCCGCAGACAAAGATCGGGACCAGAATATCCTCGGCCATGGGCTCAGCCCTCCTTCTTGGCGGAAAGCTGGCGCTTGAGCGCTTCCAGCTCCTCGTCCACCTTGTCGGCCTGACCCAGCGCGGCGATCTCGTCGGCCAGACTCTGCGTCTTGCCCTCGGCCAGGCTCAGCGCGTCGGCGCGGCCCTCGGCAAAGTCCACCCGGCGCTCCAGCGCGTCAAAGCGGGCCATCGCCTCGTCCACCCGCTCGCTGGCCAGCAGCGTGCGCAGCTTGACGCGGTTCTCGGCCGATTCCAGCCGGGCGGCGATGGCGGTCTGACGGCTGCGGGCCTCGCGCAGGCGGGTTTGCAGCTTTTCAATGTCGGCCTCATAGGCGCGCAAACTGTCCTCCAGCACGGCGATCTCGCCGTTCAACTGGTCGGCCATGTCGCCCGCCTTGCGCTTTTCCACCAGCGCGGCGCGGGCCAGATCCTCGCGGTCCTTGGACAGGGCCAGCTGCGCCTTGTCACCCCAATCGGCCTGTAGCCGGTCCAGCTTCTCGACGTGGCGGCGCATTTCCTTTTGGTCGGCGATGGTGCGGGCGGCGCTGGCGCGGACTTCGACCAGCGTTTCCTCCATCTCCAGAATGATCATGCGGATCATTTTGGAGGGGTCCTCGGCCTTGTCCAGCAGGTCGGAGAAATTGGCGGCGATGATGTCACGGGTGCGGGAAAAGATGCCCATCAGGGGTGCTCCGGCTGCGGAAGGGATGTTGGGGGTATGGCGAAACTTTTCGATCTCGGTGTCAAGTCGGAAACGGGTCGGGGCGCCGTGGCCGCTGACGGCCGGGGGTACGGCAGGCAGCGGGGAAAGGCGGCGCCCCGGACCCGCGCCGGCCTCAGGGCTGCTGGACGGTGGCGACAGGGGAGGCACCACGCCAGCCTCTGCAGGGGCAAGAGGGCTGAGGCCGGAAGAGTTGGGTTGGGTCATGCCCACCCTATCGCAACGGCCGTGCCAATTGGCGCAGGTGGCGGAAAACTGGCGATTTCGGGCTGTGGGGTGCAAAACAGATGGTGGGAATTCTTGCCACCTGTGGGTGAAATATGCCATAGGTTGGGAACTGTTCAACGGCTATGGCGGTGATGATGTTGGCGCGCGACACGCAATTCATCGGGCAATCGGGGGCTTTTCTGGATGCGGTGGAACGCGCCAGCCGGGCCGCCCCCATGCGCCGCCCGGTGCTGGTGGTGGGTGAGCGCGGCACTGGCAAGGAGCTGATCGCCGAACGCCTGCACCGCTTGTCCGCGCGTTGGGACGAGCCGTTGATCGTGCTGAACTGCGCCGCCATGCCCGAAACCCTGATCGAGGCGGAGCTGTTCGGCCATGAGGCGGGCGCGTTCACCGGCGCCACCCGCGCCCGCGCCGGCCGGTTTGAGGAAGCCCATCGCGGCACGCTGTTTCTGGACGAATTGGGCACGCTGTCGATGGGCGCGCAGGAGCGCCTGTTGCGCGCGGTGGAATATGGCGAGGTGTGCCGCATCGGTTCCTCGCGCCCGATCCGGGTGGATGTGCGCATCGTGGCCGCCACCAACGAAGACCTGCCCCGCATGGCCGCCGAGGGCCGTTTCCGTGCCGACCTGCTGGACCGGCTGAGTTTCGAGGTGATCACCCTGCCGCCACTGCGCGCGCGCGAGGGCGATGTGCCGGTGCTGGCCGACCATTTTGGCCGCCGCATGGCCAGCGAGCTGGAGTGGGGCGCGTGGCCCGGCTTTACCCCGGCGGCGATGGCGGCGATGGAGGCCTATGGCTGGCCCGGCAACTTGCGCGAATTGCGCAATGTGGTGGAACGCGCGGTGTACCGCTGGGGGGCGCCCGCCCGCCCGATTGCCGAGGTGGTGTTTGACCCGTTCGAGTCGCCGTGGAAACCGGTGCAGTCGATGCGCGCGGCCGCGCCTGACCCGGTGCGCGACATGGCCGCTTCGGTGCGCGATCTGGCCGATGGTGGCGCTGCGATGCCTGCGCCCGGCGATGTCGATGCCGTGACCGATCTGCGCGCCGCGGTCGAGGCGCATGAGCGCGCCATCCTGCAGGCCGCGTTGGAGCGCAACCGTTTCAACCAGCGCGCGACGGCCAAGGCGCTCTCGCTGAGTTATGACCAGTTGCGTCATGCCCTGCGCAAACATGGGCTGAACGATCAGGGGCAGGGGTGATGCGACAGGGGCGGGGCTGATGGCCTATGGCGACCGAGGCGGTGATCGCCGCCCCATGCTGTATGCCAGCCTGATGGGGCCGTGCGTGGTGGTGGTGCCGGTCTGGATGTATGGCGCGTGGGGTATGACGGGCGAGGATCCGTCTTTTTCTCTAGGCTATCGGCTGGGCGCGTGCGTGGTAATGCTCTCGGGCGCGCTGATGGTGTGCATGGGTGGGGCGTTGGTCGGTTTGGCGGCATTGTCGTGCCTGGGGGCGCCATTGCGCGGCTGGATCGGCGATCGGCTGGTGGCGTGGCGCTGGGTGGTGGCTATGGTGATGTGTGGCGGAGTGCTGGGCGGGGCCATGGCGGGGGTGTCGGAACTGTGGGTGCGTGGGGTTTGGCCGGCCATGGCGCACAGTTATTTTCTGTCGTTGGGCGCCACATGTGGCGCGGCGACGGCGGGGTGCTATGCGTGGCTGGAACGGCGCGTGCTGATCCGTGCACAGGCGGTTGCGCCATTGGCTTGAGAAAAGGGGGGCATGGCTTTGCGTGTGGTGATCGGGCTGGCGTTGGTGGCAATGTCTGTTGCGGTTGTTCCGGCGGCCGCAGGGGTGGGTGCGGCCGATTTGGCGGCGGCAGAGCGTGCCGAGCAGCGGGCCGAGCGCATGTGGTGGTATGACCGCGCGGCGTGGCGCGGCACTGATGCCTTCATGGCGACGGTGCAGGCCAAGGGGCTGGATCTGGCGGCGCTGTTGCAGGGGGGCGAGGCCGGCTATGTCGTTGAACCGGGCAAGGGCAAGGCGCTGACCGTCACCTTTTTCGTGGCGCGGGGCGGGGTGGCGCGCGCCATCGCGGTGTTCGGCTATGACCCGGCCAGCGATGCGGCGCAGGGGGACATGACGCCGGGCGGCGCGACGCTGGGCGGTGGCCAGCCCTTGACCGCGCTGGGGCTGCGCATGGTGGCCGCGCAACAGGCGATGTGGCAACGCATGGGCACGCCCGGCCACGGGGTGTGCTCCCGTGATCGCCCCAATACGCTGATCCTGCCCGAGGCGGATGGCGGCCTGTCGGCCTATGTGATGAGCGCCTCGCGCGACTGGTCGCGCTATCCCATGGGCGGGCATTACCGGTTCGACTTTGCCGCCGATGGGCATCTGGTGGCCGAGCGCGCCTTTACCCGTGGGTGCCTGAACATGGACGTCAATCAGACGGGCGCCAAAGCGCTGGGGGTTACCCATGTGATGGACCCGGCACCCACCGAAATCCACGCCTTTATCAGCCGCCAGCTGGGCGCATTGAAGCATCTGGACCTGATGGTGGCCACAACGCCGAATGGCGAGATGTGGATATGGCATGATGGCAGGCTGAACGATCACCGCCCCTTGCCGCCCGCCGCCGCAGACGCCGCGCCGCCCGCCAAGCCGTCCTGAACCGGGCGCGCAAGCAGCCTCTTGCTATTTGTGGGGAATGCGGGTAATGGCCCGATCAATCCCGACATTGTGAACCGACAAGGCCGGGCCGGCACCGCAAGGCGCCGGCGCGATTTGCCGTTCGCACCTGGTCGGTATTGGGCCCGGACAGGGCTGTTGATGGAGACGTGATGACCAATATTGCCCGCATTATCGAGATTGTCGAACCGGAGGTGAAGGCCTTGGGTTTTGAACTGGTGCGCGTGCGCCTGTTCGGCAAGAGCGAGGTGGGCGATGAGGAGCACACGTTGCAGATCATGGCCGAGCGTCCCGACACCGGGCAGTTGATCATGGAGGATTGCGTTGTGCTCTCGCACCGCATTTCCGACCGGATCGACGCGCTGGAGGAGGCTGGTGAGTCGCTGATCGTCGAGGCCTATCGTCTGGAGGTCAGCTCGCCCGGGATCGACCGGCCGCTGACCCGGCTCAAGGACTATGCCGACTGGGTGGGCCATGAGGCCAAGATCAACCTGATCAACCCGGTCGAGGGCAACCGCAAGGCGCTGGCTGGCGAACTGGCCGGGCTGGAGGGCGAGACGGTCCTGTTTGACGACAAGAAATCCGGGCGGGTGACCTTTACCCTGTCCGACATCCATTCGGCCAAGCTGGTCCTGACCGACCGGCTGCTGGCCGCCACCAAACCCATCGACATCGGCGACGTGGACGAGTTTGACGAAGCCGACGAACCCACCGAAGTGCAGGAAGACTGATCATGGCCAGTGCGATTTCCGCGAACCGCGCCGAACTGCTTGCGATTGCCACCGCCGTTGCCACCGAGAAGATGATCGACAAGGCGATCGTCATCGAGGCCATGGAAGAGGCGATCCAGAAGTCTGCCCGCAACCGCTATGGCGCCGAGAATGACATCCGCGCCAAGCTGGACCCGCGCACCGGCGATCTGCGCCTGTGGCGCGTGGTCGAGGTGGTCGAGCATGTCGACGACTATTTCAAGCAGGTCGACCTGAAGCAGGCTGAAAAGCTGCAAAAGGACGCCAAGATCGGTGACTTCATCGTCGATCCGCTGCCGCCGGTGGATCTGGGCCGCATTGATGCCCAGTCGGCCAAGCAGGTGATTTTCCAGAAGGTGCGCGACGCCGAGCGTGACCGTCAGTTCGCCGAGTTCAAGGACCGCGTGGGTGAGGTTGTCACCGGCGTGATCAAGTCGGTGGAATTTGGCCATGTGATCGTCAATCTGGGTCGCGCCGAAGGCGTCATCCGCCGCGACCAGCAGATCCCGCGTGAGGCCGCCCGCGTGGGTGAGCGTGTGCGCGCCATCATCCTGAAGGTGGACCGCCAGAACCGTGGCCCGCAGATCTTCCTTTCCCGCGCGCACCCCGACTTCATGAAGAAGTTGTTCGCGCAGGAAGTGCCCGAGATCTATGACTCGATCATCGAGATCAAGGCCGCCGCCCGCGATCCGGGCAGCCGTGCCAAGATCGGCGTGATCAGCCGCGATTCCAGCATCGATCCGGTCGGCGCCTGCGTCGGCATGAAGGGCAGCCGCGTGCAGGCCGTCGTGCAGGAATTGCAGGGCGAAAAGATCGACATCATCCCCTGGAGCGAGGATGCCGCGACCTTTGTGGTGAACGCGTTGCAGCCCGCCACCGTCAGCCGCGTGGTGATCGACGAGGAAGACGCCCGCATCGAGGTGGTGGTGCCTGATGATCAGCTGAGCCTTGCCATTGGTCGTCGCGGTCAGAACGTGCGTCTGGCCAGCCAGCTGACGGGCAAGCAGATCGACATCATGACCGAGGCCGAAGCGAGCGAGAAGCGGCAGAAGGAATTTGCCGAACGCTCGAAGATGTTCGAGGAAGAGCTGGACGTTGATGAGACGCTCTCGCAGCTGCTGGTGGCCGAAGGCTTCACCGAGCTGGAGGAAGTGGCCTATATCGACATCGCCGAGCTGGCCACGATCGAAGGCTTTGACGAGGAGCTGGCCGAGGAGCTGCAAAGCCGCGCCGCCGAGGCACTGGAGCGCCGCGAGGACGCGAATCGCGAACTGCGCCGCGCGCTGGGCGTCGATGACGAGCTGGCCGAGCTGCCCCACCTGAACGAGGCTATGCTGGTTACGCTGGGCAAGGCGGGGATCAAGACGCTGGACGATCTGGCCGATCTGGCCACCGACGAACTGATCGCCAAGAAGCGCGTCAACGATCAGCGCCGCCGCAACGACAAGCGCGACCGCGACGAAAAGCGCGAAGAAGCGAGCCGTGGCGGTGTGCTGGGCGAATATGGCCTGAGCGAGGAGCAGGGCAACGAGATCATCATGGCCGCGCGCGCGCACTGGTTCGACGACGAACCGGCCGCCGAGGGCGCCGCTGACAATGGGGAGGCCGCCGATGCGGACTCCTCGCAATGAACGCGTAGGTAGCGGCCCCGGAGCCGCAAAAGCGGCCGGGTCCAAACACACGCAAGCACCGCGCGGGCCGAAAGGCGCCGACAGCGTCGAGGACGGGCCGGAAAGGAAATGCATCCTTTCCGGGCGTCATGACGCGCGCGATTCGCTGATCCGTCTGGCGATTTCGCCCGACGGGCCGGACGGCGTGGCGATGGTTCTGCCCGATGTGCTGGCGCGTGCGCCGGGCCGCGGGGCATGGATCGGCGTCACCCGCGCCGAGCTGGAAGTGGCGATCGCCAAGGGCAAGCTGAAGGGCGCGCTGGCCCGTGCCTATAAGGGCGCAAAGCTGTCGATCCCCGACGATCTGCCCGATTTGATCGAGGCGGCGCTGACTCGCGCCTTTTATGACCGTTTGGGGCTGGCCTATGGCGCCGGGCAGGTGTTGGTCGGGTCTGACCGCATCGCCGAAAACGCGCGCATGGGCCGGGTGGTCTGGCTGGCCCATGCCAGCGACGCGGGCAGTGATGGCAACCGCAAGCTGGATCAGGCATGGCGCGTGGGCCAGGAGGCCGAGGGCAGCGGAATGACCGGGGTCACCTTACCTCTGGACCGTGCGGGGTTGTCTGTGGCATTGGGCCGCGAGAACGTCGTGCATCTGGCGCTGACTGACCGGGCCGTGGCCGATCGGCTGGCCCCCTTGCTTGGGCGCCTGCTTCATTATTTGGACCGTCCGGATGCGGACGGGCAGGATATTCAGGGCAAACCGGTGGCCGATGCCGCCGTGGGCGCCGATGACGACGTATTGATGTGAAGGGCTGTTTGACGAGATGACCGATAGTAACGACAAACCGACACTGGGCCGCAAGCCGCTGGGGCTGAAGCGCTCGGTGGAAGCGGGTGAAGTCAAGCAGACCTTCAGCCATGGCCGCACCAACAAGGTGGTGGTTGAAGTGAAGCGCCGCAAGGTGTTGGGCAAGCCGGGTGAGGGCGGCGCGCCCGCGCCGCAGGCGGCTGAACCCGCACCCGCTCCGGCGCCGGCTCCCGCGCCCGCGCCCGCTCCGGTGGCCGCCGCCCCGGTGCCGCCCGCCCCGCGCCCGGCAGCGCCCGCACCCCGCCCGGCCCCGCCGCGCAACGAGACGCGTCAGGAAATGCAGGCCCGCCTGCTGCGCGAGGCTGAAGAGTCGCGCATGGCCGCGCTGGAAGCTGCCAGCCGCCGCGAGCAGGAGGAAAAGGCCCGCGCGATCGAGGAAGAGCGCCGCCGCGCCGAGGAAAACCGCCGTGCCGCCGAGGCTGCCGAAGCCGCGCCCGCGCCCGCTCCGGTTGAGGAAGCCGCGCCCGCGCCTGTCGCTGCCGCGCCGGCCGAGGCCAAGCCCGCCGCGCCTGTCGCTGCCGCTCCGGCCGAGGCCAAGCCCGCGCCCGCCGCGCGTCAGGAAGCGCCCGCCCGTGCGGCCGCTCCGGCCCCCGCGCCCGCGCCGCGCCGCTTTACCCCGGTGCAGTCGCCTGCCGCCCCCGCGCGCAAGCCTGAAGCGCCTGGCGCGGCCGCCAAGAAGCCCGCGCCCAACCGCGACCGCAAGGGCGATGACCGCCGTGGTGGCAAGCTGACCGTCAGCCGTGCGCTGAACGAGGACGAGGGTGCACGCGCCCGTTCGCTGGCCGCGTTGAAGCGCGCCCGCGAAAAGGAACGCCGCGCCCAGTTCAGCGGCCAGTATCAGCAGCGTGAAAAGCAGGTGCGCGACGTGGTCGTGCCCGAGGCGATCACGGTGCAGGAATTGGCCAACCGTATGGCTGAAAAGGCCGCGGATCTGGTCAAGTCGCTGTTCAAGATGGGCATGGTGGTGACGCTGAACCACACCATCGATCAGGACACCGCCGAGCTGTTGGTCGAGGAATTTGGCCACAACATCCAGCGCGTCAGCGAGAATGACGTCGACATCGACACCACCGTCGACGTCGATGCCGAAGAAACGCTGAAGACCCGTCCGCCGGTCGTCACGATCATGGGCCACGTTGACCATGGCAAGACCAGCCTGCTGGACGCGCTGCGCGGGACCGATGTGGTCAAGGGCGAAGCGGGCGGCATCACGCAGCACATCGGCGCCTATCAGATCAAGACCAAGGGTGGCGATCTGGTCACCTTCCTGGACACGCCGGGCCACGAGGCTTTCAGTGAAATGCGTCAGCGCGGCGCCAATGTGACGGATATCGTCATTCTGGTGGTGGCCGGTGACGATGGCCTGATGCCCCAGACGATCGAGGCCATCAACCACACCAAGGCCGCCGGCGTGCCGATGATCGTGGCGATCACCAAGTGCGACAAGCCGGAATACAACCCGCAGAAGATCCGCGAGCGCCTGCTGGAGCACGAGATCATCGTCGAGCAGATGTCGGGTGAAGTGCAGGACGTCGAGGTTTCGGCCAAGACCGGCGCTGGTTTGCAGGAGCTGATCGAGAAGATCCTGTTGCAGGCAGAACTGATGGAGCTGAAGGCCAACCCCGACCGCGCCGCCGAGGCGACCGTGGTCGAGGCCAAGCTGGACAAGGGCAAGGGGCCGCTGGCCACCGTGCTGATCACGCGTGGCACGCTCAAGGTCGGCGACATTCTGGTGGTCGGCACCCATTCGGGCCGCGTGCGCGCCATGCTGGATGACAAGGGTCGCCAGATCAAGGCCGCCCCGCCGGCGCTGCCGGTCGAGGTGCTGGGCATTGGCGGCGTGCCGATGGCCGGTGACACGCTGACCGTGGTCGAGAGCGAAGCCCGTGCCCGCGAAGTGGCTGCCTTCCGTCAGGAACAGGCCACCGCCAAGCGCACGACGCAGGCGCCTTCCAGCATTGAGAACATGTTCTCGGCGCTGCGCGCCAAGGAGACCGTCATTGAGTACCCGATCGTCGTCAAGGCTGACGTGCAGGGCTCGACCGAGGCGATCTGCAACGCGCTCAACCGCCTGTCGACCGACGAGATCAAGGTCAAGATCCTGCATTCGGGCGTGGGCGCCATCACCGAAAGCGATGTGACGCTGGCCGGTGCCACTGGCGCGCCGATCGTCGGCTTCAACGTGCGTCCCAACGCCAAGGCGCGCGAGATGGTCGAGCGTCAGAAGGTGCGGATGAAGTATTTCGACGTCATCTATCACCTGACCGACGACATCGCCAAGGAAATGGCCGGCGAGCTGGGTCCCGAGCGCATCGAAACGGTCGTTGGCCGCGCCGATGTCAAGGAAGTGTTCCCCGCGGGCAAGCACGACAAGGCCGCTGGTCTGTTGGTGGTCGAGGGTTACATCAAGAAGGGCCTGTACGCCCGTCTCACCCGTCAGGACGTCATCGTCTCCAAGACCCACATCAAGTCGTTGCGCCGTTTCAAGGACGACGTGGCCGAGGTGCGGGCCGGTCTGGAATGCGGTGTCGTGCTGGAGGACACCAACGACATCAAGCCCGGCGACAGCCTGGAAGTGTTCGAGGTCGAGATGCGCGAGCGCACGCTGTAAGGCATGCCCGTCAGCCGGAAGCGCGAAAGGCCCACCACGCAAAAGCCTGCCCGCAAGGGCGGCTGGTGGGCCCGCAACCGGCGTTCGATCTGGTCTGGTATCGATAGCGGGGTAACGGCGGGATGTTTGCCCATATGGGCGGCATTGGCCGTTGCCCCGTTGGCCGTTTGCGCCATGGGAAAGCTGGGATGACCCGCTACATCGCCTTTTTCGGCAGCGTCAATGTGGGCGACAACCGGCTGACCATGGCCGATTTGCGCCATGCGATGGCGCGCGAGGAGTTCGAGAATATCGAAACCGTCGTGGCCAGCGGCAATGTGCTGTTCGACTATGACCAGCGCCCCACCGATGGGCTGGAGGACATGCTGTCGCACATGATGGCTGACCGGTTCGATATCGCCAGCTTTGTCGCGGTGCGCTCGGTGGACGAATTGCGCAGCGCGATTGAGGACAATCCCTTTGCCGCGACCGGCGATCCGGCGCAGGTGCACACGATGTTTCTGGCGGGCGATCCCGGCGCGCTGACTTTCTCGGCCATGGCCGAAATCCATGCGCCGCGCGGGCCAGAGCGTCTGGCGCTGGGCGCGCGTTGCCTTTACATTGATTATGTCGAGGGTGTGGGGCGCTCGCGCCTGACCAACGCCTTTATCGAGCGGCGGCTGGGCTATCCGGGCACCGCGCGCAATATCCGCAGTCTGCGGCGCATTTTGGACAAGATGGAACACTGATGGCTCGTCACCAGATCTCGACCCCCGAAAACCGTTCGGTCCGCCTGTTGAAGGTGGGCGAGCAGGTGCGCCACGTCATCAGCGAATTGCTGACCCGCCAGATGGTACATGACGATGTGCTCTCGGCCCATTCCGTCAGCGTGACCGAGGTGCGCATGTCGCCTGATCTGCGCCACGCGGCGGTGTTCGTAAAGCCGCTGCTGGGCGAGGACGAGGCGGTGGTGCTCAAAGCCTTGCGCACCCACACCGCCTTTTTCCAGAAGGAAGTGGCCGGCAAGCTGAAGCTGAAATACGCGGCCAAGATCAAGTTTCTGGCCGACGAAAGCTTTGACGAGGCAAGCCGGATCGACGCGTTGTTGGCCGACCCCCGCGTGCGCCGCGATGTGGACGCTGCCGACGAGGGTGACGAGGACTGAGCCGCGCCCATGGCCAAGCTCTATTTCTATTATGCCAGCATGAATGCGGGCAAATCGACCAATCTGTTGCAGGCGGCGTTCAACTATGCCGAACGAGGCATGGCGACGATGCTGTGGACGGCGGCGATTGATGATCGTGGCGGCGATCACGCGATCGAAAGCCGCATTGGCCTGCATGCCGATGCGCACCGTTTCGCGCAAGCCACGGATTTGTATTCGGCGGTGCTGGCAGCCCATGAAACCACGCCCATCGGCTGTGTTCTGGTGGACGAGGCCCAATTCCTGACGCCCGAACAGGTGTGGGAATGCGCGCGTCTGGCCGATGAGGCCAATATTCCGGTGCTGTGTTATGGCCTGCGCACCGATTTCCAGGGCGAATTGTTTCCGGGCTCGGCGGTGCTGCTGGGCATTGCGGACTCGCTGGTGGAGCTCAAGGCGGTGTGCCATTGCGGCCGCAAGGCGACGATGAACCTGCGGGTGGACGCCGATGGCCGCGCGGTGATCGCCGGGGCACAGACCGAGATTGGCGGCAATGACCGCTATGTTGCGCTGTGCCGCCGCCATTTTGCCGCCGCGCGCGGGATGTATGGCGCGGCGTGATGGGCGTGCACGGTTGGATCATTCTGGACAAGCCGCTGGAGCTGGGCAGCACGCAGGCGGTCAGCGCGGTCAAGCGCAACCTGCGCGAGGCGGGCTATAACATGAAGCTGAAGGGCGGGATCAAGGTGGGCCATGGCGGCACGCTGGACCCGCTGGCCAGTGGCATTCTGCCCATCGCGCTGGGTGAGGCGACCAAGCTGACGGGCCGCATGCTGGACGCGTCCAAGGTCTACAGCTTTACCGTGGCATTTGGCACGCAGACCGACACGCTGGATCTGGAAGGCGCGGTGGTGGCCAGCAGCGATATGCACCCCGCCGCCGCCGCCATCGCTGCCGTTCTGCCGCAGTTTACCGGGCCGATCGCACAGGTGCCGCCCGCCTATAGCGCCATCCGCATCGACGGCACGCGCGCCTATGACCGGGCACGCGCCGGTGAGGTGGTCGAGATGCCCACGCGCGACATCACCGTGCATGACATCGCGTTGGTGGATGCGGTGGCGGGGGAGGGCGATGCCTGCACCCACGCCACTTTCCGCGCGCATGTGTCCAAGGGCACCTATATCCGCTCTCTGGCGCGCGACATCGCGCTGACGCTGGGGACGGTGGGGCATGTGACGATGCTGCGGCGCGAACAGGCCGGGCCGTTTGGCATGGATCAGGCGATTTCGCTGGACTTGTTGAACGAAATCGGTAAGGGCGCACCGCTTGAGAACATTCTCTTGCCGCTGGAGGCAGGGCTGGTCGACATCCCGGCTCTTACCCTCAGCCCGGAACAGGCAAGGGCGGTCCGACAGGGCCGCGTTCTGACCGGGCAGTCCCATGCCGACGGGCTGTATTGGGCGCGCTGTGGCGATATGCCGGTCGCGCTGATGCAGATTGACGGCGGCTCGGCCACGGTCGAGCGGGGGTTCAACCTTTATCAGGATGTCGCGGAGTAGAGCACATGACGGTTACCGCCGAAAAGAAGCAGGAACTTATCGCCGACAACGCCCGCAAGGCTGGCGATACCGGTTCGCCCGAAGTGCAGGTCGCTATCCTGACCACGCGCATCGTGAACCTGACCGAGCACTTCAAGACCCACGCCAAGGACAACCACTCGCGTCGTGGTCTGTTGCAGCTGGTCAACAAGCGCCGCACCCTGCTGGCCTACCTGAAGAAGAAGGATGTGGAGCGTTACAACGCTCTCATCGCCAAGCTGGGCCTGCGCAAGTAAGCCTGATGGATCAAGCGCCCCTTTCCCCACCGGGATTGGGGCGCTGCTTCTTTGTGGCGTTTGCGGCGATTTTTCCGGTCTACACCGGCACTCGCAAATGGCTGCATCTTCCCCTCGCTTGGGGGGCAATTGTCGGCTAAGAGACGCGCGGCCCCATCATGGGGCTGTTGTGCATTTTGGCAGGACCGAATTTCAGGGGCTTTTCCGCAATCCGGTGGAAGGCCTTGGGGCGCGAGAGCATGTTGCCCCGCACCGCCGCCGGGCGGATATCCCGGCATAAGCAAGCCCCGCAAGGCAATAGGGCCTGTGGGCTGAAGGAAAAATGATGTTCGACGTCAAGACCGTATCGCTGGAGTGGGGCGGAAAGACCCTCACCCTCGAAACCGGCCGTATCGCCCGTCAGGCCGACGGCGCTGTTCTGGCCACCTATGGCGAAACCGTGGTGCTGTGCGCCGTGACCGCCGCCAAGTCTGTGAAGGAAGGCCAGGATTTCTTCCCGCTGACCGTCCACTATCAGGAAAAGTTTTCGGCTGCCGGCCGTATCCCCGGCGGCTTCTTCAAGCGTGAGCGTGGCGCGACGGAAAAGGAAACGCTGGTTTCCCGCCTGATCGACCGCCCGGTGCGCCCGCTGTTCCCCGAAGGTTTCTATAACGAAATCAACGTTATCGCTCAGGTGTTGAGCTATGACGGCGAGACCGAACCCGATATCGTCGCGATGATCGCCGCTTCGGCTGCGCTGACCATCAGCGGCGTGCCCTTCATGGGCCCGATCGGCGCCGCCCGCGTCGGTTTCAAGGATGGCGAATACCAGCTGAACCCCTCGATGGCGCAGGTCGCCGAGGGTCGTCTGGACCTGGTCGTTGCCGCCACCGATTCCGCCGTGATGATGGTGGAGTCCGAGGCCAAGGAACTGACCGAGGAAGAAATGCTGGGCGCGGTCATGTTCGCCCATGACGAAAGCCGCAAGGTTGTCGCCGCGATCATCGAGCTGGCCGAAAAGGCCGCGAAGGATCCGTGGGAAATCGACCTGTCGGACAACACCGCCGACATGAAGAAGAAGCTGAAGACGCTGGTGGGCAAGGACATTGCCGCCGCGTACAAGCTGACCGACAAGTCGGCCCGTTCGAACGCGCTGAACGAGGCACGCGCCAAGGCCAAGGCTGCCTTTGCCGACGAGGGTGCCCAGACCCAGATGGTCGCGATCAAGACCATGAAGAAGCTGGAAGCCGAAATCGTGCGTACCGCCATCCTGAAGGACGGCAAGCGCATCGACGGCCGCACCACGACGCAGATCCGTCCGATCGAGTCGATGGTGGGCTTCCTGCCGCGCACGCATGGTTCGGCGCTGTTCACGCGCGGTGAAACGCAGTCGATCTGCACCACCACGCTGGGCACCAAGGATGCCGAGCAGATGATCGACGGTCTGGACGGCCTGTCGTATCAGCCGTTCATGCTGCACTACAACTTCCCGCCGTATTCGGTTGGCGAAGTTGGCCGCTTTGGCGCGCCGGGCCGCCGCGAGGTTGGCCATGGCAAGCTGGCGTGGCGCGCGCTGCACCCCGTGCTGCCGAGCAAGGAAGACTTCCCTTACACCATCCGCGTTCTCTCGGACATCACCGAGTCGAACGGTTCGTCCTCGATGGCTACCGTCTGCGGCGGTTCGCTTTCGATGATGGACGCGGGCGTGCCGCTGGTGCGTCCGGTGTCGGGCATCGCCATGGGCCTGATCCTGGAAGGTGACGAATTCACCGTGCTGTCCGACATTCTGGGTGACGAAGATCACCTGGGCGACATGGACTTCAAGGTGGCCGGCACGTCCGAGGGCATCACCACGATGCAGATGGACATCAAGGTCGCCGGCATCACCAAGGAAATCATGGCGCAAGCCCTGACGCAGGCCAAGGAAGGCCGCGCGCATATCCTGGGTGAGATGCTGAAGGCTTTGGGTGAGGCCCGGACCGAACTGTCGGCCCATGCCCCGCGCATCGAGACGATCAGCATCGACAAGTCGAAGATCCGTGACGTCATCGGCACCGGCGGCAAGGTGATCCGCGAGATCGTCGCCACCACCGGCGCCAAGGTCGACATCGACGACGAAGGGATCATCAAGATCTCGTCGAGCGATCTGGGCCAGATCGAGGCTGCCAAGAACTGGATTCTGGGCATCGTCGAGGAAGCCGAAGTCGGCAAGGTCTACAAGGGCAAGGTCGTCAACATCGTCGACTTTGGCGCTTTCGTGAACTTCATGGGTGGCAAGGACGGTCTGGTCCACGTCAGCGAAATGAAGAACGAGCGCGTCGAAAAGCCGACCGACGTTGTCAAGGAAGGCCAGGAAGTCTTTGTCAAGGTTCTGGAAATCGACAACCGTGGCAAGGTTCGCCTGTCCATGCGCGTCGTCGATCAGGACACCGGCGCCGAGCTGGAGGACACCCGTCCGCCGCGTGAACCGCGCGAACCGCGTGGTGACCGTGGCGACCGTGGCAGCGACCGCCGTGGCCCGCGCAACGATCGTGGTCCGCGCCGTGACGGCGGCGACCGTGGTCCCCGCCGTGAAGGTGGTGACCGTCCTCGTCGTGACCGCGAAGAGGGTGGCAACCCCGATCACATGCCGGCTTTCCTGAAGTCGGACGACTGATCGCGGGCCAAGGCCTGAGGTAACGAAAAGGCCCGCTTCTCAGACGAGAGGCGGGCCTTTTTGCTGTCCGGTGCGCCGCTGATCAGGCGGGCGTTTTGAGCCGCGGTGCGCCCATATAGTCACGCTTGGCCAGCGGCACGCCCTGTGCGCGCAGAATGTCGTACACGGTGGTCGCGTGGAAATAGAAATTGGGCATGACAAACGTGGCCAGCATCGCTTCGGCGGTGAAGTCCATCTGGGACATGCGGCCCTTGAAGCAGGCGTCCTTGCCCACCACGCCTTCGACCGCGGCGCGGTCCAGCGCGGTGATGCGGGCGATGGCCTGTTCGACATGGGCCTTCAGCGCGGCCAGATCATGCAGGTCATCGGGCATGGCGGGGACGAATTCGCCAGCAATCACACCTTCCAGCGCCCCGGCCGAGAACAGCACGGTCGCCTTTACCTGCATGGCCAGATCCCACATGTCAGGGGCCAGGCGGGCGGCCATCAGGTCGGCTTCAGGGATGCCTTGCGCGTCGGCATGGGCCTTGGCCTTGTCCATCAGATCGGCGGTGCAGGCCAGAATTTGCAGGCAGGCACCCGCCGTCATATCGTATAGCGAAATGGTCATTGCATTGTTTCCTTTTGAAAATTCGCGACTTGGCTGTGGTTACGGGGCCGGGCTGGGGTGATAGATCGGTGCCAGCGCGGCAATCACATCGCGCGCGATGACCGGCCGCTCGGCATAGGCCTCATAACCTTTGGGCACAGCGTTGGCATCAAACGGCAGGATGCGGATATCGGCGACATAGCCTTCGGGCATGCTCCAGCTACCATAGATCGACGTATGGGTCAGGGTGCGGGCGGTGATCCGCTTGTCCAGCATGGCAA
The DNA here is from genome assembly GCF_009909235.1 of Novosphingobium ovatum. Lineage (GTDB taxonomy): Bacteria > Pseudomonadota > Alphaproteobacteria > Sphingomonadales > Sphingomonadaceae > Novosphingobium > Novosphingobium ovatum. Next base: position 660,164 of record NZ_JAAAPO010000001.1, read on the forward strand.
AGCGGTCGTGGCCCGCCGCCAGCGTCAGTTCGGCGGCCTTGAGCAGCGCGAGTTCCTCGACCGTGGCTTCGGCGGCCTTTAGCCCGCCAAAGCTGACCTTGGTGACGGGGCCGTCCTGTGTGACGACAAAGCCATTGCCATCGTAATCGCCAAACAGCCCCTTGGCCTCGCGGAATTTGGGCAGGCGTTCGCGCGTTTCGGGGGCGGGCATCGCCTGATACAGCCGGTCCATCGGCAGACGGAATTTGTCCAGGGCGATGTCGGCGCGCGCCCGCATGGCGTTGATGGTGTTGCTTAATGGCGCCTTGGGGCCGTGGGTGGCATCGCGCAGCGTTTCCATCAGAAAGATGCTGCGCCCGTCGAGCGGCGGTGTAGGCTGCCCCGCCTTGAGCAAGGCATTAAAGGCGTCGTTATCACCCGCGCGGGCCGGCACCAGCAGGTCGAGCAGGCGCCGCGTCACTGCCGACTGGGCACGGAAACGCACCTGTTGTCCGCCCAGTATGGCGTGTGCATCGCGTTCGGCGCGCGGGCGGGAAGAACCATCGGCGCGCTTGGGCAGTTCGCTGCCCAGTGCCTCGATCCGTGTGTCGATTTGCGCCAGCAACGCCTTGGCCGCATCGTCCTTGCCGGTGGCGGCAAGGGCAAAGACCATCGCCTGATCGGCCTCCAGTTCATCACTGAACAACTGGACCAGCAGCGTATGGAAATGCTGGATCTGGAAACCGCCCTGTTGCGCGGCGGGCGGGGTAAAGTCCAGCTGTTGGCGGGTGGCGATCACCTTGGCCCAATCGCGCCGTTCGATGGCCAGTTGGAACAGCGCGCGGCGCGATTCCGGGTTCAGCGTCGCCTGACGGTCCAGCGCGGCATAAAACGCGTCCGCGTCATGCGTGGCCGACAGCGCCAGAAAGTCGCTGACCTGTTGCACGCGATAGACATAGGGGCGGGCGTTGCGGGTCTGGGCGGTCAGCGCCAGCACCTCGTCGCGGTGGCCAGCCTGCATCGCCAGATAGGCGCGCAACAACTGGCTGCCCAGCCCCATCGAGCGGGCATAGAGCGGCTCGGCGGCCTTTGCCGCGCTGTCGTCGGCGGCGTCGAGATCGCCCAGCGCCCCGGCGTTGTCCTGCGCGCTGAGCCTGTGGATGGCCCGGGCGCGCAGCAGGCTGGCGCGGCGCAGGTGGTAGGTTGGCGCCAGACGCGGATTGGCCAGCGCCCCATTGCAAGCGGCAATCCCCCAGCTTGAAAAGGCCGGCGTGCTGGCCGTGGTGTTGCCCGCCCCGGCCGCAGGGACGAACAGCCCCAGCCAGCCCATCGCGATGCGCGAAATGCCATCACCGTTCTCGTTAGGGGCGCCATAGCCGTCGCAAGCCTGAAACTGGCGCGGATCGTTGGCGGCCAGGGGCGGCTCGACCTTGTCGCGTGCCACATCCTTGTCCTGCGAGGGCGGCAGCGGGGTGAGGGCAACCGGCGGCGGCGGCACGACCGCAACAGGTGGGGGAGGTGGCACGACCGCAACAGGTGGGGGAAGTGGCACAGAAACCGGCGCAACGGGCGGCCGTGGATCGGCAAAAGCGGTACTGCTGCTGCACAGCACGGCCAACAGAGCCGTGATCCGGCCTTTGCGTATAAGCGTTGTCAAGACTGTCCCCCCAATTGCGGCACAGGCCGCATGTCACGGGTCAGTCATGGCATTCATGATATTGCTGCGTCAAACTGGATGTGTTGATCAGGGATTTGATCCGTCACTTTGCGGGTCGGCCATCTTGACCTTGTTGCGGCCTTCGGATTTGGCGCGATACAGCGCTTTGTCGGCGGCGCGCAGGGCGGTGCGGGGATCGGCAAAGGCAAAGACATCGGCCAGCCCGCAGGAAAACGTCACCTTGCCAAAGGGGGTGTCGGTGGCGCGGTTGACCATGTTGCGCTCGGCCATGGCCATGCGCGCATCGTCCATCAATTCCCACGCCTGATGCACCGACCGGCCGCGCAACAGCACGACAAATTCCTCGCCGCCATGGCGGGCAACATGGCAGCGGTCGTTCGATATCTTGGCCAGCGCCGAAGCAACGGTTTTGAGCACGCGGTCGCCCGCTTCGTGGCCATGGGTGTCGTTGATGCGTTTGAAATTGTCGATGTCGCAAAAGGCCACGCACAATTGCTCGCCCTTTTCGCGGGCGGCGGCATATTCGCGGGTATAGACCGTTTCAAAGGCCCGGCGGTTGGGCAGGCCGGTCAGATGGTCTTCCTCGGCGGTACGGCGGGCCTGTTCCAGACTGCGGCGCAGGGCGCGGGTCTGCAACACGCTGCGCGCCATTTCCTGTTCCAGACCACGGGTGCGGTCCAGCATGGCGCGGGCCAGATCGACCAGTTCGGCCACGCCGATGCCATCACCGCTGCGGATCACTTCACAACTGGCCTTGGCGCAGCTTTGGGCCGCATTGCCCAATTCGTCGACATGATCGGTCAGCGCGGCGCTGTAATCGCTGGCGGCGGATTTGGCGGCGGTGGTGGTGCGGCCGAATTCCTCGATATTGCTTTCCAGCTTGCGCATCATGCGCGAGAGGATTTCGCCATCCTGGCTGCGGCTTTCGCGGGTAGTCTGTTCCAGCCATTCCAGCGTGACGGCCTGACGCGACTGGATGCGGCGGTCGATTTCACGCATGATCGCGCCATCGCCGCCGGTCAGGTAATCATGCGCCACCGTCAGGGTAAAGCCACTGATTTCCAAGTCATGCGCCATCAGGAAATCGGTGATGTCGGTCAGCAGTTGCGCCCGCGTCATGCGCAAGGTGTCGGGCACCTCGCTGACCGGGGCGGCCTCTTCCTGTGGCGCAGGTGTGCTGGCCTCGGTCTGTGCGGTCCGCGCGGGCTTGCGGATCCAGTCGAGCAGGCCACGCGCCGGGCGGCCGTGGAGGGAGGGGTCGTGAGCGGTCATGCGCGACACAGAACGGTTGTTAACGCCAAGAGTTAAGGGCAGCGCGCGGAAAAAATGCGCCGCCCTCAGCGCGTGGACGGCGCGGGCTTGGTCAAGGGGGCGGGCAGCGGCTTGTCCCAGTCGGCCGGGGTCAGGCAGCAATACATGCCACGGGTGTGTGCGCGTTCCCGCAAATGGGCCGGAAGCCAATGACAACCCACCAGAATTCCTGACGAATGCTTGGCCCGCAAATAGGCCACCGGGTCCTGCACCGTGCCGCTCAGGATGCCCATCGTCACCGCCAGATGGTGCTGTGGCAGGCGCGCGCGCATATAGGTGAAATAGGTCGTGTCATCGATCAGCACATGGCTGGCGTTTTCGGGCGGGGGCAGGTGGCATTGCCGCGCCAGCGCCGTCAGGTCATCGCGCACCGCGCCATAGCCATACAGCGGCACCGACCAGAACTGGCTGTTGGCGACGATATAGCCGCGCGCCCGTGTGGCCTGTACCAGTGGCGTGCCGTAATAGCCGGCAACCAGAATGAGGCTCAACGCCATCAGCGGGGCAAAGGCTAGGGAGAGAACTTCGCCCGCCTGACGGAGCATCGGCCGGTTGTGCGGCGCGGCCAGCCCCAGCACGATCGAGAGCATCACCAGCGGCAGGACAAAGCTGGATTCATAGGCGTGCCGCACCAGTTGGCTGACCATCCACACCGATGCGCCGCCATACAGCAACAGCGCCAGCACCGGTTCGGGCGGCAGCACGCGGTGCCGCCATGCGTTCCACAGGCCCGCCAGCAGGCTGACCGCCCCCAGCGCCAGCGCCAGCGCCCAGATCGCCGCCATGCCGCCCTGCCAGCCATGCATCTCCTCGTCCGAGACGCGGTTGTGCGGCAGCCAGAAGGTCATCGGCTTGACCGTGGGGGCGGCCATGTCGACATATTTGTGCGGCCGGTAATTGGCGATCACATCGCCCAGAATCGCCAGTTTCGAGCGGTCCCCCGACACCATCTGCCCACCCAGATTTTCCTTGGCATGTGCGGCCGCGATGATCGGGTCATTGGGACAGGCCAGCCGCTGCGTCCAATAGCTCCACGAGGCGGCCGTGGCGGCAAACAGCAGCACCATCGCCAGCACCCGGATCGGCATCACCCGCCGCCCGCGGCTGGCAAACATGATCGCCCCGGCAAAGGCGGGGATCAGCAGTACCGCCTTGAAATGATAGGACAGGGCGATGATGCCCAGCGCCAGAATGGCCAATGACCGGCGCCATGCGGTGGCCGGGCTGTCGTCCCCCTCGGCATAGGCCGCGCCGGCAAAGGGGGCAAAGACATTGCCCGGACTGCGCCAGCCCTTGGCCGCGATCACCAGGGCTGCGGTGATGGCCAGCAGGATCGGCTGTTCCGGGCGGCTCCACACCAGCAACAGCGGCAGCACGCCAAAGCCCATCAGCGAGAGGGCGATGATCGCCATCACCTGCCGCTGGGCCGTGTCGCGCCCGATTCGTCCGATCAGGCGCAGCACCAGCCACACCCACACCAGCATATAGCCCACGCCCGACACCCGCACCCAGAACGGATCGGGCAGCAGCGTGTTGAAAAAGGCCGAATACCACCGCACCGGCCACATGAAGAACGGTGGCACGGCCAGCGTGTTGGGGCCGCACTGCTCGGCGTAGAGCTTGTCCAGCCCGTCCAGCCCGGCGCGTTCCTGCAACCGCCAGCCCACCTCGTCGCTGTAGAGCGGCAGCGCCATGCCGCACAGCAGCGCCAGCATGAACAGCGCCACCACGCCTTTGCGCAGCAGGTCGAACAAGGTGCCGGGGGAGCGGGTCATGGCTGGGGCGGTGCGCCTGAAAAGCGGGAGGGGCAAAAGATCACCGCCGGACAGAACATGGGCGTTCCATCCGGCGGCAAGGCATCAGGTGATGGCGGCGGCGCGAATCAGCGCACGCGCGGATTGCCAAACGGCAGCGGCGGCGGCGGGCGGCGATGGCCGCGCGGCAATTGCGCCTGATAGGCGCGGCCGCAATGCTCGACGCAATAGGGGAAACCGGGGTTCACCTTGTCGCCGCAGAAGTGGAAGTCAGGCTCACCGGGGTGGCCCATGGGCCAGCGGCAGATGCGGTCGTTCAGATCCAGCAGGCTGGTCTTGTCGGCGATCTCGGGGCTGGGCTTGGCCGGGACCAGACGGCGCGGGGGCGCGGGCGGGATCGGGGCTTGCTGCTCACCGGGGCCCTGACGCAGGAACCCGCCCGGCCCGACCGAGACGATTCGCGGTGCGGGCGGCGCGGGCGGCGCATCGGACGGAGCGGCAGGGGCGGCGGCCTGAACGGGCGCTGCGGGCGGCGGCGGTGCCACAGGGGCGGCGCGCGGCGCGGGCGGCGGCGTGGGCGCGGCCGATGGCGCGGCGGCCTGCGACGCAGGGGCGGGCGCGGGTTCGGCCGGTGGAGGCGGCGGGGCGGCCGCACGGGCGGGCTTGGGCGCGGGGGCCTCGTCCTCGCTGCGTTCGGCGGCCTTGACCGGGCTGGGGCGGGCCTTCAGGCCCAGACGGTGCGCCTTGCCGATAACGGCATTGCGGCTCACCCCGCCCAGCTCTTCGGCGATCTGGCTGGCGGTGGCGCCACCTTCCCACATCTTGGTCAGCTTTTCGATGCGTTCTTCGGTCCAGCTCATCGGGTTTTCGCAACTTCTCTATAGGCCGGCAAACCGCCAAGGCTTGCCACGCGTGAAACCCTCCGATAGTCGCCTGTGTATGGCCGATCAACCCCGCTTCACCACCGGGCCGCTGCCCGATGACGCCCTTTCCGCTGATTCTGCATCCGGCGCTGCCGTTTTGCGGCATTTTCCCGCGCATGGAGAGCCCACGATCCATGGCGTCAACTGGTTGGGGCTGTGGACGCTGTACTCCAAAGAGGTGCGGCGATTCATGAAAGTCCAGACTCAGACCGTCTGGGCGCCCGCGATCACGACCCTGCTGTTTCTGGTGATTTTCTCGCTGGCGATGGGGCGGGGGGACCGCTTGGTGCTGGGGGTGAATTTTGCCACCTTCATCGCGCCGGGGCTGATCGCGATGGGGATGATGAACAACGCCTTCCAGAACGCCTCGTTCAGTTTCCTGTCGGGCAAGATGATGGGGACGATCATCGATTTCCTGATGCCGCCGCTGTCGACCGCCGAACTGATGGTGGGCATGGTGGCTGGCGCGATCACGCGCGGCGTGATGGTGGCGCTGGCGCTGGGCGGGGCGATGCTTTTGTGGCCGGGCGTGTCGTTGGCCATGGCGCATCCCTGGGCGGTGGTGTGGTTTGGGTTGAACGGCGCGCTGCTGCTGGCGTTGATCGGGCTGCTCTCGTCGATCTGGGCGGAAAAGTTTGATCACAATGCGGCGATCACCAATTTCGTCATCCAGCCTTTGTCTCTGTTGTCGGGCACGTTTTATGTCATCGACAATCTGCACCCCGCGTTTCAAGCGATCAGCCGGGTGAACCCGTTTTTCTACATCATCTCGGGCTTCCGCTTTGGCTTTCTGGGGCAAAGCGACATTGGCGCGACCAATATGGCGGTGCTGCACGGGGCGCTGGGCATCGGGTTGCTGAACGCGGCGGTGGCGGTGGTGACCTATTACGTGCTGCGGTCCGGTTGGAAGCTGAAGGGCTGAACCACACCTGACGCGCTGACGCAAAAAGACCCGCCGTGGCGTTCCAGCCCGGCGGGTCTTTTTTGTTGCACTGCGGCGGTCGAGCCCGCGTTACTGGCTAAAGGCCGCGCGCAGGCGGTAGCGTTCGCCGTCGAACTGCTCAAACACCTCGTCCAGATGGGGGTGGTCGATCGGCCCGCCATCGGCGTCGGCAACCAGGTTCTGCTGGCTGACATAGGCGATATAGCTCTGTTCTTCGTTTTCGGCGAACAGGTGGTAATAGGGCTGTTCACGCGCCGGGCGGCGGTCCTGCGGGATCGATTCGTACCATTCCTCGCTATTGGAAAAGACGGGGTCGACATCGAACACCACGCCGCGAAAGTCATGCTGGCGGTGGCGGACCACATCACCGATGCCAAACCGCGCGCGTGAGGCGCGAGGCATATCGATGTGTCGGCCCGCCTGCGGGGAGAAGAAGCTGGCGCGTTCCATATGGCGAATATAGGTTTTGTGCGGGCGCGAAACAAGCGACCACACAGGAAAATCACGCAAGCGAAAATAAGGGCTTGGCAAGGGGCGATTCGTTGGCTAGAGGGCGGCTCCCGACCGGGACGAAGCCCTTGCGGTTTCATCCAAAACCTCTGCGGAGAGGTGGCAGAGTGGTCGAATGCACCGCACTCGAAATGCGGCATACTCGTGAGGGTATCCAGGGTTCGAATCCCTGCCTCTCCGCCAATTTCTCATCCACATGCATGCGTATGGCTCTAGAATGAGCCGGAAACCCAAGGGTTTCCGTGTGTCATTCATCCACATGCGTCTCCATTTGTCCTCATGCATCCACGCCGTGCTATGGTTTGATCTATGGTATGCGATTCGGGTGATATGGTATGGCCGGTCTGACGGACACGCGGCTGCGCAATGCGAAGGCCACGGGTAAGGCCTACAAGCTGACGGACGGCGAGCAGCTCTATCTGCATGTTTCGGCCACCGGCGGCCGATCATGGCGGATGAACTATCAGTTCGGCCGAAATGGTCAGGGAAAGCCCGCGCAAAAGACGCTGACCATCGGTCCATACCCAGCGATATCATTGAAGGATGCGCGCGCGGCGCGCGACGTGGCCAAGGCTCTGTTGGCGAAGGGCGTCGAGCCCAAGCCCTCCGACCTGTTCCGCAAGGGCGATGCCGCCCGAATGACATTCGGTGAGATGGGCCGCGCCTGGTATAAATTGCAGGCCAAGCGCTGGTCGACTGTTCATGCCCAGAACGTTCTCGATCGGCTTGATATCGATGTGTATCCCTATCTGGCCGCGCGTCCTATCACTGATATCACGGCTGCCGAGGTATATGCGGTCCTTCAACGCATCGTCGATCGAGGCGCTATCGAGACGGCGCACCGGGTGTGTCAGCGGATCAGTGCCATTTTCATCTATGCGGTGGCGAAGGGTGAGGTGCTGAATGATCCGGCGGCAAAGCTGGTCATCGCCCTACCGCCCGTGCCGAAATCTAAAAAGCAGCCGGCGATTATCGATCTGGATGCCCTGCGCCAGTTGATGGTCGACTGTGAGGCCGAACGGTGTCGCGCCAGCACCAAGCTGGCGCTGCGGTTCCTTGCCCTGACGGCCGTGCGCGCGAACGAGCTGCACGATGCGCGCTGGAGTGAAATGGAAGGGCTGGATGGCGATGCGCCGCTGTGGCGCATCCCGGCCGCGCGGATGAAGGGGGACAAGGACCGAAAGGCAGAGGAGGATGGCGATCACCTTGTGCCGCTGGCGCCCGAGGCGGTGGCGATCCTGCGGTGCATGGAACAGTTGACGGGTGATCTGGAGTTGATCTGGCCCAGCGATCGGCATCCGCACAAACCGATGTCAGAGAACACGCTGCGCGCCCTGTTGATCCGCGCCGGCTATTACCAGCGGCATGTCCCGCATGGTTTCCGTTCAGCCTTCTCGACGATCATGAATGAGCGCTGCGAACGTGCATGGCGGGACGCTGGTCACAAGGGGGCATCGCCCGATCGCGCGATCATCGACCTGATGCTGGCGCATGTCCCCAAAGATCAGGTGGAGGGCGCCTATAACCGGGCATCCTATATGGACCGGCGGCGCGAATTGGCCTGTGAATGGGCGCAGATCCTGATGCAAAGCATGTGGCCGCCAGAGGTCCACATGGGGCAGCCGATCCGCTGGGCTGCGTCGGGGCCGGGCAGGCCCCGACGATAGGTTTCAGGATTGGCGCTCTCGTATCCATGCGTCGACATCGGCCACATGCCAGCGGGAGCATTTAGAGCCGAGGCTGATCGGCGCGGGAAATTCACCGCGCCGCACCTTGGCATAGATATACGATCGAGACAGCGTGGTCCGCTCCATGACATCCGTGATGCGCAGGAGCCGGGCATTACCGGTATTATTCAACCTTCACTCCTTGGCATCAGAATGGCAGCCAATGCGCCTCGGCCCGAAACTTCGCGATGTTGACGCGGCGTTTATGCCGCTTAACAATTTTGCGGCGCGGCAGGGGGCCTTCTGTGGTCCAGCCCCAGCACTCTGGGCTGGGGTATTCTTTCCAGAATTGCAGGGCCGATGCGAACCCGATGCTATAGTTCCGGTGCCGCTTGCGGGCGGCTTCCTTGATCTCATAGCGCCGCCTTGCCATCCGGCTGCGGGCATTCGGGGGCGCATCGCCGTAACGTGGTGTGCGGATCATTGCTTCCCTCCAGTCAGACTTTCCAATCCGGCGGCCCTTTCTTCGTCCAGGCGCGCGGCGGCCTTGGCCATCCAAGCGTTCAGCATCTTGGGGTGGGTGCCGCTGGTGCAGGTCACCTCCACCCCGGCACAGCGCAGCCGTTCGGTGCCGCAGGCATAGCCATAGGTCGCCCGGTGGTTCGCCTGAAGAGACCGGATGATGCCCAGCGGATGAAATCCCGCCTTCGCCATCTCTGCCGCGTGATCATAGGCCGCCAGCAGCCGCTGGCGCATGGTGTGGGTGAGGGGCTTAGGCATCGGTTTTGCCCTCCAGATCGGCCACGAAGGCTCTCGCATCGAGAATGGCTTGATCGTGTTCTGCTTTGGCCTTCCCGATTTCTTCGGCCCGTTGGAAAGGATGAAGGCCAGCCCAGCGCGGGGTAGGCGCCTGCAGTGCTTCATTGGTCGTCAGGCGCATGGCCAAACGCGAAATCTGCCTCCCGCCTTCCTGTAGGCGCAGGTTTATTGTCTCAATAACCTTGTCGATCGCACGCTTATTGAATGATGCGACTTGGGTCGGATCATCCAGTGGGATTGAGATTTTGCGATCAGCCAACCAGCATCCTTCGGTGTCGCAGTATGCGTAGGGATTAAATTTGCTCTTGTTCCGCGCCATCTCCTCTCCGCAAAATGGGCAGCGCTTTAACTGGACGTGACAAGATTTAGGCATTTGCGGGGCTTCCTGTTGTTAGAGTTCGACCCACCACGGGGCCGGTTTGGCCGGTGGTGGGGTTGGTTGGGAGGTGGTGGTTGGCGCGCCGGCCATCTTTGCCCGCAGGCGGGCGGTGGAGGCGTTCAGGCGCGCCCATGCGCGGCGGCGGGCCAGTTCCTGGGCGGCGGTATCCAGCGAACAGCCCAGCTGCATCGCCAGTTCAAAGACCGCGCGGTGTTCGCGCAGATGTTCCGCCCTGGACTGGCCCTTAGCCATGGCAGGCCGTGATCATCCGGGCGCGGCGGCGGCTGTCAGTCAGGCGACCGGCCGCGTTGCGGTGGTATTCGCTCATATACAGCCGGTGGGTCAGCTGGTCGGCCTCGGCGCGCTCCTCTGGCGTCAGGGGGCGGGCCATGCGCATGGCGTCCAGCGTGGCGATGCGCGCGCGCAGCTGCGCAGCCCTATCAGCCCGGCTCACTGGCCGTCGCCCTTTGGCAGATCGATGGCGCAATCGGGGCAGAATGCGAAATGCATGTCGCCATGGGCCTCCACCTGCCAATCGTGCGGCAGGTGGCCGGGCTTGGTGAAGGCCTCGGCTTCGCACCCGGTGCAGATGACCAGCGCGATGGGCTGGGGGATAGGGCGGCCAACCGCGCCGGGTGACAGGCGGGAATGGGTGATGGGATGCGGCATGGTGCGATCCTTTCAGCGGATGATGGTGGAGAGCGCGGCCCAACCGGCGGCCAGCAGCCAGCGGCCGGGGAAGGCCCAGAACAGGAAAAGGAACAGCGCCATCCCGGTCCAGCCGTGGCGGGCCATACGGTGATCAGACGGGTGGGGATGGGCGTTGACGCACCGGTGACAGGCGCAGTCCAGCGTATGCAGTTTAGCGTGCATGATTGCCTCCAGCTTGAAAGAAAGTGCCCGCGCGCAGTTCGTGGTTCAGGCGGGCGATGGAATGGGTCCGGCGTTCCGGCAGAAGGTGCCAGCGCATGGCGATCACCAGCTGCGCCGCGTCGGCCAGATCATCGGTAAAACCGCCTGCATCGCGGGCGATGTCGGCGATGGTCTGGATGGCCCGGTCCAACAGATCGGCGCGGGCGGCCAGCGTGGTCAGCGGTGCCGGGGCACCTGCGCCGCTGATGATCCATTGCCAATCGGCCACGATGGCCCGGCATGTATCGATCTCGGCCTGCGCCGCGTCGGCGCCGATCTGACCGGCCCGCACCATGTCGGGATAGCGCCGGGTGCGTTGGGCCAGCATCCGCTCGGCCATCTCCAGCAGGGCCGGATAGTCATGGCGTCGCGCGGGTGGGTCTTCGGCCTCGATGCCGTGCCACACGCGCAGGGCGGGCGGGCTGATGTCATAGCTGACGCGGCCGGGCGCGGTGGGCGCGGCGGCCGGGCGGCGGCGGGGCGCGGTCATATTACGCGCTCCTGACGCTTGGGCTGTTCAAACACCCAGCATTTGACGCTGCGCCCGGCGGGGTTGTTCACCGCCTTGGTCGCCAGCCACTTGCGCGATTTGCTGCCGCGCAGGGCCTTGCGCAGGGTGTCCATATCCGGGGTGCTGATGCCCGCGTGGCGGCAGCGCGCCTCGAAATCGTTCAGGCTGATCGCCATCAGGCTCTCGGCATCGCGGTGCTGGTTCAGGCTCTTTCCATCGCCGTGATCGGTCGCGCTTTCGCGGCTGATCAGGTAATCCACCTTCTCCCAGAATGAAGCCACGGTCGGGTGATCGCCGCCCGCGCTTTCCTGACGGTCCAGCGCCATCGCGTCGACCAGTTCCAGCGTTTGCGCCACCCATTCGGGGCGCATCGCAGGGAACAGGCCGGGCAGGCATTCCACGGCGGCGGCCAACTGGGCGTGGCACATGATCGGTCGGGCATTGTGCAGGCCCGCCACCCGCTTGGGCATCTCGGCATCGTGGATCTCGAACCGCTTGAAGAAGTGGTCGAGATATGCCGCCTCTTGCCGGACAACATGCACGATGGTCCCGCTGACATCAGTCAGAGGCCAGCGCTTAAGCTTCGTCGCGGCTTCTTTGGTCGCGGGCGACCATGATGCCTTGTCGATGCGCATCGACATCAGGCGTTCCAGCACGGCCGGAATGCCGTCGATCCGCTCGTTCTGCATCAGATAGATCGAGCCTTGGAACGGGGGAGAGTAGGTTTCGTATCCCCCCGTTTTCGCGCCGATGGTGCGCGGTGCGCGGCCATTATACAGGACCAGCAGCTCGTTATAATCGAACTGCGCCTGACCGGTGCGCTTATCATCGTCGCGGCGGCCCTCGATCAGGCCGACCGGCAGTCCTGACACCTTGACCAATTCGCGGGCCATACCGGCGCGCGTGGTCTTGTTCGGGTCAAAGCCTTCGTATTCCAGCCTGCCGAACAGCCGCCAGAGGAATTCCACCAGTGTGGATTTCCCCGCGCCTGCCTCGCCCGTGATTTCCAGAAAGCCGAGCGACCCATCCCTTTTTCGGATCTGCACCGCAAACAGGCTCATGGTGAAGAATGCGAGTGCGACCACGCCCTTCGCTCCCCACGCCGTCCACAGCAGAGGGAGCCAGTCGAATTTCAGCCGATCGGGATCATAGGTGATGTCGAGCAGACGCTCGGCGCTACGCAATTTGACCGCAGATTTTCCAAAGTCGAAATATTTGTCAGCATTGACCTGCTCAATGCGGCCATTTCGCACCGCCAGATCGCCCAGCACCCAAGCCTCGTCCTCGCGGCTGTATCCGGTGAAGGCGATGGGGCGCACGACCTTCAGCCGGCGCATCTGGGTTCCCATGATCCGGTCCAGCTGTTCGCCAGAACCTTTCCACATCCCGGCAAACGCCATCAGCCGTTTCTTGAACTCGCTGCTGTTGGCACATGCACCGTGGGTAAAGCGCGCCTTCACCGTCGGTTGATCAGGGAAATCGACCTGTAAGAAATAGTTCGTCTCATCCTCGATCTCGTCGCGTTCGCGATACAGCAGGCGGAATGCGCAGTTGGCGATCTCCTCCACCTGCACCCGGCGTTTGGGCGGATCGCTGTCTTCGTCGAATGTGACCTTGGCCCACCACAGCCGGTTGCCGTGGCGGAATTCGAACGCGGCCACGGCAACCTTTTGGTCGGCCATCAGGATGGCCTTTTCGCGGGCGGTTTTGGCGATGGTGATCGCCCCGTTATAGCGATAGGTCGCGAACGCCTCGTCGCCCATCGGGTCTTGGCCCTCGCCATCCCAATCCAGATGGCGCAGCAGCAGGTCGTTCCAGTCCAGCTTGGTGCCCTCGCCATCGGGGCGCACCTGCATCGCCTCGGCTTCCCAGCCTTCCTTTTTCGCTCGATCGACAAAGTTTCGGGTCCATTTGACCCCGGCCGCGCCGACATCAAAGGCAAAGACCAGACGCGGGAAATCCTTGCGGCCGATGCGCACGCATTCGGCGCGCAGTTCGGCCAGCCAGCGATCCGGCCAGACGTTGACCGACATGGCCGACACGGCCACCCGGTGCACCTGTGTCAGGGCCGTCGCGTCAAAAATCCCCTCGGCGATCAGGATTTCATCGGCGCGGGCCTGCACCTCCAGCGTGGTGGCCGGGGGCGCCCAAACGTGGCCCTTCCAGCTGCCGCCATAGGTGAAATGGGCCTTCTTTTCGAACCGGCCCGGCTTGTCGATGATCCGTTCCCAATGGGTCTCGCCCACCTTGAACCGCACCGTCGCGCTGGTGGCGCCGGTCTTCTGATCGCGGAACAGCTCCTGCGTATAGCTGCCGCGCAGCAGGCGCAGATCCAGCCCGCGTTCGTGCAGCAAATAGGCGTCAGCCGTCGCGGTGGGATTTTCCGGGGTGGTGGGGTGGCGTTTCGACCAATCCTCGAACAGGTCGGGCAACTGATTGCGGACGGTGTCTTCCCAGCCGCATTTTTCGATCCGGTTGCACTTGATGACCTTGGGGTCTTCGGCGGCGCAATATGCCTCCATTTTGCCGCATTGCGGGCATTTGCCCTCCTGCATCCACGCGCCCCGCGTCTTGCGGAACTGAAACCGGGCCTTCAGGCCCTTGATGATCTCGTCTGACAGGTTCACCGGCCGCGCCCCCGGATCAGGGCCGTGGCATAGGCGGCGATGGCCATGGTCAGGCCCGCGCCCTGCATCACCGGCGCGGCCCATGGCCACATGCGGCAGGCATGGATGATGATCAGCAGCGCGGCCAGTGTGGCCGCCAGCATCAGCGCGGCGCGATAGGCGGCCACGGCCATGTGGCGCATCGCCGCGATCTGGCGTTCCATCCGATCGATGGCGGGATTGACCGGTGGCGCCATCGCGGCGGTGTCGATCATATATTGGGCCGGGTTTTCGTAGGACAAAGCATCCCCCTCGGCGGGTTTGCCGCCGTGTGTGGTGTCAGAATTTCGGGTGGTGGTGGCCGGACTGGATCAGCCCGGCGGGGCAAACATGCTCAACTGATCATCGTCGTCCGCGCCGGGGCGGGGCGGCATGATCTGTGGCACGCGGTCACGCGGGCATTCGGTCAGGTGCAGGCCGGGGCGCGGGGTGCGGCTGCGGGTATAGGTGTGGGTGAAGGTCAGCTCCATCGCGCCGGTGGTGCCGCATCCGGGGTTGCTGCAAATCACATCCATCGTTTTGACCGTGTGGGTCATGCGTTCAGACCGGCGGATGATCATCGGCGCGTCGCAATCGGGGCATGTGGCGAATGCGCGGTCCTTGGCCAGCGTGCCCCCGCTGCGCAGGCGCATTTCCAGCGGCGCGTGGATCAAAGGGCGCGCGCGCAGGTGTCCTTCGCCGCTCATTGCGCCGTCTCCTTACGCTCGGCCGCGTTCAGTGCGGCGATGCCGTTGGTCAGGGCCTCGATGGCCTGTTCCGCCTCCACCTTTGCCCGCATACGGATGCTGGCGGGACAGTTGGGCGTGGTCGCCTCTATCATGGCGCTGATGGCCTCGCCGGCTTCCTTTGCCGCCATGCTGCTGGCGTGGGCCAGATCGGCGTGATGTTGCCGCCCGGCCAGATCCAGCCGCAGCGTCATCAGGCGTTGGAACGGCGCATGATCACCGCCATGGTCCATATATGCGCGGTCCAGCCGTTCGGCATCGATCATGCGGATTTCGGTCTCGCAATCGGGATCGGACCAGTACCGCACCATGCGTTCGGTCACGCCACAGATCGCGGCGCACCGGTCCCAGCCCAGCCGGGCGGCCACCTTTGTCAGGGTGTGGTGATAGGTCAGGGGTTCGCGGCGCTTTGTCATGCGGCGGCTCCCTTCGGAAAGTCTCGTCCATTGAAATGGGCGCGCGATGTGGTTTGATCTACACCATACCAGCGCCCGACAGGCGGCAGCTCGATGGGGTAGATGTCTGGGCGCAGATGGTGGCGCGAAACGCCGGTGGCGGCCTCAACGGCCAAGACGTGTTCGGCGGGGAGGCGCTTGGAGCTTTGAACCCATTTCCAGACCGCTGTGTGAGATGTGCCTAATTCCCGTGCCAAGGCGGATTGCGATCCTGCGCGATCCACCGCCAGCATGAGGGCTTCGTAAGGGGTGATGTCTGCAACCATGGTTGAAGGTATGAAATCCACCTTGGCTAATGTCAATAGCCAAAGTCACATGGGGCAGTCCTGCAACTTCGGTTGTAGGGTGCTGGCGATGATTCGACCCGACCGCCTTCAGGCCGCGCTAGAACGCAGGGACATGAGCCAGTCGTCATTGGCGCGCGCGGCAGGGATCAGTGCGAACATGGTCAATAAATTGATCAATGGCCGCGCGAAAAGTTCGTCCCATATCTATGAGATCGCCACGGCGTTAGATGTGTCACCAGCCTATCTATCCGGTGAGGTCGAGGATTTTGGCGAGACTGGTGTGACGCGCATCATCGCGCCAGTTGATCATGATTTGGTCGAATTACCGGAATTGGATCTGGCCTTTGGCATGGGCGCCACCTTCATGGACATGCCGGTCACGGCCCAGCGCGCACAATTTTCACGCCGTTGGTTGCAGAATTTCACAACTACATCTCCTGACAAATTATACTTTGCGCGGGGGGCTGGCGACTCGATGATGCCGACCATTCTGGATTGCGACATTCTGCTCATTGATACCTCCGAAACCACAATGCGCGTGGCGGATCAGATTTGGGCGCTGTCCTATTGCGGGCTGGGGATGATCAAGCGGCTTCGTTATACAAAGGACGCTGGGGTGCGGATCATGTCCGACAACCCCCATGTCCGCGAAGATGTCGCCTATGACGGCGAATTGCACCTGCTGGGCCGGGTTGTCGCTATCGTTCGGAAAATCTGAGGGGGCATTGTGGGCATTCGGTCGTGGCTCGGTGAAATCAAAGCGAAGTTAGACGCCGCCGCATTAGAGAGCAAAAAGCGAGAGCAGGAGCGAAAAACGAGCCTTGCGAAAAAGCGCGAAGAGGATCGTCAAGCTGAGGCGCTGATGGTCGAAATACGCGCGAAATGGGCCATAGACGAGGCGAAGGGGACGGATGGCAGACTGCAAGAGCACTATGATGCCATGCAGGCCGGAAAAATCTCGCTTGAGGACTATAAATCGCAAATTGAGCTGGAGATCGATCTGGCAAAAATCGAGATTGAAAGCCTTCGTAATTCGCGCCGGGATATGGATCGTGACGATTACGAGGCACAGCGAGAAAAGGCGGATGAGGATCTTGAAGCTGGAAAGTGGCGCCTCGGGTGGGTGAATAGACAGATCCGTGAAAAAGGGGATAGGCCTGAATGGATGGGTAAATCTGGGAAGTGGGCCAGATTTCAGTACGCCGATGCAGATGGTGAAATCAAAACGCACGACATATCCATGTGGAAGGCATATTCAAAAGAAGTGCGCGGCTGGGTGAGAAAGTCAAAAAGTGAGGTTGGGTTTAGCTACGACAAGATTACCAATTGGCAGGCAGGATAGTAGCCAAGCCCCCTCAAACGTCAGCTTTTGCGTCATGCCGCTGGCGCCGATGCAGGTTTCGATGCTGTCGATCAGCTATCTAGATCGTGAGAATATCTTGTGCCCAAAAAGCCAGAGTGGAATGAAACCCCTTGCCCTTGGTGCAAGGAACCCATTGCGATCGCGGCGGTGCGTTGCCCGCATTGTCAGCAGACATTTACTGATGCCGAAATCGTTAAGCGGAAAAGCGATCACCGCACTGCGTTTGGGCTGGGCTGCTTATTGCTGTTGCTAATTATTGGGGCGTTGTCGTGGTGCACCAGTCGTTCGGATAATGATGAACCCATTACAATCGCCACTTCGTCGGCGGCACCTTCGCCTTCGCCGGTCGAGGCAGAAGTGAGCGATGCAACCCTGCAGCAAGCGAGGACCGAGGCCGAGGCGAATTGGGAACAGATCCTACTGCCCAAATACGCACCAGAGGCGCCGGTCACAGGATTGTGTCAGGACGCGATGTGCGAGACCACTAGGGTGAAGTTTTCGCGCAGTGACTGGCCTAAGGCGTGGCGTGGTGATTATCAGGGGCAACGCAATGCGGCGTATTGTCGCACCACGGGTTGCGATGGAGCCGTGATAATTGACAAGATCGATGGATGTGCGTGGCGCTTGGTGATCGGCAGTATGAATGCCGTGGCTGCGCAGGACGTGGACGCGTCCAGTCTGGTGTCAGATTGTGGGCGATTGAATGAGACCAGCCGTGAAATGGCGGCAACCAAGGCAGACACATACATCACTATGATCAAACGGGGACGCCCCTAAGCCCCCTCGAACGTCAGCTTTTGCGTCATGCCGCTGGCGCCCATGTGGGTTTCGATGCTGTCGATCAGCCATTTGGTGGCGGTGACGGCATCGGACCAGCCCGACAGGGTGACGCGCTGATTTGGCCGCAGCGTGCAATCGGCCAGCCCCAGATCATATTCAAACGTCCGTTTGCCCCGCGCGCGCTGTGACGCGGCGGATTTGGCGGCCTGTTCCGCCTCGGCCTTGGTGGCATAGACGCGTTTCAGGCGGTGGCGGTTATCGCCCCCCGTCGATACCGTTTTGCGCTGGCCGGTGGCGTGGTCGTGGTATTGCGCCTCTGCGCCATCCTGTGCGTTGCGGTCGGCCGCGACGAAACGCCATGCCCACCCGGCGTTACGGGTGATGGTGGCGGCGGGGATCGTCTTGCCGCTGGCCGTGGTTTCGCTGCCCATGGGCATGAACACCAGCCGCCGGTCCTTCCACGTGGCTAGTGCGTCAAAACGGCGGCCCAGATCCTGAACTAGCGCCATGTCCGATTTGTTGTTCTGTTCCAGCGATGCAATGGGCAGGGCGGCCAGATCGGGGTGGATGCTGACCGTGCCATTGTTGCGCGTGGCGATTTCGGTCAGGACCGCGCCCAACGTGGTGTCATGCCAGGCGCGCGTGCGGCGGCGCGATGCCGTGCTACCCAGATCGGTGGCGCGGGCGCGGATGGTGATCTTGTCCGGGGGGCCGCTCTCCTCCACCTCGTCCACCTTGAACCGGCCCTTGTTGATCAGGCCGATGGCCACCTGTTCGCCACTGGTCCATCCCATCTCCAGCTTCAGGATCTTGCCCTTGGGCGGGGCGGGCAACCGGCCATCGTGGTTGTGCAGCGTCAGCTCCAGCGTGTCGGCCTCGCCTCCGCGCTTTTCCGACAGGGTCATTTCGATCAGCCGCGGATTGACGCCGCTGGCCAGATCGGTGCCATCGGGCAGGGTCAGGCGGATGGCGGGGACATTGGGCTGCATCAGGCCATCCGTTTTAGTTCAAGGGTAAAGGCGATGGCGCGCGGGATGCCGCCGGCCATGATCGCCTGATAGGCCCGATCCAGACTGATGATCGCAAAATGGCCCAGCACATTGCCCATGCCGTCTAGCAGCGGCCAATAGGCGCCGGTGTCGGCCATCTGTTCCAGCGTGGTCAGGGCCGAATATGTGCCCGCGATTTCCGGGACGACGATGCCAGACAGGCTTACGGCGGTTTCGCCCGGCCCGACGAATTGCGATGCGGGCAGGGCCATGAACCGTTCGGTCTGTTCATGGCGCCACCCGATGCGATGGGTGAACGTGTCATAGGCGGCGGTGTCCATGCCAAACACAAACATGCCCAGCGTCATCAGATGCGCGGGCGACAGGGCGGCCGATGCCATCAGCGGCCCCCATCATGGCTGGACCGGGCGCGCACGCCGGTTTTCTGTTCGATCCGCCGGATCACCGCATCGGCCAGCGCGTCCACAGATTGCCCCGCCGCGCCATAGACCTGAATGGTGATAGGCCCGGCGGTGGGGGCGGGGCCGCTGGTGATGCCTGCGCCCCGTGCCGGGGTGATGCGGCCCGCGCCGATCATCGGCGGGGTGCCCGCCGCCGCCACACCATTGGCCATGCGCCGCGCCGACAGGATTGGATCGCCCGCCCCGCCATCGATCCCGCGCGACAGGCCGGTGGTGATGTGCCCGCCCATCGCCAGCATCAGGCGCGATGGTGATTTGATCCCGAAGAAATTCTTGAACGCGGTGATGCCGCTGCGCGCGATCTGGATCAGCTTATTCGCCAGCAATGCCGGGTTTAGCGCCAGCAACAGCCCCTGCATCATCATCGATCCCAGATTGGACAGCCAGTCCTTGGCGGCAGTTAGCTTGGCGGTGACCCATGCGATGCCCTGATTAAACGCGGCCTTGATCGTGTCCCAATGGGTATAGATCATATACCCAGCCAGTCCGACCACCGCGATGATGCCGACGATGGCTGCCACAACAGGATTAGCCAGCATCATCATGCCAGCCTGCATTACCCCGCGTGCAAGGAACAGCGCGCCGGTACGTAGGATCGAGAACGCTGTGCCTGCGATCGATGCCGTGCGCGAGGCGATGGTGGCGAACGTTCCCAACTCCTTTGCTGTTCGGAACAATTTGATCGCATCGGCGATGGGGCCGATCAGCCCGCCAAACACCCATTGCAGGCCGCCCACCGCGATGCGTGCGGCCACCGCGCCGCCAGCCAGCATCATCAGTGTGGAGGTGAGGCCGGGGTTGGCCTGGGCAAATTCACCCACCGCCGTCATCATGCCGGTGGTGGCATCCATGAACTGCGTGGCGGCAGGCAAAAAGCCGTTGCCCAGGACAATGCCCAACCGCTGTACCGATCCCATGAAATCGCGCCATTTGACCGTGGCATCCTGCGCCTCACGCTGGGCAAAGGCGCGGTCGGTGGTGCCGTCCGCCTTGCTGATCTGGGCGCGCATCTGGCGGTATTTGTCCATGTTGGGGATCAGGGCCTGCAGGGCCTTTGTCGATTGCTCCTCGCCAAAGAAATTGCCGATTTTTTTCAGGTCGCCCTTGGTCGCGCGCTGTGTCAGCAGGGCGATCTCTTCCAACGGGGTGATGCCTTTTTTCGCGGCCTTTTCCATTTCGGCGAAAACGTTGATGCCCACCTTTGCGAATTTTTCGACGGTGTCGGGGGCGTAAATTTTGCTCAGCAACCCGCTGATATTGTTCGCTGCCTCATCCGCATCGCGGGCGGACGAGAACGCGATCTGCAGGGCGGCGGACAGGTCGGCCACGGCGGGTGTGCCCTTTTGCCCCAGCGCGCCCATCTGCGCGGTCAGGCCGGGGAAATGCCGGGCCATGTCCTTTACCTCAAACGCCCCCGCGTTGCCCGCCGCCGCCATGATGTCCAGCGCGCGCGATGTTTCGGCAATCGGCACCTTCAGGTTGTCGATATTGGCATAGGCCGCCGCCGCGCCATCGGCCAATTCCACCTTGAACGCGGTGCCCAGACGGCCAATGGCGCCCACCATCTGCACCGCCTGTCGCGGGTCCATGCCGCGCGATGCCAGCACATCGACGGCGGCGCGCATATCCTCTGGCATTTGGTGCGCGGCCTTGCCCAGGCGCAGGATATTGACCGTCATCGCCGCTGTTTCGGCGTTGGTCAGGTTCGCCTTTTGCTGGATGTCGACCATGCCGCTGGAAAAATCCATCGCCTGCTTGCTGGCCAGAATGAAGGGCGTGGCCATCCCCACGCCGCCCATCATGTTGGCCGACCCGCGATCGCGCATTTCGGCGCCATGGCGCTGCATCGTGCGGTGATCGGCGCTGATCACGGCCAGACGCTTTTGCCGTTCCAGCTGGGCGTTCACCCTTGCGATCTCGGCCGCCAGCTGACGGTGCTGCGCCATCAGTTCGGTCATGTTGGCGCTGTTGCTTTGGATGCTGGCCGCCAGCTTTTTCTGCAGGCTGCCCATCTGGTTATCCAGCTTCTTGGTCTCGCCGGTCAGCGCCTTGATCGATTTCGACCCATCGCGACCCAGCCCGACGATGCCTTTCATCGTGCCGGTGATTTTGTCGATGCTGATGAAATTGACCAGCAGGGACAGCTTCTTGTCGCTCATGGGGCGTCCTTTGGTGGTGGGTTGGCCTTTTGCCAGCGGTCCAGCGCCAGTTCGTGCCAGTGCAGCAATTCGTCACAGTCCAGCGCGCGCAGATCGGCCAGCGGCCAATGGAAAATGAACGCGATATCCGCGATCAGATCCCAGACATCTGTTGCGCGATCATCGCCTCGAACGCCTGCCGCTCGGCCTTGGTCATAAAAAAATCGCGGAAGGCACCGGCGCATTCCATCAGATCATCGCCGTCCAGATTGCGCGCCTCGACCTTGGTCAGGGTGGGTTCGGAAAAGCGTGTCACCAGCTCGATCACGGTTTTGGTCTGCATCATGCCGATGTCGGGCATCGACAGGCCGTCCAGCTCGAACGCCTTGGGCTTGCGCAGGGTGATTTGGGTGATCTGGGTCGATCCGCGCTGGATGGGGTCGGTCAGGATGATGGTGTGCGTGCGCGGACGCGGCGCGGGGGCGGCGGCATCGGCAATGCTGGCATCGGTGGCCGGTTCGGTGGGGATGGGCGTGTCGGTCATGTGCGGGGCCTTTCATGCGGATTGCGGGGCGGGATGGGGGCGGTGACCAAGGGCAGATGGCCACCGCCCCACCGGCACGCGGCGCCCCGCAACAGGACCGCGCGCCGGATCTGATCAGGATCAGCTGGTGATGATCGCCATGATCTCGGCATAGCGATCGATGCCGCCGACGATGAAAACGCCGTTCAGCATGTCGATCTCGACCTCGGTCGTGCCGTCGACCACGCGGCGGTAATAGTTCAGCGGCAGCTTGAACTTGTGCTCGGTGCCGTCTTTTGGCTTGGCCTTGCCAAAATCGATCTCCTGAAACCGGCCGCCCATATAGATTTCCACCGCCTGGGCGGCGCTGCCGTCATCGGATTGATAGGCCCCGACAAAGCGCAGGCGGGTGCCCTCGATGTCGGTGGTGCCGAAATTGCGGATCAGCTCGACCACATGGCCCGACATGGTGGCGCTGGCCTCCATCGCCTCCAGCCCGCGATCGACCTTTACCGGGCCGATCATGCCGCCATTGCGCATGTCCTCCATGGCGATGGCCAGCTTTGGCTCCTCGAACTCGGACGCGATGCCCAGATAGGACGCGCCGTTGCCATAGATGTTCCAGTTTTTGCATTCGCGGGGCAGGCCCATCGCGGTATCCTTTCAGCAAAGAGGGGGAGGGGACAGGCGCGCCCGTCAGGCGTTCACCGCATCGGCAAAGCCGGTGTAGAAAATGTCGGAAATGTTCAGGTTGACCGTCGGATTATCCAGCGGCGCGCAGGGGGTGAACTCGATGCGGAACTTGGGGCGGCCCGCCGCCAGCTCGGCCGAGGTGTTGGCGTCCTCGTCGAAATAGACCTTGGCCCCCATGACGCGCCCGGCGGTCTTTTCCGCCTTGTAGGCCTTGTTCGCCGTCTCGAGCAGATCCTTGATCAGGGCGACGGTCATCGGCTTGTCGAAATAGGGGAACACCACGGAGATCAGGATGTCCTGCAGCGCGTGCAGGGTGCGCACCGCGCTTTCGAACCGGTATTCGGTCTGATCCGCCCCCGCGCAGGTGGTGTTGCCCCAATAGCGATAGCCGCCGCCATAGCGCACCAGCGTCACGATATCGTGGCTGTTCAGCACGCCTGCCTCGGTGCTGGGGTCCAGCAGGTCGAAATGCACGTCATGCGTCAGGCCGGTCACGCCGCTGATGGCGACGTTGCTGATCGTTTTGTGATAGCCCTGCGTCTCGTCGATCATGGCGCGCAGGGCCAGCGCGCGGGCGGTGGCATCGCCCACAAACGTGCCGGTGTTGGGCCAGATCAGCGTCAGTTCGCGGTCGGCAAATTCATCGCGATAGGCATTCACGGCGGCCGCATCGGCCCCGATGGCGCGGGCATATACGCGCCCGCGCAGGCGACGGGCGGCAATGGCCAGTTCGGCGGTTACCTCCTGCGTATCCAGCCCCGGCGCGCCGATGATGCGTGGGCGCACGCCCAGAATATGTTCGGCCGCCAGCAGTGCCTGAATGCCGGTGTAGTGGTTGCCATCGGTGCCGCCGATGACATTGGCGTTGGTCGCCGCCTCGGTCTCGCCAGCAGCCACGCGCACCACCACCAGGACGGGCGTGGTGATATCGCCAATCGCCTCCAGCGTCGGGGCCAGCGTGCCGCCGGTGCCTGCATTGCCCAGCGCCGCATCGATGTCGGTGACCAGCACCGGGGTGTTGAGCGGAAAGGCCGCGTCCAGCGCCGTGGTGGCCGCGCCAGCGGCGGCCGTGGCGGTGGCGATGATGCCGATGGTCGACATCGACACGGGGCTGGTGGTGCGGGCGCTGGTGGCGCTTTCGGTCAGGGTCAGGCCGTGGGTCATGGGGGGCAGTCCTTTAGCTGGAGGCGGCAGAGCGGCGGATGGGGATGGTGAGCTGGGCCAGCTGGGTCTTGCTGGCCTGATCGGTCAGGGTGCCGGTGATCTGGATCGACAGGTTGCCAGCGGCGGGCGTGCCGCCGATCTGGACGCGGGTGAGCGTTATGCGCGGCTCCCACTGTGCGATTGCCGTGGCGGTGGCCGCGCGCATCAGCATGGCGGTGGCGGCATTGATGGGGCGGTCCATCAGTTCGACCAACAGCGAGCCATAATCGCGCAGCATCACCCGCGTGCCGATGGGCGTGGACAGGATATCGCCGATCGACTGCGCCAGATGCGCATTGCCCGACAGGGCCGTTCCGGTGGAGGCGTCCATTCCGTTCATGCGCGCACCAGATGGCATTCGCGCGCGCAAGGCCAGCGGGCGGGGCGGTAATGGCGCGCTTTACCTTTGCGCCGGTCTGGGGTGCGGGTCAGGCGGCGGGCGGATCGGTGGTGCCGCCCCCGCGCTGGATACCCGCGTGCCGGTGGCCCTTCAGGCTGATCCCGGCGGCGGTGACGTCTGTGTCGGCGCTCAGCGTGCCGGTGACATGCACATTGCCGTCCAGCGTGATGGTGGCGGCGCGGATCAGGGCGGTGGCACCATCGGGCAGTTCCGCGTTCAGGGCATGGGTGGCCGGGTCATAGCTGATGCGGGCGCCGTCCTCATACTCGGTCAGATCGCCGGTGGTTGATCCGGGCGGCGGGGCGTTGTCATTGTTCAGCCCCAGCAGCGCGACCGCGTTGCCGATCTGCCCATCGGGCGTCAGTAGCACGACCTCCTCGCCCTCGTCCGGGGGCGACCATTTGCGCGTCTTGCCCGCGCGCATGGCCAGCCAACGGATGGGCGGGGTTTCGACATCGCCATCGTCTGCATCAGGATCGCCAAACCGCACCCGGCATCGTGGCGGGTTCATCGTGACCTGTGTGACCACGCCCAACCGGATCAGCGTGGACGGGTCGAGCGGGATGTCTTCGTCGCTATCCATGGGCGCAGGCGTATCATCGGCAGGGCGCGCGCGGGGCGGGGTGGGGCGGTAATGGGCGGGTTTACCTGCTTTGAGATCCCTACCGTCCGGTAAGTTCAACATCTAATGAATTTCGTGCAATTGCCGCAATCATTTGAAATTTCCGTTTTCAAATGATAAAAAATGCATAAATAGGCGATGGTATAGCTTTAGCCTGTAAGGATTGTTGTCTTCTCTGCCTAATCCCAACATTGCGCTGTTAAAGCAGTCATTCGCAAGTGCTTTCATGTGGCCGATGCATTCGCTTTCTATGCGATAAAATCGTTCAGTCCATCGGCGTAGATCATGCTCGTTGCTTTCCGGTGTTACATGCAGCTCAAAAAGAAGCTCATTCCACTGAGATAGCCAGCGCTCATGAATAGCTGCATTGCGATCTATTTGACACACAATTTGCAGTACCCCCAAAAACGTCAGGCAAAGTGTGATGATTTTTGCCCATAGCGTTTCGGTTCCGAAAAGGCTTGCAAATGCGCCAGCACCGCCAAAAAGCGTTGCCGCGGACATGAAAGCACTCGCCCGAGCTAAAAAGGCGGCGCGACGACGGTGATAGCGAGCGGATACTTCGGCCCAGAATTCCAAATCGTCGCGCGTCACGCCTTAATCCTTCTTTGGCTTTGGTGCAGGGCGATCGAATGATGAAATGCGCCCTGCACGATCCTGATTGTTAAATTTTTGTGTACTGTCATTTGCCATGTCATGACGGTTTTGCGAGCTCTGATCTTTGCCCTTAGAATTTTCGTCTGCCACTTCGAATCCCCTGCTTTAGAAAGGAATACGTCAGCAGATGGAAACGCACGAGTCGAGAACGTAGCAATAGATGCACACAAATTTGAGCAGCCGTTTACTGCCACCCCGCATTGATCCGCAGCTTGTCGAGCTGACGCACTTGGGCGGACCGCTTGGACTATTCCCCCGCCACACACCCCACCAGCAACGCCCGCGCCTCGCGGAACGCGGCGCGCAGGCGCAGGTTGCTGGCGGCAAGGATGCTGGCGTCGTGGCGCGCCTCGCCCGTCAATGCCGGGCCTGCGCGGGCGGGTTCGGCCGGGATCTGGGCGCTGTCAACGCATGGTGTGGCGATCGGCACCGATACGCTGCGCGGTGGCTGGATCGCCGGGGCGCATCCGCCCAGGCCCAAAATCAGCAAAGCGCCCAGCGCCACCATCGATGCAATGTATCGCACGATCATAAATCCCCCTTTGCCGCCAGCACTTCGGGCGGGGTGGTGCATTGGTCGGTGGGTGCGGTGCCACCGCCATGGGACGGCGCGGCCTGTTCAATCCGCGCGGCCCCGGCCAACAGGCTGCGGTTGTCCTGGCGCGCGCTGGCCAGCGCCCGCGTGGCGGCATCCTTGCGCGCCTGGGCGGCGATGCGCCATCGATCGACCGCCGCGTTTTGACGGATCAGCGCATCGGTGGTGACGGTATAGGCGCGCTGCATCCGGGCGAACGCCGCCGCCCATTGCCGATCGCGCCGGTGCGCGCCCGTGTGATCGATCACCAGCGCCAGCCCCAGCGCCACGGCGGCCAATCGCCACTGATCCGCGATCAGCCAGCGCCACACCCCGCCCAGCCCGCGCCACAGCCGCCACGCGCGCACGGCGGCCCAGATCGCGGCGGCGCTCATTCGCCCGCCCCCGACTGTTCCGCCCCCGTCTGGCCCGCCCCGGTCAATTTGGGCTGATTGACCACCCGCGCCACCGCGATCGACACGGCGGCCACGATGGCAAAAATCTGGACATATTCGGGCGGCAACGCGGCGCGCACATCATCCGGGATGACTGGCCACACGATGCCGGGCAGCGCCACCAGATAGGCGATCCGCACCGACCACGCGGCCCACAGATGCCGCGCCCAATTTTCGATCAGGGTCAAACGCATGTCGGCCTCCTATGCCTGACTGATGGAAACAACGCCCCCGGCGGCCACCTGATAGGGGCGGACGCTGGCGGGCTGTTGATGATAGGGCGGGCGGCGGCGGTCGATGCAGCGCCATTTGGGGATCGTTTCGATCGCCACCCGGTTGCCCTGATTGCCGCCCAGGACGTGGTATTGCTGGGCATCTTCGGCCACATACAGGCCGACATGGCCGCCACCGCCCTTGCGGCTGAACACCAGCACATCGCCCAGCGACACCCGGTCGGCGCGGGTCCCGAATTTGCTCCAGTTGCGCGCCCACAGGGGATCGGCCACCACGGGCTTGCCCGCGCGATGGGCGCACAGGGCCACGAACAGCCCGCACCACGGCACATCATCATCGGACAATCCGGCCACGTTGGCCCCGGAGGCGATCAGTTCGTCGCGCCAGCTGATGATGGTGGCGTTCGATCCATGCCCCACCACCTCGGCCACGCCCAACAGGGGCACGGCCACCGCGATCATGCGCGGGGCATCGGGCGCGGTCAGATGGGGGTATTTTTGCAGGTCATTCGGCATCGGGGCGGTCCTTTGGCAAAGCGCGTCCCGCCACCCACCGCTGCACGGTGTCCGTTTCGTAGATGCGAATGGCGGTCCAGATGATGGTGAGCAGCGAGGCGACGGCCGGGAACATGCTGACGATACTCCCGACCAGGGCGGTGATGCTGATGGCGTCCAGCGCGGTTTTCGCGCCATCGGACAGGTGGTCGATCAGGTGGCGCATCCCGGCCCCCTCACGTCAGGCGCATCGTCAGGGCGCCGGTGGCGGTGTTGATGTAGGTTTGCCCCACGATCAAACCGCCGGTCGCCGCCGCCGTGTCATTGGCATAGCGGGGCGTGTCGCCCACATACCATTGCTTCAGGCGCATTTCGCCGCCGTTGATCCAGACCAGGTTGGACCCTTGCGAGTTGCTGCCTTCCAAACTGATGGTGTTGCCGGTCTTGTTCCAGATCGATGCGGTGATGTTGTTGGACGCGGTGCCCGTGCCGGTGGCGGTTTTACGGATCACAATGCCGTAACGTAGCGAATAGGGCGAGCTGCCCCGATCCGCGATCAGCACGGCCGGGAAAACGTTGCCGCTGCTGTCCTCTAGCACCAGCCCGTCAAATGCCTGTGGCAACGGGTGGCTTGTGGCCGTGAACGTTGCCGAATATCCGGGGGGGCCTTCGACATTGATCGCGCCGAACATGTTGTAATTCGCCACTTTCAGGTAAACCCCGGTCGTGCCGCTGTTCTGCACCTCAATCGGGCCGAACTGGTTGCGGAAAGAACCGTCCAGAAACAGTCCTTGCCCGTATGTGCTGCGGTCGCTCTGGCCGGAATACCAAGCCTTGATATTGGACACGCGGTTGTTGGCGAAGGTTGAGCCGAAATAGAACCCGCACTTGCCCGATGCGCCGCTGTCCAGATTGCTGTAAAAGCTGTCATAGCCCAGCAATTCAAAGCCATGTCCGCCGCAATCCATCGTCCAGATGCGGTCGAAATAATTGGCCCCGCTGCCCTGCACCCGCATACCAGAGCCAGTGGTGTTCAGGATCAGCACGTCATAAACGCTGTTGCGCGGATCGCCCTTGCCAAAGCGGTTCGTGTTCGCGTGGCTAGTCCACGTTCCGGTGAAATTCAGGTCCAGCCCGATGTTCGCGCTGCCTACGTTCGCGCCATCAATGGTCAGGCTGGCGATGGTGATGTTGGCGTCATTGCCGGTGGCATTCGCCACCACAGGGCCGGTGCTGCCCGCCTTTTGCCGCAGGACGGCGCGGCCCCGTCCGGCCCCCATCAGCACCGCGCCATTGGGCACAACAATGTTGCTGACCATGTAAACCCCGGTCGGGCTGCCATCCAGCAACAGCGGCTTGCCCGCCGTCAGCGCGGCGTTGATCGCGGCGGTGTGGTCGGTGGCGCTGTCGGGCAGGATGCCCAGCGATGACGCGGTGATGAACCCGGCACCGGCCAGCGCGGCCTCGGCCGCCTGCGCGCGGGTGGCCTCTACCCCCACCGCCGCAGCGGTAGAGGCGCTGGCGGCATCGGCGGCATCGCGCGCCGCGATCGCCGCATCGCGCGCGGTGGTGGCCACATCCCGCGCGGCCATGGCCTGATCGCGGGCGGTGGTGGTCGCATCACGCGCCGTTGCGGCGGCTGCACTGGCCACCTGCGCCGCATCGCGCGCTGCGATGGCCGCATCCAGCGCCCCCGTCGACACATCCCGCGCGGCCACGGCCTGATTGCGGGCGATGGTGGTGGTCGCCAGCGCAGGGGCGACAGCGGCGTCGACAAGGCCCGAGATGGGCGCGCGATGGGAGGCGCCATCCTTGACCAGGACAACAACCTCGTTGCCAGTCAGGCTTTCGGCGATGGGGAGATCGGTGATTTTCACCATGGCAAGATCCTATGGCCGGGGGTCACGCCGCGATGCGGCCAATGATGCTGAACGAGAACGTCTGTCCGGCCTGAAACTGGTGGCCGATGTCGGTGGTATCGGCGGTCCAGACCAACTGATCGCCATTTTCGACCCGCAGGATGACCGTGCCGTTGTGCCAATTGGACTGTGGCGGAAAATGCAGGTTGCCGCTGGGCGCCCATGTCCCGGCCTGGAACGCATGGGGCAGGGGGAGCGTTCCGGTCTCGACATTGGTGCCGCCCGTCAGCGTGATCTGGCCCCATTGCCGCAAGACATCGCCCGCGCCCCGTTCCCATTCGACGCCATTCGTGGTTCCGGTGGTCAGCATGGGGGTGATCAGGGCCAGCACCGCCGCGCCGGTGAAATCGGCCTCGTCCAGCGGCGTATAACCGATCCAGTCCAGCACCGCCGACTTTGCCGCTGCCGGGGTCAGGGCGCGCAGGGCGTCCACGCCCGCCTTGGCCTCGGCATTGGTGGCCAGTTCGACCACGCCCTGCCGGGTGGTGGTGGCAGGCGGATTGGTGATCGTGGTGTCGCCAAATGTGACGTTGGCGCTCTGCCCGGCCCCCAGCGCGATATCGGTGACGATATAGGTGGCCGACACTTCGGCCTTGCCCGCGATGTCATCGGCCTGACCATAGACCGCGAACAGCGTGCCATCGTCCAGATAGATGCCAAAGCCGGAATAGGCATAGATGTCGGCGCTGTCGTCCAGGGCGATGATGTGCAGCACATCGTCGCCTGCCGCCTCACCGCTGACCGACAGCCGTTTGAACTCACCCGGCAGCGCGGTCAGGGTGGATGCCACGGTAAAGGCCGCATGCGTCAGGCCGATCTGGGTTATGACGGCAGGACTGAAGGCGGCGCCTTCATCGGCGATCAGCGCAGCAAGGCCCGCGCGGGTCAATGTGACCTGAATGGCGCTCATGTCAGTGGTCCTCCAGTGTCAGGCCATCGGCGCCCTCGATCGGTTCGCCATATTCGGTCTGCAGCGCCAGATCGGCGTCGGGATTGTCGGGGGCGGTGGCGGCAAATAGCCGTTCGTAGCGATAGGCGCGGGCGTAGCAGACCACCGGCAGGGTGGTGGCCGCGTCAACCCTCTGGCGCAGGTGGAAATGGGCGCGGGCGGGTTTGACCCGGCTGACGGCGGCATGCAGGTCGCGGGCAAAGTCCGCGGTAAATGTGGCCGCGCCGCCATCATTCATCGGGGCGGTGACGTGAAAGGTGTGGGGCGTGCCGCTGCCGCCGTCCTGCCACCATTCGGTCAGCGTCAGGCGCGGATCATATTCGGCCACCACGGCCATTACCGTGGCGCGCGCGCCCTTGATCCGGGCGGATGGGATGGCATCGGCCACGGCGGCGCGTTTTTGCGCCTCGGTCCAGTCCTGCCGCCAGCGATCGACCGACAGGCCCCACGCCAGCCATGGCAGGACAGACAGCGGGCAATCGGCCGGGTTCCACAGTTCGGGCAGGGGCGTGGGCACCTCGCCAATCGTGGCGGTGGCCGATGCCAGTGCCTGTTCCAGCGCGGTGGCGTTGGGCGGCAGGAGGGAGACGTTATTCCCCACGGCCCGCCACCGTGATCGTGATGCCGGTGCAATGGCCGCATTCGGTGGCGCCCATGGCGATATCGGCGGCCGGGCCGGTCAGGGCGGCATTCGACACGCCCGCCACGGTGATCGCGGCGAACACATTGGCGCGGTTGATGCTGCGCCCCATTCGCCGGGCAGAGGTGACAAAAGCTGTCGCATTGGCCTGTGCGCTGGCCAGCACCACGCTGGCGTCCGGCCCATCGAAAAGCGTCAGATCGGCGGTGATCGCATAGGGCACGATGGTGGCCGATTGGACGATCACCTGATCGGTCAGGGGGCGCACGCCATCCAGCGCGGCGGTGACATTGGCGATCTGATCCTCGGTCGCGGTGCCATCGCCGGAGGCCGACAACAGGCAGACCAGGACAACGCCGGGCGTGGGCGAGGTGACCGAGGCATCGGCCAGCGTGCTGTCCGCCGACAGGGCGTGGTATTTGTAGGCGGTAGCGGGGCCGGCCACGCTGAAGCTGTCGGGCGCCAGCTGGATACGGGCGCGCAGATCATCGTCGCTCTCATCCTCCAGCCGGGCCACGCCCAGCAATGCGCCCAGATGGTCCAGATTGCTGTCGGTGGCATAGGCCAGCATTACCTGCTTGGCCCGCTCGTTGAACGTCTGGCGGATCAGCAATTCGCGATAGGCCGCCACCTCCAGCACCTTGACCGCAGGGTCGCTGACCACGGTTGCGTCCCAGCTGGGCAGCGTTTCCTGCACCCGCGCGATCATCGCGGCGCGGATGGTGGCATAGTCCAGCGTCTCGACCACGGTGGGGGCGGGCAGTTGGGACAGATCAATCGCGGTGGTGGTGTCGGCCATGGCGACACCGTGCCCCCACTTCGCGCGCGCGGGGAGCGCGCGGGGCGGTAAAGGCGGGCTTTACCGCGTCACGCGTCCGGTTCCAGCAGGTCGGCGGCGATGGAGAGGGCGGTTTGTATGTCGGCCTCGGAAAAGCCCAGCATCCGGCGTTCGGGCAGTTTGGCACGGATGCGGCCGCCATTGCGCAGGCGGCCCACGGTAACGGTTTCGCCGAAATGATGGATGCTGGCGGTGTGCGTGGCGACCTTGCCAATGGGCAGGATTTCGACGCCATCCTCGGCCGCATCGATGCGCCAGTGTTTGGCATAGCGCAGGCCCTGAAACATCTTGCCCCCGGCGGCCACACGCAGGCGGCCACGCTTGTCCAGTCGTGCCTTTTTCGGCTCCATCGCCGATCCGTCCGGCTGGACGTTGTCGCGGATGCGGGCAAGGTTGGATTTGCGCAGGGCCTGACCCAGTTTCAGCGTGGCGCGGCGGCGTTCGGCGGGGGACAGGCCGCGCAGGATCTGGCCGAACCATTCCTCCAGCCGGGCAAGGTCATCGCCCATCAGGGATCGAACCGGATGGCGGACAGCAGTGGCACTGCCTCCAGCCCGCCGGGCGGCAGATCATCGGCAAACATGGGCGTTGGTTCGGGCAGATAGGTCAGGCGGTAGCCGCCGTCCTGTGCCGTGGCCGTGACATTTTCGGTCAGGTCCATCTGGATCAGGATATCAGCCTGCGTCGCGGACATGAAATCGACATCGAAGGACAGGCCGTCCGTTTTGGGTTCCAGCAGGTCGGGCTGATGCAGCCGCGCCCAGATCCAGATCGGCAGCACCAGCGCGGCGATGTCGGACGCGAAATCCACCAGCAAGACGTTCAGTCGGTATTTGAAGCCAAAGCCCAGCGTGGCGGTATGGCGCGATCCAACGGTGCCGCGATCCACCCACATGCGCAGGTTTTTGGGGCTGGCGGCCAGTTCGGGCATAGCCTGTGTCAGGGAGGCGCGCAGGGCGTTGATCTTGTTCACCGGGTCAATCCCACAGCTGGACGATGTCGATCGTGGCACTGGCGGTATCGGCCAGCGCGGGCAGGACCACCACAGTGCCGCCCGGCAGGCGCGGCCCCAGCGCGGCAAGGCCGGGGTTCAGAGCGAGCACCTGTTCGGTGACGGCGGCGGTTTTGCCCAGCACGCGCCAGCACAGTTCGTCCACGGTTTCGCCGGACAGGGCGGTGGCGGTGGTGGTCATGGGCGTTGTCCGCCGCTGCCCTGATGCGGCGGGGTGGCAGGGGGCGCGGGATCAAAGAAGCGCCCCTGTGGACCGCATTTCAGGCGGGTGGAGGTGAGGCCGGTAAAGGCGCTGCGTTCGTGTTCGGCCAATGCGTTCAGCGGGATGTTGCGCGATCCGAACACCCGGCACACCGCCGTGCGATAGGGGCGGGTGCAGATGGCCTGACCGCTGGAGACGCGCAGCCAGTGGTGGCGGCAGTTGACGCACAGGGGAGTGGGGGTGTCGGTCATATCAGGCTGACCCGGTTGCGCGGCACCGGCGTGCCGCCGATCGACAACAGATCGGCGATGGCGGCGTGGGCCTTGCGGCGCAGCTCGTCGGCGGCGGTGTCCTTTTCGGCGGCGCGGGTGAGGGCGCTGTCGGTGGCGGTGATGTCGCGGTTGTCGGCGGCCAGATCGGCGGCGGCATACAGCGCCACCGCCCGCGTCCACAGCCGCACCGCCAGATTTTGCCCGCCGATAGTGTCGGTGGTGGCATCGGCCAGCGTGTCGGCCCCGGCGGCGATACGGTCGGCGCGCCATGTGGCCAGCGCGCGCATCGCGGTCAGCATCGCGCCCTCGACCGCGAACATCAGCTGGCTTTCGGTCAGGGAACTGCCGCCCAGCTGTTGATGGGCACGCACATCGGCCAGCGCCACCGCCGGGAACCAGCCATCGGCGGCTACACTGGCGCCGGGGGTGTCGGGCGGGGCGATGGGGGTGGCGATCAGGCCGGTCATGGCGCGCGCCTGCCCTGTTCGATTTTGTCAAAGCCTCGTTCGACAAGATCGACCATATGATCACGGCCGACGCCGGAGATGATAAGCCGGGTCATGGCGCGCACGAATATCGCGCCGAGAAAAGCGTTCAGCTTCCAGCCCACCAACATGCCGAGAGCAAAAATCAGGGACAGGGACAGGGCTGGGTTGGCGGCTGCAGATTGAAGCATTTGCGGGGCTTTCTGTTGCCGGTTTACGGGGGGTGAGGATGGGGTTGTTCGGATCGTGGCAGGCCAGACCAGGACAGCGCCAACCGCCCCCCGAGCGCCGGGGGCGGAGAGGGTTAGCTGGCGGCTTCTTTGGCGAGCGCTTTTTGCGCGCGCTCGACGGCCTGAATGTCCTTTTTCACGCCCACGCCGGGGTCCAGTTTGGCGGCGCGGGTGTAATAGCCCATGGCCTGATCCAGATAGGCGGCCTTGCCCCCGGCAGGCGCATTGTCGGCGGTGGGATCGAACGTGTCGGCGCGGGCGGCCATGGCGCGGGCGATGGCCTTATACAGCTTGGCCCGGATCGGATCGTGCATGTCGGCGCCGTCGATCATTTCGGCCACGCGCATCAGCTGTTCCAGCGTGACCGCCTCGGCCGTGGCCAGCGCCAGTTCGGCCACCTGTTCGGCGACAAAGCTGGCGACCGAGCGTTTGAACCGTTCGGGCATGGCCAGATTGAAGCGGATGGCGTGGGTGGCCAGCGCCAGCGCATAGTCCAGATCGCGATAGTCGATGGCCCAGATCATATTGGTGATCAGGATTTCGTCCTGGGCGGCGGTGCCGGCCTGTTCGCCAGCGGTCAGGACGCCATCGATCCAATCGGCATAGGTCTGGGCATATTCGCGCTTCTTGGGGTTGCGGGCCTCGATGCTTTGGATGTCGTGCAGCGTCCGCAGCTGATCATGCAGGGCAACGCGCAGGGCGGCATATTCCAGCCCCTGCGGCGTGTCGGGGCGGATATCGGGGGCGATGGACGCGGCGCGCACCGTGGCGCCAGAGGTGAGGCCACGAACATGCATCTGGTGGCGGCGGAATGGGCTGACCATGGCGGGGCGATCCTGTCTGGAATGGTCCGGCGCGGCCTGTGGCATCCGCGCCGGTGGAGTGTGGCTGTTGCCCATCCGCCTGCCACGGCAGGTGGGCCGTCATCGCAGCGGAGGCGTTACGGGCGGGCGGCGAAGGTGATGTTTTCGGCCAGCACCGCGTGGTCGGCGCTTTCGATCACATAGCATTCGTTGACGCTGTTATAGTCGACCAGCGCGG
Source organism: Novosphingobium ovatum (assembly GCF_009909235.1). Classification (GTDB taxonomy): domain Bacteria; phylum Pseudomonadota; class Alphaproteobacteria; order Sphingomonadales; family Sphingomonadaceae; genus Novosphingobium; species Novosphingobium ovatum. The sequence continues at coordinate 694,878 of NZ_JAAAPO010000001.1, forward strand.
CCATGTTTTCCGGCTCGTCCTTGACGTAGCGGCGGCGCGACCCTTCCTGATAGTAGATCGACAGGTTCGAGCTGTCGGAGGCGTTCGCCTTGCCCAACGGGGTGACCAGCATCGTACCCTCGGGGAAGAATGGCGCCATAGCCACCGGGCGCCCGCCGAGCTGCTTGGTCGACATGACGATGTCGGTCACCGTCTGGTCGCTGGTCGATTTGCCGCCGTCGATCGTGTCGGCCAGCGGGCGGTTGATCATCGGGAAGTATTTCTCGTCCACCAGATCCTGCGACACCACCACGACATGATCGGTGCTGGCGCGCGCCCAGCTGGGCATACCCGCGATCAGGTCATAGGCCAGCGCATCGAGGTTCTTGTAGTCGCCATCGTCATGGTCAGCCCCGGCACCGATGTAGATCGGGGCGGCGGCGCCGGTGGCGGTGGTCTTGCCGCCCGCCGTGACCGTGGCGCGGCCCATCACATGGTCGGGCTTTTCCAGACGCAGCTTTTGCAGCCACCCGATGTTCAGGTCTTCACCCAACGGGTGCTCCTCGGCATCGGTGTCATCGGCCGCCTCGACACCGTTCCAACCGGTCATGATCCGGGTGCAGGCGACCGAGATCGCGACATGGCGGGCATAGCGCGCGCCGAAATCCGGGAAGCGTGACCAGGCGTCGATCATTTCCCACGGCAGCATGGTGTCGAACAGGGTGGGGAAGGCCTCCCAGCTGCGGTCCTGCATCTGCCCGGCATAGCGCGCCTGACGCGGCAGATTGGCGCGCGAGCGGCGCGAGCCGACCATGTTGACCGTGCCGAGGCCCAGCACCTGACCCTTGAGATCGCGCTGGGGGATGACGTTGACGCGGGAGAGGAAACCCACGTTTTCGCGCTGGAGATCCTCGAGCCGCTGTTCGACCGAGGGGGCCAGAGTGAACTGGCGGGCGATGTCGCGGCCATTGTTGGCGGCCAGCACCTGAGCGAACATGTTGTCCAGCGCCAGACGGCCGCGATCGGAAAGAGTGTAACCCATGGGAAATGTCCTGTGTCGGAAGGGGTGCGGGGCGGCGGCGTGGAAGGGGGATCAGAACCCGGCGTAGGCGCCGGTGTTCTGGGCGTTGCCATCGGCCAGTGGGCGGGCGCGGAAACTGGTGGCGGGCGTGGTTTCGCGCGTCTCCTCCAGCTTCTTCAGCTTGACCGCCAGCGTGTCGGCCTCGGCGCGGAATTCGGTGCGCAGGCCTTCGATCGAGGCGGCAACGGTTTGGCCAAATGCCTCGAGCGCGGGGCGCAGGGCGCTGAAATCCGCCGGGGCGGGGGTGGCGGGCGTTTCGGGCTGGGTCTGGTTCTCGACCTTGGGTGCGAAGGTCGCGGCGACCTTGTCCAGCATGGCCGAGAAGCCGGCGATCAGACCCCTGACGCTTTCGGTGGTGCCTTCGCCATCGTCGGCCTCGATCGCGGTGGCGGCATCGGCAGACAGCACCGTCGCGTCGGGGCGGAAGCGGTTGAACTGCATCCGTTCGGTGGCGATGGCGGCCGGGCTGTCGGTCAGGGCCACACCGCCCAGATAGCTGAAACCCTTGCCCCCGAAATTCGGCAAGATCTCGATCGAGGGATAGACCTTTTGGCCCGCGTCGATCAGCGCCTTGGCATTGTCGGTCAGGTCCAGAACGCCGAACAGCGCCTTGCGCTTCTCCATCTTGCCGTTGAAGTTGACGTCCACTTCGCCCAGCGAGACCGACAGCACATCGCCATAGGCCTGAAACGGGGCCTGACCGCTGATGCCGCGAATGTGTTCCAGATTGACCCGCGCGCCATAGGTCTTGGGGTCAAAGCTGGAGACGATCTGTTCCAGCTCCATGTCGGTGATTTCGCGGCCATCCACGGTGGAACCGGCGGTGGCCAGCAGGATCGGTTTGGTCTTCATTCGGGCAGCTCCCGTTGGGGTGATGATCAGGGCGGGGCGATCAATGCGTCCCTGATGGGCGGGGCTGGGGCGATGCTGCAACGCGCGGGCGCGGTAATGGCGCGCTTTACCGGGTCAGGCGTTCGCGCGGGCGGGGGGCTGGGGTGCATGGCAGGCACATGCCGCCCGCCGCCGCCCCAGATCCCGACGACACGCCCACCGCCGCACCCAGCCGGCAGGTGATGCGCGCGCAAAACCGACAGGCCAAATCGCTGTATCATCGTGGGTGGAGCGTGACGCAGATCGCGGCCGAGCTGGGCGTCAATGCGAACACCGTCCAAAGCTGGAAGGTGCGGCACAAATGGGATGACGACAGCCCGCTGGAGGTGGTGGAGGACCATCTGGAGCTGGCGATTGCCACCTATCTGGTCAAGGAGCCGCTGACCGAAGGCGACATGAAGCGCGTCGATTTCCTGATGCGCCAGATGGAGCGAGCCGCCCGCATCCGCAAATATAACGAGACCGGCAAAGAGGGCGATCTGAACGAGAAGATCGGTCGCCGGAACAATGACGAGGCCAAGGCCAAGCGGGCCGAGAAGCGCAAGAACCACCTGACGCAGGAGCAGTGGGCCGCGCTTCTGGATGATTTCCACGAGAAGAATGACGCCTATCAGGATGGCTGGTGGGCGCAGCGTGAACAGCGCACCCGCAAGATCCTGAAGAGCCGCCAGATCGGTGCGACATGGTATTTCGCCCGCGAGGCGATGGCCAAGATTGCCGAGGCCGTGCTGGCCGGGGAGCAGCCGCGCAACCAGATTTTCCTGTCGGCCAGTGAGCGGCAGGCCAAGAAGTTCATCCGCGAGATCACCGGATGGGTGAAGCGCGTGACCGGGGTCGAGCTGAAAGGCAATCCCGTCATGCTGGACTTTTCCGGGCTGCACCCGGCGGATGAGGCGGCGGGCACGGCGGAAATCCGGCTGGACGATGTCGGCCTGTATCCGGTGTCGACCAACAGCAACACCGCCCAGGGCGAAACGGGCGACCTGTATTTCGACGAATTCTTCTGGGTCCATGGCTTTCGCCAGTTGCGCAAAGTCGCCTCGGCGATGGCCACGCTCACGTCCTACAAGCGCACCTATTTCTCGACCCCCAGCACCAAGACGCATGAGGCCCACGCCTATTGGAGCGGCGAGGAGTGGAACCGGGGGCGCAAGAGGGACAAGCAGCGCCAGTTCGACGTTTCCCACCGCAACCTGCGCCATGGCGCAATCATGCCGGATGGCAGCTGGTGCCAGATCGTCACGCTGGACGATGCGATCGCGGGCGGCGCGGGCGCCCGCATCAACAAGGAGGAGCTGCGCGACGAATGCAGCGAGGAGGAGTTCGAGAACCTCTATAACTGCCAGTTTGTCGATGACAGCGAGAGCAGTTTCCCGTTCTCCCGCATCGCGCCGGCGCGGGTCGACAGTTTCCAGCGGTGGCGCGATTTCAAGCCCGCGCTGGTCGAAATGCCGGGCGGGCGGCCCTTTGGCGACAAGCCGGTGTGGATCGGATACGACCCCAACAAACAGGGGCGCGACGATGCCGCGCTGGTGGTGGTGGCCCCGCCCGAACAGCCCGGCAAGGGCAAGTTCCGCGTGCTGGAAAAGCTGCGCATGAATGGGCGGAATTTTGCCGGGCAGGCCGATGCGATCAAGCAGGTCTGCGCCCGATACAACGTGCAGGACATCGCCATCGACACCACGGGGCACGGGCTGGCCGTGCACGAGCTGGTCAGCCACTGGTTCCCGCGTGTGCGGCGCATCGACTATTCCGTGGCCAGCAAGACCGCGTTGGTGATCAAGGGCCAGCATGTGTTCAGCGCGGGCCGCATCGAGTTTGACGAGAATTGGACCGATGTGATGGCCGCCTTCATGGCGATCCGCCCGGCGCTGACCGCCAGCCAGCGCGGCGTGACCTATATCGCCAAGCGCAATGGCGAGATCGGCCATGCGGACGTGGCCTGGGCGATTCTGCACGCCCTTTCGAACGAACCTCTGGACGCCGGGACCACCAGTGAGGCGACCGGCGGCGCCATCGTCAAAATCTATTCCTGACAGGAGCCTATGACATGACCGACACGCCCCATTCTGTGGCCCTGACCGATCAGGCCGCCCCTGCGTCCGCCGGAGCGCCCACCCGCGCCTTTGCCTTTGGCGATGCGGTCAGCGTGATGGATCAGCGCGATTTGGCCCAATATTTCGAGATCTGGCACAATGGCCGCTGGTATGAGCCGCCGCTGCCGCTGGGCCGCATCGCGCAGGCGTTCAACATGTCGCCCTATCACCGATCGGCTGTCGCGCTGAAGGTCAACATGCTGGTGGCGCAGCTGGTGCCCTCGCGCTGGCTGACCGCTGACGCGTTCGAGCGCTTCGCCCTGGACTTCATCCACATGGGCAACGCCTATCTGGAATGGGTGCCCAACATGGCCGGGCGGATCGCGCGGGCCGAATATGCCCCGGCGCTGTATCTGCGGGCGGGCCTGCGCGAGGGGCAATATTGGTTCACCAATGGCGCGGTGGGGCAGGAATATGAATTCGCCGCCAACCGCGTGTTCCACCTGATGCAGCCCGATGTGGCGCAGGAGGTCTATGGCGTGCCCGAATGGCTGTCGGCGTTGCAGTCGGGCCTGTTGTCGGAAAACGCCACGCTGTTTCGCCGACGCTATTACCTGAACGGGGCGCACGCCGGTTTCATCTTCTACCTGTCCGAACGGTTGGCCGATGCCGAGACGGCAGAGGCCATCGATCGTGCCCTGAACGATGCAAAGGGCAGGGGCAATTTCAGGAACCTGTTCGTCAATATCCCCGGCGGCAAAAAGGACGGCGTGCAGCTGATCCCGATTTCGGACGTGGCGGCCAAGGACGAGTTTTCCGCGATCAAGACCATCAGCCGCGACGACTTGTTGGCCGCCCAGCGCGTGCCGCCCCAACTGATCGGTATCATCCCGAACAATGCTGGCGGGTTTGGCAAGGTGAGCGAGGCGCGCGATGCCTTTTTTGAGACCGAGATCGTGCCGATCCAGCGCCGGATGCTGCGCGCCAATGACTGGGCTGGCGTCGGGCTGATCGCGTTTCGCGATTACGTCTGCACCGATGGCACGATCATCCAGCAGGACGGCACCAAGATCCCGGCGGGCGCGGCGCGGGCGGCGCGGCTGGGGTGATTCCCATTCCCCCCGTCGCCGGAAAATGGAGGCGGGGGCAGGGGCGTTGGCGCGCCCCATGCCGGTGGAACAGGGCCACCATGATCCCGATCGGCGCCGACTCGGTGCCATCCCGCCTGCCGGTCCGGCGCGGGAACGTATAAGGAACAAAAGTCGCAATGTCGAATCTGCAAGACGGCCTGACCCCTGTCGCGGCCGTTCGCCCGCTGGCCCCCTATATGGGCGGCAAGCGCAATCTGGCCAAGCGCCTGATCGAACGGATCAGCGCGGTCTCGCACACCACCTATGCCGAGGTATTTGTCGGGATGGGCGGGGTGTTTTTCCGCCGTGACCTGCGCCCGGCCTGTGAGGTGATCAATGACTGGAGCGAGGATGTCAGCACCTTTTTCCGGGTGCTGCAGCGCCATTACGTGCCGTTCATGGAGATGCTGCGTTGGCAGGTGACCAGCCGTGCAGGTTTCGAAAAGCTACTGGCGATGCCCGCCGACAGCCTGACCGATCTGGAGCGGTCGGCCCGGTTCCTTTACCTGCAGCGCATCGCGTTCGGCGGCAAGGTGACCGGGCGGAACTTTGGCGTGGCGCTGGACCGGCCCGCACGGTTCGATATCTCAAAAGTGGGGCCGATGATCGAGGCCGCGCATGAGAGGCTGTCGGGCGTGGTGATCGAGCGTTTGCCCTGGTCTGCTTTTGTCGCGCGCTATGACCGGCCGGGCACGCTGTTCTATCTCGATCCGCCCTACCATGGCTGCGAGGCGGACTATGGCGAGGGGATGTTCACCCGCGATCAGTTCGCCGCCATGGCCGACCAGCTGCGCGGCATCGCCGGGCGCTTCATCCTCTCGATCAACGACACGCCCGAGATCCGCGGAACATTCGCCGGTTTCAACATCGAGCCGGTGGGCGTGCGCTATACCGTGGGCGGCACCAGCAACGCCCACATGGCGCGGGAGCTGATCATCTCGAACTGATTGGGCCGCCTTGCGCATTCATGCCCGGAGAGGGGGCTGCGGCGATGCCGTAGCCCCCTTTCGTTTGCCCAGAAGGCGGGGCGGGCTGGGGCTGTGGCATGGCTGGGGAAGGGCGCGCGCCGCCCTCGCCCCCCCGCCTCGCTTGCCGCTTCATCATCGAAAATCGTGCATCTCGGGGGGCGGTGAAATCCTCATCATACATCCGGGCCAGCCCCCCCCATTTCGCAATGAGGTAATATCGGTAATCGCCCTATCTGACTGCTATCGAAAGCCGCAGAAAACGGCCGTTTTTCAGGTTACCTTAAAGAGGTAATATGGAGGTAATCATTTTTAGGAGGATTGGTCATCCATTTGATTTTATGAGCATTTTCTATCCAAGTAAATTACCTATCATCAAGGTAATCTGATTACCTCTATATTACCCAAATGTGACCTAGTAAGGCATTGAAAAATATATGATATTACCAATGTTACCAACTTGCGAACAAGCCCCTCTGCCAGTGTCTGGTATAGGCGTCCTGTGGGGAAACTGCGAAATTTCTCAGTCAGTGGAGTCATCCGTCGCGCATGAAGCTGCCATGCATATCCGTGCGCGCCAGAGGCAGTTCGAATGCCTCTGATGCGAATGCCTTGCCTTATATGGTAAAATCCATGGTATTTTGATTTACGCCTAAAAAATATAGACATGATATTAATGGTATATGCCGTTTTTTTGGAGGTCTGCCTCTCCGCCACTTACCCCTTTTGGGGTATCCGGACATGGATGTTGCGATGCGGGCTCGATTTTTCGGGCCCGCCGCCGCATGGGGCTGGTGGTTTGGGCTGCGTCCTTGCCCGTTTTGTCACTGGCCTTTGCCGGGGCGGGCGGTTAAGGCGCGCTCCGGTAGTGCACAGGACCCCACCGGCATGAGCGACGCGCAACAGACCAGTGACCGCCCGCAGGATCAGGCCGCCCCCACGGGCGCGGCTTTGCTGGCGGCCTATCTGCGGCGCATCGGGGTGAACGCGCCCGTGCCCGTTTCGCCCGAAGGGCTGGGCGCGCTGCAGATGGCGCACCGCACCAGCATCGCGTTTGAAAATTTGGACATTGCGCTGGGGCGCCCGATCGTCATCGATCTGCCCTCCATCACGGCCAAGCTGGTGACCGGCGGGCGCGGCGGATATTGTTTTGAACACAACCGCCTGTTTGGTGAAATGCTGGCCGCCTTGGGCTTTGCCAACCGGCCCTTGCTGGGGCGGGTGTGGATCGGCGCTGCGCCCGATGCCGGAGACGCCCCGCCGCGCACCCACACGCTGCGGCTGGTGGATGTGGGTGGCGAGCCGTGGATTGCCGACGCGGGCTTTGGCGCGTCCTATGTTCCGCCCTTGCCGTTGCAGCATGGCGCGCAGGCAATGACCGCCGATGGCGCCTGCCACCGCCTGTTGCGCATCGGCGTGACGGGCGCGCGCGATGGCGAATGGGTGCTGGAACGGTTTGGCCCGCTGTCGGCCACCGATGGCCGCGCGGCGGTGCCCGACACCTGGGTGCCGCAATACAGCTTTGACCTGTCAGAGGTCGCGCCGGTCGATCTGGAGATGTCCAACCACTGGACCAGCACCCGGCCCAACACCCGTTTCACCAGCGCGATCATCGCCAGCATCGTGCTGCCCGATGGGTTTGTCTCGCTGAACGGGCGGCGGCTGACGATGCACCACGGCGGGCGCGGCGATGTGATGGAGATCGCCAGCGCGCAGGACTGGCAGCAGATGGCCGCCGACCTGTTCGGCATCGAGATGAGCGATGAACAGGTGGCGGCGCTGGGGCTGTTCTGATCCCTTACGCTTCCTTCAGGCGGGGCATCAGTTCGACAAAGTTGCAGGGGCGGTTACGGCTGTCCAATTGCTCGTTCAGGATGCCGTCCCAGCCGTCCTTGACCGCGCCATTCGATCCGGGCAGCGCGAAAAGATAGGTGCCATCGCAGGTGATCGCCATGGCGCGCGATTGCACCGTGCTGGTGCCGATCGTCTGATAGGACAGCCAGCGGAACAATTCGCCAAAGCCGGGGATCAGCTTGCCCCCGCGCGTGGCGATGATCTGGTCCAGCGCCTCGGGCGTGACGTCGCGGCCGGTCAGCCCGGTGCCCCCGGTCGAGATAATGCAATCCACCGCCGGGTCATCAATCCATGCCGACAATTGCGCCACCAGCGCGGGCACATCCTCGCGCAGGATGGTGCGGGTGGCCAACTCGTGCCCCTTGGCTGTGATGCGGGCGGCCAGAATGTCGCCGCTGGTGTCGGTTTCGGGGGTGCGGGTATCCGACAGCGTCAACAGCGCGATGCGGATAGGCTTGAAAACCCGCGATTCATCAATGGCCACGTCTCATGCTCCCATCCGGCGTATCCGCGTCGCCCTATCAGAAGCCCGCCGTCCCCGCCAGTTGCCCATTGGCCGCCACACGCACGCCACGGCTGCCCTCCAGCCCCGGAAAGGTTGGCCACATGCCCTGCGCCAGCGCGCTGCGGCTGTTTGAACTGCCGCCAGCCTGCCGCTCGTACATCCAGTAATTGCGCATGACGATCGCGACATAGCCGCGCGTTTCCCAATAGGGCACCGATTCCATCCACAACAGCGGGTCGCCGCCATCACGGATCTGCGTGTTCCAGCGCCCCACCGGGGCAAGGCCCGCGTTATAGGCGGCCATCACCTTGATCAGCAGGCCCTGTGTCGCGGGCGCGGTGCGCAGCGTGTTCAGATGCTGTTGGCCGAACGCCAGATTGATTTCAGGGCGCGTCAGATCACCGGCCGTCCCCGCCACGCCAATGGTCGGCGCATGGTCGCGCGCGGCGGCTGGCATGATCTGCATCAGCCCGCGCGCGCCTGCCGGGCTGACCACCGTGGCGCGGAAGGCCGATTCCTGCAGCGTATGGGCAAAGACCAGCGCCGGATCGACCTGCCAGCCGTTCACCGGGGTCCATTTGGGCGTGGGGAAACGGATGGCGGGGGCGGGGCTGCCGCCGGGCGGAGCGTTATAGGCCATCCACAATTGGGTGGCGGGCAGGCCCAGATCGCGGGCCAGCCGGGTCAGCATCTGATATTGCCCCGGCGTGCCGATGCGGGCCTGATGGCGCAACACCTCGTCGGCCAGCGCGTCCTCGCCAATTTCGGCCAGCGCAACGGCCGCGCGGACATTGCCATTGTCGCGCAAGGCCTGCCAGTCACCCTGCGTGAAATCGGGCGTGGCGTGGGTGGCAGGCAGGCGCAGGCCCAATTGCTCGGCCGCCAACATGCCATACAAGGTTTCGTCCAGCCGGGCGGCGGCGCGCAGCGGGGCGGCCGCGCTTTCGGGTTGGCGGCAGCGCACCATGGCGCGCGATTGCCAGTAATGGGCCGCCGCGACCAGTTCGGGGTTCGACGCCTGTGTCGCCCCGCCAAAGGCCTCGACCGCCTTTTGGCAGTCACCGATGCGCCAAGCGGCAAGGCCTGCGGTCCACCATGCCTCGGCGACCCAAGGCCCCGCCACAGGGACGCCTCCACCCTGTGCGGCCGTCAGCGCCAGCGTATAGGCATCAGCATCCTGATTGACGATGTAATGCGCCCAGGCCACCTTTTGCCGCCATTCGGCCCGCGCCTCGGCCGAGAGCAAATTGTCGATGCCGTCCAGCAGCGTGCGCGCGCCCAAGACGTCATCGGCCTTGATCCGGTCATTGATCGCGGCGGCGACCGTGGCGGGCATGGTGCCATCGGCGATGCTGCGCGGGCGGGTGCGGCGCGGCGTGGTGGGCAGGGTGACCAGCGCCTGCGCCTGCGGCAAGGCGGGCAGGGCCAGCGCGCCGCGTTTGGCGGCCAGCGCGGTGATCTGTTCGGACTGAGGCAGGCTGGTGCCCGCGTTCAGCCAAGCGTTCAGCGCTTCCAGATCGATCTTGGGGCTGGTGGGGGCAAGATAATATTCGGCCAGCGCCACCTGATGCAGCGGCCCTGTGGGCTTGGCCGCGAACATGGATTGCACCCGCGTCCAGTCGGCGCGCTTGATCGCGGCAAACAGGTCCTTGTAATAGGCGCGCTCATCCTCGGACAACAGGCGGGGGACGGCGGTGCGGCCGGCGCGGCCCATGAAATATTCGGCCGCGCTGTTGGCCTGTGCCACCGGGGCCATCAACGGCGCGCAGGCGCACAGCACCGCGCCCGCCCAAGCGGTGATCCGGGCCATGCGTCGCTGCCTTGCCGTTCGAACCATAGTGCTCGCCCCCGCTGCGATCATCCGTAACCGTCCTGCAATTGTCACTGTCCTGCCGCCGTCCCATCGGACGGGAGCGTTCATGTCGTGCTGTTGGCGGTGAAATCCAGCCACTGACGCCACAGCATCGCCTTTGCCCTTGGCCTTTGCAGCACCATCGAAGGGGCATGCGCGGCAAGGAGCGGTAAACCTTCGTTACCTTTGTCTGAACCCGTTGCGTTAACCAACCGTAAAAATGCAGAGGATTGCGCCGGGTTGTGGCCGGTAAGCGATGGGTTGACGAGCGGCAGCAGCATCCGCCCCATCACCACCACCCGTTTGGGTGCGGCCAGCGTCAGGTGATGCAAAAGTACCCCACCCAGGCCCGCCGATTCCAGCGCAGCCCAATCGGGATGCGGGGTGTGGCGCGGCAGGGCGCTGGCCCAATAGACGCGATTCGGCTCCACTCCGCCCGCCGCCAGCATCGCGGCCACCATCTGCCCCTGCGGTCCCGCGCCCAGACGGCCCGCCGCCGCATCCTGCGCTTCGGGATAGGGGAGGAGGATCAGCACATCGGCCCCGGCCTCCCCGCGCGGGGGCACGCGGCCTTCGGTATGGCCATCGTCCAGACTGGGCTCGTTCAGCCACCATGGCGCGAATGTTTCCAGCGTTTGCGGCCATTGCCCCCGCTCGCCGCCGATCGCACCATCGCTGGCGGCCTGCGCCGGGTCGGGCGCGCTGGCCAGATAGGCCGCGTTGACCTCTGGCACCGGCCCGGCGCCGGGCAGGGGCTCGCCCTCGTCCGCTGTGGCCTCGATCAGCCATGGGGCGGGTTCCTCGGTATAGTCCAGATCCACCCCCGCCAGCCGCCACCAATCCAGTGCGGCGGCGATCATCGCGCCAGCAGGGGCGTTTGCGGGCTGATCAAAGGGAGAGGCAGGGGGGGCATTCATCGTCATCGGGTCTTGACCTGTGTTCACCCAGCAATCAAGGCGAAAGCAACAAGGGGGCTGATGTGCGTTTGATGGCAGGGCCGGCGCCCGACCCGGATGCCAGCAGCGTGCGCCAGCAGTTTTGAGGATGACGTGATGACGATCGAACGCGATGTGATGCCGTATGATGTGGTGATCGTGGGCGGCGGTCCGGCCGGCCTGTCGACCGCCATCCGGCTCAAGCAATTGAACGCCGAGCTGTCGGTCTGCATTCTGGAAAAGGGCAGCGAGATCGGCGCGCATATCCTGTCGGGCGCGGTGGTCGATCCCAAGGCTCTGGACGAACTGCTGCCCGATTGGCGCAATGACGATTGCCCGATGGCGCAGACCCCGGTGACGGATAACTGGCACTGGGTGCTCAGCAAGAACGGCAAGACCTCGGTTCCCCACATCCTGATGCCTCCGTTCATGAGCAACGATGGCAATTACACCGGCAGCCTTGGCAATCTGTGCCGCTGGCTGGCGGGCAAGGCCGAGGAACTGGGCGTCGAGATCTTCCCCGGCTTCCCCGCCGCCGAAGTGCTGTATGATGACGCGGGCGCGGTGATCGGCGTGCAAACCGGCGACATGGGCGTCGACCGCGAAGGCAACCCCAAGGGCGACTATCAGCCCGGCATGCATCTGGTGGCCAAATACACCGTCTTTGCCGAGGGCGCGCGCGGCCATCTGACCAAGCGGGTGAAGGCCAAGTATGACCTGGAGCGCGATTGCGAGCCGCAGGTCTATGGTCTGGGCATCAAGGAACTGTGGGACATCGACCCGGCCAAGCATGTGCCGGGCCGCGTGCTGCACACGCAGGGCTGGCCCTTGTCCGAAAGTGATAGCTGGGGCGGCGGGTTCCTGTACCATCAGGCCAATGGTCAGGTCGCCTTGGGCTTTGTCACGGCGCTGGATTACAAAAATCCGCACGTCTATCCGTTCGAGGAATTCCAGCGCTGGAAGCAGCACCCCGACATCCGCGCCATCCTTGAGGGCGGCAAGCGGGTCGCCTATGGCGCGCGCGCGATCAACGAGGGCGGCTGGCAATCGGTGCCGCATCTGGCGTTTCCGGGCGGCGTGCTGGTGGGTTGTTCGGCCGGTTTCGTCAACGTGCCGCGCATCAAGGGCAGCCATACCGCGATGAAGAGCGGCATGCTGGCGGCGGAATCCATCGCCACCGCCATCGCCGGCGGCGCCGAACACACGCAACTGGATGATTACGAGGCGAACCTGCGCGACAGCTGGATCGCCAAGGAACTGAAGCTGGTGCAGAACGCCCAGCCTTTGGTTGCCAAGTTTGGTGGCGACATGGGCACCGTGCTGGCGGGCGCGGACATGTGGGCGCGCTATCTCAAGATCAATCCGTTTGGCGCGATGAAGCACCACACCGACGCCGAGGCCACCGGCCGCGCGGACCTGTACAAGCCCATCGCCTATCCCAAGCCCGATGGCGTCATCAGCTTTGACCGCCTGACCAGCGTCTCCTATTCCTTCACCAACCACGAGGAAGAGCAGCCCTGCCACCTGCAACTGGCCAATCCGGCGGTGCCGGTGGAGACCAACCTGCGGCTCTATGCCGGGCCGGAGGCGCGCTATTGCCCGGCGGGGGTGTATGAATTCGTTGATCCCGACGGCAGCGGTCCGCGCCTGCAGGTCAACGCGCAGAACTGCCTGCATTGCAAGACCTGCGACATCAAGGACCCGACCGGCAACATCACCTGGGTCGCGCCCGAGGGCGGTGGCGGCCCGAACTATCCGAACATGTAATCATCGGCATGAGGCGCGGGGGGACTTGCCCAAACGGGCGCCCCGCGCCAAAGCCTGATGCCATGACTGTTCCTGTGTTGAGCGCGCCCCTTTCCGGCCTGGTGTCCGGCACCGCCTATGCCAAGATCAATCTGGCGCTGCATCTGCGGCGGCGGCGCGATGATGGCTATCACGAGCTGGAGACGCTGTTCGCCTTTGTCGATGCGGGCGATGCGATCACCATCGCGCCCGCTGATGCGTTCGAACTGATCGAAACGGGTGAATTTGCCGCCGCGATGGGGCCGGTGGCCGACAATCTGGTGACGCGGGCGGCCGTGGCGGCCTGTGGGACAGCCGATGGCGCCCTGCCGCCCTTGCGCATCCATGTCGACAAACGCCTGCCGGTGGCGGCGGGGCTGGGCGGAGGCTCGGCTGATGCGGGGGCGGTGTTGCGCCTGCTGGGCGTGGGGGCCGACCGCGCGCAGGCCATCGGCGAGGCGTTGGGCGCGGATGTGCCCGCCTGTGTCGTCAGCCAGCCGATGGTCGGGCGCGGCACCGGCACCCATCTGGAACCTTTGGCCGATCACGACCTGCTGGGCGCGGGCTGTCTGCTGGTCAATCCGCGCGTGCCGCTCTCCACCGGCCCGGTGTTCAAGGCGTGGGACCAGATCGACCACGGCCCTCTGCCACAGGGCAGCGCGCGCGACATTCTGCTCAATGGCCGCAACGATATGGAGCCGCCCGCGATCCAGCTGTGCCCGGCGATTGCCGATGTGCTGGCCGCTTTGCGCGCGACCGCGCCGGTTTGCGCCCGCATGTCGGGCAGCGGCGCGACCTGTTTTGCCATTTACGACACGCCGGACGCCATGGCGCAGGCGGCCGCGCAGATTGCGGCCGCCCATCCCGGCTGGTGGCAGATGGCAGGAAGGCTGCGGTGATGGCCTATACCGACGAGGCCGCCCGCTTGATCGGCACGCCCCGCTTTGGCGGCATTCTGGTGGTGTCCGACCATGCCAGCGCGCGTGTGCCTGATGACATTGATCTGGGGATCGATCCGGCCTTACTGGGCCTGCATATCGCGGTGGACATTGGCGTGGCGGGCGTGGCCGACATCATGTGCCAACGCCCCGGCATCGCGGGGTGGATGGGGAATGTCAGCCGGTTGGTGTGCGACTATAACCGCGATGCGCATCTGCACGCGGCGATCTTTCCCCAGATCAGCGATGGCCACGCGATCCCCGGCAACGCCATGGACGAGGCCGGGCACGCGGCAAGGCTGGCGCGGTTTTACGATCCTTATCACGCCGGGCTGGAGCAGTTGCTGATGGACGCGCCGCCCGCGCTGATCCTGTCACTGCATTCGTTTACCCCGCAACTGGCGACCCATCCCGATCAGGCGCGCCCGTGGCATGTGGGGGTGCTGTATAACGCGGACGAGCGCGCGGCGCGTATCGCGATTCCCCTGTTGCAGGCCGAGGTTGGGCCGCATGGTCCGCTGGTGGTGGGCGATCAACAGCCCTATTCCGGCAAAGTGTTGAACGCCACCATGAACCGCCATGCCGAGGCTGATGGCCGCCCCTATCTGGGGATCGAGATCCGGCAGGACCTGATCACCACGCCTGCCGGGCAGGCCGAATGGGCCGAGCGGCTGGCGCGGATATGCAATCAGGTGGCGATTACTCTGGGCGAATGATGCTCACCCGATGTTAAGGCGCGCGAGGCATTAACCATGCGATGTCCGCCGACACCGCCTTGATCCCCGCCTTTGACCGGGCCGCCGAGCGCCGTTGGGCGGCATGGCTGGCGCTGTGGCTGCTGGGCTTTGGCCTGCTGACGCGCGGGGCGGGCTTTGGCGATCTGGCCTATTTCAATGACGAGACGTTCTATTGGGTGGCGGCGCTGCGCCTGCATGATGGCGCCCATCATGCTTGGGCATTGCCCTATGTTGATGTCTGGGACCGCAAGGGGCCGGGCCTGTTCCTGACCTATTGGCTGATGAGCGGCGTGTCGCGATCGGTGCTGGCGTTCCAGATCGGCGGTTGGCTGGCGGCCAGCGCGACGGCGTGGCTGATGGGGCTGACGGCGCGGCGCATGGTCGGGACGGCGGGGGCTGTTGGCGCGGCAACGCTCTATCTGGCCTGCCTGCCGATGTTCGGCGGCGGCGGCGGGCAAAGCCCGGTGTTCTATAACCTGCCGGTGATGGCGGCGGTGTGGCTGATCTGGCGGCGCGACGCGGATCTGCTGGCGGGGCGCTGCCCGCGCGGGGTGATCGCGGCGATGGGGCTGGCTGGTTTCGCCCTGACATTCAAACAGACCGTTGCGCCAGAGGCCGCCTTTCTGGGGATATGGGTGCTGGGCCGCATGGCGGCGGGCGGGGTGGCGTGGCCACTGCTGGCGCGCCGTGCGGTATTGCTGGCGGCGGCGGGCTGTGCGCCCTTTGCGCTGTTTGGGCTGGCCTATGTGGCGGCGGGGCATTTTGATTTGTTCTGGCACGCGATGGTCACCAGCAACCTGACCAAGACATACAACCCCGCGCACGACCATTGGACCCGCATTCAGGCGCTGGCGATCAGTGGCGCACCTGCCTTTGCGCTGGCGGTGGTGGGGGCAGGGCTGGCGCTGTGGCGCGCGCCGCGGGCGCAGGCGTGGTTTGCCGTGGGCTGGCTGATGGCGGGGCTGGTGGGCTTTGTGATCGTGCCCAATTTCTATCACCATTATGTCCTGCCGCTGTTGCTGCCGGTGGCGCTGGCGGCGGGCTATGCCATGCGGGGGCGGCCATATGGCATGGTGGCGGGTGGCGTTGCGGTGTGGATCATGGTGGTGGCCAGTCCGGCGCTGGACCGCGACCGGGTAGAGGCTTCACGCAACGTACTGAACGGTCTGGCGGCGCGGATTGCCGCGCGTGATCCCGCACCGCGCCTGCTGGTGTATGAAGGGCCGATGGCGCTTTATGGCCTTGTGGGGGCGCCGCCGCCCAGCCCGCTGCTGGACAATTTCCACCTGTATTTCCCGCCCGAAAACAACACGAGTCCGTGGGATACGGGCGCCGAAATGGCGCGTATTCTGGCGTGGCGCCCCAGTGTGGTGGTGACCTATCACGACTGGCCGGCGGCGGAGGAAAATCCGCGCACGGCGTCTCAGGTCCGCGCCTATGTCGGCGCCTGCCGCCATTGGGGCACCTACCACTATGCCGAGGCGGTGCAGAGCTTTGCCATTGACGTGTGGGGCGATTGCCCGCGCTGAACGCTTACGCCGCGATGGCCGCCGGGGCAGAACCCATCGCGCGCCCGTGGTGCGCGTCCAGATAGGCCCGCATCAGTGCCGCCATTTCCTCCAGCTTGATCGGCCAGCCACCGGGCAGCGCGCCATGGGTCTGGCGGCTCTTGCCCTCGCCGGTCGGGCGCACCAGCGCATAGGCGATAAAGCCGCCGCCGCTGGGCGGTTGCCAGACATAGATGCGGTCAATCTCGGCCCAGCGGGCGCTGATCACCGTGTTGGTCAGCCCGCCGCTGATGGTAAAGCCGTCCTGATCCAGCACCAGCCTTTGCGGCCGCGCCAACAGCGTGGTGAACACCGCGGTTGCCGTGCCAAACATCAGCACACATGCCCATGCCAGCATCCGGTCGGACGGGTGCAGGCTGGGCTCGTTCAGCAGATGGACGCCCAAAGCGACAAACAGCGTGCAGCCCAGCGCATAGACCAGATATTTGAGATAGGCTCCGAGGATGACGCGGCGGGGCATGGGGGCGGGCTTTCAGGATGGGGAAACCATATTCCGCCGTAATACTACGGGGCCATGGCCAAGGGGACAAGCGGGCTTTAGGCAAAATTCCATAGATGTCCTGAGGCGGGACAGGCGGGCGCAGGCGGCCTCCCATGCGGGTGGCATGGTGGCGCGAACGGGGGTATGAGGCCGCATTCCTTTGCGCCATTTCAGAAAGTGTCCCGCGTGCTGCACCGCCTTGCCGAATATGCCTCGCCCGGGGTGGGCATGAAATCCGCGCTGATTGGGCTGTGGACCAGCTTTGCCGCGATGACGGGGTGTTCGTGGCACCCCGATGGCAGCCGTGCGCAGGTGCAGGATCAGGCGGTCGCCGTTGCGCCTTTGGGTACTCAGGTGGATTGCGCGGTGGGCGAGGCAGGCTGGGCGCCGGCCTGTCATATGGAGCGCGCAGGCGGCGTGATCGCGCTGACCCATGCCGATGGGGCGGTGGTGGTGTTGCGTCAAAGCGGCGGCCATTGGGCGGCGGACGGGGCCGACGATGGCGCGTGGTCCGATGGTATCGGGGCTGATGGCAGGGGTGTGGTGGAACTGGCCGTGGGCGGCAACCGCTATCGTTTGCCGGTGGCGGAAATGGCGGCGGGGGGCGGCCTTGCCCTGCGTTGAACAGATGCGCTGCGGTGATCAGATCCTGACCGTGGCGCAGATGCGCGCGGCCGAACAGCGGTTGATTGACGGCGGCACCTCGGTCGAGGCCTTGATGGACACGGCCGGGCGCGGCGCGGCGGAGTATGTCTGGCGCGTGGCGGGGCCTTTGCGCCGGGTGACGGTGCTGACCGGGCCGGGCAATAATGGCGGCGATGGCTGGGTGCTGGCGCAAGCCTTGCACGCGCGCGGGGCGCAAGTGGCGGTGGTGGTCGCCGCTGATCCGCGCAGCGCGGCGGCCATGGCGGCGCGGGCGGCCTATGGCGGGGCGGTGGGGGATGGCGCGGCGGCGGGCGATGTGCTGGTCGATTGCCTGTATGGCACGGGGCTGACGCGGGGATTGTCGGACGCGGATCTGGGGCTGTTGCGGGGGCTGGCGGCGCGCCACCCCACGCGCATAGCCATTGATCTGCCCAGCGGGGTGGATGCCGATACCGGCGTGCCTTTGAACGAAGGCTTGCCCGATTACGCGCTGACCATCGCGCTGGGGGCTTGGAAACCGGCGCATGTGCTGATGCCGGCGGCGGCGCGGATGGGGCATTTGCGGCGGGTGGACATCGGCTGTGGCGCGGTAGAGGGCGCGGGGCAGATGCTGGCGCGGCCCCGGTTTCAGGCGCCTGCGGCGGACGCGCATAAATACACGCGCGGGCTGGTGGCGGTGATGGCGGGGGCAATGCCCGGCGCGGCGGTCTTGGCGGCCAGTGCGGCGCAGGGCGCGGGCGCCGGCTATGTCAAGGTTTTGGGCGCGGTGGCGGGTGTGACCGTGCCCGCTGATGTGGTGGTGGCGCCCGTGGATGTGACAGACGCCCGGATCGGCGCGTTGCTGGTCGGGCCGGGGCTGGGGCGTGACGCCTCTGGGCATTTCACGCTGGTAGAGGCCTTTGGCAGTGGGCGGCCCTTGGTGGTGGATGCCGATGCGCTGCATCTGTTGACACGGCGGATGATGCCGGTGACCGTGCCCGCGATCGCCACCCCGCATGGGGGCGAACTGGCGGCGATGGAGCGGACGCTGGGTCTGAGCCCTGACGCCAGCAAGATTGACCGCGCCCGCAATCTGGCGCGGGCCAGCGGCATGGTGATCGTGGCCAAGGGCGCCGACACAGTGATCGCCGCGCCCGATGGGCGCTGGGCGGCGGGACCGCGCGCGTCCAGTTGGCTCAGCGTTGCGGGCACAGGGGATGTGTTGGCGGGCGTGATTGCCGCGCGGTTGGCAGCGGGCGTTGATGCGTTTGACGCGGCCTGTCAGGGCGTGTGGCTGCATGGCGCGGCGGCCGCGGAGACGGACGCGCCTTTTTCCGCGCTGGGGCTGGCGCAAAGCGTGGCCAGCGCCTATCGCGCCTGCCTCTGATCCCCGTTTACGTGAAAGTGTGCCCATCGTGACCCAGACCCAAATCCTGCGCCTTGCCGCCAAGGGCGATGGCATGGCCGCCGATGGCCGCTATATCGCCGGGGCCGCGCCGGGGGACATGGTGGACGCCGATGGCGCGATCACGCCGGGGCCAAATCATGCCGCGCCCGCCTGCGCCCATTTCGGCGCTTGCGGCGGGTGTCAGTTGCAACATGTGGGTGATGACGCCTTGGCCGATTTCGTCCGCGACCGGGTGGCCCATGCCGCCAGCGGGCAGGGGCTGACGCCGGGCGTGGTGACGGCTGCGCATCTTTCGCCCGCGCAATCGCGGCGGCGCGCTTCGTTGCGGGCGGCGCGGGTGGGGGGCGCGGTGGCGCTGGGCTTTTCCGAAGGCGGATCGCACAAGATCATCGACCTGAAGGAATGCCCGGTGCTGGTGCCCGAACTGGCCGCCCTGCTGGGACCTTTGCGGCGGCTGTTGGCGCGGCGCGATGGGCGGCTCTCGGTCGAGATCGACATGACGCTGGCCGAGCAGGGCGTTGACGTGGCGATCAAGGGCCTGACGGTCGAAGGGCTGCAACAGACCGAGGCGGTCATGGATTTCGCCAAGGCGCAGGGGTTGGCCCGCCTGTCGCTGGATCAGGGCTATGGCCCGGAAAGCATGTGGGAACCCGATGGCGTGTCGGTGAGCCTGTCGGGCGTGTCGGTGCCGCTGCCGCCGGGCGCGTTTTTGCAGGCGACGCTGGATGGTGAGCAGGCGCTGGTGGGCGCGGCGGTCGAATGGCTGGCTGGCGTCAAGCTGGTGGCAGATTTGTTCTCGGGCCTTGGCACCTTTGCCTTTGCGTTGGCGCAGGGCGGGGCCAAGGTGCTGGCCGCAGAGGCCGACCGCGCCGCCCATCTGGCGTGCAAGGCAGCGGCAGGGCGGGCGCAATTGCCGGTGCATGGGCTGCACCGCGACCTGTTCCGCAACCCGCTGCTGGCCGAAGAACTGAACCGCTTTGGCGCGGTGGTGCTGGACCCGCCGCGCGCCGGTGCGCGTGAACAGGTGGGGCGTATCGCCACCAGCACCGTGGGGCGCGTCGTCTATATCAGCTGCAATCCGGCCAGTTGGGCACGCGATGCGGCCACGCTGGTGGCGGCTGGCTATCGTCTGGCCGAATTGCGCCCGGTGGGCCAGTTCCGCTGGTCCACCCATGTCGAACTGGCCAGCCTTTTTATCCGCGACTGAACCGCGACTGATCAGCCCTTTTTGCGGCGTTTCAGCACGATCAGCTGATAATAGCCCAACGGCCCCCGCCGCGTGCGGATCTTGAACCGGCGGGTGGCCACTGCGCCGGCAGCGCGTTCCGACAGGTCCAGCCGGGGCGTCACATGGAAATGCCGCAGCCACGCGCGCAACCCGGCGCGCAACGGTTGCGGCACGCCCGCGCAATCGCCAAAATCGACGATATGCAGCTCTCCGCCCGGCGCCAGCACGGCGCAGGCGGCGTGCAATGCGGCCTGCCAGTCGGGGATCATCGAGAGCGCATAGGAGATGAACACCCGGTCGAATTCCGCCCGGCCAAACAGGGCAACCGGATCGAAGGCGCAGGCGTCGCCCTGGGCCAGATGGGCGCGCGCCATCAGGCGGCCCTGCGCCGTGGCCAGCATCTGTTCGGAAATGTCAAAGCCATACAGCCGCGCGTGGGGCCAGATATCGCCCACCTGCGCCAGATTGCGGCCCGTGCCACAGCCGATCTCCAGCACATGCGCGCCATCGGCCAGATCCAGCCCGGCGATCATCCGGTCGCGGCCAAACAGGAAATATTTGCGCGTCACGTCATAGATGTGCCGTTGCCAGCGATAGACATCATCCATCAGCGCGCCATGCCGCGCGGGCGTATCGTTCAGGGGCAGAGTGGCCATCGCGCTTACCCCGCAAACCGATAGAGATGCAGCCCGCCATAGATCGACGAGCGGTCCGCCGCGACCAGCGCGCGGGCTTGTGCCGGGTCATAAGCCCAGCGCGACAGGATCGTGTCGGGCACGCGGCCGGGCAACAGCGTTTCCTCGGCGGCGGTGCGGAACAACACGCGCGCGTTGGGGCGGGCGGTGCGGGTGATCTGCGCCCACAGATCGGTCAATTGCGCGTCATCCATCCAGTCCTGCGCGTCCAGCAGAATATAGCGGTCAACGCTGGCGGCGGGCTGGGCGCGCAGATGGTCGGTAAAGCTGGTGTGGCGCCATTCCACCCGGCCCACGCGGTCGCGCAGCGTGTCATAATGGGCGGCCTGCAAACAGGGCGGCAGCGGCGCGTCCGCGTCCCGCCCATAGCCCCGGTTGAACGCCTGCCAGGCAAAGTAATTGTCGGTGATCGGAAAGCCGCAGGCCAGTTGCTCCAACCGGGCGCGCAACACATGGGCCATGCGCGCATCGCCAGCCAGCGCGTCGAATTGCGCAGGCGGAATGCCCAGACCAAACAGGCTGGCGGGCTGGTTCGTCAGCCATCGGATAAAGGCCTTGTCGAACAGGGGGGCGATGGTCGCGTCAAAGATGGCGCGCTGTTCGGCCATGTCGCGCGCGGCCAGCACCGCGCGCAGATCCACGCCATAGGCCCGCGCCAGCAGATGCGCCGCGCCGATGAAATGCCCCAACAGCCCGCGCCGATAGATCCCCCGCGCAAAGCCGCCAATCCGCCGCCGGCCGATCGCGTCGCGCCCCTGCCAATAGCGGCGGGTGGCCTCGTCCAGATGCGGGGCCAGCGTGCTGGCATAGGTCGCCGGATTGTCGCGATGGTCAGCCTCGATCAAAAAGCGGCGCAGCGCGGCATAATCGGGCAGATGGGTAAAGGCGGCCTGTTTCAACCGGCCCAGCGCGATATGCGCGGTGTTCAGATCCACCGCCGTGATCTGGGCCGGATCGGCCACCAGATAGGACAGCGCGTTGCACGAGCCGGACGCGATGGTGACGATACGGTCGCCCGGCTGAATATCCAGCGCCTGCATGTCCACCACCGGGTCCTCCCAGATCTGGGCATAGACCAGCCCGCGAAAGGCCAGCGCAAAGGCGCGGTCCATCAGGCGTTGGCGCAAGCCCGCATGGTGGCGCACCACGGCGGCGTCGATGATGTGCGGGGCAGGGGCGGTAAAGGGCAGGGCGGCTGTTGCGGTCATGGCGGTGCCTTATCGCCGCCGCGTTGCGCCGCCGTGACGGTTGCGTGACGCTTTGGCGTCAGTCATGCAAGGCGATGCGGACGCATAGGCGGTTGTGCTGTCACAATCCGGCTCTATATGGCGGCATTCGGATTTTTCGGGCGCCCTTTGTGCGCGCCCGCATGCTATGGAGGTCCCCGCATGGGCAAGGTTCTGGTGATTGGCGCGGGCGGCGTCGGTTCGGTCGCGGTGCACAAGATGGCGATGAACGCCAATATCTTCTCGGACATTCATCTGGCCAGCCGCACCAAGAGCAAGTGCGACGCCATCGCCCAGTCGGTCAAGGAGCGCACCGGCGTTGACGTGGCCACCTATGCCATCGACGCCGAGGATGTGCCCGCGCTGGCCGCCCTGATCAAGCAGATCGGGCCGAAACTGGTGGTCAATCTGGCGCTGCCCTATCAGGATCTGACGATCATGGACGCCTGCCTGATCGCGGGCGCGCATTACATGGACACCGCCAACTATGAGCCCAAGGATGTGGCCAAGTTCGAATACCATTGGCAGTGGGCCTATCAGGACCGCTTCAAGGAAGCCGGCCTGACCGCGCTGTTGGGCAGCGGCTTTGATCCGGGCGTGACCAGCGTGTTCGCCATGTGGCTGAAAAAGCACAAGCTCAAGACCATCCGTCAGCTGGACATTCTGGACTGCAACGGCGGCGATCATGGTCAGGCGTTCGCCACCAATTTCAACCCCGAAATCAACATCCGCGAAGTGACCGCCCCGGCGCGCCATTGGGAAAACGGCCAGTTCATCGAAACGCCCGCCATGGCGAACAAGGTGACGTTCGATTTCGATCAGGTCGGCCCCAAGAACATGTACATGATGTACCATGAGGAGCTGGAATCTCTGGCCAAGTTCATCCCCGAGCTGGAGCGTGGCCGGTTCTGGATGACCTTTGGCGATGAGTATATCAAGCATCTGACCGTGTTGCAGAATGTCGGCATGACGCGGATCGATCCGGTGATGTATAACGGGGTGGAGATCATCCCGCTGCAATTCCTGAAAGCCGTGTTGCCCGAACCCAGCACGCTGGGCGCGACGACCAAGGGCAAGACGAACATCGGCGACATCGCCACCGGCGAGGCGCTGGATGGTTCGGGCGAAAAGACGTTCTATATCAAGAACATCTGCGACCATGAGGTCTGCTATGAGGAAACCGGCAATCAGGCCGTCAGCTACACGACCGGCGTTCCGGCAATGATCGGCGCGGCGATGGTGATGCAGGACATCTGGACCGGGGCGGGCGTGTTCAACATCGAACAGTTCGATCCCGATCCCTTCATGGCGATGCTGAATGACCACGGCCTGCCCTGGACGGTCGAGGAACTGGACGGCCCGGTCGCGTTCTGATCCGGGCAAGCGCATTGATGAATTGGAACCTGATCCTGCCGCCGGTATTGCTGGCGGGGTCGAATGTGCTGATGAATCTGGCTTGGTACGGCCACCTGAAAACGCCCGCAAAGGCGCTGTGGGTGGCCGTTCTGGTCAGTTGGGGCATTGCCTTTTTCGAATATTGGCTGGCGGTGCCGGCCAATCGCATCGGCGCGCGGGCCTATAATCTGGCGCAGTTGAAAACGATGCAGGAAGTGCTCTCGCTGGCCACATTTGTCGGCATGGCGTGGGTGATGTTCGGGCAAAGGCCGGGGTGGAGCCATCTCCTCGGTTTTGCGCTGATCGCGGCGGGCGCCGCGCTGATATTCAAAAGTCACTGATTGGAGACCCCCGATGGAAACCCCCAATGGAAACTAGGGCAGGCGATCCCGGCGCGTTCCGGCATTTTGATCTGAACCGCGTCGATTCCCCCGCTTTCGTGGTGGATGAGGCACGGTTGCGCGCCAATCTGGCGGTGCTGGCCGATGTGCGCGACCGGGCGGGCATCCGCCTGCTGGCCGCGATGAAGGCGTTTTCCATGTGGCGCGTCGCGCCCATCATCGGCGAATATCTGGACGGGGTATGCACGTCCGGCCTGTGGGAAGCGCGGCTGGCGGCCGAACACTATAAGGGCGAGATCGCCACCTATTGCGCCGGGTACAAGGCGCAGGATCTGCCCGAAATCTGTGGCATGTCGGACCATGTGATCTTCAACTCGCCGATGCAGATCGCCCGTTTTGCGCCTGAACTGGCCGCCGCGCGCAAGGGCGGCAGCGAATTTGACGTGGGCCTGCGCATCAACCCCCTGCACCGCGAGGGCGAGGTCGAGAAATACGACCCCTGCGCGCTGGGCTCGCGCCTGGGCTTTCCGATCGACCAGTTGACGCCCGAAGATCTGGAAGGCGTCACCGGCATCCATTTCCACACCCTGTGCGAACAGGATTTCGAACCGTTGCAGCGCACATGGGCGGCGGTGTTCCCGATGATCGCGCCCTATCTGGTGGCCAATGGCGGGCCGATCCAGTGGCTGAACTTTGGCGGCGGGCACCATATCACGCGCGCCGATTATCAGCGCGACGATCTGGTCGAATTCCTGAAGGCGGTGAAGGTGCAGACCGGCTGTACGCTCTATCTGGAGCCGGGCGAGGCGGTGGCGCTGGACACCGGGATCCTGATCGGCACCATTCTGGACACGCACACCAATGGCGTGCCGGTGGCGATTGTCGACATTTCGGCCACTTGCCACATGCCCGACGTGATCGAGGCGCCCTACCGCCCGGCCATGCTGGGTGAGCGGGACGATGTGGAGCCTGTCCGGCTGGGTGGGCCGTCCTGTCTGGCGGGCGATGTGATTGGCGACTATGGCCTGCCGGTGCCGTGTGAACCGGGGCAGCGTTTCGCCTTTCTGGATCAGGCGCATTATTCCATGGTCAAGACCACGACCTTCAACGGCGTGCCGCTGCCCTCGATCTGGCTATGGAACAGCGCGGATGATTCGCTGGAATGCGTGAAACGGTTCGACTGGACCACCTTCCGCGACCGGCTGAGTTAAGCGGAAAACTGTCATAATCCTGCAATGATTCAACGCCATGCGGCAGAATAGGCCGCATGGCGCCTGGACCGCGAAACCGCGCGGGGGCAGGGCGCAAAAATCCCCTTGCACCCCCCGCAAAATGGCCTATACGCACCCCCCTCGCTGCCCCATGGGGACTTCCAAACCGCAAGGCAGCTTCGTCTTCGTGTTTATCTGGCCGAAAGGCCTATTGGGGGTCCCTTGCGTTGTCCATTCACCAAGATGCACCGGCTGTAGTTCGCGCCTTTTCGCCGACCGAACCCGTTATCCTCAATCGTCCGCAGGCGGCAGCCCGCGCGGCCCGCTTCTTTGTCGAGAAGTTTCCGGGCAAGTCGCTCTATGCCGTCAAGGCGAACCCGTCGCCCGACCTGTTGGCCGTGCTGTGGGACGCAGGCGTGACCCATTACGACACCGCCAGCATCGCCGAAGTGCGTCTGGTGCGCGAGGCCTTGGGGCCGGACGCGGTGTTGTGCTTCATGCACCCGGTCAAGCCTGTGGCCGCCATCCATGAGGCTTATCACATCCACGGTGTGCGCACCTTCAGCCTGGACAGCCACGAAGAGCTGGAAAAGATCGTTGAAGCGACCCGCGACCGCGATGGCAATGACGCCACCGACTTGTCGCTGTGCGTGCGTCTGCGCGTGTCCTCGGAATATTCCGAACTCAGCCTCGCGTCCAAGTTTGGCGTCGATCTGGCCGATGCCGCCCCGCTGTTGCAGGCCACGCGTCAGGTCGCCGATTGCCTTGGCATCTGCTTCCATGTGGGCAGCCAAGCGATGTCGCCCTTTGCCTATGTGCAGGCGCTCGAGCGCGTGCGTGCGGCGATTGTCGACGCGTCGGTGACGGTGGATATCATTGATGTGGGCGGTGGCTTCCCCTCGATCTATCCGGGCATGGAACCGGCCCCGATGGAGGATTATTTCGCCTCGATCCACCGCGCGGCTGAATCGCTGCCGGTGTCCTATTCGTCGGAATTGTGGTGCGAACCGGGCCGTGCCCTGTCGGCCGAATTCAATTCGATGATCGTGCAGGTGGAAAAGCGTCGCGGCAACGAGCTGTTCATCAATGAGGGTGCCTATGGCGCGCTGTATGATGCGGCCCATGTCGATTGGCGTTTCCCCGTGCGCTGCCTGAACGAGACGCGCGAGGGTGCGGCCGAGGAATTCGCCTTCTACGGCCCGACCTGCGATGACGCCGATTACATGGAAGGCCCGTTCCGTCTGCCCGCCGACATCCAGCCGGGCGACTATATCGAGATCGGCATGCTGGGCGCCTATGGCGCGGCCATGCGCACGCGCTTCAACGGTTTTGGTACCGGCCTGTCGGTCGATGTCAGCGATGAGCCGATGAACAGCCAGTATCGTGGCGACCGGGTCCACCCGCGCGCCAAGGACAATGTCGTCTCGCTGCGCTGAAGCGCGGTAAACGGACGCTATTTCGGGGCGAGGGCGGCATGGCCGCTCTCGCCCTTTGCGTGTCCTTAACCGATGGGCGGCACTATTGGTCGGAAACGTACCCGATTGCCCCTTTCGCTTTGCCCTGATCGCCCCTACATGCGCGGATACTATGGCCAGACCAACTCCCGCCGCCTTTGACAAGAAAAAGACCGTCGCCGAAAACCGGCGCGCGCGCTTCGACTATTACATCGACGAGACCTATGAGGCGGGCATCTGCCTGACCGGGACCGAGGTGAAGAGTCTGCGTTTTGGCGAGGGGTCGATTGCCGAATCCTATGCCGAGGTGCAGGGCGGTGAGGTGTGGCTGGTCAATTCGAACGTCCCCGAATTCAGCCACGGCAACCGTTACAACCACGAGCCCAAGCGTCCCCGCAAGCTGTTGCTGCACGAGCGCGAGATCGCCAAGATGACCGGCGCGGTCGAGCGCAAGGGCATGACGCTCGTGCCGCTCTCGATCTATTTCAACGGGCGCGGCCGGGCCAAGGTGGAACTGGCGCTGGCCAAGGGCAAGAACGCGGCCGACAAGCGTGCAACGATGAAAGAGCGCGACTGGAAGCGCGATCAGCAGCGCATCCTGCGCGAGTACAAGTGAGCGCGGCCGGGCCTGAACGCCCTGTTGAGGCCGATGTCACCTGGTTCGCCCGGCAATGGGAACGGATGGCGCGCTGGATGGCCACGCATGTCCCCACGCGTGAAGCGCTGGAGGAAAGCCGGCTCATCCGGCCCTTTGCCCATTTGGTGCTGCGGGCCGAATTGTGGCGCTTTACCCGGCGCAGCGTGCCGCGCGGGGTGGCGATGGGGCTGTTTGTCGGCATTTTCGCGCTGATCCCCGGTGTCCAGATCGTGGGCGCGGCTTTGATGTGCGTGCCGGGGCGCGGGAATATCCCGCTGGCCGCGGCGATGACGTTCCTGTCCAATCCGGCGACCACGCCCTTCATCCTGATTGGTTCGATCTTTGTCGGCAATGGGCTGGGCTTTCATGCCGATCTGGCGACGCTGAACGGATTGATGGCGCATCACGCCGGATTGGCGGAGTGGGCCGGTTGGGTGGTGTCGGATGCCGCGCCCGCCTTGCTGGTCGGGCTGTTCACCATCTCGGCGGTGGCGGCGGCGGTCGGCTATGTGCTGGCGATGGCACTGTGGCGGCTTTGGATTGTGCGTAAGTGGCGCCACCGGTTGCACCCGTCCGACACAGCGATATAGTCCGCCCCATGGGGGAACAGGGATCAGATACGAACACACAGGCGGCACCTGACACGCGGTGGATGATGGCCGCGCTGGTGGGTGGCGGCTTGGCGCTCAGCCTGTTGGCGGTGGCCGCAGTGGTGCGCCAGCCTGCGGTGGTGGCCGCCTTTGCCGGCGGGCTGATCGCGCTGGGCGCGTTGTTTGCCGCCGTCATGATGCGCCCGCGCCCCGCTCCTGTGGCCGAGGTGGAGGCGCAGGACTGGTCTGTCACCATCGCCGCGATCGAGCAATTGGGCGGGGATGATGCCCCGGCTGTGGCGATTGTGGACCGGGCGGGGCGCATGGTGTGCGCCAATGTCGCGTGGGAACAGGTGTTTGGCGTGGCGGTGCCGCCGTCCTTGCCGCTGGCGGGGGGCGGGGGCGATGCCTTGGCTGCCGCCGCGCGGGTGGCGTGGCGCGATGGGCGCGGCAGTGTCGACCAATTGCTGGGCGCGGAGGGTGAGGGGCTGGTCCCGCGCCGTTGGCGTGCCAGCGCGCTGCGGTCCGGCCGGGGTGAGGATTACCTGATCTGGCGCTTTGATCCGGTGGTGGCCGCCGATCCGGTGGCCGATATGGCGGGCCAATTGGCGGGCAAGGCCGGGCGGATGCTGGGACAGGCGGGCTTTGCCGCCGCCATTGTCGGCACCGATGGCCGTATCCGGGCCTGCAACGAGGGCTTTGTTCAGCGCAGCGGGGTTGAGCCGCAGGCCAGTCTGATCGACGTTGAATTCGTGACGCTGTTCACGCAGGACGATGCGGGCCGCATTTTCTGGGAACGTGACAACCGGCAGGCCGCCGCGCTGACGCTGTATTACCTGCCACTGGCCGATCCCGACGTCGAACCCTATCCCGATCCGCAAAGCAGCCCTTCGCTGATGCTGTTGGTCGATGCCGGCGTGGGCATGGGCGGGGGCGCTGATGCTGGCCCCGCAGCGGCGCCGCATCTGGAGGCGTTGCTGGCGCAATTGCCGTTGGGGCTGGCAATGGCCGACCGCGATGGGCGGCTGCTGTTCGCCAATGCCGCCTTTATGCGCGCGGCCGGGCGCGATGGACAGGATCCGCCCACCTATCCCACCGATCTGGTGGTCAAGGAGGACAAGGCCGCGCTGTCCGATGCCGTCCGCCGCTTCGGCCAAGGCCCGGCGACCAGCGGAGACGTGGCGGTGCGGCTGTCCGCACAGCCCGACGATCCGGTCTCGCTGTCGCTGGCTGGCGTGCGCGGCTTGGGCGATGCGGCGGTGCTGTTGGGGCTGACCGACACGACCGAGGAAACCCGGTTGAAGCGGCAGGTGGCCCAAGCCACCAAGATGCAGGCCGTGGGCCAGTTGGCGGGCGGCGTGGCGCATGATTTCAACAATGTGCTGACCGCGATCATCGGCACCTGCGATCTGATGCTGTTGCGCCATACGCCGGGCGACAGCGATTATGACGACATCCAGCAGATCCGTGCCAGCAGCAACCGCGCGGCCAGTCTGACACGGCAATTGCTGGCCTTTAGCCGGCAGCAGACCTTGCGCCCGCAGGTTTTGCAATTGCCCGATATCGTCAGCGAAATCAGCCAGATGCTGCGCCGCCTGATCGGTGAGAAGATCAAGCTGAACGTGACGCACGACCGCGATCTGGGCGCGGTGCGCGCCGATCCGACGCAGTTGGAGCAGGTGATCGTCAATCTGGTGGTCAACGCGCGCGATGCCATGCAGGAGCACAGCCAGCGCCACGGCCGCGACGGCAGCGGGCGGCTGAATGTCTATACGCGGCGGGTGTCGGCGCAGGACGTGCGCGCCATGCGCAGCGACATCCTGCCCATCGCCGACTATACCGCGCTGGTGGTCGAGGACACAGGTGGCGGCATTCCGCCAGACGTGCTGGGCAAGATCTGGGAGCCGTTTTTCACCACCAAGGAGCAGGGCAAGGGCACCGGGCTTGGTCTCTCGACGGTCTATGGCATCGTCAAACAGTCGGGCGGGTTCATCTTTGCCGAGAATGTCGCGACGGCGGCCGGCGGCGTGCAGGGCGCGCGTTTTGTCGTTTATTTGCCTGTGCATCACGGCGCGGTCGAGGTGGCCAGCCCGCGTCCGCGTGAGGGCACGGCGACATGGGCCGGTGGCGGCGACATCCTGTTGGTCGAGGACGAGGACGCGGTGCGTGTCGTGGCCGAGCGCGCGCTGACCCGCGCGGGCTATAACGTCACCTGCGCCAGCGATGGCGAGGCGGGGCTGGAGGCGGTGGAGCACCGGCGCGACTCGGGCATGGCAATGTTCGATCTGATCGTTTCGGACGTGGTGATGCCGGTGCTGGACGGCCCGGCAATGGCCCGCGCCATCCGCAAGCTGGAGCCGGGATTGCCCCTGATTTTCATGTCGGGCTATGCCGAAGAGCAACTGCGAAAAGAGATTAGCCTCGATAATATGCACTTCATGCCTAAGCCTTTTTCCGTACAGCAGATCGCGGAAAAGGTGGCTGGGGCACTGGCTGATGCTGCGGCGCAAAAGGGTTGATTGGGCGGTTTGTTCCGCTCTTGTTCCAACAGAACATCCGTGGTACATGCGTGACAGTTGACCTTTGCCGGCAACACCTTACGCATGGAGACGGAACATGGCTGCTGCACAGCTGAAACTGATTCAGGAAGGCAAAGACAAAGACATGGATCGTCAAAAAGCGCTGGAAGCGGCATTGGCGCAAATTGATCGCGCGTTTGGCAAAGGTTCGGCGATGAAGCTGGGCCAGAAACAGGCGATGCAGGTCGAGGCGATTTCGACCGGTTCACTGGGGCTGGACATTGCCTTGGGGATCGGTGGTCTGCCGCGTGGCCGTATTGTCGAGATTTATGGGCCGGAAAGCTCAGGCAAAACGACACTGGCACTGCACGCCATCGCCGAGGCGCAGAAGACTGGCGGCACGGCGGCGTTTGTGGACGCGGAACACGCGCTGGACCCGGTGTATGCGCGCAAGCTGGGCGTGAACATCGACGAACTGATCGTCTCGCAGCCCGACACGGGTGAGCAGGCGCTGGAGATCGTGGATACGCTGGTGCGTTCCAACGCGATCGACGTGCTGGTGGTCGACTCGGTGGCGGCGCTGGTGCCGCGCGCCGAAATCGAGGGCGAGATGGGCGACAGCCACGTCGGCCTGCAGGCCCGCCTGATGAGTCAGGCGCTGCGCAAGCTGACCGGCTCGATCAGCCGTTCGCGCTGCATGGTGATCTTTATCAACCAGGTGCGCATGAAGATCGGCGTGATGTACGGCAACCCCGAGACCACGACGGGCGGCAACGCGCTGAAGTTCTATGCTTCGGTGCGTCTGGATATCCGCCGCACTGGTCAGATCAAGGATCGCGACGAGATTGTGGGCAACGCTACCCGCGTCAAGGTGGTGAAGAACAAGGTCGCGCCGCCGTTCAAGCAGGTCGAATTCGATATCATGTATGGCGAGGGCATTTCGAAAATCGGCGAAATTCTGGACTTGGGCGTCAAGGCCGGCATCGTTGAGAAATCGGGCGCGTGGTTCAGCTATGATTCGATCCGCATCGGTCAGGGGCGCGAGAATTCCAAGAATTACCTGCGTGAACACTCTGACGTCTGCAACCGGATCGAGGCGGCCATTCGCGGCCAGATGGAAGGCCTGGCAGGCGAAATGATGGTCGGCGCCGATGCGGAGGATGATAGCTGAGAGTCCCGCCGGGCATTAGCGGCGGCCGGCAAGGTCCGCGCTGCCGCTGATGCTGATACGCATGCTGATGCTGGCGTGTTTTCGTTTGCGGGCTGGCAGCATGCGGCGCGGATTTAGTTTGGCTGTGCTGTCGGGGTGAATTGGAGCGATGTCTGCGCCTCGTCGTGAACGTACCTGTGCAAACGGTCAGGTTTGGGCACGTGTTCGCACCAAGATTCCGGCTGGGCGGGGGGCATTGGCGGCTTTTCGGTATCGCCTGCCGAAAAACCTGCGTTTTCGTGTTCTGTAAAACGGTGTTCCCGCTTGTTTGCGGGCGCGCGCTGGCTTATCGGCAACGGCCATGATCTCGACCAACGATATTCGCCGCTCGTTTCTGGAATACTTCGGCTCGAATGGGCATGAAGTGGTCGCCTCTGCGCCGCTGGTGCCGTATAATGACCCGACGTTGATGTTTACCAACGCGGGGATGGTGCCGTTCAAGAACGTGTTCACCGGCCTTGAAACCCGCGCCACGCCCCGCGCCAGCAGCAGCCAGAAATGTGTGCGCGCCGGGGGTAAGCATAACGATCTGGACAATGTCGGCTATACGGCGCGGCACCATACCTTCTTTGAAATGCTGGGGAATTTCTCCTTTGGCGACTATTTCAAGGAGCAGGCGATCCTGCATGCCTGGACGCTGCTGACCAAGGAATGGGGGCTGGCCAAGGACAAGCTGCTGGTCACGGTGTACCATACCGACGATGAGGCGTTTGGCCTGTGGCAGAAGATTGCCGGTCTGTCCGACGACCGCATCATCCGCATCCCGACCAGCGACAACTTCTGGTCGATGGGCGACACCGGGCCTTGCGGTCCGTGCTCCGAGATCTTTTTCGACCATGGCGATCACATCTGGGGCGGTCCTCCGGGGTCGCCGGAAGAGGATGGTGACCGGTTCATCGAGATCTGGAATCTGGTGTTCATGCAGTTCGAGCAGCAGGCTGATGGCACGCGGCTGAGCCTGCCCAAGCCCAGCATCGACACCGGCATGGGGCTGGAGCGCATCGCCGCTGTCATGCAGGGCGAGCATGACAATTACGACATCGACACGTTCAAGGCGCTGATCGCCGCCAGCGAATCGCTGACCGGCGTGCGGGCGCAGGGCGACAGCCGCGCCAGCCACCGCGTCATTGCCGATCACTTGCGTTCGACCAGCTTTTTGCTGGCCGATGGCGTGTTGCCCAGCAACGAAGGGCGCGGCTATGTGCTGCGCCGCATCATGCGTCGTGCCATGCGCCATGCGCATCTGCTGGGGGCCAAGCAGCCGTTGATGCACCGTCTGGTGCCCGCGCTGGTGACCGAAATGGGTGCCGCCTATCCCGAACTGGGCCGCGCGCAGGCGCTGATCCAGGAGGTGCTGGAGCGCGAGGAGACCAAGTTCCGCCAGACGCTGGACAAGGGGCTGAAGCTGCTGGACGAGGCGACCGCCGACATGGGCGAGGGCGCTTCCTTGCCGGGCGAGACTGCGTTCAAGCTCTATGACACCTATGGCTTCCCCTATGACCTGACCGAGGACGCGCTGCGTTCGCGCGGTATTGGCGTGGACAAGGATGGCTTTGATGCGGCGATGGCGCAGCAAAAGGCGTTGGCCCGCGCGGCGTGGAAGGGCAGCGGCGAAGCGGCCGCCGGCGAGGTGTGGTTTGACATCGCCGAGCGTGTGGGGGCGACCGAATTTACCGGCTATACCAGCACCACTGGCGAGGCGCAGGTTGTGGCCATCGTCAGGAACGGCGCCGAGGTGGACACCGCGCAGGCGGGTGACACTGTCACGATCATCACCAACCAGACGCCGTTCTATGGCGAATCGGGTGGTCAGATGGGCGACGCGGGGGTGATCTCGGGTGGCGATGGCTTGGATATTTCGATCACCGACACGGCCAAGCCGCTGGGCCGGCTGCACGCGCACAACGGCACGATCCGGGCTGGTGGCGTCAAGGTGGGTGACGCGGTGGCCTTGGCCATTGATGTGGCGCGCCGTGATGCGATCCGAGCCAATCACTCGGCCACGCATCTGTTGCATGCCGCGTTGCGCAACCGTTTGGGCGCGCATGTCACGCAAAAGGGCTCGATGGTGGCGCCCGAACGTCTGCGCTTTGACTTTTCGCAGCCGACTGGTCTGACCGCCGATGACATCGCCGTGATCGAGGCCGAGGTGAACGCCGAAATCCGCGCGAATAATCCGGTTAACACCCGTTTGATGAGCCCCGAAGACGCGATCGAGGCCGGCGCGATGGCGCTGTTTGGCGAAAAATACGGCGAGGAAGTGCGCGTCCTGTCAATGGGCAGCAAGGCGGCGGGCAAGGACTTTTCGGTCGAGCTTTGCGGCGGCACCCATGTTCGCGCGCTGGGTGATATCGGCGTGTTCCGCATCGTCAGCGAAAGCGCCGTGTCGAGCGGCGTGCGCCGCATCGAGGCGTTGACCGGCGAAGGCGCGCGCCAGTGGTTCGTCACCCGCGAGGAGCAGTTGAAGGCGGCCGCCGCCGCGCTGCGCACCACGCCGGACGAGGTCGAGGCGCGCGTTGCGGCCTTGCTGGACGAGCGCAAGAAGCTGGAGCGTGAGCTGGCTGAGGCCAAGAAGGCGTTGGCGCTGGGTGGCAGCGGCGGCGCGGCGCAGGCGGCTGATGAGACGATTAACGGCGTGACCTTTAGCGGTCAGGTGATCGAGGGGCTGGACGCCAAGGAATTGCGCGGCCTGCTGGATCAGGCCAAGCAGCGCATGGGCAGCGGCGTGGCCGCGATCGTCGCTGTGAACGAAGGCAAGGCCAGCATCGCGGCCGCCGTGACCGAGGATCTGACCGCCAAGGTCAGCGCCGTCGATCTGGTGCGCGCGGGCGTTGCGGCGCTGGGTGGCAAGGGCGGCGGCGGTCGCCCGGACATGGCGCAGGGCGGCGGGCCGGATGGTGACAAGGCCGCCGATGCCATCGCCGCGCTGCGGGCGGTGATCGCTGGGGCATGATCGGGCGTTGGGCCTTTGGTACGGCGGCGCTGATGTTGGCGCCGTCCGTACAGGCCCATGTGACGCTTTCGCCCGCGCAGGGCGTGGCGGGCGCGCGTCAGGTCTATGTTGTGCGCATGCCCAATGAACGGCGCGTCGATACGGTCGCGCTGGATCTGCAAATTCCCGCGGCATTGCGTGTGACGGGCCTGCAACAGGCGCCCGGCTGGACCTTGGTGATTGATCGCGATGCCACCGGAGCGATCGTCGCGGTACATTGGACCGGGGCGTTGCCTCCTGATCAATATGTTGAATTCGGGCTGATGGCGGTCAATCCCGCGACGGCGGCAGAGTTGCGCCTGTCGGCCAGGCAAACCTATGCCAATGGCGAGGTCGTGGCGTGGAATGGCGAGGTGGGGAGCCGCACGCCCGCCCCGCGCGTGACGATTGCAGCGGTCGCCGCACCGATGGATCATTCCGGCCATTGACGCCGGGGCCTGGTGGCGGCGATGATGCGATCGCCGCGCGATGGGGCGGCCAAATGATGGGGGATTTGCCATGATGTTGTGGATGTTGGCAGCGGTGGCGGGGATGAGCGATCCGCAGTTTGACGCCGCGCGCAGCCGCGCGCCCGCCGATGTGGTCGCGTTCATTGACCGATGGGAGGGCTGCAACCATTGGGGTGGTGAGCCTGTGCCCGACAAGGATGTGGACCCGCAACAACAGCGCGCCAAGCAGATCGAGCGCATGTGGAAGAAGGGGCGCTGTGACTATGTCCGCGCCGATTTCAAGGTGTTGCGCGCCAAATATCGCGCCAATCCGCGTATTGCCCGCCTGTTGGCCGAGGTGCGCAGCCGCTACGATTGACGGCGCGGGACGGGGCGGGCGCTGCCCCGCCGCTACTCCAGCCGATCGCGCAGGGAACTGCTTTTCAGCTTGGGCTTTTCGCTTAAGCCCCCTTCTTCCATGATCGTTTCGCGGAATTCGTCGCGCTTTTCATGGATCGAGGCGATGACAAAGCCCATCGGCACGCCCAGCTCCACCAGCGCCGCCTCGGACAATTGCAGCGAGGCCTCCAGCGCCTCTGGAATGGCCTGACTGGCGCCGGCCCGATACAGAGCGGCCGCATGGACCGAATCGCGCGCGCGGGCCAGAATCGGCAGGTCCGGGTGCAGCGCGCGCAGTTTTTTGACGATGCGCTGGGCCGCGCGCGGCTCGTCCATGGTCAGGATCACCGCCTGCGCGCGCTCCAGATGCAGCCGTTCGATCACATGGGTGGCATTGGCATTGCCAAACATCGCCGCATAGCCCGCCCGTACCGCGCTGCGGATCAGATCGGGGTCGGTGTCGATGCCGACATAGGACTTGCCATGGGTGGTCAGCATGTCGGCCACCAGCCGCCCCACCCGGCCAAAGCCGATGATGACGGTGCGCGGCGCGTCGCTGTCGCCGGCCGTGTGGGCGTGGCCATGGCCGTCGACCCGGCGTGCCAACCGCCGCCCGACCCATGCCAGCGCGGGTGTCACCGTCAGGCCCAGCGCCGTGACGATCTGCCAGAACTGGCCGGTGCCGGGCTGGATCAGGCTGGCGCTGCCGGCTGCGGCCAGCACGATCAGCGTTGATTCCGAAGGCGATGACATCAGAATGCCGGTTTCTGTCGCCGCGCCCGCGCGCATGCCGGTCAGGCGCAACAGCCCCGCCGTCACCACCGCCTTGACCAACAGCACCGCTATCGTTGCGCCGACAATCGCCAGCCAGTTGGCCGCCACCATCGTCAGGTCGATGCTCATGCCGATGGTGATCAGGAACACGCCCAGCGCCAGCCCGCGAAAGGGGGCGATCAGGCCCTCGACCTCGGTGTGGTATTCGGTTTCGGCGATCAGCAGCCCGGCGATCAGCGCCCCGACGATGGGCGACAGGCCCACCCCCGCCGTCACCAGTGCCGAGACGATCACCACGATCAGGCAGGCCGAAAGGAACAATTCCGGGCTTTTGGTGCGGGCGGCCTGTGCGAACAGGGGCGGCAACAGATAGCGGCCGAACACCAGCAGCGCCAACACCACCAGCAGCCCCAGCCACAGCGTATGCCACATGGCGTCCAGCCCGCCCGCCGCATTGGGGGCCAGCGCGCCCAGCAGGAAGATGATCGGCACCAGCGCCAGATCCTCGAACAACAGCATCGAAAGCGCCGCGCGCCCCACCGGCGTTTGCGTCCCCGCGATCGGCAGCACCAGCGCGGTCGAACTCATCGCCAGCGCCAGACCCAGCCCGACCGCGCCCGGCACTGCCTCTCCGGCAAAGGACAGGGCAAAGCCGATCAGCCCCGCCGCCACCAGCAATTCGGCCGCGCCCAGCCCGAACACCTGTTTGCGCATCGCCCACAACCGGTCGAACGACAGTTCCAGCCCGACCGAGAACAACAGCAGGACGATGCCAAATTCCGCAAAGGGATCAAGGCTTTCGGGGGAGGATATGGTGATATAGGCCAGCCACGGCTGATCAAACACATAGCGCCCCAGGCCATAGGGCCCGACCAACAGGCCCACCAGAATGAAGCCGATGACCGGCGTGATGCGCGCGCGCGCAAAGACCGGGATGACAATGCCAGCCGCGCCCAGAATGACAAGCGCATCGCCCAGAGGCGAGGAGGGGACAAACACAGGATGAGCCATGCCCGCCAGCCTGCGGCAAGGGGGCAGGCGATGCAAGGCGCGCCTGTGCCGAATTGGCGCGGGCCTATGGCATTTTTACCCAAACGCCCTGCTCCGCCGCAAAGACACGGTGAAATAACGCTTTTGTGGCCGGGCATCTGTGATACACTCGGCCGATAATAATCATACATTGTGAGGATGCATGCGGCGCTTGGAGAAGATTCTCCGGGTGGTGGTGCCCGGACGCGGTTCCGGGCTGGCCCCCGTTCTGTCTGGATTGTTGCTGGCGGCTTTGCCGTGGCCGATGGCGGTTGCGCAGGCAACGCCGGCGGGCAATGGGCTGGTGCGCGCGGTGCCCGCCGCGCCGGTGGCTTCGGGCGCTTTGGGCGCGGATGCGGCGACATTGGTGCAAAGCGCGCGTGAATTGCTGATGGCGGGCAAGCATGCCGAGGCGCTGGCCCAGATCGCGCCGGTGCTGGCCGATGCTGCCACGCGCACCCATGGCCGCGCGGCCTATTGCGCGCATGATCAGGTTGAGGCGCTGACCTATATGGGCATGGCGCCGCAGGGGGCAACGGCGGACATTCTGCCGGGGGATGACTGTGACGCGTTGTATTTGCGCGCTTTTGCCCTGACCGAGATGGGGCAGCGCGCCGATGCGGTGGCCGCTTTGGAGCAACTGACGGCGCTCTCGCCCGCCTATCCGCAGTATTTTGTCGAGCTGGGCTTTGCCTATCGCCGCGCCGGGCAGCCGCAAAAGGCGATGGCCGCCTATCAGCAGGCGCGCCAGATTGTTGATGACTCAGGCCGGGCGGCGCAGTTTGGCGGCTATCGCGCGGCGGCGCTGCGCGGCATCGGTTTCCTGTTGTTCGACGCCAAGGATTGGGACGGGGCAGAGGCTGCCTATCGCGCCAGCCTGAAGGATGATCCCGACAGCCGCGTGGCCGCGTCCGAACTGGCGCTGATTGCCAAGAAGCGGGCCGCCGCCGTGGCGGTGACGGTGGCGCAACCGGGGGCCTGATTCGCACCTCTTCGCAGGCAAAAGGCCGGTGGCGCGTTTCCCGCGTTGCCGGCCTTTTGCTGTGCGGGCGTTATGTGCGTCTAGATGCCTCGATAATGCTATCATTGACAACAAAAGCACGCGCCGCCTGCGCCCCCGCCGCCCAAACAAAAAGGGCCCCGGTTTCCCGAGGCCCCCATTGTGTTCAGCCAAAGGCCAGGGCGATTACGCCCAGTTGGCCATCTCGGCTTCCAGGTTCTGCACGATGGCTTCGAAGAAAGCCTCCGTCGTCAGCCAGCCCTGTTCGGGGCCGATCAACAGCGCCAGATCCTTGGTCATTTTGCCGCTTTCGACGGTCTCGATGCAGACGCGCTCCAGCGTCTGGGCGAACTTGACCACGT
Source organism: Novosphingobium ovatum (assembly GCF_009909235.1). Classification (GTDB taxonomy): domain Bacteria; phylum Pseudomonadota; class Alphaproteobacteria; order Sphingomonadales; family Sphingomonadaceae; genus Novosphingobium; species Novosphingobium ovatum. The sequence goes on from NZ_JAAAPO010000001.1 coordinate 733,137, forward strand.
CAGGCGTGTTGTCAAAACGGCCGCGATAGATCAGGCCGCGCGTCCAGGCAAAGATCGAGGCGATCGGGTTGGTCGAGGTCGCCTTGCCCTGCTGGTGCTGGCGATAGTGGCGGGTAACGGTGCCGTGGGCGGCTTCGGCCTCGATGGTCTTGCCGTCGGGCGACATCAGAACCGAGGTCATCAGGCCCAGCGAGCCAAAGCCCTGCGCCACGGTGTCCGACTGCACGTCGCCGTCATAGTTCTTGCACGCCCAGACGAACTTGCCCGACCACTTCAGCGCCGAGGCGACCATGTCGTCGATCAGGCGGTGTTCGTAGATGATCCCGGCGGCGTCGAACTTTTCCTTGAAACCTTCGGTGGCGAAGACTTCGGCGAACAGGTCCTTGAAGCGGCCATCATACTTCTTGATGATGGTGTTCTTGGTCGACAGATACACCGGCCAGCCCAGCGACAGGCCATAGTTGAACGAGGCGCGGGCGAAATCGCGGATCGAATCGTCCAGGTTATACATCGACATGGCAACGCCAGCCGAAGGGAACTTGAACACTTCGCGGTCGATCACTTCGCCGTTGTCGCCTTCCCACACCAGACGCAGCTTGCCCGGGCCCGGCACCAGGAAGTCGGTCGCGCGGTACTGGTCACCAAAGGCGTGACGGCCCACCACGATGGGGTCGGTCCAGCCCGGCACCAGACGCGGCACGTTGCTGATCACGATCGGTTCGCGGAACACCACGCCGCCCAGGATGTTGCGGATCGTGCCGTTGGGCGACTTCCACATTTCCTTCAGGTTGAATTCTTCAACGCGGGCTTCGTCCGGGGTGATGGTGGCGCACTTCACACCGACGCCATACTGCTTGATCGCATTGGCCGAATCGATGGTGATCTGGTCGTTGGTCTCGTCGCGCTTTTCCACCGACAGGTCATAATACTTCAGGTCGATGTCGAGATAGGGCAGGATCAGCCTTTCGCGGATCCACTGCCAGATGATCTTCGTCATTTCATCGCCGTCGATCTCGACGACGGGGTTGGCAACCTTGATCTTGGCCATGTTCTTTACTTTCCCCGGGGTGGATGAATGCAGCCCCCTTAGCAGACCGGGAAAACAGCGCAAGTCAGCGGGAAACCGGGGGTGCAAGGTTATTTTTGCTGCTGCGAAGCCTTAGCAATAGGTGCGGAGGCGGCCGTGGCGGGCCGCCCCTGTCACAAGCGTCAGGCCGCTGATCAGGCGCCGATCAATGCGGCGCTCAATCGACCTGCCCGCAAGGGCTGGCCCGCGCGCAGAATCCGCCCCGCCAAACGCCACAGCCGCCCGTCACCGGGGTTGTCATGGGCGTGCGTCAACAGCATGTCCCATGCCTCCCGCGTCAAGGCATCGGGCGCATACAGGGCGCGTTCGATCACCCGGCGGCGCACATAGGCTGCCGCTCCTGCGCCGAAAATCCCATCCAGTTCATCCACTTGCGGCAGGCATGAATCATTGCCCACCGGATCACGCCACCCATCCAGCCGCGCGCGGTGACACAGCCATGCCACGCCCGCATTATAGGCCTGCGTGATCAGATGGCGGTCGGACACCTGGCCCGGATAGACCCGATAGGACACCAGCGGATCGGCCAGATTGGCCATGCGCGTGACTTGTGACAGGCGCAGCCACAGGTCGTAATCCTCGGCATGGGCAAAGGCGGGGCGATAGCCGCCCGCATTCAGCACCAGCGCGCGGGCATAGATCACCGCATTGTGGTTCAGTGTCGGGCGCAGTTCCAGCGCGTCGATCAGACCGGCATGCGTGGTGGGGCGGACAATCGGCGGGCGGGCCAGCGGGGCCCCATCCGGGCCGATCGTCGCGCATTCGGTGCCGATGATGCCATGGTCCGGATTTTGCGCCAGAAAATCCATCTGGCGGGCAAAGCGTGTGGGCGCGCACAGATCATCGGCATCCATCCGCGCCACCCATGGCGCGCGGGCCAGATGCAGCATCTGGTTCAAACTGGCCACCAGCCCACGGTTTTCGCGCAGGATCGGGCGGATGCGCGGATCGCGGGCCGCCGCGTCCAGAATGATGGCCGGCGATTCGTCGGTTGACCCGTCATCAACGATCAACAGTTCGAAATCGCCAAAGGTTTGATTCAGGATCGAATCAATCGCCTGCCGTACATAGGGACCAGCGTTATACACGCTCATCGCCACGCTGAGCGGTGGTGCGGCGGGGTTGCGCAAAATGGGCATGGCGGGGGCGGCTCCGGTGTGCAGCCCGCAGGGCGGGCCAAAGGCTGGCGTTCGGTCCACGCGTTGCCGGGCCAAAGGCGGCAGGCAAAACGCGGCATGGAACCCGCCGGTCACCAGGCATGCCGGACAGGCCGGATGCGGTGCTACACGCGGATGGATCGTTGGGGGCGGCGAAGGCACGAACGCAATAGCGCGCCGTTTCAACCCGTTATGCCTGCCATGTCATAAGAAGGGGGAGGAAATGGTGGGCGTAGGAAGGATTGAACTTCCGACCCCTGCGATGTCAACACAGTGCTCTACCACTGAGCTATACGCCCACGCTATTTCGTCTCTACCGAGGCGGGATGTTTCGTCCTCGCCGGGTAGGAGGCGGCCTCTAGTCCGACTTCTCGTGCTTGGCAAGCACCCTTTTGATCGGAAATGCGATTTTTTGTTACTCTCCTGAAATGCCTGTGGAAAACCCATAGGCGGCGGTTCAGATGCTGGCCTGCGAGGGCTGGCCAAAGACGCGCTGCACCTCCAGCACCAGATCCTTCAGGTGAAACGGCTTGGACAGCACCTTGGCCTGCGGGGCCTCGCGGCTGGCTTTGAGCGTGACAGCGGCAAAGCCGGTGATGAAGATCACCTTGGTCGCGGGCGACACCTCGGCGCAGCGCTGGGCCAGTTCGATCCCGTCCATCTCCGGCATCACGATGTCGGAGAGCAGCAGGTCGAACTTCTGCTGCTCCAGAAAGGGGAGGGCCGCTGTGCCGCGATCAACCGAAACCACTTCGTAACCGGCGTTTTCCAGCGCGCGGCTGAGGTAGGTGCGCATCGCGGCGTCATCTTCGGCCAGCAGAATTCGGATCATCGGGCTCGTGCCTCTCATTGCGTGTGCTGTCGGTATAACGCCAATCGTAAAGACTTTCTTGCGTGTTTTTCGGCCTGCCCCTGTTTGGAACAGCCCCTCATGCCGGTAGTAAACAGGTGGCGTTAACGTGGCCGCCCGGTGACGCTTTGTCGGGGGCCGGGCAATGCGCGAAAAGACCAGCACAGCGCCGGTTTTTGACTTGGGAACCAAAGCGGGGCAGGTTGTATCGATGCAGACCCCACCGCCGCCGGGCGCGCCTGAACACAGCTTTGTCTCCCCCGGTCTGGCCCTGCGCCAGAGTGATGGTGGGTGGATCGCGGGCGCGGAAGGCGCGGCCTATGCCCTGCACGCGGCTTCGGCCAGCGCGATTCCCGTGCTGATCGCGGTGCCCCATGCCGGGCGCTGTTACCCGGCCGATGTGCTGGCGCGGTTGCGGCGGCCCGAAATGGCGGCACTGCGGCTGGAGGATCGACTGGTCGACCGGATTGGCGAGGCGGTTGCGGCGCAAACCGGGGCCAGCCTGTTGGTGGCGCGGGCGGCGCGCGCGGTGATCGACCTGAACCGGGCCGAGGATGACATTGATTGGGACATGCTGGGCACAGGCGCACCGCGAAATGGCCAATTGCCGGGGCTGACGCCGGCGCTGCCGGGGGCGGCGATGATGGGCAATGGCCGTGCTCGTGCGGGGCTGGGTCTGGTGCCGCGCCGTGTGCCGGGGCTGGGCGAATTGTGGCAAGGCCGCCTGTCGCCCGAGGAATTGGCTACGCGAATCAACGGGATACACCGCCCCTATCATGCCGCGCTGAGCGCCGCGCTGGAGGATATCCGGGTGCGGTGGGGGGCGGCGCTGTTGATCGATCTGCATTCGATGCCGCCGCTGCCTGCGCCTGTCGGGCAGGGCGGTGGAGCGGCCGAACTGGTGCTGGGGGATCGCTTTGGCGCCAGTTGTTCGGGCGCGCTGATCGCGACCGCCTTTGCCCGGGTCGCGGCCTGCGGGCGGCGGGCGGCGCATAACCGGCCCTATGCCGGGGGCTATGTGCTGGATCGCCATGCCGCGCCGCGCCGGGGCATCCATGCCTTTCAGGTCGAGATCTGCCGCGCCACCTATCTCGATTCGCGGTTGGTGGATTTGGGGGCGGGGTTCGATTCGGTGGCCGGGATGGTGGCGGGAATCGTCCGCTCGCTGGCCGAAGAGGTGGCCGTGATCGGCGCCCGCGCCACGGGTGGCAGCCTGTCGCAGGGGTGGGCGGACGCGGCCGAATAGGCGCGTCCAGCACGGGAAAAACCCCGGGAAATGGCGTATTTCCGAACCGTTTGAAAAGAACCACCCCGCGCATAGGGTGCGCGAGGTGGCCAAGGTTCAGGGAGGAGGTGCAAGTGATTGCACCAGCCCGCTCGCCACCATGAGGGAAGTAACGAACGGACGCTCATGTCTTACGCTTGCGTCCCGGTGCTGGCAACCCCCGCCATGGGGGCAGAGTGTCGCAAATTGTAGGCGCAGAATACAAAACCCCGCCAAACTGCAACAGTTTGGCGGGGCTGTGTGAAGCGTAGCGCTACGGTGTCAGGCCGGTAGCCTGTGCCGCAACATGGCCGGTTCAGGCGGCGGGAATCGCCACCTGCGGCTGGGGCATCTTGCCCTGCTGGATCTGACGGCCGAACACGTCGCGCATCAGTTCCAGGCTGAACAGGTGGGCGATCAACAGCGGCAGGAAGCCCGACTGGTTCCAGCCACGCAGCACATCGCCGCGCACGTTCTGCAGCTTGTTCTGGTCAACCATCAGGAAGCCGCGATACACGAAGGGCTGGTCGTTGCCTTCCTGCTGGATGGCCACTTCGCCGTCGATCAGCAGTTCGTGCTTCTTCAGCTCTTCGACGAAAGCGGCGGTGCGCATGCCGGCTTCCTCGAACTGCTCGCAGAACTTGAGCATGCCCTGGGTGGTTTCGGTGGCGGTTTCGCCGTCGAACAGGGGCGCGCCATCGCCATCCTCGCCCAGCAGGCCGCTGGTCGGGTCAAAGCACAGCGACAGTTCCTGCGCGTCCGGCGTCAGCTTGGCCAGCAGGAAGGGGTAGCGGCGGGCATAGGCGGGGACATAGACGTTCTCGATGAACTTGCCCTCGTCATCGACGAACACGTTCACGCCTTCGTTCAGGCCCATCAGCGCCAGCGGCACCGGCTGATCGCCGACCGAGAAGACGATCGGGAAATTGCGCTGCGCCTGCGGGAATTCCTCAACCGTCAGGGGGATGGCGTGCTGACCGACCAGCCACGAGGCCTTGTCGGTGGTGTGGCTCTTCCAGGTGGCGTGGTCCCGGCTGTTCAGCGGCACCAGATCGTTGTAGAACAGCGGCAAATTGGCGTTCTGCGGCGCGCTGGCCATAAACTCGTCTCTCCATTGGCGCGCTGGGTCCGAATAAGCCCAAAATCCGCGCGGGTTACATCGCGCACGGCTTTAGGCGCTGGACGGCATCGGCGCAAGCACTAGCCGCGTGACGGTTCAGCCCTTGGTCAGCTCATGGTCCAGCGGCACCAGCTTGCCCGGATTGAGCAGCCCCAGCGGATCAAGCGCCTGTTTGACGGTGCGCAGCACGGTGACGCTGGCCGGATCGGACAGGCGGGCCAGTTCGGCGCGCTTGAGCTGACCGATGCCGTGTTCGGCGCTGATTGATCCACCCCATTCCACCACCAGATCATGCACGCGGGTGCTGATCGCCGCGCCATCACCCGCCTCCCACATGGCGGCATCGGCGCCGGCGGGGGCCAGAATGTGGAAATGCACATTGCCATCGCCCAAATGGCCAAAGGCCACCGCGTGACAGCCGGGGAACTCGGCCTCGATCGCGGCGCTGGCGTGGGTGATGAAATCGGGCATGCGGTCCACCGGCACCGAAATGTCGTGCTGCTTGGCCGGGCCCTTGGACCGCTCGGCCATCGGCACCGTTTCGCGCAAACCCCAGAACGCCTCGGCCTGAGTCTCGCTGGCGGCGATCACCGCATCGTCCAGCAGCCCCGCCTCGAAGGCTTCGGCCAGCATCGCCTCGACCCGCTCGTTCAGGGTGTCGGCGCTGGCGCGGTCGGCCACCACCTCGATCAGGGCGTACCACGGGTGACGGCCCTGCAACGGGTGGCGCATGTCGGGGGCATAATCAAACACCGCGCTCAGGCTGGGATCGGGGATGACCTCGAACCCTTCCAGTGCCTCGGCCACGGCGTTTTCACAATGCAGCATCAGACGGCGAGCGGCCTGAATGCTCTCCACCCCGGCCCATACCACGCGGCGATCGGCCAGCCCCGGCACCAGCTTCAGCGTGGCGGCCGTGACAATGCCCAGCGTACCTTCGCTGCCGATGAACAACTGCTTTTGGTCGAAACCACGGTTGTCCTTTTTCAACGGGGTCAGCGAATCAAGCACGCTGCCATCGGCCAGCACCACCTGCAGGCCCAGCACCTGCTGGCGCATGTTGCCGTGGCGCAGCACCTGTGTGCCGCCCGCATTGGTGGAAATCAGTCCGCCCACCGTGGCCGATCCCTTGCCCCCCAGCGTGAGGGGGAAACGAAGGCCGGTGGCCTCGGCGGCGGTGTGCAGGTTTTGCAGGACAACCCCCGCGCCGCAGGTGACCTGACGGTTGTCGACATCAACCGGGCCAATGGTGGCCATCCGCCGCAGCGAAAGCAGCAGCGCATGGCCGCCACCATCGGGTGTGGCGCCGCCCGACATGCCCGAATTGCCGCCCTGTGGCACAACGCAAACGCCATATTGGCTGCACAGCCGCATCAGCGCGGCCACTTCGCCCACATCGGCCGGTTGCGCCAGCGCCAGCGCCGCGCCCTGATAGCGCCCGCGCCAATCGGTCAGCCATGGCGCCATCAGATCGGCGTCCACGGTCAAACCGCGCGGCCCCAGCAGGGCGGCGGCTTCGGCCAGAAAAGCGGCAGGATCGGCGGGCGAGGGGGCGTAAACGGTGGTCTGGGTCATGGCGCGCCTATGCCACAGCCGGGCGGGTGGGGCCAGTGGGGCGCAGGTTCAGCCACGGTTCAAATTGTGGCAAGGATAAGGCAGGCCACAGGGAACGCATAACAGTGAGGTCGCAAACGACCGTCAACGGCAAGCCCCGCAATGGGGGCGCCGCGCGATGGTCGAGGCAGGTCATGACGGATCAACACACATCTTGGCGGGCGCGCAGGGCGTCTTGGCGGCGGGCAAGCGCTGTGGCGTTGGCCGGGGGCCTGATGGTGCTGGCGGGATATGCGCATGGCGCGGTCGAAATGCCGCTGGCGCAGATCGGCGCTGTGGCTGATCCTTTGCCCGACGCGGCCACATCCGCCCGGCAGGTGCATGTCGAGCAGCGCATCACCATCCGCGTCGCGCCGGGCCCGGTGATGCCGTTCAACCCCGTGATGCCGATGCGTCCCCCCGAACCCGATCCGCGCCGATTGGCCCGTCCGATCGGCCGCTGTGTGCCTGCTGCCGCGATTGTCGGGGTTATCAGCGATGGCAGCCATGTGTTGAGCCTGATGCTGCGCGATGGCCGGAGGCTGGACGCCTTGCTGGACAAGGTGTGCCGGGCGCAGGATTTCTATTCCGGCTTTTACATTGAGCGTAACGCCGATGGGCAGGTGTGCATCAACCGTGACCGGTTGCGCGCCCGCAGTGGCACTGATTGCCATATTCGCGGCTGGTCTCAACGCTGAAACGCGCGCGGTTTTGCCAATTTGGCGGTGATAATGGCGGTTTTTGCGGCGATGATGTCACGCCGTCGTGCCGAAATGGCGCGGATGTGCCGAATTTCTTGACTTTTGCCCGGCAATTTGGCTTAGGCCAAACGCCCGCGCTGCTGTTTTCGGGTAGTAGCAGCGATTGTCGCACCTCCCCAACGGGCTGGATGGTGCCATCCCCTTATTTCCGGATTACCATAAACGCCATGAGTTTCGCCGATCTCGGCCTGTCCGACGAATTGCTGCAAAGCGTTGTTGCCGCGGGATATGACACGCCCACGCCCATTCAGGCGCAGGCGATCCCCAGCGTGTTGATGATGCGCGACCTGATCGGGATCGCGCAGACCGGCACGGGCAAAACCGCCAGCTTTGTGCTGCCGATGATCGACATTCTGGCGCATGGCCGCCGCCGCGCGCTGATGCCGCGCAGCCTGATTCTGGAGCCGACCCGCGAATTGGCCGCCCAGGTCGCCGAGAATTTCGAGAAATACGGCAAAAACCATGATCTCAAGATGGCGCTGCTGATTGGCGGCGTGCAGATGGGCGATCAGGTCAAGGCTTTGTCCGAGGGCGTGGACGTGCTGATCGCCACGCCGGGCCGGTTGATGGACCTGTTCGAGCGGGGCAAGATCCTGCTGACGGGGTGCAACCTGCTGGTCATCGACGAAGCCGACCGCATGCTGGACATGGGCTTCATCCCCGACATCGAGAACATCTGCACCAAGCTGCCGGCCCAGCGCCAGACGCTGTTGTTCAGCGCCACCATGCCGCCGCCGATCAAGAAGCTGGCCGACCGCTTCCTGAGCAATCCCAAATATATCGAGGTTGCCCGCCCGGCCAGCAACAACACCAGCATCGCCCAGCACAAGGTGAAATGCGGCAGCAAGCAGAAGCGCGAATTGCTGCGTCACCTGCTGCGCACCGACAATGTCAGCACCGCGATCATTTTCGCCAACCGCAAGACGACCGTGCGCGAACTGGCCAAGAGCCTGAAGCGACACGGTTTTGCCGCTGGTGAAATCCATGGCGACATGGACCAGTCCAGCCGCATCGCCGAACTGGACCGGTTCAAGGACGGTTCGATCAGCATTCTGGTGGCGTCAGATGTTGCCGCGCGCGGTCTGGACGTCAAGGGCGTCAGCCATGTGTTCAATTTCGACACGCCGTGGCACCCGGATGACTATGTCCACCGCATCGGCCGCACGGGTCGTGGCGGGGCGACGGGCCGGGCCTTTACCATCTATACCTCCGAAGACGCCGAAGCGATCGCCAATGTCGAGAAGCTGACCGGCAGCCCGATCCCTGAAATCACCGTCGATTTTGACGGTAAGGGTGAGGAAAAGGGCGTGCGCCGTCAGGGCCGCGAGGACAAGCCGCGTGAGGACCGTCCCCGCGAGGAACGCCCCCGCGACGAGAAGCCGCGTGAGGAACGCAGCCGCGACCGTGGCAACCGCCGCGACCGTTCGCGCGCCGAGCCTGTTGCCGAAACGCCGCGTGCCGAGGTGGAGAGCGTTGCGCCGCGCAGCGAAACCCGCACCGAGCGGCGCGCGCGCGATGAACGCAACGACGCCCATGTCGAGCGTTCGGACCGCCGCTATGGCCGTGACGACCGTTACGAACAGCCCCGCCGCGAGCAAGAGCGCAGCCGTGGCCGCTGGCGCGACAACGACCCGCCGTCAAAGCCGGGCGAATGGAACGGCCCGATCCCCGAATTCCTCGGCGTGTCGGCGCTGGTGTGATCACCGCGCCGCAAGGCTGAAAACACGAAAGGCCGCCTGTTACCGGGCGGCCTTTTCCGTTTGGGGCTGGGGCTTTATCGCCGGCTGCTCCCACGCGGCAGCAGGCGGACGGGGACGCGCTGTTTTTCGTTGGGCTTGTCCGCGATGACCGACAACAGGCGGTCCACCAGCATTTCGCCCGCCGCCTGAAAATCCGGTTCGACCGAGGAGAGGGGAGGCGCCGAGTGCATCCCCGCCTTGATCCCGTCAAACCCGACCAGCCCCACCTGTTCAGGCACGGCAATCCCCTGTTCGCGCAGCACGTTCAGCGCCCCAAGCGCCATTTCGTCGCAGCAGGCAAAGATCGCGTCAAACGGCTCGCCCGAGCGGATCAGTTGCACCGCCGCGCGGCGGCCCTGTTCCTCACGCGTGTGGCCTTCCTCGAACCGGGCGAGGCGCGGCTTCAGCCCATTGGCGACCATGCATTCGGCATAGCCCTCATAGCGCTCCCAGAACTGCCGCTGGGCCGAGGTTTCGGACGCGATGCAGACGATATCGCGATAGCCCGAATCAAGCAGATGTTCGGTCGCCATGCGCGCGCCGCCGTGGTTGTCGGATCGGATCCAGTCCAGATCCTCATGCGGGCTGCCCCAGCAGACCAGATGCGCCCCGCTTTGCCCCAGTGTGTGGAAATAGTCCCACGCGGGGCGATTCTCGCTGGTGCCGATGACGATCAACCCGTCCGCCTTGCGCTGCTCCTGATAGAGGCCCCACAAACGGTCGGGAGCGCCCTGAAAGCTGACCAGCGTTTCGTGCCGCCGGCGTGACGCCGCTGCGCAGACGCTGCCCAGTAGGGCGTAATGGAAGGGGTTGAAACTCTTGAACTCTTCATCCGGGCGGCAGACCACGACCACCGCCAGCGTGCCCGTTTTGCCGGTGCGCAGGCGGGCCGCGTTCTCGTCCACATGATAGTTCAGCTTGGCAGCGGCGGCCGCGACGCGGGCGCGTGTCGCCTCGCTCACCACCGGGTCACCGGCCAGCGCGCGGCTGACGGTCGACTGGCTCACCCCCGCCTCGGCGGCGACGTCGAATGACGTCACGCGATAGCGCCGCTTGGCCGGGTCGGCCGCTGCGGCGCTGAACGGGGTCTTGATCGAGATGTCGCTTTCGTCCGCCATGGTTTTGTCTTGTCAGCAGCTTGGGCAAAATGTCCAGAGGGCATCGCGCCGTTGCGGTGCCTTTTGGGGAAGAAATCTGCGGGTTTGCGCTGTCCTCTCCGCGATGGTCTTACACTGCGCCCAGCCCGCCATCCAGCCGGATTTCACTGCCGGTGACAAAGGCGGCATCAGGGCCGGCCAAATAGAGCGCGGCGGCGGCGACTTCGGCCGGGGTGCCGATGCGGCCCATCGGCAATTGCCGCCCCAGCCGGGCGCGCAAGGCGTCGGGTGCCATGGTGGGGGCAAAATGGTCCAGCATCGGCGTGTCGACATAGGCGGGGATGACGCAATTGGCGCGCACGGGGTGGCCGGCCTGTGCCTCGCCCACGGCGATGGCGCGGGTCAGTGCCCACACCGCCGCCTTGGCCGCGCCATAGGCGGCCAGTTCCGCCCGCGCCGAAAACGCCGCCGAGGAGGCCATGTTGACGATGGCCGCGCCCCCCGCCAGCCCCGCGCCCGCGCCGCGCAGCAGCGGCAATGCCATGCGGCAGCCCAGAAAGGTGCCTTCGACATGGACGGAAAAAGTGTCGCGCCATGTTTCCAGCGCCACCTCGTCAAACCGGCCGCCGCTGGCGATACCGGCATTGTTGACCAGAATGGCCAGTCCGCCCAGCGTCGATTGGCACAGGTCCAGTGCGGCGGCCCATTGCGCCTGATCGGTCACGTCCAGCCCGCAGGACAGCGCCGAGGCGCCAATCGCATCGGCCGTGGCGGCGGCGGCGGCGGCATCGATATCGCTGCACAACACCTGTGCGCCCTGCGCGGCCAAGGCAGCCGCGATCGCCGCGCCGATCCCGCCGCCAGCCCCCGTTACCAGCGCGGCGCGTCCCGCCAGTTTCACCGCGCCGTGCCCAGAATATGCGGGGCCAGCAGCATCAGGATTTTGACGTCGATCGCATCGCCCATAGCCCTGCGCGCGGCGATGAATTGCGGGATATGGGCCAGCGCGACGCGGTGGGTGATGATGTTTTCATCGTCCACGCCGCCGCCCGGCCCCACCCGCGTCAGGTCATGCGCGCGCAGCAGGGTAAAGCTTTCCGTGACCATGCCGGGGCTGGAATAAAAGTCCCCCACCACCTCCATCCGGGCGGCGCGATAGCCGGTTTCCTCTTCCAGTTCGCGGTTGGCTGCTTCGGTGGCGTCCTCGTCGGCGCTGGCGGCCACGTCGCCCACCAATCCGGCGGGCAGTTCGATGCAATTGCGGCCCAGCGGCACGCGGAATTGTTCGACCAGCAGGACGTGGTCATTGGCATCCACCGCCAGAATCACGGCGGCGCGGATGTTGCGCGCGCGGCTGACATATTCCCAATTGCCGCGCTGTTTGGTGGTGATGAAGCGGCCCTGCCACACCACTTCCTCCTGCGCGCTGCGCCAGGTCTGGGTGATCGGGGCGTCATGCGGGGTGGGGGTGTCGGCCATGCTTGGTCCTGTCGCTGAACGTTCGGGCGTCCTGCATAACCGCTGCGGGGCGAGGCGCAACCATTCTGCGCCTTGGCGGCGGTTGCGGAGGGCCGGCGGCTGTGGCAGACCGGCGGCAGGGTTAACGAGGCTTTAAGGGGGCGCCCATGTTGCAGGAATTCAAGACCTTTATCGCACGAGGCAATGTGCTGGATCTGGCGGTCGGTGTGATCATCGGCGGCGCATTTGGCAAAATCGTCGCGTCGCTGACCGATGATGTGCTGATGCCGATCATTGGCAAGGTTACCGGCGGCATCGATTTTTCGTCGAAATTTGTGCTGCTGGGCGATGTTCCGGCCAGCTACACCGGCTCGCTGACCGATTACGCCGCGCTGAAAAAGGCGGGCGTGGCGATGCTGGGTTATGGCTCGTTCATCACGGCGGTTATCAACTTTCTGATCATGGCCTTTGTCATCTTTCTGATCGTCAAGGCGGCCAACAAGGCCACCGAAAAGCCCGCCGCGCCCGAGGCACCGGCCGCGCCCGCTGGCCCCAGCGAGATCGATCTGCTGACCGAGATCCGTGACGCGCTGAAGAAATAAGCGGCGTCATTTCAGCTAAATGGGGAAGGGGGCCATCGCGCCCCCTTTTCTTTTTGGCGCACAGGCCTATATGCGGTTCTGCCGGTTTCGACCGGATATGGCGATAAACTGCGGCGTGCAATAGGCGCAGCGGACCCGGGGGCGGTACCCGGCGGCTCCACCATCACCACCCGGAATTTTGGCCGGGGCCCTGTTGTCGCAGGGGTGTTGACGGGGCCGAACTAGGATCGACGTGTGTTGAAAAACGCTGTTTTCGCCCGGGCTGAGTAACCCGTTCAAGGCTCAAAACTCATAAGTGCCAACGACAACGAAGCACTTGCTCTGGCTGCGTAATTCTAGGACCTAACGGTCTGAAGTTACAAATACAGAACACGGTTGAACCCACCGGGTAACAGAAGGGAATTCGGGGGCCCGGGGGTGCCTAGCAACAGAAACCCCCACCTTTCCTGACATGGATGGTTGATCGGCTGGGCGGGAGTTCACGTCTGGGCCAGATACGCAAAAGCCGGACGCTGTGGTCCGGCTTTTGCAGTGGGATGGGGTATGCTGCGGGCGAGGGAATCAGGTGGCGGTTTGGGCCACCACGGCCTGCGCGTCGCGGGCCCGTTCGAACTTCAGACAGTCCAGCACCTTGCCACCGGCCATGAACACCGCGCCGGTACAGGCCAGAAACAACAGCTTGCCGCCGAAACCGGGGAACTGCGTCAGATAGACCTGACCCCGCTGAACCGCGCCCGTCGCCAAGGCGAAGATCACCATATAGGCTTCCAGGTTGGTCTTGATGACGAACAGGCGTTTGATCTTTTTCAGCATCACATCCTCGAACAGCTCCAGATCACCGTCGCACCGGCCTTGGTCTGTGACTCGTTTTTGTGGTGTTTGCCCCTAGGTTGCAAGCGATAGGTAATGGGTTGTTAACCATGTATTGTCCGCATTCGGGACAAATGACCCTGCCTGTGCCATGGTGGTACATGAAACACCCGTTACAGGCCGATGTCCGCAACCCATTGCGCGGCGTGCCGCATTGCGGCATAATGGCGCCGCACCTCCTCCCCGGAAGTCCCCTTTTGCTGATCGGTCATGGCATACGCCATGGGCCGCAGACCCTATGGTGAGACAGATGAACGGAATGGAGATGCGCGGCGCGCTGACAATCGATCGGGCGCTGGCGGAATTTATCGAAAATCAGGTGCTTGCTCCGCTGGGGCGGGATGTGGCCGGGTTCTGGGCGGGCTTTGAAGCGTTGCTGGCGGACTTTGTTCCGCGCAACCGGGCACTGTTGGCGCGGCGCGATTCGCTGCAGGCGCAGATCGACGCGTGGCATGATTCCCGTGCAGGTCAGCCGTTCGATTCGGCGGCCCATCAGGCATTCCTGCGCGAGATTGGCTATCTGGTCGATGCGCCCGCGCCCTTTGCCATCGGCACGCAAAACGTCGACGCCGAAATCGCCTCCATGGCCGGGCCGCAATTGGTCGTGCCGGTGCTGAACGCAAGGTTCCTGTTGAACGCTGCCAATGCGCGCTGGGGCAGCCTGTATGACGCGCTGTATGGCACCGACGCGCTGAACGCGCCCGCGGCCGCGCCCGGTGGCTATGACCCGGCACGCGGGGCGGCGGTGATCGCCGCGGCCAAGGCGTTTCTGGATCAGGCCGCGCCTTTGGACGGGCTGTCATGGGCCGATTGGCAGGGGGTGAGTGCCGACGTGCCCACGCCGCCGCTAGCCGATCCCACGCAATTGGTCGCGATGCGGGGCGATGGCCATCGCGGCGCTCTGTTGCTGCGCCACAACGGTCTGCACATTCAGGTGACGATTGACGCCACCGTGCCGATCGGCGCGACTGACCGGGCCAGCATTGCCGATGTCGCGCTGGAATCGGCGTTGACCACCATCGTCGATCTGGAGGATTCGGTCGCGGCGGTCGATGCGCAGGACAAATTGGCCGCCTATGCCAATTGGCTGGGCGTCATTCGCGGAGATCTGGCCGAAACCTTCAGCAAGAATGGCCGCACCATCACCCGCGCGCTGGCGCCCGACCGGGAATGGACCACGGCGGATGGGGCCAGGCTCAGCCTTGCGGGGCGGAGCCTGTTGTTCGTGCGCAATGTCGGCCATCTGATGACCAATCCGGCGATCCGCCTGTCCGATGGCGGCGAAATTCCCGAAGGCATCATGGATGCGGTCATCACCAGCGCCATCGGCGCGCAGGATCTCGCGGGGCTGGGCCGCTATCGCAACAGCCGGACCGGCAGCATCTATATCGTCAAGCCCAAGATGCACGGGCCAGAGGAATGCGCCTTTACCAATGACTTGTTCGACGCGGTGGAGGATCTGCTGGCGCTGCCGCGCCACACGGTCAAGGTGGGCGTGATGGACGAAGAGCGCCGCACCAGCGCCAATCTGGCGGCCTGCATCCATGCGGTGCGCGACCGGATCGTGTTCATCAACACCGGTTTTCTGGACCGCACGGGCGATGAAATCCACACCATGATGCGCGCCGGCCCCGTCATCCGCAAGGCTGCGATCAAGGGCAGCGCGTGGATCGCCGCCTATGAGGCGCGCAATGTGGGCATCGGGCTGGGCGCGGGCCTGTCGGGCCGGGCGCAGATCGGCAAGGGCATGTGGGCCGCGCCCGACATGATGGCTGACATGATGGCGCAAAAGATCGCCCATCCGCGCGCCGGGGCCAATACGGCATGGGTGCCTTCGCCCACCGCCGCAACGTTGCACGCGATGCATTACCACCAGTGCGACGTCTTTGCCCGTCAGGCAGAACTGGCGGTCGAACCGGTGCCGGGGCTGGACCCGCTGCTGACCATCCCCTTGGCCACCACGCGCCCTTCCGCCGCCGAGATCGAGGAAGAACTGGACAACAACGCGCAAGGGTTGCTGGGCTATGTCGTGCGGTGGATCGATCAGGGCGTGGGCTGTTCCAAGGTGCCCGATATCCACGATGTCGGCCTGATGGAGGACCGCGCGACGCTGCGCATCTCCAGCCAGCATATGGCCAATTGGCTGCTGCATGGCTGGGTCAGTCGCGATCAGGTGATGGCCGCGTTGAAGCGGATGGCGGCCAAGGTGGACGCGCAAAATGCCGCCGACCCCAGCTATGAACCGATGGCCGGGCGCTGGGACGAGAGTTTCGCGTTTTTGGCGGCGTGTGATCTGGTGTTCAACGGTGTGGATCAGCCCAATGGCTATACCGAACCATTGTTGCACGCCTGGCGCGCCAAGAAAAAGGCCGCTTTGGCACTGGCGCAATTGCAGGCTGCCGAATGAATATTCGCCGCAATTAACCGAGGAATAAGCATCAATACCTAATGCTGCCCCTGCGTGCATGATACGTCATGCATCAGGGGCAGAAACAGGTGACGGTGTGACAACGGGCAAGCAGCGACGCGAGGCACGGACCAAGGTGCTGATCCGCGCGCGCCTGCGTGCCGGAGGGCCAGACCATGACGCCTGCGTGATGGATGCTTCGTCGCACGGGATGCTGGTGACCTGCGCCCGGCCGCCGGCGCGCGGCGAATATGTCGAATTGCGCATCGCTGGCGACAGCTATGTTGGCCATGTCGAATGGGCGGGCGAGCGGCGCTTTGGCCTGACGCTTTACGATCCGATTGACGTGACGCGGCTGGCCTCTGGGGACTATGCGCCACGGCCGCGCGCGCGGGCCATGCCGGTGTTGGCCTCGGTCGCGCCGGTACATGCGCACCGCCCCGACGAGGACGCCGAACGCGCCCGCCAATGGGGCCGCCGGATCGAGTTCGGCTTTGTCGCGGGGGCCAGCATGGCGGCATCGCTGTTGGTGGCGCAGATCGTCGCCGATCAGTTGCAGGTATTCCAGACTGTCACCACCGCGATTGCCACCGGCAACGCGCACGCGCACTAAGGATCAGGCGGCGGTCAATATCCGCGCGATGGCGACGAATTCGGCCACGCTGAGTGTTTCGGCGCGGCGGGCCGGGTCGATCTCCAGCGCCTCCAGCGCGGCCAGCGCGCCGGGCATCCCCTTCAGGCTCTGCCGCAACATTTTGCGCCGCTGGCCAAAGGCTGCCTCGGTCACGCGCTCCAGCACGCGGGCGCTGACGCCTTCGGGCATTTCGCCGGGCACGACATGGACCATCGCGCTCATCACCTTGGGCGGCGGGGTAAAGGCGCTGCGATGCACCTTTAGCGCGATTTTCGGCGTGGCGCGCCATTGGGCCAGCACCGCCAACCGGCCATAGGCATCGCTGCCGGGCGCCGCGACGATGCGTTCGGCCACCTCCAGCTGGAACATCAGCGTCAGGCTGGACCATCGCGGCGGCCAAGCCTCTCCCCCCATCCAGCCGGTGAACAATTGCGTGCCGACGTTATAGGGCAGGTTGGCCAGAATGGCATAGGGTTCGCCGGGGAACAGGCTGTCGGCGGGCACCTTGGTGGCGTCGCCCTCGATCACCGTCAACTGGCCGGGGAAGGCCGCCGCCAGATCGCCCAGTGGCGCCATGCAGCGCTTGTCCATCTCGATCGCGGTGACGCGGGCCCCGGCGCGCAACGCGGCGCGGGTCAGGCCGCCGGGACCGGGGCCAACCTCCAGCACATTGGTGTCGCGCAAACGGCCCGGAATGGCGGCGATGCGGCCCAGCAATTGCTCGTCAAACAGAAAGTTCTGGCCCAGCGCCTTGGACGCGAACAGGCCGTGGGCGTTGATTACCTCTCGCAAGGGCGGCAGGTCGGGCAGGTCGGTCATGCGTTTGCCTTTTGCGCGGCGCGGCGGGCGGCGCATTGGCCCGCCATGCGGATGGCGGCGATGGTGGCGCCCGGATCGGCCAGACCGCGCCCCGCGATGGCAAAGGCGGTCCCGTGGTCAGGGCTGGTGCGGATCACCGGCAGGCCCAACGTGGTGTTGACGCCATTATCGAAATCCAGCGCTTTCAACGGGATCAGCGCCTGATCGTGATACATGCAGATGGCCACGTCAAAACTGGCGCGGCTGCGCGGGGCGAACATCGCATCGGCAGGATGCGGCCCGGTGGCATCGATCCCCATGGCGCGCAGCCGTTCGACCGCCGGGGCGATGATGGCTGCGTCCTCATGCCCCATGCGGCCGTCTTCGCCCGCGTGGGGGTTCAGCGCGGCGATGGCCAGACGCGGCGCGGCAATGCCGAAATCGCGCTCCAGCGCCGCCGCCGTGATCGCCGCGCGGCGCAGGATCAGATCGCTGGTCAGCATCGGCGGCACAGCGGACAGCGCGACATGTACGGTGATCGGCACCGTGCGCAGCGTGGGGCCGGCCAGCATCATCACCGCGTCATCGGCGGCCACGCCACAGGCGTCAGCCACGCATTCGGTCTGTCCCGGATAGGCAAAGCCCACGGCGGCCAGATGGGATTTGGCAATCGGCCCGGTTACGATCGCGCCCGCCAGTCCGTCACGGGCCAGCGCGGCGGCGTGGTTCAGCGATGCCAGCGCCAGCAAGGCGCCATCGCGGGAGGGCGCGCCGGGGGTGTAATCGCCATCCGCATCGCCCAGCACCGGCAGGGCATGGGGGAACACGTCTGCCGCTTGCGCCGGATCGGTGATGATCTGCACCGGCAGGGCAATCCCGCGTGTGGCGGCCGCCGCCTGCAACAGGCGCGCGCCACCCACCGCCATGAACGGCGCCAACCCCTGCGCCTGTCGCGCATGCCATGCCGCGCCGATCAGTTCCGGCCCAACCCCCGCCGGATCGCCCAACGAGAGCGCCAGCGGGGTGGGCATATCGGGTGCCGTCAAATCAGTTATACTCGATGATGGCATCGCGGCGCAGGTCGCGCAGATAGGCCTGCGCGCGCTTGTTCACGCGTTCATCCTCGATCTGCGACATCAATTGGTCGAAATTCGGGCCAGAGCTGGCCGCCGCATCGTCACGGCCGCACAGCATCAGCACCTGAATGCCGTCTTCCTTGCTGCCAAAGGGCGGAGTGGCCTGACCCACGGCCAGCGACAGGATCGGCTGTTGCAGCGGGGCGGGCAGATCACGTGCGCGGATCTGGTCGTTGCTGCCCACCTGCGCGCCCAGACGCGCCGCCACGGCGCCCACGCCGCCACAGCCACCGGCGCCCTTGATCGCCTTGTCAAACTCGGCAGTGCGGGCCTGCACCTGCGCATCGGTCAGGTTCGCGGGCAGCGAAATGGTGATCTGCTTGAGCGAGAGCACCGCATCGCGCGGGTCAGCGGTCAGCACCTTGCGGCGGTCGATCATGTAGAGGATCGAGAAACCGCCACGCAGTTCCACCGGCCCGGCCATTTGGCCAGGCTGCATGTCGCGGGCAACAGTGGCCAGTTCGTTGGGCAATTGGCCCAGACGCAGCCAGCCCAGATCGCCGCCCACCGATTTGGCCGAGCTTTCGCCATATTGGCGGGCATAGGCGACAAAGCTGGCGCCCTCGCGCAGCTGGTCATAGATGCGGCGCGCGTTTTCCGAGACGATCTGACGGCTTTCGGGGGTGGCCGACAAAAAGATTTCGCCCACGCGGTATTCGTCGGTGCCCTTAGCGGCGTTCAGGCGCTGCAACAGCTCCTTCACTTCTTCCTGGCTGACGTTGACGAAGGGCTGAACATTGCGGCGCAGAACGCGCTGCCACGACAGTTCGGCGCGGATCTGGCGCTTGAGCGAGGCGGGCGAGGAGCCGATCTTGGCCAGATAGGCGTCCAGTGCCGGGACCGTCTGGCGGAAGGTTTCGGTGGCGAAACGGGCATAGGTCGCGTCCATCTCGGCCTCGTCAACCGACACTTCCAGGCTCTTGGCCTCCTGGATCTGCAGCGATTCATCGATCAGGTTGCGCAGCGTCTGCATCCGCAACTGCTCGATCTCGGCCGGGGACAGGCGGCCCTGATTGGCCGCGATGATCAGCGCCAGACGCTGATTGACATCGGTGCCGGTGATGACATCGCCGTTGACCACGGCGGTCGCGCGGCGGAAATTGGGGCTGGCCGTGCCCAGCATGGTGATGTTCTGCGGCAGCGTCAGGCCACCGGCACCGCCACCCTGCGCGCGGGCGACATCCGCCACCGCGCCCAGCGCCAGCGCAAAGCCTGCCAGCGCCACGCCGGTCAGCGCCAGTTTGCCGCCACGCAGTCCCTTGGCGCGCCCATTTCCGCGCCCATGCCCGCGATCGTGCCCGTATCCGCCCTGCATCATCTGACCCGTCACCTTCGCGTTCAATCCCGTATCAACAGCGCTGGCCCCGTCCGGCACCCGCGCTGCGCTGTGTCCGATCAGGTCAACACCTGTACGGACGTGGTAAACTGGGGCGGCTGAACCTTGGCTGAGCGCCCCGTCAGCCTGCCTGATCGCCCTGTCGGACGCGGCGATAGCCTGTTTGCCGCCCCCTGCCAACCTTGGCAAGCGGCCTGCGTACCCCCGATCAGTGGAACCCCAGATTGCGGATGGCGAAATGCAGTTCAAAGCTGCTGCCGCGCGCGGCATCGCCAATCGTCACGTAATCGCGCCGCCATGTGAAATCCAATTGGAAGCAGTCCGATTGGAACGACACCCCCAACCGCGTGCGCAGCGGCTGGAAGGAGGACATGCGCGTGTTGGTCACCAGATTGGTGTTCGACAGGTCAAACACGCCAGAGCCAAACACCGACCAGTACCGGGCAAAGGCGACGCGCAGCGTGGCGCGGGCCTCGTTGCTGTCGGACAGATCCTCCAGCGAGCTGTCGATGTTGCGGTTCAGGCGGGCATAGCCCAGCTCGAAATAGGTGCGGTCAGAGCCGACCGCGGCGTCCACCTCGTTGCGGCGAAAGACATAGCTGTCCTTGTCGATGCGATAGCGGTGGGTCAGCTTGATCAGGTCGCGATAGCGGATCTCGGTGCGGCCAACGATGTCCGACGTGCGCGCCGACAGGCCGGTGCCGTTGGGAAACAGCGTTGCGTCAGCGCTCAGGCGATAGGATTGCCCGATCACTGCATTCACCCGCCAACGGGGCCGCTCCAACTGCCATTCCAGACCATAGGTGAATCGCGTGCCGTCCTCGATCCGGTCGTATCCGGGGAAACGGTTCAGCGCGAACAGGTTGCTGTCTTCCAGCTCGATCGCGCGGGCGTCCTCGTTGGGGATGGCCAGATTGCGCGTGGCGGGCGCGGCGACGATCTGGAAATGGGGGGTCAGGACCTGCGTCCCGCCCAGCGCCGATCCCACCAGCGGCCATTTGACGTCCACCGCGCCCAATGCCACCGCGCGCGTCTGCCATCCCGGCAGCCCGCGATAGGTGGTCGTGGTGGTCAACGCATTGTCGCTGGAATGATAGGCATCGCCGCGCACCAGTCCGGTCAGCGTTACCACCTGACCCCATGGCGTGATGCGGCGCATGTCCCAGCGCGCGCTGGCAAAGGCGCGCTGCACGTCCTCGCCCGCGGTGCGGGTGATGGCCAGCGAATTGGCCTGAAACTCCACCGTGCCGCCCGCGATCAGCCGCGATGGCCGCAGCCGCCAATCCACCACTGGCAGCGCCACCGGCACCAAGCCCTGCACCTCGTTCGTGCGCAGCGTCTGGAACGCCCAGCCGGTGATCGAGAGATAGGACCGCTCGCCCACCCGTTCGGCGCTGATGGTCGAGCGCAGCAGGTCATCGCCGCTGATGTAATAGCGCGACAGGAAGGTGCGGTCGGACGCCAATCGGCCAGAGAAGTTGAGCGACCATTCGGGGGTGAACTGGAACCGGCCATTGGCGTCCAGATAGCCGCGCAACTGCTTGCTGGCCGAGGCGGTGTCGCCCGAGACCGGGATCACCGTCGATTGCGTGACATAGCCAGTCACCTGATAGGCGCCGATATCGGTCAGGGCGCGGTAATGCGCCTTGATCATCGGCTGCGCCTTGGTGAAGACATAGCCGGTCAGGGCCAGGTCACGGTCATCGGCCAGACGCTTGTAATAGGTGGACGACAGTTCGAACCCGTTGGTGGCCGAATGGCGCAGATCGGGCATCAGCAAGCCCGAAATCGCCCGTCCGTCGGTCGCCAGCCGCAGCGTGGGCAGAGGCAGGATGCGCAGGCCGAACACCGCCAGGCTGGCGTTGTGAAACCGCACCAGCTTTTGCTCGGGCAGATAGACCACGCGCGCGGCGGTGACCTGCCAGGTTGCCTTTTTGGGGCAGCCTTCGGCGTCCACCACATCGCAGCCGGTATAGGCCACGCGGCGCAGCACCAGCGTGCCATCGGCCTCACGCTGGCCGGTGGCGGCGGCCAGACGGCCTCCTTCGCGCATCAGCATCAGCATGTTTTCGGTCGTGGCCATGGCCAGATCGTCGGTCAGTTCCATCCGCTCGGTCAGCAGTTCGTTGCCGCTGCCATCGACCACGCGAATCCCGCCCGAGGCGATTACTTGCCCCGTCTTGCGGTTCCACACCACCTTGTCGGCGCGCACGGTGCGGTCGGTCTGGCGCAGGAATACGCGGCCTGTGGCGGTAACCGTGTCATGGTCGGTGTCATAGTCGACCGTATCAGCCTCGAAATCGATCTTGCGCTGGATGTCATCGGCGGCGGGCGGCGGGGTGGGGGCCATGGCCGATGGCGGCGGGGAAGGCGTCTGCGCGTTGGCCGCCCCTGGGGCCTGCGCGTAGGCCAGCCCTGGGGCCAACGCCGGGCACAGGCCCAGCGCCAACGCCAGCAGGGATGCCTGCGCGGTGGGGCGCGGCATGGAAATGGATGCGAAAGACACAGGGCTCAAAGGCCACCAGACAGGCTGCATGGGTTGCCTATCGCAAAGTGGATGCCTAACTGCAATGCACAAGAGTCCCTTGCGTTGCAGAGCTTGGTCGATTGCCCACAGGCGATTGCCCGGACCGCCACGCGATCAATCGGAGCATGACATGCCTTATACCCCGTTGCAGATCGCCTTTCTGACCGCCGCTGATGCGGGGGCCGGGGTGCTGGTGCGGCCCTTGACTGCCGAGGCTTTCGCGGCCGGGCAGGCCGATTTGCCCGCAACTTTGGCCGAGGCGGCCCGCGCGGCGCGCTTTGCGGCCAAGGCGGGGCAGTTGTGCGAAGGCTTCGTGGCGCAGGACGGCGGCGTGTTGCGGCTGGTGCTGCTGGGATTGGGCGCGGCGGACGAGGCCGATCCCCGCGCGGCGGCGGAAAAGGCGGGCGCGGCGTTGAGCGCGCAGTACCAGACCTCGGGCGTGGGCGCGCTGGCGGTGGATTTTGCCGACAGCGGGCTGGATGCAGCGCATACGGCGTCCTTTTTGCTGGCGGCGCGGCTGCGCGGCTGGCGCCATGATGTCTATCGCACCCGTCTGAGTGCCGACCAGACGCCTTCGCTGACCCGGATCGAGGTGCTGAACGCCGCCGACGGCACGCAGGCCGCCTGGGCCGAGGCTGCCGCGCTGGCCGAAGGTGTCGAGTTTACCCGCGAGCTGGTGACCGAGCCGGCCAATGTCATTTACCCCGAAAGCTTTGTCGAACGGTGCCGCATGCGTTTTGCCGGGACTGACGCGCAGATCAGCGTGCTGGAAGAGGCCGAGATGCGCGCGCTGGGCATGGGCGCGCTGCTGGGCGTGGCGCAGGGCTCGGTGCGCACGCCGCGCCTGCTGGTGATTCGCTGGAACGGTGGCGCGGCGGGCGATGCTCCGGTGGCGCTGGTGGGCAAGGGCGTGACGTTCGATACCGGCGGCATCTGTCTCAAGCCCGCTGGCGGCATGGAGGACATGAAGTGGGACATGGGCGGCGCCGGCGCGGTTGCCGGCACGATGCTGGCCATCGCCCGCCGCAAGGCCCGCGCGAATGTCGTGGCCGTCATGGGGCTGGTGGAAAACATGCCCGATGGCAATGCGCAGCGCCCCGGTGACGTGGTGACCAGCATGTCCGGTCAGACGATCGAGGTGATCAACACTGATGCCGAAGGCCGCCTGGTGCTGTGTGACGCGCTGACCTGGGTGCAGCGTGAGCACAAGCCGCGCCTGATCATCGATCTGGCGACGCTGACCGGCGCGATCATCGGCAGTCTGGCCCATGAATATGCCGGTCTGTTCAGCAACAATGACGATCTGGCCGCGCAATTGACGGCGGCGGGGCAGGCCACAGGCGACCAGCTGTGGCGGATGCCGATGGGGCCGGTGTATGACAAGATGATCGACAGCCCGATTGCCGACATGAAGAATGTGGGCGGCAAGTTTGGCGGCTCGATCACGGCGGCGCAATTTCTGGCGCGCTATGTCGAGAAGGGCGCTGACGGCAAGGCGACGCCTTGGGCGCATCTGGACATCGCGGGCACCGTCTGGGCGGACAAGCCCGGCGCGACCTGGGCCAAGGGCGCGACCGGCTATGGCGTGCGGCTGCTGGACGCTTTTGTCCGCGGGTATGAGGGCTAAGGCCCGGCAGGGGCGCGGCGCGTGCAGGTCATGTTCTATCGCTTGAGCGAAAGCCCGGTGGCCGCCGCGCTGCCCCTGCTGGCGTCCAAAACGCTGGAGCGGGGCAGCCGGTTGCTGGTGGTCGAGGCCGATCCCACGCGCGCGCAGGCTTTGTCTGACGCGCTGTGGGGCTGGCGGGAGGAGGCCTTTCTGGCCAATGGCCTGTCGGGCGGTGACCATGACACGCGTCAGCCCATCCTGATCCGCCCTGACGTGGGCGAGGGGGAGCCGGCCAATGGCGCAAGCTTTGTCGCCTATGCCGATGGGGTGTGGCGCGAACCGCCGCCGGGGACCGAGCGCGTCATGCTGTTGTTTGACGAGGCCACCATCGGCGGCGCGCGCGACACATGGCGCCTGCTGGCCGACCGCGACGGGGTGGAGCGCCAGTTCTGGAAGCAGCAGAACGGGCGCTGGGTACAGGGGCCATAACGCGCCGTTTCGCGCCGGGACACCGTTCCCGATACGCCCAGCCTTGATCGCACCTGTCATTCCGGCTAGGGGCGCGGCCAAATCCCATCACCTTTTCGTTTCGCAAGGAATTGTACCATGGCGGTTACCCGCACTTTCTCGATCATCAAGCCCGATGCCACCCGCCGCAACCTGACGGGCGCTGTCACCAAGATGCTGGAAGAGGCCGGCCTGCGCGTCGTCGCCAGCAAGCGCATCCAGATGAGCAAGGAACAGGCCGAGGGCTTCTACGCCGTCCACGCCGAGCGTCCCTTCTTCAACGATCTGGTCTCGTTCATGATCAGCGGCCCCGTGGTCGTGCAGGTGCTGGAAGGCGAAGACGCCGTGAAGCGCAACCGCGACATCATGGGCGCCACCAACCCCGCCAACGCTGACGCTGGCACCATCCGCAAGGAACTGGCCGAATCGATCGAAGCCAACTCGGTGCACGGTTCGGACTCGGAAGAAAACGCCGCGATCGAAATCGCCTATTTCTTCAAGCCGGAAGAAATCGTCGGCTAATCGCCTGACGCCATTTTTGGCCACGAAAAGGCCGCCGGTGGGGTGACCCGCCGGCGGCTTTTTGGTTTGGGGTGCGGGGATGGGGGCCTCCGGCGGGCAAAGGGCGGGGGCCCTTTGCAATCCGGTTAATGGTGGGACACCAGACCGGCGATACAGCGCCATCCCGCGAAGCGGTTTATTGCCTGCGGCGCGGCGACTTTGCGCGAGGCTGATCAGACGTGCCACGTGGACAGTATCGGGATTGCAAAGGGGGTAACCCCCTTTGCCCGCCGGAGGCCCCAATCCCGCCAAACCCTTTAAAACTGATCCGCCGCATCCATCAGCCGCGTCAGCCGCTTGGGCGCAACGGCGCGCCAACTGCGGGTCAGCCAGTCGGCCACCTGATCCCAGTCCACTTCCGCGCGGTTCAGGATCAGCCCGGCCCAGCCTGATGCGCCGTAATAGGCGGGGCGGAACCAGGCGTCAGGATCGGCATCGATCAGGGCGGCCATTTCGTCCTGACCGCTGGTTTTGACCAGCAGCGCGATATGCGGTTCGCCGTGGTGCTGATCGTTGAAATAGGCAAAGAATTTGCCGCCCACGCGCCAACCGGGGGCACCATGGCTGTCGCGCTCTTCGACTTCGGGCAGGGCGTTGGCCAGCGTGCCCACCCGTTCCAGCAGCCAGTCGGCGCGATAGGGTTGCGTCACCAGTCGTTCCAGACAGCGCGCGTACAACTGATGCTCGGCAAACAGCACGCGGCCCGCCAGTGTGTCGGCCGTATCCCCCGGCAGGATCGCCACCGGAGTCTGGCCCAGCACCGGCCCGTCATCCAGTTCGGCCGTGACCAGATGGACCGTCACGCCGCCATGGCTGTCGCCCGCTTCGATCGCGCGTTCGTGGGTGTGCAGGCCCTTGTACTTGGGCAGCAGGCTGGGGTGGATGTTCAGCATCCGTCCCTCCCACCCGGCGACGAATTCCGGCGTCAGGATGCGCATATAGCCGGCCAGCGCGACATATTCCGCGCCCGATGCGCGGATCGCCGCGTCCATCGCCATGTCGTGATCGGCCCGCGCCATGCCCTTGTGCGGCAGGGCATAGGTGGCCACGCCCTCGGCGGCGGCCAGTTTCAGGCCGCCTGCGTCCGGGTTGTTGCTGGCTACCAGCACGATCTCGTACGGGCAGTCGGCGGCGCGGCTGGCATAGAGCAGCGCCGCCATATTGGTACCGCCGCCCGAAATCAGCACGGCGACCCTGACTTTACGCATAGCTGCGCGTTCACGCATTATGCGTGGCTTCCCATGCCGTGCGGGCGCTCCACACTTCGGCGCTGCCGGTGACGGTGCAGCCGCGCTTCCCCAAGCGGATCTCGCCAATGCGGAACACGGTTTCACCCGCAGCGGCCAGATCGGCGGCCAGCGCGTCGGCAGCGTCCGCCTCCACCGCCAGCACCATGCCGATGCCACAGTTGAACGTGCGCGCCATCTCGCCCGGCTCGATATTGCCCTGCGCCTGCAGGAAGGCCATCAGGCGCGACTGTTCCCATGCGTCGGCGCTGATATGGGCATGCAGCCCCTCTGGCAGGACGCGGGGGACGTTTTCCAGCAAGCCGCCGCCGGTGATATGCGCCAGCGCGTTGATGCGGCCGGAACGGATGAAGGGCAGCAGGCTCTTCACATAGATCCGGGTCGGTTCGATCAGATAGTCGATCAACAGGCGTTCGTTGTCGAACAGGGCAGGGCGGTCCAGCTTCCAGCCCTTGTCCGCGGCCAGACGGCGCACCAGCGAATAGCCGTTCGAATGCACGCCGGACGAGGCGAGGCCCAGAAGGACGTTGCCCGCCGCCACCTTGTCACCGGTCAGTTGTTCGCCGCGTTCCACCGCGCCAACGCAGAAGCCCGCCAGATCATAGTCGCCTGGCCCATACATGCCCGGCATTTCGGCCGTTTCGCCGCCGATCAGCGCGCAATTGGCGATGCGGCAACCCTCGGCGATGCCGGCGATCACGCGCTCGGCGACGCCATTTTCCAGCTTTCCGGTGGCGAAATAGTCAAGGAAGAACAGCGGTTCGGCGCCCTGTACGATCAGGTCGTTGACGCACATCGCTACCAGATCGATGCCGATCTTGTCATGGCGGTCATGGTCAATGGCCAGCTTGACCTTGGTGCCCACGCCGTCATTGCCCGCCACCAGCAGCGGGTCCTTGTAGCCTGCCGCGCGCGGATCGAAAAAGCCGCCAAAGCCGCCCAGATCGGCGTCCGCGCCGGGACGGCGCGTGCTTTTGGCCAGCGGGCCGATAGCCTTTACCAGCGCGTTGCCGGCGGCGATGGACACGCCCGCGCTCTCATAAGTGTACGAGGCGGGGGCAGCGGTGTTTTCGGTTTTCTCTGACATGCTGCGCCGCGTAGCGCTTTCGCGCTTGGATTTCCATGCCGGTTTGGGCAAAAGGCGCGCAAATTTGCCATGACCAGCACAACCCACCCCCTTCGCTCGCGCAATTTCCGCGCTTTTCTGCCCCAAAGTGGCCGTTCGCGCGCCCTGTGGGCGGGGGTGGCGGCCTGTGCGCTGGCTTTGGCAGCCTTTGGCGGGGCGCGACTCGCGGCCCAGATCGAGGGGGAGCGTGGCATCGCCCCGGTTGTCGCCAGTGGTGACATCGAAATCGGCGGCATTGAGGTGAACGCCACCGGCCGCACCGCGCAGGAGGCCCGCGCCAACGGCTACCGCGAGGCCTATAAGCTGGCCTGGGACAAGGCGCATGGCCCCGCGCTGGACGCCGCCACGATCGAGGCGCTGGTGTCCGCCGTGGTGGTCGAGCAGGAGCAGATCGGCCCGCATCGGTACAAGGCGCGGCTGACCGTCGTGTTCGACCGCGGCAAGGCGGCGCAATTCATTTCGGGCGGTGGCAGCTTTGTCAGCCGGTCCGCTCCGATGCTGTTGATCCCCGTGCTGTACAGCGGCGGCGTGGGCCAAGTGTACGAGGTGCGCGGCGACTGGCAAAAGGTGTGGGCCGAATTCCGCACCGGGGCCAGCGCGATTGATTACGTCCGCCCGACGGGCTCGGGCAGCGATTCGCTGCTGCTGACGGCGGGGCAGCCGGGGCGGCGCAGCCGGGTGTGGCTGCGCGGCCTGCTGGATCAGTTTGGCGCGTCCGACGTACTGGTGGCGGCCGCGCGGCTGGAACGGCAATGGCCCGGCGGCCCGGTCAAGGGCACGTTTACCGGCCGGTTTGGCGCGGACAATGTGTTGCTGGGCAGCTTTACCCTGACCGCGCCGGACGAGGCGGGGGTGCCAGCCATGCTGGGGCAGGCGCTGGCCAAGATGGATCAGCTGTTCACGGACGCGCTTAACCGGGGCGCGCTGCGTGCCGATCCGACGCTTTCGCTGGCACAGCCTGATATGGACCCCGGCCTTGCCCGACTGATCGCGCTGGGCCGCGCGGCAGAGGCCGCCGATGTCGCCGCGATCAGCGCGCAGGCGCTGGACACGGCGGAGGACACATCGGTCAGCGGCGGTACGCCCAGCCCGGTAGCTACCCCATCGCCAGAGCCCAAGGCCGCCGCCAAGGCCTCGCCCAGTGCAGCCGCGCCGCAGGCGGTGACAGTGCAATTCGCCTCGCCCGATGCGCGGGCGGTGGATCAGGCGCTGGCGGCGGTGCGCGCCGCACCCGGCGTCGACAGCGCGGGCACCACCAGCATCGCCATCGGCGGGACCAGCGTGATGCGCGCGACCGTCTCGGGCTCGTTGGAGGCGGTGGCCGCCGCGCTGCGCAGCCGGGGCTGGCAGGTCAGCGTCAGCGGCACCACTTTAAGGATCAAGCGCTGATCCTACCGCAATCGGGGCGCAGCGGATCGGGCCAGCGATGGCCCGGCTATGGCCCTGACCGAGTATCAGCAGCAAACGAACGCATGATGGAATTATTATGAGCAGAGCACACGCATCCGGCGGCCAGATCGCCTTGCCGTTGGGATCGGCAATGACCGGTCAACCGCGCCGGGTGGTGGTGGGCGATGCCAATGCCGCCGCCGTCGAGGCTTTGTCCCATCCCGAAACCTGGCCCTATCGCACCGCCGTGCTGTGTGGCGAACCGCGCAGTGGCAAAAGCCTGCTGGCCAAATGGTTCATGGACAGCGGGATGGGGGATGCCATCGATGACGCGGACAAGATGGACGAAACCGCGCTGTTCCACCGTTGGAACCGGGCGCAGGCCGATGGCGTGCCGCTGCTGCTGACCACCACGCTGGGGGCAGAGGGCGCGGTGTGGTCGATCGCCTTGCCCGATCTGCGTTCACGCATGGGTGGGTCGCTGTGGGTGGAAATCGACACGCCCGATGACGCCATGCTGGCGGATCTGATCGCCGCCCACGCCGAGGCGCGCGGGCTGATTTTGCCCGATGATGGCCTGCGATACCTTGCCAGCCGGTGCGAGCGTTCCCACATGGGGGCCGAAAGGCTGGTGGCCGAGATCGACCGTATCAGTCTGGAACGCAAATGCGCGCCCGGTGCTGCCGTCTGGCGCGAGGCGCTGGAAGTGATGATCGGGCCGGATCAGCCCAGCTTGCTTTGATCCGCGCGACGTGGGATTAGGGAACTATGGTTGGACGTCTGCTTGCCTATCTGGACTCGGTGGTCGCGCGTGACCCGGCGCCTCGTTCGCGCTGGGAGGTGTTGCTGTACCCCGGCATCTGGGCGGTGGCGTTCCACCGCGTGTCGCATCGTCTGTTCCGGGCCCGCCTGTTCTTTCTGGCGCGGCTGGTGAACCATATCGGGCGGTTGCTGACGGCGATTGATATCCATCCGGGCGCGACGATCGGGCGGCATCTGTTTATCGATCACGGCTTTACCGTGATCGGCGAAACGGCCGAGATTGGCGATAACGTCACCATCTATCAATGTGTTACGCTGGGCGGGACGAACCCGGCCAACGGCATCGGGGGCAAGCGTCACCCCACGCTGGCCGATGACAGCATCATTGGTTCGGGCGCGCAGATTTTGGGCCCGATCACGGTGGGCCGCCGCGCGCGCGTGGGGGCCAATGCCGTCGTGACCGAGGATGTGCCCGAAGGCGCGACGATGGTGGGCGTCAAGGCGCGCAGCACGCTGGTTGCGGCCGAGACATGGGCCAAGGACTTCATCCCCTATGGCACGCCGTGCAAGGAGCCGTGCAAGGATGCCGAGCCGGCCGTGGCGCGAATCGAAGCGCTGGAGGCAGAAGTTGCCGCGTTGCGCGGGCAACTGGCCGAGGTGCTGGCGCGGTGCAGCGACACCCCGCGTGACGGCACCAAGGGCTGATCTCCGGGATGGAGCCAAGCGGCCCGCCCCCGGCATCGACCATCCCGGCGAACGCCAACATCGTCAGCTTTCCCCGTGCGCCCACACAGGTGGCGTTTGAACGGGCCGAACTGATGCGCATTCTGGATGTCTATGGCCGGATGGTCGCAGCCGGTCAGTGGCGCGACTATGCCATGGATTTTGGCAAGGAAGCGGCCAGTTTCGCCGCCTTCAAACGCAGCGCCGAACGCCCGCAGGCCCGCATCGAAAAGCGCCCCGCGCTGCGCAACAAACAGGGCATGTGGGCGCTGTATGGCGAGGCGGGGCAGGTGCTCAAGCGCGGGCATGATCTGGCCGGCGTGTTGAGTGTGATCGAGCGGCGGTTGATGAAGATCGTCGAGGGGTAACGCCGCGCTCAGGTAAAGGTTTCGCTGATCCCTGTCGTGGTTTCCTGCGCCGTGGCGATCGCCCCCACCAATTTCCATTGATAGATCAGCGCCATCGCCTGCAAAACCACGGCAAACCCCATCAGCAGCAGCGTGGCCATTGGTGGCGCCGTCATTTTGATCGGCGAAAGCGCGTTGTTGACCACCACCAGCACGATGAAGCTGTCGATCAACAGCCCCACCACCTGACACGTCCACCATGCGCCGACCTCTGGCACATCGCTGTCGCCCAGCCATTCGTTTTCGCCATGGCTGCGGTTCCACAATTCGCGCATGGCACGCGGCGGCACGATCAGGTTTACCACCGGGACCAGATAATTCAGCGCCGCCCATGCCGGGCTATAACGCAACCCCGCAATGCCGCTGAGCCGCAGATTGGCGTGTGCCCGCCACACCCAGACCAGAAACAGCAGAAATGTCCCTGCCACCGCCAGAAACATCAACACCATGCCGATGCTGGCCGCGATCAGCAGCTTGGCCCGGGTATCGTCGCCAAGGTGCCAAGCATCCACAACGATCAGTCCCCGCGCCATCGCGAATAGCGCGATCATGGCGCAAAGCCGCAATGCGACATAGAGCAATGACGCGGCAATCCCGACACGCAGGATGGTCGTCATCCGGCGCAGGCTGTTGGCGCCATCCAAATATTGGCTTGAAAACATGCCCGTCCCCCCGGCAGATGTCTTGGTCTGCCGGGTAGGATAGGGATGGAAACGGGCAGGTCAATCGCCGGTTTCCTGAGTATATTTGCCAATCAGGCGGCGATTTGGCCCATATCCGCCAGCGTATCGACCAGATCATCGAAATGGTCGATCACCCGGTCCGCGCCCAAGTCATCGGCCGGTTTGTCGCAAAAGCCGAAGCGTACCGCAACGCAGGGCAATCCCGCCGCCGCCGCCGCGCCGGTGTCGAATGTGGTATCCCCGACATAGGCTGCGCGCGAAGCCGCAACGCCCGCGCGTTCCAGCATCAACTGCAACAGGTCGGGCTTGGGCTTGGCCCGGCCGGGGCCCAGCGTGTCGCCGCCGATGATCGTGACGAAACGGTGCGACAGGCCGATTTCGTCCAGCAGGCGCACCGCCAGATGCTCCATCTTGTTCGTGACCACCGCCATTTTGACGCCGCGCGCGTCCAGTGCGTCCAGCATCGCCTCTCCGCCCGGAAACAGGCGGCTGTGGACGGCGATATTGGCCTCGTAATGACTGACCAGCACCTGCGTCAGGCGGGTCATCGCGTCGGCGTCCAGCACCACGCCATCCAGCGCCAATGCCTTGGCCAGCATCTGTTTGGTCCCGCCGCCGACCAATGTGCGCACCTGATCCATCGGCACCGAGGCAAAGCCGCCCTGCGTCAGCGCATGGTTCAATGCCACACCCAGATCGCCGGAGGTGTCCAGCAGCGTGCCATCAAGGTCGAATCCGATAAGGGAAAAAGGAAATTGGGTCATTGCGGTGGGCGATGCCTTGCTCGTATGAAATCTGCAAGGATTTGCTGGCAAAGGGCCGCTTCATGACCGCGCAAGATACTCCGCTCGCCATCATCGTTCTGGCCGCCGGCAAGGGCACCCGCATGAAAAGCGACACCCACAAGGTGTTGCACCCCATCGCCGGGCGCCCGATGCTGGAACATCTGCTGGCCAATGCTGCTGAATTGACGCCCCAGGCGCAGGTGGTGGTCGCCGGCCATGGCCGCGATCAGTTGGAGGCGGCGCTGAATGGCCGCGCCACGATCGCGGTGCAGGATCCGCAATTGGGCACCGGCCATGCGGTACAGATGGCGGAAAAGGCGCTGGCCGAATTCGCGCCCGATGGTGACGTGTTGATCCTGTATGGCGATGTGCCCTTTGTGCGCAGCGCGACGATGGGCGCGATGATCGCCCGGCTGAACGCGCCCGATGCGCCGGCTGTGGTGGTGCTGGGCTTTGAACCTGAAGACACCCTGCAATACGGCCGA
Source organism: Novosphingobium ovatum (assembly GCF_009909235.1). Lineage (GTDB taxonomy): Bacteria > Pseudomonadota > Alphaproteobacteria > Sphingomonadales > Sphingomonadaceae > Novosphingobium > Novosphingobium ovatum. The sequence continues at coordinate 765,854 of NZ_JAAAPO010000001.1, forward strand.
GTGATCGCCAGTGATGGCGTCATCGCCAAAATGGTCGAGCACAAGGACGCGAGTGAGGCCGAGCGCGCCTGCCGCCTGTGCAATTCCGGGCTGATGGCGGTCAAGGCGCGCGACCTGTTCGCGCTGCTCTCCCGCGTGACCAATGACAACGCGCAGGGCGAATACTACCTGACCGATATCGTCAACATCGCCAACGCTGATGGCCGGGTGTGCGCCGTGGTTGTCACCGATGACGAGCATGAGGTTGCCGGGATCAACAGCCGTGGCGAACTGGCCTTGGCCGAGCGGCGCTGGCAGGACCGCCGCCGCGCCGCCGCCATGGCCGATGGCGCCACGCTGATCGCGCCTGAAACGGTGTGGTTTGCCTGGGACACGCAGATTGGCCGCGATGTGGTGATCGAGCCCAATGTGGTGTTTGGCCCCGGCGTCACCGTGGCCGACCATGTGACGATCCATGCCTTCAGCCATCTGGAGGGAGCCAAGGTGGCCAGCAAGGCCGACATCGGCCCCTATGCTCGTCTGCGCCCCGGCGCCGACATTCGCGCCAGGGCCAAGGTTGGCAATTTTGTCGAGATCAAGAAATCCGTGCTGGGCGAGGGGGCCAAGGCCAACCACCTGACCTATGTCGGCGATGCCGAGGTCGGGGCGGGCGCCAATCTGGGCGCGGGCACGATCACTTGCAATTATGATGGCTATTTCAAATACAAGACCGTGATTGGCGAGCGCGCCTTTATCGGGTCGAACAGCGCGCTGATCGCGCCGGTGCGGATCGGGGCCGATGCCATTGTGGCAGCCGGCAGTGCCGTGTCGCGCGATGTGGCCGATGGCGAATTGCGTCTGGTGCGGGCCGAACAACTGGTCAAACCGGGTTGGGCCGACCGTTTCCACGACGCGATGAAAAAGAAGAAGGCCGAAAAGAAGGGCGGATAAGCGGCGTCTGGCCGGTTAAAGCCCTTGGCGCGGCGATATCTTCGCGCTTAAGCCAACAGAAAGCCTCTGGCTGTATAGCCATGGGCGAGGACGGGGCTGTGCCCCATAGCGACACGAATCAGGGGCATACACGCGCATGTGCGGCATCATCGGCATCGTCGGCAAAGAGGAAGTGGCGGATCGTCTGGTCGACGGTCTGCGCCGGATGGAATATCGCGGCTATGACTCGGCCGGCGTCTGCACCATCGAGGGTGGCGAACTGATCCGCCGCCGTGCGCCGGGCAAGTTGAACAATCTGGTCAAGGAACTGGTGGTCAATCCCGCGCCCGGCCTGACGGGGATCGCCCACACGCGCTGGGCCACGCATGGCGCGCCCACGGCCGCCAATGCCCACCCCCACGCCACCGACGTGTTGGCGCTGGTGCACAACGGCATCATCGAGAATTTCCGCCCCTTGCGCGAAGCGCTCGAGGCCAAGGGCCGCGTGTTCGAATCGCAGACCGACACCGAGGTGGTGGCCCATCTGATCTCGGACAAGGTTGAGGGTGGGATGGACCCGATCGCGGCGGTCAAGGCCTCGCTGCCCGAACTGCGCGGCGCGTTTGCGCTGGCGATTGCCTTCCGTCAGTTCCCCGACATGCTGGTGGGCGCGCGGCTTGGCTCGCCGCTGGTGCTGGGCTTTGGCGAGGGCGAGACCTATCTGGGCTCGGACGCGCTGGCGCTGGCGCCGCTGACACAGCGCATCTGCTATCTGGAAGAAGGCGACTGGGTGATTGTGCGCCGTGACGGCGCCGAAATCTTTGACAAGGACAACAATCCGGTCAAGCGCCCGGTGGTGGCCAGCGGCGCCAGCGCGGCGGCGGTGGAAAAGGGCAATTTCCGCCACTTTATGCAAAAGGAAATCTACGAACAGCCGACCGTCGTGGCGCAAACGCTGCAAAGCTATGTGCGCCGTGACGATGAAAGCGTCGCGCTGCCGCAGATTGATTTTGACCTCTCGACCATCAACCGCGTGACGATTGTGGCCTGTGGCACGTCCTATTACGCGGGTTTGGTGGCCAAATATTGGTTCGAACATTTCGCCCGCCTGCCGGTGGACATCGATGTGGCGTCCGAATTCCGTTACCGCGATCCCGTGCTGGAGCCGGGCGGTCTGGCGATTTTCATCAGCCAGTCGGGCGAGACCGCCGACACGCTGGCCGCGCTGCGCCATTGCAAGGACAACGGCCAGACCATCGCTGTCGTCGTCAACGTGCCTACCAGCACTATGGCGCGCGAGGCGGATCTGTTGCTGCCCACCCATGCGGGTCCCGAAATCGGCGTGGCCAGCACCAAGGCATTTACCTGTCAGTTGGCGGTTCTGGCCGCACTGGCGGCGCATCTGGCGGTCAAGCGCGGGCGCATGACCCGCGAGGAAGAGCGCCATGTGGTCAGCCAGTTGATCGAGACTCCGGCCGCGTTGAATGCGGCGCTGGCCTATGACGATGCGATTGCGGCGATGGCCCACCTGATCGCCCCGGCGCGCGACGTGCTGTATCTGGGCCGTGGCCAGGATTACCCGCTGGCGCTCGAAGGTGCGCTAAAGCTGAAGGAAATCAGCTATATCCACGCCGAAGGTTACGCATCGGGCGAAATGAAGCATGGCCCCATCGCGCTGATCGACGAGAATGTGCCGGTGATCGTTATCGCCCCGTCCGGCCCGCTGTTTGAAAAGACCGTCAGCAATATGCAGGAAGTCGCCGCGCGCGGGGGCAAGATCGTGTTGATCTCTGACGCCGAAGGCTTGGCCGAGGCGGCCCATGGCTGCATCGCCACGATCGAGATGCCCAAGGTCCATCCGCTGATCGCGCCGCTGGTCTATGCCGTGCCGGTGCAATTGCTGGCCTATCACGTGGCCTGTGTGAAGGGCACGGACGTTGATCAGCCGCGCAATCTGGCCAAGTCGGTGACTGTCGAGTAATTCGCATATTTCGTACAAAAGGTGACAGGGCGCTGCTCTGTCGCCTTTTTTGTGCCTATATGGCATTTACTTAAACACTGTGTAACCGATATTTCATGCGCTGCGGGCCGCTGGTTTACGCCGCGATAAGCATTGGCGGCCTATGTTGTCGCCAAGATGAACGCCGTAGACTCCTCTCCGCAAACCCGTGAACTCTCGATTTGGTCGGTGATTGGCCTAACGCGCCATGAAACCGAGGAATGGTCGCGTTTGCGCGGGCTGCAATATGCCCAACTGGCCAAGGTGGCGCGGGCGCGCCTGTTGACGCAGGCAATGGCGGCCCTGATGACCATCCTGCTGTTCACACCGGTGGTGGGGTATGGGCTTATAGCCGGGTGGCTGGGGGCGCTGTGCGGTTCGCTGACCTATACCACACGCACCGATTGGGCGTTGGGCGATACCGATCAGCGCGCCATGACGCGGCAGGAATTCTGGCGTCAGGCGCTGGGCACGGTAATCAATGCGTTGGTCTGGTCTGTGCCGGTCGTTGCCTTTGCGCCGCATGCGATGATCCATTTGCGGTTTGAACTGTGGACCGTTTTGGCGATGCTGATGACCGTTTCGGCGGTGATGCTGCCGACGGTGCCGCTGGCAACGCTGTTGTTTTCGGGGATCGTCGGCGGAGCGTCGGTGGCGCAATTCGCGTTTGGCGGCCAACCGGGGATGGCGGTGGTCTCGACGCTTTTCGTGGTCAGCGTGGGCGTCGGCACGATCAGCGCCTCGCGCCTGTTCCTGATGTCGCGTCTGGCGGCCGAACGGGTGAACGAAGGCCGCGAGGTGGTTCGCCTGTTGCTGCGCGAATTTGACGAGGACGATGCCAACTGGCTGTGGCTGACCGATCCGCAGCGCCGCGTGCGTCAGGTCAGCCGCCGCTTTGCCGAGGCGCTGGGGCTGGCGCCTGAACAGATCGAGGGCGAGAGCCTGATCAAGCTGATTTCCGGCCCGCATGACCCCAACCAGCCCGCCGATCCCAGCCTGCATGCGCTGTCCGAAAGGATGAAAAGCCGCGAAAGCTTTGCCAACCTGCTGGTGCGGGTAACGGTGGGCGGTCAGCCGCGCTGGTGGGAACTGACCGCAACGGTGCGTACCGACGAGGACGGCAAGTTCCTGGGCTATCGCGGCGTGGCCAGCGATGTCACCGATGAGCGCGAGACGACGCAAAAGATCACCTGGCTGGCCAAATACGACACGCTGACGGGCCTGCCCAACCGCATGATGGTGACTGACGCGCTGGGCGATGCGGTCGAGGCGGCGGTGCGCGGAAATTATCCTTGTGCGTTCCTGATGATGGATCTGGACCGGTTCAAGGCGGTGAACGACACCCAGGGCCACCCGGTGGGCGACCAGTTGCTGGCTGCTGTGGCCGAACGGTTGATGGCGCTGATGGACGAAAACGCCCTGTGCGGCCGTCTGGGGGGCGACGAATTCTGCGTTGTGATCCGCGATGCCTCGCAAAAGGGCTATGTCGGGCGGTTGTCGCGCGACATCATTGCCAGCCTGTCGGCGCCCTATCACATCGGCAATCATGTGCTGTCGATCGGCGCCAGCGTCGGATCCGCACTGGGGCCGCGCGATGGCAGCACGGTCGAAGAGATCATGCACAACGCCGACTTTGCCCTGTACCGCGCCAAGCAGGGCGGCCGCGGCCGTCACTGCGCCTTTGACGAGGGGCTGCATGTCGAAACCCGCGCCCGCCGCGAGATGGAGGTGGCGCTGCGGCAGGCGATCGAGAATGGCGAACTGGAACTGGCTTTTCAGCCCGAGGTCAACGCCGGCAATGACCGCATCATCTGTCTGGAAGCGCTGCTGCGCTGGAACACGCGCGAGCATGGGCAGCTTTCGCCCGGCCGTTTCCTCAGCCTGGCCGAGGAAAGCCGCCTGATCCTGCCGATTGGCGAATGGGTGCTGGAAGAAGCCTGCCGTCTGGCGGCGCAATGGCCTGCCAATCTGCGCGTGGCGGTGAATATTTCGGGCCGCCAGTTGCTGGACCCGCATTTCATCGATCACGTGGTCAAGGCGTTGTCGGTCAGCACGCTGGCCCCGCAGCGTCTGGTGCTGGAAGTGCGCGAAAGCGCGTTCCAGCGCGACGCCGGATCGGTGCGCGCCATGCTGGAACGCGTTGTGGCGTTGGGCTGCACGGTGACGCTGGATGATTTTGGCTCGGGCCCGTCGGCGCTGACCCATCTGTGCGAATTGCGCTATGCCGGGCTGAAACTGGACCGCGGCCTGATCAAGGGCGCCGCCGCGGGCAATCCCGAATCCGTGGCGATGATCCGCGCTGCTGTGGCATTGGCCGACAATCTGGAAATGACGGTGACGGCCAAGGGCGTGGAGAGCGAGACCGATCTGGATGTCGCCACGGGGCTGGGTTGTGGCCGCATTCAGGGCAGTTGCTATGGCAGCCCGATGCGCCTGTCCGAGGTCGAGCAACTGTTTGGCCGCACCGAAGTCCTGCCGCAACCGGGCCCGGACGAGGCCATCGTGGCGGTCTGACCCACGGCCCGCCGCCGCCATGCAAAAGGCGCGCATGAAAAAGGGGACGGTTCGCACCGCCCCCTTTTTGCTTTCGGTTATGTGGGATCCGGCCCCGATCAGGCCCCGATCAGGCCTCTACCAGCCCGCGCACCACGCCTTCGAACAGGGCGCGGCCATCGATGCCACCATGCGCCGCCTCGATAAAGCGTTCGGGGTGGGGCATCATGCCCAGCACATTGCCGCCCTCGTTCAGCACGCCTGCAATGTCCCGCGCCGAGCCATTGACCGCTTCGGCATAGCGGAACGCCACGCGGCCTTCGCCTTCCAGCCGGTCCAGCGTGTCGGCATCGGCGAAATAATTGCCGTCATGATGCGCCACCGGAATCGTAATCTTCTGACCCATGAAATAGCGCTGCGTGAACACGCTGGTGTTGTTGGCAACGGTCAGGCCCACTTCGCGGCAGACAAAGCGGATCCCTGCGTTGCGCATCAGCACGCCCGGCAACAGCCCGCTTTCGGTCAGCACCTGAAAGCCGTTGCACACGCCCAGCACCTTGACGCCGCGATTGGCGGCATCGACCACGGCGCGCATGATCGGGCTGCGGGCGGCCATCGCGCCGCTGCGCAGATAGTCACCATACGAGAACCCGCCGGGCAGGGCGATGAAGTCCAGACCTTCGGGCAGGGCAGCCTCGCCGTGCCACACGCGGTGGACCTCTCCGCCGCACACCTGCTCGATCGCCACCGCCATGTCGCGGTCGCAGTTCGAGCCGGGGAAGGTGATGACAGCCGAGCGGAACGCCATTACGCCACCCGCTCGATGCGATAGTTTTCGATCACCATGTTGGCCAGCAGCTTGGAGGCCATTTCGTCCAGCGCGGCATCGGTGACAGAGGCGTCCACCTCCAGCTCGAACATGCGGCCGGCGCGGACATCGGTCACGCCCGAAAAGCCCAGACCTTCGATCGCGTGGGTGATGGCGCGGCCCTGCGGGTCAAGCACCCCGTTCTTGAGGCTGACGAACACGCGCACTTTGGTGGTGCTGGGCATGGGCGAAAAGGGCCTTTCTGCTGGCGGATTACGGAATCAGGCGCAGCCTATGGCGCGTGGCGCGCCAAAAGCCAAGGGGGAGAAACCCCGATCAGCGCGCTTATTGCGCCGTTTCGCCCCCCACGGCGCGATACAGCGCCACCAGATTGGCCCCACGCGACAGGCGGGCGGCCACCAGCGTCTTTTCCGCCGCATACAACGATTGCTGCGCGCTGAGCGCGTCCAGCCACGTACCCACCCCGCCGCGATAGCGCCGATCGGTCAGCCGCCAGTTGTCCGCCGCCGCATCGCGCGCGCCGCTTTGCGCGGTCAATTGCGCCTCGATCGTGGCGCGGCGGGCCAGCACATTGGCCACATCGGTGAACGCGGCCTGCACCGCCTTGCGATAGGCGGCGGTGGCCGCGTCACGCTGGGCCTGCGCCTGTTTGGCCGCATTGCGCAACGCCCCATTGCGGAAGATCGGATAGGACAGCGTGCCGCCCCCGCCAAAGGCAAACGACCCGCCGGTAAACAGGCTGGACAGCGCCAGCGAGGCCGTCCCCGCCACCGCCGTCAGCGTGATCTTGGGAAACAGCGCGGCGCGGGCGGCATCGACATTGGCGTCCGCCGCGCGCAGCAGAAATTCGGCCTGCACCACATCGGGGCGGCGCAGCAGTACGGCAGAGTCCAGCCCCGGCGCGACAGCCGTCAGGCGGGCGGCGGCATCATCAATGCCAGAGGGCAGGGCGTCAGCGGGCACATCCGTCCCTGCCAACAGGCGCAGGTTGTTCAAATCCTGTGCCACGGCGGTGGTTTGTGCCGCGATGTCCGCCTCGGCCTGACGCAGGGTCAGCTCCGCCTTGCGCTGATCGGCCAGCGGGGCAATCCCGCCCGCCACGCGCCGGGTGGTCAGGGCCACGCTCTGCCGGGCAGAGGCGGCGGTGTCCTGAGCCAGTTGCAGCAGGCTGCGGTCGGCGGCCAGTTGCAGCCAGCCATTGGCGACATTGGCGATCAAGGTAATGCGCGCGGCGCGCATCGCCGCGCCTTGCGCCAGATATTGCGCCCGGCCTGCGGCGGCCAGTCCATGCACGCGGCCAAACAGGTCCAGCTCGTAACTGGCAACCGAGCCTGACAGCGAGACCAGATCCCCCTTGGTGCTGGCGCCCGAGGTGTAGCGTCCATCGCCATCGCCATGGTTGAACCCGGCCGAAGCATCGATTTGCGGCAACAGCGGCGCGCCAGCGATGCGGGCCTGCGCGCGGGCGGCCTCGACATTGGCCATGGCCGCCGACAGGTCCTGATTATGCGCCAGCGCCAGATCGATCACCCGCACCAGCCGCGGATCGGCCAATACCTGCGCATAGCCATAGGCGGGCAGGGCCGCGTCACTGGCGGCCACGTCGAAACGGGCGGGGATGTCAGCCACCGGCGGCGCCTTGGTCCGGGCCTGTGCCAGCGGTGCGGCGATCAGGCCAGCCACGGCGGCGCTGTGCAACAATGCGCGGATCATGCCTGCACCTCGGGATCGTCCAGTGTCAGGGGCGGGGGCGGCGGCGGGGCACTTGGCCCCTTGCGCGCCTTCAGCTTGTTCAGCGTGTCGCGGGTGGTGCGGCGCACCATGACAAAGAACAGCGGCACAAACAGCAGCGCCAGCGCGGTGGCGGTCAGCATGCCGCCAATCACCGCCGTGCCGATGGCGATGCGCGCATTGGCGCCAGCGCCCGTGGCCAGCGCCAGCGGCATCACGCCAAAGATGAAGGCGCAGGACGTCATCAGGATCGGGCGCAGGCGGATCTTGGCCGCTTCCAGCGCGGCTTCGATGATGCGCTTGCCCTGCTTTTCTGCCTGTTCGGCAAATTCGATCATCAGGATGGCGTTTTTCGCCGCCAGCCCCATCGTGGTGATCAGGCCGATCTGCAAATAGACGTCATTCTGCAAACCGCGCAGATTGGCCAGCAGCACCGCGCCGATCAGGCCCAACGGCACCACCAGCATCACCGCGATCGGCACGCTCCAGCTTTCATACAGGGCCGCCAGACACAGGAACACGACGATCAGCGCCAAGCCATACAGCACCGGCGCCTGACCCGAGGACAGCCGTTCCTGATAGGACGCGCCCGACCATGCCAGCCCGACGCCGTCGTGGCGGGCGACGATATCCTCGATCGCTTTCATCGCCTGCCCGCTGGACGCGCCGGGGGCTGCCTGCCCGTTGATTTCGTAATTCGAGATGCCGTTGAAACGGAAGGCGGCCGAGGGCGCCTTGCTCCATGTGATCGTGGCAAAGGCGCTGAACGGCACCATCCGGCCCGATGTGTTGCGCACCTGCCATTGGTACAGGTCCTCCGGCTTTGACCGGAAGGGCGCATCACCCATGACATAGACGCGCTTTACCCGGCCCCGGTCAACGAAATCATTGACATAGCTGCCGCCCCACGCGGTCGACAGCGTGGCGTTCACATTGGCCACACTCAACCCCATCGCGGTCAGCTTTTGCGTGTCGGTGCTGATCTTCAGCGTCGGCTGATCCGGCAGGTTCGACAGGCGAACGTTGGCCAGCACCGGATCGGCGCGCGCTTCGGCCAAAATCTGGTCGCGCAGCTTGGCAAAGGCCTCGCGGCTGAGATCGCCGGTGTTCAGCAATTCGGCGGTAAAGCCGCCCGACTGGCCCAGACCGCGCACGATGCCCGGTTGCAGCGCATAGAATTCCAGATCGCGATAGCCGCCCGAAATCGCGGCGGTGGCGCGGCGGGTGATGGCTTCGGCGGTGTGTTCGCTGCCGGGGCGGTCGTCCCAGTCCTTTAACGAGATAAAGCCGCGGCCCGCGTTCTGGCCGTTGGTGCCGCCCTGCGCGCCGCCAGCGACCGTCAGGATGGTCTCGACGCTGTCGCGCTCGTTCTTCAGGAAATAGTCCTGGATGGCATCGCCCGCCGCCTTGGTCCTCTCCTGCGTCGCGCCAGCGGGCAGGTTGAACGTCAGCGAGGCCATGCCCTGATCCTCTGACGGCAGGAAGCCGGTGGGCAGTCGCACAAACAGCCCCGCCAGCGCCAGCAGCACCACGCCATAGGCCACCAGCGGCCAGCGGCGGTTTTCCGCGATCCATTCGGCGCGGGGGTGATACCAGTTCAGCAGGCGGTTGAAATGATGCTCGAACCGCTCGCGCATCCAGTGGCTGGCGCGGCCGATGGGCGAGGTGTGGTCCTCCTCCTCGGGCCGCTTGAGCAGCGTGGCGGTCAGCGCGGGCGAGAGCACCAGCGCCACCAGCACCGAAAGCACCATCGCCGAAATGATCGTCAGCGAGAACTGGCGATAGATCACCCCCGTCGACCCGCCAAAGAACGCCATCGGCAAAAACACCGCCGAAAGCACCAGCGCGATGGCGACCAGCGCGACGCTGATCTCGCGCATGGATTCGATGGTGGCTTCACGCGGGGTCATGCCGGGGTTTTCGGCCATCAACCGCTCGACGTTTTCGACCACGACGATGGCGTCATCCACCAGCAACCCGATGGCCAGAACAAGGCCGAACAATGTCAATGTGTTGATCGAATATCCCGCCATGGCAAAGACGCCGAATGTCCCCAGCATCACCACCGGCACCGCGATCGCCGGGATCAGCGTGGCGCGCCAGCTTTGCAGGAACACGAACATGACGATGACCACCAGCACCACCGCCTCTAGCAGGGTGGTGACCACGTCCATGACCGATTTGGTGATGAACCGCGTCGAGTCATTGGCGAAGGCATATTCGTAGCCGGGGGGGAAGTCCTTCTTCTGCTTGGCAAATTCAGCCTTGACCAGTTCAGCCACCTTCAGCGCGTCGGCGCCGGGTGTCAGGCTGATGGGCAGGCCCGCGCCGGGGTGGCCGTTGACGCGGCTGACCAGGCTGTAATTCTCGGAACCCAGTTCGACCCGCGCGACGTCCTTCAACAGCACATTGGCGCCGCTGGGCAGCGTTTTGACCACGATCTGGGCAAATTCCGATGCCGTCTGCAACCGCGATTGCGCGGTGACGGTGGCGTTCAGCAATTGCCCCGGCGCTGATGGCGTGGCGCCCACTTCACCAGCGGCTACATCAATGTTTTGCGCGGCGATGGCGCTGTTCACATCGGCCGGGATCAGCTGATAGGCGGCCAGTTTGGCCGGGTCCAGCCACACCCGCATCGCATATTGCGACCCGAACGAGCTGACCTGACCCACGCCCGGAATGCGCGCGATCGGTTCCTGCATCCGGCTGACCAGAAAGTCCGAAATGTCCAGATTGGTGGCGCGGTCGGTGGCATCATAGACGGTCGCCACCATCAGAAAGTCGGGGTTCGACTTGGTGACGCGCACACCCTGCTGCTGCACGCTGGCGGGCAGGCGGCTCATGGCCTGCTGCACCTTGTTCTGCACCTGCACCTGGGCGATGTCGGGGTCGGTCCCCTTGGCAAAGGTGGCGCTGATCGACACCTGCCCCGACGAGCTGGAGGTGGACGAAAAGTACAATAGCCCGTCCAGCCCGGTCAGCTGTTGCTCGATGATCTGCGTCACGCTGCCTTCCAGCGTGGCCGCCGATGCGCCCGGATAGGTGGCGCTGATATTGACCTGTGGCGGGGCGATGTCGGGGAATTGCTGGATCGGCAGTGTGTACAGCGCGCCCAGCCCCACCAGCATGGTGACAATCGCGATCACCCAGGCGAAAATCGGGCGGTCGATGAAGATGCGTGACATGCGGGCAGCCTTACTTGCGCGGCTTCATCATGGGATGTTGCGGCGTGGTTTCGGGCACGGGGCGCACGACATCGCCGGGCTTGATCTTGCCCAACCCTTGCGTGATCAGCTTGTCCCCGGCCTTCAGCCCCTGCGTGACGACCCATTGATTGCCATAGGTGCGCGGCGCGGTGACATCGCGCAGCATGGCCTTGTTCCCGGCCAGCACCATCACCGTCGCATTGCCGCGCGCATCGCGCGACAGGGCCGATTGCGGGACAAGGATGACCTTGCTCTGGCTGGCCTGCGTCAGGCGGGTGCGGACGAACAGGCCAGGCAGCAACAGCCCCTGCGGATTGGGGAAACGGGCGCGCAGGACCACGGTGCCGGTGTCGGCCGCCACGGTCACTTCGGAAAATTCCAGCACGCCGGGCAGGGGATAGTCGCTGCCATCATCCAGCCGCAGCGTCACCTTGGGCGCGGTGGGGACGGCGCCGCCCCCCGCCAACTGGCGGCGCAGCGCCAACAGGTCGCCCGCGCTTTGCTGAATATCGACATAGATCGGGTCCAGCACCGAGATGGTCGCCAGCGCGTCCGCCTGATTGGCCGTGACCAGCGCGCCTTCGGTATAGAGCGAGCGGCCAATCCGGCCGGTGATCGGCGCGGGCACGGTGGTATAGCGCAGGTTGATCCGCGCGGTGGACAGCGCGGCGCGGGCCTGTGCGGCAGCGCCTGCGGTCTGGCGGGCTAGCGCTGCGGCATCGGTGTAATCCTGCGCCGACACGGCCTGATCCTCGGCCAGCGGGCGATAGCGGTCCGCCTTGGCGCGGGCGGCCTCGGCGCTCGCCTGTGTGCTCAAAACATTGGCGGCGGCCTGCGCGGCCGATGCGCGGTACAGGCTGGCGTCCAGCTGGTACAGCGGCTGCCCCGCGCGCACCAACGCGCCCTCGGTGAACAATTGGCGCTGGATCACGCCCGACACCTGCGGCCGCACCTGCGCGATGCGGAAAGCGGCGGTGCGGCCCGGCAGCTCGACCTCCAGCGGCACATCGCTCTCGCTCAGCACGGCAAAGCCGACCTGCGCGGGCCCCTTGGGCTTTTTGGCGTCATCCTTGCTGCAGGCAGTCAGGGTCAGCGCCGCCCCCGCAAGGGCGAGCAAAGCCACGCGTGACAGGCGGGCGGCAGGTTGCGCAAGCGCGGCGGAGGGGGGCGATACGGTGGCGGGCATGGGGATGGTCCTTCGCTTGGCGCCAAGCGGTGTGTCAATGCTTCTGGGTGAACGCGGATAGGCAAAGGACGAGAAATGTTTCCGTCTGACGACTATGGCCACATCTATTCCCGGCAAGGTCGCGTGTTGGTCAGGGAGCAGGGCGTCCCAACGCGCCACCATCCTTGCGCGCGGCGGTGCTGTCCTTGCGGGTATCGTCCCCGGTCAGCACCTGATCAGGCAGAACCAGCACATTCACCGCGCCCTCGTCGGTCAGATAGCGGGCGGCGGCGGCCTGCACCTGTGCGGCGGTGACGCGGGTCAGACGGCCGGGCGCTTTCAACTGACGGGTGATGCCATCGGGGTTGGTCTGGGCACGATCGGCCACAGACAGCCAGCCCAGATTGGATTTGAACACCGAATCAAAATCTTCGAGCAAAGGCGCGCGGGCGCGCAGCATCAGGTCGTCCGACACCGGCGCGCGGCGCAGCGCCGCCAGCGTGTCATTGATCGCCGCGCGGGCGATCGGCACATCCTGCGGCGCCACCGACAGCTGGATCATGAATGTGCCATAGCCCTTCCAGATGCGGCTGGGCATGCTGCTGACCGAGGGCGAATAGACCTTGCCCAACCGTTGCCGCAGCGCGTCCATCAGTTGAATGCGCATCAGGTGGTGCAGCATGTTCAGCACCTGCTTTTCATCGGGATCACTGTCGTCGCGCGTGGCCCATGTGATGTGGATCAACGCCTTGTCGGCAGGGCCGGCATGGTACAGCGTGCGCAGCGCGCGGTTGGAGGTAAAGCTGCGGCTGCGTTGATCGGCATAGGGGCGGAAATCGGCCTCGCGCATGGGCAGCGCGCCCAGCGTCCCGGCGACCAGCCGGATGGCCTCGGCCTCGTCCACATCGCCCACGATCGCCACCTCGATCGCGCCATGGGCCAGACGGTCGCTGATATCGGCGCGCAATCGCTCGAATGTCAGGGCGCGGAACGCCTCGACCGGGGCCAGCGAAAAGCGCGGGTCGCCATCCGACAGGATCGCCCCCAGCCGCGCGCCCAGCACCCCTTCGGGCGTGGCGCGGATGCGCTGGAAATGGGCGTTGGTGCTTTGGCGGTACAGTTCCACCGCTTCGCCACGCCAGCCCGGATCGGTGATTTGCGCCGTCATGACCTGCAATTGCAGGCCAATGTCGCCGCTGCGCACCTGCGCGCGCGACACGAATGTCTCATCCTCTGCCCGCAGGCCCAGAGCAACGGGATGGCCCGCCAACAGGCTCTCCAGCTCGTCCCGGCTGTGGCGGCCCAGACCCGCGCTGGGCAGCGCGCTGACCAGTTCCACCGCCAGCGGGTTCTTTTGCGTGGCAAGCATCTGCCCGCCATCGACATTCATTTCCACCAGCGCCGATCCGCGCGTCAGGTCGGTATGCTTGATGTTCAGCCGCACGCCATTGGCAAAGCGGACCATGCGGATGCCCAGTTCCGCCTCGCGGCGATCCTCGACCACGCGGCCCGGCGTGCCGAACTGCGTATAGGCAAAGGCGGCCGGCGGCGGTCCGGCCACCACCGGGCGCGGCGCGGGCAGGGCGGCAGCCAAGGCCTCGGTCACGGCCGGGCGCAACTGCGCCTCGACACCGGGCGGGGCGGTGCGGCCCTGAAACAGGATCACCGGATTATCCAGCGGCAATGCTTCGGCCTTCAACGCGGCCAGCACCGTTTCCGGCGTGATGGTCGCGCGTTGCGTTGCCAGCCAGTCGCGCAGCGCGCGCGGATTGGCGGGCAGGAAATCCCCCTCGGCCACGGCCAGAGCGGTGCGCACCAGCGCCTCGTGGCTGCGGGTGTCGGCGCCGGTGGCGGCGGCCTCCACCCGGCCATTCAGAATGGCCAATTGCTCGGCCACCTCGGCCGGGGCAAAGCCCTGTTCCAGCGCGCGGCGCAATTCGGTGATCGCCGCCTGTGTCGCGCTGCGCCAACGCCCGGTGATCGCGTCGACGTCCAGCATCGTCGTGCGCCACGCGTGCAGATTGTCGGTGGTGCGGTACGCCGCGTCGCGGAACGGCGCGTCGGGCTGACGGGCGACATGCAGCAACCGGCGGTTGATGATGCCATAGCCGATGGCGCGCAGCAGATTGCGGTGGCGCGTGGCCAGCGTGTCGGGCTCGTCCTGAATGGGGCCGGTGCGCAGCAGCGTCACCGATTCGGTCAGCGAGGGGTTCAATTGCACCGACACCCGCCCGCCATCGGCCGGATCGATCGGTCCCGCCTTCATCCGGGGCGGCGCGGGGCGGGCGGCCCAACTGGCAAAACGCTGCCTGATCATCGCCTCGATCGCGGCGGGATCAACATCGCCCACCACCACCAGCGTTGCCTTGGCCGGGACATAATGGCGGCGGTAAAAGGCGCGCAGCCGTTCAGCCGTGGCCGCGTTCAGCGTTTCATCCGTGCCGATGGGCCAGCGCGTGTTCAGCCGCGCCTGCGGGTAAAAGAACGCCGAGGCTGCGACACTGGCGCGATAGCCATCGGAATTACGGTCCCGTTTTTCCGCAAGCACCACCCCGCGCTCATTGTCGACCGCTGTGGGCAGGAACGACAGTTCGCTGGCGGTTTCGCGCATCAGCATCAGCGCGGTATCCACCAGCCCGGCGGCGTTTTTGGGCAAGTCCAGATGGAACGTTGTGTTTTCGAAATTGGTAAAGGCGTTGGTGTCCGCCCCAAAGGCCAGCCCGTGCCGTTCGAGCAACGGGATCATCTCGCCACGCCCGACATGGGTGCTGCCCTGGAACGCCATATGCTCGATGAAATGGGCGTAGCCCTGTTCGCCCTCGGCCTCGTCCAGCGAGCCGACATCCATCCGCAGCCGCAGCACCACCTGACCCTGCGGCGTGGCGTTGTGGCGGATGATATAGCGCATGCCATTGGGCAGCCGGCCAAAGGTCCAGCCCGGATCTAGCGGAATATCGCTGTCTGGCAGGCGCCACGTGGGCGCGGCGGGGACGGGTGCTGTGGGGCGATAGGGCGCCGGGCGTGGTGGCAGAGGCTTTGCGTGGGGGGCCAGGTGGGCGGCCGAGTGGGCGCGTGGCGCCACCGCCAGCGCGTCACCCATCCCCGCGCCGATCAACAGCGCCGTGGCCAACGCCACAGGCCAAATCCCGCGCAGCGCAGGCAAGGCCGCCTTCCGCCCATCCCCCACAGGCGCAGTCACGGGGGCACCCGCCAAGGCGGGCGCAGTCACAGGTTTACCCGCCAAGGCGGGCGCAGTCACAGGTTTACCCGCCAAGGCGGGCAAGGCATTCCGAAAATTCCATCGCATGCCTTGCGTCCGCCCCTTTGTGTCGTGTCTTACTTGCCGCGCAGCTTGCGATGCACCGACAGGTCAAAGACTTCCGACGGGCCGCCCTCATTGTCAAGCAGGCCCAGACGGCGCGCCACTTCCTGATAGGCTTCCTCTTCGCCGCCCAGATCGCGGCGGAACCGGTCCTTGTCCAGCTTTTCGCCGGTGACCATGTCCCACAGGCGGCAGCCATCGGGGCTGATTTCGTCGGCCAGAATGACGCGGCTGTAATCGCCGTCCCAGATACGGCCGAATTCCAGCTTGAAATCCACCAGACGGATGTTGATCGCCGCGAACATGCCGCACATGAAATCGTTGATGCGGATCGCCATCGACGAGATGTCCTGCATCTCCTCGTTGCTGGCCCAGCCAAAGCAGGCGATGTGCTCTTCGGCGATCATCGGATCGCCCAGCGCGTCGTCCTTGAAGTAATATTCGATCAGGGTGTGGGGCAGCGGCTCACCCTCGGGGATGCCCAGACGCTTGCTGATGGAGCCAGCCGCCACATTGCGCACCACCACCTCGATCGGCACGATCTCGCACTGACGCACCAATTGTTCGCGCATGTTCAGGCGCTTGATGAAATGGGTCGGGATGCCGATGTGGCTCAGACGGGTGAACACATACTCGCTGATGCGGTTGTTGATCACGCCCTTGCCGTTGATCGTGCCCTTTTTCAGGGCGTTGAAGGCGGTGGCGTCATCCTTGAAATACTGGATGATCGTGCCCGGTTCCGGACCTTCATAGAGGATCTTGGCCTTGCCTTCGTAGATCTGGCGGCGACGGGACATGGGCATTCCTCTTCGAACAAAGCGGTGACACGGGCGGGCACAAACGGGCAGCACGCGCCGCGTCCGGGCCGGATGAGAGCATACGCCGCCCCGACCGATATCGGCAACCTGCGATGTGGGGCAGGCATTGCGCCAGACGGCCTAGACGGCAAAAGCGGAGGCGGGCCTTTATACCAAAGCGCGCGGTTCTTCAACACTGGGCGCAGGCGTGGTGTGGCGGGCGCGGGACAGGCGGCGGGGGATTGATCCAGACCACCGGGCAACCCCCGCAGGAAGGTCCATAGTGGGGGCAAAGCATTGTGGGCGCTGTGGCCCCTGCCGTATCCCGGTATGCATGGAAAAAGAGCGGGATTTTGGTCGTGGTGACAGGCCGGTCGGGGTCAGGAATGTCGCGGGCAGGCGGGCGTTGCGCTGGCTGGGGCTGATCGCGCTGGTGGTGGCCGTGGCGCTGATCGTGCCGGGCCTGCCGCTGGCCCATGCGCAGGGTTATGGCGGAGGATATGGCGCGGGTGGAGGCGGGGTGGATCCGGCCGGGTCTGGCCCGATCATTGGCGCGGTGCGCTGGGTACAGCAAACCTTGCTGGGCACGGTGGCCAGCGTGGTGGCGATCATCGCGGTGGCCTTTGTCGGGCTGATGATGCTGGGCGGGCGGATGAACTGGCGGCATGGGGTGACGGTCATTCTGGGCTGTTTCATCCTGTTTGGCGCGGCCAGCATCGTGGCGGGCATCCAGTCCGCCGTCGCGCTGGGGCATTAGGGAGAGGGTGGTGGCCGACCCGATGGACGAACCGCTGCGCCGCGACCGGTTGTTTGTCGCGCTGACCCGGCCGCAGATGTTCGGCGGGGTGACCTATGGCTTCTTTGTGCTCAACCTGATCCTGTGTGCAGAGGCATTCCTGCTGTTGCGGACGGTCTGGGTGGTGGGGCTGGCGCTGGGCGCGCATGGGGCGGCGTGGCTGGCCTGTCGGCGCGAACCGCGCCTGATTGACCTATGGGTGATCCGTGCGCGCCATTGCCGCGCGGTGCCCAATCATCGGTTCTGGCGATGCAATTCCTATCGGGCCTGATGGGCGCCTTGGGCGGGGCCGGGGGCGGGGCGCGCGCGCCTGATCCCGCGCGGGAAAGGGCGGTGGGCGCGCAATTGCCCTATGCGCGCCATGTGAACGACCACGTGGTGGCGCTGCGCGATGGATCGCTGATGCTGGGGCTGCGGCTGGATGGGCTGTTGTTTGAAACGGCGGACACGGCCGAATTGAACCACCGCGCCACCTTGCGCGACGCGATGCTGCGGGCGGTGGGCGATGGGCGGCATGCGCTGTACCACCATGTGCTGCGCCGCCGTTTGCCGCCGGTCTCGGCGCGGGAAGCGGACTTTGTGCCCGGTTTCGCCCGTGATCTGGACGCCATGTGGGTGGCGCGGCTGGCGGCGCGGGCGATGTATGGCAACAGCCTGTTTCTGACGCTGATCCGGCGGCCTGAACGCGCGCCATGGTGGCGGGGCGCGGCGGGTGATGGCGCGGCGCGGGCGGCGGCCCGAATGGCGGCATTGCGCGGGATTGAGGCGGCGGGGGACCAATTGCTGGCCGCTCTGGCCCCCTATGGCGCGCGGATGCTGGAGGTGTACGACACGCCCCACGGGCCATGTAGCGAAGTGATGGAGATGCTGGGTGCGCTGGTGAACGGCGCGGGGCAGCCGATGCGCCTGCCGCTGGGTGATATGGGCGATGCGCTGGCGTGGCGGCGGATCAGCTTTGGCGCGGACACGGTCGAATGGGGCGCTGGCGGGGGCGAGGGACGGCGCTTTGCCGCGATGGTGTCGATCAAGGATTACCCGGCCGAGACGTCTCCGGGGATGCTGGACGCGCTGTTGCGCCTGCCTTGTGAGATGGCTGTCACGCAAAGTTTCGCCTTTGTCGACCGGGCCGACAGCCTGTCGCGCATGGATCTGGCGTTGCGGCGGATGCGGGCGGCCGATGATGCGGCGATCAGCCTGCGGGGCGAACTGACGGCGGCCAAGGATGCGGTGGCGGCGGGCCGGGCGGCCTATGGCGAACATCATCTGACGGTGCGGGTGGAGGGCGACAGTCCGGCGCAGGTCGACGCCCATGTGGCGCAGGTGCAGGCCGGCCTGGCCGATCTGGGTCTGGTCAGCGTGCGTGAGGATCTGGGGCTGGAGGCGGCATTCTGGGCGCAGTTTCCGGGCAATTTCGGCCATATCGCGCGGCGGGCTCTGGTCGGGACGGCCAATTTCGCCGCGCTGGCCAGTGGGCATAATTTCGCGGTGGGCCGCGCAACCGGCAATCTGTGGGGTGATGCCGTCACCACGTTTGAGACGACGGCGGCGGGGCCATACCATTTCAATTTCCACGCGGGCGATGGGGCGGGTGGCGATCTGGGCAATTTCACCGTCATCGGTCCCAGCGGCAGTGGCAAGACGGTGATCGTCAATTTCCTGCTGGCACAGGCACAGCGCTTTGCCCCGCGCACGGTGTTCTTTGACAAGGATCGCGGGGGGGAACTGTTTATCCGCGCCATCGGTGGGCGGTATATGGTGCTGCGCCATGGGATGAGCAGCGGGCTGAACCCTTTGCTGCTGGACGATACGCCGGGCAACCGGGCCTTTCTGGGCGAATGGCTGCGTCTGTTGGCGGGTGGTGGGTTGAGTGTCGCCGAACAGGCCCAATTGCGCGAGGCGGTGGAGGCCAATTACGCCGCGCCTCTACATCTGCGCCGCCTGTCGCATTTTGTCGGGCTGTTGCGCGGTGGGCATCGGCCCCATGGTGATGACCTGTACGCCCGGCTGCGGCCGTGGTGCGGGACGGGTGAGCATGCGTGGCTGTTTGACAATCCGCCCTTGGCCGGGGGCGGGGATGCAGCCGATCTGGCGCAGCGCACGGTGGGGTTCGACATGACGGCGCTGCTGGATGACGCGCGGCTGCGCACGCCGGCGATGCTGTATCTGTTCCACCGGGTAGACGAACGGTTGGACGGTGATCCGGCGATCATTGTCGTGGACGAGGGGTGGAAGGCGCTGGACGATGATGTGTTCGTCGCGCGCATCCGCGATTGGGAAAAGACCATCCGCAAACGGGGCGGGATCGTCGGGCTGGTGACGCAAAATGCGGCGGACGCGCTGGAAAGCCGGATCGCCAGCGCCATTGTCGAGCAGACCGCGACTCAGGTGTTCACCCCCAATCCGCGCGCGCGGGCGGGCGATTACATGGATGGCTTTGGCCTGTCGGCGCAGGAATTCGCGCTGGTGCGCAGCCTGCCGGCGGACTCGCGGTGCTTTCTGGTGAAGCACGGGCGCGACAGTGTGGTGGCGCGGCTGGATCTGGGCGGAGAGGAGGGCGTGCTGACGGTGCTGTCGGGGCGGGAACGGACGGTGCGCCTGCTGGACGAGATCCGGGCGCGCAGTGGAGATGATCCGGCCGACTGGTTGCCGCAATTGTTGCAGGTGGCGTGATGGGCTGCGCGGGTTATGCCGCCGGGGCGGGCGGGCAAATGGTGGCGCCTATGGTCGACTATGCCGATTGCCGCGTGGCCGATATCGCGGCGCAGGGCTGGCAGGCGCTGGGCATTGGCGCGCTGGGGGGCGCATGGGCGACCGGGCTGTTCACGCTGGCGGTGGCGGCGCTGGGCTATCGCTGGCTGCTGGGCCATGGCGGCGGGGCGCGGATGGCGCTGGGGCTGGTGGCGCGCATTGGCGTGGTGCTGGCGCTGTGCGGGCAATGGAGCGCGTGGCAGGCGGTGGTCGCCAATGCGGCGCTGCGCGGGCCACAGGATCTGGCGGCGCGGATGCTGGCGCCTGCGGGCGTGGCGGCTGGTGGCTTGCC
Organism: Novosphingobium ovatum; assembly: GCF_009909235.1. Lineage (GTDB taxonomy): Bacteria > Pseudomonadota > Alphaproteobacteria > Sphingomonadales > Sphingomonadaceae > Novosphingobium > Novosphingobium ovatum. Next base: position 786,141 of record NZ_JAAAPO010000001.1, read on the forward strand.
CGGGCGGGTGGATGGCGTGGTCACCGCGCTGGAGGCATGGTCGCGCTATGCGGTGGAGGGGGAGCGGCGTGCCGCGCCCGCCAATCCGCGCGTTGCGCTGACACCGGACAAACCGCCACAGATCACCAATGCAGACCGTGCGGGACTGGCACAGGCCGCCCGCGTGGTGGCGGTGGCCGCGCTGGTGGCGCTGGTGGGGCTGCATGTCGGGCTGGGCGGGATGCTGGCGGTGGGGCCGATTTGCGTGGCGCTGGCGGTGTTCGATGGCGTGCTGGATGGCGCGCTGCGCTGGGTCTGGCTGGGCTGGGCGCGGGGGCTGGTGGGGGTGATGCTGGGGGCGGCTGTGGTGCCTTTGGTGCTGGCGCTGATGCTGTCGGTGGTTGAACCGCAATTGGCCACGTTGCGCGCCGGGTATGAGGGCGGGGCGGCGGTGGCGCCCTTTGTGATGCCGTTGGTGGTCAGCGCGTGGGTGCTGGCGTGGACGCTGGCCTTGTGCGCGGGCGTGCTGGTGTGGGCGATGGGGCGCGGCGGCGGCTGGGTGGCGCGGGGTGAGCAAAGGGAGAACTTGTGGAGCGGGCATGACCAGCCTGCCGCGCCTCCTGTGATGCCCGCGGCGGCTTTGCCCATGCCTGGCGCTGGCGAATGGCCCCGCGCGCGCGGCTTGGCGGATCGGGTGGCGGCGCTGACCCGGCCGGAGGCGGCGGCGCACATGGCAGCGCCGCGCGGGCTGTGGCCCCGGGCGCGGGCGGCGGTGGCGGATGCCGCGCCATCGCTATCGCCACTGCCATCGCCTTTGCCCGGTGGGCGACGGACGGATGGGCGGCACGGCGGCATGGCGCGCCGCCGCAGCGGGGGGATCAGGCGATGAGCGGGGCCGAGGCGGCGATCAGCCGCGAAAGCTATTACCCCATGGCGCAGGGCTGGGCCGACAATGCCGAGGTGGCGCGGCGGCGGCATACACGGCTGGCGTGGACAATCGCGGCGCTGGCCTGCGGTGTGGCGGGGCTGGAGGCAATGGCGTTGATCGCGCTGACGCCGCTGAAAACCACGGTGCCCTATACGTTGCTGGTGGATCGCAGCACGGGCCATGTACAGGCGTTGCAGGGCGACCGCGCGCCACAGATCGGCATTGACGCGGCGCTGACGCAATCGCTGTTGGCGCAATATGTGGTCGCGCGCGAGGGGTTTGATCCGCTGGCGCTGAATGACCGCTATCAACAGGTCGCGCGGTGGAGCGAGGGGGCGGTGCGGGCCGACTATCTGGCGGCGATGGCGCGGGACAATCCGCAAAGCCCGCTGAACGCCTATCCGCGCGGGACCTTGGTGGCGGTGCAGGTCGCCAGCATTTCGCCACTGTCGGCCAATACGGCGCTGGTGCGGTTTGCGCGGGAGCGGCGTGATCCCACCGGCGCGGTGGCGCGCGATCATTGGGTGGCGGTGGTGGGCTGGCGGTACAGCGGCGCGCCGATGGCGATGGAGGCGCGGCTGGCCAATCCTTTGGGCTTTGCCGTGACCAGTTACCGTCGCGATCCAGAGGCGGTGCCGATGACGCCGGTGGCGGCGTCCAGCCCCGCGCCAGTGGTGGCCGCGCCGGTTGTCGCACCCGGCCCGGCCGCGCCCGCCGCGCTGATGCCGCCGCCTGAACGGCCTGCCGAACCCGCACGCGGTGTGGTAGGGCGGATGCGGGGGCATGTGCGGTGATGCGCTGGTGCCTGTTGGTGCTGATGGCGCTGTGGTGCGGCGCGGCGCGGGCCGAGGTGTTGCCCACGCCCGGTCCCGGCGATCCGCATATCCAGACGGTGGCCTATGATCCGCAACAGGTGGTGGCGCTGCATGTGGCCAATGGCTTTGCCGTGGTGTTGCGGTTTGGCGCGGATGAACGGATCGAGACGGTGACGCTGGGCGATCCGGCGGGGTGGAGCGTACAGGCCAACCGCCGCGCCGATCAACTTGTGGTGCGGCCGCTGGCGCCGGGGCGGGTGACCAATCTGACGGTGATTACCGATCAGCGCGCCTATGGCTTTTCGTTGTATGGCGCGGCGCCGGGGGATGGGGTGCAGCCATATTTGCTGAGTTTCACCTATGGCGATGCCAATATGGGGGCCAATGCGGGCGGCGGCGCGCGGGCCGATGGGGCGGCGCAGGGGCGCTATCGGTTGAGTGGTGAGGCTGCCCTGTGGCCCGAGGAAATGTCGGATGACGGCACCTTTACCCGCATGCGCTGGGCGGCGGATCGGAGGTTGCCGGCGATCTATGCGCAGGGGGCTGGCGGGGCTTTGGCACTGGTCAACGGGCTGATGCGCGATGGGGTTTATGTGATCGAGGGGGTGCATGCCCGGTTGGTGTTTGTGGCGGGCGGGCAACGAGCGGCGGCCACGCGCATTCCGTCAGAGGGGGCGCGGCCATGAGCCGGGAGGCCGGTGATCCGCGTCCGGTCGTGCCCTTGCCCGCGCCGCGTGTGCCGCTGGGCGTGTTGGGGCTGGTGGCGGTGATGCTGGGCGCGGGAGTGGTGCTCTCGGCCCGGCGCGTGCCGCCCGCCACGCCGCCGGTGGTGGAGCAAGAGGCTGATTTTATTGTGCCACCTTTGGCCTATCCGGCTGTGGCGGAGGTCGCGCCGGTGGCAGCATTGCCTCCGGTCCCGCCCGTGGCGGTGGGGCGGGAGGACCACCCGCCGGTGGCGGTTTTGCCGAGCGCGGTCGGGCCGGGGATGGTTATGCCGGCCGGCTCACTGGTGGGCGAGGAGCCTTTGCCCGGACGGGCGGTGGGCCGTGGTGGCGCGGGTGAGGTGGGATTGGTGATCGACCTGACCTCTGGGGCGGGGGACGGCGGCGGGGCCGGGGCGGCGGGGCCTCCGGGCAGTGGGGTGATGACGGGTGAGGATACCGCCCGCGCCACACTGATCCGCGCCCGCAGCGCCACCGTGCCGCAGGGGGCAATCATCGCGGCGGTGCTGGAAACCCCTTTGAATTCAGATCGTCCCGGCATGGCGCGGGCCATGGTGACGCAGGATGTGCGCGGGTTTGACGGGACGCGGGTGCTGATACCGCGTGGCAGCCGGTTGATTGGTGAGTTCAAGGCGGATGCGACGCCGGGGCAGCGGCGGATCCTGGTGATGTGGAGCAGGCTGATCCGGCCGGATGGGGTGGCGGTGCGGATTGGTTCTCCGGTGGCGGACAGTATGGGCGGCGCGGGCGTGACGGGTTCGGTGAATAGCCATGCTTTTGAACGGTTTAGCTCGGCGGTTTTGCAATCGGCGTTGACGGTGGGGGTGAATGTGGCGTCGAGGTTGGGGGATGGTGGGGCGGTCTGGATGACGTATCCTTTACAAAACAATCAGTTGGGTCAGCAATTGGTGCCCGGCACCCAACGCGGCAACACGATCAAGGTGCGCGAAGGGGCCAATATCGCTGTGCTGGTGGCGCGCGACTTGGACTTTTCAGGCATGCCGGCGTTGCGCTGATGACGGGATGGCCACGCGCTTCGCCGGTGGAGGCCCCTCCCGCGCCCGATGGGGACTATTTGCAGGCGTGGCTGTCGCCTTTGCTGCCGCTGATGGCGCGGGATGATGTGACCGACCTGTTCATCAACCGCGCGGGTGAGGTGTGGGTCGAAACCATCGGCGGGGCGATCGAGCGGCAGGCAATGGACGATCTGGACGAGGCGCGGTTGTGGCGTATCGCGCGTCAGATCGCGGCGGCCAACCATCAGGGGATCAGTCGTGAGCATCCCTTGATGGGGGCGACTTTGGCCGATGGATCGCGGGTGCAGGTGGTGGCGCCGCCAGCCACGCGCGCGGGGATGGCGATTGCCATCCGCCGGCATGTGGCGGCGCGGATGCGGTTGGGTGATTATGCGCGTGCGGGCGGGCTGGGCGATGTGGTGGTGGCGCGGGCGGGGCTGCGCGCGCCGGTGCCACCGCCGCCGCAGGGCGATGGCGCCGCATTGGCGGCATGGTTGGCGCAAATTGTGCGCGACCGGCGCAATGTGTTGATTTCGGGAGGAACATCCAGCGGGAAAACGACATTTATGAACGCTCTGATCGCCGAAATCCCGTTGGAGGAGCGGCTGATCCTGATCGAGGATACGCCTGAATTGATGATGGCGCATCCCAATGCGGTGGGTCTGTTGGCGGTGCGCGGCGCGATGGGTGAGGCGCGGGTGGGCGTGGAGGATCTGTTGCAGGCGGCGCTGCGGTTGCGGCCCGATCGGCTGTTGCTGGGCGAATTGCGCGGGGTTGAGGCGTTCAGTTTCCTGCGGGCGGTCAACACTGGTCACCCCGGTTCGATGACCACGATCCATGCTGACAGCCCCGAAGGCGCGGTGGAGCAATTGGCCTTGTTGGCGTTGCAGGCGGGGTGTGGTTTGGCCCGCGCGGATGTGGTGCATTACCTGCATCAGGTGGTGGATGTGATCGTGCAACTGGACCGGGTGGGGGGCAGGCGGCGGGTATCGCGCATCGCGTTGACGCGGGAAAATGGGGCGTGAGTGCGCGGGTCGGGCTGTTTTTTGGCGGGGCGCAAAAGGGCGGGACCAGCACGCTGCACGCCTATTTGGCGGCGCATCCACAGATGTCACCGCCCGCGCAAAAAGAGCTGCATGTATTTGATGATGAGGGCATAAATTGGGATGCGCCGGATTATGCCGCGCTGCATGGGGCGTTTGCGGCGGGGGATGCGGGGCGGATTCGCTATGATGCCACGCCGATCTATGGCTTTTGGCCGGGATCTTTGGCGCGAATTCAACGCTATAACCCGTATGCGCGGCTGATCTGGATCTTGCGCGATCCGGTGGAGCGGGCGTGGTCGCATTGGCGGATGGAGCGCGCGCGGGGGTGGGAGGATTTGGACTTTTCAATCGCCATCCGCGATGGGCGGCGGCGGTTGTGGGGGGGCGATCTGACCGCTTTGCGCCGGTGGAGCTATGTCGAAAGGGGGTTTTACGCGGCCCAGATCCTGCGGGCGCTGGCGCTGTTCCCGCGCGAAAATTTGTTGTTCCTGACAACAATAAGACTGGCGTTAGACCCCGTTAACACGCTGTCGCGCGTTGCCGCGTTTCTGAACATCGCGCCCTTTGCCGATGGCGCGCCGATCCATGCCCATGTCGGGCCGGATCTGGGCGCGCCGCCGCCGGATGACGTGGCCTATTTGCGCGCGATCTGGGCCGATGACATGGCGCGGTTGCAGCGGATCACCGGGATCGACGTCTCGGCCTGGGGCTATGCCCCCGTGCCCGCCTAAAACGCGATGCGCAGCCCGGCCGAGACCGAGGTCGCATCGCCCGCCGCCGCGCCGATGCTGCGCGTGACCGAGCCTTCGAGCCGGGCGCGGGCGTTCAGCCGCAGGCTGGCATTGGCGCCGATCTGCGCCCAGCCATCGGTATAGTGGCGCGTGTCAAAGGCGCCGCCGCTGCCCGCTTCGGGCGGGATCAGGATCGACAGTCCGTTGTTCGACACATGCCAACCGGCCGCCACGCCGATCAGGTGCTGTTTGTCCGGGCCGATGCGTTTGTCCAGACGCAGCGTGGCCGCGCCTGACACGGTGGCTTCGCGCGATTGGTAATCGGCCCAATAGGCCAGATCGGGCGAAGGCCGCAGCAGCCGGTCATAGGCATAGTTCACCATGACCGTGGGTGTCAGATACCAATCCCGGCCCAGCGGCAGGATGCGGCCGAAATCGCCACCGACCGCCCAATAGGGAGCTCCGGTGCCGTTGGTGCTGGCACGCGTGCCTTGGCCGGTGTCGATCTGGCCATAGATCTGGCGGCCATAGCTGATCCAGCCGTCAAACACCCAGTTGTTGATATTGCCGCCCGCGCCCAGCGTCCCCACCACATAGGTCGAGGGCAGCGCCATATCCAGTTGGTGCGCCGTGCTGCGATAGGTGGTCAGCGCGGCGCGCACATAATAGCGCCCAATTTGGCGCGTCAGGCCGGTGACGGCAAAGGCGCCCTTTGGTCCGTCATCGCGGCTGGCATAGCCGCCCGAGACTTCGGCCGACCACATGCGGATCGGTTCGGTGGTGGTGCCAAGGTCGGCTGCGCCGCCGTCCGTCGTCTGGGCAAAAGCGGGCGCGGCGATCAGCGCCACGGCGCCCGCCATCAGTCGCAACACGCCCCTCATGCCGCGTCCCGCAGCACCAGCGGCACCGACACGCGCGCGACAAAGCCTTCCTCGCCCCGTTCCAGCGCGACATCGCCGCCATGCGCCCGCGCGATGGACCGGCATACCGCAAGGCCCAGACCGCTGCCCGGCTTGCCCGATTTGCGGGCGGCCTCGGTGCGGTAAAAGGGTTCGAACACGCGGGACCATTCGCTTTCGGGGATGCCGGGGCCGTTGTCGATCACTTCGGCCACGGCCGCGCCATCGCGCAGGGTCAGGCGCACCTTGGCGTGGGTGCCGTATTTCACAGCGTTCTCCAATAGGTTGCCCAGCAGGCGGCGCATCCCCACCGGGTCCACCTCGACCGGCAGGCGGGCGGTTTGTTCAAATTCCACGTCGCCGCCGATCAGCCTTGCGTCATTCACAGATCCCGCCACCAGATCGCCCAGATCGACCGTTTCGCGCGGGCCGGGCGTGGCCGCATCGCGGATGAAGGTGATGACATGGGCGATGATCTGCTCCATCTCGGTCACTTCCTTCAACAGGCCGGGCTGGCTGTCCTCGGGCACGTCCTCGATGCGGAAACGCAGGCGTGTCAAAGGCGTGCGCAGATCGTGGCTGATCGCGCCGACCATCGCCGTGCGATCATCGACAAAGGCGCGCAGGCGGTGGCGCATCTGATTGAAGGCATAGGCCGCGCGACCGATTTCGGCCGGGCCCGACAGCGGCAGAATGGTGGCTGATGGGTCGCGGCCCAGCGCTTCGGCGGCCTTGGCAAAGCCTTCCAGCGGGTGGACGATGCGGCGGGCGAACAGCCACGCCAGCGGGCTGACCACCAGCAGCGAGAGGATGAACCACAGCATCACCTTTGCCTGCCAGCGGTTGGGAAAGGGTTCGGCGCGGGGGGCAACGGCCAGCCATGTGCCATCGGCCTGCCGCGCGGCGGCGATGAAGTCGCCTTCGATGAACGGGGGCGAGGCCAGCGACAGGATGCCCCCGCTCGCCCGGCGGAAGGGGATCGGCAGCGGGCGAACGGCGGGCGCGGTGTGGGCCACGGGCGCGGGTACGGGCGCGGCGCTGGGTGTGGTGACATGCGGCGCGGGCGCGGCCAGATCGCTGGGCGTGGCCACCGGCGCGATGTGGCGGGCCAGCGCCGCCGGGGCGCTGGGCGCGGCGGACGGGATGATGATTGGCGCGGGGCTGGCAATGGTGGTCGGCAGCGCCTGTGGCGTGATGGTCAGCGGCACGCGCAACACCGGCGCGCTGAATGGCGCGCTGGCGCCAAGTCCCGCGCGGGACAGGCCTGCCCCCCCCATGGCGCCTTGGCCCGCGGCGGCGGCACCGATGCCGCCCTGTCCCATGGTGGGCACGCCGCGCTGGATATTGGCGCTGGGGCTGGTGGCGATTTGCGCGCCGCCGCCACCGGGCATTGCGGCGCCGGGCATCGCGGCGCCAGGGCTGGTGCCGCCCGGAGTCATCCCGCCGGGCATGCCGCGTCCGGCCATCGCGCCGGGGCCACCGCCCGGCATATGTCCACCGGGCAGGCCGCCGGGCAGGACGCCACCGGGCATGTGACCGCCGGGCAGACCGCCGCCGGGCATGCCGCCACCGGGGAAACTGCCGCCGGGCAGGCGTCCGCCGGGCGTCGGCCCGCCAGCCCCCTGCGCGCGGGCGGGGGGAATCAGCGCCATGCCGTTGCTGGCGTTGTCGCCCGGCGCGTGCATCGGGTTCAACAGCGCAGTGGCGGGCACGGCCACCCCGCCCACCGGCAATTGCGTGTAAAAGCCCAGCACCACCGCGTGTTCGGGCAGGCGCAATTGCTGGGCCAGCGCGCTGTGCGAGCTTTGCGAGACCAGCCAGCCGGCCTGTGAAATGTCGGGCGGGCCGGCCATGCGGCGCACTTCCAGCGTGTCGGCCACCTCGCCCCCGGCCAAGGCGCGCGAGACCTGTGCCAGATCCCAGCGGCGCGGGGCCTCTGGCGGGAACAGCACCGTCAGGCCCAGCGTCACCAGTTGCGCGGCCAGCAGCGCGCACACGATCAGGGCCATCAGTTGCACACCAAAAGGCAGGCCCGTGGGCAGCGGCAGGCGGCGGCGCAGGTCAGTGACGGTCATGGGCGGGGTTCCGAAACGCGGGGCAGGGCGGGCGGTCTGTGCCACAGGACGCGGTTTTGCGCCAGTGGCGGGCCTGATCGGTGATCTGTCGGTGGGGGCCGGTGGTGTCGGCCGCCGTCTCAATCTGCCAAAGGGACCAGGGGGGGCGGCGATCCTTTGCAGGGTTTGAGCAGGCGACCGACCATCCGGTACCGCCGGCCGGCCGGGTCGGGTGCGACATGTGACCCCGACCGACCGACGGTCCCTTCATCGTTGCAGGCGTCATGCGATCCGCCCGCATCGAGTTTCGTTGCAGCACTTGCCCCGGCGCAAGGGGCGCCGTGGGGCAGGTACGGCGCTTGTGACAAGCGCTGCCGTGCCAAGACACTGTTGGTCCGTGCCGCATGACCAGCTTTCTGGGCGGTGGGGTTTGCGGGCGAATTTCGCGCGTGTTTCACCTGCATTGCAATGTCTGACATGTTGCACCGCAAAAAAGCGCGGAATTGAAAACTGGCGGGCAAACAGGCTTGGTATCAGGGGCGAATGAACCTAAAACGCCTCCCCATGGACATGGAAACCCGCATCCTGATCGTCGATGACGACGAAGGCATCCGCACGCTGATTTCGGAATTTCTGGCCAAGCACGGTTTTGCCACCGCGACCGCCGCCGATCCGTTCGAAATGCGCGACCTGTTGGCGCAGGAGCATTACCACCTCATCGTGCTGGACGTGATGATGCCGCGTGAGGACGGGCTGACCGCGCTGCGCAACATGGGGCCGGACGCGCCGCCGGTGATCATGCTCTCGGCGGTGGGGACCGATGTGGATCGCATCGTCGGGCTGGAGATGGGGGCCGATGACTATCTGGCCAAACCTTGCAATCCGCGCGAACTGCTGGCCCGCATCCGCACCGTGCTGCGCCGCCGGGCGGGCACCAGCGTGGCCGTGGCGATGGCGCCGGCCAATGATGACGCGGGCAGCGGGCCCAATTCGGGCGACAATCTGATGTTTGCCGGATGGCGCATGGATCTGGGTCTGCGCATGGTGTTTGACCCCGAAGGGCGGATGATCGGTCTGTCTGATGGCGAGTTTCGCCTGCTCCGCGCCTTTGCCGAGCATCCGCGCCGGGTGCTGACCCGCGACCAACTGCTGGAATGGTCGCGCGGCGAGGAGACCGAGCATTACGACCGCGCGATCGACGTGCAGCTCTCGCGCTTGCGGCGCAAGCTGGCCACCGGGCGCGGCAGTGAGGACATCATCCGCACCGTCCGCAACGAGGGCTATTTGTTTGTCCCGTCGGTCAACCGCGAATAGGCCCGCGCAGGCGGCATGACGGTTCGAATTGGAGCGCTCTGGCCATGTGGCTGGGGCGCTCTTTTGCATGGGGTTTTGATCTGGATCAACAATTGCCGCCGATCCTGACCTAGTATGTATCACATACAAAGGAGAGGATCATACCATGGCGCATTTTCCGGCCAACCCTGGTTTTCAGGGCGCGATGCGGCCGTTGCGGTTGCAGGGCGACATTCTGGACGTGGAGATCGAAGGGGAAATCCCCGCCGATCTGGATGGCGCGTTCCATCGCGTCCACCCCGACCCGCAATTCACCCCCTATGACCCCAACGATCAGTTTTTCAACGGCGATGGCATGGTCAGCATGTTCCGCGTGAAGAACGGCAAGGTCGATTTCAAACAGCGCTATGCCCAGACCGACAAGTGGAAGATCGAGAACGCCGCCGGGCGCGCGTTGTTTGGGGCCTATCGCAACCATCTGACCGATGATCCATCCGTGGCAGGCAAGATCCGCGGCACGGCCAACACCAATGTGATGGTCCACGCCGGACGGCTCTACGCGATGAAGGAGGACAGCCCCTGCCTGTTGATGGACCCCAATACGCTGGAGACGCAGGGCTATACCCAGTTTGACGGGCGGCTGGCGGCGCAGACCTTTTGCGCGCATCCCAAGATCGACCCCAAGACCGGCAATATGTGCGCCTTTTCATACATGTCCAAAGGCTATCTGACGCTGGACATGAGCTATTTCGAGATCAGCCCCAGCGGTGAGGTGTTGTTCGAGATCCCCTTTGAAAACAAATATCTGTGCATGATGCACGACTTTGGCGTGACCGATGATTACGCCGTGTTCAACGTCATGCCCTGCATCACCAATCTGGAACGGCTGGAGAAGGGCATGCCCTATTTCGGCTTTGACCATGCCATGCCGGTGTGGCTGGCCGTGGTCCCGCGCAAGGCGGGCGCGTCGGCCAAGGACATCCGCTGGTTCAAGGCGCCCGCCAATTGCTTTACCGGCCATGTGATGAACGCGTTTCAGGACGGGACGCGCATCCATTTCGACCTGCCGATCGCGGCGAAAAACAGCTTTCCCTTTTTCCCCGATGTCACCGGCGCGCCCTTCGACCCCATCGGCGGGATGAGCTATCTGACGCGCTGGACAGTCGATCTGGCCAGCAATGGCGAGAGCTTTGACAGAATCGAGAAGCTGACCGATCAGGCCGACGAGTTCCCCCGCATCGATGACCGCTATGCCACGCAGGCCTATCGCCATGGGTGGATGCTGGTGTTTGACGTGACCAAGCCTTACGAAGGCCCGGGCGGGGCGTTCATGGCGATCACCAATTCGCTGTGCCACAAGGATCTGGCCACGGGCGCGGAACAGACGTGGTGGGCCGGCCCCCAATGCGCCATTCAGGAGCCGTGCTTTGTCCCGCGCAACGCCACCGCGCCCGAAGGCGATGGTTATGTCATCGCGCTGGTCGACAACCATGTCACCAATTACACCGAACTGTGCTTTTTCGATGCACAGCGGGTGGACGAAGGCCCATTCGCCCGCGCCAAACTGCCGGTGCGCATCCGGCAGGGGCTGCATGGCAATTGGTCCAGCGCGGCACAATTGGGGCAGGCGTAATCCGCGGCGCGGGGGCGGGCTAGCGCCTTGCCCCCGCGCTGGTAAAGCGCAAATAGGCGGCGATGGCCGCGATATCGGCATCGGACACCTCGGCGCGGCGGAACATGGGCATTGCGCCGATCCCGCCGCGCACGAACACCTGCAATGCCTCGGCCGGCAGGTCGCGGCGGGATTGCAGGGCGGCTGGCACCGCGCCCTTGTACCGCGCGGCCAGCGCCGCCGTGCCGGGCAGCATCGGCGCGCCATCATCGCCCCGGCCCGCCCCGTGGCAGGGGGCGCACCATTTGCCAAACACCGCCTGACCGCGCTGGACCGATGGCGCGGGCGCGGGCTTGGCGTATAGTGTCACCGGGGCCAAGGCGGCGATCAGCCACAGGATCGGGCGGGTCATGCGCTGGTCCTCCCATCGCGAGATTCTCGGTAACGGCGGGGCCAGATGCCGCCCCGGCCCGGCGCGATAATGCCCTGTGGGTCGATCGCGTCCTTCATGCTTTCCAGCATCCGGCGCAGCGCGTGGTCGCCAAAGCTGTAGGTGTCGGCCACCGCATCCTGATAGATCGGCGCGGCGCGATAATCGCCCCAGCCATGCTTGGCCGCCACCTCCACCGCTTTGCGCATGGCGCGGTCGACCATGGCGTTATGGGCGGGGTCATCGCGTTTGACCGATGGCGCGAACACCATCTGGAACGCGAACGTGTGCCAGTACAGCGGCGCCGTCACCGCGCTGAAAAAGGGCGGCAGGGGGAATTCGCGCAGCGCGTCGCACATCACCCGCTGCATGTCGAAACAGGCCTCACCCGAACGCGGCAGGACCGGGAAAAAGCCGACATGGCCATTGTCGCGCACGATTTTCCAGATGCCCAGCGACGGCACCCCCATCGCGCCATTGCGGCGGATCAGGCTGTGATAGGGCTGGGTGGTGTTGGCCAGTTGGTCGGGCGTGGGCGGCAGGGAGAAGTGCTCGCCAGCCACCGCTTTCGCGCCGGGGATGGCGCTGCAGATGCGGTCGCGGGCATAGGCCCATTGCGCCGCCGTTGCCGCCTCTGGCCCATAGAATTGCAGTTCCACCTGCCAACTGGGCAGGCCCGCCGCGCTGGCCGCCGCGTCCAGATCGGTGTCGGACGCGCCGCCCGGTTTGGTTGCCAGCGCCAGGAAATCGGGCCGCCCCATCAAGCTGGCCAGCGGCGACCCATACACCGCCTCGCCCACCATGAAGCTGTCGGACAGATAGTTCACGTGATCGACCAGCGCGACAAAATCGCGCCGGCGCGGCACGGTGATCAGGCCTGACCGGTAATGTTCGGGCGCGGGCATCAGGCGAAAGCCCATCTTGGTCACGATGCCGAAATTGCCCTGTGCGAACAGGCCCGCCGGGTCCGGGCCAAAGCCGTATTTGTATTCCTGCCAGCTTTGCGATCCGGGCAGGGCGCCCATGCCGGTGCGCACCACTTCGCCATTGGGCAGGACGGCCTCGATCCCGCAATGGGCGCCGAAATGGTCGCGGAAATGGCCCATGGTATAGCCCACCCCGCGTTCCAGCGCATTGCCCACCGGGCTGCCCCAGCCCGGATCGGGGCAGTCGATCCACACCTTGGCCCCGCGTTCCTGCACCGCGCGGTACAGGTCGAAATAGGACACGCCCGGTTCAACCAGGGCAAAGTGGCGCTGGTCATTCACCTCGATCACGCGGTCCATGCGTTTCAGGTCAACGACGATGCTGCCGTTGACGTTGGGCGATGGCCCGCCATAGCCGAAATTCTTGCCCGTGGAGATCGGGAACAGCGGGATGCCATAGCGCGCGGCGATGCGCACCACCGATTGCACCTGCGCGACATCAGCGGGCGCGACGGCCGCGCCCGCGCGCCGTTCGCGGGCGGTGTCCCATACGGGGGAAAAGGAATCGCGGTATGGCCCCAGATCATCATCCGAGGAAAACACCCAGTCCGCGCCCAGCGCGGTGGCCATTTGCGACAGGGCGGCGGCAAAATCGGCGGCGGAGACGCCGGGGGGAAGCACGGCCATCGGTGTTATCCTGCGATCGAGGGATGGGCGGGCGCGATCACCCATTGCGTGGCACCGGCCGACAGCGGGCGGCGGCTGACCACGGCGCGGTGGCGGGTGCGGGCCAGTTGTTCCAGTACGAACAATGTGTCGGCCCCGGTGATCCCGCCCAGCACAAAGCCCGGCCGCCGCCAGCGCGGGTCCAGCCGGTGATACCATAGCGCGGTGATATCGCCATCAAACGGCAGCACCGGCGCGTCCGATCGAGGCAAGGCGCCGGGCCACACGCGCCGGTCGATCACATGCGCGTCGATCAACACACCGGGGGCGATGGCGGCCCATGCGGGCGCGCTGCTCAGCGCCGGGATCAGCCCCAGCGCGCCGCCCTTCAGCACGGCGCGGCGGTGGGTCAGCAGGGGGGTATGGCTCATTTGCGGGCTCCCTTGGCGTGGGGGCGGGGGGACAGATAGGCGCCCAGATCGGCCAGTTGCGGATCGGAAATCTCGGTCTTGCGGAAAGGGGCCATCAGGCTGATGCCGGCCCGCACGTACAGCGCCACCATGTCGGGCGTCAGATCGCTGCGGCGTTCCAGTTCGGGCGGCAATTGGCCATTATATTTGGCCGCCAGCGCCGCCGTGCCGGGGTGGCGCATCCCCGGCGCGTGGCAGGGGGCGCACCATTTGGCAAATACCGCCGCGCCCTTGGCCGGATCGGGCCGGGGGGCGGGGCGTTCTGTGGCGGCGGTGGCGGGGGTGGCCATGGCGAGCGCCGCGATTAATGTCAGCACGCGCATCACTTGCGCCCTCCCTGTTCGCGCAGGCGTTTGGGCCATACGCCATAGCGCCCGACGGACAGGATGCCGTTAGGGTCCAGCGCGTCCTTGATGCGCTCATTCACCCGGCGGACGATGTGGTTGTTATAGCTGTAGGTGTCCATCACCGCGTCGTGGAAGGCGGGCGCGGTGCGGTATTCGCCCCAGCCGTGATCGGCGCAAACGCGGATCAGCTCCTTGACCGCGGCGCGCAGGTGCTGGTTGCGGGCGGGGTCCTTGTGCACGGGGATGGCCATCACCAGAATGAACGCGCGCCACCAACTGCTGACCGGCGGGCTGAACAACAGCACCGGAATGTCCAGCCGCTGGCACGTCTGGCGGATGATGCGGTTGGCCGCGATAAAGCCTTCGCCGGTGCGCGGGATGATGGGCGAAAACCAGAAATGGCCGTCGGTGGGGTTGGGGTTATGGGCGCTGCGGGCCCCCATGGCGAACATCTCCAGACTGGGGATGCCAAAGCTGGGCTTGTGGATGCGCTCCATGTCAGCGGGCGAGAGCGGCAGTTTGACCAGCGCGTGTTCGGTGAAACTGGCGGTGGGGAAACGGCTTTTTGCATAGGCCCATTGGGCGCGGATCACCTGTTCCGGGCCATAAAAGGTCAGCCGCGCCGACCAGCAGGGCAGGCCGGTCTCGCGCGCCAGACGGTCCATCTCGGCGCCTTCGGGGATTTCGGGGAAGTCCAGCGGGTTCTTGCCACCCCGGAACAATACGGGCGAGGATATGCCCGGCATCCCGTTGAAGATATTGGCGTTCTCCAATTCCCCAATGGTGTCGACCAGCATCGGCAGATCGTCATAGCGCGGCAGGTTGATGCTGGCGGTGAAATAGGCCTCGGGCTGGGGGAACAGCCAGAAACCCATCTTGGTCGTGATGCCCAGCGTGGATTGTTTGAACAAGCCGTCCAGATAGGGACCAAAGCCATAGCGGTATTGCTGCCACGTCTGCGCGCCGGGCAAGGCGCCCATGCCGGTGCGCAGGATCTCGCCATCGGCCAGCACCACTTCCATGCCGCAATGGGCCTCGAAATGGTTGCGATAGGGGTTGGCGGTATAGCCCCCGCCAAAATCCAGCGCATTGCCGATCATGCTGCCCCAGCCCGGATCGGGCACGTCGATCCACAGCCGCGATCCGCGCGATTGCAGGTGGCGGTACATGTCGAAATAGGACACGCCGGGCTCGACAATGCACGAGCCGTTGCGCTCATCCACCTCGATCACGCGGTCCATGCGTTTGAGGTCCAGCACCACGCTGCCGGAATAGGCCGGGGCGCTGCCGCCGTAACCCAGATTGCGCCCGGTGCTGATCGGATAGAGCGGCACGCCGCGCGCGTTGCAGGCGCGGGTGACGGCCTGCACCTGCTCGACAGTGGCCGGGGCAACGGCGGCGCTGGCCAGCCGCTCCTCGGGCTCGTCCCAGAACAGCGAATAGGCGTCGCGGTACAGCGCCGTGTCGGCAGGTGTGGTGAATACCCATTCATCCCCCACCGCCGCGCGGATCTCGCGCAGGGCATCGTCAAACACGGCGGCCGTTAGACCGGGTGGGGTGGTCATGCTGGTATCCTCTCGATCGGCGCTGATCGCGTCTTACACAAACGTGTAAAACGGCGCGGCGGCATGGTCAAGCCTGCCCTCCCTCCCGTTTGACCTGCCGCGCCGATTTGTTAGGAGTGGCCCATGGATGCGACCCCACCCGCCGATACCGCGCCTGTTGACGTAACGCCCAACACTGCCGCCCACACCCGCCATCGCCTGTTGCTGGCCGCCGAGCGGTTGGTGGTGGGCGAGGGCGTCCATGCCCTGTCGGTGCGGCGGATCGCCAATGCGGCGCAGGTCAATTCGGCGCTGATCCGCTATCACTTTGGCGGGACGGACGGGCTGTTGCGCGATCTGGCGCTGCGCAATGCGGCGCGGATTGCCGATGCGCGGCTGGCCTTGCTGGAGGATGCGGCGGGGTTTGACGCGGCCGTGGACGCGCTGGTCCTGCCGCTGTGGACCGAAGCGGCGATGTCGCCCGAATACCGGGCCATTGTCGTGCTGGACGAGATGTTTTCGCGCGCCGCGCCCGGCCTGCACCGCGAGATCTGGGCGGTGTTTGCCGATGGTGTGGCGCGCGTGGGGGCGGCCTTGGCGGCCTGTCTGCCCGATGTTGAGCCTGAGACGTTGAACTGGCGCATCCGCTTTGTCACGGCCGCCGCGCTGGACATTCCGCCCCGCTCGACGCGCATGGGTGAGGGCGGGCAGGATGGTGACGCGGAGCGGCTGGCCTCGCGCCGGGCGGACCGGGGCGAGCGGCTGGCGCAGTTCCGCCGCTTTGCCGCCCATGCCCTGCGGGGATGAAATCTGGCTTCATTGTTAGCGTTACCAGTTTTGCTTGACCACCTCCGACAGCGATGTCAGACAGGGCGCCAATCAGAGGCAGGGCCATGCGGCCCATTTCATCGCCCGATCCTTGGAGGAGCCCAGCATGACTTTGAAAACGCCTGAACTGTCGCGGCGTAACGCGTTGAAACTGGCCGGAACGGCTGCGGTTGCGGCTTCTGCGTCCGCAGGCGTTGGCGCGGGCGTGGCACAGGCCGCCCCCAGCGTGCCTGCCGTTCCGCGTGGGGCCGCAGGGCCGCTGTGGTTTGCCACCAGCGAGAACAACGCATGGACGCAGCGCGCGGTGCCCGCGTTGAGCGCGGCCGATTCGGTTGGCTTGTTTGAACGCGATGTCGCCCTAGATCTGGCCAAGCCGCAGCAGACGATCGCCGGTTTTGGCGCGGCTTTCAGTGAAAA
This sequence comes from Novosphingobium ovatum, assembly GCF_009909235.1. Classification (GTDB taxonomy): domain Bacteria; phylum Pseudomonadota; class Alphaproteobacteria; order Sphingomonadales; family Sphingomonadaceae; genus Novosphingobium; species Novosphingobium ovatum. The sequence goes on from NZ_JAAAPO010000001.1 coordinate 802,864, forward strand.
GAGCTGGGACGCGCTGGCGCTGCTCTCGCCGGCCGATCGGGCGCGGGCGATGGAGTTGCTGTTCGGGCAGGATGGCTGTGCGTTCTCGATGTGCCGCACGCCGATGGGGGCCAGCGATTTTGCCCGCCAATGGTATTCGTACAACGAAACGCCGGGCGATTTTGCCATGGCCAAATTCTCGGTCGCCAATGACCGTCAGACGCTGATCCCCTTCATGCAGGCGGCCAAGGCGCTCAATCCGGATCTGCGCATGTGGGCCTCGCCATGGTCGCCGCCCAGCTGGATGAAAAAGGGCGGGCATTACGCGATGGCGCCCGCATGGCCGGGGGCGCCGTCGAACGGGATCAAGCCGGAACAGGTGGGCGCCGAAGGCACCGACCAGTTCATTCAGGAAGAGCGCTATTTCGCCGCCTATGCCCTGTATTTCCGCCGCTATGTCGAGGAATACGCCAAGGCCGGCATCCGCATCGACACGGTGATGCCGCAAAACGAGTTCAACTCGGCCCAGCCGTTCCCGTCCTGCTGCTGGACGCCGCAGGGACTGGCGCGGTTCCTGCCGCATCTGGGCCGCGAGATGGACAAGCTGGGCACCAAGGTGTTCTTTGGCACGCTGGAGCGCAACAACCCCGCGCTGTTCGAGGCGGTGATGGCCGATCCGGCCGCGGCCGCCGTGGTCAAGGGGATCGGCGTGCAATGGGCGGGCAAGGGCACTTTGCCGCATCTGGCGCGCCGTTTCCCCAACGTCGAACTGTGGGGCAGCGAGCAGGAATGCGGCACGGGGACCAATGACTGGCGCTACGCCCGCTACAACTGGAACACGATGAAGCGCTATTTTGAACATGGCGCCAGCGCGTGGACCTATTGGAACATTGCGCTGACCGCCGGGGGCATGTCGAACTGGGGCTGGGCTCAGAACAGCCTGATCGTGGTGGACCCGGCCACCCGCGCCTTCCGCGTGACGCAGGACTATTGGTTGATGCGCCATCTGGCGGCCTATGTCCGGCCCGGCGCGCGCATGGTGCCGGCCAACAATTTCATGGGCTTTGACGACCAGATGGTCTTCCGCAATCCCGATGGGTCGCTGGTGCTGCTGGCCAATAACGCATTGGGGTCGGCGCAGAAGGTGCGCTATACGTGGAATGGCAAAATGTTGGCGCTGGAACTGCCGGCTGACTCGCTGTCCACCGTGGTGCTGCCGGCCGCGATGCTGGCCTGATAGTCTGCGCTTGCGCATCGCCGCGCGGGCTGTCAGCCTGCGCGGCGATGCGTACCACCGACACATTGGCCCCCCCGATCACCGTCCCTGCTGGCACAGTGCTGTTCCGCGCCGGGCAGGACTGCACCGGCTTTGTCGTGGTGCGCGATGGTGTGGTGCGCGTGACGCTGACGGGTGAAAGCGGGCGCGAGATCGTGCTGTACCGCGTGGCGCCCGGCGACATCTGTTTGCAGACCTTTGGCTGTCTGGTGGATGGCACGCCCTATGCCGCGCAGGGGGTGGCCGAAACCGCCCTGACGATCGAGATCCTGCCGCCCGCCCGTTTCCATGCGCTGGTGGCACAGGACGCCGATTTCCGCGCCCGCCTGTTTGGCGCGGTGGCGCGGCGCTTTGCCGATATGGAGCGGTTGGTCGAGGAAGTGGCGCTGACCGGCATTCCGGCGCGGCTGGCACGCGCGCTGTTGCGACTGGCTGATGGCGGGGCGCAGGTAGATGTGACGCATGAAACATTGGCCAGCGAGATCGGCTCCGCGCGTGAGGTGGTCAGCCGCCAATTGTCCGTCTGGGCGCGCGGCGGCCTGATCGAAAGCGGGCGCGGGCATTTGGGCCTGACCAACCCGGCCGCCCTGCGTCAGATCGCCGAGGCGGGGTGAATTTTTGCCCACGCCGCCGGTTTGCGTGACCATGTCACAGACCGACTCGTGGCGGGCGTCTACACCGGGTCCATCGAAATCAATCGGAGGGACCCAAGATGCCGACCAATGAAGGAACCATCGACCGCGCGCTGCGCGTCATTGCCGGGCTGGTGCTGATCGCGCTGGTGTTTGTCGGGCCACAGACGCCGTGGGGCTGGGTGGGCGTGGTGCCGCTGCTGACCGGGCTGATGGGCTTTTGCCCGCTGTATACGGTGCTGGGGCTGAACACCTGCCCGCGCGGTTGATCCGCGTGGCATGACGGGGGGCGGGGCGTTTGTCGCGCCCTTGCCCCCCGGTTGCGTTACAGGTGCATGCCGCCTGATGCCTCGATTACCTGGCCGGTCATCCACGCGCCATCGGGGCCGCACAGCATGGCGATGATGCGGGCGACGTCCTCGGGCTGGCCCACGCGCTTTAACGCGGCCATGCTGGCCAGATAATCCAACGTGGCCGGATCATTGAACAGATCGGGGGCGAAATCGGTGATCGTCGCGCCGGGGGCGACCGCGTTCACCGTGATCCCGCGCGGCCCCAGTTCCTGCGCCAGCGAGACCGAGAAGTGGTTGATGGCCGCCTTGCTCATCGCATAGGCGAGGCAGGAGGGGTATGCCGCCTGCGCCACCATCGAGGAGATGTTGACGATCCGCCCGCCATCGCGCAGCCGGGACAGGGCGGCGCGGGTGACAAAGAACGGGCCTTTGGCATTCACGTCCATCTGGCGGTCGAAACAGGCCTCGTCCGTGTCGGCCAGCGCGGCCATGGTGCCGATCCCGGCGTTGTTGATCAGAATGTCCAGCCCATCGGTCTGCGCGTCAAAGGCGGTGAACATCGCCTCGATCGCGGGCAAATGGCCCACATCGCCCGCCAGCGCAAAGGCCTGGCCGCCCGCATCGCGGATCTGGGCGACAACGGCCTGCGCTTCGGCCTCGCCGCTGCGATAGCCCACCGCCACCCGCGCGCCATCCGCGCCCAGCCGCAGCGCCACCGCCCGGCCAATCCCGCGCGAGGCGCCTGTTACCAATGCGGTCTTGCCGCTCAGGGGTTTGTGCATTGTCTCTCTCCCGGATGTGTGTGGTTATTGGCTGTCCGTGCTGAGCAATTCGGGCAGCATGGAGGTGTCGTCCAGCGATTGCAGCGGCGGCACATGGCCACCCATCGCGGTGTACAGGCGGATGGGATCGCAAAATTCGGTAAAGCGCGCCACGCGCCCGTCGCGAATCGTGAAACGCGCCAGATATTCATTGCTGTAGGCCACGCCCGAACGCAGCATCATCGCGCTGCGATAGGTGGCGATGACCTGGTTGGGGTCATGGGCCAGCGTGTCGAGCGCGATGTCATACAGGCCTTCGGGGCCGTCGATCATCACCGTGCTGGCCTGGCGCAAGACCTCGACATAGCGGTCGCGGCCGTGGGTGGTGCGTTCAAAGCCGGGCGGGCAGAATGGCACGTCAAACACCACATCGGGCGTCGACAGCGCGGTGATCACGTCCAGTTTCCAGAAATTCACCGCATCCAGATAGGCGCGCGCCAGTTCGCAATTGGCGGCGCGCAGGGCTGTGGTCTCGGGCATGGGCCTCTCCTGCGTGGCTGTTTGACGCAGGGGTGACAGTGGGGGCGGCCGTGGGCAAGGCTGACAAATGACAGGTGTCAGAAATAAACCGCGCGGCCACGGCGCCGATGGCCAAACAGGCAAAGGGGCGAGCGGCACAATGCCTTCGCCCTGTCTGCGCACTGTCATCTATGGGGAGTACCGAGCGAGGCGTCACCACCGATCCCCATGGGGGGAAGTGGTGCCCGGAGGCGGATTCGAACCACCGACACGCGGATTTTCAATCCGCTGCTCTACCAACTGAGCTATCCGGGCATCGCGTCTGGCAGGAGGTTTTCGCTGCCACCGTCGTTGCGGTCCGGCGCCTATGGCCAAGCGAAACGATCTTGGCAAGACAAAAATACCGCCTGTGGACAACTTATTCGTCAGGCCGGGGGCTATCCTCTTCCTCGGCCGGGCCGGCGGGCAGGGCGTAACCGTCCGACAGCCATTGCACCAGGTCCTTGTCCCGGCAACGGGTTGAGCAAAAAGGAGAATGGGCCTGAACGCGGGGGCGGCCACAGATCGGGCATTTGCGGGTGGAGGTCTGGGTCATCGCGCCACGGCCTGCGCGAAACCGCCGGCCAGCGCAAGCGAATCGTCCAGCCGCCAGTCCAGCGCCCGCCCGCTGCGCCGGGCAAGGTCGGCCTCCCACGCAGGCGTGATGCGCGCGCGCAGGGCGGGGGGGCAGGTGATCAACAGCACGCCTGCGCCCTCTACCCTTTCGGCGCGGCGCAGCAGCATCCGCGCCGCCGCGCCCAGCGGGTCACGCCGCATCCGCGCGGGCAGCGAAGGGCGCTCCATCCGCGCGACAATCTGGACAAAGCCAAAGCCGTTCATCGCCGTGCGTTCATGGACATAGGGCAGCGCCCCTTCCAGCAGGGCGGCGGCCAAAGTCGCGTCCACCGCCTGCCGGTCGGCCTTGGCCTCCAGCGTGGGGAAATCGATGCCGATGGACCCGGCCAGATCCAGCCTCAGAATCGCCTCTGCCGCGGCCTGTGCCGCCGCCAGCGCCAGCGCGCGCGGGGGCAATGCGCCATCGACATCAATCAGCGTCATGGCGGGCGTGGGCGACACGATCAGGCTGCCTCCGGCAAAACCGATCTGGCCCGAGAGCGCGTCGTCCCACACGCCTTCCCACAGGCCGGCGGGCATGTGGTGGACCACGCGCACCGGCAGGCCGGTGGCGCGCAATTGCTCGGCCAGAGGCGGGGCGGGGGCCAGCGGGTCATCGGTCGGGCGGGTGTGGGCCTGTTTCAACCGGCCGGTTTCGGCAATCGCCTCACGCGTGATGCGGACGCGAATCGGCGCGCCTTCGCTGGCCTCTCTGGGCAACTGGTCGACCAGCGCCTCCTGACCATCCTCCAGCCGCACCACGCCGCGCCGCGCACCGCCCGCGCGGTGGATCAGCCGCGCCTGCACCACCGCGCCCGCGCGCGCCGCGCCGCCGGTGTCGGGCCAGTCCAGCCGCGCCGCGATCGGTTCGCCATAACAGGGGGCGCCATTGGTGATGCCGTCCTGCGGCACCAGAACGGCGCGGGTTTCGCCAATGCCGTCCTCGACCAGCCAGACGGGGCCAGCAAGGTGGGGGGCAGCGGGCGGGGCCATCAGCCCAAAGGCATCCCGGCGGCGCGTAACAGCGCCCGCGTTTCGTACAAAGGCAGGCCCATCACACCCGAATGGCTGCCGTCGATCCGGCGGATCAACGCCTCGGCCGCGCCCTGAATGGCATAGCCGCCCGCCTTGCCCAGCCCTTCACCACAGGCGACATAGGCCTCGATCTCGGCCGTGCTCAGCGGTTTGAAGATGACGATGGTTTGCGACAGGCGGGCGCGGGCGTGGCCATTGGCATCGATCACACAGACCGACGATATGCATTGATGCCGCCGCCCGGAAATCAGCCGCAGCATGGCGCGCTGTTCCTCGGGCGTTTCCGCCTTGGACAGGATGCGGCGACCCACGGCCACCGTGGTGTCGCCCGCCAGCACAATCTCGCCCGCCGCCAAAGGCACCGCGCGCGCCTTTTCCTGCGCCAGACGCAGGGCATAGGCGCGGGGGTTTTCGCCCGGCAGCGGGGTTTCGTCGATATCGGGGCTGGCGATGCGAGTGGGCTCAACGCCCAAACGCCCCAACAGCTCGCGCCGCCGGGGCGAAGAAGAAGCCAGCACCAGCGCCGTGGCGCCAGAGGTGGTCATCTTGCTCAGTAGCTCGGCCCGCCGCGACCCGGCATGAAGCGGTAGGTGATGCGACCCTTGGTCAGGTCATAGGGCGTCAGCTCGACCAGCACCTCGTCGCCCACCAGCACGCGGATGCGGTTCTTGCGCATCTTGCCGGCGGTGTGGCCCAGGATCTCGTGATCGTTCTCCAGCCGCACGCGAAACATCGCGTTGGGCAGCAGTTCGACCACTTGGCCGCGCATTTCAAGGAGTTCTTCTTTAGCCATCCGGTTTATCGGTGTCCGTATAAAAATTGCGGGAATTGGCGGTGTTCTCAGGCGCGCCCATAGCCCCACGCAGGCCAAAAGGAAAGCCTTGGCGTGGGCAAACTGGGCGTTCTTGCGGCTTTTTCTGCAGGCTGTCCGCACAGTGTAACCATGCGGCGACAAAATGTTACCTTGCCGCGCTTGGCAAAACGGGGGGCGATCGCGCATCCGGCGGGCGGTGGACATTGCACCAGACTGAAATGGGCCGGGCCCGCGCGCATCCCCTGCGCGTGGATCACATCGCCTGTCAGGGAGTATGAGAATTGCGCAAGTTGTCGTGTGTCTCCAGCCTGTTGGCCGGTACGATGCTGTCGTTGGCGATGGCCCCCAGCTTGGCGCTGGCCGAGGCGCCTGCCGAGGCGGCCGATCCGGCGGCTGCGCCTGCGACCGATGGCGCCAGCGCCGAACATGCCGCCAAAAAGCGCGAGATCGTGGTGATCGCCACCCGCCTGAAGGCCCAGGTCGACGCGCCCCAGCCGCCCATCGCCGTGCTGGATGAAGAAGATATTGCCGCCTATGGCGTGTCCTCGATCACCGATCTGCTGGATGCGATTTCGCCTCAGACGGGGTCCGGGCGCGGGCGCGGGGCGACGATGCCGGTGATTCTGGTCAATGGCCAACGCATCGCCTCTTTCCGCGAAATGCGCGATTTTCCGCCCGAAGCCATCCGTAAGGTCGAGATCCTGCCCGAGGAAGTGGCGCTGCGGTATGGCTATTCGGCCGATCAGCGGGTGGTCAATTTCATCCTGAAGGACCATTTCCGCGCCCGCAATGCCGAGCTGGAGTTCCTGCAACCGGATGTGGGCGGCTATTCCACGGTCAAGGGGCAGGCCGGTGTGCTGCGCATCGACAAGGGGCAGCGCGTCAACCTGACCGCCAAGGTGGACCACACCTCGCCCCTGACCGAGGCCGAGCGCGGGGTCAGCCAGTCGGCCAGCAGTGTGCCGGGTGTGGCGAGCGACCCCGATCCGGCGGCCAACCGCACGCTGGTGGCCCGGTCCGAGAATTACGTTCTCAACGGCACCTATACCAAGCCGTTCGGGCAGGGGGTGAGTGGCGGGAACTTCACGCTCAACGCCACCGCCTCGCGCGCGGACAGCACCAGCCTGTCGGGGCTGAACACCGTCACGCTGACCGCCCCGGATGGCAGCAGCGTGCTGCGCAGCCTGCCGGGCGCGCTGGCCCGCGTGACGCAGACCGACACGTTCCAGCTGGGGCTGGGGTTGAACAAGCCAGTGGGCGATTGGCAATTGTCCGCCACCATGGACGCCAGCCGCGCCGAGAGTCGCCAGCGCAGCAGCAACCGCGCCGACACCAGCGCGCTGACCGCCGCCGCCGCTGCCGGCACGCTGAACATTCTGGGCGCGCTGCCTGATGTGGGGGACGCGGGCTATACGCTCTCCACCAGCAAGACGACCACCGTGTCGGGCATGGCCACACTGATGGGCCGCCCGCTGAGCCTGCCTGCGGGCAAGGCGGGGATGACGTTCAAGACCGGCTATGATTACAGTCAGTTGGACAGCGCCAGCACGCTGGCGGCGGCCAATACGCTGCGGCGGGGCAATGTGTCGGCCAGCGCCAACCTGGCCCTGCCGATCACCAGCACCAAGGAACATGTCGCCGAGGCGCTGGGCAATATCAGCGCCAATGTCTCGGCCGGGGCGAATTACCTGTCCGACTTTGGCTGGCTGGGTAATTGGAACGCGGGGCTGACGTGGAACCTGACCTCGAAACTGGGCCTGCAGGCCAGCTATATGTATGCCGAGGCCGCCCCGTCACTGTCCAATCTGGGCGGGCCGCTGACCTATGCGTATAACGTGTCGGTCTATGATTTTGCCACCGGGCGCTCGGCGCTGGTGACGACATTGTCGGGCGGCAACCCGGCGCTGCAACGCGAAAGCCGCCATGACATCAAGCTGGGGCTGAACTGGACGCTGCCGATCCTGTCGGGCAATTCGAACCTGATTGTCGAATATTTCAACAACCGGTCGAACAATGTCACCACCAGTTTCCCCACCATCCTGACGCCGCAGTTGGAAGCCGCGTTCCCCGGCCGGGTGGGCCGCGACAGTGCGGGCAACATCACCGCGATCGACCGCCGCGCGATCACGCTGGCCCAGCAGAACGAGGAGCGCATTCGCTGGGGCATCAACATTGGCGGCAATCTGGGCAAGGCGATGCCGATGCCCCGCCGCTTTGGCGCCGAGGGATTCCCCGGCGGTCCCCCGCCCGGAGGCCCGCCGCCGGGCGGATTTGGCGGTGGCGGCCGGGGCGGTTTTGGCGGAGGTCCCGGTGGGCCGGGTGGCCCGCCCCCCGGTGGCGGCTTTGGCCCGCCCGGTGGAGGTCCCGGTGGTCCGGGTGGCGCGCCGCGTGTGCGCTATCCGGGGCGATGGAACCTGTCGGCCTATCACACGGTGCAATTGGTCGACCGGGTGACGGTGGCGTCCGGAGGCCCGGTGCTGAACCTGTTGAATGGCGATGCGCTGTCGGGCGCGGGCATCGCGCGCCACACGGTCGAGGTCGAGGGCGGGTTTTTCTATTCCGGCGCCGGGATACGGCTGAACGGTGGCTGGACCGCGCCCACCCGCGTCACGGCCAGTGGCGTTCCGGGCAGCAGCGACCTGCGCTTTGGCGCGCTGTTCAAGGTCAGCGCCCGCGTGTTCGTTGATTTGGGCCAGCAGAAAACGCTGGTTGAACAGGCGCCGTTCTTCAAGGGCGCGCGTTTCTCGATCATGGCCAACAACCTGTTTGATCAGCGCCAGCGCGTGACCGATGGCACCGGCGCGACGCCCACCGCTTATCAGCCCTATTACATGGACGCGTCAGGCCGCGTGATCGGGGTGGAATTCCGCAAGATGTTCTGATCCCGCCGGACCATTGACGGGTGAAGAAGATGTGGGGAGGGGGCGCTGGCCCTCTCCCCTTTTTGCTGGCGCACGCCTATTTGGGAAGCATGTCCGACACGCCTGATCCGTTTTCGCCTGACGCCTCGCCCTATTCCGATCAGCGGTTCAACGAGGACAAGGCCACCAGCCTGTTGCGCGGCGAGGGCGAACGCCCCGATCTGGACGCGGGCGTTGCCGCCATCCGCGAGGTGTTGGCGACCCTGCCGGCGCGGCCGGGTGTGTACCGGATGCAGGACGCGCGCGGCGATGTGCTGTATGTGGGCAAGGCGCGGGCGCTGCGCAATCGGGTGGCCAATTACACCCAGGTCGACCGGTTGCCGATCCGGCTGCAACGGATGGTGTCGCAAACGCGCGGCATGACCATCATCACCACCAATTCCGAGGCCGAGGCGCTGCTGCTGGAAGCGCAGCTGATCAAGCGGTTCCGCCCGCCTTACAATGTCCTGCTGCGCGACGACAAAAGCTTTCCTTTCATCCTGTTGCGCACCGATCACGATTTCGCCCGCATCATGAAGCATCGCGGCGCGCGCAAGGCGGCGGGCAATTATTACGGCCCCTTTGCCAGCGCGGGCAGCGTCAACACGACGATCAACGCGCTGCAAAAACTGTTCCTGCTGCGCTCTTGCACCGACAGCTTTTTCGCGCGGCGTGACCGGCCCTGTTTGCTGTACCAGATCAAGCGGTGCAGCGCCCCCTGTGTCGACCGCATCGCCAAAGACGATTACGCCGAACTGGTGCGGCAGGCGAAGGACTTTCTGGGCGGAAAATCGAACGCCGTGCAGCGCGAGATCGAGGCGCAGATGAGCGCGGCCGCCGAGGCGCTGGACTTTGAACGCGCGGCGATGTTGCGCGACCGGCTGCGCGCGGCGACCTTTATTCAGGGGTCGCAGGCGATCCATGCCGAAGGCCTGCCCAACGCCGACATCTTTGCCTGCGCGGAAAAGGCGGGGCAGATCGCCATTCAGGCGTTCTTTATCCGGGGCGGGCAGAATTGGGGCCACCGCGCCTTTTTCCCCACCCGCACCGAGGGGATGGAGATCGCCGAGGTCCTGCAAAGCTTCATGGCGCAGTTTTACGAGGAGGTGCCGCCGCCCCGCGTCATCCTGCTGGACCGCGCCCTGCCCGAAAGCGACCTGTTGGCCGAGGCGTTGAAGGAGGCCGCGGGCGGCAAGGTGGAGATCTCCACCCCCCAGCGCGGCGACCGCAAACGGCTGGTTGAGCAGGCGACACGCAACGCGGTCGAGGCGCTGGACCGCCGCATGGCCGAAAGCGGCAGCAAGGCCAAGGTCTGGCGCGAAATGGCCGAGTTTCTGGAGCTGGGCGAGGAACCGGCCCGCGTCGAGATTTACGACAACAGCCATATTCAGGGCGCCCACGCGCTGGGGGCGATGGTCTGTGCCGGTCCGGAGGGCTTTCAAAAGGGCCAATACCGCAAGTGGAACATCAAGGAAGCGGCCACCAACGACGATTTTGCCATGATGCGCGAGGTGATGACCCGCCGCTTTGGCCGCGCCATGGAGGAGGACCCCGACCGCGAAAAGGGCATGTGGCCCGATCTGGTGCTGATCGACGGCGGCAAGGGGCAAATGTCGGCGGTGATGGGCGTGCTGGCCGAATTGGGGGTCGAGGATCTGGCGGTGGTCGGCATCGCCAAGGGGCCGCACCATGGGCGCGAGGGGCGCGAGGTGTTCCATTTCCCCGACGGGCGGGAAAAGATGCTGCCGGTGAACTCGCCAGTGCTGTTCCACCTGCAACGCTTGCGCGACGAGGTGCATCGCTATGCCATCGGCGCCCACCGGGACAAGCGTTCCCGCGCGATCACCGCCAGCCCGCTGGACGAAATCCCCGGCATTGGCCCCGCGCGCAAACGGGCGCTGTTGCTGCATTTTGGCACCGCCAGCCGGGTGCGCGCCGCCGCGCTGGACGATCTGAAACGCACCCCCGGCGTGTCAGAGGCGGTGGCGCAGACGGTGTATGACTTTTACCACCCCGGCGGGTGAGGGGGCGGGGCGCGTTACCCCGCCCGCCGATCAATGTCCGGGCGTATAGCCCATGCGGCGCATGATCCGCCACCCCATCGCCTTGACCGTGTTTTGCGCGGGCCAGCGGCCGGGGCGTTCCGGGTCCAGTCCGACACGGCGCAGCACGCTGTTGAACGCATGGGCGTCTGCCTCGGCAAAGCTCCATTCCGAACGCCAGGTGATCGACAGCGAGACCGAGGCCTCTGGGCCGTTACGCACGAAATGGGGGGCCATGACGGGAACGAACAGCGCTTCACCAGCCTGCAGCGGGAATTCGGTCCCGCCCTTGTGCATGTCCTCGGTCCATTTCAATTCGCGCGGGCCGCCGGTGTGATAGCTTTCATGCACCGACAGCGGGGCATAGAACGCGTCATCGGCGGGGAATTGCGTCATCACCTTTGACCCGCGGATCTGCAACAGGATGTTGTGTTCGGGATCGAAATGGTACGGCGTCACGCCATTGGGCGAGGTGATGAAGATGAACCCTTGGGTTTTCAACATCTTGCCTGTCTTGGCCTCGATCTGCGGGCGCAGCTCTTCCAGCAGGCTGTGCAACAGATCGGCATAGGCGGGCACTTGTTCGATGTTCTTCAGTGCGGCCCAACTGCCGGTCTGCTCGATGCGGCGGATGGTGTCACCGATGGGGATGCCGGTGGGGTCGGGCTTGCCATCGATGCCGATGGGCAGATCGGCCTTGTTATATTCGACGCTGGTGGTCGGCAGGCTTTCAGCCAGGGCGGCCAGCGCGTCCAGGTCCAGCAGCGGGTGATGGTCCAACTGATGGATCAACTTGTGCGGGGTTTCAGGATAGGCGCGGGCAAACAGCTCACGCGATGGCGGCGGAAAGGTGCTCATGACTGGCCTCCTTCTGGGCGGGTTGCGGGCGTTGCGGGGGATGGGAGGAACGGGCGCGGGGTCGGCCAGCGGCCGGTCTCCATGCGCGACAAAGGCGCAAACAGCCCCCGGCGTAGCGCTCCGCCGATGGCGATCGAAAGGCTGCCGATGGGGCGGCGTTCGCGCCACAGATGGTCGATCATAGGGTGGCCGGCGGCCGCGCAACTGTCGCAGGCGGCGATACCGGGGCGGCGCAGCAATTGCAGGTTTTCGCGCTGCAACAGCACACCGGGCGAAAACCGGGCATAGGCCTCGTCAAAGGCGGTCTTGAACGAAAAGGCCAAGGGCGCGGTGACAAAGCTGGCCAGCATGGCGATCGGCCGCCCGTCCAGCAACAGCGCCAGCCGGTCCAGCCGCCCGCGCGCCGCCGCGCCTTGCAGGGCCTGCGTGAACAATGCGGCGGTGGCGGGCTGGCTGGCCAGTGCCGATCCGGCCGCGCCTTTCCATCCGGCGGCCTCCAGCGTCAGGAAATCGCGTGACCACGCGTCCAGCCCGGTGGCGTCGGCATGGCGTTCGACGCGCAACGTGCCCAGTTCGGACAGGCGGGCGGTCTGGCGGCGCAGTTCCTTGCGCTTTTTGCCCGACAGGGACGCCTCCAGATAGGCGTCGGGCGACAGGTCGGATTGCAGCATCGCCCGTTCCGATTGCGCCACCAGCGCGGCGGGGCGGCCTTGCCCGGCCAGCACATCGGCCAGTGCGTCATGCAGCGGCCCGGTCAGCGGCACATCGGCCAGATGCAGGAACAGTCCCGCCCCGGCATGGTGGTCGGCCCAATTCAGCACGGCCGCCCAAAATGCCCGCTCCAGCCCGCGCGCCACCAGCGGCGCGCCCAAAAAGGCGTTGGGGTGGGTCCATGCCGCCAGATGCGGGATTGCCCGTCCGTAATAGCGGTGCGCACGCACCAGCGGCATCACGCCCGCCAGATCGCCGCCGATGTCAAACCGCAGGATATGCACCACCTCCTCGCCCGCCATCAGGCGCAGCGCGGGCAGCAGATACCAGCTTTCGGCAAAGGGGTTGGGCGTGGCGGCCCGTTGCGCCAGCGCGTCCCACGCCAGCACCGTGTCACGGTCGGCCATCTGGTCGGGCGTGCACAGGCGGATTGCGTCCGCCTGTGCCAGGCGCGCGGGCGCGGGCGCGGGCGGCGCGGTGGTGGCGGCCACGTTCGGCCAATCCACGTCCGGCCCTTTCACGTCCGGCAATGCCTCATACGCGCTGTCGCGGCGCGCGCTATTGGGGTGCTGGGGCAAGGTGTTCCTGTCTTTCGCGGCTCGCATATGCCGCTGACATGCAGGTAACAGCCAAGCGCGAAGGAAATGCTAACGCACTGTCGATGATGGCCAATCGAGGGAGGGGCAAAGCATCCCGCCCCGGTGGGTGGGTCGTGAAACCGGGGCGGGAGCAAGGCACACAGGGCAGGCAAATGCCGTCCCTGTAATCGGGCGGTCAGGCCGCCTTGGCGGTGCGTGATGCACCGCGTGGAGTGTGTGGCGATGGCCAAGGCGATACTGCATCGCCCCGGACCATCGCTAACACTTAGCCAGCGTGACCGCCAGCCAGAGCCGCCAGCAACAGCAAGGCGACGATATTGGTGATCTTGATCATCGGATTGACCGCCGGGCCTGCCGTATCCTTGTACGGATCACCCACCGTGTCGCCGGTCACCGCCGCCTTGTGGGCGTCCGAGCCCTTGCCGCCGTGGTGGCCGTCCTCGATATATTTCTTGGCGTTGTCCCACGCGCCGCCGCCGCTGGTCATCGACAATGCGACGAACAGACCGCCAACGATCACGCCCAACAGCAACGCCCCCAGCGCGGCAAAGCCGTTGTCCTGACCCGCCACAGCGCCCACGATGTAATAGACCGCGATCGGGGCCAGCACCGGCAACAGGCTGGGGATGATCATTTCCTTGATCGCCGCCTTGGTCACCAGATCGACGGTGCGGGCATAATCGGGCTTGGAGGTGCCCGCCATGATGCCGGGGTTCTCGCGGAACTGGTCGCGCACGTCGACCACCACGTCCCCTGCCGCGCGGCCTACCGCCGTCATCCCCATCGCGCCAAACAGATAGGGCAGCAATGCGCCCAGCAGCAGGCCGACGATGACATAGGGGTTCTCCAGACTGAAATTGACGTTCAGGCTGGGGAAGAATTCCCGCAAGTCAGTGGTATAGGCGGCAAACAGCACCAGCGCGGCCAGACCCGCAGAACCGATGGCATAGCCCTTGGTCACGGCCTTGGTGGTGTTGCCCACCGCGTCCAGCGCGTCGGTCTTTTCCCGGACGCTGTCGTCCAGCCCGGCCATTTCGGCGATGCCGCCCGCATTGTCGGTGACAGGGCCATAGGCATCCAGCGCCACGACCATCCCCGCCAGCGCCAGCATCGCCGTGGCGCCATAGGCAATGCCGATCAGCCCGGCCAGCTTATACGCGATGATGATGCCCGCCACGATCACCAACGTGGGCAGGGCGGTGGCCTCCAGACTGATGGCCAGACCCTGAATGACGTTGGTGCCGTGGCCGGTGACCGAAGCCTTGGCGATGGATTTCACCGGGCGGTAATTGGTGCCGGTGTAATATTCGGTGATCCAGATGATCAGCCCGGTGATACCCAGACCCAGCAGGCTGCATCCGAACAACGCATTGCCGGTAAAGCCCTGATCGCCGATGGGGGCCGCCATATCGCCGCCCAGCGCGGTGGAAATGGCCCACCAGATCGCCGGGATCGAGAGCAATGCCGTCACGGCAAAGCCCTTGTACATGGCGCCCATGATGTTGTTGCTGGCGCCCAGCTTGACGAAATAGGTGCCGATGATGCTGGTCACGATGCACACCCCGCCGATCAACAGCGGCAGCGACATCAGCGGCATCAACGCCGCCCCCGCGCCCTTGACCAGCAGAGCGGTCAGCACCATCGTTGCGCCAACCGTCACCACATAGGTTTCGAACAGGTCGGCCGCCATGCCGGCACAATCGCCCACATTGTCGCCCACGTTGTCGGCGATGACGGCGGGGTTGCGTGGGTCATCCTCGGGGATACCGGCCTCGACCTTGCCTACCAGATCGGCGCCGACATCGGCTGCCTTGGTAAAGATGCCGCCGCCAAGGCGCGCAAAGATCGAGATCAGCGAAGCGCCAAAGGCCAAGGCCGTCAGCGCCTGGACCACGGTGCGGTCATTTTGCACATCGGCATGTCCGCCCGGTCCGATCAGCCACGCGTAAAAGCCCGCAATCGCCAGCAGCGCCAGACCCGCCACCAGCATGCCGGTGATCGCGCCCGCGCGAAACGCCAGCGTCAGCCCGGCCTGCAAGCCGTTTTGCGCCGCGGCCGCCGTCCGCACGTTCGAGCGCACCGACACATTCATGCCGATAAAGCCCGCCACGCCCGACAACAGTGCGCCCAGCACAAAGCCGACCGCCGAAATGCCGCCCAGCGTCGCCATGATGATCACCGCGACAACCACGCCGACGATGGCGATGGTGGTGTATTGCCGCTTCAGATAGGCTTGCGCGCCTTCCTGAATGGCAGCGGCGATTTCCTGCATGCGGGCCGATCCCGCATCGGCGCTCAATACCTGACGTGTCGTGACAAAGCCGTAAATAACCGCCAATAGGCCAAAGCCTATGGCCATAAGCACCAGGTCCATTATGTATCCCCTCTGCTTTGGTGTTCCCGGTAATCCGCTACACACCCCCGGGCCTGTTCTTGTTGTTCAAACAGTACCCATCGAGGCTTAGGTATAGGCCGATGGTAAAGCGGCGCAAGTGCTGATGCGAGCGCCTGTTCCAGAACGGGATTGCCGGGGCAAAGGGGGCGTTCAGCCGTGGGCAAAGCCCAGATCGTCGCCCAGAGACAAAGGCGCGCCGTCCAGCAGGATCGGGGCCTTGCCCGCCGCGATCACCCGGCCAATGGCGTGGGCGTGGACCGGCAACACCACATCGGGCGCGGCGGTGAACAGCAGGTGATAGTCATCGCCCCAGCGCAAGGCCTCGGCCCGGCGGGGTTCGGGGGCGGCGATCGGTACGGCGGCAGAGTCGATGGCGATGGTGACGCGGCTGGCGGTTGCCATGCGCGCCGCGTCCAGCAGCACGCCGTCCGACACATCCATCATCGCGCCCACATGCGGGGCCAGCGCGATGCCAGCGGCCAATTGCGCCTGTGGGCGGCGATAGGCGGCGCTGGCCGCGCCGTTGTCGCCGCCGCGCAAAGCCTCCAGCCCGATCATCGCGCCGCCAACCGGCCCGGTGATGTACAAAATATCGCCCAAAGCCGCGCCATCGCGCCCCGGCACTGGCGTATGGGTGGCCCGGCCAATCGCCGTCAGCCCCAGCGTTTGCGCCGCGCCATCGGGCATGCCCACTGTATCACCGCCCAGCAGCGGCGCGCCATATTCCGCCAGCGCCGCGCGCAACCCTTCCAGAAACCGCGCCTCGGCCCCGTTCAGCTGATAGGCCAGCAGCACGCCCACAGGCGCCGCTCCCTTGGCCGCCAGATCCGAGATATTGGTCGCCACCAGCCGCCACGCGATATCGGCCGGGTCCATGTCGGGCAGGAAATGCACGCCCGCGACGATGGTGTCATGGGTCAGCACCAGCGTCTGCCCGCCAAAGGGCAGCACCGCGCAATCATCGCGCAAGCCCCGCGCCGCCGGATCACCGGCCAGCGCGCGCAGCGCGGCGATAAAGTCCAGCTCGGCGCTCATCGGGCGCGGCGGGTCAGGGGCGTCAGGCCGGACATTGGCGTCAGGCCAGACATTGGCGTCAGGCCGGGCAGGGCGTCAACGGACGCCCTTGCCCACCGCATCCAGCACACCATTGACGAACTTGGCCTCGCGCTCTTCGAAAAAGGCGTGGGCGACATCGACATATTCGGTGATGATCGTGGCCGTCGCCACATCGGCGCGAGCCAGCAATTCATAGGCCCCGGCGCGCAGCACCTGCACCATCGTCTTGTCCAGACGGTCCAGACGCCAGCCATCGGCCAGACGCTCGCTCAACAAGGCGTCGATTTCCTCGATCCGGGCCAGCACGCCCTTGACCACATCGTCGAAATGGACGCGGTCGGCATCGGCAAACTGCACGTCCTCGATCTCGGCGCCCAGACGGTGGCGGTGGAATTCATCCAGCAACTGCGCTTCGGGCGTGCCCTCCATCTGTTGCTGATACAGCGCCTGCACGGCGGCCAGACGCGCGGCAGAGCGGGCAATGCCACGGGCGGGCATTTTGGGGGCGGGGGTACGCGACGTCATCACTCTAATCCTTATTGGCCCAGCCGGATGCTGACCGAGCGCCCGTGGGCGGGCAGCCCTTCGGCATCGGCCAAGGATACGGCCGCAGGGCCGATCGCGGCAAGGCTGGTTGCATCCAGTTGCAAAAAGCTGGTGCGTTTCATGAAATCCAGCACCGACAGGCCGCTGGCAAAACGCGCGCGGCGGCCCGTGGGCAGAACGTGGTTGGGCCCGGCAACGTAATCGCCGATAGCCTCGGGTGTGTGGCGGCCAAGAAAGGCGCTGCCGGCGTGGCGGATCTGGGCGAACAGGGCATCGGGATCGTCGGTGGCGATCTCGACATGCTCGGCGGCCAGCGCATTGGCCAGCGCGGGGGCCTGTGCCGCCAGATCATCCAGCACGATCACCACGCCATAATCGTTCCACGATGCGCGCGCGGTGGTCTGCGTGGCCAGTCCCTGCAATTCGGTCTCGACCGCCGCCTCGACCGCATCGGCAAAAGTGGCATCATCGGTGATCAGGATCGATTGGGCAACGGGATCATGCTCGGCCTGCGAGAGCAGGTCGGCCGCGATCCACGCTGGGTTGTTGGCAGCGTCAGCAATCACCAGAATTTCGCTGGGACCGGCCACCATGTCGATGCCCACCACGCCATAGAGCTGGCGCTTGGCCTCGGCGACCCAGGCGTTGCCGGGGCCGGTGATGACATCGACCGGCGCGATGCGGTCGGTGCCATAGGCCAGCGCCGCGATCGCCTGCGCCCCGCCGATGCGCCAGATCTCGTCCACGCCTGCCAGATGGGCGGCGGCCAGCACAAGGCTGTTGACCGCGCCACGCGGGGTGGGGGTGACAACGACCAGTCGGCCCACGCCCGCAACCTTGGCGGGAATGGCGTTCATCAGCAGGCTGGAGGGATAGGCCGCGCGCCCGCCGGGCACATAAAGCCCCGCCGCGTCCACCGCGCCCCATTTGGCGCCCAGACGCACGCCGGCGGCATCGGTATAGTCGCGATCTTCGGGCTTTTGCGCGGCGTGATAGGCGGTGATGCGCTGCGCCGCCAATTCCAGCGCGCCGCGCAGATCAGGCGGCAGGTTGTCAAAGGCGGCCTTGCACGCGGCGGCATCGATCCGCCAATCGGCATCGCTGGTCAGCGGGTGGCCGTCAAAGCGTTCGGTATATTCGGCCAATGCCGCATCGCCCCGCGCCCGCACATCGCGCAGGATCGCCGCGACCGTGTCCGAGACGCCCGCATCGCTCTCGCGCCGATCCGACACGATGCGGGCAAACGCCTGATCAAAGCCGGGATCGCGGCTGTTCAGGCGGATCATTGGGCGGCGTCCTTGGCGGCGGCGGCCATGGCGCGGAACGCCTCGACCACCTCACCCACGCGGGGGTCGGTCTTGAGCGCGGCGCGGTTGACGATCAGCCGGGCCGAAATCTGCATGATCACGTCCGTCTCGACCAAGCCGTTCTCTTTCAGCGTGCGGCCCGTCGAGACAAGATCGACGATCCGCCCCGCAAGGCCCAGCACCGGGGCCAGTTCCATCGCGCCGTTCAGCTTGACCACCTCGGCCTGAATGCCCTGCCGTTCGAAATGGCGGCGCGTCAGGTTGGGGTATTTGCTGGCCACGCGCAAATGGCTGGCCGAGGCGCGGGCGGCGGCATCCGCATTCACCGGTTCCGCCACCGACAGGCGGCAGTGGCCGATGTTCAGATCAACCGGCGCATACAGGTCCGCATAGGCGAATTCATCCACCACATCGGAACCCACAATGCCGATTTGCGCCGCGCCATGGGCCACGAATGTCGCCACGTCGAAGGCGCGCACGCGGATCAGCCGCATGTCGCTGCCTTCGCAGGCAAAGGACAGGGCGCGCGACTTCTTGTCGTGGAACTCGGCATCGGGCACAACGCCCGCACGCGCCATCAGCGGCAAGGCTTCGTCCAGAATGCGGCCCTTGGGCACGGCGAAAGTCAGCTGGGGCAAAGTGTCAGACATAGGGCGCGCATTACGTTCCCTGACGCAAAAGGGCAACATCGTATGGACAGCGGAAAAGCGATCATGGAAATCGGCAATGTCGCCCATGCGCTGGACTGGCAGGCGGCCCATGCCGAAAAGAACGGCGCGCCGCTGACGGGCCGGGTGGTGCGCGCGTTCAACGCGTTGCTGGCGGGCGACACACAGGTGGCGCGGCGCATGCGCGACTGGCCGGGGCTGAGCCTGGAGGACGCGATGCCGCTGCGTCTGGCGGGAGGCTTTCATTACCTGCACCTGACCGGGGCGGATGCGCGGTTGGTGCCGGTGTATTCTGGTGCCTTGGTTGATCAGGGGGCGGTGGACGCGGTGATCGTGGCGGTGGCGCAGACCCATGACGCGGCGCTGTTGCCGTGGTTTGACGGCCCGCCCCAAACCAATGAGGCGGGGCGTTCGGCCGGGATCATGGCGGGGCTGTTGTGGCTGTCGGGGCGGGTGGGGCCGCGCTTTGACCTGAACGAGATCGGCGCCAGCGCGGGTGCGAACACGATGATTGATCGCTATGGCTATGATCTGGGCGGGGTGCGGGTGGGGGCGATGGACTCGCCGGTGCAGATCAGGCCCGAATGGCGCGGCGCTCCGCCGCCCCGCGCCGATGTACGGATCGAGCGCATCGCGGGCTGTGACCTGTCCCCCATCGACCTGACCGATCCACCGGCGGCGTTGCGGCTGAAATCCTATGTCTGGGCCGAAGTGAGCGAACGGATGGACCGGCTGGACGCGGTGGTCGCGCTGGCCCGGCAACAACGCCCCGATTTGACCCGTGCCGATGCCGCCGACTGGGTGGAGCAACGCTTGGCCGCGCCGCAGGCAGAGGGCGTGTGCCGAGTGCTGTACCATTCGATCGTATGGCAATATATCCCCCCCGCCGGGCGCGCGCGGATCAGCGCCGCGATGGCCGCCGCCGCCGCCCGCGCCACGCCCGAACGCCCGCTGGCGTGGGTGCGGCTGGAAACCAATCGCCAGACATTCCGCCATGAATTGCGGGTCGGCCATTGGACCGGACGGAACAGCGGCGAGGCGTTTCTGGGCACTGCCCATGCCCATGGCGCGTGGGTGGAATGGACCGGCGGTTGACGCGCCCTATGTCGGCAGTTTCAGCAAGCTGTTGACGTTGCTCCACGACTGCCACGGGGCGAAATGGCCGGCTTGGGGCAGGCGGGTGATGTGCAACTGGCTGCAATGGGCTTCCATCCCATCCAGATTGGCGGGCAGCAGCACCGGGTCCGCCATGCCCCACAGCACTTGTGTCGGCACGCTCAGCCGCGGATAGGGCGGGGCCTGCCATTGCGCCGGAACATCTGGCGGCGCGGCGGGCGAAGGCACGATGATGTCGCTGGCCCGGTACAGGTTCAGCATGGCGATCCCCGTTTCGGCCGAGCGCCATTGTTGCAGCAACAACGCGCGTTCGGCCTGCTCCATCGCGCTGAAGGTGCCGGCGCCAAAGGCGCGGACCAATAGCGGCGCGATACCCTCTGCGGCCACCTGCGCGTCGATTGCCCGGTCGCGCAACAAGGTGATGTATTGCGCGGCGGCGCGCTGTGCCGGATCGGTGAACAGCAATTGCTGGAACACTGCCGGGTGGGGCGCGTTGGCCACCACCAATTGCTGAATGCGGCGGTCCTTTTCGGGCAGGTTCGCTTCCAGCATGGCGGCATACCAGGCGATCACGCCGCCCCAATCATGCCCGATCAGGATGAATCGGTCGATCTGCATCGCATTGGCCAGTTCGAACACGTCTCGCACCAGTTTGGCGGTGGTGTATTCGCGCGGGTCCTGCGGCTTGTCCGAAGCGCCAAAGCCGCGCAGATCAGGCGCGATGCAGCGGTGGGTTTGCGACAACAGCCCGATCTGATGTCGCCACGTCCGGTGGTTTTCGGGAAAGCCATGCAGAAAGATCAGCGCGGGGCGGTTGTTCCAGCGCTGTACCAGGCGGGGCGGAGAGGATTCCCATACGGCCAGTTGCATGCCGCTGGCCAGTCGCACGGGGCGCAGCGAGGAGTTCATCAGGAAAGCCTTTCGGTTCGGGGCAAGAATATCGCAAACCGCGCGCCAAAGCGAACGGTCAGATCATTCTCCCGGCGCGCGGGCGCGGATCGCCAGCGCGTGTACTCTTTGGCCCGGAATATCGCCCAGCGCCGCATTCACCATACGTTGCCGCATAATGCGCGAGACGCCGACAAAAGCTGGGCTTTCGATCTCGATGGTGAAATGCGACTCCCCGGTGCCGTCATGGCCACTATGCCCCAGATGTTGGTGGGAATCATTAATGACGGCCAATTGGGTCGGCTGCAGCGCGGCGGTCAGTTTCCGGGTGATTTCATCGGCAATGGGGGTGGTCATCGAAACCTCATCATGTGCTTGCGCCCGGGCATGGCGGCATGTCCGTACAGGCATGGAGTAAACGCAGGCTTTTCTTCTAGCCCGTCTGCGGTCATGGGGAAATGATGACTAGAGACAGATTCCATGGCCGCGTTGGTGGAACGGGGCGCATCTGCGACTGGCCGAATTGCCAGGAAACGGGCGAGTTCCGCGCGCCCGGTATCAAGCCGAGCGGATTTGACGGGCCGGGCGACTACCGCTGGTTCTGTCTGGAGCATGTGCGCGCCTTCAACGCGGGATACGACTATTTCGAGGGGATGAGCGCCGAGGAGATCTGGGCCGCACAATCGCCCATCGCCGGATGGGAGCGCGAAACCCGTGCCTTTCGCCCGACGGCGGGGGTGGATGAAACGCCGCGCTGGGCCGATTACGATGATCCGCTGGAGGCCATCAGTCGCCGCGCCCGCGATTTCCGCGCCGCGCGTGCGGCGCGGGCCGCGCCGGCCACATGGCCCGACGGGCGGCTGATACAGGCCGAGGAACAGGCGGCATTGACCACGCTGGGGCTGGAGGCGAATGCCGACCGCCGCGCATTGCGGGTGCGCTATTCCGATCTGGTCCACCGTTTCCACCCTGACCGCAACGGCGGCGACCGCCGCCACGAGGCGCGGTTGCAACAGGTGGTCGAGGCCTATCAACTGCTGCGCCGCCTGCCAGCCTTTGCCTGAACCGGATGTGCCGGGCGGAGGGGTGGGGGCACTACCCCTCGCACAAGGCGGCCAATTGGTCGGCGGCCGCGCCCCATCCCGCGGTAAAGCCCATGGCCGCATGCTGGGCGCAGGCGTCCTCCGTCCAGTGGCGGGCGGTGGCGGTATAGCGTGTGCCATTCCCCTCCGCCGCGATCTCCCAGATGCCGATCATGAACGGGCCGGCGGGTTGCAAATCGCCGGTCACCGCATCGGTCACGGCAAAACGCCGCCCCTCGTCCCATGCCAGATAGACGCCGTTATTGGGCATCACCTCACCATTGGGGCCGTGCATCACCATTTCGCACACGCCACCCGCGCGGCGGTCCTGATGGCCGGGCACCGCGCGCCAGGGGTGCGGGCAAAACCATTCCGCCTGCCGGTTGACCAGCACGTCCCACACGAGTGCGGGCGGCGCAGCGATGTGGCGGGTGATCGACAATTCATGCATCACAGCTCTCCCCTCCGCGCGGCCTCGATCGCGGCGATGTCGATGCGCACCATGGTCTGCATCGCGGCAAATACCCGCGCGCGGGCCGCCGGGTCGGGGTCGCTCATTCCCTCACTCAAGGCGCGGGGGGTGATTTGCCAGCGCAGGCCCCAGCGATCAACGCACCAGCCACAGGCCAGCGCCCGCCCGCCATCGGCGATCAGTGCGTCCCAGTACCGGTCAGTTTCGGCCTGCGAATCGGTGGCCACCTGAAACGAGAACGCGTCCGAATGCTGGGCATGCGCGCCCCCGTTTAGCCCCATACAGGCAATGCCCAGCACGGTGAAATCCACCACCAGCGCGTCGCCTGCCCGACCGCCCGGAAAATCCCCCGGCGCGCGGCTGACCTCGCCGACATGGCTGTCGGGAAACAGATCGGCATAAAACCGCGCCGCACTTTCCGCGCCGCCGTGGACCGCCGTGTCATACCACAGGCAGATCAGCGCCTTGGGCCGGGTGGTCATGTCGTGGCGCTTTCGCGGATCAACGAATCGTCGATCGCCTTGGCCGCGGCATAGGCGGGGCGTTCGACCAACCTTGCGGCATAGGCGGCAAAGGCCGGGTGGTCGGGCAGCGTGCCGAAGGCCAGCCCCCACAACACCTGCGATCCGACATAGACATCAGCCATGGTGAACCGCGCCCCGCACACGAAATCCGATGCGGCGAAATGGCCCGCCAGACAATCGACCACGCGGTCATAGCTGCCGAAACCGGCGCTCATCTGCTGCCGCTCGGTCGGTTCGAAGCCCATGGACCGCGCGGTGATCGCCTGCTCCACAGGCCCTGCGGCAAAGAACAGCCAGCGGTAATAGGCGGCCCGTTCCTGCGCCGTTGGGGCCAGCGCGCCATCGCCCTCGGTCTGGGCCAGATAGGCGCAGATCGCCGCCCCCTCGGCCAGCGGATAGTCGCCACCGGCCGTGTGGTGGATCAGCGTTGGCAACTTGCCCATGGCATTGGCGGCCAGCAGGGCAGGGGGGCGCGGCTGATCATAGGCGACGATCACCGTCGCATAATCGGCCCCCACCTCGTGCAAGGCCCAGCGCGCGATCTGGCCGCGCGACATCGGATTGGTGAAAAAGGTGTAATCCGCCATGCCGTCCCCCCCTGTGTGGTTTGGAACGTACACGGAACGGCGGGCGCGTCAATCGCCCTTCATGCCGATCATCGCAAAGGTGGCCCCCTGCGGGTCCACGCCATTCATGATCTGCTCACCGCCGGGCACATCGGTCGGACCGTGGAACACCTTGGCCCCGGCGGCGATCGCGGCCCGATGCGCCGATGTGATATTGGCCACGCGGATATAGTGGTTCCAGCCAAACCCGTGTGTGTTGCGCTGCCGGTGCATGACCGCCCCAATCAGCACCCCACGGCGCGACAGGAACACATAGTTGCCCAACGCCCCCAAATCCATCGACCCGGCTTCTTCCCAGCCAAACACCTCGCGGTAAAAGGCCAGCGCGGCCGGCTGGTCGTCGGTAAATACCTCGTTCCAGCCGATGCTGCCGACATCGGTCGGGGAAAAAGCCTGCGACGCGCCATCACCCGCGCCCGGATTGGGCGTCATGATGTAAAAACACGCCCCCCACGGATCGGCTGCCAGCACAAAGGCGCCCACCTCCAGATCCATGCGCGGCATCAGGATGTGGCCGCCCAGCCGCGTGATCAGCCCGGCCGAAGCATCCACATCATCAACCGTGATATACCCCACCCAGCGCGGCTTTGCCCCCTGGGCGACCAGGTCCGGGCCCAGCGGCATCACGCCGCCGATGGCCCGCCCGTCGGCGCGGTTGATCGCGCCATAGAACAGCGGCGGCTTTGTCCCCACCGTCATCTCCCAGCCCACCACGTCCTGATAAAAGGTGCGGGAGCCCGGGGCATCGGGGGTCATCAATTCGTACCAGATCCATGCGCCTTGCAAACTGGGCTGTGACTGGCTCATTAAACATCTCTCTCCGGTTGCGCGGTTTGGCCAGCGCTCGTGCCAGCCTACCCCTTGGCGCTGTCTTCGGCCGCAACCTGTATCCACGAAGGACGGGCGCAGACGCGCTGATACCACGCCGCCGTGCGGGGGTAGAGCGTGGCGCAGGGCTGGGCGTCGACATGTTCCAAGCTGCGGATCATCGAGGCTATGGACAAATCCGCAATGGAAAACGCATCCACGAGCCAGCCTTGCTCGGGCACTTGCGACTCCAGATAGGCCCAGATTGGAGGTAATTCCTCCATCCCCTTCTGCGCGACGGCCTCATTGCCCTCCTTTTTGAACACCACCGGCGCGACATAACGGTTGAACAGCACCTTCAGCCCCGATCCGGCCAAGATCGTGTCGGAAAATTCGTCAAACCAGATCGCCCGCCCGCGCAGCTTGGGATCGGCCGGGATCAGCGCCGGTTCGGGCCAGACCGCATCGACATAGGCCACGATCGCGCTGGAATCGGCCAGCGTATAGTCGCCATGCTTCATCGCCGGAATCTTGCCAAAGGGGCTGGCGGCCAGAAAATCGGGATCGGGATTGCGAGGGCGCGACAGTTTCAGCTCATAGTCCACGCCTTTTTCGGCCAGGGCCACGCACACCTTGCGGACATAGGGCGACAGCAGCGCGCCAAACACGATCATCGGTCAAATCTCCCGCCATTCGGACAAGACCCTGATATTCCCATCAGGGCCAGCGCAAACATATTGCAGCCAAGCGCCCGCACGTATAGGCCATTTGCGCGATGACCGAGATTCTTGACATGCAGCGCCCGGGCGCTTCGACCACCGTTCTGTCCGCTCCTGACATCACGCTGGATGTGCGTGAAACGTTCGGGATCGACATCGATATGCAGGTGCCCGCTTTCTCCGTTGCGGATGAGCGTGTGCCCGACCGCGATGACACCTATGTGTTTGATCCGGATACGACGCTGGCGATTCTGGCGGGCTTTGCCTTCAACCGCCGCGTGATGGTGCAGGGCTATCACGGCACCGGCAAATCCACCCATATCGAGCAGGTGGCCGCGCGCCTCAACTGGCCGTGCATCCGCATCAACCTTGACGCGCATATCAGCCGTATCGACCTGATCGGGCGCGATGCCATCGTGCTCAAGGATGGCAAGCAGGTCACCGAATTCCGCGAAGGCCTGCTGCCTTGGGCGTTGCAGCACCCGGTCGCCTTGGTGTTTGACGAATATGACGCGGGCCGCCCGGACGTGATGTTCGTGATCCAGCGTGTGCTGGAGACCGAGGGCAAGCTGACGCTGCTGGACCAGAACCGCGTCATCCGCCCGAACGCCAATTTCCGCCTGTTCGCGACCGCCAACACGGTGGGTCTGGGCGACACCAGCGGGTTGTACCACGGCACGCAGGCGATCAATCAGGGCCAGATGGACCGCTGGAACATCGTGGTGGGCCTGAACTATCTGCCGCAGGACGTGGAAAGTGGCATCGTCCACGCAAAGGTCACGGACCTGCCGGAAAAGACCATCGCCGACATGGTCAAGGTGGCCGACCTGACGCGCAAGGGTTTCGTCAACGGCGACATTTCCACCGTGATGAGCCCGCGCGCCGTGATCACCTGGGCGCAGAACGCCCAGATCTTCAAGGACATCGGCTTTGCCTTCCGCCTGTCGTTCCTGAACAAGTGCGACGAGACCGAGCGCGTATTGGTGGCCGAATACTATCAGCGCGTGTTCGGCACCGACCTGCCCGAAAGCGTGGTGGCCAAGGCGTAAGGCCGGCCACCATCCGTTACAGGATCAATCGCCGCCCCAGCGCCAGCGGGGCGGCGTACCTTTGGCCCAGCAGATGGCGATCAGCCCAGCCACGGCCAGCGCGGTGACGATCAGGAACGTCACCTGATCGTGGGTGCGGCCCAGCCACACGCCATTGCCCGCCATTACCACGGCAAACGCCGCCATCACCCCCCAGCCTTGCCAGCAGGTGGGCGGCCCCCAACCCCAGCCATATTGCTTTGCCGGAAACCAATAGGTGGGCCGTTGCGTCATTGGCCAAATCTCGCGTTGGAATGGAACGCGCGCGATACCATGCCTAGCCCTGTTCGGGATAGACCGCCTGATTGAAATACAGGCCACAGGATGGCGCGTTCAGGCCCAGCGCCTGCCGCTCGCGGGCGTCCAGCGCTTCCTTCATCTGTTCCTCGCGCCAGCGGCCCATGCCCACCAGCGCCAGACACCCCACCATCGAGCGCACCTGATGGTGTAGATAGGATCGCGCCGCCGTCTCGATAATCACCGCCTCGCCTTCGCGCCGCACGTTCAGGCTGTCCAATGTTTTCACCGGGCTGGCCGATTGGCAATGGACCGACCGGAAGGTGGTGAAATCATGCAGCCCGACCAGATGTTGCGCGGCGCGGTGCATCGCATCGGCGTCCAGCGGATGGGCCAGCAGCCACGCACGGTCCCGGCCAAGGGTCAGCGGCGCGCGGCGGTTGGCGATGCGATAGATGTATGACCGCCCGATGCAGCTGAATCGCGCGTGCCAGTCATCGGGCACCGCCACACAGTCCAGCACCGCGATGGGATCGGGACGCAGGTGATGGTTCACCGCCTCCATCAGGCGGAAGGGGGCAATGTCCTTGGCCACATCGACATGGGCGCGCATGGCCAGCGCGTGGACCCCCGCATCGGTGCGCCCGGCGGCGGCCATGGTGACCGTTTCGCCGGTGACGCGATGGATCGCCGCCTCGACCGCGCCCTGAATGGACGGACCGTGCGCCTGCCGTTGCAGCCCCATGAAGGGGGTGCCGTCAAACTCCAGCGTCAGGGCAAAGCGGGTCATAGGCGCGTGCCCGCCGGGATGGGCCGACCGCGCAACAGGTCGGCGGTGGGCATGGCGGGTTTGCCGGCGCGCTGGATGGTGGTGAGCCGAATCGCGCCGGTGCCACAGGCAATGGTCAGCGTGTCGTCCAGCGTCACGCCCGGTTCGCCCGCGCCCGCAGCGATGTCGGCGGCCAGCACCTTGTACCGCTCGCCCTCCAGTTCAAAGAAGGCGCCCGGCGCAGGCATGAAGGCGCGGATCTGGCGCAGCACCTGTTCTGCGCTGAGCGAGAAGTCCAGGCGTGCCTCGGCCTTGTCGATCTTGTGGGCATAGGTAATGCCGTCCGCGGACTGCGCCAACGGGGGGTGGGCGTCCAGATTGTCCAAGACGCGGAGGATCAGATCCGCGCCCATCGCGGCCAGTTCGCTGGTCAGTTCGCCCGTGGTCTTGTCGCCAATATCGGTGCGGCCTTCCAGCCGGACGGGGCCAGTGTCCAGCCCGGCCTCCATCTGCATGATGCCAACGCCCGTTTCATCGTCGCCGGCCAGAATTGCCCGCTGCACCGGCGCCGCCCCGCGCCAGCGCGGTAACAGGCTGCCGTGGAGGTTCAGGCATCCATGCTTGGGTGCCTCCAGAATGCCGCGCGGCAGGATCAGCCCATAGGCCGCCACCACCGCGACATCAGCGTTCAGCGCGGCAAATTCGGCCTGTTCCTCGGCGCCTTTCAGGCTGATGGGATGGCGGACCTCGATCCCCAGTTCCAGCGCCCGTTTATGCACCGGGCTGGGCGTCAGTTCGCGCCCGCGCCGCCCACCGGGGCGCGGCGGCTGGCTATAGGCGGCCACCACCTCGTGCCCCGCCGCCACCAACGCCTCCAGCGCTGGAACGGCAAATTCGGGCGTGCCCATATAGATGATGCGCATAAGTCTCTTTCCGGCTCTTGGCCTAGGGTTTGGCGATGCCCTATCTGCACCGCCATGGCATCGCAAGAGATCGAGACATTGGCGCAGGCGCTTTCCCGCCTGCCGGGGTTGGGGCCGCGTTCGGCGCGGCGGGCCGTGCTGTGGCTGATCAAGCGGCGCGAAACCGCGCTGGTCCAGTTGCTGGGCGCGCTGGAGGCATTGCGCGACCGGCTGGTGGAATGTGGCACGTGTGGCAATGTCGACACGACCAACCCTTGCGCGATCTGCGCCGACCCGCGCCGCGATGCGCGCAGCATCTGTGTGGTCGAGGATGTGGCCGACCTGTGGGCGCTGGACCGGGCGCGGCTGTTTACCGGGCGCTATCATGTGCTGGGCGGGCGGCTGTCGGCGCTGGACGGGGTGCGGCCAGAGGATCTGTCGATCCCCGCGCTGATCGAGCGTGTGCAGGGCGGCGGCGTGGACGAGGTGGTGTTGGCCATGAATGCCACGCTGGAGGGCCAGACCACCGCCCATTACATCGCCGAGCGGCTGGAAGGCTTGCCAGTGCGCGTCACGCAATTGGCGCATGGCCTGCCGGTGGGGGGCGAACTGGATTATCTGGACGAGGGCACGCTGGCGCAGGCCTTGCGCGCGCGGCGGCCGATGGTGTGAGGCGCGGGAGGTGTTTTGCGCGCGGTTGATCGCATTATCGCCCCGGCCTGATTGACGGCAGGCGCGACCACGTGCCATTCCCGCCGATGTTGGCGAATGCCGGGTGGGAGTGGACATGTATTTCAAGACGATAGCAGCAGCGGCCTTGATGGCCAGCGTAATGGCGGCACCTGCGCGCGTGATGGCGGCCCCGGTGGCGGCGCCGGGCGTGGCCGTGGTTGACGCCAGCACGCCCGAGGCATTTGCCACCGTGCTCAAGGAAATGGGCTATGAAGTCGGGCCGGTCGAGCAGGTGGTGCCGGGCGTCAGCGCGCGCTTTCTGGTCAAGCTGGGGCAATTGCCGGTGCAGGCGGTCGTCAGCGGTTGCACCAACGGACAGGGCTGCCATCTGGTCAGCATGCTGGGCGGCGTTGGCAAGCTGAACGTGACTGACGCGTGGTTGGCCAAAACGAACAAGACCAATGGCTTGGGCAAGGTTTTGGTCAATGACGCGGGTATCGTTCTGGTGACCTATCCGATGTTCCCTCAGGGTATGCAGCGTGATGCCTTGCGTCTTGCTTTGGACAATTTTGCCCAAAGCTTTGGCGTGACAGTGCGCGCGGCGATTGACGCAGGGCTGATTTCCGTCGCGCCCGCTCCTGCCGGTGGTGCGCCCGCTCCGGCGCCTGCGCCCGCGCGCAAACCCTGATCGGAAAAAGCGTTCTGACCAATCGCCACAATCGCGGGCGCGCCCTGTTGCCTGATGGGCGCGCCCGCTATATTGGGGGCCATGGCTATTCTTCCGATCATCGAGGCGCCCGATGCGCGCCTGAAGCAGATTTCCACGCCGGTTGAGGCGTTTGACGACGAACTGCGCCAGCTGGTCTCGGACATGTTCGAGACGATGTATGACGCGCCGGGCATCGGTCTGGCCGCCATTCAGGTGGGCGTGGCCAAGCGGGTCGTGGTGATTGACCTGCAACCCGAAGACCCCGATGCCGAGCCCGAAGTGTGCACCGCGCATGGCGGCCACCATCACCACCATCAGCCGACCAAGAAGGAACCTCGGGTGTTCATCAACCCCGAAATCCTTGATCCGGCAGAGGAATTCTCGGTCTATCAGGAGGGGTGCCTGTCGGTCCCCGACATTTACGCCGATGTCGAACGCCCCACCGCCTGTCGCGTGCGCTGGCAGGATCTGGAGGGCAACACCCATGAGGAGCAGATGGAAGGCCTGATGGCCACCTGCATCCAGCATGAGATGGACCACCTCGAAGGCGTGCTGTTCATCGACCACCTCTCGCGCCTCAAGCGCAATATGGCGCTCAAGAAGCTGGAAAAGGCGCGCAAGCTCGCTTGACGTTTTGACGGGCGGCTCTACGTTCACGCTCCGTTCTGGTTGGAGTGTGGTGTGGAGTCGCTGGTTCCTGTAATCGCTGTTATTGTGGGTCTGGGCGCCGGTTTGGCGCTGGGCTGGTTTTTGGGCGGGCGGCCGGTGGCTGACTGGCGCGCCCGGTTCGAAGCGCGCGACGCCGAGGCGCGGCAGCGCGATATCGACGCTCGCCAGCGCGAGGACGAGGCCCGCGCGCTGGACGAGAAGTTTCGTCGTGCGATCGTGGAACTGGCGGCGGCGGGCGAACGCGCGGCGCGGGCTGATTCGCTGGCGCTGGAACTGAATGATGCCCGCGCCGAGCGTGAGGCGCTGCGGGCGGAACTGGCCCGGATGCAGGCTGACGCCCGCCATTTCGAGGAACAGCAGCGCCTGTTGCTGGAGTCGCAGGCCAAGTTGCAGGGCGAGTTCGAACGGGCAGGGGCCCGCGTGCTGGCGCAGGCCCAGGAGGCTTTTCTGGCCCGCGCGGATGCCCGTTTTGCCGAAAGCGAAAAGACACAGGCGGCTCGCATCCAGACCGTACTGGCCCCGGTGGGCGAACGCTTGCGCCGGTATGAGGAGCAGGTCGCGGCGCTGGAGGCGCGGCGGGTGGATGCCTTTGGCCAGTTGTTCGGCCAGATCGAGCAATTGCGCACCGGTCAGGAGGCCGTGCGGGCCGAGGCGGCGCGACTGGGCAACAGTTTGCGCAATGCGCCCAAGGCGCGGGGGCGCTGGGGCGAGCAGCAGTTGCGTAACGTGCTGGAACAATGCGGTTTGGCCGAGCACACCGACTTCGTCACCGAGCATTCCGTCAACACCGAGGAAGGCCGGTTGCGCCCTGACGCCATCGTCAACATTCCGGGGCAAAAGAAGCTGGTGATCGACGCCAAGGTGTCCTTGAACGCCTATCAGGAGGCGTTCGAGGCGCAGGAGGACAATGTGCGCGAGGCGGCTTTGAAGGCGCATGCGCTTTCGATGCGCGCCCATATCCAGACGCTGGCCAGCAAAAGCTATCAGAGCCAGTTCCCCGACGCGCCCGACTATGTGTTGATGTTTGTGCCGGGCGAACATTTTATCGCCGCCGCGCTGGAACATGATCCCGAGATCTGGAATTTCGCCTTTGACCGCCGCGTGTTGCTGGCCAGTCCGACCAATCTGGTGGCGATCGCGCGCACCGTGGCGATGGTGTGGAAGCAGGACAAGCTGGCGCAGGAAGCACGCGAAATTGGCCGGATGGGCGGCGAATTGCACGAGCGTCTGGCGGTTGCGGCCGAGCATTTGAAGCGTATGGGCAGCGGGCTGAGCAGCGCGGTCGACAATTACAACAAGTTCGTCGGCAGCTTTGAGCGCAACGTCTTGTCGGCTGGGAGGCGTCTGCGAGACAAGGGGATCGAGGTGGGCAAGCGCGAGATCGAGGAGATCGCCTTGATCGAGACGGCGCCGCGCTATGGTCCGGAAGATGTGGCGGAAGCGGCCGATCCGGCGGCCTTGCCACTGAACGCGCAGTAAGGGGGCGACATGCGGTGGGCAGGTGCGGGTGGTCTGTTGGTGGCGGGTATCACGGTGGGGGCCGTGGTAACCTGGGCGTGGCAGGGCGGGGTGAACCGTTGGTTGACGGGCGGGCATGATCCAGCCAGCGCAGCCAGCGCGCCTGCCGTGCCGCCCAGCGCGACGCCGACCGTGACGCCGACAGTCGCGCCGTCGGCCGCGGTGGAGGCCGCGCCGTTGATCGCGGGCCGTTATGCGCCGCGCGATGAATGTGGGGTCTTGCCCGGCTTTGCCGCTTTTCGCGCGCGGTTGGGTGATGCGGTGCGGGGGCGCGATGTCGCGGCGCTGACGGCGCTGGCTGACGCCAATGTGATGCTGGATTATGGCGGCGGAGCCGGACGCAGGGAACTGTCCGCTCGGCTGCGTTCGGCCGATGGCGCGGATTTGTGGAAGGCGTTGGACGCGGCGCTGGCGCTGGGCTGTGCGCAACAGGATGGCGGCGCGACGATCCCCTGGTTCTTTGCGCAGGACATTGGCGAGGCCGAGCCCTATTCCACAATGCTGGCGGTTGGTCCGGATGTGCCGCTCTATGACCATGCCGGTGGCGGACGACTGGTCGCGCGCCTGTCATGGGCGCTGGTTGAGGTGCCCGGATCGATCGATGAGGGCGTCAAGGACGTCCGGGTCAAAGTGATCAGCCCGGCCGGCCCAAGCGGTTTTGCCGCCTTGTCACGGTTGCGCTCGGTGGTGGATTACCGGCTGACGGTGCATCGTGGTGCTGGCGGTTGGCGGATCGATACCTTTGTCGCAGGGGACTGAACCGGTGGCTTAGCCCTCCAGACAGGCCAGCACTTCATAGGCCAGCACCGCGCCGGCCACCGCTGCGTTCAGGCTGTCGGCGCGGCCCTTCATTGGCATGGTCACGCGCAGGTCACAGGCCAGTTCATAGTCTTCGGGCAGGCCGCGCGATTCGTTGCCCACCATGACAAAGCACGGCCTGGCATAGGGCGCGCCGCGATAGGGCACCGCCTCGCGCAGGCTGGCCGCGACCAATTGGCCGCCGCGCCCGTCACGCAGCCACGGCAGGAATTCCTCCCAGCGGGTTTGCACCAGATGCTGGGTGAAAATGGCGCCCATGCTGGCGCGCACCGCCTCGACGCTGAACGGGTCAACGCAGTCGTCGATCAGGATCAAGCCGCCCGCACCCACCGCGTCCGCCGTGCGCAGCATCGTGCCCAGGTTGCCCGGATCACGCATCGCCTGCGCCACCAGCCACAGTGGCGCGGCATGGCGGTCCACGCCCGCCAGTGATGTGTCGAATTCGGCAAACACACCGCACACCGCCTGCGGATTGTCCTTGCCCGTGATCTTGGCCAGAATGTCGTCGGTGGTTTCGATGATTTCGCCACCATTGGCGTCAACGGCGGCTTCCAGTTCGTCCAGCAGGGGGTGCGCGTCGCGTCCCTGCGCCATCACCAGCGTTTGCGGTAGGCGGCCCATGTCGCGCGCATCGGTCAACAGGCGCAGGCCCTCCGCCAGAAACAGGCCCTCGCGCTTGCGGTGCTTTTTTTCACGCAGCGAGCGCAGCAGTTTGACAGTGGGATTGGAAAAACCGGTAATCGCGCGGCGCATGGATCAGCCTGTCAGCAAGGGAAAGGGGCGCGCGGCCAACAGCATCAGCCGCAACAGCGCCGGCACCGCCCCTATAGGCTGACGGGCGCGCAATCAATCCTTGGGTGACAGGCAGGCATTGGTCGGGCGCGGTCAATCCTCGCCGAAACCGTCCTTGACCAGACCCGACAGCTTGGCCAGCGCCATGTCGGCATCCTCGCCGCGCACGGTGATTTCCACCGTGTCGCCGCGCGCCGCGCCCAGCATCATCAGCCCCAGAATCGAGCCACCGGCCGCCTCGGTCCCGTCCTTGGCGACGGTAACCTCCAACCCCGTGGGCAACATCGCCACCATGTTGACGAACTTGGCGCTGGCGCGCGCATGCAGTCCCTTGGCGTTGACGATTTCAATCGTTTCGCGTGCCTCTGCCATCACACCCTCTCTCAGGCATCTTGTCCCAGAAATTCGGACGCTATGGTTATGTAATTGCGTCCTGCGTCGCGTGCGGCCACGGTTGCCGCCTGCACGCCGCCTGTCTTGCGCGCGCCTGCCAGCCGGATCAGCATCGGCAGGTTGATGCCCGCGATCACCTCGACCTTGCCCGCCTGCATCAACGAGATCGCCAGATTGGACGGCGTGCCGCCAAACAGGTCGGTCAGGATGATCGCGCCTTCGCCGGTGTCGACCACGCGGATCGCATCGGCGATTTCGCGGCGGCGGCGTTCGACGTCATCGTTGGGGCCGATGCAAACGGTCGCGACCTGTTCCTGCCGGCCCACCACATGCTCCATGGCATGGACGAATTCTTCGGCCAGCTTGCCGTGTGTCACCAGGATCAGACCGATCATGCGGAAAATAGGCTCCGGTAGTGGGGCCTGTGCGCCGGCGGCCAATCAGGCCATCCGACACAAGGCGGGCATTGGGGTTAGCGCGTGGTCGCGCCTTCGACAAGGTCAGCCGCGCGCGAACCCAGATTGCGGTGCAATATTGTGAGGGAAAACCCCGAAGCGCGCAAGGCGGCGGAGATCTGTTCGGCCATGAACACCGACCGGTGGCGCCCCCCGGTGCAGCCAAAGGCGACATGGACATAGGCTTTGCCCTGCGCGCGAAAACGGGGCAGCACGGTCAGCAACAGATCGCGGATCTGGACATAGGCGGTGTCGAATGCGGGGTCCTGACGGATGAAATCGCCCACCGCCGCCTCGCGCCCGGTCATGGGGCGCAGCACCGTGTCCCAGTGCGGGTTGTTCAAAAACCGCATGTCGAACACGAAATCGGCCACCGGCGGCATCCCGCGCGAAAAGCCGAAGCTGCTGACGGTCAACGTCAATTCCGGGCCGGAATCGGGCGAAAACTGTTCGCGGATCGCCTGTTGCAGCTGATTGGCGCTGAACATCGTCGAATTGATGACGATGTCGGCCCAGCGGCGCAGCGGCTCCATCATCTCGCGCTCGGCGTTGATGCCGGCGACCACGGGCAGGTCGCTGGCCATCGGGTGACGGCGGCGCGTTTCGTTATAGCGGCGCTCCAGTTCTCCGGTGGCGCAGTCCAGATACAGCGTGGTCAGCTCCAGATCGGCGCGCGCCGTCAGCCGTTTGACCAACTGGATCACCTCATGCGGGTTGAACCCACGGGTGCGCGAATCGAACCCAATCGCCAGCGGCGCGTGGATCGCGCCATCACCTGCCGGCGCCTCACCGCTGTCGATCAGGCGGTCCAGCAGGCGGATGGGAAAGTTGTCGATCGTCTCCCAGCCCAGATCTTCCAGCACGTTGAGCGCGGTTGTCTTGCCCGCGCCCAGCACGCCAGTAACCAGCAGCACGCGTTGTCGTGCAGAAGCGGGGGCTTTGTCTGAGGTTAGGATGGCGACCATGGTGCGTTCTACTGCGCCGGGCCCGCGCAAAAGGAAAGCCCCGTCATGCTATAGGCCCACAAGATTGCCGCTTTTTATGGCCTCTTTACGTGACTTGCCGGAGCGGCAGGCCGTGATGGGCCAACGCCATTTCCGCCCGCAGCGCCAGCACCGGGCTGTCTGGCCACAGGCGGATGACCGGCAATGGCACGCCATGCAGCGTGGTGATGGGGGCAGACTCGATAAAGCGCGGGGCCAGCACGTCCAGCCGCAGCACCAGCGCCACCGGCGCGCGATCGCACACCGGCATGGGCAACAGACCCAGATTGCGCACTTCGATCAGGCCGCGCGTGCGAGGGTGGGGCAGGGCGATCAACCCGTCGCCGTCCGGTTGCAGCAATATGCCATCATCGCCCACCAGCACTGCGCCGCGATCCATCAGCCCCAGCGCCAGACTGGATTTGCCGATACCGGGCGGCCCTTCGATCAGCACCGCGCGCCCGCCGATCACGACGCAACTGGCCTGATGCGGGACGGGCGGGCTCATTCGGTTTCCTCTCCGGGCGGGGCATAGGCGGGCAGGCGGATCACCAGTCGCGCGCCGATCCGGCCATGGTCGCGGTCAATGCGCGGCTCTTGCGCGGTCAGCGTGCCGTCATGGGCCTCGATGATGGTGCGGGCAATCGCCAGACCCAGCCCGGAATGGGCGCCGAAATCCTCGGTCGCGGGGCGCAGGGAATGGAACCGCTCGAATACCCGCTCGCGCTGGTGCGGCGGGATGCCGGGGCCTTCGTCCTCCACCTCCAGCGTCACTTCGCCGCCATCGCCATGGACGCTGACCACCACCGTGCCATCGGGCGGCGAGAACGAGACGGCATTGTCGATCAGATTGTGCAGCACCCGCTCCAGCCGGGCGGGCGCGCCGTCGACCAGAGTGGGCTCGGTGCCACGCTGGACGATCCGCAATTGGCACGCGCCATTGGCCCCCCGCCGCGTGCGTTCCCCCGCCAATTCCACGGCCAGCGCGTGCATGTCCACGGGCACAAAGGTGGTGCGCGACAGTTCCGCATCGATCCGGCTTGCCTCGGCGATTTCGGTCACCAGACGGTCAATGCGCTGCACATCGTGGTGGGCGATGTCGGCCAATTGGCGGCGCAGATCAGGATCATCCACCTTGTCCAGCGATTCCAGCGCGCTGCGCAAGCTGGCCAACGGGTTCTTGATCTCGTGCGCGACATCGGCGGCAAAGCGTTCGACCGCATCCATGCGCTGATGCAGGGCGCGCGTCATGTCGGACAGGGCGCGGGCCAGCAGGCCGATCTCGTCGCCGCGTTCGGGCAGGCGCGGCACCACCACCGCGCGGTCACGCCCCAGCCGTACCCGCACCGCCGATCGCACCAGCCCGCGCAGGGGCTGGACAATGGTGCGCGCCAGAAACAGCGACAGGAACACCGTCAGCAACAGCGCCGCCAGCACCACCAGCGCAAAGGTCTGGCGTGCGTCGCGCACTGATTGGGTGATGTCGCGGTCATTCGACAGGATCAGCAAGGTGCCGCGAAAAGCGCGTCGACCCGGCCACATGCTGGCGGTTTCGGGCTGGACGGGGGTGGCGGCGGTGATGATCGGCGTGCGGTCGCTGGCATAGCGTAACTGCACCACGGTGCCGGGCAGTTTGCTGGCCAGGGCGATTTCGGGCCAGTGGGCAGCTGAGTCCACGACGGGGGGCTCGGCATAGGGGCGCACTTGGGGCGCACCCAGAACCCAGTCCATCCCCCGGTCCAGCAGCCGCGCCGCCCAGGCCAGCACACTGTCCTGCTCGGGGTCGACCAGAGCAAAGGACGGGCCCGTCGGCGACAGGGCAAAGCTGTCGGCCACCAGCTGCCCTTGTTCGTCATACAGCCGCAAGCGCCAGTGCTGGTCTGCGCCCACCTGCGTCAACAGGCTGTCGCGCCGCTCGGCGGTGGGCAGGCGGGCCAAAGCCGCACCGATGACCTCGGCGCTGGTGCGGGCGTGACGGAACCTTTCGGCCAGCAACTGGTTGCGGTACGAATCCAGATACAGCAGGCTGAATGCCAGAATGGCAAAGGCGATGACATTCATCACCAGAATACGTGTCGTCAGCGATACGCCGCGCCATGGCGGTGGCCGGTGGCGGCGGGCAGGGGTGGCTGGCGACATCATCCGTCGGTAAACGAATAGCCCGCGCCATACAGCGTTTCGATCGCGGAAAAAGCCGGATCGACCGCGCGGAATTTGCGCCGCAACCGTTTGATATGCGAATCGATGGTGCGATCATCGACATAGATGTCGTCGCTATACGCGCAGTCCATCAGTTGATTGCGGCTGCGGATGACGCCGGGGCGCTGGGCCAGCGCCTCCAGAATCAGGAATTCGGTGACCGTCAGCGACACCGGCTGCCCGGCCCAGCGCACCTCGTGGCGGGCCGGGTCCATCGCCAACCGCCCCCGGTGGACCGTCTCGCTGGGGGCGGGATCGGCGCTTTCGGCCTCGTCCTTGCGGGCCAGTTCGACGCGGCGCAGGATGGCGCGGATGCGTGCCACCAACAGGCGCTGGCTGAACGGTTTGGTGATATAGTCATCCGCCCCCATCGCCAGACCCAGCGCCTCGTCGGGCTCCTCGTCCTTGCTGGTCAGGAAAATGACCGGCAGCGCCGATTTTTCCCGCAGGCGCTGCAACAGTTCCAGCCCGTCCATGCCCGGCATTTTGATGTCAAACACCGCCAGATCGGGCGGATTGTCCAGCAGCGCCCGCAGCGCCGTCGCGCCATCGGCATAAACCCGCGTGGCGAAGCCTTCGGCCATCAGCCCGATCGACACGCTGGTCAGGATGTTGCGGTCATCATCGACCAGCGCGATCGTCTGGCGCGGGGCGTCGTCGGCTGGTGTTTGACGCGTGGACGCGTCCGGGGCGGCTTCGGGCGTGGGGCTGTTGGGCTCGACCATATCAGGGGCGCGCGGCATCCGGCTGGTAAAAGGGACAGGCCCCATGCGTTACCCAAGCCGCAGCGCCAAGGCAATCACGCATGCTGTCCGCGCGCGTGATCGGCCGGGCGCCGCGGGGTTGCGGGCGGCGGCGGATCATGCCGATATCTTCGGGCAAATGCGTCAATATCCGCGTGATGAACGATTGCGCCGCGATTGTGTCGGGAATCTTGATTTTGCCCATTTGACGCGCGCCCAAGGCTGCATTATGCGCGAAACCGACACTCGCATTCGTATGCGTTTCCCATTTTTGTGCTGCGGCGCAATGGTGCAATGCAAAATACGTTTGCGGGAACCACATCCTTAGCATCCGGAACCCCCTTCCGGATGGTCCTACTTCGGGAGACTACGTTGACTGCCTCGCTCAGCTATCCGCTTGACCGTCAGGGCATTGCCACCTCGGCCGAGATCTTTGCCAACCTGGGCACCGCGCCGCTGGTGGAGCACGCGCTTGCCAAAGGTGAGGGCATTCTGACCAAGGACGGCGCGCTGCTGGTCGACACCGGCAAGTTTACCGGGCGCAGCGTCAAGGACAAGTATATCGTCCGCGACGAGGTGACCGAGGCCGCCGTCAACTGGGGCGCCATCAACCAGCCGATGAGCCGCGAGCACTGGGCCAACCTCAAGGCGGACTTCCTGGAGGCGATCAAGGACCAGAAGCAGCTGTATGTGGCCGACCTGTTCGGCGGTTCGCAGCCCGAATATCGCGTCAATGTGCGCGTCATCACCCAGATGGCCTGGCACAGCCTGTTTGTGCGCACCCTGCTGGTGCGTCCCAAGGCTGAGGAACTGGCGAATTTCATCCCCGAATACACCATCATCAACCTGCCCAGCTTCAAGGCCAATCCGGAACGTCACGGCTGCCGCAGCGACACGGTGATCTCGGTCAATTTTGCCGAGAAGCTGATCCTGATCGGCAACACCGAATATTCGGGCGAGATGAAGAAGGGCGTGTTCGGCCTGCTCAACTTCCTGCTGCCGGCGCAAGGCGTGATGCCGATGCACTGTTCGGCCAACATTGGCCCGGATGGCGACACGGCGATCTTCTTCGGCCTGTCCGGCACAGGCAAGACGACGCTGTCGGCGGACGCCTCGCGCACGCTGATCGGTGACGACGAGCACGGCTGGTCGGACTCGGCGGTCTTCAACTTCGAAGGCGGCTGCTATGCCAAGATGATCAACCTCTCGGCCGAGGGCGAGCCGGAGATCTATGCCACGACCAAGATGTTCGGCACGATCCTGGAGAACGTGACGGTCGACATGGCTACGCGCGAGCTGGACTTTACCGACGCCAGCAAGACCGAGAACACCCGCGGCGCCTATCCGATCGACTTCATCCCCAACGCCAGCGTCGACAATCTGGGCCCGGTGCCCAAGAACGTGATCTTCCTGACGGCGGACGCCTATGGCGTGCTGCCCCCGATCGCGCGTCTGACGCCCGAACAGGCGATGTACCACTTCCTGTCGGGCTACACCGCCAAGGTGGCGGGCACCGAAATCGGCGTGACCGAGCCGCAGGCGACCTTCAGCACCTGCTTTGGCGCTGCCTTCATGCCGCGTCACCCCTCGGTGTACGGCAACC
This sequence comes from Novosphingobium ovatum, assembly GCF_009909235.1. GTDB lineage: Bacteria > Pseudomonadota > Alphaproteobacteria > Sphingomonadales > Sphingomonadaceae > Novosphingobium > Novosphingobium ovatum. Next base: position 842,694 of record NZ_JAAAPO010000001.1, read on the forward strand.
TGCTCAAGGAGCGCATCAACAAGGGCGGCGTGAAGTGCTGGCTGGTCAACACCGGCTGGTCGGGCGGCAAGGCCACGCAGGAAGGCATCAAGCGCATGCCGATCAAGGCCACCCGCGCCCTGCTGAACGCGGCGCTGGACGGCTCGCTGAACGAGGTCGAGTTCAAGAAGGACCCGATCTTCGGCTTTGAAGTGCCGGTGTCGGTGCCGGGCGTGGACAGCAAGCTGCTGGATCCGCGCGGCGCATGGGCCAATGCCGCCGAATATGACAAGACCGCCGCCGAACTGGCTGGCAAGTTCGTCGAGAACTTTGCCCAGTTCGCCGACCATGTGGACGAGGCCGTGCGTGCCGCCGCCCCTGTGGTGCCGGTGACGGCCTAAGCGATCGGCGGGGCGCTGGCGTCCCGCCACGCCAGACCGGGGCGGCCACACACCGCCCCATACGGTTGGAGAGGAGCGCCGGTGGCCACGCAGCCGCCGGCGCATCTCTTTTTCCGGGCGCCGTGCAAACCGCGCGCGCATGCCAACAGACCATTGGCGTGTCGGGCAAAACTATGGCATTAAAGCGGCATTAACCAATGGCCATAGGGGCAATAGCATGAGCGTGCTGGATAGTGTGTTGAGCCAATTGGGCGGTAACGTCGACATCGCCTCGATCGCGGCCAAGGTGGGGATTGATCCTGCTGTGGCGCAGAATGCCGTGGCCGCGCTGTCGCAGGCCCATGCACAGCCGGGCGACACGGTGGATGCCGCCGCCGCGCAGACCGGGCTGGATGCGGCCACGCTGCAACAGGTGATCGGTGCCATGGGGGGCGAGAGCAATCTGGGCCAGTTGGCGCAGCAGGTTGTTGGCCATCCGCAGTTTCAAAGCGTTCTGGGCATGCTGGACCGCAATGGCGATGGCAGCGCGATCGACGACGTGCTGGGCATGGCCAAGGGCTTTTTCGGCAAATCCTGATCCTGATCAGGTCGCGTTGCGCGGCCTGTGATACCGCATCGGGCATACAAGGCCCCGTGGGACAAGCTGCCTGCGGGGCCTTTCCCTTGCCTATGTGGAGGCTTGTCCGTGGGGTGTCGTAGGTGGGGCGTTGTCCATGGACGACTCGCGCATGGGGGTGATGGAAAGCATTTCATTTTCAGCGCAATGCGACTTTTGTCGGAAAAACCCCTATTCTCTGTCCAAATTTCTCGCTACCGTGTCTTGTTCGCGTAACGAGTAGCCCCCACCGTTTCATGCCCATCCTTCCAACCCTGCGTCAAAGTGGCGGTATCGAATCGCTCTCTCGCAAGCTGGGGCAAAAGCCGCCGGTCACCATGTTGGCTGTGCAGGCGATGCTGCCGTTGCTGTTGGGGGCGTTTCGGCGCGAGTTTGACGCGGCCGGGCGAGGGGCGGCCGGTGTGGCCCATTTGCGCGATCTGGTGAACCAATATGGCGGCGGCGACATGGCGATGGCCGTCATGGCGCCCGGTCCGCATGATGGGGCCAGCGGGCAGGCGCTGATCGACGCGATGATGACGCCCTCCTTGCGTGTCAGGCTGTTGGCCCATGTTGACGCGGCCGCGCCGGGGTGGAGTGAGGAGGGCCTGAGCCTTCTGCTGAACCTGCTGGCCATGTTGGTCGGTGGCTATATGGGGGCCCGGCTTGAAAGCGATGCGCTGGCCAGCGTTGACGCTCTGCCGCAGGTTGAAGCGTGGCTGGCCATTGGCGCGGCGGCAAACGCGCTTGACTTGCTGGACAATTCCCCGCGTTAATGCACCCATGGTCCGCGTCGGGCCGCCCGGCTTAGCGGAGTATGCCCAGATGATCGATGCCATCCTGTCCCTGGCCGTGATGACGGCGGCGGCGCTGGTGGGCGGGGGGATCATCCTGTGGCGGCGTGGCCTGCGGGCAAAGGCTGGGCTGATGTGGCTGTTGGCGGTGGTGATGGCGGGCAATGTCGTGTTGTGGAGCGCGCCTGTCACTGGCGGTGCAACACTGGCGCAGGCCGCGCGCAGCTGATCCTGACCATGAAAAAAGGGGGCGTTGCGGCCCCCTTTTCGCATTTACCGATGGCCCGCGCCGATCACTTGATCGGGCAATCGGGCGACAGACGCATGTCCAGATAATTGTCCACGGCGCGCATCAGCTCGTCCAGCTCGTTCTCGAAGAAGTGGTTGGCGCGCGGGATTTCATCGTGGTGGATGGTGATGTGCTTTTGCGTGCGCAGCTTGTCCACCAGCTTTTGCACGGCGGTCGGGGTGACCACGGTGTCATGCGTTCCCTGCACGATGATGCCGCTGGCCGGGCAGGGCGCCAAAAAGCTGAAGTCATACATGTTGGCGGGCGGCGCCACGCTGATAAAGCCGCGGATTTCCGGGCGGCGCATCAGCAATTGCATGCCAATCAGCGCGCCAAAGCTGACGCCCGCGATCCAGGTGGTGCTGGCCTCGGGGTGGATCGACTGCACCCAGTCGAGCGCCGCCGCCGCATCCGACAATTCGCCGATGCCGTTGTCAAACGACCCCTGCGAGCGGCCGACGCCACGGAAGTTGAAGCGCAAAGTGGCAAAGCCGCGCGCGACAAAGGTCTTGTACATCGCCTGCGTCACGCGATCATTCATCGTGCCCCCGGCCTGCGGGTGCGGGTGAAGGATCATCGCCACGGGTGCGCGCGGGCGGGTGCCGGGCTGAAAGCGGCCCTCAAGCCGGCCTTCGGGACCGGGAAAGATCACTGCGGGCATGGGTTTTGTCCCTTGAGCGGAATGGTTGGTCGAATGGCCCCGGCCAAGGGCGCGAAAAGCCGCGCATATCCTTGCGTCAGGGACTGTGATTGGAAGCGAAGCGCTATATAGGAATGGTACTGTAAAACGCAAGTTTTCTGCGAAGTTCTGCCATAACGGAATGATTTGAACCGGATGCGCCACGCCATTTATCTGGATCACGCGGCCACAACGCCGCTTTTGCCCCATGCGCGGGCGCAAATGCTTTGCGGGTTTGACCTGTGGGCCAACCCGTCCAGCCCGCATGCGCCGGGCCGCAGCGCCCGCGCCGCGCTGGAGGACGCGCGCGCGCGCATCGCTGCCGCGCTGGGCTGGGATGGCGAGGTGATCCTGACCAGCGGCGCAAGCGAGGCTTTGGCCATTGCCCTGACCCGCGCCGCCGTTGACCGCCGTATCATCAGCGCGGTCGAGCATGAGGCGGTGTTCCGCGCCGCGCCCGATGCGGCGGTGGCGCCGATCCGCGATGGGCTGGTCGATGGCGATGCGCTGGCCGCTTTGCTGGACGGGCCGGGGCGGGCGCTGGTGGCGGTGCAGGCGACCAATTCGGAAACCGGCGGCTATCTGATGCATGTCGCGCCCAATCCGGTGGTGCAGATCACCCATGCGGCAGGCGGGCTGGTGCTGTGTGATGACAGCCAGATGGGCATCGGGCGCAGCTTGCCCGCGGGCGTCGACATGGCGGTGATCAGCGGCCACAAGATCGGCGGGCCAATCGGTATCGGCGCGTTGCTGGTGCGGGATCTGGCCATGCTGCACCCCACCGGCGGGCAGGAGCGCGGCTATCGTCCCGGCACGGAAAACCTGCCCGGCGCGCTGGGTCTGGCGGCGGCGCTGGAAGATGGGCATAGCTGTTGGCAGACCACCATTACCGACCGCCACGCCTTTGCCGAGCGTTTGGCGCGCCAGGGCGTGTTGCTGGGGGGAGAGGACCGCGCCGACCACATCATCGCCATCGCCAGCCCCCGGTTTGACGCGCGGGCCTTGCTGATCCGGCTGGACGCTATGGGCTTTGCCGTGTCGGCGGGCAGTGCCTGTTCGTCCGGCAGCCTGAAACCCAGCCGCGTGTTGCAAGGCTTTGGCATTGACCCTGATGTGGCGCGGCGCACGATCCGCGTCTCGCTGGGCTGGTCGAGCACGGTGGCGGAGCTGGACGCCTTTGCCGATGCGTGGGAGCGCCTGCACGCATGATCTATCTGGATTATCAGGCCACCACCCCATTGGCGCCCGAAGCGCGCGAGGCGATGCTGCGCTGGCTGGGCAGCGAGGATGGTTTTGCCAATCCGCACAGCCCGCACAGGCCCGGGCGCGCGGCGGCGGCGGCCGTGGAGGTGGCGCGCGAACAGGTGGCGGCACTGTGCCCGCCCGGTGGCCGCGTGATATTCACCAGCGGCGCGACCGAGGCGATCAATCTGGCCATTGCCGGCACCCGCGCGCGCCATATCGCTGCGTCCGCCATCGAACATGCCGCCGTGCTGGACACTGCGCGTGCCCATGCCGATGGGCTGACGCTGATCCCGGTGGGGGGCGATGGCGTGGTGGATGCCGCCACCCGTTTTGTCCCCGGTACCGATCTGGTCGCGGTGATGCAGGTGAATAACGAGATCGGGACGATCCAGCCAGTCGACGCGCTTGCTGATGCGGCCCATGCGGCGGGCGCGCTGTTCCTGTGCGATGCGGTGCAGGGCGCGGGCAAAATCGCCGCCCCGGCGCGGGCCGATCTGATCGCCATTTCCGCGCACAAGCTGTACGGGCCAAAGGGCATTGGCGCGCTGTGGGTGCGTGACGGGGTAGAGATCGTGCCGTTGCTGCATGGTGGCGGGCAGGAGGGGGGGCTGCGTTCGGGCACGCTGTCGCCTGCGTTGTGCGCCGGGTTTGGCGCGGCGGCCGCCCTGTGCAAGGCCCGGTGGGAAAGTGATGTGCAACATGTGGACAGCCTGTGGAAAACCGCCTGCGCCACGCTGCTGCGCCCCGGATCGGGCTGGGTGCTGAATGGAGGCCCGACGCGCCGCTGGCATGGCAATCTGAACCTGCGCCGTGCCGATGACCGCGGTCCTTTGGATGTTGCCCGGCTGATGAGCGACCTGCGCGACATTGCCTTTTCCGCCGGGTCGGCCTGCGCCAGCGGATCGGGGCGGCCCAGCCATGTCCTCTCGGCCCTAGGGCTTTCGCCAGCTGCGGCAAAATCTTCTATTCGCATCGGTTTCGGGCGCTATACAGCGCAAGGGGAGTTTGCCGAGGCCATAGCGCGAATCGATGCCGCCGTAGCGGCGCAGGAAGGATAAAGCGTGGTTCGGGTTGAATTCATCACCGCCAGCGGCGATCGCGTCGCGGGCGAAGGCGCCGTGGGCAGCCGCCTGTTAGAGGTGGCGCAGGCTCGCGGTATGCCGCTAGAGGGCACGTGTGAGGGGCAGATGGCCTGCTCGACCTGCCATGTTATTGTTGCGCCCCAATGGTTTGACAAATTGCCCGCCGCCTCGGCCGACGAAGAGGACATGCTGGATCTGGCCGCGGGCGTTGCCGCCACCAGCCGTCTGGCCTGCCAGATCACCCTGACGCAGGCTCTGGATGGCCTCTTGGTGAAAATTCCGGGGGAAAGCCACGATATGCAGCGCGGCTGAGGCATCGTGCCCCTTGGCCGGGGCGCGCGCCTGCTGCTAGCGTGTCGGGGCGATGAGCAAGACAACTTTCCCCGAGCCCGATCCTTTTGACGCCATCGTCGATGCGCCGTTCGACAGCGCCTTGTCCGAGCGCTATCTGGTCTATGCACTCTCGACGATCACCGCGCGGTCATTGCCGGACCTGCGCGATGGGCTAAAGCCGGTGCACCGCCGCCTGTTGTGGGCGATGCGGCAATTGAAACTGGACCCGGCGCAGGCCTACAAGAAATCGGCCCGCGTTGTCGGTGACGTGATCGGCAAATACCACCCGCATGGCGATGCTTCGGTCTATGACGCGATGGTGCGTTTGGCGCAGGACTTTTCGCTGCGTTACCCGCTGGTTGAGGGGCAGGGCAATTTCGGCAATATCGATGGCGATGGCGCGGCGGCCTATCGTTACACCGAGGCCCGCCTGACCAAGACCGCGATGCAGTTGATGGCGGGGCTGGAAGAAGGCACCGTCGATTTCATCCCCACCTATAATGGTGAGGAAGAGGAGCCGGAAATCTTCCCCGGCCTGTTCCCCAACCTGTTGGCCAATGGCGCGACCGGCATCGCCGTCGGCATGGCCACCAGCATCCCCAGCCACAATGTCGCGGAAATTCTGGACGCGACGATGATGCTGATCGACAACCCACAGACCGAACATGCCCAGTTGATGAGCGTGTTCCACGGTCCCGATTTTGCCACGGGCGGCATCGTGGTCGACAGTCCGGCGATGATTTCGGCCGCCTATGAAAGCGGCAAGGGCGCGGTGCGGGTGCGGGCGCGTTTCTCGACCGGGCGGGACGAGGCCGGCGCGTGGGAAGCCACGGGCGTTGAAAAGCTGGGCGGCGGTCAGTGGCAACTGGTCGTCTCTGAAATCCCGTACATGGTGCAAAAGGGCAAGCTGATCGAGCAGCTGGCCGCGCTGATCGCAGACAAAAAGCTGCCCATTCTGGAGGATGTGCGCGATGAATCGGATGAGGCGATCCGCATCGTGCTGGTGCCCAAATCGCGCAACGTCGATCCCGAATTGCTCAAGGAAAGCGTTTACAAGCTGACCGAGCTGGAGAGCCGGTTCTCGATCAACCTGAACGTGCTGGACGCCACGCGCACGCCCGGCGTTCTGGGGCTGAAGCCGATGTTGCTGAACTGGGTCGTGGCCCAGATCGACATCCTGCAACGCCGCAGCCAGCACCGTCTGGACAAGATCGCCGCCCGGCTGGAGCTGGTCGAAGGCTATATCATTGCCTATCTGAACCTGGACCGCATCATCGAGATCATCCGCACCGAGGATGAGCCAAAGCCGGTGATGATGGCCGAGTTTGGCCTGACCGACCGGCAGGCCGAGGCGATCTTGAACATGCGGCTGCGGTCTTTGCGCAAGCTGGAGGAGATGGAGCTGCGCGGGGAGCGGGACGACCTGCTGAAAGAGCAGGACGAGCTGCAAAAGCTGCTGGAAAGCCCCGCCCGTCAGCGCACCCGTCTGAAGCGCGACCTGACCGCCCTGCGCAAGGAATATGGCCCCGACACCGTGTTGGGCCGCCGCCGCACCACGGTTGAGGAAGCCGCGCCCACCCGCGAATTTTCCATGGACGCGATGATCGAGAAGGAGCCGGTGACGGTGATCCTGTCGGCGCGCGGCTGGATTCGCGGGGCCAAGGGGCATCTGCCGCTGGAGCAGGAGTGGAAGTTCAAGGAGGGCGATGGCCCCGCCTTTGCCCTGCATGCCCAGACCACGGACAAGCTGTTGATCGCCTGTGACAATGGCCGGTTCTATACGCTGGGGGCCGACAAATTGCCCGGTGCGCGCGGCTTTGGCGAGCCATTGCGCAGCACGATCGACATTGACGCCGACGCGCAGATCGTCGCCCTGCTGGTCTATCGGCCCAAGGCGCAATTGCTGTTGGCGGCCAACACCGGGCGCGGTTTTGCCGCCGAGGCGGATGAATTGCTGGCCGAAACCCGTAAAGGACGCGGCGTGATGAGCGTCAAGCCCGGCGTGAAACTGGCCGTGGTGCGCGAAATCCCGCCCGAGCATGACCATGTGGCGGTGATGGGCGAAAATCGCCGTTTGGTGATGTTCAGCCTGACCGAACTGCCGGTGCTGGCCAAGGGGCAGGGGGTGACGCTGCAACGCTATCGCGATGGCGGTTTGTCGGATGTCATCACGCTGAAGCTGGAAGACGGGCTGAGCTGGGCCATGGGTGGCGAAACCGGCCGCACCCGTACCGAGAAAGATCTGCGCCAGTGGAAGGTGGCGCGCGGCGCGGCAGGTTCTTTCCCGCCGCAGGGTTTCCCGCGCGACAACAAGTTCCCTCTCGCATAAATACTTATTAAGCCTGCAACCGTAGTTTCCCCCGCGCAGACATGTATTGTGCGGGGGCGACATGGGGATTTCCGTACAGGGATTGGTGTTGGTGGGCGCGATGGTGGCCGGTGTCGCCCTGCTGGGCGAAGGGCGCAAGGCGGCCACCACCTATGGCGCGCAGGGCCGTGTCGAGCGTACCAGCACGGTGTCACACGACTGCACGCGTGAGGCGGAATTTTCCCGGCTGCGCGCCGATCCGTCAGAGGTCTAGAAAAAGCATCTGGTGGGCCACGCGACGGTCCTGCTGCGCTATCAATCGCCGCAGGACAATCAGTGGCACGAAAGCCGCCTGGTGATCGATGCGGCCGAGCCTGCGTTCTATACCGTCGAGCAGGGCCAGTCGTTGAACGTGCGGGTGGACAAAACCGACCCGGACAAGATCACCCTGTAGGGCAGCGTTCAGCGCGGCATCAGGATATCCCGCCGCGTTTATCGCGGCATCAGGATCAACGTGTTGTCCTCCACGCGCCAGCTCTTCAGGCCCGAGAGGAAGTTCATGCCCAGCACGTTGGTGGTGCCGATCCCCGGCGCGATCACGGCGGGCATGCGCTCGGCGTCGATGCTGCCCACCTGCACATGGTCGATGCGGGCCATGTCAGCGGGCGTGTCGCCATTGGCGGTGTGCAGCATGACGCGGCCAATCCCGGCCTTTTCGTCTTCCACCGGCACCAGCCCGGCGCGGTCGGCCACATCGGACGAGACGGTGGTATAGGTCGCGCCGGTGTCTACCAGAAAGCGCTGATCCACGCCGTTGATCTTGGCCGTGATCCAGAAATGGCCATCGCTGCCCATCGGGATGCGGGTTTCCATGCCGTTCACGTCCACCTCGGCGGCGTGGGCGGCACTGGTCATGCCGGTGAAGGCCCCGCCAAGTTGCAACAGGGTCACGCCAAACGAGATCGCCAGCCCGGTGTTGCCGATCACGCGCAGCACCATGCCCATCCCGGCGCTGACTTCGTTGCGGATGATCCCGCCCACCAGCACCAGCGCCATAAAGGCAAAAGCCGCGCCCAGCACCAGCGGGTTGGGCAGTTCGATCAGCGTGTTGAGCATAGCCATCCTGTCAAGCTACCCCTGACGGCCGGCCATCAGGCCCGCGCGGGGGGATATATGCCGCCATGATCCGGATTTGTGCGGATGCGGGCAACGCCAAAGCCCGCCCGCCTGTGTGTCAAAGCGGGACCGTATCAGGCTGGGACAACAAGGCTCATGGCTTGGGCGAGGCCTGTGGGTGATGCGGCACCAGGATCAGCGTGCGCCCCTCGACCCGCCAACTGGCCAGCCGGGTCAGGAAATTCATGCCCAGCACATTGGTGTCTCCCATGCCCGGGGCGATGACCACGTCCAGATCGCGCGCGATGATATTGCCCACGCGCATCTGATGCAGGCGCACGACCGTGCCGGTGGTGGTGCCATTGGCGGTGTTCAGCACGATGGTTTGCCCGCCCTGCTCTGGATCGATCCCCGCCGCCCGCGCGCTGGCGGGCGAGATTGTCGTCAGCGTCGCGCCCGTATCGATCAGAAACCGCCGCCGCGCGCCGTTCAATTCGGCCCGCACCCAGAAATGGTTGTCACCGGCCAGTGGAATGCGGGTGTCGGTGCCGGTGATGGTCTGCTGCGCCTCGGCGGAGGCGGCGGGGCTGCGCCAGACCACGGGGCCTTTGGCGACAACCTGCATGATCACCGCCAGCATCACGCCGATCACGCCCAGATTGCCGATAAAGCGCATCAGCCCGCCCAGCCATGGGATGACCCGCCGCACCATCCCGCCCAGCACCACCAGCGCCATCGCCGCCAACGCGATGCGGAACAAAGGCTGGGCCCACAGTATCGCGCCATAGTCCAGCGCGGCACCGGCGGCCTGATCGATCAGGCGGTCGGTGGGGGACTGTGTTGCGGCCGCGCTGACCGGTGTGTCCAGTGGGGTGGCCGCATGGGCCGGTGCCTCTGCGTTCAGCGTCCGGTCCAGCCAATCGGCCACATCGGCCGAGGCGCTGGTGGCGCGGGCGGCGGCATCGGGCGCGGGCGCGCTCATTCGCGGGCGGGGGCCACGGGCAACAGCCCTTCCTGCACCAGTACCGCGTCCAGCAAGGCCTCGGCGCGCATCGCATCGGGAAAGCCCTCGGCGATCCAGCGCGCTTCGGTTGCCTGCAACAGGCGCGCGACCATCGGCCCGGCCTTGACCCCGCGCGCGACAATGGCGCCGCCCTTCAGCGGAAAAGCGGGGATCGCCCAATCGGGCAAGGGCGCAATACCCGCCCCCGCGATCAACAGCCGGTCCAGCGCCCCGTCCAGCCCCAAGCGATAGGCCAGCGCGCGCGGATCGGCGGCAGCGTCATTATCGGAACGCGCGGCGGCCTGGGCCAGCCGCTTTTTTTGCGCGCCCGACAGGCGGAACCGGCTGGCGATGCTTTCGGCCAGCGCGACATCGGCCGGGATCAGCGCCGCCAGCCGCCGCAGCGCGTCCGGCGCGATGGCTTGCGCGGTTTCGGCGGCGATCAACGCGGGCAGGGCCTCAGGCGTCGCTTCGGGCAGGATCACCGCCAGCACGCCCAATTGCGCCATCCGCGCCAAAGTCGGCGCGGGATCGGCCAGGCCCAGCAGGTTCATCACCTCCATGCCGATGCGTTCGCGCGACAGCCCCTTCAGCGTCGCGGCCAGTTCGGCACAGGCGGTTTCGGCCTGCGCGTCGGCCGGTTGCCCGCCAAACCGCGCCTGAAACCGGAAATAACGCAGGATGCGCAGATGGTCCTCGCGGATGCGCTGAGGCGCGTCACCGATGAACCGCACCCGCCGCGCCGCCAGATCCTCCAGCCCGCCGAAATAGTCATGCACCGCGCCGGTTTGCGGATCGGCATACAGCGCGTTGATGGTGAAATCGCGCCGCGCCGCGTCGTCCTGCCATTCGCTGGCAAAGGCCACAGTGGCCCGCCGCCCGTCGGTCGACACATCATGGCGCAGCGTTGTAACCTCGACCGGGCCGCCGGGCAGGATGGCGGTGATCGTGCCATGCTCGATGCCGGTGGGGACGGTGCGGATGCCGGCCGCGGCGCAGCGCTCCACCACCTCTTCGGGGCGCAGGGGCGTGGCCGCGTCGATGTCCTTGACCGGCAGGCACAACAGCGTGTCACGCACCGCGCCGCCCACCCAGCGGATGTTGTCCAAGCCCAGCGCGGCCACCAGCATCGCCAGATCATCACGCGCCATCCAGCCATCCAGCGGCAGCGAGCGGGCGGAGGGGGTATCAGTCATGCGCAGACGTCCAGTTCAACCGTTGTGCCAGATTGGCGATAATCGCGCCGGTCACGCCCCAGATGCGGTGACCGTTCCAATGCATTTCGACATAGCGGCGCATCTCGCCCGCCCATTCCATCGCGCCGGTCTGGTGCTGCGCGGGGTCCAGAACGAAAGACAGCGGCGCCTCGAACCATTGGGCCACCTCATGCGGGTTGGGGACCAGCGGCAGATCGGGCGGCACCACGGCCAGAACCGGCGTCACGGCATAGCCGGAACCCGTCTGGTACAGGTCACTCTCGCCAATCACCTGAACGGCGTCAGGCGGGATGCCCAATTCCTCATGCGCCTCTCGCAGCGCCGCCTCCACCGGGGTTTCGCCGGGGTCCAAACGCCCGCCGGGAAAGGCAACCTGTCCCGGATGGGCGCGCATCGTGCCGGGGCGGTGGATCAGCAACAGGCCCGGATCAGGCCGGTCGGTCACCGCTATCAGCACGGCGGCGGGTTTGAAGCTGGCGATCTGCTCGGTGCGCGGATCGGGCCACAGGCGCGGCGCGGGAGCGGCATGGCCTGCCTCATACGCGCGCGTCAGGCGGCCGATGAGGCCGGTCATGCGCCGCTCAGGGGGAAAGTTATCCCCAGGCTTTCCACAGCCAGTCCACCGTCTGTACCGGGGTTTGTCTCCAGCCTGTCCAGAGCCATATCCACCACTTGTGCCCAGGTTGACCGGTTCAGCCGCGCCTCTACCCCGTGGCGCACATGCAGATAGGCAGCGGGCGCGTCATCCGTGCCACGCAGGGTCAGCCGGTGGTCAGCGTCGGCAATCACCAGCTCATCCGTGTTCAGGCGGAACACCAGCGCGCCATCGCGCGCAAACACGTCCACCGCGATGAAGGCCGCGTCCTGCACGGCGATCGTCTGGCGGTCCTGTGGTGTCACCAGCCAATGCTGCCCCGCATCATCGCGCATCAGCAATCCGGCAAAGGTCTGGACCATCGCGGGGCGAGTGATCGGCCCGCCCTGATGCCACCAACTGCCGTCGGCGCGGATTTCCATCTGGCTGTCCAGCACTTCGGCCGGGTGCCAGCGTTCGACGGGCGGCAGACGGCGACGCGCGATCACCGCGCGGATCTGCTCCAGCGTCAGGTCGGTCAGGTCAGGCAGCAATTCCATAGGCATGGTGGGCGATCATATGGGGGCAATCGCCCCGCCATGCCAGAGGCCACGGAGGGCAAATCCCGCTTTTCCCCCAAGGATCAGCGCGTCCACGGCCCCAGCATGCCACTGGCGGGCAGCACGGCCGGATTGGCCACGCGCACCAGCAGGCGGTGCTGTTCATACGGCCCCGGCAATTGCCAGCCGGCGGTGTGCTGATTGGTAAAGCCCCAGAAGCGGCCGTAATATTCCGGGTCGCCAATCATCACCAGCGGCAGCGGCGCCTGTGGGTTCAGCGCGGCAATCGCCGCGCTCACCAGCGCCTGACCATAGCCGCGGCCCTGTTGTTCGGGCAGGACGGCCACTGGGCCGACCATGATCATCGGATGCGCGCGGCCATCGGCATCGTTCAGCGCCACCGGCCAGCACTGGATCGTGCCCACCAGATGCTGATCCTCGTCGATTGCGGCAAAGGACAGGGCGGGCAGGCAGTCGGCCTCGCCGCGCACCTTGTAGGCGGTGCGCTGGCGGCGTTCTGGTTCAAACGCGCGGTCCAGCAGCGCCTCAACCAGGGCGGGATCGACATTGTCGAGCGGGATCAGCGTGGGCGTGGGCGCGGCGTTCTGGGTCATAGCGCGCTGGCGCGTAGGGCAGGGGGGCGGGCAACGCAACACAAACCATGGCCACCTGCCGGGAAAAGCGTGCGGAAAAAGGGCTGGACGGGCGCGAGGCGCCATCCCACACAGCCGCCATGGCACAGCATCAGATCATCATCGGCGTGGACGAGGCGGGGCGCGGCCCTTTGGCAGGCCCCGTGGTGGCGGGCGCGGTGTGGCTGAACGGGGCGGACATCGCCGGGCTGAACGACAGCAAAAAGCTGAGCGCCAAGCGCCGCGCCGCGCTGGAGGCGGCGATCAAGGACCAGTGCCATTGGGCCGTGGGTGTGGTGGAGGCGGACGAGATCGACCGCATCAACATCTTTGCCGCCACGATGCAGGCGATGACGCGGGCGGTGGCCGGATTGGTGGCGCAGATCCCCGATAGCCCCGATATCGTGTTGATTGATGGCAACAAAACGCCCGAAGGCCGGGTGGCCGAATGGGTCTGGCCGGTCCGTGCCATCGTCGGTGGTGACGCGCTGGAACCCGTCATCAGCGCCGCCAGCATCATCGCCAAGGAGCACCGCGACCGGATCATGACGGCGCTCGCGCAGGACCATCCGCAGTATGGCTGGGAGCGCAATGCGGGCTATGGCACGGCACAACATCTGGACGCCCTGCGCCAGCATGGCCCCACGCCACATCACCGCCGCAGTTTTGCCCCCGTGGCGCAATTGTCGCTGATTTGAGCGCGGCGCATACGGGCTTTGCGGCCATCGTTGGGTCCATTGTGACGTTTATTTTTCACCCCCATCGCGCCGGTCGCGGACACAAGATGTTGAGTCTTGATGGGGGTGCGGGACTCTATCCCTTGTGTCAGACTCATTCTGTTCCCGTGGCAATTGACTCGGTTTGTTCCATGCGACTCGGCGGACTCGCGCGAGTCGCCTCTTGACGTGACTCCGCAAATGACTCACCCTTGGGGCTGTTAGTCACAGTTATTCACAGGAATCCCATGGGTCAGATCCTCGTTCAGGAGCGCGCCACCGTCACCCGCGCCCGCCGTGCCCCGCGAAAGCTGGCGCGGCAGATCACGCGCGCGCTTCCTGTTGACGTCTTGCCGGTCGAGGCCCTGGCCCCGCCACCGCCCGCCCGTGCCGATCTGCCGGTAGGGCGCATTCTGGACGGCGACTGCATCGAGGCGATGCGTTCGCTGCCCAGCGCCAGCGTCGACATGGTGTTTGCCGATCCGCCGTACAACCTGCAACTGGGCGGCGATCTGGCCCGCCCCGATGGCAGCCATGTGGACGCGGTCACCAATGACTGGGACAAGTTTGACAGCTTTGCCACCTATGACAAATTTACCCGCGAATGGTTGACCGAGGCGCGCCGCGTGCTCAAGCCCAATGGCAGCCTGTGGGTGATCGGTTCCTATCACAACATCTTCCGCGTGGGCGCCATCCTGCAGGATCTGGGCTTTTGGATCCTGAACGACATCGTCTGGCGCAAGGCCAATCCCATGCCCAATTTCAAGGGCACCCGCTTCACCAACGCGCATGAAACGCTGATCTGGTGCAGCATGGGGGAGGACGCCAAATACACCTTCAACTATCGCGCGATGAAGACGCTGAACGATGAATTGCAGATGCGCAGCGACTGGGTCCTGCCGATCTGCAACGGGTCGGAGCGGCTGAAAAAGGGCGGGACCAAGGTCCACCCGACGCAAAAGCCCGAGAGCTTGCTGTATCGCGTGATGCTGGCCACCACGAACAAGGGCGATGTGGTGCTAGACCCCTTCTTTGGCACGGGCACCACGGGCGCTGTGGCCAAGCGTCTGGGCCGCCACTGGATCGGGTGTGAGCGCGAGGGCAATTACCGCGAGGCCGCGCTGGAGCGGATCGAGAGCGCATTGCCGCTGGACGAGAGCGCGCTGACCACGATGCAAAGCAAGAAGGCCGCGCCCAAGGTGGCGTTCGGCACACTGATCGAGACGGGCTGGATCGCGCCGGGCACGGTGCTGTCGGACAAGAAGGGCCGTTTCAGCGCCACCGTGCGCGCCGATGGCTCGCTGGTGTCGGACAAGACCACCGGCTCGATCCATTCCTGCGGTGCGCAATTGCAGGGCGCGCCCAGTTGCAACGGCTGGACCTTCTGGCACCTGACGCATCAGGGCGAGGTCAAGCCGCTGGACGCCATCCGTCAGCTTTACCTGCTGGCCACCGAGGACTGATCGCGGCTATAGCCCTGATCCATGCAGGTTTATCTTCGCCCGATCGCCCTATGTGACAGCCCGCAGGCCGAGGAGGGCGAGGCCGTCCGACTGGCGGGTGGTCTGGTCTATGCCAGCCGTTTCGCGCTGATCGCGCGGGACGGCGGGCGGATTGTCGCGCGCGAGCGTACAGGCGTTGCGGGCATGGATGCCGCCATCGCCGCAATGCCCGATGCGGCGCGCGAACAGGCGCAGGCGCAATGGGCCGATCTGCGCAAAGCCCATGCGCCGTTGCAGATGGGACCGCGCACCATCCGGCTGGATCAGCCGCAGGTGATGGGCATTTTGAACGTCACGCCCGACAGTTTCTCTGACGGGGGACAGTTCATGGATCGCCCCGATGTGGCCCATGAACATGCCGCCATGATGCTGGAGGCGGGCGCGGCGATCATCGACATTGGCGGCGAAAGCACCCGCCCGGGCGCCGCCGCCGTATGGGAAGGCGACGAGATCAAGCGCGTCATCCCCGCCATCAGCCATTGCGCCAAAATGGGCGCGGCGATCAGCATCGACACCCGCCGTGTCGCGGTGATGGAGGAAGCGCTGGCCGCCGGCGCGCATCTGATCAACGATGTGTCGGGCCTGCGCCATGATCCGCGCAGCATGGAATTTGCCGCCCGCAGCGGCGCGCCCGTCTGCTTGATGCACGCGCCCGGAAGTGGCGAGGATCTGCATGACGATGGCATCTATGCCGATGTCGTGCTGGACGTGTTCGACTGGCTGCGTGAACGGCGTGACGCGGCGCAGGCGGCGGGTATTCCGCGCGCGAAGATCCTGCTGGATCCCGGCATCGGCTTTGGCAAAAGCCTTGCGGAAAATCTGGCGCTGATGAATGCGCTGCCGCTGTTCCATGCGCTGGGCTGCGTGTTGCTGGTGGGGGCCAGCCGCAAACGGATGATCGGCGCCCTGTCAAACGAGGCGGCCGCGCACAAGCGTCTGGGCGGCAGCGTGGCGCTGGCCTGCCGGATGATGGACGCGGGCGTGCAGATCATCCGCGTGCATGACGTGCCCGAAACGGTGCAGGCGGCGCATGTCTGGCGCGGGATGCGCGATGCGGCGCTGACCGATTTCAGCCAGTTGCCGCTGTAACGCGTCACCCCGCCTCGCTGATCCCCAGATCCGACAGCTTGCGATACAGCGTCGATCGGCCAATACCCAACCGCCGCGCGACCTCGGTCATGCGGCCACGGTAATGGCCGATGGCCAGCCGGATGACATCGGCCTCGATCTCTTCGAGCGGGCGCAGGTTGCCGTCCGCCGTGAACAGCATGACGCCCGCGCTTTCGTGTTGATTGCCGCCCGACAGGGGGTCGGAGCTGATCATGCTGGACAATTGCGGGAAATCGTCCGCCGTCAGCGCGTCACCGTCACAGAACACCGCCGCGCGGAACAGCACCGCCTGCAATTGCCGCACATTGCCCGGCCAGTCATAGGCGGACAGCAGCGCCAGCGCGCCTTCGGTAATGCCCAGTTCGCGCAGGCCCGGCTGTTCGCCAATCCGCGCCAGGAAATAGCGCGCCAGCGCCGGAATATCGCCGGGGCGTTCGCGCAAGGGCGGCAGGGCGACGGTGGTCTGGCTGATCTGGTCAAACAGCGTTTCGTCAAATTCGCCATAACCGACCAGTTCTTTCAGGTTCAGGTTGGCGCAGACGATCAGGCGGACATCGACGCGGAACGAATGGCGCGCGCCGATCGGGCGCACCGCGCCGGTGGCCAGAAATTCGGACAGGCGCTGTTGCACGCCCAGCGGCAGGCGGCATACCTCGTCGATCACCAGCGTGGCGCCGTCGCAATGCTGCAACGCGCCGATCTGGCGGTCGAAGGCCCCGGGGAAAGCGCCCTTTTCATGGCCGAAGAGCATCGATTCGATCGAATTGGCGGGCGTGGAATTGGCGTTGATGATGCGCAGCGGCATCTTCGCCCGCAACGATGCCGCGTGGACGGCGCGCACCAGCATTTCCTTGCCGGTGCCGCTGGGGCCTTCGATCAGCATGGGGCCATGGCCGCGCGCTGATTTGGCGGCGATGGCCAAAGCGGTGCGGAACGCGGGGGCCGCGCCGATCATCGCGTCAAAATCGGCCGGGCCGGTAATCTTTTCGGTCAGCGGCTGCAATTCATCGCGCGGCGCCTCACGCGTGGTGGAATTGCGCAGCGCCGTCAGAAGGCGGTCGGGGGCCACAGGCTTGATCAGATAGTCGGTCGCGCCGGCCCGCATCGCCTCGACCGCCAACAGCGGCGAGGCGCTGGCGGTCAGCATCAGGATCGGCAATCCGGGGCGGCGTTGGCGCAATTGCTGGATCAGATCGCACGCGCCATCGCCCGGAACCCATTGATCCAGAATGATGGCCCCCAAAGCCATGCCTTGACGTGTGCCCAGCGTGGCGATCGCGGTTTCGGCGTCCGCCACGACAATCGTGCGCCAGCCGTCGCGCGCGGCAAGCGCGGTGATCAACCGGCTTTGCGCGGGCTCATCATCGATCAGCATCAACAGGCGCGTGTCGGTGTCGGCCATTGTGGTTGGGGGTCCCTGTGGTCATGCGCTTATCAGATCGTCCCGTTTCTAGACTGATCGGGTAAAGAGCCTGTTAAGCGCGGGTGGCCACACCCCCGGTAAGACACGCGTGCGGGCATTGGTATTTGTGCCAGCCTGATCAAATGGACGGGTGCGCGCGGCGCAGTAAACTTTATGCCGACTATCCGACCTGCGTATCCAGGGCTTGAGCCACGTCAAGGGCGTGGTATGACATGACGATAAATGACATGAGCGCCAAAAATGGCGTGCGGGCACGGGGAAGACGAATATGGCCAATGGGCATGACATGAAGGCGGCTGAGGCGACCTATGCAGGGTTTATCAGCCTGATCAAATATTCGACCCCGGTGGTCGCTGTGATTGCGGCTCTGGTTGTTTTCCTGATCACCCGCTGAAAGGTCTGACATGAGCGAGGCTGTAAAACTCGCCGTTCTGCGTGAACGGGCGAGCGGGGAGACGCGTGTCGCGATCACACCCGAAACTGTAAAGAAATTCAAGGCTTTGGGCGCGAATGTCGCGATCGAGGCGGGGGCTGGTCTGGCCGCGTCGATTGCAGACGCGGACTATGCCGCGATGGGCGCGCAGATCCTTGATGGCAGCGGCTCGATTGCGGAGGCGGACATTGTTCTGGGCGTGCAGGGGCCGGACGTGGCGCTGCTGTCGGGGGCAAAGCCGGGGGCGTGGATCGTGGCGGGCCTTGACCCCTTTGGCCAGCGCGCCCGTGTGGACGCCTATGCGGCGGCCGGTTTTGAAGCGTTGGCGATGGAGTTCATGCCGCGCATCACCCGTGCGCAGTCGATGGATATCCTGTCCAGCCAGTCCAATCTGGCCGGCTACAAGGCGGTGATCGAGGCGGCGGCCACCTATGGCCGGGCGTTTCCGATGATGATGACGGCGGCAGGCACCATTTCTGCGGCCAAGGCGTTCATCATGGGCGTGGGCGTGGCGGGGCTTCAGGCGATCGCCACGGCGCGGCGTCTGGGTGCGCAGGTGTCGGCCACCGACGTGCGTTCCGCGACCAAGGAACAGATCATGTCGCTGGGTGCGAAACCGATCTTTGTTGAAAAGGTCGCAGGCATCGAGGGCGAGGGCGCCGGTGGCTATGCCACGGAAATGAGCGCGGAATATCAGGCGGCGCAGGCCGAACTGGTCAGCGCCCATATCGCCAAGCAGGACATTGTGATCACCACCGCGCTGATTCCGGGCCGCGCCGCGCCGCGCCTGATCTCTGACGCGCAGATCGCCACGATGAAGCCGGGCAGCGTGATCTTTGACTTGGCCGTCGCACAGGGCGGCAATGTCGAAGGCAGCGTGCCCGACCAGATCGTTGAGCGTCATGGCGTCAAGATCATGGGCTATAGCAACACGCCCGCGCATCTGCCGGCGGACGCTTCGGCGCTGTTCGCGCGCAACCTGTACAATTTCCTCTCGGCCTTTTGGGACAAGGAGCAGGGCAAGCCTGTTCTGGACGAGGAAATCGGCAACGCCATCCGCCTGACCGCCAATGGCGCGGTCGTCAATCCGCGCCTTTTGGGCTGATGGAGGGACACATGGACTTTATCTCGATCCTCTCGATCTTCGTGCTGGCGTGTTTCGTCGGCTATTATGTGGTGTGGTCGGTGACGCCCGCGCTGCACACGCCGCTGATGGCGGTGACCAACGCGATCTCGTCCGTCATCGTGGTGGGCGCGCTGATCGCGGCCGCCGCCAGCGGTCTGGGGCAGGGCGCGGGCGTGTCGAAATGGCTGGGGCTGGGCGCGGTGGTGCTGGCCTCGGTCAATATCTTTGGCGGCTTTGCCGTGACGGCCCGCATGCTGGCCATGTACAAGAAGAAGGAGAAGAAGTGATGGTTCTCCAGCTTCTTAGCGCGGCTGCGGCGGTGTCCCATGATGCGGTGCCCGATTGGGCGATGTTTGCCTATCTGGTGTCGGGCGTGCTGTTCATTCTGGCGCTGCGCGGATTGTCCTCGCCCGCCACCAGCCGCGCGGGCAACCGTTATGGCATGGTCGGCATGGTGATCGCGGTGGTGACGACGCTGGTGACGCACAACATCGCCAGCCTGCCGGAAATCGCGGTGGCGCTGGCGATTGGCGGCGGCATTGGCTTTGTCATCGCGCGGCGCATTGCCATGACGGCGATGCCGCAACTGGTCGCGGCGTTCCACTCGCTGGTGGGTTTGGCCGCCGTGCTGGTGGGCTGGGCGGCTTACCTCAATCCGGAGGCCTTTGGCATTGCCGAAGGCGGCCATATCCATGCGCAAAGCAGCGTGGAAATGGGCCTGGGCATCGCCATCGGCGCGATCACCTTTTCCGGCTCGGTCATCGCCTTCCTGAAACTGGCGGGCAAGATGTCGGGCTCGCCGATCCTGCTGCCGGGGCGCCATGTGCTCAACCTGGGCACGCTGATCGCCATTCTGGGGCTGGTGGGCTATTTCACCGTTGACCAGTCGCTGTGGGTCATTGGCGTGATCACGCTGCTTTCGTTCATCATCGGCTTCCTGCTGATCATTCCGATCGGCGGCGCGGACATGCCGGTCGTCGTCTCGATGCTGAACTCCTATTCGGGTTGGGCCGCCGCCGCGATGGGCTTCACGCTGCACAATTCGGCGATGATCATCACCGGCGCGCTGGTGGGCTCCTCGGGTGCGATCCTCTCGTACATCATGTGCAAGGCGATGAACCGTGGGTTCCTGAGCGTGATCGCGGGTGGCTTTGGCGCCGCGCCCGAGGCTGGCGCCGGCGGCGCGCCCAAGGAACAGCGTCCGTGGAAGCGCGGCTCGGCCGAGGACGCGGCCTTCCTGATGAAGGAAGCCGAAAGCGTCATCATCATCCCGGGCTATGGCATGGCGGTGTCTCAGGCACAGCATGCCCTGCGCGAAATGGGCGATCTGCTGAAAAAGGAAGGCGTCAGCGTCAAATACGCCATCCACCCCGTCGCGGGCCGTATGCCCGGCCACATGAACGTGCTGCTGGCCGAAGCCAACGTCCCCTATGACGAGGTGTTCGAGCTGGAGGACATCAACTCCGAGTTCGGCCAGTGCGATGTCGCCTTCATCATCGGCGCCAACGACGTGGTGAACCCCGCGGCCAAGACCGACAAGTCCAGCCCGATCTATGGCATGCCCGTGTTCGACGTGGACAAGGCCAAGACGGTCATGTTCGTCAAGCGCTCGATGGGCGGCGTGGGCTATTCAGGTGTCGATAATGATGTGTTCTATATGGACCAGACGATGATGCTGTTGGCCGACGCCAAGAAGATGGTGGAGGATATCGTCAAGGCGATGGCGCACTAACGCCGGACCTGACATCCCCCACGCCAAGCGGCGCGGGCCACAGCGGCAACCTGAAAGGACCGATGTGACCCGCGCCGTTTTGTGTTTGATGCTGCCCTTGGCCTTGGCCGGCTGTGGCGAGAATACCGCCCGCCACCGTATCACCAACGCTCTGACCGCGCGCGGCATGGCGCCCGCGCCCGCCGCCTGCATGGCCGATCATCTGGTCGACCGCCTGACCATGGCCCAATTGCGCAAGCTGGAGGCGCTGAAGGGCACCGGGCGCGATCTGCCCTCGATGCTGATGGCGCTGGGCCGGATTGACGACCCACAGGTGCGCGAAGAGCTGGTGGTGGCCGCCGGGACCTGCCTGTTGGTCGGGCGGTAATCGGCGCTTTTCGGCTGGTTTTTGTGGGGGTAAGCGGCTAACCGGTGGGCCATGCCGCTTTCCCCGCTTGCCTGTGATCCCGCGCAAACCCGTGGCCGTCAATTCCCGATGGAAGGCGCGCTGGCGCGCGGCCCGCGCAGTTGTTATCAGCGCGACCGCGACCGCATCGTCCATTCCATCGCCTTCCGCCGCTTGCGCAGCAAGACGCAGGTGTTCATCGCCCCCGATGGCGATCACTATCGCGTCCGCATGACCCATAGTCTGGAAGTGGCGCAGATCGGCCGCGTCATCGCCCGCCAGCTGGGTCTGGACGAGGATCTGACCGAGGCGCTGTGTCTGGCCCATGACATCGGCCACCCGCCCTTTGGCCATGCCGGAGAGGACGCGCTGCACGCAGCATTGGCCGACCATGGCGGGTGGGACCACAATGCCCATTGCCTGCGGGTGCTGATGCTGCTCGACAGCCCCTATTGCGAGCATGACGGGTTGAACCTGACGTGGGAATTGCTGGAAGGTCTGGCCAAGCATAACGGCCCGGTGGGTGCAGACACCAAGCCATTGGGCGGGCGCGGGCGGGCGGCCAATTGGGCGCTGGCGCAGCTGGACGCGGCCTTTCCGCTGAACTTGCGCGAATGGAGCGGGCTGGAGGCGCAGGTCGCCGCGATTGCCGATGACATCGCCTATGACAACCACGACATTGACGATGGCTTGCGCGCCGGGTTCCTGACGCTGGACCATCTGATGGAGCAACCTTTCGTTGCGCAGCAATGGTATGCGGTCGAACGCCGCCATCCCGGCGCCCCGCGTGAGCGCCAGTTGCGCGAGCTGGTGCGTAGCCAGATCGGCATCATGGTCAATGACGTGATCGCGCAGACGCGGCTGCGCACCGTGGGCATGGAGAGCCTTGCCGATGTGCGCGCCGCCGGGCAGGTCAGCGCCACCTTCTCGCCCGCGCTGGCCGAGGCGGAGCGTGAATTGAAACGCTTCATGTATCAGCGCCTGTATCTGCATGACGAGCAATTGGCCGCCGCCGCCAGCGCGCGTCAGGTGGTGGCTGGGCTGTTTGCCGCCTTTGCGCAGGATCCGGCACTGATGGGGGGGCAATGGGCCGCCCGCGCACCTGATGACGCCACGGCCCGCGCGCGCCACATTGCCGATTACATCGCGGGCATGACGGATCGCTTTGCCATCGCCAGCTATCAGCGCATCCATGGTGAAGTGCCCGAGCGGTTGAGCAATGTGTGATTTGGGCGGGTAGATCCAATCCTGTTAGTAATGGTGACAGCCGGGTTTGACTTTTGCGCCGCAACATGGGAAGCGCTTGGCCGTCGCTGACCCATGCGGGAGAGTTCCCGCGATTCGGTTGCCCCGGATCGCAGGACGCCGAAGGAGCAACCGCCCCGGAATCTCTCAGGCACCATGGACCGTGTGGGTCAACAGCGATACTCTGGAAAGTGTCCCGGCGGATTGCCGCACGGGGCCGCCGAAGGGGTAAATCCGCGAGGCTGATGCCCGCGGACCAAGCTCTCAGGTTTCCGTGACAGAGGGGGCACCGTTTGGTGCACTCTTGTACGGAAAACATATTTGTGAGCGACACTTACAATCCCAACGATGATGAAGCGCCCGAAACGCTGATCCTGCCACTGGACGATTGGCACCGCGCGCGTGGTGGCCGGATGGTCGAATTCGCCGGCTATTGGATGCCGGTGCAATATGACGCAGAGGGCGGCGGCATCATGGCCGAACACCTGTGGACGCGCGAACATGCGGGCCTGTTTGACGTCAGCCACATGGGCCAGTTGCTGGTCCGGGTGGAGGACGCGGACGGCGCGCCGATGGCCGATCAGGCCGCCGCGCAGACCGCGCTGGAGGGGCTGTTGCCTGCCGATCTTGCTGCGCTGCGGCATGGGCGGGTGCGCTATTCGCTGTTGCTGGGCGAAGACGGCGGCATTCTGGATGACCTGATGGTCACGCGCCGGGACGATGGGTTTTATCTGGTCGTGAATGGCGCGACCAAATGGGACGATATTGGCCATTTGCGCGAAAATCTGCCCGATGACATCACGCTGACCCATCTGGACGAACATGCCTTGCTGGCGTTGCAGGGGCCGCAGGCGGTCGAGGCGCTGGCGGCGCTGGTGCCGGACGTGGCGGCGCTGGGCTTTATGCAGGCGGGGGCGTTTCAATGGGGCGAGGTCGCGCTGTGGATCAGCCGCAGCGGCTATACCGGCGAGGATGGCTTTGAAATCAGCCTTTTGGCCGATGATTCCGCCGCGCTGGCCGATGCCCTGTGCGCCGATCCGGCGGTGCGCCCCATTGGCCTTGGCGCGCGCGACAGCCTGCGTCTGGAGGCTGGACTGCCGCTGTATGGCCACGACATGGATGAAGGCGTCGATCCCGTCACCGCCGCGCTGGACTTTGCCATCAGCCGCCGCCGCCGCGATACGGGCGGGTTTATTGGCGCCGATGCGGTGCTGCCGCTGATCGCCAAGGGCACGCCCACCCGCCGCGTCGGTCTGGCGCTGGAGGGCCGTCAGGCCGCGCGCGAAGGCGCCGCTGTGCTGGACGCCGATGGCGCGCCGATCGGCACGGTCAGCTCTGGCGGGTTTGGCCCCAGTTGCAACCATGCCATCGCCATGGCGGCGCTGCCGTTGGCGCAGGCCATCCCCGGCACCGCTGTTTTCATCGATGTGCGGGGGCGCAAACTACCCGCCACCGTCACCACTTTGCCTTTTGTTCCGCATACTTACCATCGCAAAGGAGCCGCCCAATGACCGTCCTTTATACCGCTGACCACGAATGGATCGCGTTTGACGGCGAGGCCACCGCTGGCCAGATCGCGACCGTGGGCATCACCGCCTATGCACAGCACGCGCTGGGCGACATCACCTATGTCGATCTGCCCGCGGTGGGCGGCGCGCTGACCAAGGCTGAAACCGCCGGCGCCATCGACAGCGTCAAGGCCGCCAGCGACATCTACGCCCCCGTTTCGGGCGAGGTCTCAGAGGTCAACGAAGCGCTGGCCGATGCCCCTGAACTGGTCAATTCCGATCCGCAAGGGACGGGCTGGCTGTGGCGTCAGACGATCGCCGATCCGGCCGACCTTGCCGGGTTGATGGACGAAACCGCCTATCAGGCACATATCGAAGGGCTGTAATTCCCATGCGTTATCTGCCTCTTAGCCCTGCGGACCGCGCGGGGATGCTGGCGCGCGTCGGTGCGGGCCATATCGACGAATTGTTCGCCGATGTGCCCGCAGACGCTCTGCTGGCCGAACCCATCCCCGGCCTGCCCGCCCATGCCAGCGAAATGGCGGTCGAGCGTCACATGACCCGGCTTGCCGCGCAAAACCTGTCGGCAGGCACCGCGCCGTTTTTTCTGGGGGCGGGGGCCTATCGCCACCACATCCCGGCCAGCGTCGACCACCTGATCCAGCGCGGCGAGTTCCTGACCGCCTATACCCCCTATCAGCCCGAAATCGCGCAGGGCACGTTGCAGGTGCTGTTCGAGTTCCAGACGCAGGTGGCGCGCCTGTTCGGCACCGACATCGCCAACGCCAGCATGTATGACGGCTCGACCGCCTGTTGGGAGGCGATCGCCATGGCGGCCCGCATCACCCGGCGCGGGCGGACGGTGATCAGCGGCGGGCTGCATCCGCATTATGTGGCCACGGCGCAGGGCATGGCGCGGTTCACCGGTGACGTGCTGGATGTGCTGCCGACAAGGCTGGTTGAAACGCCAGATTGTGCCGACCTTATTGCTATCATTGACAACAAAACCAGCGCGGTTGTGGTGCAGTACCCCGATGTGCTGGGCCGCGTGCCGGATCTGGCGGCGCTGGCTGATGCGGCCCATGCGGTGGGGGCATTGCTGATCGTGGTGGTGACCGAACCGGTCGCGCTGGGATTGATCGAGGCGCCGGGCCATCTGGGCGCCGACATCGTCGTGGGTGAGGGCCAAGCCCTTGGCGTAGGCCTGAATTTTGGCGGGCCGTACCTCGGCCTGTTCGGCTGCCGCGAGAAATTCGTGCGTCAGATGCCGGGCCGGTTGTGCGGCGAAACGGTGGATGCCGATGGGCGGCGGGCGTTTGTTTTGACGCTGTCGACCCGTGAACAACATATCCGCCGGGAAAAGGCGACCAGCAATATCTGCACAAATGCAGGGCTTTGCGCGCTGTCCTTCAGTATTCACATGAGCTTGCTGGGCGGCGAGGGGCTGGCCCGTCTGGCGGCCGAAAACCACGCAAGGGCGCAGGCGACGGCGGCGGCACTGGCGGTGATCCCCGGCGTGTCCGTTTTGAACCAGGCCTATGTCAACGAATTCACCGTGATCCTGCCGGGGGATGCCCGCGCGGCGGTGCGGGCGATGGGCGCGCGCGGCGTGCTGGGTGGCGTGCCACTGGGGCGTTTGTACCCGGATAACAGCGGTTTGGCCAATGGTCTGCTGATCGCGGCCAGTGAATGTACGACTGATGACGACATCGCCGCGCTGGTTGACGCGCTGCAGGAGGTGCTGTGATGAACGCTCCGAACACCGCCGGATGGCGTCCCGAAATGACCAGCAATGGGGCCGCCACGCCGCTGCCCGCTACCGCCAGTGGCGACCGTGGATTGGCGCTGGAAGAACCGCTGATCTTTGAACTGGCCGCGCCGGGGGGGACAGGCGTGGACCTGCCAGAGGCCTCTGCCGCGCCGGTCGCGGGCCTGTCGCGCCACTTGCGCAAAACCCCGCCCGCGCTGCCCGGCCTGTCCGAGCCAGAGGTGGTGCGCCATTACACCCGTCTCTCGCGACAGAACTATGCCATTGATTTGGGGCCGTTTCCTCTGGGTAGCTGCACCATGAAGCACAACCCGCGGCTGAATGAACGCGTTGCCCGGCTGCCCGGTTTTGCCGATATCCACCCCATGCAACCGCGCGCCACCGTGCCCGGCGCGATCGAGGCGATTGCCCAATTAGCCGACTGGCTGATGGTGCTGACCGGCATGGCGGGCGTTGCGCTGTCGCCCAAGGCGGGGGCGCATGGGGAATTGTGCGGCTTGCTGGCGATCCGCGCCGCGGTTGAGGCGCGGGGCGAGGACCGCCCGGTGGTGCTGGTGCCGACCAGCGCGCATGGCACCAATCCGGCCACCGCCGCCTTTGCCGGATTCCGGGTCGAGGCGATTCCCGCGACCGATGATGGCCGCGTCGATCTGGCCGCGCTGACCGCCCGCCTGGCCGATGGGGCAGGGGGTGATGTCGCAGGGGTTATGATCACGAATCCAAACACTTGTGGTTTGTTTGAACGCGATATGCCGGCGATTTCGGCCGCCGTTCATGCGGCCGGCGGCTATGTCTATTGCGATGGAGCGAATTTCAACGCCATCGTCGGGCGGGTGCGGCCGGGCGATCTGGGCGTCGATGCGATGCATATCAACCTGCACAAGACGTTTTCGACCCCGCATGGCGGCGGCGGGCCGGGGTCGGGGCCGGTGGTGCTGTCGGATCGGTTGGCGGCCTATGCGCCTTTGCCCTTTGTCCGGCGGGATGATGATGGTGTGGCGCATCTGGTTGAAGAAGAAGACCTTTCCAGCCTGCCGGGCGCCGCGCCCTTTGGCCGGATGGCGGCGTTTCATGGCCAGATGGGGATGTTCGTCCGGGCGCTGGCCTATATGTTGTCGCATGGCGGTGACGGGTTGGCGCAGGTGGCCAATGATGCGGTGTTGAACGCCAATTACGTGCTGCGGTCATTGCAGGATGTGCTGCACGCGCCTTTTGCGGACGCCGGGCCTTGCATGCATGAGGCCTTGTTCACCGACGACGAACTGGGTGAGGGGGTGACCACGCTGGACATCGCCAAGGGTCTGATTGACGAAGGTTTTCACCCGATGACGGTCTATTTCCCGCTGGTCGTGCATGGCGCGATGCTGATCGAGCCGACCGAGACCGAGAGCCGCGCCGGACTGGACCGCTTCATCAGCAGCATGCGGTCACTGGCCGCGCGCGCCAAGGCGGGTGACCCCAGTCTGAAGACCGCGCCGCATTATACGCCGCGCCGCCGGGTGGATGAAACGCTGGCCGCGCGCAAGCCTCGGCTGGTCTGGCAGGGGTGATCGGGTGGGGGCGGCGCCGTTCAGGCGGCGCTGCCCTCGGCCTGCGCGGCCAGACGTTGGCGCAACAGGTGCAGGCGGTGTTCGCGCCACGCGATCACCAGCCCCGCCGCGACGATCAGCGGCGCGCCCAGCCACACTGTCGCGGGCGGCATCTGGTTGAAAATGACCTCGCCAAACAGGGTGGTCCAGATCAGCGAGGTATAATCCATGACGATCACGCTGCTGACCGCGCCAAAGCGCAGCGCGCCCGTCAGCAGGAATTGCCCCGCCGTGCCCACCAGCCCCACGCCCATCAGGATCGCCCATTGCGCGGGGCTATGCGCGGTCATGTAAAGCGGCAACAGCGGCGCGGTGACCAGCGTGCCGAACAGCGCGAAATAGAACACCATCGCGGGCGAATGTTCGGTGCGGGTCATGTCGCGGATCTGGATCGAGATCAGCGCCACCATGAAGCCGCTGGCGATGCCTGCCGCCACGCCCAGCGGGTTGATCCCCGACACGCCGCCCGACGGCAGCGCGATCAGCAGCACCCCGGCAAAGCCCAGAGCCACCGAGACCCAGCGCCACGGCCCGACATGTTCGCGCAGCAACAGCGCCGAAAGCAGCACCGCGAACATCGGCGTGGTAAAGCCCAAGATGGTCGCCACGGCCAGCGGCAGCAGGATTGAGGCGCTGAAATTGCACACCATGCCGATCGTGCCCGACACCGCGCGCGCGGCATGCATCGGCAGGCGGCGGGTGGACAGGCGCGACAATTGCCCTTGCGCCGCCAGCCAGCCGCCGATCAGCGGCAGCGAGATCGCCTGTCGCCAGAACATGATTTCGGGCAGTTTGACCCCCGATTGCCCCGCCAGTTTCACCAGCAGGAACAGGGTGGAGACCATCAGCGCCGCACACAGTCGCAGGCCCATCGCCAGAAACGGGCGGTTGGGGCGGGGGGCGTTGGGGGTGGGTTGCGTCGACACGCGCCTGCGTTTACCCGCTGGCGCGGTTCAGGCAAGCACGTGTTTGCCAACAAGGCGGCAGGCGATGCCGCGATGCGCAAAAGGAATGCCATGGATAGTGATCCGGCATGGATTTACGCGGCTCTGGGGGCGATGATCGCGCTGGCGGTGGTGGCCGGGTGGGCCGACCGGCGGCGGATGCGCCGGGCCGATGCGGATGCTGTGGGCTGGATGCCGTGGCGCGCGGTGGCCTTCTGGTCCTGCGCCGGGGTGCTGGTGCTGGCCGGGCTGGCGATGCGGCTGTCGGGGGCGTCGTGACGACGCGCCCCGACGGCGCGCGTTACAGGCAGGCTTCCAAAAAGGCCTGATCAAACCCGAATTGGCGGGCCTTTTCCAGCGTGTACGGGCGCAGGCCGGACGAGCGCCATTCACCGATGATCTTGCCTTCGGGCGTTTCGTCCAGATATTCGAACTTGAACAGCTCCTGCGTGACGATGACATCGCCTTCCATGCCGATCACTTCGGTGATGTTGGTGGTGCGGCGGCTGCCATCGCGCAGGCGTTTTACCTGCACGATCAGGTCGACGGATTCGGCGATCTGGCGGCTGATGGCCTCCTTGGGGATCTTGATGTCGCCCATCAGGATCATGTTTTCCATACGGCCCAGACATTCGCGCGGGCTGTTGGCGTGCAGCGTACACATCGAGCCATCATGGCCCGTGTTCATCGCCGCCAGCAGGTCAAAGCACTCCGATCCACGAATTTCGCCCAGGATGATGCGGTCAGGGCGCATACGCAGGGCGTTCTTGACCAGATCGCCGATGGTGATCGCGCCCTGGCCTTCGAGGTTGGGAGGGCGGGTTTCCAGCGGCAGCCAGTGCGGCTGTTGCAGGCGCAATTCGGCCGCGTCTTCGATCGTGAGCACGCGTTCGCCCGGGTCGATCATTTTCGACAAGGCGTTGAGCATCGTCGTTTTACCCGAACCCGTACCGCCCGAAATAACGATGTTCATCCGGCACGCGCCCGCGATTTTCAGCGCGGTGGCCATGGGATCCGACATCGAGCCGAAATCCCGCAACATGTCGATGGTGATCGGCTTTTCGGAAAATTTACGGATCGAGATCGCCGTGCCGCGCAAGCTGAGCGGCGGGACGATGACGTTGACGCGGCTGCCGTCTTTCAGGCGGGCGTCAGCCAGCGGCGTGGTCTGGTCGACGCGGCGGCCGACCTGATTGACGATGCGCTGGGCGATCTGGAACAGATGTGTTTCATCGCGGAAACGGATGGTGGCAAGCTGCAATTTGCCCTTTTTTTCCACATAGGTCTGGTCGGGGCCGTTGACCATGATATCGGAAATGTCGGGATCGTTCAGCAGCTCTTCGAGCGGGCCAAAGCCCAGAAGCTCGTCGATCAGCACCTTTTCCAGCGCGAATTGTTCGCGCCGGTTCAGGGTGATCTTCAATTCGGCCAGCACTTCCATGATGATCGGGCGGAATTCCTCCGACAGTTCATCCTTGGTCAGGGTGGCGGCGGCCTCGGGGTCGACGCGCTCCAGCAGGCGGGGCAGCACCTGCTCCTTGATCTTGTGCACGCTGGCCTCGAACCCCTCGGCGGCTTTGGGGCCGTCGTTGGTGGCGTTCATGCGATCGGCCAGCCGCGCCATCGCGTCCGAATTGCGCGACAGCGGCTCGGCAGGGGCGGCGCCGGGCAGATCGGCGTTGGGCAGCGGAGGGAATTGATCGCCGCCGGGGCCTGCGGGCGGCAACGTGCCTTCGGCGGTGCGCATCGGGCGTGCCACGCCAAATGCCGGCCGCGCTGCGGTCTGGCCAAAGCTTCCGGGGCCATTGCGGCGGCCGAATGCGCTCATACCCTGTCGTTCCCTCGATGCTATAGACCCGCTCTGGACAGAGTCGGGCCGTCAGTCGGTTCTTAAACTTCGTTGATAGAGCGCAAACTTTGAAGATTTGCTAATGGCGAAGGTCTGACAAAGGGGAAGTACGGATTATGGCGAAACGCCGCGCAAAGAATGACCCATACTGGGATGTCGAGGACGAGGCCGAGGCTCCGCCGCCCGAACCGTGCTGGCTGTGCGAACGCCCGCTGGGCAGCGAAGTGGTGGCCCATCACCCGGTGCCCAAATCACGCGGCGGGCGCGACACGGTGCGGCTGCACCCGATCTGCCATCAGGCGCTGCACAACAATTTCACCAATGCCGAACTGGCCCGCATCGCGATGGATCTGGACGCGCTGCGCCGGAACGATGGTGTGGCCAAATTCCTGACATGGGTGGAGGGCAAAGACCCCGACTTTTACGTGCCGACCGCGAAGAAGGGGCGGTGATTGGGGATGTAAGTGCGGAAAGGGGCCTCCGGCGGGCAAAGGGCGGGGGCCCTTTGCAATCCCGGGAATGTCGGCATTGTGTGGGCGTGGCGATGTCGCGCGACGCGGTGAGGTAGCCGATGTTGAAGGCCGCTGCGCGGTGGGTTTTGGGGAGAAGGCGATGGGAGACAAAGCACGCTTGTGGTTTGGCCGTTGCTGTGAGATCGTCCAGACATGGACGTTGATCCTCTTGAGCGGCTTGACGCCTGTATGAGCGATACGTCGGATGTCTATATTGGCGCGGGATGGGATGAAGGCAGCTATTTGAAGAGCGTAGAAGAAGGGCTACGCGATTCAATATGTTCGCCATTCCCCATAAGGGCTATCGTTGAGGGGCAGGGTATCCCCCAGTTTCCTGTAGGGTCTACGATCCACGGCATGTGCGTGGCCTGTACGGTTGGCAATTGGCTTGTATATCAGCCAGAATATGATCGCTTTCTGATTTTCTGGGGTATCGACCTGGATCGGCTATCGGCCCCGGGCATATGGGGATCACCACTCGGATGTTGGACGTCATAGCCTAAGCGGTCGCGCTTAACGTCCAAAATCTCGCCGTGTTCGCAGTGTCCATTTATCTTCCCGCCAAGTGGCTTATTCACCAAAGGTTGCGCTGTGCACATCGCTATGGAGCGAGACGCCACGCGGCCATTATCGGGATTGCAAAGGGCCGCCGCCCTTTGCCCGCCGGAGGCACCTTTCCCCTTTTCATCCGCGCACCGCGCAAAAGGAAAGGGCCGGGAAAGGCGAACCTCTCCCGACCCTTTGAACCTTTTGCACGCGGGGCGCGTTGGGCTTAGCCCTCGACAGCCTCGGCCAGCAGGGTGAGGCCCTTGGGCGTCACCTCGGCGAAACCGCCGCGCACGACGATCTCCTCGGGGGCGCCGCTCTCGGTCGTGTAGACCTTGACGGCGCCGTCACGGATCGTTGCCATGAAGGGCGCGTGGCCCTCCAGCACGCCGAACTCGCCCTCGGTGCCGGGGACGACCACCATGTGGACGCTCTCGGAACGGACCAGACGCGCAGGCGTGACGAGTTCGAACTGCAGTGCCATGTCTTAGGCCTCCGCGGCCAGCTTCTTGGCCTTTGCGACCGCTTCGTCGATGCCGCCAACCATGTAGAACGCGGCTTCGGGCAGGTGGTCGTATTCGCCGTCGACCACAGCCTTGAACGACTTGACGGTGTCTTCGACCTGCACGAACTTGCCGCTGATGCCGGTGAACACTTCGGCCACGTGGAAGGGCTGCGACAGGAAGCGCTGGATCTTGCGGGCGCGGGCAACGGTGAGCTTATCTTCTTCCGACAGCTCGTCCATGCCCAGGATCGCGATGATGTCCTGCAGCGACTTGTACTTTTGCAGCGTTTCCTGAACGCGGCGGGCGGTTTCGTAGTGCTCCTGACCGACAACGGCGGGCGTCAGCACGCGCGAGGTCGAGTCCAGCGGGTCCACGGCGGGATAGATGCCCAGTTCCGAAATCGCGCGGTTCAGCGTGGTCGTTGCGTCCAAGTGGGCGAACGAGGTGGCCGGCGCGGGGTCGGTAAGGTCGTCCGCGGGCACGTAAATCGCCTGAACCGAGGTGATCGAACCCTTGGTCGTCGAGGTGATGCGTTCCTGCAGCGCGCCCATGTCGGTCGACAGGGTGGGCTGATAACCCACGGCCGAAGGAATACGGCCCAGCAGAGCCGACACTTCCGAACCGGCCTGCGTGAAGCGGAAGATGTTGTCCACGAAGAACAGCACGTCCTGGCCTTCCTGGTCGCGGAAGTATTCAGCCATGGTCAGACCCGACAGAGCCACGCGAGCACGCGCGCCCGGCGGTTCGTTCATCTGGCCGAACACCAGAGCCACCTTCGAGCCATCCGGGGTCGGATTGCCGTCAGCGTCCTTGGCGATAACGCCAGCGTCCAGGAATTCGTGGTACAGGTCGTTACCTTCGCGGGTACGTTCACCCACGCCAGCGAACACCGACACGCCGCCGTGGCCCTTGGCGATGTTGTTGATCAGTTCCTGAATCAACACGGTCTTGCCCACGCCCGCGCCGCCGAACAGGCCGATCTTGCCGCCCTTGGCATAGGGGGCCAGCAGGTCGATGACCTTGATGCCGGTGACCAGAATGGCCGCTTCGGTCGACTGGTCGATGAAGTCGGGAGCCTTGGCGTGGATCGGGGCGCTCTGTTCGGCACCGATGGGGCCACGTTCGTCGATGGGCGCGCCAACAACGTTCATGATGCGACCCAGCGTCTTGGGGCCGACCGGCACCGAGATCTGTGCGCCGGTGCTCGACACCGGCTGACCACGGGTCAGGCCTTCGGTGGCGTCCATAGCGATGGTGCGGACGGTGTTTTCACCCAGGTGCTGGGCAACTTCGAGCACCAGACGGTTGCCGTTGTTGTCCGTTTCCAGAGCGGTCAGAATCGCCGGCAGTTCGCCGTCGAAAGTCACGTCGACGACGGCGCCGATAACTTGGCTGATCTTGCCAGTGTTGGTGGCCATGGGTTTTTTCCTTGCCTTCTATCTCGTCGTCAGAGCGCTTCGGCGCCAGCGATGATTTCGATGAGTTCGGTCGTGATCGCGGCCTGACGGCTGCGGTTGTACTGAATGGTCAGCTTGCTGATCAGGTCGCCGGCGTTGCGCGTGGCGTTGTCCATCGCGGTCATCGATGCACCCTGTTCGCTCGCCGCGTTCTCCAGCAACGCGCCAAACAGCTGCGTCTTGAGGTAACGCGGCAGCAGCGCGCCGAGGATTTCTTCTTCCTCGGGCTCATACTCGACCACAGCGCCGCCGGTGGCCGCTTCGGCCTTGGGCGTGGGGACGGGGATGATCTGCTGTTCGGTCGGCTCCTGCAGCAGCGCGCTGCGGAACTTGCTGAAGAACAGGTGCGCCACGTCGAACTTGCCGGCCTCATACAGAGCGACCAGTTCATCGGCGATCTTTTCGGCCTCGCCATAACCCGGCTCGCGCACCTCGGTGGTGTCGAACTGGGCCAGAATGGCGTTGGGATATTCGCGACGGATCACCGCGCGACCCTTGCGGCCGACCAGATAGAACAGCACCGTCTTGCCTTCGGCTTCCAGAGCCTGAGCCTTGAGACGGGCTGCCTTGAGGATGTTAGAGTTGAACGCGCCGCACAGGCCGCGGTCCGAATTGGCCACGACCAACAGATGCACCGCATCCTTGCCGGTGCCGGCCAGCAGCTTGGGGCTGTTCTCGCTCACGACGATGCGCGAGGCGATCGAGCCCATCACTTCTGCCAGACGGGCGGCATAGGGGCGTGCGGCCTCCGCCGCGGACTGCGCCTTGCGCAGCTTCGCGGCGGCCACCATCTGCTTGGCCTTGGTGATCTTCTGGGTCGATTTGACCGAGTTGATCCGGCCCTTGAGTTCCTTGAGACTGGCCATAGCCAACTACCTTTCGTAGGGCTGCCGGACTTAAGCGAACTGCTTGGCGAAAGCGTCCAGAGCGGCAACCAGCTTGCCCTTGGCCTCGTCGCCCAGATCCTTGGTGTCGCGGATCAGGGTCAGCAGGTCGGCGTGGCTGTTGCGCAGGAAGCTCAGCAGCTCGGCCTCATATTCGGTGACGCGGTTGGTCGGGACGTTGTCCAGATAACCGTTGGTGCCAGCGAAAATGACGCAGGTCTGCTCTTCAAAGCCCAGCGGCGAGAACTGCGGCTGCTTCAGCAGCTCGGTCAGGCGCGCACCGCGGTTCAGCAGCTTTTGCGTCGAAGCATCGAGGTCCGAACCGAACTGGGCAAACGCCGCCATTTCGCGGTACTGCGCCAGCTCCAGCTTGATCGAGCCCGAGACCTTCTTCATCGCCTTGGTCTGCGCCGACGAACCCACGCGCGACACCGACAGACCCACGTTGATCGCCGGACGGACGCCCTGATAGAACAGGCCGGTTTCCAGGAAGATCTGGCCGTCGGTGATCGAGATCACGTTGGTCGGAATGTAGGCCGACACGTCGCCCGCCTGCGTTTCGATGATCGGCAGAGCGGTCAGCGAACCGGCGCCATTGTCATCGTTCAGCTTGGCAGCGCGTTCCAGCAGGCGCGAGTGCAGGTAGAACACGTCGCCCGGATAAGCTTCGCGGCCCGGGGGACGACGCAGCAGCAGCGACATCTGGCGATAGGCCACAGCCTGCTTCGACAAGTCGTCGTACACGATCACGGCGTGCATGCCGTTGTCGCGGAAGAATTCACCGATGGCAGCGCCGGTGTAGGGCGCCAGATACTGCAGCGGAGCGGGCTCCGAAGCGGTCGCGGCGATCACGACCGAATATTCCATCGCGCCGTTTTCTTCCAGCTGACGCACGATCTGCGCCACGGTCGAACGCTTCTGACCAACGGCGACGTAGATGCAGTACAGCTTCTTCGACTCGTCGTTGCCGGCGTTGACGGTCTTCTGGTTGATGAAGGTGTCGATCGCAACGGCGGTCTTGCCGGTCTGACGGTCACCGATGATCAGCTCGCGCTGGCCACGGCCCACGGGCACCAGACAGTCAATGGCCTTCAGGCCGGTCTGCACGGGCTCGTGCACCGACTTGCGGGGGATGATGCCCGGCGCCTTGACTTCGACGCGGCTGCGCAGGTCCGACACGATCGGGCCCTTGCCGTCGATCGGGTTGCCCAGCGCGTCCACCACGCGGCCCAGCAGACCCTTGCCCACCGGCACGTCCACGATGGCGCCGGTGCGCTTGACGGTGTCGCCTTCCTTGATCTCGGAGTCCGAGCCAAAGATCACGACGCCGACATTGTCGGCTTCGAGGTTCAGAGCCATGCCCTGAACGCCATTGGCGAATTCCACCATTTCACCGGCCTGAACCTTGTCCAGACCGTGGATGCGGGCGATACCGTCACCAACCGAGAGCACCGAACCGACTTCCGAAACCTGGGCTTCGGTGCCGAAATTGGCGATCTGGTCCTTGATGACCTTCGAAATTTCTGCGGCGCGAATTTCCATGTTCAGCCTTTCATCGAACCTTGTGCGGGCCTTAGCCCTTCATCGGCCAAAACCGAAAAGGGCGTTAGCCCTTCATGGCCTGGGCGAGAGAATTGAGACGGGTGCGGATCGAGCTGTCGATCTGCTGGCTCCCGATGCGGACAACGAGGCCACCCAGCAGATCCGGGTCGACGCTCGCCTGAAGCTTGACGGTCTTGCCCTCGCGCGCGGCGAGCTTGGCCGACAGGGCCGACAGCTGCTCATCGCTCAACGGGTGGGCGCTGGTCACCTGCGCCGACACCTCGCCACGGGCAGCCGCCGCGATCGAGGCAAAGGCGACGATGATGTCGCTCAGGGCCGAAAGGCGGCGATTGCCCGCCAACACGCCCAGAAAGTTCTTGGTCAGATCAGACAGGCCCAGCAGGGCGGCCACGCCATCGACCGCACGGGCGGCCGCATCGCGGGTGATCTGCGGATTGCGAATCAGCGCGGACAGATCCTCCGAGCCGGCGATTGCCTGACCCAGCGTCTCGAGATCCGCCTCCACGGCGCTCACGGCGCCCTTTTCACTGGCCAGTTCGAACAGGGCAGCAGCGTAACGCCCTTGCAGACTGGCGGTAATGCCGGCGGAATTCTCCACGCGCGTCGGTCCCCTCTTGCCGGTTCGCCCCATGCCCGCCAGCCTCTTTGCCGGACGGTCAGGAGCCAATAGTCGCTGACGGGTGAACTGCCGCGCAACCTGCGTGACAACCCTCAGTTCGCGGCGCGCATAGCGATGAATAGGAATGGATGCAAGCGGGGCGGGACCATTCCCTCCAATCTGTGCCCCATTCCGATCCCACGGTGGCGCGGATGCACCGCCCCTTTGGCGCGATTGCCCGGATTTTGCGGTTTGCCGGCGGGCGTGCAAGGGGTGGGGTTGCCATGATGTTCCGATTGGGCGCATCATCGTGCCAATGGGGCGGCGCGTCCCGATTCGATTCACCGCGCGTTCAGATCCGCGCGCCTTTGGGAGCCTGCCATGGAGGGGAACCGTAACAGATCCGGGGGTGGTGCGGCAGAGGTGATCCGCCATGCCATCGTCCCCACCGCGTTGGGCAAGGTGTTGATTGCGGCCAGTTCGCGCGGGATATGCCGCGTCGCCTTTGCCGAGGGGGCGGACAGTTTGGCCGCACACTATCCCGGCGCGCGGGTGGAGGCGGGGGCTGATGACGCTTTTGCCGCATGGGTGGCCGCCGTTGTCGCCGTGGTTGAGGGGCGGGGGGATGGGGCGGACGTGCCGCTGGACCTGCGCGGCACGGCTTTTCAACAGAATGTGTGGGCGGCGCTGCGTGCCATTCCGTCTGGTGAAACGCGCAGCTATGCACAGGTAGCCGCCGCCATCGGCCAGCCGGACGCGGCGCGGGCGGTGGGCACGGCCAATGGTGCCAATCCGGTGGCGGTGCTGGTGCCGTGTCATCGCGTCCTGCGCGGCGATGGCGCGATGGGCGGTTACCACTGGGGCGTGGAGATCAAGCGCGCCCTGCTGCGCCGCGAGGGCGTGGCGGTTTAGCCGCCCTTGAATGACGCGGTTTAGCCGCCCCTATACAAAGGAGTATGGGTCGATATCGACGCCGACCCGGACGCTGGCGGGGAATTTCAGCCCGCCCAGCCATTCGCGGATGATCTTTTGCAATTCGGCGCTGCGCCGCGCGTTGATCAACAGGCGATAGCGATAGCGGCCCCGCAACAATGACAGCGGTGCGGGCGCGGGGCCATGCACCGCCACATCGGGCAGGTTGGGCCGCGTGCCGCCAATGGCGCGGGCGGCCTCGCGGGCTTCGGCCTCATCCTCGCTGGAAACGATGATCGCGGCCCAGCGGCCAAAGGGCGGGGCGTGGGCGGCGCGGCGGCCTTCGGTTTCGGCGGTGTAAAAGGCGTCGCGGTCGCCCGCCGCCAAGGCGGCGATCACCGGCGCCTTGGGGTGGCGGGTCTGGATCACCACCTCGCCCGGCTTTTCCCCACGGCCCGCGCGGCCCGCCACCTGCGCGATCTGTTGATAGGTGCGCTCGCCCGCGCGCAGGTCGCCGCCCTCCAGCCCCAGATCGGCGTCGATCACCCCCACCAGCGTCAGTTCCGGAAAGTGATAGCCCTTGGTCACCAATTGCGTGCCCACGATCACATCCACCATGCCTTCCTGCGCGGCAGTGACGAAATCGCCGATCTTTTCGGGCGAGTTCAGCGTGTCCGATGTGGCCAGCAAGACCCGCGCCTCGGGCAGGATTTCGCGCACTTCGTCGGCAATGCGTTCGACGCCGGGGCCGCAGGCGACCAGACAATCGGCCTCGCCGCATTCGGGGCAGGCGGTGGGCATGGGCTGTTCCTGCCCGCAATGGTGACAGGCCAGCCGCCGCGACAGGCGGTGTTCGACCAGCCACGCGCTGCAGGTGTTGCATTCAAACCGATGGCCGCAGGACCGGCACAGCGTCAGCGGCGCGTAACCACGCCGGTTCAAAAACAACAGCGATTGTTCCCCGCGCTCCAGCCGGGCCTTCAACGCCTCGACCAGCGGGGGGGCGATCCAGTGGTTGCGCTCCGGCGGTTGCTGGGTCAGGTCGCAGATCTGGATGTCGGGCAATTGCGCCCCGCCAAAACGGTCGGGCAGGACGATACGCTTATATACGCCCGCCTCGGCCAGAGTCATGCTTTCCAGCGCCGGGGTGGCGCTGGCCAGCACCACCGGGATGCTCTCGAACCGGGCGCGGATCACCGCCACGTCGCGCGCGTTATAGCGCACGCCCTCGTCCTGTTTGAACGACACCTCATGCGCTTCGTCGACGACGATCAGGCCCAGCCGCGCAAAGGGCAGGAACAGTGCCGAGCGCGCGCCCACCACCACCTGCGCCTGACCGCTGGCGATGGCGCGCCATGCGCGGCGGCGTTCGGCGGCCTTGAGGCTGGAGTGCCACAGGACGGGGGTGACGCCAAAGCGGTCCTCGAAACGGTGGAGGAAGTTTTGTGTCAGGGCGATTTCGGGCAGCAGCACCAGCACCTGACGACCCATGCGGATCGCCTGCGCCACCGCCTCGAAATAGGTTTCGGTCTTGCCCGAACCGGTCACGCCATCCAGCAGGAACGGGGCAAAGCCGCTGGTCGCCACCGCCGCCACCATCTCGTCCGCGGCCGCCTGTTGGCCAGCCGACAGGGCAGGGACGTCATGGTCTGGATCGGCGGCGGGATAGGGGCGGTCCAGATCCACCTGCACCGCCTGCAACAGGCCAACCCCCACCATGCCGCGCAGCACGCCTTCGGTCACGCCCGACATTTCGGCCAGTTCGCGCATGGTGGCCTGTTCGCCCGCCAGCCGCTCGATCGCGGCGGCGCGTTGCGGGGTCAGGCGGGCGGGGGGCTGGGCGTCGCTGGCCAGCCGGTATTCGGTCATCGTCCGCCCGCCCTGCAACGCGGCGGTGGAGGACAAAGCCATCCGCGCCACCGAGGCCAGCGAGGCGCAGTAGTAATCCGCCGTCCATTCGATCAACCGCCGCAGTGGCGCAGACAGCGGCGGCACCGGCAAGACCTGCAACAGGTTGCGCAGGCGGTTGTCGCCCACCTCCTCGGTCGGCAGGCGTTCGGGTTCCCACACGATGCCGATGATCTGGCGTGGGCCCAATGGGGCGACCACCACGCTGCCATGCTCAACGCTCATCCCGTGCGGGACGCGATAGTCCAGCACCGGCAGGGCGGCGTTCAACACAAGCAGGCGGGCGCGGGTCATGCCTGTCCTATGCGCAAGCCCGCCGCGCGCGACAAGGGGCCGCTTGGTGCTTGCCCCCAACCCTTGCACCAAAAGGGTGCCGAAAGGGGGCTTGGGTTAGCGCGCGCACCTGCCTATAGGCTGGCCGCCAGCCATAGACAGAATCGCGCCCGCCCTCCCGTGGCGTGACAACCAAAGGGGACACCCCAATGAAGTTCTTCGTCGACACCGCCGAAATCGCCGACATCAAGGATCTGGCCGCCACCGGCCTGCTGGACGGCGTGACCACCAACCCGTCGCTGATCGCCAAGTCGGGCCGCGATTTCCTGGAAGTGACCAAGGAAATCTGCGCCATTGTCGATGGCCCGGTGTCGGCCGAAGTCATCAGCCTGGACCACGAAGGCATGATGCGCGAGGCTGAAATCCTGCGCAAGATCGCCGACAATGTTTGCATCAAGGTGCCGCTGACGATCGACGGCCTCAAGACCTGCAAGGCGCTGACCTCGGACGGCACCAAGGTCAATGTGACGCTGTGCTTCTCGGCCAATCAGGCGCTGCTGGCGGCCAAGGCGGGCGCCTCGTTCATCTCGCCCTTCATCGGCCGCCATGACGACAACGGCTTTGACGGGCTGGACCTGATCCGCGACATCCGTCTGATCTATGACAACTATGCGTATGAAACCGAGATCCTTGCTGCCAGCATCCGCCACGGCGTGCATGTGCTGGAATGCGCCAAGATCGGTGCCGACGTGATGACCGCCCCCCCGGCGGTGATCAAGGGCCTGTTCAAGCACATCCTGACCGACAAGGGCATCGAAGGTTTCCTTGCCGACTGGGCCAAGACCGGTCAGAAGCTGTAAGTTGATATTGTAAAGACGGATCAGGGCATTGGCGGACGAAACTCCTCTCGACAGGTTCAAGGCGGCATTGACGGGCGCATCGCGCGCCATTGCCGACAATCCAGAGGTGGAGATCACATGGACCGCCGATGCCCCGGTTCTGGCCGGCACGCATATGCGCGTGCCGATGCCCGGCCGCAGCATCCCGCGTGCCGCGGCGATGGAGGCGCGCGGTTTTGCCGACAGCTACGCGCTGAAGCTGCATCACCATAATGAGGTGTTGCACCGCCGCAATGCCCCCTCCGAACCCGCCGCCCGCGCCTGTTATGACGCGGTTGAGATGGTGCGGTACGAGGCGATCGGCAGCAATGATTATGCCGGGATGCGCGACAATCTGGACGCGGCGCTGATGGTGCGGATGGGCGCGGACCCGATCACCCGCGCCGCCCGCCCCGAGGAAGTGCCGATGCAGGCCGCGCTGGCGCTGATGCTGCGCGAGAAGCTGACCGGCCAGCCGGTGCCCGAGGCCGCCCGCATGGGCGTCGAGATGATGCGCAAGTGGATCAGCGAACGCGCAGGCGCGGATTTTGACGCTTTGGCCGCCAATTTGCAGGACCAGCAGGCGTTTCAGGCCGTGACACTGGACATGCTGCGCCATCTGGACCTGACCTTGCCTTTGCCCACGGATGAGCCGGGCAATGACGAGGATAATGACGAGGCCGAGGACGAG
This sequence comes from Novosphingobium ovatum, assembly GCF_009909235.1. Taxonomy (GTDB): domain Bacteria; phylum Pseudomonadota; class Alphaproteobacteria; order Sphingomonadales; family Sphingomonadaceae; genus Novosphingobium; species Novosphingobium ovatum. The sequence goes on from NZ_JAAAPO010000001.1 coordinate 883,559, forward strand.
CAGGAACAGGACGAGGGCGAGGAGCAGGCGGGGCAGGAGCAGCAGCCCGTCGAGATGGCCGCCGAGCGCCGCGAGGGCGATGATCAGGGCGAGGCCGAAGAGCAGACCGAGGTCGACGACGACGCCAACACCGACGAGGAGGCGCAGGAGGCCGAGGAGGGCATGTTGCCCGTCCGCCCCAACCGCCCCTGGACCGATCTGCCCGCCGATTTCGACTATACCGTCTTTAGCGACAAATTTGACGAGGTGGTCTCGGCCACTGACCTGTGTGACGATGATGAACTGGGCCGGTTGCGCGCCTATCTGGACGCGCAGCTCAAGGGGTTGCAGGGCATCGTCACCCGTCTGGCCAACCGTTTGCAGCGCCGCCTGATGGCGCAACAGAACCGCAGTTGGGATTTCGATCAGGAGGAGGGCATTCTGGATGCCGCCCGCCTGTCGCGGATCGTCGTCGCGCCCGGTTCCTCGCTGTCGTACAAGGTGGAGCGCGACATCGAGTTCAAGGACACGATCGTCACGCTGCTCATCGACAATTCCGGGTCGATGCGCGGCCGCCCGATCAGCATCGCGGCGATTTCGGCCGACGTGCTGGCGCGCACGCTGGAACGTTGCGGCGTCAAGACCGAGATTCTGGGCTTTACCACCCGTGCGTGGAAGGGCGGGCAAAGCCGTGAGGCGTGGCTGGCGGCGGGCAAGCCCGCGCATCCGGGCCGGTTGAACGATTTGCGCCATATCGTGTATAAAAAGGCCGATGAGCCGTGGCGCCGGGCGCGCAAGAACCTTGGCCTGATGATGCGCGAGGGGCTGCTCAAGGAAAACATCGACGGCGAGGCGCTGAAATGGGCGCATGACCGCCTGCTGGCCCGGCCCGAGGATCGCCGCATCCTGATGGTGATTTCGGACGGCGCGCCGGTGGATGACTCGACGCTGTCGGTCAATGCGGCGGGCTATCTGGAACTGCATCTGCGGCGAATCATCGACTGGATCGAAAAGAAATCGCCCGTGCAACTGGTGGCGATTGGCATCGGCCATGATGTCACCCGCTATTACCGCCGCGCCGTGACGATCATGGATGTTGAACAATTGGGCGGCACAATGATCGAACAATTGGCCGCGCTGTTCGAGGACGAATAGTTTTTCTTGCCGCGCCCCGCCACCGGGCATAGCCTTCGTAAAAATACGGAGGGGCTATGGCGGGGCAACGGAGCGGTCGCAAGGTGCTGTGGGGCCTGATTGGGGCCTTGTGGCTGGCAACAGGCGGGTGGGCCAGTGCCCAGCCGAGGCCAGCGACCGTTGCTGTTCAGCCTGTGCCTGTAACGCCTGATTCAGCCACGCCTGGGCGCGCGCTGATCCTGCCCGCGCTTTCTCCGGTGCGGATGGTGCTGTTGTCCGAATTGTCCAGCGCGCGCAACCGGCCCGGCGATGCCTTTCCGGTGCGTCTGGCCGCGCCTTTGGTGGTGGGCGGTGTAGTGGTGGTGCCTGCTGGCGCGCTGGGCGTGGGCGAGGTGGTCGAGGCCAAGCGCGCCACCAATGGCGGCGGGCCGGGGGTGCTGATCATCGCGGTGCGCTATATCGAACAGGGCGGGCGGCAGATCCGCCTGCGCTCGACCGAGGCGGAAACGGTGGGCGAGGACCGGGTCGCGCAGATCGACCGGTCAACCACCCGGCATTCGCTGTTGGCGGTCAGCCCCACGGCGGCCGCGCGCGGGATGATCGGCGCGGTGACCAAGGGCGGCGAGATCGCGCTGGGCGCGGGCAGCGGCATCATCGCGCGCACCATGGAGGCTGTCGATTTCACCCCGCCGCCGCCCCCTGTCGCGATAGAGCCGCCGCATCCCGCGCGGCGCCCCAATGGCCTGCCCATGCCGCCGCGCGGATCGGGGCTGGTGGTGTTCTTCCGTCCCGGATCGATGAATTGGGCCGGGATCGGCTGCACGGTCAAGGAAGAGGGGCAAAAGGTCAGCTCGCTGGGCAATGGGCGCTGGTTTGCCATGGTTGCGCGGCCGGGCCTGCACACGTTCCGGGTGACGGGGGAAACCACGGACGAATTGCGGATGGAGGTGGAGCCGGACGAAACCCGCTTTGTCGTGTGTCGCATGCGGATGAGCGCGCTGATCGCCCGCCCCTTTATCCGCCCGGCCGATGAGGGCGAGTTTCTGGGCCAGCGGCTGAAGCCGGTGGATGCTGATGACATGGGCGCGGCCCAGCCCCATGGCTATGCCCTGCGACCCGACCGTGTGCCCGATGGACCGATTGGCCCGCCGCGCCCGTGAACACTTGACGTTTGGGGCGCGGCTTGCCAACCGGCAGGGCATGAGTGATGCCAGTCCCTTGCAGCTGTTCAACAGCCTGACCCGCCAAGTCGAACCGTTCCAGCCCGTCCATGAGGGCGAGGCGCGCGTCTATTCCTGCGGGCCAACGGTCTATAACTACCCGCATATCGGCAATATGCGGGCCTATGTCTTTGCCGATGTGCTGGGGCGGACGCTGTCGTACAAGGGGTACCGGCTGACGCATGTGATCAACATCACCGATGTTGGGCACCTGACCGATGACGCCGACGCGGGCGAGGACAAGATGGAAAAGATGGCGCGCCAACAGGCGCAATCCATCTGGGACATCGCCGAGCATTACAAGCAGGCCTATTGGGCGGACATTCGCGCGCTGAACATCCGTCAGCCCGCCAAATGGACGATCGCCACCGATTACGTGCCGCAGATGATTGAATTCGCGCAAAAGATCGCGGACAAGCATTGCTATCAACTGGACAGCGGGCTGTATTTCGATGTGTCCACGGTGGCCGATTACGGCCGTCTGGCCCGCGCCCAGACCGAGGATGGCGAGGGCCGGATCGAGGCGGTCGATGGCAAGCGCAATCAGGCCGATTTTGCCATCTGGCGCAAGACGCCCGATGGCGAGAAGCGGCAGATGGAATGGGATTCCCCGTGGGGCCGTGGCGCGCCGGGCTGGCATCTGGAATGCTCGGTCATGTCGGGCGAGGTGCTGGGCTTTCCGTTCGACATCCACACCGGCGGCATTGACCACCGCGAAATCCACCACCCCAACGAAATCGCCCAGAATCAGGCGGTGTGCTGCACCGGTGGGCTGGACGAGCCCGCACATTCGGGCGCGCGGATGTGGATGCACAACAATTTCCTGGTCGAACGCAGCGGCAAGATGAGCAAGTCTTCGGGCGAGTTCCTGCGGCTGCAATTGCTGATCGACAAGGGCTTTCACCCGCTGGCCTATCGCATGATGTGCCTGCAGGCGCATTACCGGTCAGAGCTGGAGTTCAGCTGGGACGGGCTGAACGCGGCGTTGGTGCGGTTGAAGCGGCTGTTGATGGCGGTGAGCCTGTTGCGGACGCAGGCCGGGGCCGAAACCGCCGAGGCGTGGGGGCCCAAGATTGCCCCCGCCATGGACAAATTTGCCGCCGCGATCAGCGATGATCTGAACACGCCGGTCGCGCTGACCGCGCTGGAGGAGGTGATCGCCACCAAGAAGGTGCCCGCCGCCGAAAAACTGGCGGCCATTGGCGTGATCGACGGCGTGCTGGGGCTGAACCTGATGGAGCTGGCGCGTGAGGACCTGCGCCTGCGTCCCAAGGCCGCCACCATCACCGAGGACGCGATCGAGGCCATCCAGGCCGAGCGCAAGGCAGCGCGGGCCGAGAAGGACTTTGCCCGGCTGGATGCCCTGCGCGACGAACTGGGCACGCAGGGCGTGGCGGTGATGGATGGCGATCCGTTGGGCTGGGAATGGAACCTGGCGTTTTTCCTGCAGGGGTGATGGCGGGTGTGATGGCCCGCGCCGGTTATGGTCAGCCTATGGCCGGCGGGGCAGCACGCTCAGCCGATAGGGCAGGTAGAGGAACACCTCGCTAGGCCCGCTGCGGGCCCATTCGACCGGGGCCTGCAGGTTTTCGATCTGCACGGCATAGTCCGGCCCGACGCGCGCCGCCATGGCGCGGGCGTCGGCGGCGATCGCCTCGCTGATGGCCGGGCGGTACTGGTCGGGCCCCACGACCGAAAAGGTCAGGTCATCGACCGCCTCGATCTGGGCGCGGCCAACCGGGGTTACGGCCTTTAGGAAAGCGGTGATGCGCGCCTGCGCTTGCTGCGCCGTCATGCCCGCCGACAGCGGCGCCTTGACCAGAAAGGTGATCTTGGCGCTGTCGGGGCGGCTGTCACGCTGAATGCCCAACGCCGAGACATTGGCGGCGGTCAGCGGTTGCAGCACCTCCTCGCCAAAGGCCAGTTGCAGGCCCTGCTTGCCCGCCAACGCCACCGCGCCGCGCACCATCGCGTAAATTTCCTGCTCGCGCTGGGCGGAATCGCGGGTGTCGCCGCGCACCACCACGCCCTGCACCGCAAAATCGGCCTGACGGCGCAGACCGATGGCGGGCATCTGTGGGCTGTAATCGTCGGAAGAGCGGCGGCGGGCGGTGACGATCACCTCCATGCTGCCCAGATCCTGCGCGCTGGCCAGTGATGGCGCGATCAGTGCGCCTGCCAGCGCGGCGGTGATGAAATGTCGCATGCTTGTCCCTCCCACGTGCGGCCGTTCTGTTGGCGCTGTGGCGGGAGGGTGTGGGCCGGGGCGCGACCTGTCAAGCCGCGCCAAATGTCAGATATCGGCCAACAACAACAGCTCGCATTCCACGACCATGCGCGGGGCGGGGATCTGCCATTGCGTCACTTCGGCCACCACGGCGTCGGCCACCAACTGGCCGCGAATGGTGAATTCATGTTCGGGCAGGGTGGCGATCAGCTCGTCTGCGGCGGCGATGCCGTCCACGCCGTTGAACTCCAGCGTGACGGTGTGGCGCGTGCCGTGAAAGGTGGCGCTGGCCCATGGACGTTCTGCGTGGCTGATCAATTCGGCCTTGTCGCCCGCCAGCCGCAACAGCGCGTGCAGCAGTTGCAGCGAGGGATGGCGCAGCCGTGCTCCACGCGCGCCGGCCCCCACCGGCGGCAGATCGGGCTGCGGATGGCCGAACAGCGGCTGGTGGCTGGGGGTGTTGCGGGCGTCAAAGCGCATGGGTGGTCTCCGTGGTCGCGGTGTTCTGATGATGGGTGGTGATAAAGGCGATGATGCGCCGGGTCAGGGCCGGGCGCGGCTGACGGCCATTGCGCATGTCGCCCACCAGACGCGGATCGTGCGCGACGATCCGGCCAAAGCGGGTCCAGCTCATGCCGGACTGAAGCAGAAAATTCTCGATCTGAAGCAGCAGCATTTTGCCCCTCCTGTTCTGATTCGCTGTGTTCAGTGTTTGTTCTCATATCTGGAGGGGGTTGTCTAGGAAATTTCCTATGGTATGTTCGCCGTTATGGAACAGATTGATCCTCGGGCAAATTTGCTGAAGCTGTCGGCGGACAAGGGCGTCAGCCTGGCGTCCCTGTCGGCGCTGATTGGCAGAAATTCGACATATTTGCAGCAATTTGTACGAAAGGGTAGTCCGCGTAAGCTGGAGGAGGACGACCGGCGGACGCTGGCGCGGTTCTTTGGCGTGGCCGAATCGGAACTGGGCGGAACGGGCGATTCTGTGCAGGAAATTTCCTTCGAACCCGCAGCGGCAGGGCGGCAGCGTTCTGTTGCGCCCGCAAAACCGCCCGTGCCCGCGCGGCGCCCCATGGCCGAATGGTTCGATGTGCCCCGGCTGGAACTGGGTGCCTCGGCAGGGCCGGGCGCCTTTGCCGTGGGCGAACAGGCGATTGGCGCGCTGCGCTTTGCCGCCAGTTGGCTGCGCGGGCAGGGGTTCGATCCGGCCATGCTGACCGCGATCGCGGTGACGGGTGATTCGATGGAGCCCACCTTGCGCGATGGTGACGAGATCCTGGTCGACCGCACTCCCCGCCCGATGCGTGACGGCATCCATGTGGTGCGGGTGGGCGATGGCTTGCTGGTCAAGCGGCTGGATCTGGCGCAGCCGGGGCGGATCGGGCTGATCAGCGACAATCCCGCCTATCGCCCGCTGGATCTCCCCCGCGAAGAGGTGGCGATCATTGGTCGCGTTGTGTGGAAGGGCGGGCGGCTATAGCCGTCAAAAGGCGGATTGGATCGGCGCCCGGCCTATTGTATCGGGCGGGGCATGACTGATGCTTCTGACATGCCGATGCGCATCCACACCATCCCCGTCACGCCGTTTCAGCAGAACTGCTCGCTGATCTGGTGCACACGCAGCATGCGCGGGGCGCTGATCGATCCGGGCGGCGATCTGGACCGGATCAAGGCCGAAGTCGCCCGTCTGGGCGTCACCATCGAGAAGCTGTTGATCACCCATGGCCATATGGACCACTGTGGTTTGGCGGGGGTTTTGGCCGCCGATATCGGCGTGCCGATCGAGGGCCCGCATGAAGGCGACCGTTTCTGGATCGAGGGGCTGGATGATCCCCACACCCGCATGGGGCTGGAGGGGCAAAGTTTCGAGCCCGACCGCTGGCTGAGCGATGGCGATACCGTCACGGTGGGCGATCTGACGCTGTCGGTGATCCATTGTCCCGGTCATACGCCGGGCCATGTGGTGTTTTATTACGCCCCGTTCAAGCTGGCGATTGTGGGCGACGTATTGTTCAAGGGCAGCATCGGGCGCACCGATTTCCCGCAGGGCAACCATCAGCAATTGCTGGATTCGATCACGGAAAAACTGTGGCCGCTGGGTAAGGATGTGACCTTTGTCCCCGGTCATGGCCCGCACAGCACCTTTGGTCATGAAATGCTGACCAACCCGTTTGTCGGCGGCCGTTACGGTTGAACGGGTCGGGCGGGGGCGGTATGTGCGCCCCCGCTCGCGTCATCAGATACGGCCCATGGTGGCCAGTACCGCGACCACCACCAGCGTCAGTTGCGTGATGATCGCCGTGGCCATGCCGATAGGGCGCCCCGCCTTGAACCGGCCGTCCATGCCAAAGCCATGCGCCACCCGGCCCAGCATGAATGCCGCGCCCAACGGCGCCAGCCACACCCCGCCCTTGCCGGCCAGTTCGACCAAGGCAAAGAGAATCAGGGTGATGGGCGTCTGTTCGATAAAGTTGGCTTGCGCCCGCATGCGCGCGATCAGCTGCGCATCGCCCGCGTCACCAATGAATATCTTTTTTGCCATGCGGATCTGGCCAATCCGCGTCGCCAGCCAGAAATTGACCACGGCGGCGGCCCCGCTCAGGCATAAAGTGGTGGGTAACAGCTGCATTGTGGCCCTTTCCTTGGCAGTGCGGCAGGGGCAGGGGTGGCACAACGGGCGCGCCCTGCCGCAACATTTCTTGCGCGATCTGCGCTCGATAGAGCAGAGCCGCTTGCATGACACGCGAAATTCGCTATAGGCGCGCCTTCGCATCCGCCCATCGCTTCATGCGGCCCAGGGCGGCTTTTTGTGTCTGACTCGTATTTTCAGGAACAGGTGCCGAAATGGCTGTCCCCAAGCGGAAAACCTCCCCCTCTCGTCGCGGCATGCGTCGTAGCCATGACGCGCTGAAGGTTGAGGCCTTCCATGAGTGCTCGAACTGTGGCGAACTGAAGCGCCCGCACAACCTCTGCCCTTCTTGCGGCCATTACAATGGTCGCGAAGTGATCGCGGTCGGTCTCTGATCCGTCACGTATAAGCAGGGGGAAGTCACGCCATGAGTCTGCCGCGTATCGCTGTGGATGCGATGGGCGGGGACGATGGCGTGCGGACCATGGTCGCTGGTGCGGCCATGGCGCACGAGCGCGACTCGCGCATTCGTCTGCTGCTCGTGGGGGATGCCCCACGTCTTGAAAAAGCGCTCGATCGCCATCCCACCCTGCGGGGCGGGGTGGCCGAAGTGCTGCATGCCGATGATGTCATCAGCGGCGAGGAAAAGCCCAGTCAGGCGCTGCGCCGGGCCAAGAGCACCTCGATGGGCATGGCGATCCATGCGGTCAAGGATGGCTCGGCCGGGGCTGCGGTTTCGGCGGGCAATACCGGCGCGCTGATGGCCATTGCCAAGCTGGCGCTGCGCACGATGCCCGGCATCGACCGGCCCGCGCTGGCCGCCATTCTGCCCACCTTGCAGCCCAGCGATGTCGTGATGCTGGATCTGGGGGCCAATACCGAATGTGATTCGCGCAATCTGGTGCAGTTTTCGGTGATGGGGGCCTGCTATGCCCGTATCGTCAACAACCAGCAGGTGCCGCGCGTCCGTTTGCTGAACATCGGCACCGAGGAAATCAAGGGCACCGAGGATCTGCGCGAAGCGGCCGCTGTGCTGAAGGACGCGGCCGAGCGCCTGTCGATGCGGTTTGACGGTTTCACCGAGGCGGACAAGATCTGTCGCGGCGAAATGGATGTCGTTGTCACCGACGGCTTTACCGGCAATGTCGCGTTGAAGGCGGTGGAGGGCACGGCGCGTTTCGTGGGTGACCTGTTGCGCCGCTCGTTTGCCAGCTCGCTGCGGTCCAAGATCGGCTTCCTGATCTCGCGCCCGGCGACCGAATTGCTGAAGCATCATCTGGACCCGAACAACCACAACGGGGCATTGTTCCTGGGGTTGAACGGGATCGTCGTGAAAAGCCACGGCAGCGCCAACGCGCTGGGTGTGGCCAACGCCGTGGGCCTGACCGCGCGGCTGCTGGAGGAAAACCTGAACGAGCGCATTGCCGCCGATCTCGCCCGCCTTGGTGGTGCAGAGACGCTTCGCAGCCCCCGCAAGGTCGCCGGCGAGGCCGCCCAATGAGCGGGCAGGGCACCGTGCGGCGCTCGGTTTTGATCGGCACCGGCAGCGCGCTGCCGCAGCGCTGTGTCAGCAATGCCGAAATGGCGGCGATGGTCGACACCACGGATGAGTGGATCGTCGAGCGCACCGGTATCCGTCAGCGCTATATTGCCGGGGAAGGCGAAACCACCGCCTCGCTGGCGATCGATGCGGCCAAGGCTGCCTTGGCTGCGGCGGGCGTGGAAGGCGGCAGCATCGATCTGATCGTGCTGGCCACCGCCACGGCCGAGCAGACCTTTCCCGCCACCGCGACCATCGTTCAAAACGCCATCGGCGCCAATGGCGGCATCGCCTTTGACGTGGCGGCGGTGTGCTCGGGCTTTGTCTATGCGGTGGGTGTGGCCGATTCCATGCTGCGTTCGGGCATGGCCCGGCGCGCGCTGGTGATCGGCGCGGAAACCTTCAGCCGCATTCTGGACTGGGAAGACCGCACCACCTGCGTGCTGTTTGGCGATGGCGCGGGCGCCGTGGTACTGGAGGCGCAGGACAGCGCGCAGGACGGCGGCGCGGGCATTCTGGCCACGCGCCTGCACGCCGATGGCGCGCATAACCAGTTGCTGTTCGTCGATGGCGGGCCCAGCACGACGCAAACCGTCGGCCACCTGCGGATGAAGGGGCGCGAGGTGTTCCGCCACGCCGTCACCAATCTGGCCAGTGTCGTGGGTGAGGTGCTGGAAGATGCCGGGCACACGCCCGATGACATCGACTGGCTGGTGCCGCATCAGGCCAATGCCCGCATTCTGGAGGCGACCGCCAAGAAGCTGAACATGTCGCCCGACCGCGTTGTGGTGACGGTGCCCGAACATGCCAATACCTCGGCAGCGTCTGTGCCGCTGGCGCTGGACACGGCGGTGCGCGATGGCCGGGTCAAGGCGGGCGACCTGATCCTGATCGAGGCGATGGGCGGCGGCTTTACCTGGGGCGCCAGCCTGATCCGGGTCTGATCCGGATCCTTTCGTTCCAAAATGCCGGATTTTTGGCGCTATCCCGTCTGAAAAGATGGCGGGATGGCATTGTCTTTTCTTACCATTTTGCTATCCCTTCGAGTCGGGAGGGTCTGGAAAGAAAGGCAGGGAGGCGATATGCGCTCCATGAGTACCCTTACGCGTGCCGATCTGGCGGAAGCGATGAATCGCCGTCTGGGCCTGTCGCGGACAGACTCTCTGGCGATGGTTGAATCCATCCTTGAAATGATGACCGAGGCGCTGGCCACTGGTGAGAATGTCAAGATCTCGGGTTTTGGCACGTTCCTGTTGCGCGACAAGAGCGAGCGCATCGGCCGCAACCCCAAGACCGGCGTCGAAGTGCCGATCACGCCGCGCCGCGTGCTGACCTTCCGGGCAAGCCAGATGTTGAAGGACCGCGTCGCCAACGGTTGATGGCGGCGTATGTCCGCGATGAAGGCTTTGCGGCATGACTGAAAACGCGATGACCCGGGACGGGGCGGCCGATGCTGTCCCGCCGGTGGATCTCGGCTATGACCCGGTGGGTGACGCCGCCTCTCCGGCCGAGGCGGTGCTGGAGGCGCTGGCCATGGATGGCAAGTTGCCCTCGGCATTCCGCACCATCGGTGAGGTGTCGCGCGCCTTGATGCTCAAACCCCATGTTCTGCGCTATTGGGAGGAACAGTTCCCGATGCTGCGCCCGGTCAAACGGGCTGGCGGGCGGCGGCTGTACCGGCCGCAGGACGTGACGCTGCTGGCGCTGATTGACCGGCTGGTGCACACGCAGGGCTATACCTTGCGCGGGGCGCGGCAATGGCTGGAGGGTGAGGGGCGCGACCTGTGGAGCAAGCGCCACGCCGGACGGCTGGCGACAGAGGTGGCAGAGCCTGCGCCCGAAGTGGCCATGCCGCAGAGGTCGGAACCGATCACCGTTTCGGCGGCGGTGCTGACACCTGCTCCGATGCCCGCGCAGCCCGTTCGTGATGACCGGTTGTTGCAGGAAATGCGGCAATTGCGCGCCCGGCTGGCACAGGCATTGTCCAGCGACGAGGGGCGTTAGCTGAACACTTCTGGCCCCAGCGCGGCGTCCAGATCGCGCGGACGCATCAGATGGACCAGCCGCGCTTGCCGCTCGTCCAGATCGGCCCAACGGTCGATGTCGATGTCCAGCACGGCAAAGGTGGCGGTGGGAAATTTCGCCTCGACCACATCGCGCAACGGGCTGCTGCCATCGTCGGGCACCAGATCAAAGATCAGATCCTCCAGCCCCGGATTATGGCCGACCATCAGGATGGTGTTCAGCGTGTCGCTTTGTTCGCGCAGGACGTCCGCCAGCGAGGCCGAAGACGCCAGATAGATCCGCCGGTCCCATGAGATGGGAAAACTGTGGCCCGCGTCCATGCCCGCACCAGCGGCTGCCATTTCGATCGTCTGGGCGGCGCGCACGGCGGGCGATGACATCACCTTGTTCCACACCATGCCCCGTTCCGCGCAGTAATCGCGGATGTGCCGCCCCATCAGCGGCGCGCCCAATTGCCCGCGCCGGTTCAGCGGGCGGTCAAAATCGCGCGCCCGCGCGTCCGACCAATCGGATTTGGCATGACGGAAAAGGCCTAGGGTTTTCATCGTAATACATCCGGATCTTCGGGAACATTCTGCACATCGGCGGGCGTGATCGCACGGCCAGAGACACCGGCGCGCACCCGTTGTAAAGCCTCATCCAGCGACAGGCGATGCACCGGCGCCGCTGCCGGAAAGGCCGAGAGCAGGCGCGAGGGGAACGCGGCCGACAGGACAACGAAATGGCCATGGTCCTCCCGGCCACGGATCAACCGGCCGAACGCTTGCGCCAGACGGGCGCGGATGATGCGGTCATCATGCGCCTGACCGCCCGCCGGATAGGCCGCCCGCCGCGCGCGGTGCAGGATCGACGGCTTGGGCCATGGCACCTGCTCCATCACCACCAGCCGCAGCGAATGGCCCGGCACGTCCACCCCATCGCGCAAAGCATCCGTGCCCAGCAGGCTGGCGCGCGGATCATCGCGGAAGATATCGACCAGCGTGCCGGTGTCGATCGGATCGACATGCTGGGCAAACAGCGGCAGGCCTTCGCGCGCCAGACGGTCGGCGATGCGGCCATGCACCGCGCGCAGGCGGCGGATCGCGGTGAACAGGCCCAGCGCGCCGCCGCCCGATGCCTCGATCAACCGGGCATAGGCGTTGGCAAGGCCGGGAATGTCGCCCTTGGCAACATCGGTGACGATCAGCACTTCGGCCTGTGCGGCGTAATCGAACGGGCTGTCAAACGCCGCCAGCAACGGCGCGCGGGTCAGATGTGCCGCGCCGGAGCGGGCGATGGCTGCGTCCCAATCGTCGGGTCCATCCCGCCCATGCCCGTCGCGTAACGTTGCACTGGTCATCATCACGCCATGCGCGCCGCCCAGAACCGTGGCGGCAAAGGGCTGCATCGGGTCCAGCCAATGGCGGTGAATGCCAATATCATATTCGCGCGCGTCCACCCGGTCCACCGCCAGCCAGTCGACAAAGGCCGGATCGGCTGGCCCACCCAGCCGCGCCAGCAACGCCTCCCACGCGGCAATTAGGTCCACCCGCCAGGTCAGCGAGGCGCGGGCGCCCTCGATCCGGGCGCGGCCCTGGCCGTCCAGCCAATCGGGCGGATCGGTGATGATCGCCTCCAGCCGCGCGCCCAGACGCATCAGCGGCTGGCGCAGCGCTGCAAGGGCTGCCTGCGCATTGGCGGCGGCCTCCAGAAACGGGCCGTCCAGCCCGGCGGCCTCGGTCTCCAGCGCATATCCCGCGTCCTGACCGCCACTTTCGTCGCGGGCAAAGACGCTGGTGCGCGCCGCTGCCAACAGTTCCTCCAACGGGCCAGAGGGGTTGCCCTCGACCACGCGGGCCAGCCAGCCTTCACCGGGCAGCGCCTCGGCGGCTTCGAGCGCGGCGGTGATCGCGGCCGCGCCGTCCTCGTCATAGCTGGAGACATCGGCCAATCGCGCCGACAGTCCACGCCGCCGCCCGCGCGCCGCCTTTTCCGGGCCGATCACCCAGCGGCGCAATTCCACGCCCTCGCTGCCGGTCAGTTCGGCGGCAAAGGTGGAATCGGCGGCCTCGAACACATGGTGGCCTTCGTCAAAGATGATGCGGGTGGGGCGCTGCGCCGCGTCCTTGCCGCGCGCGGCGTTGACCATCACCAGCGCGTGATTGGCAATCACCAGATCGGCCTCGGCGCTGGCGCGGGCGGCGCGTTCGATGAAGCATTTGCGGTAATGCGGGCACCCGGCATAGACACATTCGCCGCGCCGGTCGGTCAGCGATGTGATCGCGCGCTGGCGGAACAAGGTGCCCAGCCAGCCCGGCAGATCGCCGCCGATCATGTCGCCGTCCTGCGTATAGGCCGCCCAGCGCGCCACCAATTGCGCCAGCACCGCCGCCCGCCCGCCAAACCCGCCCTGCAGCGCGTCCTCAAGGTTCAGCAGGCACAGGTAATTCTCGCGCCCCTTGCGCACCACCACCGCCTGTCGCCCGGTCGCCGGGGCCGGGCCCCAGACGCGGGCCGCCTCGCGGCGCAATTGGCGTTGCAGCGCCTTGGTATAGGTGCTGACCCAGACGGTGCCCTGCGCATGTTCCGACCACAGCGAGGCGGGCGCCAGATAGCCCAGCGTCTTGCCCGTGCCGGTGCCAGCTTCGGCCAGCAGCATGTGGGGGCTGCGGTCGGCCGGATGGGCCCCGGTGGCGCGCGGGGCAAAGATCTGCGCTGTCGCCTGTGCATAGGCGCGCTGGGCCGGGCGGGGTTCGGCGGTCACGCCGGTGATTTCGGCCAGACGGTCATGCACGGCCGCATCGGGCAGGGTGATTTGCGCGGGTTGGGGGCGTTCGGGCGTTTCGTCCCATTCGGGCAGGCGGGTGAACAGCCAGCGTTCGGCACGCAAGGGTTTGGCAATAGCCCCCTGCAACAGCGTGGCCCAAGGCCAGCGCAGGCGGATCAGCCCTTGCAGCGATGTCCATGCGCCCTCGCGCTCGGCCCAGTCGGGCGCGGCGCATTGGGCCAGCAACAGCGCGGCGGCCTGCTGGTAAAAGGCGGGGACGGCGCCATCATCGGCTGGCTCGGCAAGGCCCAAGGCATGGGCCAGCCCCTTGGGCGTTGGCACCACAAACCGCGCCGGGTGGACAAAGGCGAACAGTTCCAAAAGGTCCAGCCCCGACAGGTCGGGATAGCCCAGCCGGCTGGCCACCAGCGGCGCGTTCAACAGCAACAGCGGCGTGTCGGCGGCGGTGATGATCGCCTCGCCCTTGCCAATCGGGCGGGTGGCCATGGAATCGGCGCTGCGTCCCTCGCGCAGCCAGCAGCCGCCATGGCTGGCGTGCAATGCGGGCAGGCCCAAAGGGGGCGGCAGCGCGGCGGCGTCATCGGCAGGGGGCAGGGCGTTCTCGTCCATCGCCTGTGCTGATGCCGGGCGCTGCACGCAAAGTAAATCCGGCGCGCGGTGTTTGTCCGCCGTGCAGCGCTTAGCTGAACAGGATGCGTTCGATCAGGCTGGGGCTGTGCTGCATCGGGCGGATCGGGCCAAAGCGGCGCAGACGGTCGCGCGGGTCCAGCGGTGGCGGGGCGGCCTTGGCTGTGGCGCGCGGGGATGGCGTGTGGGTTTGGTACGACATGGCAACAACCTCACCAATGGCCGGATGCGGCCACGATGGACACAAGGTGACACAGGCTGGCTTGCCGCAGGGTTAATCACAGGCCTCGCAGAACACGCAGGAAGGGCCGCCCCGCGCATTGATGCTTGCGCAAATGCGCCCTTTCCGCAAAAGGGCAGGCACTATGACTGATGACGCACTGATCGCCGCCGCACAGGTTTCCAAGGCTTGGCCGTTCGAGGAGGCCCGCAAGATCCTCAAGCGCTATCCGAACGGGAAACCGAACGGAGAGCCGGTGTTGTTCGAGACCGGTTATGGCCCCTCGGGCCTGCCGCATATCGGCACGTTTCAGGAAGTGTTGCGCACCACGCTGGTGCGCCGCGCCTATGAGACGCTGACCGGCGGCGCGCCGACGCGGCTGGTGGCGTTTTCGGACGACATGGATGGCCTGCGCAAGGTGCCCGACAATGTCGAGAACAAGGCCGTGCTGGAGGCCAATCTGGGCAAGCCGCTGAGCCGCATCCCCGATCCGTTTGGCACGCATGACAGCTTTGCCGCGCATAATAACGCGATGCTGCGCGAATTCCTTGACCGGTTTGGCTTTGATTACGAGTTTGTCTCGGCCAGCGAGCGGTACAATTCGGGCGCGTTTGACGATGCGCTGCGCGGCGTGCTGCGCGCCTATGACGCCATTCAGGCGATCATGCTGCCCACCCTGCGTGAGGAGCGCCGCAAGACCTATTCGCCGGTCCTGCCGGTCTCGCCCACCACGGGCGTTGTGTTGCAGGTGCCGATCGAGGTGGTGGACGCTGACAACGGCATCGTCCGTTTCGAGGACGCCGATGGCACCGTGATCGAACATTGCGTGTTCAAGGGCGGCGCCAAGCTGCAATGGAAGGTCGACTGGGCGATGCGCTGGGTGGCGCTGGGCGTCGACTATGAAATGTGCGGCAAGGATCTGACCGACAGCGTGACGCAGTCGGGCAAGATCGCCCGCGTGCTGGGCGGGGCCAAGCCGGAAGGGCTGATCTATGAGCTGTTCCTGGACGAGAACGGCGAAAAGATCAGCAAGTCCAAGGGCAACGGCCTGACCATCGAACAATGGCTGACCTATGGCAGCGAGGAGAGCCTCGGCTTCTACCTGTTCCGCGAGCCCAAGAGCGCCAAGAGCCTGCACACCGGCATCATCGGCCGCGCGGTGGACGAATATTGGCAGTTCCGTGAAAAGCTGGCCACCCAGCCGATCGAGCAGCAATTGGGCAACCCGGTCTGGCACCTGTTGCGCGCCAATGACCCGCAGGCGGGCGGCGCGGGCGAAAGCCTGCCGGTGACCTATGGCCTGCTGCTCAATCTGGTGGGCGTGCTGGGCGCGCATGCCACGCGTGATCAGGTGTGGTCCTATCTGGCCAATTATGTCGAGGATGCCGATCCTGCCGCCCATCCGGCGCTGGACACGCTGGTGACCTGCGCGCTGGCCTATAACCGCGATTTCATCGCCCCGACGCTGCACCGGCGCAAGCCGGACGCGAACGAGGCGGCCGCTTTGGCCGCGCTGGACGAGGAACTGGCCGCGACCAGCGATGACGCCGACGCCAGCCTGTTGCAGAACATCGTGTACGAGATCGGCAAGGACCCGCATTACGGCTTTGAGAACCTGCGCGACTGGTTCAAGGCTTTGTATGAAACGCTGCTCGGCTCGTCGGCTGGCCCGCGCATGGGCTCGTTCATCGCGCTGTACGGCATCGGCAACACGCGGGCGCTGATCGCGCAGGCGCTGGATCAGGGGTGATCGTAACCGGGGCAGGCCCGGCACCTTGAACAGGAAGGATAGCGATGCGTTTTGACCATTCGCCCGAACGCCTGGCCGAGGAATTGCTGGGCCGCCCCTATCACGATCTGGACGCGGTGGAGCAGCGCGTGCTGCACCGCGTCGCCGATCACACCACCGATCTGGACCCGGACGAGCGCGAACAGATCCACATGACCTATGGCGAGCGGCTGGCCGACCGGGTGGCGGCGGTGGGCGGCAGTTGGGGCTTCATCATCTTTTTCGGCGTGGTGCTGGTCAGCTGGATGGTGCTGAACAGCCCGCCCATGGCGCGTTTTGTGCCGTCATGGGATGGCTATCCGTATATCTTCCTCAACCTGATGCTCTCAATGCTGGCCGCGTTTCAGGCCCCCGTCATCATGATGAGCCAGAACCGTCAGTCATTGAAAGACCGCATCGCCAGCCGCCACGATTACGAAGTGAACCTGCGCACGACGATGGAAATCCTGCTGCTCAAGCGCAAGGTGGACCTGATTTTGGTCAATCTGCACCGGCTGGAACGCGAAGGCAGCCAGATCGTCAGCCACCTGCCGGTGCAAGATCCACCCGCCGATCAATAACGCACCGGCGTATCGGTGCGCATGCTGATCCACAATTGGCCCGAATATTGGGCGCAGGGGCGCACCACGGTAAACAACTGACGCGGCTCCACATCCAGACACATGCCGCGCCCCATGTCGCGGTTCATCAGCCGCAGATATTGCGGGCGCTGGCGGTCCTGGCGCAGATCCCATACCTGCCCTGGCATCGGCCCACAACGCATCAGCATCGCTCGCCCATCGCGCGGCATGGCCGTCAGGCACATCGTCCCGCCGCGAAACTGCGTGGTCAGGCGATAGCCCCGGCCGTCCTCGGCGGGATGCACCACCCACATCTGCCCCGAATAATTGCCCGCGCGGGCCAGCACGGCGCGGTTGTTGTCGGGCCCGCCATTGATGATGTCCAGATGCATCCGCTCACCCTGAAACGCGGTGGCAAAGCGGTAAAACACATCGTCTTCGGGCAGGTGGTCGCGCGGCATGGCCACGACTGGCCCCACCATCGCCAAGGCCAGAACCGCCCCCAACGCGCCGATAACAGATCGCATCACATACCCCTTTCATGACGGAACGGGTGGCCGCCGCAACCGACAGCCACCCGCTCCCCGTTTAGCCGTGCCGATCCGCCCCTGCGGACCGATGCCTTACCAGAACAGGTCGTAGACGATATCTACCACCATGCCGGTCTGCACGTCCACCAACAGCGCATCGTCATAATAGCGCACCCAGCGATACGGCCCATAGACCGGCGGCAGGCGATAGTTCCACGGATCATAGATCCAGTAGTTCTGGGCAAAGAACAGCCGTTCCAGGAAGAACCCGACGCTCAACCGGCGGTAATAATAGCCATTATAGGGCGCGAAATAGCGGCCGATATGGAAGGTGCTGCGGTTCTGGTCGCGCCAGCCGCGCCAGTCATAGCGGTGATCCTCGCGCCAGCCGCGATCCCACGACCGCCCCGCGCCATAGGCATAGGAGCGCCGATCCGGGCCGCCATCGCGCCGATCCCAGCCGCCATCGCGCCGATCCCAGCCGCCGCGGTCGCCATCGCGCCGATCCCAGCCGCCACGGTCGGCATCGCGCCGATCCCAGCCACCGCGATCCGGGCTTCCACGGTCCCATCCGCCAGGGGCGGCGCGGCCATGCTCACCGGGGCGAGGCGCTTCTCGGCCGCCGGGGCCTCCAACGCCGCTGCTCCAGCCACCGCCCTGCGGCGCGGGGGCGGGCTGCGGCGTGACGCGACCGCCGCCATTCCAACCGCCGTTCCAGCCACCGCCTTGCGGGGCAGGAGCGGGAGCAGGCTGTGGCGTGATGCGGCCGCCACCGTTCCAACCGCCGCCTTGCGGGGCAGGAGCGGGAGCGGGTTGTGGCGTGACGCGACCGCCACCATTCCAGCCACCGCCTTGCGGGGCTGGGGCCGGCGCAGGCGCGGGGGCCGGAGCAGGAGCAGGGGCTGGCGCAGGGCGAGGGGCACCGCCGCCCCAATTGCCGAACGGGCTGAAGCCACCACCACCGCCACCGCCTTGGGGCGCTGGTGCCGGTGCGGGCGCGCCGCCGCCCCAACTGCCACCGCCACCTTGCGGGGCAGGGGCGCCATGGCGGCCGGGAATGGCGCCGCCGCGGTCATCACCACGGGTGCGGTCTTGGGCCTCTGCGGCAAAGGGCACGGCCAATGCCGTCAGGGCCAGCGCCAGCTTGACACCATCGCGCCGCCGCATCCCCTTGCTATGTGTCGAACGGGTCATCTCTTGTCCTCCCAAAGAGCGAGGCAACGGCGCCGCTCTCGTCATGTTTGCTGAAATATGTCAGCCGGACTGACTGGATGCTGAACCGCCTGCATGGGCAATTGTTCAGAATTGCGCCAGCAAAAAGCCCCCGCCGCGTGGTGCGGCGAGGGCCTTTGTTGCAACGCTGTAGCGCCGATCAGCGCGTCAGCTTTTTGTATGCCCCGGCGCTGGCGCGGTCGGCCGCATCGCCCAGACGGCGGCGCTTGTCCTCTTCATAGGCCTCGAAGTTGCCTTCGAACCATTCGACATGGCCATTGCCTTCGAACGCCAGAATATGGGTGGCCAGACGGTCCAGGAAGAAGCGGTCGTGGCTGATGACCACGGCGCAACCGGCAAAGTTTTCAATCGCTTCTTCAAGCGCGGCCAGCGTTTCGACGTCAAGGTCGTTGGTCGGTTCGTCCAGCAGCAGCACGTTGCCGCCACGCTTGAGCATCTTGGCGATGTTGACGCGGTTGCGCTCACCGCCCGACAGCTTGCCGACGTTCTTCTGCTGGTCCTGACCCTTGAAGTTGAAGGCGCCGACATAGGCGCGCGTCGAGGTGTCGAAGCCGTTGACCTTCATGTAGTCCAGCCCGTCCGAGATTTCCTCCCAGACGTTCTTGGTCGGATCAAGGTGGTCGCGGCTTTGGTCAACATAGCCCAGACGCACGGTCTGACCGATCTCGATCGTACCGGAATCGGGGGTTTCCTGCCCCGTGATCATCTTGAACAGCGTCGACTTGCCCGCGCCGTTCGGCCCGATCACGCCCACAATGCCGCCCGGCGGCAGCAGGAACGAGAGGTCGTTGATCAGCACCTTGTCGCCAAAGGCCTTGGAGATGTTCTTGGCCTCGATCACCTTGCCGCCCAGACGTTCGGGCACCTGAATGACGATCTGCGCCTTGCCGGGGCTGCGGTTTTCCTGCCCGGACACCAGCTCCTCGAACTTCTTGATACGGGCCTTGGACTTGGTCTGGCGGCCCTTGGTGCCGGCGCGGATCCATTCCAGCTCGTCGTTGATCGCTTTCTGGCGGCCGGTGGCCTCGCGGTCTTCCTGCGCCAGACGGGCCGACTTCTTCTCCAGATAGGTGGAGTAGTTGCCCTCATACGGGAAGTATTTCCCGCGATCGAGCTCGAGAATCCAGCCCACCACATTGTCCAGGAAGTAGCGGTCGTGGGTGATCATCAGCACCGCGCCGTGGTATTCCTTGAGGTGGTTTTCCAGCCATTCCACGCTTTCCGCGTCCAAATGGTTGGTCGGTTCGTCGAGCAGCAGGATGTCCGGCTTTTGGATGAGCAGGCGGGTCAGCGCGATACGGCGACGTTCACCGCCCGACAGGCTGTCCACCGGCCAGTCGCTGGGCGGGCAGCGCAGCGCTTCCATGGCGATTTCCAGCTGGTTGTCCAGCGTCCAGCCATCGACCGCGTCGATCTTGCCCTGCAGGTCGCCCATTTCCTCCATCAGCGCGTCGAAATCGCAATCTTCTGGCGGGTCGGCCATGATGTTGCTGATTTCGTTGAACCGGTCGACCAGATCGGCAGTGGCGCGCGCGCCGTCCTTGACGTTCTCCAGAACGGTCTTGGTCGGGTCCAGCTGCGGCTCCTGCTCCAGATAGCCGACAGTGATGTTTTCGCCGGGCCAAGCCTCACCGGTGAAATCGGTGTCGATACCGGCCATGATCTTGATCAGGGTCGACTTACCCGCGCCGTTGGGGCCAACGATGCCGATCTTGGCACCCTGATAGAACTGCAGGTTGATGTTGCTCAGCACCGGCTTTTGCGCGCCGGGGAAGGTTTTCGTCATGCTCTTCATGACGAAGGCGTATTGGGCGGCCACTGGGTGTTCTCCGCAAGATGAAACGGGTGTCGGTCAATTGCGCCTGCCTCTACAGGCTGGCCGCCCGCTTGCCAAGCGGGCGTGCGCGTCAGCAGGCGGCTGTTTTGGGCGTGTCGGCCTCGGGCGCGGGCAGCAATGGCGTTTCGGGTGGCATCACCCCCAGCCTTTGCCCCCGCAGCGCGCCATAGATTTGCACCAGCGCGCGCGGCACCAGCGCGAAACCGGCAAAATACCACGGCAGCATGATTGCCCCCCAATAGAACGTGTCGGGCCGCGAAAACGCTGCGATCATCACGGCATAGCCCACCACCATCAGGATGGCGAAAGCCCCCCGCCGCCCGTCCATCGCCAGCCAGCCCAGCAAGGGCAGACTGGCCAGCGTCAGCGCCACCGGCAGCTTTTGCCCCTGCAACACCGAGGTAAAGATCACCGCCTTCAAAAAGCCCGAGAAGCCCTGCATCGCATGCCACCCCGGCGAGGCGATGTCACCGGGGCGCAGCACCGCCTCGACCTGTGCGATATGCCAGACCAGATAGACGCCGAAACAGGCGATCAGCGCGCTCCATGCGGCGGCCTCGCGCCAGCGGCGTTCCCACAGGGCAAAGGCCAGCGAGAGCAGAATGAACGGCAACACCAGTTCGCGCACCGCAAGGCCAATCGCGGCAGGCAGCACCACCCACCACCATTTGCGTGGCCAGCCGATCTGCCCGGCCAAGGCGATTCCCAGAAACAGCCCGGCGGGATATTCATGCAGGCTCATCAGCACGTCGCGCAGCACGCCGCCGCCGCCCGCCCCAATGGCAAAGCCCAGCCCGATGCGTTCCACCCAGTGCAAGCTGGTTTCCAGGCAGATCGCCCAGACAAACACCGCCACCATCAGGGCGGCCATGCACAGTTTCTGGATGCCACCCCAGCCGATCCACGCCGCGCCGATCACCAGCGTGCCGGGGCGCACCGTGACGGCGGGTTTCAACGGATAGCGGTGTTCGCGCTGCAATTGCGCGGCGGCCTGATAATAGGGCACGCCCTGCGCCACCTGCGCCGATATGTCGCGGTACAGGCGCACATCGGTATAGCCGCCCTTTTTGGCGGTTTTGATCGGTGGTGGCGTGGCCGTGGCGCACCAGGCCGCGATCGCGGCGATCAGCACGACAAAGGCAATGGCGAACGGGCGGGGGAGACGGGCTAACACGCGCGTTCTTTTGGGCAAACCGCGCCCGCTGGCAAGGGGCAATGCGGCGAAATCCGCCCTGTGAGACAAGCGTGACTATGGATTTTTACGTTACAGGCCTGTCACCGATGTTTTGGGCCATTGGGTGTAGAGGCAATGGCTCATGCGGGCGCGAGGAGCCATCCATCTGGCCAATGGCTTGGTCTGAACGCGTCAAGACAGGGATCGCCAACGTGTTTTGGAACAGCGGAACGGTATCAATCAAGCAGCGGCTGGCTGTGTGTCTGGCGGCGCTGGTGACGGTTAGTGTGGTGCAGGTGTCGGTGTCCGGCTTCCTGCAATACAGCATCCACGGCTCCAGCGTGGATCAGCGCGAGACGACGCTGGCCATGCGCGAACAGATGGCCGCCGACATGAAGCATGACTCGATCCGCGCCGTGACGTTGAACATGGCCGCCGCGCGGCAACAGCAGGATCAGGGCGCGTTGCAGCAATATCGCGAGGGGTTGAACGAGGATATCGCCGAATTGCAAAGGGCCTATGCCGCGTTGCTGGCGGCGCAGGTCTCCGCCGGCCTCAAGGCCAAGGCCCGCGCCGGGGCGGCCGATGAGCAGGCCTATATCGCTGCGGCCCGCGCGCTGGGCGACAAGATCGCGGGCGGTGGTGACTATGCCGCCGACAAGGCCACCTTCGAGCTGGCCTTTACCCGTTTCGAGGAAGCGCAGGGCGATCTGGGCGACGCCATCAAGGCCGAGTTCAACGCGCAAAGCGGCGATCAGGACCGGCTGGTGTGGATTGCCTTTGCCGCGGTGATGGCAACCATTGTTGTGGGCGCGGCAACGCTGGGCTGGGCCGGGTTGTTCGTGTGGAAATCGGTGGTCAGTCCGCTGGAATCCTTTACCGATGAGCTGTTGGCGATGGCCCGTGGCGATTACTCGCGCGAGGTGTCGGGCGATGAAAACGGCGACGAGGTGCAGCGCATGTATGCCGCCGCCGCCGTGTTCCGCCAGACCGCGCTGGACAAGCAGGTGGCCGATGCCGAACAACGCGCGGTGGTCAATGAACTGAGCGTGGGTCTGGACAAACTGGCCGGACAGGATCTGGAATTCCGCCTGAACGATCCGTTCCCCGCCGATTACGAAACGCTGCGGGTCAATTTCAACAAGGCGGTGATCGCGCTGGCCAAGGCGCTGGGCACGGTGCGGGTGGGCGCGGCCAGCGTCACCACCTCGATCGAGGAAATCCGCGCGGCGGCCGACGATCTGGCGCACCGCAACTCGCAACAGGCCGGGACGCTGGAGGAAACCGCCGCCGCATTGGGCGAAGTGACCGAGGGGGTGCGCGACACTGCCCTGCGCGCCGCTGAAGTGCGCCGCTCGATCGCGGACACCCATCAGGCCGCCAACGAGGGCGGCGCGGTGGTCATGCGCGCGGTGGAATCCATGGCCGCCATCGAACAATCGGCCGAACGCATCAGCCACATCATCGGCGTGATCGACGGCATCGCGTTCCAGACCAACCTGCTGGCGCTGAACGCTGGCGTCGAGGCGGCGCGGGCAGGGGACGCCGGGCGCGGCTTTGCCGTGGTGGCCTCCGAGGTGCGCGCGCTGGCCCAGCGCAGCGCGGACGCGGCCAAGGACATCAAGGCACTGATCCAGGCATCGGGTGAGCAGGTGTCGGGCGGCGTGGCGCTGGTGCGCGAAACCGGCGTGTTGCTGGACAATATCCTGACCCGCGTCGGCACGATCAACGGCGTGATCGAGGAAATCGTCGTGTCCGCCGAAAATCAGGCGCTGAACATCCAGCAGGTCAACACCGCCATGAACGACATGGACAAGGTGACGCAGCAAAACGCCGCCATGGTCGAGGAAACCTCGGCCGCGACCCGCGCCCTGTCGGCCGAGGCGGAGCAATTGTCCCAGCTGGTCAAGACGTTCCGCACCCGCGATCCTGAAAAGCGCAAGAAGGGCATGGCCGCCAAGGACGAGAATGTGGTGATGCTGCGCCGCAGTTCGGCCACGGCCGAATCCATCGCCGCGCAGGGGGAAAGCATCCGGGCCGTGGTCAACGGCGATTGGGCCGACTTTTGATCCGCGCCTGACGGGCCACCGATCCTGCGGCAAATGCGGAGGCGCCGCAACAGCGCCTCCGCACCATCAGGCCCGCGATATGGAGAGCGGTCGCGGGCCCGAAAAAGTATCGTGCTTAACGCGTCAGATAGCCCGCCTCGACCGCCAGCGCGTGGCCGGTGACATAGCTGGAAGCGTCCGAACACAGCCAGGCGCTGGCTTCGGCCACTTCCTCGGGGCGGCCAAACCGGCCAAACAGGCTGAGCGCGGGGGCGAAATCGGCCTCGGTAAAGCCGGTGTCCGCCAGCGCGCCGCGCAGCATGGGCGTATCGATCGCGCCCGGCATCACCGCATTCACGCGGATCCCCTTGGGCGCATATTCGATGCTGCCGGTCTTGGTCAGGCCGATGACGCCATGCTTGGCCGCGACATAGGCCGAATTGCCCGGCTGGGGCCGCACCGACGACACCGAGCCGATGTTGACCACTGAATAGGTCGCGCGATCGGGCCGGTCGCCCTGCGCCAGCATCTGGCGGATCTCATGCTTCATGCACAGCATGACCGAGCGCAGATCGATGTGAATGACCCGGTCCCATACCGCCATGTCGGCCTCGTGGATGGGCAGCAGGTCAGGCGCGATGGCGGCATTGTTCACCGCACAGTCCAGCCGGCCATAGGTGGCAACGCAAGTGGCGACCATCGCGGCCACTTGGTCTTCCTCGCCCACGTCACAGGCCACCGCGCTGGCCACGCCGCCTGCGGCCACAATCGCGGCCACCGTGTTTTGCGCCGCGGCCAGATCGCGATCGGCCACCAGCACGCTGGCGCCATAGCCGGCCATGATGCGCGCGGTTGCCGCGCCCATACCCATGCCGCCGCCGGTGACAATCGCGGCCTTGCCATCCAGCCGGTTGGCCGCGGATACGCCCTTATCGTTCATGCTAGTTATCCTGCCCATACATAGGTCCCCGGTGCGCCCGGAGAGGTGAAACACGCCATCCTCTGTCCATGACCAGCCGCGCTGAACCATGGCCTGATTTTTATCGAACAATGATAGATGAAATCCGGGTGCTCCAGACCTATTCTTTGCGTCAGGCGCGGCGGAGGCCGGGGCGTATATCAGTGGCCAAGGCCGCGTCGCGGCCGTCAGGGAGCCGTTTGAATGCCGCTGGATTTGCAAGCGCTGCACGCCATCGCCTTGCCCGACCGTGCCGAGCGGTTGGAGCTGCGCGCGGCGTTGCTGTATGCGCTCTCGATCGGCCATGGCGCGGCGGATCTGGCGGCGGTGTACGAAGGCGCGGGCCTGCGGCTGGCGCCCACGCTGCCGCTGGTGCTGGGCGATCCGGGGCCGTGGTGGGACAAGGCGGCGCTGGGCCTGCCGCCGGGCGGGCCGCTGCATGGCGAACAGGCGCTGTGGCTGCATGCGCCCGTGCCATTGGATATGCCGTTGCTGTCGTCCAACCGGGTCGTCGGCTGGCGGCCGTTGCGCGGCGGGCATGGGCTGATGACGGTTGAGCGGCAGACACGGCGGGCCGATACCGGCGCCTTGCTGGCGACATCACGCGCCGGGCTGATCTGGCGCGATGTGGGGCAGGGGGAGGCATGGGCATGCCCGGATTGCGTACTGCCGCCCTTGCCGGAAAGCGCGCCGTCCGATCGTGCGCCCGATGTGGCGGTGGCCTGCGCGATACCCGCAGAGGCGGCGCTGCTCTATCGGTTGAACGGCGACATGAACCCGCTGCATGTGGATCCGGCGGCGGCGCGCGCGGCGGGGTTTGACCGGCCGATCCTGCACGGGCTGGCCACGCTGGGCCATGTCATGACGGCGCTGGGGCGGGTGTGGGGCGATGCTGTGCCCGGCGCGCTGGCGGTGCGTTTTGCCGCGCCCGTCTATCCGGGCGACAGGCTGGCGATATCGGCGTGGCGCGATGGCGCGGCGCTGCGTTTTTCCGCCGATGTGGCGGGCCGCGCGGTCTTGAGCCAGGGTCGCGCCCACCTGTCATTTTCCCCCGCCCCCTGATCAAAAGGGCGGTTTCGAACATTGTCCAAAAACGCCTATAGCGCAGCTCTGACAGGCTAACGACCCGTTGTATGGCGGGCGTCTGGGAGACATCCAATGAAGATAGTGGTCCCGGTCAAACGGGTGATGGATTACAACGTGAAGCCTCGGGTGAAGGCGGATGGTTCGGGTGTGGACTTGGCGAACGTCAAGATGAGCATGAACCCGTTCGACGAGATCGCGGTTGAGGAAGCGATTCGCCTGA
>NZ_JAAAPO010000002.1 GCF_009909235.1 Novosphingobium ovatum
CGGCCGAGACCGAAGCAGCCGTCACCGCGTTCGTGACCGAGACCGAGCCAGCGTTGACGGTCGTGCTGGACACCGTGCTTGCCGACAGCGATACGGTGTTGACGGAGGCGGCCACCACGCCGTTGGTATAGACGTTGTTGCTGGCGGTGACGTCAAAGGTGTTGACGAAGCCGGTCGTGACGGTGTTCGACGAAACCGTGCCGGCCGAGACCGAAGCAGCCGTCACCGCGTTCGTGACCGAGACCGAGCCAGCGTTGACGGTCGTGCTGGACACCGTGCTTGCCGACAGCGATACGGTGTTGACGGAGGCGGCCACCACGCCGTTGGTGTAGACGTTGTTGGTGGCCGAGATGTCAAAGGTGTTGACGCGGCCGGTCGTGACGGTGTTCGACGAAACCGTGCCGGCCGACACGGTACCGACATTGGTGATGTTGCCGCCGCCCATGTTCAGCGGATCACCGGCCGTGCTGGGCCCGGTGGTGGTCTGGACGGCATCGCCGCCCACGGTGACTTGCGCCTGTGCAGTCGGGACCAGCACCGAGAAGCTGATCGCCGTGCTCGTCAAGATCAAATGCTTAAATTTCAATTTCATGCCCCTAAACCCCACGGTCAGAAATTTGACGCGCGCCCGGACTCGACGCGCGCGCAAACGCGACCAGCGGTGCTGATCAGGCGGCATGCATCGAATATAGACCTATGTGGATTGCCAGATCCTGTTAACCATTCAATCCGACAGAGGGACCGGTTGGCGGTCAAACGCCGGTCAAAATTGACCGCAATAAGGATATTCAATGCGGCCATATTGCGAATCATTTTCGTAATGATGCAAAGCGGTTATCGGGCACGGTCGATCGAGTAGTGCGGTTTTTGGGGGGTAAGTCTCTTTTTCCGCTCGCTAATTTGCCGATTGAAAAATGGGGGTTGTTTCCCTCTAAGGGTAGTCAATGGCTATTGTTATTGTTGATGACCATCATCTATTTAGATCAGGCATTTCGCATATCATCCAAAGTGATATGCCGAACATGCGGATTTTTACGGTAGATTCGATTAGCGCGCTGCTGCAGATTAACGAATTCACACCATTGTTAATTATCATGGATCTGCATTTGCCCGATGGCGATGCCTTGGGCGCGATGCCCACCATCCGCATGCGCTGGCCCGATTGCCGCTTGATGGCGGTAACCTCTGATGGTGATCCAACCCGAATGCAGCAGGCATCGCAATGCGGGATGGAGGGCTATGTCGTCAAATCCGAACCGCCCGAGCGCCTGTTGCAGGTGATCCGTTACCTGTTGCCTGATGCCGGTGAACAGGCCGATGGCGGGCAATTGACGCGCCGCCAATTGGAAATCCTGCGGTTGATGGCGCAGGGCCTGTCGAACAAGGCGGTCGGACGCGCGCTGGATATCTCTGAATTCACCGTGCGCGGCCATGTGCAGGCCCTGTTCAAGGCATTGCAGGTCACGCGCCGGGGCGAGGCGGTGCATGTCGCGCAAAAAGCCGGGTTGTTGCAGGTTTGACCCGCGATCCCGGCCTGATCGGCCCCGCCCGATGAGCAGCGCCCCGGTCGACACGCCCGATTATGCCCGCCGCATGTTGATCGCCCAGTTGCGGCTGATCCATGACATGCTCTCGGGGGCGTCGTTCTCGACGTTGCTGTTGTCCTGCTTCATGGCTTGGGCGCTGCGCGATATCGGGCTGGCGATCTGGCTGTGGCTGTTCAGCCAGACGGCGCTCAAATGCGCCGAAATTGTCGCTATGCGGCAGCCGATCGACGATGCGGCGCTGCAGCGCCACCCGCGACGCTATCTGACGCGGCTGATCGCCGGGCAATCGGTGCACGCGCTGGGCTGGGCCAGCCTGATCTGGATCACCGCCCATTATGGCACCCTGACGCATTTCACGCTCAGCCTGCTGGTGCTGGGCGGATTGCTGGGGGCATCGGTCACCACCTATGCGCCGCATCTGGGGGTGTTCAGCGCCTATGTCGGGGTCTATGCGATGATGGGCGTGGTGACCTTCCTGTCGCTGAAATTGCCGCCTGATTCCAGCCCCTTCCTGCGCTATGCGCCGATCGAGATCCTGTTCTATTGTGGGGCGATCTGGCTGAATGCGCGGGCGTGTGACCGCTGGCACCGACAGATGATCGAGCTGGGCTTTGTCAATGCGCAGCTGGCCGATGATCTGCGTCAGGAAGTGGCGCGCACCGCCATCGCCCACCAAAGCGCGGTGGACGCCAACAATGCCAAGTCACGTTTTCTGGCGGCGGCCAGCCATGACCTGCGACAGCCGATCCATGCGCTGGGGCTGTTTCTGGCGCTGTTGCGGCGCAGCAAGTTGACCCAGGATCAGCAGGCGATGCTGACCGATGCCCAATCGGCGCTGACGGCCTCCAGCGGCATGCTGGACACGTTGCTGGACTTTTCCCGCGCCGAGGCGGGCGTCATCCGTCCCCATATCGCGCCGTGCCGGGTGCAGGATGTGTTCAACGATCTGGAAGACACGCTGGCGATCGAGGCTGACGCGGCTGGACTGGTCTATCGCGCCAGTGAATGCCCGGCGGTCATCGCCACCGATGCCAATCTCTTGCGCATCATCCTGAGCAATCTGGTGACCAATGCCTTGCGCTATACCCGGCAGGGGGGCGTGCTGGTGGGCAGTCGGCGGCGCGGCGACCAATTGGTGATCGAGGTGTGGGACACCGGAATCGGCATCCCGCCCGAACGCTGGGACGACATTTTCGAAGAGTTCTATCAGTTGGGCAACCCCGAGCGTGACCGCAACAAGGGGCTGGGGTTGGGGCTGTCGATCTCGCGGCGGTTGGCCGATCTGATCGGCGGGCGGATCACGCTGGCCTCGCGGCCGGGGCGGGGCAGTGTGTTTCGCCTCAGCCTGCCCGGAGCGGCGCCACACGACGCGCCACAGACTTTGGCTGCGGTGGCCGCATTGCCGCCCCTGGCGGTGCCTGCGCGGCCGCGCCGCATCCTGATCCTGGACGATGATGATGATATCTGCCGCGCCATGGCGGGCCTGTTGCGGCAGGATGGCTATGTGGTGGATATCGCCAATACGATCGCCCAGATGGAGGCGTGTGCCCGGCTGGCGCCCCCCGATTTGCTGGTGTGCGATTTCCGGCTGCGGGACCATGAAACGGGCCTTGAGGCGTTGCGCCGATTGCGCGCGATGCGGGGCGCGGACCTGCCGGCGTTGATGGTGACCGGCGACACCCACCCTGACCGCCTGATAGAAGCCAGCAGGGAAGGGGTCGCCCTGTTGCACAAGCCGATCAGGTTCGAGGTGTTCGTGCAGGCGGTGTCGCAAATGTTGCGCAGGTAGCGGCCGCTGTGGCCGTCACGTGTACGGTTGCGGCGAAAATGGTGCCGGCTACAGGATTCGAACCCGTGGCCCCCTGATTACAAATCAGGTGCTCTACCAACTGAGCTAAGCCGGCATGGGGCGCTGGTGTGGCGTCCTCTTTGCCGCCCATAGCGGCAAGCGGGCCCCGCCGTCCAGCCCCCTTCAACCGTCGCGACGTTCTTGACGTTTCTTGTCCCACCATTCCAGACGGCGCAACACCTCGCGTTCGAAACCGCGTTCGACGGGGCGGTAAAAATTCTGTGGTCGCATGCCCTCTGGCCAGTAATCCGCACCGGAAAAGCCATCCTGCGTGTCATGGTCATAGGCGTAATTCTTGCCATAGCCGATGTCTTTCATCAGCTTGGTCGGGGCGTTCAGGATGTTGGCGGGCGGCATCAGCGATCCGGTCTCGCGCGCGCTGGAAAAACTTTCCTTCATTGCCATATAGGCCGCGTTTGATTTGGGCGCCGTGGCGCAATAGAGGCACGCCTGCACGATCGCCAATTCGCCTTCCGGGCTGCCCAGAAAGTCATAGGCGTCCTTGGCCGCCAGGCATTGGATCAGCGCCTGCGGATCGGCCAAGCCAATGTCTTCGCTGGCAAAACGCACCAGACGGCGCAGGACATACAGCGGTTCCTCGCCCGCCGTCAGCATCCGCGCCAGATAATACAGCGCGGCCTGTGGGTCCGATCCGCGCAGCGATTTGTGCAGCGCGCTGATCAGGTTGTAATGGCCATCGCGGTCCTTGTCATAGACGGCCACGCGCCGTTGCAGGAACGCGCCCAATTCGGCCGGGCCCAGAACGGCGGGGATTTGCGCGGTGTACAGCGTTTCGATCTGGCCCAGCAGGAACCGCCCGTCGCCATCGGCAGAGGCGATCAGCGCCTCGCGCGCGTCCTTGGTCAGGGGCAGGGGCAGGCCCTCGGCGTCCTCGGCGCGGGTCAGCAACTGGCCCAGTGCGTCTGCCGACAGGCGGTGCAGGATCAGCACCTGCGCGCGCGAGAGCAGTGCCGCGTTCAGCGCGAAGGACGGGTTTTCGGTCGTGGCGCCCACCAGAGTCACCGTGCCCTTTTCCACAAAGGGCAGGAAACCGTCCTGCTGTGCCCGGTTGAAGCGGTGGATTTCGTCCACAAACAACAGGGTGGGGCGGCCGTGCAGGCTCAGCGCGCCCTCGGCCTCGGCAAAGGCCTTTTTCAGATCGGCGACGCCCGAAAAGACCGCTGAAATGCTGGTGAAACGCATCCCCACGCTGGCGGCCAGCAGGCGGGCGATGCTGGTTTTGCCGGTGCCGGGCGGGCCCCACAGGATCATGCTGGACAATCGCCCAGCGGCCACCATCCGGCCGATCGCGCCCTCGGGGCCGGTCAGGTGTTCCTGCCCGATGATCTGGTCCAGACTGGCCGGGCGCAGTCTTTCGGCCAGCGGCATTGATCCCAGCCTGCGCGGATCGGGTTGGGCGGGGGCCGTGGGCGGCGGGTCGTCATGGGCGAAAAGGTCTGCCATCGCCCCCTTGTACCGGGCTTGCTGGGCGTTTGCATCCCCCCGCGTAAATGCTTAGAAGGCGATGTTGAAGATAAGATGTCACGAGGGTCAGAGGTGCGCGAGCAAGGCGGGCAAGAGGTCGGTGCGCGATCGTCCGATGATGAGGGGGTGATTCCCTCGGCGCGGCGTCTGCGTCAATTCTATGCGATGACTGCGCTTTTTCTGTTGTGGAACCTGTATGCCGCAGCCGAATTTCTGGCGCATTGCCGGGACGCGCAACTGAACGCCACCGATACGCCGCAGGGCGCGTTTCTGACCGCCTGCCCGACTTGGGCGTTGCTGGGCTGGGGATTGGGGGCGCTGATGGGGGTGGGCGGATCGATGCTGATGGCGCTGCGCCGCCGTGTCGCCGCGCTGGCCTTTGCGCTCGGCTTTGTCGGCTATCTGGTGCATGGGCTGTGGCGCTTTGACGCGACGCCCGCGCATGCGCTGCAGACCAGCGCGCTGTCTGTCGCGCTGGTGCTGGCCATGGCGCTGGCACAGATGGGGCTGGCCCGGCGCCTGTTCTGGGCGGGTCTGTTGCGCTGATCGGCGGTGGGTTAGCGCCGCGCGCCCTTTTGCCGGATCAGCCGCAGATAGGTATCGGCCACCGACTGGTTGATCCGGTCCCACGAAAAATCGCGCGCCCGCATTTCGCCCGCCGCGCCATGGGCAACGCGCATCTCGGGATTTTCGACATAGGCCTGCAGCGCCTTGGCAAAGGCGTGGATCGCGCCGGGGCGGATCAGCCGCCCGGTCACGCCATCCTCGACCAGACTTTCGCTGCCGGTGGCCTCGGCACAGACGGCGGGCAGCGAACTGGCCATCGCCTCCAGCGTGACATTGCCAAAGGTTTCGGTGATCGAGGGGAAGAACAGCACATCCATGCTGGCCACCGCCCGGCCCAGATCCTGCCCCGCCTGATGCCCGGCAAACACCGCCTGCGGCAGGCGCGCCTCGAACCAGTGGCGGGCCGGGCCATCGCCCACGATCAGCACCCGGTGCGGCACGCCACTGGCGACCAGTTCGTCGATCGTGTCGGCGAATACGTCCAGCCCCTTTTCCATGACCAGCCGGCTGAACAGGCCGATCACCACCTCGTCATCGGCAATGCCCAGATCGCGCCGCCAGCCCATGTCGCGGTGGCTGGCGTCAAAGATCGTGCGGTCCACCCCGCGCGACCAAAGCGAGATGTCATAATTCATCCGCTGATCACGCAGCACCTGCGCAAAGCTTTCCGATGGGGCGACCAGCGCGTCACAGCGGCGGTACAGGCGGCGCAGGATCGCCGTCAGCAAAGGTTCGGCCCAGGCCATGTTGTAATAGCGCGGATAGGTGTCAAACCGGGTGTGGACGCTGCCCAGCACCGGAATGCCGTGTTGCCGCGCCCAGGTGACCGCACGATGCGCCCCCGGATCGGGCGAGGAGATATGCACGATATTGGGCGCGAAAGCCTCCAGATCGCGCCGGACGCGCGCGGGCAGGCCGGTCGCCACGCGGTATTCCTGACGCCCGGGAATGGCAAAACTGGGCAGGCTGACCAGATCGCCCGCCGGTTCAAAGGCGGGGTTTTCAATGGTCGGCGAATAGACGCGCACCTTGACACCCTGACGCAGCAAATAGCCGACCAGTCGGTTGAGCGCCTTGTTGGCGCCATCGGTGACCATGTTGTAGTTGCCGCTGAACAGCGCGACGCGCAGGCCCTGATTAAGATCGGATGCAGACATGGCCCGCCAATAGCCCGCGTTTCCCCCTTTGGCGAGGGGGCACAGTGCCCTGTTGCCCGCTGCGCCCGGCAAATGTCTGCCTGATCGGATAAAAGGCGCATAAAACCGGGGGCGGCGGGGTGGCTTGGCGCTTGATCGGCGGCGCGGCTTGGCCCACATCGGGC
Organism: Novosphingobium ovatum; assembly: GCF_009909235.1. Taxonomy (GTDB): domain Bacteria; phylum Pseudomonadota; class Alphaproteobacteria; order Sphingomonadales; family Sphingomonadaceae; genus Novosphingobium; species Novosphingobium ovatum. Next base: position 6,770 of record NZ_JAAAPO010000002.1, read on the forward strand.
GCGTTGCGGTGCAATGCAAAGGGGTGGCGATGTCTTCGGGTCTGGTGGCACTATTTGATGACGTGGCGGTGATCGCCCGGATGGCGGCGGCCTCGCTGGACGACATCGGCAGCGGCGTGGCCACCGCCGGGACCAAGGCGGCCGGCGTGGTGATCGATGATGCGGCGGTGACGCCCGCCTATGTCAACGCCTTTACCCCCGACCGCGAATTGCCGGTGATAGCCCGCATCGCGCGCGGCAGCCTGTTCAACAAGCTGGTGATTCTGTTGCCGCTGGCGCTGGCGCTTTCGGCGTTTCTGCCGTGGGCGATCACGCCGCTGTTGATGCTGGGCGGTCTGTTCCTGTGCTATGAAGGCGCGGAAAAGATCATGGAAAAGCTGGGCGGGGAACAGCATGGCGACACGCTGGACGATCCGATCACTGATCTGGCCGCCTTTGAGGCCGAGCGCGTGTCGGGTGCGGTGCGCACCGATCTGATCCTCTCGGCCGAGATCATGGCGATCGCGCTGGCCGATGTCGCGGCGCGCCCGCTGGTGGAACGCGCGGTGGTGCTGGCGATTGTCGCGGTGGCGATCACGGTGCTGGTCTATGGCGCGGTGGCGCTGATTGTAAAGGCGGATGATATCGGCCTGCATCTGGCCAAGGGGCGCAGCGCAGTGATGCGCGCGTTTGGCCGCGGGCTGGTGCTGGGGACACCCAAAGTGCTGACGGTGCTGGCCGGTGTCGGCACGGCGGCAATGCTGTGGGTGGGCGGCGGCATCCTGCTGCATGGCGCGGATGTGCTGGGCTGGCACGCGCCCTATGGTTTTGCGCATCACCTGTCGGATGCCGCCGCCGCGCTGGTACCGGCGCTGGCGGGGTTTGTCGGCTGGCTGACGGGGGCGGTGGTGGCCGGCATTGCCGGTCTGGCGGTTGGTGTGGCGGTGGCCTTTGCCCTGCACACCGTGCCGGGGTGGTTCCGCCGGGGCTGATCGCCCGGCGTATCAGGCATTAGTGGCGGCGGCCGTATTCCACCGGGTCATTGTTGACGCGGCCATCGACATGCAGCAGGCGGTCGGTGTCGGTGCGTTCGCGGCGGCGGCCGTGATGCAGCACCAGCTCTTCAAAGATGTCGGGGTGCAGCGGGCGCTCGAACTCCAGCCCGGCGGCGTGGCCCATCGTCCACACCACGGTGGCCTCCTTGGGCTTGAGCGAGGGCAGGTTCAGCGTCACCATGTCGCCCACCCGCAGACCGTCGATCCCCTCGACGCGGGCGCCGCCGCAGGTGAGGTTCTTGAGCAGCACCGTGGCACGCAGACCTTCAAACCGGTAGCGGACCATCATGTCAAAGCTGACACGTTCGGCGCGGGGTACATAGACAACCGAATCGTTGAAGGAATTCAGGAACATGCTTCGTCTCCGCTGGTCATCGGCGAGTACCTGAATGAACGGTTGGCGCGCGGCGGTTTTAAGCCTTTGGCAGGATTTTGGCGGCGTAAAAAAATCTTTTCGCCCGGCCCGTTCCCACCCCTTTACTGCGGCCAGATCCTGCCGTTCTGATGCGCCTGTCTTCCGGGAAAATGCCGGGGTCGGCCGCAAAGCTTTGGTACGGCAACAGGCGTATGACAGCCTTGGGACCAACAGGAAAGTCTTGCGGCCTGTGCGCTTCGCGACGCGGACCTCAAGGGGGCCCGCCAAAGCACGCGAGGCAGACAATGTCGTTACCACCCCGTACCGCCACATGCTGGCAAAGGCTGGCCACTGGCGGACTTAAGCAATTGAAGACAAGCAATCTTGGCGCACAGATGTTGGGCCAGCGGCTGGAGATGAGCAAGCTTTCGGCCGCGCAGAAGGCCGATGAGATCTATGCCTTCTTCGTGAAATGGGAAAGGGGCCTGACCAATGAAATCAGTCAACTTGCAGGCCTGTGACGGCGCGCGGCTAAGCGCGCTGATGCAGATTGCCGATGCTGCCGCATTGATCGCGGCGGGCGCGCCGCTGGGCATCGCGGGCCGGGCCGAGGCGCTGGACCAACTGCCTGCGGGCAATTGGGTCGGCGGCACCACCCCCTACTTCATGACCGAGGCGGGCGGGCGGATCATCGGCGAAGATCAGGTGTGGGTGCGCGATTTCTCGGGCCTGGGCGCGGTGCGCTTTGCCGCCTATGACGTCGATCATCTGGAGCAGATCACGCAGGAAGCCCCCGAAAACGGCTTTTCGCTGACGATCATTCCCTTTCAGTCGGAATGCCATCAGCGCTTTGCCCATGATGCGGCCACCTATCCGCTGGCGTTTTTGCGCCCGACGGTGGGGTGGATCGCCGGGTTTGATCTGGGGCAGGCGGGCGGCAAGGCCTATGTCTATGACGGCCGCACCGCCACGCGCCATGCCGACCGCGCCGTCGTCGCCCATATCGAACTGCCCGCCGACCAGATGGCCAGTGTCGAGATCGTCAACCTGTTTGCGCCCGATGGCGTCGACACCATTCGTTTCGATACCGAAGGCTTTGCCATTACCCACGCCATCGTCAACGGCGCGCGGGTGCCTTTTGCCGATTACGTCAACGCGCGCGGCATGGCCGATGGCCGCCTGCCACTGGTGGGCGATTACTCGGGCGCGTATGTCAATGCCTCGATCAAGCGGGTCGATGGCGAGACGGTCCATCTGTATGCCCCGGTGTTTCCGGGGGTGGACTATGCCTTTGCCGCGCCGGTGGCCGATTTTGCCGCCGCTTTCCGCGACCGTCTGGACGGCGTGTCGCAGGAAGGCGCGGCCTGGTCGTGCAATTGCATCCTCAACTTCCTGTACGGCGATCTGGAAGGCAAGACCATCGGAGGGGTTGCCGGTCCGGTCACCTTCGGCGAAATCGCCTACCAGCTGGTGAACCAGACGTTGGTACAAGTTCGCGTCCAGTGAGGCGAGAGTACCAGGAATTGCGCGCCTGATAGCGGCGCGTGGCAGGGTGTGCCGGGACGGGCGCGGGCGGCTTTGGCCATCCGCGCCCGTTCTTTGTGTTAGAGCGTTTTCCGATCATTCAGGATCGAAAAACGCGACCAGCCCGCGCGGCGATTGAGCGTCGCTTTTCCGTTCGCGTCAGCTTGAACGGAAAACGCTCTAGGCCAGCGCCGCCAGCAGATCGCGCGCGAACAGCGAGAGCGTGTCGTCCCGCGCGCCCATCACCGCGATGCGGTCGCCCGGCTGGGCCATGGCGGCGATGGCGGCGGCGCAATCGGCGCGGGCGGGGATGTAATGGGTCTGCGGGCCCTTGCGCTTGGCAGCGATCAGGTTGATGATCCGCTCGCTGCCCTCTGACCGGTCGACCGTGCCACCGAAATAGACCGGATCGCACAGCATCACCACATCCTCTGGCCCCAGCAATTTGGCAAAGGTCTGGGCCAGTTCGGCCCCCATCTGGCGCAGCGGACCATATCCGTGCGGCTGGAAAAAGGCGATGACGCGGCCCTCGTGGCTTTTCAGCGTTTTGAGCGTGGCGGCCACCTTGTCCGGATTGTGGCCGAAATCGTCGATCACGGTGATCCCGCCCGCGCTGGTGCCGACAATGTCAAACCGCCGCGCCAATCCGGCAAAGCTGTCCAGCGCCGCCACCGCATCGCCCAGCGAGACGCCCGCCGCCTCGGCCGCCGCCACGGCTGCCAGCGCGTTTGACAGATTGTGCCGCCCCGGCTGATTCAGATGCAGCGCATGGGTGGCGCCGTGCCGCCGGTCGATCAGCGTGGCCGCGATGCTGGTGGGGGTTTCAACGATGCTTTTGGGGACGATGCCGATCATCGCCTTTTTCGCGGTGATGCCAAATGTCACCAGCTCCAGCGCGCGCGGGGCCAGCGCGGCGGCTTCGGCATCATCCAGATTGACCACGCCCACATCGGCCCGGCGCAGGAAATCGCCAAACAACGCGCGCAGTTCCTCCAGACTCTTGTGGTCCAGACTGACGTTGTTCAACACCGCCACGCCCGGCTGATACAGCGCGATGGAACCATCGCTCTCGTCCACCTCGGAGACAAACAGCCCGCCCGCGCCCACCTTGGCGCTGGCAAAGGGGGCGTCGGGGGTGGCGTAATTCTTCATCACCGCGCCGTTCATGATGGTCGGGCGCTTGCCCACGCGGTCCATGATCCAGCCGATCATGCCCGTGACCGTGCTTTTGCCGCTGGTGCCGCCGATGGCGATCGACTGGGGCGCGGCGTTGAACAGGCGCGAAAGCAGCTCGGCGCGGCTCATGCGGGCACAGCCCAGTTCGGTCGCGCGCACCACCTCTGGCACGGTGTCCTCGACCGCGGCGCTGGCCACCAGTGTCTGGGCCGCGCTGGTGATGCCGCTGCCGTCCTGCGGGTGCAGGGTAAAGCCAAGCCCTTCGAGCCATGCGAATTTTTCGGGCGTGCGGCCTTGGTCCCGGCTGCGGTCGGAACCGGCCACCTGCGCCCCCATGCCCCGCAGGATCAGCGCCAGCGGCAACATGCCAGAGCCGCCAATGCCGCAAAAGAACCAGGGGTGCGAGGTCAGCGAAGTATCGGTCATGGCTATGGGGTTAGGATGTGGCGCGGCGTCGTGCAAGCGGCTATGCCTCCACCCATGACCATTCGCATCGCCATTTGCGCGCCGGCCACCCCCATCCTGCCACAGGACGAGGCGCGGTTGCGCGCGATTGCCGCCGGCTTTGACGTGGACCTGCACCTGCATCCGCAATGCTTTGTCAGCGAAGGACATTTCGCCGGAAGCGACGATGTCCGGCTGGCGGCTTTGCTGGATTGCGCCAATGATCCGGGGTTTGACGCGGTGTGGTTTGCGCGCGGGGGCTATGGCAGCAACCGCATCGCCGCGCGGGCGGTGGCGGGCATGAACGCGCTGGCCGGGGCCAAGGCCTATCTGGGCTATTCGGACATGGGCTATCTGCTGGGGGCGCTGTATGGCGCGCGGATTGGCCGGGTGGCGCATGGGCCGATGGTGGCCGATGGCCGCCGCGCCGCGGGCGAGGCGGCGCTGGCGCGCGCGCTGGGCTGGCTGACGGGGGCAGGGGACGGGCTGGAGCCTTCGCTGGCGGGGGAAAGCCATCCGGTGGTGGCGTTCAACCTGTGCACGCTGGCGATGCTGTGCGGCACGCCCATGATGCCGGGGCTGGCCGGCCATGTGGTGATGGTCGAGGAGGTGAGCGAGCATCTGTACGCCATCGACCGGTTGATGTTCCATGCGACCGCGCATCTGGCCAGCCTGCCTGAGCCCATTGCGGGGCTGCGGCTGGGGCGCGTGTCCGATGTGCCGGAAAACGACCGCCCCTTTGGCAGCGATGTCACGGCCATCGCCCGCGATTGGTGCGCGCGCCACGCCATCCCCTTTCTGGGTGCGGCCGACATCGGCCATGATGCGGACAACAAGATCGTGCCCTTTGGTCTTGCCACGCGCGGATAACCGCAATAGTCCGACCCGCCAAAGCCATTGGATGGGGTAATCGATTTATGCGGGCTTTCGTTTTTCCGGGGCAGGGCAGCCAAAAGGTGGGCATGGGTGTGGAACTGGCGCAGGCCAGCCCCATCGCCCGCGAGGTGTTTCAGGAAGTGGACGATGCGCTGGGCCAGAACCTGTTCGCCATCATGGCGGAAGGGCCCGAGGACGCCCTGACCCTGACCGAGAACGCCCAGCCCGCGATCATGGCCAATGCCATCGCCACGCTGCGCGTGCTGGAAAAGGAAGGCGGCATCAGCCTGGCTGACAAGGCCGATTTTGTCGCGGGCCATTCGCTGGGCGAATATACGGCGCTGTGCGCGGCGGGAGCGTTTTCGTTGGCTGATACGGCGCGCTTGCTGAAACTGCGCGGGCAATCGATGCAGGCCGCCGTGCCGGTGGGCGTGGGCGCGATGGCCGCCCTGCTGGGCGCCGACATCGACAAGGCCACCGCGCTGGCCGACGCCGCCGCGCAGGGCGAGGTCTGCACCGTTGCCAATGACAATGACCCCGGTCAGGTCGTGCTGTCGGGCCACAAGGGCGCGATTGACCGCGCCATCGCGCTGGTCAAGGAACACGGGATCAAGCGCGGCGTGGCGCTGCCGGTGTCGGCCCCGTTCCATTGCCCGCTGATGCAGCCGGCTGCTGACGCCATGGCCGCAGCCTTGGCCCAGACGGCGCCGGGCGCGCTGTCGGTGGCGCTGTTTGCCAATGTCACCGCCGCCGTGGTGACCGATCCCGAACTGGTGCGGGCGCAACTGGTCGAACAGGTGTGCGGCCGCGTCCGCTGGCGCGAAAGCGTGATCGCCATGCAGGCGGCCGGCGTTGCCGAATTCGTCGAACTGGGCGGCAAGGTGCTGGGCCCGATGATCGGCCGCACCGTCAAGGACGTCAAGGTAACCAGCGTTGTGTCGATGGCCGACATCGAAGCGCTGTTGAAGGAGATCTGAGCGATGTTTTCACTGGAAGGTATGACCGCGCTGGTAACGGGCGCGAGCGGTGGCATCGGGTCGTCGGTGGCGCGGGCTTTGGCGGCGCAGGGCGCGCGGCTGGCGCTCTCGGGCAGCAATGCGGCCAAGCTGGAGGCCTTTGCGGCGGAACTGGGCGGTGACCACGTCTGTGTCGTCGCCGATCTGTCGGACGCGGCCAGCGTCGAGGCGCTGATCCCCGCGGCCATTGAAAAGCTGGGTAAGCTGGACATTCTGGTCAACAACGCCGGCATCACCCGCGACAATCTGATGATGCGCATGAAGGACGAAGAGTTCGAGGCCGTCATCCGCATCAATCTGGAAGGCGCGTTCCGCCTGATGCGCGCCGCGACCAAGCCGATGATGAAGGCCCGTTTTGGCCGCATCATCAACATCACATCCGTGGTGGGCGCGACCGGCAATCCGGGGCAGGTGAACTATGCCGCCGCCAAGGCCGGTCTGGTGGGCGCGTCCAAGTCTTTGGCGCAGGAACTGGCCAGCCGCAACGTGACGGTCAATTGCGTTGCGCCCGGCTTTATCCGCACCGCCATGACCGACGTGCTGCCCGATGCGCAGAAGGACGCGCTCAACAGCCGCATCCCGATGGGCCGCATGGGCGAGGGCGAGGACATCGGCGCTGCCGTTGCCTATCTGGCGTCAAAGGAAGCCGGCTATGTCACCGGCCAGACGCTGCATGTGAACGGCGGCATGGCGATGTTCAGCTAAGGCTGGGCTTTGCGATGCAAAGGAGGGCTGGCGCTGGCGCGCTGGCCCTTTTTTGTGTCCGGGCGGGGGATTGGCAAGTTCTCCACCAACTTGTCCACAGGCATCAAGAAAGCCTTAACCATTTGGCAATCGCCGTCCCATATCGGGAAAGCAAGTCAGCGGCTGTTCGGCGTCCGTTATCCGATCTGCCACCGGCGAGTTTGGAAAAATACCGGAATTATCCCCAGTTTCGCCCTGTGCGTGGGCTAAAGCGCTTGCCGCCGCGCATCGGTGCGTTAATGAAGATGGTCCGAATTCGCCGCGCAAGGCACCGACTCTGGTGCTTTGTCGGCAAGACAGCGAAAATCCTCTGGGGCGATATCAGGCACGGGATCGGATACAGCAATGAAAGCCACCATTGAACGCTCGACGCTGCTGCGTTGCCTCAGCCACGTCCAATCGGTGGTCGAGCGGCGCAACACCATCCCCATCCTCTCCAACGTCCTGATCGAGGCGAGCAGCGATGGGCTGCTGCGAGTCATGGCCACCGACCTGGACTTGCAGGTGGTCGAACATATGGCCGCCGTCAGTGTCGAGGCGCCCGGCGCCATCACCGTGTCGGCCCATCTGTTGTTCGACATCGCGCGCAAGCTGCCCGATGGGTCGCAGGTCAGCCTGCAAACCACCGAAAACCGCATGGTGGTCAAGGCCGGGCGCAGCCGCTTCCAGCTGCCCACGCTGCCGCGCGATGACTTCCCCGTGATTGTCGAGGGCGATCTGCCCACCAGTTTCGAGGTGCCCGGCAAGGTGCTGGCCGAGCTGATCGACCGCACGCGCTTTGCCATTTCCACCGAGGAAACGCGCTACTACCTCAACGGCATCTTCCTGCACGTGACCGAGGAAGAGTTGAAGGCGGCGGCGACCGATGGCCACCGTCTGGCCCGCTTTACCCTGGCCAAGCCCGAGGGCGCCGAGGGCATGCCCGATGTCATCGTGCCGCGCAAATGCGTCGCCGAGCTGCGCAAGCTGCTGGAAGAGGCGCTGGACACCAGTGTTCTGGTTGACCTGTCGGCCAGCAAGATCCGCTTCTCGCTGGGGGGGGAGAATGGCGTGGTGCTGACCAGCAAGCTGATCGACGGCACGTTCCCCGATTACAACCGCGTCATCCCCACCGGCAATGACAAGCTGCTGCGGCTGGACCCCAAGAGCTTTTACGAGGCGGTCGACCGCGTCGCCACCATCGCCACCGAAAAGACCCGCGCGGTCAAGATGGCGCTGGAAACCGACCGCGTGACGCTGTCCGTAACCTCGCCCGACAACGGCACCGCCGCCGAGGAACTGCCCGCCGACTATGGCGCGACCGGCTTCGAGATCGGCTTTAACGCCAATTACCTGAAAGACATTCTGGGCCAGATCGATGGCGACAATGTCGAACTGCATCTGGCGGACGCCGGCGCGCCGACGCTGATCCGCCAAAGCGAAAAGGCCCCGGCGCTCTACGTGCTGATGCCGATGCGCGTGTGATGGGCTGACACAATTTCTGAAACTGGCGGAACGGGTTGGGCCGAACCGCCGGCGCCGGATTGGAAAGGGCGGGGGCGCTGATGCGCTGTCCCGCCCTTTTTGCGTGTTTGGTGTGTGGGGTGGGGAAGGGGAGGAGGTGCCTCCGGCGGGCAAAGGGAGGCGGCCCTTTGCAATCCCGGTACTGGCGGCGTGGCGTCTTGCTTTCGGCGGTGCGGAAGGTTGTGGGGCTTATGGTTAAGCCGCTTCGCGGGAAGAAATGTGCAGGTTCGGATATGGCGCTGTTGGGGCCGTTGTCCAAAGGTGCTAATCTTCGCCAATGAAGTTCCTATGCCTATTGGCTGTGTGCATTGTTCTGGCGGGATGCAGCAATACGTCTTGCTACGGAATGACGGACGCCGAAGTTTTTGCCGACATTCAGCACGCTTATGCGGATGCCCGAATGACGCCCGAGATGGCGAGAGTCTCTCGCCTTGACCGGGAACGACTGGTCGGCGTGGAGAGGTATGGCGAAAAGGGACAAGATGCGTTTGTCGGAATGGTCTTTCGTCAAGATAACGGAACGCTGCTGAGCATCCGTCTCTTTGAGGATTGCACGTATCAAACGTCTGGCGATATTCCGCTGTCGGATTTAAGGACTTGGGCGTATCCTTTGGCACGGCCTCGCTTCTGAACAGTGATCGATCGGGCCCCTTGATTTTTCCGCATTCCCCGCCGCGAAGCGGCATTTTAAACCAGCCACGCGGCATCATGGCGCAAGCTGTCCGCCGTGACGCCGCCACCTATTAACGGGATTGCAAAGGGCCGCCGCCCTTTGCCCGCCGGAGGCAAATCCCCCTCAACCCCAAACACAAAAAAGGGCGCCAGCCGCAGCCAGCGCCCCATTTCTAACGCAAAGCCAAAAGCTTACTTCTGGTTCGCCAGCAGCTTCAGGCGCAGGGCGTTCAGCTTGATGAAGCCGGCGGCGTCCTTTTGGTCATAGGCGCCCGCATCGTCCTCGAACGTCACGTGGCGTTCGGAATAGAGCGAGTAGGGCGACTTGCGGCCCACGACATAGGCGCCGCCCTTGTAGAGCTTGAGGCGGACGGTGCCGGTGACCTTGGCCTGGCTGTGGTCGATGGCGGCCTGCAGCATCTCGCGCTCGGGCGCGAACCAGAAGCCGTTGTAGATCAGTTCGGCATAGCGGGGCATCAGCTCATCCTTCAGGTGAGCCGCGCCGCGGTCCAGCGTGATCGATTCGATGCCGCGGTGCGCGCGGGCATAGATTTCGCCGCCCGGCGTTTCGTACATGCCGCGCGACTTCATGCCGACAAAGCGGTTTTCGACCAGATCCAGACGGCCGATGCCATGCTTGCGGCCCAGATCGTTCAGTGCCGCCAGCAGCGTTGCGGGCGACATGGCCACGCCGTTCAGGGCAACGCCATCGCCGCGCTCGAAATCGATCTCGATATATTCGGGCTGGTCGGGGGCGTCCTCGGGGTTGACGGTGCGGCTGTAGACGTAATCGGGCACTTCGCCCCACGGGTCTTCCAGCACCTTGCCCTCAGAGCTGGTGTGCAGCAGGTTGGCGTCGGTGCTGAACGGGCTTTCGCCGCGCTTGTCCTTGGGGACGGGGATCTGGTGCTGTTCGGCCCACGCGATCAGCGCGGTGCGGCTGGTCAGGTCCCATTCGCGCCACGGGGCGATGACCTTGATGTTGGGCTCCAGCGCATAGGCCGACAGTTCGAAACGGACCTGGTCGTTGCCCTTGCCGGTGGCGCCATGTGACACGGCGTCCGCGCCGGTTTCGCGGGCGATCTCGATCAGGCGCTTGGAAATCAGCGGGCGGGCGATTGAGGTGCCCAGCAGATAGTCGCCCTCATACCGGGCATTGGCGCGCATCATCGGGAAGACGAAATCGCGCACGAATTCCTCGCGCAGGTCGTCGATATAGATGTGCTCGGGCTTGATGCCCATCAGCTCGGCCTTGGCGCGGGCCGGTTCCAGCTCCTCGCCCTGACCCAGATCGGCGGTGAAGGTCACCACTTCGCAGTTATAGGTGACTTGCAGCCACTTGAGGATGACCGAGGTGTCGAGGCCGCCCGAATAGGCGAGAACGACGCGCTTGATGTCCGACATGATGCGCTCCGTAGAAGAACAGGGATTTGGCGCCGCGCCTAGCAGGCGGGCGGGCATTTGCAAAGGGGGCGGGGGCTGGCGCGCTTAGATCCAGCCCAGCGTTACCGCCAATTGCCACAGGCCGATCACCGCAAACAGCCCGGCCGCCACAATGCGCGCCACCGACAGCGGCACAATCCGCACCAGCTTGTCGCCCAGAAACACGGCCGGGGCGTCCGCGATCATCATGCCCAGCGTCGTGCCGGCGGCCACGGCAAACACCTGCGCGGGGAATTGCGCGCCCAGCGCAATGGTGGCGATCTGCGTCTTGTCGCCGATCTCGACCAGAAAGAACGACACCAGCGTGGTCAGGAACGCGCCCATTGCGCCCTTGCCACCCTTGCCCTTGACGGCTTGGGCGGCCTCGTCCTCGTCCAGCTTGTCGGGGACCAGCGTCCATGCCGCCATCGCCAGAAAGCCGATGGCCACCGCCACGCGGAACCACAGCGCTTCGAGCAGGCCCGCCACCTGCGCGCCGATAAAGGCCGAGATCAGGTGATTGACGACCGTTGCGGCAAAGATGCCTGCCACAATCGCCCAAGGGCGGCGCAGGCGGGCGGCCAGAATGATGGCCAGCAGCATGGTTTTGTCACCAATTTCGGCAAGCGTGACAACGGCGGTGGACGACAGCAGGGGCGTCAGAAAGGCAGGCAGGATCATGACCGCGCCAGATAGAGGACATCTCGCGGTTGCGAAAGCAAATGTTGGCCGGAATCGACGAATACGGTTTCGCCACTGGCCAGCCAGCCCTGCGACAGGAACAGCGCGGTGCTGGCCAGATCGTCCAGTTCGGTCAACCGGCCCAGCAGGTTCATCCGGCCCGAGGTCTGGTGTTCGTGCGGGGCCTGATCCCAACTGGGCAGCATCGCGCCCGGCGCCAAGCCATAGACCCGGTCGTCCGGCCTGCGGGCCCCGCCATCCTGCGCCGCCATCGCTAGCATCCGTACCGTCGCGCCCAGCGCGTGCTTGGCCATGGTATAGCTGAAGAAATCGGGGTTGGGGTTGGCCAGTTTCATGTCCAGCAGGTTGATCACCCGCCGCCCGCCCCGGCTTTGCGCGCCACCCTGATCGGCCGGCGCCAGAAAGGCCTGTGCCAGACGGGTGGGGGTGATGGCGTTGACGGCCATCGCCTCGGCCATGACGGAGGGGTCGATGCCCGCCGCGCCATCGTAACGGAACACCGCCGCGCAATTGATCAACACCCGCCAATCGTCCAGCCGCTGTGCCAGCGCATGGGCCATTTCGACCGCCGCATCGCCATCGGCCAGATCGCAGCGGGCGATTTCGGCGCTGGGCAGGCTGGCGGCCAGCGCCTGCGCCGCGTCACGCGATTGGCCGTAATGGATCACCACATGCCACCCCGCGTCGCCAAAGGCGCGGGCCAGATGCGCGCCAATCCGTTTGGCGCCGCCGGTGATCAGAACACTGGGTCGGGTCATTGGCCTTCTAACAGCACAGACCGCTTGCAGAGGAAAGGGCACAAAAGGGCAGGATCCCCGCCGCCCCTATCCCAGCGCGATGTCGTCCACCCCGTCGCCAAACGCCGCGCCACCTGCCGCATCGGCGATGAACAGGCGGAAAAAGCGGCCCGCGTGGAACACCCATACCTCGTCAAATACCCCGCGCGCCGGGGCGCAGGCAGCCTCCCACCAGTCCAGCGGGGGATCGGCCAGCCCGATGATCCATGCCGCGTTGGACCGCAGGATGATCCCGTCACAGCGCGGATAGTCCTTGGCCGCCTTTTTCCGCATCAGCCGGGCGATTTCGGCGGCATAGACATCCGGTTCGACCGAGGCCCCGGCATCGCTTAACGGATCGCCGCCATGGGTGAACCGGCGGCAGAAGGCCTCATAGCTCTCGTTGCGGCGGTGTTCGGGGGCGTCGGCCTCGGTGTTTTCAAAGATCAGTTCGGCCCCATCGACGCGGATGGCGAAATCGGGCGTGTCATGCGCGGTTTCCGACAACAGCCGCACCGCCTCTGCCCCGCGCACAAGGGCGAAACGGGCGGCCATGTAGCCTTCGCGAAAGGGCTTGCCACGCTGGCTGCGCACTTCGCATTCGCGGTCCAGCGCTTCGCCCACCTGCTGTGCCAGCGCCAACAGTGCGGATGGGCTGAACCATGTGTCATAGGGGATGGTGGCGGGCAGGCTGGGGGTCATGGGTGGCGAGGTGTGGCACGATCACGGGCGGCTTGCCAAGGGGGGACGCAAGGGGGACGCCCTGCGCGCCTGTTCACCTTTCGTCGGAGGCGTGGCGAGGGGGGTTGACGAAGGGGGGCATGCCGCCCCACCCTCGCACGCACGTATGAGGCATGGGCCGGGGGGCAGCCGAAACGCGGCGCACCCCATGGCCTGTCGCCCGCGCATTTGGGTAAAGCGTCCGAACATGCAGCTAGTTATTGTCGAATCCCCCGCCAAGGCGAAGACGATCGAGAAGTACCTTGGTAAGGATTTCAAGGTTTTGGCCAGCTATGGCCACGTCCGCGATCTGCCGGCCAAGGATGGCTCGGTGCGCCCGGACGAGGACTTTGCGATGGACTGGGAACTGTATGGCGACAAGCAGTCCCGCGTGCGCGAAATCGCCGATCTGGCCAAGCAGGCCGACCGTCTGATTCTGGCGACTGACCCTGATCGTGAGGGGGAGGCCATCAGCTGGCACGTGCGCGAACTGTTGCAAAAGCGCCGCGCGCTGCCCAAATTGGTGTCGCGCGTGACGTTCAACGCCATCACCAAGGACGCGGTCACCACCGCGATGCAGCACCCGCGCGAGCTGGATCAGGACCTGATCGACGCCTATCTGGCGCGCCGCGCGCTGGACTATCTGTTCGGCTTCACGCTCTCGCCGGTGCTGTGGCGCAAGCTGCCGGGGGCCAAATCGGCAGGCCGTGTGCAGTCGGTGGCGCTGCGCCTGATTGTTGAGCGCGAGCGCGAGATCGAGGCCTTTACCCCGCAGGAATATTGGCAGGTCGTGGCCAAGATGCTGCATGATGGCACCGGCTTTGCCGCGCGTCTGGTCAAGTTTGAGGGGCAAAAGCTGGACAAGCTGAGCCTGGGCGATGCCGGCACCGCCGCCCGCGCCAAGGCGGCGGTAGAAGGCGGCGCCTTCCGCGTGGAAGAGGTGGAGACCAAGCCGGTCCGCCGCAATCCCTATCCGCCCTTTACCACCAGCACTCTGCAACAGGAGGCCGCGCGCAAGCTGGGCTTTTCGGCCAGCCACACGATGCGCGTGGCCCAAACGCTGTATGAGGCGGGCGCGATCACCTATATGCGTACCGATGGCGTGCAGATGGACCCCAGCGCCATCAGTGCCGCGCGGGTGGAAATCACCAACCGTTTTTCCGGGCATTTCGTGCCTGAAAAGCCCCGCCATTACGAGACCAAGGCCAAGAACGCGCAGGAGGCCCACGAGGCCATCCGCCCGACCGAGTTCAGCCGCGACCGTTACGGCAGCGGCGATGAAGGCCGCCTGTATGACCTGATCTGGAAGCGCGCGCTGGCCAGCCAGATGGCCACCGCGCAACTGGAGCGCACCACGGTCACGCTGCGCGATGGTACCGGCATGCATGAGCTGCGCGCCACCGGCCAGGTGGTGAAATTCCCCGGCTTCATGGCCGTGTATGACGAAAGCCGCGACCAAAAGCCCGACAGCGACGAGGAGGACGCGAACCTGCTGCCGCTGATGTCCAAGGGCGACATGCCGGTCAAACAGGACGTCGAGGCGACCCAGCACTTTACCCAGCCCCCGCCGCGCTTTTCCGAGGCTTCGCTGGTCAAGCGGTTGGAGGAGCTGGGCATCGGCCGCCCGTCGACCTATGCCGCGACGTTGCAGGTGCTCAAGGACCGCGCCTATGTCCGCACCGAGAAAAACCGTTTCTTTGCCGAGGAATCGGGCCGCCTGTTGACGGCCTTTCTGGAACGCTTCTTCCCGCGCTATGTCGCCTATGAGTTCACCGCCGGGATGGAGGACGAGCTTGACGATGTGTCGGGCGGGCGCGCCGGATGGAAGGCCTTGCTTGAGGCCTTCTGGAAGGACTTCAAGCCCAAGTCTGACGAGGTGATGGAGAAGAAGCCCTCGGAAGTGACCGAGGCGCTGGACGAATTCCTGTCCGACTATCTGTTCCCTGCCAAGGAAGACGGGTCCGACCCGCGCAAATGCCCCCAGTGCGAGGCGGGCCGTCTGGCGCTGCGCGGTGGCCGCTATGGCGCGTTCATCGCCTGCAACAATTACCCGGAATGCAAATTCACCCGCAAATTCGCCCAGCCCGGCGGCAGCGCCGATGCGGGCGAAGAGGGCGAATTGGGCAAGCACCCCGAAACGGGTGAGCCGATCCTGCGCAAGGTGGGCCGTTTTGGCCCCTATGTGCAGATGGGCGAGGGCGAGACCAGAAAAATGGCCAGCATCCCCAAGGACATCGGGGAAATGACGCTGGACTGGGCGGTCAAGCTGCTCAGCCTGCCGCGTGCCATCGGCCCGCATCCCGAAAGCGGCGAGCCGATCACCGCCAGCATTGGCCGCTATGGCCCCTATCTGGCGCATAATGGCAAATACGCCCGGCTGAAATCCACAGCAGAGGTGTTCGAGACCGGCATGAACATGGCCGTGTCGAAACTGGCCGAGGCGGCGGCGGGTGGTGGGCGTGGCCGCGCCAGCGCCGAGCCGTTGAAGGTTCTGGGCGCACATCCCACCAGCGGGGGCGAGATGAAGGTGATGGCGGGCCGTTTTGGCCCCTATGTCACCGATGGCACCACCAACGCCACGCTGCCCAAGGGCACCGAACCGGCCGATCTGACCGCCGAGCAGGCCGCCACCTTGATCGATGAGCGCGCCGCCAAGGGCCCGGCCAAGGGCAAGAAAAAGGCGCCCGCGAAAAAGGCCGCGCCGAAAAAGGCCGCCAAAACCGAGGCCAAGGCCGACGATGGCGCGGAGGCCAAGCCGAGGAAGGCTCCGGCCAAGAAGGCGGCGGCGAAAAAGCCCGCCGCCAAGAAAGCGCCCGCGAAAAAAGCCGCCACACCGGGCGGTTGACCTTCAAGCTCTTGCTTGAGCCTTGGGGCGATTTACTGACCACCCGAGCACGAAATCGCCCTAATGCTGCATAAGTTCGGGTTTTGGGGCCTGGTCGATCATGGCCAAGGCCTGCGCCATGGCGGGATCGTCCTCCTTTTTTGAGTCCAGCCATGCGCGGAAGTCGGTGATATTTTCCGGCGGGACGCGGCCACCCACCCATGCCGTGGCGATGATTTTGGCCGCCTGCGCGCTGCCATGGTGTGCGGCGCGGATGAAGTAGGCCAGCGCCTCATCGGGCATCAGCAGGCCTGCATCATAGTCCAGCGCACGAGCCAGACGCATTTCCGCGATTGGCTGGCCGCTGCTCACCGCTTGACGATACCAATGGATCTGGCGCACAAACAAGTCGGTAGCGCCCGCTTTGCCCAGCTTGGCTTCGCGGATCAGGGCTTGTCCATAAGCATCGCCTAAGGCCATGGCAGCGGCCTGATTGCCCGCATTGGCGGCCTTTTCCAAACATCTGGCCACTGCGCTTTCCAGAGCAACACTTGCGCCTTGCGAACAATCAGGCAGGTGCAGCCCCTGTCTGATCTGTTGTGCCGATGGCTCGGCTGGTGGACCAGCGGAGGGGGCATAGGACAACGCCATCGGCTTGCAGGCCCATAGCGCAAAAAGGGGAGCGAAGAGAAGAGCGGGCCTTTTCATGAATTCAGTGCCCCAGCCTGCTCAAAGATGCGTTATAGTCGAAATCCCTGCTGACGCCCGGGCAAAGGCCGGGGCGTTTGAAGATGCAGTAATATTGGTCCTTGGCACGTTTGTGGGGAAATTCGCATCGTACCAGGCGATAGGAGTTGGGCAATTCGGTTTCGGCGTAACGCGGCGCAAAAGCCATGTTGAAGGAGGAGGCATTGGCCGCGGCAACCAGTTTGGCATTAGGCCCATCGATCAGCAAAATCGGGACTGATCGCCCCAACAGCGCATAGGACGCCGTGGGATGATGCGGCGCGCGATAGATGGCCAAGCCGCACAGGGCAGGGTCGCCGCTCGCCAAGGCCATCGAATGAAACAGGGCGCGCCCCTTGCCCCAATTGTCGACGAAAGGCGTGATCAGCGATGTCGTCATGGCCAGAGCAAACCACAGGGGCATGACGATAGCGTAAATCCGGCTGCTTTCGAAAGAGCTCCAGCGGATCTTTTGAAAGATATCGACCGTCCCGATGGCGGCAAGAAAGATCAGCTGAAGCTGGCCCAAGAGGATGAAGCGATATTCCTTGTGCGGGATCAGGCTATGCGTGACGATGGTAATCAGGCCAATCGCCAGCAGCAGCGGAAACCTCCTTGCCGCGATGACGATGGCGGGAATGAAGACAATCGTCCCAATCGACCATGTACGGATGATCTGATCGCCATACCACCATGCAGGCTGCGTCCCGAAAAATGCGCTGCGATTCTGGCTCAGATTCATCGAGAAATTGGTCATCAGCCAGCCAAAGGGCGGTTGGCCAGCGGCCAGATCCGCTGCCGCGCTCAAAGCGAGACCGGCCGCCGCGCCGATGAACATGCGCGCGCTCTTCTGCACAGAGCACTGTGCATAAAGCGCGGCAAGACCAAGGACGCCGATCGCGGGCAAATACTGGAAGCGAATGGCCGCGGCCAAGGCAAGCGAAAAGCCGATCCAGATGGTTCTGAAGGTTTCCTTGCGCGGGTTTGCATAGAAGGCAAGAATGGCCGACATTATCAGGATGGTGGCGAGATTTTCGCCCGAAGGCCTTGTGCTGAAATAGAAAACCTCCGGCCAGATGGCGCCCACCCATCCCGCGACAATCGCGTGAGAGGCGCTGATTTTGGCGCCAAGCCGCCAAAATGTGTAAGGAATGACCAAGGAGATGAGGCCGATAACCAGCCGCAACAGCGCAAGATCGATCTGCGCGCCGGGCGCAATGGCCTGCGCGGTGGCCAAGATCGGGCGAAACATCATCGGCACAAGCCAGCCACGCAGCCCGACATGGAATTCCCATGTCGCAATCCAATGACCTGTTATCCAGCCCCATGCCGGCTCGACATACTGCCAGATTTCGTCAGGCTGGTGAAAGCCAGGTTGGCAAGCCATGGCCACGCGAAACAGGATTGCGGCCAGGGCGACAAGGCCGACAAGCCGGTTTTTGGACAGCCAAAAACCACGGCTGCGCAGCGACATTCGCGCCGCTTGAATAAAAGTCATAAAAAATATGGCCTGTATTAGGGGCGCGTTACCATAGGCAGTACCGGCTTGTTCGGAGCCGCTTGCTGATATCGGTAGACGAGGAGATTTCTCCAGCCGACATTGACCGATCCCACCAATTGGTAATCGCGCTTCATATGCTGGAAGAGCATCGCACGGGTTTTCCAATTGACTGGTAAGGCGGAAGGGACAGCCGAGGTTATGACGACCGAAGGATGGCGTGCCAAGGTTCGCGCAAATTCTCCGGCGGCATCGACGCCCAAGGCCTCTTCATCAACCATCCCGTTCAAATGGTTGGGAAAGATATAGGGCGTCACGAAACAGGCATTGGTCAGGTAATAGAGGATCGGGTCGCCCTCGTTGATATAGACGCAACCGTTTTCGCCACGCGCCTGATCGATCAGCGCGGCGGCCTTGTAAACCTGTTGGGCGGTACCGTGGTGGCGCACATTGAACTGCATCACCATGCCGGCCGCGATTGCGCCCAGGCCGATCATTAGCCGCGTATACCACCGCCACGGCGCCGCCTGGCCCAGCGCGGGCGCGGCGCAGATCATCAGCGGCACCAGCAGCGGCGCGACATAATGGTCATACCATGTGCCAAAAATCAGGAAGCCGACCACCGCCGCCCCCGCCCAATAACGCAGGAACAGCAGCGCCTGGGGGTTGACGCCGGTGAACAGGCCGGGGATGCGGCGCGGCGCCAGGAAAACCGCGCACCACACCGGGGTCAACAGCGCGACCTCCTTGGTCAGGCGCCACAGCGATCCGCCCAATGCCTCGTGTCGGCCAAAGATCGACAGGAAATTGGCCTGAACAAAGGCATCGGCATGGCCCATCGCGGCATACCAACCCAGCGCCGCCGCCGTCGGCAAGAGGGCCAGCCCCGCCCACAGCAGCCCGGCCAGCGCCATCCGCCCACGGTGCCATCCATGCGCATGGCCACGTGCCAGCAGTGCCAGCCCAAAGGCGCCACCCTCGAACACCACGGTATATTTGATCTGCATCGCGATGCCGGTGATCAGCATGATCACCGCGCCCCGGCGCAACAGCGCACCGGCGTCCGGCGCGGTATAGATGCGTAGCATGTACAGCCCCGCCAGCGCCACCAGCGGGTTGTAATAGACCGGCGCCTGTCCGCCAAAACAGAACACCGCCGCCAGCGCCAATTGATACGCCACGCCCGCCCAGAACGCCCCCAGCGGTGAGGCGATTT
This sequence comes from Novosphingobium ovatum, assembly GCF_009909235.1. Taxonomy (GTDB): domain Bacteria; phylum Pseudomonadota; class Alphaproteobacteria; order Sphingomonadales; family Sphingomonadaceae; genus Novosphingobium; species Novosphingobium ovatum. The sequence goes on from NZ_JAAAPO010000002.1 coordinate 25,998, forward strand.
CACGCGCGGCGCGATAGATCAGCAGCGAGGTCAGTGCCGTGCAGCCCATCGCCACCAATTGATAGGTCACGATGCCATCGCCGCCCAGCATGCGGATGCCAGCGAACACGGCAAACAGGCCCAGCGGCTTGCGGTCCCAGATGTCGACAAAGGGCAGTTGGCCCTGCAACATGCGGTCACCCACCAGCAGGTAGAATTGCTCGTCGATGTGGATCACCGGATAGCCCAGAATGGGCAGGCGCATCGCCATTGCAAGCAGCAGGAACAACGCGGCGGCCAAAGCGGTGCGACTGGCCAATGCGGCCTCGGCCCATCCCCAAAAACCCGGGGATTGCCGAGGAAATGCCGTCCGCAGCCGACCTGGCAGCGTCGCGATGAATTCCACCATTCAACAGAACTCCGAATTCAGACCCAATTGCTGCAACATCCCTGTCCGGAAACAGGGTTCAGCGGTACGATTTTCCGGGTAAGCCCATTGGGTTGCTCCTGAATTTCGACCGTATGGCGTCCAGATTGCAGACGGTTGCGCTGCGTCCCAACGCGCTTGCCGAGCGCGAACATGCCTTAAGGGGCGCTTACCGTCAACGCACCCATTCCAGTCCGATTTCCTCGTAGATTTCGCGCGTTTCGGCCCATTTTTCGTCCACCTTCACATGCAGGAACAGATGAACCTTCTGACCCAGGATCTCGGCCAGCTCCTTGCGGGCGGCTTCGCCGATGGCCTTGATGCGCGCGCCGCCCTTGCCCAGCACGATGCTCTTCTGGCTGTCGCGGGCGATGACGATCTGTTGGCGGATCTCGACGCTGCCGTCCTTGCGCTGGGTATAGCTTTCGGGGCGGACGGTGCTGTCATAGGGCAGCTCGTCGTTCAACTGGCGGTACAATTGCTCGCGGGTGATTTCGGCGGCCAGCAGGCGCTCGCTGGCGTCCGACACCTGATCCTCGGGGAAGTTCCAGGGACCTTGCGGCATCATGCTGGCCAGATGGGCCTTCAACTGCGCCACGCCATCCCCGGTCGAGGCGGACACGAAATAGACCTCGGCAAAATCGACCAGTCCCGTCAGTTCCTGCGCCAGCACCAGCAGCGGCTCCTTGGCGATCAGGTCGACCTTGTTCAGCACCAACAGCTTGCGCTCGGGCCGGTCCTTCAGCGTTTCAAGGATCTCGAACAGCGCCTCACGCTTTTTGCGGGCGGCGTCGACCACCAGCAGGATGGCGTCGGCCTCGCTCGCGCCTTCCCATGCGGCGGCGACCATGGCGCGGTCCAGCCGGCGGCGCGGGGCAAAGATGCCCGGCGTGTCGGCCAGAATGATCTGGGCGTTGTGCGTGTCCGACTGCTCCAGCGCGATGCCCATCAGGCGCGCGCGCGTGGTCTGCGCCTTGGAAGAAACGATCGCCACCTTCTGCCCGACCAGCGCGTTGACCAGCGTCGATTTGCCCGCATTGGGCGCGCCGATCACGGCCACCAAGCCACAGCTTTCAGGGATGCCCGCGGCGTTGGTGGGGGTGGGCAGGGGAGGTAGATCGTTCATTCAGGGCGTGTCTTTCAACCAAAGGTGGAGAGGAATTGCGCGGCGGCCAGGGTTTCGGCCTCTTGCTTGCTGCTGGCGGTGGCCTGTGCCTCGCCCACGCCCTTGATCGCCACGCCCACGGTAAAGCGCAGCGCGTGATCGGGGCCGGACCGGTCGATCAGGCGGTATTCGGGGGTCTTGCGCCGGTTGGCGGCGGCCCATTCCTGCAGGGCGGACTTGGGATGCTTGACCTGACCGGTGCGCCCGGCGACCAGATCGGCCCACAGCCCGCGCACCATCGCACGCGTGGGCGCAAACCCGCGCAGGACAAAGCTGGCGCCGATCAGCGCCTCGGTCACATCGCCCAGAATGTTGTCCGAATCCGACCCGCCGTCATCGCGGGCCTGTTTGCCCATGCGGATATGCGGGCCCAGCGCCTGCGTGCGGGCGATGTCGGCGCAGATCGGCCGCGCCACCAGCGCGTTCAGCCGCTGAGACAGGCGGCCTTCGCTATCGCCGCCCAATTCGTGCAGCCATTCGGCAATCACCAGCCCCAGCACCCGGTCGCCCAGAAACTCCAGCCGCTGATAGTCGGGCAGGGCGGTGCCGGGGGCATAGCTGCCATGGGTCAGCGCCTCGGCCCATTGGGGGGCGTCGAACAGGTCGGCCGGGTCCTTGGGCCCGGCCAGCGTCATGGCGCGCAACAGCGCCACCGTGTCATCAGGCAGCGGCGCCGGTTTGGGCGCCACCTTGCCCAGTTTCGCTCGGCTCAAAACGTGCCCCCGATGCGGTTCCACCGCGCCGATGTCAGCCATGTCCAAGGCTTGTACCACACCACGCCGCCATCGGTCGACCACATCAGGATCGTCGCGCGGCCCACCAGATTGTCCTGCGGCACCAGATCGATCCCGCCCTCGAACGTGGAAAAGCGGCTGTCCATCGAATTGTCGCGGTCATCGCCCATCAGGAACAGGTGGCCTTCGGGCACCTTGACCGGGGGGGTGGTGTCCTGCGGCGTCAGGCCGAAATCCAGCACGTTATAGCTCTTGCCCGGCTGTCCGTTTTCACCCGGCAGGGTTTCGCGGAACTGGGGATAGCGGCAGACGTGGACGCCATTGGGCTTGACCACCTCGAACGGGCTGGCCTCACCCCCGCCAAAGCGGTAGCAGCCGGTGTTGTCCGACACGGCGATCTCGAAATCCTCGATCCGCACCTTGGGCACGGCCTGACCGTTCAGATAGAGCACGCCCTGACGCATCTCGACCGTGTCGCCGGGCAGGCCGATGGTGCGCTTGATCCAGTCCTGCTCGGTCCGGCCCGGCGCGCGAAAGATTACCACGTCGCCACGCTTGGGCTGGCTGGCCCAGATGCGTTCACGCGGCATGATCGGCAGGTCGAACGGCACCGAAAACCGCGAAAAGCCATAGGACCACTTGGCCGCCAGCAAATAGTCCCCGTTCACCAGCCGCGGCAGCATCGATTCGCTGGGGATGTTGAACGGCGAGAAGAAGAAGCTGCGGAAGATCCCGACGATCAGCACCAGCTTGATCAGAAAGACGAAGAAATTCTCTTCCTTGGGCTGCGGCTTGCCGTTGGGCGCGGGCGAGGAGGCGGGCTGGGTCATTGCGCATGTCCATGGTTGGGCGGTTGGTTCACGTCAAGGGGGCATCGCACGCCCGCCTGCCCCGCAATGAGGCGATATATCCGGTGTGTTATGCCTGTAATACGCTATGCCGCGACAATACTTGCCGCAGGATGAATGGCGCGCATTCCCGCCTGAAACCGTATGCGTTCATGCCGCGCCGCGCCCATCATGCTGCGATGCACCCTTGGCCCGCGCGCCGGCCCGGTGCATAGGGGGCGACAGATATCGACACGGGGCAGGCCCGGCCCGCCCCGGTTCCAACGCGGGAGTTGCGCAAACGTGTCCACCAATTCAACCGTTCAGGCCGCATGGGATCATCTCAAATCCCTGCCCAAGCCGACGCTGGCCGACCTGTTCGCCGCCGATCCGGCCCGGCTGGAGACGTTCTCGACCCGGCTGGAACTGGGCGAGGAGGCCGGTGGTGACGGCATCCGTTTTGACTGGTCCAAGACGCATCTGGACGCGGCGCATATCGCCGGGTTTGACGCGCTGGCCGCCGCGCGCGACTTTGCCGGGCGCCGCGCCGCGCTGTTGAACGGCGAAAAGATCAACAACACCGAAGGCCGCGCCGCCGAACACACCGCCCAGCGCGGCGTCGGGCGTGAAAGCAGCGTCGAGGAAGCCATGGCGCTGCATGGCCGCACCAAGGCGTTGGTCGAGGCGATCCACGAGGGCGCCCTGGGTCCGATCCACCACCTGATCCACATCGGCATTGGCGGCAGCGCGCTGGGCCCGGCGCTGGCGATTGACGCGCTGGCCCGGCACGGTGCCCACGTCCACGTCCATGTTGTCGCCAATATCGACGGCTGCGCGCTGGAAGCGGCGCTGGCCAAGGCGGACCCGGAAACCACCCTGATCGCGGTGGCATCCAAGACGTTCACCACCATCGAGACCATGACCAACGCCCATTCGGCGCTGAACTGGCTGAAGGAAGCGGGCGTCGAGGACCCCTATGGCCGCGTCGTCGCCCTGACCGCCAGCCCGGACAAGGCGGTGGAATGGGGCGTGGATGAAACCCGCGTCCTGCCTTTCCCTGAAAGCGTGGGCGGGCGTTATTCGCTGTGGTCCTCGATCGGTTTCCCGGTGGCGCTGGCGCTGGGCTGGGACGGGTTTACCGAATTTCTGGAGGGCGCGGCCGCCATCGACCGCCATTTCGCCAGTGCCGAGGGCGCCGAGAACCTGCCTTTGCGCGCGGCCTATGGCGATCAGTTCTACAGCCGCCTGATGGGCTGCCAGACCCGCGCCTGCTTTGCCTATGACGAGCGTTTGGCGCTTTTGCCCGACTACCTGCAACAGCTGGAAATGGAATCAAACGGCAAGGCGGTGACGTTTGACGGCGCGCCGGTCGACGGGCCGACCTCGGCGATCACCTGGGGCGGGGTGGGGACGGATGCTCAGCACGCCGTGTTCCAGTTGCTGCATCAGGGCACCCATGTCGTGCCGGTGGATTTCATCACCAGCATCGCCCCCGGCCATGATCTGGACCCGGCCCATCACCGCATCCTGCTGATGAACTGCTTTGCCCAAGGGGCCGCGCTGATGGCGGGGCGGCATTCGGACGATGGCGCGCGGTCCTACCCCGGCAACCGGCCCAGCGCGACGATGCTGATCGACGATCTCTCGCCCGGGACGCTGGGGGCGCTGATCGCGTTCCATGAACACCGCACCTTTGCCAATGCGGTGCTGCTGGGCATCAACCCGTTTGACCAGTTCGGCGTCGAGCTGGGCAAGGAAATCGCCAAGTCGATCGAGAAGGGCGGCGCCCAATTCGACCCCAGCACCACCGCGTTGCTGGCCGAAGCGGGGCTGTCGGCCTGATTGGACACAGCATTGGCCTAAGTACAAAAAGCGCCGCACGGGAAACTGTGCGGCGTTTTTCTTTGCCTGTTTTCACACATGCCCCTAATCCATCGCCAAACAGTTGGGGCGATGGTGATGATGGGTAAGGCGTTCGGGATGCGCATGGTGGTGGTATGCGCGCTGTTGGGGGCGGCCCCGGCTGCACTGCTGGCGCAAACACCAGCCCCCGCCCCCGCCGCGCCAGCACCCGCCGCGCCGCCCCCGGTCGAGGCCTTTGCCCAATTGCCCTTTGTCGCGCACATCGCGATGTCGCCCGATGGTCAGCGCATGGCGGGCATCTTCAATCTGGATGGCAAGGCATCGATGTGCATGATCAGCATCGCCGCCACCGCCGAGCCGCCACGCTGTTTGCCGGTGGATGCCAAGGGCGTGGTCCACTGGATCCAATGGGTCAACAATGACAACATCGTCGTGCGCGTTGGCGTGCAGATCCCGGTGGGCGAGCGGCTGTGGTATGTCGAGCGCCTGTTCGCCGTCAATCGCAAGACCGCCGCCGTGCAGCGCCTGTTGTGGGATCACGGCGGACAGCATGGCGCGGACCTGTTGTGGGTGGCCAACGATGGCTCACCGGACATCGTCATGGCAACGCAAAGCTCGGTCTATTCCGACGAGATCGGCTTTTTCCCGGCGGCGCATCGCGTCAATGTCGAAACCGGCGCGCACAAGGTGGTGCGCGCCTCGCAGGTGGATGTGTTCGACTGGGTGGCTGATGGCAGCGGTCAGGTGCGGGCCGGCTATGCCCTGGACGACCGCACCGGCACGGCGCGGGTCTTTTACCGCAGCGAGACGGGCGGATTGCGGGTGATCGATCGCGCCAATGTCCGCGCGCGCGAAAGCGTCGAGATGCCGGTGGCCTTTATTCCGGGCGGCGAGGGCGCGGTGGTGATCCGCAACGCCACGGACAAGCCCGCGCGGTTGGTGCAGGTGGACATGGCCACGCAAAAGGACACCGCCACCCTGTACACCGCGCCCGAGGGCAGCCGCATCGCCGCCGTGCAGACGGGCCGCGATGGCGCGGTGCTGGGCGTGCGGCTGGAGGGGGCGCAGGCTGGCTTGCGCTGGCTGGACCCGACGCTGGCCGAGGCGCAGGCGCTGTTTGCCAAGGTGCTGGGCGACCGGCGCGCGACGATCCTGAGCCATAGCGATGACCGGAAAAAGATGCTGGTGCGGGTGGACCGGGCCGATTCCCCCGGCGCGCTGTATTATTATGACTCGGGTGAAGGCGTGCTACGCCGCGTTGCCTGGTTCAACGAGCAATTGCAGAACCGCCGATTGGCCGATGTCTCGCTGGCCCGGTACAAGGCGCGCGACGGGCTGGAGATCGAGGCGGTGCTGACCCGCCCGCAAGGCACCGAGGGCAAGCGGTTGCCGGTGGTGGTGATGCCCCATGGCGGGCCTTGGGCGCATGACAGCAATAACTATGACTATTGGGCGCAATATGTCGCCTCGCTGGGCTATCTGGTGATCCAGCCCAATTTTCGCGGCTCCACCGGCTATGGCGAGGCGTTCGAGCGCAAGGGCGAGGGCCAGTTGGGGCTGGCGATGCAGGACGATCTGAACGATGCGCTGAACTGGGCCGTGGCGCAGGGCATGGCCGATGGCAAGCGCGCCTGTCTGGTGGGGGCGTCCTATGGCGGCTATGCCAGCCTGTGGGGCGTGGTGCGCGACCCGGGGGTGTGGCGCTGTGCGGTGGCGGTGGCGCCGGTTACCTCGTTGCGGCGCGATGTCAACGATATGGCCGATGGCAATTATCAGGCCAACCAGTCGCGCATCGCGTGGGAGCGGATGACGCCCGATTTCGGCGCGGTCTCGCCAGCCAACGGGGTGGCGCGCATCACCGCGCCGGTGCTGTTCATCCATGGGCGGCATGACACCACCGTGATGCCCAATCAGTCCGACATGATGGTGGGCCGGATGCGCGGCGCGGGCAAACAGGTGGACTATGTGCAACTGCCCGAGGCCGACCACTACTTTGCCCGTCAGGCCGACCGGCTGAGCCTGTTGCAGGCCACCGGGGCGTTCCTGCAAAAGCATAATCCGGTGCCATGAGGCGGCCCGCCATCCGGCGCAAACTTTGTCAGTAACGCATACAGTCGCTTGGCAAACGGGCATGGCTTCGCCATATCGGCCCACAACAGCGCGCAGGTGCGCAGCGGAGACTTTGGGCAATGGCTGAGTTTGATTATGACCTGTTTGTGATTGGCGCGGGGTCGGGCGGCGTGCGCGCCAGCCGGATCGCGGCCAGCCATGGCGCGCGCGTGGCCGTGGCCGAAGAGTTCCGCGTGGGCGGCACCTGCGTCATCCGTGGCTGCGTGCCCAAAAAGCTGCTGGTCTATGCCAGCCAGTTTGCCGAGGAACTGCACGATACGGCCAAGCTGGGCTGGACCTTTGGCGAAAAGACGTTCGACTGGGCGGCCTTGCGCGATTTCGTCGCCAGCGACGTTGACCGGCTGGAGCGCGCCTATACCAGCACGCTGGCCAACAATAAGGTTGAGCATTTCGCCGCCCGCGCCACCGTCACCGGGCCGAACAGTGTGGCGCTGTCGGATGGGCGGACGATCACCGCCAAATATATCCTGATCGCCGTGGGTGCATGGCCCGTGATGCCCGCCTTCCCCGGCAACGAACACGCCATCACCAGCAACGAGGTGTTCCATCTGCCCACCCTGCCGCGCCGTGTGGTGGTGCAGGGGGCGGGCTATATCGCGCTGGAATTCGCGGGCATCTTCAACGCGCTGGGCTGTGAGGTGACGGTCGTCAACCGTTCGGACAAGATCCTGCGCGGCTATGAGGAGGCGATGACCGAGCGCCTGTTGAAGATCACGGCTGAGCGCGGCATCCAATACCGTCTGGGCCACCCGATCACCGGCATTGAAAAGCACGCCGATGGCTCCATGACCGTCAGCCTGTCGGGCGCGGACCCGATCGAGGCTGATTGCGTGCTGGTCGCCACCGGCCGCAAGCCCAAGACCGATGGGCTGGGGCTGGAAACGGCGGGGATCACGCTGGGCGCCAATGGCGAGGTGCCGGTGGACGCCTATAACGCCACCGCCTGCCCCAGCATCTATGCCGTGGGCGATGTGACCGACCGTGTGCAACTGACCCCGGTGGCCATCCGCGAAGGCCATGCCTTTGCCGACACGGTGTTTGGTGGCGCGCCGCGCACCATCGCCTATGACCACATCCCCAGCGCGGTGTTCAGTCAGCCCCCCCTGGCGGGCGTTGGCCTGACCGAGGCACAGGCCCGTGCCGAAGGGCGCGAGATCAAGGTCTTTACCAGCGATTTCCGCCCGATGAAGAACATGTTCTTTGCCCGCGCGGAACGTGGGTTTTACAAGCTGATCGTGGATGCCGCGTCCGACAAGGTGATCGGCGTCCATATGATCGGCCCCGACAGCCCCGAAATCCTGCAGGCCGTGGCCATCGCGGTCAAGGCGGGCCTGACCAAGGCCGATTTCGACGCAACCGTGGCCCTGCACCCCAGCATGGCCGAGGAACTGGTGCTGATGCGCTAAGGCGCGCTGTGCCATTACGCGGGCAACAGGGGGCGTCGGGGCGATCCGGCGCCCCTTTTGCGTGGGTGGGGCCGGTGTTCGGCTGGCGGACAATCGCGCCAACCTGCGACTAAAGACAGTTTAACCGACCGATTAAAATTGTTGACGCGGCGGCCCCGGCGTGGTTTTGACGCGGCTGTCAACCGTGGCCCGCAACCCGTGGCCACGCGCCATTGTCAAAGGGATGTTTCGGGCCATGTCAGCCAATATCGCCGAAATGGAAAAGCGCCGCGCCGCCGCCAAGGCCGGTGGTGGCCAGCGCCGCATCGACGCGCAGCACGCCAAGGGCAAGCTGACCGCGCGTGAGCGTCTGGACGTCTTGCTGGACGCGGGCAGTTTTGAAGAAGTCGACATGTATGTCGAGCATAACTGCGTCGATTTTGGCATGCCGGGCAACACCATTCCGGGGGACGGCGTGGTCACCGGCAGCGGGACGATCAACGGCCGTCTGGTCTTTGTCTTCAGCCAGGACTTCACGGTGTTTGGTGGCGCGGTGTCGGAACGCCACGCGATGAAGATCTGCAAGATCATGGACATGGCGATGAAGGTGGGCGCACCGGTCATCGGCCTGAACGATTCGGGCGGCGCGCGCATTCAGGAAGGCGTTGCCTCGCTGGGCGGCTATGCCGAGATTTTCCAGCGCAACGTGCTGGCCAGCGGCGTGGTGCCGCAGCTCTCGCTGATCATGGGGCCTTGCGCGGGCGGCGCGGTCTATTCGCCCGCCATGACCGACTTCATCTTCATGGTGAAGGACAGCAGTTATATGTTTGTCACTGGCCCCGATGTGGTGAAAACCGTGACGAACGAGATCGTCACGCAGGAGGAACTGGGCGGCGCGGTCACCCACACCACCAAGACCAGCGTGGCCGATCTGGCGCTGGAAAACGACATCGAGGCGCTGCTCGCTGCCCGCGATTTCTTTGACTATCTGCCGCTGTCGAACCGCCATGACGCGCCCGAGCGCCCGACCAACGATCCGTGGAACCGCGAGGACATGAGCCTCGACACGCTGATCCCGGCCAGCGCCACGCAGCCCTATGACATGCACGAAGTCATCCGCAAGGTGGTGGACGAGGGCGAGTTCTTTGAGATCCAGCCCGGCCATGCCGGCAATATCCTCTGCGGTTTTGGCCGTATCGAGGGTAAGACCGTGGGTGTTGTTGCCAATCAGCCAATGGTGCTGGCGGGCGTTCTGGATATCAACAGCTCGAAGAAGGCCGCGCGTTTCGTGCGCTTCTGCGATTGCTTCAACATTCCCATCGTGACCTTTGTGGACGTTCCCGGCTTCCTGCCCGGCACCGCCCAAGAGCACAATGGTATCATCAAGCACGGCGCCAAGCTGCTGTTCGCCTATGCCGAAGCAACCGTTCCCAAGATCACCGTCATCACCCGCAAGGCCTATGGCGGCGCCTATGACGTTATGGCCTCGAAGCACCTGCGCGGCGACTTGAACTATGCGTGGCCGACCGCCGAAATCGCGGTGATGGGCGCCAAGGGCGCGGTCGAGATCATCTTCCGTGGGCTGTCGGCCGAGGAACAGGCCGAAAAGACCAAGGAATACGAAGACCGCTTCGCCAATCCGTTTGTTGCGGCCTCCAAGGGCTTTATCGACAATGTGATCTATCCGCATTCGACGCGGCGCCGGATCGCCTTGGGCTTGCGCAAGCTACGCAACAAGAGCCTCGAGAACCCTTGGAAGAAGCACGATAATATTCCGTTGTGAGGTGATGGGTGAATTTGTTTTCCGCCCTCTTTGCAATTGTCTGGACAGTTGCCGCTTATGGCATCGCGATGTCTGGGTGGCGGCAGGCAAGAAAATGGTGTGCAGACGGTGTGATTGATAACGGCGTGGGGGTCCGCATTCGTCGGGATGAGCGTCCGGTCGCTTTCGCGCTAGCATATCGAGGTGCGCAGGCTATTTCTTTGTTTGGGTTTGCATTTTTCCTTCCTGCCGGCGTTGTCGCCACATTCATTTGTATTGTGAGGCTGATATGAAACTCGGACGTTTGAACCATATCGGCGTGGCGGTGCCCTCGATGGCGGACGCCATTGCTTATTACCGCGATGTGATGGGCGCGCAGCTGATCACCGAGCCTTTCGACATGCCCGCACAGGGCGTGAAGGTGGCCTTTGTGAACACGCCTGACGCCCATGGCGAATTGTCCGGCACGCAGATCGAGCTGATCGAGGCGATCCCGCTGCCCGATGGTTCGGCCAGTCCGATCGCTGGTTTCATCGCCAAGAACCCCGCCGGTGGCCAGCACCACCTGTGTTACGAGGTCGAGGATATCGAGGCCGCCCGCGAATGGTTCACCGCACAGGGCAAGCGCATCCTTGGCCCCACGCGCATTGGCGCGCATGGCACGCCGATCTTTTTCCTGCACCCCAAGGACATGCTGGGGCAGCTGACCGAAATCATGGAAACGCCGAAGGGGCATCACTGACATGGCCGATATCAACGACTGGCAGGCGCTGGCGACCAAGGAGGTCAAGGGCCGCGATCTGAACTGGCAGACGCCCGAAGGCATCACGGTCAAGCCGCTGTACACGGCCGATGACGTCAGCGTTGATCCGGGCCTGCCGGGCTTTGCCCCGTTCACGCGCGGCGTGCGCGCATCGATGTATGCCGGGCGCCCCTGGACGATCCGCCAATACGCGGGCTTCTCCACCGCCGAGGAATCGAACGCCTTTTACCGCCGCAATCTGGCGGCGGGGCAAAAGGGCCTCTCGGTCGCCTTCGACCTTGCCACGCATCGCGGTTATGACAGCGACCACCCCCGCGTGGTGGGCGACGTGGGCAAGGCGGGCGTCGCCATCGACAGCGTCGAGGACATGAAGATCCTGTTCGACGGCATCCCGCTGGACCAGATGTCGGTCAGCATGACGATGAACGGCGCGGTGATTCCGATCCTCGCCTTCTTCATCGTGGCCGGTGAGGAGCAGGGCGTTGACCGCAAATTGCTGGACGGGACCATTCAGAATGACATTCTGAAGGAGTTCATGGTCCGCAACACCTATATCTATCCGCCCGAACCCAGCATGCGGATCATTTCGGACATTTTCGGCTATACCAGCCGCGAAATGCCCAAATTCAACAGCATTTCCATCTCCGGCTATCACATGCAGGAAGCTGGCGCGACGCAGGTGCAGGAACTGGCCTTCACCATCGCGGACGGCATGGAATATGTGAAATATGGCGTGGCTTCGGGCCTCGACATTGACAAGTTCGCGGGGCGTCTGTCGTTCTTCTTTGCCATCGGCATGAACTTCTTCATGGAAGTGGCCAAGCTGCGCGCCGCCCGCGTGCTGTGGCACCGCGTGATGACCAAGCTGGGCGCCAAGGACGAGCGCTCCAAGATGCTGCGCACGCACTGCCAGACCTCGGGCGTGTCGTTGCAGGAGCAGGACCCCTACAACAACGTCATCCGCACCACGATCGAGGCGATGGCCGCGATGCTGGGGGGCACGCAGTCGCTGCACACTAACGCGCTGGACGAAGCCATCGCGCTGCCCACCGATTTTTCGGCCCGCATCGCCCGCAACACGCAGATCATCATCCAGGAAGAGACCGGCATGTGCAATGTCGTCGATCCGCTGGGTGGCAGCTATTACATTGAATCGCTGACGCAAAATCTGGTCGACCGGGCGTGGGAAATCATCGAGCGCGTGGAAAGCGAAGGCGGCATGGCCAAGGCCGTGGCTGCTGGCTGGCCCAAGGCGATGATCGAGGAAGCTGCCGCTGGCCGTCAGGCCCGTGTGGACCGTGGCGAGGATGTCATCGTTGGCGTCAACAAGTACCGTCTGGCCAACGAGGACCTGCTGGAAACGCTGGAAGTCGACAATGTCGCCGTGCGCGAAGGCCAGATCGCCCGCATCAAGGCGGTGAAGGCTTCGCGCGATGAGGGCAAGTGTCAGGCCGCCTTGGCCGCGCTGACCGAGGGCGCGCGTGGCAATGGCAACCTGCTGGAACTGGCCGTAGAGGCCGCCCGTCACCGCGCCACGCTGGGCGAAATTTCCGACGCGATGGAGGCGGTGTTTGGCCGCCATGGCACCGTGCCGACCCCGGTCAAGGGCGTCTATGGCGCGGCCTATGCGGGCGACAGCCGCTACCAGCAGGTGCTGGATGGCGTGGCCGCCGTCACCCGCCGGTTGGACCGCGCGCCGCGCATGCTGGTGGCCAAGATGGGGCAGGACGGCCACGACCGTGGCGCCAATGTCATCGCCAGCGCCTTTACCGACATGGGCTTTGACGTGACCAGCGGGCCGCTGTTCCAGACGCCCGAGGAAGCGTGCAAGCTGGCGCTGGAAAAGGACGTTGACGCGGTCGGGGCCAGTTCGTTGGCTGCGGGTCACAAGACGCTGATCCCGGCGCTGATCGGCCTGTTGCGTGAGGCGGGCCGCCCCGACATCAAGGTGGTCGCCGGTGGTGTCATCCCGCCGCAGGACTATGACTACCTGCGTGAGGCCGGCGTGCAGGGCATCTATGGTCCGGGCAGCAATGTGGTGGAATGTGCCGCCGACATGTTGCGCCTGCTGGGCCACAACATGCCGCCGCTGGGTGAAACCACGGAATGATCCGTCCAAATGAAACGGGGGCCGGGCGGGGCTTGATGCAGATGGGCACACACGCCTATGCGGCGCAATCCTTCCCCCTCCCGGATTCTGGAGTACCCCACCGTGTCTGACACCCCCGCCACCGCCACCGCCCCGCGCAACGACTGGACGCGCGAGGAAATCGCCGCCCTGTTCGACCTGCCGTTCACCGAGCTGGTGTTCCGCGCGGCGCAGGTGCACCGGGACAACCACCCGGCCAACGAGGTGCAGCTCTCGACGCTGCTGTCGATCAAGACCGGCGGCTGTGCCGAGGATTGCGGCTATTGCAGCCAGTCGGCATCGGCCAACAGCGGGGTCAAGGCGACCAAGCTGCTGGAAGTGCAAAGCGTGTTGCAGGCCGCCGCCCGCGCCAAGGATCAGGGCAGCACCCGGTTCTGCATGGGCGCGGCCTGGCGCAACCCCAAGGACCGCGACATGCCCGCCATCATCGAGATGGTAAAGGGCGTGCGGTCGATGGGGCTGGAAACCTGCATGACTCTGGGCATGCTGGAGCCGCATCAGGCCGAGATGCTGGCGCAGGCGGGGCTGGATTACTACAACCACAATATCGACACCTCGCCTGAAAAGTATGAGGAAATCACCAGCACCCGCACCATGGGTGACCGTCTGGACACGCTGGCCAATGTGCGCTCTGCCGGGCTGAACGTGTGCAGCGGCGGGATCGTGGGCATGGGCGAAACGCGCGCCGACCGCGTGGGTTTCATCCACACGCTGGCGACGTTGCCGGGCCATCCGCAATCGGTGCCGGTCAACGCGCTGGTCCCGGTCAAGGGCACGGTGCTGGGCGATATGCTGGCCGATACGCCGCTGGCCCGGATTGATGACGTGGAATTCGTGCGCACCGTGGCGGTCGCGCGCATCACCATGCCGCAATCGATGGTGCGCCTGTCGGCGGGCCGCGAAAGCATGTCCGAAATGACGCAGGCCATGTGCTTTATGGCAGGTGCCAACTCGATCTTTACCGGCGACAAGCTGCTGACCGCGCCCAATGCGGGCGATGACAATGACGCGGCGATGTTTGCCCGGCTGGGGCTGAAGGCGATGGCCCTGACCCAGACTCAGGCCGAGGTCGAGGCGCTGAACATGCCCAAGGGCTGTGTGAAGCTGGAACAGGTGATCTGATTTTCCCTTGGGGCGCGCGCCGCCGCAAAGGGGTTCGAATGCGCCGGGGACATGCCCCGGCAACAGGGTTTGACAGTTTGGCAGCGGGCGGCGCGTTACAGGGCGCTCACCGCTGTGACCTTTGAGGAATGTGCGTGATGTTCAAGAAAATCCTCATCGCCAATCGTGGCGAAATTGCTTGCCGCGTGATCAAGACGGCGCGCCGCATGGGTATTGCAACGGTTGCGGTCTATTCCGACGCCGATGCCCGCGCGCCTTTTGTACAGATGGCCGATGAGGCGGTGCATATCGGCCCTTCGCCCGCCGCGCAGTCCTACCTGATCGCCGACAAGATCATCGCCGCGTGCAAGGCCACCGGCGCGGACGCGGTGCATCCGGGCTATGGCTTCCTGTCGGAACGCACCAGCTTTGCCGAGCAACTGGCCGCCGAGGGCATCGCCTTTGTCGGGCCGCCGGTGAACGCGATTGCCGCCATGGGCGACAAGATCGAGTCCAAGAAGCTGGCCAAGGCGGCGGGCGTCAATGTCGTCCCCGGCTTTGTGGGCGAGATCGAGGACACCGACCACGCCGTGCGCATCTCGGACGAGATCGGCTATCCGGTGATGATGAAGGCATCGGCCGGCGGCGGCGGCAAGGGCATGCGTCTGGCCTATAACGAGCAGGACGTGCGCGAGGGCTTCCCCGCCGTCAAGCGCGAGGGGCTGAACAGCTTTGGCGATGACCGCGTGTTCATCGAGAAGTTCATCCTGAACCCGCGCCACATCGAGATCCAGATTCTGGGCGATCAGCACGGCAATGTGCTGTATCTGAACGAGCGCGAATGCTCCATCCAGCGCCGCCACCAGAAGGTGGTCGAAGAGGCCCCGTCGCCCTTTGTCACGCCCAAGATGCGCAAGGCCATGGGCGAACAATGCGTCGCCCTGTCCAAGGCGGTGGGCTATTACAGCGCGGGCACGGTCGAACTGATCGTGTCGGGCGCGGACCCCAGCGGCGAATCGTTCTATTTCCTGGAAATGAACACCCGCCTGCAGGTCGAACACCCCGTGACCGAGGCGATCACCGGCATCGATCTGGTCGAACAGATGATCCGCGTGGCCGCTGGCGAAAAGCTGTCGATGACGCAGGATGACATCAAGATCGACGGCTGGGCGATTGAAAACCGCGTCTATGCCGAGGATCCCTATCGCGGCTTCCTGCCCTCGACCGGGCGCCTGACGCGCTATCAGCCGCCGGTGCAGGGCTGGGCCGATGACGGCGCCGAGAATGGCCGCCGCGGCATTGACGGCGTGCGCGTCGACGATGGCGTGTACGAGGGCGGCGAGGTCTCCATGTTCTATGACCCGATGATCGCCAAGCTGATCACTTGGGGCGAAACCCGCGACGAGGCGGCGGACAAGCAGATCGCGGCGCTGGACGCGTTCGAGATCGAGGGCCTTGGCCACAACATCGATTTCGTCAGCGCGATCATGCAGCACCCGCGCTTCCGCAGCGGCGAACTGACCACCGGCTTCATCGCCGAGGAATATCCCGAAGGCTTTACGGGCGCTGCCACCAGCGACGCGCTCAAGGCCGATCTGGCGGCCATTGCCGGCTTCATCGCCACCGCGCGGGCCGATCGCGCGCTGCAGGTCAGCGACCAATTGGCCAACACGCTGGCCCCCAATGGCGCGTGGGCGGTCACCATCGATGGCGTGAGCCATGACGTGGTGGTGGACGCCGATGGCGTGGCGGTGGACGGCACCGACATTGATCTGGCGATGGAATACACCCCGGGCGACCGCTTGGTCGAGGCCGAGATTGGCGATGAGATCATCACCATCAAGGTCGAGCCGATCCGCGCCGGTCTGAAGATGACCACGCGCGGCGCGATCCACAAGGTGTCGATCCTGCCCGCCCATGTCGCGCCGCTGGCCAAGCACATGATCGAGAAGATCCCGCCCGATCTGTCCAAGTTCCTGATCTGCCCGATGCCGGGCCTGCTGGTCGCGCTGAACGTGGCCGAGGGCGACAAGGTGGAGGCGGGTCAGCCGCTGGCCGTGGTCGAGGCGATGAAGATGGAAAACATCCTGCGCGCCGAAAAATCGGCCACGGTCAAGAAGATCAACGCCAAGGCGGGCGAAAGCCTGGCCGTCGACGCGATCATTCTGGAACTGGAATAAGGGGTGCGCGCGGCGGGGCCATCACGCCCCGCCGCGCCCCTGTCTCAACCCGCCCCTGTCTCAACCCGCCAATGTCTTAACCCGCCAATTGCCCGGCCAGAAACGCCGATACCTCGTCCAGAGTGACGTCCTTGGTCAGGAAGGTCTGGCCTATGCCGCGCAGCAGCAGGAAGGCCAGACGGCCCGCGTCGACCTTTTTGTCGTGCAGCATATGCGCCGCCAGTTCCTCGCCCGACACGTTCAGCCCCAGCGCCCGCACGTCAGCAGGCAGGCCCACAGCGGCGACATGGGCGGCGATGCGTGTCGCCTCATCGGCCCCCATCAGCCCGCGTGCGGCTGAAAAGCGCGCCGCCAGCACCATGCCCAGCGCCACCGCCTCACCATGCAACAGCCGCTCGCCAAAGCCGGTTTCGGCCTCCAGCGCGTGGCCGAACGTGTGGCCCAGATTGAGCAGCGCCCGCAGGCCGGTCGTCTCGAATTCGTCCTGGGCGACAATGTTCGCCTTGGCCGCCACGGAATAGGCCACCGCATGGGCGCGCGCCGCCACATCGCCCGCCAACAGCGCCGCGCCGTTCGCCTCGCACCAGGCAAAGAACGCCGCGTCATTGATCAGGCCATATTTCACCACCTCGGCATAGCCAGAGGCCAGTTCGCGCGGGGGCAATGTGGCCAGCGCGTCCAGATCGGCCAGCACAAGGCTGGGCTGATGGAACGCGCCCACCAGATTCTTGCCCGCGGGCGTGTTGATCGCGGTCTTGCCGCCCACGCTCGAATCGACCTGCGCCAACAGGCTGGTTGGCACCTGCACGAAATGGCACCCGCGTTTCAGCACACTGGCGGCAAAGCCCGTCAGATCTCCGATCACCCCGCCGCCCAGCGCGATGATGTGGTCGCCGCGTTCCACCTCCAGCCCCAGCAGCCAGTCGACCACCGCCACCAGATTGGCCCAGCATTTGGTCGCTTCACCGGCGGGCAGGATCTGCCACGCGGCCTGCTTGCCCGCTGCCTGCAATGACGCTTCGACCGCGCCGCCCCATGCGGCATGGACATTGGCGTCGGTGACAATCGGCACAACGGGCTTGCGCAGCCGCGCGCCGCATTGCCCCGCGATGTCCG
Source organism: Novosphingobium ovatum (assembly GCF_009909235.1). Lineage (GTDB taxonomy): Bacteria > Pseudomonadota > Alphaproteobacteria > Sphingomonadales > Sphingomonadaceae > Novosphingobium > Novosphingobium ovatum. The sequence continues at coordinate 43,579 of NZ_JAAAPO010000002.1, forward strand.
CGATCAAGCCATGGCCCACGCGCACCTCATACGGGCGGCCGGCGATGTCGACGGGGATGGTGGCGGTGATCTGCGCGCTCATGCGATGGGTTCCTGCGTGTCCAGCCATGCGCCAACCGCGCTCAGCAATTTGGCCAAAGTCTTGGCATGGGGGGTGTTGCCGCTGATCACATGGATCGGCGCCTGCGCGTAAAACGGCGCGCGGGTGGTTTTCAGATTGGCCAGAATCTCGCGCGGGTTGCCCTGTTTCAGCAGGGGGCGGTTGTCCTTGCGGGCTGTGCGTTCGACCAGCGTGTCCAGATCCGCGTCCAGCCACACCGCGATTCCCCGGCGCAGGATCAGGGCGCGGGTTTCCTCGTTGATGAAGGCGCCGCCGCCGGTGGAAATCACCCGCACATCGCCCTTGGCCGGCGAGACGGGCGGCAGGGACAATTCCTTGAGCGCGGGGGCGGGCTCACCCAGCAGGCGGGCGATGACTCGCCGCTCGCCATCGCGGAAAAACGCTTCGCCATAGGTGGCAAAGATGTCGGGGATCGACATCCGCGCGGCCTTCTCGATCTCGTCGTCGGCGTCCAGAAAAGGCGCGTTCAACAAGGCCGCCAGACGCTTGCCCACGCTGGTCTTGCCCACGCCCATCATCCCCACCAGAACGATCGGGCGGTCAATGCGGGCGATGATGTCGGCCTGCGCCGCCAATTCGGGATTTGGTTGTTCGTGCTCCATTGCGGGCATGCCTATACTTTTGCTAACCGGCGGCGCAAGCGCGGGTGTGCATCGGGGTGTGTTTGCCCCATGTCCCGCCGCAATGGAGTGTTGGGTGAAAACGGTCCTCAGGCGCAGTAACCGGACGGCGGGCGGCAATGGCACGGGCGCGATGCGCGGCTGGGCGCTGGGATTGGGCGTGGCGGCCTTGGTTGCGGTTGGCCTGACGGGTCTGGCGTGGCACAAGGGCGCGGTGCAACCGGTGCATGAAATGTCCGTGGCCCTGCCCACGATCGAGGTCGGAGCCAGCGCGCAATGAGCCTGAAACACCCTATCCGCCGCCCGCTGCTGCTGGCTGGGCTGATGGCCACGGCCGCGTTTGGCGCATCGGGCTGGGCCCCCGGCGCGGCCATCGCGCAACAGGGGCCGGAGTCGCTGTTGCCGCCCGGCTATGACCGGCCCGCGCGTGCCCGCCCCACCGCCAGCCCGGCGCCGGTGCGCGCCGCGCCCGCCGCCGCGCCCGCCGTCCCCCGGATCGAGGCCGCCCCGGTGATCGCCCCCATGCCGCTGTTGCCCGAAGGCGGCGCGGCGGTCGAGCATGCCGCGCCCGTGGTCTCCGGGCCGGTGAGCCTGCCCAATGGCATCACCAGCTTTGACCAATTGCTGGCGCTGCCCGCGGCGCAGCTGGACCAATTATTGGGCCTGACGCCAAAATATGACATTCCCCCGGCCGCCCAGCGCAGCCTGCGCCATGTCGGCATCATCGCCGCCAGCGAGGGCGGCATGGGCCCCTATGCGCTGGTCAATCAGCCGGGCGCTTTGGTGCGGGCGGCGCTGGCGGGCAACAGCGGGCATCTGGTGTCGCGCTGGGGCCATATCCTGTTGCGCCGCGCGCTGGCCAGCCGGATGGATGCGCCGCAGGACATGAATCCGGCCGAATTCGTGGCTTTGCGCGCGGCTCTGCTGGTGCGCATGGGCGAGGGCGATGCCGCCCGCGCGCTGGTGCAGGACGTGGACCCCGGCAATTACGATGCCACGCTGACCCAGGCCGCGATGGAGGCCTATGTCGCCACGGCCGATCTGACCGGGTTCTGCCCGGTGATGGCGTTGCAGGGCTATAACCGGCGCGATGCGCAATGGATGGCGTTGCAGGGCATCTGCATGGCCTTTACCGGGCAGGCGGCGCAGGGGCTGGCGCAATTGGACGGTATGACGGCCAAGGGCGCGATGACCAAGATCGACATGCTGCTGGCCCAGAAATACGCGGGCGCGGCCGGTATGGCGGGCAAGGGTGGCCGCCGCGCGGTCAAGATCGAGTGGGAGGGCATCAGCGATATGTCGCCGTGGCGCTATGCCTTGGCGATTGGCGTGGGGCTGACCCCGCCCGCCAGCCTGATGGCCGATACCCATGGCCGCTATGACGCGATGACGGCGCTGGCGCCGATGGTCGGGCTGGGCTTGCGCGCCGATGCGTCCGACCGGGCCGGGGCGTGGGGCATCCTGTCGGCTGGCGCGATGGTCGATCTCTACAGCCAGATTTATTTGCAGGACGATATCACCGGCGGCCCGGCCGACCGCGCGCTGTTGCTGCGCGACGCCTATGTCGGGGATAGCCCCGAGGCCCGCGCCGATGCCATGCGCAAGCTGTGGGAGGGGGCAGGGGACGCCAATGCCCGTTATGGCCGGATGGTGCTGACCGCCTATGCCGCCGCGCGCCTGCCCGCCAGCGGCAATCTGGCATCAGGCGCGGGCGATGTGCTGGCCTCGATGCTGGCGGCGGGGCTGGACGCCAATGCGGCGCGCTGGTGGACGGTGGTGGATAAGGGCTCGGACGGCTGGGCGCAGTTGGCGCTGGCCATGCCACAGGCGGGCGCGGTGGATGGCGGCGCGATCGACAGCTTTCGTTCGGCCGACAAAAGCGACAAGCAGCACCGCACCGCCATGCTGGTGGCGGGGCTGGCGGGGCTGGGCCGGATCAGCGACTCAACTCGCCGCGATTATGAATCCAAGCTGGAGATGCGGCTGGACGGCAATTCGCGCTGGATCGCCGCCATCGATCAGGCAGCGGCAGTGAACAACGCGCCGCTGGTGGCGATGCTGGCCGGTCTGGGCATGCAGGGCGACAGCTGGGCCAAGATGACGCCGCGTTTCCTGTACCACATGGTCGCCGCGCTCAACCGTGTGGGCCTGAACGCCGAGGCGCGGATGATCGCCGCCGAGGCCGTGGCGCGGGGGTAAGGGGCATCGCCCGGCAGCCCGCCACCCTGCCGCCACAGGTGGAGGCCTTTCTGGCGGCCATGGCGGCAGAGCGGGGCGCGGCGGCCAATACGCTGGCGGCCTATGCCCGTGATTTGCGTGGGGCCGCCGATGCTCTGGCGCGTGCGGGTGTGGCCGATCTGGTGCGCGCCGGGCCGGACGATCTGGCGGCGCTGGGCGCGGGGTGGGGCGATCTGGCGCCTGCTTCCCTCGCGCGCAAATGCTCGGCGCTGCGGCAGTTCTATGGCTTTCTGGTGGACGAGGGGCTCCGCGCCGACGATCCCTCGCCCGCGCTGCCGCGCGTTTCGCCCCGGCGGCCATTGCCGCGATTGCTGGACCACGCCGACATCGCCACCCTGTTCACCCGTGCCGAGGAGGAGGCCAGCGGCGACCGGCGCGAGGCGCTGCGCACGCTGGCCTGTCTGGAATTGCTGTACGGATCGGGCCTGCGCGCGACCGAGCTGGTCAGCCTGACCATCGCCAGCCTGCCGCGCGACGCGCCATTCCTGACCATCACCGGCAAGGGCGGACGGCAAAGGCTGGTGCCGGTCAGTACCCGCGCGGTGCAGGTGTTGCGCCGCTATGCCGCGATAAGGGGTGCGGAAAAGGGGCCGGACAGCCGGTTCCTGTTCCCCTCCACCGGCAAGGATGGCCATCTGACGCGGGTGCGCCTGTTCCAATTGCTGCGCGAACTGGGCGCGCGGGCGGGGCTGGACCCAACGCGGCTGTCGCCCCATGTGTTGCGCCACGCCTTTGCCACGCATCTGTTGCAGGGGGGCGCGGATCTGCGCGTGTTGCAGATGCTGCTGGGCCATGCCGACATCGCCACGACGCAGATCTATACCCATGTCGATTCGGCCCGGCTGGTCGAACTGGTCAACGCGCGCCATCCGCTGGGCGGTGGTTCAGGGGCCTGAGCGCTCGTCCGATTTATACAAAGACTTGCCCTGATCGGCGCAGATGATTAGGGCCATGCGCCATGATCTCCTATCTCGAATTCGAAAAGCCGGTCGCCGCCCTCAAATCGCGCATTGCCGAATTGCGCGCCACCGCGCAGGAGGGCGACCTTGACATCTCGGCCGAGATCGGCCGGTTGGAGCGCAAGAGTGCCGACCTGCTGGAGAGCACGTACAAGGCGCTGACGCCGTGGCAGAAGACGCAGGTCGCCCGCCACCCTTCGCGTCCGCATTTCGTCGATTACGTTGCCGAGATTTTCACCGATTTCGTGCCGTTGGGCGGTGACCGCCTGTATGGTGAGGACCACGCCATCATCGGCGGCTTTGCCACGCTCAAGGGCCTGCCGGGGCAGCCGGGCCGCAAGGTGATGTTGATCGGCCATGAAAAGGGCCATGACACCGCCACCCGCATCAAGCACAATTTCGGCATGGGCAAGCCTGAGGGCTATCGCAAGGCGATCCGCCTGATGGAGCTGGCCGGGCGCTTTGGCCTGCCGGTGGTGACGCTGGTGGATACCTCGGGCGCGTTTCCGGGCGTGGAGGCCGAAGAGCGCGGTCAGGCCGAGGCCATTGCGCGTGCGACCGAGGCCTGTTTGGCTCTGCCGGTGCCGATGGTGGCGGTGATCGTGGGTGAAGGCGGCAGCGGCGGCGCGGTGGCTTTGGCCAGCGCCGAGCGCGTGCTTATGCTGGAACATGCCGTCTATTCGGTCATCAGTCCCGAGGGTTGCGCCTCGATCCTGTGGCGCACCGCCGAAAAGGCGGCTGATGCGGCCGAGGCGATGCGCGTGACGGCGCAGCATCTGCTGGACCTGAAGGTGATCGACCGCATCGTCCCCGAACCCGTGGGCGGCGCGCACCGCGACCCCGTGGCCGCCGCCAAGGCGCTGGGTCGCGTGCTGGGCGAGGAACTGGCCGCGCTCTCCAAGCTGAACGCGGGCGAGATCATCACCCGCCGCGAAGAACGCTTTCTGGCGATCGGCGGCGAATAAGCCGCCCTTAGCGCCGGCGAATAGGCCGCCACAGCGCCTTTCAGGCACAACAAAGGCCCCGCGAGCATCCCACTCGCGGGGCCTTTGCTTTGCGCGTCCTGCGGGGCGCGTTCAGCGCGCAAAAGGAAGGGGCGGCAGGTTGCCCTGCCGCCCCTCTTACCTCTTGCGTTAACGCGGCGGCGATTACGCGCCGGCGTTGGCGCCCGACATGGCCGACGAGGTGTTGTTGAACGTGGTCTTCAGCTGGTTGCCCAGACCGTTCATGGCGGTGATGGCGGCAACGGCGATCAGAGCGGCAATCAGACCGTATTCGATGGCGGTCGCACCAGCTTCGTCGCGGATCAGCTTGTTGATGAACTTCATGGTCAGTCTCCGTGTAGCAGTCGTTTCCGCCGGACCAATTTCCCGTCTCGGCTGGCGGTGATCCCTCTCTAGGCTGCAAGTCTTAACAATCCGTCAGCGCGGCGGCCTTTTCGCAAAGCGCTGAATTGCGGGAGAGGGGCGCGTGACAGGTTGTGGGGTGGGGGCAGGGGGCGGGTTTTTGCCGCCCGCCGGTCGCGTGAATCTGCGTATTTCCGCCCTATGGCAAAGTTAACGCCACCTTGCCGTCCGTGGTCGGCGGAGGCAGGCGGCCGGATCGGCCGGAAGATGTGGGTGCTGTCAATTTTCATTTTTTGTGACGGGGGCGGGCGCTGCCCTGTGCGGCCGATGGGCCCGAATCAGCCTGTGACAGAGAATCACCCTTTGCGGGCAAGGCCATGATTCGCGGAATTTTTCCTTGGCGCTGCCGAATCGCCGCGCGTGACGCCCATGAAAAAAGCCCGCCTCTGGTCAGGGGCGGGCGCAAAAGCCATCGGCGATGTTGGGGCGCGATCAGGGTGCCGATTGCGACACCGCGTTTTGCACCTGCGTCGACACATTGTTCCATGTCGTCGTGGCCGAACCGGCAAAGCCTTTGAGCCCGGCCACCATCACCACCACGATCAAACAGCACAGGAACGCATATTCCATCGCCGACGCGCCGCGCTGACAGCGCAGCAGGCGTTTGAGGATGGAGGGCAGGCGCATGAATCAGTCCGATCAGTTGGCGGCGATGGTCTTCCATGCCAAATCAGTCTTAAGGAATGATGTGGCGGGCAGTGGGTATCACGCAGGTGCCCGGCAAGGCGGTGATAGGGAGGCAGCCATGTTGGCGGTGGTGGCGGTGGCGTTGATTGGGGCGGACGGACAGGTGCTGATGCAGCGCCGCCCGGAAGGGCGCCAGCACGGCGGCCTATGGGAATTTCCCGGAGGCAAGGTGGAGCCGGGCGAATCGCCCCATCAGGCCGCCGCGCGCGAATTGACCGAGGAGTTGGGCGTGAGCGTGCCGCTGGCCGCGCTGGCCCCGGTGACCTTTGCCGCGCATCCTGAGCCGCCGGCAGGTGGGCGGGCGGTGACGCTGATGCTGTTTGCCGCGCGCGACTGGCAGGGCGTGCCGCGCGCGATCGATGCGGCCGAAATCGGCTGGTTTGCGCCCCATGATGTACCTGCGTTGACGATGCCGCCGCTGGATTATCCGCTGGCCGATGGGTTGATCGCCTGGCTGGGGCGTGGGGCGGCATAGCCTGTTCGCGAAAAAAGCGACTTATGCACAGGTACTTGCGCGTGAATGTGGGGCGTGTGGCAAAAAGTTGAAATTGGTGCTTGCCAACCCCGCCAATGAATCCTAAAGGCGCGTCTCCCAAGCGCACCCGTAGCTCAGCTGGATAGAGCATCAGACTACGAATCTGAGGGTCGGACGTTCGAATCGTTCCGGGTGCGCCAATTTCCCCACCGGGGTTGTTGGCTTGGGAGACATGATTGGTATGCACCCGTAGCTCAGCTGGATAGAGCATCAGACTACGAATCTGAGGGTCGGACGTTCGAATCGTTCCGGGTGCGCCATTCCCCAATCATCGTTGCAAACAGGCTCGCCGCGGCGGGCCTTTTTTGTGCGTGTTGGTCGCGCGCGGCGGTGGCGCGCGCGGTGGCGTGTTGATGGCGCGTAACGCGGTCCTTATTGCTATCATTGACAACAAAAAGGCCCGCGCCGGGTGGGCACGGGCCGTTTCGTCGCCATGGGTGGGTGTCAGTGGTTGTGCCCCCTTAGTGGTTATGTCGGGGCGTCTTGGCCGACAGGCCGCGATATTTCACCGCCATCTCCAGCACCGCGCCATCGGCCATCTGGCCGGTCTTTTCGCGATAGATCTCCTCCCACGGGGTTTCGCTGACCGGCACGGGGGGGATGCCTTCCGCCCGGCGGCGGGCGATTTCCTCGTTATCGACCAAGGCGTTACAGGTGCCGTTGGTGATGTCGATGCGGATGATGTCGCCATCGCGCAGCCACGACAGCCCGCCACCCACCGCGCTTTCGGGTGAGCAATTCAGGATCGAGGGGCTGTCCGATGTCCCCGATTGCCGCCCATCGCCCAGCGTTGGCAGCCATTGAATGCCGCGCTGGATCATGGCGGTGGGGGGCTGCATATTGACCACCTCGGCGCTGCCGGGCCAGCCCTGAGGACCAGCGCCACGCATCACCAAAATGCAATCTTCATCGATATTTAGCGCAGGGTCATCGATGCGGTGGTGGTAATCGTCACCGCCCTCAAAGATCACCGCGCGGCCCTCGAACACCCCTTGCGCGCCGGGGCGCGAGAGGTAGCGGGAACGGAAATCCTCGCTGATGACGCTGGTTTTCATGATGCCGAAATCGAACAAATTGCCCGAAAGCACCAGAAAACCGGCCTTTTCCTTCAACGGTTCGGCAAAGGGGCGGATCACTTCGCGGTCGCGCGCGGCCCGGCCATCGACGTTTTCGGCCAAAGTCCGCCCCGTCACCGTCAGGCAATCGCCGTCCAGCTTGCCCGCCTGCCACAGCTCCCACACCACCGCCGGAACGCCGCCCGCGCGGTGGAAACGCTCACCCAGAAAGCGCCCGGCCGGCTGCATGTCGACGATCAGCGGCAGGTCATAGCCATGCTCGGTCCAATCCGCATTGGTGATCTCCACCCCGGCGTGACGAGCCATGGCGACGATGTGCGGCTGGGCGTTGCTGGACCCGCCGATCGCCGTCACCAACCGGATCGCGTTCAGGAAACTGTTGCGAGTCAGGATCTTGGACGGGCGCAGGTCTTCGTAGGCCATCTCCACGATGCGCCGCCCGGTGGTGTACGCAATCTGCCCGCGCTCACGATAGGGGGCGGGAATCGCCGCGCATCCGGGCAGCGACAGGCCCAGTACCTCGGCCACGGCGTTCATGGTCGAGGCGGTGCCCATCGTGTTGCAATGCCCGGCCGAGGGCGCTGAATCGCAGGCGCGCTCCAGGAACTCGTCCTCGGTGATCTCGCCCGCGGCCAGTTTGCGGCGGCTGCGCCAGATGATCGTGCCCGATCCCACCAGTTCATCGCCGTTCCACCCGTCCAGCATCGGCCCGCCCGACAGCACGATGGCGGGGATGTCTACCGTGCTGGCGGCCATCACCTGACTGGGCGTGGTCTTGTCACAGCCGGTGGTTAACACAACGGCATCAATGGGATAGCCGTGCAGGATCTCGACCAGGCCCAGATAGGCCAGATTGCGGTCCAGCGCGGCCGTCGGGCGGCGGCAGTTTTCAAAGATCGGGTGGAGCGGAAACTCGATCGGGATGCCGCCCGCATCGCGGATGCCGTCCCGCACCCGCTTGGCCAGATCCAGATGGATGCGGTTGCACGGGGACAGGTCGCTGCCCGATTGGGCGATGCCGATGATCGGCTTGCCGCTGCGTAGTTCCTCTGGCGTCACGCCATAGTTCATGAAGCGCTCAAGATAGAGCGCCACCATGTCGGAGCGGGCCGGATCAGCGAACCAGTCCTGAGAGCGAAAACGGCGGGTTTCAGACATTGTCGCGTCCTTATGCCAGGCTCAACGTGCCATCGATGCGGCGCGGCGCGCCCCACGGATTGGCATCGGCCAGCGCGTCCGGCAACAGGCTGGCGGGCAGGTTCTGATAGCAGACTGGGCGCAGGAAACGCTCGATCGCGGCAGCCCCGACCGAGGTTGTGCGCCCGTCCGATGTTGCCGGGAAAGGTCCGCCGTGGACCATGGCGTGGCACACCTCGACCCCGGTGGGCCAGCCATTGACCAGAATGCGGCCCACCTTGCGCTCCAGAATGGGCAGCAGGGCGGCGGCGGCCGGTTCGTCGGCGGCGTCGATATGCAGCGTGGCGGTCAATTGCCCTTCCAGCGCGGCCAGAACGGTGGCGGCTTCGCCCATGTCGGAGACGGTCACGACCAGCCCTGCCGCGCCAAACACCTCATGCCCCAGCGCCTTGTCCGCCAGAAACGCCTGCGCACTGGTGACAAACACCGCGCCTTGCGCCTGATGCGGGCCGGTGGGGGTGGTGCCGCGCGCCAGCGTGGTGACGGCCGCGTGCCCATCCAATGCGGCAACGCCCGCCTGATAGGCGGCGTGGATGCCCGGCGTCAGCATGTCCTGCGGCGCGTTGACCGCCATGGCGGCGGCGGCGGCGGTCAGGAAGGTGTCCAGATCAGCCCCCGCCGGCGCGATCACCAGCCCCGGATTGGTGCAGAACTGGCCCGCGCCCATCGTCAGCGACCCGACATAGGCCGCGCCCAATGCCTCTGCCCGCGCGGCCAGAGCGGCGGGGAACAGCAGCACCGGGTTCACCGCCGACATTTCGGCATAGACCGGGATCGGTTGCGTGCGGGCGGCGGCGGCCTGCATCAGCGCCAGCCCGCCCACGCGGCTGCCGGTAAAGCCCACGGCCTGCACGCGCGGATCGGCCACCAGCAGGCCCGCAACGTCATTGGTGGCGTTGAGGTAAGAGAAGGTGCCTTCGGGCAGGCCGTGCGCTGCAACAGCGCGGCGGATGGCGCGGGCCATCAGCTCACCCGTGCCGGGGTGGGCGGGGTGGCCCTTGGCAATGACGGGGCAGCCGGCCGCCAGCGCGCTGGCGGTGTCGCCGCCCGCCACGCTGAAGGCCAGCGGAAAGTTCGACGCGCCAAACACCGCCACCGGGCCCAGCGCCACATGGCGGCGGCGCAGGTCGGGTCGGGGCAGGGGGGCGCGTTCGGGCAGGGCGGGGTCGATGGTGATCTGCGCCCAGCTGCCTTCGCGCAGCACGCTGGCGAACAGGCGCAACTGGCCCATGGTGCGGCCACGCTCACCCTCCAGGCGGGCGCGGGGCAGGCCGCTTTCGGCCATGGCGCGGGTGATCAGATCATCGCCGATGGCGGCGATTTCCTCGGCGATGCTTTCCAGAAAGGCGGCGCGCGCATCGGGCGAGAGCGCGGCAAAGGGCACGGCGGCAGCGTCCGCCAGCGCGGCGGCATCGGCCACATCCTGGGCCGTTGCCAGCGCGAAGGCGCCCTCCAGCGCGGCGCCGGTGGCCGGGTTGGTCGCGGCAAAGGTCTGGGCGCGCGCGACATCGGCGCTGCCAATCAAAAGCGTTCCGTGGATCATGTCTCTCTCCTGCGCACGGCGGCGCCGTATGGTTCGTAAAATGGGCTTATCAAAATCGCTTGACAGCGAGGCGACATTCATCATGTTAGCGTTAACAATATTTGTCAACGCCGCGCGTCGCGGCTTGAGAGGACTTTTGCATGCCGCTGAACATTCCCATGGGCGATCTGCTGCCCGCCGATTGGCGTGAGGGCCGGTTTCTGGGCCGTCTGGACCTGCCGGCCGGGCCGACCCCCATTCTGGTGGAGGGCGGGATCGCCCATGACATGAGCCGCGTGGCCCCGACCGTGTCGCAATTGGTGGAGATGCTGCCGCTGAACGCCGGGGATGGCGTGGCGCTGGGCGCGCTGGACGCGATTGACGCGCCGTTGCTGGCGCCGGTGGACCTGCAATGCGTCAAGGCCTGCGGCGTGACCTTTGCCACCAGCACGCTGGAGCGCGTGATCGAGGAGCGCGCCCGTGGCGATGCGGCGCAGGCCGCCGCCATCCGCGCCCGGATCGAGGAACGCGTGGGCGGTTCGATCCGCACGGTCGTCCCCGGTTCCGCCGAGGCCGAGGCCTTGAAGGCGCTGCTCATCGCCGAGGGGTTGTGGTCGCAATATCTGGAAGTCGCCATCGGCCCCTATGCCGAGGTGTTCACCAAGGTGCCGGTGCTGGCCAGTGTGGGCGCGTTGGCCGATATCGGCGTGCGCAGCGACAGCACATGGAACAATCCCGAGCCGGAGGTCGTCCTGCTGGTCAATGCCAGCGGCGCGGCGGTGGGCGCGACTTTGGGCAATGACGTCAACCTGCGCGACATCGAGGGCCGCAGCGCCCTGTTGCTGGGCAAGGCCAAGGACAACAACGCCTCCTGCGCGCTGGGGCCGCTGGTGCGCCTGTTTGACGATGGCTTTACCATTGATGACGTGCGCAATGCCGAACTGACGCTGACCATCGAGGGGCCCGAGGGCTATCGGCTGGAGGGCCATTCCAGCATGAACCAGATCAGCCGCGATCCGCTGGAACTGGTCCGCCAGACCTTGAGCGAGCATCAGTATCCCGACGGTTTCGCGCTCTTTCTGGGCACTCTGTTCGCCCCCACGCAGGACCGTGACGAGCCGCAGCGCGGGTTCACCCACAAGGTGGGCGATGTGGTGACGATCGCCACGCCGCGTTTGGGCGCGCTGATCAACCGCGTCACCACCAGCAAGGACGCCGCCCCCTGGACGCAGGGGATCGCCGCGCTATACGCCAATCTGGCCGCGCGCGGCCTGATCGGAGGCGCGGCATGAGCGGCAATCGCGCCATTTACCCCAGCCTGCGAGGCAAGCGGGTGTTCATCAGCGGTGGCGCCAGCGGCATCGGCGAAGGCTTTGTCGAGGCCTTTGCCGCGCAAGGCGCGCAGGTGGCTTTTTGCGATGTGGCGGTGGCGGCGGGCAGCGCGGTGGCGCTGCGCACCGGATCGCGCTTTTTTGCCTGTGACCTGACCGATGTGGCCGCGGTGCAGAGCATGATGGCGCAGGTTGAGGAGGCGCTGGGCGGGATCGATGTGGTGGTGAACAATGCCGCCAATGATGATCGCCACAGCGTCGCCGATGTCACGCCCGACTATTGGGATCAGCGCATGGCGGTGAACCTGCGCCACCTGTTCTTTGTCGCACAGGCCGCTGTGCCCGCGATGCAGCGTGCAGGTGGCGGGGCGATCATCAACCTCGGCTCGATCAGCTGGCATCTGGGCCTGCCCGATCTGGTGATCTATCAGACGGCAAAGGCCGCGATCGAGGGGCTGACGCGCGGATTGGCGCGCGAGTTGGGGCCGGACAACATTCGCGTCACCAGCATCATCCCCGGCAATGTCAAAACCCCGCGTCAGGAGCAATGGTACACCCCAGAGGGCGAGGCCGAGATCGTTGCGGCGCAATGCCTGAAGGGGCGGTTGCTGCCTGCGGATGTGGCGGCGCTGGCGCTGTTTCTGGCCAGTGACGATGCGCGGCTGATTACGGGGCATGAATATTGGGTCGACGCGGGGTGGCGCTGATGAGCATGACTGCTGTTTGGGAACTGGGCGCAACGCTGGGCGAAGGCCCGGTGTGGGTTGCGCGTGATGCGGCGCTGTGGTTCGTCGATATCAAGGCGCCGGCCATCCACCGCTTTACCCCTGCCACGGGCGAGACGCGCAGCTGGCCCGCCCCGGCGCAGGTCGGCTGGGTGCTGCCCAGCGCGCGCGGCGACATGATCGCCGGATTGCAGACGGGCATCTGCCGCTTTGACCCGGTGACTGGCTTATTCACCCCCATCGCCGCGCCAGAGGCGCATCTGCCTACCAACCGACTGAACGATGCGACCGTGGCGAGCGATGGCGCGATCTGGTGCGGGTCGATGGATGACGGCGAAGAGGCCGATACGGGGCGGTTTTACCGCATGGATGGCGCCGGATGCCTCGACGCCGGTCTGCCGCCGATCTGCATCACCAATGGTCCGGCTTTTTCGCCCGATGGGACGGTGATGTACCACAACGACACGCTGGGCCGCAGGTTGTGGGCCAGCGATGTGGTGGATGGCCGCATCACCGCCACCCGCCTGTTCGCCACCATCGAGGACGGCGCTGGCTATCCCGATGGTCCCACGGTCGATGCCGAGGGCTGCGTCTGGGTGGGCCTGTTCTGCGGCTGGGGCGTGCGGCGTTATGCGCCTGATGGGCGGTTGCTGACCACGGTGTCTTTGCCGGTGGCCAATGTGACCAAGGTGGCCTTTGGCGGGCCGGACCTGCGCACGGCATACGCCACCACCGCGGCCAAGGGATTGACGGCAGAGGAACGCGCGGCGCAACCTTTGGCGGGCGCGCTGTTTGCCTTTGACGCGGGCGTGGCGGGGCTGGCCGGAACGCTGGCCAACATCTGATAACAAGAACGGGAGTACGGGGCATGCAAAGCGGCGCAGCGCGCGCCAATATGGGGCTGATCGGCATGATCGTCGCGGTGGCAACGATTGGCGGCTTCATGTTTGGCTATGATTCGGGCGTGATCAACGGCACGCAAAAAGGGCTGGAGGCGGCCTTTGATCTGGGCAGTCTGGGCATCGGCATCAATGTCGGCGCGATCCTGCTGGGCAGCGCGATCGGTGCGTTTGGCGCGGGGCGTCTGGCCGATGCCATCGGCCGCCGCGCGGTGATGAAGCTGGCCGCGGTGCTGTTTCTGGTCAGCGCGTTGCTGGCGGGTTTTGCCGACACATCGGCGGTGTTCATTGTCGCGCGCATCATCGGCGGGCTGGGCGTGGGCGCGGCCAGCGTCATCTCGCCGGTCTATATCTCCGAAGTCGTCCCCGCCGCTGTGCGTGGCCGCCTGTCCAGCGTGCAACAGGTGATGATCATCACCGGGCTGACGGGGGCTTTCGTGGTGAACTATGTGCTGGCCTCCTATGCTGGCGGATCAACCGCGCCGCTGTGGGGCGGGATCGTCGCGTGGCGCTGGATGTTCTGGCTGCAAGCTGTTCCGGCGGCGGTCTATTTTGTGGCCCTGCAATTCATTCCCGAAAGCCCGCGCTATCTGGTGGCGCGCGGGGACCACGATGGCGCGGCCGCTGTGCTGACGCGGCTGTTTGACGCCGATACGGCGCGCGCCATGGTGGCCGACATCGCCGCCAGTCTGGCAGCCGACCACCACCGGCCCAGCCTGTCCGACCTGATCGACAAGGCGACCGGCCGCATCCGCCCGATTGTCTGGACCGGCATTGGCCTTGCGGTGTTTCAGCAATTCGTCGGCATCAATGTGGTGTTCTATTACGGCGCGACCTTGTGGCAGGCGGTCGGCTTTTCCGAGGATCACGCGTTGCAGGTCAACATCCTGTCGGGAGCGGTCTCGATTGCGGGGTGCATCGCCACGCTGTTGCTGGTTGATCGCGTCGGGCGGCGGCCGTTGCTGCTGATCGGCTCGGCCGGGATGGCGGTGACGCTGGGGACGGTGGCATGGGCGTTCTCGACGGCGGTGACGGGCGCGGATGGCGCGGTCAGCCTGCCGGGGCATAACGGGGTGATCGCGCTGATCGCGGCCAATGCCTATGTCGTGCTGTTCAACATGAGCTGGGGCCCGATCATGTGGGTCATGCTGGGCGAGATGTTCCCCAACCAGATCCGGGGATCGGGTCTGGCGGTGGCCGGCTTTGCCCAATGGATCGCCAATGCGGTGATCTCGGTCAGCTTTCCCGCGCTGGTGGTCTCGCCCGGACTGGCGGTGGCCTATGCCGGCTATACGCTGGCGGCGGCGGCATCGTTCCTGTTTGTGCGCGCCATGGTGCGCGAAACCAACGGCAAGACGCTGGAGGCAATGGAAGGGTAGGCGCCCGCGCGTTTAAGACTTGGGTGCGCCGTCGGACTGGCGGCGCACCAGCGCGTGATCCATCAGCGTGTGCTGTACCGGCCACGGCGCGTCAGGCTCGGCCCGGCGGGCGCGCAGCATGGTGGTCAGCATCTCGACCGCAGAGCGCGCCATGTCGCGGATCGGCTGGCGGATGGTGGTCAGTTCGGGCCAGATGGTGGTGGCCATTGGCGTGTCGTCAAAGCCGCAGACGGTCAGATCGCGCGGCACCATCAGCCCGCGCGCATGGGCCATCGCCAATGTCGCGGCAGCCATGTCATCGTTGCAGGCAAAGATCGCCGAGGGTGGGTTGGCCGCGTCCAGCAGCCGCGCCGATGCCGCCAGCCCCGAGCGATAGGTAAAGTCGCCCTGCGCCTCCAGCGTGGGGTCCACCGCCAGCCCCGCCTGCGCCAGCGCCGCGCGATAACCGGCCAGGCGCTGTTCGCTGGCGCTTTGGTCCGGGCTGCCGATGATGATGCCGATGCGCCGGTGGCCCAGATCGATCAGGTGGCGCGTCATGGTCTGCGCCGCGGCATAGTCATCAATGCCCAGCGCCGGCACCGTTTCGGGCATCATCCCCGCCGCCACCGCCACCACCGGCCATCCCGGCGCGCGCAGGGCGTCCAGCACCTGCGCATTGTTGCAGAGCGGCGCGGGCAGGATGATGCCGTTGACGCGGCCTGCCTGCATATGCGCCACCAGAGCGGCCGGGCTGCCCCCGCGCGGGAAATGCTCGATCGACAATTGGGCGTTCAGCGCGCTGGCGCCTTCCAATGCGCCCATCAGCAATTCGGACAAATAGGCCGCCGACGGGTTGGCATAGATCAGCGCCAGCCGCAGTTCCTCACCCCCCGCCAGCGTGCGGGCCGCCGCGCTGGGGGAATAGTCCAGCGCGGCAATCGCGGCGGTGACTTTGGCGCGGGTGGCGTCGCGCACGGCGCCATCGCCGTTGATCACGCGCGACACCGTCATGGGCGACACACCGGCGGCCTGCGCCACATCATTGATCGTCGGCCGGCCGCGTTGACGCCGGCTGCGGGGAGGAGTGGAGGCCATCACCTGTCTTTAGGCCGTGAGACGGGGTAAGGGCAAGAGCGCGGCACCGGTCAGCCGCGCGCCGAAACCCGCACGCCCGTTTCCAGCCCCGCGTCCGATGCGCCGCCCACCACCACGCGATAGACGCCGTCCTCCAGCCGCCAGCCATGCGCCGCCGGATCGCGCCAGCGCAGGCTGTCATAGGGCACATGCAGCCGCACAATCCGCGTCTCGCCCGGCGCCAGCTCCACCCGGTCAAAAGCGCGCAGCAGCTTTTTGGGCTGCTCGGCCGCGATGCCCGGCGCGCCGACATAGCATTGCACCACCTCGGCCCCGGCGACATCGCCCGCGTTGGTGACGGCCACCTGCACCGCAATGCCATCGGGCGCGGCCCGCGCGGTCAGCGCGGCATAGGTAAAGCGGGTGTAAGACAGCCCATGGCCAAAGGCATAGCGGGGCATGACGCCATCGCGCTCCAATTTGGTATAGCCGTGCCACAGGTCATAGGTGATCGCATCGGCGTCGCGGTCGAAATAGGGGTAATGCGCCGCATCGCGCGCCACGGTGAACGGCAGCTTGCCCGAGGGATTGACCGCCCCCAGCACCAGCCGCGCCAGCGCCGTGCCGCCTTCCATCCCGGCGTAAAAGCTGAACAGGATGGCGTTGGCCGCCGCGCGCCATTCCTCGACCAGCACGGCCGAGCCGGCGACGATCGCCACCACCACCGGCGTGCCCGACGCGGCGGCGGCGTGGATCAGCGCCACCTGATCGGCGGGCAGGGACAGGCTGTCGCGGTCGCCACCAATGGGCGTGGGGGACAGGCTGGGGCGGCCCGGCACCTTTTTCTGGTCGGCGCCCAGGGCGATGTCGCCCATGATATATTCGCCTTCCTCCTTGGCGGTATAGCCCACCACCACCAGCGCGACATCAGCGGCGGCAGCGGCGGCCGTGGCGGCGTCCAGATCGCTTTCGTCGGCATGCAGGATGGCCTCATCGCCCAGCGCCGCGCGCATCCCCTGCAAGGCCGTCACGACATAGGGTGCGCGCACCCGGCTGGAGCCATTGTCGCCGGTGTTTTCCAGCGCGGCCAGACGGCCCAGCACGGCCACCTTGTGCGGCGCGCGCAGCGGCAGCGTGCCATCGTTTTCCAGCAATACGGCGCATTTCTCCGCCGCCTCCAGCGCCAGCGCGCGGTGGGCCTCGCACGCGATCAACTCGGGGCCATAGGCGGGCAGGGGGTCTTGCCGCGCGGCAAAGGTCAGCTGTGTGGTCAGGATGCGCGTGACGGCGCGGTCGATCACGGCGGGTTCGATCGTGCCAGCCTCGACCGCGGCGATCAGGTGCTCGCCAAAGATCAGCGGTTCTGGGTTTTCTATGTCCAGCCCCGCCGCTGCGCCATAGACCTGATGCACGCCGCGCACCCAATCGGAATGGACAAAGCCGGTAAAGCCCCATTCGCCACGCAGGATATCGGTCAACAGCGCGCGGTCCTGACCGCAGAATTCGCCGTTCACCTTGTTATAGGCGGTCATCACGCTGGCGATCCCTGCGTCCAGACAATGCTTGAAATGCGGCAGGTACACCTCGTGCAGGGCGCGTTCGTCGGCGGTGACGTTCACCTTGAACCGGGCGTTCTCCATCGAGTTCAGGGCGAAATGCTTGACCGTGGCGATGATGTTGTGCGCCTGAATGCCGGTGCCCATAGCCGCGCCCATCACGCCCAGGTGATGCGGGTCCTCGCCATAGGTTTCCTGCGCGCGGCCCCATGCCGGGTGGCGCAGCAGGTTGATGCACACCGCGCCGGAAAAGTTGCAGCCCTGCGCACGGGCCTCGATCCCCATGACTTGCCCCACGCGCCATTCCAGATCGACGTCAAACGTCGCCCCGCGCGCCATGGTGCAGGGAAAGCAGGTGGAATTGCCCCGCGTCACTCCGCGCGGCCCATCGGTGAACCACAAAGGCGAAAGGCCGAGCCGTTCGTTGCCACCACCCGCGCGATAGGGGCGGGCGCCCCACACGCGGTCATCCTGCGCCAATGCCTCGAAAAAGCCCTTGCCCGACATCATCTCGACCTTTTCGGCCAAGGTCAGTTCCGCCAGCAATTGGGCGACCTGCGCCGCGATCTGGTCCTGCGGGGCGGGGGTGGGGGCGGGCGTGGTCATGAAAAGGCGCAATCCTGCATCGGTGGAACGGGTAATTGGATTATCGGTAAACTCAACCGCGCGACCTGTCGAGACGGATTGCGCCGAACCCCGCCATTTTCTGGGGGCGGTGCCGTAATTTTCCGCATGAATGGCGGATGTCGTGTTGACAATCGGTCGGGGCGGAGCGAGAAGTTGTGCCAGTTTAGGATAACGCTAAAATTGCCAAGAGTGCGCCGGGTATCCCCTGCCGCGCCCGGCAGGGAGCCGAGATGTCGCAAGCCCATACCGCAGAGCCTACCGCCGCACCCGAAACGCAACCGACCGGTGGCTTTGCCGCGTGGTGGGTGGCGATTGTGCTGATGCTGGCCAATACGCTGGCCTTTGTCGACCGTCAGGCGCTGGCGCTGCTGGTCCAGCCGATCAAGCGTGATCTGGCGATTTCGGACACGGCGATCAGCCTGCTCTATGGCCTCTCGTTCACGCTGTTTTATGTCGCGGTGGGCATTCCGATCGCGCGGCTGGCCGATCGCACCAACCGGCGCAATATCATTGCCGCCTCGGTCTTTGTCTGGAGCATCGCCACCAGCCTGTGCGGTCTGGCGCGCGGCTTTGCCTCGCTGTTTGCCGCCCGCGTGATGGTGGGCGCCGGTGAGGGCGGGTTGACGCCATCGGCCTATTCGTTGCTGTCCGATACCTTTCCCAAACAGCGCCTGCCGCTGGCGATGGGGATCTATCAGGTGGGGATCTATCTGGGCAGCGCGCTGGCGCTGGTGATCGGCGGGCTGATCTCGACGGTGATTCCGCCCAGCGAAACGGTGCTGCTGCCGGTGCTGGGCGCGCTAAAGGGGGGGCAGATCGTGTTCCTGCTGCTGGGCCTGCCGGGGCTGGTGCTGGCGCTGGTGATCCTGACCTTGCGCGAACCGGCGCGGGCCGGGGCCAGCGCCGGTGGTAAGGTCGAAAGCGTGCCCTTGGCCCAGTTCCTTGGTCATATGCGCGGTCGCTGGCAGGCCTATAGTGGGATCATGCTGGGCTTTGCGCTGATGATTTTGGTCGGCAATGGCACGGCGGTGTGGATCCCGGCCTTTTTCGAACGCAAATTCGGCTGGACCACGGCACAGGTCGGTTCGCTGTATGGCCCGGTGGTGTTCTTTTGCGGTACGGGCGGCGCGCTGATTGGCGGCTTTGTCGCTTCGTGGCTGCGGGCGCGCTGGGCGGCGCATGGCAATCTGGTCGCCTCGCTGGGCGGGCTGATCGCGCTGGTGCCGGTGACGATCGCCTTTCCGCTGATGTCGACGGCCTCATCCGCGCTGGCGCTGATCGGGCTGATGAATTTTCTGGCCGGGTTCAACTATGGCGGCGGGCTGTCCTCGTTGCAGGAACTGACGCCCAACCGGATGCGCGCGCAGGTGTCGGCCACCTATATGCTGGTGATCAACCTGATCGGCGCGGCGCTGGGGCCGACGCTGATGGCGCTGGTGACCGACTATTGGTTCCGCGATCCGCAGGCGCTGCCCTATGCGATTTCGATCGTGTCCTGCGTGGCTTCGCCGCTGGCGGTGGTGATGCTGTGGCTGGGCTTGCGCGATTATCGCCGCCATCAGGCGCAGGGCTGACCTGCCCCCAGGTCAGGCGCTTTCGCGCACCACCAGTTCGAACGGCATGCGCAACGCCTCTGCCGGGCCGGAAATGATGCCGCGCTGACGCTCGATCAGACGGCGGGTGGCAGCCTCGGCCATGGCCTCGACATCCTGCCGGATAGTGGTCAGCGGCGGCCAGATTTTCACCGCGATGGGCGCGTCATCAATCCCCACCACCGCCAGATCGGCGGGCATGCGCAGGCCGCGGCGGTGCGCCTGGGCGATCACGCCGGCGGCCATGTCGTCATTGCTGGCCAGAATGGCGGTGGGGGGCGTGGCGGCCGCCAACAGCACATCGGCCGCCGTCAGCCCGGAATCGAACGTGAAATCGCCCAGCGCCACCAGCGCGGGATCAATCGCCAAGCCCGCCTCGGCCAGCGCCGCGCCATAGCCTTCGAACCGCACGCGGCTGACCGAATGGGTGGCTGGCCCCATGACAAAGCCGATGCGGCGATGTCCGCGTGCCAGCAGATGGCGGGTGGCGGTGGCGGCGGCGGCTTTCTCGTCGATGCCGATGCTGTCCATGCCGGGCAGCGGGCGGTCACAGGCCATGGCCACCGCCGGCAGGTTCAGCCCGGCAAAGCCCGCATGGCCCGCCAGCAGATCATCATAGGGCGGTGCCAGCAGGATGGCGTTCGCGCCGCCCTTTTTCAGCTTGTCCACCGCGTCCAGCGCCTGTTCCACGGTGGGGGCGTCGCATTTGCGCAGGATCACCTGTGCCCCCGCGCGCGACGCGGCATTCAGCGCGCCCACCAGCATCGCCGACAGGAAGGCGTTGGAAGCATTGCGATAGACGATCCCCACCCGGCTGGCCTGCGCCGAGGCCAGCGAGCGCGCCGCCGTGTTCGGAACATAGCCCAGCTCCTCGACCGCGCGCAGCACGGCCTCGCGCGTTTCGGGGCGGACGTTTTTGGTGCCGTTCAGCGTGTGCGACACGGTCATCGCCGACACGCCGGCACGCTCTGCCACCGAACGGATGGTGACAGCAGCGGCGCTGCGTCTGGAACTACGGGTCATGGCCGGAAAAATGCCCCCTGCTGGCACGGATTGGGCGCAGCTAGGCCGCGCGCGCCCCGCTTGGCAAGAGGCATTTGGCCAAGCGGTCAGCCGCCTTGCAGAATGCGGCGCATCTGGCTGAGCGGATCGTTCTCGACATGGCTGGTCAGGTTGAAGATCATCGTCGCGCGGGTGGAGGCGTTATAGCGCGGCCATGGGGGAATAGCGGCGTGATCGGGCCGCCCCGTCCGGGCAAAGGCCACCCATGCCGGGTGCATCTGTGCCGAGAGCCGCGCCGGACCATCGCTGGGCCCGACGAAATTGCGCACATTGTCATAGGTGCCAAAGACAAAGGACAGTTCCAGCGCGTGGCTGGCCTTGAACGAACCGCCGCGCTCGGGCAGTTCCCAGTCCATGCGGTACATCCAGACCGGCGCGCCCTGCGGCAGCTTGCGCTCGGCCAGAGTGATCGCGTTCATCCAGAAGCTGCGCGCGCCCGCCACGATGACCGAGCGATAGCCGGGCGTATAATCCGGGTAGGCCGCCCGCACCGCCGGGATCAGCGCCTCTGCCTGCGCGGGATAGATGTCGCGGACATAGGCGGCGTGCTCGTCCTCGGTCTGGTTGCGGATCTTGGGATCGCCGATCAGGAACATGGTCATCTCGTCCTTGTTCGTGCCGATGATCAGCGGCACCGGGGCGGCCATGGCCTGCGCCACCGGGCTGAATGGCCCGCGCGGCAATTCGCGCCCGTCGATGCTGGGGACGAAACCGTCGATCAGGAAGCCCTTGGTCGCGGTGGATTTGACGGCGGCAATGGCCGCGTCCTGCGCGGCATAGACCTTGTCTGTGGGGACGGCGGCCAGCGCCGCGACATCGCCCGGCTTAACGCCCAGCTCTTGCGTCAGCGCCGCGCCCAGCCCCTGCGCATAGGCGCGCGGGGCGGCCTCCAGCATCGCGCCGCTCTGGATGATCGCCTTGTGGTACAGCCCCTTGGCCGAAGGCATCCCCAGCAGCAGCGACACCTTGGCCCCGCCGCCGCTTTCGCCAAAGATCGTCACATTGGCCGGATCGCCGCCAAAGCGGTCGATGTTGTCCCGCACCCAGCGCAGCGCCGCGACAATGTCCAGCATCCCGGCCAGCCCCGAGGAGGCATAATCCGGCCCCCAGCTGTCGGGCAGTTGGGTATAGCCAAAGACGTTCAGCCGGTGGTTGACCGACACCAGCACCACCCCGTCGCGGGCAAAGGCATCGCCCCAATAGGTCGGCCGGCTGGCCGCGCCGCCCGAAAAGCCGCCACCGTGCAGCCACACCATCACCGGCGCCTTTTTGGCGGCGGGCGGGGTCCATACGTTCAGGAACAGACAGTCTTCGCCATGGGTTTCATCGGCGGGCATGTCGGGCTGGCCGGGGGCCTGAATGGCGGCATTGCCAAATGTGCCCGCGTCCATGATGGCGCGGCTGGGGCGCAGCGGCTGGGGCGCGCGGAAACGCAGCCGCCCAACCGGCGGCGCGGCATAGCGCAGCCCCTTGAACACGCGCACGCCGCCCGCCAGCATCCGCCCACGCACCGGGCCCAGCCGGGTGGCCACCACCGGATCGGGTGCGACACCGGCCGCCAGCGCCGCGCGCGCGGCCAGTGTGGATGCGGCAGCGCCCGCCATCAGGGCGCGGCGGCTCAGGGAAAATCCGTTGCTCATGAATGCCTCTCCAATACATGTTGAGCGGGAAATGGGGGCATGGAGGCCGCGTGTGTCCGGGCGGATGCCGGGGTGGGCGGGCAGGACCTCTCCATGCGTTTATTATCGATTTCGGGTGGGATACGAAGCAAAACGAAATTCGTCAATTGTGTTTCATTGCCCGATTGTTTACGGATTGGCCCATGGATAACGCGGGGCCGCCGATGGCGCGGCCGGTGACGGGAGAGCGATTTTGGCACGGATGCAGGCGATGGCCGCAGGTTTGGCCGGTGTGGCCGTGGCGGGGCTGATGATGGGCCATGGCGCGATGGCGGGCGCAGCAACGCCCGCGCCCCAAACCGCGCCCAAGATGGCCGCGCCGATCTATCACCAGACCCCGCCGGGCGCGAAACCGCGCGTGGTGATCACCACCGATCCGGAACTGGATGACTTCAACTCGCTGCTGCGGTTTCTGCTCTATACGCCTGATTTCCGGGTCGAAGGGCTGATCTATGCCAGCAGCCAGTACCACTGGAAGGGCGATGGCAAGGGCACGCCGTTCGCGGTCAAGGGCCGCGAATATAACAGCGGCGGGGTGAACCTGTGCCCCTGTACCTCGTGGCGCTGGGCGCCGGGGGACCGGTTTATCGATGATGCGCTGGACGCCTATGCCCGCGCCTATCCCAACCTGCGCCTGCATGACCGTGCCTATCCCAGCCCGCAGGCGCTGCGGGCGCGGGTGCGCTGGGGCAATGTGGCGTTTGATGGCGACATCAGCGCCGATACCCCCGGCAGCCGCCTGATCGAGCGCCTGTTGCTGGATGCTGACCCCGCGCCGGTGTATCTGCACGCATGGGGTGGGCATTCGACCATTGCCCGCGCGTTGAAGGCGATCGAGGAGCGTTATCAGCACACCCCTCAATGGCCCGCCATCCGCGCCAAGGTGGTGGCCAAGGCGGTGATCCAGCCTTCGGGCGATCAGGATGATACCTATGCCACCTATATCAAGCCGCACTGGCCCGAGATCCGCTTCATGAAGCAGGAGGGTGCGGTCAGCCTGGGCTATCTCTCGCAACTGACACAGCACCCGCAGGATGCGGCGTTGTTGGGGGCGGATTGGACGCGGGCCAATATCTCGGCGCGCGGGGCGATGGGGGCGGCCTATCGCGTGTGGGGCGATGGGCGGCAAATGGTGCCGGGCGACACGTTCGACTATTTCGGCATCCCGGGCAAAACGGCCAAGCAACTGATCGCCGAAGGATATCACGTCTGGTCGCCAGTCTTTGCCCCCGGATCATTCATCAGCGAGGGCGATACGCCCACCTTCCTCAACCTGATCGACAATGGCCTGCGCGCCTATCGCCCCGACAGCTTTGGCGGCTGGGGCGGGACTTTGGTGCCGGGGGACGAATACAAGCCGTTTGGCGCGCCGCCCGCCGTGCGCGCGGCCGTGCGCGCCTTGATCGAGGACCCGGCCGCCCATGTGGAACTGCCGCCCGTGCCGCGCCATCCGTTCATGGCGGCGGCGCAGAATGACTTTGCCGCGCGTCTGGCGTGGAGTGTCACCCCGCGTTACGCCGGGGCCAACCATGCTCCGCGTGTGGCGGTACAGGGCGCGCGGGCGATGACGGTGCGCGCCGGGCAGGCGTTGCCTTTGCGCGCGACCACCAGCGATCCTGACGGCAACCGTGTGGCTTTGCGCTGGTGGCCCTATGCGGCGGCGGGCAGCTATCGCGGCGATGGCGCGGGGTTGAGCGGTGAGGGCGCCGCGCCCGCCCTGCGCGTGCCGCAGGACGCCAAGCCGGGCCAGACGATCCACCTGATCGTCGAGGCCACCGACAATGGCGTGCCCGCGATGACCCGCTATGACCGGGTGGTGTTGACGGTGCGGTAAGCGTTCAGCGGCGGGCGCGGGCGATGGCCTGCGCCCATTGCGTGCGGGCGGCCTGACGTGCGGCATCGGGCAGGGCGGGGGAGAACACGCGCTCCTTGGCCACGGCGCTGGCGGCAATGGGCTGGCCGCAGCCTTGGGCCGCCATCATCGCCGCGCCCAAGGCGCTGAGCTCCGTCTGCGAGGGGCGTTCGACCACCCGGCCGGTGACATCGGCCAGCATCTGCATCAAGGCGTCATTGCGCGCCGCGCTGCCATCGACACAGATCGCGGCGATGGGATGGCCCAGATCGGCCTCGATCGCGGCGACGACATCGCCGATCTGATGGGCGATGGCCTCCAGAATGGCGCGGGCGATATGGGCGGGGGTGGAGCCCAGCGACAGGCCGCACAGCATCCCGCGCGCATCGGCATCCCAATGCGGCGCACCCAGACCCGCCAGCGCGGGGACAAATACCACGCCATCGCTGTCGGCAACGCTCATCGCCAGATCGCTGAGCGCCTCTGGCCCCGACAGGCCCAGCATCCGCGCGCCAAAGGCGGCGGCATGGCCCGACACGGTGATATTGCCTTCCAGCGCATAGGTGGTGGCATTGCCCTGCCGCCAAGCCACCGTGCCCGACAGGCCATGGGTGGAATGTGCCCGCGTGGCCGTGGGGCACATTAGCGACGATCCGGTGCCCAGCGTCACCTTGACCCGGCCGGGGGCGGTGATGGCGTGGCCAAACAATGCGGCGTGGCTGTCGCCCATCATCGCGTGGATGGGGATGCCATCGGGCAACCCGGCAAAACCGCCCGCGGTATCGCCAAACAGCGCGTCACTGGCGCGGATCTGGGGCAGGATGGCACGCGGCACGCCAAACAGGGCGCACAGTTCATCGCTCCATTCGCCGCGATCCAGATCGCACAATTGCGTGCGCGCGGCGTTGCTGGTGTCGGTGGCGTGGGATGCGCCGCCCGTCAGGTGCCACAACAGCCAGCTGTCGATGGTGCCCGCGCGCAAATGGCCGGCCGCCAACAGATCACCCGCGCCCGTCACATGGTCGATCAGCCAGCGCAGCTTTCCGGCGGAAAACAGTGGGTCCAGGCCAAGGCCACTGAGCGTCTCGATCCGGGCAGCGTGGCCATCGGCCTGCAACGTGGCGCACAAAGGCGCGCTGCGGCGGCATTGCCAGATGGGGGCGGGGGCAATCGGCGCGCCGTCGCGCGCGTCCCATGCCACCACGGTTTCGCGCTGGTTTGAAATGCCGATGGCGCGGATATCGGCCTGTGGCGCGGCGGAGGTGGCGGCGCGAATGGCCGCCGCCACGCTGTCGCGGATCGCGGTGGCGTCACTCTCCGCCCAGCCGGGGCGGGGGTGACTGACCCCGGTGGGTACCGATCCGCTGGACAGGATCACCCCGTCCAGCGCCACGATCAGCGCCTTGGTATTGGTCGTGCCCTGATCGATGGTCAGGATCGCGGGAACCGTCACCGCCGGGGTCGCCATGTGCCGATCAGCCCTGCACCAGCGCGCGCACGCTGGCGGCGATGTTGCTGGCACTCAGCCCGGCGCGCTCCATCAGGAATTCGGCCGAACCGGTGGGCTGGAACCCGGCAAAGCCCAGGATCTTCATCCGGCAGGGGGTGTTCTGGCTGACGATCTCGGCCACCGCGCTGCCCAGACCGCCGCGCACGGAATGCTCTTCGGCGGTGACGATGGCGCCGGTCTTGGCGGCTTCCAGAATGGCGGCCTCGTCGATGGGGGACATCGAGGCCATGTTGATCACGCGGGCGTTGATGCCCTGCGCGGCCAGTTCGGCGGCCGCCTCCAGCGCGCGGCACACCACGGTGCCATTGGCGATGATCGCGGCGTCATTGCCCTGATGCAGCACCTCGGCCTTGCCGATTTCGAACACGGCGTCGGCGGGGCGGGGCAGGGCGGGGACGCCCATGCGGCTGATGCGGACGAACACCGGGCCGTCCATGGCGGCGGCGGCGCGGATCGCCTGCTCGGTTTCCCACGGGTCGGCGGGGACCAGCACGGTGATGTCGCCCATGGTGCGCAACCACGCCACATCCTCGATCGAATGGTGCGTCGGGCCCAATTCGCCATAGGCCACGCCGCTGGAAATGCCGCAAAGCTTGACGTTGGCCTGCGAATAGGCGCAGTCCGCCTTGACCTGCTCCAGCGAGCGGCCCGTCAGGAAGCATGAGGCGCCCGAGACAAAGGCGATCTTGCCGCCATTGGCCAGACCCGCGCCCACGCCCACCATGTTCTGTTCGGCGATGCCGACATTGATCAGGCGGGTGGGGAATTTGTCACGGAAACCGCCCAGCTTGCTGGAGCCAACGCTGTCGTTGACCACGGCGACGATGCGGTCGTCATCGGCGCCCAGCGCTTCGAGCGTTTTGACATAGGCGTCGCGGCAATCAAACAGGCCCTGTGCCTGGGGTGCGGGGCTGCTCATGCCTCCAGTTCCTTCATCGCTTGTTCGAATTGTTCGGCATTGGGCACACCATGGTGCCAGCTGGCCTTGTTTTCCATATAGGAAACGCCCTTGCCCTTGACCGTGTTGGCGATGATGCACAGCGGCCGGTCGCGGCTGATCGAGCCGTCCAGCAGCGGCAACAGCGCTTCGATGTCATGGCCATCCACCTCGACCACGTCCCAGCCAAAGGCGCGCCATTTGGCGTCCAGCGGGTCCAGCGCCACGGTGTCCTCGGTCGAGGCGCCCTGTTGCAGGCGGTTGCGATCGACGATCAGCGTCAGGTTCGACAGCTTGCGGTGGCCGGCGGTCATGGCCGCTTCCCAATTGCTGCCTTCCTGCAATTCGCCATCGCCCGTGATGACAAACACGCGGTAATCGGCCGCGTCGATCTGTCCGGCAATGGCGATGCCCACCGCCACGGGCAGACCATGGCCCAGCGGGCCGGTGTTGGTCTCGACGCCGGGGATCTTGTTGCGGTTGGGGTGGCCGTTCAGCGCCGAGAGCGGCTGCATATAGGTGGAGAGCTGTTCTTCCGGGAAGTAGCCCGCCTTGGCCAGCGTGCTGTAAAGTGCGCCGGTGGCATGGCCCTTGGACAGGATGAAGCGGTCGCGGGTGGGCAGGCGCGGGTTGGCCGGATCATAGCGCATCGCGTCGAAATACAGCGTGGCCAGCACATCGGTGGCCGACAGATCGCCGCCGGGGTGGCCCTGACGGGCTTCGAACACCATGCGCAACGCGCGGCGGCGCACCCAACGGGCCATGTCGCGGACATGCGCGGCGCGCTCGGCCAATGGTGCGGCGCGCTCGGCCAATGGTGCGGCGCGCTCGGCCAGGCTGGTGGAGGGGCGCTCCTGGGCATCAGACATGAGGATGGTTCTCCCTTTCTTGCCGCGCGCCTTACGTCAAACGAAAGGTCGCGGCAAGCGTGCTGCTTTCGATTTTTTCGTTTTACTTTCTTTTTTGCGCAATCGCCCTTGTGGGGGCGGCGCAAACGCGCTAGTCGCCACACAGAGAGAAGCGATAACGGCAATATATCGCAAGGAGAGGCAGTGTGTCTGGCAAAAAGCGCAGGGTTTGGCATGGCTTGCGTTGCGCGGTGCTGGTGGCGGGCGTGGGCCTGCTGGGCGGCTGCAAGATCCTGACAATCGAGGAAGATCGCGCCCGCAAGGCGCAGGTGGGCGGTACGTTTGACGCGGCCGCGCAGGTGGATGCGGCTTGGGCGGCCAAGGTGCTGCCCGCGTTGCAGGCCGCCGCCGTGCCCTTGCGCGATGTACAGGCGCAGGCCGCCGCCGGAACGCTGGACGCCTATGGTGCGGCGCATGGGCGGCGCGGGATGGATGACGCGCCCTACAGTTTTGCCGTCACGGGTGAGGGGCAGGTGGTCTCGATCGATCGGGTCAATCCCAATGGCGTGATGGTGTTGCGCGTGGATGGCGTGGGCGATGTGCGGCTGATGCTTGGCCCGGTGCTGCTGAGCACGGCGGTGCGCGATGCGGTGCCGATGTTTGATTTCAACAGCCTGCCCGATCAGATGGCCTATGGCGCGGTGGCGCGGGCGATGAACCTGCGGGCGATGGCGGGGATTGCCCCGGCCTTGCAGGGCGTGGTGCCGGGGGCAAGGGTAAGCTTTACCGGGGCGGTGCAGGCATCGGGCGATCAAGGCGCGTGGCAGGTGGTGCCGGTGCAACTGGCCCGCGCACGGGGCGGCGCGTGATGCGCCCGCTGATGCGCGCGGCGGGCGTGGTCAAACGCTATGGCGCGGTGACCGCGCTGCATGGCGTGGATTTTGACCTGATGCCCGGTGAGGTGCATGTCCTAATTGGTGAGAATGGCGCGGGCAAATCGACGCTGATGCGCATTCTGGCCGGCATTGAATCCCCGACCGAGGGCGCGTTGTATCTGGACGAAGCCCCCGTGCGGCTGAACGGCGTGCGCGATGCGGCCGCGCGCGGGATCGGCATGGTGCACCAGGAATTGAACCTGTGCCCGAACCTGAGTGTGGCGGAAAACATCTTTCTGTGCGGCACGGGCGCGGAAAAAGGCGGCGTGCTGAACCGCGCGCATGAGCGGGAGCTGGCCGCGCGGGTGCTGGCGCGGCTGCGGCAGAACATCGACCCGGATCGCCGTGTCGATACGCTGAGCATCGGTGAGCAGCAGATCGTCGAGATCGCCAAGGCGCTGGCCGAGGATTGCCGCGTGCTGATTCTGGATGAACCGACATCGGCGTTGAGCGAGGCCGAGGTCGAGGTCTTGTTCGAGGTCATCGCCGACCTGAAGGCGGCGGGTGTCGGGCTGGTCTATATCTCGCACCGGCTGGAGGAATTGCTGCGCGTGGGCGACCGCATCACCGTCATGCGCGATGGCCAGGTGGTGGCGCGCACCGATGTGGCGCAGGCCTCGGTGGCGTGGATTGTCGAACAGATGCTGGGCGAGGAGGGCCGGTTGGCCCGCGCGCCGGCCAAGGCTGATGATGGCCCGGTGGTGCTGGAACTGTCGGGCATCGCGCGGCGGCGCGACCGGGTGTCGGCGGCGCTGGAGGGCGTGGATCTGACGGCGCGGGCGGGCACGATCCTGTGCCTGTACGGCCTGCTGGGGTCTGGCCGGACGGAACTGCTGGAGGTCGCGTTTGGTGCGCGCCGGGCCGATGCTGGGCAGGTGCGTCTGGCGGGGCAGGACATCACCGCCCTGCCGCTGGACCGGCGGGTGGAACGCGGCCTGTTGTTCGTGTCCGAGGACCGCAAGGCGCAGGGCATTTTCGCCAATCTGGATGTGGGGCAGAATATCTCGCTGTCCGATCTGGCGCGGATGGCGCGGCGCGGGGTGATCGCCCCGGCGCAGGAAGCGGGCGTGGTGCAACGCATGATCGCCCGGTTGGGGGTGAAAACTGCCTCTGCCGCGTCGCCGATTACCGCGCTGTCGGGCGGCAATCAGCAAAAGGCGCTGATCGGGCGGGCGCTGTTGCCCGGTCCTGTGGCGCTGTTGCTGGATGAGCCAACGCGCGGCATTGATGTGGGCGCGCGGGCCGAAATTTTTGCCACGATCCGCCAATTGGCGGCCGATGGGCTGGCGGTGGTGTTCACCTCGTCCGACGTACAGGAAGCGCTGGCCATCGCCGACCGCATCGTCGTCATGTCGCGCGGGCAGATCACGCTGGATGCGCCGGCCGATGCCTGTGACGAGGGCGCGCTGTACACGGCGGCCAATCGCGCCAATCCGGGAGTGGCCGCATGACCCCCCGTTTCTCCATTCATTTCATCAGGATGATCGCATCGTGACGCAGGCTGCGCAGAACATCGGAACCGCAGGGGCGGGGCAGGCCACCGCCGGGCAGGTTACGCCGGGCATGGCGCTGTTGCTGCAATTCCGCACGCTGGTGGCGCTGGCGCTGGTGATCGGCATCTTTGCCGTGCTGGCGCCCAACTTCCTGACGCTGGCCAATGCGTTGATCATGCTGAAGCATATCGCGATCATCGCCATTCTGGCGATCGGCATGACCTTTGTCATCCTGACTGGCGGGATTGACCTGTCGGTGGGATCGGTGGCGGGGCTGGCCGGGATGGTGGCTGGCGCGCTGATCCTCAACGGCCTGCCGCTGACGGCGCTGGGCTATGTCATCTATCCCTCGGTGCCGCTGGTGGTGGGGATGGTGCTGGTGCTGGGCGTGGGGCTGGGGCTGTTCAATGGCCTGCTGGTCACGCGGTTTCAGGTCGCGCCGTTTATCGCCACGCTGGGCACGCTGTATATCGCGCGCGGGGCGGCGATGCTGATGTCGGACGGGGCAACATTCCCCAATCTGGTGGGCAGCGCGGATCTGGGCAATCTGGGCTTTGGCTGGCTGGGCGCGGGGCGGATGCTGGGCGTGCCGGTGCCGGTGTGGATTTTGGCCGGGCTGGCCGCGGCTGCGGCGTGGGTGGCGGGTGCCACCACCTTTGGCCGCCGCGTCTATGCCGTGGGCGGCAGCGAGCGCGCCGCGCTGTTGTCGGGCGTGCGGGTGCCGCGCATCAAATATGCCGTTTACGCGATTTCGGGCGGGATGGCGGCGCTGGTGGGGATGCTGGTGGCGTCCGATCTGGTGGCGGCGCATCCCGCGTCGGGGGAATCGTTTGAACTGTCGGCGATTGCCGCCGTGGTGCTGGGCGGTACCTCGCTGGCCGGAGGGCGCGGGACGATTGGCGGCACGCTGATCGGCGCCTGTGTGATTGGTGTGCTGGGCGATGGGATGGTCATGGTCGGAATCAGCGAATTCTGGCAGATGGTGATCAAGGGCGCGGTGATTATCGCCGCGGTGGTACTTGATCGTCTGCAGGAAAGGCTTGGTTGAAGACTATGGCGCAGGACAAGCGTGGCGAAGGTGTGAGCGCGGACAATGCGCGGCGGCAGGACGGCAGCGCCCGTTTTGCCGAAGGGCGCCGCGCCGAAATTCTGGAATGGATCCGCGAGGAAGGCAGCGCCCGTGTGCGCGATCTGGCCAAGGCCTTTGCCGTGTCCGAAGTGACCATTCGGCAGGATCTGGAGCGGCTGGAGACCGATGGCCAGATCGAGCGTGTGCATGGCGGGGCTTTTCTGAAATCCGTGCCGCAACAGGTGCGCGCCATGGCGTTGCAGCACCACGAGAACATGGAGGCCAAGCACCGCATCGGGCAGGCTGGCGCCGCGCTGGTGCAGGATGGCGAGACGATCATTCTGGATTCGGGCTCGACCACCACGCAGGTTGCCGCCCATCTGCTGGAGCGGCGCGACCTGACGGTGATCACCAATGGGCTGAACATGGCGCTGTTGCTGGGCGCGCAGCCTTCGATCACGGTGCATATGCCCGGCGGTCAGTTCAAGGCGCCCACCCTGTCGGTCAGCGGCGAGGGCTCGGCGGACTATTTCCACGGCCTGTTTGTCAAACGGCTGTTTCTGGCGGCGGCGGCTGTCTCGATTGAGGAGGGGATGACCATTCCCTCGCTGGCCGACATTCCGATCAAGCGGGCGATGATCGCCAGCGCGGAAAAGGTCTATCTGGTGGTCGACAGCAGCAAGATCGGCCGCCGTTCGTTTTCATCGGTCGGGCCGATCAGTCTGATCCACGCCCTGATCACCGACAATGGCATCTCGGCCGAGGACAAGGCCCGGTTCGAGGATGCTGGGATAGAGGTCATCATTGCATGAATGTCTGGGCTGGCGCGAAGATGAAGCTGTGGGCCTTGCTGGCCGCTGTGGTGGCGGTGGCAGGCTTTGCCCTGTGGGGCGGCGGCGGGCAGGCTGGCTCGCGGTTGATCGTCATCATCACGCCATCGCTGGACAATCCCTTTTTCGGGCAGGAAGCCGCCGGCGCCGAGGCGCGGGCCAAGCAATTGGGCTATGAAACGCTGACCTTTTCGCACGGGGATGACGCGTTCAAGCAGAGCGAGTTGATCGACACCGCCATCGCCCGCAATGCGGCCGCGATCGTTCTGGACAACGCCGGGGCCGAAGCCAGCGTGGCCGCCGTGCAAAAGGCCCGCAATGCCGGTATCGCCGTCATCCTGATCGACCGCGAAATCGCCGCGCGCGGCATCGCCACCGCCCAGATCGTCTCGAACAATTATCAGGGCGCGATGCTGGGCGGGCAGGCCTTTGCCGAGGCGATGGGCGGCAAGGGCCCCTATGTCGAGCTGGTCGGCAAGGAGAGCGACACCAACGCCAACGTCCGTTCGCGCGGGTTCCACGAGGTGCTGGACCAATATCCCGGCCTGAAGCTGACCGCGCGCCAATCGGCCAATTGGAGCCAGTCCGAAGCCTTTACCAAGGTGCAGTCGATCCTGCAGGCCCACCCCGAGATCAAGGGCGTGATCGCGGGCAATGACACCATGGCGATGGGCGCTGTGGCGGCGTTGCAGGGGGCGGGACGTGCCGATGTGGTGGTCGTGGGCTTTGACGGGTCGAACGACGTGCGCGACGCGATCCGCGATGGCAAAGCGGTCGCCACCGTGCTGCAACCGGCCTATCGTCAGGCCCAATATGCCGTCGAACTGGCCGACCGTTTCCTGAAAACCGGCAGCACCGGCATGCCTGAAAAGCTGATCATGGACTGCATCCTGATCACCCGCGCCAATGCCGCCCGGCTCAAGGATTTTGCCCTGCAACCGGGCGCGCGCTGAACCTTTCCCTTCCTTCCTTTCCCCCCAATGAGGACCGCAATGAGCAAGCTGACTTTTGGTGCCGGCATCTGGCACTTTGCCACCTATGTCGACCGTTACGCCACCGATGGCTATGGTCCGGCCAAGTCGTTGATCGAGATGATCGATCTGGCGGGGCAGGTGCGGGATCTGTCGGTCGTGGACATCAACGCCCCGTGGAGCTCGGATGTCTCGGTCGAGGCGGTCGAGCAGGCGCTGGCCCGCAACAACCTGTCGGTGATCGGCATCACGCCCGAAATCTATACCCGTCAATTTGCCAAGGGCGCCTTTACCAATCCGGACGCGGGCGTGCGCCGCGCCGCCAACGAATTGTGCAACGATGCGGCCAATCTGGTCCGCCGTCTTGGCGCCAGCTATGTGAAGCTGTGGCCGGGGCAGGATGGCTGGGACTACCCGTTCCAGGTTGACCACCGCACCCAATGGCGCCGCTCGATCGAGGGTATCGCCGAACTGGCCAGCCAGAACCCCGATCTGAAATTCGTGATCGAATACAAGCCGCGCGAGCCGCGCGTGCATATGAGCTATTCCTCGGTCGCGCGCACGCTGCTGGGGATCGAGGCGATGGGCCTGCCTAATGTCGGCATCCTGCTGGACTTTGGCCATGCGCTGTTTGGCGGGGAAAGTCCGGCCGATTCGGCGCAATTGGCGATCGACCATGGCCGCCTGTTCGGCATGGACGTGAACGACAATCTGAGAAGCTGGGACGATGACATGGTGGCCGGCACCGTCCATCCGATCGAGCTGTTCGAGTTCTTCTACACCCTGCGCAAGAACAATTGGGAAGGCGTGTGGCAGCTGGACCAGTTCCCCTTCCGCGAGGATTGCGTCGAGGCGGCCGACATGGCGATCGACTTCCTGAAACATATTGATGCCGCGCTCGACCGTCTGGACTTTGCCGAGATGCAGGACGCGCAGGACCGCCATGATGCGCTGACGGCGCAAAAATTGGCGCGCAAGGCGTTGTTTGGCGTCTAAACGGGCGAGAAATCGCAAATAAACGAAAGGGCGGGCCGGTTGGCTCGCCCTTTTGCCTGTGGCGGTCAGGCGCTCGTGCGCAGCCCCTGTTGCCCGACAATCCGCAGCCCATAGGCAGCCAGCGCCAGCGGATCGACCGCCCGGTCGCTGAGCAAGGTCAGTGCCTGCACCCCCAGATCGGCCAACACTTCGGCGCCGATGCCATGATCGCGCAGGGCGGTGACGGGCAGGGTGGGAGCGGCGGGCAGATCGGGATGGATCAGCACGATCACGCCGCCACCGGCCGCCGCAATCGCTGCCATGGCCATCGGGATCAGCCCCTGACGCGGGCCGCATTCGTGCAACATGTCGGCCAGTGGATCGGCCACGTGGATGCGCACCAGCGTGGGGTGATCGGGCGCAACCCGCCCCTTGATCAGCGCGGTGGCGTGCGGATGGCCGGTGCGGTTACGGTATTGGCGCAAGGTCCAAACGCCGTGCCCGGCGCTTTCCATCCGCCGTTCCTCGACGCAATCCAGCAGGCGGTCGTGCTGACGGCGATAGGCGATCAGGCTGCGGATCGACACCAGCGGCAGGCCATGCAAACGCGCGAATGCGTCCAATTCCAGCCGGTTGGCGACATTGCCCTGCGCGTTCAATATCTGGCAGGTGACAGCCGCTTCGCCGCCGGCCCAACTGGCCAGATCAACCGCCGCCTCGGCCAGGCCAGCGCGGGCCAGCACTCCGCCCGGCCGCGCCAACAGCGGCGTGACATGGCCGGGCATCCGTACAGCAAAGGCATCAGCATCGGGCGCGATCGCGGCGGCGATGGTTTGCGCGCGCCCCTGCGCCGAAACGGGATGCGCGGTCAACGTCGCGCCGTCGATCGGCGGCAGGAACGCCGTGCCATGGCGGGCGCCATTGCCACCCGGAATGGGTTGCAGCCCCAACCGGGCCGCCCGCGCCGCGCTGATGCACAGGCATGGCAATCCGCGCGCCTGACGCAGCATCAGGTTGACCGCCGCATCATCGGCATGCTGGGCCGCGATCACCATATGGCCGCCGCTTTCGCGTGCTTCGTCATCGATCAGGATGGCCATGCGTCCGTCCAGCAACAGGCGTGCGACATGGTTATCCGGGGCATGCGGTGCGGGCATCATCGGCCATCCCATCCAACGCGCGGGGCCAGTGTGCGGGGAGATCCGCCGCTGCCTTCGTTTGCGCAAGTTAATGGGGTCATAGTCATGTGATACATAAAGGCAACAGCTTTCGCTTTCTTTCGATTGCCCATTGTGGATTGCGATAGCGGATGTATAACGCCGGCCAATTGCCGTGACCTCGTATGATTGCGGGGTATAGCGGTAACCAACCCTTCAGGAGGAGAGGATCTGATGCATTCCTGCAAGTTGCTTGTTGGCGCCAGCGTTCTGGCATTTGCCGTGTCGGCTTCGGTCGCGCAGGCCGCTGACGCGCCCGCCAATGGTGAGACCGAAATCGTCGTCACCGCGCAGAAGCGTACCGAAAATCTGCGC
Organism: Novosphingobium ovatum; assembly: GCF_009909235.1. Taxonomy (GTDB): domain Bacteria; phylum Pseudomonadota; class Alphaproteobacteria; order Sphingomonadales; family Sphingomonadaceae; genus Novosphingobium; species Novosphingobium ovatum. The sequence goes on from NZ_JAAAPO010000002.1 coordinate 78,795, forward strand.
GACACGCCTTCGGCTGTGGCTGTGGTCGCCCCGGTCCAGCTGACCAAGAGCGGCGTCACCACCATCGATGATCTGGGCAAGGCGGTGCCTTCGCTGGTGGCGCAGCCCGCGACCAGCACGCTGCGTCCCTTCTATACCCTGCGCGGCGTCAGCACCGCCGTGGTCACCGTGGGTTCGCCCAGCGGCGTGGCCGTGATGCTGGATGGCGTCACGCTGGCCCCTGAATCGCTGGCCGCGCGCCAGCTGTCCGATATCGCCAGTGTTGAAGTGCTGCGCGGGCCGCAGTCGACGCTGGGTGGCCGCGCCGCCTCGATCGGCGTGGTCAACATCGTCACGCGCAAGCCGACCAGCACCCTGCAGGGGCAGGCCAGCGCCACCATCACCACCGACAACGAATATCGCGCGCAGGCTTTTGTTTCGGGTCCGCTCAGCGATACGATCGGTTTCACGGTCTCGGCATTCGGGTCGCACACCGAATTCCTCTCGCGCAACCTGACGACTGGCAAGCATGACTATGCCGACAACTATGGCATCCGTGGCAAGTTGCAGTTCACCCCGTTTGACGGGCTGAAGGTGACGCTGTCGGGCAATTATGTCGACACGCGCGATGTAGGTGCCTTCCAGGCCTATACCTATGTCGACAGCAGCGCGCTGTTCCGTGGCACCTATACGCAGGGCGCCGCTTTGCCGGGCATCACGCCCAAGGCCCAGAACGCCGATTACGCGACGATCCATACCCCCGGTCAGCGCTCCAAGGACCAGCTCTACAGCCTGACCGCCGAATATCGCGTGGGCAAGTTCACGCTGACCTCGCTGAGCGCCTATTCCAAGGAAAAGCGCGACCTGCGTTATGACGTCTATCTGCAGATGGTGGACTGGGCCTCGTTGCGCACGGCGGGCGCCAACAGCTGGGACAACACGCAGCGGTCGCAGCTGGACATCACCGGCTTCAATCAGGAATTCCGTTTCGCCTCGGATGATCTTGGCTTTGTCCGGGTGCTGGGCGGCGTCTATTACGACTATAGCAAGACCGCGTTCCAGTTTGACCGCCCCGCCTTTGGCACGCCGATCCCGTTTGGCGCCTATCGCGTGGCGGAAAACAACTCCTATGCCGCCTATATCCGCGCCGACTGGAAGCTGACGCCCTCGACCACGGTGATCACCGGCCTGCGCTATAACCATGACAAGGTCGGCTATCTGTACCAGTTGCAGTATAACACCACGCCGGCCTCCTCGACCGTCGGGTTCACCCGCGCCGGTTCGGAGTCGTTCAACACGCTGGTGGGCGACATCACGGTCAAGCAGGACATCGCCGACCGCGTGAACGTCTATGCCAAATATTCGCGCGGCTATAAGCCCAAGGTGTACAATCTGGACGGCACCTTCACCGCGTCGAACACCATCACGCCGGTGAACAAGGAGCAGGTTGACGGCTTTGAACTGGGCCTCAAGGGCGACTTCCTTGACCGCCGCCTGACGCTGGCGGTGGCCGGTTTCTACACCGTCTATCGCAACTTCCAGGTGCAGAGCGTTGACCCGACCGCCTCGGTCCCCACCTTCCAGATGACCAATGCGGGCAAGGCCAGCACGCGCGGCGTCGAGGTTGACGCCACCATCCGTCCGGGCGCGGGCTTTACCGTGAATTTTGCCGGGGCCTACACCGATGCGCGTTACGACAGCTTTGTGGGCGCCAACTGCTATTCGGGCCAGACCGCCGCGCAGGGCTGCGTCACAGTTGGCAGCTCCAGCTTCCAGGACCTGTCGGGCAAGCGTTTGCCCACCGCGCCGATGTGGAAGTTCACCGCTGGCGTCGACAAGCGGATCGCGCTGGATGACGAGCTGAACCTGACGCTGGGCGGGGTGATGACCTATCAGTCCTCGATCGCCTATAGCTCGAACTGGAACCCTGGCTCGGTGCAGACGGCCTATGCCTTGCTGAACCTGTCGGTGGGCGTGGCCAGCAAGTCCGAGCGTTGGAGCGTGACCGCCTTTGTCAACAACGTCACCGATCAGCACTACCTGTCCAATATCTCGGACGTGGGCGGGCGCTGGGGCAACAAGCCGGTGTTCACCGGCTGGTACGGCCGTGACGCCGCGCGCTATGCGGGGCTGCGTCTGGAAAGCAAGTTCTAAAACGCCCCACACGGCCTAGGCTGTGTGACATGACGGGGCCGGGTGGCGATGTGCCATCCGGCCCTGTTTTGCGTGTGGTGATACCGATTGCACGGGCAGGGGGAACGGGTTTAGGCAAGGCGCGCGCGCCGATGGGGCGTGCATGGGAACGGGATGCGGGTGGTGGAGCAGGAAGAGGCGGCGACAGGCGGGCAGGGCGGAGCCAAACGGCGCGGCATCCAGTCGGTCGAGATCGGGTTGCACGTGCTGGAGGCGGTGGCGGCGATGGATGGCCCGGCGCCTTTGGGCCAGATCGCGGCGGCCTGCGCCATGCCTTCGCCACAGGTGCACCGCTATTTGCAAAGCCTGATCGCCGCCGGTTTCGCCCATCAACAGGCCGACACCGGCCGGTATGAGCTGGGTCCGGGGGCGCTGCGCATGGGGCTGGTGGCATTGGCGCGGGTGGATGCGTTTCACCACATCGACGCGATGCTGCCCGATCTGGTGCGGCGCACGGGCCTGACGGTGCAGGTGGCGGCGCTGGGGCCTATGGGGCCGACGATTGTACGCTGGGCGATGGGGCGTCCGGCGGTGATGACCTCGTTCAGCGTGGGCTCGGTGCTGCCGCTGGCGGGATCGGCCACCGGGCGGGTGTTTCTGGCCTGGATGCCAGAGGCCGAGACCGAGGCGCTGATCCGCGCCGAGATCCGCCGGGGCGCGGTGCGCGCTGCCGAAGTTGCCGCGATGCGCGCCGCTGTGCGCGCGGCGGGCCGGGCGCAGGTGGAGGGCACCATGGCGCCGGGGCTGCGGGCGGTGGCCTTTCCGATTTTTGACCTGCAGGGCCGCGTGGCGCTGAGCGCGACCGCTGTGCGTCTGGCGGCGGGGGATGATCCAACAGGCGACGCCGCGACCGAGGAACTGGGCCAGATGTGTGCCGAGATCAGCGCCCATCTGGGCTGGCGGGAAAAACAGGATTACCGCTAAACATTTCGGATTGGCAAACCCGTTTGCCCATGTATAACGCCTGCATGCCCGGCGGAAGGTGTCCGCTCGCCCTGCGTCCGGGCCGGACAAAAGGATACACGTCATGGAACCCGGAGAGGCGCAGCAGGCCGCATTGCGCGCTTTGTATGCAGAGATGGACCCGGCGCATCTGGCGCCGCTGTGGGAAAGCCTGTCGCAACTGGTGCGCCCGGTGCCCGCCCCCGGCATGGTGGCGCATCGCTGGGAATATGCCCCCACGCGCGACTATCTGATGCGCGCGGGCGATCTGATCAGCGCCGAACAGGCCGAGCGCCGCGTGCTGATTCTGGAAAACCCGGTGCTGCGCGGCACGGCGGCGATCACCACCTCGCTGTATGCTGGGCTGCAACTGATCCTGCCCGGCGAAATCGCGCCCTGCCACCGCCATTCGCAATGCGCTCTGCGCTTTGTCATGGAGGGCGAGGGGGCCTATACCAGCGTCGATGGCGAAAAGGCGGTGATGCGCCCGTTCGATCTGGTGCTGACGCCCAATTGGCAATGGCACGACCATGGCAATGACACCGATCATCCGATGATCTGGCTGGACGGTCTGGATATCCCCATTGTCCGCCTGTTCGACACCACCTTTGCCGAACATTACGATGGCAAGGTACACCCCGAAACCGCCCCTGCGGGCGTGTCGCAGGCGGTCTATGGCCGTAATCTGCGCCCGCTGGATGGTTCGGTGGCGGCGCGCCGCCCGGCGGAGCGGCCCTTGTTCCATTACCCCTATGCCGATTGGCGCGACGCGCTGGGCCGGATGGCGGCGATGGCGCAGATCGACCCCCATGTCGGCCATGCGCTGGAATTCCTGAACCCGGCCGATGGCGGGCCGATCATGCCGACGATCTCGGCCCATGTCCGCCTGTTGCCCGCCGGGTTCCAGACGCTGGCCCGCCGCTCCAGCGACGCGATGGTGTTTGTCGTGGTCGAGGGCGAAGGCACGATCTGCATCGATGGCGTCGACATGCCGCTGGCCCCGCGCGATCTGGTGGCGGTGCCGTCATGGGCCAAGGTTGAATTGCAGGCCAGCAGTGAGCTGGTCCTGTTTGCCTATTCTGACAAGGCCGCGCAGCAAAAGCTGGGCCTTTATAGGGAGAAATGTGAGTGACCCTGGTTTTCGAACCCTCGGCCCCGGTGTTGGCGCCGGTCAGCGATGGCCGGTCCTATCCGGTGGAACGCCTGTTCTGCATCGGCCGCAACTATGCCGCGCATGCCCGCGAAATGGGCAAGGACCCCACGCGTGAGGCGCCGTTCTTCTTCACCAAATGGGCCAGCACCGTGGTGCCCACCGGCACCGCAATCGCCTATCCGCCCGAAACGGCCAATTTCCATTACGAGGCCGAACTGGTGATCGCCATCGCCAAGGGGGGCCGCGACATCGCCGAGGCTGACGCGCTTTCCCATGTGTTCGGCTATGCCACGGGTCTGGACATGACGCGCCGCGACCTGCAACTGGAAGCGCGCGACAAGGGCCGCCCTTGGGACACCGGCAAGAATGTCGAGCAGTCCTCGCCGCTGGGCCTGATCCATCCGGTGGCTGAAGTGGGTCATCCGGCCACTGGCCGCATCGCCCTGACGGTGAATGGCGAGGTGAAGCAGGACGCCGATCTGGCCGATCTGATCTGGTCGGCAGATGAGGTGATCGCCTATGTCTCGCGCTTTTACGAACTGCGCGCGGGCGACCTGATCTATACCGGCACGCCCGCCGGTGTGGGCGCGGTGGTGCCGGGCGACGCGGTGGTGGTGAGCGTTGCGGGCCTTAGCGATTGCGCCGTCACCATCGGCGAAAAGGCGTAAGCGCTGTGCGGCTGCATGGCTTCTTCCGCTCCTCGGCCTCGTACCGGCTGCGGATCGCGCTGAACCTCAAGGGGCTGGCCCATGACAGCGCCTATTACCGCCTGCGGGCGGGGGAACAGCGCGCGCCTGCCTATCTGGCGCTCAACCCGCAAGGGCTGGTGCCCGCGCTGGAGCTGGACGAGGGCGGCGTGCTGACCCAGTCGCTGGCGATCTGCGAATATCTGGACGAGGTCTGTCCCGATCCGGCGCTGTTGCCCGCAGATCCGCTGGCCCGAGCCAAGGTGCGGGCCTTTGCGCAGGTGATTGCCTGTGACATCCACCCGATCCAGAACCTCAAGATCCTGCGCCGTCTGGCGGGCCTGGGCCTGTCCGAAGAGCAGGTGAACGATTGGGCCGTCACCACCATCGAGGAAGGCTTTGACGCCTGCGAGACGCTGTTGGCGGAGCAGGACGGGCGGTTCTGTTTTGGCGATACGCCGGGGCTGGCCGACATCTGTCTGGTGCCGCAACTGTCGAACGCGCGGCGCTTTGGCGTGGATCTGCGTTGGCCACGGTTGCAGGCGGTTGAGGCGGCCTGCATGGCGCTGGACGCCTTTGCCAGCGCCGCGCCAGAGGTGCAGCCGGACGCCGCAGGCTAACAGCGGCCGATACACGAAAGGCGCGGGAGGGGTGTGTTCCTCCCGCGCCTTTTGCTTTATCAGGTGGCGCGCTTACGCCGTGGCAAAGCTGGCATAGCGCGTGGCGTCACACCAATTGCCATGCAGCCCGCTGCGCAGGCGGAAGGGCAGCTTGGCACGGCCGACCGGGCCAGCTTCCAGATCCTGTGCGTCCAGCACCACCAGATCGGAATAGTTGGTCACCAGATTGTCGACCACCGCGATGATCCAGCCATCGCCTTCGGGGCTGTCGGGCGAACGCGGGACAAAGCATGGCTCCTGAATCATGCAATGCGGCCCCGCCCACCAGCTGTCCTGCGCGCCTGTGGCGTGGTTGATGTGGCCGATCCGGTTCATGCGGAAGCCCGAGGCCCGCGCGCCCGGGAAATCCACCGGCATGTCCAGATCCATCACCAGCATATAGCCATGGGTATAGGGCTGACCGACATAGCGTTCGTCCAGACGCGGGAATTCGTCGATCCACGTCGACAATTGCTGGACGTTCGAGAAGTCTTCGGACGTGCTGGCCAGATCGACCGTCCAGCGCGTCAGAAAGGGCCGCCCCTTGACCGGATCGAACGGCGCGCCGTGGATGTCGGGGAAGAAGGGGAAGCAATTGCCCTCGGCCTCGCAGGTGTCAAAGTGGATCTTGGTCCCATCCTCGAAGGCGTTCATGACGTGGCTGGCAAAGATCGTCTTGGGCGCCTTGAACCAGCGCATGTCCTTGGCCGTGACGCCCGGCCCGCGCGGCAGAATGCCCAGATAGACCGGCAGCGTCGTGTCAAAGCCGAAATGCGGCAGGCCCGCCTTCAGCCGGTCCCAATTGCCGGTCGAGGGCACGATGTGGAACACAGCGTAATGCTCGGTCAGGCCGAAGTCGTGCATCATGCAGTAGTACGGCACCTCGAAGAAGGTTTCGTAGAGCACGCGCCCCTGCGGATCGATCTCAAAGAACGAGCAGTCCTTGGTCAGCAGGCCCGTCGCGGCATAGCCAAAGTTGCAGAAATTGCCCGTTACCGGATCAATCTTGGCATGGGCGCTGAAGGTCTGGTTCTTCAGCGTCTCACCGCCGGTATCGGCAAAATGGGTGAAGCCTGTGGTTTCCAGGCTCAGCGGGTCCATGACCAGACAGGGGCCATCTTCCTTCATCGCGAACAGCTTGCCCGCGTGGACCATGACATTGGTGTTGGTGGTCGAACGGATCTGGCCCTTGACCGATTCGTCGTCGGTCAGCGGGTTGCGATAGGCGCCAAACAGCGATTTGCCCGCCGCGCGCTCCAGCTTGAACTTGTCGGTGTGGGCATAGCGCTGCTTGAAATGCACCTTGCCGTTTTCAAAACGGAACAGGCTGACCATGCCATCGCCGTTGAAGAACTGGTCATCTGCAAACTTGGGCGGGAACTGGGCATCGGGGTGGACGCGGTGGAAAGTGCCGTTCATGCTGGCCGGGATCTCGCCCTCGACCTCCATGTCCAGAATGTCGCATTCGAGTCGCACCGGGCGTAAAATGCCGGTAAAACCGCGGGTGTCCGGGTAATGTGCCATTGTGACGTCCTCTCCTTTGTATGTGATACATATAATATCGGATGTGAACGTCAAACTTGATCTGGCGCAAGCGGTGGGCGGCCTGTCGCGATGGACATCGGGCCGAATCAATCCCCGCGCCAAAGCCTGTCTGATCGCGCCATCTTGCGCGCAGGTGGCCGTGGTTGCCATGCCCATGGGGGAACCTCCGGGAAAATTGTGCCGTTTTGCACGGAATGTGACAAGGATTGTTGGGTTAATGCCCTTGAACATCGCGGGAAGGCACGCGACATAGGTTGGCCAAGCATACGAGGACTTTCATGATCGATCTGTTCGGACACGGCAGCAGCAACAGCCAGGGCAAGTTCACCGTTGATCCGGTCACCGGATCGCTGATCCCGGTGGTGGTGGAACAGTCGAGCCGCGGTGAGCGCAGCTTTGACATCTATTCGCGCCTGCTGCGTGAGCGCATCATTTTCGTGACCGGTCAGGTCGAGGACCACATGGCCGCGACCATCGTCGCCCAGTTGCTGTTTCTGGAATCGGAGAACCCGAGCAAGGACATCAGCATGTACATCAACTCGCCCGGTGGCGTGGTGACGGCGGGTCTGGCGATTTACGACACGATGCAGTATATCAAGCCCAAGGTATCGACCGTGTGCATCGGTCAGGCCTGCTCGATGGGGTCGTTCCTGCTGGCCGCTGGTGAGCCGGGGATGCGTGTGGCGCTGCCCAGCGCCCGCATCATGATCCACCAGCCCAGCGGCGGCGCACAGGGCATGGCCAGCGACATCGAGATTCAGGCCCGTGAAATCCTGCGTATTCGCAAGCGGATGAACGACCTGTATGTCAAGTTCACCGGCCGCACGCTGGAAGAGATCGAGTCCGCCATGGACCGCGACACCTTCCTGGAGGCGGACGAGGCGCTGAAGTTCGGCCTGATCGACAAGGTCGTCGATCGCCGCGCCGACGCGGACAATGCCGAAGGCGCCGGCAAGGAATAAGTAACGCTGCCGGTTCAGCGTGGTGCAAGCAGCCCATGCTATATCGGCAGGCCAAGACAGGGCCCGCGTCATGGCAATCAGGCCGATGGCGCGGGACAGTTGGGAAAAAGCATGACGAAACTGAGCGGATCCGACGCGAAAAGCACCCTCTACTGCAGCTTCTGCGGCAAATCGCAGCATGAGGTGCGCAAGCTGATCGCCGGGCCGACCGTGTTCATCTGTGATGAATGCGTCGAACTGTGCAACGACATCATCCGCGAGGAAACCAAGAGCGGCATCGCCGGCAAGAAGGATGGCGGCGTTCCCACGCCCAAGGACATCTTTGAAACGCTGAACGATTACGTGATCGGTCAAGACCGCGCCAAGCGCGTGCTGTCGGTGGCGGTGCACAACCATTACAAGCGCTTGAAGCACAGCGGCAAGGGCGGCGAGGTTGAGCTGTCGAAGTCGAACATCCTGCTGGTGGGCCCGACGGGCTCGGGCAAGACGCTGCTGGCGCAGACGCTGGCCAAGACGTTTGACGTGCCCTTCACCATGGCCGACGCGACGACCCTGACCGAGGCTGGCTATGTGGGTGAGGATGTCGAGAACATCATCCTCAAGCTGTTGCAGGCCAGCGACTATAACGTCGAGAAGGCGCAGCACGGCATCGTCTATATCGACGAGATCGACAAGATCAGCCGCAAGGCCGAAAACCCCAGCATCACCCGCGATGTGTCGGGTGAGGGCGTGCAGCAGGCCTTGCTCAAGCTGATGGAGGGCACCACCGCCAGCGTGCCGCCGCAAGGCGGGCGCAAGCATCCGCAGCAGGAATTCCTGCAGGTCGACACGACGAACATCTTGTTCATCTGTGGCGGCGCCTTTGCCGGTCTGGAAAAGATCATTGCTGATCGCCTGCAAAAGCGCTCTATCGGTTTTGGCGCCCATGTCGCCGACCCGGACAAGCGCCGCGTGGGCGAATTGCTGCAAAAGGCCGAGCCGGAAGATCTGCTGAAGTTCGGCCTGATCCCCGAATTCGTCGGCCGTCTGCCGGTGATCGCCACGTTGCAGGATCTGGACATCCCGGCGCTGGTGCGCATCCTGCGTGAGCCCAAGAACGCGCTGATCAAGCAATATGCCAAGCTGTTCGAGCTGGAAGACGTTGCGCTGACCTTTACCGAGGAAGCGCTGGAGGCGATCGCCCAGAAGGCGATCGAGCGCAAGACCGGCGCGCGCGGCCTGCGTTCCATCGTCGAGGGCATGTTGCTGGACACCATGTTCGACCTGCCGACCGAGCAGGACATCGCCGAGGTGGTGGTGGACAAGGACGTGGTCGAGGGCCGCAAGGAACCGATGCGCGTGTTGAAGAACAAGGAAGCGGCGTAAGCCGAACCGGGCGCTGGCCCCATGCGGGCTGGCGTTGCCACATCACGGGGCGGAAAGCTTGGCTTTCCGCCCCGTTTTGCGTCTGGCCTCAGCCGCTGCGCCGGACCCACAGATCGCGGCAATAAACGCCAATCGCCGCCCAGATCAGGGCAAAGCTGATGGCTTGCGCCGGTTTCAACGCTTCGCCAAACAGCGTCAGGCTGGTGACGAAGACGATCGTCGGCGCCAGAAACTGGACAAAGCCCAGCGTCGAATAGGGCATATGCCGCGCGGCATGGGCAAACAGCATCAGCGGGATCGCGGTGATCAGCCCGGTCAGCGCCAACAGCGCGCTTTGCCCCGGATTTGCCCCGAAATGGTGGCCGCCATCGGGCGCCAGCCACAACAGCGCGGTGGCGGGCAGCAGCAGCACCATGACCTCGACCGTCAGGCCGGGCAGGGGCCCCACCGCCACCAGTTTGCGCACCAGCCCATAGAACGCGAAAGTGAACGCCAGCCCCAGCGAGATCGCCAGCGTGTCCAGCGCCTGAAACGCCAGCACCGCCACTCCGGCACCGGCCAGCGCGACCGCCGCCCATTGCGCCCGGCGCAAACGCTCGCCCAGGAACAGCGTGCCCATGACGATGTTCATCAACGGATTGATGTAATAGCCCAGACTGGCCGCCAGCACATGCCCCTGTTGAATGGCGATGATATAGATCAGCCAATTGCCCCCGATCATCAGGGATGACAGCGCCAGCGCGCACAGCGTGCGGCGGTTGGTCAGCGCGGTGACCAGCGCGGGGCCTTGGCGGGCAGCGATGATCGCCACCACGCAGACCGGCACCGTCCAGATCGTCCGCCACGCCAGAAAGGGAAAGGGCGGCACCGCATGCAGCAGTCGGAAATACAGCGGCAGCAGCCCCCACATCAAATAGGCCACCACCGCATAGGGTAGGCCATTGGGGGCGGGATCGGCGTTACGGTTCATGTCGGCGGCCTGTTTTGCGTGCCCGCCTGCGGTTAGCGGTCCGGGCGGCAACAGGCAACCTTGCGCCCGGTGTTAAAGCGGGGGGCGCTACACCTCTGGCCCAAAACCGGCGCCGATCCCGGCGCGCGGCTGCTCCATTTCGGCAGACGCCACCGGCACGGCGCAGCCATCGACCGTGTAATAGCCACCCGGCCGCAGATTGCCCGACAGGCCCAGCCCGCCCAGCGGTGCCATCGGCAGATCGGTGGTGGTCGGGCGGTTCCAATGGATGGCGCCCGCCCGCACATGCGACCAGAAACGGTTGTATTCCTGCGGGCTGCCGCCAATCAGACCGGCGGCCAGCCCATATTGGGTGGCGTTCGCCTCGGCGATGGCGGCGTCAAAATCGGCGACGCGGACCACTTGCAACAGCGGCCCGTACAGTTCCACATCCGGGCGGTCAGCCACATCGGTGACATCGATGATTGCCGGGCTGACAAAGGGCAGGCGGTCATGCAGGCGCTGCATATGCTTGATCGGACGGCCGCCATGGCTCATCAGCCAGATAAAGCTTTGCGTCAGGCCATCGGCCGCATCATGGCTGATCACCGGGCCCATGAAGGGCACCGGCTCGGCGTCCGGCGCACCCACGATGATGCGGTCGGCCAGACGTTTGACCGCGGCCAACAATGGTTCGGCCATGGCGTCGGCCACGATCAACCGCCGCGCGGCGGTGGCGCGCTGCCCCGCACAGGCAAAGGCCGATTGCACCACCAATACGGCGGCGTCCTCGATCAGTGGCGTGTCCCACACCACCAGCGGCGTGTTGCCCCCCAGATTCAGCGACATCAGCCGGTCGGGGCGGGCGGCCATGCGGCGCGCGACCATCTGGCCCACATGGCTGGAGCCGGTAAACAGCACGCCATGGATATTGCCATCGGCCACCAGCGCGGCGCCTGCCGTGCCATCGCCCAGCACCAGATTGACCACGCCCGCCGGATAGCCCGCCCGTGTCGCGCATTCGGCGATCAGGCTGCCACAGGCACTGGCGCGCTCGGACGGTTTGAACAGCACCGTGTTGCCCGCGATCAGTGCCGGGATACACTGGCTGATCGGCGATTCGACCGGCTGACAAAAGGGAGAGATGACCGCGATCACCCCAAGCGGCTTGTGCCGCACGGCGGTCGCGCCCAGCAAGGCGCTATCATGCTTGCGCTGGCTGGCGCGTTCGGCATGGGCCTTGGTCGCCTGATCGATACGGGCCAGCGCGTTCTCGATTTCCTTGTGCGCCTCCCACAGGGGCTTGCCGGTTTCGGCGGCGCAGGTGGTGGCCAGGCTCGGGCTGACGCGGCGCAATTCATTGCTGAAACGGCGGGCCAGTTCAACGCGGTTGGCCAGCGGCATCGCCGCCCAGCGCGGCCATGCGGCGCGCGCGGCGGCAATCGCGCCGGCAACATCGGTGGTATGGCCGTGCCAGATCGCTTCGCCCGTGGCGGGCGCGATCGATACGATCTCTTCACTGCGAGGCAGGGGGATGGTTTCGGGTTTCATATCGCCAATCAAAGCACCCATGCCACCCCTAGGCCGGAAAGAATGAACAAAGCCTTGCCGGTCGGGCCACATCTGGTCGGCACATACTATGCCGCAAATGCGTTAAGGATCGCTTGTGACGGGGCCTGTGGCGATATGCCCCGATGGCGCGGGCGGCGTGCCCAACCCATCGCCCAGCGCCCGGATGGCCGCGACATGGGCCATTAACGGTTGCCAGTCGTCGTGGGTATCGATCGCGGCCCAGATCCGCTCCACCTCATCGATGTGGTTCGAGGGCGGCGGGCCATGCCATGCCGCGCCCTCCAGCGCGCCGGGCAGCGGGGCATAGGCGAAGAGCGCCTCGGCCAGCGGCGATCCGGCCTCGGCCCGGCCGCCGCGCGCGGCGTGGAAAAAGGTGTCGGGACCGATGCCATTGTCCTTCATTGCAGCGCCACAGGCCGCCATCAGCGCGGCGTCAGTGTCGGGTGTGGCATATCCTTCGCGGCCCACAACGCCCAGCCGCCAGCACAGCCGCCGTGCCAGATGGGCGTGGTATAGCCCGTCAAACCGGTCCAGCGCGGCGATCAGCGGTGGCGCATCGGTCAGCGCCCGCAGCGCCACGGCCAATTGCCCGCAGTTCCATTTGATCGCACCGGCCTGCTGGCCAAAGGCATAGCGGCCCGCATGGTCGAAATAGGCCGCCGTGAAGCCCGCCTCCCAGCGCGGCAGCCAGCGCCACGGGCCATAGTCAAAGCTTTCGCCGGTGATGTTCATATTGTCGGTGTTCAGCACGCCGTGGACAAAGCCGGCCACCACATAGGAAGCGGCCATGTCGGCCAGACGGTCAACCACCTGATGCAGCAGGATGACCGCCGGTTCATCGCGCCCCGGCGCGTCATCGGGGGGCGGCGGGCCGGGGTAATGTGCCAGGCAATAGTCGACCAGCTCGGCCATGTGCCCGGCTTCCTCCAGCACCAGCAGGCGCTGGAACGTGCCGATGCGGATGTGGCCGTGGGACAGGCGCACCATGACCGCGCTGCGCGTGGGGGAGGGTTCGTCACCGCGCCACAATGCCTCGCCGGTTTCGATCAGGCTGAACGTGCGCGAGGTGTTGGCGCCCAGCGCCTCCAGCATCTCGGTCGCCAGAATTTCACGCACCCCGCCCTTCAGTGTCAGGCGGCCGTCACCCTGCCGACTCCATGGAGTCGTGCCCGACCCCTTGGTCCCCAGATCCATCAGCCGCGCGCCGCATCCGCGCATCTGGGCAAACAGAAACCCGCGCCCATCGCCCAGATCGGGGTTGAACACGCCAAACTGATGCCCGTGATAACGCAGCGCCAAAGGCTGCTCCAGATTGCCGGGCAGGGGGGCAAACCGGCCGAAATGCGCGGTCCATTGGGCATCGGTCAGGGCGTCCAGCCCGATACCCCGCGCCCAGCGGTCATTGCGCCAGCGCAGTGTCGCTTGCGGGAAGGTGGCGGGGGCAACCTGATCGCCCAGCCAATCGGCCAGAGACAGGATTTGCGGCTCGGGGGCGTAAGCCTCTGCTTGCGGTTCTGCGCGCATGGGGCAATAAGTGGGGCAGGAGCGGGGGCAGCGCAAGGGCGCATGGACCACGCGCAACGCTGATACAGGATTGCCAGACGGGCGATGAGCCAATTTACCGACCAATTCTGGGATAGCCCCGATGGGCTGCGTCTGCATTACCGCGACTATGCGGCCGCGCCTGATGCGCCCGACGGGCGGCCGCCGGTGCTGTGCCTGCCGGGGCTGACGCGCAATGCGCGCGACTTTGCGACCTTGGCCGAACATCTGTGCGCGCGGGGGTGGCGGGTGATCTGCCCGGACATGCGCGGGCGGGGCGATTCGGCCTATTCCAAGAATTCGGCCACCTATAACCCGATGCAATATGTGGCCGACGTCAACGCCTTGCTGGAACAGGCGGGGGTGGATCGGTTTGTCGCCATCGGCACCTCGCTGGGCGGGTTGATGACGATGGTGCTGGCGATGATCGACGCCAAACGGGTGGTCGCCGCCGTGCTGAACGACATTGGCCCGGTGATCGAACCTTCCGGGCTGGCCCGCATCCGCGAATATGTCGGGCAGGGGCGCAATTTCCCCACATGGATGCACGCCGCCCGCGCGCTGGAGGAAGACCATGGCGCGGCTTTCCCCGATTATGAGACGGCCGACTGGCTGGCCATGGCAAAACGGGTGATGACGCTGGGGCAGAATGGCCGCATCGTCTATGATTACGACATGAAGATCGCCGAACCCTTTGACCAGCCCGGTGGCGAGGCGGGCGTCGACATGTGGCCGGGCGTGGACGCGCTGGCCGGGCGGCCGATCCTGTTGCTGCGGGGCGAATTGTCCGACCTGCTCTCGGCCGAAACGCTGGGCGAAATGTTGCGCCGCCTGCCCGGCGCGCAGGCGGTGACGATTGCCCGCACCGGCCATGCCCCGACGCTGGATGAACCGCCCGCCGTGGCCGCGATCGAGCAATTGCTGGCGCAGGTCGGTTGAACGGCATGAGCGTGGAGGACAAAACCGGGCCCCAACCAGCGCGCCCGCGCATTCTGCACCTGCATTCCAGCTTTAACCCCGGTGGCAAGGAATTGCGCTGTGTCCAGCTGATCAACGCCTTTGGTCCGGGGGTGGAGCACCGCATCATCTCGGCCATGGCCGGGGCGATGGAGGCGATGGCGCGGATCGACCCGGCAATCCCGATCCTGCCGGGCGACGATTTCCCCGCGCTGCAGGGCCGCCCCACACCCGCCCGACTGTTGCGCCTTGCCCGCGCGATGGCGGGGCATGATCTGGTGCTGACCTATAATTTCGGCGCGATGGACGCGGTGCTGGCGCATACGCTGTTCGGCGCGCTGCTGAACCTGCCGCCGCTGATCCACCACGAGGATGGGTTTAATCAGGACGAGGCTGTCACGCGCAAGCCGCTGCGCAACTGGTATCGCCGCATCGCGCTGGCGCGGGCCGAGGGGCTGGTGGTGTGCTCGACACAGTTGCAGGCAATCGCGCGGGCCGAGTGGGGGCAGCCGGACGCGCGCCTCCACCGCATTCCCAATGGCATCCCGACACCCGCCTTTGCGCTCCCTTGCGCGCCCGATGCCATCCCCGGCCTGACCAAGGGCCCCGGTGACCTGTGGGTGGGGACGATGGCGGGGCTGCGCGTGGTCAAGGACCTGCCGCGCATGGTGCGCGCCTTTGCCGATCTGCCCGCGCCATGGCGTCTGGTGATCGTGGGCGAGGGGCCGGAACGGGCCACCATTCTGGCCGAGGCCGCGCGGCTGGGCATAGCTGACCGCGTGCATCTGCCCGGTTTTGCCAGCAATCCGGCCGCGGTGATGGGGCTGTTCGACATCTTTGCCCTGTCATCGCAATCCGAACAATTCCCGATCAGCGTGGTCGAGGCGATGGCGGCGGGCCTCCCCGTCGTCAGCCCCGATGTGGGCGATGTGCTGGCCATGGTGGCGGGGGACAACACGCCGTTCATCACCCCCGTCGGCAACGAGATCGAGATGGCGGGCGCGCTGCAAACACTGGCCGCGTCGCCCGATTTGCGCGCTGCCGTGGGCGCCGCCAACCGCGCGCGCGCCACCGCCGACTATGACGAAGGCGCGATGATCGCCACCTATGCCGCGCTGTATGGGCGGGCGATGGGGCGCGCACTGGGGGCTTTCCCGTAAATACCGCGATTCATCATGGGTACAGATCGTTCACCACAGGTTGAAAAGCCCGGCCCATCCGCTAAACAGGCGCGCCGGAATGTCCGGTTCTTGTTTCGTTGACTATCAGGATCATTTGCCTTGGCCTTGCGTCCCACCCGTCCCCAGACCCGCGCCGAACAGCTGGCCTCGCGCGCCGCAGAGCGTGACGCCGCGCAGCAGGAAGCGTTCATGCGCGAGGTGGATGACGCCCTGCGTGAAGACCAGTTCATGACCCTGTTGCGCCGTTATGGCAAACCGGCGGCAGGCGCGGTGGTGCTGGGGCTGGCGGGGCTGGGCGGCTTTTTGGGCTGGCAGCACTATCAACAGACCCAGGCCGAAAAGCGGGCCGAGCAATTGACGCTGGCGCTGGACGACATGGATGCGGGCAAGCTGGGCGCGGCCGGGCTGTCGCTGGCCCAGATCGCCAAGGATGGCGGCGATGGCAGCCGCGCGGTCGCGCAATTGACCGCCGCGGGCATTGCGGTGCAGCAGAACAAGATTGACGATGCCGCGCGCCAGTTTGCCGCCGTGGCCGCCGATGCCGGCGCGCCGCAGCCGTTGCGCGATCTGGCCAGCCTGCGCGAGGTCTCGCTGCGCTTTGACAAGATGCCTCCGCAAGAGGTGATCGCCCGGATGCAGCCGCTGGCCGTGGCTGGCAATCCGTGGTTTGGCCCGGCGGGCGAACTGGTGGGCATGGCCTATCTGAAACAGGGCCAGAACGCCAAGGCCGCCGCCCTGTTTGGCGCGATTGCCAAGGACAAGGATATCCCCGATTCGCTGCGCAGCCGTGTGCGGCAAATGGCCGGGTTCCTGGGCTTTGACGCGGTGGAGGATGTCTCGCGCGTGCCCGCGATGGCCGCGCCCGCCGCTGGTGGCGCGCCTGCTGCGGGCCCGGCGCCTGCTGGCGCGGCCGCGCCGCAACCCGCGCCCCAGCCTGCCGCCACCCGCGTGCCCGCGCGTGCCACGCCGCGCCCCGTCGCGCCCGATCCGAACAAGATCTATGTCGCGCCGGCCAAGCCTGCGCCCGCACCCGCTCCTGCCGCGCCGGCGCCTGCCGCTCCGCAGCCATAATACCCGCTGACAGAGGATACACACGCGCATGACGCCTAACCCTTCCTCCCGCCGTCTGACCCGTGGCCGCGCGGCTGTGGCTGCGCTGCTGCTGACGGCCGGACTGTCGGCCTGTGGCCATAGCCCGATCCGCCCGAAAAAGGCGCCGCCCACCCCGACGATGGGCAACCGCGAACCGATCCTGTCGCGCATCGAATCGGCGGCCACGCCCGATTCCGATCTGTCCAGCGTTGCGGTGGTCGTGCCGTTGCAGCGCCTGAACGAGGAATGGGTCCAGCCCGGCGGCAACGCGGGCAAGTCCTATGGCAACCTGACGCTGTCGGCCCAGCCGAAAAAGCTGTGGGAGGCGCGCATCGCCGGTTCGTCCGAGCGCCGCCGTCTGGCGTCTGCCCCGGTGGTGGGCGGTGGTCTGCTGTATGCCTATGACACCAATGGTGTGCTGCATGCGATGGACGCGGCGACCGGCGCGGAAAAGTGGACGCACAGCTTCACCGTCGGCGGCAGCCTGTCCGAAGTCGTGTTTGGCGGCGGCGCCAGCTATGACAAGGGCGTGCTCTATGTCACCAGCGGCGTGGGCGAAGTGGCGGCTCTGGACGCCAAGACCGGCGCGCAAAAGTGGAAGGTCAAGCCTGCGGGGCCGCTGCGTGGATCGCCCACGGTGGCCTTCGGCTCGGTTTTCGTGATGACGCAAAGCAACGGGATTTTCGCCCTGAACGCGGCCGATGGCGTGTTGCAGTGGCAGGAATCGGCCTCGGTCGGCATCACCAGCGTGTTCGGCGTGGCAGCGCCTGCCGCTGGCCAAGGCTCGGTCGTGGCGGGGTTCTCGACCGGGGAGCTGATCGCCTACCGCTATGAAAATGGCCGCACGCTGTGGAATGACGCGCTCTCGCGCACGTCGCTGTCCACCTCGGTCGGCGCGCTGACCGATATCGATGCCGATCCGATCATCGACAATGGCCGCGTCTATGCGCTGGGACAGGGGGGGCGCATGGCCGCCTATGACCTGTTCACCGGCATGCGCATCTGGGAACTGAATCTGGCAGGCATTTCCACCCCGGCGATTGCGGGGGAGTGGATCTTTACCCTGACCGACGAGGCCAAGCTGCTGTGCATCGCCCGTTCGACCGGCAAGGTGCGCTGGGTGGCCCAACTGGCGCGGTACAAGAACGTCAAGAAGAAGGAAGGCATGATCTATTGGACCGGCCCGGTGCTGGCTGGGGATCGCCTGTGGGTGACCAACTCGCAGGGTGAGGTCCACATGATCAGCGCCATGGACGGCGTCGACGCCAAATATGGCGAGGTGAGCGCGCCCGTGTCGCTGGCGCCGATCGTGGCCAATGGCATCATGTATATTCTGGACGACAGCGGCCGCATCACGGCGTTCAAGTAAGTTGGTGGGCCAGCAACGCGTGCATTGGCTGCGCGTTGTCAGGGACTTAACCGATGATGCTGTATGGGGCGGGCATGGCTGACATGTCCGCCCCTGCTGTTTGCGCGACCCCCGCGCCTGATCACCCGCCCGCCAGTGACGTGTCGGCGGGCGTGGGGCTGGTGGGCTTGGCCGTGCTGGTTCTGTGGATCGCGCTTTGCCGCCATTGGGGCTGGGTGGTGGCGGTGCTGGACCTGCCGGGGCCGCGCGCGCCGCTGGCCGGGCCGTTTGCCGCGCTGGCCGGGCTGGGCCTGTCGGCGGCGGCGATGATGGCATGGTCGCTGTGGGTCGATGGCGTGCATCGGCGGCCTTCGACCGGCATTGATTGGGCCAACCCCCGCCCATGGGGCGCGCATTGGCACGAGAGCGCCATCAAGCTGTTCGGCCTGTGGGCGACATGGGGCATCATCGCGCTGTTCTATGGCCTGTGCCGTTGGTACTGGCAGGGGCCTTGGCTGTTTGCGATGCAGGTGATGGGCGTGCTGGCGCTGCCGTTGGCCTTGGTGTCGGTGCCCTATGTGCTGTGGCTGGACCGGGTGCTGGTGCAACCGCGTGACGGAGCATGGCATTTTGGCGCATGGCTGGCGGGGCGGCGCGATGCGGATGTGGGGGCGATCCTGATCCATTGGCGGGCATGGGCGGTCAAAGGGTTCTTTACCGCCTTCATGCTGTCGATCGTGCCGGGCGGGTTTGCCCATGTCGTGCGGTTTGACTGGGCGCAGTCAGGTGACCCGGCAGCGCTGGCCAATTGGTTGATCGACCTGTTGTTTGTGGTCGACGTGCAGATCGGCACGGTCGGCTATGTGCTGACGCTGCGCCCGCTGGATGCGCATATCCGCAGCGCCAATCCCTATCTGGACGGCTGGCTGGCGGCGCTGGTGTGCTATCCGCCCTTTGTGCTGATGTCGGCGGGCGGGCCGCTGGACTATCAACAGGGGGGGATGGAGTGGTCGGGCTGGATCGCGGGACATCCGGCGCTGTTGTGGGGCTGGGGTGCGGTACTGGTGTGCCTGACGGCGTGCTATGCTTGGGCGACAGTGGCGTTTGGCGTGCGCTTTTCCAACCTGACCTATCGCGGAGTGATCACCACCGGGCCATACCGTTGGACGCGCCATCCGGCCTATCTGGCGAAGAACCTGTTCTGGTGGGGAGCCAGCCTGCCGATGCTGCCGGCCACGGGGCTGGTGTCGGACGCATTGCGCAACACCGCCATTCTGGCCAGCGTCAGCGCGGTCTATTGGTGGCGCGCCCGGACCGAGGAGCGCCACCTGTTGGCGCAAGACGCGAAATACCGCGAATATCACGCATGGGCCGGCGCACATGCGCCGGTGACGCGGGGGATTGGTGCGGTGCTGCGCTGGCTGGGGTTCACGGCCGGGCGGTAACCCGGCGCGCGGTTACAGATCCTTGGCGCTGGCGATGTCGAACACGGTGACGGCGCGCTCGGTCATGCCCATTTCTGCCCGCGCGGCGCCCCATGCGGCCATGTGCGCTGCGGCCAGATGGGCCTTCAACGCGGCCTCGCTTGCCCAGCGTTCCGACACGCGGAACAGGCCCGGCGAGAGCACATCCTCGGCCACGTCATAGGCGATGCAGCCATCCTCTGCCCGCGTCTCGGCCACCACCGCGGGGATCAGGTCACGCGCACGCGCGATATGTTCGGCCGGGATGCGAAAGCTGGCAAGGACAAGGATCATCGGTCAAAAGCTCTTTTCGTCATAGACATGCGACAGGTCGCCGCCCCATGCCCCGTGATACAGGTCCAGCAGGCGCTGTGCCGGCACCGTACCGGTTTTGACGATCTCGTCCAATGGATCGAGGTAATGCGTTTCATCCTGTCCCATCGAATTGACGCGGGCGCGCGCCTTCAAACCGGCGCGGGCGATGGAGAGCACCTCGGGCGCGATGTCGCGCAGCGTCTTGCCGCCATCGATCGGCGCGTCCAGCGCCAGACGCGGCACGGCATTGCGCAAAGCCTCGCGGCTTTCCATGCTCCAGCCCTTGACCAGATCCCACGCCGCATCCAGCGCGCTCTGGTCATACAACAGACCCACCCACAGCGCGGGCAGGGCGATGATCCGGGGCGTGGGGCCACCATCGGCGCCGCGCATTTCCAGGAACGACTTCAGCCGCACTTCGGGGAAGGCGGTCGAGAGGTGGTCATTCCAGTCGCCAATCGTGGGCACTTCGCCTGGCAGCGCGGGCAGTTCGCCCTTCAGGAAATCGCGGAAAGACTGCCCCGCCGCGTCGATATAGCGCCCATCGCGATAGACAAAATACATCGGCACATCGAGCATGTAGTCGACGTAACGCTCGTAGCCAAAGCCGTCCTCGAACACGAAGGGCAGCATGCCGGTGCGCGCCGGATCGGTGTCGGACCAGATGTGGCTGCGATAGGACAGCATCCCGTTGGGCCGCCCCTCGGTAAAGGGCGAATTGGCGAACAGCGCGGTCGCCAGCGGTTGCAGCGCAAGGCTCACGCGGAATTTCTGCACCATGTCGGCTTCGCTGCTGTAATCCAGATTGGTCTGGATGGTGCAGGTGCGCAGCATCATGTCCAGCCCCATCGACCCCACGCGCGGCATATGGCGCAGCATGATGTCATAGCGGCCCTTGGGCATGATGGGCAGGTCTTCGCGGGTCTTGTCCGGCCACATGCCCAGACCCAGATAGCCCAGACCCAGCTTTTCGCCCACGGCCTTGACCTCGTCGACGTGGCGGATGGTTTCGTCCGCCGTCTGGTGCAGATCCTCCAGCGGCGCGCCCGACAGTTCCAACTGCCCGGCCGGTTCCAGACTGATCGTGCCATCATCGCCCTTCATCGCGATGACATTTTGCGTGCCGTCCTTGCCGGTCTCGAAAATCTCTTCCCAGCCATAGGCGCGCATGCCCAGCAACAGGTCGCGGATGCCCCCGGTTTCGGCATAGGAGGGCGCGCCCCGGTCCGACAGGCGATAGACGCCCTTTTCATGCTCGGTGCCGATGCGCCAGTTTTCGCGCGGCTTTTCGCCCGCAGCCATGGGGCCGGCCAGTTGGTCGATGCTGGTGATGACCGGATCGTGCGACCCGGAGTCCTGCCGTGTGCTCATGGCGCTCTCCCTAATGGCGCGGTTGGGATTGCGCCAGAGCAATTGTCTTTTTACAGATTCGCCTATGTGAAAACTTCGCGTTTTTGTAAAGATGACTGACAAAAGCGCATGGCCCCGCGATGGAGCGTTTCACTCTGTGGTGTCGGCCCAATCCCCGCGCGTGCCCATCCACAATGCGGTGGCGGCGATGGCGGCGGTTTCGCCCCGCAGAATGCGCGGGCCCAGCGTGATGGCGCGGGCCTGTGGCAGAGCGCGGATGGCGGCGCGTTCCTCGGCAGTAAAGCCGCCTTCCGGGCCGATGATCAGGCCCACCGGGCCGGTTGTCGCGGCAAAGGCGGCAGCGGCGGGCGCGCCCCCCGTCTCGTCGGCAAAGAACAGGGTGCGGGCCGGGTCCCAATCGCGCAACACCGCCTCCAGCTTTACCGGATCGGTGATGGCGGGCAGGGCGGTGCGCGCGCATTGCTCGGCCGCTTCGGTCAGGGTGGCGCGGGCGCGGTCCAAATTCAATTTATCCGCCACGCAACGACGCGTCAGCACCGGGGCGATGCGCGCGACACCCAATTCACACGCCTTTTCCAGCACCAGATCGAATCGGTCCTTTTTCAACAGCGCGGGATAGAGCGTGAAATCAGGCACATCCTCACGCCCGCGCTGCAGCGTCACGCATTCCAGAGTCAGGTCGCGTTTGCCCACGGCCACCGCGCGGGTGGCCCATTCGCCGGTCACATCGTCGCAACAAATCACCGCGTCACCCACGCCAACGCGCATCACGCGGGCCAGATAATGCGCCTGAGGGCCATCAATGGCGATGATCGCGCCCGTCGCCAAAGGGCCGGGGACAAACAGGCGCGGCGCCGAACGCGGCGGCCAGGCGGGAGTAGCGGGCAGGTGGTCTGACATGCTCCGCGCTCTAGCCGATTGCGGCGGCGGACGCTATGGCGGGCGGCATGAGTGATGCTCCGCAGATCGTTGCCGATACCCAATATCGCGGCCTGATGGCGCTGTTGCCGGAACGCGCGCGTGATTACGCCTCTTTGGCGCGACTGGACCGGCCGATTGGCTGGTGGCTGCTGTTCTGGCCCTGTGCGTGGGGCGTGCTGTTGGCGGGTGGCGCGGCGCGGTGGGGCCTGTTGCTGTGGCTGCTGCTGGGCAGTGTGGTGATGCGCGGGGCGGGCTGTGTGTTCAACGACATCGTTGACGCCGACATCGACCGCCGCGTTGCCCGCACCGCCTTGCGCCCCGTGGCCAGCGGGCGGGTCAGCAAAAAGGCGGCGTGGAGCTGGACCATCGGCCTGTGCCTGTTCGGCCTGATTGTCCTGTTGCAATTGCGCTGGCAGGCGCAGGTGGTGGCGTTGGCCAGCCTCGCGCTGGTGGCCGCCTATCCCTTCATGAAACGCATCACCGGCTGGCCGCAGGCGTGGCTGGGGCTGGTGTTCACATGGGGCGCGCCCGTCGGCTGGGTAGAGATCCGTGGCTTTGCCGATCTGCCGGTGCTGGGCGCGCTTTATGCCGGGTGCTGGGCGTGGTGCATGGCTTATGACACGATCTATGCCCTGCAGGACCGCGAGGATGACGCGCTGGTGGGGGTGGGCTCATCGGCGCTCTCGTTTGGGCGCTATGCGCGGGCGGGCGTGGCGGGGCTGTATGGGCTGGCGGTTGTATGCTGGGGCGCGGCGGTGTGGGCGGTGCGGCCCGATCCACTGGCGCTGTTGGCGCTGGTGCCGGTAGCGCTGCATTTCGGCTGGCAGGTCACCACCCTGCGGACCGAGGACGGCGAGAACGCGCTGGCCCGTTTCCGCGCCAACCGCTTTGCCGGATTGCTGATGGCGCTGGCCTGTCTGGTGGTGGGGGCGGCCTGATGCGATGTCCGTTCAGGCTGACGCGAACGGACATGCAACGCTCAAGCGCCGCGCGGGCTGATCCGCGCTAAACCGCCTGCTCCAGCAACGCCTCTGCGGCCACCAGATCGACGCTGACCAGCCGCGACACACCCTTTTCCACCATGGTCACGCCAAACAGCCGGTGCATGCGCGCCATCGTCACGGCGTTGTGGGTGACGATCAGGTATCGCGTGTCGGTCTCCTGCGTCATCGCCACCAGCATGTCGCAGAACCGTTCGACATTGGCATCGTCCAGCGGCGCGTCCACCTCGTCCAGCACGCAGATGGGCGAAGGGTTGGTCAGGAACAGCGCGAATATCAGCGCCACGGCCGTCAACGCCTGCTCCCCGCCCGACAGCAAAGTCAGCGATTGCAGGCGTTTGCCCGGCGGCTGGGCATAGATTTCCAGCCCAGCCTCCAGCGGGTCGTCCGAATCGACCAGCGCCAGATGGGCCATCCCCGTGTCCTGTGGCCCGCCATTGAACAGCCGCGCGAACAATTGCCGGAAATGGCCGTCCACTGCCTCGAACGCGGCGCGCAAACGCTCGCGCCCCTCGCGGTTCAGGCTGCCGATCGAGCCGCGCAACCGGTTCACCGCCTCGGCCAGCTCGGCCTTCTCGCGCTCGGACTCGGCGGCGCGGGATTCCAGTTCGGCCAGCTCGTCCGCCGCCACCAGATTGACCGGGCCCAGCCGCTCACGCTCGGCCACCAGCCGGTCGTGGTCGGCCCCTTCCGCGCTGGCATCGCCCACATCGCTCTCGGCAAAGCCAAAGCGGTCGACCAACAACGGCGGCGGGCATTGAAAGCGTTCGCCGCAAAGCCGGTTCATTTCCTGACGGCGGGCGTCCTCGGCCTCGGCGCGGGCGGCGGCCCCGGCGCGGGTCTCGCGGGCCACGGCCAATGCCTCCTGCGCGGCTGCCAGGGCGCGCTCGGCGGTGGAGGCGGCCTGTTCGGCCTGTTTCAGCGCGGCGTCGGCGGCCTGTGCCTGCGCGGTCAAATCCTGTGCCTGCGCGCGCGCGGTGTCCAGATCGCGGCGCAAGCCTTCGGGCCGGGCGGCGACGATCGCGCGCTCCTCTTCGATCTCGTCAAAGCGGCGGCCCATTTCGGCCAAGCGCCGCCCGGCGTCCCCGGCGCGGGTCTGCCAATTGCGCGCCTCGGCGGCGTGGGCGGCGGCGCGTTCGCGGGCAACGGCAATCGCCTGATCCTGCGCCGCCAATTGCGCGGCGGCGGTGGCGACACGGGCGCGGGCGGCTTCGTTCTGGGCTCTTGCGGCGATGACCAGCGCGCGCCCCGCATCCGGCGCGGGCAAAGCGGCACGGCGGGCCTCTGCCGCCTGCGCGTCCTGTGCCGCGCTTTGGGCCTGCGCGGCCAGATCGGCGGCGCTGGCCTCCAGTTCGGCGCGGCGGGTGGCCAGACGCTCACGCGCTGCCTCTGCCGCATCCATGGCGCGCAAAGCGGCGCGTTCGGCATCCGCCGCGCCCGCCACCGCGCGTTCGGCGGCAACGGCGGCGGTTTGCGCGGCGATCAGTTCGGCCGAAATCCGCGCCGCCGCCGCCTCTGCTGCCGCCACCGCCGCGCGCAACGGCGGCAATTGCCCCTCCAGCGCAGCAAAGCGGTTGTCCGCCTCCAGCCGCGCCGCCTCGGCCGCGCCTTCGCCCCGCGCGACAAAGCCGTCCCAGCGGCGCACATGGCCCGCCCGCGTCACCAGCCAGTCCCCGACCGCCAGCGCGCGGCCATCGTCCGCCTCCACCACCTGCACCCGCGCCAGTCGCGCCGCCAGTTCGGGCGGGCAATCGGGGATGTGGTGGATCAGGGCGCCGGGCGCGGGGGCGGGCGCATCGGCCCCGGTCCAGAACCGGCCCTCCTGCCCGGCGGGCGCTTCACCCAAAGGTGCCCGGGCATCGCGGCCCAGAACGGCCGCCAGCGCGCGTTCATAGCCGGGCGCCGCGCGCACATGGTCCAGCGCCAGACGGCGCCCCGCCGCGCCTTGCTGCGCCTTCGCACGTGCCTCACGGTCGCGCAGCAGGGCCTGAAATTCGCGGTCCACGCCCGCCAGATCGGCCCGCGCCGCCGCCAGTTGGGCGGACGCCGCATCGCGTTCCCCCGCCAGCCTTGTGCGGTCGGCCTGTGCGCCCTCTACCCCGGCGCGGGCGCGCTCCAGTTCGGCGGCGGCGGCATCGCGCGCGGCCTGCGCGCGGGCCAGATCGCCCTCCACCTGCGCCAGTGGCACCAGCGCGGCCAGCGCCTGCGCGGCGCGCGCCACATCGGCATTCACCCGCTGTAGCCGGGCGGCAGCCTGCGCCACTTCGGCCTCGGCGATGCGCCATTCGGCTTCGACGCCGGCCTGATCGGCGGTCGCCTTGGCAAAGGCAACCTCGGCCGCGTTCGCTCCGCGCTCGGCGTCCTCCTGCATGGCGATCAGGCGCGGGCGGGCGGCCTCTGCCGCGGCCAAGGCGGCCTTGCCCTGCGCCACCTCGTCCTGCAACCGCGCGATCGCCTCTGCCGCGTCACGGGTCATGCGGTCAGCCTCGCCCCGGTCGGCCTCCAGCCTCGCGCGCTGACGGTCCAGATCGGCCAGCCGCTGCTCGGCCGCCTCCAACTGGCTGGAGAGCGTGGTGATGCGGTGAGCCTGCTCGCTGGCGGCCTCACGCGCCAGCACCTGCGTATCGCGGGCGCGGGCCAGTGTGATCGCCGCCTGCGTTTGCGCGGTCTGCGCGGCCTCGGCCTGCTCCTGCGTTTGCGCCACGCGGGCCTGCGCAGTGGCGGCCTGATCGCGCGCCGTCTGTGCCGCCTGCGCCGCATCGCGCCATCGAGCGAACAGGCTGCGCGCCTCACCCACGCGGATACGTTCGGACAGGGCACGGTATTTCTCGGCGGTGCGGGCCTGTCGGCGCAGGCCCGACAGCTGGCTTTCCATGCCCGCCATCAGATCGTCCAGCCGGGCCAGATTGGCCTCGGTCGCGCGCAGACGCTGTTCGGCATCCTTGCGCCGGACATGCAGCCCGGCAATGCCCGCCGCCTCCTCCAGCATGGCGCGGCGTTCGGCGGGGCGGGCGGCGATCACGGCGGCAATCCGCCCCTGGCTGACCAGCGCGGGTGAATGCGCCCCTGTTGCCGCGTCGGCAAAGGTCAGTGCCACATCCTTGGCCCGCGCGTCGCGGCCATTGATGCGATAGGCGCTGCCCGCGCCGCGCTCGATCCGGCGGACGACCTCCAGCTCCTCACCGTTGGCGTCCTGCGCGCTCAACACCACCTCGGCAAAGTCGCGCGCCGGGCGGGTGGCGGTCCCGGCAAAGATCACATCCTCCATCCCCCCGCCGCGCAGGGATTTGGGGCTGCTTTCGCCCATGACCCAGCGGATCGCCTCCAGCAGGTTCGATTTGCCGCAGCCGTTGGGGCCGACAACCCCCGTCAGCCCCGGTTCAATGCGCAGTTCCGCCGGCTCGACAAAGCTTTTGAAGCCCGAGAGTTTGAGGCGGCGGAACTGCATCGCGTGGTCGTTACGCCCCCGCAGCCTTCAACGCGGCCTCCAGCGCCTGCCATTCGGCGCCGTCCACCTTGTTGCCGTTGATGAACAGCGTGGGCGTGGAATTGATCCCGGCGGCAGAGTAATTTTCCGAATGCTTGGCCACCTCGGCCAGTGCGGGCAGATTGGCCAGACACTTCTTCTGCTGGTCAACCGGCAGGCCGCGCGCGCTGAAGAATTCGGTATAGCCCAGCGCCTCGCTCAACGCGGCATAGCGCTGTTCGGGGGGCAGTTTTTGCGCGGCATTGGCGGCCTCGATCCCCTTGGTGAAACGCTCGTTCATGGCGTCGAAATTGCCGAACACCTGCTCGACCAGACCAATATACGCCTCATCTCCGCCGCAGCGGGCCAGCACGGTCAAGGGAATGTCCTGCGGGTGGATGGCAAAGCTGCGGAACTCCAGCGAGACGCGGCCCGATTTGATATACTTTTCCATCAAGGTCGCCATCCCATCCTGCGCCAGTTTGGCGCAATGCGGGCACGAGAGCGAGGCATATTCGACCAGTTTGATCGGGGCATTGGGATTGCCTACCAAGAGGCCACCTTCGGCATTGGCCGCGACGATGTCGGGCCACTGCTTGCCAGCGGGCGGGGCGATCGGGCCTGCGGGGATGTCGGCCTTGGTGGCGCTCTCGCCGCCCTTGTTGCAGGCGGCCAGCCCCAGCGCCAGCGGCAATGCCATCGCCCCCAGCAGCACGCGGGACAAGCGGTTCGAACGGGCGGTGTCAGTCATTGTGGCATATCCTTTGATATCGACCGGCGCGGGGCGGGGCAGCGCCCATGGCTGGTCACACGAATGGTTTGCGGTTAACTTTGCGGCAAAAGCCGGGCGATCTCAATCCTGCGCTTTCAACAGCGGCTCCAGCGTCCCCCAGTCATAGACATTGGCCGCCACCTGACCGTTGATCAGAAAGCCGGGCGTGCCGGTGATGTTCAGCGCGATCGCCTGCTTGGTCTGGGCGATCAGCTTTTGTTGCAGGGCATTGTCGGCCAGGCAGCGGTCGGCCCCGGCGCGGGTGACGCCATAACGGGCGATGGTGTCATAGAATTTCAGATCGCTGGCGATGGCGCGCAGGCGCTGGGCGGTCTCGCCATTTTCCCAGCGGCTCATCTGCGCCTTGGACAACAGCCGGATCGCTTCCAGCCATTTGTCCTGGCTGGCCAGAAAACGGTTGTGCGCGTCAAAGAATTTGGCCGGAGGGGCGCAATGCACCAACAGCGCCACGGTCAGATCCACCGGATCACGCAGCAGATGGCGCACTTCGTATGATACGCGGCCGGTGGGGATGTAATTCAGCTTCAGCGCGGTGGCGCCCTCGGCCTCGAAATGGGCGCAGTGGGGGCAGGTATAGCTCATGAACTCGGCCAGTTTGACCGGGGCCTGCGGGTTGCCCAGCACATGCGTGCCAGCAGGCGTCATCGCGGAAACGGTCAGCCATTTGCCCGGTCGTGGCGTTGACGCACCGGGCTTGGCTGGCGCGGGCTTGGCGGGCGCAGGCTTGGCGGGGGCCGCGGGCGCGGGGGTGGCCATCGTCAGGCCCAGCGCGATCATCGCGCCGCCAAGGCCAAAGCCGATCATGCGGGTCATTTCTGCTTCTCCTCTTGGGCCACCATGCTGCGCGCCAGCGATTCCAGCACGGCCTTTAATTCGGGGTCGCCAATATCGCGCAGCGAATCGCCCAGTTCGATCGGGATCGGCTTCAGGCTGGGCGGCGCGGTAGGGGACGGGCGGGCCGGGTCCACCTCGGGCCGCAATTCCACCTGCCCCTGCCGCATCTTCACCTTGGCCACGGCGTTATAGCCGAAAAAGCGGTTCACCCGGTCGATGATCTCGGGGATGATGCAGCTGATCATCGGCGCATGGGCAGGCGCCACCACCAGTTGCAGGATGCCATCGCTCTTTTCGCCGGGGGGGAAGCGGATGGCCTCGGGCATGCAATGGCGCGAATGGGTGGGGCCGATGATCTCGGGCCAGCGGGTGACAACGCTGCTTTGCACAAAGCCAAAGCGGCGAAAGGCGCTGCGGCCAATGTCGGGCATCAGATCGGCAATCGCGCGGGCCTGCCCGCCACGCGGGCGCTCATACAGCTTGGGCGCTGCCTTCTTGGCGGGCGCTGCGGGTACGGCGGTGTCGTCCGCGCTGGCCTTGGCGGCGCGCGGTTTGCCCGAACGGGCGGTTTTGCCGGGGCGGGGGGAGGTGTCCCTTTCCATCATGCCATTGGCCATGCCATAGCCGCCGCATGGATGCCATAGCCCACAGCGCCCTATCCCATGCCGCGTCGCGCGGGACGATCGCCGCCGATCTGCTGGCGTGGTATGACACCCATGCCCGCGCCCTGCCGTGGCGGGTGAGACCGGGTGGCAATGCGGCCGATCCCTATCGCGTCTGGCTGTCCGAAGTGATGCTGCAACAGACCACCGTTGCCGCCGTCATTCCCTATTTCGCCGCCTTTACCGCGCGTTGGCCGACCGTGGCCGATCTGGCCGCCGCGCCGGAGGAAGACGTGATGGCCGCATGGGCGGGGCTGGGCTATTACAGCCGCGCGCGCAAATTGGTGGAATGCGCCCGCGCGGTGGCGGCCATGGGCGGTTTTCCGGGGACGGAGGCGGAACTGCGCGCCCTGCCCGGATTGGGGCCATATACGGCCGCCGCCGTGGCCGCGATCGCCTTTGGCCAACGCGCGGTGGTGGTGGACGCCAATGTGGAACGGGTGGTCGCCCGCCTGTTTGCGATTGATGATCCGTTGCCCGGTGGGCGCGCCGCGATCCGCGCCGCCACCGATGCCATCACCCCGGACGCGCGTTGTGGAGATTTTGCGCAAGGCGTGATGGATCTGGGGGCCAGCATCTGCCGCGCGCGCGATGCGCAATGCCTGATCTGCCCGCTCTCGGCCCATTGCGCGGCGCGGGTTGCGGGTGATCCGCTGACCTATCCGGTCAAACCGGCCAAAGTGGCCAAGCCCGAACGGCAGGGCCGCGCCTATGCCCTGATCCGCGATGCGGGGGCTGGGGCGCAGGTCTGGCTGGTGCGCCGCGCTGGCAAAGGGCTGCTGGGGGGGATGCGCGCGCTGCCCGATGATGGCTGGACCGCGCGCGCCGATGGGAGTGCCACGCCGCCGATGCCCGGTGATTGGCGCGCGGGCGGGCGGCTGCGCCATGTCTTTACCCATTTCGCCCTGGCCCTGGAATTGCAGGTGTATTTGGCGCCGCCATCGGCTACCCCTCCCTCTGGCGAGGGGGAATGGTGGCCGCTGGCGCAGATCGAACAGGCAGGATTGCCCACGGTCTTTGCCCGCGCGGCGGCGCTGATCCCGCGCGCCCCGGACTGATCACAGGAGCCGCCGATGCCCACCACCACCCGCCCGATCATCGCTTTTTCCGGCAGTGTGCTGGACCGCGCCGATGCGCTGCGGTCTGACCCGGTGGCGCTGGCCGCGCTGCGGGGCCGGGGGGACGCGCGGCTGCTGGGCATGGACGGGCTGGAACCGGTGGTGAGCGCGGCCGGCGCGCTGGTCTGGCAGGCGATGACCGCCGCCCCCGATGCCGAGCTGTTGTTTCTGGGGCTGGACGGCGATGGCGCGCCCCATTTTGCCCCGGTGCCGCAGGCGGGCAGCACCGCGCCTGCCGCCTCCACCCTGTGGAGCGCGGTGGAGGCGATGGCAGCGCCCGATCTGGCCGCCTATGCCGCCGCGCGCGCGCTGGGCGGGTGGCATGCGCGGCATCGGTTCTGCGCGGTATGCGGCGCGCCCACCGTGCTGGCCAAGGGCGGTTGGCAGCGCTCCTGCACCTCTGACACCTGCCGCGCCGAACATTTCCCCCGCACCGATCCCGTTGTCATCATGACGGTTGAGCATCAGGGCCGCCTGTTGCTGGGCCGTCAGCCGCGTTTCCCGGCGCACCGCTATTCGGCGCTGGCGGGCTTTGTCGAACCGGGCGAAACGCTGGAGGAGGCCGTCACCCGCGAGATCCGCGAGGAAGCGGGCCTGACCATCCGCGACGTGCGCTATGTCGCCAGCCAGCCCTGGCCGTTCCCGGCGTCACTGATGTTCGCCTGCCACGCGTATACCGATGACCCGGCGATCACCATCGACACCAACGAGCTGGAAGACGCCCGCTGGTTCACCCGCGATGAAGTGGCCGAGGCGATGGACGCCCGCGCGCAGGGCCGCGATGGCATCGCCTTTTCAGCGCCGACACAGGTGGCGGTGGCGTGGCATCTGCTGGACATCTGGCTGCACGGCGCCGGATAGGGATTGCCGCATAGATGGCCGGGCACGGGTGGCTAACCACACTTGGCCCATAAGCGCCCTGTCTGGCCCGCCAATCACGCGGGCGCAGGGGGAATGTCGATGCCTCGGCCCAAATCGTCCAGCCGCAAAAGCGAGCCCATCCGGCCACCCGAGCCGACGCCGATGGCTGTGCCGGCGGTGGTCGATCCGCGCATCCATCTGACGCTGCCCTTTACCCCGCGCCAATTGGTGATCGGGCTGATCGTGCTGGCGCTGGCGGCGGTGGGGGGCGGCGGGGGCTGGTGGCTGATGCGCCACAACGCCGCGATCCGCGCCAATTTCGTCGAAGGCAGCGTCACGCTGGATACCAGCGGCAGCAAGGGCACCATCAAAGGCGACCAGATGACATTGCACCTGTCGGTCGGGGTGTTCAACGGGCTGGAGACGCAATTGCGCGCCGTCACCATCTGGACCACCGCCTATGTCTGTCCCACGCGTCAGACGCCGCTGAGCGGGTGTCTGCGCGCCTTTTCGGCTGGCCAGACACAGGCCATGGCGCTGGAACCGGGCGACCACGCCTATTTCGACCGCACCATCGTGCAGGGCCTGCCCGAGGAAGTGCCCGGCAATGTCGTGCGGATCGACCGGCGGATCGAGGGCACCCGCACCGCCGATGACGACCAGATGGACGCCCGCGCTCAGATGATCGAGGACAAGGCCAACGCGGCCGCCGGCAAACCGATCAATTAAGCGCCTGCCTCAAAGTCCCAGCCGCGCCAGTTCGGCGGCCAGATGGGCGGGCATGACATCGCCCGTGCCGCCCACGCCATGCAGATCGGGCGGCGCGTCGGCGGCTTCCAGATAGCGCCAGCCCTGATGCGCGCGGCGCGGCCGGGGCTGTACGTCAACCAACTGGCGCGCAATCAGGATGGCGGTGCGGCCATTCTCGGCCTCGGCAAAACCGATGATTTCGCTGCGGGCGACCAATTGGTGCTTCAGGATCCAGAACACCGATCCGCCGATCATTTCCTCGGCGCGCTTTGGCTTGTTGCGGGTGGTGATCTGCACCACCTCCTTGCCATGGCCGGGCAGGGGCGGGCGCGCGTCCGGCGCGAACCAGCCGTGGATTTCCTCCAGCGATGTCGCGCCATAGGCGACCTTTGTCATGTTCAGCGGGGTCATGTTCAGCGGCATTGGCGCTGCCTTACATCAACAGCGCCGAGGCAAGGCCAAGGAAGAAGAAAAAGCCCAGCGTGTCGGTCATCGTCGTCACGAACACGGTGGACACCACGGCAGGATCGATCTTCAGCTTGTCCAGCCCCAGCGGGATCAGCACCCCCGACAGCCCGGCGTTCAGCGAATTGAGCACCATCGCCAGCACCACCACCAGACTGAGCCACCAGTCGTGATAGATCAGCTGACAGGTTGCCGCCATCAGCATCCCCAGACCCAGCCCATTGGCGCTGGCGATCCACCATTCGCGCATGATCATGCGCCAGGTGTTGCTGCTGGTCAGCTGATTTGTGGCCAGCGCGCGCACCGTCACCGCCATGGTTTGGGTTGCCGCATTGCCGCCCATGCCCGAAATGATCGGCATGATGACGGCCAGCGTCACCAGCTTGGCAATGGTCTGTTCAAACGCGGCGACCACGCTGGAGGCCAGAATCGCCGTCCCCAGATTGATGAACAGCCACCACATGCGGCTGCGGATGGTCATGTGCAGCGGTTCGTTGATGTCGCCATCGCCCGCGCCCGACAGCGCCAGCGCGTCCTCGCCCGCTTCTTCCTGAATGATGTGGACCACGTCATCGACCGTGATCTGGCCCACCAGACGCCCGCTTTCATCCACCACGGCCGCCGAAATCAGCGCGTATTTCTGGAAACGCAGCGCGACCTCTTCCTGATCCATGGTCACCGGGATCAGCGTCTGGTCACGCTTCATCACATCGGTCAGCGGCACATGGCGCGGCGCGCGCAAAATCCACGAGAGTTGGCAGGTGCCGACCGGGTGGTGGCGCGCGTCAACGATGAACACTTCCCAGAATTCGGTCGCCAGTTCGCGGTCATCGCGCAGGAAATCGATCAGATCGCCCACGCTCATATGCTCGCCCACCGCGATCACCTCGCGGCTCATCAGGCGGCCGGCGGTTTCCTCGGGATAGGACAGCGCCGAGACGATGGCGGCCCGGTCCTCGGGCTCCATCTCGGCCAGAACGGCCTGCTGCTCGTCCTCGTCCAGGTCCTCGATCAGGGCGACCGCGTCGTCGGTCTCCATCTCTTCGGCAAGGTCGGCGATGTCCTCGGCGGACAATTCATCGACCAGCCCTTCGCGGACGTGGTCGTTCAATTCGGCAAAGACCTCGCCGCCCATCAGGTCGCTGATGGCGCGCGAGAGAGCCAGGCGTTCGTCCGCGTCCACCGCTTCGAACAGGTCGGCGATGTCGGCCGGGTGCAGCGGCTCGACCAGCGTATAGACCTGATCGACCTCGCCGGCCTCCAGCGCGTCCTGAACGCGGCGCACAAAGCCACTGCGCAACTGGTTGTCCTCGTCCAGCCGTTCGCTTTGCGGCGAACATGTCTCGTCCGCCACCGTCAGGTCAGCGGGCGGGCAATCGGCATCGGCAAAGGCAGGGTCGCGGGGCTTTTCGCTCATGCGGGAGGGGATTAGGCATCCCGACAGCAAAAGCAACCGCGCAGCCGCCTATGGGCGTGACTTTATGGTGCATCACCCTATATCAGCGGCCAGTGACGTCCGGGCCGGGGCGCAAGCCATCGGCCAAACCAGTAAAGGGAGCCTGTCATGGCTGATGAATTCCTGAATTTTTCGATCGACACCGGCAACGGCACTGGTGAAGTCAAGATCCGCCTGCGCCCCGATCTGGCCCCCGGCCATGTCGAGCGAATCAAGGAGCTGACCAATGAGGGCTTCTATGACGGCATCATCTTCCACCGCGTGATCCCCGGCTTCATGGCGCAGGGCGGCTGCCCCAACGGCACCGGCATGGGCGGCTCGTCCAAGCCCGACCTCAAGGCCGAATTCAACGCCGAGCCGCATGTGCGCGGCGTGTGCTCGATGGCGCGTACCAGCGCGCCGCATTCGGCCAACAGCCAGTTCTTCATCTGCTTTGACGATGCGACCTTCCTGGATCGTCAGTACACGGTGTGGGGCGTGGTCGAATCCGGCATGGACACGATCGACGCCTTGCCCAAAGGGGAACCGCCCCGCTCGCCCGGCAAGATCGTCAAGGCGACCATCACCGCCGAGTGATCATAGCCACTGATTCTGGCCAGTGATTCCCGGCCCAGCATGGCCTGATCCGTGCCGGGCCGGTGACGCAAAAGCGCCGCTTTCCAGCCGTTTTCCGGCCTGTGAAGGCGGCGTTTTTGTTTATGCGGGAAAATGCCGGGGCGTGGTGGGCGCTGTTCCCCCGTTCCGCCGCGCCCAAATCCAGCGATCCCGCGCCCTGCAATCCTTACCGCGCGGTTAAGCCTGACTCCGTGCTGGGCCAAGGGGTGGGTGTGACCGCCTCCTTGACATATCCTGCCTATAGCCGAACCCTCAATTACGAAGAGGGTCGCCATGTTTGGCCGCATGAAAATCAGCTCGCTCATCACCATCGGCGCGCTATTGCTGGGCGCAATCATTGCCGCTGGGGCCGTGATGGGGGTCCGTTCCGTCAGTTTGATCAGCAGCGATCTGGTGCAGGTGAATGACAACACCGTGCCCAGCGTTGTGATGCTGGGCCGCACCAACACCGAAATGGAGGTCGCGCGGGTCCGGTTGGCACGGGTCATCCTGTCCAGCACGCCCGAGGAGCTGAAAAAGGCCGATGCCGACCTGACCAAGGGCATCGCCGTGGTCGACAAATATTATCAGCAATATGATGGGCTGATTTCCGACGCGCAGGACCGCGCGCTGCATGAGGAATCGACCCGCCTGTGGGATGCGGTGCGCACCGACATGTTGCGCATGCGCGACCTGATGGTGGCGGGAAAAGCGGCTGAGGCGGCGGCGGTCTATCGTGGTCCCTATGTCGAAACCTCGCGCGCGTTGAAGCTGGCGATTGACAAGAACGCGCAGTACAACATCGACCTGGCCAGCAAATCGGGCCGCCATGCCGAGGATGAGGCCGCCCAGAGCAAGATGCTGAACATCGTGCTGGGCGGTGGCGGTGTGCTGATCGCGCTGGCGGTGCTGCTGATGTTCCGCTCGCGGGTGATTGTGCCGCTCAACCGTCTGCGCGACACGATGAGCGATATGTCGGCTGGCCATCTGGATGTGGCGATCCCCGGATCGGACAAGGAAGACGAGCTGGGCGAGATCGCCCGCGCGCTGGAAGGGATCAAGACCAGCATTTCCGACCGCGCCCAGCGCGAGGCGCAGGTGCAACTGGATGTCCAGCGCCGCGTCACCACCGCGCTGGAAGAAGCATTGGGGGCGTTGAAGGCAGGCCGCCTGAACCACCGCATTACCGCGCAGTTTCCGCCCGAATATGCGCAATTGCGCAATGATTTCAACGCCACGATTGAATCGCTGGGTGAACAGATGGCCGAAGTGGCGCGTTCGTCGACGGCCGTGCGCACCGGCGCGAACGAGATTTCGGCCGCCGCGCAGGATCTGGCCCGCCGTACCGAAGGGCAGGCAGCAAGCCTGGGCAACACATCGGTCACGGTACGCGAATTGACCGAATCGGTGGGCGAGGCGCGCCATTCGGCCGTCACCGCCGCATCGGCCGCGCAGGACGCCGAAAAGGAAGCCAGCACCAGCGGCCAGTTGATGCAGGAGGCGGTCGCTGCGATGAACTCGATCGCCCAGACCTCGGAAAAGATGCGCTCGATCGTCGAGATCATCGACGGGATTTCGTTCCAGACCAACCTGTTGGCGCTGAACGCCGGGGTCGAGGCCGCCCGCGCCGGGGACGCTGGCAAAGGCTTTGCCGTGGTCGCCACCGAAGTGCGCAATCTGGCCGAACGCAGCGCCGAGGCCGCCAAGGAGATCGGCGCGCTGATCGTCAATTCCGGGCAGGAGGTGCACCATGGCGTGCAGATGGTCAGCCAGACCCAGTCCAGCCTGCAACGCATCGTGCAAAAGGCCGCCGATCTGGCGGGCATGATCGGCGGCATCGCCGAAGGGGCCAACCGTCAGGCCGACTCGATCGCGCAGGTCAACAGCGTCATTTCCGAACTGGACAAGGCCACCCAGCAGAACGCCGCGCTGGTTGAGGAATCGACCGCCGCCTCGCATTCGCTGGCCAATGAATCGGAACGCCTGTCACAGGTCGTCGACCGCTTTACGCTGGATGGCGCGGGCGGTGGCGGCGGCTATCGCGGCGCGACCTTTGGCGGCGGCGCGGGTGGCTATGCCAGCGCCCCGGCGGCGGCTGAACCGGTGATCGAACTGCCCCGCACCCGCGCCTCGCGCCGGCCCGCGGCCAGCGCGCCGGTCAGCGTCGGCAACACCGCCATCGCCAGCCATGGCGAGGACTGGTCCGAGTTCTGATACACCCCTACGGCCGCCCGGTAGCGGGCGTTCATGCGAGACGGGGGCCTGTGGTGGATGCCGCAGGCCCCCGTTTGGCGTCTCAGGTGGGGTTTGGCGCGTCCTTATTGTAGTCAATGACAACAAAATCGCGCCGGACGAAGGGGCGTTACAGCTCCGCCTTGATCAGCCAGTCATGGAACAATCGCACCGGCCGCGCCTCCAACGCGCGGGGGCGGCAGACGAACCAATAGGAGTAGGGGCTCTCGACCTCGGCATTATAGAGCGGCACCAGACTGGTGTCGCCTTCACGCAAAAAGTGGTCATCATGCAGGATCGCAATGCCCAGCCCTGCCTGCGCCCCCGCGATCAACAATTGCGCGGTGCTGAAATGATCGATCGCGGCTGGCTCCAGCTTTTCCAGCCCAAGGGCGGCCTTCCACGTGTCAAAGCTTTCAGGTAAATCGGCTGAAATCAGGAACGTATGCTTGGCCAGACGGGCAAGGTCGGGCGTTTCGCCAATCTCGGCCGCCAGCTCGGGCGAGGCAAAGGCGAACACCTTGTTGTGGTCCAACTGTACGTGATAGAGCGCGTCATCCGGCTCCTTGGCCAGCACGATCGCCGCGTCCAGACTGTCGCCCAGCCGCGTTTCCAATTGCGCCCCGGTGTCGATGTCGATGTGCAAACGCGGGTGCAGCTTGCGCAATTCGGGCAGGCGGGGGAACAATCGCTCACCCGCATAGAGCGGCGGCACGCCCAGATGCAGGCGCATGACATTGGCCGCCTCCATCTGGCTTTCCACCGCCTCGGCCAGCTCCTCCAGCTTGGGACTGACGGCGTTATAGAACGCCTGCCCCTCGTCGGTCAGCTTCATCGACTGATGCTGGCGCGTAAAAAGTCGTTTGCCGACAAAGTCTTCCAGATTGCCGACGCGGCGCGACAGGGCCGATGGCGACAGGCCCAATTCATGCGCGGCGGCCTTGGCCGAGCCAAGGCGCACGATACGGACAAAGGCTTCGAGCGCGCGCAGTGGGGGCAATCTGCGAAAGGCGGGCATCGGGTCAGTCCTTTGGCGCGGGGTCTTCAGGAGGAAGCAGGCGCAACGTGGTGATGTGGCGTTCGTCAGCGCCGGTCACCTCGATCGTCCAGCCGCTGCCATGCGGGATGGTGGTGCCCACCGGCGGCACATGGCCCGCCAGCAAAAACGCCAATCCGCCCAGCGTATCAATATCTTCGTCGGTATCGGCCAGATCGGGATCGATGCGCTGGGCCACCTCGTCCAGTTCGACGCGGGCGTCGGCCTCCCAACTGCCGTCGGGCAGGGCGCGCAGGCGCTCGACCGGGGCGTCGTCATGCTCGTCCTCGATTTCGCCGACGATTTCCTCGACCAGATCCTCGATCGTGATGATGCCTTCGGTGCCGGAATATTCGTCCACCACCACGGCCAGATGCACCCGGCTGCCGCGCATGTCGGCCAGCACGTCAATCGCGCGGCGGGGGCAGGGCACGAACAAGGGTTGGCGCATCAGACGCGTCCAGTGGGTGGCGGGCACCTCACCCTTGGCCAGAAAGGGAAAAACGTCCTTGATCAACATCATGCCGATGATTTCGTCCATCGTTTCGCGATAGACCGGCAGGCGCGAATGGCCATGTTCGGCAAATGCCGCGACCAGTTCGACCCAACTGGCATTATGCGGCACGCCGATAATGCTACCCCGCGGGATCGCCACATCGGCGGCGTTCAACTCGCTGAAATGCAACAGGTTGCGCAGCATTTGCCGCTCAGAGCCGGACAGATCTCCGGCGGCATCGGCGGCGGCGGTGCCGCCATCCTCATGCTCGTCGATCACTTCTTCCAGATGGGCGCGCAACGACTGGTCCTGCAACCCGCCGTCAAACAGCCGCCTGACATAGCGCCAGAGGCTGCGTTTACTGTCCGGCTCAACGGCGCCGGATTCGCCCGATCGGCCCAATTCGGCCACAGTAATGTCACTCCATTCTTGTCAGACGCAACGCAACAATTCCCCGTGTTGCCCGCGCGCTGTGTCAGTTTTGTGTATCGTGATCGCCATATGGGTCGGCGATCCCCAATTGCGCAAGCGCCTTTATCTCCAGCTCTTCCATGACCCGCGCGTCCTGCGCCGAGATTTCGTGGTCATGGCCGGCCAGATGCAGCAACCCGTGGATGATCAGATGGGTGGCGTGGTGGTCCAGCGGGATGGCCTTTTCCGCCGCCTCACGCGCGCAGGTTTCATAGGCCAGCGCCAGATCGCCCAGCATTTCGGGCGGGCCATCCGCGTCCAGATCCAGCAATTCCGCGCGCTCCAGCATGGGAAAGGACAGCACGTTGGTCGGCTTGTCCTTGTCACGCCATTCGCGGTTAAGCGTATGCACCTCCTCGTCGCTGGTGAACAGCAGGCTGGCGCACAGGCGCGGATGGGCGATTTCGGGCGCCAGCGCGCCAATCGCCGTGGCGGCACGGGTGGCCAGCGCGTCCCAATCGGTGTGGTCGGGCCAGGGCGCTTCGATGTCGATTTCCAGCGTGAGCATGCAGCGGCCCTAGAGGCAAGTGGGGGGAATGTCGAATCAGGGGGCGGGGCTTTTTTTGCGCCGCAACCGCAAGGCCGACCAATCGGCGTCCAGCGCGATCTGGCTGACGGTGGACCAGCCCCATTCCTCGACCGCGGCGTGCAGGATGTCGCGCGACAGGTCGCGGGCCAGCGGACTGGTCAGCTTGGGATAGGCCAGCCACAGGATCACCCCATCGTCCAGCCCCGCCGCCGTATCGGCCATCGCGGCGGCAAAACCGGCGCGGTCAGGGGCGAACATCACCACCACCTGCGCTTGTTCCAGTGGGGCGGCGGGGGCCTCTATCGACATCCCCGCCGGCGCGCCCACCACGGCCAGCGCCCGCTCACGCTTGACCTGCAACCGTTCGGCCAACGGCTTGTCAGACATGGGCGGGGGCCGGTTGCCGCATTCAGTCGCCGTCCCGGCCCTCATAGGCCTCGACAATGCGGCCCACGATCGGGTGGCGCACCACGTCCGCGCTGGAAAAACGCACCGTCGCGATGCCGTCCAACCCCTCCAACCGGCCCACCGCATCGGCCAGCCCGCTCATCTGCGGGCCGCCGGGCAGGTCGACCTGTTTGGGGTCGCCGCACACCACCATCCGGCTGTTCATGCCAAAGCGGGTCAGGAACATCTTCATCTGGGCGGCGGTGGTGTTCTGCGCTTCGTCAAGGATAACAAAGGCATCGGCCAGCGTCCGCCCGCGCATGAAGGCGATGGGCGCGACCTCGATCTCGCCACTGGCCAGACGGCGCTCCACCTGTTCGGGCGGCATGCAGTCGAACAGCGCATCGTACAGCGGGCGCAGATAGGGGTCGACCTTGTCCTTCATGTCGCCGGGCAGGAAACCCAGCTTTTCCCCCGCCTCGACCGCCGGGCGCGAGAGGATCAGCCGCTTGACGCTGCCGTTGATCAATTGTGCCACGGCTTGGGCCACGGCGATATATGTCTTGCCCGTGCCCGCCGGGCCCAGCGCAAAGATCACGTCATGTTTGACCAGCGCGCGCATATATTCGATCTGGGTCGCACTGCGCGGCACGATCACCTTGTTGCGGGTGCGGATCATCACCGGGGGATGTTGTTGATCGCCCGAAATGATCCCCTCCAGCGTGGGTTCGACCGACATGGCGATCAGGCTTTCCACCGCGCCCGCGTCGATATCCTGACCCGCCAGAAGGCGGCGGTGCATGCCCTGCAACACCTCGCGCGCGCGCGCGACGCTGTCTTCGGACCCTTCGATCTGGATGCGGTTGCCACGGGCCGAGATATATACGCCCAGCCGGTTTTCGATCACCACCAGATTGGCGTCAAACTGCCCGAACAGGGCACCCAATATCGTGGGTTCGTCAAACTCCACCTCGGTGCGGGCGCGCCGGGATTGGGGGCGAAAAGGCGCCAGATCGTCCGATGGATCGGTGGCGCGGAACTGCTGCTTGCGGGCCATGCGCTCCTTTGCTGCGGGCCGGAGTCGCCGGATACCCGCGCCCCCAAGATAAGGTGTCTCTCCCCGCGCGCCAAGCACCCGCCCGACCTGGCCGTGGATAAAATGGTGCCGCTTGGGCCTGATACACTTTGTCGCAAACATGACGGCAATGTAACGCGATGGTTCCGCCCCCGTTCAGGCGGGGCGGGGCACAAGGGGGCATCGGGAAGGCAGTCAGCCCTCCCATCAGACAGGAGACACCCCATGCGTAAGACCCTGCTTGCCCTGATGGCCGCGACGACGATTGCCTCGGGTCTGGCCCCGGTGGCCGCATCGGCCCAGCCGCGTTTTGAACCCACCCGCGAGTTGCATCAGGACCGCCGCGAGATCCGTCAGGACCGCGAGGAGATCCGCCGCGACATCGCCCGTGGCGATTACCGCGAAGCGCGCGAGGACCGCCGCGAACTGCGCGAGGACCGCCGTGAATACCGCGAGGACTGGCGCGAGTACCGCCGCGCCCATGCCGACCGCTTTCGTGGTCCGGCCTATGCTGGCCCGCGCGGCTATGCCTATCGTCCGGTGAACCCCGGCTATCGTTTCGCGCCGGACTATTACAACCGCCGTTACTGGGTGGACCCGATGGCCTATCGGCTGCCGCGTGTCGGCGTGAACGAACGCTGGGTGCGTTATGGCCATGACGTGGTGCGGATCGACATCCGTTCCGGCCGCGTGCTGCAGGTCTACAGCAGCTTTTTCTTCTAAGCCGTTCGGGTCGCAACGTTAATACAACGAACGGTTGGGGGTGGCGGGTTTTGGCCCGTCACCCCTTTTCGCGTCAGGCCCGAATGGTTCAGCCCAGAATGCGCCCGGCCAGAGAGTTCGGCCCGGCCTGAACCAGTTCCACCCGCAAGATATCACCAATCGCCGGGGTGACGCCGTTTTCGGCCATGAAATGCACCGATTGCAACCACGGCGATTTGCCCAGCCATTGGCCTTCATGGCGGCCATGGCGTTCGACCAGTACATCGCAGGCGCGGCCAAGGCTGGCCTGATTGAACGCCAATTGGTGGCGGTTGAGCGCGTCCTGCAACCGCTTCAACCGGTCATCCATCACCTCGGCACTGATCTGATCGTCCATGGTGGCGGCGGGCGTGCCGGGGCGCGGCGAATATTTAAAGCTGAAGCATTGCGCATAGCCCACCGCGTCAACCAGCGACAGCGTGTCGGCAAAGTCGGCCTCGGTCTCACCGGGGAAGCCGACGATGAAATCGCCCGACAGTGCGATGTCGGGGCGGGCAGCGCGGACACGCTCCAGAATGCGCAAATAGCTGTCGGCGTCATGGCTGCGGTTCATTGCGCGCAGGATGCGGTTCGACCCCGATTGTACCGGCAAATGCAGGAAAGGCATCAGCTTTTCCACCTCGCCATGGGCGGCGATCAGGCCCTCGGTCATGTCGTTGGGGTGGCTAGTGGTGTAACGGATGCGGCGCAGATCGGGGATGGCTGCCAGCTCGCGGATCAGCCCGTCCAGCCCGATGGTCTGGCCCTTGGCGTTTTCGCCGGTCCACGCGTTGACGTTCTGGCCCAACAGGGTGATCTCGCGCGCGCCGGCCTCGATCAGGCGGTGCGCTTCCTCGATCAGGTCGGCGTGCGGGCGGCTGATTTCCGCGCCGCGCGTATAAGGCACCACGCAATAGGTGCAGAATTTGTCGCAGCCTTCCTGCACCGTCAGAAACGCCGTCGGGCCAGCGCGGCGGCGCTTGGGCAGGGCGGCGAATTTGGCATCGGCGGGCATGTCGGTGTCGGTCACGCGCGCGCCGGACGTTGCGGCCTTCAGCATGTCGGGCAAGCGGTGATAGGCCTGTGGGCCAACCACCATTTTCACCGCTGGCGCGCGGGCCATGATCTCCTCGCCCTCGGCCTGGGCAACGCAGCCCGCCACGGCGATCAGGGGCGCGCTGCCGCCCTCTTCGGTCGCATCCTTCACGATGCGGCCAATGTCGGAATAGACCTTCTCGACCGCCTTTTCCCGGATGTGGCAGGTGTTGAGCACCACCAGATCGGCCGCATCGCCATCAGCAGCCGCGGTCAGGCCCTGTTCGGCCAGCAATTCGGCCATCCGTTCGCCGTCATAGACATTCATCTGACAGCCAAAGGATTTGACGCGATAGGTTTGGGGCGTGTCGGTGTGGGGCATATCGGTGGGGCGCATGGGCGCCGCCCTTACGCCAGTTTCGCGCCGATTAGAAGGGGGCAGGGGGGGCGAGGTTGGACCGTTGGCGATTTGCGCCTAATGTCAAAGTCGTGATGGGGAGAGACTCGGATGAATATTGACGATTTTGGGCAAAATGGCCGTTCCTACGAAGATATTCGTGCCTCGATCAAGACGGGGGATGTCCTGTTCTGCTCGGGCAGCGCGCTGTTTTCGGATTTGATCAAGTTTGCCACCAAATCACCCATCAGCCACGTCGGGTTTGTCATCCGCTTTGACGCGATCGACCGTATCATGGTCATGGAAAGCGTTGAATCGATTGGCGTCCGCTCTGTGCCGCTCAGTTCCTATGTTCGCGATTACTGTGGCACCGGCAAACCCTATCCGGGCAAGCTGGCGATTGGCCGTCATGCTGCCTTTCCTGATGGTGATGCGGGCAAGATCAAGACCTTGATGACGCATTCGGTGGATTTGTTGGGGCATCGCTATGACAATGCCCAGATCGGCAAAATTGCCATGCGGATCATGGCTGGCGCGGCCGGGTTGCACATTGGTGACGTGATCAAGCCGGACAAGGATTTCATTTGTTCGGAATATGTCGCCGATGCCTATGCCAGTATCGACATCCATTTGCCCCGCAGCGCTGGCGGATTTGTCGCGCCTGCGGATGTGGCAAAGTGTGGCGATATCGCATTGCTGTCGGCTATTGCCATATAATCGGGGTATTTGGGCGGGGTGGTCAGCGCCCCGCCGGCCTTACTTCTTTTCCCGCTCCAGCTTGACGCCAAACAGTTCAAGCCGGTGGTCGACCAGACGATAGCCCAGACGTTCGGCGATCTGGCGCTGCAACGCTTCCAATTCGGGATCGACGAATTCGATCACCACGCCGGTTTCCACGTCAATCATGTGGTCATGGTGCGCCTCGGGCGCGGCCTCGTACCGGGCGCGGCCATCGCCAAAATCGTGGCGGTCCAGAATGCCCGCTTCCTCGAACAGGCGGACGGTGCGGTAAACCGTGGCGATAGAGATGCCCGGATCAATCGCCGAGGCGCGCGCGTGCAACTGGTCCACGTCGGGGTGGTCGCTGCTTTCCGACAGGACGCGGGCGATGACCCGGCGCTGTTCGGTGATGCGCAGGCCGCGTTGTTGGCAAAGGGCTTCGATGTCGATGTTCTGATGCACGTTGGTTCCGAAACGCTGGGGGCGCCGCGCAATGGGGTCCCATCATGATTTACCCCGCCGAGTATGGCCTCGGCGGGGTAAATCTGCAACCGTGTGATACCACATGGCATGGGCATAACCCCCCGTTTGCGGGGTGAATAGCGATGCACATGCGGCGATCGGGCGCTTAGGCAGCCTTGGGCTTGCGGCCGCGACGGGCGCCAGGCTTGCGGCCCAGGCCGATCTTCTTGGCCAGCTCGCGGCGCTTTTCGGCATAGTTGGGGGCGACCATCGGATAGTCGGCGGGCAGGTTCCAGCGCGCGCGATACTGTTCCGGCGTCAGATTGTAATG
Source organism: Novosphingobium ovatum (assembly GCF_009909235.1). Classification (GTDB taxonomy): domain Bacteria; phylum Pseudomonadota; class Alphaproteobacteria; order Sphingomonadales; family Sphingomonadaceae; genus Novosphingobium; species Novosphingobium ovatum. Next base: position 122,902 of record NZ_JAAAPO010000002.1, read on the forward strand.
CGTCATCAGGTGGCGCTTGAGCATTTTCAGCTTCTTGCCATCTTCGAGGCAGACGATGTGATCAGGCTTGACCGAGGCGCGGATCGAGACGGCCGGTTCGGGCGGCATCTCTTCGCTGACGGTTTCCTTGCCCAGATTGGCCAGCGCGCCAAACACGTTGGTGATCAGGCTGGGCAGATCCTCCACCGCAACGGGGTTGTTGCTGACATGCGCGGCAACGATGTCCGAAGCCAGCGTGATCAGTGTTTCGTTGGCGATTCCCTGCGAATTGTCCATGGTTTTATCCTTGCTGTTCTGGTGCGACCCAGTTTGTGTGCTTTGCCAGTTCGGGCTTTGGCCTGCCATTGCTGTATGTCTGACAACAACTCCATAATCAAGTCTTGTTGTCTTTAACTTTGGTGAAAATGGAGTGAAATACAGCTATTCTTGCGGTTTTCTTGTGTATCTATGTCAGATCGCAGGCGAATGTCACTGCGTCACGCCGCTGCCCATCGGTGCCACGGTAATACTTTGGTCTTATCCCTATGCGGGTAAAGCCGTGGGCGGCGTATAGATGTTCAGCGCTATTGCCCGCGCGCATCTCCAAAAGAAAACGCGCAATACCTGATTCGCGTTGATCATGGATCACCGTTTGCAACAGGCGCGCGCCCAATCCCTTGCGGCGATGGTCGGGGTGGATGGCAAACAGCAACAGTTCCGCCTCGTCCAATACCTGCCGTGTCAGGGCAAAGCCGGCAGCCGCGCCGCCGGGGGTAGGGGCCGTGCCATCGGGGGCGATCAGCCAATAGCGGCAATTGCCCATCAACAGCGCGTGGTCCACCTGTGACCGGGTCCATGCCTCGCCATAGATGGGGTCGAACGCGGCCGCCATCACCACCATCAGTTGGTCCAGCGGGTCTTGCGCGGGGGCAAACATCATGCGGTGGCCATCATGCGGCGGTGGCCTGTCCCGGCAGCAGACCGCCCGGCAGGCGCGCGTCGGGCGCGCGGCCATACAGCGGGGTCAGATCGCCGGTCAGCAGCCCTTGGGGCAACAGGCCAAATTGGCGCGCGTCGGGCCAGATGGCTGCGGCGGTGGTGCCCTCGATCCGCGCCGTCAGCGCGCTGGCCTGGCTGCCCGCGATCAGCCCGATACCCAGATCGCTGGCCACCTGCGCCGCATCATCCGGGCGCAGACTGCGCAAATCGGTCAGCGGCAGGCCATCTGCGTCAAAGGGTTGGACGAACCATTCACCATGGCCGCCGGTGGTTGCGACCAGTACGCGGCCATCATCGGATTGTGCCCGCGCCATCGCCGCGATCAGCCCCAGCGTGGGATAGCCAGCCACGGGCACGTCCCACGCCACGCCCAGCGCGCGCGCCGCCGCCAGCCCGATCCGCACGCCGGTAAAGCTGCCCGGCCCCAGACCCACCGCGATCCGCCCCGCGCGTCCCGCATCAGGCAGAGCGGCGATCATCGGCACCAGCGCTTCGGCGTGGCCGCGGCCCAATTGGCGGAATTCCCCGGCCAACAGCGCGCCATCGACCGATAGCGCGACCGAACAGGCCTCGGTCGTGCATTCGATGGTCAGCACCCGGTCAGACGGCGCGCTCATGCGGCGGCCGCCAATGGAGGGGAAGGGAGCAAGGCGGGGGATGTGTGCATCGGGAAGAACGGTGTGGGGCGACTGTCTATGTTATCGGGAATAGTGTGATGGCGCTTGCCATTTCAGGCGGCGCGCACCTCGACGACTTCGGGAACGTAATATTTGATCAGGCTTTCGATGCCGTTCTTCAGCGTGGCCGAAGACGACGGACAGCCCGAACAGGCGCCCTGCATCTGCAGATAGACAATGCCTTCGCGATAGCCGCGATAGGCCACATCGCCGCCGTCATTGGCAACGGCCGGGCGGATGCGCGTTTCGATCAGGTCCAGGATCTGGTCGACGATGTCGGCATCGGCCGGGTCATGGCCGATGCCCGCGCTGTCCGATTCGCTGTCGGCGGGGACGCTGATGCCTGCCGCGCTGCCGGGGGCGAACAGCGGGGCTTCGGCGATGAAATGGTCCAGCAGCATGGCGACCACCTGCGGCTTGAGCTGGCCCCAATCGCTGCCGGGGCCGGCCGTTACCGAAATGAAATCGCGGCCAAAAAAGACGCCCGTGACATCGCCTAGCGAAAACAGCGCATTTGCCAGCGGCGAGGCCTGCGCGGCCTCGTCATCGGTGAAGTCGCGCGTGCCATCGGCCATCACGATGCGGCCGGGCAGGAATTTCAATGTTGCGGGATTGGGGGTGGTTTCGGTTTCTATGAACATACTTACCGCCATGTATATTCCGTGTCTGCTGGTCAAGTGGCTTGCGGTGACTTGTCGGGCAATTGTGGGCGAACTGGCGAACCACCGCATCAGATCGCTCCGGTTGGGCCGGTTGTTCACTGGCCTTTAATGTGATCGCCTTCTATACCTTGGGCCATGAACCGTTTTGTGCGCGTGCTTCGCCTTCCCGCCCTTGCCCTGATCATGGCTGTGCCGATGCTGGTGGTGGGGGCCGCGCCTGCCCCCGCAAGGCAAAGCGGCACTGCCGCCAGCCTGCCGCCCAGCGCCCTGCCGCCCCTGCCGCCGCAGACCGATCCGTGGCTGTATCGCGGCAGTGATGTACCGCATGACCGCGACTGGACCTTTGGCACGCTGCCCAATGGCTTGCGCTGGGCGGTGCGCAACAATCAGGTGCCGCCGGGGCAGGTGTCGATCCGCATCCGCATCGATGCGGGCGCAATGCACGAGCGCAAGGGCGAGGAAGGCTTTGCCCATTTGCTGGAGCATCTGGTGTTTCGTCAGTCGAAATATCTGGGCCAGGCGCAGGCGATCCCGACATGGCAGCGGCTGGGCGCGACATTCGGCAGCGACACCAATGCCGAGACGACGCCCACCCAGACGGTGTTCAAGATCGACCTGCCCGACGCCACGCCCCAGACGTTGGACGAGAGTTTCCAGCTGTTGTCGGGGATGATGATCGCCCCCGTCCTGTCCGAGGCCAACATCCGCGCCGAGGCGCCGATCGTGCTGGCTGAAAAGCGCGAGCGCGGCGGCGCGGCCGAGCGGGTGGTCGACGGGACGCGCTGGCTGATGGCGGCCGGGCAGCCGTTGGCCGACCACGCCACCATCGGCAGCGTGGAAAGCATTACCGGCGCGCATGAGGCCAGCGTCAATGGCTTTCACCAGCGCTGGTATCGGCCTGAAAACGCGGTGATTGTGGTGTCGGGCGATGCCGATCCGCGGCTGATGGCGGCCTTGATCCAGAAATGGTTTGGCGATTGGCCAGCGGTGGGGGCGCATACGCCCGCGCCTGACTTTGGCGCGCCCGTCACGCCGCCGGGGGGCGATCCGGCATGGCCCTTTGCCGGGGCGCGGGTGCTGGTTGAACCCACCCAATCGCGCAAGTTCATCTTTGGCGTGGTGCGCCCGTGGAAGGAAAAGCTGGACACCATCGTCTATAATCAGGGCCTGATGCTGGACATGCTGGCGCAGTTGGTGATTAACCGCAGGCTGGAGGCCAAGGCGCGCGCCGGGGGCAGTTTCCTGTCGGCCACGGTCGATCAGCAAAGCGAGAGCCGGTCGGTCGAGGGCACGTTTGTCCTGATCGCGCCGATGGATGGCGATTGGAAAAAGGCGCTGCACGATGTGCGCAGCGTCATTGCCGAGGCGCTGGACCGTCCCCCCACGACCGAGGAAGTCGCGCGCGAGGTGGCCGAAATCAACGTCATCTTTGAATCGCAGGTGCAGCAGCGCGCCTTGCTGCCCGGCGCGCGGGTGGCCGATGATCTGATTCAGGCGGTGGATATTCATGAAACGGTGGCCTCGCCCACGGCGGTGCTGGACATCTTCCGCCGCTCGGTGCCGCAGTTCACGCCCGCCGCCGTTCACGCCCATGCCAAGGCGCTGTTTACCGGCAAGGCGGTGCGCGCATTGTATATCACTCCGCAGGCTGGTGAGGCCGACGAGGCATCTTTGCGCGCCGCCATGCAGGAACGCGTCGCCGCCGACGCCCAGTCGCATGTTGCCGCACAGACGCTGAAATTCGCTGATCTGCCCGCGCTGGGCCAGCCCGGCCCCATGCCGCAGGTGGAACGCACCGGCTTGCTGGGGATCGAGCAGATGGATCTGGGCAATGGCGTGGCCGCGCAGATCTGGCCCACCCGCGATGATCCGGGCCGCGTCACGGTCAAGGTCCGCTTTGGCGCGGGCTATCGCGCGTTTACCCCGGCCACTGCGCCCTATGCGCAATTGGGCGACATGGCGCTGGTGCCTTCGGGCTTTGGCGTGGTGGGGCAGAACGACATCGACCGTCTGATGTCGGGCCGCAAGATGGGCTATGATTTCCGTATCGAGGACGGTTACTTCCAGTTCAGCGCCGATACGCGCGACGAGGATCTGGCCGATCAGCTGTACCTGTTCGCGGCCAAGCTGGCCCAGCCGCGCTGGGATGCCTCGCCCGTGGCGCGGGCCAAGGCGGCGGCCGTGGCGCAATATACCGGTTATGATGCCAGCCCCGGCGGCGTGCTGGCGCGCGATCTGCGCAGCCTGCAACGCGGTGGCGATCAGCGCTTTGCCCCGCCATCGCCCTCGCAGTTGCAGGCCACCAGCCTGGACGGCTTCCGCCAGGTGTGGGGACCGCTTCTGGCCAGTGGCCCGGTAGAGGTGCAGATCTTTGGCGACTTCGACCGGGCCAAGGGGATCGAGGCCTTGCGCCGCACATTTGGCGCGTTGCCACCGCGTGGGCCATTGGCGCCCGATGTGTTGGCCCGCGATGTGACGCTGGCCGCGCCGTCGGACACGCCGGTTGTGTTGCACCACAAGGGGGATGCCAATCAGGCCGCCGCCGTGATCAGCTGGCCCACCGGGGCCGGGGTGGCCAATATCACCGAATCGCGCCAGTTGGAGGTGCTTTCGCAGGTGTTCGCCAACCGCTTGATGGAGGCGCTGCGCGAAAAGGCCGGGGCCAGCTATGCGCCGCAGGTGGCGTCGGACTGGCCGCTGGACCTGCCATCGGGGGGCACGATCACCGCGCTGGCCCAGTTGCAGCCCGACATGGTGCCGCAATTCTTTGCCACTGCCGACAAGATCGCCCGCGATCTGGCCGCGCAACCACTGGGGCCGGACGAGATGGCCCGCGTGATGGAGCCGCTGCGCCAACAGATCAGCCGTGCCAGCAGCAGCACCGCCTTCTTCATGTCGCAGATCGAGGGGGCAACGCAGGAACGCGCCCGCTATGCCAAGCTGCGCAGCCTCTATCCCGACTATACGCAGGTGAGTCCGCAGGTGCTGCAACAATTGGCGCAGCGCTATCTGGTGGCGGGCCGGGCGTGGCGTCTGGCGGTGTTGCCGCAGGGCGGGGCGACGCCGGTGGGGCGTTGATCCGCGCCATAAGGGCAGGGGGCAGGTGGCAACATCGGCCCCTTTTGCCGCTGAGGGCGCGCCATTGGCCCTGTTTCAGCGCAAAATCGTCATTTGCGGTCAGGCTGATCGTAAACGGATGCTTTGCTAATCGGTCTGGCGCAGCTATGGCCGTGCCCCGCCCGAAGCCCGGGGAATCACGCAGGTAATCACCTGCGCCCCATACGCATATCGGGATAATGTGGTTGTGTACGGGACGGTACATGAAAAGGCAAGCCCTTTCATCCGCCCCTATGCCGCCGCCAAACACAAGCAGGTGGCCCAAACCCACCCGCATACGGACGAAGTGAGGAACGAAAGTGGCAAGCAACTGGACTCCCGGTAGCTGGAAGAATTCGCAAGCGTATGAAGCCCGGCACCTGCCGCGCTATGAGGACGCAGCGGCTCTGTCGCGCGTCGAGGAGACGCTGGCCACGTTTCCCCCCTTGGTTTTTGCGGGCGAAGTGCGTCAGCTAAAGGCCGATCTGGCCAAGGTGGCCGGTGGTCGCGGTTTCCTGCTGCAGGGCGGTGACTGCGCCGAAACCTTTGCCGATCTGACCGCCAACAACATTCGCGACAGCTTCCGCGTGATGCTGCAAATGGCCGTCGTGCTGACCTATGCCAGCAAGCAGCCGGTGGTGAAGGTGGGCCGCATGGCGGGCCAGTTCGCCAAGCCGCGCTCGTCAGATGTCGAGACGATCGATGGCGTGACGCTGCCCAGCTATTTCGGCGATATTGTCAATGACATCGCCTTCACGCCCGAATCGCGCCGCAACGATCCTGATCGCATGCTGCGCGGCTACAGCCTGTCGGCCGCGACGCTCAACCTGATCCGTGCGTTCTCCACCGGCGGCTATGCCAATCTGCGTCAGGTGCACAAATGGACGCTGGAGCACATCAACGACAGCCCGTGGGCCGCGCGTTTTGCCGAAACGGCCGACCGCATCTCCGAGGCGCTGGACTTCATGGCGGCCTGTGGCATCGACCCGGAAACCGTGCCCCAGTTCGAAGGCACCAGCTTCTATACCAGCCACGAGGCGCTGTTGCTGCCTTATGAGGAGGCGCTGACCCGTCAGGATTCGCTGACCGGCGACTGGTATGATTGCTCGGCGCATATGCTGTGGATTGGTGACCGCACGCGCTTTGAAAACTCGGCCCATGTCGAGTTCCTGCGCGGCGTGGGCAACCCCATCGGCATCAAGTGCGGCCCCAGCCTCAAGCCGGACGCGCTGCTGGGCATGCTGGACCTGCTGGACCCCACGCATGAGGCGGGCCGCATCACGCTGATCGCGCGCTTTGGCCATGACAAGGTGGTCGACGGTCTGGCCCCACTGGTCGAGGCGGTGAAGGCCAGCGGCCATCAGGTGGTGTGGAGCTGTGACCCGATGCACGGCAATGTGATCAAGACCGAGAGCGGGTTGAAGACCCGTCCGTTCGAACGCATCCGCGCCGAGATCGAGGGCTTCTTTGGCGTCCACCGCGCATTGGGCACGCATGCGGGCGGCATCCATCTGGAGATGACCGGCCGTAACGTCACCGAATGCACCGGCGGCGGCATCGACATCACCGACGAAGGTCTGGCCGAATGCTATGCCACCAATTGCGACCCGCGCCTGAACGCGGCGCAGTCGATCGAGCTGGCGTTTGAAATTGCCGACATGATCAATCTGGAAGCCTCGGCCAAGGGCTGAGCCCTTTCGCCGCTGCGACACAGCAAAGGGCGGTCCCATCCGGGGCCGCCCTTTTGGCATGCGGGCTCAGACCCGCAACAGTGTTGAACCCGTGGTGGCGCGCGCCTCCAGCGCGGTGTGGGCGGCGGCGGCTTGCGCCAGTGGCCACGTCTGGCCAATCGTCACCCGCAGTTTGCCGGTCAACAGCATGTCCCACAGCCGGGCGATGCCCGCTGCGCGTTCCTCGGGCGTGACGTAATAGTCGAACAGGCGGGGGCGGGTGACGAACAGCGATCCCGCGCCCGCCAGTTGCGTCAGCGCGACACCCGTTACCGGCCCGCTGGCATTGCCAAAGCTGACGATCGTGCCGCGCCGCGCCATCGCCCCCAGCGAGATCGGCCAACTGGACGCGCCAACCCCGTCATAGCTGATGGCAACGCCGGTGCCGCCGGTGGCGGCGCGGATCTGTTCCACCGCGTCGGGGGCATCGGCCAACACTACCACTTGCGCCCCACAGGCGCGGGCGATCTCGGCCTTGGGCGCGCTGCCGACGGTGGCGATCACCCGCGCGCCAATCGCGGTCAGCCATTGCACCAGCAATTGCCCCACGCCGCCCGCCGCCGCATGGACCAGCACCCAGTCACCGGGGGCGGCCCGCGCCGCGCGCTCGGCCAGAAATTCGGTGGTGCAGCCCTTGAGCATGACCGCCGCCGCCGTTTCATGGGCAATGCCATCGGGCAAACGGAACAATTCACGCGCCGGCACAATCCGCGCCGTGGCATAGGCGCCCAGTGTCGGGCCAAAGGTGGCAACGCGGTCGCCGGGAACGAAATCGGTGACGTCCGGCCCTACGGCTTCCACCACGCCCGAGGCTTCGCTGCCCAGACCGCAGGGCAGGGCAACCGGATAGAGGCCCGAGCGGTAATAGGTGTCGATGAAGTTCAACCCCACCGCCACATTGCGCATCAGCACTTCGCCCGGACCGGGGGCGGGCAGGGTGACGTCCTGCCAGGCGATGACATCGGGGCCGCCGTGGCGGGTGAACATGGCCGTGGTGGCGCGCATCGTGGTCTCCTGTGGCATATGCCTGTCGGGCGATGCCGCAGCCCGGCGCCAGAGGCAAGCCGATCAGTCGTCCAGCGCCACCACCCGCCCTTCGCGGGCCGAGGTAAAGGCGGCCTCGATCACTTGGCAAACGGCCAGCATTTCGGCAGGGGAGCAGGGCAGGGGGCCACCGTTCAACGCCCCCGCGACCAAGGCATAGAACCGCTCTTGCGATCCCATGGGGGCCGGGATCTGCGCCGTTGCACCTTCGCCATCGTGCCAGATCAGCGGATCACCATCCACCGCCCAACCAGCGTCACCGGGGCGCAGGCCAGCCACCAGCATGTCTTCCTGAGGGTCCAGCGCCGATTTTACCACTGCGCCCATCGTGCCATAGACGGCAAAGCGCGGATGGCCGCCCATCGGGCCATTGGGGGCGTTCAAACTGGCCTGCAAAACCACGCGCATGTCGGGGTAGCGCAGCACCACATGGGCAAAATCATCCGCCCGCCCGCCATGGCGCAGCGCCGCGATATCGGCCGACACCGCATCGGGCCGCCCGAACAGCACCAGCGCCTGATCCACCAGATGCGGCCCCAGATCATACCACACGCCTGATCCGGGGGCGCCATCTTCGCGCCAGCGGTCGCGGACGGTGGGGCGGAACCGGTCGAAATGCGATTCGAAATGCGTCACCCGCCCGATCTGCCCGCTGGCGATGGCATCGCGCACCGCCAGAAAGCAGGTGTCCCACCGCCGGTTGTGAAAGGTGATGAGATGCCGCCCGCAAGCCTTTGCCAGATCGACCAGTTCCACCGCCTGCGCGTGGGTCAGGGCCATGGGCTTGTCCACCACCACATGCTTGCCCGCGCGCAGGGCGCGGGCCGCGACATCGGCGTGGCTGGCGGTGGGGGTGGCGATCACCACCAGTTGCGTGGCCGGATCGGCCAGCGCGGCGTCCACATCGGGCTGTGCGCGGATCGCCGGGTCCAGCGCTGCGATCTCGTCCACCCGGCTGGAGACGATGGTGGTCAGCGCCAGCCCGGCGCAAGCCCGGATCAGCGGCGCGTGAAACACCCGCCCCGCCATGCCATAGCCGATCAGCGTTGTGGGGATGGGGGCGGTCATGGGGTGTCTCCGGCAAGGGGGTGTGGGCATGGCTGTATCGCGCGGGCCCGCCTCTGCCAAACCCCATACGTAGGCTTTGCGCAATCCGCCTGTCGGGCACAGATCGGGGCTGGCCGGGGCAAGGGCTTCATGCTTTTCTACACTGGGCGCCAAGCGGCGGGGGCATGCATGCCATCCCGCCACAACAGAGAGGATCACATGGGCACGGGGATGCAGGATTGGCCGCTGCGGATTGGCACGATCATTGACCATGCCGAACGGCAGCACGCCACGCGCGAAATCGTCAGCCGCAGTTGCGAAGGGCCGATCACCCGCACCACCTATGCGCAGGTGGCGCAGCGGTCGCGGCGGTTGGCGGGCGCGTTGATCGCCATGGGCATTCAGCCGGGCGACCGCGTGGCAACGCTGGCATGGAACAACGCCCGCCATCTGGAGTGCTGGTATGGCATTTCGGGCGCGGGGGCGGTGTGCCACACGGTCAATCCGCGCCTGTACGAGGAGCAGATCGCCTTTATCATCAATGATGCCGACGATCAGGTGATCTTTGCCGACCTGACCTTTGTGGCCTTGCTGGAAAAGGTGGCGGATCGTTGTCTGGCCGGGCGCAAGCTGGTGCTGTTGACCGACCGCGCGCATATGCCCACCGACACCACGCTGGACCTGATCTGTTACGAGGAACTGCTGGAAAGCGGCGACCCCGCGACATCATGGGTTGAGGTGGACGAGAACGCGCCCGCCGGGCTGTGCTATACCTCTGGCACCACCGGCGCGCCCAAGGGGGTGGTCTATACCCACCGGTCGAACATCCTGCATGCGCTGATGATGCATGGCGGCAATGCGCTGGCCCTGACCGAGCGCAGCGTGGTGATGCCGGTGGTGCCGATGTGCCATGCCAATGCCTGGACGCTGGCCTTTTCCGCGCCGATGACCGGGGCAAAGCTGGTGCTGCCGGGGCCAAAGATGGATGGCGGTTCGCTGGTCGAACTGATCCATGGCGAGGGCGTCACCATGTCGGCGGGTGTGCCCACGGTGTGGATCGATGTGGCCGCCCGGCTGAAGGAAAGCGGGCGCGGCACGTTGCGCCGGGTGATCACCGCTGGTTCGGCCTGTCCGCGCTGGATGATGGGGGCGTTCGATGATCTGGGGGTGGAACTGGTCCACGCCTGGGGCATGACCGAACTCTCGCCGCTGGGCAGCTTTGCCCCCTTGCGCGCCGAAATGGACGATTGGGACGACGAGGCCAAGCTGAACCAGAGGCTGAAGCAGGGCGCGGCGCCGTATGGTGTCGATCTGCGGCTGGTGGATGATGCGGGCACTGAGCTGCCGCGCGATGGCGTGACGGGTGGGCGGTTGCAGGCGCGCGGGCCGGCCGTGGTCAGCGAATATTTCAAGGGCGCCGGCGGTAAGGTGCTGGACGATGAGGGCTGGTTCAACACCGGCGACATTGCCACCATCGACGCCCACGGCTTTGTCCAGATCACCGACCGCACCAAGGACGTGATCAAGTCGGGCGGCGAATGGATCAGCTCGATCGAATTGGAGAACGAGGCGTCCAGCCATCCCGCCATCCGCGAGGCCGCCGCCATTGGCCTGCCACATGACCGTTGGGGCGAACGCCCGATGCTGGTTTGCGTCCGGCGCGAAGGCGCCCATGTCGAGGCGCATGAAGTGCTGGAATGGCTGCGCGACAAGGTGGCCAAATGGTGGCTGCCCGATGCCATCGTCTTTGCCGATGACCTGCCGCACACCGCCACGGGCAAGCTGGACAAGGTGACGCTGCGCAAGCGCTACGAGGGCTTTACCCTGTCGTGATCAGAGGCGGGGCGGCGCAAGGGCCGCCCCCTTTTGCCGCGTTCAGGCCGTGGCCTTGGCGATGCGCTGGGCCAGCGCCACCAGCCGCCGCGCATCGTCCAGATGCAACAGTTCGGCCATTTTGCCCGCGACCTGAATCGCGCCTTTGCCCGCGTTTTCGGGCAGCGCAAAGGCATCGATCACCGCCTGCGCCCAGGTCAGATCGGCCTGCGACGGCGAAAACACCGCGTTGCAGGGATCGACCTGCGCGGGATGGATCAACGTCTTGCCGTCAAAGCCAAAGATCGCGCCCTGTTCGGCCTCGGCGGAGAAGCGGGCCAGATCGCGGAATTCGTTGCACACCCCGTCCAGCACGCACAGCCCATGCGCGCGCGCCGCCGCCACGGCCAGCGCCAGCATCGGGGCAATCGCCATGCGGTCGGGGGTCTGGCGCGACCGCATCTCCTTGGCCAGATCGTTCGGCCCGATCACCCACGCCGACAGTCGCGTCGATTTGGCCAGCGCGCCAATCTCGTCCAGCCGCAGCACTGATCCGGCAGTTTCGATCATCGTCCACAATTGCAATTCGGTCGGCGCGCCGGTCAGCGCCTCATGGTAACGCAGCACGTCCCGCGGCGAGGCAACCTTTGGCACCAGAATGGCGTCCGCCCCGGCGCGGGCCAGCGCCTCCAGATCGTCGGCCCCCCATGGCGTGTCCAGCCCGTTGACGCGGATCACCAGCTCACGATGGCCAAAACCGCCGGTATAGGCCGCCTTCAACGCGCCCTCGCGGGCGTCCTCCTTGGCCTCGGGCGCGACGGCATCCTCCAGATCCAGGATGATGACATCGGCAGGCAGGGTGCGCGCCTTGGCGATGGCCTTGGCGTTGTTGGCGGGCATGAACAGGGCGCTGCGGCGCGGCCGGGTGGCCAGCATGGCAAGGCGGGCGGTATTGGGCATGAGGCGTATCCCTTTGCGGCGGCAGGCGTCCAGCCCTGCGCATCGCCGCGCACCCTGCCCAAAGAGCCACGCGGGAACAAGCCGCCTTCGCAAATGCACAGGGACTTTTCGCCCTATGGCAAAGCACAGGGGCAGCGAGGCACCGGGCGGCCCGCGGCGCGCCGCTGTTACGCGCTAAAAACCGCCGGCAAAGCTGTTCTCGTCGTTCAGCGCCGACAGATTGAGCACCAGCACCATCCGGTCACCAATCGGCGCCAGCCCCTCAATAAAGCTGTAGTCGCTGGCGTTGGGCGGTGGTTGCAGCGGGGCATCGCCCAGATCGATCAGATCGGACACCGATTCGACAATCAGCCCCGATGATTTGCCGGCAATGTCGACAACGATGATCGCGTGTCGCTCATCCGGGTCGGTGCCGCCCCAGCCCAGCCGCGTGGCCAGATCGATCACCGGCAGGATGCTGCCGCGCAGATTGGCCATGCCCGCCACGTAATGAGGCACCCCCGGCACCCGAGTCACGGGCGACCATGCGCGAATTTCCCGGATGGCGGTGATATCCAGCCCGAACAGCTGTCCACCCACCTCGAACGTGATCAGTTCACGTGCCATGCCGCACCGCACCCCAAAAAAATCAGAACAGGGCGGCATTGTCACCGCCCCGGCCGTGGGTGCAATCGTAACTGCATTCATTTCCGCGCCAATTGTGCCGATCTGGCACAGGGCAGGATCAGACCTGCGCGGTGAAGCCACCGAATTTGCCGCGCAGGAACAACATGGGGTTGCCTTCGCGGCGCACGGCCATCTCTTCGACGGCGCCCAGCACGAACACATGGTCGCCCGCGTCCTGCACCGATGCGATGGTGCATTCGATGGTCAGTAAACATCCGTCCAGCAGCGGCAGCCCGCGCCCCGAGAGGCTGTAGTCAACGCCGGCGAACTTGTCGCCCTTGCCCGCCAATTGCCCGCACAGCGCGGCCTGATCGGCGCCCAGCACGTTGACGGCAAAGCGGCCGGTTTGTTCGATCGCACCCCAACTGGCCGAACGGCGGTCGGGCAGAAAGCCCACCAGCGGCGGGTCCAGCGAGACGGAGGTGAAGGTGCCCACTACCAGCACCAGCGGCGACCCGTCCGCCGCGACAGAGGTGATGGCGGCCACGCCGGTGGGGTAGTGGCCCATCACCTGACGGAACAGGGCGGAATCAAAGGCGGTGGTGGCAGTGGCGCTCACGTGGATGGTCCCCGGTCTGATGCCGGTTGCCCCGGCCTTGATGCACAGCCGTGCCAGACCTTTTTCGATGCTGCAAGTGCGAGATGGCGAAATATCCGAATTCGCCAACCCCGCGCGGCGCGGCCCTATGGATGGGCCACCACCGTCCGCCCACGCAGCGGCAGCACGCCGCGCGCATTGCCATGCGGGAACAGCGCGCGGAACCGGGCGATCTGGTCGGACGAGGCGGTGATCGGTTGTTGCAGCACCACCCAGCGCACGTTTTTGGGGAAATCGCCGCTTTCCAATTGGGCGGCGATGTCGCCTTCGGGTTCGTCACAGGTGGCCCCGAACGAGGCGGGCGCTGTCAGCGACCCGGCATAGCGCCACGAGGGCGCTAGCGGCCCCAGCACTCGCCCGGGGGCAAAGCCGGGGACGCTAATCGCTCCGCCTTGGGTGCTGCGCGGCAGGTCGGCGCGGTTCAGGATCTTGGCCAGTTCGGGGTGCGGCGCGCCGGGCCGGATCAACGCCCCGATCACCAGCAATGGATCGGTCTGCGCCGAGGATGCGGCGCGATCACAAGGCTTTGCCCCTTCGCGCAGAAAGACGAAATGCACCTCCATCGGCGCCAGATCGCCATCGATGCTGTGTTCGGACGGGGTGTGGAAATGGAACTGCAGCAGGTTGTACCGCACGCCGCCCACCTGAATGCTGCTGCTGCCGGGCGGGACATTGGCCTTGAGCGTGGCCCATTCGGCGTCGATGCCGCTCGCCGGGTCATGGGTGTTGACCACCGACAGAGTCGTGCTGGGCGCCCAATTGGCGATGATTGGCACGGGATAGATCGCGCTGGCCATCTGATGCGTGGCAATGTCGATCGGCGATTGGCGCAGGGCGGGCGAGACCGGATGTTCGCCCCCTTCGGGTGCCGCGTGTCCGCCCCCGTGCGGGCCGCTCTGCGGGCCGCCATGCTCGGCGCCGTGGGCAGCAGGGGGGGCGGCATGATCGGCGTTGTGTTCGACCGGCATTGCCTTGATCGTGGGATGCGGGCGCGGCCGTACCGGCCGTCCGATCGATTGCGGCGCGGCACTGGGGGGCTGGAAACCGGGGCGAAACGCGGCGGCACTGGCCCCGCGCCCTTGCGCCAGCAAAGGCGCGGCCACCGCCAGAACCAACCCGGCGCTCACCAACACAACCTGCCGCTTCATCACCTGCACTCCACCCGAAAAACCTGCCTCATGCCTAACAGAGCGGCCCCAGAACGTGGTGAAGTGGTGGATATGTGATGGTGCGTAGTCAGGTGGGGCGGTGTGCCTGTTCAGGCCGGCTTTACAAAGCTGTCCAGCACCCGCTTGCGCCCGGCCGTGTCAAAGTCGATCTCCAGCTTGTTCCCATCCTGCACGGCGATGGTGCCAGATCCGAACTTTTCATGGAACACCCGGTCACCCTTGCGCAGGTCAAGCCGGGGCTTGGCGGCGGAACTGACTGCGCTGCGGGTGTTTTCGGCGATGCGGCGCGCGGGGGCCAGCGGCTGCGCGCTGGCCCGTTGCCAGCCCGGCCCACGATGGTCGGCGCGCTGTGGGCGGTCCTGCGCGACATGGGCAAAGGGATCGGCCCGGTCATTCCACCCCGCCCGCCACAGTGAAGCGCCTCCGCTCAGGCTGCTTTCCTCGGCCACATGGGCGGGGGGCATCTCGGCGATGAAGCGGCTGGGGATCGAACTGGTCCATTGGCCATAGATCCGTCGATTGGCCGCGTGGCTGATGGTGCACTGGCGCCGCGCGCGGGTGATCGCGACATAGGCCAGACGCCGTTCTTCCTCCAGACTGGCCAGCCCGCCCTCGTCCAGCGAGCGTTGCGAGGGGAACACGCCTTCCTCCCATCCGGGCAGGAAAACATGGCTGAATTCCAGCCCCTTGGCGGCGTGGATCGTCATGATCGTCACCTTTTCGGTGTCGTCATTGGCGTCATTGTCCATCACCAGACTGACGTGTTCCAGAAAACTGCCCAGCGATTCATAATCTTCCATCGCGCGGGCCAGTTCGGTCAGGTTTTCCAGTCGCCCGGCGCTCTCGGCGCTTTTCTCCGCCTGCAACGCCCCGGTATAGCCGCTTTCGTCCAGCACCACGCGCGCCAGTTCGGCCGGGCTGGAGGTGCGCTCCATATCGCGCCAGCGGGCAAAATCGCGCATCAGCGCCAACAAAGTGCCGCGCGCGCGCGCGGGCAGTTCATCGGTGTCGGCAATATGCAGCGCGGCGGCGGCCAGCGGCATCCCCTGCGCGCGGGCATAGCGGTGCAGCTTTTCCAGCGTCTTGTCGCCCAGCCCCCGCTTGGGCGTGTTATAGATCCGTTCAAACGCCAGATCGTCGGACGGCTGTGCGATCAACCGCAAATAGGCCAGGGCGTCGCGGATTTCGGCGCGTTCGTAAAAGCGAAAGCCGCCGATGATGCGATAGGCAAGGCCGATGCTGATGAAGCGGTCTTCAAACTCGCGCGTCTGGAACTGCGCGCGCACCAGAATGGCGATGTGGTCCAGCGGCAGGCCTTCGCGCTCCAGCCGCTCGATCTCCTCGCCCACGCGTCGCGCTTCTTCTGGCCCGTCCCACACGCCGATGACGCGCACCTTGTCGCCGCCGGTCGCCTCGGTCCACAACTGCTTGCCCAGACGCTCGCTGTTCTCGCGGATCAGGCCCGCCGCCGCGCCCAGAATATGCGGGGTCGAGCGATAGTTCTGCTCCAGCCGGATCACTTTGGCGCCGGGGAAATCCTGTTCAAACCGCAGGATATTGGCGACTTCGGCCCCGCGCCAGCTATAGATCGACTGATCATCATCGCCCACGACACAGATGTTGGCCGGCTGCCCTGCGCCCTTTTGCGCCATCAGCCGCAGCCACAGATACTGGACCGAGTTGGTGTCCTGATATTCGTCCACCATGATATATTTGAACCGCTGCTGATATTGCTCCAGCACGTCACGGTGGCGGCGCAGGATCGCCAGCACATGCAGCAACAGGTCGCCAAAATCACAGGCGTTCAGCGCCAGCATCCGCTGTTGGTACAGGCGATAGAAATGCTGCCCCTTGCCATTGGCATAGGCCTCGCTTTCGCCCGCATCCAGATCGTCGGGCAGGATGCCGCGGTTCTTCCAGCGGTCGATGCAACTGGCCAATTGCCGCGCGGGCCAGCGCTTTTCGTCCAGCCCCTCGGCGACGATCAACTGCTTCAGCAGGCGCAACTGGTCATCGGTGTCGATGATGGTGAAATTGTTTTGCAACCCCACCAGTTCGGCATGGCGGCGCAGCATCTTGGCCGCGATGGCGTGGAACGTGCCCAGCCATGGCATCCCCTCAACCGCCGGGCCGATCAGATGGCCCACACGCTCGCGCATTTCACGCGCGGCCTTATTGGTGAAGGTGACGCACAGGATTTCGGATGGCCAAGCCAGCCTTTGCCCGATGATATTGCCCAGACGCGCGGTCAGCGCCGCAGTTTTGCCCGTGCCGGCACCGGCCAGCATCAGCACCGGCCCCTGTGTGGTCAGCACCGCCTCGCGCTGGGGCGGGTTGAGGCGCGAAAGCCATTCAGGCTCCTGACCCAAGGGGAAGGGGGAGAGCGCGGCGGAATCGGGGGGCAATTGGTCCATGGCGGCGGAACGCTTAGAGAACAAATGTCCCGCGCACAAGTCATTGGCAAGTCCACGCTCGCGCTTTTCCCCGCTTTTAGGGGTTGACCCGCAGGCACCATTCGACGCACCCCCTGTGCCCCATGAGCCAGAGCAAGATTCACCCCGTCCGCCAGCATTCCCGCATTCTGACCGCCGCCTTGGTGGGGACATCGGTGGAATTTTATGACTTCTATATTTTCGCCACAGCGACGGCGCTGGTCTTTGGCCCGACCTTTTTTCCAGAGGCAGCGCCCGGACGGCAATTGCTGCTGGCGTTCCTGACCTTTGGCATCGCCTTTGTCGCGCGGCCGGTGGGGGCGATTGCCTTTGGCCATTTCGGTGACCGGGTGGGCCGCAAAAGCACGCTGGTTGCCTCGCTGATGCTGATGGGGGGCTCGACGCTGGCGGTGGCGTTTTTGCCGACGTATCAACAGGCGGGCATTCTGGCGCCGATCCTGCTGTGCATCTGCCGCTTTGGTCAGGGCTTTGGTCTGGGCGGCGAATGGGGCGGGGCGGCCTTGCTGGCGGTGGAAAACGCGCCCAAGGGCTGGGAAATGCGCTTTGGCAGCGCGCCGCAATTGGGCGCGCCGGTGGGCTTTCTGGCGGCCAATGGGCTGTTTCTGGCGCTGGGCCTCTCGATGCCGGATGCTGATTTCAAGGCGTGGGGTTGGCGTGTGCCGTTCCTGCTCTCGGTCGTTCTGGTGGGCGTGGGGCTGTGGGTGCGGGTGAAAATCACCGAAACCGCCGCCTTTGCCAAGGAACGCGCCGCGCATCACGCGCCGCCTGCCGTGCCTTTTGGCGAACTGGTGCGCAACCATCTGCCCGCGCTGGTCTGGGGCAGCGCCGGGGTGGTGGCATGTTTCGCTCTGTTTTATCTGTCGACCGCCTTTGCCTTGGCACAGGGGACGGGGGTGCTGAAATATGCCCGCACCGGGTTCCTGACCGCGCAGTTGGCGGCCAATGTGTTTCTGGCGGCGGGCATCATCATGGCGGCGATCTGGTCGGATCGCTATGGCGCGCATCGGGTGCTGGCATGGGGCGCAGGCGCAGGCGCGGTGATCGGCATGGTGTTCTGGTTCGGCCTGGCCAGCGGCAGCCTGTGGGTGGTGTTCGCCACGCTGTCTGCAGCGCTGTTTGCCATGGGCATGGCCTATGGCCCACTGGGTGGATGGCTGGCGACGTTGTTCCCGGTACAGGTGCGCTATTCGGGCGTGTCGATGGCGTTCAACGTGGGCGGGATCATCGGCGGCGCGTTTACGCCAATCATCGCGCAACAATTCGTGGATGCGGGCAAGGGGCCTTGGGTGGGCGTGTTGCCGCTGGCGGCGGCGATCATCACGCTGATCGGCATCGCCCAGACGCGCCGCCGGCCGGACCTGCGCCCGGCCGGCTGACGGCCCAACCATTTAAGCGCCGGCTGACGCGGTTATTCTTCGGCGGGGGCCGCCGGGATCTTGCGCAGCAGGGTGATCTTGGCCTTGCCCACCTTGCGGTCGGACTCGATGTCAAAGCCGCGCACGCGCGGTTCTTCATCGGCATGGGTTTCCAGCGCCACCCATGTGCCTTCGCCAATCCAGCCCAGCCGGGCCAGCTTGTCGATCGCCACCTGTCCTGCGCCCGTGCCATATGGCGGGTCCAGCAGCACCAGATCATAGGGCACCTTTGCCGGGCCCAGCGCCATCACCGAACCGGCGCGCACATCACAGCGTGGCTGTGCGCGCAGGGCGGCGATATTGGCGCGGATGGCGCGCACGGCGCCCGGTGCCATTTCGGCAAACAGACAGCTCTCGGCCCCGCGCGACAAGGCCTCCAGCCCCAGCGCGCCCGAGCCTGCGAACAGGTCGGCCACGCGCAGGCCCTCGAAATCGCCCAGCCGCGACATCAGCATCGAGAACAAGGTCTCACGCGTGCGGTCGGCGGTGGGGCGGGTGTCGTCGCCCTCTGGTGCCTGCAATTTGCGGCCGCGCCATTCGCCAGAGATGATGCGGATCATGCCTGCGAGCCCCCCTTGTCGATCTTCAGCCCCTTGCGGAAACGCTCGACCGCCTGCGGGTGGATCTGGATCGCCGCGCCACGCGGCAGGTCCAGCAGTTCGAACGGGCCGTAACGGATGCGCATCAACCGGCTGACCTGCAGGCCCAGATGCTCCAGCACACGGCGCACTTCGCGGTTCTTGCCCTCGGTCAGGGTCAGTTCGATCCACTGGTTGCGGCCGGTGCGGCGCTCCATGTTGGCGTCGATGCGGCTGTAACGCACGCCTTCGATTTCCACGCCCTCGATCAGCTCTTCCAACTGATCCTGGGTGATGTCGCCAAATGTGCGGGCGCGATAGGTGCGCGGGATGCCACTGGAAGGCAGCTCCATGGCGCGCTTCAACTCGCCATCATTGGTCAGCAGCAACAGGCCTTCGGTGTTGATGTCCAGACGGCCGACCGGCATCACGCGCGGCGCGCCCTCGGGCAGGGCATTGCGCAGCGCGGTATAGATGGTCGGGCGACCGGCCGGATCACGCTCGGCGGTGATCAGACCGTCCGGCTTGTGAAAGGCATAGATCACCGTGGCTTCTGGCGCGCTGACGGGTTGATCATCGACGGTGATGTCCTTCAGGCTGGTCAGCAACAGCGCGGGGGTGTCGATCACCACCTCGCCCTGCTTGACCCGGCCTTCGGCAATCAGCCGCTCGACATCGCGGCGCGAGGCGATACCGGCGCGGGCCAGCAGCTTGGCGATGCGTTCGCCTTCCTCACCCTCGGCGCGCAAAGGGTTGGCGCTGTGGGTGATGGCGCGCGTGATGTTGCGGCGGGGCCGCTCGGTCAGGCGCTGGTTAGGCTGGGCATAGCCGTGGCCGGCGACGCGGCCCGGTCGCTCGGGGCCGTCGTTGCGGGGGCCGCGTTCGCCACGCACCGGCCGCTCGCCACGGGGCGCGCGCTCGGGCCGGTCATTGCGCTGGGGGCGGTCGTTGCGCTGGGGCCGTTCGGCCCGCTGCGGGCGGTCACCATGGGGCCGATCCGAGCGTTGCGGCCGGTCGCCATAGGGCCGGTCACCATAGGGGCGATCACCACGCGGGGCGCGATCCGGGCGCGGGCCACGGTCATCGCGCGGGCCACGCTCAGGCCGGGGGCCGCGATCGCCATAGGGACGCTCACCGGGGCGGCCATCACGCTGGGGGCGATCACCATAGGGGCGATCCGAGCGCTGGGGGCGATCGCCAAAGCCGCGCTGGGGACGGTCACCCTGCGGGCGGTCGCCACGCGGCGCGCGGTCATCACGCACAGGGCGGTTTTCCCAAGGCGCGCGGATATCGCCGCGCGGGGCGCGCTCATCGCGGTCAAAGCGTTGCGGACGGCCGTCACGCTGCGGGCGATCACCATAGGGACGGGCAGGGCGTTCGCCGCGTTCGGCGCGATCCGGGCGCGGGCCGCGATCGGGGCGATCGCCATAGGGGCGGGCAGGGCGCTCACCGCGTTCGGCGCGATCCGGGCGCGGGCCGCGATCGGGGCGATCGCCATAGGGGCGGGCAGGACGCTCACCGCGTTCGGGACGATCGCCACGGTCGGGGCGCGGCGGGCGCGGACCTTTGCCACGGGCCTCACGCGGGTCGCCCAGCCATTCGGCGCGGCGACGGTCAGCGTCGGTCATGGGCCGGTCACGGCCAGCGTTGCGGCCGCCACGCGCAGGCTTTTTGGCGGGGGCGTCACCGGCCGGCGCGTCCGAAGCGCGGGGCGAGCGGGTCAGCACTTTGCGCGGGGCATCACCACGCGCGGACGAAGAACGAGGGGGCCGCGAAGGGCCACGGGGCGTTTTGGGAGGAAGAGCCATGGCGGCCCCTTACGCGCAATACGGGCATCCGTCAAAATCTGGCGGGCGGGCGGCAAATTCTATGGGCATAAGCGTCTCGTTGGGGGATGGCCTTCGCGGCAATACCGGCTAGTCTGGCAACAAAGTGCAAAGGATCAAGACACATGGCCGCCACCGCCGCGACTGCTGCGACCACTGATCAGCCCGCCCCGGCGCCCCGCCCGCGGCCAAAGGGGCTGGCGCTCGTGCGTGTGGCGCTCTCCACGCGCAAATCGGCCTGCATGCTGGGTTTCGGCTTTTCCAGCGGGCTGCCTTTTGCGCTGCTGATCGGCACGCTCAACGCCTGGCTGGGCGAGGTGGGGATCAAGCTGGCGACCATTGGCGTGCTGTCGTGGATCGGCCTGTCCTATTCGTTCAAATTCCTGTGGGCGCCGCTGGTCGATCGCCTGCCGCTGCCGGTGCTGGAGCGTCTGGGGCGGCGGCGCAGCTGGATCCTGCTGTGCCAGATCGTGCTGACGGCGGGGTTTGGCGGGCTGGCGCTGACCAATCCGGTGGCGGCGATCGGGCCGTTTGCGGTGCTGGCCTTCATCGCCGCCTTTGCCAGCGCAACACAGGATATCGCCATCGACGCATGGCGCATCGACGTTGCCGATGAGCAATCCTCGGTCGAGCTGCTCTCGGCCATCTCACAGTTTGGCTATCGCATTGCGTCCATCGTGGGCGGCGCGCTGGCGCTGATGCTGGCCGCGCGGATGAGCTGGCCTGCCGTGTTCGCGTTGATGGCGGTGGTGATGGCGGCGATCATGCTGGTGACGCTGGCCGCGCCCGACACGCCGCGCGGTGAACTGGGCCAGTTGCACGAAACGCTGGGCGCGGTGGGCGAATTGCGCCCCAATGCCCGCGCGGCGCTGTTGTTTGTGGTGCTGGCCAGTTGGACCTGGGCGGTGGTGACGGTGGGCAGCTTCATGATCCGCGTGCTCAGCCCCGCGCCGGGCAGCGCCAAACCGCCCAGCGTGGCCGAATTTACCAAGGGCAGCGGGCCGTGGATCGTGGTGGCGACGGTGGTGGTGCCCTTTGTCATGGCGGCCATCGCCAACGGGCTGAAGACGCGCGGGCGATACGTGTTGGCGCAGGCCGAAGGCGCGCCCTCGGCCGTGCGGGGCATTGCCAACCATGTGTACGCCGCGCTGGTGGCCCCCTTGGCCGAACTGGCGCAAAGGCTGGGCGCGGGCGTGGTGGTGGTGATGGGCTTCATCCTCACCTATGCGCTCTCGTATAATCTGTGGTCCAGCTTTGCCTTTCCGTTTTATCTCGATCACCTGCACTATACCAAGGATCAGGTGGCATTCGCCTCCAAGATTTTCGGCATTTTCATGACGATGCTGGGGATCAGCCTGGGGGGATACCTGTTCGCGCGGCTGGGGCGGTTTCCGACTGTTCTGCTGGGCGCGATCCTGCCGGCGTTCGGCAATCTGCTCTATGCCGATCTGGCCGATGGCGGGCATGTGATCGACGCCTTTGCGCGAGTGACCGGGATTGGTTTTGTCGCTGACGCGTTGGGATCAGATCTGCGCATGACACGGCTGTTGCTGGCGATCTGCTATGAAAACATCGCCACCGGCATCGCGGGGACGGCCTTTGTCGCCTATGTCTCCAGCGTGGTGTCGCGCCGGTTCACCGCGATCCAATACGCGCTGTTGTCATCCCTGACGTTTCTGGTGGGCACATTGGGGCGCGGTGTCGCGGGCGAGGCGTTTGACGCCTATGGCTATGGCCCGGTGTTTCGCGCGATGGCGCTGGCCGGCGTGGTCAGCGTGTCCTTCGTGGTGTTTGAATGGGCGCGCGTTGCCCGGATCGAGCGGCGCGCGGCCAAGCAGGCTTAATCCGGGAATTCCAGATTGCGGCGCAGCACGTCGCCCGCCAGATAAAGCGAGCCGCAGATCAGCACATCGCCCTGTTCGGGCAGGGCGGCGATGGCGGCTTCGACATCATCGCAGGGGCGTACAGGCAGCGGGGTGTGCGCGGCAAAATCCTCGGGCGTATGCGCGTCATGACCCGGCGCGGGCACGACCGAGACCGAGAGCAAACGATCCGTCAGCGGCGTGACAATCGCCGAAGGGTCCTTGTTCGCCAGCATGCCCATGATCAGATGCACCGGCGGGCGGGTGGCGAAATGGCGGGCGATGGCCGCGCCCGCATCAGGGTTGTGACCACCGTCCAGCCACACTTCGCGCGTGGGATTGGCGCGGCGGGCCAGCGCGACCAGCGGGCCTTCGTTCAGCAATTGCAGGCGCGCGGGCCAGCGGGCGGCGCGGATGCCCTGTGCCATCGCTTCTGGCGTTACCGTCAGGCGCGATTGCGCGCGCAACATGGCGACCGCCAGCGCGGCATTCTCGGCCTGATGGCGCCCGGCCAGCATCGGCAGCGGCAGGTCCAGCGTGCCGGCGGCATCGCGATAGGCGATGGTATCGCCAATCTGCGCCGACCAGTCACGCCCACGGCGCAGCCATGGCGCGCCCGATGCGGCCGTCAGCGCGGCGATCTGTTTCTCGGCACGGGGCGGGTAATCCAGCGTCACCAGCGGGGCGTGCGGCCGCGTGATCCCGGCCTTTTCCCAGGCGATGCGGGCCAGCGGGTCGGCAGGCGCGCCGTCTTCGGGGCGCAGCAGAAAGCCTTCGTGGTCAATGCCCAGCGTGGCGATGCCGGTGACCAGCGGGTCGGGGATGACATTGGTCGCGTCCAGCCGCCCGCCCAAACCCACCTCGATCACGCAGGCGTCGGCGGGCGTCTCGGCAAAGGCGAGGAAGATCGCGGCGGTTGTCACCTCGAAGAAGGACGGCCCCAGATCGCCGCCCGCCTCATTGGCGTCCAGCACGCGGGCCAGCAGATCGGCCAGATGATCGTCGGATATCAGCGCCCCGTTCAGCCGGATGCGCTCGTTATAGCGGACCAGATGCGGCTTGGTGGCGGAATGGACGCTCAGCCCCTGCGCCTCCAGCATGTGGCGCAAATAGGTACAGGTGCTGCCCTTGCCATTGGTGCCCGCGACATGGAACACCGGGGGCAGGCGGCGCTGGGGATTGCCCAGGCGGTCCAGCAGCCCCTCGATGATCTCCAGCCCCAAACGGCCCTGCGGCACCGACAATGCGCCCAGTCGCGCCAGTTGCGCGGCCACGCGCGGGTGGTCGGAAATGGCAAAGTCCTTCACCGCACCACCCTTGTCTGCGTCCTCAGGCGGCCCTGGCCGGGGTCAGGTAACCCAGCACCGTGGCCAGCGTTGCCTTCAGGTCGTGGCGCTTGACCACCATGTCGACCATGCCATGCGCGTGCAGATATTCGGCGCGCTGGAACCCTTCGGGCAGCTTTTCGCGGATGGTGTCCTGAATGACGCGCTGCCCGGCAAAGCCGATCAGACAGCCCGGTTCGGCAATATGCACATCGCCCAGCATCGCATAGGACGCCGTCACGCCGCCGGTCGTCGGATCGGTCAGAACGACGATATAGGGCAGGCCTGCCGCGTTCAGGCGACGCACCGCAACGGTGGTCTTGGGCATCTGCATCAGCGAGAGGATGCCCTCCTGCATGCGCGCGCCACCAGCGGCGGTGACGATGACATAGCCGCATTTTTCCTTGAGCGCGCGTTCGGCGCCCGCGACAAAGGCCGCGCCCACCGCCATGCCCATCGATCCACCCATGAAGTGGAAGTCCTGCACGCCCAGCACCACCTTGATGCCCTCGACCGTGCCGACCGCGTTGGTCAGCGCGTCAGGGTGCGGGTTGGCCGCGCGCGCCGCCTTCATCCGCGCCGGATAAGGCTTGGAGTCGCGGAATTTCAGCGGGTCTTCCTTGACCTTGGGCGTGGGCAGGACGGTAAAACCGGTGTCCAGCAGATGCGCCATGCGGGCGTCCGTGCCAATGCGGCCATGGTGTTCACACCGGGGGCAAACCGACAGATTTGCCTCATATTCCTTGGTGAACAGCATCTCGCCACAGTTGCGGCACTTCACCCACAGGTTGTCGGGGGTGCTGTCTTCCTCTTTCTTGGTGCCAAGCGAGGAGAGCGAATTGCGAACTTTGTTGAGCCAGCTCATGCGGTTGCCTTAGCGCCATGAACGGCGTCTGCCAAGGCGGCGGTGAGCGCGCGCACAGGTTCTGCCGCATCGGCGCCATGCGTGGCAACCAGATCAACCAGCGCGCTGCCCACCACCACGCCATCGGCATGGGCGGCAAAGGCGGCGGCCTGATCGGGTGTGCGCACGCCAAAGCCGACGACGACCGGGATGTCGGTGGCCGATTTGATGCGGTCCATGGCGTCCTTGATCGAATCGACGGCGGCCTGCTGCTTGCCCGTCACGCCCGCGACCGAGACGTAATACAGGAAGCCCGACGAACCGTTCAGCACCGCGGGCAAACGCGCCGTGTCAGTGGTGGGGGTGGCCAGGCGGATGAAGTCCACGCCCGCCGCGCGCAGGGCAGGACCGATTTCGCTGTCTTCCTCGGAGGGGATGTCGACGCAGATGATGCCATCGACGCCCGCATCCTGACATTGCGCGGCAAACCATTCCGGCCCGCGCGCGATCATCGGATTGGCATAGCCCATCAGCACCAGCGGCACATCGGGGTGCCGGGCGCGGAACGCCTTGGCGATGGCAAAGATCGTGGCGGTCTTGGTACCGGCGGCCAGCGCGCGCAGATTGGCGGCCTGAATCGCCGGGCCATCGGCCATGGGGTCGGTGAACGGCATGCCCAGCTCGATCACATCGGCGCCACCGGCCACCAGCGCGTCCAGAATGGCGGGCGTGGCGTCCGGCGTGGGATCACCCCCGGTGACAAAGGTCACAAGGGCAGGGCGGCCTTTGGCAAAGGCGGCGGAAAGACGGGCGCTCACAGTTCCACCCCCAGCTTGTCGGCAATGGTGAAGATGTCCTTGTCGCCGCGGCCGGACAGGTTGACGATGATGATCTTGTCCTTGTCCATTTGCGGGGCCAGCTTGGGCAGGGCGGCCAGCGCGTGGGCCGATTCCAGCGCCGGGATGATGCCCTCCAGCGAACAGCACAGCTGGAACGCCTCGACCGCTTCATCGTCGTTCACCGGCAGATATTTCACCCGCCCGATCTCGTGCAGCCAGCTATGCTCCGGCCCGATGCCGGGGTAATCCAGACCGGCGCTGATCGAATGCGCCTCGGTGATCTGGCCGTCCTCGTCCTGCAACAGATAGGTCTTATTGCCATGCAGGATGCCCGGCTTGCCCCCGGTCAGCGATGCGGCGTGGGCATTGGTATCAACGCCATGGCCACCGGCCTCGATCCCGACCATCGCCACATCGGCGTCATCCAGAAACGGATGGAACAGGCCGATGGCGTTGCTGCCACCGCCCACCGGCGCGATCAGCATATCGGGCAGGCGGCCCGTGCGCGCCAGCATCTGGGCGCGGGCTTCGCGGCCGATCACGCTTTGGAAATCGCGGACCAGTTCGGGATAGGGGTGCGGGCCGGCGGCGGTGCCGATGATGTAGAACGTGTCATGCACGTTCGCCACCCAATGGCGCAGCGCCTCGTTCATCGCGTCCTTCAGCGTGGCAGCGCCGCTGGTGACAGGCACCACCTCGGCGCCCAACAGCTTCATGCGGAAGACGTTGGGCTGTTGGCGGGCGACGTCGGTCGCGCCCATGAAGATCGTGCAGGACAGGCCAAAGCGGGCGCAGACGGTGGCGGTGGCCACGCCATGCTGGCCCGCGCCGGTTTCGGCGATGATCTTGGTCTTGCCCATGCGGATCGCCAGCAGGATCTGGCCGATGCAATTGTTGATCTTGTGCGCGCCGGTGTGGTTCAGCTCCTCGCGCTTGAACCAGATCTGCGCGCCGCCCCAATGCTCCGTCAGGCGGGGCGCGAAATACAGCGGGCTGGGACGGCCCACGTAATGCTCCAGCAGATCCTCGAACTCGGCCTTGAAGGCGGGGTCGGCCTTGGCGGCCTTGTACTCGCGCTCCAGATCCAGGATCAGCGGCATCAGCGTTTCGGCGACATAGCGCCCGCCGAACTGACCGAAGTGGCCATTTTCGTCCGGCAGATTGCGCAGCGAATTGGGAGCAAGGGGTGCGTTCATGATGGGTCAAGCGCCTGCCACGCCCGCGCGCCGCTGTCCAGAGGATGCGCGCATGTCCCATGGGGCGAATTATGCCTTTGGTCAGGGGCGGGAGGGCGGCATCGGTCTGTCGCGCCCACGCCACGGCGTACCTTTGACGACAATTAAGGCGTGGGCTGCCGCAATCGCGGTTTGCCGCGGGGTTGCGTCATAACCTGAAAGGTTTCTGACAATCGCCTGAAAATCGGGTTCATTTTCCCGACAGGCGGTGGCGCGCAATCCGGTTGTCGGGTGCTGAACCCCACAGCAACACGGAGATTTCTATGCGTCTGGTTCTTCTCACGCTCGGCCTGTCGATGGCGGCGGCCACGCCTGCCCTTGCCCAAAGCGGCAGCGGGGAATACGGGGCACGCGCCGAAGTGCGCAGCGGCCTTGGCTGGCAGGATGGGCAAAGTGCGCAAGCCACCCTGGGTGCGGCAATTGGCTATGACTTTGCCACGGGCGGCGGCACCTTTGTCGGTGTCGAACAGTCGGTGGACAAGGTGCTGACCAGTCAGGACAAGACTCGCTTTGCCACCACCGCGCGCTTTGGCACGGCCCTTACGCCCAAGGACAAGGTCTATGGCCTGGCCGGCTACCAGTATGGCGTGGGCCCCAATGCCACGCAGGTGGGTGCGGGTGTCGAGCACAATTTCGGCCCGGTCTATGGCAAGGTCGAATATCGCCACAATTTCAGTGAGGATCAGGCCCGCGACAGCAACGCCGCCCTTGTCGGCTTTGGCGTGCGGTTCTGACCTCTAACCGATCCCTCCCGGCAAAGGGGTGGTGGGCTTGCCTGCCACCCCTTTGTGGCGTCAGGATTCCCGCGCGGCGCGGCAGAATTGGGCGATTTTGGCCGCGTCCTTGATCCCGCGCCCGCTTTCCACGCCAGACGAGACATCGACGAAATCGGCGCCGGTGATGCGGATGGCTTCGGCCACATTGGTCGCGTCCAGCCCTCCGGCCAAAATCCACGGTAAGGGGTGGCGGCGACCAGCCAACAAGCTCCAGTCGATGCGCAGCCCTGTGCCGCCCCGCAGGTCGTGGTCTTCGGGCGGCTTAGCATCATATAAAACGCGATCGACGGCTCTAGCATAAATGTTGGCTTGGTTCAGACTTTCCCTGATGCCAATCGCCTTCCAAGTTTCCAGTCCATGCCGACTACGAATTTGTTCGGCCTGTTTATTGCTTTCTGTCCCATGCAATTGGATCACGTCCAGCGCCACAACGTTGCACGCATGGGTCAGGAAATCACCTGCAGGATTAACAAACAGCCCCACGACCTTGGCCCGGCCCGCCACATGCGCGGCCAGCGCGGCGGCCTGTTCCACGCTGACATTGCGCGGGCTTTTGGGAAAGAACACCAGCCCGACATGGGTCGCGCCAGCCGCCAGCGCGGCATCGACGCCCGCCCTGTCCGACAGGCCGCAAATCTTGATCGCCATCTTGGTCATGCCCGCGCCCTTACCCCAAAGCGCAGGCCAGCACCACCATCGAGAGATGATCGCCCCCAACGCCCGGGAACGGCCGTGTCTCACCCGTGCGGGCATAGCCGCGCCGCTGATAATAAGCGATCAGTTCGGGTCGGGCGGAAATGACCGTCATTTCCATTGTCTGCGCGGCAAAATGGTCGCGCGCGGCCTCATGCGCCGCGGCGATCAGCGCGCGGCCGATGCCTCCCGCCTGCAACGCGGGGTCAACGCAAAGCATCCCCAGATAGGCCACGCCCGCGCCCCGATCGGTGACGCACACGCATCCCGCCAGCGCGCCCGCAGCGCCATCGCGCACCAGCACGCGCACCGTGGAATCGGCCAACAGCGCCTGCAATTCGGCCAAGGTGATCCGCTCGTCCGACAACAGATCGGCCTCATGCGTCCAGCCGCGCCGGGCGCTGTCACCGCGATAGCCGCTTTCCACCAGCGCCTTGAGGGCGGCGGCATCACCGGGGTCAGCCATGCGGATCGGCATGGGAATTACAGCGTGCCCTCGATCGCGCGGGCGGCGGCCAGCGGGTCTTCGGCGCGGGTGATCGGGCGGCCAATGACCAGCACGCTGGCCCCGGCATCGCGCGCCATGCGCGGGCTGACCGAACGCTTTTGATCGCCCAGCGAGCCATCGGGCAAACGCAGCCCCGGCACGACGAAAAAGCCGTCCTTCCACTGCTTCTTGATCGCGCCCACCTCGTGGCCGGAACAGACGATGCCGTCCAGACCCGCGCTATGCGCCAGATCGGCCAGACGCAGCGCCTGATCGTGGGCGTTGGCCGACACGCCGATGCTGGTCAGATCATCATCGTCCAGACTGGTCAGCACCGTCACGGCCACCACCTTGGTGTTTTCGCCTGCGGCTGCCTTGGCGTCCTCCATCATGGCGCGGCCACCGGCAGCGTGGATCGTCACGATGCTGGGCTGCAGCACATGGATCGCCTGCATGGCGGCGGCCACCGTATTGGGAATATCGTGCAGTTTCAGATCCAGAAAGATCGGCAGGCCCACCTTGGCCAATTCATGCACGCCATGGTGCCCATGCGCGCAAAAGAATTCCAGCCCCAGCTTGATCCCGCCGACATGGTCCTTGACCTTGCGGGCCAGCGCCTCGGCGGCGTCCAGACGGGGCAGGTCCAATGCGACGTAGATGGGGTTGTGGTGCATGGTCACTTCTCTGTTCTGTGTCCGGCCTGTTCGGCGTCCAATTGTGTCTTTGTCGCCAGAGGCGGCGTGGGCGTGGATGCCCGAATGGTGTTTTCCAGCGTGGCGATGCGGCGTTTCAATCGCCAGCCAATCGCCTTTGCCCGAATCCACATCGGAACAAGGCCCGCCAGAAAGAATGCCAATGCGACAAACCCGACCGGCCAGTCCAGATGCAGATAGCCGCTATCGAGCGGCCACACGTTGACCGAGGCCAATTGCCAGTTCATCGCCACAAAGGCAGAAACCACCACCGCGATCAGCACCCAGATGATGGTGCGGATGATATCCATGGCCAAACGCCCCTTTGCGTACCCTTGCGGTCGATTGCGCCATGCCATGGCGGCGATGGCAATCCTCTGGGCACGCAACCTAGGGCGGTTTTGCCCCAAAGGGAAGGGGGCAAAGGGGGGATCAGCCCGGCAACGCCGGGGTCATGCCGCAGCATTTCCCCAAGCGCGCCAGACTGTTACCGATTATTCGCCGAACACGCGGGCGAAAATGGTGTCGATCCCCTTGAAGTGGTAATCAAGGTTGAACTTGTCTTCCAACTGCGCCGGGGTCAGCGCGGCGGCGACTTCGGGGTCGGCCTTCAACAGTTCAAGCAGCGAGAGCTGGCCATCGCTCTCCCACACCTTCATCGCGTTGCGCTGCACCAGACGGTAGGACGCGTCACGCTCCAGCCCCGCCTGCGTCAGCGCCAGCAGCACGCGCTGCGAGTGGACCAGACCGCCCATGCGGTCGAGGTTCTTCTGCATGCGTTCGGGATAGATCACCAGCTTGTCGACCACGCCGGTCAGGCGGGCCAGCGCAAAGTCCAGCGTGATGGTGGCGTCGGGGCCGATGAAACGCTCGACCGAGGAGTGCGAGATGTCGCGCTCGTGCCACAAGGCGACGTTTTCCAGCGCGGGGGTGACGGCGCTGCGCACCATGCGGGCCAGACCCGTCAGGTTTTCGGTCAGCACCGGGTTGCGCTTGTGCGGCATGGCCGACGAGCCCTTTTGGCCGGGCGAGAAATATTCCTCGGCCTCCAGCACTTCGGTGCGTTGCAGGTGGCGGATTTCCACGGCCAGACGCTCAATGCTGCTGGCGATGACGCCAAGGGTGGCAAAGAACATGGCGTGGCGGTCACGCGGGATGACCTGCGTGCTGACCGGCTCGACCGACAGGCCCATCTGCTCGGCGACATATTCCTCGACGCTGGGGTCGATATTGGCAAAGGTGCCGACCGCGCCCGAAATGGCGCAAGTGGCGATTTCGGCGCGCGCGGCGATCAGGCGCGTCTTGCAGCGGTCGAACTCGGCATAGGCCTCGGCCAGCTTCTTGCCAAAGGTGGTGGGTTCGGCGTGGATGCCGTGGCTGCGGCCGATGGTGGGCGTGTATTTGTGCTCCATCGCGCGGCGCTTGATCGCGGCCAGCAGCGCGTCGATATCGGCCAGCAGCAGATCGGCGGCGCGGGCCAACTGCACCGCCAGCGTCGTGTCCAGCACGTCCGACGACGTCATGCCCTGGTGCATGAAGCGCGCCTCGGGGCCGACCTGCTCTGCCACCCAGTCCAGGAACGCGATTACGTCATGCTTGAGGATGGCTTCCTTGGCGTCGATCGCGGCGACGTCGATGCCGGGGTTGGTCTGCCACCAGTCCCACAACGCCTTGGGGCCGCTCATCGGCACAACGCCCAGTTCGCCCAGCTTTTGCGTGGCGTGGGCTTCGATCTCGAACCAGATCTTGTAGCGGGCTTCGGGTTCCCAGATGGCGGTCATCGCCGGGCGGGCATAGCGGGGTACCATGGTGTCCTCCGTGTGCGGGTCTGTGGGTCAGGGGGCGCGGGATGCGCGCGTGTCTTGGCCGCGCCGCTAGGCCGGGACGCGCCCAAACGCAAGGGTTGAGGCCCCGAAAAGCGCCCAAGACGCAAATCACCCCCGCCACATCGCCCGGTTAGGGGGCGTGGCGGGGGCGGTGCGACCCGTCAGGCGGGGGTATAGGGGTGGGGCGGGCGGCGGACCGTCAGGCCGCGACCGAGCCTGCGGCCAGATCGGCGACAATATCGGGCATCGGCAGGTTTTCGGCGCGGGGCGCGTATTCCTCGATGTTCAGATCGGCCATCAGGGTGGTGATTTCATCACGGGCCTGCGCCTTCATGTGGTGCAGGCTGGGGATGTGGCGCAGGTCCAGATGGGTCAGGCCCAGCAGGAACAGCTCGCGGTAGGCAACGCGTTCGCTCATGCCCGATCCCACGCGGAAACCGACATTGGGGGCCAGGCGGGCCAGCGCCGCCTCGAACCGGGCCTGGTTGTGGCTGGAACCCGAACGCAGGCGGTTGGGCATCACCAGCCAGTCGAGGTCAGACAGGTTGCGGCGCAGGCGCTCCTCGCGCAACTCGCTGACCATGCGCGAGAAAAAGCCCGCGCTGACGACTTCGAGCGTGGTCGGGTTGAACCGGCCCAGCAGGTCCAGATCGACAAAGGAGCTGTTGATCGGCGTCAGCAGCGTGTCGGCCATGGCGATCGCCCGGCGGGCCAGCGGCGAATCCGAACCGGCAACGTCAATGATGATATAGTCGGATTTCCACCCGATGCGGGCAATTTCCTGACACAACAACGCGCCCGTGGTGTGGGCAACGGCGGTATAGGTCGGGCTGGGCAGATCGACATCCAGCCGGCGCGAGGTCGCCTCGCGGAAGGAGAGGGCGCGCGCCAGCGACTGCTGCCGGAAGTCCAGATCGATGGCCGATACCGAATAGCCCGCATCGCACAGCGCGATGCAGGTATGGAACGCCAGCGTCGACTTGCCAACGCCACCTTTTTCATTGGCGACCACGATGATCCGCCCATCGGGGCGCGGCCGCGAGGCAATATCATTGACCACGACCAGCGGATGTTCGCCCTCGTGATTGACATTGCGGCGCGGGGCCGACGCGCTGGGCGGCGGGGTGATGCGGATCGGTTTCGTATCGGCAGCCTGAGGCAGTCTGAACAAGCGCTTGAACACGCGGCGATCCATTCGTGGTAAGTGTTTCCCCGAGATTCGGAGGCGATGGATTTGAAGATCCAGATTCGTTCCGATTCCTGTGGAAATATACTTAAAATTTACGCGTTAGGAAGCGGTAATGCGTGGCGGTCACGTCAATCATTGCACTGCAAAATCGCCGGAAATGCAGCAGGGTACTTACGTCAAATTACGGATTTATGGCAATTTTGACCTTGGCATCCGGCATCGCCGCATTCTTGCGAATCAGACCAGCCCTCGCGATCGCAGCGATACATGGCCTTCCTTGCCGATGATCACATGATCATGGACCGCGATGTTCAACAGCCGCGCGGCTTCGGCGATTCGCACCGTCACTTGAATGTCGGCCTTGCTGGGTTCTGGCGAACCGGACGGGTGGTTGTGGACAATGATCAGCGAGGCCGCCCCCACATCCAGCGCCCGCCGCAACACTTCGCGCGGGTGGATCGCGGCTTCGTCCAGACTGCCATCGCAGACGTGTTCGTCGCGGATCAGGCGGAATTTTGTGTCCAGATACAGCACCCGCACCCGCTCGACCGTCAGATGCGCCATGTCGATCGTCAGATAGGCGATCAGGGCCGACCAACTGCTCAACACCGGGGCCTCGGTCGCCATGGTGCGGGCCAGACGGCGTGCCGTCACCGCCACGATGCGCAGCGCCGCCGCGCTGGTGTCGCCCATGCCGGGGTGCCCAGCCAGCGCGTCGACATCGGCGTTCAACGCCGCTGCCAATGATCCGTACCGCGCCAAAAGCGTGCGCGCGACCGGCTTTGTATCGCGGCGCGGAATGGCCAGCATCAGCAGATATTCCAGCAATTCGTGATCAGCCAGAGCGTCATCACCGCCATGCAACAGGCGCTGGCGCAACCGGGCGCGGTGGCCGGTGGGGTCATGTGCGGCCTGTGCCAGCGGCCGGTGCGCCGGCGCCGGGGTGGAGGGCGCGGCGGCGTTGCGCTTTGCGGGCCGGGAGGTGTGATGCGGGACGGTGGTGCGCGGTGGCTGAACCGGGGGCGCGTCGGAGTCGTCCAGCGCGTCAAAGGGGGTTGGCGGCACTTCCTGCAAAGACGATGCGTCTGGCATTGCGCCAGAAGGTGCCTTTGCCGTGCCAAACAGATCCCGTTCCCCCATGGCCGCCCCCATCGAATGGTCTTACGCTGACTGGCTCTATGCGAACAGCTTGCCGCCTTAGGGATTTTTGCGCAAGAGAGCGGGTGATGGCAGCCATGGACAACAGCACGGGGCCGACCCCGCCACAGGACGACAGCCCGTTGGCCGCCGCGCCGCAGCAAAGCCGCCCCTGGCGGTTGCGGCGGCGGTGGTGGGCGCTGGGCGTGGGGCTGGCGGCGCTGGGGCTGGGCTGGGCGGAACGGCTGACTATTGCCGATTCGCTGGTGGCCAATGGGCTGGCGCGGCTGCATTTGCCGGGGCGCTACCGGGTGGTGGAACTGGACGCGACGCGGGCGGTGCTGGCCGATGTGGTGCTGGGTGATCCGTCGCATCCCGATTTTATGTCCGAAATGGTGGAATTGCGCTGGGGCCTGTCGGGCGGCATGCCGCAATTGGCCAGTGTGCGGCTGGTGCGACCGCATCTGGTCGGGCGGATCGTCGATGGGCAATTCAGTCTGGGCAGTCTGGACCCTTTGTGGCGGACGCCCTCTGCCGCGCCGTTTCGGATGCCCGACATGGCGGTGGCGGTTGAACATGGAACTGCCGTGATTTCAGGGGATTACGGTCAGGTTGGCGTGGCTCTGGCGGGGGCTGGGGGCTTGCGCGGGGGCTTTGCCGGGGTGGTGGCGGTGGCCGCGCCCAAATTGCGCGCGGGCGACTGCACCGCGAGCGCCGGCCTGCGCGGATCGTTGACAATTTCACATGAAATTCCACGCTTTACGGGGCCTTTGCAGGTGGTGGACGGGCGCTGCGGCGGCTTGCGTCTGGGGCGTGCCGATCTGTCTTTGACGGCGGAACTGTCGGCCCCGCTGGACGCCGTCAAGGCGCGGGTGACCGGGCGGGCGGGGGCTGTTTCGGCAGGGGGTGGGTCGGCCCGGCAGGTGGGGGGCGATGTGCGCCTGTCGCTGGGCCAAGGGCGGCTGGACGCGGTGTGGAATGTTGTCGCTGACAACATTATGGTGGCAACTAAACCCGGTTATGGCGCAAACATCACCCGCCTGACCAGCACGGGCCGCGCGCGCGGTGCGTTGACTGCCGCCACATTGGAGGCCGAGGGCGATTGGCGCGCGCAGGGCGTGGCCGCTTTGCCGCAGACCTTGGCGGCGATGGCGCGCGCCGGGCAGGGCGGGGGCGGTGCGCTGACCGGCGTGATCACCCCGCTGACAACTGCTCTGCGGCGCGAGTTGTCGGGCGGCAGTGGCGAGGGGACCTTTACCCTGCGGCGGCGTGGCGAAGGCGTCAGCGTGATCGTGCCGCTTGCGCGTTGGAACGGGCGCAGCGGGCGGGCTTTGTTGCGGGCGGATCGGCTGTCCTATGTCCGTCGCGGCGCGGGCGCGGCGCGGATTGCGGGCACTTGGGCCAGTGCCGGGGCCGGTTTGCCGCAGATGCGGGGCATGTTCCAAAGCGCGCCTGCGGGCGGTGTTCGGGTCAGCGCCAGTGTGGCGCCCTATCGCGCCGGGGGCTGGCAACTGGGCGCGCCGGAATTGCGGCTGGATGTGGGCGTGGGCGGCGCGGTGGCGCTGTCGGGCCGGGCGGAGGTGTCGGGTGCGCTGGGCGATCTGCGCCTGACGGGCCTGAGCTTGCCGCTGAACGTCACCAGTCGGCGCGGGGGGTGGCAGGTCTTGCCCCAATGCGCCGACATCGGTTTTGACCGGATCGCGCGGGGCGACATGGCGCTGGACCATGGGCGGGTGCGATTGTGCCCCACAGGGCGCGCGGGCGGGGTGGCGATTGCGCCCGGAGACGCAGCGCAGGTCGGGCTGATGGTGCCCGCACTGACGCTGCGCGGCAGTGCCCAAGGCGCCCCGATTTCGCTGCGTTCCGGGCCGATCCGGCTGGAGGGGCCGGCCGATGGGTTGCGGTTGAACATGCGCGATCTGGCGCTGGCCTTGGGGGATCAGACGCGGTTGAGCATCGCCAGCCTGACCGGCGCCATGGCGCGTGGCGGGATGGTGCGCGCCGGTATTGGCGGCACGGTATCGGGCATCAGCGCCGATGTGGCAGGCCTGCCGGTGCAGCTGCGTCAGGGTGCGGCCGATTGGACGCTGGGCGGCGATGGCCCGGCGCTGACCCATCTGCGGGTGCTGCTGTCCGATCCACAGCCACTGGCCCGGTTTGAGCCGGTGGCGTTGCGCGATGGCGATATCCGCGTGGCGCAGGGCACGATCTTTGCCGAGGGGCGGTTGGTCGCCCCCGGGGCAGACCGCGAATTGGTACAGATTCGCGCGGTGCAGGACACCACCACCGGGCGCGGCAGCGCCGATCTGGCGGTCAATGCGCTGACCTTTGACGGGCGGATGCAGCCCGATACGCTCAGCGCTTTGGCCCGTGGCGTGGTGGCCAATGTGGCGGGCAGCGTGTCGGCCAAGGCGCGGATCGCGTGGGACGCGCGCGGCGTTACCCATTCCAGCGGCAGCGTGACCACTGACGGGCTGGACTTTGCCGCGCCCGTGGGGCCGGTGCGGGGCGTTGCCGGCACGGTGGCGTTCACCGATCTGCTGGGGCTGGTCACCGCGCCGCACCAGACCTTGCGCGTGGCCAGTATCAACCCCGGCATCGAGGTGACCAATGGCACCTTCCGCTTTGCCATGGAGCCGGGGCTGGTGCTCTCGGTCGAGGACGCGCGCTGGCCGTTTCTGGACGGCACGCTGGAGCTGTTGCCGACCCGGTTGCGGCTGGGCAATTCGGTCGAGCGGCGCTTTGCCCTGAAGGCGCAAGGCATTGATACCGCCAAGTTCCTGTTGCAGATGGAGGCGCAGAACATTGCCGCCACCGGCCATTTCGACGGGCTGTTGCCGTTGGTGTTTGACGCCAATGGTGGCCGGATCGAGGGTGGCGAATTGCGTTCGGCAGCGCCGGGCGGATCGGTCTCCTATCTGGGCGTGCTGACGTATAAAGACCTCTCGCCCATGGGGAATTACGCGTTCAAGGCGCTGCGCTCGCTGGCCTACCGCGAGATGGTGATCGGCATGGATGGCTCGATCGCGGGCGAGGTGGTGACCCGCGTGCGCCTGACCGGCGTGCGGCAGGGGCAGGGCACAACCCGCAATTTCATCACCCGCCAGTTGGCCGCGTTGCCGATCGAGTTCAACATCAATATCCGCGCGCCGTTCTATCAATTGTTCCGTTCGTTGCGGGCGACCTATGACACGGCCTTTGTTGTCGATCCGCGCGAACTGGGGCTGGTGGGGGCCGATGGCCGACCGATCGGCCAGCCCGCGCCCAAACCCGCAACCACTTCCATTCAGCCATCAGTCAGCGAGAAACGTCCATGAATGTCCCGGCATTGACCAAAGCCGCCCGGCTTGCGACAGTTTGCCCGATGAGGGAAGCAGGCAAGCGGGGGCGTCGTTGGGGCGCAATGATGGTGCTGATGGTGGGCGCCACGATGGCGGGAGGCTGCATTTCGGTGCAGGCGCCCGAAAAACCCATCGTGATCGAGCTGAACATCAACATCAAGCAGGAGGTGGCGTACAAATTGTCGAGCGACGCCACCAAGACGATCGAAACCAATCGGGACGTGTTCTGATGAGCAAGGTGAACGGGATCAGGATGGGTGTGATGGCGCTGGCGCTGGGCGCGGGCGTGATGGTGGCGGGGGCTGCGCAGGCGCAGGACCGCGACCCGGCCTATGCCGCCGCGCGCGCCGCCGGGCAGGTGGGCGAAAAGCCCGATGGCTATCTGGGCGTGGTGGGGGCGGCCCCGGCCGAGATCCAGCGCATGGTGGTGGACCTGAACATCCGGCGCAAGGCGATCTATGCCACCCGCGCGCAGGCCCAGAACAGCACCATCGACAAATATGCCGAGATCACCGGATGCAAGCTGATCGCCCAGACCGTGCCTGGCGAGAAATACATGGACCCGAGCGGGGCATGGCAGACTCGCGGTGGGGACGCGCCAGTGCGGCGGCCCGATTGCCCGTGATCGGGGCCTGGACGCATGTTGTCTGATGCGCGCGGCGCGAGGCGTTTGATGTATGGCGCGCGTTTCGCCTGATGAAACAGCGCGGTGCAATTGCTGATGCCTGCGCGCGGGCGGCGCATTCAATCGTGGATAACACCTGCACGCGGGCCCGGTAACGCGCATGTGATTCGCGCAAGGAAGGCCGTTCAGGGCCCAATTCCCCACCTTTCCCCCGCCAGACCCCGCATAGGAATGCAGTTTGGCCACGGGAAAATCCCGATTTTACGCATTCCTGTCCTTCTGGTTGACTTGGGTCCCCCCCCCGCTTAAGGGGTCCGCGCCCCTGGCGGGCGGCAAGACGTGCATGCGCACCCTTTGCACTGGGGCCGATATGGCGGCACAAGGGCACAAGGAGGCAAGCATGAGCGAGGAGCCAAACGCACGGGACCCTATCGGGGAGGTAGCGCGGATCGACGCACTGGACGAGCGGCTGAAGGCCGCCCGCGAGCGCGAAGAGGCACGCACCAAGCCGAGCGTGGGCGCAGAGGCCGATGCGAATTACCGCATGGGCAGCCGCGTCCTTGCCGAGCTGATCGGGGGGATCGGCGGTGGTGCGTTCATCGGCTGGGTCATTGACCATTTTGCCGGGACCACGCCCTGGGGACTGATGGTGGTGATGGCGCTGGGCATCATTGTCGCTTTCAGAAACATCATCCGGATTTCCAGCCATCCGCAAGGGTGACGGGTCCCGCAACGATGCGGGCGGTCATTCGGGCGGGCAGGTTCAACATACTAAAGGCAAGAGGGCTTAGACGTGGCAGCCGAACAGGGTTCCGTCGATCCGATGCACCAGTTCAAGATCGAGCCGCTTTTCGGCACCGATCACTTGAGCCTCTTCGGGCATAATATCGCCTTTACCAATTCCTCGCTGTGGATGCTGATCACCACTGTGGCGATCACCGTGTTCGTGGCCGGTGGCATGAAGCGCCAGCTGGTGCCGGGCCGTTGGCAGATGGCCGTGGAATCGATGACCGGGTTCATCGACAATCTGCTGGCCGCCAATGTTGGCCCCGCCGGCAAGAAGTATGTGCCTTACATCTTCTCGCTGTTCATGTTCATCCTGTTCGCCAACCTGCTGGGGCTGCTGCCCTTGGCGCTGGTGGGCGTGCATCCCTTTACCTTTACCAGCCACTTCTCGGTCACGGGCGTGCTGGCGATCCTGTCCTTCGCGATTGTGCTGATCGTCGGTTTTGCCCGCCATGGCCTGCATTTCTTCAGTCTGTTCGTGCCGCATGGCACGCCGGTGTGGCTGTTGTGGCTGATCCCCTTCATCGAACTGATCTCGTTCCTGGTTCGCCCGTTCAGCCTCGCGCTGCGACTGTTTGTGGCGATGATGGCCGGCCACGTGCTGCTTGAGGTGCTCTCGAGCTTCGTGATCACCTCGGCCAACTCGGGCGTGTTGTGGGGTTCGGTTGTGGGCATTCCCAGCTTCCTGCTGATGATTGCCATCTGCGCGCTGGAATTCCTGGTCGCCGGCATTCAGGCTTACGTTTTTGCGCTGTTGACGTCGCTGTACCTCAACGACGCCGAAAATCTGCACTAAGTTACATCGTTTCAACATAGAATTCGCAAAAGGAGTCATGGAAATGGACGCAACTGCCGCCAAGCTCATCGGTGCTGGTCTGGCCGCTATCGGTGCCGGCATGGCCGCCATCGGCGTGGGCAACGTCTTTGGTTCGTTCCTGGAAAGCGCGCTGCGCAACCCGGGCGCCGCTGACGGCCAGCAGGGCCGCCTGTTCATCGGCTTCGCCGCCGCCGAACTTCTGGGTCTGCTCTCGTTCGTCGTGGCGATGATCCTGATCTTCGTCGCCTGACGAAGTGTGGTGGATGGCCGGGGCGGGTTTTGGCCCGCCCGGCCGTTCGCTGTCTTGAATTGAACCGGCCTGTCTTTGCGTTGGGGAACCACGCGCGGAGGCACTGCCATCCAGCCGGGCGCCTGATTGGGCCTGCGCGGCGGGACGCAAACGAACCGGATACTTCCGATGCCTCAGATTTCGCAGTTATCCGAAACCTATGCCAGCCAGATCTTCTGGGCGCTGATCTTTTTTGGTTTCGTCTTCTTTGTCATCGGCCGCGGCATGGTGCCCAAGGTGATGGCGACGGTGGCAAGCCGCGACAAGCAGATCGCCGACGACCTGGCTGCCGCTGAGGCTGCTCGCCGGGCTGCGGATGAAGCGGATGCCAAGTGGAAGGGCGAAGCCGCCGACCAGCGCGCCAACGCGCAGGCCGTCATCGCCGCCGCCAAGGCCGATGCCGCCAAGGCTGCCGAAGCCCGTCTGGCTGCCGCTGGCGCCACCATCGACGCCCGTCTGGCCGAAGCCGACGCGCGCATTGCCACCGCTCGACAGGGCGCTCTGGCCGAAATCGAAACCGTGGCCAGCGAAGCGGCCGGCGATATCGTCGCCCGCCTGGCCGGGATTTCCGTTGATGCGGGCGCTGCCCGCGCGGCGGTGAAGGAGGTTCTCCATGGCTAACGCCACCAGCCTGATCCTGCTGGCCGCCGGTGCCGCCCACGAAGCGGGCGAAGCGGTCCACCACGCCGAACCGGCCGCCTTTGGCCTGACGCCCGGCATGTGGGTGGCGCTCTCGATGGCCACGCTGCTGGTCATCATGCTGATCCTCAAGGTGCCCGCCACCCTGGCCAAGGGTCTGGACAGCGGCATCGACGAGATCCGCAAGCAACTGGACGAAGCCAAGGCCCTGCGCGCCGAAGCCGAGGCGTTGAAGCAGCAGTATGCTGCGCGCATCGCCAACGCCGAAAAGGACGCGGTGGCTATGCTGGACCACGCCAAGACCGAAGCTCAGGCGATCATCGCCAAGGCTGAGGCCGACACCAGCGCGGTGATTGCGCGTCGTGAAAAGATGGCTGCCGACAAGATCGACGCAGCTGAACGCGCCGCCATTACCGAACTGCGCGTCAAGGCGGCCGATGCGGCTGCGGTCGCGGCCAAGGGTCTGATCGCCAGCCAGTACAGCGCTGCGGCCGATCAGACTCAGGTGGACGCGGCTATCGCCGGTCTGTGATCTGAGCCTTCGGTTCTGAAACAGAAAAAGCCCCGCCTCGGCGGGGCTTTTTTTATACGCGCGGGGCAGGGCGGGCTTAGAAGCTGTTCTTGGCCTCACGCAGGGCGGCAAAGGCGGTGACGGCGTCTGTCCCCCAACGGGCCTGAATGGCTGCCGTATCGGTCCGCAGGAAGGGGTTGGTGACCAGTTCGCGCGACAGCGGAAAGGGGACCGTGGGCGTTCCCGCCGCGCGTAGGGTGGTGATCTGCGCGGCGTAATCGGCCAGCGCCGCGTTGTCGGGATCGGCATGCAGCGCGAATCGCGCGTTGCTGGCGCTGTATTCATGCGCGCAATAGAGCATCGTGTCGGCCGGCAGCGCCCGCAGCCGCAGCAGTGAGGCCCAGAATTGCGGCGCGGTGCCTTCGAACATCCGCCCACAGCCCAGCGCGAACAGCGCGTCACCCACAAAGGCCACCGCCGCCTGTGGCAGGTGATAGGCGACATGGCCCAGCGTATGCCCGCCAACGTTCAGCACCTGCGCCGTATAGCCGCCCAGCGCCACCGTATCGCCCTGATCGACGGTGCGGTCCACGCCCTCGATCTTGTCCGCATCGCCAGCGGGAGCGGCGATGGCGCAGCCCGTTGCTGCCTTGATCGCCGCATTCCCGCCCGCGTGATCGGCGTGCCAATGGGTGTTCCAGATCTGCGTGATCGTCCACCCCATCGCCGCCGCTTGCCGCAGATATTCGTCGGCATCGGGGGTGTCGATGCAAGCCGTCTCGCCACTGTCGGGATCGTGGATCAGAAAGCCGT
The DNA here is from genome assembly GCF_009909235.1 of Novosphingobium ovatum. Taxonomy (GTDB): domain Bacteria; phylum Pseudomonadota; class Alphaproteobacteria; order Sphingomonadales; family Sphingomonadaceae; genus Novosphingobium; species Novosphingobium ovatum. The sequence continues at coordinate 164,339 of NZ_JAAAPO010000002.1, forward strand.
AATTGTCGGACAGGCAGGGGAATTGGTGGATGAGGAGGGGCATGTGTGAGGGCTGCCTTGCTTTGGCGTTTAGGTGGCTTTGTGTAGCCGTTTTGCCTCCGGCGGGCAAAGGGCTAGCCCTTTGCAATCCCGATAACCAATCAGCTTTCGGGATAAATTTGGGAAAGTGTTTTATTCATTGGGTTGCGATTCTGCGCTCAATGCAAGTTGATATAGTGCGAGCGCAGAGCCTGTTTTTTAGTCAACCAGTTCTAGCCATTAGAAAGAGCGTCACGAATGTGACGCCCCTTGGTTTTGTAGGTCAGTTAGGAAATCCTCCTGTAAGGAGGATTGCCAATTGGGTGAATGCGAGATTAATGTTTAGCTTTTTAATTATAACGCCGAGATCATAGAATATATTTACATTTGTAGCCAGGCGCATGGAAGATTGGCGGATCATCTATTTTTAATTTGCCATCGATCAAAGTAATCCGACTTGTAGTCATTCATCATTTTTTTAGACATTTGAGTTGAAAAATAATAATTCAAACTTGCGCCGATGACCCCGCCGATAATGGGGATGAGCTTTCCAGCCTGAATTTTAGTGATTTTCACGCCAATTATTTTGGCGATTTCCATAATCAAGCGGATCACGGGGGCGCTTGCTGGGCCCTTTTTGGCTAAATTTTCCGCAGCTACCTTTGCTACGGTCGCGCGGATTGCTGCTTGCGCGGTTTGCTCAATGCCAAGGGCAGTCATGAAGATCGCCTGTGACCGCTGATTGTGTAGGTCATTTTCTGGTTCGAAGCCATTCAGCAAGGCCAGTTTTTGATTCAGCCAATATAATTGGGCTGCCATATTCGCAATGTCGGCGCCAGCGAGGGTGATTGTTGTGGTAATGCCACCTACACCGCTGGTCAGTCCGCTTGCGGCGCAATATTTTGCACAGGTATCTGCGTATTTCTGGGATAAGCGTTCGATATATGTATAATTGTGTGCGTTATTTGCGAAGTCTGCGGGGCAGGTGATGTCCATGCCCATCAACTTGGCATCTCGAACGACTCCTTCCGGATCGACGTTGAGTACATAGTCCTTGATCTTTTCAAGGATAGACACATCTTCCGACATTCGCATCGCTCCTATATGGATCTGCGAAAAAGTTCGCTAATCAATATTTTCTTGAAGAGATGTTTATTGGCAGGTGATCTGCGCGTTGGTCAAGCAAACAAAAGCCCGCCCGGTGCGCACACCGAGCGGGCCTTTTCGTTCAGGCAAAGCCTTGAGGCGTGAAGAACCTTAGTTCTTGCTGGCCTTCAGGGCGGCGCCCAGGATGTCGCCCAGCGAGGCGCCGGCATCCGACGAACCGTACTGTTCGACGGCTTCCTTTTCCTCGTGCAGCTGACGCGCCTTGATCGAGAAGCTGGGCTTCTTCGAGCGGTCGAAACCGGTGACCATGGCGTCGATCTTCTGACCAACCTGGAAGCGGTCGGGGCGCTGCTCGTCGCGGTCGCGGCCCAGATCGCTGCGCTTGATGAAGCCGGTGGCGCCATCGTCGCCAGCCTGCACTTCCAGACCGCCGTCGCGCACTTCCAGAACCGTCACGGTGACGACTTCGTTGCGCTTGAGGTTCGAACCCGAAGCGGCCACGCCGCCAGCGGCAGGGGCGCCCTTTTCGAGCTGCTTCATGCCCAGGCTGATGCGCTCCTTCTCGACGTCAACGTCCAGAACGATCGCCTTGACCTGCTCACCCTTGCGGTGCAGCGCCAGCGCGTCTTCGCCCGAGATGCCCCAAGCGATGTCCGACATGTGAACCATGCCGTCGACTTCGCCATCCAGGCCGATGAACAGGCCGAATTCGGTGGCGTTCTTGACTTCGCCCTCGACGGTCGAACCAACCGGGTGCTTCTCGGCGAAGGCTTCCCAGGGGTTCTGCTGCGCCTGCTTCAGGCCCAGCGAGATGCGGCGCTTGTCGGAATCGACTTCCAGCACCAGCACGTCGACTTCCTGCGAGGTCGAAACGATCTTGCCGGGGTGGACGTTCTTCTTGGTCCACGACATTTCCGAAACGTGCACCAGACCTTCGATGCCCGGCTCCAGTTCGACGAAGGCACCATATTCGGTGATGTTCGTGACGGTGCCCGACAGCTTGGCGCCCACGGGGTACTTGGCGGCGACGCCATCCCACGGATCGCTTTCCAGCTGCTTCATGCCCAGCGAGATGCGCTGCGTCTCGTGGTTGATGCGCACGATCTGGACGCGCACGGTGTCGCCGATGGCGATCACTTCGCTCGGGTGGTTGACGCGCTTGTAGCTCATGTCGGTGACGTGCAGCAGGCCGTCGATGCCGCCCAGGTCAACGAACGCACCGTAATCGGTGATGTTCTTGACGACGCCGTCGATGATCTGGCCTTCGGTCAGGTTCTGGATCAGGCCCGAACGCTGTTCAGCGCGGGTTTCTTCCAGCACGGCGCGGCGCGACACGACGATGTTGCCACGGCGACGGTCCATCTTCAGGATCTGGAAGGGCTGCGGCACATCCATCAGCGGGGTGACGTCGCGCACGGGGCGGATGTCAACCTGCGAGCCGGGCAGGAACGCCACAGCGCCGTCGAGGTCGACGGTGAAGCCACCCTTGACGCGGCCAAAGATCACGCCTTCGACGCGCTTGCCTTCGCCAAATTCGTTTTCCAGCTTGTCCCAAGCGGCTTCGCGGCGAGCGCGGTCGCGCGACAGCATGGCTTCGCCGTCGGCGTTTTCAACGCGGTCGACGTAAACTTCGACTTCGTCACCAACCTTCAGACCGTGGGGCTGGCCAGCCATCGCGAATTCGCGCAGCGGCACGCGGCCTTCGCTCTTCAGGCCCACGTCGATGACGGCCTTGTCGTTTTCGATGGCGGTGACGGTGCCCTTGACCACGCGGCCTTCAAAGCCGCCGCCGGCGGCGCCGCCCAGCGATTCGTCAAGGAGAGCCGCGAAATCGTCGCGGGTCGGGGTGCTCATAAAAGAGTCCTTCAAATATAATTTTCCGGCCAGGCGGTTGTTTCCGCCGGTCTTTCCTCCGTTCCTGCACCATGCAGGCCCGGGCCAAAAAGGGCCGAACCGCCCGCGCCGCCGGATGCGAACGCAGGCATTCGCGCAAGGCAACCCCCACGCGAACCCGGCGCGCCTATGGCATACCTATCCAAAAAGCAAGGAAATTCGCCAGTTGGCGCTTACCCGCGCAGGGCCTCGACATTGGTGATGGTCAGGCCCGCAGGGCCTCGACAATGGCGTTGGTCAGGCCCGCAGGGCCTCGACAATGGCGATGGCGGCGGCGATGGCGGCGTTGCGGTCCAGATCAGAGGTGTCCAGCGTGACCGCGCCTTGCGCGGCGCGCAAGGGGGCTTGCGCGCGGTTGCGGTCACGCTCGTCACGGGCCGCCAGATCCGCCGCGATCCCCTCCAGCGAGGCCGCGCGGCCCTGAGCCAGCATTTCGGCATGCCGGCGCGCGGCGCGGGCGGCAACGCTGGCCACTACGAACAGCTTTACCGGCGTTTCAGGCGCAATCACCGTGCCGATGTCGCGGCCGTCCAGCACCGCGCCCCCGGCCTGCGTGGCAAAGGCCCGCTGCCGCTCGTACAGCGCCTGACGCACGCCCGCATGTACCGACACGCGACTGGCCAGCCCCCCAGTTGCCTCGGATCGCAGTTCGGGATCGTCCAGCAGGCTGTCGGCAAAGCCGCAGGCCGCCAGCGCGTCCATGGCGTCATCGGGATTACCCCCGTTCAGCGCCACCTGCCGCCCGACCGCGCGGTACAGCAAGCCGGTGTCCAGATGCGGCAGGCCGTAATGGGTGGCCAGTGCCTTGGCGATGGTGCCTTTGCCACTGGCGGTGGGGCCATCGACAGCGATGATCATTGCGCGTTCCTTTTGGCCAGCACGGCCTTGGTCAGGCCCCACAGGGCGATGGCGGCCCAGAATCCTTCCAGCACCAGACTGGCCCAATTGGTGTTGACCAGCAGCGATATGGTCAACAACCCCGCGCCCAGCAGGTTGACGCCATGCTGGACAAACGGGTTGGGCCGCGCGGCCCCCGTCATATAGGCATAGGCGCCGATGATGCAGCCCATGCCAACAAAGCCGCAGGCGTTGGCCAGCACCGGGTCGATCGCGGCAATCATGCCGTCAGGCTCTCCATCAGGGCGATGAAGTTGGGGAAGCTGGTGGCGATCGGGTTGATGTCGTCGATGGCCACGCCATTCATGCTGTTCAGCCCCGCGACGGCCATGCTCATGGCGATGCGGTGGTCCAGATGGGTGGCGACATGATGCGCGCCCGATGTGCCGGGCAGGGGGGCGCCATTGGTGCCGTCAATGATCATCCCGTCCTCGGTTTCCTGAACGGTCGCGCCGGCCAGTTCCAATGCCACGCGCATGACGGTGATGCGGTCGCTTTCCTTGACGCGCAGTTCCTCAAGGCCCGTGCAGACGGTGCGCCCATGGGCATAGGCGGCGGCCACGAACAGCACCGGGAATTCATCCACCATGCTGGGGACGATGGCCGGGTCGACATTGATGCCGCGCAGCGCGCTGTGCCGCACGCGCAGATCGGCCACGGGTTCGCCGCCGACTTCGCGCGGGTTTACCTCGGCGATGTCGCCGCCCATCTGGCGCAGAACATGGACGATGCCCGCGCGCGTGTCGTTCAGCCCGACATTCTGGATCAGCACATCGCTGCCCGGCACGATCAGCGCCGCCACAATAAAGAACGCCGCCGAGGACGGATCGCCCGGCACGACAATCGTCTGGCCGCGCAGCTCGGCCGGGCCGTGGACGCGAATCACCCGCGTGCCATCGCCCTCGACCTCTACGCTCAGATCCGCGCCAAAGCCGCGCAACATGCGTTCGGAATGGTCGCGGGTGGGGACAGGCTCGATCACGGTGGTGATGCCCGGCGTGTTGAGGCCCGCCAGCAATACCGCCGATTTGACCTGCGCGCTGGCCACCGGCAGGCGATAGGTGATCGGCACGGCGGGCTGTGTGCCCGTCATGGTCAGCGGCAGGCGGCCACCTTCGGCCGCGGCAAAAGTGGCGCCCATGGTCGAGAGCGGATCGATCACCCGCCCCATCGGCCGTTTGGACAGTGAGGCGTCACCGACAAAGGTGGCGGTGATGCCGTGGCTGGCGATCAGGCCCATCAACAGGCGGGTGGACGTGCCCGAATTGCCCATGTCCAGCGCGGTTTCCGGCGGCAAAAGGCCGCCCACGCCCACGCCTTGGATCACCCATTCGCCTTCGGGGGTTTTGGTGATCTGGGCGCCCATGGCGCGCATCGCGGCGGCGGTGGACATCACATCCTCGCCTTCCAGCAGGCCGGTCACCCGCGTTTCCCCCAGCGCCAGCGCCCCCAGCATGATCGAGCGGTGGCTGATCGATTTGTCGCCCGGCACGCGGATTGTCCCCGACAGCGGGCCGGTGGGCAGGAAACGGCGAGGGGTGGGGTTTGCGGAATGGCTCACGGTGACGACACGCTTTCTGTGGGCAATTGGGGCCTGAACGGGGCAAAAAGGGCTTGCACTGGGCGGGAACGACCGCCAGAAACGCGCGGCTTTTGACAGCGCCTGCCCGCTATGGCAAGGCGCGTCGGCGCGTTGCTGATGGGTCTGTGCCCTTCGGGTCATACGCATACGTAAGATTTTCGTATTGGAATGTCTGCCTGCCGGTGCGCTGGCGGGCCAAGATGAGGAACAGCATGGTCAAGCCAGAATGGGGCGCCAAGCACGGCTGCCCGAAATGCGGCACCCGCTTCTATGATCTGGGCAAGGGTGACCCGGTCACCTGCATCGAATGCGGCTATGCCTGGCATCCCGATCCGGTGCTCAAGTCGAAGCAGCCGATCCCGTTTGAGGAAATCCAGAAGAAGACCGACGACGAAGTGGCCGATGTCGATCTGGCCGATGAGGATCTGGACATCGATGATGACGGCGATTCGCCGGACAATGATGTCGATCTGGGTGGCGACGACGATCTGGGCGTTGCCGGCCATGACGAGGAACCGGACGAGGTCTGAGGTTCCCGCGCGCAGGCTCGCAAGGGCGCGTGTGACACGGAAATATGCCGCCTGCCCGGATGGGGGGGGCGGCATTTCCATAGGGGCGGCGGACGGGTTTGCGCTGTGCCGTCCTGACGAAACGGCGGTTTTTGCAAAAAAATTCGTCAAAAATTCCGGGCAGGTGAAAAAAGCTCTTGCCAATGTCCGCGCCCCGTCATAGTGGGGCGGCCCGGCCGGAAGGCAGGGCGGAAACATCAGCCACCCAGGGTGGTGTTTTCGGAATTTTGAATGGTTACGGGGCCTTAGCTCAGCTGGGAGAGCGCCTGCATGGCATGCAGGAGGTCAGCGGTTCGATCCCGCTAGGCTCCACCATTCGAAATGTCAGTTCCTTACGTGGGGCCTTAGCTCAGCTGGGAGAGCGCCTGCATGGCATGCAGGAGGTCAGCGGTTCGATCCCGCTAGGCTCCACCAAGGGAACCGACGATATATGGTTTCGCTTCCATCAGGGGCGACACGCTGGCCGACGAGTTTTCGTCCGCCGGCGTTTTTCGCTTGATGGTCGGTCGATCACGCTGGTCAGCGAGGTTTCGCTCACCGGCGTTTTTCGCGTGATGCGGGCCGGAAGGTTTTGGGGTTTTGGGCGGCGCTTTTCGCGCTCCGGCAAAAGGGTTTGATCGATGTTTGACAATCTGTCCGATCGCCTTGGCGGTGTGTTCGAGAAGCTGCGTGGGCGTGGCGCGCTGAAAGAGCAGGACGTCCGCGACGCGATGCGCGAAGTGCGAATCGCCCTGCTGGAAGCCGACGTTGCCCTGCCGGTCGTGCGCCGTTTTATCGATGACGTCACCGAAAAGGCCGTGGGCCAGTCGGTGCTGCGCTCGGTTACGCCGGGGCAGCAGGTGGTCAAGATCGTCAATGACGCGCTGGTCGAGATGCTGGGCGGCACGGATGTCCCCGGTCTGGACCTGAATGCGGCGCCCCCGGTGGTGATCATGATGGTCGGCCTGCAAGGTTCGGGCAAGACCACCAGCACGGCCAAGCTGGGCAAGCTGCTGAAGGAAAAGCAGGGCAAGAAGGTGTTGATGGCGTCGCTGGACGTCAACCGCCCGGCAGCTCAGGAGCAGTTGAAGGTATTGGGCGAGCAGGTGGGCGTGGCGACGCTGCCGATCGTCGCTGGCCAGATGCCGACCGATATTGCCGCCCGCGCGCTGGCTTCGGCCAAGTTGCAGGCGGTGGACGTGCTGCTGCTGGATACGGCGGGCCGTCTGCACGTCGACGCGCAGTTGATGGACGAGATGAAGGCGGTTGCCGCCACGACCTCGCCGCGCGAAACGCTGTTGGTGGTCGATTCGCTGACCGGTCAGGACGCGGTCAACGTCGCGCAAAGCTTTGCCGGTGAGGTGGACCTGACCGGCGTCATCCTGACCCGCATGGATGGCGACGCGCGTGGTGGTGCGGCGCTCTCGATGCGCCATGTCACGGGCAAGCCGATTAAATTTGCCGGTGTCGGCGAAAAGCTGGACGCGCTGGAGGTGTTCAACCCCGGCCGCGTGGCGGGCCGCATTCTGGGCATGGGCGACGTCGTCTCGCTGGTCGAGAAGGCTGCCGCTGCGGTCGAGGCGGAAGATGCCGAAAAGATGGCCGCCCGCATGGCCAAGGGTCAGTTCGACATGAACGACCTGCGCACCCAGCTGCGTCAGATGCAGAAGATGGGCGGGCTGGGCATGCTGGCGGGCATGCTGCCGGGCATGAAAAAGGCCAAGGCCGCCATGGACGCCAGCGGCATGAGCGATCGCACGCTGTTGCGCATGGACGCGATCATCGGTTCGATGACGCCCAAGGAGCGCGAAAAGCCCGACCTGTTGAACGCCAAGCGCAAGATCCGCATCGCCAAGGGCGCGGGCGTGCAGGTGCAGGACATCAACAAGCTCATCAAGATGCACCAGGAAATGGAGCGCGCGATGAAGCAAATCAAGAAGATGGGTGGCCTCAAGGGCCTTGCCGCGATGTTTGGCAAGGGCGGCTTGGGCGGCGCGCTGGGCGGCATGGGCATGGGGGGCGCTGGTGGCGCCGACATGCTGGGCGGTCCGGGCGCGGGCAATATTCCGGGCATGACCGGCGGCGCGGGTCTGGGCGGGCTGGGTGGCTTGCCGGGTCTGGGTGGCGGTGCGCCCGATCTGTCGAAACTGTTTAAGAAATAACGCTATTTCATTGGAAAGGTAACACAATGTCGGTTTCTATGCGTCTGTCGCGTGGCGGTTCCAAGAAGCGCCCCTATTACAAGATCGTCGTCGCCAACGCCACCGCCCCCCGCGATGGCAAGTTCCTGGAGCAGGTTGGCACCTACAACCCGATCCTGCCCAAGGATTCGGCTGACCGCGTGCGTCTGATCGAAGACCGCGTGAAGTACTGGCTGGGCGTTGGCGCGCAGCCGACCGACCGCGTTGCCCGCATTCTGGACAAGGCCGGTCTGAAGGAACGCGCCCCCACCAACAACCCGCAGAAGGCTGAGCCGGGCAAGAAGGCCAAGGAACGCGCCGAGGACAAGGCTGCCAAGGCTGCTGAAGCCGCTGAAGCTGCTGCTGCCGAATAATGGCGGTGGACCGGCCCGTGACGATGGCCGCTGTTGCGGCGGCGCATGGCATCACGGGTGAGCTCCGCCTCAAGCTGTTTGGGGAAGGCGCGGGGGCGTTGAAACGCTACCGCGCCTTCAACAACGGCACCTTGACGCTGAAATCGATCAAGGATGACGGCAAGGGGGGCGCGATTGCCCGCTTTGCCGAAGTCCCTGATCGGACAGCAGCGGAAAAGCTGCGGGGTACGGCTTTGACCGTCCCGCGCTCGGCCATGCCGCATCTGGCGCCGGGCGAATATTATTACGCCGACCTGCTGGGCCTGCCGGCGGTGTCGACCAGTGGCGATGCGCTGGGCACGGTCATCGCGGTCGACAATTTTGGCGCCGGCGACATTCTGGAAATTGAACGCCCGGTGGGCGAGGACGGCAAGAAGCATCGTTTCATGGTGCCAATGCGTGTCGAGGCGGTGCCCGAATGGGACGGCGCCCGTGTGGTGGTCGAGGACGCCTACGCGCAGGAGTGAGCCTATGGCCATGCTGATTTCATGCCTGCTGGCGCTGTTTTCGGCGGCGGTGCCTTATGCGCTGGCGCTGGTGTTGGCGCAGGCCTGCCCACAATGGGGGCGGGACAGAACGCGCTGGGTGGCGGCCGCGCCTTTGTCGCTGTTGGCGCTGGCGGTGTCGGGAGCGTTGTTGCTGGACGCCTTTACCACCCCGCTCGACGTGTGTGGCCCCGATTGCCGCGATTATGCGCTGTTGCTGGGCGGTGGCGGGCTGGTGCTGGCGGTGCTGCTGGGCCTGCTGGGTCTTGCCGCTGCTGGGGCTGCGTTGAAAAAGCGGTGAACGCGGTCAGGTGATCTCGATCTTGGCGGGACTGGCCTTGGCGTGATAGCCAGCGGCCGATGTCGCCCCAATTTTCCCATTCCGATCATGCCGCGCTGTGGGCGCGGCTGTGTGCGCATACCATCGGCCCTGCCGATGCGGCGCAGAGCTTTGCCGCGCGACTGGCTCATGAAAACGGCTGGGACGCGGCGTATGCCGACAGGGTGATACAGGAATACCGCCGCTTCTGCTTTCTGGCGGTGGCTTCGGGCCATCCGGTCACGCCCAGCGATGCGGTCGATCAGGTCTGGCACCTGCATCTGGCCTATACCCGCGATTATTGGGAGCGGTTCTGCCCCGATGTCCTGCGCCGTGCGCTGCACCATGGCCCGACAGCGGGCGGGGCGGTGGAACTGGCGCGTTATCACGAACAATATGGGCAAACCTTGCGCAGCTATGAGGCGGTGTTTGGCCCGGCGCCTGCCGATCTGTGGCCGGACGCGATGCAGCGGCTGGTGGTCGATCCCTTGGCCCGGCGGGTGCATCCCCGGCAAGGGATGGTGGTCCCCCGCGCGCGGTTGCGGCTGTGGCTGGCACTGGCCGGGGCGGGCGGCGGCGTTTTGGGGCTGGTCATCGGTTTCGCGCTGAGGCAGGTGTAAGGGCACGGGCGCGCATTGCAATTCGGGGGTGATTGTTATGGATGGTTCGGTGTTTGCCGGGGTGTTTGTGGGTTTGATGGTGGCCGCGATGGTGGCCAGTTGGTTGTTGCCGCGCATGTTCCGGCCCAGCGGGGCGGGTGGCGCTGTGACCGATCCGCTGGAACTGGCCTGTCTTGCGGGCGGCATCCCCCGCTATGTCGAGGCATTGGTGACGCGGCTGATGGCGCGCGGCTGTCTGGGCATGGATGAGGATCAGCGGTTCACGGTGCTGTTGCGCGATGGGCGCACGGGGGCGGAAAACGAGCTGTTGAACAACGCGCAGGGCGCGGATTTCGCCCAATTGCTCAAGGTGATGCGGCCCTATGGCCAGACGGTGGTCGATGGGCTGGTGGAACGCGGGTTGTGGGCCAATGAGGGCGCGCTGTGGCAGCAGCGCTTCTGGCGCACGGGGCCTTATGTGCTGGTGCTGTTGATTGGCGGCGCGCGCTGGGCGATCGGTTATCAGGCCGAGGAAGAGGTCGGCGGGCTGGGCATCCTGATGGCGCTGCTGGCGATCATTGCCTATTACAACTTCAAGGCCGGCGAGCGCCGCACCACTGGCGGTCAGGCCGCGCTGGAGGCAGCGCAAGCCAGCAGCGAGCGTCTGAAGCGCGCCCCCACGCAAGAGGAGGCCGCAACGGCCGTAGCGCTGTTTGGCACGGCGGTGCTGGCCGGATCGGCGCTGAACGGGCTGCACCTGCTGCGCACGGCCGGGGCCAGTGATGCCGAATATGACCACCACGATTCGTCCAATTTCTGGGGCGAGAACCATGTCGTGGGCGGTTGCGGCGGTTGCAGTTCGGACAGTTCGGACTGATCGCTGCAGGGGGCGGCGGCAAACGGGCTTGCAGGCGACCCATGTTGCGGGCAAGGGGCAGGGCATGAGTTTTGCCGCCACCGTTTGCACGCTGTACCCCGACATGTTCCCCGGCCCGCTGGGGATCAGCCTGGCTGGTCGCGCCCGAGACGAGGGCAAGTGGTCGATCGACACGGTGCAGATCCGCGACTTTGCGACTGACAAGCACCGCACGGTTGATGACACGCCCGCAGGCGGCGGCGCAGGTATGGTGCTCAAGGTTGACGTGCTGGCCCGCGCCATTGATCACGCGCGCGAAAACGGCCCCGCAGACCGCCCGGTGATCGCCATGACGCCGCGTGGAAAGCCGCTGACGCAGGCCCGCGTGCGCGAATTGGCGGACGGCCCCGGCGTCATCCTGCTGTGCGGCCGGTTCGAGGGTTATGATGAGCGGATTTTCGCCGGACGCGCGGTTGAAGAGGTATGCATTGGCGATATCGTGCTGTCGGGCGGCGAACCGGCGGCTTTGATGCTGCTTGATGCTTGCATTCGGCTGCTTCCCGGCGTAATGGGCGCGGCTTCTAGTGGGGATGAAGAGTCGTTCGAGTCCGGACTGCTTGAATACCCGCAATATACCCGACCCACCCAGTGGGAAGGGGCCACGATCCCCGAAGTGCTGCGATCAGGGGATCATGGTAAGATCGCCGCCTGGCGGAAACAACAGGCTGTGGATCATACTCGGTCACGCAGGCCGGACCTTTGGGAGCGTTATTGTGACGCTCGGGGCCTGTCTGCCTCTGATGCGCAGCGCGGAAAATGATAGGTAACGTCAAGTGAACCTGATTCAGCAGATCGAGGCCGAGGAAATCGCCAAGGCCGCCAAGGACATTCCGGAATTCCGCCCCGGTGACACGCTGCGCGTCGGCGTGAAGGTCGTCGAAGGCGACCGCACCCGCGTTCAGGCCTACGAAGGCGTGTGCATCGCGCGTTCGAACCGTGGCATCAACTCGAACTTCACCGTTCGCAAGATGTCGTTCGGTGAAGGCGTGGAGCGTGTGTTCCCGCTGTACTCGCCCAACGTCGAGAGCATCACTGTGGTGCGTCGTGGCGTCGTGCGTCGTGCCAAGCTGTACTATCTGCGTGGCCGCACCGGCAAACGCGCTCGTATTGCCGAGCGTCGCGACACCCGCGGCGAAGGCTGAGCCGGGAGGGCGTAACGCCCACACGCCGCGATACGGTCAACCGTGTAAGGGGCGTCCCGGCCAAAGCGCCGGGGCGCCCTTTTCGCATGCGCGCCACGTCGTGGTCTGATTTTTCCACCGCTTCCCTTGCGTAAAGGCCACTGTCCTTGCGATGCCTGTCCTCACGATGCCAGATTTGCCAACTGCCCGAATGGTCGCCCGCCTGTGCGCGGGGGTGTGGTTGTGTGCAGTGTCCGGCGTGGCGCTGGCCGCAGGCGTGCCCGCAGGTGGCGCTGTGACGGCGCCCGCCGCCGCTGGCCCCAGCGTGTCTGGCGCTGTGACGTTCGAGCGCGCCTTTGCCAGCCCGTCGCTCAATGGTGCCGCGCCGCGCGGGCTGAAGCTGTCGCCTGATGGCCGCTGGCTGACGGTGCTGCGCGGGCGCGCCAACGACCGCGAGCAGCAGGACCTGTGGGGCTATGACCGGCAGAGTGGCCAATGGAAGATGCTGGTCGATTCGACCAAGCTGTCGTCCGGCCGCGCCCTGACCGAGGCAGAGCGGATGCAGCGCGAGCGCGCCCGCATCGGCGATCTCAAGGGCATTGTCAGCTACCACTGGGCCACCGATGGGCAGAGCCTGCTGGTGCCGCTGGATGGCGAATTGTTTCTGGTGGCGCTGGATGGGACCGCCCATCGTATCGAGGGGGCAGGGGCCGATACGCTCAACCCCAGCCTCAGCCCCAAGGGGGGCTATCTCTCGTTCGTGCGCGACCGGCGGTTGTGGGTGCTGCCGCTGAAGGGCGGCGCAGCGCAGGCCGTCACGCCCGAGGAGCCGGCCGCCACCGTCCATTGGGGCGAGGCTGAGTTCGTCGCCCAAGAGGAAATGGCGCGCATGGCGGGCAGCTGGTGGTCGCCCGATGACCGCCGCATCGCCGTCGAGCGCTTTGACGATGCGGGCGTGGCGATTGTCACCCGCGCCGCGATCGGGGCGACCGGCACACAGGTCTATGCGCAGCCCTATCCGGCGGCGGGCACTCCCAATGCGCAGGTGTCGCTGTGGGTGATGGGGGCCGATGGTTCCGGCCGGGTGCGGGTGGATCTGGGGACGGACCCCGACATCTATCTGGCGCGGGTCGATTGGGCCCCGGACGGCAGCGCGCTGTATGTCCAGCGGCAGGACCGCGCCCAGACCCGGCTGGACATGCTCAAGGTCGATCCTGCCACCGGCGCTGCCACGCTGTTGTTCAGCGAAAAGGCGCGCGCGGGCCATTGGAGCAACCTGTCCGACAGCTACCGCTTCCTGCGCGATGGCAGCCTGATCTGGTGGTCGGAGCGCGATGGTTTCGGTCACCTCTATCACTATACCCCCGGCGCGGACGGCGGCCAGTGGCGGCAATTGACCCATGGCGAATGGGTGGTGACCGGGCTGGAAGGCGTCGACCAAAAGGCGCATCGCCTGATCTTTACCGGCACACGCGACGATGTGCTGGCGCCGCAGGTCTATGCGCTGGATTACGCGCATGCCGGTGCCACGCCGCGGCGGTTGACCGACCCGGCCTATGTCAACGCGGTCACCGTGGACAAGAGCGGGCAGACGCTGGTCATCACGCGCCAGGCGCAGGCACAGCCGCCCCAGACCTATCTGGCGGGGGCCGATGGTGCGCGTCTGGCCTGGGTCGAGGAAAACGCCGTGACCGGCGCGCACCCCTATGCACCCTATCTGGCGGCGCACCGCGCGCCCACATTCGGCACGATCCGCGCCGATGATGGCACGCTGTTGCATTGGAAAATGATCACGCCGGTGATGGAACCGGGCAAGCGCTATCCGGTGTTCTTTGAACATTACGGCGGCCCGCATGCGCAGGTGGTGAACCGGGGCTGGACCGGAGCGCTGGCGCAGGCGATCGTCGCCAAGGGTTATATCTATTTCGAGCTGGACAATCGCGGCAGCCCCAATCGCGGGGTGGACTTCGAACGCGCCATCCATCACGCCATGGGCAGTGTCGAGGTGGCCGACCAACTGGCCGGTGCGCGCCATCTGGCCAGCCTGCCCTTTGTCGATCCGGCCAAGATCGCCACCTATGGCTGGTCCTATGGCGGGTACATGACGCTGAAAATGCTGGCCGCCAATCCGGGCGTTTATGCCGCAGGGATCGCGGGCGCGCCGGTGACCAAGTGGGAGCTGTATGACACCCACTATACCGAGCGCTATCTGGGCGATCCGCGTGTGGTGCCGCAGGTCTATGCCCGCGCCAACGCGCTGGAAGGGGCCAGCAACATCAGTGATCCGCTGTTGCTGATCCACGGCATGGCGGATGACAATGTGGTGTTCGAACATGCCTCGGCGCTGATTGCGCGGATGCAGGGACAGGCCAAACCGTTTGAAATGATGCTCTACCCCGGCCATACGCACCGCGTGTCCGGCCCGCGTATCAGCGTCCATCTGTGGAACACGATTTTTGCGTTTCTGGCACGGCATGGAGTGACGCCGCCGTAACAAATGCCAGCTTGTCGTTATGCGGCTTTGCGTCTCAGGTCGCGTGCAACAGGTCCCTGCAACGGGGGCCGCAGGAGTGAGTACAATGGGTTATCGCGTAGTCGTCGTGGGCGCCACCGGCAATGTGGGCCGCGAAATGCTGAACATCCTGGCCGAGCGGGAATTCCCGATCGACGAGATCGCCGCTGTCGCTTCGGCCCGTTCGCAGGGCACCGAGATCGATTTTGGTGAAACCGGCAAGAAGCTGAAGGTGCAGAACGTCGAGCACTTTGACTTCACCGGCTGGGATATCGCGCTGTTTTCGGCCGGTTCCGGCCCGACGAAGATCTATGCCCCCAAGGCGGCGGCCGCTGGCTGCGTGGTGATCGATAACAGCTCGCTTTATCGCATGGACCCGGACGTGCCGCTGATCGTGCCCGAGGTGAACCCGGACGCCATCGATGGCTATACCAAGCGCAACATCATCGCCAACCCCAACTGCTCGACCGCGCAGATGGTCGTCGCGCTCAAGCCCCTGCACGACAAGGCCAAGATCAAGCGCGTCGTCGTCGCCACCTATCAGTCGGTGTCGGGCGCCGGCAAGGAAGGCATGGACGAGCTGTTCGAGCAGAGCCGCGCCATTTTCGTGGGCGATCCGGTCGAGCCCAAGAAGTTCACCAAGCAGATCGCCTTTAACGTGATCCCGCATATCGACGTCTTCCTGGATGATGGTTTCACCAAGGAAGAGTGGAAGATGGTGGCCGAGACCAAGAAGATCCTGGACCCCAAGATCAAGCTGACCGCCACCTGCGTGCGCGTGCCGGTGTTCATCGGCCACTCCGAAGCGCTGAACATCGAGTTCGAGAACGAAATCAGCGCCACCGAAGCACAGGACATCCTGCGTGAAGCGCCGGGCGTGATGCTGATCGACAAGCGTGAAGACGGCGGTTACGTGACGCCGGTGGAATGCGTGGGCGACTATGCCACCTTCATCAGCCGCGTGCGCGAGGACAGCACCGTGGACAACGGCCTGTCGCTGTGGTGCGTGTCGGACAACCTGCGCAAGGGTGCCGCGCTGAACGCGGTGCAGATCGCCGAACTGCTGGGCCGCCGCCACCTGAAGAAGGGCTGAGGCTTGAGCAAAGCTCAGGCGTGGATGCTGGTGGCGCTGGCCGCTGGCATCCCGCTCAGCATTCAGGGGGCGCTGTACCCGCAGAACACATGGTTGCAGGTGGGGCCGGTGATTGCCGCCCTGCCTGTTTTCCTGTGGGCCTTGCGCCGCTGCCCGGTCAGTGATGCCGCGGCGGGTGGTGCCTGCGTTTTCCTGCTGCTGCATCTGGTGGCGGCGCGCTGGTCCTATTCGTTCACGCCCTATCAGGACTGGGGGCGGGCGCTGGGGCTGGATGTGAACGCGGTGCTGGGGGCACAGCGCAACATGTTCGACCGGCTGATCCACATCAGCTTTGGCCTGCTGGTCAGCCCGTTGATCGCTGAATGCGCCGAGCGCTATGGCCGCCTGTCCCGGCGTTGGGCGGTGATGGTGGCGGTGCTGGGCGTGTTTGCGGTCAGTTCGCTGTATGAAATCTTTGAATGGTCGCTGACGATGACGCTCTCACCGGCAGAAGCGGGCGCCTATAATGGCGAGCAGGGCGATATCTATGACGGCCAAAAGGATATGGCCTGCGCCAATCTGGCGGCATTGCTGATGGTGCCGGTCCTGTTGTTCCGCCGCTTGCCAAGAGAGAGATGATGACCAACGTGACCACCCAATTCATCACCGGCTTTGGCGGGGCAAAGCTGGCTGTGCATGTGGCCGGGCCGCAGGATGGGTGGCCGTTGGTGCTGGTGCATGGGCTGTTTTCCAGCGCGGCAGTCAATTGGGTGAAATATGGCCATGCGGCGCGTCTGGCCGATGCCGGGTATCGGGTGATCATGCCCGATCTGCGCGCCCACGGGCACAGCGCCGCGCCACATGACCCGGCCGCCTATCCCGAGGACGTGCTGGTCGATGATCTGCTGGCGCTGATCGAGGCGTTCGGGCTGGAAGAGGGCGGCTATGACCTTGGCGGCTTTTCGCTGGGGGCGCGGACGGTAACGCGTGCCGTGCTGGCGGGGGCTGCGCCGCGTCGGCTGGTGCTGGGCGGCATGGGGCTGGAAGGGCTGGCCGGCTGGGCCAAGCGCAGCGCGTTCTTCATCGATGTGATCGACCGGTTCGGCACCATCAAGCAGGGCGACCCGGCCTATTACGCGCAACAATTCATGAAGGTGCAGGCGATCGACCCGGTTGCCGCGCGCCTGTTGCTGGGCAGCGTGGATGACACGCCGCCCGACGAATTGCTGCGCCTGACGCTGCCGGTGTTGGTGGTGTGCGGCGAGGAGGACATGGACAATGGCAGCGCCCCGCGTCTGGCCCGCCGCCTGCCCAATGCCCGCTATGTCGAGATCCCCGGCACCCACATGAGCAGCGTTACCCAGCGCCAGTTGAGCGAGGCCATTCTGGCGTTTGTCGCCGAATAACGCGGCCCTGCCACTTACCTGAACGGCGGTTCCTTGAACGCGCGCAGCTTGCGGCTGTGCAGGCGGTCGCCTTCGGCGCGCAACAGGTCCACCGCCGTGGTGCCAATCGCCAGATGGGCGGCAATCGCCTCCTCGTAAAAGCGGTTGGCCTGCCCCGGCAGCTTGATCTCGCCATGCAGTGGCTTGTCTGAAACGCACAGCAGCGTCCCATAGGGCACCCGGAAACGATAGCCTTGCGCCGCGATGGTGGCGCTTTCCATGTCGATCCCCACCGCCCGGCTGAGGCTGAAACGGTGGGCCGATTGGGTATAGCGCAACTCCCAATTGCGGTCGTCGGTGGTGACGACCGTGCCGGTGCGCATCCGCTTTTTCAGATTGGCGCCGGTCTGGCCGCTGATGATCTCGGCGGCGCGGGCCAATGCCACCTGCACCTCGGCGATGGCGGGGATGGGGATTTCGGGCGGCAGGACACAGTCCAGCACATGGTCATCGCGCAAATAGGCATGGGCCAGCACATAGTCGCCAATGCGTTGCGTATCGCGCAGGCCGCCGCAATGGCCGATCATCAGCCACGCCTCTGGGCGCAGCACGGCCAGATGGTCGCAGATGGTTTTGGCGTTGGACGGGCCCACGCCGATATTGACCAGTGTGATGCCCGAGCCATCCGCGCGGCACAGGTGATAGGCGGGCATCTGGTGCCGCCGCCATGCCGTGTCAGACAGTAGCGCGCGGGCATTATCCACAGGCTTTTCCACCAGTAATCCACCGGCACCCGACAGGGTTGTATACCCATCTGTCCCCAGCATGCCGCCCGCCCAATCGACGAATTCATCGACATAGCGGTGATAGTTGGTGAACAGGACAAAGCGTTGAAAATGCTCTGGCTTTGTCCCGGTGTAATGCGCCAGACGAGCAAGGCTGAAATCGGTGCGCAAACCATCGAACAGCGCCAGCGGGATCTGGCCGTTGCCGTCATCGTCGACCGACATCAGTCCATCGGCCAGTTCATCTCCAATCAGCGCCAGTTCGGTGGTGGGAAAATGCGCCGCCAGATCGGCCGGGCGCACGCGCAATCCCGCGCTGGCGTCATAGACATAGGGGAATGGGATCTGTTGCGTCGAGCGGCCCACCTCGATCTCGATATCGTAATCCTTGGCCAGCAGACCCAATTGTTCGGTCAGGTAATGGGCAAACAGCGCCGGGCGCGTGACGGTGGTGCAATATGTGCCCGCCGCGTTCAGCCGGCCAAAGGCGCGGCCACCGTCCGGGCTGGTTTCGCGCCCGGCATAATGCACCCGCAATTCGGGGTAGCACCAGGCGCGCTCGATCACGCGGTCTTCGGGGGGCAGCGTGCCGTGCCGTGCAAAGCTTTCGATATCGGCGCGCAGTGTGGCGACTGCGGCATCATGGATCCGCGTCAGATCGGCAATCACGGTTTCTGTTTTCATGGGCGTAAGCTAATCCGGATTGATGACAATGCCAATGCGGCCTGTGCGGATCACGTGGCGGGGCATTATCCGCGTGGTGAATGGGTGACAGGGGGCGCTTCGGTGGGGCCTTGACGGTGTAAGTGTGGCAGGGAATAGTGCGCGCCGGGGGGAAGGGCCGCGCCCGCGCCATGCGGGGGGCACCATTTGCACAAGAGGGACAAAACCATGACGATCAGGAGCATCCTGAAGGGCCGTATTCGCCGGTCGATTTCTGTCAGCGCTGTCATTGTTGGGGCCGCCGCCCTGACCGCGCCCGCTTTGGCCGCGCCCGCGGGTGATCCGCCGCCGGTGATCGACGTGCACGTCCACGCGGGCGAGTTTCCCGGTGGTGGCATGACGGTATGCCCCAACGCCGCGCAATTCCTGGCGTCCGATCCCAAAGGCCCCGAGGCGCCGTTCGGCTGGTCGGGCGAGGATTGCAGCCCGCGCCTGTATCCGTCCGCGCCGGGCCAGTATCTGAGCGATGTCGCGGCCGAGATGAAGCGGTTGAACGTCACCGCCGTGGTGTTTGGCAAGCCGGACGACGTCAAGAAGTTCATGGCCGCCGCCCCCGGCCGGGTGATCCCCGGTACCGGTTTCAACAGCGTGGCCAATGGCGCCGATCCGGCGCAGTTGAAGATGCTGGAACTGGCCTTTACCGAGGGCGGGTTCAAGGTGATGGGCGAGATCGGCCTGCAATATGAGGGCATTTCGCCCAGCGATGAGCGCGCCGAACCCTATTTCGCTCTGGCCGAAAAGCTGGACATTCCGGTTGCCATCCATATGGGCACGGGCGGTTCGGGGCGCGCCAATGTCGCCATGCCCAAATTCCGTGGCTCGATGGGCAATCCGCTGCTGCTGGAGGAACTGCTGGCACGCCACCCCAAGCTGCGGGTGTGGATCATGCATGCCGGCTATCCCATGGCCGAAAACCTGCTGACGCTGTTGCAGGCCAACAGCCATGTCCATGTCGATATCGCCGGTCTGGTCTGGTCGTATCCGCTGAAGGAAGTGAATGCCTATATCAAGCGGATCGTCGATGGCGGTTTTGGCGACCGCATCATGTTTGGTACCGATCAGATGATGTGGCCCAAGCTGATGGCCTATTCGATCAGCATCGTGCAGAACGCCGACTATCTGACGCCGCAGCAAAAGCGCGACATCCTGTATAACAACGCGGCGCGTTTCCTGCGTCTGCCGGCGGCCGCGCAGCCTGCCAAGTAAGCCAGCGCGTTGGCAAATGGGGCTGGTGCGTCAAACGGCGCGCCGGCCCTTTTTGTGTGCCCGCTGCTGTCGCGGCAGGCATGGAAAAAGGGCGCCGAGGTTTCCCCCGGCGCCCCAATTCTTGTGCCTTGCGGCAACCCGTTGACGCGGCGAACCGATTACTCGGCGTCGGCCTCGGCAGCGTCGTCCAGCAAGTCGGCCGGGATTTCGCCCGGTTCGGCATTGGGATCATACGCTTCGGTGAAGCCACCGGTTTCGGTGTCAAACATCGCGGCCATGACGTCCACGCCCTGCGACTGCAGTTCGGCTTCGTCGGGCGAACGGGCAACGTTCACCTTGACGTTCACCGACACTTCGGGGTGCAGAGCGACGCGAACGTCGAACACGCCGATGGTCTTGATCGGGCGTTCCAGCACGATCATCGCCTTGCTGACCTTGGCGCCATCGGCGTTCAGGGCATCGACGATGTCACGGACCGACACCGAACCATACAGGTGGCCAGCGTTCGAGGCGGCGCGGATCAGCACAGCCTGCTTGCCGTCAACGTCGCCCGACTGGGCAACAGCAGCCTCGCGGGCGGCTTCGTTGCGCTTCAGGATTTCTTCGCGCTGGGCTTCGAAAACCTTGCGGTTGGCTTCGTTGGCGCGCAGCGCCTTCTTGTTGGGCAGCAGGAAGTTGCGGGCGTAGCCGTCCTTGACGGACACGACATCGCCGATCTGGCCCAGCTTCTCGATGCGTTCGAGGAGAATGATCTGCATGGGTCTTCTCCCTTACTTGACGAGGTAGGGCAGCAGGCCCAGGTGACGGGCGCGCTTGATCGCCTGGCTCAGTTCGCGCTGCTTCTTGGCCGAAACGGCGGTGATGCGGCTGGGAACGATCTTGCCACGTTCAGACATGAAGCCCTGCAGCAGGCGGATGTCCTTGTAGTCGATCTTGGGCGAGTTCTTGCCCGAGAAGGGGCAGCTCTTGCGACGACGGAAAAATGCACGAGCCATGGATCAAGCCTCCTCGCGTTCGCGGCGACGGCTGCGCTCGCGGTCGTTCTTGCGCATCTGGACCGACGGGCCAGCTTCCAGCTCATCAACGCGGACGGTGATGAAGCGGATGATGTCTTCGTTGATGCCGATCTGGCGCTCCAGCTCGGCGGTGACGCCGGCGGGGGCTTCCACGTTCAGCATCACAAAGTGCGCCTTGCGATTGCGCTTGATCTTGTAGGCGAGGCTCTTGAGACCCCAGGTTTCGGTCTTGGTGACCTTGCCCCCGTTGGACTCGATGATCTCGGTGGCGGTGGCGGCCAGCGCATCAACTTGCGCTTGGCTCAGGTCCTGGCGGGCCAGGAACACGTGCTCATAAAGAGCCACGGCAGCTTCCTTCATCATGATAACCGATCGCTGGCTGATCCGCGGGATTGCGGGGCCCCTCCGGCTTTCTTCGCATAACCTGTGGCGCGGGCTGCGACATCCGCACTTGCAGTAGGTTGCGGCCCATAGCGATTTTGGCGGGCAAAGCAAGCGGATTTGCGCGGGTTTGGGCGGATTGCGGGGGGGCAAGTTGATGGTTGCGCCAAATGCAAGTTGATAAAACCCATGCGCGGGGGCGCTATGTACAAAAGCCAGAAAAAAACGCGCCGGATGCGCGTGGGCAATGCTGGACCAACGATGGCAAAGAGCGGGCAGGGGGGGCAGCATCATCGCGCGGCGATGGGCGGCAGCGCTGTGGTCAGCGTGGCGGCCCCATCGGCATGGCGCATAGGCGGCATCGCGGCGCGGCGGCGGCCCTGTGGGCGGCGCGCTTCGTGGCGGCTGCGGGCGCGATCATATCGCCGTGGGCGGGGTGTAGGACAGAGCCTGTCGTGGCGGGCGGTGCATGGGGGCTAAAGTGCTGATCTGCTGTGGGTAAGCGGGGCGATGCGCATGCTCTTCCACTTCCACCATCGCCCTGTCTGCCGTAATGTGCTGGGGGAGGGGCGTTATGGGTTTTGCTTTTACGTTTGTGGCGGTCGTTGGGGGTGCCCTTTATGCGTGGCCGTATCGGGCCGCGTTGTTTGCGCCCTGTGCCGAAGATGCGCGCTATTGTCGGCCATTGAAGCTGCTGTTTCTGGTCGCGGCGGTTTTTGCCGCACTCTTTTGTTTCGATCTTGTCGCGCGTTGGGATGTGCTGGCGCCTGTGCGCGATTGGGTGCGGCGCGGCCCGATTTTGGGGCCGCTGTTCTTCTATGATCTGGGGCAAGATCACGCGCCTGAATGGAAAGACCGCTTTGGCGCGCTGGGCGTTGTGCTGGCGGCGGTTGTCGGCTTGGCGTTCTGGCACTGGCGCGACGTAAATGTGCGGCGGGACCTGACGCTGAAGCGCGAGGATTTGGACAAAAAGGCCGAGGACTTGCGATTGAAAGAGCGCCAGCAACAGGGTGTGGATGCTGATCGGCACCTGAAGGAATACGCCGAAATCCAGTTGCAGGCGGCGGGGGACTTTGCTGCGGGCATCGATCCAGACGTGCGCAATGTGTTGCAGATCACCGCTCTACAGCGATTGCGCCCCTATTTGCGGGGTGAAAAGGGCGAAGAACTGAAACGCGCCGCGTTTGAACTGTTCATGACCGGGCATGCCGCCGCGATGGAGCGGAATGCGGCGTTGGCGGAATTGGTCAGCCAAATCCCTGAAAGGATGAGGCAAGGTGTGAAGGATTTGGACGAGTGGATTGATGGCGCGATTACTGATGCCCGAATACAGATGAATCGTGTTGATCGTGAACGGGCGGCCATTCTGCGCGAGGAATGGCGCGCCGTCCTGCGCAGCGGATATCCTTTGCAAAGGCGCCGGTTCGATCTTTTGGATTTTGAGTGGGTTGAACTGGATCAGGGGGCGACGCTGGCGCGAGGATCGTTCATCGGCACTAGCTTTGCCAAAGCCACGATGGTGGGCGTCGACCTGACTGGCGCAATGTTGATGGGGGCATGTTTTGCCGGCGCGCGGATGGAGGCGGCCCGTCTGCGTTTTGCAAAAGCGCAGGCATCTGACTGGTCTGAATCTGACTTGCGTCACGCCAAATGTAACGGCGCGTCCTTGGTTGGTGCAGTGATGGAAAAGGCGCAATTGCAAGGTAGCGATTTGGGGCGGGCAGATTTGCGTTACGCAACCGTCGATGGGGTCTCGTTGGACGGAGCCATCATGCCTTCGGCACGTCATTTGGTGAATGCGTCGTTTCAAAACGCCGTTTTCGACGATGACACCGTGTTGCGGGTTGGCTGGCAGGAGTTGGGCGATATTGCGCGTTATGAGGCCCGCGAAGCCTTCCGCCAGCGCGGCGCGCGGCATGTGGATGACGTGCGGCCTGTCGAAGATGCACCTCCGGTCTGATCCCTGCGGCGCCTATTTGCACAGTGCCTGTATTCCAAAGGCCCTGATACGCCGATCAGCGCGCGGCCATGACCTCATTACCGCGCATCGTAATAGGCGGGCATTTGGTTTGCCCGCAGTGGGCTTTGCGATTTTGTGCCCATAAAGAAAAAGCCGCTGGAAGCGTCATCGTTCTGCGGCGCATTTTGCCGTGACTGGATAAACCGGATCCAGAAAAAACAGGACGTGATCAGCGCCGTCAACTTTGCGCCAAAACCCAATGATCGCAGGAAATAGCGTATCGACCAAAGCAGCATGATGCCCGGGCCAAGCAGTGAGCCCGCGCGGATTTGCGTGAAGTTGCGGAAAAGCCATCGGTGGCCGGACCGGGTAAAGCGCGTGAAGTCATACGCGCCTTCATGGACATGCTGCATGAACGGCGTTTCGGCATAAACCACGCCATCATCCGCCAGCACGCGAAAGATCTCATGCACGACCAGGGCCGGGTCCAGCACGTGCTCCAAAACCGCCTGTATGACGACCGCATCAAACACGCCATCTTTGGACGGCATGTGATGGGCGTCGCAGGCAAGCGTGGTGATGTCCGATGCATAGACATCGGTTCCCACGATGTTGATCGCCTCGCGTCCATACAGCTCTGCCAGGGTGCCGACAGTTCCGCCGCCGATGATCAGCACTCTTGGGTTATTCCTGGCTTCGCAAATTTTGACCAGTGCATCGACATTGGCTTTGGATTGCTCTGATGGCCCGCCGTAGGTGATGTTTTGCAACAGGCGGCCGAGTGTGGATGACTTCATGCCGGATATGCGGTGTTCAAGATTTGGCACGATGCCGTCGCGCGTAAATATGCTTTTGTCAAAATTGAACATCGCGGGTTGATCATTCAGCACCGGAAAGGTTTTGCCGCAGTTCAGGCATGCCAGATTTGCGGAAATGTCCCCATTGCAAATGGGGCAGGACAGGATGGGTGCCAGATCTTTGGCGGAATTTACCGGCGTTGCAGTCCTCTTGTCATGATGTTCGTAAATGGCATATGCATTCATTAAGGTTGTAGGCCATTATTATCAGTAAAGGGGAGCCGTGTTGCGTCCGTTTTGGCGGTCTGAGGTGCCTGCCTTGCGGTGTTCATGCGCGAGCATATGGACAAATGCCTATGCCATGCTTATGATGCGGCGCAATAATGCATGCCGTTGCTGGCGCAAAGGCGTAAAAGGGACTTTTTATGTCACTGACTTTGTTTGCAATTTATGCCGCTGCTGCGACGGCTACGCCTGGGCCGCAGGGGATTCGTTCGGTTGACGCCTTGCCGCGGGCGGTCGTCTCCACTGCTCCTTGTGCGCGTCCGGCCAAGGGCCGCGTCTTGGGCTCGTCCAGCGCCTGCGCTGGTAAGCCGACCGCGCCCGGCACCGTTGATGGGCAGACGGTGACAGACGGTCCGACCGGTCAATCGTACAAGTGGAGCGCATTGCGCCAGCGGTGGGAAGGCGTGCACCCTGTGGGCGGTTCGGGCCTTGGCGGCGGTAGCGGTATGGGCGCTCGCCTCGGTTTGCAGCAAGTATTGAATATCGGTGGACCTATCATGTCGGCAGCCACCTTGGGGCTGGCCATCGATAACGCGACCAAGACGCCGCAGACTGTCTCGCCGAAATAAGCTGCGGCCAGCCGGTCTGGTTTTTCAAAACGGCGCTTCCGGTCTGACCGGGGGCGCCGTTTTTGCATTTATCCACGTATTTGCCCCAAAGGGCATGTGCCCCAAGGGTCATGGTGAGCGCCCGCCCGCGCGGGCGTATCGCCTGCGTGATGAAGGTCGCTCCTGTTATCCTGTGGCTGCGCCGCGATTTGCGGGTTGCGGATCAGGCCGCTTTGCTGGCGGCGGTGGACAGTGGGCGGCCGGTCATCCCGGTCTATGTGCTGGATGACGAAGGCGCGCGCCATCGCCGTTTGGGTGGGGCTTCGCGGTGGTGGTTGTATCACAGTCTGGCCGCGCTGGAGGCGGCACTGCAGCAGCGCGGCAGCCGGTTGATCCTGCGCCGGGGCCGGGCCGAGGTCGCGCTGGCCAGTCTGATGATCGAAACCCGCGCCCATGCCATCCACGCGTTGCACCATGTCGAACCGTGGTGGCAAAATGCCGAACGCGCCGTGCTGCGCGGGGGGCTGAACCTGTGCCTGCATCACGGCAATTATCTGGCGCCGCCCGGCAGTGTGCGCAGTGGCTCTGGCACGCCCTATCGCATTTACACGCCGTTCTGGCGGGCGCTGCGGGCGCAGATGCCGCCCGCGCTGCCGCGTCCCGCGCCAGATGTCATCCCCGCACCCACCCGCTGGCCGGCCAGCGAAACTCTGGACAGTTGGGGTCTGTTGCCCACCGCGCCCGATTGGGCAGGGGGCATGGCTGCGGAATGGACGCCCGGTGAGGCGGGCGCGCAGCAGCGCTTGGCCGATTTTCTGGACCACGCGCGGGTCTATGCCGAAACACGCAACCTGCCTTCGCAATCGGGCACCAGCCGGTTGTCGCCCCATCTGGCCTTTGGCGAGATCAGCCCGGCAACCCTGTGGCATGCAACGCAGGATCTGGGCGGTAGTACTGACACGTTCCTGTCCGAATTGGCGTGGCGCGATTATGCCGCCAACATCATCCACCAGATCCCCGATTACGGCAGCCGCCCGGCCAAGCCCGATTTCGAGAGCCTGCCGTGGCGCGATGATCCCGAAGGTCTGGCCGCGTGGCAGGGGGGGCGCACCGGCTACCCCATTGTGGACGCTGGCATGCGCGAGCTGTGGGTGTCGGGCTGGATGCACAACCGGGTGCGGATGATCGCGGCCAGTTTCCTGATCAAACATCTGTTGATCGATTGGCGCGCGGGGGAGCGCTGGTTCTGGGACACGTTGCTGGACGCCGATTACGCGCAGAACGCGGTGAACTGGCAATGGTCGGCGGGCAGCGGGGTGGACGCCAACCTGTTCGTGCGGATCATGGCGCCGCTGGTGCAATCGGAAAAGTTTGACGCAGGCGCCTATATCCGCCGCTGGGTGCCCGAACTGGCGGGGCTTGGCGATGATCAGATCCATGATCCCGACCCATTGACGCGCCGCCGCTGTGGCTATCCCATGCCGATCGTGGGGCACCGTGAAGGGCGCGAGCGGGCGCTGGCGGCTTGGGCGGCGATGAAGGCAAAGGACACGCCCCAGCCATCGCCCAGCGATCTGCGCGCATGGGAATGGGCGCAGGCCAAGGGGTGAGTGCCTTGTTGCGCGCCGCGCCGTCTGATCTGTGGTGCAGGGCAGGGCGCATATCACCGCGCCCACGCCGCAGGTGACATCGATGAACGGCGTGACGGTTACGCGCCAACGCGCCATAGATTTTGCCGCAGAGGCCGGCGGTGTTGATCGGCAGCGGCATATACACGCGCCAGATCGCGCAGGATCAGGGGTTGCTGAACCAATTGCGTCTGGACCCCGCCCGCCAGATCATCGGGGCGCAATGTTCGGGCACGCTGTTGCTGGCGCGGCTGGGGCTTATCGGCACGTTGCCCGCCTGCACGGATCTGACCACCAAGCCATGGGGGGCCGAGGCCGGGGTGCAGGTGCTGGACGCGCCCTTTGTTGCGCATGGGTCTGTGGCCAGTGCGGGCGGGTGTTTGGCGTCGATCTATCTGGCGGCGTGGATGATCGCGCGCGGCGACAGTTGGGCGGCGGCGGCAGACGCGCTGCATTATGTCGCGCCGGTGGGGGAAAAGGCGGAATGGATCGCCCGCGCCGAAGCGGTGGTGATGCCATTTGTGCCGATATCAGCCACCACCTGAAGCGGGCGCGATCGGCATGCGGGGGGTGTGCGTGGCGGGAGCCACCGATCGCGCCCCGGCCATCTGGCCGTTCAGGCGTTGGTGCCGGGGCATTGGGACACGCGGATCGATGGGTGGACCATGTTTGGCCCTATCACACCGACCATTCCCGGCATGTCGCCAGAGGGCGCTGGAGACAGAACCGTTCCTACACCATTGCCGGTGAAGAGCCGATTATACTTTCGGGTTAACGGTCAGGCGCGTGCCGCTAGGGAATTCCTGCAAAAGCAGGTCGACGATGGCATCGGCGACGACCTCGGGGGCCTTGACGCTCTTGGGGTCCTCGCCCGGATAGGCGCGGGCGCGCATGGCGGTGCGGGTGGCACCCGGATCAACGATCGCCACGCGTACCTTGCTGATATTGGCCGTTTCCTGCCCATAGCATTCGACCAGCATTTCCTGCGCGGCCTTGGTCGCGGCATAGCCGCTCCAAAAGGCGCGGGCGTTGCGGGCCAGATGGGTGGTCAGCGCAATCACCCGCCCGGATGGCGCCTTGCGCAACAGCGGGTCAAACCGCGACAACAGCGCCTGAGTCGCCAGCATGTTGGTGGCGATCGCCTTGTTCAAACCGGGCAGGTTCAGATCGGTCACGGGCGAGAGAGTCGGCAACACGCCCGCGTTGATCACCAGCACGTCCAGCTTGCCCCAACGCTCGGCCACGGCGGTGGCCAGACGGGCGATGGCGTCCTGTTCGGTCAGATCCATCGGCGCGATGGTGGCGGTGCCCCCGGCGGCGTGGATCGCCTCCTCGATGGCTTCCAGCGCCTTGGTGTCGCGGGCGGTCAGGATGACATGGGCGCCCTGCGCGGCCAGCGCCAGCGCGGTTGCCGCGCCGATCCCGCGGCTGGCCCCGGTGACCAGCGCCACCTGTCCGGCAAACGCGCCCGTATCGGTCATCTTACGCCTCCCGGCCGCTTTCGATCAGATCGGTCAGGCGGGTGGGATAGTCGCCGGTAAAGCAGGCGTCGCAGAATTGCGGGCAGGACGGCTTGCGCACATCTTCGCCCACGGCGCGGTAAAGGCCGTCGATGCTGACAAAGGCCAGACTGTCGGCCTGAATATAGTCCGCCATCGCCTCCAGATCCATGCGCGCGGCCAGCAGCTTTTCCCGCTCGGGCGTGTCGACGCCGTAAAAGCACGAGTGGCTGGTGGGCGGCGAGGCGATGCGCATGTGCACTTCGGCCGCGCCCGCGTCGCGCATCATCTGCACGATCTTGAGCGAAGTGGTGCCGCGCACGATCGAATCGTCGATCAGCACGATGCGCTTGCCCTCGACCAGCGCGCGGTTGGCGTTGTGCTTGCGCTTGACGTCGGCGTGGCGGGCGCCATCGCTGGGCTGGATAAAGGTGCGGCCGACATAGTGGCTGCGGATGATGCCCAGTTCGAACGGGATGCCGCTTTGCTGGGCATAGCCGATGGCGGCGGGCACGCCCGAATCGGGCACCGGCACCACCAGATCGGCGTCCGCGGGCGATTCCTTGGCCAGTTCCATGCCGATGGCGCGGCGCGCCTCGTACACGCTGCGGCCACCCATCACCGAATCCGGGCGGCTGAAATAGACGTGTTCAAAAATGCAGGGGCGGCCGGCAAAATCGCCAAACGGGCGATGCGACGAGATGATCCCCTGATGGTCCACCTGCACCAGTTCGCCCGGTTCGACCTCGCGGATGAATTCGGCGCCCACCACGTCCAGCGCGACCGTTTCGGACGCAAAGACGATGGCGTCCTTGATCCGGCCCATCACCAGCGGGCGGATGCCCAGCGGATCGCGGCAGGCGATCATGCCTTCCTTGGTCATGCAGATCAGCGAATAGGCACCCTCGACCAGACGCAGCGCGTCGACGAAACGGTCAAGCAGGGTGGGATAGCGGCTGGTGGCGACGAGGTGGATGATCACCTCGGTGTCGGAGGTCGACTGGAAGATCGAGCCCTTTTGCACCAGATCCAGCTTCAACGTCATCGCGTTCGACAGATTGCCGTTATGCGCGATGGAGAAACCGCCACCGGCCAGATCGGCAAACAGCGGCTGAATATTGCGCAGGCCAGACCCGCCCGTGGTGGAATAGCGCACATGGCCAGACGCCATGTTGCCCGGCAGTTCGGCAAACAGGTCGGCGCTGTTGAACACATGGGCCACATGGCCAATGCCGCGATGGGCAAAGAATTCGCCAGCGTCCGCATTGCCGTCATAGCTGGTGATGCCCACCGCTTCCTGACCGCGGTGTTGCAGCGCATGCAGGCCCAGCGCCACCATGGACGAGGCCGAGCGTGCGCCGATGACACCGAAGATGCCGCATTCCTCGTGCAGAGTGTCGCCATCGGCGCCAATGTCCCAGGGGGCGGTGTCTTGGATGTGATCGGTGGGGGTCATGCCGTGCAGCGACTCTGTTGTGGAACGGGAGGGGCCCGCCGGGGCAGGCGGGGCGCATTTGGCGCTTGTTGCCCCAGATGGCAAGAGGCGGAGCGGGCTTTTCGGTGGGAACCGGGCGCAAATGTTGCGTTGTCGTGACGATCCCGCCCGGCAACAGGGCGTTACTCCGTGATCGGCAGGCGATCGCCGGGGCAGATGCTATGCCGCGATCGACAGGCGATCGCGGGAGTCAGGCATCATGCCGCGATCGACAGGCGATCGCGAGAGTCAGGTATCATGCCGCGATCGACAGGCGATCGCGGCCGGCGGCCTTGGACTGGTACAGCGCTTCGTCGGCGGCGCGCATCGTGTCTTCGGGGTGCTGGCCCAGCCGCGCCAGCCCGATCGAGGTGGTGATGCTGATTTCCGCGTCGCCAAATTGCGTTACGGCCGCGCTAAGGCTCATGCCCAGGCGGGCGCAGATCATTTCTGCCACCTCGATACTGGCTCCCGGCAGCAAAAGGGCGAATTCCTCGCCGCCGATGCGCGCCAGCGTGTCGGTCGCGCGCAGCCCCTGCCGCGCCACCTCGGCAAAGGTCTTGAGCACCGCGTCGCCCGCCGCATGGCCGAAACGGTCATTCACCATCTTGAAGTGGTCCAGATCGATCAGCGCGACACAGCCCGGACGGCCGCGCGCGATGCACTCCTCCAAGGCTTTGAGGAACAGGCGGCGGTTGGGCAGACCGGTCAGCGGGTCGGTCATCGCCGCCAGCGCCAGCGCGGTCTCGTATTCCTTGCGTTCGGACATGTCGCGGATCACGCTGACAACGCATTCCACCTGACCGAAACGGTCGTGGACGGCGCGCATATGCGCCTCGAACCAGCGTTCCTCGGCAAAGCGGGGGATGCCCAGAAATTCGACCACCACCGTTTGGCCGGGGTTGCGGATTGCCTCCATATGCGCCTCGACCACCTTGCGGCGGAAACGCGGGGCGATCAGCCGCACCGCGTTCTGACCCATCAGCGCGTCAGGCTGATGCTGGGCCAGTTGCAGCACCGATGGCGAGGCATAGCGGATCGCGCCCTCGGGCGCGGTGCTCATGATGATATCGGTCGAATGGTCGGCCAGCAGCCGGTATCGGGCTTCGCTTTCGCGCAGGCGGATCAGCAATTGGCGCATCTGTTGCACCGCCGTGGCCACCGGCAGCACGCCCAGCGCGATCAGCCCCAGATAGAGCTGGAAATGAATGACCCGCGTTGCCTGATCGGGATAGGTGCGCGCCAGTTGGCCGATTTCATGCCCCGTTGCCCAGCCGCCGATCAGCGCCACCATCAGGAACATCAGCACCAGACCAATCGGCTCGGCCCAGACCATCGTGGCCACCATGACCAGCACCGGCAGGAACAGCAACGGCACGTTGGCGTTGACAAAACACAGGGCGCAGACACCGCCCATCACCGCCATCTGGCCCAACAGCGCGGCGGCGCGGCGCCAGCCTTGGGGGTGGCCGGTGCGGCGCTGGCCATGCAACAGCGTGACGACGCAGGGCAGGAAGACGATCAGCCCGAGCGCATGGCTGAGATACCAGTTGAAGAAGAACGTTGCGGGCGAGGTGGGGGCCATCAGCCCATCGGTGCCGAACATCAGCGTGAGCGTGGCAATCACCGCACTGATTATCGGCGTCGCGGCCGCGATCGACACCAGCAATTGCATCATCCACGTCACGCCGTCGGCCGGGTCGCGGCGATAGGTCAGTTGGCGCAGGATATGCGCCGCCAAGGCGGCCTCGGTGACGTTTGCCAGTGCCATGCCGATGCTGGAAATGATGCCGATGCCGAAATACAGCATGGCCGCGATTCCGCCGATCAGCCCGGCGGTCAGGATGCGGTGGCGGCAGGCGGGGTCAGCACGCAGCGACAGTCCCGCCACCAACAGCGCGTTGGCCGGCCACATAAAGCTCAGTCCGTTGGAAAAGCGCACCTGTCCCACGCCCACTGCCGTGCACAGCATATAGCCGGCCAGCACCAGCAGCGGCACGATCACCGGAGTAGATCGAGGGTGAAGTTTGTCCATGACGTTTGGCTAATCAAGCTTGGTTAATTTTTCTTGCCACGCACCCCCGGTTTGTGCGCTTTGGCGAGGGCTTTTCTGACCAACGCCAGTGGGATGGCGTGTCCGGCGCAGGCCGGGCGTGGTCTTGGCGGTTGCGTGGGCAGCGCGCCCGGCCTAAGGCCTTGGGCCAAAGAGGACCGCGCGCCCGCAGGGGCCGCGCCCATGGGTAAAAGGGCCTTGGCTTGATACTGTCTCCGTTTGAATGGACGATGGCGCGGCGTTACCTGCTGCCCGGCCGTGGCGAGGCGTTCATCGCGCTGGTTGCCGGGCTTAGCCTGGTGGCGGTGGCGCTGGGCGTGGCGGCGCTGGTCATCGTGATGAGCGTGATGAACGGCTTTCGCGCGGAATTGCTGGACAAGATCGTCGGCCTGAACGGCCATGCGATCATTCAGGCCTATGGCGGGCGGCTGGACAATTGGCAGGACGTATTGGCCCGCGCCCGCGCCACCCCCGGCGTGGTGCGCGCCAGCCCGTTGATCGAGCAGCCCTTGCTGGTGACGTACAACGGGCGGGTGGCGGCGATCCAGTTGCGCGGCCAGACCAGTGACGACATCGCCCGTCTGGCTCCAAAGGTGACCGAGGGCCGCATTGCCGACATCGCCCAAGGCGCCAATGCCGTGGCGATCGGCGCGCGGCTGGCCGAAAATCTGGGCGCGCGGGTGGGCGACACGATCACCGTCATCAACCCGGTGGGGCGCTCCACCCCGTTTGGCACGGTGCCGCGTCAGGTCGCCTATCGCATCGGCGCGGTGTTCGAGGTGGGGGTGTATGATTACGACAACGCCTTTGTCATCATGCCGATCCCGGATGCGCAGACTCTGTTGATGTCGGGCGACACCATCGGCATGATCGAGGTGACCACCATCGACCCCGACCGCGTGCAGGCCATTCTGGCCCCGTTGCAGCCCCAATTGCAGGGCCGCGCCAAAATCTATGACTGGGGCGAGATCAACGCCCAGTTGTTTCAGGCGCTGGCGGTGGAGCGGGTGGCGATGTTCACCGTGCTCTCGATCATCGTGCTGGTGGCGGTGTTCAACATCCTGTCCAGCCTGATCATGCTGGTGCGGGCCAAAACCCGCGACATCGCCATTTTGCGCACGATGGGGGCATCGCGCCGCTCGATCATGCGGATATTCATGGCGATTGGCGTGGTGATCGGGCTGGCCGGAACGGCGACCGGGCTGGCGCTGGGCTTTGTCTTTTTGTTCTTCCGACAAAGCGTTGTGAACGCTGTGCAATTTGTCACGGGGCAAAACCTGTGGGACCCCAAAATCCGCTTTCTGACAGAACTGCCCAGCCGGTCCGATCCGTGGGAAATTGCCGGCATCGCGGCGATGGCGCTGGGGCTGTCGTTTGTGTTCACGCTGTTCCCGGCGATGAAGGCGGCCAAAACTGATCCGGTGCAGGTGTTGCGGTATGAGTGAGGGGCAAATGCAGGCGGTTGTGCAACTGACCGGGGTGACCCGCGCCTTTGCCCAAGGGGACACGCGGATCGAGGTGTTGCGCGGGGTGGATCTGACGATCCGCGCTGGTGAGATCGTCGCGCTGTTGGGGCCATCGGGGTCGGGCAAGAGCACGCTGTTGCAGGCCGTTGGTCTGCTGGAGGGCGGCTTTGGCGGGCAGATTGCCATCGCCGGGCGCGATGCCAGCGCGCTGAATGGCGATGCGCGCACGGCCTTGCGGCGCGAGGCGATCGGTTTTGTCTATCAATTCCACCACCTGCTGCCCGATTTCACGGCTGTGGAAAATGTCATGCTGGCCGGATTGGTGGCCGACCGCCCGCAGGCAGAGGCCGAGGCGCGGGCGCGCGATGTGCTGAACGCTCTGGGCTTGGGCGGGCGGCTGAACCATCGGCCCAGCCAGTTGTCGGGCGGCGAGCAGCAGCGCGTGGCCGTGGCCCGCGCGCTGGCCAATCGCCCCCGGCTGGTGCTGGCCGATGAACCCACCGGCAATCTGGACGAGGCGACATCGGACAAGGTGTTGGCCGAAATGTTGCGTCTGGTGCGCGATACGGGCGCTTCGGCCTTGATCGCCACCCATAACGAGCGGCTGGCCGCCACGATGGACCGTGTACTGCGGTTGAAGGACGGGCGGTTGGTCGAGGGGTGATGGGGCGGGCCTGCCTTGCGGTGCAAAGGGGGCTTGAAACGGGGCGCGTTGCGTTCCACATCCTGTAGCACATCGTCTGGCCCAAGGCCTGAACAGGGAAGGATAAGATCATGACCACCACCATCGACTGGAGCGAAACGGTCGCGCTGCATCTGGCGGCGGACGGCGGCGGCCTGCTGGACGAGTTGAAGGCTGTGCGCCACGGGACGCTGGCTGATCTGGTGCGGTACATCGCACTGTTGAACGCGGATGAGCGGACCAAATACGAGATCGAGCGCATCGGTGATCACCGCATGAAGGCGGATGAGATCATGGAATTGTACGCGCGCGACGATTACCCCCACGCGGCCTGATCACCGTGGGCGCGCCGCAAACGATCGCCGATTTCACCGCGACCCTGCCCAATGGCGAGGCGGTCTCCTTGGCCGGGCATCTGGGCAAGGTGGTGCTGGTGGTCAACACCGCCAGCCATTGCGGCTTTACCCCGCAATATGACGGGCTGGAGGCGTTGTGGCGGCGGTTTGGGGCGCAGGGGTTTGCCGTGCTGGCGTTCCCCTGCAACCAGTTTGGCGGGCAGGAACCGGGCGATGCCGACGAGATCGCCCAGTTCTGTCGCGTCAACCACGGGGTGACATTCCCCTTGATGGCCAAGGTCGAGGTGAACGGAGCGGCCACGCCGCCGCTGTGGCAATGGCTGAAGGCCAATGCGCCCGGCATATTTGGCACGCAAAAGATCAAATGGAATTTCACCAAATTCCTGATTGACCGTGATGGCCGGGTGCTGCGCCGCTATGCCCCCACGGCAAAGCCAGAGCGCATTGCCGCCGACATCGCTCGCCTGCTGGCCTAATCCACAGCGTTACCCACAGGGCATCAACAGGCGCGGGCTGGCGCCTGATTGATCTGGCGCGCCGCTGCGCCATAGGCTGAACCCCATGCCCTATGCCCCCTTTGTCCCGCTGCGCGTCTTTTCCAGCTATACCATGCTGGACGGGGCCATCGATCCCAAAGCCATGGCCAAGCTGGCCAAATCGCGCGGCTTCCCGGCGATGGCGGTGACCGACCGCAACGGGTTGTATGTCGCGCCCGCCTATGCCGGAGCGTGCAAGGATGCCGGGGTTCAGCCGATCATCGGCACATTGCTGTCGGTGGCGCGGCCGGTGGAGATGGGCGGCAGCAGTGGCGGCGGGATGAATGCCGCCCCGGTGATCGACGCGCTGGCGCTGTTGGCCCAGAACGAGGCGGGCTGGCTGAACCTGTGCCATCTGGTCAGCGCCTCGCATCTGGACCGCCCGCTGGAGTTTGATCCCCACGTGCTGCTGGCTGACCTGGAGGGCCATACCGAAGGGCTGATCTGTCTGACCGGGGCCGGGCAGGGGGCATTGACCCGCCTGTTGGCCGAGGGGCAGCAGGAGGCCGCCGAGCGCTATGCCGATGTGTTGCAGGCCTGTTTCGGCGACCGTCTGTATGTCGAGGTGGCCCGCACCGGCGACCCGGCCGAGGATATGGCCGAGGACGCGCTGATCGATCTGGCCTATGCCCGCGACATTCCGCTGGTGGCCACCAATCAGGCCCATTTTGCCGAGGCCAAGGATACGCAGGCGCATGACGCGATGCTGTGCATCGCGGGCAGCACACATGTTGATGCGCCTGAACGCGCGCGGTCGAACCCGCAATGCTGGGTCAAGCCTGCCGAGGTGATGGCGGAACTGTTCGCCGACCTGCCCGAGGCATTGGCCAACACGCTGGTGGTGGCGCAGCGCTGTGCCTATGTCCCGCCCAAGCGCAAGCCTTTGCTGCCCAGTCTGGCCGGCGACAAGGAAGGCGAGGCGCGGATGATGGTCGATCTGGCGCGGCAGGGGTTGGCCAAGCGGCTGGCGCCCTATTGGCCGGGCGTGGACGAGGCCACCATCGATGCTGCCCTTGCCAAGCCAGAGGACGAGCGAACCGCCGCCTATGAGGCGCTGCGCCCGCTGGGCGTGACCGAGGATTTTCTGGAATATGCCCGGCGGCTGGATTTCGAAACCGGCATCATCATCCGCATGGGGTTCCCCGGCTATTTCCTGATCGTGGCCGATTTCATCCAATGGGCCAAACAGAACGACATTCCCGTCGGGCCGGGGCGCGGTTCGGGCGCGGGCAGTCTGGTGGCGTGGGCACTGACCATCACCGATCTGGACCCGCTCAAGCTGGGCCTGCTGTTCGAACGTTTCCTCAACCCCGAACGCGTGTCGATGCCCGACTTTGACATCGACTTTTGCGAAACGCGGCGGGGCGAGGTGATCCGCTATGTCCAGCGCAAATATGGCGCGGACCATGTGGCGCAGATCATCACCTTTGGTAAGCTGAAGGCGCGCGCGGTGCTGCGCGATACCGGCCGCATCCTGCAAATGTCCTATGGTCAGGTCGATCGTCTGACCAAGATGGTGCCCAACCATCCGACCGATCCATGGTCGCTGGAGCGTGCGCTGAATGGCGTGTCGGAACTGAAACGCGAATATGACAACGACCCCGAGGTCAAGCGCCTGATCGATCTGGCGATGCAGTTGGAGGGCATGCCGCGCAACAGTTCGACCCACGCGGCGGGCGTGGTGATCGGTGACCGCCCGCTGGAAAAGTTGATCCCGCTCTACCGCGATCCGCGTTCCGACATGCCGGTGACCCAATTCGACATGAAATATGTCGAGGACACGGGCCTGATCAAATTCGACTTTCTGGGGCTGAAGACGCTCTCGATCCTGCGCAAGGCGGTGGATCTGTTGGGGCGGCGGGGGATTTCGATCGATCTGTCGACGCTGCCGTGGGACGATGCCGATGTGTATGACCTGTTGAAGCGGGGCGATACCGTCGGCGTGTTCCAGCTGGAATCCGAAGGCATGCGGCGTACACTGGCGGCGGTGAAACCCACGAATTTTGGCGACATTATCGCGCTCGTCTCGCTGTATCGCCCCGGCCCGATGGACAACATCCCGCTGTTTGGTCAGCGCAAGAACGGGCTGGCCCCGATCGAGTACCCGCATGACAAGCTGTCGGGCATTCTGTCTGAAACCTATGGCATTTTCGTCTATCAGGAACAGGTGATGCAGGCGGCGCAGATTCTGGCGGGCTATTCGCTGGGGGACGCGGACCTGTTGCGGCGCGCCATGGGCAAAAAGGTGCAGGCCGAAATGGACGCCCAGCGCCTGCGCTTCGTCGAAGGCTGCGGCAAGCTGTCGGATATCCCGCCGGCCAAGGCCAACGAATTGTTCGACTTGATCGACAAGTTCGCAGGCTATGGCTTCAACAAGAGTCACGCGGCGGCCTATGCCTTGCTGGCCTACCAGACGGCTTGGTTCAAGGCGCATTACCCGCAGGAATTTTATGCCGCCGCGATGTGTTTCGATATGCATCAGTCGGAAAAGCTGGCGGTGTTTGTGGACGATATGCGGCGCAACGGCATCACCATCGCCGGGCCGTGCCTGAACCACTCCGAGGCCGAATTCACCGTCGAGCCCACGACCGAAAGCTATCAGGTACGCTATGCGCTGGCGGGCATCCGCAATGTCGGCGAAAAGGCGATGGAGCAGGTGGTGGCCGAGCGCGAGGCTAATGGCCGCTTTGCCAGTCTGGAGGACCTGTTCACCCGCGCGCCCTATGGCACGTTGAACCGCCGTATGCTGGAAGGGTTGGCGGCGGCGGGTGCGTTTGACGCGCTGGAGCCGAACCGGGCCAAGGTGATGGCCAATGCCGACATGTTGCTGGCCGCCGCCGAAGAGGCCGAGCGTGGGCGTACCAGTGGCCAGCACGGGCTGTTTGGCGGCGAGGACACGGCGGGCATCCGCCTGATCGACACGCCCGCGTGGAGCCGTCAGGAGCAGATGGCCAAGGAGCGCGAGAATTTCGGCTTTTACTTTGCCGCCCATCCGGTGGAGCAATGGCGCGCCGTGGCCAGCGCCAATGGCGCGCGCACCCATGCCAGCCTGATCGCCAGCCCGGTCGCGGGCCGCACGGGCGCGGTGATGGCCGCGATGGTGGAAAGCGTGAACAAGCGCAAGACCAAGCGCGGCAAGGACTTTGTCATGGCCGAATTTTCGGACCAG
The DNA here is from genome assembly GCF_009909235.1 of Novosphingobium ovatum. Lineage (GTDB taxonomy): Bacteria > Pseudomonadota > Alphaproteobacteria > Sphingomonadales > Sphingomonadaceae > Novosphingobium > Novosphingobium ovatum. The sequence continues at coordinate 201,950 of NZ_JAAAPO010000002.1, forward strand.
TCGGGCCAGTTTTCGGCAAGTTGTTTTGAGGAAACGCTGGTCGACAATTTCCTGACATGGGCCAAGGAAGGCGCCTGCATCCTGTTGCAGGTCGAACTGGACAGCCCCAGCCCCGAGGAACCGCCCCGTGTCACCGTGCGCGGCGCGCAGGCGTTGAGCGAGGTCAAGGCCAATGCGCGGATGACGCTGACGCTGGACGTGGCTTTGCCCGAGGTGTTTGGCGAGCTGGCCACGCTGTTGCCGCGCGGCGCGGGCACGGGGGAGGTGCTGGTGCGGTTGAAAACGGGAGGCCCGCGGGAACCTTTGCTGCGGTTGGGCCGCGATTTCGCGCTGGACGGTGATCTGGCCGAGGTGATCGCGGCGTTTGAAGGTGTGGCCAATGTCTCGTTGACCGCGCGGCGCGGGGGTGGGCATTTGCGGCTGGTAGCCTGAGCGACAGCTGGTGAGCGATCGCTGGCCCACGCGGGCGGTATATCATGCATTCCTGATCAATGTCGGCTTGCGAATTGGGCAGCAACGTGATCCCTTTATGGAAATCAGAACACTGATTCTGTAAAATAGGGAGAGTTGACGTGGTTGCAAAAAGCATGAAATGGTTTGCACCATGAAACAGGATATTGGCCTTGCCACGGCCCTGCGCGCGCCCGTTCAGGGGCGTTCGCGGGCTTCTTATGAGCGGATGTTGGCCGCCGCCGAAGCCTTGATGGTGGCGCAGGGGTCGGTCGATTTCACGCTGCAGGACGTCAGCCGCAAGGGCAAGGTGTCGATCGGGTCCATTTACAACCGGTTCGAAAGCAAGGATGCCTTGCTGCATGCGGTCCAGTTGCGCGTATTGGAACGCGTCGATCAACAAATGATGGAACAGCTGGGGGCCGCGCGTAACGGCGCGCAAAACCTGCAACATCTGGTGGTCGCGCTGATCAACGCCATGGCCGAAACCCTGCGCGAGCATGGAGAGGTGATGCGCCCGTTGATGCAGCGCGCGACCGATGATCCGCTGGTCGCGGCCACGGGCAAGGCGTCCTATGCCCGCACCGCCAATGCGATCAAGGAATCGCTGCTGCTGTTCTCGGCCGAGATTGCCCAGCCTGACGCGATGCGTGCGGTGGATTCGGCCTTTCGCATCATCTTTGCCACGATCGCCCGTTATCTGGGCTTTGGTTCGTCCACCACCGCCGCGTGGGAGGGCGATTGGGAGGTGTTGAAGGAAGATCTGGCACGCATGACATCGGCGTTTTTGACCACCAAGCCGGTTTTCTGATCGCCAGATGGCCGCCCCGGCGACAAGGCGGCCATCCATCCGATAGACGTGCAGCAGCGCGTTGGCCTGCGCGATGAGACGGCGCGATCAGGTCAGCGCGTTGGCTCGTGCGATGCGACCCAACACGGCGGCGCTGGGCTTGGGCTTGCGTTCGAAGGTCTGGCGGTTCAATTCGCACAGGCCAAAGCGGATGCGATAGCCGAACACCCATTCGAAATTGTCCACCAAGCTCCAGTGCAGATAGCCCAGCACCGGCACGCCATCGTCCATCGCCCGCTTGAGCTCGGTCAGCGCGGCCGGGATCAGGTTGGCGCGGATTTCGTCATGTTCGGACCCCACGCCATGTTCGGTCACCATGATCGGCAGGCCCGTTTGCGCATGGGCATAGCGCGCGACACCGGCCAGGGACGGGGGATAGACCTCTGCGCCCATGGTGTTGGTGACGGCGCCGGGCGGGTTGGGGCGCTTGCCCTTGTCGTCCCAGACGCTGCGTTCATAGTTCTGGATGCCCAGAAAATCGCAGCTGTCCTTGGCCAGACGCAGCCATTCGCCATAGTAATGCTCGCGCATTTTGGCCTGCAGGCTGACCTTGCCACGCGGCAGGTCGGGGGCGGCCTGTTCGTCCAGCATGGCCAGCGACACGCCCACCGGCAGGTCGCCGCGCACCGCCTTGATCGCGGCGCGGCCCAGACGGTGGCCTTCCAGCAGGTGGCGCTGGGTGCGCGCGCCGTCGGGGGTGTATAGCGGGTTGCCCGGTTGATAGATCGGCACGCCCAGCGCCTTGGCGGCGGCCTCGACCATGGCCTTGTCCGCGCCCAGCAGGTCACCGGGCAGCAATTCGCCCAGCTTGCCCGACAGGTTGGGCTCGTTCAACGTGGTGGCATAGGTGATGCCATCGGCCAGATGGCGCGCGGCCCGGTCGCAATAGCGGGCGAACAACGCGGGGGCATCATTGCCATGCCATCCGCCCAGCGCGGCAAACCAGCGCGGCGTGGTAAAGTGGTTGAACGTCACCACCGGCGTCAATCCGCGCGCGTGGCAGCCCGCGATCATCGCCTTGTAATGGTCCAGCATGGCGATGGAGAACTGGCCCTGTTCCGGCTCGATCCGCGCCCATTCAAGGCTGAAACGGTAGGAATTGAGGCCCAGGCTTTTGACCAGATCCAGATCGCGTTCCCACAGCAGGAAACTGTTGGCCGCATCGCCTGACGGCTCGGCATAGACGGTGGGGGTGGTGCGCTCCAGCAGCCAGATGTCAGAGGCGACATTGTTGCCTTCGACCTGATAGGCGGCCGTGGCCGCGCCCCACAAGAAGCCCTTGGGGAAGGCGGGGTTGACCGGCTTTGGCGCGATTTTGCGCGCGGCCTGTGCCGGGGTGGCGGCGGCCATGGCGCCAGCGGTCACCGCGCCGGTCAGGAATTGCCGACGGTCACTCGTCATCATTCTCTCTCCAAATTGTGTTTTGGTTCAGAACATCGGGTGGGGATTGGCCGATTGCGCCGGGATGGGTTGGATGATGTCCCAATGCTCGACGATTTTGCCGTCTTTCAGCCGATAGAAATCGGCCACCGCCGCGCCGCGCGCATCGGGCGTGGGGCGGACAAAGATGTGGATCGCGGCCAGATCGCCATCGACCACGATTCTGCGGATCTCAAAGCTTTTCTGGCGGTCGGCGAACATTGGGGCCAGCGCGGCAATGGCCGCCGCCCGGCCATCGGCCAGACCGGGGTTGTGCTGAATGTAATCGGGCGCGACATAGGTGTTGAACGCCTGTTCGACCGCCCGTTCGGTATAGAACAGGCGGGCGAAGTCGGACATGATCGCCCGGTTGCGGACGGTCAGCGCGGCGCTGTCGGGTGTGTGTGCCCCGGCCACGCAGGGCACGGCCAGTGCCATCCCCAGAGCGGCGGCGATGCCGCGCCGAACGCCCGCGCGCGTCACAGGCTGACGACCTTCTCGTCGTTGTTGAACGAGGGGAAGGGCATATACGAGATGCGCAGGCGCTGTTGCAGCGCCAGCTTGTGCTCACCAGCGGGGAAACCGCCGGGCAGCGCCACCGTCACGGTCGCGGGCGCGCCAAACACCCAGCGGCGGTCATAGGCGGTCTCCATCTCGTCAAGGCTGAGCGCGCCATTGCCATCGTCAAACGTGATGGCCTCACGCGGGAATGCCTCGCCGTCCAGTGACACCTTCAGGTCCTCGACCATGGAGAGGCCGAGGCCACGATAATAGCCCAGCTTGGTGGTGAAGGCAAAGCCGGTGGGGGCGTCCGCCGGGCCGACATTGGCAAGGCTGGCGGGATCGATGGTGTATTTGTCAAACATGGCAATCAGTCCTTGATAATGCCGCGCGTGCGCAGCCAGCGGTGCATCAGATCCAGCCAGCCTTCGGTGGGGCCGCCCACTTTGCCGGGGCCAAAGCCGTGGTCGCCTGCGGAAAACATGTGGAATTCAATCGATTTGCCCGCCTTGCGATAGGAATCGATCAGCATAGGCCCGCCAGAGCGCGCCAGCAGAAAGTCATCCGCCGCAATCGCCACGAACATCGGGGGCGCGTTGGCGGGCACCTCCATCGCGGCCATGTTGGGATAGATCGGCGCGGCAAAGGCGGGCATGTCAGCGCCCGCGTTCTGCACCACGCTGCGGGTCAGAAAGCCACCGGCCGAAAACCCCATGAAGCCGATCCGCGCGGGATCCACGCCATAGTCGGCCGCGTGGGCACGGACATAACGCAGCGCCGACAGGCCATCGGCCAGCGCTTCGGGCGGGGTATCGTTGGGCGGGGCGAAACTGGCCGCTTCGCCGCGCACGGCGCGTGACAATTGGTCGGCAAACTCAGCCTGCGAGGGCGGGGTTGGCAGCACCCGGTATTTCAGCACAAAGGCGGCAATGCCGTGATTGGCGAAATAGCGGGCGATGCGCCAGCCCTCGTTCTCGATCGCCAAGCCCAGAAAGCCGCCGCCCGGCGCGATGATCACCCCAGCCCCGGTGCCGCGCCCCACGGGCAGGAACGGCGTAAGCGTCGGGCGCGTGACATTGCGCACGGCGATATTGCCGTTGTCCAGGTGCCAGACCTCGCGGTCGGGGGCTGTGGGCAACAGCGCGATGGCGCCCGGCTGGGCCGGGGCGGGGAGCGCCTCGCGGCTGGGGGCGGGGCCTTGGGCGTGGGCGGCGGGCGCGACGACGCCCGCCAGACCCACCGCCATCAGGCCAATGGCCAGCGCCCGTTTCACGCGGCCGCTCCGGCCAGATCGGCCTCGGCCTTGGCGATCAGGCGTTCGAACATCACATGCTGGCGGCGGACCTGCTCGCGGCTGTCGACCTCCATCACGTCCTGAATCCAGCGGTTGCCTTCATATTCCGACGATAGCGTGCCGTCCCAGCCGGCGCGGACCAGTTCGGGGATCACCGCGTCATAGTCCAGCGCGGGATCGCGGCAGTCCTCGGTCATCTCATAGAACTTGGCCTGAATATGGCGGAAATAGGGGGCGTAGTCATAGATCCGCTTGGGGTTGGCATAGGGGTTGTGGCGCAGGCTTTCGGCCATGGCCACCTCGGCCTTGTTGCCCTGCATTTTTACCGCGACCTCAAAGATGGTGTATTCGCACATCACCTTTTGCTCGTGCTGGTCGACGATGAAGTCGCACACCTCGGGGCGGGCGCCCTGACGCTCGTAACGGGCGCGCATCACGGGCGGATAATGCTTCATGAAGATGCCCATGTCGGGCAGGATGCCCAGATGCCGGGTGTTCAGGCGATCGGCGACCTCGATCGTGCGCTGGATCCAGGCGTGTTCCAGATGCCACGGGGCATGGACCTCGACGCCCATGTGGACGTCCAGCTTTTCGGCCATCGGCACGCATTTTTCCAGAATGTCCGGGCGGACAAAGATAAGGATGCGCATGTTCCTGATACCCAGCCGGTTGCACAGGATCAGGTCGCGATGGATGCTTTCCACCTGCTCCTCGTCGCTCATCAGGCGGTCCTTGCGGCGCTTGGTGTCAAGGAACATGTCATAGGCGGTGAAATGCGCGCCATGGCGGGCCAGCATCGCGTGCAGTTCGGCGATTTGTGCGTCGGACACGTTGGGGAAGCTGGCGATGTTCTGTTCGGGCAGGATTTCGATGCCATTGGCGCCGATCCCGGCGGCAAAGCTGACACAATCCTCAAGGCTCAGCTGGCCCAGAAACAGCTCTTCCTGAAAACTGTAGAGGCTGACGCCGCGTTTGATTTGCGATTTCATGTCTTGGAACTCCGAGAAGGTGGGGTCAGGCGGCCGCGTTGGCGCCGCGCCCGGAAACGATAATCAGTGCTGCCACCGCGCAGACCAGCCCGGCGATACCAGCATAGAGGAACGCGCCCTGCATGCTGCCGGCGGCCACCCGCATCGCACTGACCAGCAGCGGCGAGGTGAATTGGCCCATGAAGAAGCAGGCGGTCCAGATGCCCATGCCGCGCCCGCGATGGGCAAAGGGCAGGTGGCTTTGCGCCCAGGCGATCAGGCAAGGGACCGCCATGCCCGCGCCGGTCTGTTGGATGGCCATCGCCACAACCATGCCGCGCCAGTCGTGGATCAGGCCCATCATTGCCAGACCTGTGCCCAGCAGCGCGAACAGCGCGAACAATTGCCAGCGCGGCCCCATCTTGCCCGTCAGCCAGAACACGCCCGCGCCCGCCATCACGAACAGGCTGGGGATGGTGGTCATCTTGCCGATCTCGGCCGGGTCCTTGACGCCGATTTCCGACCAGACGATCCCGCCATTGATGATGAAGACGTAATACAGCGCCCCGCCAAACAGCGTGATCAGGCCATAGGTGGCCACGCCCTTCCACGGGAAAGCGCTGGCGTCCTCGTCCATGCCCAGCATCTGGCGGGCGGTGTTGTCCTGTTCGGGTTCGAACAGGAACAGCGCGCAGGCCAGAAAGGCCGGCAGGCCAACCAGATAGACCAGAAAGATCGCGTTCCACTGGAAATGCGTCAGATAGCCCGACAGCAGGATCACCGCGCTGCCCAGAAATGGCCCGCAGATGCCCTGCACGGTCAGCCAGAAGCGGCGGCCCTTTTCATCCCAATAGTCGCCGATCAGCGTGTTCAGCGTGGTCAGGATGGCCGCTTCGGCCACGCCCAGCAGATAGCGCGAGAGGGTGATCGAATCGAGATTGTCGAGGAAGAACGGCGCGGCCCCGGCAAAGCCATAGATGAAGGTCGAGCCCAGCAGCAGGCGGCGGCGGCCGAACTTGTCGACAAAGAACCCCGCGAACAGCGAGAGCACCGCTATCGCCAGACCGGGGGCGGACACCATCGCTGGCACTTTGGCGATGGCCGAAGGGTCGCGGGCGGCGAAATGCTCGATAATGGCGGGCACGGCGGGGAACATCGACACGATGGCGACGATTGGCAAAAACGCCACCGTGACCAGCGTGATGCCCTGTGCTTTCCCCGCAATACGGGGAAGGGCGGCGGATTGGGTCATCTGGGTCTCTCTCCCCAAGGGCAAACGCATTCCGCCTGTCGTCGGCGGAGATGTAATTAGAACATTTGTTCTGAATAATGCCGCCTGCCGCGCGATTGTCAAGCGTCCGTCGCGCAAGGCGAGGGCAGGCGCGGATTGTCGCATAAATGCTAATGATCCATTGTCATTCAGTAGGTGAATTGATGGCGCGATTTTGCATCACGCGCGCCGTGATCGGGGCGTAGTTCGGGGCATGCGCGCGCCCAGATGTCGGGCAGGGCAAAAAAATGCATGCCCGCCGGACTGCGCCATTTTCGGCTGCGGGATGCCGGGGAAAAAGCGCTGATCTGCTATGTGTTTCCCGGCTCGCGGTGATCACTGCGGCGGATGGTAACGGGGCGGTGGTCCTTGGGAAATTGGCTCCGTGGGAAGGGCAGATGTGACCGAAATGTCACATTGTCGCACGGGGCTGGTGTTGACAGCCTCCGACCGGCTCCTCTATTCAGAACCAGTGTTTTGATTTTGCAAGGCTGTGGGCGGAACGCTTCAGCCTCATCTCAGGGAGAGTTGTCATGAACCGCGGATTTTCCGCAGCGCTTTGTGCGTCTGTCAGCCTTTTTGCCGTGCCCGCCGTGGCCCAGGCGCAGACCCAAGCCCAGCCCACCGGCGGCACTGCTCAGCCTGCCGGGGGCATCGCCGAGATCGTCGTCACCGCCAACCGCGTTGAGTCGTCGGCCCAGAAGACCCCGATCGCGCTGACTGTCTATTCGGGCGCGGAGCTGGCGACCAAGGGCGTCTCGAACGTTTCGGCGCTGGCCGCGATCGACCCCAGCGTCAACATCACCAGCAGCACGGGCGCGGCCTATGTCGCGGTGCGCGGCATCGCCTCGACCGATGTGACCGAAACGGGCGATCCCTCGGTGCCGATCGCGCGCGATGGTTTCTACACCAACCGCTCGTTCAACATTCAGTCCTCGATGTACGATCTGGCGCGCGTCGAAGTGCTCAAAGGTCCGCAGGGCACGCTGAACGGTCGCAACTCGACCGGCGGTCTGGTCTCGATCATCACCAACCGTCCCAGCAACAAGACCGGCGGTTATGCCGCGCTCGGCTATGGCAATTACAACGCGATCGACGCGGATCTGGGCTTTAACTATGCCGCCAGCGATGCGTTTCAGGTCCGCGCTTCGGGCACCTATCACCTGCGTGACGGCTATCGCAACCTGACGGGCATCTACAATGGTCAGGGCCTGCGTGGCGATGACAGCGATGTGCTCTCGGGCCGTATCCAGTTCGCGTGGAAGCCGGTCGATGGCCTGAAGATCTGGGCCTCGTACCAGCACGACAAGATCAACAATGTCGGCGATGTGACGATGGATTCGACGCTGGCGGTGCGCCCTGACTTTGGCGATGGCAAGACCTTTGCCAACACCACCGTCACCGCCACCAACCTGACCGCCGACCGGCTGCGTTGGGAAGTGTCCTATGACCGTCTGCCCGCCGATCTGACGCTGGTCTATGCCGGCGGCTATGACAATTCCAGCTATCGCCACCGCACGGACGCGACCGGCCCGGTTTACCCCGCCTATCGCCAGTTCATCCAGGGCGAGGACCCCAAGACCTGGAACCACGAAGTGCGCCTGTCCAATTCGGTCAACAGCCGCCTGTTCTTCCAGGTGGGCTGGTTCCATTTCCAGGAACGCAATACGATCAATTCGGGCCTGTATAACGTGGCGATGACCGGTGCCTACGCCACGGGCGGTGCCTCGGCGTTCCTGAGCCAGGCCGGGCAGTATGGCATCAAGTTTGACTATGACATCCTGACCAAGTCGGACGCGGTGTTTGGCCAGGTGGCTTTCCGCGTGAATGACCAGATCAAGCTGACGCTGGGCGCGCGCAACACCTGGGACAGCAAGCTGCGCACCGGTCAGGCAACGCTGAACTTCCCGGCGCTGGCTTTCCCGGAATGGGGCTTTGTCTTCCCCTTCACCACGGGCTCGACCCCCGGCAATGGCGCGATGAGCACCTCGCAGCCGACCTATCACGTGGGTCTGGACTATCAGGTTTCGCCGGCCAGCCTGATCTATGCCAAGTTCGACACCGGCTACAAGTCGGGCGGGTTCAACTCGAACGGTTCGGCCGCCTCGGTCTCCTATGCCCCGGAAAAGCTGTCGGCATGGGAAATCGGCACCAAGAACCGCTTCTTTGGCAACAAGTTGCAGGTGAATGCCTCGGCGTTCTACTTCGACTATCGCGGCTATCAGGCCTCGCGTTCGGAAGCCGCGCTCTCGGGCGGTGCGGGCATCTTTAACGTGGGTTCGGCCAAGATCTATGGCGCCGAATTGCAGACCATCGCGGCGCTGCCCGGTGGTGTGCGCGTGGACGCCAACATGGCCGTGCTGAAGACCGAGTTTGGTCAGGGCATCGTGGTGCGTGACGGCGCTGGCAACAACCGCGACATCAGCGGCCACCGCCTGCCCAACGCGCCCGGTTTCGTCGCCACCTTTGGCGTGGAAAAGGCGTTTAGCGTCGGCGGCGCAACCGTGACCCCGCGTCTGGATGGCAAGTATTCGTCGGACTTCTATTACGACGTGTTCAACGATTCCGACACGCGCTCGGCCCCGTATGTCACGGGCAATTTCCAGATCACCTATCGCCCTGACAACAGCGGGTGGCAGCTGGACGCCTATCTCCGCAACTTCACCGACAAGGTGGTGCTGGCCAATGCCGCGCGCAACTATGTCGCGGGCAAGAACACCTATCAGTTCCAGGCGCCGCGCACCTTTGGCGTGCGCGTGTCGACCAAGTTCTGATCTGAACATCACGTTCGTCGCAAGGGGGCGTTGGTCGCAAGGCCAGCGCCCCTTTTGCGTGGCGGACTTGCGCGGGGGCGGGGTGTGGCGTAGCTGTGATATCCGTTTATGCGAAGGGCAGGCGATGAAAAATCGTCTGTATGGATGGTATGCGCTTCAAAAACCTCGATCTGAACCTGTTGGTGGTGTTTGACGCGCTGATGGAAACGCGCAGCGTCACCCGCACGGCCGAGCGGTTGAGCCTGACCCAGCCAGCGGTCAGCGCGGCGCTGCGCCGGTTGCGCGCCTCGTTCGGGGACGAGATGCTGGTGCTGGTGGGCAAGCGGATGCACCCCACGCCATTTGCCGAGGCGTTGTACCCACAGATCCAGCGCTCGCTGCAAAGCGTCGAACTGGCCATTGCCACGCCGGCCGGTTTTGATCCGGCGATCTCGACCCGGCGGTTCCGGATCAACGCGTCGGACTATGTGATGGTGGCGGTGCTGGTGGGCCTGGCGGAACGGTTGCGGGTGGCAGCGCCGCAGGTGCAATTGGAGGTGGTGCTGCCAACAGAGCGCAACGCCGAGGCGCTGGACGGTGGTCGGATTGACCTGTTGGTGACGCCCGAACCCTTGCTTGCGCCGTGGCACCCTTCTGAATTCCTGTATGAAGAGGAGCAGGTGGTGGTGGGATGGGCGGGCAACCCGCTGTTCACCCGAGGCCTGAGCGCGGACGACTTTTTTGCCGCGGGCCATGTGGGCGTGGCGTTGGGGCCAGCGCGTTCGGCCACCTTTGCCGACACGCAATTGGCGCGCATGGGGCGGCCCCGCCGCATCGAGATCGAGGTCGGTTCCTTTGCCAGCGTGCCGTGGTTCCTGCAAAATACGCCACGTCTGGCGGTGTTGCACAAACGCTTGGTGCAGGCGATGTTGCCGCAATTCGACATTGCCTTTGCGCCGATGCCTTTCCCGTTCCCGCGTTTGCGTGAAATGGTGCAGTTCCACGAATCCCGCCGCGAGGATGCGGGCTTGTTGTGGCTGCGCGAACAGTTGCGCCTGGCGGCCAATGCGGCGGTGGGGTGAGTTGCAAAAGCATAACCAATATTGATCCATCTGGATCACAATAATGACTTTTACATATCCTGCCTGCCTCCCTTAGATGCCTGCCGAAACAGATCAACGGCAGTGCTGTGTCCCGCGTCGGGCGCCTGCCAAGGGAGCCTGATGATGAACAATCTGAACGTATTGGTGATCGGTGGCGGCATTGGCGGCCTGACCAGCGCCATCGCTCTGCGCAAGGCCGATCACACCGTTACAGTGATCGAACGCGACCCCAATTGGGCCGTCTATGGCGTGGGCATCATCCAGCAGTCGAACGTCCTGTCGGCGGCCAAGGAATTGGGCATTCTGGAGGGCTATCTGGCCGCGGGCGTCGGGTTTGACGCGGTGGAAATCTATCTTCCCAACGGCGACAAGATTGCCCGTATCCCCGGTCACCCGGTCGCGCCGGGCCTGCCCGCCAACATGGGCATCGGCCGTCCCGCCCTGCACAAGCTGTTGGGCGACACCGCCATTGCCGCAGGTGCGCAGATCCGTCTGGGTGTCACCGCCACGGCGATCGAGGATACCGGCGATGCGGTCAACGTCACCTTCTCTGACGGCAGTACCGGCTGCTATGACATCGTGGTGGGCGCAGATGGCGTGTTTTCGGCCACGCGTCAGGCGATCCTGCCCGATGCGCCAAAGCCGCAGTTCACTGGCCAGTCGGTGTGGCGCTACAACTTCAAGCGTCCGGCCGATCTGGACGCGCTGCATGTCTATAACGGCCCGACCGGCGTTGGCCTGGTGCCGATCAGCGAAGACCTGATGTACATGTATGTCACCACGCCCGAGCCCGGCAATCCGTGGTATGACACCGCCGGTATCGCCGCCAAAATGCGCGAAAAGCTGGCCAATACCGCGCCCGCCATTCAGGCGCTGGCCGAACAGATCACCGATGACGCTGGCGTCGTCTATCGCCCGCTGGAGGGCATGATGCTGTATGGCGACTGGCACAAGGGCCGCGTTGTGCTGCTGGGCGATGCGGTGCATGCCACCACCCCGCATCTGGGTCAGGGCGCGGGCATGGCGATCGAGGACAGCATCGTGCTGGCCGACGAGATCGCCAAGGCAGCTACCCCCCAGGAAGCCTTTGCCGCCTATCGCAACCGCCGGTTCGAGCGTTGCCGCTTTATCGTCGAGAAGAGCCTGGAGATCTGCCACGGCCAGATCGGCAAGGGCCCGCCCGTCGACAATGCCAAGGCAACGGCGGAAATGTTCGCCATCGTCTCGCAGCCGATCTGATCGCGTTTTCATGGACCGCCGCCGCCCCCTTTGCGGCGGTGGTTCGCCCCCATTCTTGCACACAGGATACCCCCAATGAGCCGCGTTACCGAAATCCGCTATGTGGGCTATGGCGTCACCGACATCGACGCCGAGGCCAATTATTACGCCAATGTCTGGGGTCTGGAGGCGGTGCCTTCGGATGATGACATGCGCTGGTTCAAGGCGCAGGGCCATGACGAACACCATGTCGTGCGTTTGCGCGCCGCCGATGAGGCCCGTGTTGATGTGATCGCGCTGGCCGCCGACAGCAACGCTGACGTCGACGCGCTGGCCGCCAAGGTTGAGGCCGCCGGTTGCCAGATCGTCCATGCGCCCCGCGACCTGACCACGCCGGGCGGCGGCTATGGCTTCCGCTTTTTCTCGCCCGATGGCATCCAGATGGAGATCAGCGCCGGTGTCGCGCGCGGAGCCAAGCGCGAGCTGGAACGCTGGGACGGCGTGCCGGTCAAGATCAGCCATATCGTGCTGCATTCGCCCAACCACCACGCGCTGGTGGCGTTCTTCTGCGACGTGCTGGGCTTCAAGGCTTCGGATTGGCTGGGCGATTTCATGTGCTTCCTGCGTTGCAATGATGCCCACCACCGTTTCGCCATCCTGCCGGGGCCGGCCTGTCTGAACCACGTGGCTTATGACATGCTGGGCGTGGACGATGTGATGCGCGGCATCCATCGCCTCAAGCAGCAGGGCGTCAACATCGGCTGGGGGCCGGGCCGTCACACGGCGGGCAACAACACCTTCAGCTATTTCGTCACGCCGGGTGGTTTCGTCACCGAATATACCAGCGATCTGGAAGTGGTGGATTTCGAAACCCGCGAGCCAACCGTCTATGCTCCCGCGCCGATGGTGATGGACCAGTGGGGCATTGGTGTGGGCGGGCCGCAGACGCTGCCGCATCCGCATGAAAATCCCGGCCTGTTCGTCGCGGTGGAGGGCTGATCCGGTGGCTCTGTATTCGCCTTTTCCAAACTATATCTGGAACCTGTCGGTCGCCATCGCGCTGGAAAGCGGTGGGCAGATCGGTGAAATCGTCGACATGTGTCAGCCGATCATCGAGGCTGCCGCTGGTGGCGGGGATGCTGGTACGCCCGCCTTTATGAAGCAGTGGGCGGCGATGGGTGACAAGCTGATCGAACTGGCCGCCGAGGATGAGGCCGATGGCCGCTTCTTCTCGGCCAGCGACAAGCTGGAACGCGCCTCGCTTTACCTGTTCGTGGCCGAGCGGATGCAGGGCCACGGCGCGCCGGGCCGGGCGCAAACCTATGCCCGCGCGCTGGCCACATTTGAGAAGTCGACCGAACTGGGCGGCATCAACCGTCAGCGGGTCGAGATCCCTCTGGGCGATGCCTATCCGGCCGGCGCGACGATGTCGGCGCTCTACACCCGTGGCGCTGGCGAAGGTCCGCGCCCGGTGGTGGTCTATTGCAACGGCCTCGATAGCTGCAAGGAACTGCTCTATTGGTCGCGCCTGCCCGAGGCGCTGGCCCGTCGCGGCATCTCGACCCTGTGTGTCGATCAGCCCGGTTCGGGTGAGGCGCTGCGGTTGCAGAACCTGCCCGTGGCGCCCGACAGCGAGCGCTGGGCAAGCCGCGCGGTCGACTGGCTGGAGACCCAGCCCGATGTTGACCCCAAGCGGATCGGCATGACCGGCATTTCACTGGGCGGCCATTTTGCCCCGCGCGCGGTGGCCTATGAGCCGCGCTTTGCCAGCGGCGCCTGCTGGGGCGCCAACCACAACTGGCGTGAGGTGCAGGACAAGCGGATGAAGCGCGAGGGCGAGAACCCCGTGCCGCATTACTGGGCGCATGTGATGTGGGCGTTTGGCGCGGACACCATGGAGGATTTCCTGGCCAAGTCCGAGGCGATGAACCTGAACGGTCACATGGACACCGTGCGCGTGCCGTTTCTGGTGACGCATGGGGCCGACGATCGCCAGATCAGCGTGGCCTATGCCCATGACTGCTACAACCAGCTGGTCAACAGCCCCCGGCGTGAGCTGAAGATCTTTACCGCGCGCGAAGGCGGGGTCGAACATGTCGGCGCTGACAACATGGCTTATGGCCGTGACTATATTGCTGATTGGTTTGCGCAGACGTTGGACGGTAAGACCCGGGGCTGATTTTCAACCTTTGGGAGAACCATGATGGACTGCGCCACCTATATTGCCCGCGAAACGCGGGTCAGCATCGCGATCAACACCGTGCTCAGCCTGGTGTTTTTTGTCGCGGTGTTTGGCCTGTCTGGGCCGGTGATGGTGTGGGGCGCAGGCCATTATGTGTTTGATTTCGGGCCTCAGGCCTTCATGATCGGGCTGATGGCCACGCTGGTGCCGGGCGCTTTGGCCGCCAAGGCGCGGCGCAGCGGCAACGTCGAGGCCTATCCCACGCCTTCACGCCTGCCACGCCTGCTGATGGTGCGGGCGCTGTTGCTGGGGGCGGCCTCGGCGGTGGCGGCTGTGGCTTTGGCGGCTGCGGTGCTGATGCTGGCGGGGGCCACCCAATTGCCGCTGATCCCGGCGCTGGCGGCCAAGCTGGTGTTTGGGGCCGCGTTGGCAGCCTATATCACGCCCATCGGGCTAAAGGCGGCATTGGCCGCATAAACATAAGGAATTGCAACGATGGCGCGTCGTTTTATCGATCTGTCGATCACGCTGTGCAACGATGTGGTGTCCGATCCGCCGTTCATGCGGCCCAAGATCGAATACCAGACCCACCATGAAACCGTGGTCGAGGCGGGCCATTTCTTTCCGGGCATCACCGCCGAGGCGATGCCGGGCGGTGAGGGCTTTGCCGCGTCCGAGACGATCACGCTGACCACGCATAACGGCACCCATCTGGACGCGCCGTGGCATTTCCACCCGACGATGGATGGCAAGGATGGCACGCCTGAACGGGCCATCACCATCGACGAGGTGCCGCTGGAATGGTGTTTCCAGAATGGGGTCAAGCTGGACTTCCGCCACTTCCCCGACGGCTATGTCGTGACGGCGCAGGATGTCGAGGACGAGCTGAAGCGTATCGGCCATGAGTTGCAACCGCTGGATATCGTGCTGGTCAACACGGCCGCGGGCATGGCGCTGGGCCGCCCGGATTTCGTCAATGTCGGTTGCGGCATGGGCTATGACGCGACGATGTATCTGACAGAGCGCGGCGTGCGCGTGACGGGCACCGATGCGTGGAGCTGGGACGCGCCGTTCAGCTATACCGCGGCAAAGGTCAAGGAAACGGGCGACACCAGCCTGATCTGGGAAGGCCACAAGGCGGGCCGCGACATCGGCTATTGCCATCTGGAAAAGCTGCATAATCTGGAGGCGCTGCCTGCCAACGGGTTCATCGTCTCGTGCTTCCCGCACAAGATCAAGGGCGCCTCGGCCGGCTGGACCCGCGCCGTCGCGATTCTAGAGGACTAAGCCTCATGCGTCTGGCAACTTTGCACAATGGCAAGCCTGATGGCGAACTGGTCGTGGTTTCGGATGATGGCGCGCGCTATCTGGCGGCCCCAGGCCTGACCCTGCTGTCGGCCATCGAGAACTGGGCCGATGCCGCCCCCGTGCTGGAGCGCCTGTCGGGCCTGTTGGCGCAGGGGCAGGGTGGGGCGCTGGACCCGGCGCGGATCATCGCGCCGATGCCGCGTTCTTGGCAATGGTTGGACGGCTCGGCGTTCAATCAGCATGGCGAACTGATGCAGGTGGCGTTCCACCTGCCGCCGGTGCCGACCGATCGCCCGCTGATGTATCAGGGGCTGTCCGACCGTTTCTATGCCCCCACCGCCAATGTGCCGTTCAACGATCCCGCGCTGGGCATCGATTTCGAGGGCGAGTTTGGCATCATCGTCGATGCCGTCCCCATGGGCGTCAGTGTCGAGGAGGCGGCCAGCCATATCAAGCTGATCGTTCAGATCAATGACTGGTCGCTGCGGGCGGTGGCGCCGGTGGAGATGAAGACCGGCTTTGGCTGGGTGCAGGCCAAGCCCCCCTGTGGCATGGCGCCCTTTGCCGTGACGCCCGATGTGCTGGGCGATCAATGGCGCGATGGCCGGGTGTGCGCCGATCTGTTTGTCGAATGGAACGGCGCGCAGTTTGGCCTCGTCAATGGCGAGGAAATGGCTTGGTCCTTCCCGCAGTTGGTGGCCCATGCCGCGCGGACGCGCGATCTGGTGGCGGGCACGATCATTGGCTCGGGCACGGTGTCGAACGCGGGCTATGCCACGCGCGGGTCGGCCTGTATCTCCGAACGCCGCGCGATCGAGATGATCGCCGATGGCAGCGCCACCACCGCCTTTATGGCCTATGGCGACCGGGTGCGGATGGAAGCGCGTCTGGCCGATGGCAGCACGCCGTTCGGCATGATCGATCAGACGGTGGTGCAGGCCTGACACGGGCCCGCATGGCAAAATCAGGGGGCTGCCCGGCGTGGGCGGCCCCCTTTTTGTGCGTCACTCGGCCTTGCGACAGGCATAGGAGGCGGCCAGCGCCGGATTGCCGCCCAGATAATGCGCATAGGCCGGATAGGGGCACAGCGGACGCTGTTCATCGCCCCCCGTGCTGCGGCTGGCAATGACGGCATCAGGGGCGGCGCCCTTTTCCACCCAGTCTACCACTGCACCCAGCAGGTCAAAGCTGTCAAACGCATCGCCGCCGCCGCAATGGCCCATGCCCGGCACCATATAGAACCGGCTGGCATCGGTGAAGGCCGCGCCATTGGCCACTGCCGCGCGCTGCCAATAATCCCACGTGTCAAATGCCGAGAACCACGGATCGGAGACGCCGTGATAGAACAAGACCTTGCCCGAATGGCCCAGGAAGGTGGAGAGGTTGGTCCACACATCGGTGTCGGTCAGGCGCTGGCCCGCGTCAGCGCGGATGGCGGCGATGCGGGCGTCAACATCGATGCTCAGCGTGTTGGTGGGCGGGCCGACCGGGTTCAGCCGCCCGCTGGACAGGAAGCCCGGAATGCCGCGCCCGGTAAAAGTGATCCCGGTGTCAAACGGATAACGGCTGTAGAGCGCATTGCCCGCCCGGTCACGAGGGGGTTGGAACGCGCGGTCAATGGCGTCGGACTGGGCCTGCGTGATGCAATTGGCGGTCTGGCCGGGGGCGCAGATCAGCTTTGCCGGGGAAAAGCGGCAGCCCGCGACATGCATGATCATCCCGTCCTTGCGCCCGTCCAGCCCATCGCATTGCTCCAGCAACCCGTTGAGAATGGTCTTGCGGTCGAGATCGGAAAAGATGCGGTCGAATTGGGGGGCGCCGCTGGCATCGCGGGGGGCGGCCTGATTGAATTGCACCGCCGCGTGCTGCATCGCCAGATTGGAGTTGCCGGTGCGCATCGCGGGCGCGCCCACCACCACGCCGTCGAACAATTCGGGGTAACGCTGGAACGCCAGCATCGATTCCCGCCCGCCGGTTGAACAGCCCGCCATATAGCTGTGTGCGATCGGCTTGGCGTAATAGGCGGCGGTGATGGCCTTGGCCGCTTCGGTCACGACGCGGACCGATGTTTCGGAAAAGTCCAGATTGGCGCGCTGATCGGCCATGAAGGCAGCGTCAAACACCGCGCCCTTGTGCCCGCTGTCGTGGCTGACCACGGCAAAGCCGCGCAGCAGGGCAGGCGTGCGTCCGGCCGCCGCGCCGCCGATGGGCGCGCGCACCATGCCGTTCAGCCCGCCGCCGCCCTGTGTCAGGAAACGCCCCGTCCACACGTCGGGCAGCGCCAGCGCAAAGCCGATGCCATAGGCTTTGCCGCCAAAGCCGGTGCGTTGGTTGATCACGCCTTCGACGCGGCAATGGGCGGGCAGGGTGATGGGGGCGGCGGGCGGCGCGCCCGGTTCGGCGGCCATCGGCCCTGCGGCGACATGTTTGGCATTGGTGATCACCACATTCGCGCCAAAGCCTGCACGCCCCACCAGCGCGGTGCAGCGCGCGTCGATGCTGGCCGGTTTGGGCGCGGGCCTGGCCGGGGCGGCATGAGCCAGCGCGGCGGGGCACAATGTGGCCAGCGCGACGCCATACAGCGCCGGGCGCTTCAGCAAGGCCTTGCCCCGCCGCGAAAAGGTGGTGTCAGACATCGGCAAATTCCCTCTCCATCGGGCGCGGCGCGCCGCCTCTTATGCAGGTGTAAGTTGCCGTGCTTGCCCCGCGTTATCAAGAGCGGAAAAGCGAAGCGGGGGCGGCGCCGTGCCAACAACACGCCGCCGCCCCCGACCCTGTCCCGCCTCCGGGTCCCAACGCGCCTTAATAGGCCGGGGGCGGGGTGTAGGGCCAATTCGTCAAATGCGCCAAACGCGGCGGCAGATCGGGCGCATAGGGCGCGGCCAGATCAAAGGGCGCCTCTTCGGGCGTCCAGACGTTCACATGCTTGCCCCCGACAAAGCGGATCAGCGAGACCGAGCCCCAGCGCGCGCCATAGGGGCCATGCTTGATATGCGGGGGGCGCCAGAAATAGGCGCCGGGGTGCATTGTCCCCTGCGGTCCGGTCAGTGATCCGGCGATCAAATAGGCTTCCTCGACGATCGGGTGGGTTTCCTGCGGGCCCTTGTTGCCCTGCGGGATGGCCTGCGGCAGCACCAGCGACAGGAAAGTGCGCTCTTGCGTTACCGGATCGGTGCGCAGGTTCTTGCGGCTGATACCCAGATGTTTGAGGTTGGGGTCGTTCAGCGTCATGTCCCACGGCATCGCTGCCGCATCCAGAAACGGAATGGCGCGCTCGGACGTTTCGGCGGTGCCGTCTCCGGCGGTGGCGATCAGTTTGGGATCGCGGTCGTAAAAAGCCAGCAACACGCAGCCTTTGGTCGAGCGCGTCGTGTGCCGCGTCCAGCCTGCGGGCAAAAAGGCATAGCAGTCCGGGCCATAGACCGCGCCGTTCAGTTCAATGTCGCCTTCCAGCACGTAGAATTCTTCGTCAGCCAGCAGGTGTTCGGGCCCCTCGCGGCTCCAACCTGGCGGGAAGCGCAGCAGCACCGAGCAGGCGCCATCGGCCTCATCGCGTGAGAGCAGCTTGATCTCGGCATCGGGGCGGGCCAGCCCCGCGCCAATGCGCAGCCACGGCAGCATCTGTGACTGCACGAATTCAATATGTTCACGTTCCAGCACGGCGGGGGTCCTGCATCTTGGGGCGGGCCGTTTGGCTTTGTACCAATTGGCTTAATTCTATGCCATATTGCAGGTTCTGACGGGGGCATCTTTGCGCCAGCGCAAATTTGCGGGGCCATGCCGGTCATTCGTCTTGTGCCTGTTGTCGCACCTGCCGGCAAGCCAGTGGTGCATTTTCGGCACGGTCATGTAAAAACGCTGTGCATTGGGCAAATGCGTTACGGATAGCATTAATAATTCATTGAAATCTGAAAGATTAACGCCTCTTGCGGGGGGCAGAGGAAATCCTTAGTACACCGATCCGATAACAGGGTGAGCGACAGAACTCGCGTGGGTAATACGCGGGCGGGGAAGGGCATCGATGGCTGTTGGGGTAAAGCAGATCGGCGCGGGCGTGGCGGCGTTGGCCCTCGTGGGGGCCGGGGCGGGCTATTATCGCTATGCCACGCATGGGCGCTATTTTGAATCGACCAATGACGCCACGATCCAGGCGGATTCCGTTGCCATCGCGGCCAAACTGGCCGGCTATGTCAAAGCGGTGCGGGTGGCTGACAATCAGGACGTGCATGCGGGCGCGGCGCTGGTGGATATTGATCCGGTGGATTACGCGACGCGGCTGTCGTCGGCGCAGGCCGATGTGGTGAACGCGCGCGCAGCAATCGGCGCCAGTGATGCCGCCGTTGCCGAGGCGCAAGCCGCCGTGGGGGTCGCTACCGCCGCGCTGACGGCCGCGCAAGCCGATCTGGACCATGCCAGCGCCGAGGTGAGGCGTTATCGCCCATTGGTGGCCGCAGGCGCGGAACCGGCGGAAAAGCTGTCGGGCCTGACCACGGCCGAGCAAAAGGCCCGCGCCGATGTCGCCGCCAAGGGCGCCGCGCTGGATCAGGCGCGGCTGCGCGTCGCCGCCTTGGGGGCGCAAACGCGTCAGGCCAGCGCGCGTGAACAGGCCGCCCAAGTGGCCGAGCGCGCCGCCACCAACGACCTTAACGCCACCCATCTGACCGCGCCTATGGCGGGCCGTGTCGCCAGCAGGGCGGTGCGGGTGGGTCAGTTTGTTCAGCCCGGCATGCGGCTGTTGACCCTTGTTCCGGCGGGCGATGTCTATGTCGTGGCCAATTTCAAGGAAACGCAGGTCGGGCTGATGCGCCCCGGTCAGCCGGTGGAGATCACCGCCGACGCGCTGCCGGGGATTACCTTTCATGGGGCGATCGAGAGTGTGACGCCGGGGACGGGGGCCAATTTCAGCCTTATCCCGCCGCAGAACGCCACGGGTAATTTTACCAAGATCGTTCAGCGCGTGCCGGTGCGCATCCGCATTCAGGCCGGGCCGCAGGCGCGCCGGGTGCTGGTGCCGGGGTTGTCGCTGAACGTGACGGTCGACACCCGCGCGGCCAAGGGCGAGTTGGACGCCATCGCGCGTGAGACCGAACGGCAGGCCGGCGCGCGGTGAGCGCGGTGAACGCCGAGGCCCCGCCCGAGCGCGCCGATCTGTCGGCTTGGCTGGCGGTGGCAGCGGGGACGCTCGGCGCGTTCATGGCGATGCTGGACATTTCGGTGGTCAATTCCGCGCTGCCGGTGATTCAGGGCGAAATCGGCGCCACCCAATCCGAAGGCACGTGGATCGGCACCGCCTATCTGACGGCAGAGATTGTGGTGATCCCGCTGACCGGCTGGTTTGACCGGATGCTGGGGTTGCGGCGGTTTTTGCTGATCGCCTCGATCTGGTTTGTCGGTTTTTCGATGCTGTGCGGGATTGCGCCTGATCTGAACACGATGATCCTGGGGCGCGTTGGACAGGGGCTGGCGGGCGGGGCCATGATCCCCACCGCGATGACGATCATGGCCACCCGCCTGCCACCCGCGCAACAGGCGATCGGCATGGCATGCTTTGCCGCGGCCGCGTTGCTGGGGCCGATTGTTGGCCCGTTGCTGGGCGGCTGGATGACGGAACATTACAGTTGGCGCTATGCGTTCTTCATGAACCTGCCGATTTGCGCCGGACTGGTGGTGCTGTTGCTGATGGGGCTGAAACATCGCGATGGCGATTGGCAGGAATTGCGCCGCGCCGACTGGGCCGGGATTGCCGGGATGGTGCTGGGACTGGGCGGCTTGACCGTGCTGCTGGAGGAAGGCCACCGCGAGCAGTGGTTCGACAGCGGCCTGATCCGGGCGCTGGCGCTGGTGTCGGTGACCGGCTTTGCGCTGGTGGCAGCGGGGCAGCGTCTGGCCTTGCGTCCGGTGATCCGGCTAAGCCTGTTGCGCAACCGGTCGCTGGCGGCGGTGGTGTGCCTGATGCTGGTGGCGGGCGGGTTGATGTTCTCGACCATGTTTGCCGTGCCACAGTTTCTGGCGACAATCGCGGGCAATAACGCCCTGCAATCGGGGCAAGTGATCGCGATGGCCGGGGGCACAGCGATTTTCGCGTCTGCGCTGTTTCCGGTGCTGGTGTCGCGGGTGGATGTCCGCTTGTTGGTGGGAGGCGCGTTTCTGGTGCAGGCCGGGGCTTCGTTGATGGCGACGCATTTGTCGCCGATGTCGGACGGGGCGACGTTTTCGATCACCATGGTGCTGCTGGGGCTGGGCTTGACGCTGGCGGCGCTGCCGTTGCAGCAGGTGGCGATCAGTTCCGTCCCGGCAGAGGACGCTGGTGAAGCCTCCAGCCTGTATGTCGTGGCGCGCAACATGGGGGCCTCGGTCGGGCTGGCGGCGGTGGCCAGTTTTCAGGACCAGCGGCTGGAACTGCACCACTGGCAGTTGCACGCCGGGCTGGCGGCAAATGATGGCGCTGTGCAGGGGCAATTGGCGCAATATGCCGGGCAATGGGGCGGCGGGCCCGAAGGTTTGGTTGCGGCCTATCGTCTGATCGACAACCAGGTGCTGCGCGAGGCGCTGGTGATGTCGTTCAATGATGTGTTCATGGCGCTGGCCACGGCAACGCTGCTGGTGATGCCGATGGTGCTGTTGTTGCGGCCGATATCCTCGGCGCGCGCTGGTGGGATGGGGCATTGATGCGGGGACGGATCGCCTGTTGGCTGGTGCTGGGCGCCGGGGTGCTGTTATCGGGATGCGCAGGCCGGCGCGATTATGCGCCACCGGCCGCGCTGGTGCCCCCTGTGCGCGCGCTGGTCCGGGCAGAGCCTGCGGGCGAGGGCGCGCTGGTGCCTTCGGCGCAATGGTGGGAAGCGTTGAACGACCCGCAACTGAACGGACTGATCGCACAGGGGTTGTTGAACGCGCCGCAGGTGGCGGTCGCGCAGGCGCGCTTGCAACAGGCGCGCGCGGGCGTGCTGGCGGCGCGCGCTGATGGGATGCCGGGCTTGCGCCCGGCGGCCGGGATGCTTCATGCCCAGTTGCCAGAGGGGCTGGGCAGCGCGACATTCTATAATCTGGGCTTTGACGCGCAGTGGGAGGCCGACATCTGGGGCGGCAAGCGCCAGCAGACCAGGCAGCGCCGCGCCGAGGCGCAGGTGGCGCAGGCGCGCGTGGCCGATGTGCAGGTGATGCTGGCCGCCGAGATCGCGCGCAGTTATGTCCTGATGCGCGGGCGGGAAACGGTGCTGGACCTGTTGCAAAAACGGGCCGAGGCCGAGCAGCGGATGCTGACATTGGCGCAGGCGCGGTTGGCGGGGGGCACCGGCACGGCGCAGGGTGTGCAGGCGGTACAGGCGCAGATCGCCGCGACGCAGGGCGCGCAGGCCGCCGCCATGGCTGACATCGTGACCTTGCGCGATGGGCTGGCGGTGCTGACCGGGCAGGCGCCCGGCGCGCTTGACGGTTTGAAGCCCGCGGTCATTCCACAGGCCCCGCCACAGGTGGTGACAGGCGCGGTGGGCGATATTCTGGCCCGCCGACCCGATATCCGCGCGGCCGAGCGCGCCTATGCCGCGGCCAGCGCGGGGGTGGGCGTGGCGTTGGCGCGGCGTTACCCTTCGGTTTCGGTGCTGGGTCTGGTGGGGCTGGGCGGGAGCAGTCCGGAAGCGATGTTTGACACCTCGGCTGGCGCGGCGGCTGTGTTGCCGCGACTGACATGGGATTTCCCCAATTTCGGTCGGGTAGAGGCAGGCGTGCGCGCCGCGCGTGGCGGGCAGGAAGCGGCGTTGGCGCAATATCGGCAGGCGGTGCTGGCCGCGTTACAGGACGCCGAAGGGGCCGTGACCCGGTTTGGCGCGGCGCGCGCTGTGGCCAGCCAATCGGCTGATCAGGTAAGCATGGCGGGCAAGACGATGGATCTGGAACTGATCCGCGCCGAGGCCGGCAGCACATCGCAATTGGCCGCCTATGAGGCGGTGGTACGGTTTTTGAACGCGCGTATCACGGCGGCGGGGGACCGGGCGCAGGTTAGCCTTGCCTATGTCGCGCTGGCCAAGGCGATGGGCCTGGGCTGGCAGGCTCCGCTGGATCAGGGCGCGGTGCGCTGATCGCCCTGCACAGGTGTGCAAAGGCATTGGTGCTTTTTGTGCACTAAGATTGATTCGCTTTTGCACGCCCTGGGCGTTCTTCGTGGACGCGTGGAAGGTGGCTTTGGTCCGGGTGGCCGTCATGTCGCGCGGATGCGTTGCCACCTGTTTTCAACCGCTGGTTGGCTGGCATAGGACCAGCGTTCTCCCTGTGCGTGGTGGCGCTTTAAACGGCGCGACAGGTGGTGGTTTGTCCCCCAACGGTTCATGCCTCGTGCCTGTGCGGGGCGCGGAAACATGCCACCGTTGTCACTGGCCTTGTGTGGTTGGGCGCTCTATCCGCCCTGCGGGGAATGCGCGGGCATCCCTCGTCAGCGGGGGGTGTGCACTCTCACCTTGGCTCGTGTGAAATGGATCAAGGTTCCGCGCGCCAACCGGCCTATGCTGGGGCGGCGCTGGCACGGCGGGGCCGTCGTGGCGCAGGACCGCGCCGGCTGCACGGCTGTGCAAATAGGGGATGATGTGAGATGTTGAATCGTCGCAATTTTCTGGGCACTGGTGCACTGGGCGCCGCCTCGCTGATGGCCAGCCCGTCACTGGCGGGCGTGACCAAGGCCGAAAAGGCCGATGTGGTGATCGTAGGCGCGGGCCTGTCGGGCATGAATGCGGCGATGCTGTTGCAGGATCTGGGCATGAAGGTGATCGTGCTGGACGCCAACGACAAGGTCGGCGGCCGCGTGCGCACGGTCGACACGCCCGATGGTCCGCTGGACGTGGGGGCCAGTCAGGTCGGGCGCGGCTATGCCCGCGTGATCGACGCCTGCCAGAAACTGGGCCTGAAGCTGATCCCCGAGGACCGCGACCTGCTGACTTTTGGCGTCCACATGTATGACCAGTGGATCGATCCCAAGACATGGGCGGCCAACCCGCTGAATCTGACCGTGGGCGAGGAGCGCAACATTCCTCCGCACCTGATGGGCTCGTCGATTGTCCATAAATACAATCCGCTCAAGGAACTGGACGAATGGCTGGACCCCAAATACGCCAGCATGGACATTTCGCTGCGCCAGTTGATGCAGCAAAAGGGCCATTCCGAGGCGGCGATCAAGCTGGCCGAATATTCCTCGCCGGGGATTGGTGTTGACCAGACCTCGATGCTGCGCATGTGGCAGGAAGAGACGCGCGGCGCGCTGGACCGCCGTCTGGGCACCGAGCCTTCGCGCCGCGACCACCCCTTTGGCGAGGCAAACGACCACAAGCTGATCAACGGTCTGGCCTCAATCTCGAACATCGAGGGCGGCACGTTCCAGTTGCCCAAGGCGATGGCCGCCCGCCTGGGCGATGCGGTGCGCCTGAAAAAGATGGTCAAGCAGATCGACCTGACCGACAAGTCGGGCACTGTCACCTGCGCGGATGGTTCGGTCTATGTCGGGCGCTTTGTGATTTCGGCGCTGCCTTTCACCATGCTGCGTGACGTGACGATCAACGGGCGTCCCAATCCCATCGCCCGCAAGGCGATTACCACCATGCCCTATGCCAACACGGCGCGTCTGTACCTGCATGTCGAACGGCCGTTCTGGAAGGACGACGGCATGGCGCCCAGCTTTTCCACCGACGGGCCGATCGGCATGTTCTGGGCAATCGACAACCACACCGGTGAAGGCCAGCACCGCGCGATGGTGGTGATGGTGGGCACCGTGGGGGCGGCGATTGCCCGCTATGGTCATGAAGAAGCGATCCAGTTCATTCTGGACGAGCTGGCCCGCCTGCGCCCCGCTTCCAAGGGGCTGGTCAAGGTGCGGACCTACAAGGATTGGGCGCGCGATCCGCTGCAGCGCGGCTGTGGCTTCAGCTTGGCGCCGGGGCATGTCAACGCCTATGCGCGCAAGATGAACACGCCGTGGCAGGTAATGCACTTTGCCGGCGAACACACCCGCCGCATCGATTATGGCATGGAAGCCGCGATGGAAAGCGGCGAGCGCGTGGCGATCGAAATCGCCGGCCGGGCCTGATGACGGGGGCGATCAACCGGCGCGGGGCGATCCGCGCCGGGCTGGGCGCGGGGGTGGGTGTGGCGGCGCTGGGGATGGCCCCGCGCGCGCTGGCCGCCACGCCCGATCTGACCGATCCGGCGGTGCGCCATCAGGTGATCCGCCGTATCCGCTATCGCACCGATGACGGCTTGGTGTTCTGGTGGATCAGGGGCGAATATTTCGCTGCCGTCAACAGCGTGCTGACGCCGCTTTACGGCATGTGCTTTGGCTCCATCCAGCAGGTGACGGGGCGGCCCGATGGCGGGTTTGACATCCGCCAGATCGAGATGGGCTTTCGCATGATGCCCGGCGGGCGCGAGCGGATGACCCAGTTCACCAACCCCTTTACCGGGGCACAGGTGCCGGTGCCCTTTGCGCCGGTGGGGCCGCAGGTGATCCATTATTCGGCCGATGGCGTGCCAACGGTGGCCAGCGAATTTGCCGGGTCGCGGCTGGAGTTTTCGCCCTATCCCGATCCGCCCTATGTCTCGGGGGACAAGGTGATGTTGCCCTATCGCGCGCAATCGCGGGTGGTGACGCCCAACGCCGCCGACCGGGTGGTGAATGACGTGGCGCTGTTTTACGCGCAGGCTGATGTGGCACTGGACCCGCGCGTGACCAGCGCGCCCGCGATGCTGCACCTGTCGGACGTGTCCAGCTGGTCGCGCTGGATGCAGATGGGCGAGCGCCCCGGCATGGTGGTGATGCGCGGCATCGGTGGCAAGGCGACCAGTCTGGCCGACATGCCGCAGGATTGGCGGGCGATGGTTGATGCCTATGATCCGGCGTTGCTGCGTGATCCGGTGGCGACCTTGGCGCGCGCGCCGTACCGTTACGGCGGATAGGCGCAACACCGCCTGTCGGACAGGCCCGCCACCGCGTTTGAGGTGGCGGCCCGGCCCGGCAGGATGCAGCATGGAAACAAGGCCGCGTGCGATAATGCGGCGCAGCGATTGGGGACAAATGATGAAGCTTTCGCGTCTGGCGATAGGACTGGCGATGTCTGCCTGTGCGGGGCAAGCGATCGCCCAGACGGCGCCGGTGGCCGCGCCCGCAGCCCCCGTGGTGGCCCCTGCCGTACCGCCAAAGCCCACCGTTGCCGATGTCGCCCGCAACGCGCCGCCCGCGCCTGATTATGCCGACCCGGCGATGTGGGCGGCAGGCTTTGGCGGGCTGAAGGCAGCGGCGACTTTGCCCGCAGGTGCCTCGCCCATCGCGCGCCATGCCAAGGTGGACGTGTTCTATATCCACCCCACCACTTTTCGCGGCGGGC
The DNA here is from genome assembly GCF_009909235.1 of Novosphingobium ovatum. Classification (GTDB taxonomy): domain Bacteria; phylum Pseudomonadota; class Alphaproteobacteria; order Sphingomonadales; family Sphingomonadaceae; genus Novosphingobium; species Novosphingobium ovatum. The sequence goes on from NZ_JAAAPO010000002.1 coordinate 228,629, forward strand.
CGCTGGACCTGAATCAGGATCCCCGCAACCCACAGGCGAACAAGTGGGCGGATGAAAGCGTTGTGGCGCGTCAGGGCGGCGTGTTCAGCGGTTGCTGCAACGTGTTCTCGCCGCGCTATCGGGCGGCGTCTTTTGCGGTGTTTGCCGATCCGGCGGTGCAGGCGGCGGCGTTTGAACTGGCCTATTCCGATATCGAGCGCGCCTTTGACGTATTCCTTAAACAGCTGAACGGGCGTCCCTTTATCATCGCGGGTCATTCGCAGGGGGCGTTCCACACCGCCACCCTGCTGGAACGGCGCGTCGATGGCACGCCGCTGCAAAAGCGGATGGTGGCGGCCTATATCATCGGTATCAACATCGGTGAGGGCGAGTTTGGCCGCCGGTTCAAGCATGTGCCGATCTGCGACAGGCCTGCCCAGACCGGCTGTGGCCTGCAATGGAACGCGATGATGGCAGGCACCGACCTGACCAAGGCGCGCGAGCGGGCGCAATCGACCTATGTCGCGAAATATGGCGACAATCCGGGCAAGCGGACCTTGTGCGTCAATCCGATCACCTTTGACCGCAAGCGTCCGGCGTCCACCATGGCACAGGCGCGTGGCGCGGTGCCAGGATCGCCCGGTTTCGGCGCGATGCAGCCGTTGAAGGCCAAGGCCGTTGCGGCGACCTGTGACGATGGCTATCTGGTGGTGACACTGGCGCCGGGGCTGGGGCTGGACCCGCTGCCCGGTGGCGTCATGCATTTCCATGATGTCGGGCTGTTCTATGCCGATATCCGCGCCAATGCGGCGGTGCGTGTGGCGGCCTATTTGCGCGCCCATCCTGCCGCGCGCCGGAGCGCCCGCTGATGGGCTGGGGACGCAAGCTGACGCTGGGCGTGGCCGCCTTGGCGCTGGGCGCGGGCGGCTTTGTGCTGGCGGCGCGCAGCGGGATGCTGAAACCCGACGAGGCGCAGATGCGCGCCCGCTATGGCTATCCCCAGTCGCAATATATCACGGTGGGCGATCAGGCGCTGCATCTGGTGGACGAAGGGCAGGGGCCGGTGGTGGTGCTGGTCCATGGCTCGTTTGCCTCGGTGCATATGTGGGATGGCTGGGCCGAGGCGCTGAAAGGCCATTACCGCGTCATCCGTTTTGACCGGCCCGGCATGGGGCTGTCGGGGCCAAACCCGCAGGGGCTGTACACGGGCGCGGCTGAGGCCGACTTGATCGCGCGGCTGGCCGATCAGCTCAAGCTGGACAGGTTCACCATCGTTGGCACCAGCAGCGGCGGCGAGGGTGTGGCACATTATGCCGCCACCCATCCCGAACGCCTGACGGGCGTGATCCTGTCGAACATCGCGGCCGGGCCGATCGTCATGCGCCCGCCCCATTACGGCCCGTGGTTCCGCGCGGTGCTGGCCACCGATCCGTGGTTCAAGGGCTGGCACACGCAGGCGTTGTGGCGCGGCGTGTTGACCAGCAATTTTGCCGACCCGGCCAAGGTATCTGACGATCTGGTGCGTGAATGGACCGAGTTGAACAACCGCGCCCAAGGCTGGCCGCGTCAGTTCAAGGTGGGGGGGGCGCCGCCCTTTGCCGGCACGCCCGCTGATCTGGCGGCGATCCGCGCGCCCGCACTGGTGCTGTGGTCGGACAAGGACCCGGAGGTCCCGCTGGAAAAGGACGGTCAGGCTACGCTCAGGACATTGGGCAGCGCGGACAAGGCGTTGGTGGTGATGGCCAATTGCGGCCACATGATGCCCGAGGAATGCAGCGCTCCCAGCGCCACGGCGGCCAAGGCGTTTCTGGACCGCATCACGGCGGCTGCGCCGGGCACGGCCGGGGGCGGACGCTGAGCCACGCCCCGGCCTGGATCACGCGGCGGTCACAACCCGCCCGCCGCGTTGCGCAGGCTTGCGGCGACCTCCTCGGTCAGCCAGACGCCCAGACTGGTACAGGGACCATCCAGCGTGCGCGAGCGGTGGCCGCGCCCGGTGTTGTCCAGCGTCACCAGCACTTCGCCGGGGGTGAATTGGCGCGTCATGCCGTCGGTTGTCTCGATCTCCCAGCCGCCCGCCAGCACGATCGACAGCGCGGGCAGGGTGGAGACATGCCAATCGCCAAATGCGGTGGCGGCGCCATGGGCGATGCCCCACATGCTGGCGGGGTGGACGCCGTGCCATTGCGCCTTGCCATCGGCATCGGTGTCTTTGCGCGCCAGCGGCAGGGCCACCGGTACCAAGGTCGATCCGCCATCCGCTGTGGTGATCACCGCCGTGGCGGGCGCGCCGTCCAGATCGATGGGCAGGGGGGCTATGGTCATGGTGTGGCTCCGTGGATGGGATGTGTCGGGGCGCAGGCTGGCAGCATGGGGCCGCACGGCAACGCGATGCGCCGCGCGCCTCCGACAGGTGGACAGGACGCGATTTCGCTCTGTGCAATTGGCCGGGCAAGCTGTGGTTCATCCGGCAGAATGCAGGATGCATGCGACAGGCAGAGCGATCGGCTGTTTGGAATCGCATTCGCTTTGGGCTATGCGCCCGGGCACAGGTTTTTATGACGCGCGCGCCAGTCAAATGGCGCCGCGCAGGTACGGGGATGAAAGCTGACATGCGTATTGCTGCGATGATTGTGATGGGTGCCGCCGGTTTGCTGGCCGCTTCGCCCGCCATGGCTCAGGGTAAGGCTTCGCCGGCCGATGTGGCCGCCGGCAAGAAGGCGTTCATGAAGTGCATGGCCTGCCATGCGACCACCGCTGGCGCGCCGGCCAAGGTTGGCCCGACGCTGTTTGGCGTGGTGGGCAAGGCTGCGGCCAGCCAGCCGGGTTATCGTTATTCGGCCGCGCTGGCCGGGGCCAAGCTGACTTGGAACAACGCCAATCTGGACAAGTGGCTGGCACGTCCGATGACCATGGTGCCGGGCACGGCGATGGCCTTTGCCGGCGTGTCGGACGCGGCCGAGCGCAAGGCGATCATCGCCTATCTCTCGACGCTGAAGTAAGGCGCGGGCCGCCGCCTCACGGTTGGCGGACGATGACAAAAAGGGCGGTCCCGCGCGGGGCCGCCCTTTTTCGTGCGCCCGGAGCCGTGGTTGCCCGGCACACGTGTTCATGCGCGACATAGGTATTGTTGTCCGACAGTCGATGAGAATGTTGATGTTACAATTTTCCCGCCGGGCGTCTGGCATTTGTCTCACGCTGTCAAATGTGGATGCATGCGTGGCCCGATCATAGTGCAGACGGTCCGCGCATTACGCCTAACCGCGTATGGTGTTTACTGAATTGGCAGCGCCATAGATGGGTCAGCGGCACAATAAATATAAAAAACAATATGTTAAGTAACGCAGGAGGCGCTGGCGCGTCTTTTGGGGTTGCTTTGTCATGTCAACTTTTCACGTGAGGGATACTAACATGGAGCTTCGTTCGTCTTTGACGGCGCTGACCGCGCTGAGCCTTGCCACGGCTTTGGCCTCTGGCACGATTACCCCGGCAGCGGCGCAGACCGCCCCTGCGCCTTCCCCCGCCGCCGATGCGCCCGAACCGGGCACCATCACCGTCACCGCCCGCAAGCGCGGCGAGGACATCCTGAAAGTCCCCGTCACCGTCACGGCCATCACCAGCGAGGCGATCGAGCAGCGCGGTATCGTCTCGATGAACGACATGGCCAACGCGACGCCGGGCATCAACATCAACAACAACTCGTCCGGCCATGCCGACCGCTCGTTCCAGGAAGTGTCGCTGCGCGGCTTTACCCCCTATGGCGTGTTGGGTACCACCACCTCGATGTTCATCGACGGCGTGCCGGTGGGCTCGCCCTCGGCGCTGACCTCGATTTCCGACCCTGAACGGATCGAGGTACTCAAAGGTCCGCAAAGCGCCTATTTCGGCCGCAACACCTTTGCCGGGGCGATCAATCTGGTCAACAAGGAGCCGCGGTCGGGCTGGCACGGCAGCCTGAGTGTGATGGGCGGTACCCATGCCAACTGGCGCGTACAGGGCAGCCTCGAAGGCACGCTGATCGAGGACGTGCTCAGCTTCCGCGCCACCGGCGACCGCTTTTCCAAATCGGGCAGCTGGGTCAATGCCGCCAATCCCTCGCAGACGCTGGGCGATCAGTCGAGCAGCAACTTCTCCTTGTTGGTGGTGGCCAAGCCCGTCAGTGGCCTGACGATCAAGCTGTTTGGCATGCATGTCACCGACCGTGATGGTCCGGCCGCGCAAACCCGTCTGGTGACGCGCAATGTGTACAACAGCAATGGCTCGCTGGCGCTGGCCGGCCAGTCGAACTGCACCACGGCGGCGGGCTATTCGTGGATTTGCGGCACCGCGCCCAATCTGGTCAATGCGGTCAGCGCCAACACCACCGTCAATGCCAATATGCGCAGCTGGATGTCGGGCCTGACCCGCAACCTGTCGGGCAGTGATGCGATCACCGACTACGGCCTGTTGCGCCACACCAAGCACGCCCACGCCAACATCGAATACAAGCTGAGCCCCGAAGTGAGCGCCACGCTTCTGGCGGGCTTCAACGAAGAAAGCTGGTCGACGATGATCGACCTCGACGGCTTTGACACCAGCGGCATCGCCGATCCGGGCATGGCCTCGTTGCAGCCCTATTATGACTGGGCCTATCTGGTTGACCAAAAGAACCGCGATGCCTCGGTTGAGGGGCGGGTTAACCTTACCCATGGCCCGCTGCGCGGCGTGGTGGGTGCCAGCTACATCTTCCAAAAGGCCAATCAGGGGCTGGGTGGCTCGCTGTTTGGGGGTTCCTATTCGATCTATGGTCCCAGCACGTCCAAGACGCTGGGCGCCTATTTCGGCCTGACTTATGACATCACCGATCAGCTCTCGGCCAGCTTTGAAGGGCGGTATCAGGTCGATACCATGGCGACCTATACCTATGGCGTGGCAACCCCCAGCGCGGAAAAGAGCTTCCGCAAGTTCCTGCCGCGCGCCATCGTCAACTATCAGATCGACCCCGACACGATGGTCTATGCCTCGTTCGCGCAGGGCGTGAACCCGTCGACCTTCAACAACATCAGCAGCTGGGACGCGGCCACGCAGACCAAGGCCGCCACGCTGGGGCTGAAGGCCGCCGTCGATCCCGAACGTGTCACCAACTACGAACTGGGTCTCAAGGGCAAGCTGTTGAACGGGGCGATCCGCTATACCGCGGCGGCCTATTATGCCCAGTGGCGCAACCAGGTCGCCTCGATCTCGTTCGTCAGCAATGGCGGGCTTTACAGCGGTAACGCCAATTCCGGCTCGGTCGATCTGTATGGCATCGAGGGGCAGGTGTTCTGGAAGGTCAACGACCTGATCACCATCGATGCGGCCGGTGCGGTCAACGCCTCGCGCTATAATTATTACGCGGTGAACGGCGCGATCACGGCGGCGGGTGTCTATTCGGGCATCACCGATTTCCGTGGCAAGGAAATGCCCAATACCTCGAAGTATTCGTCGAACATCGGCATCACGCTGGGCGGCGATGTCAAGCAGCTGGGCGATGCGAAGTGGTTCTGGCGCACGGACTGGACGTACAAGTCGGGGATGTGGTCGGATCAGGCCAATACCGTCCAGACCCGCGACCTGCACCTGTTCAACACCCGCGTTGGGGTGGATCGTGGTCCGGTCTCGGTCAACGTGTTCGTGAACAACATCTTCAACAACCACACCTATACCAGCATCAGCGGTAACTGGATTCTGGACCCGGCCGGGGTGTTCGGCCTGTTCGCCGGGGCCAATCAGTACTCCTCCACCTTTGTCGGCCTGCCCGATCTGCGGACAATCGGTGTGCAGGTGAAGCTGAAGATCTGATCGGCTTTTTCACCGGATCGAGGGGCTGGCGGCGGCCGGCCCCTCGATTTCCGCCATTTGGCCGATGTTTATGACATAATATGGGGCGGAACCCGGAATTTAGCCGATTACGGGCAGCCGGGACAGGAATCCGACAGGCGAATACGCCGTATTTCCTACGCCAACATGACAAATGAAAGCGCACTTTCTCATGGCCGGTTCACAAAGCGGAATCGTTCGAGGCAACAGGGGAGTACATCATCATCGATCACACGCCGGGGATGGCTGCGGATCAGATGGATCGCACATGTGGCTGTAACGGTCATGGTGGGGCACAGCGGTCGTGGTTGGACGTTCAAGGCGTTGGGATTTTGCACTGCCACTGAAGCCAAAAGATAAAAATCAAAACAAAATCAAACCCAAATCCAGCAGCAGGGACAAATCAGGCGCGGTGAATCCACCCGTCTGGATTCTACACAGTGAGGGATCGTATGAAAATTCGCGAAACCAAGGCTTTCGTTACGGCATCGGCTTCGGCCATCGCCGTTGTTGCCGCCATGACTCTGGCAACGCCCGCCTTTGCCGCCGAACCGGCTGCTCCGGCTGCCGACGATGCCCAGGGTGGCATCGTCGTGACCGCCCGTAAGCGTGGCGAAGACATTCTGAAGGTGCCGGTCACCGTCACCGCCATGACCAGCGAAGCGCTGGAGCAGCGCGGCATCGTTTCGATGCAGGACGTGGCCTCGGCAACGCCGGGCGTCAACATCAACAACAGCTCGTCCGGTCACGCCGACCGCTCGTTCCAGCAGGTCGTGCTGCGCGGCTTCACGCCTTCGACGACGCTGGCGACCACCACCTCGCTGTTCATCGACGGCACGCCGGTTGCCTCGCCCTCGGCCTTCACCGCGATTTCGAACCCGGAGCGCGTCGAAGTTCTGAAGGGCCCGCAGAGCGCCTATTTCGGCCGTAACACCTTTGCTGGCGCCATCAACGTCGTCAACAAGAACCCCAGCAGCACCTGGACGGGCACGCTGACCGGCATGGTCGGCACGCACGACAACTGGCGCCTGTCGGGTTCGGTCGAAGGCCCGATCATCGGCGACGTGCTGACCTTCCGCATCACCGGCGACAAGTTCTCGAAGTCGGGTTCGTGGATCAACGCCAATGGCGGCCAGACGCTGGGCGATCAGGCCTCGGTCACCGCCACCGCGCTGATCGTGTACAAGCCCAGCCCGGCCTTCACCCTGAAGGTGTTCGGCATGCGCGGCGAGGACAATGACGGTCCTGCGGCGCAGGCTCGCCTGTACGCCACCAGCGTGTACAGCAACGGCGGTGTGCCCTCGACCACGACTGGCACGCAGATCGTTCAGGGTCAGTCGAACTGCTCGTTCACCGGCTACAGCAATGGTTCGGGCACCAACGGTACCTCGGTCACCAATCCGTATATCTGCGGCATCACGCCTTCGCTGATCAACCCGGTCTCGATGAACGTGACGACCACCGATGCTGTGCGTTCTTTCCTGAACCAGTCGGCCAACCGCATCGTTTCGCCCAACGAGAGCGTGCAGGGTTATGGCCTGCGCCGTATCACGCACCACGCCCACGCCACGGCCGATTACAAGATCACCAGCGATCTGACGGCTTCGGTGCTGGCGGGTTACAACCGCGAAGTGTGGTCGACCTTCATCGATCTGGACTCGACCAATCTGAACTCGATCACCCAGTCGGCGACCGGTACGGTTTATACGGGCGGCTATGACTTCCCCTACCTGATCGAGCGCAAGACGCTGGACTGGTCGGTCGAAGGCCGTCTGAGCTATGCCCATGGTCCGATCCACGCGATGGCTGGCGTCAGCTTCCTTGACGCGCGCCAGTATTCCGGCGGTGGCGGCAACGTGGCCACGCTCAGCTCGGCGACGCTGATTGCCGGTGGCAAGAGCGAGAACAAGACGACCGGTATCTTCTTCGGTCTGACCTATGACATCACGTCGCAGTTCTCGGCCAGCTTCGAAGGGCGTTACCAGATCGACGCGCTGGGTGCCTATGCCCGCGCTTCGGGTCAGACGATCGCAGCCAGCACGTTCATTCCGGCCGGCACCTATGCCCCCGGTGCGCTGCTGACCTCGGCGACCTATCGCAACTTCACGCCGCGCGCGATCCTGAACTATCAGATCACGCCGCGCCTGATGGTCTATGCTTCGTGGGCCAAGGGTGTGAACCCGGCGCAGTTCAACACCTCGATCCTGTCGCAGAGCGCCACGGTTCAGGCGGCTGCCGCTGCGGCAGGTGGTGTGCTGGCGGTGCAGCCCGAAAAGCTGACCAACTGGGAACTCGGCATCAAGGGTAAGGCGCTGGACGGCCGTCTGCGTTACACGGCTGCGGCCTATTACTCGCAATGGCGCAACGAAATCAACGCGGTGACCATCATCGCAGCGGTTCCGGTCACGCCCACCACGCCCACCGGCTACAGCTTTGTGACCGCTTCGGCCAACGCCGGTTCGGTGGACCTGTATGGTGTTGAAGGCGAGTTCGCCCTGAAGGTGAACGACCTGATCACCATCGACGGCGCCGCCGCGATCAACGCCAGCCGCATTCTGGACTACCGCGCGCCGACCATCAGCCAGCTGACGGGTGTCTTTAATTTCCGTGGCAAGGAAATGAAGAACACCTCGAAGTATTCGGCCACCATGGGCATCACCTTTGGCGGTGAAGTCGCTGGTCTGACCGACAGCAAGTGGTTCTGGCGCACCGACTGGATCTACAAGTCGGGCGTGTGGTCGAACGAGGCGAACGTGGTTCGCACCCCCGACCTGCACCTGTTCAACATGCGTGCTGGCATCACCAAGGGCAACGTGAGCCTGGAAGTGTTCGCCAACAACCTGTTCAACAACCACACCTACAACAGCATTTCGGACAACTACACCTTCCCGACCGGCCTGGCCTATTACTCGGCCGTTCTGGTGGGTCTGCCCGAACTGCGCACGCTGGGCATCCAGGCCAAGGTCAAGTTCTGATCTGACGCCTGTATCCACAGGGTACAAGGGAAAGGCCGGGGGGAAACCTCCGGCCTTTTTCGTGTGTCCGTGGGTGCCGCCATGACCGCAGAGCGAACAATGCCGCCGCGCCCCATGCCGCGCCCGCCCGCGCTGCGGCACCCAAGGCGGGCTATTCCATCGGGCGCACCGCCGCCCCAACCGGAGAGAGACATGGCCGCCTATATCATCGCCACCGTGCGCATCGACGATCCCGCCAAATTCGGCCCCTATGCCAAGGCCGCCGCCGAGGTGGCCGCCAGCATGGGCGGCGAATATATCATTCGTGGCAAGGTGCTGGAGGTGTTCGAGGGCGAGGCGCTGGAGAACGAGGTAATCGTCGTGATCCGTTTCTCCGATGCCGACACGGCGCGCGCCTATATCGCATCGGACGGCTATCAAAACGCCAAGGCGATGCGCATCGGCGCGGGCGTGGTGAACTCGCGCTTGGTCGACATCCCCTGATCCTGATCCGCGCGGGCAGGGGGTGTCCTTCTGCCCGCGCGCGGCAAAAGTGCCACCGCTATCCGCTGTGCGGTGAGAGCCAAAGCGCCATCCCGGACCGGCCCATCTCGCGACATTCTTGATCCATATCAAGAATCCCGGAGGGCAAGGATCGGCCATGGCCAGTACGCATACCGCAACCGGCGCAGACGCGTCCTCGCCCGCTCTCCCGCCCTCCAGCAGCCTGTGGCGCATCCGCTGTGGCTCGCTGTTGATCCCGCTGGGCCATGCGGCGGCACAGAACATCGTCACCGTGCTGGGCCTGCGTTTCCTGACCGACAATATGGGTCTGGCCGCGGGGATTGCCGGCATCATCTTTGCCGTGGTCAAGATCTATGACGGCCTGCTGGACCCGGCGGTCGGCGCGTGGAGCGACAATCTGCGCGATGGGCCGGTGCGGCGGACCTGGGGGCGGCGGCTGCCGTTCCTGTTCGCGGGCGGGTTGGCGATGCCTTTAGGCGTGGCGATGGTGTTTGGCGCGCCCGATTTCGGCAGTGTGTTGATGGCGCAGGCCTTTGTCACGCTGGCGCTGGTCATTCATGCCACCGGTTACACATTGCTGACCATCCCGGGCTTTGCCATGGTGGTCGAGGCCTCCAGCGACCATCATGAACGCACCCGGCTGATGGCGTGGCGCGTACTGGGTAATTCGCTGGGCATGTTGGTGGGGTCTGTCCTGCCGACCAAGCTGTTGGCGGTGTGGGGCACCAGCCGCGCGGCGCATCTGCATATGGCGTTGGTGATTGCCGGGATCGTGCTGGTGGTGTGCCTGTTGGCGGTGTGGCTGTTGCGCGATGCGCCGCGCACGCTGCCAGACCCTGCCGCCGCCCGCCAACGCTATTCGCTGGGCCGACAGGCGGTTCTGGCATGGGCCAACCGGCCGTTCCGCACACTGGCGATGGCGCATGTGCTGTTGCTGCTGGGGACGGCGATCGGGTCGTCCGCCATGGCCTATTTCAGCCGCTATGTGCTGTTCCCCGGCAATGGGCGGGCGGCCGATGGCTGGCTTGCGGGCTATTTCTTCATTGCCACCATCGCCACGGTTGGATCGATGCCATTGTGGGTGCGCGCCACCGCGATCATCGGCAAAAAGGCGGGCTATATGGGGGCGATGAGCGTCTATGCCCTGATGCAACTGGCCTGGCTGACCGCCTCCCCGACCGAGGGCTATGCCGTGCTGGTGGCGCGCGGGGTGATTGTCGGGCTGGCCTCGGGGGGGATGATCCTGTGCGCCTATGCCATGCTGTCGGATGCGGTGCGGTATGATTATATCCAAAGCGGCGAGCGCCGAGAAGGCGCCTTTGCCGGGTTCACCACGCTGTTTGACAAGCTGTCCTCGGCGTTGGCGCTGGCGCTGATGGGGTGGATACTGGCCGCCATGGGCTATGCTCCCAGCGTGGCGGGGGGCGGCGTCGCCCAATCGGCCAGCGCGATCTGGGGGATCAAGCTCTGCCTGGCGGTCATTCCGGCGGGTGCACTGCTGGGGGCGGTGCTGATCGTGGCAGGCTATGATCTGGACCCGGCCCAATTGCACGAAGACGCGGCCTGAGCCGCCGTTAGAGGGGATCACATGCGATGAATACCATCGGCCCGATCGAGATCGTCGGCCTGATCGCCACCACCCGTGGCAGCGAGGCCAGCGTGGGCAATGAACCGCGCTATGACCCCGGCTTTGTCGCGGAACTGGCCCGCGCCTATGAGGCGGCAGGCTATGACCGGGTGCTGGTGGGACAGAACGCGCGCTCGTCCGACAGTCTGGTCAACGCCACATGGGTGGCCGCCGCGACGCAGCGGTTGAAACTGATGGTGGCGCACCGCCCCGGCTTCATCGCGCCGACGATGGCGGGCCGCGCGCTGGCCACGCTGGACCAATTGTCCGGCGGGCGGGCGGGGGTGCATATCATTACCGCCTTTTCCGATCTGGAAACGCGCAACGATGGCGACTGGCTGACCAAGGATCAGCGCTATGAGCGCAGCCAGGAATATATCCGCATCCTGCGCCGGATGTGGGCGGCCGATGCGCCATTTGACCACACCGGTCCCTATTACCGCATCGAACAGGCCTTTACCGAGGTGCAGCCCGTCCGGCGCGATATCCCGGTGTTCTGGGCGGGCACGTCACCACTGGCGCTGAAATATGGCGCGGAACTGGCCGATGTCTATGCGCTGGGGCCGGGCAGCGTGGCGCAGACCGCCGCGCAGGTCGCAACGATCGAGGCCGAGGCGCGCAGGCATGACCGCCGCCCGCGTTTCTCGATGTCGATGCGTCTGGTGGTGGGCGATACCGATGCCGCCGCATGGGACCGCGCCACCGACCTGTTGCGCGGCGTCGAGGCGCGGCAGGCCGCGCAAGGCCTGCTGGGCCGCGAGCTTGGCGCGGCCGCGCTGGACGTGGCGCAAAAGGCCGCGCAGGCCGATGCGGCGGGCGATGATCCCTGCCTGTGGACGGGCCTGACTGCGGCGACACAGGGCCGCATTCAGGTGATGTGTCTGGTCGGCAGCCCCGACACGCTGGCCGCCGCGCTGTTGCGTTACTATCACGCGGGGATCGACAATTTCCTGATCACCGGATTTGACTGGTTGCCCGACACCGCGCGCATCGGCACCGAGGTGGGGGCTCGCCTGCGCGCGCTGACCGCCGCCGCGCCGCGCCCTGGCACCATCGCCTGACCGCCAACCAAAGGATGATCGTGATGCAATTACCCCGTCGTTCGCTGATGGGCCTGATGGCAGCGGCCGGGGCAGGGGCGGCCTTGCCCCGCGCCCTGTCGGCCGCGCCCGCGCCGCTGGATCTGACCAGCCCTGCTGGCCGCTTGCGCCATTTCCAGATGGTACGTGGATCACTGGATGACCGGCTGATCTCCAGCTGGTGCGCGGCGCGCTATTACGCTGTGATCGAGGGCGCGCTGACGCCAATCTTCAACGTCCATTCGGCCGTTTTTGCCCGCCACCGCCCAATTACCAGCGGGGCTTATGCGGGCGGGTTTGAAATGGTCAGCGGCGAGATCGCCTGGTTCACCGATATCGAAACCGGTAAGGCGCTGGAAACATGGGCCAACCCCTTCAACGGCAAGGTGATCAAGGTGCCAATGGGTGGCCTGCCGCCCAGCCGCGCCTTCTTTGGCCCGGATCTGGAATTGCATATCGCCCGCGCCATCCCCGGCATGACCCTGAACCACGAGATCATGCCCTTTGTCGTGCGCGGCAATGACGTCTGGATTACCGAGCGCAGCCGCACCGCGATGCAGGCCCCCGGCGCGCCCAAGCCGTTCCGCTATTCGGAAAGCAACACCTTCCGCACCAGCCTGTCGGCACTGGGGGCCAAGGGGGCGCGGCATGTGACATCGGACGTCAATTTCACCAATGTGTGCAGTTGGCGCCCTTGGCTGGAGATGGGCGACCATCCCGGCCACATGATGGCCATCGGCTATGGCCAGCAGGGTGCCAGCTTTGCCAGCATTCCAGAGCCTTGGCATGCCGCAACCAAGCAATACCGTCCCGAAGTCCACCGCGATCCGGCCGCCCTGTTGGCGCCGGTGTGGAACGCGGCCTGATGCGCGTGCGCCAGCGGGGTTATGCCCCGCTGGCCGCCTTGAGCAACAGGGCCGGTTCGCTTTCGCGCGTCAGGGCGCGGGCCATCGCCACCGCCCCCATCGCATAGCTGATCGCGCCCAGCACCAGCGCGGGCACCGCCACCAGCGCGATCGACAGCCCCACCCGCGCCGGATCACCCAGCACATTGTCGGTAATCGCGCCGACCATCAGCGGGCCCAGCGACGCCCCGATCAGCGTGTTGAACACCAGCGTCAGCGCCACCGCCGTACCGCGCATCCGGGGCGGGACGATGGCCTGCAATGTGGCCAGCATCACCGTGCCCAGCACCGCGTAAATGGCATTGCCAGAGGCCACCAGCACCGCCGCCACGCGCGGATCGCCCACCGCCACGGCCAGCGCCGAGGGCAGCGCCAACAGCGGCACCACCCGCAGGATGGCATGGCGCGAGAGCACCCGGCCGCTGCGCGCGGCGCGATCCACCAGCCATCCGCCGATCAGCGGGCCAGCGGCGGAAAACGCCATGGAGGTGGGCGCCAGCCACGCGGCGACAAAGCCGGGCGTTTGATGGAATCCGCGCATCAGCATCGCCGGTTGCCAACTGGCCGCGCCATAGGCCGCGACAAACACCAGCGCAAAGCCCAGATAGAGCGGCAGCATCACGCTCCGGTTTTGCCAGAACCACGCGCCGCATTCGGCCAATGTGGGTTGAGCCACGGTGACGCCCGATTGCCGCCGCGCCGGTTCGCGCGCCATGGCAAATCCGGCGACCACCACCAGCCCCAGCACACCCGCCAGCACAAAGGCCGTGCGCCACGGGGCCAGTCCCGCCAGCACCGGCCATCCGGCAAAATCGCCCGCCGCCGACATCGCCAGCACGCGCCCGGTGAACCAGATGGCAATGCCCGCCGCCAGTGACTGGCCCATCATGAACAGGCTGATCGGGCGGCCTCGGCGGTCGGGGGCGAACAGGTCGGCGATCAGCGAGATCGCGCATGGCCCCAGCGCCGCCTCGCCCAGCCCGACCAGCAGCCTTGCGGCAAAGATCTGGCCGAAGCTGTGGGCAAGGCCGCTGGCGATGGTGGCGATGCTCCATAGGCCGATGCCCGCCATCAACAGGCGGCGGCGTTGTACCCGGTCGGCCAACAGGCCCATCGGAACACCCATGCAGGCATAGAACAGCCCAAAGGCCAGCCCCTGCAACAGGCCTATGCGGGCATCGGATATGCCCAGATCGGCCCGCACCGGATCGACCACCATGTTCAGGATGGCGCGGTCCACCACCGAGAACACGCCTGCCAGGAACAGCAGGCCCACCATGCCCCAGGCCGCCGCAGGGGCAGGCCAGGGCGTGGTGTCAGTAGCGGCGGTGGGCGCGTCAGGCGCGGATGCGGGGGCGTGCATGGAACTGACCTTACAGCAAGCCGCAGCCGCGCGCGCGGGTTTTCACATAATCGCCCAGCCAGTCCAGATTGCGGAAGCGCAGCGTGCCACGCCCCACCGCCTTGCTGGATTCGGCCATGCCGGCGACCAGCCGCAGCGCCTTGGCCATCAGGAACAGCTCCTTGTTGGCGATTTCCTCGGGCGTGAAGGGGCGGACGGTCTGATAGCCTTCCTCGAACGCCACGCCATAGGCATCCGAGAAGCCATAGAACAGGTTGCCCCAGACGTAGTTCTGCACGTCCTGCATCAGGAAATCCTCACCCGCCGCGTCAAAGTCCAGCAGGGTGATCGTGCCAGCATCGTCCACATGGACATTGCTGGGGTGGAAATCGCGGTGGCACACGCCCAGCGGCACGCCAGCAGCGGCCAGCTCGTCCAGACGCTTGTCCAGATTGGCGGCGATGATCGGATAGTCGCGCAGATCATCGGGGCGGTCATAGACGAAATCGACCAGCGCGGGCATGCAGATGTTGTAATCCTTGGCCGTCTTGGTGGTGAACTGGTGACCTTCACCCGCCCATTCATTGCCCAGCAGGTGCATGCGGGCCAGCGCCGCGCCGATCTTGTGGGCGCTGTCCTCGCTCAGGCATTCGCCAAACTTCTTGCCCGGCGCCCAGTCATACATGGCGATGGCGCGGGGGCCTTCGGGGGTGGCGGCCTTCCAATAGAGTGATCCGTCATGCTGGGGCACGGCAACGCTGGCGGGGAACTGGCGGCTCTTCATGAACGCCAGAAAGTTCAACTCATAGGCCACGTCATCGACATCGCGATACGTCTTGCGCCAGACGCGCAGGGCAAAGCGCGTGGTCGCGTCCTTGACCAGATATACGTCATTCATGCCGCGATAGAGCAGCCACGCCTCGACCGTGCCGGTGACGGGATAGCGCTTGGCCACCTCGGCGGCGATGAAATCGGGGTGCAGCACCGAATGCGAGATCTGCGCCACCGGCAGGTCAGTCTCAAGCAAAGAAGTCACATAGTTCACGGGAAAGCCTTTCGGGAGCGGAATCAAAGATTTCTCGGGTCAGATCGGGCAGATCGCGCCATAGGGTGTCGGCTGGGTCGCGCCCCGGCGCCGCGCGCAGCAGGGCAAAGGCCTCTCGACTGGGGGGCGTCAGCGGTTCGTCGGGTTGCAGCACCAGCACCGGCTGGGTCAGGGCAGACAGGCGGGCGTAATCATACCCCCACACCCCGCGATAGACCCATGTGTAGCGGTCCAGAATGGCGGATTTGTCGGCAAAATGGGCGATGGCGCGGTCCAGCGGGATGCCGGGGGCGCGCTGCTCCACCACATAGGCCCACAGCTTTTTCAGCAGGCCCAGCAACACCTCGCCCTGCGCATCGGGCGCGGGAAAGGTGAGCGCATCGTGCAACAGCGCGGCGCGCTTGTCCTGCGGATACATGGGGATGCCGGTCAGCGCGATGCGGCGCACCTGCGCAGGGCGCGCCAGTGCCAGTTCCACCGCCAGCAAAGTGCCCGAGTGAAAGCCATAGAGATCCACCGGGCCGTTAATTTCCAGCGCGTCCAGCGCATCGGCAAAGGCCGCGGCATAGCCCGCGATCCCCGGTGGCGCTGGCGGCGGATCGGACATGCCATGGCCCGGCGTGTCCAGCGCGATCACCCGGCGCGAGAGGCCCAATTGCGCGATCAGCGGTTCAAATTCAAACCCCGACGAGGGGTTCTGGTGCAGCATCACCACCGGGGGATGGGTGGCGTCATGGTCCCACCCGGCCTCACGGTAATGCATGTGGCCATAGCGGCATTGCGTATAGGCTCGCCGGATCGGCGCGCCGTCATGGGCAAGGGGCGGAGATGGCGGCATCGGCGGGGCGTTTCCGTTGCGAGAGGGGCGGGGGCAGGAAAATGTGCCACCGGTTGCACTCCTTTCACCGCAAGGCGTGGCCGCGCAACAGGCAAAGCCGTCAGACTGTTCGCAGGTCGGTCAAAAATGCGCGGGGGTGGGGCGGTGGGACGATGGGTGGCATTCTGCCCGTCAACGGCATTGCCTGTGGGGGTGGCCTTGATCGCTGCGCCCGCACCAAAACCCCGGCAAGCCCTGGAGAAAGACCCGTGACCAGCGCGCCCGCGCCTGTTGCCGCCATACCCGAAACCGGGGCGGCGGCACCCATGATTCCCGCCGCCCCGCGCCGCCATGGCCTGCGTTGGCAAACCAAAGCCGGTTTCGGCATCGCCCAGATCGCCGGACAGTTGTTCAGAGACGCTCCAAGCCTGCTCTTATTGTTTTACCTGACAACAATTTTGGGTCTGCGGCCCGACATCGCCGGGCTGGCGATCTTTGTGCCAAAGGTGTTCTTTGGCGCGGCGTTCGATATGGGCGTGGGCATGCTGTCCGATCGTCTGGCGGGGCGCTTTGCCCGGCGGGGGTGGTTGCTGATCGGCGGGATTGCGGCGCCCTTTGCGATGCTGGCCTCCTTTGCCATTCCCCAGATGGAGACGGGCGCGATGGTCGTCTGGGTGTTCGCGTCCTTCAGCATCTACATGGCGGTATTCTCCACCTTTTCAGTGCCTTATCTAGCCCAATTCGCCAGCATGACCGAAGACCCCGCCGAACGGACGGAACTGATGGGCTGGCGCCACGGCTTTACCGGGGTGGGGGTGCTGCTTGGCTCGGCCGGGGTGCCGGTGTTGATCCATGCGCTGGGCGGCGGGCGTTTTGCCTATGTCACGGCGGCGGCGGTGCTGGGGGCGATCTGTTCGGCCACGCTGGTGGTGGGGTGGTGGCACGCCCGCGCCATCCCCGAACCGCGCACCATCGCCCGCCCACTGGCGCTGGCAGATCTGCCCAAAGTATTGAAAGATCGTCGCTATATGGCTCTGTGCGCCAGCGCGGTGGTGATGACGATCGCGGCGGGCATCTCCTATGCCAGCTTTGCCTTCTTCGTAACCTACGCGATGAAACGCGCCGATGCCTTTGTTCAGATTGGCATTTTGTCCACCATCATGGCCGCCGTGGTGATGGCCGGATCGCCGTTCTGGGTGGGCGTGGCCAATCGTTTGGGCAAGAAGAACACCTATCTGCTCGCCGCCATCGGCCATGGCGCGGTGATGATGTTGTGGAGCTTTGCCGTCGATCTGCCGATGTGGGGGGCCTATGTCCTGGCCGCCGGGCTGGGGCTGTGTAACACCGGCTGGGGGGTGATGGTGCTCTCGATGCTGTCGGACGCCATCGCCAACGCCCGCGACACCATGGGCGAGGACCGCGCGGGCACCTATTCGGCCATCTGGTCGATCATCGAAAAGGCCGGAATCGCCTTTGGCGGGACGCTGGTGGTGGGCAATATTCTGGCCTGGTCAGGCTTTGACGCGGCGGCGGCCAAGGCGGGCGTGCCCCAGTCGCAGGCCGCGATCAACGGCATCATCTTTGCCTATACCGTGCTGCCCGGCGTTGCCAAATGGTGCGCGGCGGCATTGGTGTGGTTTTGCATTCCGGCTGACAAGCCACGGATTTCACAGGAGATTGAAGCATGAGCGAGCAGCCTGTCGGGCTGTGTCTGGTTGGGTGCGGGCGGATTTCGCGCGCGCATCTGGCCGCGGTGCAGGCTTTGGCCGGGACGGTCCGGCTGGTGGCGACGGTCGATCGCACGTTACCGGCTGCGCAGGCCGCTGCTGCGCCGTTTGGGGCGCAGGCGTTTGACGATCTGGCCACGGCGCTGGCCCTGCCAGAGGTCGAGGCGGTGCTGATCGCCAGCCCTAATGGCCTGCACGCGCAGCAGGGGTTGGCCGCGATCGCGGCGGGCAAACACGCCCTGATCGAAAAACCATTGGCCGAAAGCGGCGCGGTCGCGCGGCAAATGGCGCAGGCGGCGGACGCGGCGGGCGTGGTGCTGGCCGTGGGGCATACTTTCCGTCAAGGTCCGGCCTTCCATTACCTGACCGACCATTGGGCCGATTTCGGCACGCTGCGCGCGGTCGAGGTCAGCAGCTGCGTCCGCTGGGAAGGCCCGCAGGCGCCGTGGTGGGCGACAAAGCCGCGCGAGGAAGGCCTGATCCTCTCGCTGTTCGCGCCCCATTCGCTGGATTTTGTCCAGCTGTGCATGGGGGCGGACGACCCCATCCGCGTTCATGTCGAGGCCGCCCGCTGGCAATCGGGCTGGCAGGGCGAGGACGAGGCGATGATCATCATGGCCTATCCGGGGCGGCGTCTGGCCAGCATCCACATCAGCTACAACCAGCCCAGCATCATCGACCGCAAGGTGCTGCATTTCTCGAACGGCGTGGTCGAGATCGAGGATGGCGAGTTCCTGCGCTTCAACCGCGAATTGCTGGTGCAGCCCGAACCCGGCGTGGTGCGCGATGGCCGGGTGATGGGCGGGCGCAGCCTGGGGCATTATTTCACCAACCAGCTGGCCGAATTCGCCGCTGCCGTGCGGGGGCGTCCGCACCGCTGTGTGACGGGGCATGACGCGGCGCGCACCATCGACCTGATGGACCGGCTGATCGCTAGCGCGCGCGCCAATTCGGCCGCCGATCTGATCGATCCGGCCCCGCCGGTGGACCCCAATGCGGCCGCCGCCCCGGTGGTTGATCCCAACGCCTTTGGCCCCGGACCTGTGGAGGAGAAAGCCTGATGACCAAGATGTTCAAGCAACTGGCCATGGCCGGTGGTGCCGCGATGGCGGTTCTGGGCGCGTCAGCCGCCATGGCCGCCGGAGGCGCACCGGGCAAACTCGTGCCCAAGTCCACCCATGGCCCCGCCATCGGCCCCGACGGCATCCCCATCATCGAGGCCCGCCCCCTGCCGCCGTTTCCGGCGCTGCGCCCCGGATCGGTGTTTGCCGATGGCGCGGACCTGCCCGAAATGGTGGTGATCCCGGCCGGCAGCTTCATCATGGGATCAACCCCGGCGCTGAACCGTTCGGCGGGTGTGTGGAAGATGTTCGACGCGATGGAAGGGCCCCAGCGCCGCGTCACCATCGCCAAGCCCTTTGCCGTGGGGCGTTATTCGGTGACCTTTGCCCAATGGGATGCCTGTGTGGCCGATGGCGGCTGCAATGGCTATCGGCCGGATGACAATGGCTGGGGCCGCGGCCGCCGCCCGGTGATCAATGTCAACTATACCGACGCGATGGCCTATGTCGCGTGGATCAGCAAAAAGACCGGCCAGCGCTATCGCCTGTTGTCCGAGGCCGAGTGGGAATATGCCGCCCGCGCGGGCACCAATACGGTGTTCTGGTGGGGGGCAAAGGTGTCGCCCGATTATGCCAATTACGGCAATGTCTATGACCGCACGACCGAGGTGGGGGCATATCCGGCCAACCGTTTCGGCCTGCACGACATGTCTGGCAACACCGCGCAATGGGTGGCCGATTGCCATCACGCCACGCTTAAGGGCGGGCCGACCGATGGATCGGCATGGGACGCCGATCAGGACTGCAAACTGCGCAATGTGCGTGGCGGCGGGTGGAGCCTGATGGACTGGACGATGCATGTCGCCCAGCGCATCGGCGACCCGATTGCGGCGCGCAACAACCATCTGGGTTTCCGCGTGGCGCGCGATCTGGCGGCCAAGTAATCGGTTTGGGGGGAGGGCGCGAACCCTCCCCCATCGGTTCACCGGGCCAGCGGGCTTTTCAGATATTCGGCCGCGTCGCGGCGCGGGGCGGTCCAGTTTTTGTAGTCAAAGATCTCGGGCGTCAGCTTGTCCAGCGAGCGGCGGGCGGGGGCGGGGATATCGTCCAGCGACTTCAGCTTGGCCCCATAGGCGCGGCCCCATGTCCGGCCCGAACCGCTGTCGGCGCGGCCGCCCATGCCCAGCCACGGATGCCAGCTGGCAAAGTTCTGGAACTGGCAAAAGGCGGGGGCGGAGGTCAGGCTCTCGTTGAACGCGTCCTCGGCCTTGGCGAAATAGCAGGCGTGGCTGTCCCAGAAGGTGGTGGGACCAGACGAGAGATGCGGGTATTTGTCGGGCGTGGCGACATTGGGATAGGACACGCCCGAAGCGGTTGGCACGATCACCATCCCGCCCATGTTCTCGATCGGCATCAGATCGGGCTTCAGGTCGGCGCCTGCCGTGCTGATGCCATCGGCGCCTACATTGACCACAAACGGCCCGCCATAGAACTGCCATACCTTGCGCTTTTCGCCGGTGATGGGGTTGACCCATTCCTCCAGCGGATCATCGCTGTTGAACCGGCAATAGGCCCCGCATTCATAGGTTTTCGATTGGAACGTGGCCGCGCCAGTGGGCCGCCATTCGGAAATGTTCAGATGGTTCATGGTGAAGAACGGCACCAGATTGCCCGCCCCGTTATAGCCATAGATGTGCAGGCGATAGAACATGTAGGTCGTTTCAGTGCCCACCGAGCCCAGAATGCGGGCGCGCACACGGGCGCGGGTGGTGGGATCGGCCAGATTGCCTGTCACGGGCGTTGCGGCCATCGCGGGGGCGGCGCTCAACATCTCTGCACCCAGCAGGCCCGCGCCCATCAGGCCTGCGCTCATCATCGGCATACCGGTCAGCATGCCCCGGCGGGAAAGATCTTCCATGCTCGCTTTCTCCTGTGTTTGCGGGCGCTTGCTGCCCCGCTTAACGTCCTCCGGCAACGTCGATTGTGGCGCCGGTGATATAGCTGGCCTCGTCACTGGACAGGAACAGGATGGCGTCGGCCACCTCGCGCGATGTGCCCAGACGGTGCATTGGCACCATGCGCACCGGGCTGTATTCCAGCCCCTTGTCATGCATGGCCGACAGGTATGGCCCGGCCAGTTCGGTGTCGATCGGCCCCGGTGCAACGGCGTTGATGGTGATGCCATGATCGCCCAGCTCAATCGCCAGATCGCGGACAAAGCCGATGACGCCCGCCTTGGCCGTGGCATAGGCGGCGGCGCCGGTGTAGAATGCGTTCCACACAGTGCCATGTCGCGCGCCCGATGACAGGCAGACGATACGCCCGGTCCCGCGCGCCATCATGCCGGGCAGGGCGGCGCGGGTACACAGAAACATCGAGCGCAAGGACACGGCCATGGTCAGGTCCCAATCCTCGACCGACATGTCCCAGATGCGGCCCGACCGGCCCCCGCCCACATTGTTCACCAGAATGTCCAGCGGGGCGAAATCCTGTGCCGCGGCGAACAGGGCGGCAACGCTGGCCTGTTCGGTGACGTCGCAGGGGACGGCCAGATGGCGGGCGCCCATGGCGTCCAGCAGGGCGGCACTTTCGCTCAGGCGGTCCTCGTCGCGGTCGGCGAGAATCACGGCGGCGCCTTCTTCGGCCATACGGATGGTGGTGGCGCGGCCAATGCCCAATCCCGCGCCGGTGATCAGCGCTGTTTTGCCGCGCAGGCGGATACCGGTGGCAACAGAAGGGGCGGGGAAGGGATTGGGGGGCTGGCTCATGGGGGGCAGGCTATCGTCTGGGGCCGCGCGGTGGAGCGGCGCGGCGGTGCTATCCGCCCAGCGGAAAGCGGTGGCAGGCGCATGGCGGGGCGGGCGGGGCGGGCGCATCCCCTTGGCATGACCGAACAACTGACCTCTATCGACGCCGGCTTTCAGGAAGCCGTGGCGATTGTTGCCGACCCCCATGCCAGCGCGCGGCGGATTTGCGCGGCCACCGGCTATGTCACTGTGGCGCAGGGGGCGGTGGACGCGGGCGCGCTGGCGCTGATGGAGGCGCAGGGGCGCAAGGCCAGCGAGGTGCTGATCGGCCACCCCAGTGTGCCGCGTGGCCGCATCCGCCTGATCGGGTTCGAAGGCACCCCCGCGCCGCTGATGCGCGATGGCGGGCAGGCGTGGGACACCGGCGGCATCTTCGACATCAACCTGCGCAGTCTGCCCAGTATCGAGACGCTGCATCGTGGCCTGTCCGATCAGGGCTTTGTTGCGCAGGCGCCGATCACCGATTGGGATTTCGGCCCGCTGGAAGTGCGTGAGGTGGTGGACAAGGACGCCGATGGCGTATGCATCGCCCTGATGGAGCGCGTCCGCCCGCCGTTGGCCGGTTATAACGGTGTGGCCGGCCCGGCGAGTCAGGTGTTTAATTCAACCCAGGTGGTGCCCGATTTCGACGCGGCGCGGCATCTGTACCACGACTGTCTGGGCTGGAAACCGGTGCAGGAAACCGATGGCCCGGCCGCGCGCGCCGATGGCGCCAATTGCATGGGCTTTCCGGTGGAGATCGCCGCCAAATTGCGCGCCCGCATCGGCATCTATCAGGCACAGGGCGCGATGATGGGCTCGGTCGAGGTGATCCAGTTTGGGGTACGCGGATTGGATTTTTCGCACAGCGCTCCGCCGCAGCGCGGGTGGGCCAGTGTGCGTCTGCCGGTGTCGGATGTGGGCGATTTTGCTGCACGCGCGGCGCGCGGTGGGTGCCGGATCGTTGGGCCCGTGGCGGTGGACTGGCGCCCGCATGGCCGGTTCCGGGCGGTCGCCGCGATCACCCCATGGGGCGCGCGGCTGGAGGCCTATCAGGCGGTGTGATCCACCGACAGGCCCCCTCGCGTCAGATCAGCCCTTCAGCCCGTTCAGGAAGGCGATGGTCTCGTCCTCGCTGACGACATCGGCGTATTTCGCGTTCATGTCGAACAGGTTGGCCTCATGCGGGGCGCTGTGGCGATCGCCGCAGGCTTCGGCGATGACGGCGGTCTTGAACCCGTGGCTCATCGCGTCAACGCAGGATGCGCGCACGCAACCGCTGGTGGTCAGGCCCGTCAACAGCACGCTGTCCACGCCCATCGCCGTCAGCGTGCTGGCCAGCGAAGTGCCGAAAAACGCGCTGGGATATTGCTTCGACACGACGATCTCGTCCTCGAAGGGCTCAAGGCCAGGGCCCCACGCGCTCATCGGGTGGCCCTTGACGAAATAGCGCAGCGGCGCGGCCTTTTCAAAGAAGCGCCCGCCGTCCACGCCGCCCGGATGATAGACGACATTGGTCAGGAACACCGGCACGCCAGCGGCACGGGCCGCCTCACGTACACGCAGGGCGGATTTCAGCGAGGCCTCGATCGGGTCGCCGCCATACAGGTCGCACGAAGGGTCGAAATAGCCGAGGCAGAAGTCGATCAGGATCAGCGCGGGCTTTTTGCCAAAGCCGACGCGGGTGTTATAGGCGCGCTTGTAGTTTTCGAGCAGGTCGTCGCTCATGCTGCGGTGTCCTCGGGATAGAGCCAGGGCTGGGTGGCGCGCTGGGCGCGTTCAAAGGCGGTAATGTCGGCGCCGTATTGGTTCAAGACCACGGCGGTCTCGTCCCAACCGTTCAGCAGGGCCAGTTTGGCCCCCGGCGCGATGTCAAAATGGATCGGCGCGGCGGCGTTGCCCATGGTCAGTGTTTGCGTTTCCAGATCCACGGCAAAACCGGTGCCAGCCTGCGCGGCGGCCATGACATCGGCCATTTGCTCTGCGGGCAGGGTGATCGGCAGGATGCCGTTGCGCTGGCAATTGGCGTGGAAAATCTCGCCAAAGCCGGGCGCGATGACACAGCGCACCCCCGCGCCATGGATCGCCCACACGGCCTGTTCACGGCTGGACCCGCTGCCGAAATTCGCCCCCGCGACGATGAAGGGCGCCTCGCGCCAGCCCTCGCGGTTCATCACGTAATCAGGAACTTCCGCGCCATCGGCGGTATAGCGGCGGTCGTGAAAGGCATATTTGCCCAGCCCCGCCTTGTTGGTCAGCAACAGGAAACGGGCGGGAAAGATGATGTCGGTGTCGATATTGTCCTCGGCCATGGGGATGGCCGGGCCCGACAGGGTGGTAAAGGCTTGCGCGCTCATGCAAGGAACTTTCGAACATCGGCGATATGGCCGGAAATGGCGGAGGCGGCGGCCATGGCGGGGCTCATCAGATGGGTGCGCCCGCCGGGGCCTTGGCGGCCTTCGAAATTGCGGTTGGAGGTGCTGGCGCAGCGTTCGCCCGGCGCCAGACGGTCATCGTTCATCGCCACGCACATGCTGCAACCGGCCAGACGCCATTCAAACCCGGCCTCGACAAAGATTTTGTCCAGCCCTTCGGCCTCGGCCAGATCGCGGGTGGCGGCGCTGCCGGGGACGACGATGGCGCGCACGCCCGATGCCACCTTGCGGCCATAGGCGATGCCGGCGGCGGCGCGCAGGTCCTCGATCCGGCCATTGGTGCAACTGCCGATAAAGGCGTGGGTGATGGCGATGCTGTCCAGCGATTGCCCGGCGGTCAGGCCCATATAGGCAATCGCCTTTTCCGCCTGACGCGCGGCGGTGGCATCGGCAATCTGGGCCGGATCGGGCACCACGCCATCAATCGGCAGAGTCTGATCGGGCGTGGTCCCCCAACTGACCTGCGGGGCCAGAGCCGACACGTCGATGGTGACGGTACGGTCATAGGTCGCGCCCGGATCGCTGGCCAGCGACCGCCAATAGGCTACCGCCTGATCCCATTGCGCGCCCTTGGGCGCCAGACGGCGGCCCTTGATATAGGCAAAGGTGGTGTCATCAGGCGCGATCAGACCAACGCGGCTGCCCGCCTCGATCATCATGTTGCACAGCGTCATGCGCTCGGCCATGGACATGGTGGCGATCACTTCGCCGGTGAATTCCACCGCGTGCCCCGCCGCGCCATGCGCCCCAATCTGGCCGATGATGGCCAGCGCGATATCCTTGGCAAAGACAAAGGGGTGGCGCGTGCCGGTCAGGTGGATCCGCATCGTCCGGGCCGGCTTTTGCCGCAGCGATTGCGCCGCCATCACCGTGCCCTGTTCCGAAGCCCCAATGCCAAAGGCCAGCGCCCCAAACGCGCCATGCGTCGTGGTGTGGCTGTCACCGCACACGATGGTGGTGCCGGGCAGCGTAAAGCCGCTTTCGGGCCCGATCACATGGACGATGCCCTGTTCCGGCCCGTCCAATTGCGCATAGGGCACGGCGAACTCGGCGACATTGGCCTCCAGCTCGGCAATCTGGGCGGCGGCCTGCGCATCGGCAATCGTGCCCAGACGCACGCCATCGGCGCGCGGGCTGCGGGTGGGGACGGCATGGTCCACCACCGCGTAATGTGTGCCGGGGCGGCGCAATGGGCGGCCCGCCTCACGCATGGCGACAAAGGCCTGCGGGCTGGAGACTTCATGCACCAGATGGCGGTCGATATACAGCAACGCCTCGCCGTCACCCAATTGGGTGACAACGTGGCTGTTCCACAGTTTTTCGTACAGGGTTTGCGCAGTCACGCTGAAAATATCCGTCTATTGTAATGGCGTATGGATCAGTGGCGGCGCGGGGCGGCCCAAGTGGGGGCAGGGGTGGCGCCTGCCTTGGGCGTGCCCGCCACGACATAGGTGTCGATCCAGGCGGCAAAGCGTTCGCCCACCTCCAGCGGCGGATAGTGCCCGACATCGGGCATCAGCATCCGGTTGATCTGGGCGTTCTTCAGGTAACGGGCGATGGCGTTGGCCGCGCTTTCGGGCAGCAACGGATCGGCCGCGCCCCAGACCAGGAAGGTGGGCGCCTTGACCTTGGCCATCTCGATCGTGGCCTGTTGGCCGTCGCCAATGCGGGCGACCAGCGCGACGGGGTGCTTTTCGGGCTCGCGGCGGTTGAAGTCGTAATATTCATCGCGCGTCCGCTTGGAAATGCGCGCGGCTTCCCCGGCGAAAAAGCCCAGATATTCGTCCCAATAGGCCCGGTCGTTGTAACCGCCACGGACCTTGGCCAGCGCGATGCCATCGGTAAAGGCCTTGGGCATGACCAGATGGCTGGTGTCGACCGGGTCCGATGGGGTGTTTGACAGGATCAGGCGTTCGACCATATCGGGGCGCTTGGCCGCCAGATACATGCACATCGTGCCCCCGGACGACACGCCCACGGCGGTCACCTTTTTCACGCCCAGCCGGGTCAGCAGTTCCTCGGCAATGTCGACGGGCTGAACGGTGGCGGCCACCTGATCGGAAATGCGCCCCGACAGGCCATAGCCGGGGATGTCATAGCGGATGATGCGATAGCGCCCCTTGAGCCGGGCGGTGATCACATCCCACGTGCGCAGCGTGGAAAGCGAGCCATGCACCATGAACAGCACCGGGGCATTGCGCGGGCCCTCGTCTTTGTAGTGCACCTCGACGCCACGGATCGTCATGTACCGGCTTTGCGCATCGGCATAACGCTTGCGCAGTTCGGCCACCGACAGCCACGGCGCGACGAATGGCTTTGCCGCAGCGGGCGCGGCGGCGGCAGGGGCTGTGGCCGGGGCGGGCGCAACCGGCGCGGTTTGGGCCATCGCCGGGGCGGCCATCCCCGCGCACAACAGGGCCAGCAGCGGACGGTTGGCAAGGGCGCTCAGCTTCATGTCGGGCTTTCTCCACCAAGGTCATGGGTTCGGGCAAGGGGCGGTTGGCACCCCCGGCCGTGAATACGTTGCGATCGGTTCTTATGGGGCCGCTGCCCCGCCCCGCCACGCCGCTTAGGCACGGTTGGGCCATCGGGCAGTACGCCGTTTGACGCAGCCACCCTATGGCCTGTTCGCCGCGCTTTTCAAATTGGCGCAGGGCCTATCCGACAGGTGGTGAGCAAGGGGTCGATTGATCGACACAAGGGGGGCGGGTGTGGCGATTGGCGGTGGATTATCGACAGGTCCGGCATGGACAGGGCGGCGCTTTGGTCGCAGCCAATGCCATCGGGCGCATCAAGGGCGGAGTGAATGGGCATGGGCATCGACAGGCGGGGCTTTACGCTGGGCATGGCAGGCGCCGGTATGGCGGCGCTGTTGCCGCAGGCGGCGTTGGCCAAAAAGCGCAAGGCCGCACCCGCTCCGGCGGCGACCGTGCCGCATATCCTGATTTTGGGCGCGGGCATTTCGGGCCTGAACGCGGCGTGGCTGCTGGAGCAGCAGGGCGCCAAGGTGACCATTCTGGAAGCGCGCGGCCGGGTGGGCGGGCGCATCCACACGCTGCTGGATCAGCCGGGCTATCCCGAAATGGGCTTCAACTCGATGGCCGAAGGCTATGGCCGCGGGCTGGACGCGGCGGCCCGGGCGGGCGTGCAGATGGAAGAAGTGGGCGCGCGGTACCGCATCGGCGGCGGGCCGGGCCTGTTCCTGAACGGTCAGTATTTCACTCGCGAGGATTGGGCCAAGTTCCCCGGCAACCCGTTCCCCGATCAGCTGAAGATGCTGATGCCGGGCGAACTGGTCGGCGCGCTGATGGCGAAAAAGACCCGTCTGGCCGATTGGACCCAATGGTGCGATCCGGCCAACGCGGCCAAGGACATCTCGCTGTATCAGTGGCTGAAGGAGCAGGGCCTGTCGGATCAGGCGATCCATCTGGCCAATGACGTTTCGCCCTATTACGGCACCAATGCGTGGGATGTGTCTGCGCTGATGCTCGAATATAACGACGGTTTCGTAAAGGCGCAGGCCGTGACCGGGCCCAAGTCGCTGGCGGTGAAGGGGGGCAATATCCATTTGCCCAACGCCATGGCCAAGATGGTCAAGGGCGACCTGATCCTGAACAAGGAAGTCGTGGCGATCGATGCCAGCGCCACCCAGGCCAGCGTGCGTTGCGCCGATGGCTCGGTGTTCAGCGCCGACCGGGTGATCTGTACCCTGCCGTTTGCAACGCTGCGCAATGTGGCGATCACCCCCGGCCTGTCGGGCGTGCAGGCGCGCGCGGTCACCACCATGCCGTATCAGCCGCTCTCGATCGCCTTCCTGACGGCGTCCTCGCCGTTCTGGCTGGAGGACAAGCTGCCCGCGGGCATGTGGACCGACAGCCCCGCCGGTGCGATCACGCCCCAGCGTTTTGGCGCCACACCCGAGGAGATCAGCGGCTTTACCGTGCAGGCGCGCGGGCAATTGGCGCATTACTGGGACAGCATGGGCAAGGATGCCGCGCTGGCGATGATCATCGCCCAGATCGAGGCGTTGCGTCCCGCCGCCAAGGGCAAGCTGCAGGGCCGCGCCTATTTCAGCTGGTGTCAGGAGCGCTTCAATCAGGGCGACTGGGCCTATTTCAGCCCCGGCCAGGTGGCGGGCGTGATGACCGAAATCTCCAAGCCGGTGGGCCGCCTGCATTTCGCCGGCGAGCACACGGCGGTGGGCGCGCGCGGGCTGGAAGGCGCGCTGGAATCGTCCGAACGGGCGGTGCTGGAGGTGCTGGCCTGATCCGCCTGTCGGATAAGGCTATTCGCAGGATGAATAACCGCGCCATCCGGCTGGGCGGCGCGGCGCGGGCGGCGCAATCTGCCTGCTGAACGTGATTTGATGCAAAGGGTGAGTTGAGCACATGGAATATGATTACATTCCCCTGCCCAAGCGGCAGCCGCTGAAGTGGCCCAATGGCGCGCGTGTGGCCCTGATCCTCACCTTCAATCTGGAAACCTGGGACCTGACCAAGGACACCGACAAGCCCTATTACGCGGGCGGTCCGGCGATCCTGCCCGATGTTCTGCCGGGCAACACGGCCGACTTCCCCAACTTTACCTGGCGCGAATATGGCCAGCGTGTGGGCATCTGGCGCCTGTATGACCTGTTCGACGAATTGGGCGTCAAGGCCAGCTGCACCACCAATGCCGTGACGTTTGAGCGTCGCCGCGAGATGACCGACGCCTGTCTGGAGCGCGGCTGGGAACTGCTGACCCACAATTGGGAGCAGGGCGAGCTGTTGTCCTCCTTTGCCCATGACCCGGCCAAGGAGCGCGACATCATCCTGCGCAGCCTCGACCAGTTCGAAAAATACACGGGCCGCAAGTCCAAGGGCTGGCTGTCGTCCAGCTTGCGTGGGACGATGCAGACCGCCGACATTCTGGCGGAATATGGCTGCACCTTCTACTGCGACATCATGAACGATGATCAGCCCTATCTGCTGAAAACGCCCCACGGGCCCATCGTTTCGACGCCCTATTCGAACGAGATCAATGACTTCACCTTTATCACGCGCAAGAACTTCACCACGGACCAATTCCGTGACGCGCTGATCGAGGAACTGGATGTGTTGTACGCCGAAGGCGCCAAGACCGGCCGCATCATGAACGTGGGTCTGCACCCGCATGTGTCGGGCCGTGCGCATCGCGTCCGCGCCCTGCGCGAATTCATCGAGCACGCCAAGAGCCTGCCCGGTGTGTGGTGGGCCACGCGCGAGGAAATCGCCGATTGGTACCTTGCCAACCATGAAACCCATATTCCGGGGCAACTCGGCTAAGGAGAGTGGCCATGAGCCGTTCTGAAAAGATCCTGATTGTTGGTGGCGGCATTGCGGGCATGACCGCGGCCGCCGCTTTGGCCCAGCAGGGCTTTGCCGTGACGCTGCTGGAAAGCGCGCCCCAGTTTGGCGAGATTGGCGCAGGCCTGACCCTGACGCCCAACGCCATGAAGGGGCTGGACTATATCGGCGTGATGGAAGAGGCGGCCGCCGTTGGCGTCGAGCCGACCAAGCAGCGCATCCAGCACTGGCAGGATGGCCGCACGCTGGTGGGTTTTGACCGCAGCGGTCAGCGGGCCAAATATGGCGCGCCCTATATCACCGTCCACCGCGCAGATATCCATGAGGTGATCATGGGCGCCGCGCGTAAGGCCGGCGTTGACATGCGCGAAGGCGCGGCCGTGGTGTCGAGCGAAGGCACCACCGTCACGCTGGCCGATGGCAGCACCGTTTCGGGCGATGTGCTGATCGGTGCCGATGGCGTCAAATCGGTCATCCGCAAGCGGTTTGAGAGTGCCGAGCCGCATTTCACCGGCCACGTCGCATGGCGCTGTCTGGTGCCGGTGACGCCGGACCTGCAGGACCTGTCGGACGTTCCCGGCCTGATCATTGGCCCGGGCGGCATGGTCAACCGCTATAACGTGCGCGGGTCCAAGGTGATGAACTTTGTGTTCTTTGCCCGGCAGGATGGCTGGCATCAGGAAGGCTGGACCACGCCGGTCGACCCCGAGGAAATCCGCGCCGTCTATGCCGGGTGGTGCGATGACGCGCAGCGCCTGATCAACGCTGCGTGCCAGCAAAAGATGTTCAAGTGGGCGATCAATGCCCGCAAGCCCATCGAGAACTGGGTGCTGGACGGCAATGTCACGCTGTTGGGCGATGCGGCCCATGCGATGACGCCGTTCCTGGGCCATGGCGCGGCATGCGGGATCGAGGATGCGGTCGTGCTGACCCGCGCCCTGCTGGCCAGCGACACCGCCGCCGAAGGTCTGGCCCGCTATCAGGCGGCCCGCCACGAGCGTGCGACCTTTATCCAGCAGGAATCGAACGCCAACGCCGACCGCATGCAGGGCCAGAACACCGACCTGTTCGGGCTGGAGGGCATGAAGGACGAGGAATCGCTGGGCCTGTTCTGGTACGATCCGCGGACCTGTGAGGTATGAGCGTGACGCCTTTTGACGGCCATGCCATCGCGCCCGAAACCGCCGCCTTTCTGGCCAAAGAGCACAAGCTGCTGATTGGCAATGAATGGGTGGAGGGCACCGGCACGATGGCCTCGCGCGATCCGGCGACGGGGCTGGAACTGACGCGCTTTGCCATTGGCGGGGCGGCACAGGTGGACCGGGCGGTGGCCGCCGCCCGTGCCGCCTTCCGTGGGCCGTGGCGCAAGATGACGGTGGCCGACCGCACCGCCATCCTGTTCCGTCTGGCCCGCATCATGGAGGCGAACGCCACCCTGTTGACGCAGTTGGACATTCTGGACAATGGCATGCCGGGCTTCATCGCCGGGCTGACCACCGCCAATTGTGTCGAGATGGTCGATTATTACGCCGGGGCCGTGATGCGGATCGAGGGGACGACCATCGCCCCCCCCCGCCACATCGCCGCCGAGACCGAGGCGCTGACCTATACCCTGCGTGAGCCGATTGGCGTAGCGGGTCTGATCGTGCCGTGGAACGTGCCTTTGTCCACTGCGATCCTGAAACTGGCGCCCGCGTTGGCCGCCGGTTGCACGGTGGTGATGAAGCCGTCCGAGGAGACGCCGCTCTCGGTGCTGGCGCTGGGCCAGATGATCATCGATGCTGGCTTTCCGGCGGGTGTGGTCAACATCGTCAACGGTCTGGGCGCAGAGGCGGGGCAGGCGCTGGCCGAGCATCCCCATGTCGACAAGGTCAGCTTCACCGGCTCGACCTTTACCGGCAAGAAGATCGTGCAGGCCGCGCTAGGCAACCTGAAGAAGGTCAGTCTGGAACTGGGCGGCAAGTCGCCTGTGGTGGTCATGCCCGACGCTGATCTGGAACTGGCGGTGCCGGGGGTGGCCTTGGCCACCTACTTCCTGCAGGGCCAGAACTGCATGGCGGGCACGCGCATCTTTCTGCATGAATCGATCCACGATCAGATGGTCGAGGGGCTGAAGGCCTTTGCCGGCGGAATGTCGCTGGGCCACGGCCTGAACCCGGCCAGTTTTCAGGGGCCGATGATTTCCGACGCGCACACGGCCAAGGTGATGTCCTATATCGCCAAGGGTCAGGCAGAGGGCGCCACGCTGGTCTGCGGCGGGCAAAAGCTGGACCGGCCGGGCAATTTCATCACGCCCGCGATCTTTACCGATTGCACCCCCGACATGGCCATCGTGCGCGAGGAGATTTTTGGCCCGGTGATGGCCGTGCAAAAGTTCAGCACGACCGATCTGGACGAGATCGCCGACATGGCCAACGACACGCCCTATGGCCTGTCGGGCAGCGTGTGGACGCGCGACCTGTCGACCGCGCACCGTCTGGTGTCGCGCATCCGGTCGGGCCATGTGTCGATCAACTGCCACGGGGCGGTGGGTACCAATATCCCGTTCGGCGGCTTTGGCCAGTCGGGCTGGGGGCGCGAATTTGGTCAGGAAGGTCTGGACGCCTATCTGGAGACCAAGGCGGTCACCGCGCGGCTGTAATCGCGGCCTAACGCATCATGGGGCGGGCGCGGGGCAGGGGCCTTGCGCCCGCCCTTTTTTCTGCGCGCCGCCTGCCTGCCCCCACATGCGAAAGGCGCCGGGCCGCGTGGACCCAGCGCCTTCCCTCGCAAAAGGTGTGAACAGGCCGGTCAGCTCGGCTCGTTCGACAATTCGTGGCTGATGGCGGCCGCGGTTGCCTTCAGGTCGTCCAGATACTTTTCCAGCGCATGGCTCAGCTTCATCGCCGCGACAAAGAACACCATGGTCATGGCGGCTTCGAAATGGCCGTTCTTGAAGATCGGCACGGCGATCGAGCTGGTCTTGCCGGGCGTCAGGTTGAAGTGGTTGCGGCCCTGCACGGCGTAACCCTCGGCGCGGATGCGCTCGACGTCCAGGCTGACCTCGGCGGTGGCCAGATAGTTCAGGTCGATGTCCTGAGACACACGCATGAAGCGCAGGATCATCTCGCGCTCTTCATCGGGGGCAAACGCCATCGACACCTTGCCCGAGGCCGAGTCCAGAATGGGCAGCGTAAAGCCGGGATAGTAATGCTCAAACGTCAGCGACGAGTTGGCATGGGTGGAATCGCGCAGCATCATGTCGCGGCCCACGCGGATGGCGACCGACACCGGCCAGCCCACACGCTTGGTCAGGGCGACGATATGCGGGCGCGCGATACGCACCAGTTCGTCGTCATGCTGGAACCCGGTGGCCAGCGTCTGCACCAGCGCGGTCGGGCGGTAACGCTTGCGCGAGGGTTCCTGTTCGATCAGGCCCTCGTACAACAGCGTCTGCACAATCCGACAGGCGGTCGGGTATGGCACCTGGCTGGCTTTGGCAATCTCCATCATCGACAGTGACCCATGGCGGTTGATCGCCTTGAGCGCGGCTATCGAACGGGTGATCGAGCGAATCGGAACCCCTTTTTCCATTCACGTTCTCCCTTTTTTTCTTCGCGACCGAAGAGTGTCAGGAGATTGTCATCTTTCCGAAAAACAGGGAAGACTATCCGCTAGGCGGATACGCACTTTGGCGTATGCTCTCCAGACAACCGGTTATATGTGCGGGCCGGCCCCCTTTTATCATGGCGGCAGAGCGCGGATTTCCGCGCCCTGCCGGTAGTCATCTCACCACGCAGGCACGATCACCTGACGCACTGCCTTACCGGCAGCAAGCTTATCCATCGCTTCGTTGATTTCGTCCAGCGGCCCGACCGAGGTCAGCAGTTTTTCCACCGGCAAGCGGCCCGCGCGCCACAGGGCGATGTACCTAGGAATATCGCGCGAGGGGATCGAGGAGCCCATGTAGCTGCCCATCAGCACCTTGCCATCGGCGACCAGCGACAGGGCGTTGATCTCCAGATTTTCGGACGGGTTGGGCAGGCCAACGGTGACGATGCGGCCACCCCGGCGCGCGGCGCGATAGGCGGTGGCCAGAACGACCGCCTTGCCCACCGTTTCGATCACCACATCGGTGCCGGTGAACGCCGCCTCATCGCCCGGAGCCACGGCCGCAGCCGCGCCCAGTTCCAGCGCCAGCGCCCGCTTTTCCGGGCTGGGATCAACGGCATAGACCGGCTGCGCCCCGGCGGCCAAAGCCCCCAGCAGCGCGGCCAGACCAACCCCGCCCAGACCATAGATCAGCACGCTTTCCCCCGGACGCACAGCGGCGGTGTTCATCACCGCGCCCACGCCCGTCAGCACCGCACAGCCAAACAGCGCGGCGGTTTCGGGCGGGATGTCGCCGGGGATTTTGACCAGCGAGCGGCGATCGACCACTGCCTGCGTTGCAAAGGCCGACACGCCCAGATGGTGATGCACCGTTTCGCCATTGCACGACAGGCGCGAGCCGCCGTGCATCAGTTCACCCTTGCCATTGGCGGCCGCGCCATTGGGGCACAGATAGCCTTCGCCCGACTGACACTGCACACATTGGCCACAAGAAGGCAGGAACACCAGCACCACCCGGTCCCCCACCGCCAGATCGCGCGTATCGGGATCACCCAGCGCCAGCACCGTGCCGGCAGCCTCGTGACCCAGCGCCATCGGCATGGGGCGGGGGCGGTCACCATTGATGACCGACAGATCGGAATGGCAAATGCCCGCCGCATCGATCCGCACCAGCACTTCACCCGGCTTGGGATCGGCCAGTTGCAGCGTCTTGACGTCCAGCGGCTTGTTGTCGGCATAGGGTGCGGGGTTGTTCCCGCTTTGCGACAACACGGCCGCGGCGATGTCCCTGCTCATTGTGTCATCCGCCTCTTACTTGGCCCACTTCTTCTCGAAATCCCACACGTCCTGAAAACCGATCAGGCCGCAGAATTCCTTGAAGTTGAAGATGCCATCGGGTTCGCCGATGCCATCGTTCTTCAGGTCGATCAGCGCCTTTTCCATGGCGGTGGCCGCCACCAGCGAGGTCAGCGAGGGGTAGATGGCATAGGCATAGCCGATTTCGGCCAGCACGCTGGCCTTGGGGATCGGGGTCGAACCGCCATTGGCCATGTTGGCCATCACTGGCTTGCCCAGGATCGAGCAGGCCTTGGCCATTTCCTCTTCGCTTTCCAGCGCTTCGGGGAACAGCACGTGGGCGCCCGCCTTGTCATAGGCTTCCATGCGGCGCATCAGGCTGTCAAAGCCTTCGCTCTGGCGCGCATCGCTGCGGGCGATGACCAGGAAGTCCTCGCTCTCGCGCGCCTCGACGGCGACCTTGATCTTCTCGACCATGTCTTCCAGCGGGATGCAGCGGCGGAAGGGCGTGTGACCGCACTTCTTGGGGAATTCCTGATCCTCGATCTGGATGCAGGTGACGCCCGCGGCTTCATAGCCCTTGACGGTGTGGTGGACGTTCAACAGCCCGCCGTAACCGGTGTCGCCATCGGCGATGACCGCGCTGTTGCTGGTGCGGACCAGCGTTTCCATGCGGTTCTTCATCTCGGTATAGGTGGCGATGCCGGCGTCGGGCAGGCCCCACGCGCTGGCCGTCAGCCAATAGCCGGTGCCATAGACGATGTCGAAGCCGACCTTGTTGGCGATGACGGCGGCGATCATGTCCTGAATGCCGGGGACGACGAAGAACTCGCCCTTGGCCAGCTTTTCGCGCAGGATCGGATTAGCCATGATGTTCAATTCCTTGGATCATAACCCCGGGGAGGGGGAAATTCCGGGCCCGCGCCGCGTCTGGAGAGGTTGACGCAACAGGGCGCAGGCCCGGAAATGTTGGCGCGGTGGCTTATTCGGCCGCTTGCGCCAACGGCAGGTTCCACTTGGGCGCGGTGGGCGCCGGCAGGCCGGTTTCGGCCAGACAGTTGGCGCGCAGCGTTTCCAGATCCGGGCCAAAGTTGAAGGTGCTGATCTCGCCACGCTCGGCGCGCAGCTTGGCGCGCAAAGCTTCGGTGGCGGCGGTGTCAACGCTGGTGCCGTCCTCGCTCAGCACCACGCCGTAACGCAGCGCGCCCTTCACGGTGACCAGACCCTGCGCCACTTCCTTGACCAGCAGAGCGGGATCGCGATCATAGGGATCGCCCCAGCCGCCGCCGCCCCAGGTGATGAAGTGCAGGCGGTCGCCAGCTTCAACCGGATAGTCTTCCAGCTTGTTGCCGACGACGACTTCGGTGCCGTCCTTCTTCACCAGGATCTTCTTGGCGCGCATGCCCGGCTCACCACCGTTCACACCCCACGGCGGCACGAACCAGCGGTCGTCGTGGATGGCGATCACGCCGTCTTCCAGGAAGCGATAGACCATGTCGATGCCGTTGCCGCCACGGTGCAGACCCGCGCCGCCCGAGTCCGCAACCGTCTCGTAACGCTCGATGATCAGCGGGAAGTAGCGCTCGAGGAACTCGTTCGGCACGTTGGTAAAGCCGGGGAACAGCGAGTGGCCGTCCGGACCATCGCCCATCGGGCGACCAGGAATGCCGCCAAAGCCGATCTGGAACAGCTGGAACCACTTACCGTTCTTGTCCGTACCGGCATAGAACAGGTGGGGGCTGGACGAGAAACCGGCCGCGTTCAGGAATTCCGGCGTTTTTTGCCCCAGCAGACCGCCCAGAATGTCGAACAGGCGACCCAGCACGTGGGTACGGCCCGACAATGCGGCGGGGAACTTGGGCTTGAGCAACGAGCCTTCGGGGATGCGGACATCGATCAGGTCGTAATAGCCGTCGTTGAACAGGATCTGCGGGTCAAAGACCATGATCATGTAGATGCCAAAGAACATGCGCATCATGTTCTCGTTCAGGAACATGTTGATCGATGCCTTCGACTGCGGATCGGTGCCGTCGAAATCCAGAATGACGCGGCCATTCTCGCGCCACATCGTGCACTTGATCTTGTACGGGCCGTAACCCATGCCATCGTCGCAGATGTAGTCCTCGAAGCTGACCTTCTCTTCACCGATCGAGCTTTCGACCAGCTGCTTCATCGCGCGATAGTTGCGGTCCAGCAGCAGGTCGGTGGCCGAGGTGAACATGTCGTCGCCAAAGCGCTTGGCCATTTCGACCACGCGGGTGGCGGCCACGCGGCACGAGGCGATCAGCGCGTTCAAGTCCGCCTTGCACCAGTCGGCCGTGCGGCTCTGATGCATGACCAGCTTGATCAGGTCTTCGTTATAGACGCCCTTCTTCCAGATCTTGACGGGCGGGATGCGCACGCCTTCCTGGAAGATGCTGGTGGCGTGGATCGGCATCGAGCCGGGAACCATGCCGCCGATGTCGCTCTGGTGGCCGAACATCGAGGTATAGGCGATCAGGCGCCCATCCTTGAAAACCGGCAACAGCACCAGCCAGTCGTTGCAGTGCGAGATCGCGCCGCCCACCGAATAGGGGTCCGACAGGAAGATCAGGTCGCCGTCTTCGACCGTGCCTTCATATCCTTCAAGGAAGGGGCCGATATACGAGCCGAACTGACCCACGATCATGCGACCCTTGTAGTCGGCGATCAGCGGGAAGGCGTCACCTTGTTCGCGGATGCCGGGCGACATGGCGGTGCGCACCAGCGTGGCGTCCATTTCGATGCGGGCATTACGCAGGGCGTTTTCGATGATGTCCAGCGTGACCGGATCGACCGGCACCGTCTGGAAAGGCGTTTCATTGGCCTGAATGATCTGTGCGGGCATGTTGGTTGCCTCCTTCTCAGGCGAGGTTGATCAGGATGTTGCCGACGTGGTCGACGGTGCCGACGCAGTCCGCTTCGATCAGCGTGGTCGAGTCCATTTCGACGACGATGGCGGGTCCGGGGATGACATCGCCCGCCTGCAACAGGGCGCGGTCATAGATCACGGCCGGAACCATGGCGCCATCGGCCCACAGCTGGTGGTCGCGGATCTTGGCACGGGCGACATTGCCGTCCGATTGGGCCAGCGGCGGGGCGGGCAGGTCCAGAGCCGGACCCATCGCGACCGCGCGCAGGTTCACCAGTTCGTGGGCGCTGTCCATGTTGAAGGTGAACAGACGCAGATGCTCGGCATCAAAGCGGTCGGTCACAGCCTTCAGGCCATCACGCTTGAGCGTTTCGGGATCGATCGAGAGCGGCACTTCAAAGGCCTGGCCTTCATAGCGCACGTCCAGTTCGAACTGGCTGGTGATGTCCGCGTCGGCGATGCCTTCGGCGCGCAGTTCGGCGCGGGTCTGTTCGGCCATTTCCGACAGGATGGCGATCACCGCGTCCTCGGCGGTGTCCGCGATCCGCTTGGAGAACGAGCGGGCCGTTTCGGTGCGCATCCGGGTGGTCGCATCGCCCAAGGCGCACAGCACGCCCGGCGAAACGGGCGAGACGGCGGGCCACGAACCGGTCAGGCGGGCCACCGCGTTGACATGCAGCGGGCCAGCGCCGCCAAAGCCCATCAGGGCAAAGTCGCGCGGGTCATACCCCTGCTGCACCGAGATCATGCGCAGCGCGCCGAACATGTTCTCGTTCACAATGTCGATGATGCCGCGCGCGGCTTCCATCAACCCGATGCCCAGCGCGTCAGCGATGGTCTGCACCGCCACCTTGGCGCCTTCGCGGTCCAGCTTGAACGTGCCGCCCAGCAGGTTTTCGGGCAGATAGCCCAGCACAACGTTGGCATCGGTCACGGTCGGCAGCGTGCCGCCCTTTTGATAGGCGACGGGGCCGGGGACGGCGCCTGCCGACTGCGGGCCCACGCGCAACGCCTTGGTCAGTTCGGGCACATAGGCGATCGAGCCGCCGCCCGCGCCCACGGTCTTGACGTCCAGCGCCGAGGCGCGAACCTTCAAATGGCCGACTTCGGTGTCACGCTGGCGGCGGGCCTCAAGGCCCTCGATCAGCGCCACGTCGGTCGAGGTACCGCCCACGTCCAGCGTCAGGATGTTCTTGATGCCCGCATTGCGGCCAACCCAGATCGCGCCGGTCACGCCGCCGGCCGGACCCGACATCAGCAGCGATACGGGATGCTCTTCCGACTTTTCCGACGACATCAACCCGCCGTCCGAACGCAGCAGCGAGAGCGAACCAGCCATGCCCGCGCCGCGCAGCTTGTCGCGCAGGTTGCGGATATAGCGGCGCATCACTGGACGCACGCTGGCGTTGGCAACGGTGGTCAGCGTGCGCTCATATTCCTGCATTTCGGGCAGGACTTCATGGGACAGCGAGAGGGGAACGTCCGGCATGATTTCCGCCGCCAGTTCGCCAATGCGCTTTTCATGCGCGCCGTTCAGATAGGCGTTGACCAGGCTGATGGTCAGCGCCTCGACGCCCGCGTCCTTCAGCTTGGTCAGCGCGGCGCGGATTTCGGCCTCATCGATCGGCTCGATCTCGTTGCCATCGGCATCGACGCGGCCCTTGACCTCGATCGTGTCCTGCAGGGCTGCCAGCGGCTCGGGCTTGGGCCACACGATCCAGCCAGCCAGACCGCCCGGTACAAACGAGCGCGCGATCTGCATCACCTGACGATAGCCATCGGTGGTGATTAGACCCACGCGGGCGCCCTTGCCCTCCAGCACGGCGTTGGTGGCGACCGTGGTGCCATGCAGGAAGAATTCGACGTCGGACGGCACGATGCCGGCCTTTTCGCAGATGGCGGTGACGCCGTTCAGAATGCCTTCCGAGCTGTCATGCGGCGTCGAGGGCGTCTTGTGGCGCCAGAATTTGCCGCTGCTTTGATCGAAAAGCAGGAGGTCGGTAAAGGTACCGCCAACGTCTACACCCAATCGATAGGTCATGTGATCCCCAGGTGGTTAGGCCAAAGCCGGGTGCCAAAACGGCCCCGGATGGACACAGATTATGAAAACGTTATCATTTTGCAAGCGCTGATATCGTATGGGTAGCTTTTTCGCGTATGTGTTCCGCATGGATGCCCAGATTATCCGATATGCGACTTTTTGGCGGCGCCGCGTGGTCGCCTCGCGCGCAGGGGGGCAGACAGGGGGCAACTATGGAGGTTGTATAAATGGCCGTTGATCTGTCTGTGCTGTGCGCCGATGCGCGCGCGTTCCTTGACCGCCGCGCGCGTGGGCAGGGGCTGTTCGTGGGTGGCCAGTGGCAATCGGCCGAGGGCGGCCGCACGCTGGACACGGTCGATCCCGCCACCGGCGCGGTCACCGGCCAGATCGCGGCGGCCAGCGCGGGTGATGTGGATGCGGCGGTGCAGGCGGCAGCGGCCGCTTTGCCCGCGTGGCGCGCCACGGTGCCGGTTGAGCGCGCCCGCATCCTGTGGAAGATCGCCGATCTGATCGAAGCCCATATCGACGAGCTGTCGCAACTGGAGACGCTGGATCAGGGCAAGCCGTTCTATGTTGGCCGCTGGGCCGAAATCCCCGGCGCCATCAACCAGTTCCGCTTTTTCGCCGGGCAGGCGATGACGATCGAGGGCAACACGATCGAAAGCTCGATCAACTATCAGCCCGCGGGCAAGCAGATGCGCTCGTGGACCGTGCGCGAGGCGGTGGGCGTGGTGGCGGCCATCGTACCGTGGAACTCGCCGCTGGTGCTGACCGCGATGAAGCTGGCCCCGGCGCTGGCCGCTGGCTGCACCATCGTCTTGAAGCCTGCCGAGGACACCAGCCTGACCGCGCTGCGTCTGGCCGAACTGATGGCCGAGGCTGGCCTGCCCGCGGGCGTGCTGAACGTGGTGACGGGTCTGGGGTCGGAAACCGGCTCGGCGCTCTCGACCCATCCGCTGGTGGACAAGGTGGCCTTTACCGGGTCGACCGCCACGGGCCGGGCCATTCTGGATGCGGCCAAGACCAATTTCAAGCGCGTGACGCTGGAACTGGGCGGCAAGTCGCCCAGCATCGTGATGCCCGACGCCGATCTGAACATGGCGATTCCGGGCGTGGCCAACGCGATCTTCTTCAACGCCGGGCAGGTGTGCATCGCGGGCAGCCGCCTCTATGTCCACCGTTCGAACTATGATCAGGTGGTCGAGGGCGTCGCTGCCTATGCCAAGAGCCTGAAGCTGGGCCATGGCCTGTTGCCCGACACGCAGATGGGCCCGGTCGTCTCGGCCCGCCATGCCGAGCGCGTTGAGGGTTTCCTGACCCGCGCCAAGGCGCAGGGCGCCACCATGCTGACTGGCGGCGAGCGCACCGGCGAGGCGGGCACCTTTATCACTCCGACCGTGGTGGTCGATGTGAAGCCCGACTTTGAGATCGTGAACGAGGAAGTGTTCGGCCCGGTGCTGGTCGCGCAGGCCTATGACGATGTCGAAGAGGTCATCGCGGCCGCCAACGCCACCGAATATGGTCTGGCCGCCAGCGTCTGGACCGAAGGGTTGAGCAACGCCCACCGCATGACCAGCGCCATCCGCGCCGGCACCGTGTGGATCAACTGCCACGCGATGTATGACGCGGCGCTGGCCATTGGCGGGGTCAAGGCCTCGGGCTGGGGCCGGGACAGCGGCAAGCAGGCGATGGACAATTATCTGGAATGGAAGACCGTCTGCGCGGTCCTGTGACCGAGGCAGGGGCGGCCTTCGTGCCGCCCCATCTGGCCAAACAAAAGGGCGCTTGGGATCCTCTCCCAAGCGCCCTTTTTGTATCAGCGCGGTCTTATTCGCCCAGCGCGGCCTTGCGCGCGGCGTCCAGCTTGTTCGCGTCCAGATCGTACAGATAAAGGAAAAAGCCGTTCGCCAGGAACATGGCCATCGGGATCACCGAATAGCCGATCTGCAAGGCGAACAGCGCGCTTTCAGGCTGTTGCACCAGCTTGCCCCCCATGGTCGGGACAAAGTGGAACCAGGCCAGGAACACGCCCAAGAGCCCCGCGCCAATCGCCGAGCTGGCCTTTTCCACCACGGCCACGGTGGACGACATCAAGCCTTCGCGCGCGATGCCGGTGGTGAAACGGTCATAGGCCATCGCATCGCCCAGCATGGCGATCGACATCAGGATGATCGCGCCCGAACCAGCGCCCGACAGCACGCCGCGCCAGATCAGGCCTTCGACCGCGATGCCCTTGGACGCCAGCATCCAGCTGCCGCTGGCCGCGCAGAACATCAGCACGCCGATCAGATAGGTCCGGCGCTTGCCGATCCGCCGCCCGATCCGCACCCACAGCGGCATCGACAGCGCCGAAACCACATTCTGCGTCATCGACAGCCAGATCTGCCCTTCGTACCCCACGCCCAGCACGTTCAGCATGAACAACAGCGCGCAGGCCCCCATGCTGGCAAAGGCGAAGAACTGGAACACCTTGGCCCCCAGCAGCAGCATATAGGGGCGGTTCTTGGTCAGCAATTTGACCTGACCCCACAGCGGGGGATGGTCGGTGGGCGCTTCGCCGGCGGCGTTGCGCGGCGCGTGCAGGCGCGGCACCGACAGCGTGCAGGCCGTCATCGCGCCAAAGATGATCAGCGCCATGATCACCCCCATCAAGCCATAGGCATGGGCGTCCTTGCCATTGGCGTTGATCACGGCGGCGGTGCCAGCGGTCGCCAGCATCTGCCCGATCGAGACAAACACCGTCCGCCAGCCCAGCAATTTGGTGCGTTCGTGATAGCCATGCGTCAGTTCGGCGGGCATCGCGATATAGGGCACGTTGAACAGTGAATAGGCCGTGGAATAGATGATCTGCCCGGCGATCATGTACCAGATCAGCGCGGTTTGATCCAATTTGGGCGGCGAAAACAGCATGAAGAAGCTGATCGCCGAGAGCAGCGCGCCCACCGCCATGAAGGGCTTGCGGCGGCCCCAGGCGCTGCGGTGGCGGTCGGACAGATGGCCGATCACCACGTCCGCGATGGCGTCATACAGTTTGGCGCCCATCATGATCAGGCCGACAATGGCGGGCGACACGCCCATCACCGTCGACATGAACGCCGGGAAATAGGCGGTGACGGTATTGAGCATGATCGACACGCCCACCGTCCCCACGCCAAACCCCAGACAGGTGGCGGTGGACAGCGGCGCGTCGGCGCTGTGCGTTTGGGTGTGGGCTTGGGCGCTCATGCGGCGGCTCCTGTGAGAAAGGCGGTGATGACGGCGGCCTTGGCGGCATCGCCTGCGGGCACGGTGGCTTCCTGCCCGTCGGCCAGAATCTCCAGCGCCCGCGCGACCGAGGCGTTGAGCAAGGCCAGCTCGTTCTCGGGTTTGAGCAGCAGGGTGGGGGCGGCGACATGGGCCATGCGGTCAAACGCGGCATATTCAAACGCGGCGATGTATGGCTTGGAATAGGTGTCCATGGCTTTCAGCACGTCCAGCGTGATGCGGTGCAGCACCTGTGGCGGGGGCATCGGCACGGCCAGACGGCGGTCGGGCACTTGCATGAAATGCGGGAAAAACAACGCCTGATCGCGGCAGAAATTGAACGCCCAGATCAGGTGGCGGCCATATTGGTCGGGCTCGACCACGGGGGCGTAATTGGCGATCACCTGTTGGCGCAGGTCGTCGGGGTATTCGGTGATGCCGTCCAGAATGACTTTGCCGGTGCGGGCCGGGAACAGGGCGGCAAATTCGCAGGCAATCCGCGCGCCGGTATGGGTGCCATAGATGTGCACCCGGTCAAAACCCAGCCCGTCCAGCATCCGCGCCACCGAGTCGGCGAAATAGGCGATGTCGGGGTGGTCGCCCGCCGGCGCGCAGGAATCGCCATTGCCCAGCGTGTCGGGGGCGATAATGGCACCGGTATGCCCGGCGGCGCGAATGGCGCGCATCAGCCCCTGCGAAAACCACGATGACGCGGGTGAGGCATGGCAGATCACCAGCGGCAGATCGGTGGTGTCGGGGCTGGCGGCGGGCAGAATGCGCAGGTGCATCTGCCCTTCGGACAACCGCACAAAAGCGCGCTCGACAAAGGGTTCGGGGGGGGAGGGCGCGGTCGTTGGCGCGGCGGGCTTGGCATCGGGATTGATCTGGGTCATGGACAGGCAGGCTAACCCCATACCGGCGGGGTGCCGGTGTCATCGCGGGCCTGTTCATCAGGCGGATATTTGCGCCAATGAGGGCATTGAATGTGCCGCCGCCGCGCATGATCATCCCCATGAATGCCACCGGTTCCCCTTTGTTGTCGTCGCTGACCGCCAATCCGGCGGATGCGGCGCTGTATGATGCCCTCTCGCAAGGCGCCCCGATCAATGTCGAGGAAGCCGCGCGGGTGATGGATAGGCACGATCTGGATGCGATCCTGATCGGTGAGCCGGTGAGCGTGTTTCACGCGCTGGGCCACTGGCCGCAGATTGCCCGCACCCGGTTGGGCCAACCGCCCGGAACCTTTGCAATTTTGCGGCGTTCGGCGCCCGACAGGCCGGTGCTGATCACCAGCCGTTTCCTGCATTATTACACCTGGGCCGATGGCCGGGTGAGGCCTGACGTCGATTGCTGGCTGTATGATGACCTGGCCGATGATGATGGCCCGGTCGAAGGCTCGGCGCTGCCCGGCGATATCCCGCTGTGTCCCGATAGGGGTGCGGTAGCACTTTCGCCGCTGGAGGCGCATCGGCTGAGCACCAGCAGGGCCGCGCTCAACCACCGCCACGCCTATCGCAATGCGGGTGGGGCGATCACGGCGGCGCTGCGTGAATTGGGGCTGTGGCAGGGGCGTCTGGCCTGTGACCACCCCGTCTTTGCCGAGGTCCTGGCGCGGCATAACCACGCTGGTTTTGCTATCATTGACTACAATATCATGCGCGAAATCCGCCTGATCAAGTCGCCTTTGGAGATCGCGCTGATGTCCCGCGCGGCCGAGGCCAATGTGCAGGCGCTGGAGGCGGTGGGACATGCCGCGCGCGCCGGGGCGACCTATCGCGACATGCACGCCCTGTTCCGGGCCGAGGCGGCGGCGCGGGGCAATACCGCCGTGTTCCTGAACATCGACCGCGCCAGCAGCGAACTGGTGCCCTTTGC
This sequence comes from Novosphingobium ovatum, assembly GCF_009909235.1. Classification (GTDB taxonomy): domain Bacteria; phylum Pseudomonadota; class Alphaproteobacteria; order Sphingomonadales; family Sphingomonadaceae; genus Novosphingobium; species Novosphingobium ovatum. The sequence continues at coordinate 273,009 of NZ_JAAAPO010000002.1, forward strand.
CCTGCGCGATGGCCAGGCGCTGTTTCTGGACGCGGTCAGCCATTTTCAGCATTATCACGGCGATTTTGCCCGCACGGTGTTCATCGGCGATCCGCCCGCCGCCGCCCGCCGTGCCGCTGACGCTGCCGCTTTCGCATGGAACGCGGTGCGCGAGGCGTTGAAACCGGGCCTGAAATATTCCGATATCGTCCGCATTGGTCAGGAGGCCCTGAAAAAGGGCGGGCATGACGCGATCATCGGATTTGGCCCGCATTCCTGCGGGTTGGCCCATACCGACGAGCCGGGCGAAGACGCGGGCGGGTTCTGGCGCAAGCCCGATATCACGCTGCGCCCCGGCATGATCCTTTCGGTCGATTGCCCGGTGCTGGACAGCGGCATTGGCGGCTCGGCCCATTGCGAGGATCTGGTGCTGATTACCCCCGACGGGTGCGAACCCATTCATTCCCTTCATGAACCGGTGATCGTTGTATGACACATCCCTTTATCCTCTCCGCCTCGGTGACGCAGGCGGAATTGTCTGATCCGGCATGGGCCGCGCCCGTGCTGGCTCAGGCGCAAAGCCTTGGTCTGGATATGCTTTTGCTGGGCCGCGCGGGGGCGCCGCTGGCCTTTGACGCGCAGGTGATTGCCGCGTGGGCCGCCTCGCAACTGACCACGATGGGTGTGGTGCCGGTGGTGGGCACGGGGCTGGGCCATCCGTTCCATACGGCGCGCGGGCTCTCGGCGGTGGACTGGCTGGCGGGCGGCATGCTGGGCTGGAACCCGGCCGGGCCGGACGCGGCGCAGGTGGCCGACATGGCGCGTGCCGCCAATGCGTTGTGGGACGGGTGGAGCGATGACACGCTGATCATCGACAAGGATTCCGGCCGCTATCTGGACACGACCAAGGTGATCGTGCCCGACTATCGCGGCAGCCATTACCGCACGCGCGGGCCAGTGAACGCGATGCGCCCGCGTCAGGGCAATCCGGTGCTGGTGGCCGATGCTGACGCGCCGTTTGATTTGGCGCAAACCGATATTTCCATTGCCGCACAGGGGCAAAGCGCGCCCAGCGCCCGGCTGCGCCTGATCCGCGTGGGGCTGGACGCGGATGTGGCGATGCTGGCCGCCGCCCATGCCGCAGGTGAAATCGCCGGCGCGCATGTGGATCTGGACGATGCCGTGGCGCAATTGCCGCAACTGGCCGCCGCCTTTGCCCCGGTGATTGAGGGCCGCGCCCGCGCCACCACCGGCACGCTGCGTCAACGTCTGGGCCTGCCGACGCCCTTTGTTTCCCATTCCGCTACCGAGGAGGCCGCCTGACATGGCCAAGCAACTGCATCTGTGGGCCTTTCTTCAGGGTATCGGCCATTATCCCAGCGGTTGGCGCCATGCGGGCGCGCGTCCGGCGGATGTGTGGTCGATGGATTACTACCGCCATGTCGGCCAGTTGGTCGAGCGTGGGCGGTTTGACGCCATCGTCTTTGGCGATCAGCTTCAGTCGCGCAAAGGCGGCGATCGCACGCCTGAACGTCTGGCGATGCCCACGCTGGACCCGATGGCGCTGCTGTCCGCGATTGCGTCGGTCACCAGCCATGTGGGCTTGGTCAACACGTTGTCGACCACCTATTGGACGCCGGAATCGCTGGCGGAACGGTTCTGGACGATGGACCGCATGACCGGCGGGCGCGTGGGCTGGAACATCGTTACCAGCGCGCACCCGGACACGGCGTGGAACTTTGGCGACGAACCGATGCCCGAAAAATCCGCGCGTTACCGCAACGCGCGCGAAACGGTGGCTGCCGCGCAGGCCATCTGGCGCCGTCTGAACGCCGAGCGGGGCACCAGCCCGCAGCAGCGCCCGGTGTTCGTGCAGGCGGGCCAGTCGGGCGACGGCCGCGATTTTGCCGCCCACACTGCCGAGGCGATTTTCTGCCCCGCCGCGACGATGGAGGATGGCATCGCCTTCCGTTCGGACCTGCGCGCCCGTGTGGCCGCCGCCGGGCGCGATCCCGATGGGGTCAAGATCATGCCGGGCCTCTCGTTCATTCTGGCCGACACGCAGGAAGCCGCGATGGCCAAGGACGCCGCGCTGATCGCGCTGGCCGATGATGACCTGTGCATCGAATATCTGTCGGAAAGCCTGTGTTGTGACCTGACGGTGTTTGACCGCAACGCGCCCGTGCCCGCCGAGGCCATTCTGGAGGCCACAATCCTCCCGCGCGAGGACATCGCCAAGGTGCTGGAGCGCCCGGTGTCGTCGGGGATGAGCCTGTTGCAGTTCGCCACCACCTATGTCCGCACGCCGCGCGGCCACAACGTGTTCCGTGGCACGCCGGAACAGATGGCCGAGATGATGATCTCCTGGATCAACGCCGGGGCAAGCGATGGGTTCACCATGCAGCCGGCCTATATGCCCGGCGAGCTGGAGATCTTTGTCGACCAGGTGGTGCCGATCCTGCAGGCGCGCGGCGCGTTGCGGGAGGAATATCCCGGCACGACGCTGCGCGAATCGATGGGCCTGCCGCGTTGGCCTGCGGATATGGGGCCAGCGGATATGGCGCAGGCGGAAGCCGTTTGATGGCACGCGGCCATCGCATGTTCCGGGCCGCCGCTGTTACCGGCGCGGCGGCCCTGCTGGCGGCGGCGGTGTGCACCCCGCTGACCGCCAGCGAGGCGCCCCTGGCGGTCACGCCTTCGCCTTTGCCGCCGCCGTCGGGCACGGTCCCCACATTGGCGCAGGCGCGGGCGCGCTGGGCCGGGGCGCCTTCACGCTTTGTCACGGTGGACGGCGTGCCGATCCATGTGCGCGAGGAAGGGCGCAAGGGCGCGCCGGTGGTGGTCCTGCTGCATGGCTCGATCGCCAATCTGCACGAATGGGATCTGGTGGTGCCGCTGTTGGCCGACCGCTATCGCGTGGTGCGGTTTGACTGGTCGCCGTATGGCCTGTCGGGGCCGGACCCCAGCGGCGTCTATTCCACCCCGCGCGCCGCCCAGTTGATGGACGGGCTGATGCGGGCGCTGGGCCATGACCGCTTTGCCGTGGTGGCGACCTCCAATGGGGCCAATGTCGCGCTGGAATATAACCGGGCCTATCCGGGCCATGCGGTGGCGATGGCGTTTTCGATGCTGCCGCTGGAACGGCCCAGCCAGACCCGCCAGATCGGCGCAAGGATGAGGGCGCTGGTGGCAGATCCGCGCCACAACAGCCCGCAATACCGCAGCCGCGAATTCTATCGCGAGGTGTTGCAGGACACCACGCCGCCCACTTTCCGCGCAAAGGACTGGATGGTTGACAGCATCCATGACGCCAATGCGCAGCCGGGCGCGCTGGCGCGGCAGGCCGACTATATCGCGGCCAATGTGCGGTTGTTCCAGACCACCGATGTGGGCGCCGTGGCCGAGGCGGTGCATGTGCCGGTGCTGTTGCAATGGTGCACCTATGACACGGTGATCAGCCAAAGCGCGCAGGCCTCCGTCCGGCGGTTCAAGAACGCGCAGGTGCGCCTGATCAACTACCCCACCTTGGGCCATTTTCCGTTCTGGGAAAACCCGCGCCTGTTCACCCGCGATCTGAAGCGGTGGCTGGGACAGGTGATGACGCGCTGATCGGCTTTTGCGCGTTGGAGAGGGAAGGGGGCGTGTCCAGCAATGGGCGCGCCCCCTTCTTGGGTTATTTGGCTTGGGTTATTTGGCGGCAGGGGCGGGTTTCAGCCCCAGTGCGCCCAGCAGCAGGTTGGGCAGATAGGCGTTGTCCCATTCGGGCTGCGTCGCCGATGGGGCGGGCGGGGCCGCGCCCAGACGCATGACGATCAGATCCGCCTTGGGCGAGATCCACACCACCTGATTGCCATTGCCGTCAAACATGAACAGCTTTGGATCAAGGAAAGGCGCGGAGTGCAGCACCTTTGGCCCAGCCGCTCCTTGCGCGCCAAAGCCGCGCCGTTGCAGATAGGGCTCGCCAATCCAGATGCCCAGACCGAAATTGGGGTTCTGTGGCGTGCCTTTGCGCATTTCGCTGACGTAACCTGTGGGCAGCAGGCGCCGTTTTTGACCATTGGGGCCGCCCCACACGCCATCCTTCAGCAACAGGATGCCCATGCGCAGATAGGTCTCGGTCGGCAGATAGGTGCAGCAGCCCGAATGGGCCAGCCCGCCGGGGCGATCGACCCAGATGCTGCCGCCTTGCGCGCCGATCGGGCGCAGCACTTCGTTGCTGATGAATTCGCCATAGCGGCGGCCGGTGGCGCGCTCGATCACATAGGCGACCATGTCGGAGGGCGCATTGGCATATCCATAGCGCGCGCCCGGTTCTGCGATCATCGGGTAATGCGCCATGGTGTATGGCCCGTGGTCCAGCTCCAGATAGGCGCGGTTGAGCGGGTGGGCGGGATCCATGGTGAACCCCTGATCCAGCATGCCCGAACGCATGTCCAGCAGGTGACGCACCAGAATGCGGCCCTGCGGCTTACCGGCGGTTTCGGGCAGGATCTGCGAGAGCGGCGTGTCCAGCGAGGGGATATAGCCCAGCGCGATCGCCCGGCCCACGGCAATGCCGGTCAGCGGCTTGGACAGCGATTTCGACACCATCTGTGTCGCCGTGCCCATGCCGGGGGCGTACCATGATTTGACCACCACGCCCTTGTGCCAGACCAGCATCGCGCGCGATCCCATCTGGGCGGCATAGGCGGCGGCCTGATCCAGCACCTTTGCGGGCAAGGCGCGGCTGGTGGCGGTGGGCAGGGCGCGATAGGTCTCGACGCCGGGCATCGCCTCCATCGGGTTGTAAGGGAAATCGCCGGGCGTCTTCATGTAGTCGCGATAGCGCTGCATGTAGATCGCTTCGGCATTGGCCGGGATTGGGGCAGGCGTCAGGGGTGTGACGACCGGGCGGGCCGGTTGGGCGGCGGGGCGGGCCGGTGCCGCTGCCGCGCCACCCAGCGCCAGCCCTGCCGCGCCAGCGCTCAGCAGGGCGCTGCGCAACAGCCTCCGACAGGCGGATAGAGACGGGGCGGGGGTCGCGCGGGGGGCGGTTCCGCAAGGTGTGGGCGCATGTATCCATGCCGTAATACGCATGACTTTCTCCCTGTATTTGCGCCCTATTCGCGCGGGGGTAAGGACTTTCCAGAGCCAACTTGCGGTGCGCGCGGCAATTCGCCCATTTTGCCCCATTCAATCACCGCTACGTGGATAGTTCCACCACATCGCGCACCGCCTTTGCATCATCGCGCCATACCACAGGCCACACGAGAGTTTGGAGGTCTTGCGTTATGTCAGGGGTAGAACGGTGCCAGGTTGCGATCGTGGGGGCAGGTCCCGTTGGCACGACAATGGCGACGCTTTTGGCCAAGGCCGGCTATGACGTGGTGGTGTTCGAGGCGGGGCTGGATTGCGCGCAGGATCTGCGCGCTTCGACCTTCCACCCCTCGACGCTGGAGATGCTCGACGAGATCGACATCACCCCGCTGCTGATCGAGCGCGGCTTGAAGGCCCCGGTGTATCACTGGCGTGATCGCACCAGCGGCGAAGTCATCGATTTTGATCTGTCGGAAATTTCGGACGTGACGAAGTATCCCTTCCGCGTCCAGTGCGAACAGTACCACCTGTCGCGCGGTCTGGCCGAAGGTCTGGAAAAATATTCGAACGCCAAGGTGCTGTTCGGCCACCGTCTGCTGACGGTTGAGCAGGATGACAATGGCGTTGACCTGTGTCTGGAAACGATGACCGACATCGTGCGCTATCGCTGCGACTATCTGATTGGTTGCGACGGCGCGAACTCGGTGGTGCGCAAGTGGCTGGGCATCGAATTCGACGGCTTCACTTACCCTGAGCGTTTCCTGACGCTCTCGACTAAGCTGGAGCTGGCCGATTACCTGCCCAACCTGTCCTATGTGAACTATGTCTCGGACCCGTCGGAGTGGCTGGTGCTGCTGCGCGTGCCTTCGGTGTGGCGCGTTCTGGTGCCGACCGATGCCTCGCTGGGCGATGACTATCTCAAGTCGGACGAGATCAAGGATGGCATCTTCCAGCGCCTGCTGGGCACCGACCTGCATGTCGAAACCGGCCACCGCACACTGTACCGCGTCCACCAGCGCGTTGCCAAGTCGTTCGGCAAGGGCCGCGTGATGCTGGCGGGCGATGCCTGCCACCTGAACAATCCGCTGGGTGGTTTTGGCATGAACTCGGGCGTGCATGACGCGTTCAACCTGTTCGAAAAGCTGGAACCGGCGTTGAAGGCTGGCAAGCCCAACGGCAGCCTGGAACTGTACGACCGTCAGCGTCGCACCGTGACCCACAGCTTTACCCAGTCGCAGACGATTGAAAACATGGCCTATATCAAGGGCGGTTCGGACGACGCGCATGCGCGCCGTCGCGAGGCAATGCTGGCCATCAAGGGCAATGACGAGAAGCGTCGCGCCTATCTGATGCGTCAGGCGATGTATGAAAGCCTCGCTCAGGCCGCCGCTATCCAGTGATCGCAGCACCCTTCAAGTAAAAGGAGAATGATCGATGGGTGACGTATTGGGATGGCGCAAGTTGATGGGGGTGATCGCCCCCTCAACCAACACCACCGTCCAACCCGACATGGAACGGATGCGCCCGGTGGGCGTGACCAACCATTTCAGCCGCATCTTTGTCGAAGACCCGCTGGCGCTGTCGAACGAGGATTTCCTTGCCGGCACGCAACTGATCTCGGACGCGACGATGGACGCGGTCCGTTCGGTCATGACGGCCAAGGTGGATTACCTGGTGCTGGGCATGTCGGCGGTCACGTTCTATGGCGGCGTCGAAGGCGGCCGCAAGTGGAAGGCCAATGTCGAGGAAGTCGCGGGCGTTGGCGCCAGCACGGGCGCCGAAAGCGTCGTGGCGGCCCTGAACGCCTTTGGTGGCATCAAGAACGTCAGCTTTGTTTCGCCCTATTACCCGGTCGCGAACGCCGAAGTGCGCCGCTATTTCGAGGAATCGGGCTTTACGGTCAAGCGTGACAAGCCGTTGCAGTGCAAGCGCTGGACCGACATCGCCAAGGTGACGCCGGAAGAACTGCGCCCCGTGCTGGACGAGCTGGACGGCGATGACGTCGATGCCGTTGTGCAGGTTGGCACCAACCTGTCGATCATCGATTTGGCCGCGGAATATGAGCAAAAGCGTGCCAAGCCGTTCATCGCGATCAACACCGCGACCTATTGGCATGGCCTGCGCGCTTGCGGCATCCATGACAAGATTGAAGGCGTTGGCCGTCTGATGGCGGAATTCTGACGCTTTTGCCCTGTGCGTCACGCCAAAGGCGGGCGGATGGGATGGAATGACCGACGGGCGATATCGGACCTTATCGCCAAATATGTTATACGATTGATACATATCAACGTATCGCGATGCCACTTATGGTGGGGAGAACATCGGCCACAACGCCAACGGCGGGAACACAACAGGCGCAGATCAGCGCCCCCGCCCGGACTGGAGGACCAAGATGACTTCCGACCTGCCACCGCCCTATACGGCTTTGACCCGCCATCCGATGATGGCCGTGACCAGCCATGACGAAGCCGCGCGCTTCAACTTCCTTACCCTGATGAACCGCTACATCTCCGGCACGCTGGGCAAGGGCAACGCCCTGGCCTATGAGAGCCGGGTGCTGCCCGCCTTCAAGGCGGTGCATGGCCGCGAGCCGGAAAACCGCGAAGAAGTTCGCGTGGCGATGAACCAGGACACCTTCCATCGCATGTGGTCGGCGCTCAAGCGCAACACGATGGAAATGCGCCAGCACAACGGCCGCCAATGCGTGCTGCGTCAGCTGGACCAGCTGGACGCCATGGCCCGTCAGTTCAACGAGCATTCCGGTCTGCTGCATCTGGACCCGTCGGTCGAGCAGCCGATCTATAACACCTGCGTCGACATCCACTGTCAGCCGGGCGGTTATCACGGCGGCGAACGCCCCGATGACGTGACCGTGGGCGCCAATTATGACGTGGGGCTGTTTGCCACCACGGGCGGCGCGCTGGGCAGTCTGAACGATGGCGGCGGTCAGGCCGTGGTGGCCCATATCAAGGCGAACATGCCCGATTTCGCCCCCAAGCGCATTCTGGATATCGGCGCGACCGTGGGGCACAACGCCGTGCCGATCGCGCAGGGCTTCCCCGATGCCGAGGTCTATGCCATCGACACCGCCGGCGCCTCGCTGCGCTATGGGGCGGCCCGTGCGGCCAGCCTGGGCGTCAAGAACATCAAGTTCGTCCAGTGCAGCGGCGAGGACCTCTCGCGCTATCCCGACAATTATTTCGACTGGGTGCAGACCACGATGTTCCTGCACGAATTGTCGGCGGACTCGATGCCCCGCATTCTGGCCGAGGCACACCGCGTGCTGCGTCCGGGCGGGCTGATCCTGCATGTCGAACAGCCCCAGTACAGCGACAAGATGCCGTTGCTGGAACAGATGCTGCGCGATTGGGATGCGTACAACAACAACGAACCGTTCTGGTCGGCCATGCATGGGCTGGACCTGATCGAGGAGATGGAAAAGGCCGGCTTTGCCCGTGACGCCCAGTTTGTGGCGGGCGTGCGCGCGGTGGCCGATTCCAAGCTGTTCCCGCCTTCGCCCGATGGCGCCCAGGAAGACTATGGCCGCGCGGCCATCTGGAACGCCTATGGCGCGATCAAGACTGTTGCAGAGGAGAAGGTGGCATGACCGAAGGTATCGACTGGATCGCCCGCAGCGGTCTGCGCGCCAAGGGCGGCCGCCCTGTGTTCTTTGACGAGCCGGCGGTGGACCGTCTGACCTCGATGTGCATGGCGCTGGCGGCCGAATTGTCGGCCACACGTGACCGTCTGGACACGGTGGAACGCCTGTTGGCGCAGTCCGGTTCTCTGAACATCGGACAAATCGAAGCTTATACCCCCGATTATCAGGCGGGTGTGGAAAGAGGTGAATCTACCCGGGCCTACATCGCCCGTGTGATGCGCGGCTTCCAGCAGGAGGTAGAAGCTATGGAATACCCGGATCCGCCGGTAACGGACTGGGTGGACAAGCTCTCCCGCCGGTAAGCCCCGTCCAGATCCGAGGGGAAAGACGTGATACAGGAAGTTCTCGTACTGCGCTGGGTGCACATCATCTGCATGGTCTATTGGCTGGGCGGTGAGTGGGGCGTGTTCCAGACCAGCTACAACATTTTGAACCGCAATCTGTCGATGGAAGAACGCCGCCGCCACATGGAGACGGCCTATCGTATCGACATTCTGGCGCGCACGGGCATCATCACCCTGCTGCCGCTGGGCCTGCACATGGGCCATATCTATGGGCTTCAGCCTTTGGGCGGCGCATGGCTGGTGGGCATGTGGATTGCGGTGGCGGCATGGCTGGGCCTGTGCTGGAGCGCGTTCATCTTCCGCGAGAGCGATCTGGGCATCCGTCTGACCAAGATCGACGAGGCAGTGCGTTATGTGCTGATCCCGACGATCTTTGTGGTGGGCATCGGCTCGCTGCTGGGTAAGGACTGGCTGGTGGCGACCGAAGGCAGCCGCTGGTACGCGACCAAGCTGACGCTCTACGGCTTTGCGCTGTGCATCGGTCTGGGTCTGCGCTGGATCATGCGCCGCTGGACCACCGCGTTCCGCATTCTGGCGCAGGGCCCCAACGCCCAGATCGAAGCCACGCTGACGCGCGACTTCTTCCTGGGCCGCTGCATGGCCTATGTCTACTGGATCACCATCTCGGGGATCTGCTTCCTGGGCACGGTCAAGCCGTTCTGATCGTTCCGCAAGGGGCTGGAAACAAAGGGGGCAGGGGGCTTTGGCTTCCTGCCCTTTTTCCGTTGGTGCCGCGGCCCTTGGTGGGTCAGAGGGCGTGGGCAGAGGGCGGGGGCGTGGGCGCGGGCGCGGGCGCATCACCACCTGTCTGCTGCGTTGCACAGCAAAAACCCCCGCCAGCGCCGGGCTGACGGGGGGTTTGGTGGTGTCGGCCTTGCGGCGGGAGGATCAGCTTTCCGCCACCGCTCCGCCAGAGATCAGCGCGTCGATCTGGCCTGCGTCATAGCCCAGCCCCGCCAGCACATCGCGCGCGTCCTTGCCCGGCGTGGGCAATACCGCGCCGCCACCGGGGCGCAGGCCCGCCATCTCCAGCGGGATCGTCGGCAATTGCGTTTGCGCGCCCGTGTCCAGCGTCACCGGCTCCAGCCCACCGGCGGCCAGTTGCGGATCGTCGAACAGCTCCTCGGGCTTGCTGACGGGGGCAAAGGGGATGCCGGTGCCTTCCAGCCGGGCGATGATTTCCGCGCGGGTAAAGGTGGCAACCTTTTCCCGCACCGTGGGCAGGATGCGGTCACGCGCCAGCACGCGCTGGTTGTTGGCGCGGATGCTCTCGTCCGCCCACAGCTCGTCAAAGCCCAGCAGCGCGCAGAACTTTTCCCACAAGCTGTCGGAAACCACGCCGATGAACACCGGCAGATCCTGCGTTTCGAACACGTCATAGATCGCCCATGCCGAAATGCGCGCGGGCATCGGGGCGGCCGGCTTTCCGGTGACGGCAAACTGCGCCATGTGCTGACCCACCAGATAGGCGGTGGTTTCAAACAGGCTGGCGACGACCTTCTGGCCCTTGCCGGTGCGGTGGCGTTCCTCCAGCGCGGCCAGAATGCCGATCACGCCGAACATCGCGCCGGTGACGTCGATCACGCTGGAGCCAGCCCGCAGCGGGCGCCCCGGAGGCCCGGTCATATAGGCCAGACCGCCCATCATCTGCGCGACCTCGTCCAGCGCGGTGCGGTTTTCATAGGGGCCGGGCAGGAACCCCTTTTCGCTGCAATAGATCAGCCGGGGGTTGACCGCGCTCAGCGCCTCATAGGACAGGCCCAGCCGGTCCAGCGCGCCGGGGCGGAAGTTTTCGACCAGAATGTCGGCCTTGGCGGCGATGTCCTTGGCCACGGCCAGCCCTTCGGGGCTCTTCAGGTCCAGACAGATCGACTGCTTGCCCCGGTTGTACATCGGGAAATAGCCCGAACCCGAGCCCAGCAGACGGCGCGTCGGATCGCCACCGATCGGCTCGATGCGGATGACTTCGGCGCCCAGACCCGCCAGAATATGACCCACCGCCGGGCCCATCACCATGTGGGTGAATTCAGCGATGCGGATGCCCGCCAACGGGGCGGGCGTTGCGGCTACAGGCTCGCTCAACGCGTGGTCCTTTCATGATAGTCAAGCATCACGCCCGCGTCCGGGGTAAAGCCATAAAGCGGCTCGTCCGGCAGGGCTTGGGTCAGGATGGAACGGACCTGCAACAGCTTTTCCAGATCGATTCCGGTGTCATAGCCCATGCTGTTCAGCATCAGCACAAGGTCTTCGGTCACCAGATTGCCCGACGCGCCCGGCGCATAGGGGCAGCCGCCAAGACCCCCCAGCGAGCTGTCGAGCGTGGTAATCCCTTCGTCCAGACCCGCCAGCGCATTGGCCAGACCCAGCCCGCGCGTGTTGTGCAGGTGGAGCGTTGTCAGCACATCGCCCACCTCTGCCCGGACGGCGCGGACCAGTTGGCGCACCTGACGCGGATCGGCATAGCCGGTGGTGTCGGACAGCGACAGCTCCTTGGCCCCGGCCTCGACACTGGCCACCGCCTGACGCACCACGGTCGCCTGGGGCACGGCGCCCTCAATCGTACAGCCGAACGCCGTCGACAGGCCAACGGCGAAGTGGACGCCCGCATCGCTGGCGATGGCCGCCATCGCGCGGATTTCCTCGATCATCTGCGCGTGGTCCTTGCGGACGTTGCGGATCGAATGGGTCTCGCTCATCGAAAAGGGCGCGGAAAAGCCATGCACGCCCGCCTCAACCGCGCGCGCCGCGCCCTTGGCATTGGGGACCAGCGCGACAACGTTTAGCCCCTCGATCGTGCGGGCAAAGGCCACCAGTTCGGCGGTATCGGCCATTTGCGGCAACAGGCTGGGCGGGACAAAACTGCCCACCTCAATCTCCCGTACGCCACAGGCGGCCTCGGCGGCGATCCATGCCTTCTTGGCCTCCAGTGGCATGACCGGCTTGATCGATTGCAGCCCATCGCGCGGGCCGACTTCGGATATGGTAATGAAAGTCATAGGTAAATCCATGGGCGCGCGGCGCGGTCGGCGGCGGTCCACGCGCCGATCGAGTCTTGCGACTTCAACGTCAGGTCGATGGCGTCCAGCCCCTCCAGCAACATCTCCTTGGGCTCGGCGTCGATGGCAAAGCCATAGGTCGCATCGCCGCAAGTGACCGTCTGCGTGGCCAGATCAATGGTGACTTCGCGGCCCGCCAGCGCCTCCACCGCGCCACGCGGCAGGACCACCGGCAACAGCCCGTTGCGGATGCAATTGGCGGCAAAAATCGGGGCAAAGGCCGGCGCGATCACGGCGCGGATGCCATATTCGGCCAACGCCCACACCGCATGTTCGCGTGACGAGCCGCAGCCGAAATTGTGTCCGCCCGCGATGATCCGCGCGCCCGCATATTCGGGCAGGTTCAGCACGAAATCGGGGTTGGGCAGGCGGGTGCCATCGTCCGTTGGCACATAGCGCCATGGGGCAAACAGCCCTTCGGCAAGGCCGGTGCGGCCGGTGGATTTCATCTCGCGGCTGGGGATGATGGCGTCGGTGTCGACATTGTCGGCCAACGCGCCGGGGTTCAACGGCGCGGCAACGGCGGTCAGCGTGGTGAACGGCGTCATTGGGCGGCCTCCGCCATCAGATCGCGCGGATCGGTGATCGCCCCCATCACGGCGCTGGCGGCCACCACTTCGGGGCTGGCGATATGGGTGCGGATGCCGGGACCTTGGCGGCCTTCGAAATTGCGGTTGGTGCTGCTGATCGTGCGGCTTCCAGCGGGGAAGCTTTCGCCGCCTGCAAAGAAGCACAGCGAGCAGCCGCTCATCCGCCATTCGAAACCGGCGGCCTCGAACACCTTGTCCAGCCCCTCGCCCTCGGCGGCGCGTTTGACGGCCATGCTGCCGGGGACGACCAGCGCGGTCTTGATCGAGGGGGCGATGTGACGCCCGCGCAGAATGTCCGCCGCGCGGCGCAGATCGGACAGGCGCGCGTTGGTGCAGGACCCGATAAAGGCAACATCGATCGGCGTGCCCGCCATCGTCGCCCCCGGTTCCAGCCCGATATAGTCATGCGCGCGCTGCGGCCCCTGCGGCACCGCGGCGCCCACGGGCACAGCATGTTCGGGGCTGGTGCCCCATGTTACCATCGGGCGGATTTCGCTGGCATCGATGACGATTTCAGCGTCAAATACCGCGCCATCGTCGGTCTTCAGATCGGCCCAATAGGGCGCATCGAACGCGGCAGGCGCATAGCGCCGCCCTGCCAGATAGGCATAGGTTTTGGCGTCAGGTGCCACAAAGCCTGCCATGGCGGCAAATTCGGTCGCCATGTTGCACAAGGTCATGCGCGCCTCGATGTCCAGCGCCTCGACCGCCGGGCCGGCGAATTCCACTGCATGGCCCGCGCCGCCGCCCGCGCCATGGCGCGCCAGCAGCGTCAGCGCCATGTCCTTGGCCGTGACGCCTTTGGGCAGCGTACCGGTAAAGGTCACGCGCATCGTCTTTGGCCGCATCAGGCGCAACACGCCGGTGGCCATGGCGTGCTCGGCCTCGGAGCTGCCGATGCCCCATGCCAGCGCGCCTAGCGCGCCCTGTGTGCAGGTGTGGCTGTCGGGCGCGACCAGCGTGCAGCCGGGCAGCACAATGCCCAGTTCGGGCGAGACGACATGGGTGATGCCCTGATCCGCATCGGTCACGTCAAACAGCGTGATTCCGGCGGCCAGCGCGGCGGCGCGGGTTTCGGTGATGAAACCCTGACCGCCCTGCATCAGCGTCTGATCCCCCCGGCCCGGACGGGTGTCGACGATGTGGTCCATCACCGCGAACACGCGCGCCGGATCAATCACCGGGCGGCCTGACGCGGCCATGCTTTTCAACGCCGAAGCGCCGGTGCGTTCGTGCAGGAACACCCGGTCGATCGCCACCAGATCGGCGCCCGCCGCCGTGGTGGCGGTGACATGGGCGTCCCAGATCTTGGCAAACAGGGTACGAGGCGCGGTGCTCACTGGCTGGCGCCTCCGGCGATGTCGACGATCACCTTGCCCATGGACCTGCCCGACAACAGCCGTTCGACCGCGTCATACACGCCCGCAAGGCCGGTGTGGTGTTCGCTATCGAACGTCACCTTGATCCGGCCCTGTTGGTACATCGGGAACAGGCGGGCGCGGGCTTCGGGCCAATGTGCGGTCAGCAGACCGTTCATGAAGCCGCGCACGCTGGCGCCCTTGTAATAGATGTCATTGGCGATGCGCGGGGCGCTGACGATCTCGGGTTTGCCATTCAGGTCGGCGGCGGCGCCTCCCACGACCAGACGGCCATGGTTGGCCAGATTGGCCAGAAACGCGTCATAGATGCTGCCCGACACGGTATCGACCGCCACGTTCAGCTTGTTTTTGTATTCGGCGGCCAGCACCGCGCCCACGTCCTCGCTGCGATAGTCGATGACGCGGGCGGCGCCCAGCGAGCGGACGAAATCGCACTTGTCCTTGCCACCGCACACCGCGACAACGTGGCAGCCCATGTCGACCGCGATCTGCACCATCAGATGGCCCAGACCACCCGCAGCCGCCGAAATCGCCACCGTCTCGCCATGCTTCAACTCACCGATCACCGTCAGCGCGACCATGGCCGAAACACCCGTGCTGGCCAGTGCCAGCCATTCGGGGGCGGCCTCTGGCACCTTCAGGAAATTGGCGGCGGGGCCGGTGTTTTCCTCACGATATCCGCCGGTAAAGCGCGTGGTCACCACCGCGTCGCCCACCGCCAGATCGGTCACGCCTTCGCCCACGGCCAGCACGCGGCCCAAGGCCTCGACGCCGGTAAAGGTGGGCAGGCCGATCTTGACATAATCCACCGCGTTGCGGGCGATCTGGGTGTCAAAGATGCCGTTGACGCCGCACCACAGGTTCTGCACCCGCACCTCGCCCGGGCCGGGCTGGGCAACGGGCAGGTCGACGATGTCGCAGCCTTCACGGAACGAGGGCGCGAAACGGGTCAGGCGGATGGCGCGATAGGTGTCGCTCACTGTGCGTCCCCCTTGGCCGGCGGGAAGCCCAGACAGCCGGGGTTGAACTGGCCCTTGGGATCGACGGTCGCCTTGACCGCGTCCAGCACGCGCAGGAAGGCCGGGTTGCGGCTCTCGCGGTATTTATAGCTGCGGCCGATCTGGAAGTGGGCGCAACCGTACTTCTCGCAGATCCGCTTGACCATCTCGCGCCCGGCGGTGACGAAAGCGGTCGCTTCCTCGGCATCGCCCAGCTTCTTCAGCTTGGCCAGATGGGCCGGTTCCACCATGCTTTCATGGATCGGGCGATAGCCCTTGGGCCAGAAGAACACCGGCTCCATCACGATCGCATTGTTGTGCAGCGTCGAGAACAGGAAGCCGTTGTGGATGCCCAGACGGTCATAGTCGGCCTGCATGCTGTCGAAATAGGCCTTGATCTCGGCGAACATCTTGGGCGCGTTCGACAGGCTGACCTGACCATGCACCGGGATCCAGCTTTCGCCCTCGGGCCCCAGGATCGAGTTGGGCGGCGGGAAGGGCATCGCGCGGATCACCTTGGCGATGGTGTTGGCGATCTCGACGCCGTCATATTTCTTGGCGATCTCGCGCGCCTTGGCCAGATCGGCGGCGACGGCCTCGGCGCAGCGGCCCTCGGCGGTGATGTGGAGGGGGTATTCCTCCTCCTCGATGAAGCTGCGACCGGCCTTGGCGATCTTGAACGCGGCCAGCAGCGACTTGAAGATGTTCTTTTCCTTGAGCATCACCGCGCCCAAGGCCTTCACATCGGCGGTCATGCCCATGCGCTTCATGCGCACCTTGGTCAGGCCGGGGTCAAAGCCGCAGGTTTCAGCGGCGATTCCCGCGCGCGCCATCTCGCCCAGCGCCTGCAACATGATCGGCCCGGTCTTGAAGCTGAAGCTGGCCGAGTCCTCGAACGCGGGGCGCTGCATCAGGCGGAAGGTGATCTCGGCCTTGATGCCCAGCGTGCCAGCGTCGCCCATGAACAGGCCCGCCAGATCGGGGCCATAGTGGCGATAGAACGGCGTGTCGCCATCAGGGCCACGCGCGCCGGTTTTCAGCACGCTGCCATCGGCCAGCACCATGGTGATGGCGATCACGCTTTCCGAAGATGTGCCGTAATGGCCGCAACCAAACATCGCGTTCAGGTTCGACAGGCCGCCACCGATGGTTGACCAGATGCCGCTCATCGGGCCCCAGAACGGCAGGCGCAGGCCCATCGGGGCCAGCGTGTCATCAATCGTCTTCCACGAGGCGCCCGCCTCGACCGTGATGGTCATGTCGTCCGGGCTGACCTTGAGGACGCGGTTCATCCGGCTGGTGTCGAGGCTGATGGTGTGCGCGTCGGCCGGGTAATAGCCGCCGGTATAGCTCATGCCCGCCCCGCGCGGCGCGATCGAGACGCCAGCGTCCGCCGCCGCCTTGACCACCGCAGCCAGTTCGGTGGTGTTGGCGGGGGAGACGATCAGCATCGTGGTGAACGCGCTCTTGTCCCAGATGTCTTCGGAAAACAGCGCGCGCGAGGCGTCATCGTCACGGATGTTCTCGGCGCCGACAATGCCGCCGAGCACGCCCTTCAGCGCGGTCAGGCTGTTACTGATGGACGGCGTTGCGGTGATGGTGGCCTCGCTCATGGTGAACTCCAGTGGATCCTGTCGGAAAACGTATAGATTTATGACAATGTCGCGCGGGGGTGGGGGTGGCTATCCAACTGTCGGAGAAAACACCGGGAAATTGGACAGATGGGGGCGGGAATGGGTGTCAGGCCGGAGCGGGGGCCGGGGCGGACAGGGCCTGACGCGCGGCCGACAGGCCGGCCATGCGGCCCAGCGTGACCGCCGTGCACAGGCCCATCGCAGGCAAATAGCCCCAATGCGCCGGGCCAGAGACTGAACGCGCCGCGCCGCCACCGGCGAACAGGTTGGGCAGGGGGCTGCCATCGCCGCGTAGCACGCGGGCCTGTCCATCGATCTGCAAACCGCCCTGTGTGTGATAGATCGCGCCCACCACCTTATATGCCAGCAGTGCGCCGGAGGGCGGGGTGTCATCGCCGGTCCAGCCACGGCCCTGCGCATCGGCGCGGCCCTGCGCACGTGCCTCGTGCGCCTCGGTCAGGGCGGCGGTCAGCGCGTCGGCGGGGACGCCAATGGTGGCGGCCAGTGCGGCGGCATCGGCCCCGCGCTTGGCGGCGTTCAACTCGGCCAATTGGCGCATTTCGGGCGTATAGGCCTGATTGGCGGCGATGCGCTCGTCCAGAATGACCCAGCACGCGCCGCCTTGGGCCATGACCGGGTGCACCATCCCGGCGATGTCCTCGCTTTCGTCGCAAAAGCGTTCACCGCGGCCGTTGACGATGATGCCGCCATCAACAATCACCCCCGGCACCACCGAAATCCCCTGCGGATCGGTCAGCATGGCATAGCCCTGATAGGCCCCCATGTCGCCCACACCCGCGCCCAGTTTCTGACCCAGCACGACGGCGGTGCCGTCATTGCCCTCGTGGCCGTTGTTGCGGGCGTAGCCGGCCTCGGCGGCGTGGGCCATGACGGGGATGTGCTGCGCGATCAGGGCCTCGTTCGCGGCATAACCACCGCTGGCCAGGATCAGCGTGTCGCAACCCACCTGCTCGATCGCGCCATCGGGGCGGGCCAGCGATACGCCCAGCACGCGGCCCGTGTCATCGGCGTGGATCTCGACCAGCTTGGCCCCCAGCAGCACGTCGATGCCTTCGTCCTGCAGCTTTTTGTGCAGCAGATCGACCATGTCCTGACCGTCGTGCCCGTGCCAGCCATGCATGCGATAGGTCGACAGGCCATAGGAGGGGCGGAACCCCATATCCAGTTCCCATGGCATGCCCAACCGATCGGCCATCCAGTCCAGCGTCGGGCCGGAATTGTCGGCCAGCGTGCGGGCGATCACCGGATCGGTCTGGCCCTTGGTCTTGGCGATGATGTCATCATACAGCGATTGCGCGCTGTCATGGATGCCCTTGGCGGCCTGCGCCTTGGTGCCCGCCGCACAGATCAGCCCCATCGACATGCCGGTTGTGCCCATCGGCCGCTCGTCCGCCTCGACCAACAGGACATCGGCGCCAGCATCCTTGGCGGCCAGAGCCGCGATACAGCCACAGGCCGCGCCGCCCACCACCAGAACCGGTATGGTGAATTCAAATTCCATGGCGCGCTCAGCCCTCCGCCAGTTCGTCGGCCATTTCGCCGCTGGCCACATCGCCCGACGCGGCGGCGGCCTCGTTCTCCTGCTGCACGATGCGCAGGATGCGGGCGATGAATTCCTGATTCCACATCTGGCGCTCGGCCGCTGCGGCCTTGTCCGGGACAAAGGTGTCGACCTCGCCTTCGGCCAGAATGCCCTTGGCTTTCAGCAGGCGTTCCAGCGTGTCGTTGCGCTGCCGCGCCACGGCCAGTTCCTGCGCAAGGCTCATGGTGATGGCCAGCACCTTCTCGACCTGCGCGTCCAGAAAATAGGGGCGCTTGCCCGCAGGCTTGGCGCCCGCGTCCTTCAAAGCATCGGCAAAGCTCATGCCACGGCTCCAATCACATGCCATGCCGCCTTGCGGCCGTAATCCTCGGTGTCGTCCTCGGCAGCGTCGGGGAACAATTCGCGGTCCACCACGCCATAGACCCCGCCATGGATGATGGCATCGCGGGCAAAGCCGGCGGCCTCCATCTCGGCGTCCAGGTCCATCTCGTGCATGTGGCTCCAGAACGGCTCGTTGTTATAGAACGCGTCCCAGTCACGCATCGCCTGTTCAAACAGGGGCATGTCGGGGGTGTATTGCGGCTGCTCGACATGCAGGACGATGCCGCCCGGGCGCAGCAAACGCTTGCTCTCGCGCATGATGTTGCGCAGCGCGGGCGTCGACAGTTCGTGCAGGAACATCGTGGTCTGCACCCAGTCAAAGCTGCCATCGGCAAAGATGCCGCGCAGGTCCTCGCCACTGGCCTGCACAAAGCGGACGTTCTCCACGCCCAGCGATTTGGCCCGCGCCAGACCATAGCGCAGCACAGGCGCGCCAAGGTCAACAATGGTCAGCTCCGCCTCGGGGAAGGCCAGCGCCAGCGGCAGGCTGGAATGGCCCACCGTGCCGCCGATTTCCAGAATGCGCTTGGGCGCGAAATCGGGCAGGTTCTTCTTCACCCATTTGACCACGGCATGGCCGCCGCCGTCCGAGAACTTGCCCAGCAGGCCGCCGGTGGTGACAAAACCCGCGTGGTCGTAATTGGCGCCGTTGGTGACATCGCCCGGCACATATTCACTATGATAGCTGCCCGGCATGCAGTGGTGGTCCACCGCCGAGACATAGCGCGGAATTTTGAGCGCCGGGTTCAGCGACAGGCGCGGATCGCCATCGATCAGCGCGGCCGCGCGGGCGTTCAGCGCCTCGCGCTGGCGGATGGCGGTCCAGCGGCCAGCCTGTTGGCGCTGTTCCATGGTCATGCGGCGCAGCGCCGACCACGTGCAGAACGCGGGGTCCTCCAGCATCGCCTTGCGCGCTTCGTGGCGGGTGGCGATGGGGCGGCCATGCTTGGCCTCGAAGGCGGGGACGACGCGCGCGTCATAGGCGGCCTTGACGCCGGGGACGACTCGCGCCGCCAGATGGCGGTTCATCTGCGCCAGAAAATTGATGCGCTCGATCTCGTCATGGCTGGTGTCGGGGAACACGCCATGGCGGCCGATCACGCGGTAATCGGGCGGGCCGTCATACTGGGCGGCGGGATCATTGGGTACGGGCTGGCTGACAGCCGGGGTGGGGGTGGGCAAGGCGCTTTCCTCACTTGTTATATTTATAGGGTATATTATCAGGGTGACCGCCGCAAGGGAGCGCGGGGCGCCCGCTGTTCGAAATACGCCATCTGGCTGACCGACTGTCGGACAGCGCAGGAAACAAGCCCCCATCGCGCGATCCTGTGGCAAAACCGGATATCTTTTCCGCGCGGCCTGTCGGTGCACGCTGGCCGCGCCTCACACATTGTCAAAAGGGACCTGCCCATGCGCCTGATCGCTTTGTTCAACCTCAAGCCCGGTGTGGACCCGCAAGCCTATACGCAGTGGGCCAAGACGGTGGACCTGCCGACGGTGAACGGTCTGGCCTCGGTCGACTCCTTCCGCGTGTTCAAGTCGACCGGCGTGTTGGGCAGCGATGCCACGCCGCCCTATCAGTATGTTGAAATCATTGACGTGGCTGACATGGATCAGTTCGGCGCGGATGTCTCGACCGAGCTGATGCAAAAGGTCGCCGCCCAGTTTGGCGAGATGGTCGATGTGACCTTCCTGACGACCGAGGAAATCTGCGCGTGAGCGGGCGTTTTGCCGGCAAGGTTGCCGTCATCACCGGGTCTGGCCGCCGCGCTGGTCTGGGTGAGGCCATCGCCCGCCGCCTGTCCGAGGAAGGCGCCACCGTGGTCATTTCTGACATCGGCGCGAGCCGTGACGCCGCCACGCCGGACAGCATGATCGGCGGCACGCAGGAAATGCAGGACATCGCCGCCAGCATGCCCAACGCGGCCAGCACCTGCGTGTGCGACGTGCGCGATCCCGACAGTGTGCGGGCGCTGGCCCAGCATGCGGTGGACACCCACGGCAGTCTGGACATCTGGGTGAACAACGCGGGCATCGGCTATATCATGAAGCCGTTGTTTGACGTGTCGGCCGATGATTGGCGCGCGGTGATCGACGTCAACCTGACGGGGGCGTGGTTTGGCCTGCAGGCCGCCGCCGAGGTCATGGTCAAGCAGGGCCGTGGTGGCCGCATCATCAACATCGCCAGCCAGGCGGCCAAGTCGGGCTTCCCCCATGCGCAGGCCTATACCGCGTCCAAGCATGGTCTGGTGGGCCTGACCCGCAGCGCCGCGATCGAGCTGGGTGAGCATGGCATCACCGTCAACAACGTCTGCCCCAACCACGTCACCACCGGGCTGGGCGCATGGCAGAACGCCCACTTTGCCGAAGCACAGGGCATCACCGTCGAGGAATACCGCAAGCGCATGGCCGCCCGCATCCCGCTGGGCCGTCCGGGGCTGCCGACCGATACGGCGGGGGCTGTTGCCTTCCTGTGTTCAGACGATGCGGTGTATATCACCGGCGAAAGCATGAACGTGTCGGGCGGCGAGGAGCCGCATTGATGGCTAATCCCGCTGAGCGGTTGGTTGATCATGCACTGAACCTGCGGTGGGACAACCTGCCGCAGGCGGTGCGGGACAAGGCGGCGATCTTCCTGCATGACTCGCTGGCCGTGGGCGTGGCGGGGGCCAATGCCGCCCATGCCGACGGCGTGCTGGCCATGGCGCAGGGCTGGGGGGCTGGCGATACGGCGGGTGTGCTGGGGCGTCCCGGCGTGCGCCTGCCAGCGCCTTCGGCGGCGTTCGTCAACGGGTTCCAGATCCATGGGCAAGAGTTTGACTGCGTCCATGAACCCGCCGTGCTGCACCCGATGGCCACCGTTCTGTCGGCCGTTTTGGCAGAGGCGGAACGCGGCGATCCTGTCAGCGGCACCGAATTCCTGACCGCGATCGTTGCGGGCGTGGATGTGGCGGTGACGCTGGGTCTGGCCGCGCCGGGGCCGCTGAAATTCTTCCGCCCGGCAACGGCGGGGATCTTTGGTTGTGTGGCCGCCATTGCCCGTTTGCGCAACCTGCCGCGCGAGATGGCGCTGGACGCCTTTGGTCATGCGCTGGCGCTGGTGTCGGGCACGATGCAGGCCCATCTGGAGGGCAAGCCCGCCCTGCCGGTGCAAGTGGCCAATGCCGCGCGCAACGCGCTGGTGGCGGTGGATCTGGCGCGGGCAGGCATGCCCGGCGTGCGTGATCCGCTGGCCGGGCCGTTTGGCTATTTCGCGCTGATGGAAGTGCGCGAGGAGCTGGAGGCCGCGATCGCCCTGCTGGCCACCGGCCACCGCATTCCAGAGGTCAGCTGGAAGCCGTTTCCCACGGGCCGCGCGGGCCATGGCGGGATCATGGCGGTCACCGGCCTGATGCGCGATCAGGGGCTGACGGCCGAAGGGCTGGACCATCTGGAATATCACGCCCCGCCGCTGATCCACCGCCTGTTGGGCCGTCCGGCCAAACCGGGGATGGAGCCGGGCTATGCGCGGTTGTGTCTGGCCTATCTGGCGGCGGTGGTGCTGTTGCGCGGAGAGGTCGGGCTGGGCGATTTTGGCCGCGACCGGCTGGATGATCCGGCGATTCTGGCGCTGGCCGCGCGGATCTGTGTGGTGGCTGATGACAATCCCGATGCGGCGGCCTTTGTCCCGGCGCAGGCGCGGGCGCATCTGACCGATGGGCGTGTGTTGACGGCCGATGTCACGGCGCAGTTCGGTTCGCCGCAATGGCCTTTGTCCGATGCGCAGCACCGGGCCAAGGCGCTGGATTGCCTGCGTTTTGCCGGACTGGAGGGCGCCAATGACGCGCTGGCCGATGCGGGGCTGGGAATGGCAGGGCATGGTGATGCCATCGCCGCGATCCGCGCCGCTGGCGTGCTGGGATAGGGGCGCGGGGCGATATACGCCAAATAGCGCTTGATATGTATTAAATCTAAGCCATAATTTGGCGCGACATGCACGCAAAGGGGGCCCCGCCATCTGGCCTTGCCCCCTTTGCCTTGCGCCACAGGATCATAAGGGGTTGGCATGACTTTGCTGAAATGCGCCACGCATGTGGTGGGCGATCTGGCCGATGCCATCGCGCGCTATACGCAATGGATGGACTATCGCGTGGTCGAACAGGGCACGGTTGATGCCGATCTGGCCGCCTTGTGGCTGGCTCCGGCCAGTGCGGGCAAGGGCTATGCCGTGTTGCAGCCCGCCTCTGGCGCGCAAACCTTCCTGCGCTTTGTCGAAGGCACGCCGGTGCCCGATTACGCGCCCATCCGCAGCTATGGCTGGGCGGCAATCGAATTGTGCGTCACCGATGTCGAGGCGGTAAACAGCCGCATGATCGCCTCTCCGTTCGAGGTGATCGGCAGCCCCAAGCCGCTGGACGGCTTTGCCACAGTCAAGCCGATGCAGGTCAAGGGCGCCGATCAGGAGATCGTCTATCTGACCGAGATCCTGGTGCCCGGCCCCGAACACGGCCTGCCTGCGCCGCAATCACTGATCGACCGGCCGTTCATTCTGGTGCTGGCCTGCCCTGATCTGCGCAAGACCGCGCAATGGGGGCGTGAAGTGCTGGGGCTGGGCGTGATTGACCCGGTGGCGATCAAATATTCGATGATCAACAATGCCTTTGGTCTGGACCCTGACACCAAGCATGAGCTGGTGACCGGCAAGTGGGAAGGCGACACCTTTCTGGAGTTCGACCAGTACCCCGAAGGCACGGTGGAACGTCCGCGTGTTCCGGGCGAATTGCCGCCGGGGGTGGCAATCACCTCCATGGCGCATCCCGATTTCGCCCGGCTGGACGGGCATTGGGCGGTCGAACCCATCACCCGCGATGGGCCGCTCTATGCTGGGCGCCGGGTGGGCATGTTGCTGACGCCCGAAGGCGCCTTGCTGGAAGTGATCGAGGGAGAACCCGCATGACCGCGCCAGCCATCCGCCGTGGTTTCGTCGATGTGCCCCATGGTCAGACCCACTACCGCCGTGCCGGTGAGGGCAGTCTGACCGCAGATGGCGCGCCGCTGTTGATCATCCATGCCTCGCCCGGATCATCGCGCCAACAGGTGCGGTTGATCGGCGATTTTGCCGGTGTGACCCGCGTGCTGGCCCCCGATACGCCGGGCAATGGTGACAGCGATCCGCTGCCTTGCGCGCTGGCGGGGGAAGAGCCGACGATCCCCGATCTGGCCGCCGCCGTGAACGCCTTCCTTGACGGGTTGGGCGTGGCGCGGGTGAATGTCTATGGCTCGCACACGGGGGCATCGATCGCCGCCGAGCTGGCCATTCTGGCCCCGGAAAAGGTCAATCGGCTGGTGCTGGACGGCGTCAGCCTGATGGTGGGAGAGGAACTGGCCGAGATCCTCGAAAAATACGCCCACCCGTTCAATCCCGATCTGGAAGGCGCCTATCTGATCCGCATCTTCCAGTTCTGCCGCGATCAGTACATGTTCTTTCCGTGGTACAACCGCACACGTGCGGGCCGCCGCGATGGCGGGCTGCCCGCGCCCGGCGATCTGCACGCATGGGTGCTGGAGGTGATGAAGGCGTGCCAGTCCTATCACCTGAATTACCGCGCCGCGTTCAAGTGGGACGCGCCCGCGCGCATGGCCTTGATCACCTGTCCGACCTTGGTCATCGCGGCGGAAAATGACCCGCTGTATGATTGCAGCGTGGATCTGACCGATAGCCTGCGCGATGGCCGTTTCCTGCGCCTGCCGCGGCTGGACGCGCCCGATTTCGCGCCCACGCGCGCGGCGGCAATGACCGCCTTTTTTCAGGAGGCTTGAGCCATGACGCTGGCTGTTTCCCTGCTGACGCTGCTGCATCTGCTGATCCCGATCTATTGGCTGGGCGGCGATCTGGGGGCGTTTTATGGCGCGACCTTCCTGACCGATTCCTCCCGCCCGGTGGGTGAGCGGATGATGTCGCTCAAGATCCTCAACAACATCGACATGGCCCCGCGCACGACGCTGATCTTGGCTTTCCCGACCGGCTTTTCGCTGGCGGTGGTCAAGGGCTGGGTGCCGCTGTCGCATGGCTGGCTGGGGCTGGTTTGGGTGGCCGCGCTGGCGTGGCTGGCGCTGGCGTGGGTCGTGCATCTCAAGCATGGCGCCACCGGGTATAAGCGTATCGATATCGTCATCCGTTACATCGTGCTGGCCGGTCTGCTGGCGGCGGGCATTGGCGGGCTGGCGGGGGCCATCACGTTGCCGCTGTTCATCGCGGGCAAGATGCTGGCGCTGGCCGCCTGTATCGCGCTGGGCCTGTTGGTGCGGGTGCAACTGGTGCCGCTGTTCCCGGCGATCATTGCCATGAAAAACAACGGCGCCACGCCGCAAACCGATGCCGCCATCGTGGGCGTCCTGTCCAAAACCCGCCCCACCGTGATGGTGCTGTGGGTGGTGGTGCTGGCCGCCTGCCTGCTGGGCATTGCCACGCCTGTTTGATCCATTCCCACCAAAGGAGCCACAACTTGCAGCAACACCGCACCATCACCGGCAGCATCCTTTACACCTCGAAGAAACCGGGGCGTGAGGGCCAGGAGCGTGGCCGTGAATATTTCACCTGGACCCACCACACCGACGGCAAGAAGACGCTGCGCGCGCG
Source organism: Novosphingobium ovatum (assembly GCF_009909235.1). GTDB lineage: Bacteria > Pseudomonadota > Alphaproteobacteria > Sphingomonadales > Sphingomonadaceae > Novosphingobium > Novosphingobium ovatum. Next base: position 298,290 of record NZ_JAAAPO010000002.1, read on the forward strand.
TTGCGAGATTGACGAGCCGGCGCCCACCGTCCACCGCGATGTGACCTATAGCATCGATGCCAACGACATGCCGATGGACTGTTTTGTCCGTTTGGTGATCGGGGACAAGTTCATGGGCGCGGGCCTGTTCATCATGGGCCCCGACAGCATTGAATGCGAAAGCTATGGCCCCTCGATCGGGCGCATTTCGCAGACCATGCCGATCAACGGCGAATATGACGGTTTCGGCACGCACCCGATTGTGGCTGACGCCTATATCACGCGCAAGATCGACCGCAGCACGACGACCCCGCGCAAGTTCCGCACCTTCCTGCCTTCGCCCGACCACCGCGGCGCGACCCCGCCGGTGATCGCCGAAAGCGTGATCCAGCTGGGCTATGTCGGGACCGAGACGGTGACGGTCAAGGCCGGCACGTTTGAATGCTACCACTATCAGTTCAGCGATCCCGATGGCGGCATGATCGGCCTGTCGGGCGAAGCGCACCCGCCCTATGACGTGTGGGTGACGGCGGATGATGACGCCATCTTTGTTCAGGGTGGCGTTGGCGGTTACATGCAGACCTGGTATGAACTGGTCGAGCTGAAGCGCTGAGGCAACGGGGAAGGGGCGGCCTAGCAGGCGGCCCCTTCTGCATATGGCGCGGCCCATTCGGGCGGCACCCCGCGCGGGGCATAGGGCGCGCCGATGGGCAGCGGCTCCAGCCTGTCCTGCCAATGGGTGACGATGCGGTTGGCGCCCGGTGATCGCATGATCTGCAAAAACCCGGCGGGCGAGACATGCGGCCCGTGGATGATGCCGGGCGGGCGATAGAAATAGGCCCCCGCGCACATCAAGCCTTCGGGCGCCCACATGCTGCCCGACAGCATGAACATTTCCTCGGCGTGGGTATGCATTTCGGGGCGCAGATGGGTTTCGGGCGGAATGCCATGCGGCAGGCCGGTCAGCAGGAACGTGCGTCCGCTGTCGTTTGGCCCCAACCGCAAGACTTTGCGCGCCAGACGCAGGTGAGACAGCGCCGGGTCATAGGTGGAGGTGTCCCACGCCATGCGCGGCGTGTCGATGGCCACAGGTTCAGCCACCCCCGCCACGCTGTCGGCGCATGCCCACCCGTGGCGAAAGATCAGCACCGTTGCGCCCGTCACGCTGCCCCGCACCGCCGATCCCCCGCGCGGGGCAAAGGCATAGGCGTGCCAGCCCAGCGCCTGCTCGCCCAGCGTCAAGGCGCCCTCCAGCACGAACAGCTCTTCACCCCGGTCCAGCACGCCGCCTGCCGTAAAACCCGCCGGATAGCGGACGATCAGCGTTTGCGCGCCCGTATCGGGATCGCCATTCAACAGCTTGGTCGCGGTGCCGTCGGGGTGCTGCGCCCATGGCACGTTTTGCGTCTGGACAAATTCGATATGCGGGCGGGCCATGGGCGTTACAGCTCCAGCGCGCCGGGGTTCATGCGGCCATCGGGATCGACATGGGCCTTGATCGCGCGGATCAGCCCCAGCGTTTCGGGGCGCAGCACGCTGGCATAGCGGTATGTGCGGCCGATCTGGTTGGACGCCGCACCATGTTCGGCAAAGGTCTGGATGATCCGCGCCCGCAGTTCCATCACCAGCGCGCGGGTGTCTGGGGCGGGGGCCGGTTCGCTAAAGCGGTCGGTTGCGCCCACCATAGCCAATGTCGCGTGGTGCATCGGCAGCCATTCATCGCGCCAGTTGAACACAGGCTCATAGGAAAAGGCGTGGGTGCCGATCACCGTCAACAAGCGCGAGACCATCACGCCGGCCGCGTCCAGCCGGGGCTGATATTGCGCGATCAACGCCTCCACCGCCGCCGACAGGGCCTGCGCCTGCCCATGCGAGACCTTGGCGTTCAGCGCCAGCCAGCGGTCGGATTGCGGGCCCAGCACCATGTGCAGCGGGCTGAACATCTCGGCGCGGGTGGCCTTGGGGATGGAGTTGGGCAGTTCCTTGCCCCCCAGCCGCGCGGCAATGTCGCGCGCCGCCGCCATATCAGCGTCAACGCCCGCCCGGCTGCGGCCCGCCAGCACCAGATGCAGCGAATGGCACCCGGCTTCGATAAAGTCGCGGCCCGCCATGGCCAGCTGCGCGCCCGCCTTCAGCCCGCGCAACAGGCCCTTTTCCTGCCGCACCACCTTGGCCAAGGTCTTGATGTCGCTGGCCAGATCGGATGGGCTGGACAGCGCCAGACGCGTCTTGTCGGCGTCCATGACATAGGCGTCCTCGGCCAGATCATTCCGGCCAATCTCGCAAATGGCCTCAATCGCTTCGGCCTGCGTGGCAAAGCCGAAGGAGAGGAAATCGGTGACCTCTGGCGCGCGGATCAGGCGCAAGGTTGCCCGTGACTTGATGCCAAAGGCGCCCGCGTCATGGGTGAACATCGCGGTGGTGTCCGGCCCGAAAGTGCGGAAAAACGGATCGGGCGCAAGGGCCACGCCGCGCTGGCCAGTGTGCAGCACATCGCCATTGGCCAGCACCACCTCCAGCCCGACGACCGCCTCTGCCGCCGTGCCATGTCGCGCCGTGCCCAGAAACAGCGCGCCATTCGACAGCCCGCCGCCCACCGTTGCCCCGCGCCCTGAAAAGGTGCCGAAAAACGGCAGGCGCAGGCCCAAGGGCTTGAGCGCCTCGTAAATCTGCTGCCACGTCACCCCCGCCTCTACGGTGATGGTCATGTTGGTGGGGCTGATCTCGACGATGCGGTTCATGCGGCGCAGGTCCACCGCCACATGCCCGCCCGCGCCATGGGTATAGCCCGACACATAGGTCAGCCCACCCCCGCGCGGGGTGATGGCCAGACCCGCCTGCGCGATCACTTTGACCGCCGCGACCAGCTGGTCAGGATCGGCGGGGCGCACCACGGCAACGCACAGCCCGCCCTGGCCAAACAGGTCGCCGGAGTGCAGGCGGCGCTCGGCCTCGTCGGTCAACAGCCCGTCCGGGCCAAGCACGAGCGCCAGTTCGCGCAGCATGTCACTGTGGGTCATCTCAATCCTCCTGAACCTGCGCCGCGCTGGCCGCGCGGAAATGCGGCCGCACCGCCGCAAACACCGCCATCGAGGCCAGCCCGCAGCCAAAGAACACCACCCCCAGCGACCATGCGATCCCCGCCTTCCACGCAAAGACATAATCGGACAGGAAGCCGACAATCGCGTTCCCCGCCGTCAGCGCGACAAGGCCCGACAGGATGGTGTGAACGCTCATCATCTGGGCGCGCAGGTGGTTGGGGGTGATCTGCGCCAGCCCGGCGTAGACGGCCGAGGTATTCCAGTTCACAAACAGGGCATTGAGCACATAGAACACCAGCGCGATCGTTGCCGTGGGCGCCAGACAGGCCGCCGTGCCCAGCACCACCATCGAGGCCGCGCAAGTGCCCGCCACCAGCACCGGTGCGTCCGAATGCCCACGCCGCGCCAGCCACACAATCACCCAGCCCGAATTGACCGCGGCAAAGATCGACACCGGCAGGCTGACCAGCCCCAGCATCTTGCCCGTTGCCGCCGCCGTCCAGTCATGCACGCGGATGAACAGCGCCGGAAACCAGCCGACAATCGCGTACACGCACACCAGATTGAGCACCGAGCCCAGCAGAAACCCGCCATAGGCCATCGGGCGGCTGGCGATCAGGCCGACAATCGGGCGCAGGCTGAACGGGCCGGGAGCGTCCGCTTCGGCCACCACGGGGGCGTCGCGGCGGGGCGGTTCACGCACCGTCAACAGGCACACCAGCGCCAGCACCACGCCGGGCGCGCCGCACAGGATGAACACGATCTGCCATGGCTGCATATGGCCAAACAGCCCCGGCATCCCCGCGATCAGCCCATCGGCCCAGCCCAGAAACAGCCCCGACAGCCCCAGCGCCGCCGCCGTGCCGAACGTGCTGCCGGTGGTGAACACGCCATAGGCCTTGGGCCGCATACCGGGCAGGAACAGATCGGCAATCAGCGATGTCGCCACCGGCACCAGCGCGGCCTCGCCCACGCCCACCATCATGCGCGCGGCAAACAGGTGCCAGAACGTGTCAGCCAGCGAACAGGCGGCGGTGGCGATGCTCCACACCGTCAGGCCGATCAACAGGATCGGCACCCGCCGCCAGCGGTCGACCAGCATCCCCATCGGCAGGCCCAGCACGCTATAGACGATCGAGAAGGCCATGCCCTGTAACAGGCCGAATTGCGTGTCATTGATATGCAGCGACTTTTGCAGCGGCACGATCAACAGGCTGATCGACACGCGATCCAGAATGGCCAGCGCATAGGCCAGCGTCAGCAGCGCGACGACATACCACGCATAGCCGTAACGGGAGGGGGCAGGAGCGGTCATGCGGCACCTTGGGTAGCGAGGGCGGGGATGGCCTGTGGATCCGCGAAACAGCGTAGCGCCAGCGCAGCGGCCTCGCTCAGCGCGTCGGGGCGGGGCAGGGTGGTGCCTTGCGGGGCCAGCGCGGCGACGGCGGCGGCATCGGCATGGGCGGGATCGGCATGGGCCAAGACGCGCAATGGACAAGGCACCGCCCGCCACAAGCCCGCCGGATCAGGCACGGCCAACGCCGCCAGCGCCGCGTCCGCCCAATGGAGGCGCTGACGCAACACCGCGTTCAGCGCGTCATGCAACGCCGCCCCATCCAGCACCGGCGGCAGGCGGCGCATCGCCGACAGGTCATGGGCAAACCACGGCCATTGCGCCTGACTATCGCGCAACATATGCCAGATGCGGTGCAAATGCCCGCCCGCCTGTGCGTCATAGGCGATGGGCGGGGCCAGCCCTGCGGCCATCGCGGCGGCGGCATCGGTGTCCAGCGGAGCCGCGCCATCGATCAACAGGCTGGCCACCAGATCGGGCGCGCGCGCGGCCAGCGCCGCCGCAATCCCCGCGCCCAGCCCGATGCCCAGCACCGGCACCGCGCCCACGCCCAACGCGCGCAGCATGTTGGCCAGCGCATCGGCATAGGCCTCCAGCGAGGGTGCGGACAGGGGATCACTGTCGCCTAGACCCGGCAGTTCGGGCACGATCACCGGCATGGTTTGGGCCAGCGCGCTGGCCCATGCGCGGGCGTTCAGCGTGGTGGGGGCCTCGATCACCAGCGCCGGCGTGCCGGTGGCGGGGCCATGGCGGAACAGGTGGATCTGTCCGCCCGCACCATTGCCCACATAGGCCCGCGCGCCATCGCTGGGCGCTGTGGGCAGGGTAACGGGATCGCAGACTGTTTCCGCCATGATCGCGCCCAGCCATGCCAGCCATTCGCCACGATCGGCGCTCAGGCTTTGCGTCGTGACCTGCGCGCTGCCCACCGCCGCCGCGCGGGGCAAATAGCCGATCAACACGTCATCCGCCTTGGCCGCGACCAGTGTGGGCACCGCCACCCGCCCCAAGGCCGGCGCCGGATCATAGCGCATCGCCGCGGCATAGGCGCCCGAATAGGACGGTCCGGCGGCAAACAGGTCGATGCCATAATCCTCGATCCAGGCCGCATCAGGGGCCTGCATCGGGATGCGCGTTTGTGCATTGCGGGAGAACCACGGGAACCAGCGCAGCATGTCGCGCGTGCGCCCCCATTCCGCCGCCAGATAGGCCCCCGCGTCATCTACCACAAACGGCCGCATATAGGCCGCGACAAATTCCGCAGACGCCAGCGTTTCGGGCATCGACAGCCCGTCCAGTACCAGACGGCACGGGCGCGCGTCTGGGGCGGCGGCATCGACATGGGCCAGCGCGATCTTGGCACTGGTATGCGTCGCGTACAGCGGCGCGCGCGACAGGCCCAGCGTCGTCAGCGCCGCGCCCAAGGCGGCGGCAAAATCGGCGATTTCAGGTTGATCCAGCGTCAGGCTATCGGAATTGCCATATCCGGCCGTGTCCAGCGCGACGATCCGCCATGTGGGGTGCGCGGCCGACAGGGCCACCATCGCATCGCGGTGCAGCCGTGACGAGCGCGGCGAATCATGCAGCATCACCAGCGTGCGCGCGGCCCCGGTCACCGGCCCAGCCACGCGGTAATGCACCAGCCCCTGCGGCGTTGCGACATATTGGCGCGGCAGATCGGCGGGCGTGCCGGGAAGGGGGTTTTTCCGCTGCTCGGTCATGCGGGGAAATCCTTGGCCGCTGGACGCATCATCGCTCCACTTTGCTGCATTGCCGCATCGCCCGGTGTGCCCATGGCTGATGGCAAATATGATATAGGAATATGGGTATTTGTGTGGCATCAATCGGCACTTGTCCAGTGCCAAGCGCGCGGATGTGCCACCGTTTTTCCCGCTGGGTGGACACCGGCCCGCCCGGTCCCCGACAATTGAAAGGAATGCCCGTTTGGCCAGCCTGAAGACCGCATCGCCCGCCATCGCACCGGCCGATGATTATCGCGACAGCGCAAAGGGTTGGACGGTGGTGGCCGCCGGTATGGTGGGGGTGGCGCTGGGGCTGTCGCCCTTGCCGTTTTACACCATCGGCATGTTCGCCCCCGAACTGGCCAAGGCGTTCGGCTGGAGCTTTACCGCGCTGATGGGGAGCGTGGGGGTGCAATCGCTGGTGGTGATGGCGTCGGGCCCTGCGGCGGGGTTCCTGCTGGACCGCTGGGGCGCGCGGCGGGTGGCGCTGTGGTCGCTGGGGCTGTTTGGCCTGTGTTTTATGTCGCTGGGGTTGGCGACGGGCAATCTGTGGTTCTATTACGGCCAATGGGTGGTGATGAGCATCGTGGGCGCGGGCACCCTGTCGGCCACATGGACGCGGGTGGTCAACGGCTGGTTCGACCGCCATCGCGGGTTGGCGCTGGGCGTGGCCAGTACGGGGACGGGGCTGACAGGCTTTTTGATCAAGCCCTTCTCCGCATGGCTGATTGGTGAGTTTGGTTGGCGCGTGGCCTTTGGCGTGGTGGGCGCTTTGCCGATCATCATCGGCATTCCCATCGTTGCGTGGCTGTTGCGTGAACCGCCGGTGGCGGGCGTGGCGGGGGCGGATGTTGATGCCGCGCCTGCCGATGACACGGGGCTGACACTGGCACAGGCGGTGCGTTCGCGCGGGTTCTGGGTGATGGCCGGGGCGTTCCTGCTGATCGCCTTTGCCCTGACGGCGCCCACGCCCAATATGGAAAACATCCTGAAAACCAAAGGTTTCGCGCGGATGGACATCGCCAGCATTACCGCCGCTTTTGGTCTGGCGGTGATTGCCGGGCGGTTGATCGGGGGGTGGCTGCTGGATCGGTTCTGGGCGCCGGGCTGCGCGCTGGCGGTGCTGATGGTGCCGGCACTGGGCAGTTTCCTGCTCTCGCACACGGGCGTTACCCATCCGCAGGCGCTGTTTGCGGTGGTCTGTCTGGGGCTGGGCGCGGGGTTTGAATTCGATCTGCTGGCCTATTTGATCGCCCGTTACTTTGGCCGGCGCAATTACGGCACGATTTACGGTTGCTTTTATACCGTCATCGCGCTGGGCGGCGGTCTTGGCCCGGTGGTTTATGGCCGCGCGTTTGACGTGACCGGCGGCTATGGGGCGGTGCTGCTGGGCGGCGTTGGGTGCCTGATCCTGGGCGGATTGCTGTTGCTGCCGTTGGGACCCTATCCCCGGTTTGGCGGGGAGGGCGAGGCCGATTGAACGCCACACCATCGCCAACGCCATAAAAATCACATGGAAATCGATCGTATTTCCTGACAGAGGGACACTATTGGCCGAAAGTTACATTGTCAGCCTGCACGACAACGCCTAAGGCCCCTGCCCGAAAAGCTGTCGATACAGGCCTTGGCGCTGCGCCTTGCGCCCGGCTGCCGCCATTTGGTGAAGGGATTTGGGAATTGGTCGATCGTGACGCTGCGGTGCCGCTGTACCACCAGATCTTTCTGCAATTGCGCGACGAGATCCTGAGCGGTGAACGTCCCTATGGCAGTGCCCTGCCGACCGAGCAGGAACTGGCCGAGATGTACAGCGTCAGCCGCATCACGGCGCGCCGCGTGCTGGGCGATCTGGCGCTGAACCACTATGTCGAGCGCAAGCGGCGGCTGGGCACCCGCGTGACGTTCCGCTCGCCCGCCAAGCCGATCGAGGCGAATATCGATCAGGCGGTGGATTCGCTGTTGGCGCTGGGGCAGGGCACGACCGTCAACGTGATCGAGGTGGCGACCGAAAACCCGCCCCATACCGTGGCCAGCGCGTTGCAACTGGCGGCGGGGCAACAGGTGGTGCGCGCGGTGCGTGTGCGCTGTCTGGATGGCGAACCGCTGGGCTATGTCGTGTCCTATGTCTCGGCCGAGTTGGAGGGCGTGGTTACGCAAAAGACGCTGGTGCGCGCGCCCATCCTGCGCCTGCTGGACGAGGCCGGGTTCCACGCCAAGCACGCCGAGCAGACCATCGGCGCGATCCTGGCCGACACCCAATTGGCCGAGGCGTTGGACATCGAGCCGCGCGCCGCGATCCTGCGCATCAGCCGCACGGTCTATGACGAAAACGACCGGCCTTTCCTGATCACCCATGCGCATTATCGGTCGGACCGGTTCAACATCCGCATGGATCTGAACGTCCCCCGTCCGGTTTGATCCGCCCGGTTTGATCGGGGGCGTCAGTCGCCGTAACGGCGGGCCATATATTCGTCCTGCTGGCGCATCTTGCGGCCCCGGTTGCGGTCGGCTTCGGCCTGGCTTGTGGTGGCCGTGTCCCACACGACGCTGGTGACCTTGAACGGTGCCTTGGCCACGGCGGTCACCGCGTCCCCGACACAGCCAGACAACAGAACGGCCATCCCGGCGGCCATCACGACAGCGGACAGGCGGCGGGCAAAAGGCTGAGGCAAGGCGACGACTCCGGTGCAAGACAAAGGGCGCGGGCGGTGTGTGTCACCATCCCGCGCCCCTGTGCTTAACCGCGATTGCTTGCCTTTCGCTTACCATCCGGCATGCGGATGGCAGGCGTTATTCGGCCACCTTGATCAGGATCTTGCCCACATGGCTGCCCGACTTCAGATGGGCATAGGCCGCAGGCGCTTCGTCAAAGGCAAAGGTGCTGTCGATCACCGGCTGGATATTGTGCTGGGCAATCGCGCGCAGCAGGCGCTGCAACATGGCGCGGCTGCCTTCGGCAATGCCCTTGAGGATCAGGTTTTTATAGATCACCAGACCGATGTTCATCGCCGGCGCGCCTTCACGCGGGGCGACCGAGACGAAGACGATGCGGCCATTGGCAGCGGCCGCCAGTACCGATTTGGCCTGCGTGTCATAGCCGCCCGTTTCGACCACAATGTCGGCGCCCGCCCCATTGGTGGCCTTCAGCACCTCGGCCTCCCAATCGGGGTGGGTGCGGTAATTGATGGTGATGTCCGCGCCCAGCTTGCGCGCCAGTTCCAGCTTGTCGTCGCTGGACGAGGTGATGATCACCTTGGCGCCCGCCGCCTTGGCGATCTGCAACGCCCAGATGGCGACGCCGCCTGTGCCCAGCGCCAGCACGATGTCACCAGCCTTGACCTTGCCCACTTCGACCACGGCGTTCCACGCGGTCAGAGCGCTCGACGCCAGCGGGGCGACCTGCTCGTCCGACAGGCCTTCGGGCACCTTGACCAGCGCGCTGCCGGGCACCTTGATATATTCGGCCAGCCAGCCGTCATCGGTGATGCCCAGATCCTTGGTGAAATAGGTAGGCGCGAAATCGCCATCCAGCCAGTTGACGAAATGGGCAAACACGGCGCGGTCACCCACGGCCACGGTCGAAACACCCGCGCCCACCTCGATCACTTCGCCCACGCCTTCCGACACGGGGATGCGGGTTTCGGCCTTCTTGGCGCCATAACGGCCCTCGAGCACCTGAATGTCGCGGTTGTTCAGGCACACCAGACGCACCTTCATCACCACTTCGCCATGGCCAGCGGTGGGGGTGGGGCGGGTGACGGCTGTCAGGCTGTCCAGGCCCGTCTGCGGGCCAACTTCATAGGCTTTCATGGGAAATGTCCTTTATGCGGCGCGAAACGCGTCCAGAATGTCACTGCCACGGGCAAACCACGTGTCGGGGCGGGCGGCCAGCTCGGCCAGCAACGCCTCGAACGCGTCCATGCGATAGGGCAGGCCGATGATATAGGGCGTGATGTGCAGCGGCAGCATGCGCGCGGTGTTCAGCGCCTCGCCCTCGGCCTTCAGCCAGTCATAGGCGTCCAGGACCTGCTGGGCATAGCTGTCGATCGACTGTTGCTGCACATTGATGATCTGGCGGTCGGACAGCTCATGGTTCAGCGGCAGGTTGTACAAGCCATTGTTGAACGCATAGGGCATCTCGTCGTTCACCCAGTCAACGCAATAGTCCAGCCCGGCCTCTTTCAGCAGGTCCAGCGTGGCAAAGGACTGCGACCGCGCGATCGAGTGCCAGCCACGCGGGCGGGTGCCGCTGACGCGCTCCAGCGTGGCGAGGCTCTGCGTGATCAGGGCGCGCTCGTCTTCCACCGGCAGAGTGCTGGCGATGGTGCCGTTCATGTCGGTGGAATGGGCGATGATCTCATGCCCTGCCGCCACGATGTCGGCGATCACCTGCGGGTAACGCTCGGCAATGGCGGCGTTGGTGGCGACCGATACCTTTGCCCCCACCCGGTCAAACGCGTCCAGCAACCGGTAAAAGCCGACCCGCGTGCCATATTCGCGCGACGTGTAATGGCGATAGTCGGGATATGCGGTCTGCATATGGCCCGGCGCGCGGAATGGTGTGTCCGAAGGCGTAATCGGGAACCATTCCAGGCTGAGCGTGAACCACACCGCCACCCGTTTGCCCTGCGGCCATTGCACGGCGGGGCGGCTGGGCAGGGTGCTGTACGGATAGAGCGCGTGGTCGTAACCCTGCGCGCGCTTGGGATATTCCAGATAGGTCGGGTCGAGGCTCATTGTCCGTCCTCCTGCGCGGCGTGCCCATTTGCCTGATGCCAAGCATCGGCAATGTCGCCCGCGCGCGTAATCCATGCGCGGTCATCGGCGGCGATGTGGCGCAACACTTCCTCAAACGGGCCGATGCGGTGCGGCTGACCGATCAGGTACGAATGCAGCGGGATGCACATCACCGTGCCACTTTCCTCCGCGGCCAGACGCTCATACTGACGGATCAGCGTCTGGGCATATTCGCGCGGGCTCATGTTATAGACAAAGAAGCCGTAGTGGTCGTTGACCTCCAGACTGTACGGCATCGAAATCAGCCGCCCGCTGGCCGTTTTGACCGGGAAGGGCTGATCGTCGTGATACAGGTCGCAGGTGTAATCCATGCCATATTCGGCAATCAGATCCAGCGTGCGCGGCGTATGGGTCAGCGCGGGCGCCAGCCAGCCTCGGATCGTCTGGCCGGTGGCCTCGCGCACGGTGCGGATCGAATCCTCGATGATGGCGCGCTCTTGGCGCTCGTCCATGCCATAGGAATAGCGGGTGTTATAAATGCCGTGGGAGAAAAACTCCCAGCCGCGCGCGTTGGCGTCGGCCACCACCTCTGGGTGATGCTGGCACAACGCCACCGACAGCGACACCGAGCCGGGGAAGCCATGCTTGGTCATCACATCGGCCATGCGCCAGTGCGACACACGGTTGGCGTGGTCGCGGTGGGCGTAACCCACGACATCGGGGTGCGGCTTGGCCCAGCTTTTGCGGTGCGGGTTGGCGGGGGGATCGATCTCGTAATATTCCAGATTGGGCGAGACCCAGACCGCTACCTTCTTGCCGCCGGGCCACGCGATGGGCTTGCGCGCGTGGTAACGCTGAAAATCATAGAGTTCGGGATCGGGCGCTCCTTCACGCATCGGGGCGGCCCTCCAGCCAGTCGATCACGGTCTGCACCGGTTCGACATCGGCATATTTCAGCTGCAAATCGGTCAGATTGGCAAAGTGATAGCTCTCATGCTTGTCGGCGCAGCATTCGATCGGCACGATCGTGCGATAGCCGCGCGACAGGCTGTCAACCGCGCCCGCCCGCACACAGCCCGAGGTCGATCCGCCGGTGATGATCACCGTGTCCACCTTGTGCCAGACCAGCAGGCTTTGCAGCGGCGTCTCGAAGAACGGCGAGGGCATGCGCTTGGTGTACACTGTGTCGCCGGGCAGGATTTCGCAGCGCTCATCAAAGGCGTGGCGGTCGCTGTCATATTTGATGTTTTGCAAGCTGTCGGGCGTATCGGTGCGCGTGCCCCACACGCCCGCGTCCGAGGCATCGTCCGCATAGGCCACATGCGTCCAGATCACCGGCATGCCCTTTTTGCGGGCCAGCGCGCTGATCGTGTTCACATATTCGATCTGGCGCGGGTCGGTCTCATAGGCGGTCTTGTAGCGGTCGATCCGGGTATAGGCGTTCTGGAAGTCGATGTTGACGATCGCAAGCCTTTCGCCAAAGCCGAATTTGGTGCGGGCGGGATTGGCCATCACGTCCTCGAAAATCTGGCGGGCGGTCTTGCCATCGCTGACCATTCTTGTGCCGACGATCGTGCTCATCTGCTCGAAGCTTCCTTGCAAACGGGGTGTGCGCGCCCGCAACAGGCGCAATTTCAGCCATCAGGTGTGGCGGGATGTGGCGGCCATGGCCATTTTGCCCGGCCATTTGTCCGACAGGTGGAATTGTGAACCGGGCGCCGCGCCGGGGCAAGCGGCCCGCGACAGGCATTTGTGCAAGAAAGGGCCACCATTGCTGGCAGCCCTCGCTTGCAAACAGGGAAAGACGGCCGGGCTCCCTCATAAGCCCGGCCGCCCCCTTCCTCAGATCTTCAGCTTCAGCCGCGCGGTAAAGCGCTGCGGATCGCCAGGGAACAGGGAGAGGAAGTTGGCCGTGATCGTCTTTTGCTTGGTCAGGTTCGACACGTCGAAACCAATGCTGATCTTGTCGTCGGCGGTGCGATAGGTCACGCCCATGTCGACATAATCTTCGGTCAGGGTGTGCGTGGTGTTCAGCACCGCGACCCAGTACGGCGAGTTGTGGCGCCATGCCACATTCGCCCCGATCGTGCCCTTGAGCGCGTCCACGGCCTTTTCATAGGCCACGCCGCCGCTGAACTGGAAGGTGGGCGTGCGCACCGGGCTGAGCGCGGTGGTCAGCGCGGTGGTGGCGGGCGTGATATAGGTGTATTTGGCCTGCATGAACGAGGGGTTGGCAAACAGGGTGAAGTCACCCAGCTTGGCCGAAGTCTCGATCTCGACGCCCTTGACCACCTGCGTGCCCGCGTTGAACGGCAGCGAGGCGGTCACGCCGGTCACCGGGCTGATCACGGCCGCGGTCGCCTGCAGGTCCTGCGTGCGGGCGATATAGCCGGTGATGTTGACGCGCAGCTTGTGGTTGAAGAACTCGGACTTGACGCCCGCTTCATACGACCACGTCTTTTCCGGGCGGAAGGTCACGGCCGAGCTGGCCACCGCCGCGGTGCCGTTCCAGCCGCCCGACTTGAAGCCATTGGTGGCCGAGGCGAACAGCATCACATCGGGATCAACCTTGTACGACACGGCAAAGCGCGGCGTGAACTTGTTGATCGACTGCGCCAGCGGGATGCCATAGCCCAGCACCGTCGCATCGCTGTAACCCAGCCCCGCGAACTGGCTGGAGGGCGTGAAGTGCAGCGTCTTCTTTTCCCAGGTGAAGCGGCCGCCCAGCGTCACGGTCAGCGCGTCGGTCACCTTGACATCGCCCTGGGCATAGCCTGCGGCGGTCTCGGCCTTGAAGCGGTAGATCGAGTCCTGAATGGCGCGGAACGCCGTGGTGCCGCCATTGAAGGTGGTCTGACGGTCGTTGCTGATTTCCTGCAGATAGAACAGGCCGGCGGTCAGGTGCAGACGGTTGTCGAACAGGCTGGTGTTATACTTCACCTCCTGCGACCACTGATCATTGGTGCCGTTGTCCACCAGAATATACGCCGCATAAGGGTTGGTGGTATTGGCGTCGTACTGGTTGATATAGCCCTGATTGAGGTGGCGATAGCCGGCGATATACTCGATCGAGCCATTGCCCAGATCATAGGCGCCCTTGAACATCAGCGCGGTGTTCATCGACAGGTTGCAATTGCCCTTGCCCAGCAGTTGCAGGGTATAGACATTGTTCTGGGTGCATTCGGTCTTGTACAGGCCGGTGGCGGTTTCATAGAACACCGGCACGGTGGCGCCGTTCACGACATAGGGGCTGGCGCCCGCCACCGAGCGCATACCCGAATAGGTGCTGGCGTTGCGGGTGAATTCAGCCGACATGTCCAGCTTGAGGTTGCTGCTGGCCAGCACGCGCAGGTCGCCGCGCATGCCCCAGCTGGTCTCGCCGTTCAGCTTTTCACCCGTGGTGATCGAGCGCAGATAGCCCTTGTCCGAGACATAGAAGGCCGACAGCTTGGACAGCACGCTGGTCGAGATCGGCATGTCAACCGAGGCCTTGGCGGTGTAGCGGTCGTAGGAACCGGCCGTCACTTCCATCGTGGCGGCGAAATGGTCCTTGGGGCGCTTCATGATAACGTTGATCGCGCCGCCGGTGGTGTTGCGGCCAAACAGCGTACCCTGCGGCCCGCGCAGCACTTCGACGCGCTCGGTGTCGAAGAAGGCATAGTTGTTGGCGTTCTGACGCGCGACATAGACGTCGTCGACATAGGTCGTGACGGGGGCGTCAAAGGTGGCGGTCGACTGGCTGTTGCCCAGGCCGCGCAGGTAATAGGCGTTGGCCGAGGCCAGACCCGCGTTGTGCTGCGAGATCATGCCCGGCACGAACTTCGACGTCTGGATCGCGTCGTTCAGGCGCAGCTGGGCAATGGTGGCCTGCGCAAAGGCGGTCACGGCCACCGGCACGTCCTGCAGCTTTTGCTCGCGGCGTTGCGCGGTGACGACAATTTCGCCCAAACCCTGCTCGGCGGCGGGTTGCGCCTCTTCGGCAAAGGCGGGGGCGCTGAACATCCCCAGCGACAGGATACAGGTGGAAAGCAGCAGATTTTTCTTGGTCATCGTCGTGGCCCTCATGCAGCGTCGATGTCCGAATTTGTATATTGGTATATCAATATGTCAAAAAAAATCCGCCGCCAACGCCGCTGCTGCGCCGCAATATCGCTGACGCAAAAATACCCGGCGGTCGGGGAAATGGCGGTATAACAGGGCCTGTGGCGCCGTTCAGGATTGGCTTTCGCGCCCGATTTTGCACCTGCGTATTTCGGCGTATTGTCGCCTTTGTCGGGTTTTGTGTCACATAAATCAGTCAATTCGTACAGGGTAAGGGGTGGTGGCTGATTGTCAGCCAATGCGAATCGCGCCTCCGCCCAAAAACGCGTCCGGCTGGCCCTTGTTTCGCGGAGGGAACTGGCAAAACCCCGAAATATTGTTTGCCATGTTCGCCCGATTGTGAAGTGGGTTTTTCAATGCCGATTTGTTCTATTTTGCCATTTCTGAATTTAGGCAAATTGAATAATTGGGTTGAAAAAAATTAACCGTGACGTAAGAGTGCGCAAAATAATTGCAAACGAGGTCGCTAGTGGTTTCGGGTCAACTCCGTTCGACGGGTTCGGGCCTGCGCTTGCATCAATCTATCGCGCAGGACATCGGTACTCGCATTCTGCAAAAGCAACTGTTGCCCGGCCAATCGTTGGGCGGCGAAGTGGATGCTTCGGAGCGGATGGGCGTGTCGCGCACCGCCTATCGCGAGGCGATCCGCATCCTGATTGCCAAGGGCATGGTTGAGAGCAAGCCCAAGGCGGGCACCCATGTGTTGCCGCGCCGGTCGTGGAACCTGCTGGATCCGGACGTGCTGCGCTGGGCTTTTTCTGATGGGCCGGACCTGTCGCTGGTGGTGCATCTTTTCGAACTGCGCGCCGTGGTTGAGCCCGAGGCGGCGGCTTTGGCTGCTGAGCGACGCACCCCCGCGCATATCGAGGCCATGACGAACGCGCTGGAGGGCATGCGCAAATTTGGCTTGGCGCATGCGGCCGGGCAGGCTGCCGATCAGGAGTTCCATCTGGCGATTCTGGATGCGACGGGCAATGATCCGCTGTGCACGTTGGGGGTGTCAGTGGGGGCAGCGGTGCGGCTAACCACGGAATTCAAACAGAAATTAAGCGCCAATCCGCGCGATCCCATGCGTGAGCACGAAGCGGTGTATGACGCCATCGTCGCCGGCGATGTCGAGGCCGCGCGCGCCGCGATGCGCTATTTGCTGCGTCAGGCGCGGTTGGACACATCGCGCGACGCACCGCTGAACGTGCTGTAACTGGCCCGGCTCATCGTTGGATGTCAAAAGCGAATTGACAGGCGGGGCGCTTCCGCGTCATCCGTCTGCAAGCGCTTGCTGTGCGGATACGCGCGGCGGCAGGGCGAGAGCGGGAGAGCATCAGGTGAGCGGCAAGAACGGGCGCGCGCAGCGTCATATTGGTGGCATGGCGGCATGGGGGGCGGCGCTGGGCTTGGTGCTGACGCCGCTGGGAGGCTGGGCGCAACCGGCCTCGGCTCCGGCCGCGCGCGAAACGCTGCGGGCCAGCCTGTCTGATCCGGCCCAGTCGCAGGTGCGCTGGTCGGCGGTGGTGCCGGCAGGCTGGAACGGCACTTTGTTGCTGTGGAGCCGTGGCTATTCCCCCCGCATCGGCGATCCCGAAGTGATCCCGCCCCGCGCGCGTGAGGCTTTGCTGGCGCAGGGCTATGCGCTGGCGGCGTCCGACTATGGCGCGGGTGGTTGGGCTTTGGCGCAGGCGGTGCCCGCGCAACAGGCCACTATCCGCGCTTTTGCAGCGCAATATGGTGCGCCCAAACGGGTGATCGCCTGGGGCAATTCGATGGGCGGTCTGGTCACCACCGCGCTGGCCGAGGACAGGCGGAGCGGGATCGACGGCGCGATCGCCATGTGTCCGTCGATCGGCGGCGCGGTGGGGATGATGAACATGGTGCTGGACGGTGCCTTTGTTTTCAAAACCTTGGCCGCGCCGGACGCGGGGCTGCTGCTAACGGGGATCAGCGATGACCGCGCCAATGGCGCGCGGGCGCAGGCGGCGGTGGACGCCGCGATGCAGACGCCGCAGGGCCGGGCGCGGGTGGCGCTGGCCGGGGTTCTGGGCGGATTGCCGGGGTGGACGCGGGGCGATCGCCCGCAACCGGGGGCAACTGATTATGCTGCGCAAACTGACGAGATCGGGGCGGTGTTCACCGGCGCGCTGTTCCCGCCCCGCGCCGATCAGGAAGCGCGGGCGGGGGGCGTGTATTCATGGAACGAACGCATTGATTACGCGGCCCAATTGCGCCTGTCGGGGCGCTATGCCCATGTCGCGGCGATGTACCGGGCGGCAGGGCTTAACCTGCGGGCGGACTTGGCAAAATTGGCTTCGGCGCCGCGGGTCAAGGCTGATCGCGCGGCGGTGCGCTATATGATGGCGCATTATACGCCGACAGCGCGCCCGGTGGTGCCGATCCTGTCGTTGCAGGCGGTGGGGGACGGGTTGACCTCGCCTTCGTTGCAGCGGGCCTATGTCGATGCCGCCGGGCCGCGCATGGCGCAGGCTATGTGGTTGAAACAAGCGGGACATTGCGTTGCCACCGCCGACCAGATGGTGATGGCGCTGCGCCATCTGGAGGCGCGGATCACCATGGGGCGCTGGCCCGCAAGGCCTGCTGGCGCGGTGGCGCATACCCCGCCGCCGATGCTGCGCCCCTGTTTGCGCGGGCGGGTGTGTCGCTGATCTTACGCGCTTTGCAAGCCCTTGCAAAGCGCGTCCGGATTGTTGTACATGATAGCTAAATCACGCGCGTAACAGGCCATCAACGCCGCACGCGCCGTATGCCCGCCCGTGGGCGCGCATTTTCGGGGAGGAACCATGGCGCATATCTTTCTGGCAACCGGCGATCTGGCCCCGGACCGCGACAATTACGATGACAGCTATGTCGCGACGCGCGATGTGCTGCGCGCCGCCGACATCACCTTTGGTCAATTGGAAACCAGCTTTGCCCAAAGCGGCGTGCGCCTGCCGCAGGCGCGCCATGCTGTGCTGGCCCGGCCCGATGGCGCGGCGGCGCTGGGGCGGGCGGGGTTTGATGTCATCTCGATGGCGGGCAACCATTGCATGGATTGGGGCAGCAACGCCTTTTTCGAAACGCGGCAGAACCTGTTGGCCAATGGCATGGATGTCGTCGGCGCGGGCGCCAATATTGCGCAGGCGCGTCAGCCGGTTATCCGCACTTTGGGTGATGGGACGCGGGTGGCGGTGCTGGCCTATTCCAGCATTCTGCCGCATTCCTATTGGGCGGATGAGCGCCGCCCCGGCTGTGCCCCGATGCGCGCCCACACGATCTATGAACAGATCGAGCATGACCAGCCCGGCACGCCGCCCCGCACCCACACCTATCCCCATCGTGAGGATCTGGCCGCGATGGAGGCCGACATCCGCGCCGCCAAGGCACAGGCCGATGTGGTGATCGTCTCGCACCATTGGGGCATCCATTTCGTGCGCGCGGTGATTGCCGATTATCAGCGCGACGTGGCGCGGGCCGCGATTGCCGCCGGGGCCGACGCCATTCTGGGCGGCCACGCCCACATCCTGAAGGGGTGCGAGGTGATTGATGGCAAGCCGGTGTTCTATTCGCTGTGCAATTTCGCCACCGACCTGAAAATGGACGAGGCCCATGCCAAGTCCAAGAGTTTCAACGAAATCCGCGTTCTGGCCGAGGAGTGGGAGCCGGATTTCGAGGGGCTGTACAACTTCCCCAAGGCCGCGCGCCTGTCGATCATCGCCCGGCTGGAGATCGCGGGGGGCAAGCTGCTCCGCGCGGGATACCTGCCGGTCTATATCGGGCGGGATGCGGTGCCGCATATCGTCACCCCCGACAGTGCCGAATATGCGCAAGTGGTGGACTATATGACCGCCGTGACCCGCGAGGCGGGGCTGAACGCGCGCTATACCCCCGCTGCCGACATGGTGGAGATCAGCGCATGAGCGGCGCGTCCGCCGCGCGCTTGGCCCGGTTCCCGATGGAGGGCTGGGTGCTGGTCTATTTCCTGTCGTACCTGCCCAATGTGATGATCACGCGGGCCGTGACGGGGCTGGCCGATCCGGTGCTGGGGCGGCCGCTGACCGGGCTGGAAACGCTGCCTGCCTCGTTGATTGTCAACATGTTGCTGACCTATGGCTTTATCTGGCTGTCGGGCTGGCACCGGGACGCGCATGCGGTGATGGTGGGCCGCTGGCGCATCCCGTGCCCCACGCGCTGGACGCTGTTGTCGGGGCTGGGGACGGCGGCGATCCTGTTTACCGTGCCCTTGTCCCTGACGTTCAAGGGCGTGTCGATCCCGTTCATCCAACTGATCATGCGCGGCGACATCCTGATCATCGCGCCGCTGGTCGACATGGTGTTTGGCCGCCGCGTGCGCTGGTTCAGCTGGGTGGCGCTGGGCATGGTGGCGGTGGCGCTGGTGGTGACGCTGACCGACCGGGGCGGGCTGAAACTGCCGCCTTTGGCGATCTTTACGGTGGTGGTCTACACACTGGGCTATTTCACGCGGTTGGCGGTGATGACCCGCATTGGCAAGAATGGCGATGACGCCACGATGCGCCGCTATTTCGTCGAGGAAAAGATGATCGCGCTGCCCGCTTCGGTGGCGATGCTGGCGGCGGTGTCGGCCAGTGGGCTTGGCGGTCAGTCGGGCGAGCTGTCGGTCGGCTTTCTACAGGTGTGGAGCCTGCCCGCGATCTGGCCCTTGATCGGGATTGGCGCGACGCTGACGGTGATTTCGGTGGTGGCGATCATCATCCTGATGGACCCGCGCGAAAACGCCTATTGCGTGCCGCTGGAGCGCGCCGCCAGTCTGGTGGCGGGCGTGGGTGGCGCGATGTTGCTGGCGTGGATGTGGGGGATGAAGATGCCTCGGCCCGCCGAACTGACGGGTGCGGCGATCCTGATTGCGGCGATCGTGCTGTTGTCGGTTGCGCCGCGTCTGGGTGGCCGCTTGCGCCGCGCGTGAATTGCGAATATTGCTATCAGTGATAGCGAAAACTTGTTCTGGGATGCATCTGGAGGCTCTGACCATGGAATTTACCCGTTTGAACCCGCTGACCGGCGAGGTGGCTTCCAGCGCCACCGCGATGCAGGCCGGTGACATGGCCGCAATTGCCGCGCGTGCCGCCGCCGCACAGCCCGCATGGGGCGGCATGGGGCCGAACGCCCGCCGCGCCGTGCTGAACAAGGCCGCCGATGCTCTGGCCGCGAAAAAGGATGATTTCGTCGCCGCGATGATGGGCGAAATCGGCGCGACCGCCGGTTGGGCGATGTTCAACCTGATGCTGGCCGTGGGCATGGTGCGTGAGGCCGCTTCGCTGACGACGCAGATCGCGGGCGAAGTGATCCCGTCCGACAAGCCGGGCTGTCTGGCCATGGCGCTCAAGGAACCGGTGGGCGTCATTCTGGGCATCGCGCCGTGGAACGCGCCGATCATTCTGGGCGTGCGCGCGATTGCCGTGCCGCTGGCCTGTGGCAATGCCGTGATCCTGAAGGCGTCGGAACAGTGCCCGCGCACCCACGCCCTGATCATCGAGGCCTTTGCCGAAGCAGGCTTCCCCGAAGGTGTGGTGAATGTCGTCACCAATGCGCCGCAGGACGCCGCCGATGTGGTGGGCGCGCTGATCGACGCGCCGCAGGTCAAGCGCATCAATTTCACCGGCAGCACCGCCGTTGGCCGCATCATCGCCAAGCGCGCCGCCGAGCATCTCAAGCCCTGCCTGCTGGAGCTGGGCGGCAAGGCGCCGATGGTGATCTGCGCCGATGCCGATCTGGACGAGGCGGTCAAGGCCGCGGCCTTTGGCGCCTATATGAACCAGGGCCAGATCTGCATGTCGACCGAGCGGATCATCGTGGTCGAGGCGGTGGCCGATGCCTTTGCCGCCAAGTTCGCCGAGAAGGTCAAGACGCTGGCCGCGGGCGATCCGCGTCAGGGCAACACGCCGCTGGGCGGGGTGGTGGACGCCAAGACGGTGGCGCATTGCCTGTCGCTGGTTGACGATGCCGTGGCCAAGGGCGCGGTGCTGTTGACCGGGGGCGAAACCAGCCTGAACGTTGTCATGCCCGCCCATCTGGTGGACAAGGTGACGCCCGACATGAAGCTGTTCCGCGACGAAAGCTTTGGCCCGGTGGTCGGCATCATCCGCGCCCGTGACGAGGCGCATGCGATCGAGCTGGCCAATGACACCGAATATGGCCTGTCGGCGGCGGTCTTTACCACCGACATCGCCAAGGGCCTGACCATGGCCAAGCAGATCAAGAGCGGCATCTGCCACGTCAATGGTCCCACCGTCCATGACGAGGCCCAAATGCCGTTTGGCGGCGTGGGCGCATCGGGCTATGGCCGTTTTGGTGGCCGTCAGGGCATTGACAGCTTTACCGAAACCCGCTGGATCACGGTGGAAACCCAGCCGGGCCATTTCCCGATCTGATGAAAGGGCTGATGATGCGTCGTTTTCTGACTGTCGTGGCGGTGGGGCTGTGCCTCGCCGCCCAGCCTGTTCTGGCGGCAACGCCTGCGCCTTCGCCCGCCCCGGTGTCGGCAGCTGTGCCGCTATTGCCCAATGCTCCTCCGCCCACGCTCGAATATGCCTTTTCCGTGCAGGCCACGCTGGCCCCGCCGGTTGAGGCGGGCAATCTGGACGGTGGCCGCCGCCGCTTCATTCAGGTGACGGGCGGCGCGGCCTATGGGCCTATGTTGTCTGGCACGGTGCTGGGCGGCGGGGGCGATTGGCAGACGATCCGCCCCGGTGGGCTGACCGATGTCGAGGCGCATTACTTTATCAAGGCCGCCGATGGCACGGTGATCGAGGTGACCAATGTCGGTGTGCGCGTCGCCAGCGCCGAAGTCACCGACAAGATCGCCCGTGGCGAGGCGGTGGACCCGTCCGCCTATTACTTCCGCACGACAACGCGGTTTGGCGTGGTGGACGGGCCGCTGGGCTGGATGCGGCGGGCGGTGTTTGTCGCGCGCGGCATTCGCAAGCCGGATTCGGTGGTGATCGACTTTTACGTTGTGCGCTGATGCGCGGCGTTTCTGATGTGGTGGCGGCGCATGTCGCCGCCACCCGCTTTGCCGATCTGCCGCCGGGTGCGGTGGCGGCGGCGCGGCATGTGTTGCTGGACGCGTTGGGCGTGATGCTGGGCGCCAGCGGGATGAGCGCGGAAAGCGCAGCCTTTGTCCGGGTGGCCGTGGGTAACGGGCCGGGGCCTTGCGCGGTGCTGGGCACGGGGCTGCGCGCCGCCGCACCGATGGCGGCGCTGGCCAATGGCGGCTTTGCCCATGCGCTGGATTACGAGGACGCCTTTGACCGGGCGCCGGGCCATCCCAATGCTTCGCTGGTGCCTGCGCTGATCGCGCTGGCGCAGGCAGAGGGTGCGGCCGGGCGACCGGTCGACGGGCGGCGGTTCCTGACGGCGCTGGCGGTGGGCGGGGATCTGTCGTGCCGCATGGGACTGGCCTTGCGCCGCCAGATGGAGGCGGGCGGATGGTATCCGCCGCCCATTCTGGCGGGCATGGGTGCGGCCGCTGGGGCGGCGGCCTTGTTGGGTCTGGACGCGGGGGCAGTGCGTGACGCGCTATCGCTGATGATGTGCCAGAATGTCATTCCCGGAGAGATCAAATACAGCCAGGGCACCGTCATCCGCGCCGTGCGCGAAGGGTTTCCGGCGCAGGCGGCGGTGCTCTCGGCGCAATTGGCGCGCGAGGGGGTGGCCGGGTTCGAACAGCCGATCGAGGGGCGCAGCGGTTTTTACGCGGTGTTTGCGGGCGGTCAGTTTGACGCGGACGACCTGACCGGCGATCTGGGCGCGCGCTACTGGATTGACGAACTGACGTACAAGCGCTGGCCATCCTGCCGGGGGACGCATCCGTTTATCGAAATGGCGCTGGCCCTGCGTGGCCAGATCGGCGCGGCGGCGGTCACGGCGGTTGCGGTGGGGATTGATGATGTCCAGACCATGCTGACCGAGCCTTTGCCGCGCAAACAGGCGCCCGCCACCGCGATCGATGCCAAGTTCTCGATCCCCTTTACCACCGCACTGGCGCTGGTGCGGGGCCGTGTGGGGCTGGATGACTTTGGGCCGGACAGTCTGGCCGATCCCGATGTGCTGGCCATGGCGGCGCGTGTCACGCCGGTGCAGGCCACAGGCGCGGGCTGGCAGCGCGGGTCGGGCGGGCGATTGGTGTTTAACCTGTCGGACGGCCGCGTGCTGACCGCCGAACAGGCCGATGCCGCGGGCAGCCCGGAGCGTCCGTTGGGGCAGGCGGCGCTGGTGGCCAAATTCATCGATTGTGCGGGCCGCGCGGCGGTGCCGGTGGGCGATCCGGCGGCGCTGGCCGGGGCAATCCTGAACTTGCAGGATTGCGCGGATGTGGGGGCGTTGCTGGCGGTGTAACCCACCGCCAGCCCTTACAATACCGCGCGGATTTCCACCCGGCGTTGCGCTTGCCCCGGAATGCCATCGGCCTCGGCATCGCTGGTGCCGGTGGTGGAGGGATCGGCGCGGGTTTCAATCGCAATCCCCGGCAACAGGCGCGCCATGGTGGTGGCGACCGTTTGCGCCCGTTGCAGCGCCAGATCGGCCGGTTCAGCCATCACCCGGCCCGACACGGTTTCGGGCGCGCTGGCGGCAAATCCGGTGATGATCAGCTTCTTTGGTTTGGCCGAGAGCATCCAGTAATAGGCCTGCTGGATCAACCAGTCGCTGTATTGATAGACGAGGAAGTCGTTGCCGAATTCGAAATAGACGGTGAAGCTGCGGTCCACGAACGGCCCGGCAAAGCTGGGCGCGGGCACGCTGGTCGGCTGTGGATTGCGGCGCGGCAGGACGAAACGGCGGCCCGGATAGCCTTCTGCCGGCAGGATGTGGCGCGTGCAGGGGATGTCGTACAAGCGGCTGGTGCGCACCGCGTCCAGCACCGGCGCCCCGCAGGGCGTTTCGGGCTGCGCGGTGGTCCGCCCCTCGACCAAGACAGCATAGTTCCAGTCCGGCTTGTGCGGGCTGAGCGAGACGTCATAGCGGATGCCGGTGGCCGGGTCCTCGGCCAGCCAGCAGCCCGACTTCTTGCCGCTGTCGGCGTCGCGGTACACCGGGCAGGTGATGAACCGCAGCAGCGATCCGGTATCGGCCGCCGCCGCCGACAAAGGCGCGGCCAAAGCCGCAAGGGTCAGGACAGAACGCAGCATCACAGCACACTCATCAGATTGACCAGATCCTGCTTTTCCTGCTCGGTATAACCGATGCTATAGCGGCGGTCGTAATAGTCGACGATGCCGCGCAGGTCACGGGCCAGGCCGTTCGAGAAAAAGGGCGCGCGGGCCGACAGCCCCCGCATCGATTGCAGCGTGATCTTGCCCACGTCCGCGCATTTGCCGCTGGTCATCGCAAAGCCGGGGTCCATCGTATAGATGACGCGGCCGTAATGCGGATGCGGGCGGCCTCGGCAGGTGATGCGGAACAGCGGCAGATCGGGCATGCTGTCGGCAAAGGGCATGGTGGTGGTGCCAAGGTCCACCTGACCCGGTGCCACATCATTGCCCATCTGGCTCATGTTGTGACAGAACACGCAGGAATTGCGCACCGGATTGCCAAAGCCGATGCGCGAGTTGATCCCGGCGCTGTCGGTGATCAGGAACATCTTTTCCCGGAACACCCGCGCGCCACGCGCCACCGACTTGCGGAATTCCAATTGCTTGGGGGTCAGCGTCGCGGCCTGTTCGGGGCTCAGCTTTTCCCATGCGGCAAATTCGCTCCACACCGGCGTGCCGATCGCGCCCAGCGCGCCCGGCGCCGAGACGCGCAGGTGGTTGGGGCCGCCGTTCGCGCCCATGCTGCTCAGGTCATTGCCATGGGCATCGGTCTGTTGCGCGGTGAACACGCGCATTTCGAAATCGGTGATCTGGCGCACTTGGGCATCGGTCAGGGGCTTGCCAGCCTGCAAATGGCCGTGGGCGGCGTCCTGCATCTGGATGCGCAGCGTGCCCGCGCGGTTGTCGGCCATGATATTGCCCGACATCATCCGCCCGTCTTCTGGCGACAGGGGCAGGGCGAAACCCTGTTTGGGGTCAAACACAAAGCCAACCGCCAACAGATATTTCATATTGGCCACCGGACGCGGGCGGCGATAGACCGAGATGTTCCCCGCCTTTGGCCCATAGCCGGGCGCGCTGTTGCAGCCGTTGGGATCGCGCACCACCTCAATATCGAAATCGGGGGTGACGGGGCGGCCGTTCCACGCGGTCATCGGCCAAGGCAGTTGCACGCGGAACAATCCGCGTTCCAGCAACAGCGAATGGGACGCGCGCTGATCCTGCGGCAGGATCGGGCAGTTGGAGCCATCGATCGCGGCAAACAGCGGGTCATGGCCGTTGCTGGCGGTCCAGCGCTGTTGCGCGGTGGCGGCCGACAGGCTCATCGCGTCGGCGGGCTGATGGCAGGTGACGCAGGCGCGGCCATTGGCGCCCAATGGTTCAAAAAAGGCGTGGCCACGGGTTTTGACCGCGCCGCCCTCGACCTGGACGCGCAGGGTGCCTTGGGCGTTGGGATAGTCCTGGCTGGCGGCAAAGGTCTTGCCACTGCCGGGATACCACCATGTGTCGGGCGCGCCGCCCTGTGCGGCGATCGCGCCTGCGCCCATCGCCAATGCGCCCAAGGCGGGCGCAACCATCGCCGCCATGCGAAAACCAGAGACCGACATGCGTTCCTGCCTGTATGCCCCGCCGCCATGGTGGCGACGGGGCGAGCTGTCGTTACTTGCCAAAGGTGAACTTGACGCGGGCGCCATAGGTGCGCGGCGCGCCATAGATGATGCCGCCATCGGCCGTCGAGCTGCCCTGCAGCTGCGAGGCGATGTAGACCTTGTTCGTCAGGTTCTGGACAAAGGCTTCCAGCTGGATGCGCTTGCCCAGATCAAAGGTGACGCGCGCGTCGATCAGGTCGCGCCCCGGCACAAAGGTGTTGGTGTAGGGGAAGGGCGTCGACCACTGGCTCGAGGTGTGGCTCCACTGGACGCGCGGGGTGATGTCCAGGCTGCCGGCGGTGAAGGTGTATTGCAACCCTGCGTTCAGCGTCAGCTCGGGGCTGAAGGGCAGGGCGCGGCCCTGCGGCACAAAGCGCAGGTTGGTGGCGCAGCCCACGTCCGTGCCCGGCGCGTTGGTGTCCGAAATGCACGCCGAGTTCGAGAACTTTGCATCCAGATAACCCACGCCGATGTTGAAGCCCAGAGCGCCGAACTGGCCGGTCACTTCCAGTTCGCCACCCTTGGAATGGCCGCCCAGCGCGTTCTGCGTGGTGGGCAGGCCGCCAACCTGGCTGGACAGCTGCATGTCCTTGTACACCGAATAGAACAAGTCGCCGTTGACGCGCAGGTGGCGGTCCAGCAGCTCGGTCTTGAAGCCGACTTCATACACGAAATTGCGTTCCGGCGTGAAGTTGGGCGTGCCCGGCGTCAGGTTCACACCGCCCGCCTTGTAGCCCTTGGACGCGGTGGCATAGATCAGCGAGCGGCCCAGGTGATAGTTCAGGCCCAGCTTGCCGGTCAGCTGGTTGGTCTGGATGTCGCTGACATAGGGCGTGGCCAGCACGGTGGTCACGGCATAGCGGGTGTATTCCTGCTTGTCCCAGCTGTAGCGGCCGCCCACGATCACTTCGAGCGCCGGGGTCAGGTAATAGTTCACCTGGCCAAACAGCGAATAGGTGGTGTTCTTGGCCGTCGTGGTGATGTTCGAGGTGGCGCTGACGTAATCGACCACGTGGAAGTTGTCGCGCAGCAGCTCGACCGGAATCGTCTCGTTCATCATGAAGCCGCCAAAGACCCACTGCAACGGGCCCTTCTTGGTCGACAGGATGTTGAATTCGTTGATCAGCGTGCGGAATTCGGTGCTGCTGGTCGACACGCGGCCGGTGTTGGCGGTGACCGGGCGGGGCAGGGCGGTGTCCGAACGGTCGCCGTCAACCTGATCGACGGTAAACCCATCCTGCCACGAGACCAGATAGCGGGCCTGCACCGCCTCGCTCAGGTCATAGCGCGCGTCCAGACCCAGACGATAGCCGTACTGGTTCATGTACGAACGGGCGTCTTCCTCGATCTCGAACGGGTTGGTCGAGACGGTGTCATTGCGGCGCTTGATCGCGATGCCATCGCTGCGCGAATTGAAATATTCGGCGTTGACCTGCACGTTCAGGCGGCTGTCGCTGCTGCGCATGGCCATCGTCAGGCGCACCGAGTCCATCAGCATGTTGCCCGGCTGCACCACCGCCTTGGAGCTGATGTTGCGGGTATAGCTGTCACGCTCGTCATGGACATAGGCCAGACGCACCGCGACCGAATCCCCGCCGTAATTGGCCGTCAGCACCGTGCGGAAACGGTTGTAATTGCCACCAGTCGTGTCCAGCGAGCCGTTCACCGCGTTATATTCCGGCTTGGGCGTGCGGACATAGATCGCGCCGCCGGTCGAGTTCTGACCGGTCAGCGTGCCCTGCGGGCCGCGAAGCACTTCGATCGAGCCGATGTCATAGAAGGACATGCCGATGAACTGTTCGTGCGGGATAAGCACGCCGTCGATGTAATAGGCCACGCCCGGGTTCGAGGTAGGGGCCGACTGTGCGATGCCGATGCCGCGGATGTTGACAAAAGTCGAGCGGTTGACCGTGTTGATCGCGATCGAGGGGGCCACCTGCTGGATGTCGGACAGGTTGCTCACGCCCTTCTTTTGCAGGTCGGCGCCGGTCAGCACGGTGGCCGAAATTGGCACCTGCTGCAGGTTCTGGGCGCGGCGCTCGGCCGTCACCACGATTTCGCCCAGCGCGCCGGCGGCAGGGGCCGGGGCGGGCGCTTCGGTCTGGGCCAGAGCGGGCGTTGAAACAGTGGCCAGCAGCACAGCGGCGGCCGACAGCGAGCGACGCGCGGTGGCGCGGGAAATCCGGGTCATGGTGTCCTCCTCCCATCCTCATGGGGTACATTAGCTTGGCCGATGCCTTATGAAAGCCCTTGCATCGTGTCAATGTGGGCGATGACTTCGTATGTTTGTAATCAGCGATATCAATTCGGAATTGATCGGGGTGTGGCCAAATTTCCACACCTGATGCGCGGATGTGGCATTATGCGCGCGGCGTGAGGCCCCGCGCCGGGGTGGCCAGACGCCAGCGCAGCCCCGCCGCCGTTGCCGAAACCGCCGCCGCCAGCACCAGCGCCAGCGCCAGTCGCAGCGGGGTCATCGGGCTGACAAAGCCCAGCGCCATGGTGCATAGCGCGCTGGCCAGCATCTGGAACGCCCCTGCCAGACTGGCGGCGGTCCCGGCCAATCCTTCTTCGGCAAAAACGATGATCGCCATGGCCGAAGGCCCGGCCAGCCCTGCGCCCACGCCCACCAGCAGCATCGGCGCGACCAGTGCCACCGGCCCGTGCCATCCG
The DNA here is from genome assembly GCF_009909235.1 of Novosphingobium ovatum. Classification (GTDB taxonomy): domain Bacteria; phylum Pseudomonadota; class Alphaproteobacteria; order Sphingomonadales; family Sphingomonadaceae; genus Novosphingobium; species Novosphingobium ovatum. The sequence goes on from NZ_JAAAPO010000002.1 coordinate 326,622, forward strand.
GCCAGCTCCACCGCCAGTTCAATCCCCGCGCCAGCCAGCACCAGCGCCGTTCCCGCCAGCAGCCCACAGCCGCGCTTTTGCACCGGGCGCACCAGCCTTGTGCCAAAGATGCTGACCGCCGCAATGGCCAGCAAACACAGGCCCGTGTCGCGTTCCGTCAGGCCCATGTCGCGCACCAGCAGAAACACCGCATTGGCCAGAAACATGTACAAAACACTGGTCGCGCCCGCCATCGCCAGCGCCGTCAGCGCCAGTTGCCGGTTGCGCGCCACGCGCCGCGCGTCTTGCCACAGCGAGCGTTGCTCCACCCTGCCCACAGGTGTCGCGCCGGTCGGCAGCCGGCGCAGCACCACCGTTGCAGCGATCACACCGCCTGCCGCCAGCACCAGCGGGATAGAGCGCCACCCCGGCCCTTGCGCCAGAAAACCGCCCAGCACCGGCGCCAGCGCGGGCGAGATCAGGATTACCATCATCAGCGTGGCCTGACGTTCGGCCGCGCGTTCCTTGCCAAAAATGTCGCCCACCAGCACGCGTGAGGTGACCACACCGGCCGCGCCGCCGCTGGCCTGAATGGCGCGGCCGATCAGCAATACCCACAGTACCGGCGCGGCGGCACAGATCAGCGCGCCCAGCACGTACAGGGCAATGCCCGCGATCAGCACGGGCCGCCGCCCCAGCCGGTCGGCCGCCGGGCCAGCCACCAATTGCCCACCGCCCAGCGCGATCATGTAGATGCTGACCGCCAATTGCGCCGCCCCAACCGACACCGCAAACTGACCTGCCATGGCGGGCAAAGCGGGCACCAGCATATGGATCGCCATCGACCCCAGTGCGGCAATCACCGCCAGCCCGATCAGGATGCCGGTGCCGGGCGCCTTGCCGGGTGCTGTTGTGGGGGCGGTTGCGGGGCCATTCATGCCGGGTTCTGCGCCCGCGCCATCTGTGCCCGCGCCACCAGACACAGCGCCCCACAAGTCACCGCAATGCCCAGCAGCAACAGCGTGGGCGGCAGGAACGAGCCGGTCGATTGCTTCAGGCTGCCCATCAGCGCGGGCACAGTGGCGCCCGCCAGACTGCCCGCCATGTTCACCACCACGATGCCCATCGCCAGACTGCCCGGCGCCAGCATCCGCGTGGGGATGGCCCAGAACGCGGCCACGGTGCAGCCGGTGCAGGCGCCGCCCAAAATCAGGCAGATCAGCCCCAGCGGCCCCGCGCCCAACAGCCACGCGCACAGCAACAGCACGCCGCCCAGCGTGGCGGGGATGGCCACATGCAGGAACCGCTCGCCGGTTTTATCGGAATGGCGCGCGTTCAGGATCAGGCCGATGCCGCTGGCCACATTGGGCAGGGCGACAATCAACCCGATGGCCGTGGCCGACAGCCCGCCCAACCCTTTGACCACCTGCGGCAGCCAAAAGGTGATGCCGTAATTGCTGGCCAGAATGCAGTACCAGATCCCGGCGCAGGTCCAGCCCACCGGGCTGCGCAACACGGCCCAGCGCTCGCCGGTGTCGGGCGCGGCCTTTTTCGCGCCGCGCACATTGGCGGCCATCCACGCGCGTTCCTCGTCATTCAGCCATGCCGCGTCGCGCGGCGTATCGGGGAACCACAGATAGGCGAACACCGCCAGAAACAGCGCCGGGGTGGCCTCTGCCAGGAACATGAACCGCCAGCTTTCCATGCCAAAGGGGGCATGCATGTCCAAGAGCCAGCCCGACAGTGGCGCGCCAAAGATCTGTGCCAGCGAGATCGAGGCGATCGGCACCGCCAGCACCGTCGCGCGATAACGTTCCGGCGCCCAGAGCGAGAGGTAGAGCATCAACCCAGAGGATAACCCGCCTTCGGCAAAACCGATCGCGATGCGCAGGGCATAGAGCTGCCATTCGTTCTGTACGCAAGCCATCAGCCCCGAACAGATCCCCCACGCCAGCGACACCAGCGTCAGCCAGCGCCGCAGCGCCAGGGCTTCGTACAGCAGGACCGAGGGGTATTTGGCCAGCATGTAGCCGATGAACAGCACGCTGGCGCCGATGCCATATTGCGTGGGCGAGAGGCCCAGCGCCTTGTTCATGTGCAGTGCGGCAAAGGCGACGTTGGTGCGGTCGATCGCGCCGATCAGGATATACAGCGCGCAGGGGATCACCAGACGGAGGATGACCTTGGTCCCGATGGCCTGCTCGATCGGGCTGGCAGGCGCCAAGGGGGGCGCGGAAACTGGGCTGGACATGACTTCTCCCGGTATTTGGCGGTCGCGCGCAGGCGTGTGTCTGTGTTTGCACGTTGATACAATAACGCATGATAGCGCTTGCATCGTCACGCGTCGATACTTATGCAGGCCGTCATGAGCAAGCATCCAGAAGATTTCAACCCCGAAGCTCCCGAAACCTTTGACAGCCCGCATGTCGAATATGCGCGGCTGCGGCGGGAATGTCCGGTGGCCCATACGCAAGGGTTGGGCGGCTTTTGGGCGCTGACCAAGTATGAGGACGTCAAGACGGCGGCCTCGGACTATCGCCGGTTCAGCACGTCGGTGCAGAATGTGGTGCCCAAGGTGGCGTTTACCGGCCGCCGTCCCCCGCTGCATCTGGATCCGCCCGAACACACCCCCTATCGCAAGGCGCTGAACCCTCTGTTGGGCAAGGACCGCGCCGACGCATTGGAGGAGAAGGCCCGCCAGTACACTCGTGAGGCGCTGGCCCCGCTGGTGGCCAAGGGCGGTGGCGACATCTGCATGGAATTCTCCAGCTTCCTGCCGGTGCGGGTGTTTGGCGAATGGATGAACATGCCGCCCGAATGGCTGGAAACGCTGCATGAGGCGGGCCGGGCCTTTGTCCTGTCGGTCCACATGAACGACCCCGAGACGATGAAGTCGACCAGCATGCGGCTGTATGACATGGCCAAGGCCCTGATCGCCGAGCGTCGCGAGCGGCCGATGGACCCGGCGATCGACCCGACCTGCGCCCTGCTGGAGGCGCGGCACGAGGGGCAGGCGCTGCCCGACGAGCTGGTGGTGGGCAGCGTGCGCCAGATCCTGGTGGTGGGCATTGTCGCGCCGATGGTGATGGTGGGCAATATCTGCGTCCACCTGTCGCGCGACCGCGCTTTGCAGGACCAGTTGCGCGCCGATCCCTCGCTGATCCCGGCCGCGATCGAGGAATTCCTGCGCCTGTACACGCCCTATCGCGGCTTCGCCCGAACCACGACCGAGGATGTGGAATTTCAGGGCCGCACCATCCCGCAAGGTGATCCCATCGCGTTGCTGTATTGTTCCGCCAACCGGGACGAGGATGTGTTCGCCAACCCCGACGAGTTCATCCTGAACCGCCCGAACATTGCCGAGCATCTGGCCTTTGGCCGGGGGCCGCACAATTGTCCGGGGCTGCACATTGGCCGCATGGAGCTGCGCCTGTGTCTGGAGGAACTGCTGGCCGTGACGCCCAACGGGTTCGCGGTCACGGGCGAAGTGACGATGAGCCGCTGGCCCGAAGTGGGCGCGCTGTCGGTGCCGCTGACCTTCCTGTAATGCCCATGCGTCCCCTTTGTGCGCAAGCGATTGCGCGCAAGGGGGCACAGGCGCTAGGCTGCGCGGCATGAGTGATCAGCCCAACCGCAATCCGACGCTGGACGATGTGGCCGTTCTGGCCGGCGTGTCGACCGCCACCGTCAGCCGTTTCCTGAACAATCCCAAGGTGGTGGCCGCCGCCACCGCCGAACGCATTCAGGCCGCCGTGGCCCAGACCGGCTATATCCCCAACCTGTTGGCGGGCGGGCTGGCCAGTTCGAAATCGCGGATGGTGGCGGTGCTGATCCCGCATCTGACCGATTCGATCTTCAACGACACCATTCAGGCCATGGCCGAGGAGCTGGCCAATTCAGGCACCACGGTGATGATGGGGCTGACCGGCATCACGCCCGAACGCACCGATGAGCTGATACAGGCCGCCATCGGGAGGCGGGTGGATGCGATCATCTCGACCGCGCCACTTTCGTCCCGCACGGCCGAACTGGTCAAACGCTTTCCGGGGTTGTTCATCCAGATCTGGGAATTGCCCGAGGATCCGCCGGGCATCGCGGTGGGCTTTTCGCATCGGGACGCGGGGCGCGATGTGGCGCGGTTTCTGCAATCGCGCGGCTATCGGCGGCCTTTGCTGGTGACGGCGCAGGGGACGCGCGCGGGGATGCGCCGCGATGGCTTTGTCGAGGAATGGCAGGCGCTGGGCGGCGGCGATGTGCAGGAAACCATGGTCGACATCCCCAGCCGCTTTGGCCATGGCCGCCGCATCTTTGCCGAGATGCGCCGGTTGGACGAACAGCCCGATGTGGTGGTGTGCGGGTCGGACTATCTGGCACAGGGCGTGATTGTCGAGGCGCAGGCGGCAGGGCTACGCGTGCCGGACCAGTTGGCGGTGGTGGGCTTTGGCAATTCCAGCATCGCGGGTGATATGCGCCCAACGATCACCACGGTGGACATTGATGGCGCCCGTATCGCGCGCGAAGCCATCGCCGCCATCCGCCGCCATGCCGAAGGGCAGCCGCCGCGGGAACGCTCGGTGGATGTGGGGTTTCGCCTGATCGCGCGGGAAAGCGCGTAAGAGGGCTGGCGGCGAGATTGTTTCCCGCCGCCAGTGAGCCTGTTCAGCCGCGCCGCAGGCGCAGCACCGTCGGGCTGCGGAAGTTGGACGAAGGCACCCAGTTGAGCGTTTCATCCACGCGGGTGAATTCGGGAACGGCCCGCAGGAATTCCTCGAACACCACCTGACAGGCCACCCGCGCCAGCATCGAGCCAAGGCACGAGTGCACGCCCCCGCCAAAGCCCAGATGGCGCTTTGGCCGCCGCGTGATGTCGTAAACGTCCGCGTTGGGGAAGATCGTCTCGTCGCGGTTGGCGCTGCCATAGGCCAGGATCACCGGATCACCCGCCTTCAGCTGTTGGCCGTGCAGTTCCATGTCCTCGACCACGGTGCGCTTGAACCGCTGGGCCGAGGTGTTGAAGCGCAAGCTCTCCTCGATCGCGTCGGGCAGCAGGCTGAAGTCAGCGGTGATCGCGCGGCGCGCATCGGCAAAATCGGCCATGTTCAGCGCGAACATCCCCATAAAGCCCGAGAGCGATTCAATGCCCGCCATGATCAGCGTCGTGACGGTCAGCTGCACCTCGCGGTCCAGCAGCTTTTCACCGTCGATTTCCGCCGTGATGAAGTTCGACAGCAGGTCATCGCCCGGGTTCGCCTTGCGCTCCTGCACGAGGCGTTCGGCGTAATCGGCCATCCAGCGGAACGCGGCCAGATGCTTTTCGGTCTTTTGCCGAGTGACCGGGTCGGTCTGGACCATCAGCACGGCATTGTCGCGCACCTCGTCGGCGTTGTCCTTGGGCATGTTGAACAGGTAGAACAACAGGTCCACCGTCACCTTTGACCCAAAGTCATTGACGAAATCAAAGACATCCTTGCCTTCCAGCGCGGCCAGATGGGCACGGGCCGAGGCGCGGGCAGGCTCGATCACATGGTCCAGCGCCCGCTTGGTCATGGCCGACTGGATCAGCGCGCGCAGGCGGTCGTGGCGTGGCGGATCGCTGCTGCCCAGCGTGGCACCGGCGCGGCCGGGGAATTCGTCGACCAGATTGCCCTTGGCCGAGGAATAGAGCTTCCAGTTTTGCAGCGCGAACAGCACGTCATCATAGCGCGAAAGCACCCACATCCCGGCTTCTTCGGACCAGAAGCAGGGGTATTCCTCGCGCAGCACCTTGTACGCGGGGAAGGGATCGGCATCGATCTGCGGCGAATAGGGGTCGAAGCGGAAAGTTCGCTCCAATGTGGAAGCGTCAGTCTCTGGCATGATGCCGATCCTCTCGATTTCACGGGGGTTGTGGCCTGTTGGCCTGTTGTGCGCTGATGATGGGGGTTATGCCGTTTCGGATCGATCCCCTTTCCGTGCATTGACTTGTATTTTTCGATCAATCTGCGCAGACTGCGCGCCATGACCCGCCGCCGCAAACCCTCCGCCGAGATTGACCGCTATGCCCTGTATGGTGAGGGGAATGGCGCGATTCCCGCCGAATTCGTCCATCTGGAATCGATCTCGTCGCGGTCCAGCCAGTATGAATGGTCGATCGCGCCGCATGCGCATCCTGGTATCTTTCAATTGCTTGTGCTGGAGGCGGGGAAGGGCGAACTGATCACCGACGGGGCCAGTCTGCGCCTGTTGCCGATGGCGGTGGTGGCGGTGCCCTCGGGCGCGGTGCACGCCTTCCGCTTTGACCCTTCGGCCGAGGGGTGGGTGCTCTCGCTGGCCGATGCCTTGCTGCATGATCCGCGTCTGGCGCCCTTTGTCGCGCAGGTGGCGCTGGCCGGGGGTAAGGTGCGGTATGGGCAGGTCGCCGCCGAAGGGGCCGCGGCGGCGCGGCTGGCGTGGTTGCTGAACGATCTGGCGCGCGGGCTGGATGAGGGGCGGGCAGGCGCCTTGGCGCATCCGCTGATGGCCGAACTGGCGCTGGTGCTGACGCTGGCCGATGGGCTGGTGGAACAATCGCCGGCGCCTGGGCCACGTAGCGGGGCCGATGATCTGGTGGCGCGGTTTCGCCGTCTGGTGGATCAGCATTTCCGCGAGGGCTGGGCGGTGGAGCGCTATGTCGCGGCGCTGGTCACGACGCAGCCGACGCTGACCCGCGCGTGCCGCAAGGTGCTGGACAAGCCGCCGGGCGAGGTGGTGCTGGACCGCATCCTGCTGGAGGCGATGCGATCATTGACCTATACGGCGGCGGGCGTCAGCCAGATCGCGGCGTCATTGGGTTTTGCCGATGCGGCCTATTTCGCCCGCTTTTTCAAGGGGCGCACCGGCATGACCGCCAGCGCGTTTCGTGACAGCCGCGCATGGCTGGACGGGGAGGGTGAGGGCTGAACCGCGCCTACTGCCGCGCCTATTGCCACAGGGCGTTGAGCGCGGGCAGGAAATGGTCGCGGTGGCGGGCCGGGATGCGCGCCATCAGGTCCTCTTCGAAATCCTGAATGATGGCGCGGGCCTGTTCCAATGCCTCGGCGCCCAGCGGGGTCAGCACGACCGCGATTGATTTGCGGTCGATCGGCGCGCGCGTCACCAGCCCCAGCGATTCCATCCGCGCCAGCAGGCGGACCATGTTGGCGCGCTGAATATCCAGCGCCTTGCCGATCAGGCTGCTGGTCATGTCATTGCGTCCCTCGACCAGCAACAGGACCGAGGCGTCCCCCACCCGCAGCCCTGCGTCTGCCATCCGCGCCGAAAGTTCGGCCATCATCACATTGGCCGCCCGCCGCAGCGCATAGCCGGGCAGCACCGCCAGCGGATCTGCGGCCAGCGGGGCCTGCGCGATGTCCTGATCCGATCCGTCCTGCATTCCCAATCCCCCGGAAAAGCGCCAATGATGGCGCTTGCACAAACTTGCGTCAATTCATGTCGGTGCCTTATTGACGGCGGCAGCGAAAATGCTATGCGTGATAACAAATCCAGCCATCAACCGGCGTTGCCCGCCTGCATAATCGGGCGCGCCCCATTGCGGAAGAGGTTTGCCATGACCGAACAGAAGATCGAACGCGCCGAAGAAGATACCGTTTCCGTCAAGATCGAGAACCGGATCGCGTGGGTCAGCTATAACCGCCCTGAAAAGCGCAACTGCATGAGCCCCAAGCTGAACCGCCAGATGCTGAAGGTCATCGAGGAACTGGAATTCCGCGATGATGTGGGCGTGCTGGTGCTGACCGGTGAGGGCGAAGCCTTCTCGGCCGGTATGGACCTGAAGGAATATTTCCGCGAAAACGAAGCCAAGGGCCTGTGGGCCACGCGCAAGGCCCAGCGTGAAGCCTATGGCTGGTGGGAACGCCTGCGCTGGTATGAAAAGCCGACCATCGGCATGATCAACGGCTGGTGCTTTGGCGGCGCCTATGGCCCGCTGTACGCGGTGGACATCGCCGTGGCCTCGGATGACGCGCAGTTCGGCCTCTCGGAAATCAACTGGGGCATCCTGCCCGGCGGCGGCGCGTCCAAGGTGGCGCAGGAACTGATGCCGCTGCGCAAGGCGATGTACCACGCCATGATGGGCGAAAACCTGACCGGCAAGCAGGCCGAGGCGCAGGGTCTGGTGACCGAATCGGTCCCCGCCGACCAGCTCAAGGCCCGCGTCACCGCCATCGCCGAAGCGCTGCTGAAGAAGGACGCCAACGCCCTGCGCGCCACCAAGTGGGCGATGCGCCGCATGGTCGAGATGACCTATGAAAACGCCGAGGACTATCTGATCCGCGCGCAGGAAGCGCTGAACGGCTTTGGCGGTCTGGAAGCCCGCAAGGAAGCCACCAAGCAGTTCCTGGACGAAAAGACCTTCAAGCCGGGTCTGGGCACCTTCGACATCACCAAGATCAAGAAGTAAGCCTAAAAGCCAAAGCGTTAGAGAGAGGGCAGACAAATGGCCAATCTGAGCCACGCCATGATCGCTCGCCTGTTGCAGCCCAAGTCGGTTGCGGTGGTGGGCGCCAGTGACAAGCCGGGGGCGCTGGGCGCCACCCTGATCAGCAACCTTGATCGCGCGGGGTTCGCGGGCGAGATCTATCCGATCAACCCCAACCGCGAAAAGATCGGGGCGCGGCCTTGTCTGCCCTCTGTTGACGCATTGCCTGATGGCGTGGACGTGGCCGTGCTGGCCATTCCGCGCGTCGGCGTGCTGGACGCAGTGCGTGGCCTTGCCGCGCGTGGCGTTGGCAGCGCCATCATCTTCTCGGCCGGTTTTGCCGAGGATGGTGAGGCGGGCATGGCCGAACAGGCTGAAATCGCCCGCATCGCCGCCGAGGCGGGCATGGTGATCGAAGGCCCGAACTGTCTGGGCATGGTCAACCATGTCCATGGCGTGCCGCTGACCTTTGTTGAAACGGCGATCATTCCGCCCGCTGGGCGCCGCGCTTTGTCGGTGGTGTCGCAGTCGGGCGCGATGGCGGCGGTGCTGTGCACCACGCTGCTGGCGCGCGATCTGGCCTGTTCCTATTCGGTCAGCACCGGCAACGAGGCGGCCAGCGGCGTTGAGGATTACATTGACTGGCTGGTTGATGATGCCGACACGCAGGTCATCGCCATGATCGTCGAGCAGTTCCGCAAGCCCGCGCGCTTTATCGCCGCGGCCGAACGCGCGCGCGCGGCGGGTAAGCCGATCGTGTTGCTGCACCCCGGCAAGTCGTCGGCGGCGCGGGAATCGGCGGCCACCCACACCGGCGCGATGGCGGGCGATTACAGCCTGATGCGTGCCAAGGTGGCCCGCACCGGCGTGATCTTTGCCGAAACGTTGCAGGAATTGGGCGACATTGCCGAGATCCTGATCCGTTGCCAGCCGCTGACCAACAATTCGGCCGCCGTTCTGGGCGAATCCGGCGCGTTCAAGGCGCTGACGCTGGATCTGGCCGAGGAACTGGACCTGCCGCTGGCCCCCCTGCATGACGAGGACAGCCCGGCGCTGCGCGCGGCGTTGCCGCCTTTCGTGCCGGTGTCGAACCCGCTGGACATCACCGCGCAGGGCCTGTCGCAGCCGGTGATCTATACCCAGACGCTGACCGCGCTGCTGGAGGATGACCGCGTGGGCGCGGTGGTGGCTGGCATCATTCAGTGCGATCCCGTCACCGCCGACATCAAGGTGCCTGCGATCGTCGCCGCCGTCGATGGTCAGAGCGTGACCAAGCCGTTGATCTTTGCCGGTTTGGACGAGGGCGCCGACATGCCCGCGCATTACATCGCCGCGCTGCGCGAGCGGAACATCCCGTGGTTCCCCACCACCGAGCGCGCCTTCCGTGCGGTCGCCGCGCTGGGCAAGCGGGCCGATCTGGACCTGACCAATGCCGCGCCCGCGCCGGTTTCGGTCGCGGGGCTGGCCGCCGAACATGGCGTGATCCCCGAATATCGTTGCAAGCAATTGCTGGGCCCGCTGGGCATCAGCTTCCCGGCGGGGCAGTTCGCGGCGGACGCCGATGCGGCGGTGGCGGCGGCCAATGCGGTTGGCTATCCGGTGGCGATGAAGGCGCAGGCCGCCGCGCTGGGGCACAAGTCGGACGCGGGCGGCGTGTTGCTGAACCTGGGTGATGACGCGGCGGTGCGCGCGGCCTTTACCCAGATGTATGCCAATGTGGCCGCCTATGACGCGGCGATCACTCTGGACGGCGTGCTGATCGAAAAGATGGGCAAGCGTGGGGCAGAAATGATCGTCGGCGCCAAGAATGATCCCGAATGGGGCCCGGTGGTGCTGGCCGGTTTTGGCGGCGTGACGGCGGAAATTCTGGCCGACGTGGCGCTGATCACCCCCGACCTGTCCGAGGAGGCGATCATCGCCAAGCTGATGGGCCTGAAGCAGGCGGCCTTGCTGAAGGGCTATCGTGGCAGCCCGGCGCTGGACGTGCCCGCGCTGGCCAAGCTGATCCGTGGCATCAGCGCGGTGCTGCTGGCCGAGCCGAGCATTGCCGAAATGGACCTGAACCCGGTGATCCTGCATCCCATGGGCGAAGGCGTGGTGGCGCTGGACGCGCTGATGCTGGTGCAATAAGTCCGAACGGGTCGCGTGGCGGCAAGATGGGGGGCGGCCTTGACGGGCTGCCCCCCTTTTGCGTTGGGGCCTAATCCTCGGTCAGGGCGCTGCGTTCGGCCTGTGGGCGGCGGCCCGTCATCCGCAGGTAAAAGCGCGAGAAATAGGACGGATCGGCAAAGCCCAGTTCGGTCGAGACCTGTGCCACGGTGGCGTTGGTGTAACGCAGCAGCCGTTGTGCCTCCAGCGTACAGCGGCGGTTGATCACCTCCAGCGGGCTGCACCCCAGACGGCGGCGGCACAGCCGGCCCAGCGTGCGCTCGGTCGTGCCGATCGCATCGGCAAAGAAGGATAGCGGGCGGTGTTCCTTGAGATGGGTTTCGACCAGCAGGCGGAAATGCGCCAGCCGCCGGTCATCCTCGCTGTTGCGCGGGATCGACATGCTGCCCTGTGGCAGGGAACGCAGCAAAGCCTCGGCCAGCGCCAGTTCCAGCATGCCGCCGCCCTGCCATTCCTGCGCCAGCGACAGCATCTCCTCGGCCAGCACGCCGCAGCGCCGCGCGCTTTCGCTGTCCAGCGGGCCGTGGCCACCGGCCGACAACAGGCTGCGTAATGGATCATTCCCCCCGGTGGCGCGCGCGGCAATGTCCTGTGACAGCGTCAACACATAGCCCAGCATCCCAGGCGCAAAGCGATAGCCATGCACAGCGCCCGCCGGAATGGCGACAAAGCCGGGCTGGGGCAGGGTGAAGGACTCGCCGTCCAGCGTGACCAGCGCCTCACCGGAATGCACGATAAGTACCTGAATTCCCCGGTCATGGCGATGCGGGTTGATTTCCCAATCATGCAGTGACGAACGCACCGCGATCGTCTCGATATGGCAAAAGCCTGCGGGATTTGGCTCTTCGCCTTCGCCGTACAGGGCGAAATTGGGGATGTGGGGCGCGTCTGTCATGCTGTCCTGATAATGCCACCAGATTGACCGCCTCATCCCTTCAACCCAAGGGCAAATCCTGTCAATCCCTGCGCCACCATGGTGTGCGGACAAAATCCGCCCACCCAGAGCCAAATGGGGAGAATTCACATGAAAACGCAGGTCGCCATCATTGGCGCCGGGCCGGCGGGTTTGCTGCTGGGCCATATGTTGCGCGCCGAAGGCGTCGATTGTGTCGTGCTGGAACGGCAGACGGGTGACTATGTGCTGGGCCGCATCCGCGCGGGCGTGCTGGAAAACATCACCGTCAACCTGATGGAGCGTCTGGGTCTGGACGCCCGCCTCAAGGCCGAGGGGCTGGTTGAGGAAGGGTTCAATCTGGCCGATGGTGAGCGGCTGATCCGTATCGATGTCGCCAACCTGACCGGCAAAACCGTCGTGGTCTATGGCCAGACCGAGATCACCAAGGACCTGATGGACGCTGCCGCCCCGCGTGGGCTGGAGGTGATCTATGAGGCAGGCGATGTGGCCTTGCACGATATCGAGAGCGATGCGCCCTATGTCACCTATACCAAGGACGGCGCCGCGCAGCGCATCGACGCGCGCTTTATCGTCGGCTGCGATGGCTTCCATGGCCCCAGCCGCAAGGCGATCCCCGCCAGCGCGGCGGTGGAGTATGAGCGCGTCTATCCCTTTGGCTGGCTGGGCATTCTGGCCGATGTGCCGCCCTGCAACCACGAACTGATCTATGCCAACCACGAGCGCGGCTTTGCGCTGGCCTCGATGCGCTCGCACACCCGCAGCCGCTATTACGTCGACGTGCCCCTGACCGAAAAGGTCGAGGATTGGTCGGACGATCGCATCTGGGACGAGCTGGCGATCCGCCTTGGCCCGGATGCCGCCGCCAATATCACGCGCGGGCCCAGCATTGAAAAGTCGATCGCGCCGCTGCGCTCCTATGTGTTCGGCACGATGCGCCATGGCAGCCTGCTGCTGTGCGGGGACGCGGCCCATATCGTCCCGCCCACCGGCGCCAAGGGGCTGAATCTGGCCGCCAGCGACGTGCATTACGCCGCCGAAGCGCTGGTCGCGCATTTCAAGCGCGCCGATCAGGACGCCATCGGCCTCTATAGCGGCAAGGCGCTGGCCCGCGTGTGGAAGGGCGAACGCTTCAGCTGGTCGCTGACCAAGCTGATGCACCGCTTCCCCGAGGATGGCCCGTTCGAACGCGCGATGCAGGTGGCCGAGCTGGACTATATCGCCAGCAGCACCGCCGCGCAGACGGTGATCGCCGAAAACTACGTCGGGTTGCCGGTGTAAACAGATGGGGGGCGTGCCGGGCATTCCGGCGCGCCCCTTTGGCGCGTATCAGGCCAGAAAGGCCCGCAGATCGGTGACGAACCGGTCGAACTGGTCATGGTGCAGCCAGTGGCCGGCATCGGGATAGAAATGCACGTCCGCATCGCGGAAATGGGTGATCCGCCCGTCAATGCGCGGGTCCACGGCAAAGCTTTGCCCGCCGTAGAAGAACTGCACCGGACAGGTGATCGCGCCCCATAACCCGTGGATCTCCTCCTGCGGGAAATTGGCCACCGGCCAGACGTTCAGATAGGGATCGAACTTCCAGACATAGCTGCCATCCTCGTTGCGGTTGACACCGTGGATGGTCAGATGGCGCACCTGTTCCTCGGTCAACTGCGGGTTGGCGGCGCGCATCCGGTCGATGGCGTCCTCGATCCGGGCGTAACGGCGCGGCAGGCGGCCAGCGGCGGCATGGCGCTCGGCAATCCATTGGCGGATGCGGTCGGGGTAGGGCTTGGCGTCCCGCTCGCGCGAATGCAGCGGCGATACGCCCAACCCTTCGATATTGGCCAGACGGCGCACCTTGTCCGGGTAAAGCCCGGTAAACAGCGTGGCGATATTGCCGCCCAGCGAATGGGCGCAGATCGTCACCTGATCATAGCCCAGCGTCTGGACCAGTTGCGCCATGTCGCTGACAAAGGAAAAGCTGGTGTAATGCGCATCAGGCGACCACGCGCTGTCGCCATGGCCGCGCAGGTCGGGGCAGATGACATGCCAATCCTTGCGCAAGGCCTGCGCCACCCAGTCCCAGCTGCGGCAATGGTCGCGCCCGCCATGTTGCAGGATCAGCGGCGGCGCATCGGGGTTGCCCCAATCGACATAATGCATCCGCAATCGTTGCGAGACAAAGCTGTGCGAGGCTGGTCCGGGAATAGAGGTCATGGTCCCCGCGATGTGGCCCAGTGCAGCGCATCGCGTCAACCGTTGAAACGCGGTTACAGGCGGCGTTTCAACGTTATGCTGGCGCGCAGGCGGTTGACGGCGCTGGCGCTCGTTTCGCCCACCGGCACCGAATAATTCGTCTCGGCCGAGATTTCGCTGCGGCCCTGACGCAATTGCAGCCGGGCCATGGCGCTGGCGGTCTGGTCGGGGCGCACGGTCAGCCCGCTGGTGGAGCCCAGATCGCCGCGCGCCCGCACCCCCACCTGCAACGCGGGCAGCACGCGCATCCATGCCGCGCTGTCATAGCGCAGCGCCATCGGCGCATCGGCGGTCAGCGATTTGCTGCCCTGCATCGTCACCACCACATCCAATGGCCCGCTGGCGTGTTGCACCTTCAGGCTGGTGTCATAGCTTTTGGCGCCCAACTGTTGGCTCAACCGCAGATCGGTGCCATCGCCCAGCCCGAATTGGCCGCTGGTCAGCCTGCGCCAGTCAAAGCCGTCATCATGCGGCGTGGGCGCGGCGCGATGGGGCGCGGTGGGCAACGCCGCGGCGCGCAGGCGGCGGCCCAGAATGGCGTCTGCCATCACCGCGCTCAGGCTTTGCTCCAGATCGTCAGGTGTGGCCGCCAGCGCCATGGCCTGCAACCCGCCCCAATCCGGCCCGATGGGGATGGTCAGCGCGGGGGGCGGAGCCTGCAAAGCCTCTGGCGCATCGGCGTCCTGCGCGCGCGCCAGCGTCGGCGCGCACAACAGCGCCAAGGCGCAAACGGCAAGGGCAGGGGCATGTCGCATCACGCCGCCTTTTATACCGCCGCGCGGGTGAAGGAAAACTGTATCGCCCCCAAGAGCGGGGCACCTTTCCTTTGGCGATGGCAGCGCCTATCCCGCCGGGCAACACAGGATTTGCTACAGGGATTCGCATGACCACGCACACCACCCGCATGTTGATCATCGGTTCTGGCCCCGCCGGGCTGACGGCGGCGATCTATGGCGCGCGCGCCGGGTTGAACCCGATTGTCGTGCAGGGCCTGCAACCGGGCGGCCAGCTGACGATCACCACCGATGTCGAAAACTACCCCGGCTTCCGCGAGGCGGTGCAGGGCCCGTGGCTGGTGCAAGAGATGCAGGCGCAGGCCGAACATGTCGGCACGCGGATGATGTGGGACACGATCACCGACATCGACCTGTCCGGGCCGCCGTTCCGTGCCGTTGGCGACAGCGGCGATGTGTATGAGGGCGACACGCTGGTGATCTGCACCGGCGCGCAGGCCAAATGGCTGGGCGTGGACGGAGAGCAGGCGCTGTCGGGCAAGGGCGTGTCGGCCTGCGCCACCTGTGACGGGTTCTTCTATCGCGGGAAAAAGGTGGTGGTGATCGGCGGCGGCAACACCGCGGTCGAGGAAGCGCTGTACCTGACCAACCACAGCCAGGACGTGACGCTGATCCACCGCCGCGACAGCTTGCGCGCGGAAAAGATCCTGCAGGAACGCCTGTTCGCCCACCCCCATATCAAGGTGTTGTGGAACAAGGCGGTCGATGGTTTCGTGGGTGAGGCCGGGATTGGCGGGGCTGGCCTGACGGGCGTCGCGCTGACCGACACCGTCACCGGCGAAAAGAGCGTCGAACCGGCACAGGGCGCCTTTGTCGCCATTGGCCACGCCCCCGCGACCGACTTGTTCAAGGGCAAGCTGGAGCTGGACGCATCGGGCTATATCGTCGTGCAGCCCGGCACGCCCAAGACTGCCATCCCCGGCGTGTTTGCCGCCGGTGACGTGATGGACCACACCTATCGTCAGGCGGTGACGGCGGCGGGCACGGGCTGCATGGCGGCGCTGGACGCGGAACGCTTTGTCGGCGCACTGGATCACGCGCGCGGTCAATAATCGCGCGCGCCCAATACTCTGACGCGCAAGGGGGCAGGCGATGATCGCCCGCCCCCCAGCGGTTCTGGCGCGCGCGTCCCGCGCCAGTCGTCCGTATCAGCCCACGGCGGTATTGATGTCGTGCTGATAATTGGCGACGTTGTTCTGGTACATCGCGATCATGCTCGGCAGCTGAAAATAGGGAATGGTCGTATTGGCCGGGCTGAGCATGCCATTGTGCACATTGTCCAGCTCGTTCTGGTAATAGGTCAGCCAGTACTGGTTCCACGCCAGATGCGTCTGCAACGAGCAGGCGTTCCACGTCACCGTGCCCGCGCTCTGGTCCTGCACCCACAGCTTGCCATATTGGGCGCGGGGGAAATAGCGGCCGTTGGTCAGCACCCAGGAATCATCGGCGCCGGTCTGGAAATTGGCCTGATATTGCGAATCCTCGGACATGACGATCATTTGCAGCGTTTCAGCCCCCAGGAACGAGGCAATGCCTGACGGGTTCACGCAGGCGCTCAGATCCATATGGCTGACGTTTTGCACCTGGCCATAGGGGATGGCGATCGAGGATTGCTTGAAGGCGTCGATGGCGCGCTTGATGGCCAATTGCGTGTGATTGGCGGCCGAGCCAACGCGCCAGCCGAATTGCGCCACCGTTTTGGTAAAAGCGGCCAGATCGGCAAAGGTTTCCATCGTGGCGGGCAAGCCGTTCAGCAAACCCGACACCGCTTCGGGCAGCGCGGCCACGTCGGCCAATGCCAGCGCCAGTTCCGCGGCACTGACCAGAAAGTCGATGATTTCCCATTCGGGGGTCAATCCCACCATGACATAGGCGGTCTGGCCCATATTGTTGGCCACATTCACATTCTGAGTCAGGCTTCCCATGATGTTACCTTTTTTGGATGCAGGGCGTCCGGCCATCTGCTGTGGTCCGGGTGTCGGGCATGGGCTGCGCTGAGTAATCGCAGTAAACCAGCATTGTACAGCTAGTGTGAATATCGCTGCGTGGCAATGGAGCGTATGTATTTAAACGCGCGAATGCATATTCACGCGAGGTGCCATATTTGCGATTTTATTTGCGATTTTGTGCCAAGAATTGGAACGCTGATGGCGGATTTGGGGCCTATCCGTTCAGCGCTACCACGACTTGCGCCAGATACCAGTCGCGCGCATGGTCCTCGACAAAGCTGTGGGTGGCGCCATCGCAGGTCTGGATGCGGCGGTCGCGCTTGTCCCAATTGTCCAGAAAAGCCAAGCCCGTCCGGTCGCGCCCGGCAATCAGCAACATCGCCGGACCACCCCACGCGCTCAGCCCCTCGGCCATCGCGCGGGCCAGCGGGTTTGGCTCGGCAGGCTTGGGCCGCAGCATGGCGATCACGCTGCGGATCGCGCCGAAGATCGACACCTTGCCGGTCAACAGCCGCAACAGCATCGCCGGATTGGCCAGACGCGCGCGGTAATGGGCACGCAAGGCGGCGGTAGGCATGGCGGCCTTTTCCTCGGCCGCGCCGTCTTCGTCCTGCTCGATCGTCCAGGGGTTGGACAGCACCAGCGCCGATACGCCCTGCATCTGGGGCGCGGTCATCATCACCGCGCTGGCCGCATCGCAATTGCCCAGAACCACCAGCCGCGCCAGCCCCGGCACGGCGTCACGAAACGCCGTCAGCGCCGCCAGAATGTCCGGCCCGCTGCCGCGAAAGCCGGTGTTCATCCCTTCGCTGTCGCCCACTCCGCGCCGGTCATAGCGCATCACGGCAAAGCCTTGCGCCGCCAGACGCGCGGCCATTTGGGCCTGACCGCTCCACGCGCCCGCGCGGATTTCATTGCCGCCCGATACCAGCAGCAGCCCGGCGCGCGGCGCGCCATCGGCCGGCAGGTCCAGCGTGCCGAACAGTGCGGCGGCCTCGCAGGTAAAGGCTATCCCTTTGCGCATCGTGCTGCCGCTCATGCCGCGTCTCCTGCGGTTATGCCCATCATCACCACGGCGGCCAGCGCATCGGCCTGCGCCGCGTTTTCGCCCGGTTCGGCGCGCAGCCACAGGCCGGGGGTGGGCACCAGATCGGGCGCGATATCGCGCATCGGGCTGTCAGCGTTCACCACCAGCCCCGGAAATTCCGCCACAAATTCCGCGCCCAGACGATAGCCCACCAGTTCCAGCCCAGCCTCGCGGCCCTGCGCCATCAGGCTGTCCTGCTTTTCCTCAACGCCCAGTTCGCGCGCGGCGACAATGCGCGCGCGCAGCATCTGGCGCATCTGGCTGGCGCCGGTAACGGGCGCATAGCGCCATCCCGGCAGGCCATCGGGCGCAATCAGCGCGCCGCCACGGATGGCCAGCACATGGGTCGCGCCAAAATGCCGCGCCGCCCCCAACATGGCCAGCCGCCAATCACCCGGCGTTTGCCGCGTCAGATCGGCCAGGCTGTCGCCCAGACCTGGAATTTCGGGCAGGACCGCGCCTACGCCGCTGGCCGACAGGCGCCGCATCACCTCGACGCTCAGGCGGCGCATGCGGTTTGCCTCGTCAAACAGCGCCGGGATCACCAGCACCTGCGCGCCGCGTTCCAGCCCTACCGCTGCCGCCAGCCGCAGCGCCAGTTCATCGCGCGTACCGCCGCCGGGCAAAGGGCAGGGCCAGCTTTCGATCATCTCCAGCGTGGTCGCACCCATCGCCCAATCTTCCACGTTTAAGGTCAGCCGCCGCGCCGCGCCGTGACAAAGGTCAGCAGCGCGCCATAGCTCTCCAGCAGATCGCCATCGACATCCTCGTCATCAATGACGATATCCAGACGGTCCTCGATTTCGGTCAACAGGCCCGCCACCGCCATCGAATCCAGTTCGGGCAAATGGCCAAACAGCCCGGTGTCGGCGGTAAAGCCATCTGCCTGTCCGGGCTTCAGCCCCAGAACGTCGGTCAGGATCTGGCGCAGTTGCGCATCGGTCTCGTTTTGCATAGCCCCTCTTTGGGTATCGGATTGTTGTTGTGCCGCCGGTCGCATATCCGGCGGGCGAACAGGGATTTGGCTCTAGCCCTGCTGCTTCGCCCCCACAAGCCGCTTTGCCCATGATCTGGCGCAATGCACAGCCAGCCGGGGCCATTGGCCGGGTTGGTCCAGTCGCACCATCTCCAGCCGATAGCGGGGGCGCTGCTCCTCCATCCAGTCGCGCTTGTACGGATCATCGCCGGTGCCAAAGTCGACCATGGTCACCCCATCGCCGTCGATCACATGGGCAAACAGTGCCGCCGACAGGCTGGTGCCGGGGGACACAGGCTTGGCGCTTTCGACATAGGCCAGCTTGTGGATGAAGGCGGTGCCGCCCTCGACGCTCCACAATTGCGCCGCCAATGGCGTGCCGGGGGCCACGCCCTCCTGCGTGCCGTCCAGCGCATGGGCCAGCCCCAGCCGCAACCGTCCGGCCGCGCCCTCTGCCCGGGCAAAGTCGCGCAGGAAGGCCATCGCGCCTTCCTCGGGCTTCCAGCTTTGGGCATAGACGGCCTCATATTCGGCCCATGCCGCGTCCGAAAAGGCCGTGTGGATGGTGCAGGCGACCTTCTTGGCCTTGCGCTTCAACGTGGTGCGCAGCGGGCCGGGGCGCGCGGCCAGATAGGTGGCATAGTCGCGCCCGCGCAGATGCAGGATATGGTTGGTGTCATCCACCACCATGCGCACAAGCCAGCCCGCCCCGCGAAAACCTGCGGCAATGGCGCTGGCGCTGCCGTCCTCGTCCGGGACATGGGTCAGGGTGATGCGCCCCGTCCGCCGCGCCAGATCGCGGGCCAGTGCCTGCAACAGCGCCGCCCGGTCGGGCGTGCCGCTCACCACCGGGGCCACGCGGAACGTGTACCAATTGGCCAGCGCCGTCAGTTCCCCCTGACCTTGAGCCAGCGGCAGCGCCAGCGCGCCCGCGCCATTGCGCGCCACGGCCAGCACCGGGCGCATCGCGCAATGGGCCTGCAACCCCGCCCACCAGTCCAGCCGGTCAAACGGCGCGCCCGCCGGCGCGGACAGCCATCCGGCCAAATCCTTATCGCCTTGGACTTCGTTAAGGTCGGCATGGTAGGTGAGCGAAATCAAGGCAGAGACTTTCTGTGCATTGGGGTGCGATTTTAAACATGTGTGCAGCAACTGTTGCTCAACCACTCGACCATCTGACCCAGCGGGGCGATGGTGAAGCGCCAGCTTTGGTGCTGCGTTCAGGTGTGCTTACCTATAATGACTTAAGGATGCGTGTCGGTGCGCTGGCCGCGTGGCTGGTGGCACAACTGGGCACAGACCGCGTGGCGGTGCCGGCGGCCGGTGGCGCCCATGCGATGGCCGGGCCGCGCGTCGCCACCTGGGCGGCCAAGGGCGAGGTGACATGCCTGATGCCTTTGGCCACGGCGCGGGCAGGGGCTGTGCATGTGCCGGTGAACCCTTTGCTGAAACGCGCACAGGTAGGTCATATTCTGGCTGACAGCGGCGCGGTGTTGCTGATCGCCACGGCGGCGCGTCTTGCCTCGCTGGAGCCGGGCGATATCCCGGATGGCTGCGCCGTTATGTCCGAGGAAGAGGCATTGACCGCCGCCTCCGCGTTTGCGCCGATCGGGCCGTCCGATGCCGATCCCGCGCATCTGGCTGCGATCCTCTACACCAGCGGCTCGACGGGTAAGCCCAAGGGGGTGATGCTGTCGCACGCCAACATGTGGCTGGGGGCGGAAAGTGTCGCCACCTATCTGGGGCTGGGGCCGGATGACCGGGCGCTGGCGGTGTTGCCGCTCTCGTTTGACTATGGGCAGAACCAGTTGCTCTCGCACTGGTATGCCGGGGGCAGCGCGGTGCCGCTGGATTATCTGACCCCGCGCGACGTGGTCAAGGCGATCGACCGCCATGATGTGACCACGCTGGCCTGCGTGCCGCCGCTGTGGGTGCAATTGGCCGAACTGGAATGGCCCGATGCGGTCGCGGCCAAACTGCGCCGCCTGACCAACAGCGGCGGGGCGCTGACGGTGGATCTGGTCCATCGCTTGCGCGGTGCTTTCCCGCAGGCGCGGCTGTTTGCCATGTATGGCCTGACCGAGGCGTTCCGTTCGACCTATCTGGACCCCGCCCTGATCGACACCCACCCCACCAGCATGGGCAAGGCGATTCCCTATGCCGAAATTCTGGTGGTGAATGACGATGGCGCCATCGCGGCCGACGATCAGGAGGGCGAACTGGTCCACACCGGGCCGCTGGTGGCGCATGGCTATTGGCAGGACGAGGTCCGCACCGCCGAACGCTACAAGCCCGCGCCCGATGGCAGCCATTATGGCGGCATGGCGGTGTGGAGCGGCGACCGGGTGCGGCGCGATGCGCAGGGGTTGTTGTATTTTGTCGGGCGGCGCGATGCCATGATCAAATCGGCGGGCAACCGTATCAGCCCGCAAGAGGTCGAGGACGCGGCCATCGCCACCGGATTGGTCGCCGAAGCGGTGGCGCTGGGCCTGCCGGACGCGCGGCTGGGCCATGCGGTGCATCTGGTGGTGCGGGCGGCCCCTGGCGTGGATGGCGCGGCGGACAATCTGCCCAAGCGGTTGAAGGCGGATCTGCCCAATTTTATGCAACCATCTGTGATCCATTGGAAAAGCACCATGCCCATCAGCCCCAACGGCAAGCTGGACCGGACCGGTCTGTATCAGGAACTGTTGGCCGAACTGACGGCAATCGCGGATGACACCGCCACGGAGCATGACGCATGAGCGCGCCTGAAACCAAGAGCAAGTCCAAGCCGTTGGGGCCGATTCCGGCCGGTTTTGGCGTGGCCGATGGCGTGATGACCATCGCCGGTACCAAGGTGACCGACATCATCGCCCAGCAGGGCGGGCAGACGCCGCTGTTCGTCTATGACCGGGCGCTGATCGCGCGGCGGGTGGCCGATCTGCGCGCCGCGATGCCGCCCCGGCTGGCGCTGCATTACGCGATGAAGGCGAACCCATTTGGTCCGCTGCTGCGCGAAATGGCCGGCCTTGTCGATGGCTTTGACATTGCCAGCGGGGGCGAATTGGGCATGGCGCTGAACGCGGGGCTGGACCCGGCGCGCATCAGCTTTGCCGGGCCGGGCAAGCGGGACGTGGAATTGCAGGCTGCGATCAGCGCGGGCGTGACGCTGAACATCGAATCCGTGACCGAGGCCGAACGCGCCCTGACCATTGCCGAGCGTATCGGCATCAATCCGCGCATGGCGATCCGTGTGAACCCCGATTTTGGCTTGGCCGGATCGGGGATGAAGATGGGCGGGGGGGCCAAACCCTTTGGCGTGGATGCCGACCGCGTGCCCGCACTGGCCCGCGCGATTGTCGATACCGGGGCGCAATGGCGCGGTTTTCACATCTTTGCCGGGTCGCAGGCGCTGTCGGCCGATGCCGTGATCGAGACGCAGGCGCAAACGCTGGAACTGGCCGCAAGGCTGGCGCGAGAGGCGGGCGTTGGCGTGCCGCATCTCAATCTGGGCGGGGGGATGGGCATTCCCTATTTCCCCGGCGATACGCCGATTGACGCAGGCGCGGTGGGCGCGGCGCTGGCTGACCGTTTCGCCGCGCTGCCCGATGAATTGGCCGATACCCATTTCGCGATGGAAATGGGCCGCTATCTGGTGGGAGAGGCGGGCGTCTATCTGACCCGGATCGTCGATGTGAAGACCAGCCATGGGGAAACCTATCTGGTGACCGATGGGGGCCTGCACCATCAACTGGCGGCCAGCGGCAATTTCGGCACGGTGGTGCGCCGCAATTACCCTGTCGCCATCGCCACCCGCTTTGACGCGCCCGCCACGGATGAGGCCAATGTGGTGGGCTGTCTGTGCACCCCGCTGGACCGTTTGGCCGACAAGGCCTTGTTCCCGCCAGCGCAGGTGGGTGACATCGTGGCGGTGTTCTGCGCCGGGGCCTATGGCGCCAGCGCCAGCCCGGCCACCTTCCTGGGGCAGGGGCCGGCCGGCGAAGTGCTGGTCTAAGCGCCCGCACAGTCCCCCCCTATCGTCCAAAGTCCCGAATCGGTACGCCCGTCCCCGCGTTTCACGTGGGGCGGGCAGGGCGCGCCGGCCTTTGCCCCGGCATGAAACCACACGCGGGCGCCGCGCGCAGCGTTAACCTGCCTGCCCGTGGTCCTACGCGTCTGACGCCCATCGCGCGTTAACCATACCGCAACGCCAGATCGTTGATTTGCCATGGCCCATCGGCGCGAAAATGCGCCGTGTCAGGCGCATCCGGGCGTCGTGTTAACGGGTTTGGCCCGTGCCGTCCCGCTTTGGGACCGCCCCTGAAATACCCCCGTTTCCTCCGCAAAATGCCGGAATGGCTAACAGAATGTTTACCCTTATCGGCCATAGCAGACACTGAACTGCCGTATCTCCCGCCCGAAAATCCCTTTCGTGCGCGCGGTCCGGCGCCGTCGAGGAAGCTACCCATGTCGAGCAAAACAGTCGTACGTCTGCTTGCGGGGGCCGCACTGGCAAGCGTTGCGATCACCGGCAGCGCCGAGGCCAAGCGTGGGCCCCAACTGCCGCCGGCCAATTTCGTGGCCCTGCAGGAAGGTCCGGGCGAAGATTACATTATCGGTCCCATGGACGAACTGACCGTGTTCGTCTGGCGCAACCCGGAATTGGGTGCGCGTGTGCAGGTGCGTCCCGACGGCCGCATCACCACGCCGCTGATCACCGACATGCCCGCCGTGGGCAAGACGCCCAGCATGCTGGCGCAGGATATCCAGCTGCAACTCTCGCAGTTCATTCAGGATCCGCTGGTCTCGGTGATCGTCAACCGCTTTGCCGGCACGTTTTCCGAACAGATCCGCGTGGTGGGTGCAACGGGCCGTCCGGCCTCGATCCCCTATCGCGCCAACATGACCATTCTGGACGCGATGATCGCGGTGGGTGGCATGAACGAATTTGCCTCGGGCAACCGCTCGAAACTGATCCGCTTCGACAAGGGCACCGGCCAGCAGAAGGAATATTCGCTGCGTCTGGGCGACCTGTTCAAGAAGGGTGACGCGCGGGCCAATGTCCACCTGATGCCGGGCGATGTGATCATCATCCCTGAAAGCATCTTCTGATCCACAACGGGGGACCCTATCATGAATACCCTTTACGATGACCTGAGGGCCTCCCTCCACGGTATCTGGCAGCGCCGCTGGTTGGCGCTGGCGGTGGCGTGGGTGGTGTGTGTGCTGGGCTGGCTGGCGGTGACGATGGTCCCGAACAGCTATGAGTCGAAAGCACGCATTTTCGTCCAGATGTATGACCCGCTCTCCTCGTCGGTGGGCATCGGCGATGCCGATCGCAAGGCCTCGATCGAGAAGGTGCGCGACACGCTGACCAGCTCGCAGAACCTGGAGAAGGTGATCCGCTCCACCCGCCTGTCGGACGGCGTCACCAGCCGCAAGCAGATGGACGGCGCGATCGGCGGTCTGGCCAAGGCGATCAAGATCACCGCGGATCAGGACAACATCTTTACCATCACTGCCACCGCGCGTTCGATGCGTCTGTCGGATGCCGAAAACGCCCGCCTGTCGCGCGATGTGGTGCAAAAGCTGATCGACATCTTCCGCGAAGGCAACATCGTCGGCAATCAGACCGAAATGAAGCAGACGCTGACCTTCATGGATCAGCAGCTGTCGGTCCGCCAGAACGAATTGCAGGCCGCCGAACAACGCCGTCTGGCGTTCGAGGCGCAGCATCCCGAACTGGCGCAGGGCGGCATCTCGATCCTGCAGCGCATGGAACAGGGCCGTCAGGCGATCCGTGGTCTGGATTCGGACATCATCGCGGCGCAAAGCGCGCTGGCGGCGATCAACGCCCAGATCAGCTCTACCCCGCAGACGATCGCGGCGACCGGCCCGGCTGGTGGCCTGCGCGGACAGCTCTCGCAGATCCAGGCGGATCTGGCGATGATGCGCGCCCGTGGCCTGACTGAAAACCACCCCGACGTGATTGCCGCGCGCAATCAGATCGTCGCCCTGCGCGCCCAGATCCGTCAGGAAGGCTCCAGCGGCGTCCCCAGTGGCACGCCCAACCCGGCCTATGCCAGCCTGGAATCGATCCGCGCCGAACGTGGTGCCGCCCTGCAAGCCTTGCAGGCCCGCCGCGTTGCCGCCGAAACCGAGCTGAACCAGACGACCGCTGCCCAGCTGTCCAATCCGCAGCTGATGCAGGAAGCCCAGAACATCATCCGCGACTATGACGTCCTGAAGCAGCAGTATGACAAGATGCTGAAGGACCGTGAAGACCTGCGCCTGCGTGGCCAGGTGGTCTCGGTGCAGGGTTCGGCCAAGGTTGACGTGCTGGATCCGCCGGTGCTGCCGCGTGGTCCGGTTGCGCCCAACCGTCCGCTGCTGCTGTTCATGGTGCTGGCTGGCGGGATCGTCGCTGGTCTGGGTGTGGCCTTTGTTGCGGGCGAACTGCGCTCCAGCTTTGGCACCACCAGCAAGCTGGAAAAGGCCACTGGCCTGCCGGTTCTGGGGGCGATCTCGCAGTCGCTCTCGCCCGCTGGCCGCGCTGAACAGGCACGCAAGACCCGCAACTTCTATGCCGCATCGGCGCTGCTTGGCGGCTTGTTCGCCCTGCTGATGGCCATGGAATTCATCCAGCGCGGCATGATCGCGTGAGGAGGCTGAAATGATCGAACCGAACAAGATCCCGACCCAGCCGGCCCAGCCCGAAGAATCGCACAACTCGTTGATCGAGCGCGCGATGCGGGCCTTTGACCGCCAGCAGTTCGTGCCGCCCAGCGCGCCCAGCGAATTGCTGCCGCCCTCGCTGACGCCGCAGGCCCAACCGCCTGTGGCCCAGCCCGAGGCCCCCGCGCCGCAGGCATACGCTCCGGCTCCGGCTCCGCAGGCTTATGCCCCGGCGCCCCAGCCTGCCCCGCAGGCCTATGCGCCGCAGCCTGCCCCGCAGGCCTATGCGCCCCAGCCCGCGCCCGCGCCGATGATGCAGCCGCCGGTGGCCCCGCCCGCCTATGCCCAGCAGCCGGCCTATGCGCCGCAGCCGGGCTACGCGCCGCAGGCTCCCGCCTATGCGCAGCAGGCCTTCCACCGCATCAACCATCAGCGTCTGGCCGAAGAAGGCATGCCCGCACCGGGTTCTGCCGCCAACGCCCAGACCGAAGAGTTCCGCATCGTCAAGCGCGCCTTGTTGCAGAACGCCGAAGACCTGCGCCGTCAGGGCGCGGGCACCACGGCCAACCGCATCATGGTAACCTCGGCCCATCCGGGTGAGGGCAAGACCTATTGCGCGATCAGCCTGGCGCTGTCGATCGCGGCGGAAAAGGACGTCGAGGTGCTGCTGGTCGATCTCGACATGGCGCGCTACTCGGTGCTCTCGACGCTGGGCCTGCCCAATGGTCCGGGCCTGATCGACGCGATTGCCGATCCGCGTGCCGATGTGCGCAACTTTGTCATGGCTACCGACATGCCGGGCCTTTCGGTGCTGTCGGGCGGGCGTCCGACCGCGTCGGATGCCGAATATCTGGCCTCGGCCCGTGCGGGCGCGGTGCTGGATCAGCTGCTGGCGGACAAGCCGAACCGGATCATCCTGTTCGACACCCCCCCGGCGCTGGCCGCCTCGCTGCCGGCCGAAGTGGCCAAGCAGGCGGGTCAGGTTGTGCTGGTGGTGCTGGCCGACAAGACCAACGGCAGCGCGGTGCAGGATGCCGCCTCGCTGTTGTCGGCCTGTCCCAACGTACAATTGCTGCTCAATGCCGTGCAGTTCAGCCCCAGCGGTCGCCGCTTTGGCAACTATCACGGTTATCGCGGGTAAGGATCATGCGGGTGATGACCCAAAAAGCACACAATATGCAGCGCGGTGGCCGGGGTCTTGGCCACTCCACCGCGCTGGCGGCGGCTCTGGCGGTGGTGGGGCTGTTCGGCCCTGTCGCCCCGGCGCTGGCACAGCCGACGGCGGCCACCTCGACGGGCACCGTGGGCAATGTGCTTGCCTATCAGGCCATCACCCCGGATCTGTCGATCCGTGATCTGCAACCGTCCCTGACGGGCGATGATGGCTCGCACCGCGATGTCACCGGCCAGACCACGACGATCACCAATCCCGACCCCTATCAGGCGTACACCTATGACGTGGACGTCACCTATTCGCAGGTCGATCCCAATACATCGGCCCGCAGCGGCACCCGCCGCGAAGGCCCGCAGTCGCGCAGCCGCTATTACGGCTCTGCCTTCAGCGGCCAGAATTCCGATCTGACCGGCGCAGAAACCACCAGCGACGAGGAATTCCGCTCGACCCGCGGCAAGGGCAGCCTGCGTTCGCGCCGTCTGGGCGTGTTCGACCAGGGCACCGCCGACAAGCGCCGCTTCTCGGTCAAGCCTTATATCGACGCATCGCAGGTGGTGCAGGCATTCCTGACGCCCGACGCTGATGTCATCACCTATTCGGTGCTGGCCGCGGGCGCGGATGCGACGATCAACGGCCGCAACAATCAAGGCGTGATCTCGGCGCGCTATGAACGGCGCATCGGCTGGAACCGCAAGGATGACGGCAACGGCATCACCGGCATCGCCCGCCTGTCGTCCTCGCTGGTGCCTGATACGCTGCGCATGGACTATGGCGCCTATGCCAACCGCACCTATGCCACGGCCAATGGCGCGGCCTTTGGCGCCAGCGGCGCGCGGTCCGACACGCTGACGCAGATTTATTCGCTCTATGCCGGGCCAACGTTCACCACCCAGACCGGGGCGGTGGCGATCACCGGGCATTACCACGCCGGCTATACGGCGGTGGATTCGGGCTCGACCGTCAGTTCCGGCCTGTCGACCAGCACCACCGACATTCTGGCCCACAGCACCGTGCAGGACGCCCGTCTGGCGATCGGTACGCGCGCGGGTGATGCGCTGCCGGTGGGTCTGGGTCTGGACGGCGGCTTCTATCAGGAAGACGTCTCGAACCTGGATCAGCGCGTGGCCGACCGCCACATCCGTGCAGAAATCAGCATCCCTGTGGGGGCAGATGTCGCGCTGGTCGGCGGCGCGGGCTATGAAAGCACGCAGGTGTCCAGCCGCAACGCCGTCACTGACAGCAGCGGGGCGATCGTGCGCGATGCCAATGGCCGCATGCAGACCGACTATTCGCAGCCGCGCTATCTGGCGTTCGACAGCGAAGGGTTGATCTGGGACGCGGGCGTTGTCTGGCGCCCCTCCAGCCGCACCAATTTCGAAGCCCATGTCGGCCGCCGCTATGGCGAGGTGGGCGTCTATGGCTTCTTCAACTATCAGCCGGACGAGCGCCACGCCTTCAACGTGGTGGTTTATGACGGCATCACCGGCTTTGGCGGGTCGTTGACCAATTCGCTGTTCAACATGCCCACCCAGTTCACCACGGTGCGCGATGCGATCACCGGCAACCTGACCTCCTGCGTCTCCTCGATGCAGGGCGGCAACTGTCTGGCGGGCGCGCTGGGCTCGGTCAACTCGACGCTGTATCGCGGGCGGGGTGTGTCGCTGTCCTATGGTCTGGATCTGGGCCGCTGGCGCACGGGTCTGGGCGCGGGCTATGACCGCCGCCGCTATATCACCTCGGCACAGACCGTGCTGGCCGGCATCAATGGCAAGACCGACCAGTATTACTGGGTCGCCGCCTATTTCGGCGGGCGTCTGTCGGAACGGTCGATCTTTGACGCGACGCTGGATGCGTATCACTACAAGAGCGGCCTGACCACGAACAGCGACATGAACGCGATCCGTGCGGTGGCTTTGTACCAATACTATCTCTCGCGCCATCTGACGGCTTCGGCGTCTCTGGCCATCGACGGCATCATGCGGCAGGACGTGCAGGACGCATGGAGCACGTCTGGCTCGGTCGGTATGCGCTACACTTTCTGATCCCCTTGGGGAGGGCATTGCAATGTTTGATGATTTCTATGGTTTCAGCGGTCGTCCGTTCCAGCTCACCCCGGACCCGGCGTTCTATTTCGAGAGCCTGACGCACCGCAAGGCGCTGTCCTATCTCGGCTATGGTCTGGCGCAGGGCGAGGGCTTCATCGTCATCACCGGCGAGGTGGGCGCGGGCAAGTCGACGCTGGTGGCGCATCTGATGGCCACCATCGACCGGCTGCGCCTGACCGCCGCGCAGATCGTCACCAGCAAGCTGGATGGCGAGGAACTGGTGCATGTGGTGGCGCAGGCCTTTGGCCTGTCGATCGCCTCACATGACAAGGCCACCGCGCTGGGCGCCATCGAGGCCTTCCTGCACGAGGAGGCCCGCGCCGGCCGCCGCTGCCTGCTGGTGGTCGACGAAAGCCAGAATTTGGCCATCGACGCGCTCGAAGAGTTGCGGATGCTGTCAAACTTCCAATTGGGCAGCCAGCCCCTGTTGCAGATCCTGCTGCTGGGCCAGCCCGAATTCCGCGACAGCATTCAGGGCCACCCCGGCCTTGAACAGCTGCGTCAGCGCGTCATCGCCGCCCATCACCTGGAGGCGATGGAGCCGGGCGAGGTCGAGCCCTATATCCTGCACCGCCTGCGCAAGGTGGGTTGGGACGGCAACCCGGCCTTTGACCAGCGCGTCTTTGCCGAGTTGCACAAGGCATCGGCGGGCGTGCCGCGCCGCATCAACCAGATCGTCAACCGCCTGCTGATCCTTGGCGCGGTCGAACAGCGCAAGCGGATCGATGGCGTCATGCTGGCGCAGGTGCTGGCCGAACTGACCGCCGATGGTGGCTTGCAACTGGCCCCGCCGCCCGCGCCTGCCGCCGGTGTGGCCGCGCCGGTGTCGCTGGCCGCTGTGCCCGACGCGCCCGCGCCCACCACCCGCGCGCAAGTTGGGGCGGCCAGCATGGCCAGCTTTGAATCCGCGCTGGCCGAACGCGACATGCAGATCGCCGAATTGCAACAGGCGGTGATCGAGCTGGCCAATCAGGACGAGGCCGCGCAGGCGTCCGGCGATCCGGCCCACCGCGCCGCCATCGACGCGCTGCACGAGCGGCTGGCCGGGCTGGAAAGCCGCCTGATCGAACAGGACCGCACCATCCGCCACACGCTGACCATGCTGATCGAATGGATCGAGCGTGAGGACGCGACCCGCGCGGCGGCCTGAGTGACCTGATCCCGGCGGGCGCGCATCCGTGCCGCCCGCTGCCTGATTTTCCCGGCCCGTGACGGGCAGAGCCATATGCCGGGGGCCAGGCGCACCGCCGCCCCCGCAGGAGCGACGATGATGAAGCACGCCATCCCCCTGACCGAGGCGTCCACGCCCCTGAACGCCCCCGTCCGCAATGCCCCCGTCCGCAATGCCATGTCTGTCGATGTGGAGGACTATTTCCAGGTCGGCGCGTTTGAAAAGGTGGTCAGCCGTGACCAGTGGGATGATCTGCCCTGCCGGGTGGAGGCCAACACCGACCGGCTGATCGACCTGTTTGCGCAATTGGGGATCAGCGCGACCTTTTTCACGCTGGGCTGGGTGGCGGCGCGTTATCCGGCGCTGATGCGGCGGATTGTGGACGCGGGGCATGAACTGGCCAGCCACGGCTGGGACCACGCCCGCGTGTTCACCATGGACGCCCAGAGTTTTGCCGCCGACATCGACCGCGCCGCCCGCACGCTGGAGGACGCCAGCGGTCAGGCGATCAAGGGCTATCGCGCGCCCAGCTTCTCGATCGACGCGCGCACCCCTTGGGCGTTCGAGGTGCTGGCCGAACATGGCTATACCTATTCCAGCAGCGTCGCGCCCATCGCGCATGACCATTACGGCTGGCGCGAGGCGCCGCGCTTTGCCTTTCGCCCTTTGCCTGATGCCGATCTGATCGAAATCCCCGTCACCACGGTGCAATGGGGCGCGCGGCGCATGGCGGCGGGCGGGGGCGGGTTCTTCCGCGTGTTGCCTCAGGCGTTCAGCCATTGGGCGATTGACCGGGTGAACCATGTCGATGGGCGTCCGGCGATTTTCTATTTCCACCCGTGGGAAGTCGACGAAAACCAGCCCCGCATTCCCGGAGCCCCGCTGCGTTCGCGCCTGCGCCATTATACAAATATTGACCGTATGGAGGCTAAGCTGCGCAAATTGATCGAGACTTATGCGTGGGGGCGTATGGACGAGTTGGTAAAGCGGGAAACCGCGTTGGCGCAGGTGTGGCGGGCATGAACGCGCCTTTCCCGTTTGACACGGTGATTGCCGCTCGCCTGGCCGCACCGATGGTGCGTCTGGCGCGGCTGGATGATGCGGACGAATGCGCCGCGATTGACGATTTTGTCGCCCGCAACGCCGAAGGCACGCCATTCCACCGTCCCGTGTGGATCAAGGCGGTGGCCGCCAGCACGGGCAACCCGGCCGCTGGCATTGTCGCCCTGCGAGAAGGCGTGATTGTCGGCTGGTTGCCATTGAACGCCATCCATTCGCCGATCTTTGGCCGGTTGCTGGCCTCCAGCGGCTTTGCCGTGGGCGGGGGCGTGCTGGTGGCGCCGGGCGAATGCGCCACGCCCCTGTTTGCCGCCGCCGAGGAAATGGCCGTGCGCCACGCCTGTGCCAGCGCCGAATTGCGCGGCGGGCCGTTGCCCGATGGGCGCGAGGGCTGGACGATCAAGACGCAGAGCCATTGCGGTTTCATCCGCCCGCTGGCCGACAGCGACGAGGCCGAACTGAACGCCATCCCGCGCAAACAGCGCGCCGAGGTGCGCAAGTCGCTGGCCAATCCGCTGGAGGTGAGCGTGGGCGTCAGCGAACGCGACCGCGCGGCCCATTACGCCGTCTATGCCGCCAGCGTGCGCAATCTGGGTACGCCGGTGTTCCCGCGCGCGCTGTTTGACGCGATGCTGGACGGGTTTGGCGATGACGCGGATATCCTGACCGTCTGGCACGAAGGCGTGCCGGTCTCCAGCGTGCTGTCGATCTATCACGGCGGGGCGGTGATGCCCTATTGGGGAGGCGGCATATGGGACGCGCGGCGGCTGCGGGCCAATGACCGGATGTATTACGCCCTGATGCTGCACGCGCGCGCGCGCGGCTGCACCCATTTCGACTTTGGCCGGTCAAAGACCCATTCGGGGCCCTATGACTTCAAGCGCAACTGGGGGTTTGAACCCGCGCCGTTGTCCTATGGCGTCTATACCGCGCCCGGCGCGCCCAAGCGTGATGCCGATCCCACCAGCAGCGGCAATTCGCGGCTGGTCGAGATCTGGAAGAAGCTGCCTTTGCCAGTGGCGACCATGATCGGGCCGTGGATCGCGCGGGGGCTGGGGTGAGCGCCAAGGACATCCTGTTCCTGGCGCATCGCATTCCGTTTCCGCCCGATCGCGGGGACAAGATCCGTTCGCACCATATCCTGCGCCGTCTGGCGCGGATGGCGCCGGTGCATGTCGCCTGTTTCGCCGATGATCAGCACGACATGGCCGAAGAGGTCGAACTGGCCGCGATGGCGCATTCCTATCGTCTGGTCACCCGGTCAAAGCCGCTGGCGGTGGCGGGCATGCAGGCACTGTGGCGCCGCGCGCCGATCAGCCTGACCGCTTTCCACGATCCGCAACTGGCGCGTTATGTGCGCGATTTGGTGGACAGTGGCCGGATCGGGGCGATCTATGTCTTTTCGGGGCAGATGGGCCAATATGTGCCCGCAGGCTTTACCGGGCGGGTGGTCATGGATTTCGTCGACGTTGATTCGGCCAAATTCGATGCCTATGCGCTGGAACGGTCGGGGCTGATGGGCCATGCGTACAAGCGCGAAGGCCGCCTGTTGCGCGCCGAGGAAGCGCGGTTGGCCGCGCGCGCCGATGTCAGCCTGTTGATCACCGAGGCCGAGGCCGCCCTGTTCCGTCAACGCTTGCCTCATGACGTGGCGGCGGTGGCCGATGTGCGGGTGCTGGGCAATGGCATCGATGCCGATCATTTCGATCCGATGTCCGTCCGTCCGGTGGGCGCCTTGCGGGATATGCCGGGGCCGCGCTTCATCTTTACCGGCCAGATGGATTACCCGCCCAACGTGGCCGCCGTGCTGCGGGTGGCGCAACGGATCCTGCCACAGATCCGCCGCGAATTGCCCGAGGCGACATTCCACATCGTTGGCCGCGCTCCTACCGAGGAGGTGACGGCGCTGGATGGGCGCGATGGCGTGCATGTCTGGGGCCGGGTGGACGACATCCGCCAATGGCTGCGGGCCAGCGATATTGCGCTGGTGCCGCTGGAAATCGCGCGCGGCGTCCAGAACAAGGTGCTGGAGGCGATGGCGATGGAGCTGCCGGTGGTGGTATCCAGCGCCGCGGCCACCGGTATTCCGGCGCAGCCGGGTGTGCATCTGGCGGTGGCCGACCATGACGAAGATCTGGCGCGGCTGGCCGTGGCGCTGGTGCGCGATCCACGCCGGGCGGCCACCATGGGCGTGACGGCGCGACGGTTGGTGGTCGATCGGCAAAGCTGGCAGGGCGCGCTGATGCCGCTGGCGCAGATCATGGCGCCATCGGCCTTCCATCCGCGCGACGATGGCTGACCGCTGGCCTGCCATGGGCGCTCAGGCCTTGCCCGCGCGGGCGGGGGGGCTGCCCGAGGAATGGCGCGCGCCGCTGGTGCAACTGGCGGCGGTATGGGCCGGGCTGATCGCGCTGTTCTGGCCCGAATGGCGGGCGATGGCGCATCAATGGTGGGACAGTTCCACCTATAACCACATCCTGATGGTCCCGGCGATCGTCGGCTGGCTGGTGGCGCAACGGTTGCCGGGCCTGTTCGCGCTGCGCGCTGCGGCGTGGGGGCCGGGGTTGGCGGGACTGGGGGCGGCGCTGGTGCTGTGGGTGCTGGGCGCCTTTGCCGGCTTTGCCCAGGTGACGCAGATCGCCGCTGTGGCGATGCTGATGATGGCGGTGCCGATGGTGCTGGGGCCGCGCGTGGCGGCGGGCGTGCTGTTTCCGTTGTGCTATATGGCCTTTCTGGTGCCCTTTGGCGACGAGCTGGTACCGCTGTTGCAGACCATCACCGCCCATATCACCATCGCTTTGGTGCATGTCAGCGCGATCCCGGCACAGATCGACGGGGTGTTCATCCATACCCCCGCCGGCCTGTTCGAAGTCGCCGAGGCGTGCAGCGGGGTCAAGTTTCTGGTGGCGATGACCGCCTTTGGCGCGCTGTGCGCGCATGTCTGCTTTCTGGACTGGCGGCGGCGGGCGGGGTTCATGGCGCTGTGCGTGGTGGTGCCGGTGCTGGCCAATGGCGTGCGGGCATGGGGCACGGTCTATGCCGCGCAGATCTGGGGCCGCGAGGTTGCGGGCGGGATTGACCATATCATCTATGGCTGGGTGTTCTTTGCCATTGTCATCGGGTTGATTTTGGCGGCGGGCTGGCGGTTTTTCGACCGGCCGGCGGGCGCGCCGATGCTGGATCTGGGGGCGGTGCAGGGCGCGCGGGTTCTGGATTGGGCCGAAGGCTTTGTTGTGGCGCCCACGCGAGTGCTGGTGGGCGCTGGCGCACTGGCGCTGGCGGCGGTGGGCTGGGTGGCGGTGGCCGACCGGCTGAGCGCGGACATGCCCGATGCCATTACTCTGCCTGACGTGCCGGGATGGCGCCGGGAGGAGTACACGCCGCGCATCTGGTGGGAACCGCGCGCGACCGGCGCCGATCACCGCCTGCTGGGCCGCTATGCCGATGCGCAGGGCCATGTGGTCGACGTGTTCTATGGCCTGTACGCCGCACAGGGTCCGGGCAAAAAGGCGGGCGGCTTTGGCGAAGGGGCACTGACCCCCGACAGCAGCTGGTCATGGCGCAGCCCTGGCCCCGACATGGCCGACGCCAAGACCGACCTGTTGCTGGCGGGCGGCCCGACGATGCGTCTGGCGGCCACCACCTATCGCACCGGCGATCTGGCCACGGGCAGCAATCTGCGGCTGAAACTGGCCAATATCACCGATCGGCTGTTGCTGCGGCGGCGCTCGACGATGGTGCTGATCGTTTCGGCGGTGGAGCCGGGCGCGCGGGGCGAGGGGGGCATTACCCGCCCGGCGGCGGAATCGATCGCCGCGTTTAGGCAATCGACAGGTTTGATCGGCAATTGGATGGATGGGATCGCGCGGATCGGGCATGACCGGGCGACAGGGGACTGAATATGTGTGGTTTTGCCGGTATCTTCCATCTGACCAGCCCAAAGCCGGTTGACCCCGCGCGGGTCGAGCGCATGTGCGATGCCATCGCGCACCGCGGCCCGGACGGCTTTGGCGTGTGGACGGCGCCGGGGGTGGGGATGGGGCATCGCCGCCTCTCGATCATCGACATCGCCGGATCGCCCCAGCCGATGGCCAGCACCGACGGCCGCGCCATGTTGCTGTTCAACGGCGAGATCTACAACTACCGCGAATTGCGCGCTGAACTGGCGGCGCAGGGCGCGGTGTTCCACACCGATGGCGATTCCGAAGTCATCATCGCCGCCTATCAACGCTGGGGCGCCGATTGCGTCAGCCGGTTGGCGGGGATGTTCACCTTTGCCATCTATGATCTGGACCGGCGCGAGATGCTGATCGTGCGCGACCGGCTGGGGGTGAAACCGCTGTTTTACGCCAGCCTGCCCGATGGCAGCCTGATCTTTGGCTCGGAACTGAAGGCGCTGACCGCGCATCCCGGCCTGCGCCGCGAGATCGACCCGTTGGCGGTGGAGGACTATCTGGCCTGGGGCTATGTCCCCGATCACCGCTGCATCCTGAACGGGGTGCAGAAATTGCCCGCCGGTCACCTGCTGGTGCTGCGCCATGGTGAGCCCGCCCCCGCGCCGCGCCAGTGGTGGGATGTCAGTTTTGCCGACCGGCGCAAGGGAAGCGCCGCCGACCACAGCGCCGAATTGATCCATCTGATGCGCGATGCCGTCACCAGCCGGATGGTGGCCGATGTGCCATTGGGCGCGTTTCTGTCAGGCGGCGTGGACAGTTCCAGCGTCGTCGCCCTGATGGCCGAGGCTAGCGCCAACCCGGTGCGCACCTGCTCGATCGGCTTTGACGTCAAGGCCTTGGACGAAAGCGCCTATGCCGAGCGGATCGCGCGGCAATTTGGCACCAACCACGTCAACCGCACCGTCAGCCCCGACGATTTCGAGGCGGTGGACCATCTGGCGTGGATGTTTGACGAACCCTTTGCCGATGCCAGCGCATTGCCGACATGGCGGGTGTGCCAATTGGCGCGCGAATCGGTGACGGTGGCGCTGTCGGGGGACGGCGCGGATGAGGCCTTTGCCGGATACCGCCGCCATGTGTTCCAGCACCGCGAGGACCGGGTGCGTTCACTGATTCCCGACGCCATCCGGGGGCCGCTGTTCGGCACGCTGGGGCGGCTGTACCCCAAGGCCGATTGGGCGCCGCGCCCGTTGCGGGCCAAAACCACGCTGCTCTCCTTGGCGGGCAGCAGCATGGACGCCTATGCCAGCGCGATCTCGGTGACGGGGCCATTGGCGCGGGCGGGGCTCTATTCGCCTGAATATCTGCGCCTGCGGGGTGATTACCGGGCGGAACAGCCGTTTATCGACTGCATGGCCAATGCGCCGGCGCGATCCGGGCTGGACCGGGCGCAATATGCCGATCTGAAATTCTGGCTGCCCGGCGACATCCTGACCAAGGTGGACCGCGCCAGCATGGCCGTCAGCCTTGAGGCGCGCGAGCCTTTGCTGGACCACCGGCTGATCGAATTTGCCGCCACCCTGCCAGAGGGTGAACGTATCCATGGCACGCAGGGCAAATGGCTGCTCAAGGACACGATGCGGCGCTATTTGCCGGACGACATCCTGTTCCGCCCGAAACAGGGCTTTGTCACCCCCATCGCGCAATGGTTTCGTGGGCCTTTGGCGGGCGCGGCGCGTGCGATCGCTGCTGACACGCGCAATGGCGGCGGGGCGCTGGCGCGTACCGGCTGGTTTGATGCCGCCCGCCTGTCCGCCATCGCCGAGGCGCATATTGCCGGGACGTCGGACTATTCGCGGCTGTTGTGGCAATTGTTGATGCTGGACCGGTCGCTGGGCCGTCTGGGACTGGCCTGATCCGTATTTTTTCGAGTCGGCCTGCCCTGTGTG
This sequence comes from Novosphingobium ovatum, assembly GCF_009909235.1. Classification (GTDB taxonomy): domain Bacteria; phylum Pseudomonadota; class Alphaproteobacteria; order Sphingomonadales; family Sphingomonadaceae; genus Novosphingobium; species Novosphingobium ovatum. The sequence goes on from NZ_JAAAPO010000002.1 coordinate 363,178, forward strand.
GGTAAAGGCCGACTTTTGCCTGCGTCCCGTCCAAAAAATACCCTTTTGCCTCCGATTTGGTGGTGTTCCCCCGCTTGGGGGTAGACACCTATGCGCGCCGCATAAGGACATTGCCGAAAATTAACCGAGGCGATTTTCTGCAAATCGCCCAGGCGCAAATCGGCGAAAAACTCCTTTTCCTTTGAAAATCAATAGGAAATCCGTGCGCCAAAGTGAAACAGGGCATGGTTAACATACGTAAAATTTCTCTTTGCCAGCGGCCCCGCAAATTGCTTTAAATTCAATGAAATTCGCGAGGGACAGGCTGTGGGGGCGCTGCTTCGCGGGTGCGACTTGGAGGGTCGTATATGGATCGTTTGGCTGCTGGTTCTACCCAGCAAGACGTAAGTGGTTCCATGGGCGAGGGGTTGGCTTTGCCGCTCCCCGTGCAGGAAGAGGCATGGCTGGACAGTTCGGCGCGGCGGTTGGCCGTTCCGGAACGTCTGCTCAATCTGGCCGAGCTGGATGTGTTGTATGATGACGCCGCGCGCGCCATCTGGACCTTTATGCGGCCCTATGGCCGTCCCAGCTTTACCCCGCCGATGCTGGGCGATTTCGAACTGTGGCAGGACCTGATCGGCCGCCATTTCGGCCCTGGCCGCCTGCCGCTGGATTACCTGATCCTGGGCAGCCGCAGCCCCGGCGTGTTCTGCTTTGGCGGCGATCTGGACCTGTTCCAAAAGCTGATCCGGGCGGGCGACCGCAATTCGCTGGCCCATTATGGTTATCGCTGTGTCGAGATCCTGCATCGCAATATGCTGGCGATGGACCTGCCGATGCTGACCATCGGTCTGGTGCAGGGGCAGGCACTGGGCGGCGGCTTTGAGGCGCTGCTTTCGTTTGACGTGATCATCGCCGAACGCGGATCGACCTTTGGCCTGCCCGAGGTGATGTTTGGCCTGTTCCCGGGCATGGGGGCGCACGCCATCCTCTCGCGCAAGTTGGGCACGGCGATGGCGGATCGCATCATCCTGAGCCAGAAGACCTATACCGCCGAGGAAATGTACGAAATGGGCATCGTCGCCCATCTGGCCGAGCCGGGCGAGGGCGTGGCCGCCGTGCGTGACTTCATCGCCAAATCGGCCCGCCGCCACAGCGGCATGGTCGCGGCGAAAAAGGCGATGCGGGTGGCTGCCCCGCTGGAAGTCGACGAATTGCGCCGCATCGTCGACATCTGGGCCGACGCCGCGCTGCAATTGAGCGAAAGCGACCTGCGGTTGATGACCCGTCTGGCCGGGGCGCAGGCCCGCAACCACGGCAAGGCGGCCTGATTTTCGCTAATGGCGGGGCTGCCTGATCGCGGCCCCGCCTGGGCGGGTGGTTCAGATCGGCTCGATCCGCACCGCCGTGCCATAGGCGACGACTTCGTTCATCATCTGACCGATCGCGCCCGAATCAAACCGCATCATGATGACCGCATTGGCCCCCATCGCCGCCGCATTGGTGGTCAGGCGGGCCATCGCGTGTTGGCGCGTTTCCTCGACCAGCACCGACAATTCCTTGATCTCGCCGCCGAAAATGGTGCGCAGACTGGCCATGAAATTGCCCGCCAGCCCGCGTGAGCGCACCACCACGCCAAACACCTGACCCAGATGGGCGGTGATGCGGTGGCCCGCGATATTTTCCGAAGTCACGACCAGCATGCCCTTGAACCCCCATGTTGCCAATGGGGGCAGGCTATCACGCCGGTTCAGTCCTCACCATGGCCCAGCGCCATGTAATCCTGCGACTGCATTTCGGTCAGGCGGCTGATGGTGCGGTCAAATTCAAACCGGCCATCGCCCGCCTCATACAGGTCATCGGCGCTGGCGTCGGCCGTCACGAACAGCTTGACCTTGTGTTCGTACAGCGCGTCGATCAGCGTGACGAAACGGGCCGCCTCATTGCGGTTTTCCGGCCCCATGCGCGGGATGCCCACCAGAATAATGGTATGATAGGTCTGGGCAATCGCCAGATAATCCGATGCGCCGCGGGCCTGTTCGCACAGCTTCTTGAAACTGAACACCGCCACGCCCTTGAGCGTTTTGGGCACATGCAACAGCCGCCCGCCGCCCACGTCCAGATCGGCGCTGGGCACATGGGCCGCGTCCTCGGGCGGATAGTCGGTCAGGCGAAAGAACACCTCGCGCACACGGGCGGTGGCCGCGTCCCCCAAAGGCGTGTGCCAACTGTCGATCCCGCCCAGACGTTGCAGCCGGTAATCGACCGGGCCATTCAGCGTCAGAACATCGAGTTCACTTTCAATCAGGGCGATAAATGGCAGAAAATGCTCACGATTAAGCCCGTCCTTGTACAGTTCGGACGGCGCCCGGTTGGAGGTGGTGACGATCGTCACGCCGCAATCGCGGATCAGCGCGGTGAACAGGCGGCTCATGATCATCGCATCGGCTGAATTGTTCACCACCATCTCGTCAAAGGCCAGCACGCGCAGGCCATTGGCAATGCGCGCGGCCACCTGCGGGATGGGATCGCCGCTTTCGGTGGCGCGCACCTCGCGCAGGATGCGGTGGACCTCCAGCATGAAGGCATGGAAATGGACGCGGCGCTTTTCGGTGATGGTCAGGCTGTCGTGGAACAGGTCCATCAGCATCGATTTGCCACGGCCCACGCCGCCCCACATATAGACGCCGCGCGCGCGCGGTGGCGCCTTGCCAAACAGGCGGCCCAGCAGGCCGGTGCCCCCGGTGGGCGCCTGCAACTGCGCCTGCAATTGCGACAGGCGGGCGGCGGCGGCGGCCTGTTCGGCATCGCTACGCAATTCCCCCGCTTCGTTCAGCGCGTGATAGCGGGCAAGTACGGAGGCGGTATCGGTCATGGCATCGGATCCGAAAGGGCAGGGGCCAAAAAGGTGGCAGGGCGGGAGGGACGCGCAGCCCCTACCGCGCTTTGCTGCATCGCGGCAAGTGGCGTTTCGGGCAGGGGTAGCGCGCAGCGCGCCCCAGGCCACACAACGCGCGTCTTGCGGCCTCCATATTGTAGTCATTTATAACAAAACCGGGGGCGCATGGCCCCCGGTCTGTTGTCGCATGGGCAATGTGGCGCCGCGATCAGTTGTCGCAGGTAAGACGCACCACCCGGTCGCCATCACGATCGACCGAGGTGTTCATTTTCATGGTGGTATAGGTCGCCCCGCGCCACGTCACTTCCGGCCCGCCACCTTCCCAGCGCAGCGTGCGGCGGTCGTCGGTGGTTTCGGCATACATGTACAGGTCGTGGTCATCCATCTGCGTCAACTTCTCGCCGTCCGAGTTGTTGACATAACTGCCTTCGCCCGGTTCGTACTGGTACCAGGCATGCGGGTGCCAGTTGCGCCACCCATCAGCATGATGGACCAGTACCTGCAACGGGCGGTTGCAGGCGTTCTTGATATAGATCTTGCGTCGCGGCGCTGCATCGGCCGCCGTTGCCGCAAACAGGCTGGCGCCGATGCCGATCAGGCAGGCGGTCAGCGTGGCCTTAGCGAATTTTTGTGCCATGGTTCCCTCCAGTTCACATCAGACCAGCGGCGCGGCGCTGCTCGATACGATGGGTATAAGGCTACGGAATTTGCGCGAAGCTGAACAGATCTAAAAAGCGCTATTCTGATTGCACAAAAGGATGCTGTGTGCCTGACTAGTTCTGTATTTCTACGGTTTCGGGTGTAAATTGCAAGAATTTCGGACGTTTCCGCGTTCGCGCTATTCAACTGCCGGTGATTGGTGGATAACGTATTTCTCCACAATGCGGTCAGGGCGGCGGGGCATCCCGCAGCAGCGCATGTGGCACAGGTTGGGCGGGGCTAACGCAAGAACGCCGCATGACCATGATGCCATTCCCCGTTCCAGTACACCGTTGCCCGCCCAGTGGCGCTTTGGTTTTCTATGGCAAAGGTATAATGCGACCGCCTGGCTGTCCAGATTGCGCGCTTGCGGCACGAAATGGCGGGCTGTGAGCAACAAAAAAACCGGCCAGCGCACAGCCGACCGGTTTTAATGGAAAAACGACAGTAATCAGATCGCGCGTTCGGCCTGCATCTTCTTGATTTCGGCAATCGCGCGCGCCGGCGACAGGCCCTTGGGGCAGACGTTGGCGCAGTTCATGATCGTGTGGCAGCGGTACAGGCGGAAGGGATCTTCCAGCTCGTCCAGACGCTCACCAGTCATTTCGTCGCGGCTGTCCGCCAGCCAGCGATAGGCCTGCAACAGGATCGCCGGGCCCAGGAACTTGTCCGAGTTCCACCAGTACGACGGGCACGAGGTCGAGCAGCAGGCGCACAGGATGCACTCATACAGGCCGTCCAGCTTCTCGCGCTGTTCGGGCGACTGCAGGCGTTCCTTGCCCGAAGGCGTGGTCGACACGGTTTGCAGCCAAGGGCGGATGCTGGCGTATTGCGCATAAAAGTGCGTGAAATCAGGGACCAGATCCTTGATCACTTCCATATGCGGCAGCGGGGTGATGCGGATATCGCCCGACAGATCCTCGATCGCGGTGGTGCAGGCCAGACCGTTGCGGCCGTTCATGTTCATCGCGCAGGAACCGCAGATGCCCTCGCGGCACGAACGACGGAAGGTCAGGGTGCTGTCCTTCTCGTTCTTCATCACCAGCAGCGCGTCCAGAACCATCGGGCCGCAATTGTCCAGATCGATCTCGAACGTGTCATAGCGGGGGTTTTCGCCGCTGTCGGGGTCATAGCGATAGACGGTGAACTTCTTCACCCGCGTGGCGCCCTCGGCCTTGTGGACCTTGCCAGCCTTGCTGATCTTGCTGTTGGCGGGGAGAGAAAAGGTGGCCATATCCGCTAACTTTCCGTGCTGTTTGCCCATGGGCTTTGGCGGCGAACCGGGGGCACAGGGCGTCCCGATTCAGCGCGCTGGTATCGCCCGCGTTGCTGCCCTCATACCGCCCATTTTCGCAGGGGCAAGACCCATGTTGCGATGCCGCAGGGTTTGCGCGCCCGCCCTGCGGCCAATCGGCATCAAAACCGGGCCGGTGCGGCATGGTGGCCACAGGCCTAAACCACCGGAAAAGCGCCCAAACCCATGGGGGCGGGGCGCTTTTGTGCCGAAAAATCCGGGGCCGGGCCGCGCAGGCCGCGCCCCGGCCGTGCTGCCCTGTCCTTTGGGACAGGGCGGCGGATTTCAGGCCGTTTCCAGTTCCTTGGAGCGGGTGGCGGCCTCCAGCTTGGCTCCCGGCACCCAATTGCCATGCAGCCCCTGACGCAGGCGGATCGGCAGCTTGATGCGGCAGATCGGCCCCTTGGTCACGTCCAGCGCGTCAAACAGGCACAGGTCGGAATAGTTGGTGATGTGGTTGTCGACCAGCGCGATCAGCCAGCCATCGCCCTCGGCGGCATCGGCGCTGCGCGGGATGAAGGCGGGTTCCTGAAAGGCGCTGTCGGGCCCGCACCACCAGCTTTCCTCCTGACCCGTGGCCAGATTGTAATGCGTCAGCGAATTGATGACGCCCGCAAAGGGCCCCGCCGGACCATTGTAAGGCTTGGAAAAATCATAGGTGATCTGCCAGCCATGGCTATAGGCCTTGCCAGCATAGCGGTCATCGATGCGCGGGAATTCGCCCGGCGCCTGACCGATGCGGGTGATTGACTGCACCACGTCCTCGTTGCTGGCCAGATCGACGGTGACGCGCGAGAGGAACGTCACCATCTCCTTGACGTCATAAGGCGTGCCGTCACGGTTGGGGAAGAAAGGCAGCGAGCCGGTCTGCGAGACGGGCAGGTCCAGATGCACCTTGGTCCCCTCTTGCGTCGCGTTCATCACATGACAGCCGCACACCGAAGGCTCCTGACGGAACCAGCGCATGTCGCTGCCATCGCCATCGCGGCGCATCACGCCGATATAGAACGGCAATTCGCGGTCATACCAGAAATGGGGGCGGTTCTGCTCCAGCGTTTCCCAATCCGACGAATAGGGCGAGACGTTGAAGACGGCATAGTCCTGCGTGATGCCAAAGTCGTGCAGCATGGTGTAATGCGGCACTTCGAACGAGGCCTTGCGGACGATCTTGCCTTCGGGGTCGATCTCGAAATAGGCGCATTCGCGGGTGAGGGGGCCTGCCAGGGAATAGCCAAAGCCGCAGAAATTGCCGGTGTCAGGGTCGATCTTGGGGTGGGCGGTAAAGGCGCTGATGTTCAGATCGCCGTCAAAATCGGTATAGCCCTGCGTTTCCAGCGTGTTAGGGTCCATGATCAGGCATGGGCTGTCCTCTTTCATGGCGAACAGTTTGCCCGCGTGGACCAGCACATTGGTATTGGCGGTGCCACGGATCTGGCCCTTGACGGACTCCTCATCGGTCAGCGGGTTGCGATAGGCGCCAAACAGCGCTTTTCCGGCCGCGTTCTCCAGCTTCCACTTGTCGGTCTGGGCATAGCGTTGCTTGAAATCCACGCGGCCGTTCTTGAAACGGAACTGGCTGACCATGCCATCGCCGTTGAAGAACTGATCGTCCGCGAATTTGGGTGCGAACTGAGGGTCGGGATGGACGCGGAAAAACGCGCCGTCCAGCGCGGCGGGGACTTCGCCCTCGATCTCCAGATCGCCGATGTCACCTTGCAGGCGAATCAGGCGCAGCACCGAGGTAAAGCCGGGGTTTTGCGGGAAATGGGCCATTGCGTCCTCTCCTTATCATAACAATTGTTAGCATTATGACGGGCTGGCACATGGGCGGCATTGATCTGAGTCAAGCGGCGAAACGGTGGAGCGGTACATGTCACAGGTAGATGCGCGACATTTTGGATCAAAGGGTGATTACTGATGGGTTATGGCGAAAATATACAAAACCTGAAAATATAATTCGTCAATTTGTCCTATATTTTTGCATAAAGTGGTCATTCTGTCGCGGTTGTGGTGTTATTTTATGTGGATACAAAAATCACGCAATTATGCATAACAGGAGATATTCCATCATCGCAAAGATGATTGTCTTGCTTTCGGCGGCTTCGATGGCTATGAATTCGGCTCCGGTACAGGCCGAGGATTTTGCCGGTGCTTTTGTGCGCCAGGCTGACAAGCCCGAAGTGATGTGGCAATATGCGCCGGACCTGTATTGCCATGTTCAGAACGAAACGCAGATGGCGCTGTTCGGCGGTTTCGGCAAGGTGAAGGTCGTGCCCAAGATGGCCATGGCTGGTCGTTCGACGGGCGATTGCGGTTGGCCGAACGGTTTTTACCGCCGCGACAATGAAACGCCCGTTTTCAAACTTTCGGGCGTTGGCCTGGTTCCCGCGATTGGTCCCAATATCTGCCATGTTGTCAATGAAACGCAGATGGCCTTGTTCGGTGGCTTTGGCAAAGTGCAGCCCGTGCCGCCGACCTCTGACATTGCCCGTGGGCGCGGCGGCATGACCGAATGCGCCAATCCCTGATTCGTTCGCCTGATTAGGCAAAAGAAAGGGCCTCCCGGTGTGAACCGGGAGGCCCGTTTCATTTGGCCATCAGCGCCGTATCAGGCGCCAAAGGTGCGCTGCCACCAGCCCTTGCGGGGGCCATCGCCGTCGCCTTCACCCTCGCCCGCAGGGGCATCGGCGGCGGGCGCTTCGGCCGCAACTGCGGCTTCGGGCGCGGCCTCGGCCTCAACCTTCTTCTTGCGCGGGGCGCGCGGCTTGGCCGGAGCCTTGCGGGCCTTGGCCTTGGGCTCGGCAGGCGCTTCGCCTGCCTCACCTTCTGCGGCGGGTGCATCGGCGCTGGTCGCCTCGTCACTCACCACATCGGCCTTCTTCTTGCGCGGGGCCCGCGGCTTGGCCGGGGCCTTCTTGGCCTTGGGTGCGGCGTCGGCGGTTTCCACCACTTCAGCCGCGACCTCAGCCTCGTCGCTCACCGCATCGCCGGCCTCAGCCTCAGCGGCAACCACGTCGGCTTTCTTGCGGCGCGTGCGCTTGGCTTTGGGCTTGGGCGCTTCTTCGACCACGGCTTGGGCGCTGGCTTCCGCGGCGACTGGCTCTTCGCTCTCGGCCTCGGCCTCGGCGGGTTCGCCATCATCGGCGGCCTCACCGGCCACGGCGCTGTCGCTGGCCTCACCACCTTCACCACGGCCACGGCCACGGCGACGACGGTTGCGGCGGCGACGCTTGCGCGGGCCATCCTCACCACCTTCGCCCTCGGTCGAGCTGTCCTCGGCGGCGGCATCGTCACCGGCCTCGTCACCCTCGGCGCCGGCGTCCTCGGACTCGTCACCCTCGTCCTCGCCGCCCTCGCTGGCCTCACCGTCCTCGCGGCGGTCGCGGCCACGGCCACGACGACGCTTGCGACGCTTGCGGCGGCTGCCGTTGCCATCGCCCTCGGCCTCACCCTCGGCGCGGTCTTCGCGCGCTTCGGCCTCTTCCTCGGCGTCCTCTTCGTCCTCGATATCCTCGGGCAGGTCGTCATCTTCTTCTTCGATGATGGCGATCTTGTCGAACTTGGGGACGAATTCGTTGCGCGGCCCCGACGAGACAACGCGCATCTTGGCGCCCTCGTTCTCGCCCTCGGGGATCACTTCGACGGTGACGCCGTAACGGTCCTCGATCTCGGCCAGATCGGCGCGCTTGGAGTTCAGGACATAGACGGCGGCTTCCTGGCTGGCGAACAGGGTGATGACGATACCCTTGCCCTTGGCGGCCTCGTCCTCGATCAGGCGCAGCGCGGCCAGACCCGAAGACCCCGCCGTGCGGACCAGGCCCGAACCATCGCAGTGCGGGCACGAGCGCGTCGTGGCTTCCAGCACGCCGGTGCGCAGGCGCTGGCGGCTCATCTCCATCAGACCGAAACTGCTGATACGGCCGACCTGAATGCGGGCGCGGTCGTTCTTAAGCGCTTCCTTCATGGCCTTCTCGACCTTGCGGACGTTCGAGCCATATTCCATGTCGATGAAGTCGATCACGACCAGACCGGCCATGTCGCGCAGGCGCAACTGGCGGGCGATCTCGCGTGCGGCCTCAAGGTTGGTGGCAACCGCCGTCTGCTCGATGCCATGTTCCTTGGTGGAACGGCCCGAGTTGATGTCGATCGAAACCAGCGCCTCGGTCGGGTTGATGACGATATAGCCACCCGACTTGAGCTGCACCACCGGATCATACATCGCGGTCAGCTGATCCTCTGCGCCGAAACGCTGGAACAGCGGCACCGGGTCGGCATATTGCTTTACCCGGCGCGCGTGGCTGGGCATCAACAGCTTCATGAAGTCGCGGGCCGAGCGATAGCCATGCTCGCCCTCGACCACCACTTCCTCGATATCGCGGTTGTAGATGTCGCGGATGGCGCGCTTGATCAGGTCGCTGTCGGAATGGATCAGCGCGGGCGCGGCGCTCTTGAGCGTCGTTTCGCGGATGTCGTCCCACAGGCGCGCCAGATAGTCAAAGTCGCGCTTGATCTCGGTCTTGGTGCGCTGAAGGCCGGCGGTGCGCACGATGCAGCCCATGCTCTTGGGCAGGCTCATCTCGGCAATGATGCTCTTCAGCCGCTTGCGGTCGGCGACGCTGCTGATCTTGCGGCTGATGCCGCCGCCGTGGCTGGAATTGGGCATCAGCACGCAATAGCGGCCCGCCAGCGACAGATAGGTCGTCAGGGCGGCGCCCTTGTTGCCGCGCTCTTCCTTGACCACCTGCACCAGCAGCACCTGACGGCGGTGGATCACGTCCTGGATCTTGTAGCGGCGGCGCAGCGCCATGCGCTTGGCGCGCAGTTCTTCGGCTTCCTTGGCGTGGCCCGCGCTGCGGCCCTGACGGCGGCGGCGATTGCGGCCACGGCTGTCACCATCGGCCTCTGCGGCTTCCTCGGCCTCGTGGTCGCCTTCAAAGCCGTCCTCGACATGGCCCGCCTCGATCGTGGCGACGCTGTCCTTTTCGGACGTGTCGACCTCGATCAGCGAGGCGTCTTCGACCCCGCCGCCGGCAAAGTCATCGGCCAGGCCTTCGCCCAGATCGTCGTCGCCGACGAAATCTTCCTCACCCTCGGCAACGGCGCGCAGGGCGGCCTCTTCCTCGGCGTGGGCAGCTTCCTCTGCCAGCAGGGCCTCGCGGTCCTCCTTGGGGATCTGATAATAGTCGGGATGGATTTCGCTGAAGGCCAGAAAACCGTGGCGATTGCCACCGAAATCCACGAATGCGGCCTGCAACGAAGGTTCAACCCGCGTTACCTTGGCCAGATAAATATTCCCCTTGATCTGCTTGTGATCAGCAGAGTCAAAGTCGAATTCCTCAATACGATTGCCCTTCAGCACCGCCACCCGGGTCTCTTCCGCGTGGCGCGCATCGATCAGCATGCGCGTGGTCATTACTATATCTCCGGCCACACAGGGTCGATGGCGAAGCCGCAAAGGCACTGCGCATCCCGTCTGTGTGGCGATTGTCATGAGGATCGCGCGGGCAAATTCCAGACCCAAAGGTCCGTGCCGGCGCGATTATGTGGGAACACTCCGGGCGCAAATGCCGCGATGGCGGCGTCCGGGCGGCGTTTTTCGTGTCTGCAGGAACGATCAGGCGCGATACGAGTGTTCGCGCATGGGGCCGGATCGGCAGGGTCCGTCGTGCCGCTAAGGGCAGAGGAGCCGCCGGGAACCACCCGTGGGCAAGGCCAGACATGTCCGGATATGTGCCAAGGCGCAGAGCGGGCGCGACTGTGTCGCGATCCTCTGCGCGCGCCGTCCACACAGCCTGGCCCCCTTGGGGCATCGGGCGTTGGAACGGCAAACGGCTCATCATACCTGCATCAACCTGTCACATCCGGATCCATTCCGGACGTTGACGGAGCGAATTTTTGTGCCATCCGCGCCCTGCCGGTCTCCTCGCCAAACCTGACCTTTCCGAAAGACCGGCGGTTCCTTAAAGGTCTTAAGGCGTACACGGTGCGGCGGTATCAGGGGCGCAGGCCCAACGGGTGCGATGGGATGGCTTCATCCCGTCATCGCATTGCCTAGCACCCAATATGCCCATCGGCAAGTTTATTGCGCTCCCCGGTTTTTTGCTGAGTTTGCCGCCTTTTCGTCGTTGATGAGTGTCAATTGGACATTCTTGTCGTTTGGGACGCATTTTCGGTGATTGCCTCGTTCAGGGACAACGCTTAGGGTTCGGGGGGAAGGGCCGCGCTCTGGGGTGCGCGCCGATGTGGGGCAGGCGGCTGGATGGCTTATACGCCGGATGACTGGGCAGCGCAGGACGAGGGTGACGGGCAGGGCGGCCGGTGGGGCGGGCGCGTTTTGCTGGCGTTGTTCGTGCTGTTGGCGCCGGTTGCGGTGTTGGCCGCGATGGTGGCGGTTGACCGGGCGATGGGCTCGGCTTCGTCATCGGGCAACTATGCCGCACGTTTCGCACTCCCCCCCAGCAAGGCCGAGATTGACCTGCCCAGGATCACCGGCAGCGATGACCCCACCCGCCCGCTGGTGGTGATTGACGCGGGGCACGGTGGGCATGATCCGGGCGCGGGCGAGATGCCGCATGTCGAGAAAGAGGTAACGCTGGCGCTGGCGCTGGCCTTGCGTGACCGGCTGGTGGCCGATGGCGGCATCCGCGTCGCGCTGACCCGTGACAATGACCGCTATCTGTTGCTGGAGGACCGATCGGGCATTGCGCGGCGGATGAAGGCGGATCTGTTCGTCTCGATCCACGCCGACAGCACCGAGGTGGGCAACACCGCCAAGGGGGCCACCATATATACCCTGTCGGCGCGCGGGACGAGTGAGCAGGCCGAAAAGCTGGCCGCGTCTGAAAACCGCGCCGATACCGTCAACGGCGTGTCGCTGGCGCGGACCAGCGGGCAGGTCAGCGCCATTCTGGTCGATCTGGCGCAGCGCCATTCGGGGCGGCTGTCGGACGAATTCGCCCGGCTGATCCTGCGCGAGGGCGAGGGGCGAATCGCCTTTCGCGAAAAGGAGCCGCAGTCGGCCGCCTTTGTCGTGCTGAAATCGCCCGATGTGCCTTCGGTGCTGTTTGAAAGCGGATATATCAACAATCCCGAGGAGTTGGCCCGCCTGCGTTCGGACAAGGGGCGCGCCGCCTTTGCCGAGGTGACGGCCCGTGCGATCCGCGTGTTCTTTGCCCGGCAATCGACCGATCAGCCGTGACGCTGTCCGTGCCGGCGCATCGCGGAACACTCTGGTAAGCCGCCGCGCAGCCGTGCTAGGGCGATGCCACGATGGCCGATCTTGATCCAGACAATCTGAAGCTGCGCATTCGGCGCAATGCGGGCAACCTGTGGACGCGCGTGCGCGACCTGTCGGCGCGGGGGCGTGACGCCACCGTGGCGGGGGCGGGGCGCGCGGCCGGGTGGGCCGATGGCCACATCAGCCAGTCGCCGCGTCTGTCGCGGTGGCGTGATGTGGCGGCCGATCGCTGGGTGGCGCTGCGGGCGTGGTTCGCGCGCGGCTGGGCCTCGGGCTGGAAATTCCGCGCGTTGGCGGGCGGCGCGGGCGCGATGCTGGCGGTGCTGTTGATCGGCTATGTCGCGGTGATCCGCAATCTGCCCGATGCCGACCGGTTGCTGACCTATCAGCCGCGCATGCCCACGATGGTGCGCGGCGGCGATGGGGCGATCGTCTATTCCTATGCCCGCGAACGGCGCGTGCAATTGCGCTATGTTGATTTTCCCAAACCGCTGATCAACGCCTTCATTTCGGCCGAGGACAAGAATTTCTTCAGCCATGGCGGGGTCGATTACATCGGTCTGGCGCAGGCGGTGGTGGACTATGCGTTGAAGTATGGTTCGGACGAGCGCGCGCGCGGTGGTTCGACCATTACTCAGCAGGTGGCCAAGAACATCCTGATCGGCAACGAATATTCCGTCAGCCGCAAACTGCGCGAGATGATCGTCGCGCGCCGGATCGAAAGCGTGCTGACCAAGCAGCAGATCCTGGAACTCTATTTGAACGAGATTCCGCTGGGCCGGCAAAGCTTTGGCGTGCAGGCGGCCGCGCGTGCCTATTTCAACAAGGACGTGGGCGACCTGCAACTGCATGAGGCCGCGTTTCTGGCGATCCTGCCCAAGGCGCCCGAGGTCTATGGCCGCGCCCGCGCCGCCGAAAAGGCGATGGCGCGGCGCAACTGGGTGCTGGACCAGATGGTGCGCAACGGGCACGTGGATGCCGCCACGGCCGCGGCCGCCAAGGCGCAGCCGCTGGGCATCGTGCCGCATCACGCCGAAAGCTATGACCCGGCGGTGGGCTATTTTGTCGAGGAAGTGCGCCGCCAGTTGATCGACCAATATGGCGAAAACGCCGAGGCCGGGCCCAACAGCGTCTATGATGGCGGGTTGTGGGTGCGCACCTCGCTGGACCTGACGTTGCAGAACGCGGCGCAGGACGCGTTGCGTTCGGGCCTGTTGCGCTACGCCGCGGGCAAGGGTTGGCACAAGCCGATCGCCCATGTCGACATTGCCGAGGAAGGCTGGCGTGGCCAATTGGCGATGCTGAACAAATCGGTGAACTATGCCAATTGGCGCGTTGGGCTGATCCTGAAAAAGGCGGGCAGCAATGGCCAGATCGGCTTTGTCGATGGCAGCATGGCCAGCCTTGTGGGCATTCCCGATGGCGCGCGCCGGGGCGATGTGGTGGCCGCGGCGCCTGCGGGGCCGGGCGCCTATGCCCTGCGCATCGTACCCGAAGTGTCGGGCGGCATGCTGGTCGAGCAGCCCGGTTCGGGCCGGGTGTTGGCGATGGCGGGCGGGTTTGACGCCGGGCTGGACGCCTTTAACCGCGCTACGCAGGCACAGCGCCAGCCCGGTTCAACGATCAAGCCGTTTGTTTATGCTACGGGTCTGGACAATGGCATGACGCCAGCCAGCATGGTGGCCGATCAGCCCTTCTGCGTGTTTCAGGGCGGCAATCTGGGGCAGAAATGCTTCCGCAACTTTGACAATCGCGGCATGGGCGGCATCCACACCATGCGTTGGGGGCTGGAGCAGTCGCGCAACCTGATGACCGTGCACATCGCCAATGATGTCGGCATGGACAAGGTGGTCAAGACCATCTCGCGCGTGGGGATCGGCGATTATCAGCCCTATTTCTCCTTCGCGCTGGGGGCGGGGGAAACGACCGTGGCGCGCATGGTCAGCGCCTATGCCACGCTGGCCAATGCGGGCATGCAGCGGGCGCAGACGCTGATCGACTACATTCAGGACCGCAATGGCAAGGTGATCTGGCGCGCCGACAACCGCAAATGCCCGGCCTGCAACATGGTGGACTGGGATGGTAAGCCGATGCCGCGTCTGGGCGGTACGGGGCGTCAGGTGCTGGACGCGCGCACCGCCTATCAGACGGTGCATATGCTGGAAGGCGTGGTGCAGCGCGGGACGGCGGTGACGCTGCGCGATCTGGGCCTGCCGCTGTTTGGCAAGACCGGCACCACCAGCGGGCCGACCAACGTGTGGTTTGTGGGTGGTTCGCCCAATATCGTGGGCGGCGTCTATATCGGTTACGATCAGCCGCGCAGCCTGGGTGGTTGGGTGCAGGGCGGCACCTTTGCCGCGCCGATTTTCAAACAATTCGTCATGGCATCGCGCGCGCGGTGGGATCACACGCCTTTTGTCGCGCCGGCCGGCGTCAGCATGGTCAAGGTCAACCGCGTGTCGGGCCAGCGGGTGTTTGGCGGTTCTCCGGGCGATGACCCCAAGGCGGATGTGATCTGGGAAGCGTTCAAGCCCGAAACCCAGCCCACGCGCGAGACGCGCTCCGACCAATTGGCGGCGCGGCGCAGCGAGTTGCTGGACGCAATCCGGCGCGGCTTTACCGCAATGGGTGGGCGCGGTGGCGCACCGCGCCAGCCCGAGGCCGGGCAGGAGGACTTTGTGGTCGAGCAGGGCGGGGTGTACTGATCCCCGCCAGTCGGTAAACGGTTCACTTCTGGCCACTGGACTTTGGCGGCGCGCAGGGACAGTCTGCGCGCCATGACACGCCCCCACACCTCGCGCTTTGCGCGCTTCGCCCCCGTCATGGCCGCTGCGGCGGCTGTGGCTGTTGCCGCAACCCCCGCCCATGCCGAACTGGCCGTGGGTTCGCGCGCGCCGCAATTCGCGACGCAGGGCGCGCTGGGCGGCAAGACGATCGACTTCAACCTGCAGAAGGCCCTGAAAAAGGGGCCGGTGGTCGTCTATTTCTACCCCAAGGCGTTCACGCAGGGCTGTACGCTGGAGGCCCATGCCTTTGCCGAGGCGATGCCCGATTTCGCCAAGGCGGGGGCCAGCGTGATCGGCCTGTCGGTGGATGATCTGCCCACGTTGCAGCGCTTCTCGACCGAGGAATGCCGCGATGCCTTTCCGGTGGGGATCGCCACACCCACTATCGTCAAGGGCTTTGACGTCGAGCTGACCATCCCCGGCCGTCCCGCCGCCCTGACCAAGCGCACGTCATATGTCATCGGCCGCGATGGCAAGGTGAAGCTGGCCTTTACCGACATGGACTTCAAGGACCATGTGGCCAAGACGCTGGCCACCGTGCGCGGGTTGAAGCAGGGCCGCTAACGCGGCGCCGCAACTGCGATTGGACCATCTCGCCGCCTCCGCCCCGGTTTGTATCAGGGGCGGGGGCGGTTTTGCGTATGCGGGCCGGGCGGGGGGCGTGTTAACACTTTGCCCATCGTCGATCCCGAAATGAAACAGGCCGGAATGGCCGGTTGCGGGCTTCAACGAATGACGTAAGAGGACTGCATGCCCGGTTGATCCAAACCCTTCCCATTCGGGGGCGGACCAATCAGGAGGCTGAAACCGCCATTTCCCCGGCGGCGCAGGTTTCCACGCAGGGCATGGCATGATGATCCGCTCCCATTCACGGATCGTGATGCCAATATGCCGAAGCAGGGGCCCTGTTCATGGTCTCGGGCCCCTTCGGTTCTCTCCTTGGCGCCGTCCCATCGGCGCGCCGCCGGCAGCGTTTCCCATTCCGCGCCGGCGATGACCCAAAGGAGAGGTCCGGCATATCGCAAATGCCCTGAAATGACGTATCGGCCCGGTGTTCCCATCACCGGGCCTTTACTTTGTCCGCAATCCGTCTAACGCGCCGTGGTTCAGGATTTTTGGCAAAGGGTGTTTGCGATGCGTGCCGAAGGGCAGGCCCATATTGACCGGATCGAAGCCGCGCTGGCGCTTGTACGCAAGTTTCTGGACTGGGAGCGTGCGCTGCGCCGCTTTGACGAGCTGAACGCGCGCGTCGAGGACCCCAAGTTGTGGGACAACCCCAAGGAAGCCGAAAAGGTGATGAAGGAGCGCCGCCGGCTGGAAGCCAGCATCGGCGCGGTCAACACCATCAGCGCGGAAATGCGCGACGCGATCGAGTTCATCGAGCTGGGCGAGATGGAGGACGACGAGGCCACCATCGCGGACGGTCTGGCGAGCCTGGCCGCGCTGGCCGAGCGGGCTGACACCGACAAGGTGCAGGCGCTGTTGGCGGGCGAAGCCGATGGCATGGATACCTATATCGAAATCCACGCGGGCGCGGGGGGCACCGAATCGCAGGATTGGGCTTCGATGTTGCTGCGCATGTACACGCGCTGGGCCGAAAAACGCGGGTTCAAGGTCGATCTGATCGAATACCAGTCGGGCGAAACGGCGGGCATCAAATCCGCCACCATCCTGTGCAAAGGCGAGAACGCCTATGGCTATGCCAAGACCGAGAGCGGCGTCCACCGTCTGGTCCGCATCAGCCCGTATGACAGTTCGGCCCGCCGCCATACCTCGTTCAGCTCGGTCTGGGTGTACCCGGTGATCGACGACAGCTTTACCGTCGAGGTGAACCCGGCGGATCTGCGGATCGACACCTATCGCGCATCGGGCGCGGGCGGTCAGCACGTCAACACCACCGATTCGGCGGTGCGTATCACCCACGTCCCCAGCGGCATCATTGTGGCATCGCAGGTGGATCGCAGCCAGCACAAGAACCGCGAAATCGCGATGAACATGCTGAAGGCCCGGTTGTATGAGGCCGAAATGCAGCGCCGCGAAGCCGCCGCCAGCGCCGAACATTCGGCCAAGAGCGACATCGGCTGGGGCCACCAGATCCGTTCCTATGTGTTGCAGCCTTATCAGATGGTCAAGGATCTGCGCACAGGCGTGACCAGCCCGACGCCCGACGATGTGCTGGATGGCGCGCTGGATCCGTTCATGGCCGCTGCGCTGTCGCAAAAGGTGACGGGCGAAAAGGTGGCGGTGGACGACGTCGACTGATGTTGGCGTCCGTTCCAAGCGACAGGGCGAGCGCTGGGAGCGATGAACCGATTGACCCTGCCGCAGGGCAGGCTAACATGCCGGCGAGGCGCGCAGACGCGTTGGGCAGGCAATTGGGGCAATGGAACAGGCGGTGATCGGACAGGCAGCACAGGGCGAGGGCGTCACGCCGCCACGCTCTTGGCGTGTCCGTCCGGCATGGGCCGCATCGGCGCTGGTGGTGATCGGCGCGTTGGGCTGGGCCTTGTGGCCGCATTGCACGGTCGAGGGTGAGGGCAAGGGCTCTGGCCGGTTGAGCCAGTTGTGGTGGCCCGGCTGTGGGGCGTGGAACCGCCCGGTGACCGGCGACCTGTCTTTCCCCACGCCCGCCCGCCAGCCTCAGGCGCCCGGTGGCGATGACTCCATCCCCAACCGTGAGGCAGAAGCCCGTCTGGCAATGCAGTTGGCTGAGTTGAAACCCGGCATGACCGTGGCCGATGTCGGTGCGGGTGAGGGCTATTACACCCGTTTGCTGGCCCCGATGGTTGGCCCCAAGGGCCGCGTGTTGGCCGAGGATATTGACGAGACGGTGCTGCGCAAGCTGGGGCTGCTGGTCCAGAACGAGAAGCTGGACAATGTCGCCATCCGCCACGGCACCGACACCAATCCGCGCCTGCCCAAAGATAGTTTTGACCGGGTGTTCCTGATCCACATGTACCATGAGGTAAAGCAACCTTATGGTTTCCTGTGGAATATCTGGCCCGCGTTAAAGCCGGGGGGCAAGGTGGTGATCGTTGACCGGGACCAGCCGACCGGCCGCCACGGTGTGCCGCGCAACCTGTTGCAATGTGAATTGCGCGCCAGCGGCTTTCGCAATACCAAATCCGTTCTCATTCCGGGGACAAACGTTTACTACGCCGAGTTTCAGACGCAGGAGATGCGGCCTAAACCGTCGCAAATCGCCGCTTGCCAAGAGGGGCCATCCGTCGCATCCTCTGTGCCAGCGGGTTGATGGTGAAAGAAAGTTAATATGAGTTTCAAGGGGTTGAAGCCGATCCTTTATGGCGGCCGCGAAGTTTGGCCGTTGGTCGAAGGAGGCAAGGGTGTGGCTGCGACCAACCATGCCAGTTCTGGCGCATGGGCAGCGGCAGGCGGCATCGGCACGGTTAGCGCGGTCAACGCCGATAGCTATGATGCCGATGGCAATGTCATTCCGCAGATCTATCACGCCGCAACGCGCACTGGGCGGCACGAGGAACTGATCCGCTATGCCATCGACGGCGCGGTGGAACAGGTCAAGCGGGCCTATGACATTGCCAGCGGGCGCGGCGCGATCAACATCAACGTGCTGTGGGAAATGGGCGGCGCGCAACAGGTGCTGGAGGGTGTGCTGGAGCGGACCCGCGGGCTGGTTGCCGGCGTTACCTGCGGCGCGGGCATGCCGTACAAGCTGGCCGAGATCGCCGCGCGCTTCGACGTGCAGTACCTGCCGATCGTCTCGTCGGGCCGTGCCTTCCGGGCGCTCTGGAAACGCGCCTATCACAAGGTGTCGGAACTGATGGCGGCCGTGGTCTATGAGGATCCGTGGCTGGCCGGTGGGCACAACGGTCTGTCCAATGCCGAAGACCCGACCCAGCCGCAGGATCCCTATCCCCGCGTCAAGCAATTGCGCGAGACGATGCGCGCCGAGGGCGTGCCCGACAGTGTGCCGATCGTCATGGCCGGTGGCGTGTGGTATCTGCGCGAGTGGGAGAACTGGATCGACAACCCGGAACTGGGCTCGATCGCATTCCAGTTCGGCACCCGCCCGCTGTTGACCGAGGAAAGCCCCATCCCGCAGGCGTGGAAGGATCATCTGCGCACGCTGGAGCCGGGTGATGTGCTGTTGCACAAGTTCTCGCCGACCGGTTTTTATTCCTCGGCGGTCAAGAACCCGTTCCTGAACAGCCTGGTGGACCGCAGCGAGCGCCAGATCCCCTATTCCAAGGTGGAAGCGGGCGATCACACGGTGCAGCTGGACGTGGGCGTCAAGGGCAAGAATTTCTGGGTGACGCCTTGCGACCGTGAACGCGCGCGGCAGTGGTTTGGCGCGGGCTTTATCCATGCGCTGCGCACGCCCGATGACACGCTGGTGTTCGTCACCACCCCCGAGCGTGAGGAAATCCGCAAGGATCAGGCCGATTGCATGGGCTGCCTGTCGCATTGTGGCTTCTCGTCGTGGAAGGACCATGACGATTGGACCACGGGCCGTCTGGCCGATCCGCGCAGCTTTTGCATTCAAAAGTCGTTGCAGAACATCGCCCATGGCGAAGACATCGACCAGAACCTGATGTTTGCCGGGCACGCGGCCTATCGGTTCAAGCAGGATCCGTTCTATTCCAATAACTTCACCCCCACGGTGAAGCAGTTGGTGGACCGCATTCTGGCCGGCGACTGATCGCAGGGACAACGCAAGAAAAGTGGGCGGGAAGGGGATGCCTTTCCCGCCCCTTTTCGTGTCCGGCGTGGGTGGTCAGATGACGCGCAGCCCCAGTTCGCCCAGCAGGTCGGCGGCCTGTTCGCGGGCGATGATCGCGCCGCGCAAGCCCCGCGCATCGGCCAGTGTCAGCCCCGACAGGTCGGCCCCGCGCAGGTCAGCGCCGTCAAACCGCGCGCCTTCGCGAAAGGCGTTGCGCAGCGAGCTGTCGACAAACACCGCTTCGCGGAAGTCGCATTTGCGGATGTCGGCCTCGGACAGGTCGATGCGGATCAGGCGCAAGCGGCGGAATGACAGGCCGGGCAGGCGGGCATAGGCCAGCACCACCTCCTCCATGTCCAGTTCCAGCGTGCGCAGGTCGGTCAGGTCCGCGCCCGACAGCTTGGTCCGTTCAATTCGGCAATCGGCCAGATCGGCACGGCGCAACACCGCATTCGACAGGTCGCAGCCCAGAATGCGCCCGCGTGATAAATCCGCGCCCACCGCGGACAATCCGCCCGCGCGGCAGGATTGGAACCTGGCCCCCGACAGCCGCGCCCCATCCAGCCGCGCGCCGCGCAGGGCACAGCGTTCAAACACCCAGCCTTCCAGCGCCATGCCGCCCATTTCGGCGGCGGTCAGATCGCAGTCGATCAGATGCGCGGGCACACCGGGCGCAGCCGCGATCAGTGCGTCCAACGCGGCGCGGTCCAGTTCCTGCCCCTCGATCTGGCGCATGTCGGCCACTGCCGTCACGCCCAGCCCTCCAGCACCTGATCGGGTGGGCGATGCCCATCGGCCCAGAACCGTATATTGGCGATGACCTTGGCCCCCGACGCCTCGCGCCCTTCGATGGTGCAGCTGCCCATATGTGGCATCATCACCACATTGGGCAGGGCCGACAGGCGCGAATCGGGGGTGGGTTCATGCGTGTAGACATCCAGTCCCGCGCCGCCCAACCGGCCATTTTCCAGCGCGTCGATCAAGGCCGCCTCGTCAATCAGGTCACCGCGCGCGGTGTTGATGACATAGGCGTCCGGCTTCATCGAGGCGATGCGCGCGGCGGACAGGATATGGTGCGTTTCGGTACTGGCCGGGCAGTGCAGCGAGAGGATGTCGGCCTGCGCAATCATCTGGTCCAGATCCGCCTCGTACCGCGCGCCCAGCATGTTTTCCAGCGCGGCGGGCACGCGGTGGCGGTTGTGATAGACCACCTCCATGCCAAAGGCGCGGGCGCGGTGGGCGACGGCCTGACCAATGCGGCCCATGCCGATGATAGCCAGCCTGCGCCCGCCGATGCGGTGGCCCAGCAGGGTGGAGGGCGCCCAGCCGCCCCATTCACCCGCGTGCAATTGGCGCACGCCTTCGGCAAAGCGGCGCACGGCCGAGATGATCAGCGCCATCGTCATGTCCGCCGTGTCGTCGGTATAGACGCCGGGGGTATTGGTGACGATCACCTTGTGCGCGCGGGCGGCGGACAGGTCGATATGTTCTATCCCCGCGCCGAAATTGGCGATCAGGCCCAGGCGGCGGGCGCCCGGCGTGGCAAATACCTCGTCCAGCATGGCGCGGTCGATGCGGTCGGACAGGCAGGGGACCAGCACATCGGCCTCACGCATGGCCGCGATCAGTTCGGCGCGGTCCATCTGGTGATCGTCGGTGTTCAGCACCACGTCGAACAATTCGGCCATGCGCGCCTCGACCTGCGGCATCAGATGGCGGGTGACGACCACGCGCGGCCGCCCTTCCACCCGGCGGGTCGATAGAGCCGGAGCATGGGGTTTGGGGTCCTGCTTGTCGTTCACGTGCCTTCGCGCCTCTCGCTTATCCACAAACGGCAGTATGCGTCGCCCCCAAGGGTGGTCAAGCGGCCTTGATGCCCGGGGCTGCCTGCGGGTACAATGCCGGCCATGAAGCGTAAAGTGTTCCAAGCTCTGGCCGGTGTGCTGGCGGCAATGTCGCTGGCCATGCCCATGTCCACTCTGGCCAGCCCCAAGGTGTACAAGACGCCTTTCTGGGGCAGCCTGACCGATCCCAAGGTGAACATGCGCCTGGGGCCGGGTGAGGATTACGGCATCCGTTTCGAGTACCACCGCAAGCTGTTGCCGGTCCGGGTGCTGCGCATCTGGCAGGGCTGGGCCTTTGTCGAGGACCCGGATGGCGCGAAGGGCTGGATGCTGCTGAAATTTGCCGTCGGGCCGCAGACCGCCGTGGTCAAGGGCAAGCGGGGCGGGGTTGCGCCGGTTCATGAGGCGCCCGATGCCGGATCGCGCGTGCTGTGGCGTCTGGCGCCCGGCGTGGTGGGACGCGTTTCGTCGTGTGAGGACGGTTGGTGCCGGTTTGATGTCGAGGGGCGGGTTGGCTTTGTCCGCAGCGTCTCGCTGTGGGGGGCGACAGCGCCCTGAGTGCGGCGGCGGATGGGGGCTGCCCCACCCGCCGCGCCGTTATCTGTATCAGGGCAGTTCGACGGCGATGGCCGTCCCTTCGCCGCCGCCGATGCACAGGGCCGCGACACCCTTCTTCAGCCCGCGCGCCTTCAACGCGGCGATTAGCGTGACGATGATGCGCGCGCCCGAACAGCCGATCGGGTGGCCCAGAGCAGTGGCGCCGCCGTTGACGTTAATCTTGTCATGCGGGATGCCCAGATCGTGCATCGCGAACATGGCGACACAGGCAAAAGCCTCATTCACCTCGAACAGGTCAACATCGGCGATGGTCCAGCCCGCCTTGTCCAGCACCTTTTGGATGGCGCCGACAGGGGCAGTGGTGAACAGGCGCGGGTCATGGGCGTGGGCGTCCATTGCCACTACAGTAGCCACAGGCGTCAGGCCCTGCGCCGTCGCCACGCTGGCGCGCGTCAGAACCATCGCCGCCGCACCATCCGAAATGGACGAGGACGAGGCAGCCGTGATCGTGCCATCCTTGGCAAAGGCGGGCTTGAGACCGGGGATCTTGTCCGGGCGGCCCTTGGCGGGGGCTTCATCGGTGTCGACCACCACCTCGCCTGCGCGGGTCTTGATCGTCACGGGGACGATCTCATCCTTAAAGCGCCCCTCGGTCACCGCAGCCTTGGCGCGGGCCAGCGACTCGATCGAATAGGCGTCCATGCCCTCACGCGTCAGGGCGTAATCATTGGCGGTAATCTGGGCGAAAGAGCCCATCGCCGCGCCTTCATAGGCGTCTTCCAGACCGTCCAGGAACATGTGGTCATAGGCCGTGTCATGGCCGATGCGCGCGCCAGAGCGGTGCTTTTTCAACAGGTAGGGCGCGTTGGTCATGCTTTCCATGCCGCCCGCGATGGCGATGTCGATGCTGCCTGCGGCCAGCGCCTCGGCGGCCATGATGACGGTCTGCATGCCTGAACCGCACACCTTGTTCACGGTGGTGGCCTGCACCGACTGCGGCAGACCAGCCTTGATCACGGCCTGACGGGCAGGGGCCTGACCCAGACCAGCGGGCAGAACACAGCCCATATAGGCGCGCGTGACGGCGCCACCCTCGATCCCGGCGCGTTCGACGGCCGCCTTGACCGCGGTGGCGCCCAGATCGGTGGCCGACACATCAGCCAGCGCGCCCTGCATCGCGCCCATCGGCGTGCGCGCATAGGAAAGGATCACGATCGGATCGGCGGCGGAAAAATGGGCCATGTTCAAGCTGCCTCTTGCATGAAGTTTGGGAAAAACGTGATTTGTGTGGCTCGGCCGACAGATAGTGCTGCAATGCGGCAATGGCAATGCATACGCATGCCCGATCCACCCCAGACCCCGCGATTATGGCGCAATTGCGACACTTGCGTGGGGCGCGGCGCAAAGTTTTCAAGGGGCGTTTACGCTGATTTGCCTGTGGATGCGGGCGCTTGGTCGCAAAACTCGTGGGTCTCCCCACTTGCGCGGACGGCTGCATCGGACTAGGGGCCGCAAAAGCCACTGTTAATATGCGAGTCAGCTCTTGGTCGACCTGTCGCAATACCTGCCGATTTTGATTTTCCTGGGCGTCGCCCTGGGTCTTTCCACGGCCTTCGTTTTCCTGCCGATGGCAGTCTCTCGTCTCACCGGCTCGTACAAGCCCGAAGCGGACAAGCTCTCAGAATATGAGTGCGGGTTTCCGACTTTCGAGGACCCGCGTAGCCAGTTCGACGTGCGCTTCTATCTGGTAGCGATCCTGTTCATCATTTTTGACCTGGAAGCAGCCTTTCTGTTTCCCTGGGCAGTCAGCCTGAAGCACACCGGTTGGGCCGGTTGGTGCGTGATGATGGTGTTCCTTGCCGAACTCATCATCGGGTTCATCTATGCCTGGAAGAAGGGAGCTCTGGACTGGGAATGAGCAACATCAATCCTCTTGAGCCCGTCATGGCGGCCAATGGCCGCCTGATCCAGCCTGATCAGGCCTTTTTCAAGGACCTGAGCCAGGAGGTTTCGGACAAGGGCTTTCTCGTCACCTCCACCGAGGATCTGTTCCAATGGGCCCGCACGGGCTCTTTGTGGTGGATGACCTTTGGTCTGGCGTGCTGTGCCGTGGAAATGATCCACGTCAACATGCCGCGCTATGACATGGAGCGTTTTGGCGCCGCGCCGCGCGCATCGCCGCGTCAGTCGGACGTGATGATCGTTGCCGGTACGCTGTGCAACAAGATGGCGCCCGCCCTGCGCAAGGTTTACGACCAGATGTCGAACCCCAAGTGGGTGATCTCGATGGGGTCTTGCGCCAACGGCGGTGGATACTACCACTACTCGTACTCGGTGGTGCGCGGTTGTGACCGCATCGTGCCTGTGGATATCTATATCCCCGGCTGCCCGCCGACTGCCGAGGCCTTGCTGTACGGTCTGATGCAGTTGCAGCGGAAGATCCGCCGCGTCGGCACGATCGAGCGTTGAGGGGAGGGAGAAGATGACTGTTCTGCATTCCGCCCCCCGCTATGTTGCGGCCGAGGGTCTGGTTGAGGCGTTGGCCGCTTCGCTGGGCGACAAGGCGGTCTCGATCGTCGAGGCCCATGGCGAAGTGATCGTGACGCTGGTGCGTGAGCAGGCCGAGGCCGGCTTGCGCATTCTGCGTGACGCGCATGAATACCAGCAGTTGATGGAAATCGCCGGGGTTGACTATCCCGACCGCGCCGAGCGGTTCGAGGTGGTCTACTGCCTGTTGTCGGTGACCAGAAACCACCGCCTGATCGTCAAGGTGTCCACCGACGAGGCGACCCCTGTGCCCACCGTCACCACGCTGTGGCCGGTCGCCGGTTGGCTGGAGCGCGAAGTGTTCGACATGTACGGCGTTGTGTTCGCCGGCAATTTGGATCTGCGCCGCATCCTGACCGACTATGGCTTTGAAGGGCATCCCTTCCGCAAGGACTTCCCGCTGACGGGCTATCAGGAACTGCGCTACTCGAACGAGTTGCAGCGCGTGGTCTATGAGCCGGTCAAGCTGGCGCAGGACCTGCGTCAGTTCGACTTCATGAGCCCGTGGGAAGGCGCAGATTATGTGCTGCCGGGCGACGAGAAGGCTGAGGGAGGCGCGAAGTGACCGGTTTGACGCTGGAACAGTCGCCGACCACCGGCGACGAGGTCATCACCAACTACACCATCAATTTTGGTCCCCAGCACCCGGCCGCGCATGGCGTGCTGCGCATGGTGACCGAACTGGACGGTGAAATCATCGAACGCGTCGATCCGCATATCGGCCTGCTGCATCGCGGCACCGAAAAGCTGATCGAGCACAAGACGTTCCTGCAGGCGCTGCCTTACTTCGACCGTCTGGACTACTGCTCGCCTCTGGGCATGGAGCACAGCTATGTGCTCGCGGTGGAAAAGCTGTTGAACCTGGAAGTGCCGCTGCGCGCGCAATATCTGCGCGTGCTGTTTGCGGAACTGACGCGCATCTGCAACCACATGCTGAACATCGGAAGCCACGTCATGGACGTGGGCGCGATGACGCCCAACCTGTGGCTGTTCGAGATCCGCGAAGACTGCCTCAATTTCTTCGAACGCGCCTCGGGCGCGCGCATGCACTCGGCGTGGTTCCGCCCCGGTGGCGTGGCGCGCGATGTGCCGCAGGCGTTGCTGGACGATCTGGCGATCTGGCTGGACCACCGTCTGCCTGAACTGTTCGAAGACGCGATGAGCCTGGTGCTCGACAACCGCATCTTCAAGCAGCGCAACGTCGATATCGCCGTGGTCAGCAAGGAAGACGCGCTGGCGTGGGGCTTTTCGGGCCCGATGATCCGCGGCAGCGGCATCGCCTGGGACATCCGCAAGGCGCAGCCTTATGACGTGTACGACCGGGTCGAATTCGACGTTCCGGTGGGCACTTCGGGCGACTGCTATGACCGCATGATGGTGCGTGTCGAGGAAGTGCGCCAGTCGGCCAAGATCATGAAGCAGTGTCTGCGTGACATGCCTCAGGGTCCGGTGACGAGCGAGGACCGAAAGGTCAGCCCGCCCAAGCGCGCCGAGATGAAGAGCTCGATGGAATCGCTGATCCATCACTTCAAGCTCTACACCGAGGGCTTCCACGTTCCGGCGGGCGAGGTTTACGTCGCCACCGAAAGCCCCAAGGGCGAATTCGGCGTCTATCTGGTGTCGGATGGCGGCAACAAGCCGTACCGCTGCAAGATCCGGCCGACCGCGTTCAGCCATTTGCAGGCGATGGATTTCATGTCCAAGGGCCACATGCTGCCCGACATCACGGCCATTCTGGGCGCGATGGACATCGTGTTCGGGGAGTGTGACCGGTGAGCAATCTGGCTACCGCAGAGGCGATGATCGCGGCTTATAACGCGCAGGACGCCGATCTGTACGTCTCGTACATGACCGAGGACGCGTGTGAGGCGGGTTATCGCGGCGCCGTCGTGCGCGAAGGCAAGGAAGGGACCCGCACGGGTCTGGCCGCCGCCTTTGCCAAATGGCCGCAAAACCATGCCGAGATCCGCGAAAAGCAGGCCATCGGCAATTATGTGCTGTTTCGCGAATATGTGACGCGCGGGCCTGCCAGTGACGGTTCGGAACTCGTCGAACCGTTCGAAGTCATCGCCGTCTATTCGTTCGAGGGCGACAAGTGCTCTCGCGTGGAGTTCATCCGCTAATGGCTGATCGTCATCTTTACCCCGACAGCCCCGAGCTGCGCGCGCGCTGGGGCAATTTTGCCTGGACCGAGGCGAACGCCGCCAAGGCCAAGGAAGTCGTTGCGCGCTATCCCGAAGGACGTCAGCGCTCGGCGGTGATGCCGCTGCTGGATCTGGCGCAGCGTCAGGTTGGCGCAGAAACGAACACGCAGGGCTGGCTGCCGATCCCGGTGATGGAATTCATTGCCGCCTATCTGGACATGCCTGTGATCCGCGTGGTCGAGGTTGCGACCTTCTACACCATGTACAACCTGATCCCGGTGGGCCGTTTCCACGTTCAGGTGTGCGGCACGACGCCTTGCATGCTGCGCGGGTCGGACGATCTGATCTCGGCCTGCAAGAAGCGCGGGATGCCGACTGGCGGCGTTTCGCAGGACGGTCTTTGGACCTTCACCGAGGTGGAGTGCATGGGCAACTGCGCCTCGGCGCCGATGGTGCAGATCAACGACGACAATTACGAGGATCTGACTGCTGAGCGTCTGGACGCTGTGCTGGACGCGCTGGCCCGTGGCGAAACGCCCAAGGCTGGTACGCAGGAACCGGGCCGCCACACGGTGGAACCGTCCGGCGCGCTGTCGAACCTGACGGCGATGGTCAGCGAAAATCACGATTATCGGGGGGAGTGGTAAGTCATGGCCCTTCAGGACAAGGATCGCATTTTCACCAATCTCTACGGCTATCAGTCGTGGAGTTTGGATGCGGCCCGCGCGCGTGGCGATTGGGACAACACCAAGGCGCTGCTGGAACGCGGGCAGGACGCGATCATTCAGGAAATCAAGGACTCCGGTCTGCGCGGCCGTGGCGGTGCGGGCTTCCCCACCGGCATGAAGTGGAGCTTCATGCCCAAGGAAAGCCGTGACGGTCGTCCCAGCTTTCTGGTCATCAATGCCGACGAATCCGAGCCGGGTTCGTGCAAGGACCGCGAAATCATCCGCCATGATCCGCACAAGCTGATCGAGGGCGCGCTGGTTGCCGGTTTTGCGATGCGCGCACGCGCGGCGTACATCTACATTCGCGGTGAATATATCCGCGAAGCCGAGACGCTGCAGGCCGCTGTAAACGAGGCGTATGCCGCGGGGCTCGTGGGCAAGAACGCCAGCGGTTCGGGCTATGACTTTGACGTCTTTGTCCATCGCGGCGCTGGCGCCTATATCTGCGGCGAAGAAACCGCGATGATCGAGAGCATCGAGGGCAAGAAGGGCCAACCCCGTCTCAAGCCCCCGTTCCCGGCGGGTGCCGGCCTGTATGGCTGCCCCACCACTGTGAACAATGTGGAATCGATCGCGGTGGCGCCGACCATTCTGCGTCGTGGCGCTTCGTGGTTCTCGTCCTTTGGACGCGAGAACAACAAGGGCACCAAGCTGTTCCAGATCTCGGGGCATGTGAACAAGCCCTGCGTGGTCGAGGAAGAGATGTCGATCCCGTTCAGCGAGCTGATCGAGAAGCATTGCGGTGGCATTCGCGGCGGCAAGGACAATTTGCTGGCGGTGATCCCCGGCGGTTCGTCGGTGCCGCTGGTTCCGGCTGAACAGATCTGGGACGCGCCGATGGACTTTGACGGTCTGCGCGCTGTCGGTTCGGGTCTGGGCACGGCGGCGGTCATTGTCATGGACAAGTCGACCGACATCGTGCGCGCCATCAGCCGTCTGTCCTACTTCTACAAGCATGAGAGCTGCGGCCAGTGCACGCCGTGCCGTGAGGGCACCGGCTGGATGTGGCGCGTGATGGAACGTCTGCGCGAAGGCGATGCCAGCGTGGACGAAATCGACATGCTGTGGAACGTGACCAAGCAGGTCGAAGGCCACACGATTTGTGCCTTGGGTGACGCGGCCGCTTGGCCGATCCAGGGCCTGATCCGCCATTTCCGCCCCGAGATTGAGCGTCGCATTGCCGAAAAGGGCGCGATGCGGGAGGCTGCTGAGTAATGCCTAAGGTTAAAGTCGACGGCGTTGAGCTCGAGGTTCCGGCAGGCGCGACCGTCCTGCAGGCCTGCGAGTTGGCCGGTAAGGAAATCCCGCGCTTTTGTTATCACGAGCGTCTGTCCATCGCCGGCAATTGCCGCATGTGTCTGGTTGAGGTGAAGCCAGGACCGCCCAAGCCGCAGGCGTCTTGCGCCCTGCCGGCGTCGGAAGGTCAGGAAATCCGCACCGACAGCGAGATGGTCAAGAAGGCCCGCGAAGGGGTGATGGAGTTCCTGCTCATCAACCACCCGCTGGATTGCCCGATCTGCGATCAGGGTGGCGAGTGCGATCTGCAGGACCAGTCGGTGGCCTATGGCCGCGGCTCTTCCCGTTACCACGAGCACAAGCGCGCGGTGACCGAGAAGTACATGGGCCCGCTGATCAAGACGGTGATGACGCGCTGCATCCACTGCACGCGCTGCGTCCGTTTCAGCGAGGAAATCGCCGGCGTGGACGAGATTGGCGCGCTGTATCGCGGTGAAGCGACGCAGATCAGCACCTATCTGGAAAAGGCCGCCAAGCACGAGATGTCGGCCAACGTCATCGATCTGTGCCCGGTCGGCGCGCTGACCTCGCGGCCTTACGCGTTTGAAGCCCGTCCCTGGGAACTGAAGAAGACGCTGTCGATCGACGTGTCGGACGCCATTGGCGCCAACATCCGTGTCGATGCCCGTGGCCGCGAAGTCCTGCGTATCCTGCCGCGCATCAATGATGATGTGAACGAGGAGTGGATCAGCGACAAGGGCCGCTATATGGCCGATGGTCTGGGCAAGCGTCGTCTGGACCGTCCGTACATCCGTCTGGATGGCAAGCTGGTGCCGGTCAGCTGGGCAGAGGCGCTGGCCGCCGTTGCCAAGATCGCGCCGGGCAACAGCGTTGCTGCCGTCGCTGGCGACATGGTTGATGCCGAAACGATGTTTGCGGCCAAGAAGCTGGTCAATGCGCTGGGCGGTTCGCTGCTCGAAGGGCGTCAGACCGGGTTGGCGTATGACTGTTCCAACCTTGCGGCGGTGAATTTCAACACCACGCTGAACGGGATTGAGACGGCTGATGCCATCCTGATCGTGGGCAGCCACATCCGTTGGGAGGCCCCGCTGCTGAACGCTCGCCTGCGCAAGGCGGTGAAGCGTGGTGCCAAGGTGTTTGTCATTGGGCCCAAGTGGGACACGACCTTCCCGGCCGAGTTCCTGGGTGAGGATGCCGATATCCTGAACCTGCTGCCGGCGCATGTCTGGGCGGCGCTGAACGGCGCGGCGCGTCCGGCGCTGATCATCGGCGGTGCGGCGCTCGCCAAGGGTGCGCTGGAAGTTGGCCTGTCGATTGCCGAGCAGCTTAAGCTGGTCCGTACGCTGGACGATGGCACGGTGTGGAACGGTTTCAACGTGCTGCACATGGCCGCTTCGCGGATGGCCAGCCTGATGCTGGGCTATGCGCAAAAGGGTGGCATTGCCGATCTGGTTGCGGCCAAGCCCAAGATGCTCCTCTCGCTGGGCGCGGATGAGGTGGATTACACCAAGTTCGCCGACAGCATGATCGTCTATGTCGGCCATCATGGTGACAAGGGCGCGCATGCGGCCGATGTCATCCTGCCGGCGGCGGCCTTCACCGAAAAGTCGGGCACTTACGTCAACACCGAAGGCCGCGTGCAGATCGCCGATCAGGCGGTGTTTGCACCCGGTGAAGCGCGTGAAGACTGGACGATCCTGCGTGCCATGGCCGATGCGTTGGGCGTGAATGTCGGTTTCGACAGCTTTGACGAGCTGCGCGCGGCGATGACCGCTGCCGTGCCGGCGTTGGGCGTTGAAGGGCTGGCCGATTACGGCGCGTTGCCCACCGGCGTTACCGGCAAGGCCGCTGGCACTATCGCTTATCCGATCAAGGATTTCTACCTCACCAACCCGGTCGCACGGGCCAGCGAGACGCTTCAGCGTTGTTCGGCTGAGCTGCTGCACGGGGCTGAACCCCAAGCGGAGGCTGCGGAATGACCGCCTTCTTCCAATCTGTCTTTGGCTGGTCGTATGAACTTGCGTGGTTCTTGTCGACCATCGCGGGCATTCTGCTGATTGCGCTGCCGCTGATGCTGGGCGTGGCGATGATCATCTATGTCGACCGCAAGATCTGGGCTGCCATGGCGCTGCGCCGTGGTCCCAACGTGGTTGGCCCGCTGGGTATTTTGCAGTCGTTCGCTGACGGTCTGAAGGTGTTCCTGCAGGAAACCATCGTTCCGACCGCCGCGAACAAGAGCATCTTTGTCATCGGTCCGATCGTGACTTTCACCGTCACGCTGTTGGCCTGGGCGGTGATCCCGTTCAATTCGGGCGCGATCCTGGCCGATATCAACGTGGGCCTGCTGTATGTCCTCGCGATCAGCTCGCTGGGCGTTTACGGCACGATCATGGCCGGTTGGGCGTCGAACTCGAAGTATCCCTTTTTCTCGGCGATGCGCGCTTCGGCACAGATGATCAGCTATGAAGTCTCGATTGGCTTCATCCTGATCTGCGTTGTGCTGTGGGCGGGCTCGTTCAACCTGGGCACCATTGTCGAGGCGCAGCGCGGTCATGTATTCGGCATCATCAACGGTTTCGTTGCCAACCCGCTGCTGTTCCCGATGTGGGTGATGTTCCTGATCTCGGGCATGGCCGAAACGCAGCGTGCGCCCTTCGACCTGACCGAGGCCGAGAGCGAACTCGTCGCAGGTTACCAGACCGAATATTCGTCGATGGCTTTCGCGCTGTTCTGGCTGGGTGAATATGGCAACGTGCTGCTGATGTGCGCGCTGAACGCGACTCTGTTCTGGGGTGGTTACCTGCCGCCGCTTGACATTCCGGTGCTCTATCTGGTGCCTGGCGTGGTGTGGCTGCTGCTCAAGATCTTCTTCTTCTTCTTCATCTTCAGCTGGGTGAAGGCGACCGTGCCTCGGTATCGCTATGACCAGCTGATGCGTCTGGGCTGGAAGGTGTTCCTGCCTGTCTCGCTGCTGTTCGTTGTACTGGTCAGCGGCTATCTGATGTATACGGGGCATTTCGCATGACCGTCGGACAGCTCATCAAGAGCTTCACCCTGTGGGAGTTCGTGAAGGCGCATTGGTTGACCTTGAAGTATTTCTTCAAGCCCAAGGCGACGATCAACTACCCCTTTGAAAAGAACCCGCTGAGCCCGCGTTTCCGTGGTGAGCACGCCCTGCGCCGTTATCCCAACGGCGAGGAACGCTGCATCGCGTGCAAGCTGTGCGAGGCGATCTGCCCGGCGCAGGCCATCACGATCGAGGCCGCACCGCGTGGCGAAGACGGCAGCCGCCGCACCACGCGCTACGACATCGACATGACTAAGTGCATCTTCTGTGGCTTTTGCCAGGAAGCGTGCCCGGTTGATGCCATCGTCGAGGGGCCGAATTTCGAATACGCGACCGAAACGCGTGCCGAACTGCTGTATGACAAGGCGAAACTGTTAGCCAACGGGGACAAGTGGGAGCGTGCTATTGCCGCGAACCTTGAAGCCGATGCGGCCTATCGGTAAGGGGCGGGCATCATGATTGAAGTTATTGCCTTTTACCTGTTCGCCGGACTGGCGATCGTGGCTGGTTTGAACACCATTCTGGCGCGCAACCCGGTCCATTCGGTGCTGTGGCTGATCTTGGCGTTCTTTAACGCCGCTGGTCTGATGGTACTGTTGCAGGCCGAGTTCATCGCGATGCTGCTGGTCATCGTCTATGTCGGCGCGGTGGCGGTGCTGTTCCTGTTCGTGGTGATGATGCTGGACATCGATTTCGCCACGCTGCGCGCCGGTTTCATCCGCAATTTTCCATTGGGTCTGGGCATCGCGCTGGTGCTGCTGGCTGAACTGGTGATGGGCGTCGGTGCCTATCATGCCGGTGGCCTGCAACTGGGCGTGGCCGATGGCCATGGCGCGGCGATCGCCGGCGCCAGCAATACCGCTGCGGTGGGGGCTCTGCTGTACAGCCGTTACCTGTTCCTGTTCGAAGCGGCGGGCTTTGTCCTGCTGGTGGCTATGATTGGCGCGATCGTGCTGACCCATCGTGAACGTGGTGACGTGCGCAGCCAGAACATTTCGCGTCAGGTTGCGCGCCGTCCGGACGACGCCATCGTCAATGTCCAGCCCGAAGTGGGCAAGGGCGTCCAGCTGTAAGGGGAGGGGACTATGATCGGCATTGAACATTATGTCGCCGTCAGCTCGATCCTGTTCGTGCTGGGCGTCCTGGGGATTTTCCTCAATCGCAAGAACATCATCATCATTCTGATGGCGATCGAATTGATCCTGCTGGCGGTCAGCCTCAACATGGTGGCTTTCTCGCATTATCTGCATGATCTGGTCGGCCAGATCTTTTCGATGTTCATCCTGACCGTGGCTGCCGGTGAATCGGCGGTTGGTCTGGCCATTCTCGTCATCTATTTCCGTGGCCGCGGCACGATCGCGGTTGACGATGTCAACCAGATGAAGGGGTAAGGGGCAGTGCATTCGATCCTCTTCATTGTTTTCGTTCCGCTGCTGGCGGCGATCATTGCCGGCCTTGGTAACAAGGCGCTGGGCAAGGTCCAGGCCAAGGTCATCACGACCGGCGGTCTGCTGCTGGCCTGTGCGCTGTCATGGCCGATTTTCATCAGCTTCCTGACCGGTAGCGCCGAAGCCACGGTTGTTCCCGTGCTCAAGTGGGTGCAATCGGGCGATCTAGCGTTCAACTGGGAACTGCGCGTTGACACGTTGACGGCGGTGATGCTGGTGGTGATCACCAGCGTGTCGGCCCTCGTGCACCTCTATTCGTGGGGGTACATGAGCGAGGAGCCCGATCAGCCGCGCTTCTTTGCCTATCTGTCGCTGTTCACCTTTGCGATGTTGATGCTGGTGACGGCCAACAACCTCGTGCAGATGTTCTTCGGCTGGGAAGGCGTGGGTCTGGCTTCGTACCTGCTGATCGGTTTCTGGTTCCGCAAGCCCAGCGCTGGCGCGGCCGCGATCAAGGCGTTCGTCGTCAACCGCGTGGGTGACCTTGGCTTTATGCTGGGTATTTTCGGGACCTTCCTGGTGTTCGGCACCGTGTCGATCCCAGCGATCCTTGAGGCGGCCCCGGCCATGCATGGCAGCACCATTGGCGCGTTCGGCATGCGTTTCGATACCATGACGGTGCTGTGCGTGCTGTTGTTCATCGGTGCGATGGGTAAGTCGGCCCAGCTGGGTCTGCACACGTGGTTGCCTGACGCCATGGAAGGTCCGACCCCTGTGTCGGCGCTGATCCACGCGGCGACCATGGTGACCGCGGGCGTGTTCATGGTGTGCCGCCTCTCGCCCATGTTCGAGGTCAGCCCGACCGCGATGCAGGTGGTGACGGTGGTTGGTGCGCTGACCTGCTTCTTTGCTGCAACGGTTGGTACCACGCAGTGGGATATCAAGCGCGTCATCGCCTATTCGACCTGTTCGCAGCTGGGCTATATGTTCTTTGCGGCTGGTTCGGGTGCCTATGGCGCGGCGATGTTCCACCTGTTTACCCACGCCTTCTTCAAGGCGCTGTTGTTCCTGGGCGCTGGCTCGGTCATCCATGCGATGCACCACGAGCAGGACATGCGCTATTACGGCGCGCTGCGTAAGAAGATCCCGGTAACCTACTGGGCGATGATGATGGGCACGCTGGCGATCACCGGCGTTGGCATTGTCGACGTGTTTGGTTTCGCGGGCTTCTACTCGAAGGATTCGATCCTTGAGGCTGCCTATGGTTCGGGCACCGGCGTTGGCCATTTCGCCTTCTTCATGGGCATTACGGCGGCGCTGTTGACCTCGTTCTACTCGTGGCGTCTGGTGTTCCTGACCTTCTTCGGCAAGGCCCGTTGGTCGCAGTCGGAGCACATCCAGCATGCCGTTCACGACGATCACGGCCACGGGCATGATCACGCGCACGGTCACGATGATCATCACGGCCATGCCCATGATGATGACGGTACGGCGGGTTATCACCCGCACGAAAGCCCGATCGTCATGTTGTTGCCGTTGATCATTCTGTCGGTGGGCGCGGTGTTTGCTGGTTTCGTGTTCAACCATGCCTTTGTTTCCGAAGGTACGGGTGAATTCTGGAAGGGCAGCCTGGTGTTCCACGAGCACCTGATCCACGCGATGCATGCTGTGCCGCTGTGGGTGAAGTGGGCGCCGTTCGGCGTGATGAGCGCGGGTCTGTTGGGGGCAATCTACGCCTACATCATCAACCCCGGCTTCCCGGCGAAGTTCGTGGCGGTGGTCCGTCCGCTGCACACCTTCTTCTACAACAAGTGGTTCTTCGACGAGCTCTACAACTTCCTGTTCGTGCGCCCGGCATTCGCCATTGGCCGCGTGCTGTGGAAGGCGGGGGATATCGGCTTCATCGATCGCTTTGGCCCGAATGGCGCCGCTGCGGTGGTGGCTGCCGGCTCGGCGCAGGCGCGCAAGATCCAGTCCGGTCTGCTCAACAGCTATGCGCTGTGGATGCTGCTGGGGCTGGTGGCAGCCGTCAGCTACGTTTTGGTTCGGTAAAGCGACACAGCGACGTGGTCGAAATTAAGGCAATCATGCAATGACCGGTTTTCCCATCCTTTCGCTGATGCTGGCGGTGCCGCTTATCGCGGCGCTGGCCTGCCTTCTGGTCTCGGCCGGAACGGCGCGCATGCTGGCACTGTTGGCAACTCTGATCGATCTGGCTTTGGGGATCGTCCTGTGGACGCAATTCCAGATCGACGGCCCCCAATGGCAGTTCACCGAACGCGCCGCGCTGTTTTCGGGCTTTAACTATGCGCTGGGGATCGATGGTATCGCCCTGCTGCTGATCGTGCTGTCGGTGTTTTTGATGCCGATCTGCATCGGCGCCAGCTGGAATTCGATCACCAAACGCGTGCCAGAATATATGGCGGCCTTCCTGCTGATGGAAACGCTGATGATCGGCGTTTTCGCGGCGCAGGATCTGTTCCTGTTCTACATCCTGTTCGAAGCAGGCCTGATCCCGATGTATCTGATCATCGGTATCTGGGGCGGCGCGGATCGCATCTACGCCAGCTACAAGTTCTTCCTCTACACGCTGCTGGGGTCGGTGCTGATGCTGATCGCCATGCTGTGGATGGTGAACCAGGCTGGCACGGCTGATATCCCGACGCTGATGCAGTACAATTTCCCGGTATCTGCGCAAAAGTGGCTGTGGCTGGCGTTCTTTGCCTCGTTTGCCGTCAAGATGCCGATGTGGCCCGTCCACACGTGGCTCCCTGACGCGCACGTGCAGGCGCCGACCGCTGGTTCGGTCATTCTGGCGGGCGTGCTGCTCAAGATGGGGGGCTATGGCTTCATCCGCTTCAGCCTGCCGATGTTTCCCGATGCCTCGGCCTATTTCGCGCCGTTGGTGTGGGGCCTGTCGATGGTGGCGGTGGTATATACCTCGCTGGTCGCGCTGGTGCAGGACGACATGAAGAAGCTGATCGCTTATTCGTCGGTCGCGCATATGGCGATTGTGACGGTCGGGCTGTTCGCCTTCAACCGTATGGGCCTCGAAGGCTCGATGATGGTGATGCTGGCGCACGGCCTGGTGTCGGGCGCGCTGTTCCTGGCTGTGGGCGTGATCTATGATCGTCTGCATACCCGTGAGATCAACCGTTACGGCGGTCTTTCGATCAACATGCCCAAGTACTCGTTGTTCTTCATGTTCTTCACGATGGCTTCGGTCGGTCTGCCGGCCACGGCGAACTTCGTGGGTGAATTCCTGTCGCTGGCGGGCATTTATGAAAAGTCGAGCTGGGTGGCTTTGGTGTCGGGCACCGGGATCATTCTGGGCGCAGCCTACATGCTGTTCCTGTACCGCCGCGTGTGCTTTGGCGATCAGAAGAACGCTGATGCCGCCGCCATGCCGGACATGGATGTGCGTGAGTGGTTGATGATGGTGCCGCTGGCCGCTGCAACGTTGTGGATGGGGATCTACCCCGAAAGCTTCATCGCGCCGATGCGCAAGGATATCGCCACGTTGGAGGCGCGTCTGGCGCCGACCGCGCCCAAGGGGGATGCCGCTGTGACCGCTGGTCATGCCGCGCCTGCTGAGGATGAGCATGGTGAAGGCGGTCACGCTGGTGCCGCGCCGGTGGAACATGGCGCTGAGCACGCCGCCGAAGGGAGTGAAAAGTAATGTCCTGGGCTGTTTCCCTTCGCCTTCTGGCGGCAGAGGATCTGCTGAGCGTATGGGGGCTGGTGCTGTTGCTGGTGAGCGCGTGGGCGCCCGCCAAGGGCCGTGCCATCACTTGGGCGGCGGTTGGCGTGCTGTTCGCTGCGATCGCGCTTGTTTGGCCGAATGTGTCGACGGGTCTGTCCGGGGCTGATGCCTCGGCGTTTTACGCCCAGCTGTCGGTTGATGCCTTTGCCTCTTATGCCAAGGTGCTGATCTATGGCGCCGCTGCCGTCTCGCTGATGGTTGCGCCGGCGTTCTTTGAACGTAATGGCGGTTATCGTGCCGAATACCCCGTTCTGATGCTGTTTGCGGCGCTGGGCATGGGGTTGATGGTGTCGGCTACCGACATGATGACGCTGTATATCGGCCTCGAAATGAACAGCCTTGCGGCCTATGTGATGGCAGCGATGCTGCGCACGGATGGGCGTTCGGCCGAGGCGGGGTTGAAGTATTTCGTGCTGGGCGCACTGGCTTCGGGCATCCTGCTGTTTGGTATGAGCCTGACCTATGGCTTTACCGGTGGCACCGGCTTTGGCGCCATTGCCAAGGCTTTGGCGGCGGGCACCAGCCTGTCGATGGGCGCGACCTTTGGCATCGTGTTCATGATGGCTGGTCTGGCGTTCAAGATCAGCGCTGTGCCGTTCCACATGTGGACGCCCGACGTCTATGAAGGTGCGCCGACCCCGGTGACGACCTTCTTTGCCACGGCGCCCAAGGTGGCGGCGATGGGCCTGACCATGCGCGTGTGCTTGATGGCCTTTGGTGGTCAAGTCGCCGCTTGGCAGCAGATCGTGATGTTTGCCTCTATCGCCTCGATCGTGGTTGGCGCGCTGGGCGCGATCGGTCAGGGCAATATCAAGCGCCTGATGGCCTATTCGTCGATCAACAACGTCGGTTTCATTCTGGTTGGTCTGGCCGCGGCCACCACCGATGGCTCGGCCGCTATGCTGACCTATCTGGCGATTTACGTCGTGATGTCGCTTTGCGGTTTCGTCGTGGTGCTCTCGCTGCGCGACGCAGATGGCAAGTCGGTGGAATCGATCGCCGATCTGGCCGGTCTGTCGCGGACCAAGCCCGGTCTGGCTGCCGCTTTGGCGACAGTGATGTTCAGCTTGGCCGGTATTCCGCCGTTGTTCGGTTTCTGGGGCAAATTCGTCGTGTTTCAGGCTGCCGTTGCTGCCGGTCTGCTGCCGCTGGCGGTGATTGGTATTGCGGCCAGCGTGATCGGTGCTTTCTACTACCTCAAGGTGGTGAAGGTGATGTATTTCGATGAACCCGCCGACAAGGTGACGGGTGAAGTCGGGTCGCTGAACGCGGTTTTGCTGATTGTGACCGGGCTGTTCATCTCGCCGCTGGGCTATTTGCTTACGGGGTGGCTGGGCGCTCTGGCGCGCGGTGCGGCCGTGGCTTTGACCAAGGCTGTCTGACACCTTGCTACAGATTGTTGCGGAAACCGGTTCCACCAATGCCGATCTGGCCGAAAGGCTGCGGGCGGGGGAACCGGTGGCCGAAGGAACCTGGCTGATCGCGGACCGTCAAACGGCGGGGCGCGGTCGGCTTGGTCGTTTGTGGAGTGATGGTGCGGGCAATTTCATGGGCTCGACCGTGGTGTGGCCGGGGGGCGGTGATCCTCACGCGGGCAGTCTGGCGCTGGTCGCGGGATTGGCTACGCAAGCGGCGGTCGCGCCTTATGTCCTGCCGCCGCAAATGCCTTTGCTGAAATGGCCCAACGATGTGATGGTCGGCGCGGCCAAACTGGCGGGTATCCTGCTGGAGCGGGTGGGGGACGCGGTGATCGTCGGGATCGGCGTCAATCTGATACAGGCGCCCGAAATTCCTGGCCGCGCGACGGTTTGCCTTTCCGCGTTTGGCCCCGCGCCCGATCGTGATGGCTTTGCCTGCGCGTTGTCGGAACACATGGCGGCACAGGTGCAGGCTTGGCGGCAACACGGACTGGGGGCGCTGTTGTCGCGCTGGCAGGTTGCTGCCCATCCTCATGGGACCAGCTTGTCCGTACAGCAGCCTGATGGTTCGATCCTCAATGGACAATTTGCCGGGCTTGACGCAACGGGCGCTTTGCGCTTGTCGCTGGCTGATGGCAGGGTACACACCGTACATGCAGGAGATGTGGCGCTGGCCTGACCGGCCGCGCCTCGACAGGTAAGGATCGCAGATGCTGCTGGCGGTGGATGTGGGCAATACCAATGTGGTTTTCGCCCTGTATGATGGACTGGAGATCCGCTCGCGTTGGCGTATTGCGACCGATGCGCGGCGGACGGCCGACGAATATGCTGTTTGGCTCAATCAGTTGCTGGCGATTGAGGGCTATCAGCGCGCCGATATCGGGCAGATCATCGTCAGCACTGTTGTGCCGCGCGCGCTGCATAATCTGGAAGTGCTGGCGACCAAATATTTCAACGTCACGCCGTTGGTGGCGGGGCAGGGGGCTGCGTCCTATGCGATCGATATCGATGTGGACGAGCCCAAGTCGCTGGGCGCCGACCGGGCCGTCAACGCGATTGCCGCGCATGCCAAATATCCGGGCGATTTGATCATCGTCGATTTTGGCACGGCCACAACGATTGATGCGGTGGATTTTCATGGCGCCTACAAGGGCGGGATCATCGCGCCAGGGCTGAACCTGTCGCTGGACGCGTTGGTAGGCAACACGGCCAAACTGCCGCGTATCGCCATCGCCAGGCCGGGCAGCCTCAGCGTCATTGGCACCAATACCGAGGATCAGATGCTGATCGGGATCTATTGGGGCTATGTCGCGATGATGGAAGGGCTGATCGGCCGGATGCGTGCCCAGATCGGCCGCCCGGCCAAGGTGGTGGCGACCGGCGGTCTGGCGGTGCTGTTCAACAATCAGGCAGGCCTGTTTGATGTGGTGGACAATGATTTGACGCTGGACGGGCTGGCGCTGTTGGCGCAACGGGCCGCAACGCGCTGATATGAGCGGCCGCCGCGATGCGGCCACAGGGCGGTCCCCGCCTGGCAGAATTTGAGATGGAGGATGACATAGCAGACCGCGATCTGACCCCGGGCAAGGAATTGCTGTTTTGTGCGCTCGGCGGTTCGGGCGAGATTGGCATGAACGTCAATCTCTATGGCTGTGAGGGCAAATGGCTGATGGTCGATTTGGGCCTGACCTTTGCCGGCACGGAATATCCGGGCTGTGAACTGGTGTTTGCCGACTGTGCCTTTATCGAGGAACGGCGCGAGGATCTGGTCGGCATTGTGCTGACGCATGCGCATGAAGACCACATCGGCGCCGTGCCCTATTTCGCGGCCGAACTGGATGTGCCGATCTATGCCACGCCCTTTACGGCGCGGTTGGTCGCGAACAAATTGGCCGAGGCGGGGCTGACACGTGATGTCGATCTGATTGTGGTTGACCATTTCGATCAGATTGATCTGGGGCCCTTTGGGGTACGCTATGTGCCATTGGCGCATTCCATCGCCGAGGGCCATGCGCTGGTGATCGAGACGCCCTATGGCCGCGTGTTCCATACCGGCGACTGGAAGCTGGACGATGAGCCGCTGATCGGCACACCTGCTACGCCCGAACAATTGACGCGGATCGGCGACGAGGGCGTGTTGGCGCTGGTATGCGACAGCACCAACGTGTTCAACCCCGCGCCTTCGGGCAGTGAGGGTGTGGTGGGGCGCGCCATGCTGGAAGAGGTGCGCCGCCATGCCGGCAAGCGCGTGGTCGTTACCACTTTTGCCAGCAATGTCGCGCGGTTGCAGACACTGGGCGATGTCGCCAAGGCGACCAACCGCCGCCTGTGCGTTTCGGGCCGGTCGCTGGATCGCATTATCGAGGCGGCGCAGTCCAGCGGCTACCTCAAGGCCTTGCCGGATTTGATCGATGTTGACACGGCGATGAACCTGCCGCGCGGCGAGGTGTTGATCGTCGCCACCGGCGGGCAGGGCGAGGCGCGCGCCACACTGGCCCGCGTGGCCGATGGAAACCACCCGATCAAGCTGGACAAGGGCGATGTGGTGCTGTTTTCCAGCCGTCAGATCCCCGGCAACGAACTGGCCATTGGCAAGGTGATGAACCAACTGGCCGAGCAGGGCGTGACCGTTGTCACGGACCGTCAGGCCGAGATCCACGTCTCGGGCCACCCCGGCCGGCCGGAATTGCAGGCGATGTACGGCTGGTTGCGGCCGCAGATCCTGATGCCGGTGCATGGCGAATTGCGCCACATGGCCGAACAGGTACGGTTGGGCAAGGAGAGCGGCATCCCGCAGCAGATCCTGCAAAAGAACGGCGATGTCATCCGTCTGGCGCCCGGGCGTCCGGGCAAGTTTGACGAGATCCGTACCGGCAGGCTGGTGCTGGATGGCGACATTATTGCCCCCGCCGATGGTGAGGCAATGGCGATGCGCCGCCGTCTGGCCTTTCAGGGCGTGGTGATGGTGGCGATTTCCGGCCATGTGCGCCATGCCGATTGGCAGGTGCAGGTGGCGGGGATGGGGCTGCCGCTGGTCGAGGATTACGATGCCTTTGTCGGTGAGGCGGAGGCTGATGTCTTGGCCGCGTTGACCAAGCTGAAGGGGGCCGATCGCCGTGACGCTGACGCCCTGACCGAGGCGGCCCGATTGGCCGCGCGCCGCTGTGCCGGCCGTTGGTGCGGGAAAAAGCCGCAGGTCAAGGTGATGCTGATGGCCGAAGGCTTGCAATCGGCCTGATCCAGACGGGGCCAGCCTGAACGCAGGCGGCCCCCACATACGGGAGAGTGATGTGAAACCGGTATCGGCGCTGGCGATCTATTTTCTGTTCTGGGTGATTACCGCCTTTGCGGTGATGCCATTCGGGTTGAAAACA
Organism: Novosphingobium ovatum; assembly: GCF_009909235.1. Lineage (GTDB taxonomy): Bacteria > Pseudomonadota > Alphaproteobacteria > Sphingomonadales > Sphingomonadaceae > Novosphingobium > Novosphingobium ovatum. The sequence goes on from NZ_JAAAPO010000002.1 coordinate 404,859, forward strand.
CCCGATGAAACGGGTGAGTCATTGGTACCCGGACAGGTGCATTCCGCGCCGAGCAATTTCCGCCCGCTAAAGGTGGCGATCCGCACAACCATCGTCAGCGCGATCTTGTTCGGCCTGTTTTATGCCAATATTACGTATGGTTGGGTGACGATCGAGGATATTGCGCCGTTCCGCGTCCCAGCCTCTTTGCGTGAGGCGCCCTGATCACAGGGCGCCTCACCGCATCAGCTGCGCAGCCGCTCGATCGCCTGTGCTAGCGCGACATACAGCTTGCCCACGTCCGATGAGAGTACGGTGATCGACAGTGCATTACCGTCGCGTGTTGCCAGCAATTGCCGCAGCATTGCCTCGAAATCGTGGATGTAGCGGTTGACGCCCTCGCTGAATGCCTCATCACTTTCGTACAGCGCCAGCACCGCGCGCGCTTCACCCGAATCCAGCAAACGAACGGAACGCCGGGCGAAAATGCCCCGGTCGCCCTTGAGGTAAGCGGCCCATGCGGTGTCGGCAACGTCCTTGCTCAGTGCTCGGGTGATGTCGATCGCGCTGGTGTGCATGGCCTCGGTCAGTTCGGTCAGGCGGCGGCCCAGATCGCTGTCGATCTCGTCCTCGGCGCGGGCGCGGGCGTCGGCCACACGGCGCTCCAGATGCTCCACCTGATTGTCGGCCGACGCGATATTGCGGCACAATTGCACCACGGCGTCATGGCTGATTTCAGCGGCCTGATGCGCGACGCGCTGAATGTCGTTGTGCAGGCGATGCAGCTGGCTCTCGATCTCGCGGGCGATGATGTCGCCGCTGTCGGCACCAACCTGCGTGCTCAGGGCGTGCAGGCGCGCGGCGCCCTCGGTCTCGATCTGCTGCACCGCATGGCTCAGCGCCCCGGTCAACGTGTCCAGCGCGGTCTGCAGTTCCCCCTTGGCGCGGGCCGACAAGCTGTCGGCGTCCAGCGCCAGCGCGTGCAGCGTGCTGCCCATCGCGGTCAACAGGCGGCCCTGATTGTGCATCCGGTCGTCGATGTCACCATGTAATTGATCGATCTGGCGGATTGACTGCGTCAGGTTGGTTTGCGCTTCGCCCAGATGGCCGGCCAAAGCTTCGCCCTTGCCGCGCGTCACCTCGATCTCGGCCGACAGGATGGCGACCTTCTCGCGGAAGCCCTCCAGCCGGGTTTCGCCCGCTTCCAGTGCCTTGGGCAATTGTTCGCGGCTGGTGTCGGCGCTGGACCGGATCAATTCCAGCAGGCGCACGCTGGCCTCGGTCAGCTTTTCGATATGTCGGTCGGTTTCGGACAGGCGGCGTTCCAGTGCGTCCAGACGGCCGTCCAGCGCGGTCGACAATGACTGGTCGGCGTTGACGATGCCTTCCAGCCGTGCCTCCATCTGGATCAGACGGCTGGTGCTGGCCTCGACCAGCGTGGTTAGTTGGCGCGCCTGTTCGATCCGGCTGTTTTGGCGGCTGCTCAGGTCGCTGTCGATGCTTTCCACCTCGGCCGTCAGACGCGACGTGGTTTGGCGCAGATCGGCCATGGCGCTGGCCTCGCCTTCGCGCAGGGCGCGGGCAATGGTGGCGGTTTCATCGCGCAGCGCGTTCAGCCGGGCCCGCAACGAGGTCAGGCTTTGCGCCTCCTCGCTGTCCAGCTTGTCGCGCGTGGCTGCGATTTCGGCGGTCAAGGCGGCGGCGCGGCGGCGGATCGCCTCGCGCGCATCGGTATCGTGCTTTTCCAGATCCATCGCAAAGCCACGGCTGCGCGCCTCCAGCGCTTCCATCGCGCCCTCGATCTGTTCGTCGATCTGGGTGGCGCGGGTGGTCAGCGCGCTCAGTGTCGTGTCCAGACGGTCGCGCAGCATCGTTACCTGCCGGTCGCAGGCCTGGCCAAAGTCATTCAGCCGGTTCAGCCCCTTGATCATGTCTTGCAGATGGCTCAGCGCCACTTGCCCCGCACCGGAAATCTGCGTGGTCACGTCACTGGCCGAGCGCGCCACATCGGGCAGCGTCTCGCGCAACAGTTGCAGTTGTTCGGTGGCGGTGGCCGAATGGGTGCTGACGCGGGCTGCCTTTTCCTCGGCGCTGGTGATCATGCCGACCAACGCCTGGCTGTGGTTGCCCAGATTGTCGCCAGCCTTGGTGGCCAAAACCTCCAGATCGGCGGCCTGTGCGGACAGCGCGGCGCGGGCACGGCCGATCAGGCCGTTCATCGCCACCAACCGGCTCTCCAGCTCGGCGCTTTCCTGCCGCAGCAGATGGCTCATGTCGACATAGCGCCGCGCTTCGGCCGGGGCCGAGCGCAACACCAGCATCCAGCCCAGCGCGATCACCACCAGCGGGCCTGACCATTGCGCCAGAGCTGCGATGATGGCGGCGGGCGTGGCGGCCATTGCGCCGCTCATCGCCGCCCAGACACAGGCCCCGGTCCAGCTCAGCGCCAGTACGCCCGCGATCCACGGCGCAACGCGGTCGATCGTCCGGCCGCGCGCTTCGGCCGGAAATACCTCGACAATGTCGGCGTACAGGTCAAACGCTGCGTTATCCGTTGCGCCATGCGCGGTCTCATGCACCAGCGCATCGCTGCCCGGATCGGGCCGATCCAGGCCGATCACCGCCTCGGTTGGGGGGGTGTGTGGATCTGGCGGCGGCGCGCCATGCGCCAGAACGGCGGGTGTCAAAAGGATGCTGTCGGCTGCGGGCTGTGTAGTCGGCATGGCTTATGAATATCACGGAAAGTGCTTTGCGAAAGCCCGCATTAACGGGTCGGCAATGGATGGCACCGTATTATGACGTCATGGCGTATGAAGCTGGTGCTCTCGACGCGACGATCGCTGCCGCTGCTGGTGACGATACGGCGCTGTATATGGAACTGCGCGAGGCCTTTCGCGAGAGCCTGGAGCGGCAGATCGATCTGCTGCGCCGTGCGCGCTGCGATGGGAATTGGCATGTGGCGGCGATGCGGCTCAAGGGGCTGGGCGCCAGTTTTCAGGCTTGGCCGCTGATCGCGCTGGCCGATGAGGCGGTGGATGCGGCCCCCGGCGACCCCGTGGTCATCCGCAAGCTGGCCGCCTTTGCCCAGGAATTCGCCGCAGGTTAAGCGTCCGGCGGGGACTGGTGGCTGGTTAAAATCCCTTTCATTCTTGCCGGATCGGCGCTTGGCAGTCCGGCCATGCTTCTCTAGAACCTGCCGGGATTTTCCGGAGAAGTCTTTGCGCGTCGCCCTTTTGACGATGACCGAGCCGTTGGCTGACGGCCCCCAGACGGCCCCGCTGTTGCCGCTGCGGGCCTTTTTGCGTGTGGGCGGGATCGCGCTGGCGCGCCACCAGTTGACACTGGCGCTGGCGCTGGGGTGTGAGCGGGTGATCTGCATCGGCCACCGGGCCGAGGGCGACTGGCTGGACCTGCAACACGTTGCCGAAGCGGCGGGCTTGCGTTTTCATCTGGTGGCCAACCTCCATGCCGTTTTGGCGCTGATCACCGCACAGGACGAGGTGGTGGCTTTGGCCGATGGCCTGCTGGCCCCGATCGAGCCGGCGCTGGGCTTGTTGAGCGGTGAGCCGGTGGTGCTGGTCCAGCCGGTCGAAGCAGGCGTTGCGCGTGGGTTTGAGCGGCTGGATCTGAACCACGCCTCGGCCGGGGCGATGCTGGTGCCGGGCCGTTTGTTGGCCCGCATGGAGCAGATGCCCAGCGATTGCGATGTTTTTGCCACGTTGCAGCGTGTCGCTTTGCAGGGCGGGGTGCGCCGCGCCGACATGCCCGAGGGGGTGATCCGCGATGCCTATTGGTCATTGATCCGCACCGAGGGTGAGGCACAGGCGCTGGAAAATGCGTGGCTGTCGCATCAGATGGGCGGCATGCAGGATGTCCCTCCCGCCGTGTGGGTGGCCGGACAGGTGGTTGGTGCGTTGGGGCCGGCGCTGTTGCATGCCGGGACCGGCGGATCGGTGGTGGCCACGGGCGCGGGATTGCTGGGTCTGGTGGCGCTGGCGATGGGTTGGTTTGGCATGGTGACGGTGCCCTTGGTGCTGGCGGGGCTGATGTGGGTGGCGTTTCAGGTGGCCGCGCTGTTCGGCCGGGTGGAGCGCACCGCGCTGCGCCTGCCGCGTCCGCGTATGGCGCCCATGCGCAGCTATGCCGCGATCACCGATGCTTTGTTGTTGGCGCTGTTGACATGGGGACAGGCCCCGGTCGGACAGGTGGGGGGGGCGGTCGATGCGGCGGGCTTTATCCACCGTCTGTTTGCGGCCGCGATGCTGTTGGGGCTCGCGCGGTTAACGCCTGTGTTGATCAGCGGCGGATGGGCGCGGTGGGGGGCGGACCGGCTGGTGCTGGCCTTGGTACTGGCGCTGGCGGCGCTGGCCGGGCTGTTGCAGCCGGTGTTGTTGCTGTTGGCGCTGGCGATGATGGCGACCTTGATCTTTATGGTTGGTCGCGCGTCAAGGCTAACCACGGCTTAACCCGTGCCCTGTATACCAGACGTATGACGATGGCGGTTGCCGACCCTTCTTCGGGCGATTCTGTGGAATCGGGCCTGGCGCTTGCGCTGGCGCGCGGCGATGCCGTGATTGGCTCGGCTGCGCCGGTTTTGCGCCATTTGCTGGTGCATGATGGCCGGGCGATGTTTGGCGATGATGTGCTGGCGCGGTTGCGGGCGATGATGGCCGATCTGGCGCACCAGGTGGTCGACGCGATGGTGATGGCCGCGCCCGGCGGAACGATGGTTGATCGCGCGCAGGATGATGACGGACTGATCGCGGTGCTGCCCGATGTGCCGGGGCTGTTGGGGCATCTGCACGGGCTGGCGCTGGAATGGCATGTCACGCAAAAGCTGCAGGAACGGCTGGGGCTGGACCCGGTGCTGGCGCCCTTGGTGCAGGCGCTGATCGCCTCGGGCGAGGCGGAGGCGGCAGGGCGGGCGATGCGCTTGCTGGCCGCGCAGGCGCGGTTTGCGCAGGGGCAGCGGCGGATGCAGTTGTCGATCACCGAGTTGCCGGCCGAATTGTTGCATGGTGTGCTGGTGGCGATGCATGTCTGGGCTGATGGTGACGTGGATCGGGGCATGGCACAGGCCGCCACCGGGGCCGAGCGGGCGTTGCGCGCCTGTTATGACGAAGGTTCGACCCGCATTGGCCTGACCGCAGCGTTAGTGTCGGGCATGGGGGCAGGGGCGCTGGCAGCGCTTAATCCTCTGCATGCGGGGGTGGCGATTTTTGCCTCGGCACTGGCACAGGCCAGCGGGCAGGGGCGTGATACGGCTTTGCTTTCCATGCAGGAGGGCCAGACGGCGCGGTTGGGCCTTGGCTTGCGGGCCGCCGGGCTGAACATCGGCGCGATCGAGGCGGCGATCAGCGCGTTGCACCCTCAGGCCTGGATCCCGCCCGAACTGGCCCGCTTGCCTGCCGAACGGGCCGCGCAAATCATCGCGGACAGCTCCTTGATGCGCAGGAGCAGCCGTGACGCAGGTTGAACGCATCGCCATCACCGCCCGCAGCGACGCGGCCGATCATCTGGTCAGCGCGGACGAACCGCTGGCTTCGTTGCAATTGCGCTGTGGCGGGGTGATCCCCGGCGCGATCGCCGTGCCTGAACTGCGCGAGGTCGTGGCCAAGGCGCGCGGGTTTGGCCTGAAGATGGCGCGCCCTATTCTGGCGCAGGACGGCACCGACACGATCCGCGCGTGGATCGAGGTGACGCCGCAGGCCGATGCGCAGGGTGGCTGTCTGATCGCTTTGCGCAATTGGCAGGCAACGCCATTGCCGCCCGAACCGGCCGATCTGGCCAGTAGGCGGCGGATGGAAATCGATCGTGCTCTGGCCGAGCTGACGGCGCGGTTGGACGCGGCGCAGGGGGTTTTGACGGTGGACGCTGATGCGCCCGATCTGGCCGAATGCGCCGCCGCGATGCGCGCCGGGATTGGGCGGCACTGGACGCAATTCGTCACGCTCAAGGACCTGAGCCACCGCGCGCCATTGCACTGGCGGTTGCTGGACGGGGTGGAATTGACCGTGCCGGGGTCGGTGCGGGTGTGGCGCGCGACTTTGGTGCCGCAATCGGGAGGTGATGGCGGCATTGCCGGGTTCGAACTGTGCCTGAACAGCGATAGCCCCATGGCGGTCGAGCTTGTGCCTGTGGTTCAGGTGGTGGCCCAGCCGGTGGCGGCGCCGCCGGTGATAGGGCGTGAATTGGCGCCCGTTCTGCGCCAACCCATCGCGCGCATCATCGCCAATGCCGAAACGATCCGCACCCGTTTGGCGGGTCCTTTGGCGGCGGAATATGCCGCCTATGCCGGCGATATCGCCACGGCGGGCCAGCATCTGATGGGGTTGGTAGAGGATCTGGCCGATATCGAGGTGATCGAGGGCGCGGGCTTTGCCCCGGCGGCCGATCGGATTGATCTGGCCGATGTGGCGCGCCGGGCGGCGGGCATCCTGTCGGTGCGGGCGCGGGAAAAGGGCATCACCATCGCCGCGCCGGGCGAGGAAACGCATTTGCCCGCTGTGGGGGAATTCCGCCGCGTGCTGCAGATCCTGTTGAACCTGATCGGAAATGCGATCCGCTATAGCCCGGAAAACTCGGTGATTTCGCTGATCCTGACGCGCACGCCCCATTTGGCGCGGATCGCGGTGGCAGATCAGGGGCCGGGCATTCCGCCGGGCGACGCGCTGCGGGTGTTTGACAAGTTCGAGCGTCTGGGCCGCAGCGGCGATGGCGGCAGCGGGCTGGGCCTGTATATCTCGCGCAGGTTGGCCCGCGCGATGGGCGGCGAATTGTCGGTCGATGCCGCCAGCAAGATTGGCGCGCGTTTCGTGCTGGATCTGCCTGCCGATCAGGGGTGAGCGGGCCGCCACCCAAGGCAGGCCAAACCCGCGGCGGCTGCATTGTGCTGGCAATCGTGCTTGTCCTGTTGGGCGGTATGTTTGTGCTCAATGCGGTGATCACGCCCTAAACCGCGCGGCATCAGGGTACATCCCGCCGCCTTGCCACAGCGATCACGCAAAGCAAAAGGCGCGGAAGGTTTCCCCTCCGCGCCCTTTGTTTGCCGTTTGGCGCCGCGCTTAACGCGCCGACAGCGGCACGCCTTGACCTTAACGCGCCGACAGCGGCACGTAGTCGCGCTCCGTCGGGCCGGTGTACAGCTGACGGGGACGACCGATCTTCTGGCCGGGATCGCCGATCATTTCGTTCCACTGTGCCACCCAGCCCACGGTGCGGGCCAGCGCGAACAGCACGGTGAACATCTCGGTCGGGAAGCCGATCGCCGACAGAATGATGCCCGAATAGAAGTCGACGTTGGGGAACAGCTTCTTTTCGATGAAATACGGGTCCGAACGGGCCAGTTCTTCCAGACGCAGCGCGGTCTCGAACAGCGGATCGTTGACCTTCAGCGCGTCGAACACTTCGCGCACGGTCTGCTGCATCACGGTCGCGCGCGGGTCATAGTTCTTGTACACGCGGTGACCAAAGCCCATCAGACGGAACGGATCGTTCTTGTCCTTGGCGCGCTCGATGAAGTGCGGGATCTTGTCCGGGGTGCCGATTTCACGGAGCATGTTGAGGCACGCTTCGTTCGCGCCGCCGTGTGCCGGGCCCCACAGGCAGGCGATGCCGGCCGCGATGCAGGCAAACGGGTTGGCACCCGAGGAACCCGCCAGACGCACGGTCGAGGTCGAGGCGTTCTGCTCGTGGTCGGCGTGCAGGATGAAGATGCGGTCCATCGCCTTTTCGACGGCGGGGATCACTTCATATTCTTCGGCCGGAACGCCAAAGGTCATCTTCAGGAAGTTGCCGGCATAGGACAGCTTGTTGTCGGGATAGACAAAGGGCTGACCAACCGAATACTTGTACGCCATGGCCGCGATCGTCGGCATCTTGGCGATCAGACGGTGGCTGGCGATGCGGCGCTGCACGGGGTCCGAAATGTCGGTGCTGTCGTGATAGAACGCCGAGAGCGCGCCCACCACGCCGCACATCACCGCCATCGGGTGCGCGTCACGGCGGAAGCCGCTGAAAAAGCTGCTGAGCTGCTCATGCACCATGGTGTGGCGCGTGATGGTGTGCTCGAACTTGCCCAGTTCGGCCTGGCTGGGCAGTTCGCCATTCAGCAGCAGGTAGCACACTTCGAGGAAGCTGGACTGTTCAGCCAGTTGCCCGATCGGATAGCCGCGATGCAGCAGAACGCCTTCGTCACCGTCGATATAGGTCAGCGCGCTTTCGCAGCTGCCCGTCGAGGTGAAGCCCGGATCATACGTGAAAGCGCCGGTCTGCGCGTAGAGCTTGCGGATGTCGATCACATCCGGCCCGACGCTGCCCTTCAGGACGGGAAGGTCGATTTCCTTGCCGCCGACACTCAGTTTAGCCTGATCACCCACCGCTTTACCTCCTCACCTAATTTCTGTTCAGCCGGCCTTGGCCTGCGCGGCGATCCGCGCCAAGGCTTCGTCCCGGCCAAGAAGTACCAAAACGTCGAAAATGCCGGGAGACGTGGTCTGCCCGGTCAGGGCCGCGCGCAGCGGCTGGGCCAGCTTGCCCAGGCCCAGGCCCAGCTCACTTGCCATTAGCTTCAAAGTGGCTTCCAGACCGTCGATTGTCCAGTCTGTTTCCGCCCCTAGACTTTGGTGGATACGACCCAGCAAAGCGCAAGCTTCATCCGTCAGCAGCGCGGCGGCCTTCTCCTCGATCGCCAGCGGACGCTGGGCAAACAGGAAAGCGGCGCCGGCCGCCAGATCGTTCAGATCCTTTGCCCGTACCTTGAGCACGGGCATGGCGCGGGTCAGCAGATCCATGTCCACCGCATCAGCCGTTATCCGCGGCGCGACCAGTGCCGCCAGACGCACATCTTCGCACTCGCGCAGATAATGCCCGTTCAGATTGGCCAGTTTGGCAAAGTCGAACCGTGCCGCGCCCTTGGACACGTCGGTGACGTCAAACCATTCGATCGCCTGCGCGACCGAGATGATCTCATCATCGCCATGGCCCCAGCTCAGCCGCATCAGATAGTTCAACACCGCCTCGGGCAGCAGGCCCATCTCGTCACGATAGGCATCCACGCCCAGCGCGCCGTGGCGCTTGGACAGCTTGGCTCCGTCCGCGCCGTGGATCAGCGGGATATGGGCATAGAACGGATCGTTCCAGCCGCCCTCGATCGCGTGCATCGCGCGGATAATCACCAACTGACGGAAAGCGTTGTTCAGATGGTCATCGCCACGGATCACGTGGGTCACGCCCATGTCGTGATCGTCCACCACCACAGCCAGCATATAGGTCGGCGTGCCATCGCTGCGCAGGATGACAAAATCGTCCAGTTCGACATTGGCGACCGTGACGCTGCCCTGCACCAGATCGTTGATGACCGTCTCGCCCTCACGCGGGGCCTTGATGCGCACGACATAGGGCGCGTCGGCGGGCCATTGGTCGGGCGTGGCGTCGCGCCATTCGGAAACGATGCGGAACGGGCGCTTTTCGGCCTGCGCCGCCTCGCGGCGGGCGGCCAGTTCTTCCTGCGTCAGATAGCAGCGATAGGCCTGCCCGGCGTCCAGCAGCGCGGCGGCGACCTGCGCGTGGCGATCGGACCGGGCAAACTGGAACACAGCCGGTTCATCACCGCCCAGACCCAGCCAGTTCAGACCGTCAAAGATCGCCTCGATCGCCGGCTCGGTCGAGCGGGCGCGGTCGGTATCCTCGATCCGCAGCAGATATTTGCCGCCCATGTGGCGGGCAAACAGCCAGTTGAACAGCGCGGTGCGCGCGCCACCAATGTGCAGATAGCCGGTGGGCGAGGGAGCAAAACGGGTGACGACCGGGCGGCCATCGACCAGCTTGCCATTTTCCACGCCAACACTTGCCATTCGCGACTCCATATTGTTCCATGTGCAACGAGCAGGCGCCCCCTTTGGGCGCCAGGGGGGAGCGGGCCGTTGTCCGTGAGGTTTGCCACAACCGCACAGTCGGGAATCGACCCTATCCCTGTGTCCGATACCGCTGCATCGCAGCAAGCCCATTGGCGCAGCCGCGCGTCCTTTGCAAGGGCTGGCAATGCAATAGAGCAATTTCTTGCCACGGCCGAATATGACGGGTTGGCATGGCTGGTGGCGGGCTTTGCCTTGGGAATTGCGGCGTGGTTCGTGCTGCCGGGGCGGTCGCAATGGATGGCGCTGATTGCGGGCGGCGTGGGGCTGGCATTGGGCGCATGTGCCGCGATGCAGCGAGATGGGCGCTGGCCATGGTGCCGTGCGGCACTGATCGGTATGCCGCTGGCACTGGCGGCAGGCTGCGCGCTGGTGTGGGCAAAATCGGCCTGGGTGGGCGCAGCTGCGATTCCCTATCCCTCCGTGGTGACGGTGAACGCGCGGATTTTGGCGCGTGACGCGATGCCAGCTGCGGGCAAAGTGCGGCTGCTGCTGGCGCTGCGTCCAGATGCCTTGGCCGGGCCGATCCGGGCACGGGTGTCGGTGCCGGACCGTTTTGACTTGTCCGCCGCGCAAGAAGGGGCGATCGTCCGGATCAAGGCGCGGCTGATGCCGCCATCTGCGCCGTTGTGGCCGGGGGCGTATGACGCAGCCCGCAGGGCGTGGTTTGATGGCGTGGCGGCAACAGGCGCGGCGTTGGGGCCATTGGTGCTGGTGCGGGAGGCGGCTGATGGCGGATCGATCGACCATGCGCGCCACGCCTTGGCAGAGCGGGTGCATGCGCGCTTGCCGGGGGCGGCGGGGGGTATTGCGGTGGCGCTGGCCAGTGGCGAGCGTGGGGCGCTGAGCGCGTCGGACGAGGCCGCGATGCGCGATGCAGGCCTGACACATTTGTTGTCGGTCAGTGGTTTGCACGTCAGTGCGGTGGTTGGCGGCGCCTATTGGATTGTACTGCGGTTGTTGGCGCTGTGGCCGTGGCTGGCGCTGCGGGTGCGGTTGCCGCTGATCGCGGGAGGCGCAGGGGCCTTGGCGGGCATCGCCTACACGCTGTTGACAGGGGCACAGGTACCCACGTTGCGGTCCTGCGTTGGGGCGCTGCTGGTGCTGGCCGCGGTGGCCTTCGGACGGCAACCGATGTCGCTGCGGCTGTTGGCGCTGGCGGGGTTTGTCGTCCTGTTGCTATGGCCCGAATCTGTCGTTGGCCCCTCGTTTCAGATGAGCTTTGGCGCGGTATTGGCGATTGTCGCCCTGCATCAGGCGCGCCCTGCCCGCGCCTTTTTGGCGGCGCGTGACGAAGGCTGGCTGTGGCGACACGGGCGGCAATGGGTGATGCTGTTGCTGACCGGGCTGGTGATTGAACTAGCGCTGATGCCAATCACCTTTTTCCATTTCCATCGCGGCGGGGTGTATGGCGCTTTGGCCAATCTGGTGGCGATCCCGTTGACGACCGTGGTGGTGATGCCGCTGCTTGCGGGCGCGCTCGCGCTGGATGCGGTGGTGGGAGGGCTATCCACGCCACTATGGCAGGCGACGGCGGCATCGCTGGACGGGCTGTTGGGGCTGGCGCGCGCGGTGGCCGCCCGTCCGGATGCGGTGACAGTGATCCCGACGATGGGGGAAGGCGTTTTTGGCCTGTTTCTGGCGGGCATGATATGGCTGGCGCTGTGGCGCGGCACGATGCGCGCTTGGGGGATCGTGCCCGCATTGGCCGGCGCCGTGGCACTGGCCATGGCCCGCCCAGCAGATGTCCTGATCTCGCCCGATGCGCACCACATTGGCATGCTGGTGGACGATGGTGCGCAATTGGTGGTGCTGGGGCAGGGGCGCAGCACGTTTTACACCGCCGCGATGCTGGAAGCCGAAGGGCAGAGCCTACCGTTCCGACCATTGCCCAGTTGGCAAGGCGCAAGATGCAACACCGATTTCTGTCGCGTGGTGCTTCGGCGCCCGGAGCGGGACTGGACGTTTTTGCTGGGGCGCAATGATCACAGTGCGGCGACCGAGGCGATGGTCGTGGCCTGCGCTGGGGTAGATGTGGTGATCGCCCGGACGCCCTTGCCGGCCGAATGCCACCCGCGTCACTTGAAAGTGGACAAGGACGTGTTGCATTATGCTGGCGGCATGGCGCTGTATCTGGCCGAAGGGCGCGTGCTGCGCGTGGCGGACAGTCAAGGCCAGCACCCCTGGTGGCGCGCACCCAGCGTCAGACCGCAAACGCCACAGTAAATGCGCAGGGATTTGCCGCGTTGAGCAGGGAAGGGGGGCAGTCATCCTCCCGCTTGGTCACGCCCGATACCCGCTCAGTGATACCGGCGCAGCAGCCCCGCCAGACGGCCCTGCACCTGCACCTCTCCGGGGCGGTAATATTGCGGATCATAGGCTGCGTTGGCCGGGTCCAGACGGATCATCCCGCCCTCACGACGCAGATATTTCAGCGTTGCTTCTTCGCCTCGAACCAGTGCCACGACGATCTCGCCATCGCGCGCCACCTCTGTCCGGCGGATCAGTGCCAGATCGCCATCCAGAATGCCTGCCTCAACCATGGAATCGCCTGAAACTTCCAGCGCGTAATGCTCACCCGATCCCAGCAGCGCGGCGGGTACAGGCAGCATCGACTGTCCTTCCAACGCCTCAATCGGGACACCGGCGGCGATGCGGCCATGCAGCGGGATCTCGACGATGTCATTGGCGGCCGCTGGTACCACCTTGCGTGTGGTGTCCACCACCGGCTTGGTCACAGGCTTGGCCGCTGTTTCCACCGTTGCAGCTGGACGTGCACCGCCCGTCACATCCTCGGGCTGACGCAGGATTTCCAGCGCGCGGGCGCGGTTGGGCAGGCGGCGGATAAAGCCACGCTCCTCCAGCGCCGAAATCAGCCGGTGCACGCCCGACTTTGACTTCAGGTCCAACGCTTCCTTCATCTCTTCGAAACTGGGGGAAACGCCGGTGTCTTCCAACCGGGCCTGGATAAAGCGGATCAGCTCGTGCTGCTTGCGGGTCAGCATGACGGCCTGCCTTTCTGCGCCGGCCACGATTGCCATGGCCGAAGGGTCAATGTTCCAATTCGCCCACATCAGCGTGAACGGATGTGGAACAATTAAGCAACAGATTGGCTTGCGTCAAGCATCCTTTCACACCAGCGTGGTGATATTGGTCAAAACCACGTTAACCTGCTGCCCCGCAGCAACCGCAGGTCCATCGGCCGGGCAATCGATCAGGCAATTGCTGGCGGCCATCGCGGCCAGAGCGCTGGAATCGCGCATGGGGTTGGGCCAAACCTGTGTTCCGTCCCAAAATCCCCGGCGGAATTCACGGCGCTGCCCGCCGGGCGCCAGATCCTGCGCCACCGGCAAACGCACTGTCACAGGCAAAGGCGCCGCAGCGCCCAGCATCGCGCGCAGCACCGGCAGGGCAAACAGATGGGCAGTCACCATGCTGGACACCGGATTGCCGGGCAGCCCGATCACCATCGTGTCGCCTTTGCGCGCCACCAGCAACGGTTTGCCGGGGCGGATTGCCACCTTCCAGAAATCGATCGTCGCGCCCCATGCCTCCAGCGCGGGGCGGATCAGGTCATGGTCCCCGACCGAAGCCCCCCCGCTGGTCAGGATCAGGTCCGCCCCCGCGCAGGCTTCCAGCGCGCCGACCAGCGCGTCCAGCCGGTCGGGCACCGGGCCGTGGCGCGCGATATGGCAAGCCGCTGCGGGCAGTAACGCAGCCAGCATCGCTCCGTTGCTGGCGGGGATCTGATGCGCGGCGCAAGGGGTGCCTATGGCGGAGAGTTCGTCGCCGCTGTCGATGATGGCCACGCGGGCGCGGCGGCGCACCGGTACATGGGCGTGCCCGGCGGCGATCGCCAGCGCCACTTGCGCCGGGCCGATCCCTGTCCCCGCGTTCAGCACTGCTGTTCCGGTTGAAAAGTCAAATCCGGCGCGGCGGATATGGCGATCTTGTGGCGTGGGGGGCGTGCCGGTCAGGCGCAACATGTCGCCCTCGCGCGTGCAATCCTCCTGCAACAGCACGACGCCTGCGCCATCGGGCAGCAGCGCTCCGGTCGATATCCGCACCGCCTGGCCGGCCGCGACCCGCCCGGCAAAGGGGTGTCCGGCGGCGCTTTCGCCCACCACCTGCCACGGTCCCGCCAGATCGTCGGCCGCCAAGGCATAGCCATCCATCGCCGAAAGATCTGCCGCTGGTTGTCGACGCAACGCAGTCAGGGGCGCGGCCAGATAGCGCCCCAGCGCGTCCTCTACCCCCGCATGTTCGTGCGGCAGGGCAGGGGCCAGCGCGATCAGGCGAGCCTGCGCCTCCTCCATCGGCAAGGGTGCGGCCATCACACCGCCCCTTCGGCGCGCCAATGGCCGGATTTGCCGCCGCGCTTCTCGATCAGGCGGATGGCGCTGATCACCATGCCCTTGTCGATCGCCTTGGCCATGTCGTAAATCGTCAGCAGCGCGATGGAAACGGCGGTCATGGCCTCCATTTCCACGCCGGTCTTGCCCGTCAGGCTGGCGGTCGCGGTGGCGGTGATGCCCGTGTCATCCAGCGTGAAATCCACCCCCACGCTATGCAGCGGCAAAGGGTGGCACAGCGGGATCAGCTCAGCCGTGCGTTTGGCGGCCATGATGCCGGCGATGCGCGCCGCGGCCAGCACGTCGCCTTTTGGCACAGCGCCATCGCGGATCGCGGCAAGGGCGTCATGTGACATGCGGATATGGCCGCTGGCGATGGCCACCCGCATGGTGTCCGCCTTGGCGCCGACATCGACCATGCGGGCATGGCCATTCGCGTCCAGATGGGTCAATTCACTCATTGCATCCTCTTGATCGCGCCCGCATGCCGACGCAACAGCATTTTTGCCGCGCGGCATGATCGACGGGCGAATCAAAGGGATGGTTTGTGGCTCAGATCTTTGCGCGGGATCTGGTCTATGACGGTTGGAACAAGTTCTATCGGTCGGAGGTGGGCTTTGCCGATGGCGGCGGGGGCGAGCCGCACCTGCTGTGCAATGGTTCGGCGGTGGGGGCGTTGCCCTATCACCCGGTGCGGTGGGTGGCAGAGGACGGGGGCGCCGAGGGGGAGCAGGTTTCATCACCGTCCACGAGATGCCGCTGGACGATTTGCGCGCGATGGTGCTGGACGGGCGGCTGATCGATGCCAAAACGCTGGTCCGCGCACAGGCATTGCTGATCCGCCACCCGGAAATGTGGGGTTAGCCCGCGCTCAGCCCTCCAGCAGTGCCCGCGTTGCGGCGGTGACATCGGCCTGACGCATCAGGCTTTCTCCCACCAGAAACGTGCGCGCGCCACAGGGTGACAGACGCAACAGGTCCGCATGGGTGTTGATCCCGCTTTCGGCCACCAGCAAAGTACCGGAAGGGGCAAGCGACGACAGGCGCTCGGTCGTGCCGATGTCGGTCTTGAAGGTCTTGAGATCGCGGTTATTCACCCCAATCAGGCGCGAGCGCAGATTGGCGGCACGCGCCATCTCGTCCTCGTCATGCACCTCGACCAGAACGTCCATGCCGCGTTCGATCGCAGCCTGCTCGATCTCGGCCATCTGGGCATCGGACAGGGCGGCAACGATGATCAGGATCGCATCCGCGCCAATGCTGCGGGCCTCGGCCACCTGCCATGGGTCAACCATGAAATCCTTGCGCAACACCGGCAGGTCGCAGGCGGCGCGCGCGGCGATCAAATAGTCCTCATGCCCCTGAAAATAGGGCGCATCGGTCAGTACCGACAGGCAGGCCGCGCCCCCCGCCTGATAGGCGCGGGCATGGGCGGGCGGATCAAAATCGGGGCGGATCAAACCCTTGGATGGGCTGGCCTTCTTGATCTCGGCGATCAGCGCATAGCCATTGGCGGCCTTGGCGCGCAGAGCGGCCTCAAACCCGCGCGGGGCGGTGTGCGTGGCGGCGCGCGCGTCCAGTTCGGCAATGCTTGCCAAAGGCTTGCGCTGGGCGACTTCCTCGCGCTTGGTGTTGCAGATTTCGGTCAGTTTATCAGTCATATGCTCACTCACGAACAGGCCTTGATCCAGCAGTCCAGCAGACCCTTGGCCAGCCCCTTGTCGATAGCCTCGGCGGCTTCTTCCACGCCCTCGCGCCAGTCGGCGGCGGCGCCGGCCACCATCAGCGCGCCGGCGGCATTGAACAGCACCGCGTCGCGATAGGCGCGGTCCTGCTCCGTCTCGGTCAGGCCCATCAGCAAACGGCGCAGCGCGGCGGCATTATAGGCCGCATCGCCCCCCCGGATCGCCGCCATGGGCCACGTGTCTAGCCCCGCGTCGGCCGCGCACACGCGTTTCATCGCCAGCGTGTCGCCCGCGATATCGGCCCATTCATTGCCGCCCGCCAGGCTCAATTCATCCAGCCCTTCATCGCCCGACACGACAAAAGACCGCCCCGTGCCCAGCCGCATCAGCGCCTGCGCATAAATCGGCACATAGGCCGGGCGAGCGATGCCCACCAATTGCCGCGTGACGCCCGCCGGATTGGCCAGCGGCCCCATCAGATTGAAAATCGTGCGCCGCCCCAATGCCTTGCGGATGGGGGCGATGTGTTTCAGGCAGGGGTGGTGCGATTGGGCGAACAGGAACGCGATGCCGATATCGGCCAAAGTTTGCGCCGCATATTCGCCCGCCTTGGCCAAATTCAGACCCAAAGCTTCCAGCGTGTCGGCAGCGCCCGCCTTGCTGCTGGCGGCGCGGTTGCCGTGTTTGGCCACCGGCACATCGCAGGCGGCCACCACAATCGCCACGGCGGTCGAGACGTTCAGGCTGTGCTGGCCATCGCCGCCCGTGCCGCATACGTCGATCGCGTTATCGGGCGCGGCCACCGGGATCACCCGCGCGCGCATGGCGCGGGCCGCCCCGGCGATTTCGCTGGCGGTTTCGCCCCGGTCGGACAAAGCCACCAGAAAAGCGCCAATCGCCGCGTCACCAACCTGCTGGTCCAGAATGGCGGCAAAGATCGCCTCGGCCTCGGCCTCATCAAAGGTCTGGGCGGTGACGGGGGGCAGCGCCTCCATGGATCAGGCCGCGGGCAATGCCGCGGCGGGCAGCGGCGTGGCGTGCGCCGGCAGCACCGGGTCCATCCCGCACAGCCGCAGGAAATTGGCGATCATCGCGTGGCCATATTCGGTGGCGATGCTTTCGGGGTGGAACTGCACCCCGTGGATCGGCAAATCCCGGTGGCGAAAGCCCATGGTATGGCCATCGTCGCTGCGCGCGTTGACCACCAGACAATCGGGCACATCCGTGACGATCAGCGAGTGATAGCGCGTTGCCGTGAACGGCGAGGGCAGGCCCGCAAACAGGCCGCTGTTGTCATGGGTGACCGGACTGGTCTTGCCATGCATCAGGCCACCGCGCACAACCTTGCCGCCGAAATATTGGCCGATGGACTGATGGCCCAGACACACGCCCAGCAGCGGCTTGCCCGCCTGGGCGCAGGCCCCAACCAGTTCGACGCTGATCCCCGCCTCGGTCGGGGTGCAGGGGCCGGGCGAGATCAGATAGCCCGCAGCATTGCTGGCAATCGCCTCGGCAGGGGTTAGGGCATCATTGCGCACCACTTCAACTTCTGCCCCCAACTCCATGATATAATGGACAAGATTGAAGGTGAAGCTGTCGTAGTTGTCGATCACCAGAATGCGATTGTTGTCGCTCATATGCTTTACTGCCCGAAATTGGCGGATTGCGCCACACGCACCGCTTCACGCGCGGCGGCGAACAAAGCGCCCGATTTATGCTCACATTCGCGCTGCTCGCTGGCGGGATCGCTGTCGGCAACGATGCCCGCGCCTGCCTGCACATGCATCACGCCATCCTTGACCAGCGCGGTGCGCAGGACGATGCAGCTGTCCAGATTGCCGTCCGGCCCGAAATAGCCCACGCCGCCAGCATAGGCGCCGCGCGTTTCGCCCTCCAGCTCGGCGATGATTTCGCAGGCACGGACCTTGGGCGCGCCTGACACCGTGCCTGCCGGAAAGCCAGCGAACATTGCGTCAATCGCGTCATGGCGCACCGCGTCCAACTGGCCCACTACGTTCGACACGATGTGCATCACATGGCTGTACCGCTCGATCGTATAGCTTTCGGTGACCTTGACCGAACCCTTGGACGCGACGCGGCCGACATCATTGCGGCCCAGATCCAGCAGCATCAGATGCTCAGCCCGTTCCTTGGGATCGGCCAACAGGCTGATCTCGTTGGCCTTGTCCTCATCGGGCGTGTTGCCACGCGGGCGGGTGCCGGCGATGGGACGGATCGTCACCTCACCATCGCGCACGCGCACCAGAATTTCCGGGCTGGACCCTGTCAGGGCAAAGCCGGGCAGGTCCAGATAGAACAGGAAAGGCGAGGGGTTCACCCGGCGCAGCGCGCGATAAAGCGCATAGGGCGGCAGCGTGAAAGGCGCGGTAAAACGCTGGGCCAGCACGATTTGGAAGATGTCGCCCGCCTCGATATAGTCCTTGGCGCGGGCAACCATCTCGGCATAGCGGCCGGCAGGCAGGACCGGCGTGGGCGTTGGCACCGGCAGATCGGCGGGCGCAGCGGCTGCCACAGGCGCAGGCTGGGCCAGACGGCGCAGCGCCTCGTCAATGCGGTCGCGCGCCGCCTCCAGCGTGGCCTCGGGCGCCTTATCCGAAGGCCAGACGGGGGCAACCGCAAACAGCTCGTCGCCCAGGCGGTCAAAGATCAGGATCAGCGTCGGGCGGACAAACAGCATGTCCGGCACCTGCAATTCGCTTTGTGCCGGGCGGGGCAGTTTTTCCACCAAGCCAAAGGTTTCATAGCCGAAATAGCCGACCAGACAGGCCAGCGCCCGCGGCAATTCGGCCGGTACGTCGATATGGCAAGACGCCACCAGCGCCCGCAATTGCGTCAGCGCGCCGCCCGCCAGCGGCGTAAAGGCATCGCGGTCATGTGCCCAGTCGCGGTTGATTTCGGCCGCATCGCCGGTGGCACGGAACACCAGATCGGGGGCCAGCCCCAACAGGCTGTAACGCCCACGCACCTCGCCGCCCTCGACCGATTCCAGCAGGAAATCGCCGCGCCCATTCTCGATCAGCTTCAGCCCGGCGCCCACCGGCGTTTCGGTATCCGCGATCAGGCGCCGCCAGACCAGCGCCGGCTTTCCAGCGGCCAAAGCGGCCATGGCAGCATCATGATTTTCGGCGTGATATCGGTCGATTACGGTCATGTCTTTACGCATTTTTCTAAGTTGAGAATGGGCGCCGTCACCAGCGCCCACAGATTATTGGGCCGCACCCGACAGGCGCGCGGCGACACCGGCCAAAGCCTTGTCCTTGCGCTGAACGCCCACTTCGGCGCGAATCGCGCGGTGCAGGGCCTGCGCATATTCACCGCCCACGCGGGCGCCCAGATCAGTGCCAACCTGCCCGACCAGCGGATCGGTTGCGGCCATCGCACCAGCAGTCACCTTGTCCAGACGGACGACCAGCCAGCCCCGGTTTTCAGGCAATGGCATCAGTTTGGTCGTGCCCTGCGCCATGCCAAAGAACAGTTGCAGCGCGGGGGGGATCTGGCCGTTCTGGGCCGAAAGCTGCTCGCGGCTCATGTTGACGGCCTGCAACGGGGGCAGCGGCACGCCCGCACCCGCCACCGAGGTGGCCAGCGGCGTGCCCTTCTTGGCCTGTGCCAGAATGGCCATCGCGGCGGCGCGAGCGGCCTTGGCGCCCTTGTCCAGCGCGATTTCGATGGCGATCTGCTGCTTCACCGCAGCCAGAGGTGCCGGGGTGGCGGGCACGATCTTGGCCGCATCCAGAATGGCAAACTGTTGGCCGGGAACGATTTCTATGATCTGCGCCGCGCCTTCGCTCTCGGTCGAGAAGCCCGACTGGACGATGCGCAACACGTCCTGCGGCACCGACTGGCCATTGCCGCCAAACAGCTTGCCATCGGCCAGAACCGGGGGCAGTTCAGTGATCGTCAAGCCCAGATCCTTGGCGCTGTCCGACAGGGCGCCGCCCTTGCCGAATTGCTCGTCGATATGGGCAGTCAGGCTGGCCAGAGCGGTGCGGCGTTTTTCGGCGGTCAGTGCTGCGACGATCTCGCCACGCACGCTTTCCAGCTTACGTTCCGCTTTCATTTCAATGGCATCAACGCGCACCACGGCATAGCCGAGCGAGGCCTTGGCCGGGCCTGCGACAGCGCCCTTGGCAGCGGCAAAGGCCACTTCAGCCACCGCCGTCGAGCTTTGCGTGGCCAGTTGCGCCTTGGTCACCGCGCCCAGATTGGCGACGGTCAGGCCATGCGCCTTGGCGGCGGCCTCCAGCGTCTGACCCTTGGCAACATCGCCCGCAATGGCCTTCGCAATGCTTTCATTGATAGCAATAACCTGCGCGATACGACGCAGTTCGGCGCCTGCATATTTCGCCTTTTCGGCGTTATAGCGGGCGGCGATTTCCGCATCGGTCGGGGCGGGCACCTGCTTGACCGCGCTGGCGTCAAACCGGGCGAAACGGATCACGCGATGTTCGGGCAACTGATAATTCGCCTTGTGCGTGTTGTACCACGCGGTGATCTCGGGCTCGGTGGCCGGGGTCTTGGGCGCAAAGGCGTTGGCCGGCAGCAGGGCAATCGCGCCGCTGCGCTGTTCCTTCAGCAATGTAGCATAACGCAGCGCCATGCCGGGGGCCATATAACCGCCAATTTCGGCCTGCTTGAAGATCAGGCGGCTGATCACGTCCTGCCCCAGATTTTCGCGCAAGCTCTTGTCGGTGTAGCCGCTGCGGGCCAACATCTGACGATAGGTATCTTCCGAGAACTTGCCGTCAATCCCCTGAAAAGCGGGAATTTTGGTCAGTTCGCTGTCGATCAGGCGCTTGCCCGCCACAATGCCATGCGCCTTGCCGAACTGCACCATCGCGCTGCGATCGACCAGATCGTTCAGCACCAGATTCAACCCGTCCTGCGCCAGAAACGCCTTCATGTCGGCGCGCGGGTCCTGCTTGCGGGCGGCCTCGACCATCTGCTGGGCCTGCTGGGTCAGCGCGGTGGCGCTGATCTTTTCCTTGCCCACGCTGGCGACCGCCTCGCTGCCGTCCCCGGTGCCCGAGAAACCCAGGCTGTTCGAGACATCACCGGCCGCAAAAGCCAGCGCCAACACGCCGATGAACCCCAAAGAGATGGCGATGCCGACCGTGGACTTGAAGAAATTCCGAAAGAACTGAAGCATTCTGGCAACCTGTAACAAGGCGTGGGACGCGCGCGCGCGCTGGTCATGACGCATGCGGCTTTAGGCGTCCCGTGGAAATCCCGCAATGGGGTGCTTTGCAACGGTGGGCGGTGGGTGCATGGTGGCCGCTGTGCGAAAATGCTCTGGATTGATCGGCTTTGTCCTTTTGACAAAGCCGTACCTGCTGGCTTAGCAGGCGCAGCAAGTGAGAGAAGAGCCAAGCGAATCTGTCGGCATGTCCGCGCGGATTGGCTTGAGAGTGAGGAAAACTTCATGGCCCTGCGCCCCTACATCGTTGGCAACTGGAAGATGAACGGCCTGCGCGCGACGCTGGCCGAAGCGCGCCAGATTGACCGTGCCGCCGCCCGCTATCCTGCTGTGGAGGTGGGCATTGCCCCGCCTTTCACGCTGGTGCACGCGATGGCCGAGGCCACGCAGGAACTGCGTGTGGGTGGTCAGGATTGCCACGCCAAGGTCAGTGGCGCGTTCACCGGCGATGTGTCGGCCGCGATGCTGAAGGATGCCGGCGCGATGTTTGTCATCGTTGGCCATTCCGAACGCCGCGCCATGTATGCCGAAAGTGATTCGGATGTGCAGGCCAAGGCTGATGCCGCGCTGATCGAGGGATTGTCGGTCATCCTGTGCGTGGGCGAAACCGAGGCGCAGCGTGACGCGGGTGAAGCTGAGGCGGTGGTTTCCGCCCAGCTTGTGGGCTCGTTGCCGCGCGGCGAGGGGGCTGCGGCGCGTCTGGCGGTGGCCTATGAGCCGGTCTGGGCGATCGGCACGGGGCGTGTGCCTTCGGTCGATGATGTGGGCGCGATGCACCGCGCGATCCGGGCGCAATTGCTGGCTATCTATGGCGAGGAAGGCGCGGGCGTGCGCATCCTGTATGGCGGCTCGGTCAATGCGGGCAATGCGGCCGAATTGCTGCGCGCCGACGAAGTGGGTGGCGCGCTGGTCGGCGGGGCCAGTCTGACGGCGGAAAGCTTTGCCGCGATTATCCACGCTTCTGCGATGCAGATCGAGGGGTGATCGGTTTTTTCTGGATAGTTTCCGGTCCTGCGTCCATAAACGGTCAAGTTGTCTGAGCATTCGCAGCATCTTGTAATTTCGCGGCGAGGCGCTTAGACAGCCGGCCTTGCAAATTGTTAACACGGGGCCGTGAAACCGGGTCGCCTCGTCGCCACGAGAGATATAACGACAATGTTCATCTTCCTGACAGTTCTCCAAGCCCTTGTGGGTGCGCTGCTGGTCGGCGTCATTCTGGTGCAAAAGTCGGAAGGCGGCGGTCTGGGCGTCGGGGGAAGCCCCTCGGGCTTCATGTCGGCACGCGGCGCGGCGAATTTCCTGACGCGCGCCACGGCTGGTCTGGCCACCGTGTTTGTCCTGCTCTCGATCGTGCTGGCGGCGCTGGCGGTCAACATGTCGGGCGGTTCGTCGGTCGATACCTCGCTGCAGCGCACGGCGGTGCCTGTGCCGGCGGCTTCGGCTCCGGCTGCTGTTGCGCCTTCGGCGGCGCCCGCTCCGGTTGATCCGCTGGCAGGCGCTGCCAAGCGGTAACAGATTTCAGCGGCCATGTACCGCCCTCGCCGCATGGCGGCGGGGGTGGTTCTTTTTGTGCTGTCGCCGTGCGTTTACGGGGCATGCGCGAAAGGTCTGTGGATTGCTTTCGTGATAGCGCCATTGGCGCTTGGTTTGAACACCGATAACAGGTAAGGCGCAACTCCCATGGCGCGGTACATTTTCATCACCGGCGGCGTGGTCTCCTCGCTGGGCAAGGGTTTGATGGCGGCTTCTTTGGCTGCCCTGTTGCAGGCGCGTGGTTTCCGCGTCCGCATTCGCAAGTTCGACCCCTATCTCAACGTCGACCCCGGCACCATGAGCCCCTATCAGCACGGCGAGGTGTTCGTCACCGACGACGGCGCCGAGACGGACCTTGATCTTGGGCATTACGAGCGCTTTACCGGCGTATCGGCGCGCAAGAGCGACAACATCACCTCTGGCCGCATCTATCAGACGATCATCGCCAAGGAACGGCGGGGCGACTATCTGGGCGCCACGGTGCAGGTGATCCCGCATGTGACCGACGCGATCAAGGCGTTCGCACAGCAGGAAACCGAGGATCTGGATTTCGTCCTGTGCGAAATCGGCGGCACGGTGGGCGACATCGAAGGTTTGCCCTTTATCGAGGCGATCCGTCAGCTGCGCAACGAGCTGGGCCGTGAGGCGACCTGTTTTGCCCATGTCACGCTGGTGCCCTATATCGCGGCGGCTGGTGAGCTGAAGACCAAGCCGACTCAGCATTCGGTGCGCGAACTGACGTCCTATGGCATCCAGCCCGACGTGTTGCTCTGCCGTTGCGAGCAGGAATTGCCCGAAAACGAGCGCAACAAGATCGCGTTGTTCTGCAACGTGCGCAAGGAGGCGGTGATCCCGGCTCTGGACGCGCCGAATATCTATGCCGTGCCGTTGCAGTACCACACCGAGGGGCTGGACGATGCGGTGTTGCATCACTTTGGCATGGCCGCCCCGCGCCCCGAATTGAAGCGTTGGGAGGAGCTGACCCGCACCTATGCCAACCCCGAGGGCGAGGTGACGATCGGCGTCGTGGGCAAGTATGTCGTCCTGCAGGACGCGTACAAGAGCCTGAATGAGGCGCTGGTCCACGGTGGCATGGCCAATAAGGTCAAGGTTCATGTGAAGTGGATCGACGCCGAAATCTTTGAAAAGGACGAGAGCGAGATCATCTCGACGCTGGAGCCGCTGCACGGCATTCTGGTGCCGGGCGGATTTGGCGAACGCGGGACCGAGGGCAAGATCGCCGCCGTCCGTTTCGCGCGTGAGCGCAAGGTGCCGTTCTTTGGCATTTGCCTTGGCATGCAGATGGCCTGCATCGAGGGCGCGCGCAACACGGCCGGCATCCCCAACGCCAGCTCGACCGAGTTTGGTGAGACGAGCGAGCCGGTGGTGGGCATCATCACTGAATGGATGAGCGAGGAAGGCTTGCAGACCCGCAGCGCCGACACCGATCTGGGCGGCACGATGCGTCTGGGCGCGTATGAGGCGCAATTGGCGGGCAACAGCCATGTCGCCGCGATCTATGGCACCGAGACCATCAGCGAGCGCCACCGTCACCGCTATGAGGTGAACGCCCATTACCGCGAGGCGCTGGAGCAGGGTGGTTTGGTGTTCTCGGGCATGTCGCCCGACGGCCTGTTGCCCGAGATTGTCGAGCGGCCCGACCATCCCTGGTTTGTGGGCGTGCAGTTCCACCCCGAACTCAAGAGCCGCCCGTTCGAGCCGCACCCGCTGTTCGCCGGTTTCATCGGCGCGGCGCTGCGTCAGGCCCGGTTGGTCTGATCACATCGGTATCGTGATCGCGATTCGCCGATGATGCGGCGGCGCGGTCTGGTCATCAGGGCGGAGCGGGCTTGGGCCTGCTCCGCCTTTGCCATTTGTGGCCCGGGCGGGGCGGAAAGTGGGCAGGGGTATTAAAATTTGTCAATGTGTCTGATTTCGCCAAGGCCTTGCGGGCATCTGCTTGATGCGCTTGGTGAAATTGGGCGGGGTCCGGTGCGGCATTTTATCGCATGTTAAATCATGCGCAGTTTCAATCGGTTGCGCTTTGGGCCCAAATCTTGGCGATACATTTTTTTACTTGAGCGCATGCCAGCGCGCGGGCAATTAGCCCACCAACAGCTTGGCCCGCCGGAGTGTCACATGCGACCCGGACCTTCATTGGCAGGCACAGGCGGCGTTTCGGGGGCAGGAGGCCGGTGCGAGGACAGTATCCGCGCTTTGCAAGATCGAAATGCCGATTGGGGGCGGGTCTTGCCGGACCCGCCCTCCTTTTCCATCGATGTCAGGTGTTGATCAGGCGGCGCGCGTGCTGTCGCTCTCAACCACGCTCAGCGTCTTTGGCGCACTGCCAATGGCGATCTTCTTGGGCTTCATCGCCTCGGGCACTTCACGCACCAGATCGATCACCAGCAGCCCGTCTTCCAGATTGGCAGCCTCGACGCGGACGAAATCGGCCAGTTCAAACCGGCGCTCGAACCCGCGCTGGGCGATGCCGACATGCAGGAATTCGCCGGCCGGCGCGCCTTCGTCGCCCTTGCGGCCCTGAATGACCAGCAGGTTCTGCTGCGCGGTGATGTCGATATCGGCGGGCTTGAACCCGGCCACGGCCAGCGTGATGCGATAGGCATCCTCGGCCCGGCGTTCGATGTTGAAGGGAGGGTAATTGTCGCCGCCCTGACCGCGCGTGGCGTTTTCCAGCAGATCGAACAGCCGGTCAAAACCCACCGTGTTGCGGCGATAGGGGGTGAAGTCAAAACGGTTCATGGCCAAAATCCTCAATCTCAGAGCAATTTTCGGTTGGCGGGTGCGGCCCCGTCCGGGCACCGCAACCGCCGGTGAAGTGCGTCATGCCCGTCTGGCGGCCCATGACACGCAACAGGAGATATGTTAGCGCAAAGGCATTTCAAGAGGGCGCCGCGCATTCATCCGGCGGCCTTAGGTACAGATACAGGAGTTTCCATGAGCACCCCCAAGGTCGAGATCTACACCCAATGGGGTTGCCCCTATTGCGTCCGTGCCAAGGCGCTGCTGGACGCCAAGGGCGTGGCCTATGACGAGATCGACGTGACGATGGACACGGCCAAGCGCGCCGAAATGCAGGCGCGCAAGCCGGGCGCCCGCACTGTGCCGCAGGTGTTTGTCAATGACGTGGCGCTGGGCGGGTGCGATGACATCCACGCGCTGGATGCCAAGGGTGAGTTGGACCCCATTCTGGGCCTGTAAGCGATGACGCGAATCGCCCTTTTGCAGATGACGTCGGGGATCGATCCGGTGGCCAACGCGGCCGCGATTGCCGATGCGGCGGCGCGGGCGGCACAGGGCGGGGCGGCGATGCTGTTCACGCCCGAAATGTGCGGCTTGATCGACCGTGACCGCAAACGCGCCGCGCCGCATATCGTGGCGCAGGACGCCAATCCGGTGTTGACCGCCGCGCGGGACGCGGCGCGCCAAATCGGCATCTGGGTTGTGTTGGGCAGTCTGGCGGTGGCGGGCGGGGCGGCCGATGGGCGCGCGGCCAACCGCACGTTTGTCATCGACGATACCGGCGACATTCGCGCCCATTACGACAAGATCCACATGTTCGACGTGGATCTGGCCACCGGGGAAAGCTGGCGCGAAAGCAACGCCTATGCGCCCGGCGATGCGGTGGTGACGGTCGCCACACCGGCCGGGCGGCTGGGTCTGGCGATCTGTTATGATCTGCGTTTTCCCGCCTTGTTTGAGGCTTTGGGCCGGGAAAAATGCGATCTGATCGCCATTCCGGCAGCCTTTACCGTGCCGACGGGGGCGGCGCATTGGCATCTGTTGCAACGCGCCCGCGCGGTGGAGGCATCGGCCTATGTCGTGGCCGCAGCCCAAGTTGGCACGCATCAGGACGGGCGCGCCACCTATGGCCACAGTCTGGTGGTGGACCCTTGGGGGGATGTGGTGCTGGATATGGGGGGCGATGCGCCGGCGCTGGCCTTTGCCGAGATCGACCCCGACCGCACAGCACAGATCCGAGCGCAACTGCCCAGCCTTGCGAACCGCCGTGAAATCCCTAGATCGGCGTCATGATTGTTTACGACCTGGAATGTCTGGAACATACGCATCGTTTCGAGGGCTGGTTCGGCTCGTCGGAGGATTTTGCGCGCCAGCAGGAGCGCGGGCTGGTGGCCTGTCCACATTGCGGCAGCACGCAGGTGATCAAGGCACCGATGGCCCCGCGCCTGACGCGCAAGGGCAACCAGATCGACGCGCCCGCGCCGCAGGCCAAGGTGCCTGCAGCCGAACCCGCGCCAGCGCCGGTGGCCGCCCCGCCGCCGCCCTTGCCGCCGCAGCTGCGTGCTGCGCTGGAAGTGGTGGTCAAGGCACAGGCCGAGGCGCTGAAAAGCTCGCGCTGGGTGGGGGAGAAATTTGTCGATGACGCCCGCGCCATGCATTATGGCGACAAGGCGCCCGAGGCCATCCATGGGCAGGCCACGCCCGATCAGGCGCAGGCGCTGGCCGACGAGGGGATTGATGTCGCCCCGATCCTGTTTCCGCTGGCCCCGCCCGATCAGGTAAACTGACCGCGTCGGGGCGGCTGGATCAGATGACGATTCTGGCAAACATTTTGCGGAAATGGGCGATCTGGCGTTCGGCGGGCCATTCGCTGGGCGATTGGGCGACCAGTGTCGCGATGCCGTTAACCACCGTCTGGGTCTCCAGCGCGACCTCAATTGGTGAGAGGGTCGGGTTGATACGGCCGCGCCGTTGATCGGCCTCGACCAATTGTATGAACAGGTTGGTCGCATCGCTGCTGGCGGCGATGCGTTCCTCGTTCATGGTTTCCTGATCGGGCCCCACCCCCCAGAACGCGAACCAGGTGTACCAGTCGCGCCAGCGCGGTTCGTCCACCGGCAGCAGGCGTTCAAATCCGTCGCTGGCGCTCAGCGCATTGTCGATCGCGCGCTGCAACCCTTTTTCCGCGCGGCCACGAACCTGGCGGTGGGTGAAAATCAGCATGTCCAGCTTGCTATTGAAATAATGGGATATAACCGAAGGGCTGCATCCCACGCGCTGGGCGATGTCACGGATGGTCAGGGCCTCGACCCCGGATTCGAAAACGATGTCTGCCACCACATCTGAAATGGACTGACGGCGTTCGTCGTGATCGACCTTCTTGGGCATTGGATTTCCGGCTTTCTTTGGCCTGTCGCGGGAGGTTTAGGCCTGCCCTGACAGTGTAGACGCGGGCGGTGGCTGACACAAGTTCGACGCGCGCCTAGCAAAATGCGCAGTATTTTTATGGTAAGATGTTCGACAAAAATAGCGCAGAACAACTGATGGGAGGGAATATGACAGCCACAGTCCTTAGCCGGGCGATGATCGCTCTTGTGTGCAGCACGTCGATGGCGGGCTTTGCCGCGCCGGCGCTGGCGCAAAGCGCGCCGCAGGCCACCGAGACCACCGACAGCAACGCCATCGTCGTGTCGGCTCGTCGCCGCGATGAAACCTTGCAGGAAACGCCGGTTGCGATCACCGCGATCAACGCCGCCATGCTCGAAGGCAAGGCTTCGGTGACGATTGGCGATTTGCAGGGCGATGCGCCCAACCTGCTGATCACGCAACAGAACTCGGGTGCGCAGGCCGCAAACATCGCGATCCGCGGTCTCAGTTTTGCCAATATTGAAAAGTCCTCGACGCCGACCGTGGGTGTGGTGGTTGATGGTGTGATGATGGGCACCAGCACCGGCCAGTTGCAGGACTTCTTTGACATCGACCAGATCGAAGTCATGCGCGGTCCTCAGGGCACGCTGTTTGGCGCCAACACCATCGGCGGCGTGATCAACATCCAGCGCTCCAAGCCCACCATGCGCACCGGCGCCAAGCTGGAGGCCAGCTATGGCCGCTGGAACAGCTGGAACACCAAGGCGGTGGTCAATGTCGGCAATGGCAGCACGCTGGGTCTGAAGCTGTGGTATTTCCACAATCAGTCGGATGGCTTCTACTACAACGCCAACACCAAGCGCAGCGCTGGCGGGTCGAAGAACGATGCCTATGGCGCCTCGCTGCTGTTCAAGCCCACCAGCGGGCAGTTTGATGCCCAGCTGACGGTCGAGAACGTCCATCAGAAGTTTGATCCCACGGTCAGCAACCTGACCAGCGCGGCCGAAGGCTTCAGCGCGTTCATGCCTGCGGTCGAAGTGGGTCGCAACACCACCAACGACCTGTACACGGTGTTCACCAGCCCGGCGCAGAGCTCGTATAACGCCCCGGCGGTCACGTTCCAGATGAACCTGGATACCGACATCGTAAAGCTGACGGCGATCACCGGGTGGCGTCATTCCAGCGAATTCCAGACGCAGGACTTCGACGGCTCGAGCACCAACATCTACTTCTCGCAGCGCGCCCAGACCTATACCCAGTGGAGCCAGGAATTGCGCGCCGCCGGCAAGATCGTCGAGGGGCTGGACTACGTGGTCGGCAGCTTCCTGTTCGACTCCGAGTTCACGCTGACGGCTGACACCTTTGTGTTTGGTGGCAACACCGGCACCAATGTGATCAACGGCAAGACCCGCTCGATCGCGTTCTTTGGTGACTTCAACTGGTCGGTGGCGGACACCGTGCGTGTTTCGTTCGGTGGCCGTTGGTCGGAAGACCGCCGCCAGCTGTCGAATGACTATCCCACCACGCTGGGCCGGATTGGCGATGGCTCGAAGACCTTCCGCAAGTTCACGCCCAAGATCGGCATCGACTGGCGTCCCAACCGCGACACGATGGTCTATGCCAGCTGGTCGCGCGGCTATCGCTCGGGCGGGTTCAGCCCGCGCGCGATGACGGCGGCCACCGCCAGCACGCCGTATTATCCTGAAACGGTCGACAGCTTTGAAATCGGCACCAAGCTGGATC
This sequence comes from Novosphingobium ovatum, assembly GCF_009909235.1. Taxonomy (GTDB): domain Bacteria; phylum Pseudomonadota; class Alphaproteobacteria; order Sphingomonadales; family Sphingomonadaceae; genus Novosphingobium; species Novosphingobium ovatum. Next base: position 434,412 of record NZ_JAAAPO010000002.1, read on the forward strand.
TGTTTGATCGCAAGCTGACCTTCAACGTCGCTGGTTTCTATTCCAAGTACAAGGACATGCAGCAGGACGTGACCCTGCCGGGCGGTCCGCAGGGCAGCCAGACGATCACCGGCAACATCGGTTCGGCCGACATCAAGGGGCTTGAAATCGAGTCCACCTGGCGTCCGGTGCGCGGGCTGAAGTTCTCGGCGACGGTGGCGCTGCTGGACACCCAGTTCAAGGGGTTCATTGCCAACAACGCCTATGGTGCGGGTCTGGTGCCGTTCGATTATTCGAACAACCGGATGATCTATGCCCCCTCGTTCAGCGGTTCGCTGTCGGGTGAGTACACCGCCCAGACCAGCTTTGGCAGCGTGGTGACGGCCATCGGCCTGCGCCACATCAGCCCCTATGACGAGCAGATCTCGGCCGCCAGCATCACGCCGGTCATGGCGGGTACTGTCGTGCAAAAGGTCAACGTCAACGGCAATGATCCGCGCGTGCGCACCGTCACGCAGGACCTGCTGGACGCCAGCGTGACTGCCAACTTCAAGCTGCATGGCGCGGATGCCTATGTCCGTGTCTATGGCCGCAATCTGGCCGACATCCGCACCACCACGCACGCCTTTACCGTGGCGGGCCTGTGGTCGTTCGGTGCCGCGCTTGAGCCGCGCAGCTATGGCGCGACCTTGGGCGTCAAGTTCTGATCTGATTTAGTCTATCCTCCCTTGAGGGGTGCGGTCGAGCAAACCGCACCCCTTCTTTTTGCCCATCATCCGCGCAAAGTTGCCCTTGAGGTCTGCGGCCACGTCAAGTAGGGGCGGAAGGGCAAGGTATGGTCAAGCGGCCGTTCCAAGTGTCTCGTGATGCACCCGTAGCTCAGCCGGATAGAGCACCAGATTCCTAATCTGGGGGCCCCGCGTTCGAATCGCGGCGGGTGCACCATTTTTCGCGGCGCATGCAGGCCCGCGATGCGATCAGCCACAGGACAGCAGCGTGGAACCCAGCAGGCGGCAGGAAATCGGGGCGGCGCGGCGACAACGGACTCGTGACGCCATTCTGGGCGCGGCATTTGATCTGATGGGCGAACACGGCGGCCTGTTCGTCCGGGTGGAGGACATTTCCGCCCGCGCCGGAGTGTCGCGGCCCACGTTCTACAACCATTTCACCGGCATGGACGCCCTGCGCGAGGCTTTGACGCGCGAGTTGACGCAGCGCTTTCTGGAGGGCGTGACGCAGGCCATCGCCGGCCTGCCCGACCCGCGCGAGCAGGCCAGTGCCGCCTTGCGTCTGTATCTGGAAAAGGCGCGGGCGGACCGGCGTTGGGGCTGGTCGATTGTCAACCTGTCGGCGGGCGGCGTGCCGTTTGGCGCGGCCACCTATGCCCAGGCAGAGGTGACGGTGCGTGCCGGGATGCAGGCGGGCGTGTTCACCGTCGAGGACAGCGCGGCAGGGCGCGATCTGGTACTGGGCACGTCGCTGGCGGCGGTTGTGGCGATGTTGTCCGGCGAGGAGCGCGCGGCCTATCCCCAGATCATTGCCGCCGCGATCCTGATGGGTCTGGGGGTTGCTGGTGACGCGGCGCGGGCCATCGCCGCCCGTCCCTTGCCGCAGGTGGGTGTGGTGTAGCCGCCCGGCTTGACGGGCTTTGAATTTTACACCATGTCTAATATGGAATCGGCCACGCGCGGTGCTGCGCCATGACGGCCGGACAGGAGAGGCATGGCTGATACCGCAACCTGCGCGCCGCGTTCGGCGCTGGATCTGTATGCGCCTGACGCATTGTCCAACCCTTGGCCGCATTACCGCGCACTGCGCGATCAGGGCGCGGCCGTCTGGCTGGAGCGGGTGGGGGCCTTTTTCATCGGTCGGTACGAGGACGTGCATCGCGCGCTGAACGATTGGCAGACGTTTTCCTCTGCGCGGGGGATCGGGCTGAACCCGGTGATCAATGCCGCCTGGTCCGAGGCGCTGATCTGCACCGACCCGCCGCTGCATGCCGAGCGCCGGCGGTTGATCACCCAGGCGTTGGGCCCGGCGGCGATCAAGCCGGTGGCCGAAACGATCGACCGCCGCGCCGAGCAATTGGCCGATGCCTTGATCGCGCGGGGGCGGTTTGATGGCGTGGCTGACATGGCCTGCGATCTGCCGATCCATGTGGTGATGGAGCTGATTGGCTGGCCGCTGGACGTGCGGCCTTCGTTGCTGGCCATCGCCGAAAACGCTTGGAACGGGGCTGGGCCAGCGGGGCCGCTGACCACATCGGGGCTGGAAACCATGGCCGCGATGATGGATCTGATCGCCGAGATTTACGACAACAACCGGCTGGTCCCCGGCGGCTATGCCGAGCAATTGGCACAGGCGGCCCGGCGCGGCGATATCCCGCGCGAGGCCGCGATTGGTCTGTTGGCGGGTTATGTCGTGGCGGCATTTGAAACCACGATTGCCGCGATGGCGTCGGGGGCGTGGCTGTTTGCGTGCAACCCTGCCGAGTGGGACAAGCTTTGCGCCAATCCCGCGTTGGCGGCGCAGGCCGCCAACGAGATCGTCCGCATGGAGACGCCGCTGCAAAAATTCGCGCGCTATGTCACCGCTGATGCCACGATGTCGGATGGTACGATGATCCCGGCCGACAGTTGGGCGATCGTCTCCTATGGCAGCGCCAACCGGGACGAGCGCCAGTTTGCCGATCCTGACGCCTTTGTCATTGATCGGCGTGAGCGGCAAAATCTGGGCTTTGGCCATGGGCCGCACAATTGCGCGGGGCAGGGGCTGGCGCGGATGGAGTTGTCGGCGGTGTTCGGCGCGCTGGCGCGGCGCGGATGCCGTTTTGAACTGGATGGCGAGCCTGAGCGGATCGTCAACAACATCGCCTATGGCTTTGCCCGGTTGCCCTTGCGGGTGGTGCGGGGCTGACATTCGGGTGGTTTGCGGAAAGGGGCGGGGTGCGGTTGGTCGCGCTCCGCCTTTTGTGTACGCGAGTTTGATATCGGTATCATAATTGGCGCCAATATCATGCGTGGCATTTATGCTTCGTGGGTAGTGAAATATCACAAATATTTGAAAAGGCGAGATTAGTTTGCATTGACTGTACGTCGATTCGGATGATGCCGATCCCATCAATCGCCAGCCCGTGATGGCTGGTCTGTTGATGGAGGGGTTGGATGAACAGGATTTCCGCCCGCGCTTTGGCGTGGATGCCGTTGATGATTCCGGTGATGGTGGCGCTGGCGCAGGCGCCTGTGGCCGTGGCGCAAACGGCGGCGCCCGCCGGTGATGCGGCTCAGCCCGCCGTGCCGGAAATCGTCGTCACCGCACAGTTCCGCCAAGAGCGCCTGCAAAGCACGCCCATTGCCATCACCGCCATGTCGGGCGCGATGTTGCAGGCGCGCAGCCAGTCCTCGCTGGCCGACATCGCCAGTCAGGCCCCTTCGGTTACGCTCAAATCGCAAAGCGCCGTCTATGGCCCGGCGCTGGGCGCGAATATTCGCGGCATCGGCCAGTATGAACGCATCCCCGGCTATGCGCTGGCCAATGCGCGCATCAGCTGGAAAAACCCCAACCACGATCTGGAAATCGCGGCCGAAGTGACCAACCTGTTCGACCGCTATTACTACTCGACCGTGTTCGACAACACCGCCAGCGCGGGCTATGCCACGGCGCAGCCCGGTCGCCCGCGCGAGGTGGCGCTGACTGTGCGCAAGTCGTTCTGAAAGGCGTGGTGATGCGCTTGGCCATCCCTGTGTTCCGGCGTGCCGTTCTGGGGATGGCGGGGGGCATCGCCGCGACATGGGCCGCGCCAGCGATGGCACGGCCCGCCGACTGCGCCGTGGCCCAAGGCATGGGTTTTGTCTGCGGCACCGGCGCGGTCGAGGATCTGGCCGTTCTGCCCGGCGGCCGCTGGCTGATCGGTGGCAATCTGAACATCGGCAGCCCGGCGCGGCTGCGGCTGATTGATGGGCGGACGCGGGCCTTGCGGGATATGCCGGTGACGGTCGCTGGCGGTGGGAACAGCGGCTGTGCCCCGCCGGATGTGACGCGCTGGTCGATGTCGGGACTGGCGGTGGCGGCGATGGGGGTGGGGCGGTTCCGCCTGTTTGTCACCAACCATGGCGATCGCCATGCGGTCGAGGTGCTGGATGGCCGGATGGATCGCGCGGGCGTCACCTTGGCTTGGCGTGATTGCGTGGCCATGCCGGCGGGTGCGCTGGCCAATGCGGTGGCGGCGGTGTCGCCAGATGCCTTTTACGTCACCAGTTTTCACGATCCCGATGACGTGCAGGCATGGGCAGGGATGGCGCGTGGCGAGCCCACGGGGTCGGTCTGGCTCTGGCAGGCGGGCAAAGGGCTGCGCCAGGTGAAGGCGGGGCCGATATCGGGCGCGAATGGGGTGGAACTGTCCGCTGATCGGCGCTGGCTCTATGTCAGCGGCTGGGGGGAGCGCGCGATCTGGGCGCTGGACCTGCGGCACGGGATGCGGCGGCGGATCGCGGTGGATTTCCTGCCCGATAACATCCATCTGATCGGCAATGACCTGCTGGTCGCGGGGCAAGTGGCCGACCCTGCCGCGATTGGGGCCTGTGGCGCGCAATGCCCGCAGCCTTGGCGCGTGGTGCGGCTGAACCCGCGTACCGGGCGGCAACGCGTACTGGCGCGCGGGCAGGGGAGCGGTTTGGTCAATTACGCCTGTGGCGCGGTGGCGCAGGGGCGGCGGGTCTGGATCACGCTGCGCGGCGACGACCGCGTGGGGCATATCCCGCGCCGACGCTGACCCACGCCGGCGCGCAGACGTGCTTATGCCTCGCCCATTTCGGCGCGGCGCATCTGCATCAGGCGCCGCCGGGCGCGGATGGCGGCGGCATCCACATTCAGGATCACCGGCTTCAAAGCCCAGAAATCCTTGTCACCCACCTCCCGCTGGATCGCGGCCAGCATCGGCAGATCCTCCTGTTCAAACACCTGCCGGGTCATGGCCGCGGCTTCGTCGCCGGGCTGACGGGTGTAGAAATAATGCGTTGTGCCAGCGGTTTCCGGCGTCAGGATGTGCGGATTGACAAAGGCGGGCATGGGCGCCTGATCGCGCGGCGCGCCTGCCAGGGTAAAGCCCACCTCCAGCAACATGCTGGCCGGCGCGTGCCATCGCATGTCCAGCCATTCGTCCATCCGCGCGTCATCGGGGACGGCGCAGAGCCAGACCGGGCGCGGCGTGTTGCGGAACGTCCATTTCGACCAGATCGCCCCAGAGGCGTCTTCTTCGGCGGCATGTTCCCCAGCCAGAAACTTGCCACCCATCTGGAAACTGTCGGCATGGACATATTCGGTGTGGGACAGGTCCAGCAGATTGTCGGTGATCAACTCGTAATTGGCGGGAAACAGCATGTGGCCGTGGACCATCGGCTGATCGACCTCGATCGCGGAAAAATCCGGGATCAGCGCGGGATCAGCCGCCGCCGGATCGCCCGCCCAGAACCAGACCGCGCGGTGGCGCGCCACCACCGGCGGGGCGGCCACGTGGGCGTGCGGCGGGATCAGATCGGCAAAGGGATTGTGCGTGCAGGCACCCGCCGTGTTGAATTCCAGCCCATGATAGGGGCAGGCGATGGTATCCCCCTGTCGCCGCCCCTGTGACAGCGGCGCGAAACGGTGCGGGCACAGATTGCCCAGCATGGCGTAATCGCCATCCTGTTTGCGCAACACTATCCATGGTTTGTCCAGCAGTCGCCGCTCCAGCAGCGCCTCGCCGACGATTTCCTCTTCCCACGCGGCCATGTACCACGCATTGCGAATATAGCTCATCCAACGGTCCCTTATCCGGCCGTCATTAGGGGGCAGAGCGTGGGAGTGGGCCTGACGCGCCGCATCCCCCACGCCCATTCCGTCCTGACGGAACATCACGATGGGGCCTGCAGCATGACGCCGCCGGTCTGCCGGTCGGCGCCTTCCCAAGCCGGCTTTCGGACCCGGCTACCAGGCGTGTCCGCCGTTTCGCAGCGGACGGATATGGGGTAAGCGATGCTAGGCCGCGTGTCAATCGGTAGCCGTAATCACGGGGCCAGAGCGGCAATCACGGCCCGGTCCAGCACCGCGCGGTCGACCTGATCGGTGGGGACATCGGTGGGGTCATAGGGGCGCATCGACAATTTCGCCCGCAGCGTGGCATAGCCATAGATCAGCGACCACAGCGCCATCGCCCGCACAGACACCTCCAACGAGGAGATATGCGGCAAGGCCTGGGCGATGACCGCGATCTGCGCGGCATAGGCCTGTGTTTGCAACGCGCTAAGCGCTGGGTCGATCACGGGCGTGGTCAGCTCGCTTTCAAACATCAGCTCCATCAGGCGCGGCTGCGCTTCGGCAAAACGCAGGAAGTTCATGCCCAGAACCATCAGCTTTTCCGCCGGGGGCAGGGCGCTGGCGGTGACTGCCTGGCTTTGCGTCAGCAAGGTGGCATAGGCTTCTTCGGCAACGGCCAGCAACAGCGCTCGGCGGTCGGCAAAGTGGTGATAGGGGGCCGCCGTGGTGACGCCAGCCTGCGCCGCCAGCGCCCGCAGCGAGAGCGACAGGTGGCCATGGGCGGCGATATGGTCGCGCGCGGCATCGATCAGCACGCGGCGCAAATCGGCCTTGTGATAGGGTTTGGAGCGGCGCATCGCCAGCAGCGCTATGACCTGCCGCGCGGGATCGCAACTGATTTTTGCGCAGGCCTGCCCTCCGGCACCGTCGATGCGCGATGCATCAATGCCCTTGCCAAGCACTGCTTAGCTGATATCTAAGCGATGCTAGAATCGCTGTTACAGTTTGGCCGCATTTGCTCAAGGGAGGTCCACACAGGATGCCATCGCAATTCCACTTCACCCTCATCCCGGGAGGCACTTCGTGAGCGGCTTCCAGTATGGCGTCTCGCTTTACAGCTACACCGATGATTTCGGCACCGTCATGGATCTGGAAGAGGCGCTGGAACATGCCGCCGACACCGGCGCTACGGGGATCGAAATTCTGGGTGAAACCCATGTCGCCGCCTATCCCGAGCCGTCGAGTGCATGGGTTGACCATTGGCATGCGACGATCGATCGACTGGGCATGCGCCCGACCAATATGGCCAGTTGGGTCGACACCCGCGTCACGCTGACCCACACCATGACCGAGGAAGAAGGCGCGGCGCAGATCATGCAGGACCTGCGTCTGGCGCATCGTCTGGGCTTTGCGTTCATCCGGCCCAAATTCGGCGTTGTGGACGAGGAACTGACCCCGCACCCGATTTGGCGCGGCGCGGTGGCACGGGCGCTGGATCTGGCGGCCCAACTGGACATCGTGATCCTGCCCGAAATCCACGCGCCCACCCCGATCCGCCATCCCGTGACCGAGGGCTATGTCGATTTCATCCAAAAGACCGGGACCAAGCATTTCGGCCTGATGATCGACACCGGCATCTTTCAGGACCGCCCGTTGACCCATTGGGGCGGCGGCATCACCGACGAGATCCGCAAGGGCGCGCTGTCGTTCCTGAACGGCATCGCCGTGCCGGTCGAACATCTGATCGACGTTATCCAGTACGTCCCCTTCATTCAGGCCAAGTTCCATCATATCGACGAGACCCTGCACGACCACCACATCCCGTGGGATCGCCTTGTGCCGATGCTCAAGAAATTGAACTACAACGGCTTCCTGTCCAGCGAGTATGAGGGTGAGCGCGCCCCCTGGGTGGCGATCGAACAGGTCCGTCGCCAGCACTGCCTGATCCGCAAGCTGGAAGCCGAATATGATGCCGCCCACGCGCAGGAGAACGCTCATGGCTGAACGCACCACGATCCAAAGCAGCGGCTTTGCCAATGTCTCGCACGAGGGCACCATCACCGGCTTTCGCGTGCGGCTGCGTCAGCCCAATTATCGCGGCCTGCGCCTCTCGTTGATCGAGGGGATCGACGTCACGGTGGGCGACACCACCTATCCGGCCGAGAGCAATTGCCTGATGCTGGACGGTGCCGCCTATACCCACGCGCAGATGGCAGAGGAGATCGCCACCCGCTGGCCGGTGGGCGTTTGCGCCGATGTGCATGTGCCCGCCCCCGGCGGATTGCAGCCGGGTGTGCATGATGTGGCGGTGACGCTGCGCCTGCGCCATCCCTATTTCCCGCCACAGTTCCAGCCGGTCTTCGTTCGCGATCAGCGCCACATCACGATCATTCGCTGACACGATACCGGCCCGCCGTCCTTGCAGGTGGCGGGCCGGTATAAGCAGATTGCGGCGGCGCATAACGAATACGTATCGGCCTGAGGCTGTATTTCACATCAAAGCGCGCTATTTGCCAACCGATTGCAGCGCCACAAAGGGCGCCATTCGGGAGACAGACATTGCCCGCCACGGACCAGCCCGGTTTTGACCGCGAGGATCATCCGCATCGCCGCCGCAACCTGTTGACGGGACGCTGGGTGCTGGTTTCGCCCCACCGCGCCAAACGGCCGTGGCAGGGCGAGCAGGCCAAGGCGGCTCCGGCCTCGGGCGCGGCCTATGAGGCGGGGTGTTACCTGTGCCCCACCAACACACGCACCAATGGCGAGGCTAACCCGGATTATCCGGCGACCTTTGTGTTCGACAATGATTTTCCTGCGCTGTTGACCGATACGCCCGATCCGGCGTCCGGTTCGTCTGACGGCGACCCGGTGTTTGCTATCGCGCCGGCGCGCGGCACGGCGCGGGTGATCTGTTATTCGCCCGACCATTCACGCACGCTGCCACAGATGTCGGTGGCGGCGGTGCGGGCGCTGGTGGACACATGGGCGGCGCAGTCGGCCGAGCTGGGCGAACGCTTTGCCAATGTCCAGATCTTTGAAAACAAGGGCGAGATGATGGGCTGTTCCAGCCCGCATCCGCATGGCCAGATCTGGGCCAGCGACTTTGTGCCAATGGAAGTAGCCGACGAAGAGCGCGAGCAGGCCGCGTGGCTGTCCGCGCGTGGCCGCCCCCTGCTCGACGAAGTGGCCGAGCGCGAGATCGCCGCGGCCGAACGGGTGGTGGCGATGAATGACCACTGGCTGGCGGTGGTGCCGTTCTGGGCGGCCTGGCCGTTTGAGGTGTTGCTGATCGCCCGCACGGCTGCCGCCCGGTTGCAGGATCTGGACGATGCCGCGCGCGACGCGCTGGCGGTCATTCTGGGGCAGGTGACGCGCGCCTATGACGCGCTGTTTTCGACCAGCTTTCCCTATTCGATGGGGTGGCATCAGGCACCAGGCGGATCCGATGCGCTGGCGGCTTGGCGCTTGCACGCCCATTTCTATCCGCCGCTGTTGCGATCGGCCAGCGTGCGCAAATTCATGGTGGGGTTTGAAATGTTTGCCGAAACACAACGCGATTTGACGCCTGAAACCGCCGCCGCGCGCCTGCGCGCCGCCTTGGCTGAAACGGAGAACGCATGATGCTGGCTGATCGTCTGAACGCGGGCTTTGCCGCTGCCTATGCCGCCGCCCCTGCCATCACGGTGCGCGCGCCCGGTCGCGTCAATCTGATTGGTGAGCATACCGATTACAACGATGGCTTTGCCATGCCGATCGCCATCGGTCAGGAAACGCAGGTGGCGTTTACGCCGCAGGTGGGCGCGCCATTGCAGGTGGCGGCGCTGGATTTTGCCGATAGCGATGCGTTTGATCCTGCCGCACCCGACCGTGCGACTGCCGGCGATTGGCGCAATTATGTGCGCGGCGTGGTGGATGAACTGGTGCGGGCGGGCGTATCCGTCCCCGGCGGACAGATGGCCATCGCGGGCAGCATCGCGCGCGGGACGGGGCTCTCGTCCTCGGCCTCGCTGGAGGTCGCGGTTGCGCGCAGCCTGCTGCAGGCGGCGGGGCTGGATTGGCGGGCCATCGACATCGCTTTGCTGGGCCAACGGGCCGAATGTGATTTTGTCGGTGTGCGCTGTGGCAATCTGGACCAGATCGCTTCGGCCTGCACACAGGCGGGCCATGCGCTGTTGATCGATTGCCGCAGTCTGGATCTGCGCCAGATCGCCATGCCGGACGATGCGCGGGTGATGATTGTGCAATCGGGCGTGGTACGCGGGTTGCTGGATGGTGAATACAATACCCGCCGCCGCGAATGCGAAGCGGCCGCCGCGATCATGGGCGTGGCTGCGCTGCGCGATGCCGATGCGGCGATGTTGGCGGCGGCGCGGGGGCGGATGGATGATGTCACCCATGCGCGCGCGCGCCATGTCATCAGCGACAACCGTCTGACGCTGGAGGCGGCCGAGGCATTGGCTGCGGGCGATCTGGTGACGGCGGGCGTGTTGATGCGCGAAAGCCACCGGACGCAGGCACAGGATTTTGGCATCACCGTGCCTGCGACCGACCGTTTGGCGGACATCCTGAACGCGGCCATTGGACCGCAGGGCGGCGCGCGCCAGACCGGCGGCGGCTTTGGTGGCGCTGTGGTGGGGCTGATGCGGGCCGATCAAGTGGACACGGTGCGCGAAGCCGTGCTGGCCTCCTATCGCACGCCTGCGGGTGAGGCCCCGATGATCTCGATCGAGGCTCCGTGCCATGGCGCGCAGGTGCTGGCATGATCTTGTTGCGCCATGGGGATTGGAGCTGTGATCTGGCCCCGGAATTGGGGGGCGCGGTTGCCACGTTGCGCCATGCGGGCGTGGACGTGCTGCGCCCCTTGCCTGCCGGGGCCGCCGATGTGCTGGAGGCGGGCAGTTTCCCGCTTGTGCCGTTCTGTAACCGTATCGGGCAGGGGCGCTTGCCGTGGGCGGGGCAGGAATATCGCTTGTCCACGGATGTCGCCGCGCCGTTGCACGCGCTGCACGGGCATGGCTGGCGGCGAGCGTGGCAGGTGGTGCGCGCCGACCCGGTCAGCGCCACGCTGGCGCTGACGCATCAGGGCGATGCGGGCTGGCCCTGGGACTATCGCGTGGCGCAGGTCTTTGACCTGACCGACGAGGGGCTGAGCCTGACGATCAGTGTCACCAGTCTGGCGGACGAGCCAATGCCGATGGGGATTGGCATCCACCCCTATTTCTTGCGCACCCCCGGTAGCCGCGTCGAGGCCGCCTCTGGCACACGTTGGGAAAATGACGTGACGGGGCTGGCAACACACGCGGTGTCTGATGACCGTTTTGCCATGGGCCGGGCGGTGGCGGTGGACGCGCTGGAGGGGCTGGACCATTTCTTTGCCGCGCCCGATGGGGCGCTGCCCGACAGTCTGGATCTGGCGGTCGAACAACCCTTTGGCCGGGTGCGGATATGGGCCGATCAGGCGCGCGGATTCCACCTGTTTGCGCCGGCCGGCCTGCCGTATTTCTGTGTGGAGCCGGTCAGCCATGCCCCCGATGCCTTTGGCCGGGGCGAGGTGGGGGCTGCCGATATTCTGGCGCCGGGCGAAACGCGCGACTGGGCGTTTGCCATCGGGCTGGAGGACTGAAACAGGCGCGTCCGGCGGCGAGAGGGGCCCGCCGGACGCAGCCTACCGGGGTCAGATCGTCCCGGCTTTCAGGAATTCAGCCGCGTGGAACGCCGCGCGGGCCGACATCGCCATATAGGTCAGCGATGGGTTCTGGCACCCGCTGGACGTCATCGCCGCGCCATCGGTGATGAACAGGTTGGGCACGTCATGCGCCTGATTGTACTTGTTCAGCACGCTGGTCTTGGGGTCATGGCCCATGCGGGCGGTGCCCATTTCATGGATACCCAGACCCGGCGGGTGCAGCTTGCTGCTTTCATGCACGATGGTGGCGCCTGCCGCCTTCAGCATGGCGCGCGCGTCTTCCAGAATGCGCTCGCCGATCACCTTGTCATTGGCGCCGTGGGTGCAGTCGATGTTCAACTGCGGGATGCCCCATTCGTCCACCTTGGTGGCGTGCAGCGTCACGCGGTTGCTGGGATCGGGCAGCATTTCGCCAAACCCGCCCAGATAGATCGACCACGGGCCGGGCTTGTGGTTGCGTTCCTTGAACTCGGCGCCCACGCCCGGACCGGACGCCGCGTTCGCACCCCAGCCGCCGCGCATCACCGCGCCCTGATAGCCATAGCCGCGCAGGAAACCAGCGCCCTCGTCGCCTTCGAGGTTGCGATAGCGCGGGATGTACAGGCCGTTGGGGCGGCGACCCCGGTGATAGGTATCGGGCCCGGGCAGAACGCCCGCCACGCCCGGACCATAGACGTGATCCATCAGATTGCGCCCGACCTGATCGGAACTGTTGGCCAGACCGTTGGGATGCTGGGCGCTGCGTGAATTGAGCAGCACCTGCGCCGAGCCGATGGTCGAGGCGCACAGGAAGATCACCTTGGCTTCGTACACCTTGGCCTTTTTGGTGATGCGGTCGATAACGCGCACGCCGGTCGCCTTGCCGGTTTTGGGATCGGTGATGATCGAATGGGCGATGGCATCGGTAACGATCGTCAGATTGCCGGTCTTTTGCGCGGCAGGCAGCGACGAGGACAGGCTGGAGTGATACGCGCCATAGGAGCAGCCGCGTTCACACAGCGAGCGGTATTGGCACGGGCCACGGCCCAGATCGATGTGATGTTCCTGCGGCTGGGTGAGGTGGGCGCAGCGGCCCTGAATGACCTTGCGACCGGGAAAGGCCTTTTCGACCGCCGCCTTGAACAGCTTTTCGCCGTCCGTCATCGGCATCACCGGCAGGAACTTGCCATCGGGCAGTTGCGGCAGGCCTTCGTTCTGGCCGGACACGCCGATGAAGGTTTCCACCTTGTCATACCAGGGCGAGAGGTCGGCATAGCGGATCGGCCAGTCAACGCCGTGCCCATCGCGCGCGTTGGACGACAGGTCCATTTCGGACAGGCGATAGGTCTGGCGTCCCCACATGATCGAGCGCCCGCCCAGATGGTAGCCGCGAATCCAGCTGAAGGGCTTGCCCTCGGGGGTTTGATAGGGGTGCTGGCTGTCCTTGACCCAATATTGCTGGGTCGCGGTGCTGACGGCATAGCACTGGCGCTGGATCGGATAGTCGCGGGCCAGTTCCTCCTCGGGGATGCCGCCGCCATTGGGCAGTTCCCACGGGCGCAGGCTGTCGGTGTACGAGGTGACGTGTTCCAGCTTGCGGCCACGTTCCAGCACCAGCGTCTTCAAACCGCGCTCGCACAGTTCCTTGGCGGCCATGCCGCCGCTCATGCCAGAGCCGATGACAATTGCATCAAACATCAATGATCTCCCGGAATTCTTATGTTTTTATCGGCCGCTGGCGTCGGCCCAGACGCGGGTCTTCGGCGTGACCGGGATCGAGGCTTCCCATGCGCCCGGTGCATGCTCGTAGCGCAGCTCCTGCGTCGCGCCGATCTCGCTGAAATAATAGAGCTTTGTCAGCAGGTCCTTGAGCCGGCGATAGTCGGGATTGCTGGCCCAGTTGGCGGTGTCATACGCACCCAGAACCTCCAGCCGCGCCTTGGGCGAGAGCAGGGCAAAGGGCTTGCCCGCGCCCGACTTGGCCGCCGCGTCGATGGCGCCCAAGGCGCCCAGTAGCGCGGTGCGGGTGGCAGGCGCGGCCCATTTGCGCATCAGTCCGTCAAACACGCGCGGCACGCCCGCCTTGGCCGCGCCGGGGGTATCGGTGGTGGGGATCAGCGTGTCGGCCACCGCTGTCACCAGCGCCGTCTGGGCAGGGGACAGAAAAGGCGCGGCCTTGGCCGCCGCGGCCAGCGCGTCAATCGGCAGGCTGCCAGCGCCAATCAGCGCGGCCAACCCCATCAGCGATTGACGGCGGTTGATATCAAACGTCATCCGTGTCCCCTCCAAATTGTTCTCTTGCCGATGCCCATTGTTTCTGGCAGCGTTGTCAAAAATATGGGAGGAGGATCGGCCCTTGTCAATCACAGTATCAACAACACAGTCAGTCGCACCCAAGGGGTTGAAACTTCGCTTGTTCGTCATGATGGCGCTGCAACTGGCGATCTGGGGCGCTTGGGCGCCAAAGCTGTTTCCGTACATGGGTATGCTGGGCTTTTCCGCCGATCAGCAGGCTTTGGTCGGTAGCTGCTGGGGCATTGCCTCGGTCGTGGGGATCTTTTTCTCGAATCAGTTTGCCGACCGTTATTTTGCCGCCGAAAAATTCCTGGCCGTCAGCCACCTGATCGGCGGCGCGTGTCTGCTGGGCGCGGCCTATTCCACCGATTTCGGGCCGTTTTTCCTGTTCTATATGGCCTATAGCCTGGTTTATGTGCCCACCCTTTCGGTGACCAACACCGTCGCCTTTGCCAGCCTGGCCGAAGGTCGTGATTTTGGCACCGTGCGCGCGGGCGGCACTGTCGGTTGGGTGATGGCCAGCTGGCCTTTCGTGTTCATTCTGGGCGCCCATTCGGGGGTCGAGGATGTGCGCGCGATCTTCCTTGTTTCGGCGGGGATTTCCTTTGCGTTGGCGCTGTTCTCGCTGACGCTGCCCCACACCCCCCCGCGCAAGGGCGGCGAGGGCGTCGATTCGCTGGCATGGCGCCGCGCGCTGGGTCTGTTGAAAAAGCCTTTCGTGGCAGTTCTGTTCCTGGTCACCTTCATCGATTCGGTCGTCCACAACGGCTATTTCGTCATGGCTGATGCGTTCCTGACCGAACGGGTGGGGATTGCGGGCAATCTGTCGATGGTGGTGCTCTCGCTGGGCCAGATCGCCGAAGTAGTGACGATGCTGGTGCTGGGCACGGTACTGGCCAAACTGGGCTGGCGGGCGACGATGATCGTCGGCATTCTGGGCCATGCGGCGCGGTTTACTGCGTTTTCGTTCCTGGCCGACCATCCGGGCCTGATCATCGGTGTGCAGTTGCTGCATGGCGTTTGCTACGCCTTCTTCTTTGCGACCGTCTATATCTTCGTCGACGAAGCCTTCCCCAAGGACGTCCGCTCCAGCGCGCAGGGCCTGTTCAACCTGCTGATTTTGGGCGTGGGCAATATGGTGGCCAGCTACGTCTTCCCCAATCTGGTGGCGAAACTGACCGCCGCTGATGGCAAGGTCGATTACCAGACCCTGTTCATGGTGCCGACCGGCCTTGCCGCGTTGGGCGCGATCATTTTGGCGCTGGCTTTCCATCCGCCGCAGGCCGGCCCCCAGACCACTTCGGAGAACGCATGATGACCCTGATCAACCGCCGCGGCCTGTTGGCCGGCATGGGCGCCGCGGGCGTCGTGGCAGCCACGCCGGCTTGGGCCGGGCCCGCACGCAAAACGCCGTTTTTCAAGCGGATCGGTAAATCGATCGGCCTGCAACTCTATACGATGGGTGACGCCCCACAAAAGGATCTGCCCGGCACGCTGGCGCGTCTGGCCAAGATTGGGTACCGCGAGATCGAATTGCCCGGTTTCTATGGCCGCAGCGCCAAGGATCTGCGCGCCGTCGCGGACAAGGCTGGCGTGCGTTTCACCTGCACCCATCTGGGGCTGCCCGGCCCGTTCGCGCAGCCGGGGCTGAACCTGATGAGCCCGGTCAATGAACTGGCCGATGCGTTGCACACGCTGGGCATCCGTCAGGCGGTGTTGCCGATGCCGCTGCTGCCGGCCGATTTCAAGCCCACGCCGGGCGGCGATTTCCGCACCATCCTGACACAGGCGTTGCAGGCCGCTGGCCCCGACAACTGGAAGCGTCAGGCCGCCCTGTTGAACGAGCGCGCCGCTGCGCTCAAGCCGCTGGGCATCGATTTGGGCTATCACAACCACAATATGGAGTTCGCTCCCATCGGCAACACCACCGGCTGGGATGTGCTGTTGGCTGAGCTGGACCCCAAGCTGGTGTTTATCGAGCTGGATCTGGGCTGGGTGACGGCGGCCGGGCGTGACGCCGCGACCGAGCTGGGCAAGCTCAAGGGCCGTGTTCGCATGGTTCACATGAAGGACGTCAAGCCTTCGACCCAGACCAACTTTAGCCTGATGCAGGACCCGACCGAGGTGGGTTCGGGCAAGTTGGACTGGAAGCGTATCCTGCCAGCCACGGTCGCTGCTGGCGTGCGCAACTATTACGTCGAGCAGGAACCGCCCTTCGAGATGGACCGCTTTGACGCGGTGAAGAAATCGCATGACTTCCTCTCCCGCTTCGTGGCCTGATTTGCTGGCCTGAAGCATACTGGGGCGGCGGCGCGATGGCGCTGCCGCCCTTTTTGGTTGGCGCGCATATTTGCGCCTGCGTCCCATCGCCCTTGCGCCAGAGTGCAAGACGCGGCCCCGCCCACGCCCTAGCCTGCCCCCACACACAGCGGCCTCGGGCCGCGACATATCAGGCTGGGGAGAGGCCAATGGTACAAGGCAACACCGGGGACACCCCGGCGCATGTTGACGTATTGATCGTCGGCGCGGGCTTTTCGGGGCTGTATCAACTGCACCTGCTGCGTCAGCGCGGCTGGAAGGTGGCGGTGATCGATGCGGCGGGCGGCGTTGGCGGGACGTGGTACTGGAACCGCTATCCGGGCGCGCGCTGCGACATTCCCTCGATCGAATATTCCTATTCGTTTGACGCCGATTTGCAGGCGGAATGGCGTTGGACCGAACGCTATGCCACGCAGCCGGAAATTCTGTCCTACCTCAACCATGTGGCCGACCGGTTCGACCTGCGGCGCGACATCCGCCTGAACACGCGCATGGACAGCGCGACATGGGACGAGGCGGCCGGCCTGTGGCGCGTGGCGCTCAACCCCGGCGGGGCGATGAGCGCGCGCTATGTCATTCTGGCCACCGGCGCGCTGTCCGCGCCCAAACTGCCCGATTGGCCGGGGATCGAGGGGTTCTCGGGCGAGATCGTCCACACCGGCGCGTGGCGGGATGATATCGATCTGCGGGGTAAAAGGGTCGGGATCGTCGGCACGGGTTCCTCTGGCGTGCAGGCGATCCCGCGCATTGCCGAGGTGGCCGCGCATCTGACCGTCTATCTGCGCACCCCCAGCTTTGCCGTGCCGGCCAGCAACCGGCCGCTGGACGCGGGGGAGCAGGAGGCCTTGGCGCCGCAGATGGCGGCCCTGCGCGAGGGCGCGCGCCAATCGCCGCTGGGCTGGTTTGATGGGCCACGCCCCGGCATGGCGCTCTCCGCCTCCGAGACCGAACGCGCCCAGCGTTACGAGGAGCAGTGGAACGCGGGCACGACCGGCCTGTTGCTGGCCTATGAAGACCTGTTGATCGACGAGGACGCCAACACCACCGCCGCCCAATTCGCGCGCGGCAAGATCGCCCAACTGGTTCATGATCCCGACACCGCCCGGCGTCTGACGCCCACCGGCTATCCCATCGGTTCGCGGCGGCTGTGTTCGGAAATCGGCTATTACGAGGCGTTCAACCGCGACAATGTCAGCCTGGTGGACCTGCGCGAGACGCCGATTGAGCGCGTTGAGGGCAACCGTCTGATCACCTCGGCCGGGGCGCAGGAACTGGACGTGCTGGTGCTGGCCACGGGGTTCAACGCGATGACCGGGGCGATTGCCGCGATCGACATCACCGGCCGCGATGGTGCCAAACTGGCCCGCGAATGGGAGGATGGCCCGCGTTGCTATCTGGGGCTGGCCGTGGCCGGGTTCCCCAACATGTTCACCGTCACCGGGCCGGGCAGCCCTTCGGTGCTGTCCAACGTGGTCGTCTCGATCGAGCAGCATGTCGAATGGATCGCGGATTGTCTGGACCACCTGCGCGCGACCGGCACCGCCACCATCGCCGCCGATCCCGCGACCGAGGCCGCGTGGATGCAGCATTGTGACGAAGTGGCGCATATGACGCTCTTTCCCCGCTCGATCAGTTGGTATCAGGGCCGCACGCGCGACGGGCGGCTGGTGTTCATGCCCTATGTCGGCGGGGTGGGGGCCTATCGGGCCAAATGTGATGCGGTGGCGGCGGCCGGCTATGACGGCTTTGTCCTGACCACGAACACCCCCGAACAAGAGGAAGCCTGAGATATGAAGGATCTGGACAACAGGGTTGCGGTCATCACCGGCGGGGCCGGTGGGCTGGGCGGGGCAACGGCGCGTGAACTGGCCGGACGCGGCGCGCGGGTCATCATCACCGATCTGGCCGAGGCTGCCGGGACCGCGCTGGCCGCGGAAATCGGCGGACAGTTCATCCGGCACGATGTGACCGATCAGGCGCAATGGGCCGCCGTGCGGGCCGCCGCCGACGCGCTGGGCGGGGCCGACATTTTGGTCAATGCCGCTGGAATCGAAGGCGATTTTGACCAAGGCGGGCTGGACACCAGTCTGGAGGAATGGCGCCGGGTGATTGGCATCAATCTGGATGGCACCTTTCTGGGCTGCAAGACGCTGATGCCGGGGATGCTGGAGAAGGGGAAGGGGGCGATCGTCAACATCGCCTCGATCATCACCTGCATGGGCACGCCCTCGGGGCTGGCCTATGGCGCCAGCAAGTCGGGCGTGGAACAGCTGAGCCGTTCGCTGGCGCTGATCGGGGCGCGTGACGGCAAGCGCGTGCGGGTCAATTCCGTACACCCGGGAACCATCCGTAGCCGCATGCTAATGGCTATCATTGATAGCTTTTCGCAGGCCGCAAACGTGTCACAAGAAGAGGCCGAAGCGGTGGTCGCCTCGGCCGTGCCGATGCGCGAAATCGGTGAGCCCGAGGACATCGCTGGCATGATCGGCTATCTGGTGTCAGACACCGCCAAATATGTCACGGGCGCTGCGATGCGCGTCGATGGCGGGTGGAGCGTGACCAGTGCTGGCTAAGCGCGCGGGCTAATGGGAGAGAGCATGTCTGAGACTGTCGAGATCGAGCCGATCGATCAACTGGTGGCGATGCTGCGTTCGGGCGGGCTGGATTTTTCCGGCTCGCTGGAACAGGCCCGCGCCGATTTCGAGGCGATGCTGGCGACCTTTCCGGTGGCGCCGGAATGGGCCTTTGCCGAAGGGCAGGTGGGCGGGGTGCCTGCGGTGCTGATCGACTATCCGGGGGCCGATGCCGCGCGGGTGTTGCTGTATATGCACGGCGGGGCGTTCATTTCCGGCAGCGCACAGGGCTATCGCTCGCTGGCGGCGGGACTGGCCCAGGCGGTGGGCGCGCGCGGCGTGTCGGTGAACTATCGCCTGGCGCCCGAACACCCGTTTCCCGCCGCTGTCGAGGATGTGGTGGCCGCCTATCGCGCGCTGTTGGCCGATGGGGTGGCGGCGGACCATATCGTGCTGGCCGGGGATTCGGCCGGGGGTGGCTTGGTGGTCTCGGTGCTGGTGGCGCTGCGCGATGCGGAGGTGGCATTGCCGGCGGCGGCTTTTGCCATTTCGCCATGGGCCGATCTGCGCTGCACGGCGGACAGCTATGCGTCCAAGGCGGCCGAGGACCCCTCGTTGACGCGTGAGGCGCTGGTCCATTCGGCGGGGCTCTATCTGGGGGGGGGCGATGCGGGGCATCCGCTGGCCTCGCCGGTGCTGGCCGATCTGCGTGGGCTGCCGCCGCTGTTGATCCATGTCGGATCGGCAGAGGTATTGATGGATGACGCCGTCGCGCTGGCCCGTGCTGCTGGACAAGCCGGGGTGGATGTGCGGCTGGAGATCTGGCCGCGCATGGTCCACGTCTGGCATGTGTTTGGCTTCATGCTGGAACAAGGCCGCCGCGCGGTGGCCGATGCGGGCGCGTTCCTGCGTAGCCGGATGGGGTGAGGACGCGGGCCTAACCCACGCCGAAGGTCCAGCCTTCGGTCCGGGCGATCTGTGGGGTCATGCCTTTGGGCGCCCACAGATCCGCCCGCTGCGCCGCCCCGCGCAGCCATGCGGCGGTCAACAGCGCATCGGCGGCATGATCCGGGATCGGGCCGTTCAGGCCGGCCGGGCGGCTGTGGATGGCGGCCAGCGCCGCGTCCAACCCCGCGCCATCGCGGATTTTCGAAGCACCGGCGCGCCGCCCGGCGGCCAGCGCGGCGATGGTGGTGTAGATTTCCACCACGACCCGGCCAGACGCGGGCAACGGATCGATCGGCCAGACCGGAATATCGCGCGGCAGGCGGTGCAACAGGCGCATCCCCGACAGCGATCCCTTGCCCACCTGCGCCGCGCCGATCAGGTTGAAATTGCTGGTGGGGGCAGCGCCCGCGCGGGCCTGTGCGTGTTCGGTCACGCGGAAACGGCCGCGTCCGCCGGTGGCGGGCAGGCCATTGCCACCATCGGCGCACAGGCGGAACAGATCGCCTTCGCGCCCGCCGTGGCGGCGGAAATGACGCGACAGTTCGGGATGGTCGACAAAGCTGCCAACGCCCAGATGCGCCTCGTCCGCACAGATCGCTTCGACCAGCGCCCATAGCCTGCGCGCATCGGGCGGCGTGTTGGCCCAGCCCGGAAAGAACGCCCCCGCATCGGCAAAGGGCAGCGAAATCCCCAGATCAAAGCCGATGAGTGTGTCATCGGGTGTGTCCCGCACCAGCCAGTCCAGCACCTCTGCCCGGGACCAGCGGTGGCCGGGACGCACCAGCATGGGCGCGGCATCGCCGATGTTGCAGATGGCCACGGCGATACCGCGATGACGTTCCCCCGCCGCCCCTGACCAATCGACAGCGGCGAAATGGGTAAAGCGGGAAGGGGCGATGATGCCGTTTGGTGTCGTCAAGGGCGCCCGCCGGCCCCGGCTTTGGCTGCGGTGCGGATGCGGGCAGACGCGGCCTCCACCTCGGCGCGGGTGACGATGCCGTCGTGGTTGGCATCGGCCAGATCAAACCCCCGCGTTGGCCCGTTGATGAATTCGGCGCGCGAAATCTTGCCGTCATGGTTGGCGTCAAATTCGCGCAACAGCAACTGGAATGCCGGCTCGAACCGGCCCCGGAACAGCGCGGGGATCTCGTCCAGCGTGCTATGGCCGTCCTGATTGCGATCCAGCCGCTCAAACTGTTGCCCGCGCCTGGCGATCAGTTCGACCCGTGTGACCTGCCCATCACCATTGGTGTCAGCCTCCATCAGACGGTCCAGCACTTGTTGCGCGTCGCCGTTTCGCAGGGCCGGTTGGGCGTGGGCAATCGGCATCGCGCAGGACACGCCCAAGGCCAGCGTCAGGGCAGGAAGGAAGCGGTGGAGCATGGGTGATCCTATGCGTCAAAAAGGGTGGTAGACAGTCAGCATGCCGCGCCATCACCGCCTCGACAAGAGGGGATGCGCCCTATGCCCTATCCGGCAGGCGAGGTGATCTCGACCATGGTGCGCCGACATGCCTCGCGCATGACCTCGACCGATTGGGTGATGGCGCGGATGTCGTTGGCGGGCGCGTGGTCGCGCAGGCTCGCTTCCAGTTCACGGATGGCGGCATAGACCAGCCGCGCGCCCACATTGGCGGCCGCTCCCTTGATCGAATGGGCCAGATGAGCCGCCCCCTGCCAGTCGCGGGCCTGCACCAGTCCGGCGATCTGATCGGGGCCGTGGCGCAGATCCTGCGCAAAGATGCGCAACAATTCCTCGATCAGGCCGGGGCCAACCAGCCGCTCCATCTCGCGCAGGTTGGTGAAATCCAGCACAGTGCTCTCCATTGCCCCCCTGTCGGCAGGTGGCGTATCGTTGGTCGGGGCCTGTCCCCGCCGTTGCGCGACCGCCGGGCGGGGCACGGGATAGGCGCTGGCCTTGCTCCATGGCGATATCGGTGCATTGCCGCCCGACAGCGCGGCAATGCACGAGATCAAGGCATTGGTGTCGATCGGTTTGGTCAGCACCGCGCTGAACCCCAGGTCTGATGCGGATTGATAATGGGTGATGTCAGCGGTCAGGGCGATGATCGGCACCCGCGCACATGGCCCATCGCTCTGACGGATCGCCCGTGTGGCGGACGGGCCGTCCAATATCGGCATCTGTACGTCCATGCAGATCAGGTCATAGGGCGCAGCAGCGGCCGCAACGGCGGCCTGTCCATCAGTCACGGTGGTCACGTGATGCCCTTCGCGTGTCAACAGCGTGCACAGCAAACTGCGGTTGACGGCGTTATCTTCGGCCAAAAGGATGTGCAGTGGGCGGCAGTTCGGAGGCGGCGCGGGCGTGGGCGCGGGTGTGGCGGCCGTGGTGGCCGGTTCAGGCCGAGCGGTGGGCAGCGCCACCTCAAACCAGAAGGTCGCGCCCTGTCCGGGCAGGGACTCCACGCCGATCCGCCCTTCCATCCGTTCGACCAGGCGGCGACAAATGGCCAGACCCAGCCCCGTCCCGCCATATTCGCGCGTGGTGGATCGGTCGGCCTGGGTAAAGGCGTCGAAAATTGCCCCTTGCTTGTCGGCCGGGATGCCGATGCCGGTGTCGCGCACCTCGACGCGAAAACGGGTGGCGGATTCATCCCGGGTCAGACGGCGCAGGCGGATGATCACATGCCCTTGCGCGGTAAATTTGATCGCGTTGGCGATCAGGTTCGACAGCAATTGCTGCATCCGCAATGGATCGCCCACGACCGGCATCGGTTCCATCCGCGCGGGCTGGCGGATCAGTGTCAGCCCCTTGCTCAGCGCCGCCTGCCGATAGAGTTGCGTGGTGCGGGCCACCACCTCGGTCATGTCAAAAGGGATCGCCTCAAACGCCAGATCGGCCCGCCCGTCCAGCCGCGAAAAGTCCAGCACATCATCCAAGACCCGCCGCAGCAGGCGCGCCGAATGGTCCAGACAGTCCAGATGGCGTGCCCGCTCATCCGCGTCATCGGTGTGGCGCAACAGGTCAATCATGCCCAGCACGCCGGTCATGGGGGTGCGGATTTCGTGGCTCATCGCCGCCAGAAAGCCACTTTTGGCATGGGCGCTGGCACGGGCCTCGTCGCGCGCGGCACGCAACGCGGCCTGCATGTGCATCTCCTCGGTGATGTCCAGCATGACGCTGAACACCTCGATCACCTCGCCGTCCTCATCCACCAAAGGCTGTCCCGCACCCGCGACATGGCGTTCCTGTCCGTTGTGCGTCACCAGCCGTGCCCGGTATGTCCATGGCTGACCATCGGCAATGGCGGCATGTTTCAACGCGGCCACCCGGTCTCGATCGTCAGGGTGGATCTGTGCCAATATCAGCTCAAAGCTGGGCGATTCCGGCGGCGGCATGGCATAAATCCGGCACAGTCCAGAGGACCAATACATTTGCCCCGTCGCCAGATTTTGCCACCAATGGCCGATTTTGGCCAAGCTTTCGGCGCGTTCGAACATGGCGTTGCGCCGCTCGGTCTGGGCGGCGATCACCTGTTGCAAGTCGGCCGGCACGATATGACGATCAACATCGCGCCCGATCCCCGCCATGCCGCGTGTCGGGCCATCGCCCACCAGCTTGAACCGCCATTCCATCCAGCCAAAGCGGCCATCCTGCCGCCGCAACCGGCACACCACCTTGTCCGGGCGGGGGGCGATGGCGGCGTGATCCAGCCTGACCGTTGCATCGTCACAATAGATGGCGTTGGCGATCAGCGCGGCCTCATCCGGGTGGGCCAGATCGGCCATCCGCTGCCCCACCAGTTCGGCCGGACGCCAGCCCAGCAACACCTGCGTTGCCGGGCTGGCATAGGTAATGCGGCCAAACCGGTCGGTGCGCAGGAACATGTCCTCGCTCATCTCACCCAGCAGACGCTGCGCCACATCCTCTGGCAAAGGGGGGCGACTGCGGGCGATGGCGTGCCAGGCGGGCACGATCCACACCCACGGCGCCATGACGCACAGCGCCACCGCCTTGGCCATATACCACAGCATGGCCATGTCGGCGGCGCGGATCATGGCGGCCCGCGCATCGCTTTGCGACACCGGCCATGCCATCAGCCAAGGCTGCGTCAGCAGTACCCCGGCAGCGATTGCCGGCATCACCGGTGCCAGCGCACAGACCGAGGCCATCATGCCCGCCAGCACGCGCAATCCGGGATGGAACCCCTCCTGTCCGCGAAAACGTCGCATCAGCCACAGCGCCATCACCGCCGTTCCGCCATCGACCGCCATGGCCACCCATCCGGCCGGATCATCGGCGTGGCGCAGCGCCAAGGCCAGCACCGCGCCACCCATCCACCCGACCAGCAGCGCCAGACGGTCCCGCCGCGCGGCCATTACCAGCCCGGCCAGCAGCAGCGGCATGAACGACACCAGCGCCCGCCATGGCACGTCATCGGCCTGTGTCGCCCAGCCGCCGATGGCCAGCGCATAGTCCAGCGCCAGAGCCATCGCCCCCGACACGCCAAAGGCCACGGCCAACAGCGTCAGCCGTCCCCCTCGGCGCGGTGGGGTTTCGATGCTGGGGGCGGCGGAGGGCAGGGTCATGCCGCCATCGGCACCCGACGCAGGCGGGGGCGGGGCGTATCGCGCGTGGGTCGCGGGCGGCGCGGGGCGGGCGCATTGTCATCCACCGTGCGCACGGCCGCCGTCAGCGCCAGCGAAGGCATCGCCCCGCCTACAATCAGCACTGGCCCGCGCACTGGCTGATCAGGCTGTGCCATGGCCAGCGCGGGGACCTGTCCTGCGCCCTGCCATCCCGTGGTGAACAGCGCGTCCTGCAATGCCTCTGCCCGCAGGTCAGCATCCTGTTGCGCCTGCAGCAGACGCCACAGTCGCATGAAGTGCCGCGTCCAGAACGCCAGTTGCACCAGCAGGCCGGTCAGGCCGATCAGGCAGAGCGTGGTTGTTGCTGTATGCCACATATCATCCATCCAGTCTTGCCACAGGGGCGAAAGCCCGCGTCAGGCCTGTTGCCGCCGCCAACGTGGCGCCATCGTCCGGTCTTGGTGTGTTCAAGTCTGCGGATCGGTGGCGAGTTGGCCAGCGCAACTGCATCTGAAACGGGGTTTCCGGCCGTCATGCGAATGTGCGCCGCGATCCGTCCGGCGCAAATCATCCATTGGGGTCAGGCGCGCCCGTCAGTGCGAGCGCGCCGGAGGCGCCGCCTGTGCATGGACATCGGCGCGTAATCCGCCGTTCCATGGCCCTTGGACTATCGGTTCGGGCTGCCCCCCTGACGCCTGCATCACCAGTACAGCCTGCGTCCGATTCAGCACGCCCAATTTGCGCAAAATCGCCTTTACATGCTGTTTTACAGTGATTTCCGAAATGCCCAGGCGATAGGCGATCTGTTTGTTCAGGCTGCCGTCGCACATCGCCAGCAACACCCGCCGTTCGGCCGCCGACAACAGCCGCAACCGTCCGACGGCCGATTGGTCATCGACACTTGGGCCGGTGTCGGTAAAGAAATGGCCGCCTTCGCCGGTGACTTTGGCCACCGCTTCGGCCAATACGGTCACCGGCTCCGTCTTGGACACAATCCCGGATGCCCCGGCCGAGCGCACCGCCGATGCCAGCCCCTCGACCTCGTTGCCGGTGATCACCAGAATGGGCGTTTCAGGGTGGGCGTCCTGTAAGGCATAGATCACCGCAAGTCCCGCCGCATCGGGCAGCCGCAGGTCCAGCAACAGGATGTCATAATCGGGCGCATGGGCCAATGCCTCGGCCAGCGAGGCGGCCTCACTCACCTTTGCGTGGGGATCGACCGCCAGAACCGCGATACGCGCGGCCGTGCGGCACATGGGGTGGTCATCCACCACCAGCGCTTGCATAGGCATGGCTCGTCACCTGTGCTGACCCGCCGGCTGCGGGCTATTACGCAGTCCCGACAATACGGGTTACTTTTTTAGATTATGGTGAATGTCCCGGTTACAGAAATGCAACCGTCGCCGGATCTGATCTATTAAGCCATGCAATCGTTACGGGATTTGCCATTATTGTCGGATAAAGGCTCCATTGCAGATCGAAACGCGGCGGATTTGATCATATTGGGCCGATATGCCTGTGGGCGGGATGCCTATCCGGTAACCGGCGGGATCGATGGAAACACGTCCCGCATGTGCGGCAGGGCGTCCGCGGGCATCGGCATCCCAAACAGATAGCCCTGAAAACGGCGGCATCCTGCGGTCAGCAATTGGGCCATCTGGGTTTCGGTTTCCACCCCTTCGGCGATCACCTCCAGCCCCAGTGACTGGCCCAGCTGGATCACCGCATGGACCAGCCGCCGTGTCTCGGGATCGTCCGACTGGATATTGCGCACGAACAGGCGGTCGATCTTGATCTTGTCGATGGCAAAACGCTGTAGTGACGACAGACTGGAATAGCCGGTGCCGAAATCGTCCAGCGCAATCGTGAAGCCTTCCTGCTTCAGCACGGCAATATTGTCTCGCGTCACCGGATCATCGCCCAGCAGGACAGTCTCGGTGATCTCGATTTCGTAGTTGGCGGGGTCGGCCGCGTGCAGGGCCACCTGTCGCGTGATGCTGGCCATGAAATCGGTCTGTCGCAATTGCAGCGCCGATATGTTGATCGCCACCGGGCAGTGCCGCCATTGCGCCGTGTCGGCAAAGACGCGGCCAAGGATATATTCGCCCAATTCACCGATCAGGCCGCATTCCTCGGCCAGAGGGACAAAGATGACGGGCGGGATGTTGCCATGTGCCGGGTGGGTCCAGCGCACCAGCGCCTCCAGCCCGACGACATGGCGGCCCTCGTCCACCTGTGCCTGATACACCATGTGCAAGTCGCCCTGCGCCATGGCCCGCCGCAGATCGCCTTCCAATGCGCGGCGGCGGCGCAAGGCGGCGTCCATTTCGGCCTCGAAAAAGGCGGCGCGGCCGCGGCCGTTTTCCTTGGCGCCATACAGCGCCAGATCGGCCTGACGGATGGCTTCGGTGGCCGAGGTCTGGCTGTCGCTGACCAGAGTGATGCCGATCGAGCAGCCAATTTCCACCTGCCCATAGGTCAGGTCAAACGGTGCGCGCAGCGCCTCGACGATGCGTTCGGCCAGATGCGATGCGCCGTCGGCACTGGCATGGGGTTGCAGCACCACGAATTCATCACCGCCCAGCCGCGCCAATGTGTCGCCTTCACGGATCAGCGCGGTGATGCGGCGGCCAACGGCAATGATCAGCTCGTCGCCGGCGGGGTGGCCCAGCGTGTCGTTCACGTCCTTGAACCGGTCCAGATCCAGACAATGCACCGCCACGGCCATCGGCGTGCGCCGGGCCATCGCCAGCAATTGCGACAGGCGCGAAAACATCAGCGCCCGGTTGGGCAATTGCGTCAGCGGATCATGATGCGCCAGATGCCGTGCCCGCGCCTCGCTGGCCATCAGGGATCGCGCCACATTGCCCGCCTGCCGCATCAGGCTATAGGCCACCATGGCGAACACCCCCAGCATCGCCAGCAAAGGCACTTTCAGATTGGCCAGCAGGTCTTGGGCCGGGCGCATTTGCGACCAGTTGATATTGGCCACCGGGCGTCCGCCCAGATCATACAGCGCCACCATCGACCGATCAGGTGTGGTCGTCGCGCCGGTCGCGATCGTCATGTCCGAGACAATCTGGAACAGGCCGAAACGGCTGGCCATCCTATTGTCGGTGGCGACCGCCGATACTACCAAGGGGGCTTGCGCTGTGGGCGCGGCGCGTATCACGGTCAGCAAATAGACCCGCCCACCATGCGCCACCAGATTGCGCGCCTGGTTCAGGGGCGATTGGGGCTGGCCATAGGCCTGCATACGGCCGATCGCTTGCCGCGCGGCGAAGGCAAAGGGGGCGTAGCTGTCCAGCCTGCCGCGCTGTCCCTGCCATGCGGCATATTGCGGCCGACCGTTGGCATCCAGCACAAACAAATGGCTGTCGGGATAGGACCGGGCCATGTCGGCCGCGATCCGCCGGTCGACCCAGACCGGATCAATGCGCGGGGTCAGATGTGACGCGGCATCGTCAGATGTCAGACGCAAGGTCAGCATGGTGGCCACCTCGTCCTGACGGTTGATAAAGCCGCGCAGTGCCATCTGTTGCTGCATACGCAGCGCTGCCGTGTCAAACCGGGTGGACAACAACAGGACAGTCAGCGTCAACCCCGCCAGTGCCAGCACCGCCAGCCACAGGATGGGATAGACCATCCCGGCGTGAGGGTTGCTGTCCTGCGCATCGGTGCCGCGCTGTTGCGCTGTTGCCATGGTTTGCCTTCCTGTCTGGCCGCATCAGGTGCGGTCGGAAAATCCGGCCATACCCATATGGTTTTGCCAAAAAGGCGAGGCGCAGGCCCGTATTCACGGCTAGGCAGCGTTAAGATTTGCCGCCTGAACCATAGGGGAGCGCTTAGCGGTAGAACTCGCTTTCGATGGCCGAGAGGGTGTGAAAGCCGGCCTCGACATGGCGGCGCATGGCCGCTTCGGCGCCGTCAGCATCGCCCGCCATGATCAGATCAACCATCGCGCGGTGGTCGGCATTGGCGGTGCGCAGCCGCTGTTCGTCATAAAAGCTTTCGAACAACAGGCGGTGGATCGGCACGTTCAGCCGTTGCAGCAATTCGGCGATCTGGAGATTGCCTGAACCCTCGACGATCAGGCGGTGCCATTCGCCGTTCAGCCGCCCGAACTTGTCGGGCAGGCGCTGTTCGACGCACAGGTCCAGCTCGGCCTGCAGGTCTATCAGCCGCTGCCGGTCCTGCGCGCTGGCATAGCGCGCGAAATCCCCGGCCGATATCCCCTCCAGCGCCATGCGGGCGCGATAGATCTGGCGCACCTCCTCGATCGTCGCGCTGCGCACCGATGCGCCGCGAAACTCCTCGATCGCTACCAGCCCTTCGCCCTCCAGCCGCTTCAACGCCTCGCGCACCTTGGTGCGGCTGGCGCCGGTCTGGCGGATGATATCCACCTCGACCAGCCGCTGACCGGGCACAAAGCGCCCGGTACGGATGCGCTGGCGGATCCAGTTGGCCACTTCGGTGCCGTTGGGGGCGGTGCCGGGCAGGGGCAGGGCGGGCGGATCGATGGGGGTGGGGGACATGACGGGGCGGCTCCGGGGCAAGCGAATCAATGGAATAATATTGTCGACAATATCGTGGAGCATTTTCCGATTGCAAGCGCTTCCAGCTTGATCGAACAGATCGTCAACAATCAAACGGGAGGGGTTTGGAGATGGGGCCGATTCGGCACAGGGCGCGGGGCTGGCTGGCGTTGATGGGCGCGGCATTGCCTGCCGTGGCGGGCGCGTTGTATGCGGGTCTGCCCGTGGCGGCGCAGCCGGTAACCGTTCAGGCGCAGACCGCCCCTGCGGCAGACTATCCCGATTTCGTCCGCTCTTCGCTGTATGTGCCGGTGTCCGATGGCACGCGGCTGGCGGTGAACATCTATCGCCCGGCGCGCGGGACGGCGGCTGAAACGGCGCGCTTGCCGGTGATCTTTGCCTTTACCCCCTATCGCGCCCGCGTTCGCGATGCCGAGGGCAAGGTGACCGAGGTCGCTCTGGGCGACCGTCTGGCGCTGCGCAGCCTGATCCGCGCGGGCTATGTCGTGGCGGTGGCCGATATCCGGGGCAAGGGCGCCTCTTTTGGCACACGCATCGGTTTCCAAAGCCGGCGCGAGGCGATGGACGGTCATGACCTGATCGAATGGCTGGCGCGGCAGGATTTCGCCACGGGCAAGGTCGGGATGATCGGCTGTTCCTATCTGGGGGGAACGACCTTCCAGACCGCCACCACCGCGCCGCCGTCGCTCAAGGCGGTGTTTGTCGGCGCGTCCGATCTCGACAAATACAGCTTTGTCCGGCGCGGCGGGATTTCGGCCCAGTTCAACACCCGCCCCGATGAACCGTTGAGCGATGATCTGGCCAGCGTGCCGGTCGATGTTGACGCCGATGGCGCGCTGCTGCGGCAGGCTGTCGCTCAGCACGAGAAGAACACGCCGATGGCTGGGCTGTGGTATGGCATGCCCTATCGCGACAGCATCTCGGCCTATACCGGCAATGCCTTCTGGGAAGAGGTGGGGGTTTACAACCACCTGAACGCCATCCGCAAATCGGGCATGGCCACCTATTTCTGGAGCAACTGGCAGGACGAGCCCACCGCGCAATCGATCCTGTCGGCCGCCAATCTGGCCGGGTCAAAGTTTTTGGCGGGGCCGGGCGGACATTGCAATCCGCCCCCCGGTTTTGACTTTACCGGCGAGGTGCGGCGCTATTTCGACCATTACCTGAAGGGTGCCGACAACGGCATCAACCGCGAACCGCGCGCGACCTATTGGCGCGAACGCCTGCCGGGCGGGACGGTCAGCGCGCCGGGTGGTTTCACCGGCGGCTATGTCCGCAGCAACGTGCTGCCAGGTGCGGGCGCGCGGGCCACGCCGTGGTATCTGGGCGGCGGGCACAGCGGGACGGCGCGTTCTGTCAACGACGGGATGCTGTTGGCCGCGCCGGCCAAGGGCGCTGGGCGCGACACGTTCACGGTGCGCTATGATCTGCCCGCGTCCGACTACTTCGCCTTTTGGATCAAGCCGATGGACGACAAGGGGCTGAGCTATACCACCGCCCCGCTGACCCGGCCGATGACACTGGCGGGCTATCCGGTGGCGCGCCTGCGCGTCAGCGTGGACAAGCCGGACGCCAATGTCTTTGCCTATCTGGACGAAGTCGCTCCCGACGGCACGGCAGAGGTTGTCTCCTTCGGTCGACTGGCGCTTTCCCACCGCAAGCTGGCCGCCGCGCCCTATGCGACAATGGGCCTGCCGTTCCATTCGGGTCGCAAGGGCGACACGCTGGCGATGAAGCCGGGCGTGCCCGCCGACATCGCCTTTGACCTGACGCCGGTCAGCCGGGTGGTCCCTGTGGGCTATCGCCTGCGTTTGACGATCACCGGCGCCGACCCGCGCCAGCGCAATCTGAAAGAGATCGAGATCAAACCGGCCCCCGTCATCACCCTGTCGCGGGGCGCTGCCTCGCGCGTGGATCTGCCGGTCGTCCGCTAACCGTTTCAAGACCAAGCCAACAGAATACCAAACCAACTGACGGGCAAGCACAACGCGCCCAACCTTTCGAGGGGATGGATACATGAGGAACATCAATCACTTTATCACCGGGCGGGCGGCACGTGCTGCGCTGTTGATCGGGGTGTGCGCCCCGGCGCTGGCCGCGATGCCCGCCGCGGCCCAGACCAAGCCTGCCGCGCCGACCGAAGGCGAGATCATCGTCACCGGCAGCCGCGTGCGCGGCGAGGCGCCGATCGGCTCGGCCGTGACAGCACTGAGCACCGCCGATCTGGCCGCCACCGGCCGCGTCACCGTTGACCGCGCCATCCGCGAATTGCCGCAGGTGCTGGATCTGGGCGTGTCGGAAAACTCGCGCGGGCAGTCGGGCGGTTCGGGCAATATCGTCTATTCGAACTCGATCAACCTGCGCGGTATCGGCCCCAACGCGACGCTGATCATCATTGATGGCCACCGCGTGACCAACAACAGCCGCTCGACCGATCCCTCGGTCCTGCCGACGCTGGGCGTGGAACGGATCGAGGTCGTGGCGGACGGCGCTTCGGCCATTTACGGGTCGGATGCGGTGGCAGGTGTGGTCAACCTGATCCCGCGCCGCCATCTGAACGGTCTGGAAATGGCCAGCCGTTACGGCATTGCCGACGATGGCGCGTATCATGAAAGCATGATCGGCGCGGCCTATGGCCACAAGTTTGACCGGGGCCAGTTCATGGTCGCGTTCGAACATGTCGAAAAAAGCAATCTGAACGGCGATGACCGTGGCTTTTTCCGCTCGAACCAGACCGGCATGGGCGGTTCGGATTATTCGGTGACGCGCTGCAGCCCCGGCACGATCACGGCCGGTGGCACGACCTATGCCATCCCGGCGGCGGGCCTGACCAGCGCCAGCCAGTTGACCGCAGGTACCAGCAACAAGTGCGACGATCTGCAAGGGCAGGACCTGATCCCGCGCCAGAAGTATGACTCGATGAATGCCACGTTCAACTATCAGTTGACCGATTGGCTGGAGTTCTTTGCGGACGGTTTCTACTCGTACCGTTCGTTCGAACGTAACCCCGCCTATGCCAGCGCCACGTTGACCGTGCCGCAGACCAATGCGTGGTTTGTGCGGCCCACCGGCTTTACCGGCACCAGCTATACGATCGGCTATAATTTCGTGGGTGACGCTGCCCGCAACAAGAGCTGGGGCCATGCCGAAAGCTGGCAGATCACCCCCGGCATCAAGGTCAAGCTGCCGATGAGCTGGCAGTTCGAGGCGCTGATCGGCAAGGGGCGCACCTATGACATCTCGATGAGCTCTGGCGGCATCAACAACACCGCGCTGAACGCGGCGCTGGCCAGCAGCAGCACCGCGACGGCGTTTGATCCCTATGGCTTGCACCGCACCTCGGCCAGCGTGCTGGCGGGGATTTTCAACCAGATCTCGTATAACCCCACCATCGGCCACTTCACCGGCTATGAGGCGCGTCTGAATGGTCCGCTGATCCAGCTGCCGGGCGGCATGGCCAAGCTGGCCGTGGGCTATGAAGGGGTGGAGTTCAATGTGTCGCTGGGCCGGGCCACCGGCAGCCCCGGCGCGGCCTTTAGCTGGACCAACCCCAGCCGCCGTACCGACAGCGCTTATGCTGAACTGGTGATCCCGTTCTTTGGCGCGGACAATGCCATCCCCTTCTTCCAGAAACTGGAGCTGAACGCGGCGATCCGTTACGACAAGTATTCGGATGTGGGCAGCACCACCAACCCCAAGTTTGGCATCAATTGGAAGCCGGTGCAGAACCTGATGCTGCGCGGGTCTTACGGTACCTCGTTCCGCGCGCCGACGCTGACGCAGATCTATGGCAACACGCGCCAGCTGTTCGTCCAGAACTACCAGAACCCGGCCGGTGGCTCGCCGATCGTGGGTGTGGCGCTGTCGGGCGGCAACCTCAACCTCAAGCCGGAAACGGCCAGCACATGGTCGATTGGCGCGGATTTCACCCCCGCCCCGCGGACCAAGCTGTCGCTGACCTATTTCGACGTCGACTACAAGAACCAGGTGGTGGGGCTGCTCTCCGACCTCTCGGTGCTGACGCGGGCGTCGCAGTATGACGGTACTGGCCTGATCATTCAGGGCGCCGCCGCCGGCACCACGGTGCAAAGCTATATCAACGCCGGTCTGGCGGTGTCGGGCGCGCTGCCCGGCGGCAGCGCCAGCAATGTCACCGTGTTTGTCGATGGCCGCAGCCAGAACCTGGGCCGCTCGATCACGCGCGGTATCGACATGACCGCCAGCTATGGCTTTGTCACGGACAAGGCGGGGGCGTTCACCCTGTCGGCCTCGGGCACCTATCTGCTGACCTATCGTACCAAGCAGACCCCGACCGCCCCGTGGATCAGCCAGATCAACACGATCTTCAGCCCGATGAAGTTCCGCGCCCGCGCCAGCATCAACTGGGAACTGGGTCAGGTGGGGGCCAATGTGCGTTTGACGCATGTGGGCGGCTATACCAATACCTCGATTGCCACGCCGCAGTCGGTGCGTTCGTACACGCCGATCGACCTGACGCTGAACTATCGCATCGGTGAAGACCGCGCCAAGGCGTTGCTGATCTCGCTGGAATTCCGCAATCTGTTCGACGTGTCGCCGCCCTATGTGAACCTGGCGCCCAGCTCGAACGGCAGCGGCGGCTATGACGCGACCGCATCGGATCCGATCGGCCGTCAGGTGGCGATCAGCCTGCGCAAGTCGTTCTGATCAGCGCAAACAGGAGCAAGGTGATGGCAGGCGTGGTGTCGATTGTGGTGTCGGGCGATCTGGTTCTGGATGAACCTGACGGCGCGCACTGGTTGTCGGGCATCGCGCCTGCCATTCGCGCAGGCGATCTGGCGGTGGGGCATCTGGAGGTGCCCCATACCGCCAGCCTGCATGAATTGCATGGCGATGTGCCAGCCCCCGGCGCGCCGGTCGAAAACCTCCAGGCGCTGGCAGAGGCGGGGTTTGGCCTTGTCTCGCTGGCGGGCAACCACATGGCCGATTGCGGGCCGCAGGGCATCGCCGACACGATGGCGGGGCTGGACGGCGTGGGCATTGGCCATTGCGGCGCGGGGGCCAATCTGGCGCAGGCTCGCGCGGCGGTGTGGCGTGATGTCGGCGGGCGGCGCGTGGCGCTGCTGTCGTACAATTGCGTTGGGCCGGAAAATGGCTGGGCAGGGGTGGACAGCCCCGGCGTGGCCTGGCTGCGGGTGGAGACAGAAGATGGCGCGCCCATCGCGCCATCGGCCAACATGGTGCGGATGGACAATGACGTGCCCGGCGTGCTGGCCGCCGATATCGCGGCGGCGCGTGCGCAAGGGGCCGATCTGGTGCTGGTCGCGCTGCACAAGGGGATCGTCCATACGCCGGCCAGACTGGCGCCCTATGAACGCGCCATCGCCCATGCGGCGGTGGAGGCGGGAGCCGATGTGGTGATCGGCCACCACGCGCATATCCTGCGCGGGATCGAGTTTTACCGTGGTCGCCCCATCCTGCACGGCATGGGCAATGGCTGCGTTGTGACCAGAGCGCTCAGCCCCGCGCAGGACCATCCGGCCCGCGCTGCCTGGGCCGAGCGGCGCAAGAAGCTGTTCGGTTTCGAGCCTGACCCGGCCTATACGCTGGCCCCGTTTCACCCAGAGGCGGTGAACGCGATGCTGGCGCGGTTGGACTGGGCGGCCGATGGCGGGATCGCCTTGTCGATCATCCCTGTCCATGTCGAGGCGCCGGGCCGCCCCGTGCTGGCAACGGGAGAAGCGGGCGCGCGCGTGCGCCGCTATGTCGAAGATATCACTGTGGCGGCAGGTTTGCCGCCGATCACCGTGGCCGATGATGGCGCGGTTCGGGAGAAAGCCGCGTGAAGCGATTGTGGGATCTGATGGTGTGGACCGGGGGGATCGCGTTGATTGCCGCCTGTCTGCTCAACGTTGCGGCGGTGATTGGCCGCCATACCGGCCTGCCCCTGCGCGGCGCGATCGAGCTGGTGCAGGTGGCTGTGCTGGTGTCGGGCTCGCTGGCGCTGGTGGCCGCGACCGCACGGCGGGCGCATGCACAGGTGCATTTCATGCTGGACCGCATGCCCGCCCATATCCGCCCGCTGGCCGACCGGGCCTGTATCGCGCTGACCATGGTGTTCTTTGCCGCGCTGCTGGGCGGGGCGGCGTGGCTGTCGGCTGACCTGTGGCATGCGCAGGAGGTCAGCGAGCTGGTGGGCGTGCCTTGGGCCGCGCTGCGCCTGTTTGCCAATGGCGCGATGGTGGTGGTGCTGGCGATCCTTGCCCGCCAATTGGTGGAGCGGAAAGGCTGATGTACGCGACCCCTGAAACGGGCCTGATTGGCCTTTTGATCCTGTTCGCGCTGTTGCTGTCGGGCGTGCCGATTGGCGTGGCGCTGGGCCTTGTGGGCGTGGGCGGTCTGGTGGTGACGCTGGGCATGGAACCGGCGCTGATCAAGACCGGCGTGGTGCTGACAGAAACGCTCACCCGCTATGAGTTGGGGACGCTGCCGCTGTTCATGCTGATGGCGCATCTGTTCTTTTCCGCCAACGCCAGCCGCGACCTGTTTGACGCCGCGGCCAAGCTGCTGGGCCATCGGCGGGGCGGTTTGGCCTATGCCTCGATCGCGGGCTGCGCGGGGTTTGGCGCGATCAACGGATCATCGCTGGCCACCACGGCCACGGTCGGTCTGGTGGCGCTGCCCGAAATGCGCAGCCGTGGCTATTCGCCCTCGCTGGCGACGGGCACGCTGGCGGCGGGGGGCACGCTGGGCCAGATGGTGCCGCCTTCGGGCGCGCTGATCGTCTTTGGCATCATCGCCGAACAGTCGATCGGCAAACTGTTTACCGCTACGTTGATCCCGGCGGCCACGCAGATCGCGTTCTATATCGGCGTGATCTGGCTGTTGACGCGTTGGCGGCCCGATATCGCGCCTGCGACTGAACGGGCCCCTTGGGGCGAGCGGATCAAGGCGCTGGGCCGGATTGCCGACATGATCGCCTTGCTGTTTCTGGTGCTGGGCGGGATCGTGCTGGGCTGGTTCAGCCCATCCGAGGCCTCATCCATCGGCACGGCGGGCGCGTTGGCGATCACGGCGTGGCGCGGGCGGCTGACGCGCGATGTGCTCTACACCGCCTTTTCCGAGACGCTGCGTACATCGGGCCTGATCTTTTGCGTGATCATCGGGGCGATGGTGTTCAGCGTGTTCATCTCGGTCTCGGGCCTGACCGAGGCGGTGGGCAATGGGGTGACCGGGTTGGGGCTGGGCACGGTGCCGACGCTGTTGCTGGTGGCGCTGCTGCTGTTGCTGCTGGGCTCGGTGCTGGATGGGCTGGCGCTGATGCTGCTGACCACGCCTATCCTGCTGCCGGTGGTGCAAAGCGTGGGGATGAGCCCGATCTGGTTCGGCATCTTCCTGACCCGCGCGATGGAGATCGGCTTTGTCCATCCGCCGCTGGGGATGAACCTCTACGTCATTCAGGGCGTGGCCAAGGACATTCCGCTGTCCCGCATTTTCCGTGGGGTGCTGCCGTTTCTGGGTTCGGATCTGGTGCACCTGCTTTTGCTGATCCTGTTCCCGGCGATGGCCATGTGGCTGCCGGGTGTTTTGGGGCAATGACCATGTTTGCATATCTGGGGCCGGACATGCCTCATGACCTGTTCGCCGCGTCGGGCCGCTGTGGCGGGGCGGTGGGCTGGATCATCGACCGGGCCACGCCTGACGCCGACCGCTGGCTGGAAAGCAAGTTTCCCCTGTGGACGCGCAGCGTGTTGCAGGACTGGGCCGATGGCGCGCTGGATCATCTGGAGGCGGTGGTCTTTACCCGCGCCGACGACAGTGCGCAGCGCCTGTATTATTATGTCTGCGAATTGCGGGCCAATGGCACGATCCAGGGGCCAGAGCCACTGATGCTGGACATTGCCAAGGCGGGTCGGGCCAGCAGTCTGGCGCGCACGGTGGCGTCCTTGCGGGCGTTGCAGGGGCGGCTGGGCGTGGATGATGCCGCGCTGGAGGCCGGGATTGCCGCCACCAACGCGGTGCGCGCGGCACAGGCGGCGGCGATGGACGAAGCCGCGCCGCTGTGCCTGATCGCTGGCACGCCTGCGCCTGATGACCGGCTGCGCGCCATGGTGCGGGCGGCGGGCTGGGCGGCGGCAGGGCAGAGCTTGACCGAACTATGGGCCGATCTGGGCCAGCCGGTCGAGCAAGGCAGCAGTGATCCGGTGCTGGCGGTGGCCCGCAATCTGGTAGCCTCGGCACAGGGGCCGCGCGCCTTTGTTGATCGCGGGGCGGGGCTGGTGGCACAGGCGCAGGCGTTGAAGGCGCGCGCCGTGGTGCTGTGGCTGCCCGAGGAGGAGGAGGCGCTGGGCTGGCATCTGCCCGTGCAAATCGCCGCGCTGACGCTGGCGGGGCTGCCGCATCTGGTTTTGACGCGCCGGGATGGCGCCGGGCGTGACGGCGTGGACGCTGAAATCGCCGCATTTTTGCAAGGAGTTGCCGCATGAAGCCGCTGAAGGGCCATCGCGTTGCCGTGTTGGGCGGCATGGGCCAGCGGGCGCTGGCGCGCTATTTCGCCTCGATGGGGGCGGAACTGGGCGGCCCGGTCGAGGGCGCGTCTTTCGTCATCGATGACATCGGGCTGGACGGTTTGGGTGATCTGGTGGTGCCCGAAACGGCCATCCACGTCTCGGTCACGCCATTTGGTTCGGGCGGCCCCCGTGGCGGCTGGAAGGGCGGCGAACTGGTGGCTTCGGCCATGGGTGGGGCGCTGCGGGTAACGGGCGAACCGGGGCAGGTGCCGGTCAAGGAAGCGGGCGACGCCTGTACGTTCCACGCCGATATGGTGGCGGCCTGTGGGGCAATGGCGGCGCATTACGCGCGCGGCACCCATGGGCGGGGGCAACATGTCGACGTTTCCATTCAACAGGTGGCCTTCAGCCGCAATTTCAACGGCATCCTGTGCTGGCAATTTGACCAGCGCAAATTGTCACGGGTGGGCGGCGCGCTGGCCTATGGCAAGGCGACGGTGCGCGCGATCTGGCAATTGGCCGATGGCTGGTGCTTCCACTCGCTGATGACGGGGCGGTTGGGCGCGCCGGCCAATCAGGCCTTGTCCGACTGGATGGACGAGGTGGGGATGGACAACCCGCTGCGCGGCACCGACTGGCTGGCCTATAACCGCAGCACCTTGCCTGCGGAAACGCGCGCCATCTGGGAGGCGGCGATTGCGGCCTTCTTCCTGTCACGCACCAAGGCCGAGATCGCCAGCGAAGGTCTGCGCCGGGGCATCAATGCCTGTGTCGCGAACGAACCGGGCGATGTGCTGGCCGATCCGCATCTGGCGGCGCGCGGCTTCTTTGACGGGGATGATGGCTTGCCCACACGCTTTGCCAGCATCCGCGAGGGCGTGGTGGCACAGGCCCCCGCCGTCCACACCGGCGCGCGGCCGGGGCCGCTGTCGGGCATTCGCGTGCTGGACTTTGCCTGGGCGCTGGTGGGGTCAATCACCACCAAGACGCTGGGCGATCTGGGGGCAGAGGTGGTCAAGGTCGAAACCCGCACCCGCCCCGATCTGGCGCGTCTGGACGTGCAGGTGTCGGTTTCGCAACAGGGCAATTGGGATGACAAGCCGTGGTTTGCCCACCTGAATTCCTCCAAGCGCAGCCTGTCGCTGAACATGAAAAAGGCAGAGGCGCGCGAGATCCTGAACCCCTTGATTGAATGGGCCGATGTCGTGGTCGAGAACTTCTCGCCCGGCACCATGGCCAAGCTGGGGCTGGATTACGACACGCTGGCCCAAGTCAACCCGAACATCATCATGGTGTCGGGCAGCGTCTTTGGCCAGAGCGGCCCGATGGCGCAGGAATGGGGCGTCGATGGCACGGGCGGAGCATTGTCGGGGCGCACGTTCCTGACGGGCTATCCCCATGGCAATCCGGTCATTCCGGGCGCTGTGCCTTATGGCGATGTGATCGTGCCCTTTGTCATGGCGGCGGGCGTGTCCGCGGGCTTGCAACATCGGCGCGAAACGGGCCGGGGGTGCCATATCGACGCCAGCATGTACGAGATCTGTGTCCAGCAGATGCGCGACTTTCTGTCGGCGGCCAAGGCGGGTGAGCGCCCGACCCGCATGGGCAATGATGATCCGCGCATGGCGATGCAGGGCGTGTTCCCCTGCGCTGGCGACGATCGCTATGTTGCGATCAGCGCGGCGGATGCGGGTGAACTGGCGGCGCTGCACGCGATCACCGGGCCGGATGTGGCGGCATGGTGCGCGACGCGCGCTGATCACGCCGTCATGGCCCAATTGCAGGCGGCGGGCATCGCCTGTGGCGTGGTGCAGGACTGTCAGGACATGATCGACGCCGACCCGCAATTGGCGGGACGCGGCGCGCTGGTCACGCTGGACCACCCCATTCTTGGGCCGTTTGGCCATATCGCCACGCCTATTCGCTTGTCGCGCGATGGCTTTGTGCCGTTCCGCGCCCCCGGCATGGGTGAACACGCCCATGCCATCGCCCACGAACTGTGCGGCCTGTCCGATGAACGGATCGCCGCCATGGAAGCAGCAGGAGTGTTCCAATGAGCGCCGCCGAGAAAACCGCAGCCGCGCCTTCGGGGCAGCGCAGCCGCAAGCTGTTGGCCTGCACCGCCGAGGCCAATGCCTATCAGAAGGCGTTTGGCATCGAACTGCGCCGCCGCGTGGTCGAGGAGGGCGAGCCCTTTGCCATCGTGCAGGCCGACACCCCGCACGAGATCTTTCACGTCATGGACATTCCGATCATCACCAATCAGTGGTGGTCGGCCTATATCTCGGCCAAACAGCTGTCGAACCGCTATTTCGACGTGATGGTCGAAAAGGGCTATCCCAAGAACAGTTGCAAATATTGTTCACTGGGGCTGGCCTGCACGCTGGCCAATGATCCGTCGACGGCACCCTGGGGCGGCTTGCCAACGCCCACCGTGCTGGTGGCGCGCATGACGTGCGACTGTATCCAGCATGTGTTTGGCCAATGGGCACAGGCGATGGGCACCGAATTCTTTGCGATGGAGGCCCCCGCATGGGAGCACAAGGATCCGCAATGGTTCGCCAAATCGCGCGGCGATTGGGAAAACGTCTATGACGCCGACCGCATCGCGATGATGGTGGCCGAAATGCGCGACCTGATCACCTTGCTGGAAAATCGCACCGGCCGCAAATTTGACGAGGCGAAACTCCACCACCTGATGGAGCGCATCAACGAACAGGAGGGCTATATCTGGGAGGCGGCGCAGGCCATTGGCAATGCGCGGCCCTGCCCGGTGTCGATCGCCGAACAGATGCCCAACACGATGATCCCCCAATGGCATCGCGGATCGGACTGGGCGGTGGCCCATGCCAAAAAATTCCGCGATCAGGTGATGGAGCGCATCGCCAGCGGGGCTGGCGCGGCCGCCAATGAAAAGATCCGCCTGATGTGGATCGGCGCGGGCGTCTGGCACGACCCCGGCTTTTATCAGGCGCTGGAGGAAAAGCTGGGCGCGGTGTTCGTCTGGTCGATGTATATGCCCTTTGCCGGGCCGGCCTATTTGCGGGACGTGCAGGGCCGCCCGATGGACGCGCTGGCCAGCCGCGTGTGTTCCATGAACGAGGTGTTGCACCTGCCGCCATGGATGAACGGCTGGATGGTGTCCGAGGCCGAGCGTTGCGGCATCGACGCCTGTGTCGTGCTGTTGCCGCCCGACAACCGCCTGTCGCAATCGGGCACCAAGATCACCGCCGCCGCGCTGGAGGCCGCCGGGGTGCCGGTGTTGATGATCGATGCCGACATGGTCGACGCCAAGAATTGGGACCATGCCAAGATGGTCGGCATGGTCGACAGCTTTCTGCATCAGCGGGGGGTGGCATGACGCGTTGGAGCCGTGCCTTGCTGGTGGCTGCGGGCGCGCTGGTGCTGGGGGCCTGCGCCCGCGCGCCCGCGCCCAACGTGACGGTGTTGACCTATGCCACGCCTTATTCGCCCAGCCATCCCTTTTCCAAGGCGGATCAGGCGTGGATGAAATTTGTCGAGGCGCGTTCGGGCGGGCGGCTCAAGGTGCGGCCCAGTTGGTCTGGCGCGGTGCTCTCGTCCGACATGTCGATGGAGGAATTGCGCCATGGCGTGGCTGATATCGGCCTGATCACGCCGATCTATGTCAAGGGCGGGACGCATCTGATCCGCATCCAGTCGGGGTTCTATTCGGGCGCCGACAGCATGCCGGCGCAATTGGCGCTGTATCAGTGCATCGCGGCGGCCAACCCGCAAATGGCGCATGAGTTGCAGGGGTTGAAGGTGCTGGCGGTGCAGGGGGGCAGCCTGCCCGGCATCGTCACCACGCATAAACAGATCCGCACGCTGGACGACATTCGAGGCCTGCGCCTGCGCGCGCCCACAGAACTGTTGACCGTGCTGGCATCCTTGGGCGCGGACCCGGTGAACATGCCCATGGGCGAGGTCTATTCCGCCATGGCCAAGGGCGTGATCGACGGCGTGGTGGCGCCTGCCGACACGTTCAAGGCGCTGCATTTTGCCGAGGTGGCGCGCTATTTCAACACGATCAAGATCCCGCGCGGGGCCTATCCGGCGCGCGCGATGGGCATGGCGCGCTGGAACAGCCTGTCCAGCGCCGACCGCGCTGTGCTGGAGGAAGGGCAAAAAGTGTGGGAGGCCGCGCTGGAACGCGAAATCACCGCCGCCGCCCAGCGCGGCATGAAGGAGGCGCTGCGCAGCAAAGTGGTGGTCAGCCCCGCCTCGGCACAGGATCAGGCGCGGTTTGACGCGATGTACCTCCACGATGCCGAGGTGAACGCGCGCTCGCTGGCCGCGTTCGGGATTGATGGGATGAAGGCGTTCCATTCCGCCCGCGCGGCGGTCAAGGGGCGCGACCAGATCGCTTGTCAGGGAGAGAGCCAATGACACGTTCAATGCTGCGCAACATGCGCTGGGCCGCGATGGGCCTGATCCCGCTGGCGCCTGTGGCGACCGGGGCATGGGCGCAACCGCCCGCCACAAAGGCCCCGCCGCCGGTGATGGCGCCCGGCGTGATCGGCGCGCCCGCCGGCAGCGGCGCCTATCCCGCCGTGGCCGAGGCGCGCGCGGACGCACGCGGGTATACCATCTATCGTCCGGCCAATTGGCCAGCGGGCAAATTGCCGCTGGTGCTGTGGGGCAATGGTGGATGCCGCGACAATGGCCTCTCGGCCAGCTATTTCCTGCGCGAGGTCGCCAGCCATGGCTATGTCGTGATCGCCAATGGTGCCGCGCGTGAGGAACGCCCCGCGCTGGCCCAATTGCCGGCGGCGAACGGCCCGACCCCACTGCCGCCCGGTGGCCCGGTGGCGCCGCCCCGCGGCACGCCCGATGAAACCAGCGTGGACCAATTGCTGGCCGCGATTGATTGGGTGAAGGGGACCGATCTGGCCTCCCATGTAGACCCTGCCAATGTCGCAGTGATGGGGCATAGCTGTGGCGGGTTGCAGGCGATTGCCGCCGGCGCCGATCCCCGGATCAAGACCGTGGTCGCACTGAACAGCGGCGTCTATATCCGGGCCGACACCGGCCTGTCGGGCGTCCATCTGGTCAAGGATGACCTGAAAAAGCTGCACACCCCCATCGCCTATGTACTGGGCGGGCCGCAGGACATTGCCTATCCCAACGGGACGGATGACGTCTCGCGCATTGCCCATGTGCCGGTGTTTCTGGCCAGCATGCCGGTAGGCCATGGCGGCACCTTTGCGCTGGCCAATGGCGGCGCGTGGGGGCAGGTGGCGACCGCGTGGCTGGATTGGCAGCTAAAGGGCAACGCCTCCGCCGCCCGCCAGTTCGTCGGGCGCGACTGCGGCTTGTGCAAGGATCAACGCTGGACCGTGTCCGCCAAGAATTTCCCGGAGAAACCATGACCAAGCCTTTGGCCGGCATCCGTATCGCCGATTTCAGCCATGTGATGGCGGGGCCTTATGCCTCGTATCTGCTGGGGCTGATGGGTGCCGAAGTGATCAAGATCGAGCCCAAGGCGGGCGACAATTTCCGCAATTATGGCGCTGACCGGCGCTATGACGGGATGTCGCCCGCGTTTATCGCGGCCAACGCGGGCAAGAAATCCATCGCGCTGGACCTGAAAGCGGACGAGGATCTGGCCATTGCCCGCGCCATTATCGCGCGCAGCGATGTGGTGCTGGAAAACTTTCGCCCCGGCGTGATGGACCGGCTGGGGCTGGGGTACGAGGCGGCCAAGGCCTTGCGGGCGGACATCGTCTTCTGCTCGGTGTCAGGCTATGGCCAGACCAGCGCCCAGCGCGATTGGCCCGCGATCGACAATATCGTGCAGGCCACCAGCGGCATGATGATGCTGTCGGGCAGCGAGGGCGATGATCCAGTTCGGGTTGGCTTTCCCATTGTC
The DNA here is from genome assembly GCF_009909235.1 of Novosphingobium ovatum. GTDB lineage: Bacteria > Pseudomonadota > Alphaproteobacteria > Sphingomonadales > Sphingomonadaceae > Novosphingobium > Novosphingobium ovatum. The sequence goes on from NZ_JAAAPO010000002.1 coordinate 477,469, forward strand.
GACACACTGACCGGACAGACGGCGGCGCTGGCGATCCTGTCGGCGCTGATGGGGCGCGAGCGCAACGGCGTTGGGGCCTATATCGATGTGTCGATGCTGGATGCCAGTCTGGCCTTCATGACCAGCGCGCTGACGCCGTTTCTGGTGACCGGCGCGCCGATGAAACGGATGGGCAATACCGGCTATTCCGGCCTGCCGACGGCCTCGATGTTCGTCTGCCGCGACGGGCGCGAGGTGTCGCTGGGCGTGGTGCAGCCCGCGCAATTTGCCGCCCTTGCCCGCCATATGGGGCGTGAGGATTGGCTCAGTGACGAACGCTTTGCCACGCCAGAGGGGCGGCGGGCCAATTTTGACGCGATGCAGGCGGAATTGTCGGCGCAGTTTGCCCGCGCCGATGCGGCCCAGTGGGAGGCTAGCATGAGCGCGGCCGGGATCCCTTGCGGCATGGTCCGCCGCGTGGACGAGGCCGCCGATCTGGCCGGCAGCGCGGCGCTGATGCCGATCACCATTGATGGCATTCCGGTGGATGGGGCGGTGCGGGTGCCGGGCGCCGGCTTTGCCATGCATCCCGGACAGCCGGGGACCGATCAGGCCCCGCCGCGCCTGAACGCCGATCGCGTGGAGATCGAGGCCTGGCTGCGCGCGGAAGGCGCGATCTAGGCCTGCGCGCGGAAAGCGCGATATGACGAGATCGGGACGGGGCGCGTCTGGCTGGTGCTCCCCTTAACCGAACAGGGCGGCGATGGGATGTCCCACCGCCGCCCTGTCTGTTTGTGGCCAAGGGCAGGGTTACAGCCCGCGCCCTTGCACATGCCAGCCCGGCGCTGCGCACAGCTTGCACTTTACGCCGGTAAAGGTGGCACGGGCGGCCGATTTGCGCTTCAACTGCCAGTCCAGCCAATCGACCACCACCGGCGTGAACAGCCCGCCATGCGGGTCGCGCCAATGGGCGGAATGGCCGGTGCCTTCGTGCCACGCCCACATCGCGGGCGCATGGGTAAAGGCTGCAAAATCGGCCATCGCGTTCTTGTGGGCCACGTCCGAGGGATCGCCGCTGATCCATGCCACCGGCACATGGATGCGGCGCAGGCTGGCCTTGTTGGCGTCGCCCGTGCCCGGCAACGGCTTGCTGCCTTCGGCAAAGGTACCACTGTTCAGCACCAGCGCGGTCTTCACCCGCTTGTCAGCGGCAGCCGAAACCGCCTGCACCCCGCCGCAGGATTGGCCCATCACCGCCACCTTGCTCGGGTCCAGTTTGCCGAAATAGGGACTGCCCTTGCGGCTGTTTTCAGCGATGGCCCAATCGATCGCGTCATTCAATTGCGCGGCAAAGCTTTCGGGCGGACGGTCCATCGGCACCGGCGCGCCGGGCGGAGTCAACGACACCTTCCACTCCACCGTGCGTTCGCGGGCGGGGCCGGTGGCCAATACCAGATAGCCGTGGCTGGCGACCTCGGTCAGGAAATAGCGGAAGCGGTTGCCGATATTGGCGCAGGCCCCATTGCCAAAGGCGACGATCGGCAAACGTCCCGCGCGCGTGGCGGCGGCCATGTTGCGCGGGCGGTAGATGGTGTGGGTGGGCAGGCGCGGGTCAGACACCATCTCGGCCTTGAACGCGCCTTGGCCGCCGGCATCGAGCGCGGCACGGGCCGCGGCGACCTGTGCGGCCATGTCTGCGGGCGGGGTTTCCTCTGCCGCCGGAGCCTGTGCCAAAGAGGCGGTCGAAACGGCCCCTAAAGTCCATGTAAGCGCTGTCATTTTTAGACCAAATGCGTGTCTCATCCTCACTCTCCCTTATGTCCCGAATGTGGTGGCGGATGGGCGGCCTGCGTCAGGCCCGACCGCTCAATCCTCGTCGCGCTCGCGGAATTTGGCCTGTGCGTTCAAACGGATCGCCGCATTCGCCGCGCCATAGCCTGCATAGCCGCGCCGCTCGACAACTTCAAAGAAAACCCGCTTGGCCACCGCGCGCGAATAGAATTGAAAATATTCGGCATCGCCGTCCCGGTCGTACAGAATATTCAGCCGCGCCATGCGGTCAACCAGATCGGCGGGCAAGTCAAACCGCGCCTCCAGATCTTCGTAATAGTTGGGCCCGATTTCCAGAAACGGCAGGCCGCGCGCCTGCGCCTGTTCGGCGGCGGCGAAAATGTCGTTGCAAGACAGCGCGATATGCTGAACACCGGCGCCAAAATAGGCCTGTATGAAGCGCGAGGTCAGGCTGCCCGCCGCCAGCGAACCGTTCAGCGTAAAACGCAGCGCGCCATCGGGTGTTTCGACCGCTTGACTATAGACCAGCCCCATCGGATCGGCGATTTCCAGCTGCGGGGTTTTGTTGACCTCCAGCAGGGCGTGATAATACAGTAACCAGCTGAGCATTTCTTCGTAATGCATCGTCTGGGCGATGTGATCGACGCGGGTCAGTAATGGTTGGGCCGGCGCGGATTGTAATGCCACGGGAAATTCATCGGCCCACATCGCGTCACGCGTTGCCTGATCCACCAGATACAGCAGGCTGCCACCGATCCCGCGCAACGAGGGGATCTCCCATTCGCCGGGCGCCACCGCCTGACGAAAGCGTGGAATATCCAGCGCTTCGGCGCGGGCCAGCGCGGCCGATTGGTCGGGCACCGCAATGCCCATCGCACAGACCGAGCCGCCGTGGACGATGTCGAAACTGTGGGCCAGACCTTCAGGTTCGGAATTGACCACCAGATTGATCCCGCCCTGCTGCCAGCGCACAACATCCTTGCTGCGGTGGCGGGCGACGGGAGAAAAACCCAATGCAGTGAACAGTTTGCCGAAATCTTCGGCTTCCTCGTGGGCGGCTGCGAATTCGATGAATTCCACCCCGCTGGGCTGGATGCGCGGCGGCATTGGGCTGTCGCGGCGCGCGGCGCGTGCGGCCTGATCCTCCATGAAGCGCAATGCCCGCAACCCATCGCGCGCGATCGTGTGCGCGCTGCCGGCGCGGAACCGGTCGTTGAAGATCTCCAGACTCCACCACCCGTCATAGCCGGTGCGCTGGATCGCGGCGGCCCATTGCGCCAGCGCGAAATCGCCCTGTCCCGGCATGCAGCGGAAATGGCGCGACCAGTTCAGGTGGTCCATCTCGATATAGGGGGCGTCGGCCACCTGCACGATGAACAGCTTGTCCGCGCGGATGTCGCCGATGCTGGCCGATGGCACGCGGCGCGAGAGCGAATGGAAACTGTCCAGCACCAAACCGATCGCGGGATGATCGACGTCACGCACCAGCGCCCAGGCGTCGCGGTGGTCGGCCACATGGCGGCCCCATGCCAGCGCCTCATAGCCCACACGTTTGCCATGGGCGGCGGCCATTTCGCCCAATTCGTGCAGGTCATCCAGCATCCGTTGCCGGTCATCCAGCGCATGCGGTGAACAGTTCGAGCACAGCAGCACCAAATCTGTGCCCAGATGCTCCATCACCTCGAACTTGCGCTTCATCCGCTCGAACGCGCGGGCGCGCATGGTGTCCGGCAGACCTTCCAGATCGCGGAAAGGCTGGAACATGGTGCAGGCCAGCCCCAGTTCGCGCATCAAGGCGCCGATTTCGCGGGCCGATTGCGGGGCTGACAACAGGTCGTTCTCAAAGATTTCCGCGCCGCCATAACCGGCATCGGCAATCGCCACCAGCTTGTCGCCCAGCGCGCCGCTGACCGATACCGTGGCGATAGAGGTTTTCATGCGGCTTGCGGACAGGGCGGCAGGAACCGGCATGGCGTGACCTCAATCGCTGGGAGTGGCGGTGGCAAAGGCGGCAAAGCTGTCGGCCATGCGGGCGCGATCAGGCGTCAGGCCGGTGAAAATGGCAAAGGCGTCGGCCGCCTGTCCCACTGCCATGCCGCGCCCATTCAAAACGCGGCAACCGCGCGCGCGGGCCTCGGCCAAAAGGGCGGTTTCCAGCGGGAAATAGACGATGTCGGACACCCAATGGCGCGCCTCGATGGCGGCGGCGGGCAGGGGGGTGCCGGGGAATTTGGCCATGCCGATGGGCGTGGCATTGATGATGCCATCCGCCTTGGCGGCGGCGGCGGTGGGGTTGTCGGTCACCGCCACGCGCTTGTCGCCATACAGCGCGGCCAGCTGCGCGCGCAACGCCTCGGCGCGGGCGGCCTCGGGATCGAACAGCAGGACATGGCGCGCGCCCAGTGTCGAGAGCAGCGCATGGGCCGTTGCCGACCCAGCTCCGCCACAGCCCAGTTGCAGCACGCGGTCACGCGGGGCATCGGGCAGGCCGGACTGGAACGCTTCGGCAAAGCCGGTGACATCGGTGTTATACCCGATCCGCCGTCCATCGCGCAGCGCAACGGTATTGACCGCGCCAATCGCGGCGGCCTGCGGCGACAGCTCGTCCAGCAGGGGAATGATCGATTGTTTGAACGGAAAGGTGACATTCAGGCCGGCAAAACCAACGCGTTGTGCCGCATCGATCGCCGCGCCCAGATCCTCGTCGGCCCAGCCCCGGTCGCTGAAATCGAACAGGCTGTAGACCATGCGCAACCCCTGCGCGTCGGCCTCACACTCGTGCATCCACGGCGTGCGGCTTTCCAGAATGCCGCGGCCGATAAGCCCGGCCAACACCCGGCCACGGCCAACCCCCACCATGGTGTCAGCACCCGTAGTAGAGAGGGACTTGCGGGGCTGTGCGGTCATGATGGGGGGCGGCTCCGTATAATAATGACGTAAAAAGGAAAAAAGCCCCGCCGGAAGCCGAAGCCCCGGCGGGGTTGGAGGGTGGATCAGAACTTGGTACGCAGGCCAACGTTGACGACGCGACCCAGCGGGTTGGCGTTCAGGCCGTCATAACCGACCGCACCGTTGGTGGTATAGGTGTTCACAAAGGGCGGAGCCTTGTCGAACACGTTGGTTGCGTCAACATAAACGTTGACTTCCCGCAGGTTGGCAAAGTTCTTCAGCGTATAGCCCAGATGCAGGTCCACCGTGGTGAAGGCCCCCACATGGTCGCCGCCGCCGGTCGGCACGCCATTGGTGCGGGTGATCGGGTTCATCACCGAAGAGCCCCAATAGGTGTAGCTGCCCAGATGGTTGACGAAAACGTCAGCATCAAACGCGCCATTGCTGTACGACACGTTCAGACGGCCTTCGGTCTTGACGCTGGGGAAGGTGGTGTTGAAGCCCGAGGTCCCCAGCACGCTGAACTTCACGCCATTGTCGCCAAAGAACTGGTCGAACTTCAGCTTGCGGGTGAAGCTGAGGCCGATGTTGAACTTGCCGATGGGGGTGGTGAAGCGATAGGCCGCCGACACGTCCAGACCCGCCACATCCAGATTCAGCACGTTGGCCTGCTGATAGTTGTAGATGAAGTAGGCCGAGCCGTTGATCACGCCCGTCTGCGGCAGGCCAGCACCAGCATTGCTGATGTCGGTGGCCGTGGCGCCCGAGGGATAGATCTGCATCAGGTACGACAGGTCCGCCGAACCCAGCGCCAGCGAGGGCTGGGGTGCGGTGATGCCGCCACGCAGCTTGTTGCTCCAATAGGTCACCGAGACGCGCAGGTCGGGCACCTGCGCCGGGGTCAGATCGACGCCCACGCTCCATGCCTCGCCCTTCTGGGGCTTGAGCTTGCCGCTGCCGCCGGTGATCAGCACGCCCTGCACGTTGCTGATGGTGCAGGCCGTGGCCGAGCAGACCGCGCCCGGAATGCTGGCGGCGGTGGGGAAGCTGGCCAGCGACAGGGTCGGGCCACCGCCCGGCAGCGCCGAACCCAGCACGCCCGAGAAGCCCGATTCACCCGTCAGACCATTGGCGTTCGACCCGATCGAGGTCAGCGCCGGAGCCACAAAGCTGCGCGCCCAGTTGGCACGGAACTTGACACCGCGCACCGGTTCAAAGTTCAGCGCGATCTTGGGGTTGGTCGTGTTGCCAAAGTCGCTGTAGTGATCATAGCGGCCCGAAATGTTCAGATCGAGCAGCTTGACGAAACCGTCGCGGATCAGCGGCACATACAGTTCAGCATAGGCCGAGCTGACATTGCGGCGATAGTCGATCGAGAGCGCCTGCGAATTCTGGCTGGCGATGCCCAGACCGTTGCCGCGCACGATGTCTTGATGCATCTTGTAGCTGACCAGCTCGCCACCCACAGCCAGCTTGGCCGCGCCGGCGGGCAGGTCGAACAGATCGCCCGACACCTTCAGGTACAGGTTGCGCATCGTCTGGCGCGCCTGCTGCAACTGGCGGTTGTCGATCAGCGACGCCTTGGTCGCGGCCGAGGTGCCATTGCCCCACAGATCCAGCGCGTTGGCCGTGGTCAGCGTCTGGCTGACAACCTGATTGACGCCATTGATCGCGGCACTGGTATAGCCGTTCAGCGCCAGGTTGAACGCGGCCGTGTTCAACTGGCCCACGTTGATCTGTTGCGACAGGTCCTGACCATAGACGCCGCCCAGATTGACCTGCCACTTTTGCGACAGGTCATAGATCGCGTCCATGTGGAAATACAGGTCTTCGGCGGTGCCGGTGATCGTCGCGCCGGGGCCGAACATCGCGTCAGCGTTCCAGCCCACGACATAGTTGTTGCCCAGACCCGCCAGCGCGAACGGATTGACCGAACGGCCGGTCGCGATGCCCGTGCTGTTGGCATAGATCGTGTTCGAAGCATTGCCGCGCGTCACGTTCTGTACGTTGCGGCGGTTCGAATAGATCATGTCGCCAAACAGGTGCAGCTTGTCTGACACGTCATAGGTCAGCTGCGCATAGACGTTGTGGCGCTTTTCCGAAGGCAGCAGATCCCACGCGGTGGTCTGGTCGCAGCCCGAAGGCGTATAGGTCAGATAGGCGGCGGTGCTGCCGCCGATGGTCGGCACGGCGCAGCGGGTGGGGGTGTTGTTGCGACCGCCATAGGGCACCAGGTTGGCGCTGTTGGTGTACGAACGCGACGAAGCCGCCAGGTTCGAACGGTCGGAATAGTTGTACGCGACCAGGAACGAGCCTTCGGCAAAGGTGCGGCCAAACAGCAGGCCCGCGTTATAGGTGTGATAGCCCGAGCCAAAGCCGGTCTGGGCATTGGCTTCAAAGCCGTTGACGTTCTTGCGCGTGATGAAGTTGATCACGCCCGCGACTGCGTCCGAACCATAGACCGACGAGGCACCATCTGCCAGCACCTCGACGCGTTCCAGCGCGATGGGGGCCAGGATGTTCGGGTCGGCCAGCACGTGGTTGATGCCGCTGGTGGGGATGCGGTGGCCGTTCATCAGGATCAGCGTCGAGTTCGAAGCCGATGCGCCCAGACCGTGGATGGTCGGCGCGTTGGTGCCCGAACCGTCGGCCGAACCGAACGCGCCCTGACCCGCCGCCTGCAGGCCGACAACCGCCGGCACGCTCTTGAGCACCTGCTGCACGGTCTGCGCGGCGGTGGTTTCCAGATCGGCGCGGGTCACGGTGGTCAGGTTCGACCCCACCGGGGCAACGCCCTTGATGCTGGACCCGGTGACGATGATTTCAGCCGTGGCCGGTTCGGCCGGCGCGGTTTGCGCATGGGCGCCCGCAGCCCAGCCCACCGACATCGCAGCCAGCGACGTGTGGACGACGAAACGCATCTTTCTGTTCATTATGGCCCTCCCAAAGGACATGTTCCGGCCCCTGTGCCGGCGTTTGTGAACTAACCGGTACATATCGTTATCGCCGCGGTCAATCCGTTTGTGCACGCAATGTTGCGCAATGTGGCCGCAAAAAAGGCGTGCGTGGCATTATCGCCACACACGCCTTTGGTCGCAGTGCGCGCCTGTGAGGGCAGGCGCGACCACGGAGGGAAATCAGTCGATCGTCACACGCTCAACCGGGCCCAGAACAAAGATATAGGTGAGGGTGCCGATCAGCCCCAACGCCCCGATATATGCCAGTGCTCCGTAGAATCCGCCTGTTGAACCAACCACATAACCCACCACCAGCGGGGTGATGATGCCCGCCAGATTGGTGACGAAATTGAACAGGCCGCCGGTCAGCCCCATCATCTCCTTGGGCGCAACATCGGACAGCAGCGTCCAGCCCAGCCCCGCCAATCCCTGACCGAAAAAGGCAAGGCTCATGATGGCGATGACCATCTCGTTGCTGTCGGCCCAATTGGCCGCAACCATTGATCCGCACAACAGCAGTCCGGCGATGATCGGCACCTTGCGCCCGATCGTGGCCGAACCTGTGCGGCGAATCAGCCAGTCCGACACCACCCCGCCCAGCATCACGCCCACCGACGCCGCCACATAGGGCAGCGACACCAGCCAGCCCGACTTGATGAAAGTCATCCCGCGCTCTTCGGCCAGATAGGAGGGGAACCACGTCAGGAAGAACACCAGAGTGGAGTTCGAGCAAAACTGGCCGATCGACGCGCCGGCGATCTGCCGCTTGCGCATCAATTGTCCAACGCGGTTCCAACTAAACCCCAGCGAGGCCGTCCCGCCCGAAAAGCCGCCGCCCGCCGCGATCAGGTCCAGCTCCGCCTGATTGGCGGTGCTTTCCCCCGGCTCGCGGTACATGCGATAGAACAGCGCGGCAAAGCCCATGCCCAGCACGCCAACCACCACGAACATCACGCGCCAGCCATAGGTCGCCAAAATCCAGCTGAGCACCGGGATCAGCAAGCCAAGCCCGATATATTCGCCCACGGTATAGACGCCGGTCGCTTTGGCGCGTTCCTGCTGCGGGAACCATGTCGACAGCACGCGGCTGTTGGCGGGAAAACATGGCGCTTCGGCCAGGCCCAGCAACAGGCGCGCAACAATCAGCGAGATAAAGCCAATCATCGCCCCATGCATTGCCGTCATAAGTGACCACAGACCCAGCGAGAGCGCGTAGGTTGTCCGCGTGCCCAGCCGGTCGATCACATAGCCGCCGGGGATCTGCGCCAGCGCGTATGTCCATGAAAAGGCGGAGAAGATCCAGCCCATGTCCTCTGGCCGCAGGTGCAGTTCGGCCGACAGCGCGGGCTTTGCCACGCCCATCACCGAGCGGTCCAGATAATTGATCAGTGTTGCGGTTGAAATCAGTGCCAGAATGACCATCCGCTGACGGGTGGGGCGGGCAGGGGCGCCGCTCACTTGCCCTTCTCCCGGCGAGTGATGATGTGGCGCACCGCCAAGGGATAGCCATCCACGCCAAGGCCAGAGATGATGCCCGTCACGACCTGCGTCATGATCGATTTGCTGCGCCACTCGGCCTCGCGGCGGTGGATGTTGCTGATATGCACCTCGATCACCGGGCAATCGACCATTTTCAGCGCGTCCAGCACCGGATAGGCCGCATATGTGAATGCCGCCGGGTTGAAGACGATACCAGCCAGACCCTTGCGGCCTTGCTGTACCCATTCGACCATTTCGTGCTCGGCGTTGGTCTGGCGAAAGTCGATGGTATAGCCCGCGCTTTCAGCCTCGGCCCGGCACATCGCCGCCACATCATCCAGCGTGTCGTGGCCATAGATTTCGGGCTCACGCTCGCCCAACAAATTCAGATTTGGCCCGTTCAGGACCAGGATCGTGCCGCTCATGGCTGGTCTCTCCCCTTGCTTTGGCTTGTCCATACTCAAAACCGCTTGCCTTGGGAACCATTATGTACGAACTAGTCCATAAAACTGAGGGAGAGCAAAATGCGCGTCATTTCCACCGCGCGAACGGGCCGGAACACCGCGGCTGCCTGTCTGGTGCCGGCTTGGCTGCTGGTGACAGGGGCAGGCGCGGCCACCACCACTGATGATTGGGCCACCTATGGCCATGACAAGGGTGGGCAGCGCCATTCGCCCTTGGCCCAGATCACGCCCGCCAATGTGCAGCATTTGCAGCCGGTGTGGACCTATCACATGCGTCCCGACAGCCCCGCGCCCGATGCTCCGCGCGATCCCAATGCCGAGGCCCAGCGCGCCGCCGAGGGCATGTCCGCCCCCGCAGCGCCGCCGCCGGGCGCGCCGCCCTCGGCCCGGCGGCGGAGCCGATTCGCAGGGTCACAGGTGACGCCGCTGGTTGTAGGCGGGCGGATGTTCGTCTCGACGCCCTATGGCCGCGTGGTCGCGCTGGACCCGGCCAGTGGGCGCGAATTGTGGGCCACGGCCATTCCCGGCCCCGGTCAGCCATCCTTGCGCGGGGTGGAATATTGGGCGGGCGATGCCGCCCATGCCCCGCGCATCGTGTTCGGCACGCGCGATGGGCGACTGATCGCGCTGGACGCGGCGACGGGGGCCTTTGCCTCTGGCTTTGGCGACAATGGCGTGGTGGACATGAAAACGCCCGACGTGCTGCAAGGTGCCGAGGCCCGCTTTTACGGCATGACCAGTCCGCCGATTGTCCATGGCAATCTGATCATCACCGGCAGCGCGGTGCAGGAATTTCCGCCGCGCGGAACAGCGGGCGATGTACGCGCTTGGGATGCGGTGACGGGCCGCTTGGTTTGGACTTTTCATTCAGTCCCTCGTGCAGGCGAACCGGGCCACGACACCTGGGGGCCAACCGGCGCGGAGCGGCGCAGCGGGGTGAATGTCTGGGGCTTTCTGACGGTCGATGCGGCGCGCGGGATCGTCTATATGCCGTTCGGCGCCCCCGCCTTTGACCGCTATGGCGGCGATCGGCCGGGCGACAATCTGTATGGCACGTCATTGGTGGCGGCGGACGCGCGCACCGGCAAATACTTGTGGCATTTCCAGGTGGTGCGCCACGATATCTGGGACAACGACCTGCAGGCGCCGCCATTGTTGTTCGACGCCACTGTGCGCGGCAAAAAGGTGCCCGCCGTGGCGATCGTCTCGAAGAACGGCCTGTTGTTCGTGCTGAACCGGGTGACGGGCAAGCCGATCCATCCGGTGGCGATGCGGCCTGTTCCGGCCAGCGATGTGCCGGGCGAAATCGCCGCGCCGACCCAGCCGATGCCGGTGGTGACGCCGCCGCTGGCCCGCACCGGATTTGATCCCGCGCGCGACATCACAGATCTGACGCCGCAATTGCATGACGCCTGCGCCGCATGGATCAAGCGGCACGATATGGTGTCGGGTGGGCTGTACCATCCGGTGCGGCTGAACCGCGTCACCATCAGTTTTCCCGGATTGCAGGGGGGATCGAACTGGGGCGGGGCGGCCTATGACCCGGCCAGCAGGCTGTTGATCGTCAACACCAGCGATCTGGGGCAGGTAACCGCGCTGGTGCCTTCAACCGGCGCGCTGCCCTATGAGCGCGGGCCGGTTTCCGGGCGCTTTCAATTGGAAGGCACGCGGATGTTGTGCCAAAAAGGGCCGTGGGGCCGCCTATCCGCTGTCGACATGGTGACGGGGCGGGTGCGTTGGCAGGTGCCTTTGGGCGTCACGGACGAAGCACCCGAGGGCAAGCAACTGACCGGCCGCCCGAACATTGGCGGAGCGATCACCACGGCGGGCGGGTTGACCTTTATCGGGGCCAGCGACGATGGCCGGTTCCGCGCGTTTGACACGCGCAACGGGCAGATGGTGTGGGAGGTGCGCCTGCCCGCCGCCGCCCATGCCACGCCCATCACCTATGCCGGGGCGGATGGTCGCCAGATCGTTGCCATCACCAGCACCGGCGGCAGCTTCCTCGACAGCCCGCTGACGTCGGACACCATCACCGCCTTTGCCCTGCCCACGAAAGGCCGCCGCCCATGAACCGTATCATCCGTCTGTTGGCACTGGGCGCGGTGGCCGTGGGGCTGGGCGCGCAAACGCCGCCACAGCCTGCGCCCGCTGCCGGCCCACCGCGCACCCCGCCGCCGGGCTATGAGGACGTCTATGCTGGCAAGAAGCGCCTGTTGATCATCGCCGACCTGTCAACCGGCAACCAGACCGCGCATATGGCCGTCAGCCATGCCGTCAGCGTGATCGAGCAGATCGGGCGGCAATCGGGCGCCTATGTCAGCTTTATCCGCACCGACACCGACTGGATCACCAAGGGCGAGACATGGGGCAAGGGGCTGTACGCCAAGGGCGGCCCCAAGCAAGCCCGTGGGCGAAACTTGGACTATTTCGACGCGGTGCTGTTTTACACCAATGGCGAATTGAACCTGAGCGAGACGCAAAAGCGCGACCTGCTGGATTTCGTGTCCAAGGACGGCAAGGGCTTTATCGGCGTCCACACCGCCACCGCCACCGCGCCCTCTTGGCCTGAATATGCCGAGATGCTGGGCGGCGCGTTTGACAACCACCCATGGATGATCGCCAACGCGCGCATCATCGTCGAACGCCCCGATTTTCCGGCGATGAAACCATTTCGCACCGGCATGACCCTGCGCGATGAGCATTACCAGATGCTGCCCACGCCTTATGCGCGGGACAAGGTGGACGTGCTGGCCCGGCTGGACACGCGCAGCGTCAATCTGGCCGCGCCGATGGTGCATCGCAAGGACGGCGATTTTCCCGTGGCGTGGATCAAGGGCTATGGCAGTGGGCGGGTGTTTTACACAGGGCTGGGCCATACCGATGCGGCATGGGACGATCCGCGCATCCGCACCATGATGGTCGAGGCGATCCGTTGGGCCATCAACGGCGGCCAGACCGCCCGCCCGCATCCGATCAGCCCCAATCCCAAACCGGCCCCCTGAAGCCGGTGGGGGGCAGGGCCGCAACGCCTTGCCCCCCCCTTGCGGCCTTATTGCGCGGGGCCGTAATTCTTGGCCAGATAGGCGACGATCGTGTCGTAATCGGCCTCGGGCACCTGCGCGCCCTTGTCGATCATCTGGTCCACCACTTCGCCCCATTTGTGCGCGTCATGGCGTTTGCCCGTGACGATCCCGGCCGCGTGGCAGGCGGTGCAGGCGGCCTGCACCTTGGCCTTGCCGGGGGCCTCGACAAAGTCGGCAGGGGCCAAATTGGCAGGGGTTGGGGCCTGCGCCCGCGCGGTCCATGCAAGGCACAACGTCGATCCCGCCATCACCACCGCCGCGCCGATAAATTTCGCCGCGCTCATGGCCGCGTCCCCTTGCGGTCCAGTCGCGCGTGCAGGAAATCGAACGTCGCGTTCATCGCCCGCAAGGTCGCGCTGCGCGTCACCGCCGGGGTGGCGCCGATAAAGGAATGGTCGACGGCGGGGATATAGATCGCCTCAACCGGGGTGCCATTGGCCCTCAGCCGCGCCTCGACCAGATGTGATTGGGCGACGGGCACGGTCTTGTCCTCCTCGCCATGGATCAACAGGAATGGGGGCGCCTTGGGCGTGATATAGGTTACGGGACTGGCCTTGGCATAGGCCTCCGTGCTGCAAGGGCCGGTGCAGTTCAACAGCTTAGCCCCCGCCGGATCGCTGCCGCCCGGACGGCTTGCCGAGAGCGCGCCAAAGTCGAACACGCCGTACCAGATCACCGCGGCCTGCACGCAGGTATCACCATCGGTCGTGGCGGCACCGTGGGCGTCCAGCGTCTTGTCACCGCAGCTCAGCGCCGTCAGCGCCGAGAGGTGTCCGCCAGCCGATCCGCCCCAGATGCCGGTCCGGGCCGGGTCGATGCCATATCGCGCGGCATTGCCCTTGAGGAAACGCAGCGCGGCGCGCGCGTCCTGCAATTGCGCCGGAAAGGGGGCTTCACCGGCCAGACGGTATTCCAGACTGGCCACGACAAAGCCTTCGGAGGCCAGCCGCGCCAGCGCCGCCGGGAAATTGGCCATCGCGCCCGCGTGGCGCGTGTGACCACCCACCCAGCCGCCGCCATGCACATACAGCACCAGCGGTTTGGGCGATTTGGGCGCGGTGGCGGGCATGTAGATGTCGATCACCATCGGGCGATAGCCGGGGATCGTCTGATAGGTGACATCGGCCAGACTGGTGACGTTCCCCGGCCAGTGCTGCACGCGGGCGGGATAGCGGTCCTCGAGCACGGGACGCGCATCGACCGGAAAGTCGCGCGGTTTGGCCGCCGATACAGCGGTGGCAAGGGTGGCTGTGGTCAGGGCGGCGGCGGCGACAATGGCACCCGCGCGGCGAACGGTGTGAACAGGGCGTGTAGTCACGCGAAAATCCCTCCCGGTGTTATTGCATGTACTGGATAGTACATGTCACCGGGGCGGTGCAAGAGTCCAGACGGGGCGGGCTTGGCTCAGCCCTTGCGCACTCAGACCTTGCGCACCCATGCCAGCACGCAGTCGATGATCTGTTCGCGCCGTCGCGCGCGCGTGGCGGCTTGCGCGAAATCGACGCCGAAATTGTGCCGGAAGGTGTAACGGTTTGACACGTTGTAGAATGAGAGCGCGCTGATCGTGGTGTGCAGGTCGACGGGATCGATGCCCTCGCGGAACAGCCCCTGGGCGATGCCTTTGTCCAGAATGGCAGCCAGCGCCGCGATGACCGAGCGGTTACGGTCGCGCACGCCCTCGATCTGGGTGATGTGGGCGCCCTTTTCGACGTTTTCGTTCATCACCAGACGGACGAATTCGGGGTGTTCAAAGTGGTAGTCAAAGTTGTGCCCGATGATCGCCCGCAACGCCTGATCGGGGGCCATGTCCTCAAACCGGGCGGCCTGTTCTTGCGTGCGGATGCGTTCATAGGCGCGTTCCAGCACGGCCTGATACAGCCCGTCCTTGCTGCCGAAATGGTAATAGATCATCCGCTTGGACGTCTGGGTCTTTTCGGCGATTTCGTCGATGCGCGCGCCGGCCAGCCCTTTTTCGGAAAATTCCTTGCTGGCCACATCCAGAATGTCGTCGCGGGTCTGGATCGCGTTGATCTGACGCCGGGACAGCGCGGCCTGATTGTCTTCCACCCTTGGGAACTCCGAAATGCGCCCGGAATGGACGTTATTTGCCGCCTAACCCGTGGCGCGCGCCGCATCAAGCGCTGTCAGCGCACAGGTGGCCTGAAAGTGTACGAAACAGGTGTAAACACGGATGCCGGCCCATCAGGCATATTAAGCAGCCCTGTTCATATCTGGGACAAAGGGGCGCAAGGCCGTGGGCGGTCAGGGCCAAGCGCCTGATTTCGCAAGAAGGCCCGCATGCGCATCCTGTTTTACCTACCGGCAATCACCCCTTGGTGGTTTGAACATATCATTACCCCCATGCTGCGCATGATGGCGCGCAGCGAACAGGTGGAAGCGATCCATCTGATGGTTGCTCCGCAATGGCGCAACACCGGGGTGACGGGCGCGCAACTGGAACCGCTGTTGCCGCTGCACAAGCTGAATTGGCATATTGTCGACCATGATCCGCCTGCGCTGTTCCGCCGCAATGCCGCTGCCATTCCGGGGCTGATGGACACAGTGGCGCAGATCGCCCCCGACCTGACGCTGGCGCGCAGCGCCGATTTCACCACACCCGCCGGTTTTCCGGGGCTGGTGCGGCATATCACCGAAGGCGCCCTGCCGCCCTTTGTCACGGACCCTGCGTGGATCGTGCTGGACGAACTGCCGTTCCGCCATGGCCATATGCCCGCCACCGCGCGCAAACAGGCCGATCTGGCGCGTGAAGGCTTTGCCACGCTGGCCCAGGCGGCTGAGCGCACCCGCCCCACGCGCAAGGCCGCGCGCGCCACGCTGAACCTGCCGACCGACCGGCCGGTGATTGCCGTGCCGCTGATGTACGAACACGCCGAGAATTTCTATCTGGCCCATGCCGCCCATCCCGACAGTGTGGCCCTGTTGAACGATCTGGCCGATCAGACGCCGCCCGACGCCTTGCTGGCGATCAGCGACCATCCGCTCAACATCCTGCACGTCAACCGCCACGCCCTGTTGCGCCATATCGAGGCCCACCCGGCCCGGATGCGTCTGATCCGCCACCCTGACGCGACGCGCCTGTTGGTTTGCGCGGCCGATGCGGTGGTGGCCGATCTGTCGAAAAGCTGGGCTTTGGCGGCATGGGCAGGTACGCCGATCCTGTCGGTCGCCGCGCCCGAACGCATGGCCCCATGGCTGAACGCCACGCCGCTGGCACCGGGCATGACGCTGGCGGGAATGCGGGGCTGTGATCCGGCGATGCTGCGCCGCTATCAGGCGTGGCATCTGGCCGCCCGCGTGCTGCGCCCGGCGGCCTGTGATCTGGGCCAGGTGCTGTGCATGGCGCGCGGCGCGCCATCGGCCGACGATATCGCCGCTAATCTGGCCGCTTTGGCCCATCAGGCACAGGAGGCCGCATGATGGCCCAGACCAACCGTCACCCCATACCTTCGCTGCGTCCCGCCCGCATGCTGACCCCGGTGGCTGCGCCCACCCATGAATGGGCGCTGGACGTGCTGCGCGGCGAAATGGAGGCCATCGCCAGCCTGATGGCCAATCCCCCGCCGCAATTGACCGATGCCATCCACCATCTGGCGGGGGTACGCCTTCCGGTGCTGTGCTGTGGCGTGGGCAAATCGGGGCTGGTCGCGGCAAAGGTGGCGGCCACCATGTCGTCGCTGGGCATTCCCGCGTTCACCCTGTCGGCGGGGGACGCCGCGCATGGCGATCTGGGCGCGGTGAACCACGGCAGCACGGTGCTGATGTTTTCAAACAGCGGCACCACGACCGAGCTGATCCGCCTGTTGCCCGGCCTGCGCGCGCGGGGATGCCAGTTGATCGGCATCGTCGGCCACATGGCCTCGCCGTTGGGGCAGGCGATGCATATCCTGCTGCACGCCCCCATCCTGCGCGAAGCCGACCATCTGAACATGGCTCCCACCGCCAGCACGACGCTGCACATGGCGCTGGGTGATGCGCTGGCCGTGGCGGTCAGCCGGTTGCGCGGGTTTGGCCGCGATGATTTCCTGCAAACCCATCCGGCGGGGCAATTGGGCCACAGCGCCCAACCCGTGCGCGCGATCATGCGCGGCGGAGAGGATTTGCCCCGCGTCCTGCCCCACATGGCCCTGTCCGAGGCGATCGCCATCATGTCGACCGGCCGCATGGGGGCGGCCTGCGTGGTCGATTGGGAGGACCGCCTGCTGGGCCTGATCGTCGATGGGGACATCCGCCGCGCCATTCAGGGGCGCGCCGACATTTACGCCATCACCGTGGGCGAAGTCATGCGGCGCGATCCGGTCTGCCTGTCGGCCGGGGCCAGCGTGGGCGACGCGGTCGCCACCAGCCGCGCGCATGGCGGGCTTTTGGTGCTGCCGGTGACCGATGACGCGGGTCACTTGCTGGGCATGGTGCATGGCGTCGATCTGGTGCAGAACTGACATGAACGCGATCACCCCCATCACCACCGCCGTGGCCGCCCGCCCGCGCATCGCCGCCTTTGTGCCCGCAAAGGGCAATAGCGAGCGGATCAATGCCAAGAACATGGCCATTCTGGACGGCGACCACCTGTTCCGGCGCAAACTGCGGCAATTGCTGGATTGTGATCTGATCGACACCGTCTGGCTGGACACCGAAAGCGACGAGATGGCAGCATTGGCCGCCGATCTGCCGGTGCGACGGATGCGCCGCCCGGTGGAATTGGCCAGCAATGCCTGTGATGGGCACGAGTTGTTCGCATGGGAATGCCGCGCCGCAATCGAGGGCGCCGCCCAGCGAAACGAGGCGCCGCCTGAATTCCTGATCCAGACGCTGTGCACCGCGCCCTTTGTCACGGCCGACACGATCGCCCGCGCCATCCGCCAGTTGATCGCCACGCCAGAGGCCGACAGCCTGATCGGCGTGGCCAGCACCAAGCAATATTGCTGGGGCGCGCAGGGGCGGGTGGTCAATCCACTGTATGGCCGGGGCCGCATTCCCAATTCGGTCGAACTGCCCGCCACCATTGTCGAGGCGATGAGCCTGTATATCGTCCGTTACCGCCCCGGTGACCCGCTGCCCACGCAGCGCTTCGGCCAGAACCCGGTGCTGTTCGAACTGGACCCGACCGAGCAGGTCGACATCAACAACCCCGCCGACCTGACCATGGCCGAAGCGCTGTGCGCGGGCCAGAGGGCGCAGGAGGTGACGCGGTTGCGGGCGCTCTCGTCCTACCTATCCTCGCCCGTGCTGGCCGATATCACCAAGGAGATGGGCCAGCGCTGTGTCCTGCCGCCCCAGATTGCTGCGACCAGTCCGGGCAAGATGCTGGGCCGCGCCCGCACGCTGCAACTGGTGGCCATCACGCCTGATGAACGCGGCGGCGAGCGCTGGCGTGGGATCTATGGCGCGCTGGATTCCTATCGCTTTGTCCGGCCCGGCTGTGTCATCATGGTCGCCAATGAAGCCCCCGGCTTTGCCTATTTCGGCGATTTGAACGCAACTTTGGCGATCCGGTCAGGCGCGGTGGGGGCGGTGATCGATGGCGTCACCCGCGACAGCCGCGATGTCGCGCTGCTGGGCCTGCCGGTCTATGCGCGGCGGTCCTATTGCGACGACATCAAATACGAAGGCACGCTGGGCGCGATGAACACGCCGATCCGCATGGGCGACGTGCCGATTGCCCATGACGACATGGTGTTTGGCGATGAAAACGGCGTGGTGGCGATCCCCCGCGCGCTGTGGCCGCAGGTGGAGGAGGCGGCCTGGGCGGTCCTGACCAACGAGGCCCGCATCCGCATCATGGCCGCCCGAGGCCGCGCGGTCGAAGAAATCCTGAGCGAGTGCGGGGCGTTTTGAGCGTGGCGTGATCCGCGTGATATTGCCGCAGCGAGGCCTCTTGCGATCCGCGCACCTTACATTGTATGTATGTCTGACAAAGTTTCGCGACGGCGACTCGCCGGACCATGACGAGAGAGGACAACATGCAGGATTTCAACGGGGCGGTGGCCTTTATCACGGGTGGCGCGTCGGGCGCGGGTCTGGGGCAGGCGCAGGTGTTTGGCCGCGCCGGTGCCAAGGTGGTGATCGCCGACATGCGCGGCGATGCCATTGAACAGGCGCTGACCACCCTGCGCGCCGAGGGCATTACCGCCCATGGCATCGTACTGGATATCACCGACCGCGAGGCCTATGCCCGCGCCGCCGACGAGGTGGAGCAGGTGTTTGGTCAGGCCCCGACGCTGTTGTTCAACACGGCCGGCGTCAACAGCTTTGGCCCGGTGGAAAAGACCACCTATGGCGATTTTGACTGGCTGATCGGGGTGAACCTGGGCGGGGTGATCAACGGCATGGTGACATTCGTCCCCCGCATGATCGCCAGCGGCAAGCCTGGCCATATCGTCACCACCTCGTCGCTGGGCGGGTTGTCGGGCTCGGCTCTGGCCGCGCCCTATTCGGCGGCCAAGGCGGCGGTGATCAACCTGATGGAAAGCTATCATCAGGGTCTGGCCAAGCACAACATCGGCGTGTCGGTGATCTGCCCCGCCAACATCAAGAGCAACATTGCCGAGGCAACCAAGCTGCGTCCGGCCAGTGCGGGTGTGTCGGGCTATCGCGCGGATGAGGCGACGATTGAATCGCTGCACTCGATCCACCGCCACGGGATGGAGCCCGTCGAACTGGCCGAATGGACCAAGAAGGGGATCGAGAACGGCGATCTCTACATCATCCCCTACCCCGAGGCGAAGGAGCAGATGCGCGCCCATTTCGACAAGATCGTCGATGCCATCCTGCCGCTGGACGCCGATCCCGAGGGCGCCAAGAAGCGCATCGACGCGCTGATGGAATGGGGTGCCAAGGGGGCCAAGGTGTTCACCACCACGGAATAAGGTGCTTTCAAACCAGTTGTGACGCGCGGCCTGAACCGCGCTGATCCGCGCCCCCTTTGCCCCCCACGGCAAAGGGGGCGTTGGCGTTTGAGGCAGGGCGCGATGCCCTATCCGCACATCGAACACTTCGGCCGCCACCATCGGGGGCAAAGGGGAACCGGTGCACCATCGGCGGCATTGGCGTGCGGGAATGCGCGCCCGCAGTGGTGTTGGGGAGAAGTCAGGTCATGGCAAAAGGGCAGGTTCTAGGGCTGATCGCGGCCGCCGGTGGGGTGGCGCTGGGCTGGGCCGCGCCGGTAATGGCCAAGGCTGCGCCGCATCCTGTGCCCAAGATCCTGCGCGATTGCGCCGATGGCTGTCCGGCGATGGCGGTGATCCCAGCCGGCGCGTTCCTGATGGGCGCGGACGCCGGCGAGGATGGCCGCCCCGAAGGCCCCGTGCGCAAGGTGACGATCCGCCCCTTTGCCATGGCCACGCTGGAGGTGACCAACGCCCAATACGCGCGCTTTATCGCCGAAACGGGGCATGTGACGGGCACCAACTGCCGCTCTTTCGTGCGCGCCACTGGCAAGGTTGAGGAAGTGCCCGGCGCTGATTTCCGCCACCCCGGCACGGGCGCGGGCGAGGGCGCGGCCAATATCCCGGTGGTCTGCGTGTCATGGCGCGATGCCACGGCCTATGTCGCGTGGTTGGCGAAAAAGACGGGCAAACCTTATCGCCTGCCTTCCGAGGCAGAGTGGGAATATGCCGCCCGCGCGGGCACGCAGGGCGATTTTCCCTGGGCTGGCGGCGGCGCGGCGGCCTGCACATATGCCAATGTGCTGGACGCTGATGGCATGGCCGATGGCGCGCTGGCGGTGTTTGGGGGGACCGGCGGACTGGCGGCGGCGGTGGCTTGCCACGATGGCTTTGCCGGGGCGGCGCCGGTGGGATCCTATCCGGCCAACGCCTTTGGCCTGCATGACATGGTGGGCAATGTCTGGGAATGGACGCAGGATTGCTATTACGCGCCCTATCGCCCCGAAACGCCCACTGATGGGCGCCCAATGCCCGCGCCCGCAGCCGGGTGTGACCGCCGGGCGGTGCGCGGCGGCAGCTGGATTTCGGCGCAGTTCCGCAACCGCGTCAGCTGGCGCGGGCGCGATCCCGAGGATCAGACCACATGGATTTTCGGCTTTCGCGTGGCGCGTGATGTGACGCCGGCCGAGGCCCGGAGCGCCCGCCGATGAGCGAGCAGCGTGACGTGATTGCCCTGTCGACCATCAACCGCCGCGCCTTTCTGCGCGGGGGCGGGATTGGTGCGGGGGCGCTGGTGATCGCGGCCAGCCTGCCGGGAATGCTGTTGCCCACCGATGCGCTGGCCGATGGCCCGCCGCCCGGCGCCGCCCCGCCACCGCCTCAACTGGGCTTTGGCGCGATGATCGCGATCGCGCGGGATGGCGTGGTCAGCTTTATCTGTCCCTCGTCCGAAATGGGGCAGGGGACGCAGGAAACACTGGCCCGATACGTGGGCGAGGAGCTGGACTGCGACTATGCCCGGCTGAAGGTGCTGTTGCCTTGGGCCGATCCCTTGTTCGTCAACCCGATGATGCGCCGCCAGATGACCGCCAACAGCGCGACAACGGTGGGCTATTTCACCGCATTGCGCAAGGCGGCGGCGGCCTCGCGTATGCTGTTGGTGCAGGTGGCGGCGCAACGTTTGGGCGTGGCAGAGGGCGAACTGACCACCGCCAATGGCGTGGTGCGCCATGCCGCATCGGGCCGCAGCATCGGCTATGGCGATCTGGCCGAGGCGGCGGCGAAGCTGCCCGTGCCTGCGCAGGTGCCTTTGCGTCCGGCATCGGCGTGGACAATCATCGGTGGGTCCACCCCGCGCAAGGATCTGGCGGCAAAGGTGCGCGGCAGCGCCGAATTCGGCATTGATGTCGTACGCCCCGGCATGTTGATCGGCGCGTTGGCGCTGGGCCCGCATCCACGGGCAAAGGTGCAGGCGACCAATCTGGACAAGGTGCGCACCATGCCCGGCGTCACCGCCATCGTCCCGGTAGAGGCAGGCTATGCCGTGCTTTCGCCGCGCTTCTGGCAGGCGAAAAAGGCGGCCGAGGCGCTGGAGTTGAAGGTGCTGTCCTCGCCCACCGCCGGGCTGGACGACAAGGGGATCGATGCCGCGATGGAGCGCGCCTTTGCCAGCGTGCCGCCGATGGAATTCCCCGATTTCGATTTCGCCACCATGCGGCCCAAGGAAAAGCGGGCCGACCGGGCCGCAATCACCGCCGCCTTGGCGGGCGCGGCCAAGCGGGTCGAGGCGACCTATGACGTGCCCTATGTCGCCCATGCGACGATGGAGCCGCTGACCTGCAGCGCCCATTTCGCCGATGGGCAATTGACCGTGCGCGGGCCCCTGCAATCGCCAGAGGCGGTGCGGACCGAGCTGTCGCAGGTGCTGAACATCCCCTTTGACAAGGTGCGGGTGGAGGTGACCTATCTGGGCGGCGGGTTTGGCCGCAAATGGGGCGTGGACTTTCCAGTGCCCGCCGCGCAAGCCGCCATCGCCACCCCCGGCCGATGGGTCAAGCTGATCTGGACGCGCGAGCAGGACATTGCGATGGACCAGTTCCGTCCCGCCTATCGCGTGCGTCAAACCGCCGGGATTGGCGCGGACGGCCGGTTGCAGGTGATGCACAGCCGCATCGCGGGCCAGTCGATCAACACCTATCACCACCGCAAAAGCCCGCCCGGCATTGCCGATCCCACGGCGGCGGGGATGCTGATCTATGGCTGCTATGGCATCCCGCAAAGCCTGATCGAATATCACGAGACCAAGGACCTGTCGGTGCCGGTCGGTTTCTGGCGGTCGGTGTCAGCCAGCCAGAACACCTTTTTTGCCGAGGCGTTTCTGGACGAGGTGGCGCGCGCCGCGGGCAAGGACCCGCTGGCCTATCGCCGCGCGATGTTGGCGGGCGAACCGCGCATCCTGCGCGTGCTGGACAAGGCCGCCGACATGATCGGTTGGAGCAAGCCCAAACCGCGTGGAACAGGGCACGGAATTGCTATCACTTACAACGAAGGTCACGTCTGCGCCGAGGCGGTGCGGGTGCGCGTGGTCAAGGGCAAGCTGACCATCGAGAAGATCGTCGCCGCGTTTGACTGTGGCCCGATGATCGACCCAAAGGGGGTGGAAAGCCAGATCAGCGGCGGCATCGTCTTTGGCCTGCAGGCGGCGATCTGGGGCGAGATCCCCTTTGCCGAGGGGCGCCCCAATGTCGCCAATTTCGGCGAGTTCCGCATGCCCTTGCTGGCCGATATCCCGCCGATCGAGGTAGCGCTGATGCCCAGTGGCGAGCGTCCCGGCAACGCCGGCGAGGCCGGAACCCCGCCGATTGCCGCCGCTTTGGTCAATGCCATTGCCGATGCGGGCGGGCCGCGCATCCGCCGCCTGCCCATCGCCCGAATGCTGGAGATCTGAACCATGGCCGAGATCAAGCTGACCGTGAACGGCGCGCAACGGGTGGTCGATAGTGACGCCGATACGCCTTTGCTGTGGGCATTGCGCGATGATTTGGGGCTGGTGGGCACCAAGTTTGGTTGTGGCGCGGGGCTGTGTGGGGCGTGTACGGTGCATGTCGAGGGACAGGCGGTGCGCTCGTGCCAGTTCCCCGTCAGCGATGCGGCGGGCAAAGCTGTCACCACCATCGAGGGGCTGGCCCCCAGCGCCGATCAGCCGCATGCGGTACAGGCCGCATGGGTGGCGCAACAGGTGCCGCAATGCGGCTATTGCCAGCCCGGCATGATCATGGCGGTGGCCGCCCTGTTGAAGGAAACACCCCATCCCACCGAGCAGGCTATCCGCGAAGGGATCACCAATATCTGCCGTTGTGGCACCTATCCGCGGGTGGTGGCGGCGGTGCAACAGGCGGCCAAGGCATTGGCCGGATAGGCGCGGATCAGGCCGGGCGGGACGCCAGACGCGCTTCCCACCCGGCGATCAGCGCGTCCAGCCCGGCGGCCATCGACGGTTCGATCGGGATGACCTGACCCAGCGGTTCGCCAAAGATCTGGTCAAACCCGGTCCAGCCGATCACCAGCGCCTGGATCGAGGATTGCAGCGCCATCGCTTCCTCGAAGGACAGGCCAAACTCGACCAGTGGCGCGGTCATGCCATGGGCGATGTTGCGGAAGTCCTCTTCGGAATAGCGCGCTGAAAAGATCAGCCGCGCCGCATCACGCACCTGATGCTGCACCCGCCACAGCCCCATGCCAAAGGCGCGCGCCCATGCCTGCCATGTCGTGCATTCGGGGATGGCGTGGACGGTTTCGCGAAACACTGTGCCCGCCATGCGGCGCAGCAATTCGTCCTTGCCGCTGATGTGCCAATAGATCGACATCGCCTGCACGCCCAATCGCGCGGCCAGACGGCGCAGCGATACCTGCTCGAAACCGGCCTCCTGCAACAGGGCAAGGGCTTCGGCAACAATCCGGTCAGGCGTCAAGGGTTGGGCGTTCATGCCAGCCATGGTTAGGCGTCAGTACACTTACAGGCAATCGGCTTTACACAAGTTGGTGCAGATTTATTGCACTGCACTGTAAATCTTGCCCCAATTTGGGTGTTGGTTGGGTTCTTGACCATCGGGAGTGGCTCCTTTACGCTGTAAGCCATGCCATTGACCCGGCCAAAAGCATAGACCGGGCGATGCGTGAAAACGGGCCTGAGGAGGGCGGACATGACCGCATCGCGCCGTGGCGCAAGGGCAGGGCCTGTTACGCGCCGGTCTGCGCGCAAATCATAAGGGAGAGAGCCATGTTCACCCAAGACGACTATATGCGCTATATCGAGGCCTTCAACGGGCGCGATTATGCCACGCTGGAGACCTTTTTTGCCGATGATTTCGCGCTGGAGAACGCCGGGTTCCGGGTGCAGGGCAAACCGGCCTTCCGCGAATTCTATCGCTTTTTCCATGCCTATTGCCGCGAAACGGTGCTGTTCAAAGGGTTCTATCCCGGAGCAGGCGTCGCGGCGGGCACTGGCTTTGTCGCCAATGTGGTGATCCGCTTCGAAGGCTTGCAGGACCTCTCGCCCGAATTGCTGGCGCAAATGGGCTATGCGGGCATGACCCCGGTGGCCCAAGGGATGCAGGTCGATATCGAGTTCCTGATCCTTTACAGCCTGAACGCCGATGGCCTGATCCAGCATATCAAGGGCGCGGTCTGGGTGCCGGCGGCCAATTGAGCCGTGGCGGGCAGGGCGCGTCATCGGCGCCCCGCCCGCCAAATCAGGCCGCCGTTCAAGCCGGGGCCATCGCGCATTCAACATTGGCGATGCGGCCATCGCGGATGGTGTAGAAAATGAACTGGCGCATCTCGATCACGTCGCCCGCGCGCATTGGGTGGAATTGCGTCAACCCTTGCTGCGCCAGCGCCTCTGGCGTCATGTCCCTGGTCGCCTCGACCCGGACGATCGCGTCCACCGCGGTCAAGCTTGAACTGCTGGCGAAATTCAGCACGCGCACCGTTTCCATCGCATGGGCATGCAGAAAGCCATAGAACGCCTTCATGTCGGCGCGTGAACGCAGCGCCACACCGAAAAAGTTCATATTGATCGGTTCGGCGTAAAAGTCGCAAACCGTGTCGTAATCGCGCGCGTTGAAGGCGGCGACATAGGCGTCATAGGCGGCGCGGTCCATCGAACTCTCCCGTATGTTGTGCGTTTGACGGACAGGGTAACAGGCTTTGCTGATCGTAACAATTGATAGAATGATGCACCCTCAACTTTGCTGCAACCGCGTAACGGCGTCTGGACAGCCTGACGCCGATGTGTAAGAGATTTCGCCTAGATCATGGCCCGAGCGGGTGTTTTGGCCGCTCGCAACGCCCAACAAGCAATCAAAAGGACCCCCGATGACCGAAACGGTATGCGCCTCGACTGATCTGACGGTGGACGTGCTGATGACGCAATCGGGTGTGGCCTTTGGCACCAGCGGCGCGCGGGGCGAGGTGGTCGCGATGACCGACCGGGTGTGCTATGGCTATACGCAGGGGTTCTTGTCCTATCTGCACGAGATCGGCGAATATGCCAACGGGCCGGTCGCGCTGGCGGGTGATCTGCGGCCCAGTTCCCCGCGCATTCTGGCCGCTTGTGCGCAGGCGATCCGGGACATGGGCGGCGAGGTGGTCTTCTGCGGCTATGTGCCCACGCCCGCCCTGGCGCTCTATGCTTTTGGCGCGGGGATCCCGTGCCTGATGGTCACCGGCAGCCACATTCCCGATGACCGCAACGGCATCAAGTTCTACCGCCCCGCTGGCGAAGTTCTGAAGTCGGACGAGGCGGGCATGAAGCGCCAATCCGTGACGCTGGCCCCGGAGGCGTTTGACGCCCATGGCATGTTGGCCTCGCCTGCGCCGCTGCCACCGGTGACGGATGTCGAAACCGCCTATGTTGCGCGCTATGTCGATGCGTTTGGCGCTGATGCGCTGTCGGGCATGACGGTGGGCGTCTATCAGCATTCGGCGGTGGGCCGCGACGTGGTGACGCGCATTGTCGCGGCGCTGGGCGCGCAGGCGGTGCCGCTGGGCCGTTCGGAAAAATTCATCCCCGTCGACACCGAAGCCGTCCGTCCCGAAGACATCACGCTGGCGCGCGAATGGGCCGCGCAGCACGGCTTTGACGCGATCGTCTCGACCGATGGCGACAGCGACCGTCCGTTGCTGGCCGATGCCAATGGCGAATGGCTGCGCGGTGACGTGCTGGGCGTGCTGTGCGCGCGGGCGATTGGCGCGGGCACAGTGGTCACGCCGGTCTCGTCAAACACGGTGCTGGAACTGTCGGGCGCCTTTGCCCATTGCGCCCGCACGCGCATTGGCTCGCCCTTTGTGATTGACGCGATGAACGCCGCGCTGGCTGCCGGGCAGACTGGCGTGTGCGGTTATGAGGCCAACGGCGGCTTCCTGCTGGCCAGCGATTTCGCGCTGAAGGCGGGCACGATCAGCGCCCTGCCGACGCGCGACGCGGTGCTGCCCGCGGTGGCCGTGATGGCAGCCGCGCGGGCCAAGGGGATGGGCGTTGGCGAACTGCTGAACGAGCTGCCGCCGCGCGTCACCTATTCCGACCGCATCCAGAACTTTGCCACCGCCCGCAGCGAGGCGATCTTTGCCGCCCTGCTGGAGGGCGACGCGGCGGCGCAATTGGCGCGGCTGGACGGCTATTTCGGCGGGATCGCGGGCGTGGTTGTGGGCGTGGACCTGACCGATGGCATCCGCATGACCACCGCCGAGGGCAAGGTGCTGCACCTGCGCCGATCAGGCAACGCGCCCGAACTGCGCTGTTACAGCGAGGCGGACGACGCGCAAACCGCCGCCGCGATCAATGCCGCCGCGCTGGCGGTGGTGCTGGACAAGCTGGCGGTTTAAAGGGACAGATGCCTCCGGCGGGCAAAGGGCGGGGGCCCTTTGCAATCCCCGTCATGGTGGCGTTGGGTTGGCCTTTCGGTCTTGGTGAAGGGCGATAGCTAGTGGATTGAAAGCCTGCGGCGCTGGTTAGCGCTGTCTGGCGCCGCAGGCCTTTAAACACCCCGTGACTTTGGGCGCCACGTAGAGGGCTGGCGCCCACATGGCCATTAATGGGATTGCAAAGGGCGTAACGCCCTTTGCCCGCCGGAGGCAAAACACCTCCAACCAACCCCCAACCTCACTTCACCTGCTGCTTCTCCAGCTTGCGCGCCAGGGTGCGGCGGTGCATCCCCAGCCGCCGCGCGGCCTCCGAGATGTTGAAATTGCATTCGGCCAGGGTGGTGTGGATATATTCCCATTCCACCGTTTTGATGCTGGTCTTGCGGCCTTCGACGGGGACGTGGGCGTTGCCCTCGCGCTTGCCAAAGGCCTCCTCGATATCGTCGGTGTTGGCGGGCTTGGCCAGATAATGCGCCGCGCCCAGCTTGATCGCCTCGACCGCGGTGGCGATGCTGGCAAAGCCGGTGAGGACCACGATGCAGATGTCCGGATCTGCCTCATGCAGCATTTGCACACAGGTCAGCCCGCTTTCCGTGCCCAGTTTCAGGTCAACGACAGCATATTGGAACTGCGTGGTTTTCAGCAATTCGGCCAGTTCGCCGGGACTGGTGCACAACAGCACCTCGTAGTCGCGGCGTTCGAACGATCGGCGCAGCGTGCGGCCAAAGGCGGGATCATCCTCGACGATGACCAGATGCGGCAGGCGTTCAGTAGGGGCGGTCATTGTGCTTTCTTGCCCTGAAAAACCAGTGCTGACAAAGGGATAGTCAGACGGACCAGCGCACCGCCTTCGGGCAGGTTGGCGACATCAACCCGTCCCCCCAGCTTGCGCAGGACATTGACTACCAGAAACAGGCCCAGCCCGCCACCATCGCGTCCCTTGGTCGACATGTACGGGCGGCCAAATCCGCCGATCATCTCGGGCGAAAAGCCGGGGCCGTGGTCGATCACGTCCAGCACCAAAGCATCGGCGCGGCGCTGGGCGGAAAACTCGATGCCGGTGGGGCTGACCTCCAGCGCGTTGTCCACCACATTGCCGATCACCTGTCGCAGCGCGGGGTCGGACACGATCTGCACATCTGGGCCAAATTCGTCGATCAGACAAATCGGGGCGCTGGTGCGCGCCTGCCAGTCGGCCACGATGTCGCGCAGGAAACCGCGCAAGGTGGTGACTTCGGGGTTTTCGCCCCGGATTTCGCCTGCCGACATCAGGATGCCGCTGACGATGCGCTTGCAGCGCTGCAACTCGGTCTGCATGACGGTGACGTCATCGGCCAGATCGGCATCGGCCTTGATCGCCTTGTGCCGTGCCCAATCGCCCAGAATGACCGACATGCTGGCCATCGGCGTGCCCAGTTCATGCGCCGCGCCGCTGGCCAACAGGCCCATGCGAATGATGTGGTGTTCTTCGGCCGCCTGTTGCCGCAATGCCGCCAACAGCGCGTCGCTGGCGCGGTGATTGGCGTCCATCCGCACGACAAAGATCACCAGCAGCGCCGCAATCAGCAGGAAACACGCCAGATGTCCCATCAGCAGCAATGACTCCGCCGAACCGGGCGGCAGGCCCAGCGGGCGGAAATTGAACGTCAGGAATGTCACATCCGCCGCCGCCGCCAAGGCGACGATCCAGCTCCAGCGGGGGTGCAACAGCACCGCCCCGATGACGATCTGGACCAGAAACAGAAAAATGAACGGATTGGTGATCCCGCCGGTAAAGAACAACTGCCATGACAGCGCCTCGACGTCGATCATCAGCGCGCCCAGCAGTTCCAGATAGGAATAGCCCTGACGGTTACGCCCCAGCACCAGCGTTGCCAGATTGACCAGCGCCAGCAGGAAGGGAACGATCAGCAATTGCGTCAGCGGCAGCCGCACCCCCGGAATGGACGAAACCACCGCGATCGCCAGCAATTGCCCCACCACCGCCAGCCAGCGCAATTGCACCAGCAGCGCCATGTTGTTGGCGCTGGCCGGTGCGATATCGGCGTCAAATGGAGCGATGGCGCGAGCGGCCTTCATGATGGATCAGTGTCCTGTAACAGCGCGGGGCGGCGCATCACCAGCCATATCGCGCCCAGACTGCCCAGGCACAACAGGAACCATGTGATCGCATATTGCAGATGGTTGTTTGCAAATTGCACCACGGTCAAGCCCGGAACGGGGGCTTTGGGGCTGACGGGTGTTTCGGTCTGGACATCGACGAACCACGCCGCCGAGCCCGTGATCCCACGCGCCGCGCTCATGCCCGTCAGGTCGCGATAGTACCAGCGGTCCTGCCCCGGGTCATTGGCGCGCAACCATGTGCGGCCCGGCTCGGCCCGGCGCAACAACCCGATAACGGAAACCGGCACGGCGGGCATCGCGGCGGCCACCGCGTCCCGGCGGGATCCATTGGGCACAAAGCCCCGGTTGACCCACACCATCCGACCATCACCCAGCCGCAAGGGCGTCATCACCCAATAGCCATTGCCCAGATCGGTCAGTGCCGCCACCAGCACGGTGCCTTCGGGCACATAGGCACCGTTCAGCGACACCCGGCGGTATTCCATCGCCCGCACCGCGTCATCGGTTGGGGCAAAGGGCAGGGTGGTGGCGGGCACCGGCTCGGCCTTCAGGCCCGCCTCCACCCGCGCGACAAGATCGCGTTTCCAGCCCAGCCGCTGGACCTGCCAACCGCCCAGCGCGCCAAACACCGCCGCACATAGCAGAAGAGCGGCCACCGGAATGATCCGGCGCCGCCCCTTCTGCTTCCCGAAGGAAGGCTGGCTCATCAGCCCATGCCATCCATCTTAGGCATGGCGGGCATCATGTTGTGGTTCAGGTGGAACATCACCCACAGCGTACCAGCCAGAATGATCGCCACCAGCAGGATGGTGAACAGCAGCGCCATCAGGTTCCAGCCGTCCTCGACCTTGCCGCTCATGTGCAGGAAGTAGACCATGTGCACCACCACCTGCACGGCGGCGAAAGCGGTGATGACCAGGCCGGTGGTCTGCTTGTCGGCGATAACGCCCGACATCACCAGCCAGAACGGGATCGCCGTCAG
This sequence comes from Novosphingobium ovatum, assembly GCF_009909235.1. GTDB lineage: Bacteria > Pseudomonadota > Alphaproteobacteria > Sphingomonadales > Sphingomonadaceae > Novosphingobium > Novosphingobium ovatum. The sequence continues at coordinate 507,547 of NZ_JAAAPO010000002.1, forward strand.
CACCACCGACAGGAGGAAGCCGATGACATATTCACGCAGCGAAACGTGAATGGCCGGGCCGTGGCCATGGTCATCGTGACCATGGCCGTGATCGTGAGACGAGTTGGCCATCAGCGCAGCACTCCCATCAGATAGACAAAGGTGAAGACGCCGATCCACACGACGTCAAGGAAGTGCCAGAACATCGACAGGCACATCACGCGACGCTGGTTGGCGGCGGTCAGGCCATGCTTGGCCAGTTGCACCATCAGCGTCACCAGCCAGATCGTGCCGAACGTCACGTGCAGACCGTGCGTGCCCACCAGCGTAAAGAACGCCGAGAGGAACGCGCTGCGCTGCGGGCCGGCGCCTTCGTGGATCAGGTGGTTGAACTCATAGAGTTCGATGCCCAGAAAGGTCGCGCCGAACAGGCCGGTCACCGCCAGCCACAGCAGCACGGCGTTCTTCTTGCCGTTCTGCATGGCGATCATGGCAAAGCCATAGGTGATCGAGCTGAACAGCAGCATCGCCGTGTTCACCGCCACCAGCGGCAGGTCGAACAGCGCCTTTGGCCCTGGCCCACCGGCGTAATTGCCGCCCAACACACCAAAGGTGGCGAACAGCATGCCAAAGATGAGGCAGTCGCTCATCAGGTAGAGCCAGAAGCCCAGCATGGTGCTGCCGCCTTCTGGGTGGTCGTGCTCGTGCAGGTCGTAATACTGACCCGTCAGTTCAGCCGTGCTCATGCGTCGGCTCCCTTGTTAAGCGCGGCCAGCTGGGCCGTGCGCGCGGCTTCCACCTCGGCGATATGCTCGGCCGGGATGTGGAAGGTGCGGTCATAGTTGAACGTATGGACGATCGCGGTGAGCACCAGACCCACCAGTGCGGCAACAGCCAGCCACCAGATCTGCCAGATCAGCGCAAAGCCGCAAACCGTGGCAATGCCCGCCAGCACGATACCGGCCCAGGTCGAACGCGGCATCAGGATCGGGCGGAAGCCATCAACCGGACGGGCAACGCCCTTCTTCTTGATGTCGGCCCATGCGTCCAGATCGTGGATCTTGGGGGTGAAGGCAAAGTTGTACTCGGGCGGGGGCGAGGAGGTGGCCCATTCCAGCGTGCGGCCGTTCCACAGGTCGCCGCTTTCGTCCTTGTACTCTTCGCGCTTCCAGATCGAGACCGCGAACTGCACCAGCATCGCGCCGATACCGGCGGCGATCAGCAGCGCGCCCAGGAAAGCGATGCCATACCAGATCTGCAGCGAGGGGTCATCGAACACGCGCATACGACGCGTCACGCCCATCAGGCCCAGGATGTACAGCGGGGTAAAGGCAACCCAGAAACCGACAACCCAGCACCAGAACGAAACCTTGCCCCAGAACTCGTTCAGCTTGTAACCGAACGCCTTGGGCCACCAGTAGTTGATCGCGGCGAACACGCCGAACACCACGCCGCCGATGATGACGTTGTGGAAGTGGGCGATCAGGAACACCGAGTTGTGCAGCACAAAGTCAGCCGGGGGAACGGCCATCATCACGCCGGTCATGCCGCCGATGACGAAGGTCAGCATGAAGGCGACAGTCCACATCATCGGCAGCTCATACCGGATGCGGCCGCGGTACATGGTGAACAGCCAGTTGAACATCTTGGCGCCGGTGGGGATCGAGATCACCATCGTCGTGATGCCAAAGAACGAGTTCACGGACGCGCCCGAACCCATGGTGAAGAAGTGGTGCAGCCAGACGATGTACGACAGGATGCCGATGACGACGGTGGCGTACACCATCGAGGAATAGCCAAACAGGCGCTTGGAACAGAAGGTCGAGACGACTTCCGAGAACACGCCGAAGATCGGCAGGACCAGAATATAGACCTCGGGGTGGCCCCAGATCCAGATCAGGTTGACGTACAGCATCGCGCTGCCGCCAAAGTCGTTGGTGAAGAAATTGGTGTGGAAGGTGCGGTCAAGGCCCAGCAGCGCCAGAACCACCGTCAGCACCGGGAACGAGATCACGATCAGCACGTTGGTGATCAGCGCGGTCCAGGTGAACACAGGCATGCGCATCAAGGTCATGCCCGGCGCGCGCAGCTTGATGATCGTGGCGATCAGGTTGACGCCCGAAAGCGTGGTGCCGACACCGGCCACCTGCAGTGACCAGATATAATAGTCCACACCGACATCAGGGCTGTATGCCAAGCCCGACAAGGGCGGATAGGCCAGCCAGCCGGTACGGGCGAACTCACCAATGAACAGCGAGGCCATCACCAGCACCGCGCCGCCCACCGTCATCCAGAACGAGAAGTTGTTCAGGAACGGGAAGGACACGTCGCGCGCGCCGATCTGCAACGGCACGATGTAGTTCATCAGGCCGGTGACAAAGGGCATCGCCACAAAGAAGATCATGATGACGCCGTGCGCGGTGAACACCTGATCAAAGTGGTGCGAGTTGAGATAGCCGTCCGAGCCGTTGAAGCCCAGCACCTGTTGCGAGCGGATCATGATCGCATCGGCAAAGCCGCGCAGGAACATGACCAGACCCAGCACCATATACATGATGCCGATCTTCTTGTGATCGACGCTGGTGAACCACTCCTTCCAGAGGTAGCCCCACAGCTTGAAATAGGTGAGCGCGGCCACCAGGGCGAGACCGCCCAGGCAGACCATGACGAATGTGCCGATAACGATCGGCTCATGCGGGATCGCGTCCAGGCCCAATCGGCCCAGCAGCGGTGTCCAGTTCTGATGTGTGGAAATCATGAGTGGTCAGCCAATCACGAAAGAGGGGTGGGGCGCACGGGCGCGGCCATGGTCAGCTTGCCCTTGGCCGGGGCGGGCGCCTGCAACAGGGTGGGCACCGCGCACAGTTCACGCACATAGGCGCGCGAACGGCCATCGCGGGGCAGGTCACGGCCGGCGATCAGCGGGTTGACGCTTTCACGGCCATACTTGTCATAGGTCAGCGCGGCGACGTTATAGGCGCCTTCCTTGCCCAGACCGCCCTTGGCATCGATCGCCATCATCTCGCTCAGGCACATTTTGCCGGGGCGGACGCACAGGTTGACGATCTTGTCGAACAGGTCGGCCGACACGGCGGCATAGCGACGCACGGGATCGGCTACGGTGGGCTGTTCCAGCTGCATGTAATTGGCAGTGTCCAGCGTACCGCCCTTGCTGCTGCGCACGCCATCGGCCCACTTGTCAAAGTCGGCGGCGTTCAGGCCCAGCGTCTTGAAACGCATCTGCGAGAAGCCCGAACCCGAATAGTTGGCCGAGAAGCCGGTGTATTCGCCTTCCTTGTTCAGGACGGCGTGCAGCTTGCTGGTCATGCCGGGCATGGCATAGATCTGGCCAGCCAGAGCGGGCACGTAGAACGAGTTCATCACCGTCGAGGAGGTGATGTGGAAAGTCACCGGGCGGTCAACCGGCAGCGCCAGTTCATTGACGGTGGCGATCTTCTGTTCGGGATAGATGAACAGCCACTTCCAGTCGAGCGCGACGACCTGAATGTCCAGCGGCTTGGTGCCGGCCGGGATCGGCTTGCCCTCGGCGATGCGGTCCAGCGGGCGGAAGGGGTCCAGCATGTGGGTGCCCACCCACGTGACCGAGCCCAGCGCGATGATGATCAGCAGCGGCGCCGACCAGATCACCAGCTCCAACTGGGTCGAGTGGTGCCATTCCGGGTCATAGGTGGCGTCCTGATTGCCGGCGCGGTAACGCCAGGCAAACAAAACAGTCAGCGCCATGACCGGGACAATGATCAACAACATCAGCACGGTGGCCACGACCACCAGATGCGCCTGCTGTTGGGCGATGTCGCCAGCCGGATGCAGAACGACCGGATTACAGGCGGTTAGCGCGAACAGGCTGGCAATGGCGCCATACCTGGCCACGCGGCGAAGGGGGGTTATGGGTGACGGTTGCATGACGCCCGCGCGTAGTGTGCACATGCAGCACGCGCGATAGGACATATTGTCCCATCAATTTGATTGTCATCATTGCGGTTTTGAGGCAGCTTGATTCCCGGAAAGCCGAAACACTGACCGCCCTTTCCCACGGGATTGAGAAGCGGGCAGGAACGGATTTTCTGGGAACATAACAAAAGCCGGGTCGTTCCTGCGGGAATACACCGGTAATACAATGGGATGCCGTTAAATGACCACCGTCTCGCAAGGGGTGGCTGGCGTGGTCGCAACCGATCATGCGGGTCAAACCCACAAAGTGTCCCCGGGGGAAATCGCCATTGGCGTGATCATCGGACGTACCTCGGAATTTTTTGACTTTTTCGTCTATGCCATCGCGTCGGTGCTGGTGTTCCCGAAATTCTTCTTCCCCTTTGTCGATCCGATGACAGGGACGCTCTATTCCTTCGCGATTTTCCCGCTGGCGTTCATCGCGCGCCCGCTGGGTTCGTTTGTCTTCATGTCGATCGACCGCCTGTACGGGCGCGCGGCCAAGCTGGCGATTGCGCTGTTCCTGCTGGGCGGGTCCACGGCGGCGATCGCTTTCCTGCCGGGCTATGAAACGCTGGGCGTGACGGCGATCTACCTGCTGGCGGTGTTCCGTCTGGGTCAGGGCTTTGCGCTGGGCGGTAGCTGGGATGGTCTGGCCTCGCTGCTGGCGCTCAACGCGCCGCGTGAACGCCGGGGCTGGTATGCGATGATCCCCCAATTGGGGGCGCCGCTGGGCCTGATCGTGGCCAGCGCGATGTTCGCCTTTTTCGTCGCCGCTCTGCCCGAAGGTGACTTCCTCAGCTGGGGCTGGCGCTTCCCGTTCCTTGTGGCCTTTGCCATCAACGTCGTGGCGTTGTTCTCGCGGCTGCGGCTGGTGGAATCGCCCGAATTCGTCCGCCTGTTCGAAAGCCGCGATTTGCAGCCCGAACCGCCAATGGTGACCATCCGTCAGGAAGGCCGGACCATCCTGATCGGCGCGCTGGCGCCGCTGGCTTCCTTCGCGCTGTTCCACATGGTGACGGTGTTCCCGCTTTCGTGGGTCTATTTGAACACGCCGGAGCGCCCGGCCTCGTTCCTGATCATCGAATGCGGCGCGGCAATGATCGGCACGGCGGCGATCTTTGTCTCGGGCCATCTGGCTGATCGCGTCGGGCGCCGCATGGTGCTGGGCGTGTCGGCGGCAGCGATCGCGGCTTTCAGCGGCTTTGCCCCGCAGATGCTGGCGATGGGCACGCTGGGCGAAATGGCGTTCATGATCATCGGCTTTGCCGTGCTGGGCGTGTCGTTTGGCCAGTCGTCGGGAGCGGTCGCCTCCAGCTTCTCCAGCCAGCACCGCTATACCGGATCGGCGCTGACCAGCGACATCGCGTGGCTGGTGGGGGCGGCTTTTGCCCCGCTGATCGCGCTGAAACTGTCGCATGAATACGGGCTGATCGCATCGGGCGCCTATCTGCTCTCGGGCGCGGCGGCTACGCTGCTGGCGCTGTATCTGAACCGCGAACTGGCGGGCAACCGCAACGCGATGTCACCGATGTCGATCGCCTGATCCGCATTTCCCGTTTTTTCCGCGCGGGCATCAGGGTGGAGCCCGCGCAGGTGGGGCCGAAAGGGGCGTAAAGGGTAACCTTTGCGTCCCTTTTTGGTGTGCGCGCGTGGCTGTTTATATGGACATTTGATGAAGGTCGGGATTGCGCGGGGGGGCGTGCTGGTGAATAGAAGTCAGGCATCGGGCAGTTCTGCACCGATCGGAGGTATTGGGCGGCTTCGGGCATGGTGACGACATATTGGCGACGGGGCCATAGGCGAGGAGGGCGCTGATGCCCTCGACGGTCATTCCCGAGCCCGAGATCCTGATCCCGCCCACGCCCCGCGCCAAGGGGTGGCGCGCGCCTTTGGCAGCGCTGGCCTCGATAGTGCATGCAGGTGAGGTGGTCCACCCGCTGGTGCCCACCGGCAAGGAGCGGCCTCTATCCTTCCTGCGGCGGTTGGTGCAGTCGCAATTGCTGCTGCTGCTGTTCTTCGAACTGAACATCATTTCGCGCATCTGGCTGACCGAAGGCTATTCGGCGCTGATCCTGGTGCTGGGCATCACCTTGATCGGGGCCCTGTATGGCATGGCGCTGGCGATTGGCTCGGCCATTCTGGGGGCGCTGGCGTTTGACTATTTCATTTCGGCGCCCACGTTCATCTTCACCATCTCGCAGGTCAAACATTTTGCCCCGCCGGTGATTTTCACGCTGGCCGCGTTGGTGTCGGGCTGGCTGTCGGGCCGCCTGCGTGACCAGACACAGCGCACCATGCGCAGCAATCGCCAATTGGAAAGCCTGTTTGCCGTCAGCCGCGATCTGCAGCGCGCCAGCGGGCCCGAGGACGTCTATCGCGTCATGCACGCCACGCTGTTGCGCCAGTTCCCTGAAACCGGCGGGCGGGCGATGGGGGTGTACCGCCCCGATCACGGCACCATGCAGCCGCTGGGCAATAGCCCGGCGTTGCCGATGTGGCTGGATCTGGCGCGTCAGGCATTGGCAGGTGGCCGTGAACTGGCGCGCGGTGGCGGTATTTCGGCCTGTTTGCTGGACACCGGCGGCGGCTGCAATGGCGTCATTTTGGTGTCCGACGATCCCGAACCGCTGGACCCGGCCTATCTGCTGGCGCTGGGGCGCATGGTGGCGCTGGCGCTGGAACGCATCGATCTGGCCGATGATCTGGCCGAGGTGCTGGCCAAGGCGCGCGCCGATGCGCTGCGCTCCTCGCTGCTGGCCTCGGTCAGCCACGATTTGCGCACGCCACTGACGGTGATCAACACGGCGGCCTCGACGTTGCTGTCGTTTGGCGGCACCTTCGATGCGGAAACCTCGCGCGGGTTGCTGACCGACATCGTCGAGGAGGCCGAGCGGCTGAACCATCTGACCACCAACCTGTTGCAGATGACCCGCCTGCAATCGCAGGACATCGGTCTGCGCATGGCCGATCTGTCGGTGTCCGAAGTGGTGCGCCGCGTCGTGGCACATGGCGGGCGTCTGGCACCGGGGCGCGACATCCGCTTTTCGCTGGAGGGCGCCGACATGACGGTGCGGGTGGACACGACGCTGTTTGATCTGGCGCTGACCAATGTGCTGCACAACGCGTTGCGCTATAGCCAGCCGCCCAGCTCGGTGGACATCGCCTGCCGCCGCGATGGTGACGATTGTGTCATCACCATCACCGATCAGGGCATCGGCATTCCCCCCGCCCAGATCGAACGGGTGTTCGACCGGTTCTATCGCGTCCAGCGCGAGGATGGTGGCACGCGCGGCTCGGGTTTGGGGCTGGCGATCGCCAAGGGTTTTGTGGAAGCATCGGGCGGGGCGATCTCGGCGCAGTCGCCGGTGGCCGACGGCCACGGCACGCGCATGACGATCCGCCTGCCGCTGACAGCAATCGAGGACTGACATGACGACTGGCCATATCCTGTTGGTGGACGATGAACCGGGCATCGCGCGCGCCCTGACGCCGGCTTTGCGCGCCATTGGGCACGAAGTCACGGTGGCGCAGGACGGCAACGCCGCCATCGCCCAGATGATGCTGAACAGCCATGACGTGGTGCTGCTGGATCTGGGCTTGCCGGATATGGACGGCAAAGAGGTGATCAGCAAAATTCGCCAACGCACCAACACGCCGATCATCGTCATTTCCGCCCGCCATCAGGAAGAGGAAAAGATCGCCGCGCTGGACGTGGGGGCGGATGATTATGTCGACAAGCCCTTTGTGCTGGGCGAATTGCTGGCCCGCGTGCGCGCCGCGCTGCGCCGCCGCCATGGACAGCGCAAAACCGTGACGCATTTTGACGGCGGCTGGTTGCAGATCGACTATGCCACGCGCGAGGTGCGGGTGGGCGGTGATCTGGTCAAGCTGAGCCCCAAGGAATACAACCTGTTGCGCATGTTGGCCGAAAACGCTGGGCAGGTGGTGACGCAACGGCGCTTGCTGGCGGCGGGCTGGGGCCGGTCAGAGGCTGATCCCCAATATCTGCGCGTCTATGTCGGCATGTTGCGGCAAAAGCTGGAGCGCGGTCAGGACGGGGTATCGGCGATCGCGACCGAACCGGGGGTGGGCTATCGTTTGGTGATCGACACGGTACAGGACGAAGCATAGGCGCTGCCGCCGCCGCGTGCGGCGGGCATTGATGCTAAACGGTAAATCGCAATTTCCTGTCTCTGGTTAGCGCTTCGTTAGGGAATAATGGGTAAGTAAAAGCCCTAGTCCTGTGTGGGGTGCAGACTGACTGGGGATTTTGTGATGACCAAAATTGTGTTGCGGAACCTGTGGCGCGATGAAACTGGCGCGACGGCGATTGAATATGGCTTGATTGCCGCGCTTTTGGGCGTGGCGCTGGTGACAGCGATGACCGGGCTGGGTAACCAGATGAAGACGACGTTCAACAACACGTCGAGCGCGATGAGCGGCGCCAACGCGGCTGCCTGACAAGGCGGCGAGCGGGCTGCTGCCTGATGGCGGGGCCCTGAGCCGCGCGTGACGGCGCATTGGCCTGATCTGGAGCACTACATGCAACGGGACGGGGATGAAGCCGGGTGGCGCTTGCGCTGCCCGGCTTTCGCGCGTAGCGCCAAGGCGTCAGGCCCGCCCCACGCGCGCCCCGCCTGTTGGGTGTCGGGCGGCAATCAATCATGCGGGGCAAATCATTGCCACATGTGTGATCCATCCAAGCAGGTCGAAAAACCAGGCCGCCTCATCAATCGCTTGGGGTAGTGATGGCGAAAGCGGCCCGACAGGTTGGTACGGACCGTTAACGGGTTCGTCTGTTCTGTTATTCGAGGCAACGCCGATTTACCGCCCATGCCGCAACGCAGCACCTAAAAATGTCGCAAAACCTGCTAAAAATACTGCATGCTTGGCACACGTGACCTAATATCGCGGGAACAGTTTACGCACCAGTTGGCCACGCCACAGCCCCGCGTGATAGTTGAAGAAGAACCAGCCAAACGTCCGTGTAAAGGCCAAAACCACGGGCGCCAGCGGATCTCCCTGCGCCCGCATGTGGCGATACAGCGCCAGATCCGCCGCGCGTCGCGCGCGACCATCGCCGCCGCCATTGATGCCATAGGCGTTGTCGTGACGCTTGCACCCTTGGTTGCGGTTGTACTTGCCGCTGTTCATGAACAGACAATACTGACGGTCGGAGTTGCTCATGTCACCGACCCTTTGCCAAATACCCCCTCTGTTCAAGCGCAAGATCTTCTATCTTGGCGGTTTTGACCCGCGTGGCGGGCGTTTTTACCATGGCTTGCACCAACAGGTGCTGGACGCGCAGGCGCCCGATTGGCCCGAGGGGCGGTTGATTTTGTCCCCGCGTCAGCGCCGGGGGGCCGATGTCAATTGGACCGTTACGGATCAAGCCGGCAGCCTGTTGGCCGACACCACCTGTCTGGGCTGGGACGATATCGTGCGCGATCATTGGCCGCGCGGGGCGCTGGCCGTGGGGTGGCGGATATTGCGCGCCCATGCCCACATGCTGCGGCAACTGGATTTTGCCCAGATGCGGCGCTGGCCGCGCGGATCGTGGATCGGGCTGTTCGGGCCGGTGGGGATGTTGCTGCTGGGGCCGGTGTTGCTGGGCCTTGGCGCGGCGGGGCTGGCGGGCGGGCTGTGGGGCCTTTGGGCCGGGCTGGGCGCGGGCGTGGGGCTGGGCGCGGGCGCGGCTTGGACGGCGGCGCGGCGAACCCATGCGCTGTGGCAAATGCGCTTTGTCCTGTTCAACGATGATCTGGCGCGCGCCGGCCCCGATGCGGCGCTGGACGCGCGGCTGACCCATGCGGCGGGGCTGATCGCCGAAGCGCTGGCGCAGGACTGGGACGAGGTGGTGCTGATCTCGCATTCCAACGGGACTGAGTTGGCCGTCCCGGTGCTGGCGCGGTTGGGCGCGCGGCTGGAGGGGGCGGTGCCGGACCGGTTTGGCATGGTGACCTATGGCAGCTGCGTGCAATTGCTGGCCTGTCGGCGCGATGCGGCATGGTTCGCGCGGGACCTGGATGCGGTGGCGCGGCTGGGGGTGCGCTGGGTGGATGTGGCCTCGCCGGCTGATGGGGCCTGTGTTGCGCTGGTGCCCCCGGCGCAGGGCCGCCCGGTGGAAGCGCCCGCCGGGCTGATCCAGCGCTCGCCCCGGTGGCATCTGTTTGCCGACGCGGCCACGCGGGCGGCGCGGCGGCGCGACCGTTTTGCGCAACATTTCGACTATTTGCGGCGGATGCAAAGGGCTTCACCGCTGGACTATGTGGCGATCACCTGTGCGCGGCGGACCTTGGCGCAGGCGGTGGCCGCGTTTGATGCCTGTGGTCCCACGATGGAGGCGGCGCAATGAGTGAATGTCCATGGCACGCGCCCCGCGATGCCGCGCAGCAAACCCCGCCGTTCGAACCGCCCTGGCCGCGCCCGCATGACCGCAAGCCGGGGCTGTGGGCGCGCTTCCGGCTGGGCTGGCACAGTTGGGTACATACGCTGTGCGCGCGGGCCTATGGCATGAAGATGGGCGAGACGCGGCTGCCGCGTCTGGCGATGTTCATGGTCAACGAATTGCCGCTGGTGCATCGTGTGCTGGACGATGCCGAGGGCGACTTTCCCAAACACTGGCTGCTGGACGATCTGTTGCGGCCGTTGATCGGGCAGGGGGTGTTTGTCGCCAATGGTGCCGAATGGCAGCGGCAAAGGGCGATGATCAACCCGGCCTTTGTCCATACCAACATGGCGCGCGCGTTCCCGGTGATGATGGCCGCGGCGCAGGATCTGGTGGCGCGGTTGAAGGCCATGGACCTGTCGCGGCCGGTGGATGTCGATCCGCTGATGACGCATGTGGCGGCCGATGTGATCTTTCGCACGCTGTTTTCCCGCGCGCTGACCGGGGCAGAGGCTATGGTCATCCACCGCGCCTTCACCGCCTATCAGGCCCATGCGCAAAGGGCGACGACATTGGGCCTGTATGGCCTGCCGCGCATGGGTTTTGGCGCGCTGGCCCGGCGGCAGGCGGCGCGCATCCGGGGCGTGTTCGCGCCGATCATCGCCGCACGGATGGCTGCGCGGGCACAGGGGGTGGCGCATGTGCCGCCCGATCTGCTGGACAGCCTGTTGGCCGCGCGTGACCCCAAAACCGGGCAGGGCTTTGACGAAAGCACGTTGATCGATCAGGTGGCGGTGCTGTTTCTGGCGGGGCATGAGACAACGGCGTCGGCGCTGGCGTGGTCGCTGTATCTGTTGGCCGAGGTGCCGGTGTGGCAGGACCGTCTGCGCGACGAAATGGCGCAGGTGACAGGTGGCGCGTCGCTGGCCCATGGGCATTTGCGGGGGATGGAGGCGATGCGCAACGTCTTTCGCGAGAGTTTGCGCCTGTACCCGCCGGTCAGTTTTCTGCCGCGTGTGGCGACCCACGCCATCGCCATCCGGGACAAGGCGATCGTGCCGGGCGACATGATCGTGGCCGCGCCGTGGCTGGTGCATCGCAACCCACAGCATTGGGCACTGCCCCATGCTTTTGACCCCGACCGTTTCACCACGCCGCAGGGCATCGAGAGCGCCCGTCAGGCGTGGATCCCCTTTGGCCGGGGACCGCGTGTGTGCGTGGGGGCGGGCTTTGCCACGCAGGAGGCGCAGGTGGTGCTGGCCGCGGTGCTGCGCACGTTCCGGCTGGAGGCGGCGCGGCCGCCCGATCTGGTCAGCCGGCTAACGCTGCGGCCGCGCGGCGGGGTGTGGCTGCGGTTCGCGCCGTTATAGCGGTCAGATCAGCCGCGCGCGGCGCGGGTCGATCTCTTGCGGGCGTTCCAGCACGCCCACCGGGCCACGCTGGTAATAGTCGCGCGTGTCGACGCCGGTCACGGGTTGGCGCGCCAGTTGCGGGTCGATCGTGGTGCCCAGCGCCAGGCCAAAGCGGTTGCCCTGTACCCATGCGACCACGCCCGTCACCACGCCGATGTTGCGCAGATCCACCGCCACCGCATCGCCGTGGAACACCCGCATGTCGCCTTCGGCCATCAGCCCTTCAGGGGACAGGTTGCGCACGCGGATGCGCGCCGATTGACCGCTGCCCAGATGTTGGCACTGTGCCATCAGGTACAGGCTGTCGCGGGTGTGGCGGCGGATGTCGGGTGTGGTCATCATGCGTCTGCTTGGGCTGGTGGGGTGGCCGCTCGGCCGGCTGAAAACAGGTGTACGGCAAAGAGCGGAAATCCGCCCTGAATCAGCACCCTCGGCGGAATACATAGAACAAATCGGGAAAGTGGACAGCGCGCCCGCGCCGAGTCGTTTTTTCGTCAGGAAAGTTGCAAGCGCATTTCGCTTTGCTCTTGAAATAAGTGGCCGATCGTGATTCCCTGCGGGCATGCGACACACCCGCGAACAACCGATCCTTGCCCGTGAAACCGTCATTCGTGGCCTTGCGCTGTGTTTCCTGCTGGTGACACTGGCGTGGGTGGTGGCCGGGCCCAGCGGCCTGCTGGCCTGGGGGGAGGCGCGTCAGTCGCTGGAGCAGCGTCAGGCCGAAATTATCCGCCTGACGAAAGCGCGGGACGAATGGCGCAATCGTGTTGCGCTGCTGGATCAGCGCGCGCCCGATCCTGACTTGTCGAGCGAGTTGTTGCGCAAGAATCTGAACGTCGCCCATCCCGACGAAGTCATCATGATCGTGCGCTGAAACGCAACGTGGTTGCCCTGTCCGCGCAGGCCGTGCCATAGGAAGCGCTGTCCGCCCTGCGAAACGATCATTCGAAACGTGGGATGGCCATTATAAAATCGTATGTGAAGGTTTTCGGCTGGTCAAACTGGCCTTATAGACCGTTTTTGCATTCGTGGTAATTCGGGGAACTCGTCTTGGCCAAAACTGGCAAACCTATCGCTGCGGACACGGCCGCAGCATCGACCGCCGCAAACGGCGGGAATGACCAGCTCCACGCGCTTCAGGCCGCCTATGAGGCCAACCGGCGCTATGCAGCCTCTGACGAGGAATTGCTGCATTTCTATGAGCAGATGGTCCTGATTCGCCGGTTCGAGGAAAAGGCGGGCCAGTTGTATGGTCTGGGCCTGATTGGTGGCTTCTGCCACCTGTATATCGGTCAGGAAGCGGTGGCGGTCGGCATCCAGTCGGCGTTGCAGGAAGGTCACGACAGCGTGATCACCGGCTATCGCGACCACGGCCACATGCTGGCATATGGTATTGATCCCAACGTGATCATGGCCGAACTGACCGGCCGCGAGGCGGGCATCAGCCGTGGCAAGGGCGGCTCGATGCACATGTTCAGCACCGAGAAGAAGTTCTATGGCGGCCACGGCATCGTCGGCGCGCAGGTGTCGCTGGGGGCCGGTCTGGCCTTTGCGCACAAGTACAACGAGGATGGCGGCCTGTGCGTTGCCTATTTCGGTGACGGCGCGGCCAACCAGGGTCAGGTCTATGAGAGCTTCAACATGGCTGCTCTTTGGAACCTGCCGATCATTTTCGTGGTTGAAAACAATCAGTACGCGATGGGCACGGCCGTGGGCCGCTCGTCTGCGGAAACCCATTTCCACCGTCGTGGCGCGGCCTTCACCATTCCGGGCATGAACGTCAACGGCATGGACGTGCTCGAAGTGCGCGCCGCCGCCAATGTCGCGGTGGAATATGTGCGCGCGGGCAATGGTCCGGTGCTGATGGAACTCAACACCTACCGCTATCGTGGCCACTCGATGTCGGACCCTGCCAAGTATCGCAGCCGCGAGGAAGTGCAGGACGTGCGTGAAAACCGCGACCCGATCGAGGGTGCCAAGGCCGAACTGCTGGCCCGTGGCGTGCCGGAGGACAAGCTGAAGGACATCGAAAAGCGTATCCGCGCGATCTGCACGCAAGCCGCTGATTTCGCGGAAAGCTCACCCGAACCGGATATGAGCGAATTGTATACCGACGTTCTGGTGGGGAGCTATTGAGATGGCAATCGAACTGAAGATGCCGGCCCTCTCGCCCACGATGGAAGAAGGCAAGCTGGCCAAGTGGCTGGTCAAGGTGGGTGACGAGGTCAAGTCGGGCGATATCCTGGCGGAAATCGAAACCGACAAGGCGACGATGGAATTCGAGGCGGTGGATGAAGGCACCGTCGGCGCGCTGCTGGTGGCCGAGGGCACCGAAGGCGTCAAGGTTGGCACCGTGATCGCGCTGATCGGTGGTGAGGGTGAGGCCGCCGTGCCTGCCGCTGCTCCGGTGGCAGCGCCCGTGACGGCTTCGGCTGCCCCTGTGGCGGCGCCGGTTGCGGCCGCGCGTCCGGCCGATCCGGTCGTGCCGCATGGCACCAACATGAAGACCAGCACCGTGCGCGAAGCACTGCGCGATGCCATGGCCGAGGAAATGCGCCGTGACCCGCGCGTCTTTGTGATGGGCGAAGAAGTCGCGCAATATCAAGGCGCTTACAAGGTGACGCAGGGCCTGCTGGACGAGTTCGGCCCCAAGCGCGTGATTGATACGCCGATCACCGAATATGGCTTTGCCGGTATCGGTGCGGGCGCGGCGATGGGCGGTCTGCGCCCCATTGTCGAGTTCATGACGTTCAACTTTGCCATGCAGGCGATTGACCACATCATCAACTCGGCGGCCAAGACGAACTATATGTCGGGTGGTCAGATGCGCTGCCCGGTGGTGTTCCGTGGTCCCAACGGTGCGGCGGCGCGCGTGGGTGCGCAGCACTCGCAGAACTATGCGCCTTGGTATGCCAACGTGCCGGGCCTGATCGTGATCGCGCCTTATGACGCAAGCGATGCCAAGGGCCTGTTGAAGGCGGCGATCCGTAGCGAGGATCCCGTTGTTTTCCTTGAGAATGAGCTGGTTTACGGCCGCACCTTCGAACTGCCCGAACTGGATGACCACGTCCTGCCGATTGGCAAGGCGCGGATCATGCGTGAGGGTAAGGACGTGACGATCGTGTCCTACTCGATCGGCGTGGGTCTGGCGCTGGAAGCGGCCGAGACGCTGGCCGCGCAGGGCATCGATGCCGAAGTTATCGACCTGCGCACGCTGCGCCCGCTGGACAAGGCTACGGTGCTGGAATCGCTGGCGAAAACCAACCGCCTGATCGTCGCCGAAGAGGGTTGGCCGACCTGCTCGATCGCTTCGGAAATCGCGACGATCTGCATGGAGGAAGGTTTCGACCATCTGGACGCGCCGGTGATCCGCGTGTGCAACGAGGACGTGCCGCAGCCCTATGCGCTGAACCTGGAAAAGGCGACCGTGATCGATGCCCCGCGCATCGTCGCCGCCGCCAAGAAGGTGTGCTATCGCTAAGCACGCCCAACGCCCGCCATTTTGTTGTCAATGATAGCATTATGGTGGCGTTATAATGGTCACAAGGGCGTCGTCGGGGAACCGGCGGCGCCCTTTGCCTTTTGGCGGGTTGCGGGGTAAGGGGCGGGCATGTTTGCTGACCTGATCGATACGCTGCCGCCGCCTTGGCGCCTTGCCCTGTCCTATGCCCCCGGCCCGGTGAAGGAGCGCTGGCTGACGCTGTTGGCTTTGGATGAGCGGTTGGGGGGTGTTGCCCGCCCGGTGCTGATCGGTGGGCGCGAACCGATCATGGCGCAAATCCGTTTGGCATGGTGGCGCGACCGCCTGCGTGAACCGGCGGCGCAATGGCCCAAGGGTGAGCCGCTGTTGGCGGCGCTGGCGTGCTGGGATGATGGGCATGGGGCGTTGGGCGCGCTGGTGGATGGGTGGGAGGCCTTGCTGGCCGACCGACCGTTGAACATGACCACCGTGGCGCAATTTGTCGCCGGGCGTCAGGCGGCCTGTGCCGCGCTGGCGGGTGGTTCGGACGATGCGCTGGCCACCATGGCGCGGGGCTGGGCGCTAGGCGATCTGATCCCGCTGTTGGCCGCGCCCGAAGAGCAGGCGATGCTGGCGCAGATGACCGCCGCGCAGCCCGCCCGCCTGCCGCGCCTGTCGCGCGCGATGCGGCCGCTGGTGGTGCTGGCCGGGCTGGCCCAGCGGGTGCAAAAGGGCGGAAAACTGGACAATTTCGGCGCGTTTGCCGCGTCGATCCGGCTTGGCCTTTTCGGCACTTAGTTTACCATCCGTAGTCCCACATATGGGGGGACTCGGCATGACAGACAACAATGCGGCCGGCAGGATGGTGATTGGCGCGGTGGCGGCGCTATGCTTGGCCGGGGCGGGCTTTTTCTGGTGGCAGGGGCGCGCGGCGCTGGAACGCGGTACACCGCCGCCCGATCTGGCGGCCAAACCGGGCGAGGGGCCCATCGTCCTGCCCAGCGGCGATCCCAATGCGCGCGGCGCGTCTTTGCCCAGCGCGGTGCGGCATAAACAATCGCCAGAGGAGCGGCGTTTCAACCGTTATGACCGCAACCGCGACGGCACGATCACCCGCACCGAGATGCTGTCCACGCGGGTAAAAGCGTTTCAAAAACTGGACGTTAACCGCGACAATTTGCTCAGTTTCGAGGAATGGGCGGTCAAGACCGCCGAGCGTTTCGTCCAGATCGACACCAATGGCGACGGCATTATCAGCCGCGCCGAAATGGACGTCTATTCCGCCGAGCAGGAGCGCCAAAAGGCTGCCCGCGCCGCCAAACGCGCCGCATCATGCAGTTGTTCGCCATTGCCGCCGGGGCGGGGTGGGCCGCCTGATGACGACCCGGACGGTTAAGCCGCACCAGCCCCCAGTGCCGCCAGCCAGCCCGCCATATCGGCCTTGGCGCGGGTGGTATAGGCCACCTTGCGGTCGGGCTTTTTCATCTTGCGGCCCTCGGGCGTTTTGCCGCTGATCGGCGGGAACAGGCCGAAATTGATGTTCATCGGCTGATAGGTCTCGGCCTCAGCATCGCCGGTGATATGCGCCAGCAACGCGCCCAGCGCCATGGTGCGGGGCGGTTCGGCCCATGTCCCGCCGGTGATTTCCAGCGCGGTCATGATGCCCGCCAACATCCCCACGCTGGCGCTTTCGACATAGCCCTCACACCCGGTGATCTGCCCGGCAAAGCGGATGTGCGGCGCCGATTTCAGCCGCAATTGCCGGTCCAGCAAGGTGGGCGAGTTCAGGAACGTGTTGCGGTGCAGCCCGCCAAACCGCGCGAATTCGGCACCTTCCAGCCCCGGAATAGTCCGGAAAATGCGCTGCTGTTCGGCATATTTCAGTTTCGTCTGGAAGCCCACGATGTTCCACAGCGTGCCCAGCACATTGTCCTGCCGCAACTGCACCACGGCATAGGGCCAGCGGCCATTGGGGTGTTCGGCCGTGGCCCAATGCGGATTGTCCAGCCCCACCGGCTTCATCGGGCCAAAGCGCAGCGTCTCCTCGCCGCGTTCGGCCATGACCTCGATCGGCATGCAGCCGTCGAAATAGGGGGTGTTGGCCTCCCATTGCTTGAACACCGTCTTTTCACCCGCCAGCAATTCCTCACGAAAAGCAAGGTACTGGTCCTTGGTCATCGGGCAGTTGATGTAATCCTTGCCATCGGAGCCCAGCGCGAAAGACGCCTCGGCCCCCTTGTCCCAACGGGCGGCGCGCCAGGCCACGTCCATGTTGATGCTGTCATGATAGACGATCGGCGCGATGGCGTCGAAAAAGGCCAGACTGTCCGCCCCGGTCGCCCGGCCGATGCTGTCGGCCAATCCGGCGGCGGTCAGCGGGCCGGTGGCGATGATCGTCAGGCCCTCGCTGGGCAGGCTGTCCACCCGTTCGCGTGCCAGCGTTAATGTGGGCTGCGCGGTCAAGGCGGCCTCGATCTCGGCGGAAAACACGTCGCGGTCGACCGCCAGCGCGCTACCGGCGGGCACGCGCGCCTTGTCCGCCGCGGCCATGATCAGTGACCCGCAGGCCCGCATCTCATGGTGCAGCAATCCCACCGCATTCGACACATCATCGTCGCTGCGCAGGCTGTTTGAACAGACCAACTCGGCCAAGCCATCGCCCTGATGCGCCGGGCTGCGGTCGCCATCGGCCCCGCCGCGCATTTCGGACAGGCGGACATGGACGCCGCGCCGCGCCAACTGCCAAGCGGCCTCTGTCCCGGCCAAGCCGCCGCCGATGATGTGTACCTGATGTGTCATGGCGCCCGCGAAACCGCAATTGCGCCGCCAAGTCAAGGCGCGCGCCCTAAGCCGCCGGTTTTTGCAACCAGACATAGGTGTTGCGCGGCGATACCCATTGCCAGACCGGGCGCACCATCTCCTTGGCCACGCGGGGCAGATCGGCCCAGTCCATCGCCCCGGCGTGGCGCAAAAAGGCATAGCGCGTGGCCAGCCCCGGCCGCACCAGCGCCAGCCCATGCATCGCCCCCAACCGGGCCAGCCCCTCCCGGCTAAAGGCGTTCACATGCTCCAGCGGGTGCAGCGGCATCAGTCCGGCCGCATTCACCCGGTCGCCTCCCGCCGCCAGTCGCGCCAGTTCGGCCCGCACCCCGTCCTGCGCCGGAACCGAGATTTTCAGCACCCCACCGGGGCGCAATTTGCCCGCCAGTTCGCCGACCAGCGCAACCGGATCCTCGATATGCTCCATCACCTGTTCGGTGTTGATGAAATGATATCGGCCATTGTCGGGCAGAATGCCATGCGCGGCGGCATGGGCCATGCGGCTGTCGGCCAGATCATAGCCATGCGAGACACAGCCCAGCGCGCGCGCCACCCGCGCCCATCCGGCCCAGCCCATGCCATAATCCAGCGTATGCATCGCCCCCAACGGCACGCCCAGATAGGCCGATGCCACCATGATCTCGTGCCCATCGCGTGACGCGGCGGGATTGGTCACGTCATAGCGGTATCCGGCATCCTCCTCTGGCCGCGAGGGGGGCATCCATTGGTCATACAGGTCGGACAACAGCGGGCCATTGCCCACATCGCGTTGATACAGCGTGGCGCATGTCGCGCATTCCAGCGCGCAATAGGCCCCCGCCACCGCGACATCGCGCGCGTAATAGGCCGACAGATAACCGCGCAGCAGTGGCCCATCCAGCGCCGCCGTGAACAGCGTGCGCGCCGCCGTCCCACCGCAAGCCGGACAGCCCGTCCGCGTGATCAAGCCATATGCCGTCATCATGTCCCCCATCCAAGTGGGTGGGGGATGCCATGCGCGCTGCCCCGGCTCAAGCCATGGGGGGCAGACAGATTGCTCCAGATTCAAGACGTTCCAGCGGCCCGTGGCCCCGCACCCAGTCCCACGCCAGCGGGGCGTAGACATGCGGGAACAGCGCCCCACCGCGCGACACTTCCCACCGCACGGCGCCGGGATGGGCGGCTTCGGCGGCGCGCAGGTCAATCGTCAGCAGGTAGAGGTCCTCCTGCCCGGCGAAATGCTTGTCCACCGTGCCGGCCAACTGGTCCTGCGCCGACAGGTGGATGAACCCATCGGCCAGATCCACCGGCGCGCCCGCAAACACCCCGCGCTCACGAAAGCTGGCGTATTGCGGCGCGGTCAGCACCTTGTACGCCACGCTGTCGGGCGGGCTCATTCGCCGGTTTCGGGCGTTTCAGGCGCTTCAGTCGCGTCGGTCACCACCTCGGCGGCGTCCTCGGCATCCTCCGCCTCTGCCAATCGCACGGCCGACACGACATGTTCCTGATCGGCCACGTTGAACAGGCGCACACCCGCAGACCCGCGCCCGATCACCCGCAGTGTGGACAGCGGCAGGCGGATCATCTTGGCCTGATCGGTCACCAGCATCAACTGGTCCGCCTGCGCCGCCGGGAAGCTGGCGACGACCGGACCATTTCGGCCGATATTGTCGATATTGGTGATGCCCTGACCACCACGGCCCGTGCGGCGATATTCAAACGCCGACGACAGCTTGCCATAGCCATTGGCGCAAACGGTCAGGATGAACTGCTCGCGCTCGGCCAGTTCGGCAAAGCGTTCGGGGCTCATCTGCGGCTCGCTGTCCTTCTCGGCCTTCCAGGGGGCGTGGCGCAGGTAATCCTCGCGCTCGTCCTGATCCTTGACGCCAACGCGGTGCAGGATCGACAGGCTGATCACCTCGTCGTCGCCCTTGAGCGCCATGCCGCGCACGCCGGTGCTGGTGCGGCTGGTGAATTCGCGCACCTCGTCGCCGCCGAAACGGATCGCCTTGCCCTGACGGCTTGCCAGCAACACGTCATCGGTCGGCTCCAGCAGGGCAACGCCGATCAACCGGTCATCGTCGCCCTCGTCAAAGCGCATGGCGAATTTGCCGTTGCTGGGGATATTGGCAAAGGCGTCCATGCTGTTGCGGCGGACATTGCCCTTGGCCGTGGCGAACACCACCGACAGCTTGCCCCAATCGGCCTCATCCTCGGGCAGAGGCAAGACGGTCTGGATCGTCTCATCCTTGTCCAGCGCGGGCAGCAGGTTGACGATCGGGCGGCCACGGGTGGCGGGGCCACCTTCGGGCAGCTTGTACACCTTGAGGCGGTAGACCTTGCCCGCCGTGCTGAAGAACAGCACCGGGTTGTGGGTGGTGGTGACGAACATGGTGGCCACCACATCCTCGTCCTTGGTCGCCATGCCGGCGCGGCCCTTGCCGCCGCGCGCCTGCGCCCGGAACGTGGAAAGCGGCGTGCGCTTGATATAGCCGTCCATCGTCACGGTCACGACCATGTCGTCGCGCTCGATCAGATCCTCGTCGTCGATGCCATCGGCGGGGGCGGTGATCTCGGACTTGCGCGGGGTGGCGTATTGGGCGCGCACCTCGATCAGCTCCTGACGCATGACGCCATACAGCTTCACCCGGTCGGCCAGGATCGAGAGATATTCGGCAATCGCCTTGGCCAGGCCTTCCAGCTCGTCACCGATTTCGTCGCGGCCCAGCGCGGTCAGGCGGTGCAGGCGCAGGTCCAAAATGGCCTTCACCTGAATTTCGCTGAGGCGATAGGTGGGCGCGTCCAGCTCGCTCGCGCCTTCCTCGATCGCTTCGACCAGACGGATATAGGATGCGATTTCGCCCATCGGCCATTCGCGCGCCAACAGCGCCGCGCGGGCCGAGGCGGGGTTGGGCGCGCCACGGATGATGCGCACCACCTCGTCCAGATTGGTGACGGCGATCACCAGACCCAGCAAGATATGCGCACGATCGCGGGCCTTGTTCAGCTCGTACTTGGTGCGGCGGGTGATCACCTCCTCGCGGAAGGAGATGAACGAGGTGATGATGTCCTTGAGGCCCAGCACTTCGGGGCGGCCGCCACGGATCGCCAGCATGTTGGCCGGGAAGCTGGACTGCGCCGGGGTGTTGCGCCAGATCTGGTTCAGCACCACCTCGGGGGTGGCATCGCGCTTGAGATCGACAACGACACGCACGCCCTCGCGGTTCGATTCGTCGCGGATGTCGCTGATGCCCTCGATCCGCTTGTCCTTGGCGGCCTCGGCGATCTTTTCGACCAGACCCGACTTGCCCACCTGATAGGGGATCGAGGTCAGCACGATCGAGCGGCGGTCATTGCGGCCCGTTTCGATCACATGGCGCGCGCGCATGATGATGCTGCCGCGTCCGGTGTTGTACGCATTGCGCGCGCCGCCCTGACCCAAAATCAGCGGGGCGGTGGGGAAATCGGGGCCGGGGACGATGCGCATCAACTCGTCCGTGGTGATGGCGGGGTTGTCCATCACGGCGAAACAGGCGTCGATCACCTCACCCAAGTTATGCGGCGGGATGTTGGTGGCCATGCCCACGGCAATGCCGCCAGCGCCATTGACCAGCAGGTTGGGGAAACGCGCGGGCAGGGCCTGCGGCTCGCTTTCCGACCCGTCATAGTTGTCGACAAAATCAACGGTATTCTTGTCGATGTCGGCCAGCAGGCTTTCGGTCACCTTGGCCAGACGCGCCTCGGTATAGCGCATGCTGGCTGGCGGATCGGGGTCCATGGAGCCAAAGTTGCCCTGACCATCGATCAGCGGCACGCGCATCGACCAGTCCTGCGTCATGCGGGCCAGCGCGTCATAGATCGCCGCGTCGCCATGGGGGTGATACTTACCCATGGCGTCACCGACGATACGCGCCGATTTGCGGTACGCCTTGGCGTGGGTAAAGCCGTTTTCGTGGCAGGTCCACAGGATGCGGCGATGCACCGGCTTTAGCCCGTCGCGCACATCGGGCAGCGCGCGCGCAACGATCACGCTCATCGCGTAATCAAGGTAGCTGGTCTTCATCTCGTCGACGATGTCGACGCGGGTGAAGTCGCCCATGGGGCCGGTGGGGTCGATGGTGCTGGTGTCGCTCACGCGGGGGATCTGCTTGTTCTATGGACAATATGGGATAGGTCGCTCTAGGCCAAGCGCGCCGCCATTGCCAGCGCAAGCCGGTCCACAGGCGGGCCAGCATGGCGTTTTTCCACACACAAATTGCATCACGGGCCGGCGAGGTGGGCGATTTGTCCGATATATGTCAGCGCGCAACGATTTGCCGCGTTTTTGCCGCAACTGATCCTGCACAATTGCCCAAAATCTGGTTCAATCACCGTTCAGCGGGCGCGGCGCATCCAATCCCCGTTGCCAAGCGGGCGAATCCTCGCCAAAGCCTGTGCAGCACTGTCATGCCGCGCTGGCCTTCGTGCGAAGGGTTCAGCGGGCCTAGAGGAGATGATGTAGATGATCCGGACCAGCTTGCAGCTGCGTGGCTCTTTCCTGGCCGCCG
Source organism: Novosphingobium ovatum (assembly GCF_009909235.1). Taxonomy (GTDB): domain Bacteria; phylum Pseudomonadota; class Alphaproteobacteria; order Sphingomonadales; family Sphingomonadaceae; genus Novosphingobium; species Novosphingobium ovatum. The sequence goes on from NZ_JAAAPO010000002.1 coordinate 530,086, forward strand.
CTCTGGCGTTGGGTGTTGTTGGGGGTGTGGCTGGTGGCGCGGTTAGCGCGCAGGCTGCCTCTGGGCCCAAGTTCTCGCCCGCCTTTGCCGCTGCGGGCGGCCCCTTCCAGACCGAGCTGGACAAGGCCATCAAGGCCCCGACCGCCGAAGCCATCGCCGCGCTCAAGCCCAAGCTGGACGCTGTGATCGCCGCCGCCTCGACGCCCGACGACAAGTTCAACGCCGGCAATTTCGCGATCAAGCTGGGCTCGCTGGCCAAGGACGACACGATCACCCGCAAGGGCGTGACCCTGATGCTGGAAAGCGGCAAGGCCAGCCCTGAACTGGCCCCCAAGCTGCATTTCTATGCCGGTCAGTTCGCCGCGCAGGCCAAGGAATATGATCTGGCCCGCAAGGAGCTGCAACTGGCGATCGACACCGGCTTCCCGGCCGCTGACGCGCTGGTGACGCTGGCCGAAGCCGAATTCGCCGCCAAGCAGGCCCCCGCCGGCCTGATCGCCCTGACCAAGGCGATCGAGGCCAACAAGGCCGCCAACACCGCCGTCCCCGAGGGCTGGTATCGCCGTGGCATGGGCGCCACCTATGAGACCAACAATTACGAGCTGGCCGTGCGTCTGGCCACCATGCTGGTCAAGGACTATCCCACCAAGGAGAACTGGGCGCTGAGCATCGCGGTCATCCGCGATCTGGGCAAGCTGCCCTCGCAGGACACGTTTGACCTGTTGCGCCTGATGGCCGCCACCAACAGCTTTGCCGAAGAGCGCGATTACGTCGAGTTCGTCCAGACGGCCGATGCCCGCCGCAACCCGGCCGAGGTGAAGGCCATCATCGATCGCGGCGCGGCCGCCGGTGTGGTCAACGCCACCAAGCCGTTCTTTGCCGATGCGATGCGCATCGCCACGGCCCGTATTGCCCCGGACAAGGCGGCGCTGCCGGGCTGGGAGCGCGATGCCCGCGCGCCTGCCGCCACTGCGGCCACGGTGATCGCTGCGGCGGACTCGTTCCTGTCCTATGGCGACGCGGCCAAGGCTGCCGACCTGTACAAGATCGCCCTGACCAAGGCGGGCGCTGACAAGAATGTCGTGCTGACCCGTCTGGGCATCGCGCAGATCAACGGCGCTGACTATGCCGGGGCGCAGGCTTCGCTGACGCAGGTCGAAGGCGTGCGCAAGGCCATGGCTCAGCTGTGGATCGCCTTTGCCGCGCAAAAGGCCGCTGGCAAGTAAGCCAGCCCAGCCAAGGCGCTGACACGAAAAAGGGCGGCGGGAGAGATCCCGTCGCCCTTTTGTTTGTGGGTGCGGCGCCGGGCAGGGGGCAGCCCGGCGCGGATGGCCTTATGCGGCCGGGTGGAAATGCCCGCTGTCCTCGTCCAGCAGATGCAGCACCCCGTCCGAGATCGCGAAGAACGCGCCGCGCAGCGTCAGTTCGCCCTCGCGCTCCTTGCGGCGGACGCAGGGGAAGGTGCGCAGGTTTTGCAGGCTGACCCGCACGCCCGCCTGCTCCATCGCGCGTTCGGCCACGCGGCCCTCGGTGCCATGCTGCTGGGCCACTGGCACGCGCGCCTCGTCCAGCAGGCTGATCCAGTCGGCGACAAAGCCGCCTTCACCGCGCTCGCAGCCCTGCAATTCCTGTGTCAGCGCCGCCTTGCAGCCGCCGCACATGCCATGGCCCAGCACCAGGATCTCCTTGACCTTGAGCACCTGCACCGCAAATTCCAGCGCCGCAGACACGCCGTGATAACCCGCCGTTGTTTCAAACGGCGGTACCAGCGCGGCGACATTGCGCACGACAAAGATCTCGCCAGGGTCGACGTCAAAGATCTGCGCCGGGTCGACTCGGCTGTCCGAGCAGGCGATCACCATCACCTCGGGCTGCTGGCCTTCGCGCAATTGCGCCCAACGGTCGCGGTTTGGCGTCCAGCCGGTGGAACGAAACCGCCGATATCCGTCCAAAAGGTGGTCCAGTTGGGGGGAGGCGGGGGCTAACGGTTTGTCCTGATCCTGCATGGCCGCCCATGTGGCCCGCCGCGCCCGCGCATTCAATAGGCAATTGAGACATGTTGCCACGGCGTGAAATGCTACCTACCTGGGATCTTTCTCGTGAAAAGCCTCTGGATTGGCGGGCGGGATGCGCCTATCTGGCCCCCATGACCGATCTGTCCTCGCACGCCGCCGCCCCACAGGAGGGCGAAACCGCCGATACCGCCCCCGCCACCCAGCGCAAGCCGGACTGGATCCGGGTAAAGGCGCCCGTCAGCAAGGAATATGGCAACACCCGCCAGTTGATGCGCGACCTGAAACTGAACACGGTGTGCGAAGAGGCGGCCTGCCCCAACATTGGCGAGTGCTGGACCAAAAAGCACGCGACGGTGATGATCTTGGGCGATGTATGCACCCGCGCCTGTGCGTTCTGCAACGTCAAGACCGGCATGCCGCGCAAGGTGGACGCCGACGAGCCAGCCCATGTCGCCGAGGCGGCGGCCAAGCTGGGGCTGGAACATATCGTCATCACCAGCGTTGACCGCGATGACCTGCCCGATGGTGGCGCGGGGCATTTCGTCAAGGTGATCAAGGCCCTGCGCGCCGCCACGCCCGACACCACGATCGAAATCCTGACCCCCGATTTCCGGGGCAAGATGCGCGCCGCGGTCGAGGCGATCGTGGCCGCTGGCCCGGATGTCTATAACCACAATCTGGAAACCGTCCCCCGCCTGTACCCCACCATCCGTCCCGGCGCGCGCTATTACGCCTCGCTGCGGTTGCTGGAGGAGGTCAAGGCGCAGAACCCGTTGGTGTTCACCAAGAGCGGCATCATGCTGGGTCTGGGCGAGGAACGGCTGGAGGTGCATCAGGTGATGGACGACATGCGCAGCGCGGGAATCGACTTCCTGACCATGGGCCAGTACCTGCGCCCCACGCCCAAGCATGCCGAGGTCAAGGAATTCGTCACGCCCAAGGCGTTCTCGGCCTATGGCGCGATTGCGCGGGCCAAGGGGTTCCTGCAGGTGGCCGCCAGCCCGCTGACGCGTTCGTCCTATCACGCGGGTGAGGATTTCGTCGAAATGCGCGCCGCCCGTCAGGCTCAGATCGCCAGGCGCGAGGCCAAGCTGTAACCATGCCCAGCATCCACGAGGTCCGCACTCTGCCATACACCGCCGAACAGATGTTCGACATGGTGGCCGATGTCGGCAAATATGGCGAATTCCTGCCGTGGGTGGTGGCCACCCGCGTCAAAAGCAATGACGGACACGAGATGGTGGCCGACATGCTGGTGGGGTTCAAGATGCTGCGGGAAAAGTTCACCAGCCGCGTGCTGCTGAACCGCCCGGGAGAGCTGACCGTGCACTATCTGGATGGCCCGATGCGCGATCTGGACAACAAATGGCAGTTCCGCGACGTGGACGGCGGGTGCGAATTGGACTTCTCGGTCAGCTTTACCTTCCGCAATCCGCTGTTTGAAAGTCTGGCGGGCCAATATTTCGACAAGGCCTTCCGCAAGATGGTCGCCGCCTTTGAGGAACGCGCCGCCGTGCTGTACGGCACCGCCGCCTAAGCCTGCGCTGGCCACGCAAAAGGGGCGCCTCCCGCAGTGGGAAGCGCCCCTTTTTGCTGCGCGGAGGGCGCGGGGGTGGCGGGGCCTCAGCCCTCGTCGGTGGTGGGCAGCAACAGTTCCAGCGCGACACGGGCGGCGTCCGCGCGGATCGCGGCGCGGCTGACGGGTTCGAACTGGCGCTCTTCGGCGTCGATCTTGTCGCTGTTGCGTTCGGCGCGGGCGAACACAACCAGACCCACCGGCTTTTGCGCTGTGCCGCCATCAGGGCCGGCAATGCCGCTGATCGCCACCGCCACATCGGCGTCCGACTGCTTGAGCGCGCCCTTGGCCATCGCCCAGGCACAGGCCGCCGACACCGCGCCAAACGTCTCGATAATGTCGCCCGGCACGCCCAGCAGCTTTTGCTTGGCCGCGTTGGAATAGGTGACAAAGCCGCTTTCCAGCACTGCCGATGACCCGGCAATCTCGGTCAGGGCGGCGCTGACCAGCCCGCCGGTGCAGCTTTCGGCCAAGACCACCTTGCGCCCCAAAGCCGCGTTTTCGGCAATCACGCGCTGGGCCAGCGCCACGATGTCTGCCGGCAGAATGTTCAGTTCGGTCATGGGGATATGCCTTGTTGGGGGGATATGGCCGGTCAGGCGCGGATCACGGTAGCGGCGGCCTGGGCCGCGATGCCTTCGCCGCGCCCGGTAAAGCCCAGCTTTTCGGTGGTGGTGGCCTTGACACTGACAAGGCCGATGTCAACGCCCATGATATCGGCCAGACGCGCGCGCATCGCGGCGCGGTGCGGGCCGATCTTGGGCGCTTCGCAAATGATGGTCACATCAACATGGCCAATGGCATAGCCCGCCGCGCGCACCAGACCCACGGCGTGGTCCAGAAAACGGTCGGAGCTGGCGCCCTTCCACTTGGCGTCGCTGGGCGGGAAATGCTGGCCGATGTCGCCCGCGGCAATTGCCCCCAACAGCGCGTCCACCAGCGCGTGGATCGCCACATCGGCGTCCGAATGGCCCGACAGGCCCTGATGGTGGTCGATTTTGACCCCGCACAGCCACAGCTCCTCGCCATCCTCCAGCCGGTGGACGTCATAGCCGGTGCCCATGCGCACGGGCGGCAGCGCGCCGGTGTCGGCGCCGAAATCACTGGCATAGGTCAGCTTGTGCAAGGCTTCGTCTCCATCGACCAGCGCAACGGTATGGCCGGCGGCCTGCGCCACCTGCGCGTCATCGCCCGCATTGGCGGCGCCGTCCCACGCGCGGTGGGCGGCCAGAATGTCGGCATAGCGGAACGCCTGCGGGGTTTGCACGCGGCGCAGATCCTCGCGCCGGGCAGGGGCGCCCATGGCGGTGCCGGGCGCGCGGGCGTCAGGCGCGGCGTGGCACAGGCTGTCGACCACCGGCAGCACGGGGATCGCGCCGGGAAAGCGCACCAGCGCGTCAACCAGCCGGTCGATCACAGCGCGCGGCAAAATCGGGCGGGCGGCATCATGGATCAGCACATTTTTGGGAACGGGGCCGAGGGCCGCCTGTTCCAGAGCCTCCAGCCCGGCCAGAACCGAGCCCTGCCGCGTGTCGCGCCCCGTGACGAATGCCACGCCCGTGATGCCCGCAACGCATTGGGCGGCGATGTCCTGCGCGCCTTCGGGAATGACGATGACGATGGGGGCAACGCCCGCGCTGGCCAGCGCCTCGACACTGTGGCGCAGCACCGGCTTGCCCCGCCATGGCGCGAATTGCTTGGGCACGGGTTGTCCCGCGCGCAGACCTTGGCCGGCGGCCACCACCACGGCGGCGCTATCGGAAACGGGATTCGCGTCTTGGCTCATGGATCGCGCCGCTAATCCCTTGCCGAGGGCGAAGCAATCCTTTATGCGCTGCCTGTTTTTTAGGCAGTGTCCCATATATGACCCAGATCCCCGTTCCGCCCCTGTTGCCCCCCATCGATATCGGCCCCGTGCGCATTGATTGCCCGGTGGTGCTGGCGCCGATGACGGCGGTGACGGATCTGCCATTCCGGCGGATGGTGCGGCGCTATGGCAGCGGTCTGAACGTGACCGAGATGATCGCTTCGCCCGCCGCCATCCGCGAAACGCGCCAGTCGATCCAGAAGGCGGCGTGGGACCCTGCCGAAGAGCCTGTCTCGATGCAATTGGTGGGCTGCGATCCCGTGCAGATGGCCGAGGCGGCGCGTCTGGCGCAGGACCGGGGCGCGGCGATCATCGACATCAACATGGGCTGTCCGGTGAAAAAGGTGGTCAATGGCGATGCCGGATCGGCGCTGATGCGCGACCTGCCGCTGGCGACTAAATTGATCGAGGCGGTGGTGGGCGCGGTCAAGGTGCCGGTGACGGTCAAGATGCGCATGGGCTGGTGTCACGACAACCTGAACGCCCCCGAACTGGCCCGCATCGCGCAGGATCTGGGCGCGAAGATGGTGACCGTCCACGGCCGCACTCGCAATCAGCTGTACAAGGGCACCGCCGATTGGGGCTTTGTCCGGCAGGTGAAGGAAGCGGTGGACATCCCCGTGATCGTCAACGGCGACATCTGCACCATTGATGATGTGGCACAGGCAATTGCCCAGTCGGGCGCGGATGGGGTGATGATCGGGCGCGGGGCCTATGGGCGGCCGTGGCTGTTGGGTCAGGTGATGCATTGGCTGGCCACGGGCGATGCCAAGGACGCGCCGGCGCTGTCCGAACAATATGCCGTGATTTTAGAGCATTACGAGGACATGCTGCGCCATTACGATATCAAGACCGGCGTCAACATGTTCCGCAAGCATATTGGCTGGTACACCCATGGGCTGCACGGCGCGGCGCATTTCCGAAACCGCGTGAACTTTATGGACGATCCTGTTGATGTCAAAGCGGCTTTGGCGGAATTCTTTGGCCCGCTGATGGATCGTCAGGCGGCATGAATGATGGCGGCACCGGGGCGGGCTCCGCCCAAGAGGGCGCGGTGGAACTGCCCCGGCTGCGGGCGGCCAGCGCCACTGGTACGCCGGGTCCAACGCCCGATGTCCGCCGCCAGATGGCCAGCCTGCCGCATCCGGTGCTGATGCTGGCGCCCGGGCAGGTGGTGGCGGCGGCCAACCCGGCGGCCGAGCAATTCTTCAGCCAGAGCCAGCGCCGCCTGATCGGTCGCGCCTTTGCCGAGATGCTGCGGTTTTCCGACCCGCGCCTGCAAGGGCGTCTGGCCGAAAGCGATACCCCCGTCAGCGCCCGCCATGTCGACGCGCAGGTGGTGGGGCAGGGCCCGCGCCGGCTGGATGTGGCAACAGCGCCCGTGGTCGACGCCGCCGGGTGGCAGATGCTGACCCTGTCCGACAGCGCGGCGGTCGAGCCTTTGGGCGAGGCAACGCCGATGGGCAATGACAGCCTGTTGCGCGGTCCTGAAATCCTGGCGCACGAGATCAAGAACCCGCTGGCGGGCATTCGCGGCGCGGCGCAATTGCTGGGCCGCAAGGTCGAGGGCAGCGACCGCGCGCTGACCAATCTGATCGCCGACGAGGTCGACCGCATCGCCAAGCTGATCGACCAGATGCAGACCCTCTCGCGCCGCACGTCAGAGCCGGTCGAGCCGTGCAACCTGCACGAAACCATCCGCCGCGCCAGCCAGATCCTGTCGGCCGCCAGCGCGCCCAAGGGCGTGGCCCCGCGCATCGAGGAGGAGTTCGATCCGTCTCTGCCGCCGGTGCTGGGCAGCGCGCATGGGCTGGTACAGGTGTTGCTGAACCTGTTGGCCAATGCGCGCGAGGCGACGCAGGACACGCCCACCCCGCGCATCATCGTGCGCACGCGTTTTGTCAGCGGGATGCAATTGCACGCCACCGGGCGCGGCAATCCGGTGCGGTTGCCGATCGAGGTGCGGGTGTCCGACAATGGCCCCGGCATCGCGGCGGGCGTGCGCGATCATATTTTCGAACCCTTTGTCACCAGCAAAAAGACCGGGCAGGGGCTGGGTCTGGCGCTGGTGCGCAAGCTGATCCGCGACATGAACGGCCGCATCACCCATGACCGCGACGAGGCGGGCGGCTGGACCCATTTCCGCCTGCATCTGCCGGTGGCCGATGGTGAGCCGCGCCGTTTGCGCAGCCCACGCGGCGGAGAAAACGCATGAGCATCCTGTTGGTCGAGGACGACGAGTCCATCGCCATCGTCATCACGGCCGCGCTGGAGGCCGAGGGCTTTACCGTTGCCCATTGCGATTCCATCGCCGAGCGGGACCGCCTGTTGGCTGCGCGCGCGTTCTCGGCGCTGGTGACGGACGTGATGCTGGCCGATGGTGACGGGATCGAGACGCTGGGCCGGGTGCAGGCGCTGCATCCCGATCTGCCGGTGATCATCCTGTCGGCGCAGAACACGCTGGATACCGCGGTGCGCGCGTCCGACACCGGGGCGTTTGAATATTTCCCCAAGCCGTTCGACATCGACGAACTTGTACGCACGGTGCGGCAGGCGGCGTCATCCTCGGGCCTTGCGTCCGGCGAGGACGAGGGCGAGGTGGCCGGGCAGGGGCTGCCTTTGGTCGGGCGCAGCCCGGCGATGCAGGCGGTGTTCCGCATGATCACCCGCGTGTTGAAGAACGACCTGACGGTGCTGATCCTGGGCGAATCGGGCACGGGCAAGGAACTGGTGGCCGAGGCGATCCACCAGTTGGGCCATCGTCAGGCGGGGCCTTTTGTCGCGGTCAACACCGCCGCCATCCCCGCCGACCTGATCGAGAGTGAGCTGTTCGGCCACGAAAAGGGCGCTTTTACCGGCGCCGTGTCGCGCCACATCGGCAAGTTCGAGCAGGCAGAGGGCGGCACGCTGTTTCTGGACGAGATTGGCGACATGCCGATGCAGGCCCAGACCCGGCTGCTGCGCGCGCTGCAATCGGGCAGCATCCGCCGCGTGGGCGGGCGCGAGGAGGTGTCGATCAACACCCGCATCATCGCGGCCACCAACAAGGATTTGGAGCCGATGATCGCCGCCGGGCAGTTCCGCGAGGATCTGTATTACCGGCTGAATGTGGTGCCGATCCATCTGCCTGCGCTGCGCGAACGCGCCGGCGATATCGAGGCATTGGCCCGCCATTTTCTGGTGCAGGCGGCGGGCGAGGGGCTGCCTCGGCGGCAATTGGCACCAGATGCGGTCGAAGTGCTGCGCATTCAGCCGTGGCGCGGCAATGTGCGCGAATTGCGCAATTTCATCTATCGTCTGGCGCTGCTGGCGCGTGAGGATGTGATTGACGCCACAGCATTGGAGCCGATGCTGGCGCAATCGGTGCGGCACGAGGACGCCGCCCAAACCGGCCCCAGCGATCTGGAAAGCGCGGTGCGGCACTGGCTGACGGTGCATCAACCCGCGACCGGGGCGATCTACGACTCGGCGCTGGCGGCGTTTGAACGGCCCCTGTTTGCTGAGATCCTGCGCACCACCGGCGGCAACCAGTTGCGCGCGGCGCAGATGCTGGGGATCAACCGCAACACCTTGCGCAAGCGGCTGTCCGATCTGGCCATCGATCCAGACAGTTTCTTGCGCCGGCCATAGGGCGCGCGACAGGCTGTTCCGCGCGGTGGAGACTTTTGCCGCCGGGACGAATTACCCTCTTGCATTTTTGCAACAGTGGCGTTGTAACCATGCAACGATGTTAGGCAGGTTTCAGATCGATACGCGACGTTGGCCCCGCTGGTGGCGGCGGACGCTGATCTATGTCCGGCGCGCAAACATCGTCCCCTATATCGAAGGTGCCTCGGTGTTCGGCTTTCTGGCCGCGACGCTTTCGACATGGCTGGCGGTGCAGGACAATGCGGCCAGTCAGCAATTGCTGCCCGCCACGCTGACCGCCTCGTTGCTGGTGGGCACCTTGGTGCCGGCGATGGCGATCCTGGTGCTGATCGGGCGGCGCATGGCGCTGTGGCGCGCGGCGCAGGGCTTTGGCGGCAAGGGGCGGCTGCACGTCCAGTTGGTGTTCCTGTTCTCGATCATCGCGGCAGTGCCGACGCTACTGGTGGTGATCTTTGCCTCGGTGCTGTTCCAGTCGGGCGTCGAGTTCTGGTTTTCGGACAATTCCCGCGGGCTTTTGGAAAACGCCAACAAGCTGGCGCGCGGCTATTACGAGCAGACCCAGCGCGACGTGTCGAACGAGGCCGTCGCGATGGCCAGCGACATGCGCTATATCCTGTCGCAAACCAGCATCGTCAGCCCCGATTTCGGCGCGGGTTTTTCCTATCAGGTGTTGCAGCGCAAGCTGGACCAGGTGGCGATCATCCAGCGCGGCGCGGATGGACGGATGCGGACGCTGGCCTATGTCGATCCGGGAAAAAAGGGCAATTTTGACCGCGTGCCCGTGCCCAATTTCAAACGGCTGGACAGTGGCGAAGCGATTGTGCTCAATGCCAACGCGGACCGGATCGAGGCGGTCGCCCCGATCGACCGGCGCGCGGCGCTCTATCTGTATGTGGCGCGCACCTCCGACCTTTTGGCGATCAGCCAGGGCAAACGCGCGGACAATATCGTGCAGGCCTATCAGGTACTGACCCAGCGGGCGCGGCTGTTGCAGTTGCGCTTTAACATCGCGCTGTTTGTCGCGTCCTTGGCACTGGTGGGGCTGTCGGTGTGGTTCGCGCTGCGCTTTGCCGACCGGCAGGTGCAACCGCTGTATGATCTGGTGGATGCCGCCCGCCGCGTGGGTGAGGGCAATTACGCCATGCGCGTGGTGGGCCGCACCAGCGCTGACGAGATCGGCCTGCTCAACCGCGCGTTCAACCGCATGGCCGCCCAGATCGAGTTGCAGACTTCCGCTCTGGTTGGCGCCAACCAGCAGATCGATGACCGCCGCGCCTTTATGGAGGCGGTGATGGAAAGCGTGACGGCGGGGGTGATCTCGCTGGACGGGGCGGGCTGTGTCCGATTGATGAATTCCTCGGCGCAAAAGGTACTGTTGGGGCGGGGCGATGGCTCGCCCATCAGCCTGCCCCTGACCGAGGTCGCCGCGTCACTGGCCGGATTGGTGGACAAGGGCGCGCATGACGGCGTCGTCCAGCACCAGATCGCGGGCGAATTGCGCACGCTGGCGGTGCGCGTCACCCCCAGCCTGCATGATGGCGAGGTGAGCGGCCATGTCATCACCTTTGAGGATATCACGCGCCAGTTGCTGGACCAGCGGCAGGCGGCATGGTCGGATGTGGCGCGGCGCATCGCCCATGAGATCAAGAACCCGCTGACCCCGATCCAGCTGGCGACCGAGCGCCTGTCGCGCCGCTATCGCCGGCAGATCGAGGTCGATGGCGAATTGTTCGAGGAATTGACCGCGACGATCATCCGGCAGGTCGGTGACCTGCGCAAGATGGTGGACGAGTTCTCGTCTTTCGCCCGCCTGCCAAAGCCGGTGTTCCGGCCCGAGGATCCGGTGGATCTGGCGCGCCAGTCACTGTTCCTGCAAGAGGTCGCGCGGCCCGACATCGCCTTTGCCTTTGTGGCCGAAGGGGCGATGGACACGGTGGGCGGGCTGATCGCGTGCGACCGCCACCAGTTCGGGCAGGCGATGACCAATGTGCTGAAAAACGCCACAGAAGCGATCGAGGCCAAGGCCAAGGTCAGCGATCCCGACTATCACGGGCGCATCGGTTTGCGATTGGAGCAGCGGCCCAATGACGTTGTGGTGACCGTCACCGACAACGGCATAGGCCTGCCGCAGGACCGCGAGAATATTGTCGAACCCTATGTTACCACCCGCGAAAAGGGCACGGGACTGGGCTTGGCGATCGTCAAGAAAATCATTGAAGAGCATGGCGGCGAGATGACCTTTGCCACCACCGAGGATGGGGGGACGCGCGTAACCTTGCGCTTTGCCCGCGATCCGGGATCGGTGCGGCGGGGGCAGGAAACGTCCGAACAGCCAGCAGGGCAGAGGTAATATGGCACTGGATATCCTGATCGTTGACGATGAAAAGGACATTCGCGAACTGGTCGCGGGTGTGCTGTCGGACGAGGGCTATGACTGCCGCACGGCGGGCGACAGCACGTCGGCGCTGGCGGCGGTAGATCAGCGGCGGCCTTCGCTGGTGCTGCTGGACGTATGGTTGCACGGCAGCCCGATGGACGGGCTGGAGGTGCTGGACGCGATCAAGCAGCGCGAGCCCGAACTGCCGGTGCTGATCTTTTCCGGCCATGGCAATATCGATACGGCGGTCTCGGCGATCAGCCGGGGCGCGATGGACTTCATCGAAAAGCCGTTCGAGACCGAGCGCCTGCTGCATCTGGTGGGCCGCGCCACCGAGACTGAGCGCCTGCGCCGCGAAAATGCCCGGTTGAAGCTGAATGTTGCCGACAGCCCGGAATTTCACGGCAGTTCCTCGGCGATCAACCATGTGCGCGCGACGTTGAAACGGGTGGCCAACACCGGCAGCCGCTTGTTGATTTCCGGCCCATCGGGCGCGGGCAAGGAAGTGGCCGCCCGCATTCTGCACGCCTGGAGCCCGCGCGCCGAGAAGCCCTTTGTCAGCGTCAATTCCGCCCGCATCACCCCCGAACGGTTCGAGGAAGAGCTGTTTGGCGAGGAGAATGACGGCCAGCTGGTGCGCGCGGGGCTGCTGGAAATGGCCGACGGCGGTACGCTCTATCTGGACGAGGTGGGTGACATGCCGCTTTCGACGCAGGCGCGCATCCTGCGCGTGCTGACCGAGCAAAGCTTTGTCCGCGTGGGCGGCCACCGTCAGATCCGGGTTGATGTGCGCGTGGTGTCCTCGACCAGCCGCAATCTGGAAAAGGAAATCGCCGAAAAACGCTTCCGCGAGGATCTGTTCTATCGGTTGAACGTGGTGCCGGTGCATGTCCCTTCGCTGGCCGAGCGGCGCGAGGATATCCCTGCGCTGGTGGCCCATTTCTTTGCCCGTTACGCCAATGATCAAGGCGTAGCGCCGCCTGATGTCAGCATTGACGCGATGGCCGCTTTGCAGGCCTATGAATGGCCGGGCAATGTGCGCCAATTGCGCAATGTGGTCGAACGCACGGTGATTCTGGCCCCGCGCGACCGGTTGTGCCGGATTGAGGCGGACATGCTGCCAGGCGAGATCGTTTCGGGCCGTTTGGCGGGCGACAGCGGCGTTTCGGCGCTGATGGGCGTGCCCCTGCGCGAGGCGCGGGAGAATTTCGAGCGCGAGTATCTGCGTGTGCAAATACGGCGGTTTTCCGGGAATATTTCACGCACCGCCAGCTTTATCGGCATGGAACGCTCGGCGCTGCACCGCAAGCTGAAGCTGCTGGGCATGGCCGACAAGCGCGAGGATGAGGACGAGGAGTGATCTGATCCGCAGCGGGGCAATCGGGATGCAAATTGCCCATTTACGCTGCGGATGCGAAGCTTTAGGGTGACATGTGACATCGGCCGGAAGGAATCATCCGGCCAGACTGTGGCGGGGCGCGACCCGCCACCAAAAATAGGAGCATATAAATGACCACCGGACGTACGCTTTCCGCCCGCCCCCGTCTCAAACCCGCCGTGTCGGAAGATGTGGCTGACGAGATCTCGGCAGAAGCGCCCGCCGCTGCGGCCGCGCCTGTGCCCGTGCCTGCGGGTGGCAAGGGGCAGAATTTGCAGGACCAGTTCCTGAACCACCTGCGCAAGAACAAGACCCCCGTCACGATGTTCCTGGTCAAGGGCGTCAAGTTGCAGGGCATTGTCACCTGGTTCGACAATTTCTCGATCCTGCTGCGCCGTGATGGTCAGTCGCAATTGGTGTATAAGCATGCCGTTTCCACGATCATGCCCAGCACGCCGATCGACACGCGCCTGTTCGGTCAGGGTGGCGAGGGCAGCAAAAAGGCCCGCCTGTTGCAGGACGTGTTCCTGTCCAGCATCCGCGCCGCCGGGGTGCAGGTGACGATGTTCCTGGTCAATGGCGTGATGCTGCAAGGCCGCGTGGCCGCCTATGATCTGTTCTGCATGCTGCTGGAGCGTGAAGGTTACGTCCAGTTGGCCTATAAGCATGCCGTGTCCACCATCCAGCCTGTCACGCCGGTTGACCTTACGGGTGAGTGGGACGGCGAAGAGGACGCCTGACACTGTTTGAAAATGATGATCTGGCGGGCGAGGTCACGCGCGGTGCGCGTGTCCTTGTCGTCTGCCCCGAGTTTCGCGGCCGCCCCGCCGCCACCGACTCCGCCGCGCGCGTGGAGGAGGCGAGGGGGCTGGCGCTTGCCATTGGCCTTGTCATTGCCGACGCCTTTACCGTGCCTATTCGAGAGGCGCGCCCCGGCACGCTGTTTGGCGAAGGCCAGATCCAGAATATCGCCACGGCTTGCGTCTTGCATGAGGCTGACCTGATCATCGTCGATGGTGCGCTGTCGGCGGTGCAGCAGCGCAATCTGGAAGACAAGCTGAAGCGCAAGGTGATCGACCGCACCGGCTTGATCCTTGAAATCTTTGGCGAACGTGCCGCCACCGCCGAAGGGCGGTTGCAGGTGGAACTGGCGCATCTGGATTACCAGCAGGGCCGTCTGGTGCGTAGTTGGACCCATCTTGAGCGACAACGCGGTGGTTTCGGCTTCCTGGGTGGCCCGGGCGAAACGCAGATCGAGGCTGACCGCCGCATGATCCGCGACCGCATGGCCCGCATCCGGCGTGAGCTGGAGCAGGTGCGCCGCACGCGCGGCCTGCACCGCGACCGGCGGGAAAAGGCACCTTGGCCGGTCTGCGCGCTGGTCGGCTATACCAACGCCGGAAAATCCACGCTGTTCAACCGTTTGACCGGCGCCGAAGTGATGGCGCAGGACCTGTTGTTCGCAACGCTCGACCCCACCATGCGCGCCATTCGCCTGCCGGGCGTGGAAAAGGCGATCCTGTCCGACACGGTGGGCTTTATTTCGGACCTGCCGACGCAATTGGTCGCCGCCTTTCGCGCCACGCTGGAGGAAGTGACTGCCGCTGATGTCATCATCCATGTGCGCGACATCGCCAACCCCGATACCGTTGCGCAAAAGGCGCAGGTGCTCGACGTGCTTGAGGACCTTGGGCTGCTGGAGGAGGGGACCAAGACCCCGCTGATCCCGATGATCGAGGTGTGGAACAAATGGGACCTGCTGGAGCCGGAGCGCGCCGCCGACCTGTTGCGGCAGGCCCGCGAGGCCGCGCATGACGACGAGGTGGTCGTGCCGCTGTCGGCGATCACGGGCGAGGGGTGTGACGAATTGCTGTTGGCGGCCAATGGCTTGCTGACGGGGGACGCGCGGGACCACACCTTTGTCCTGCCAGTGGCCGATGGTCAGCGCATCGCGTGGCTATACGCCCACGGGCAGGTGTTGGCCGATGACGAGGCAGAGGACGGGGACGATGAGGCGCCGCGCCGCCGGTTGACCGTGCGCCTGACCGCGCGGGAGTTTGGGCGTTACGCGCGGGTGTAGCGCCCGCGTTAACAGCTTTGTTAACCATACCGCGCAGGTCGGCGTTAACCTTGGCGGTCAGGTGCTTCGTTGCGCTTGACCGCCTGCCACAAGGCCTCCTGCGCGTCCAGATCCAGCGCGGCAAAGTCCTGATCAGCGGCTTTGGCCAATGCTTCCATACCTTTGAAACGGCGCTCAAATTTGGTATTTGCGGCGCGCAGGGCATCCTCTGGCGGCACGCCATAGGCGCGCACCAGATTGACCGCGGCGAACAACAGATCCCCCGCCTCGTCCAAACGCTCTTGTGGCGTGGCGGCGCGGGCCAGCTCATCCATTTCCTCAACCACCTTGGCCGCAGAGCCTGACGGTTCGGGCCAGTCAAACCCCACACGCGCGGCGCGTTTTTGCAGCTTTTCAGCGCGCATCATCGCGGGCAGTGCCAGTGCCACACCGTCCAGCGCGCTGGTTGCGCCCTTTTCGGCACGTTCAGCGGCCTTGGCGGCCTCCCAGCGGACCTCGCGCGATTGGCCGGTGTCAGCCGCGTCGCCAAAGATATGCGGGTGGCGGGCCTCCATTTTGGCGCTGATGGCATGGGCCACATCGGCAAAGGCAAACTGTCCGGCCTCCTGCGCGATGCGGGCGTGGAACACCACCTGCAACAACAGATCGCCCAATTCCTCACGCAGGGCGGACGTATCGTCACGCGCGATCGCGTCGGCCACCTCATAGGCTTCCTCGATCGTATAGGGCGCGATGGTGGCAAATGTCTGCGCACAATCCCATTCGCAACCCGTTTCCGGATCACGCAACCGCGCCATGATCGCCAGCAGGCGGTGCAATGCGGCGGCCGGATCGGCGGAGGTGTTGGCGGCGTTCATGCGTGGCCTCAAGTGCGTTTTGGATAATGTGTATTATGTAAAATGAGTTCAGGGCCTAAACCGGCGTTTACCTGTGTTACGCCCCTGTTTACCCGCCTTAACGGCCTCTTCCGTCACGGCCCGCGTCACGCCACCATCGTCAGCCCGTCATAGCCAACGCTGACATGGTCAGGCACCAGCGCGGAAATCGCGGCATAATCCATGCTCTTGTCCAGATGGATCAGCACCCCCCTCTTGGCGCGGGTGACGCTGATCAGTTCCAGCGCCATGTCCAGATTGGCATGGGTAGGATGCGGATCGCGGCGCAGACAGTCTGTCACCATCACGTCCACGCCGTAAAACAGGTTCACCATCTCATCGGTAATCTGGCTGAAGTCTGTGGCGTAACCAATTGTTTTTCCGTCACAATCGAAACGGAAAGCGGTGCTTTGCGCTGGCCCGTGCGGCATCTGGCAAAAGCCGATACCTATGCCAGAGGCCATCCGCACACGTTCCAGCGTGTCCAGCGAGACCAGCGTGTGATAGCCATATTGCCCGGCGAAAACATAGCCGAAGCGTTGCCGCAATCGCCGCACTGTTTCATCCGCCGCATAGCCGGGGATCGGCCCGGCCCGGCCATAGCGCAATGGCCGCAGGTCATCGATGCCGTGGGCGTGATCGGCGTGATCATGCGTCCAGAACACCGCGTCGATGTTGTGGATATTGTTGGCGATAAACTGCTGGCGCAGGTCGGTCGAGGTGTCGACCAACAGCCGCGCGCCCTCCTCGCTCTCGATGATGATCGAGGCGCGGGTGCGGCGGTTTTTCGGCTCATTGGGGTCACAATCGCCCCAATCCAGCCCGTTTTCGCCGCCGATGCGCGGCACGCCGGTCGAGGTGCCGCTGCCCAGAATGATGACCTTCATGCCGCCCTCTCGGCCAGGCTTTGGGCCTGCGCATGGGGCGCGCTGCCCTGTGCCTTGGTGAACAGGCGGAAGAAATTGGCGGTGGTGACAGCCGCCAGTTCCTCGACGCTGACGCCGCGCAACCCTGCCACAAAACGCGCGGTGTCGGCGGTAAAGGCCGGTTCACACACCTTGCCCCGGTGCGGCACTGGGGCCAGAAACGGCGCGTCGGTTTCCACCAGCAGGCGGTCGGCGGGGATGTCGGCGGCGACAGCCTGCAGATCGTGGGCGTTCTTGAACGTGACAATCCCGGAAATCGAGATCGTCAGCCCCAGGTCCAGCATCGCCTGCCCAAACGCGGCCGACGCCGTAAAGCAATGGATCAATGCGGGAAAAGCGCCCGCCGCCATCTCCTCGGCGATGATCCGGGTGGTGTCCTCCTCGGCATCGCGGGTGTGGATGATCAGCGGCAGGCCGGTCTCACGCGCCACCGCGATATGGGTGCGGAACAAAGCCTGTTGCGCCGCCCGGTCGGAATGGTCGTAGTAATAATCCAGCCCGGTTTCGCCGATGGCAATCACCTTGGGATGGTGGGCTGCCGCCAACAGCGCGGCCGCGCCCAGATCTATGTGCTCGTCCGCCTCATGCGGGTGGATGCCCACGCTGGCCCACACGTCATCATGGGCATCGGCCGTGGCGATGATGTCGGCCCATTCGCGCTGCCGGGTGGAAATGTTCAGAAAGCCGCCAATCCCAGCCGCGCGGGCGCGGGTCAGAATGTCGCCCTGTTGCTCCACCAACCCTTTGTAATTCAAGTGGCAATGCGAATCGATCAGCATCATTCGCCCTCGGCCGTGGCGGGCATTTCCAGACGCGGGAACACGCCCACCGGCTGCGACAGGGTAAAGCCGCTGTCGGCCAATGCCGCCAACCAGCCGGCATCGTCCAGCGCGGCATAGTCACGCGCATCGGCTGCAACGCCCATCTGGTCCAGCAGTCGGTCGATGCTGGACGGCACCACGGGACGCAGCGCAATCGCCAGATCGCGCACCACACGCAGCAGCGTCATCAGCACCGCCTCCATCCGCGCCGGATCGGTCTTGCGCAGGGTCCAGGGCGCCTGTTCGTCGACGTACTGGTTGCAGGCGAAAACCGCGCGCATCCAGCCGTCCAGCCCGCCCGAAAAGTCATAGCGGGCAAAGCCTTCACGCAGGTCCGCGATGCCATCGGCCACCGCCTTGGCCAGCGCCGCGTCGGCCTCTGCCACCGGCAGATCGGCACGGATCACGCCACCCATGTTCTTGAAAATCATCGACAACGAGCGCTGCGCCAGATTGCCGAAACTGTTGGCCAGTTCCGCGTTGCAGCGCGTGACGATGGCTTCCGACGAATAGCTGCCGTCATTGCCAAAGCTGACTTCACGCAGCAGGAAATAGCGCAGCGCGTCAACGCCAAACTGGTCGGCCAGTTCCAGCGGATCGATGACATTGCCCAACGACTTCGACATCTTCTCACCGCGATGCAGCAGGAAGCCGTGGCCGAAAATCTTCTTGGGCAAAGGCAGCCCCGCCGATTGCAGGAACGCGGGCCAATAGACCGCGTGGAAACGCACGATATCCTTGCCGATCAGGTGCAGATCAGCGGGCCAGTACCGGTCGAAATGGGCGCGGTCCTCGGAAAAACCGATGCCGGTCAAATAGGTGCACAGCGCGTCCACCCAGACATACATGACGTGGCCAGGGCTGTCGGGCACGTCCACGCCCCAGTCAAAGCTGGTGCGGCTGACCGACAGGTCGCGCAATTCATTGCCCTTGAGAAAGCCGAGCACCTCGTTGCGGCGGCTTTCGGGTTCCAGAAAACCGGGCGTTTCGTTCAGTTCGATCAGGAAATCGCGGTATTTCGACAGGCGGAAGAACCAGCTCTCCTCGACCTGCCACTCCACCGCCGTCCCCTGCGGCGAGAGCTTGACGCCCCCCTCGCCCTCGATCAGCTCGCTCTCGTCATAGAACGCCTCGTCGCGGATCGAATACCAGCCCTCATAGCGGTCGAGATAAAGATCCCCCGACTCACGCATGGCGGTCCAGACGGCGCGGGCGGTGTCCTTGTGCGCCTCTTCGGTCGTGCGGCGGAAGGCGTCGATCGAGATGTTCAAACGCGCGCACATCTCACGGAAATGGTTGGACATTTCCGTAGCGAAATCCAGCGTGTCGCGCCCCGCGTTGCGGGCCGTCTGGGCCATCTTCAGCCCATGCTCGTCCGTACCCGTTACCAGCCGGACATCGCGCCCCTGCGCGCGCTGGAACCGGGCGATGGCATCGGCGGCAATCGCCTCATACGCATGGCCAATATGCGGCTTGCCATTGGGATAGGAGATGGCAGTGGTGATGTAGAAAGTTTCGGCCATGGGCCCAGGTTGCCTTTGATCGAGAATGCTGTGGTTTTCGCGCCCGGCAGGCGCGGCCTAACGGTATGACGCCTCTCTAGGCATAGCAGCCTGCGCCAGCAAGGCACCAATTTCCATCGCCAGCATTCCGGGGTCAAAGTTATAGATCGGCGCCTGCGCGGCCAGCGTGACGATGGCGGCATGTGCCTCGATAATGCGGGCCTGACGGTCGGGCGGGCTGTTGCGCAATGCGCCAGACAACACCGATCGCGCCAGATCCAGCGTCGCGACAATCCGGCGGCGGGGGGGGCGTTGGCCAAAAGCCGCCATCAGATCGGCGCGCAGCGTCAAATCCGGGTCGCCATGCTGGACAATCGCCTGCATTGCGGCATGCACCCGGCCCAGATCCTCCTCGACAAATTCCAGCGCCACGCCCGGCGATCCCCCGGCCGCGGCAATCGCGGCGGCGCGGGTGGCAGCGTCGGCCTGCGGCGCGGCATCGGCCAACACCGCATCCACATCGCGCGCATCCAAAGGCTGAAACCGCAGCACCCGGCAACGCGACCGGATGGTTGGCAACAACCGCCCGATGCGATGCGTCACCAACAGGAAAAACGTGCCAACCGGCGGTTCCTCCAGACTTTTCAGCAAAGCATTGACCGCGTTCTTTTCCAGATCATCGGCCGGATCAATGATCACCACGCGGCGGCTGCCCAGTGTCGGCCGGGTAGTCAGTCGGTGCTGTATCCGCCGGATCTCGTCGATCGGGATCGAGCGCTTGGTCTCGTAAGGATCGCCCGCGTCACGCTTTTTCTCCTCCTCCTTGTTGGCCGGAGGATGTTCGGGGATCAGTATGTCGGGATGTGACTGCGCCGGGGGTTGGGCAATGCCGGGTTCGGCCACCAGTTCGGCGGCGGCGGCGCGGGCAAATTGCGCCTTGCCGATGCCCATCGGGCCGGACAGGATCCAGCCATGGTGCATCCGGCTGCCGGCCATCGCCGCGCGCCATTCGCGCCACGCCGCGTCATGGCCGCGCAGATGGGTCATGCCCGGCCCGCCAGCAAAGGCGCCAGCGCCGCCATAATCGCGGCGTGCACCCTATCGGCATCGCCATGGCCGTCAATCGCGGCATAGCGCTGCGGCTCTTGCGCGGCGATGGCGGCAAAGCGCGCCGCCACCCGCGCGTGGAAATCGGCCCCGCGCCCACCGATCCGATCGGCGCCATCGGCATCGCGCAGCGCCAGCCGTTGCGCCGTGACGGCGGGCGGCACCGCCACCAGCAACGTCAGATCGGGCAGCAACCCCTGACTGCCAATGCGGTGCAGGTCCAGCAATTCGGCGTCATCAATCCCGCCACCGCCACCCTGATAGGCGCGGCTGGAATCCAGAAAACGGTCACACACCACCCATGCCCCACGGGCCAGCGCCGGGCGGATCAAGCGGTCGACATGGTCGGCGCGGGCGGCGGCAAACAGCAACGCCTCGGCGCGCATCCCCCACCCCTCGCCCTCGGTATTCAGCAAAAGGCCCCGGATCGCCTCGGCCCCGCTCGTGCCGCCCGGTTCGCGGGTCAGCACCACCTCGCGCCCGGTGGCGCGCAGGGCATCGGCCAACAGGCGCGCCTGCGTGGATTTGCCGACGCCCTCCCCGCCCTCCAGCACGATAAAGCGGCCCGGCCCCGTCATCAGCGCCACAACCGCGAAAAGCCCGCGCGCAGGCGGTCCAGCGCCCCGCCCACCGGCACATCAGCCGCCGCCAGCAACGGCACGCGCGACATCTGCCCGTCTCCGGTGCGCAATTCCAGTTCGGCCACCGGCGCGCCCTGTTTGATCGGCGCGACCAGCGGGCCCTGATAGACCACGCGCATCATCACGGCCGACTTTGCGCCTGTGGGCAGCGTGGCCATCACATTGCGCGGCGCGACCAGCCCGACATGGGCGGCCTTGCCGCCCTGCACCTGCGCGTCACCCACCAGCGCGCCCGCGTCATACAGCTTGTGCCCGGTCCATGCGGTAAAGCCCCATTCCAGCAGGCTTTCGGCCACCTTGCGGCGGTCGCCCGGCTTGTCGATGCCGGCCACCACCATCACCAGCCGCCGCCCGTCCCGCTCGGCCGAGGACAGGTAGTTATAGCGCGCCTCGCCGGTAAAGCCGGTCTTGATCCCGTCAACGCCGCGCACCTTGCCCAAAATCGGGTCGTGGTTGTCCTGCGTGATGTCGTTCCAGCGCATCCCCGGACGGCCCACATAGTGGTGGTAATATTCGGGATAGCGGTCGATCATCGCCTCGGCCAAGCGGACCAGATCATGCGCGGACACATGCGTCACGCCATTGTCCATCCACCCGTTGGGCGTGCCGAAATGGCTGTTTGTCATGCCCAGACGGCGCGCGGCATCGTTCATCATCGCGGTCCATGCCGGGACGCTGCCCGCCGCGCCCTCGGCCAAGACCACCGCAGCGTCATTGGCCGACACGTTCATGATGCCCAGCAACAGGTTCTCGACCGAGACGCTGCTGCCGCGTTCTAGGAACATGCGGCTGCCCTTGGTGTGCCATTCGGCCCAGGTTTCGTCGCGCACGGGGATCATCTGGTCGGCGCGCAATTTGCCCTGCGCCATCAGTTCGAACGCGACAAAAGCGGTCATCGTCTTGGTGACCGAGGCGGGCAGGAACGGCCTTTCGGCGTCGCGGGCATAGAGCACGCGGCCCGATGTCATGTCGACCAGCATGGCCACCGGCGCGCCCTCTGCCGCGGGCGGAGGGGCGGGTTCGCCGGGGCCGGGCGCTGGCATCGGCACATAGGCGGGATGCAGAAAATGGTCAGGGGTTGCGGTTGGAGGGGCAACCGGCATGGATTGCGGCACAGGTTGGGCCGCGCCGCCCTGTACCCATACCAAGCCCGACGCCAAACCCAAGGCCACCGGCAGCGCGATCGGCATTAGGGCAACAATAGTCCGACGTGTCTTCAAGGGGGCTCCCGTTCGTGCCAATGGCGCGCGGGAGACACCCCTTGAACAGGTGCCGGTCAATCCGCGCGCTGGATTCGTGCGTCGCTATAACCTGCCGCGCGCGCTTTCGCCAAGGCGGCATTGGCCTCTGCCTGTGAAGCAAATGGTCCCATCCGGACGCGGAACAGGTTGCTGGCGGGCTGCACGCGGCCACCGGCATGCTGTGCCACGCTGCTGGCGCGGGCGCGGTCGGCAAAAGCGCCCACCTGCACCACCAATCGGCCCGCGCCATAGGCGGGCTGGGGCGCGTCATCGGCCACGGCACGGGTGCGGGCCTCCAGCGCGATGGGGGTGGCGCGCGGCGCGGGCTTGACCAATGGCGCGGGATGCGGCGGCGCGACCGGCGCGATCACCGGCGCGCTGACCGCCACACGCGGCACAGGCTTGACCACAGGCTTGGCCGGCGGCGCAGGCGGATAGGCGGCGGCAAAGCTGGCTCCCGGCGCAACCGGCGCGGGCGCAACCGGCACAGGGGCCGGTTTGGCGCGGGCGATGGTCGTCACCGGACGCGGCGCGGGGCGCAAGGCGGCGCTGGGCGTCACCTTGGTCAGGGTGGAATCGGGCCGCGCGTCAGGCGGATCGCCCGCGTCATCGGCCACGCCCGAAGGCGCCGTCTGCCCTGCCCGCGCCAGCGACGCGCCCGAATGGCTGGCCGAAGGATCGGTCTGCAACCGGCGTTGCAACACCCCCAGCAAAGGCTTGGGCGTGGGGATACGTTCGGGCGCGACATTGCCCGAACGCAACAGCGCGCGGTCTGTTTCTGGCGGGTTGACGCGGCGCACGCGCACTGGCGATTGCGCGCTCGATACGCCCAATTGCGCCGCGGCGGCGGGTGACAGCTCAATCGTGGGTGCGGTATTCATCGGCCCGCGCCGCTCGACGCGCACCAGAATGGTCTTGCCACTCTCCAGCGATGTCACCTCGACATAGCTGGGCAGTGGCAGGGTGTGGTGCGATGCCGACACGCCCGTTGCCGGGCCAGCGCCCACCGCAGCATAGCCCACCGCGTCGTAATTCATCGTGTTGGCGGGGGTAAATATCTGGTCCCCCACGCGATAAGGCTCACCAATCACCACAGGGTAATCGGCCGCCGGGCCTGATTGGGCCAGCGTCAACGCCGGGTCCATTGGCGCGGGCGGCAATCCGGCCTGCGCCACCATCGGCATAGCCGCCGCCATGGCGGCCACGCCTGCGGCCAATACGGCCAGGGTCAGTTTGCGATCTTGACGATCAACGGGCAATCTCATCAGCCAGCAGTCCCACACTCAATGCGTAGTAGTTCGAGCAGTTATAATCGAGGATAACCCGATAATTCCCGGTTAAGAGGAACGCAGGGTTTCCAGGACCGTCCGGTTCGAACAGGCTGGCCAGTTCATTTTCACCAATTTGTCCCATTGGAACAACGCCTAAGGCGCGCCATTCGGCCACCGTTTTCCACACCGAATGGCGGGCGTGCACCCGCGGACAGCGCGGCGACTCGAGCCGGGAGACGATGCTGGCGCGGTCAAACCCTTCCGGAACGGCGGCGCGCACTGCCCATGGGCGGCCCGGCTTCCACCCCGCCTCGCGGAAATAGGCGCCGATCGAGGCCAGCGTGTCCACCCGGCTGCGCCAGATGTCTGCGATGCCATCGCCATCGGCGTCCTGCGCCACGCGCAGATAGACAGACGGCAGGAATTGCGGCCAGCCAAACGCCCCGGCCCAGCTGCCCACCAGCAGATCGCGCGGCACGCCCCGGTCAACCATTTGCAACAGGGCGACAAATTCGGTCGCGAACAGCTCTCG
This sequence comes from Novosphingobium ovatum, assembly GCF_009909235.1. Taxonomy (GTDB): domain Bacteria; phylum Pseudomonadota; class Alphaproteobacteria; order Sphingomonadales; family Sphingomonadaceae; genus Novosphingobium; species Novosphingobium ovatum. Next base: position 553,943 of record NZ_JAAAPO010000002.1, read on the forward strand.
CCGCCGCCCCTCATACGCCAGCGTCGCCAGCGAGCGCGCCAGATCGAACCGCCCCAGCCCGCCGCCATAATCGGTTTCCTGCCCCCAGATCGCCATCAGGATCGGCGCGGGCACGCCATATTTCGCCTCGATCCGGGCGATATCGGCCGACAGGGCGGCATAGATCGCCCGACCCCGCGCAATGCGCGAGGCGTTGACATGGCTGGCGCGGTAAGGCTCGAACGGGGGGGATGGCGCGGTGGGGCTGCTGCCCGGTTGCGATCGGTCCAGCGCGATGACACGCGGGTCATAGGCCAACCCGGTTGTCATCCGCTGGATGGTTGCCTCGCTCACCCCGGCGGCGCGGGCGCGGGCGGCCAGCACCTGCACATAACCGGCAAACCCCGCCTCCTCGGCCGAGGGGGCCGTGACAGGGGTGAAAGCAGGCGCCGGCGCAGGCACCGTGGCTTCCTGCGCCATGGCCGAGGCCGCATACAGGGCGATGGCCACCCCGCCCCATCGGGCCAACGTGGTCCATTTTGGCGCGGACGGCCCCCGCGCGGAAAGCTGCGATTTCATACCCATAGTCTGGCTATGGCACAGCCCGCCCGCCAAGCAAACCTGCGATGCATCCGCCTATGCGCTTGCGCTGCCCTATTCGCGCCGATCCGGGGCCGCGCCGCGCCCAATGGTGGGCGTTGTGGCACGCCCTTGCCACTTGCGCTTGCAATCCGCGCCGGTTCGGGTCTATGCGCCCCTCCAACGGACAGGTGGCCGAGTGGTTTAAGGCAGCGGTCTTGAAAACCGCCGTGGGTGGAAGCTCACCGTGGGTTCGAATCCCACCCTGTCCGCCAGTTATTAGTCCGTGCGTGTCCAGGCGGACACGCTAATGACCTGGTAAAGCACTGATCTTCCAGGGCAAAATATCCACCACAGTCTGTTAATCTCCGTCACTGGTGCTGCACAATCGGCGCGTCAGTGGTGGGAAGAGTGGTGGGAAGCCAACATGCCTTTGACCAATCTCCAGATCAAAAACGCCCCCAAGGGAATGCACTCGGATGGAAATGGCCTCTACCTCGCCGTCACCGGCAAGGGGGCCAAGAGCTGGATCTTCCGCTATCAGCTCGGCGGCAAGCGCCGCGAAATGGGCTTGGGGCCGGTGATGGCCCTGCCTGGGCCTGAAGCCCGCGCCATGGTCGCGCAACTCAAGCTGAAGGTTGCCAATGGGATCGACCCCCTGGCCGAGCGCGAGGCCGAAAAGCTGGCTGCAGAGGCAGCGGCACGCGCGGCGCGGCTCGAGCAGGAGCGCAAGCAGCAGACCTTCCAGAAGGTGGCCGAGGCCTATATCGCGACCCATGAAGCTGGCTGGAGCAACGCCAAGCATATCCAGCAGTGGACCAACACGCTCAAGACCTACGTCTATCCCAAGATCGGCAGCAAGACGGTCGACGCCATCACCACCGCCGATGTCGTGGCGATCCTGAAGCCCATCTGGGCCAAGAAGCCTGAGACAGCCAGCCGCGTGCGCATGCGCATCGAGGCGGTGCTGAACAGCGCTAAGGCTCTCGGCTGGCGTGAGGGTGAAAACCCGGCGGTGTGGAAGGGTGGGCTTGATGCGGTCCTGCCGCGCCGTGGCAAGGTCAAAACGGTGCGCCATCACCCGGCGATGCCCCATGCCTCGGCGCCTGCCTTCATGGCCGCTCTGAAGGCGCGCGAGGGTATGGGCGCGCGGGCGCTCGAGTTCACTATCCTGACGGCGGCGCGCTCAGGTGAGGTGCGCGGCGCGCGTTGGGATGAAATCGACCTAGAGAAGGCCCTCTGGGTCATCCCCGCCACGCGCATGAAGGCCAAGCGCGAACACCGCGTGGCGCTCTCGAGCGCGGCTCTGGCCCTGCTCAGGGCGATGCCGCGTTTTGCCAATTCGTTGCTGATTTTCCCCGGCAGCAAGGGACAGGCCCTGTCCGATATGTCGCTGTCGGCGGTGCTGAAGCGGATGGATCTGGGGCACTTCACCGTCCACGGCTTCCGCTCCACCTTCCGCGACTGGGCGGCAGAGCAAGGCTTTGCTTTCGACGCCATCGAAGCGGCACTGGCCCACAAGATCGGCAACAAGGTGGTGATGGCATATCTGCGCACTGATCACCTCGAGGTGCGGCGTGACATCATGGAGAAGTGGGCTGTATATCTGGCAAGCGTAAACTAGGGTTACACTTTGAAAATTTCCCGCAAATTTTTCGATGGTGCGCAAATGTTAAAGTAGATTCGAACGCAATGACCAATCATTTGGTGAGTCCGCTGACGCTTATGTGGACCCACCAAATGAACAAAATCGCTGTTTCCGTTTCAGAAGCCGCTGCGATGCTCTCGCTCGGTCGCTCGTCAATCTACGAACTCATGGATGCCTGCGAACTGGAGAAGATCAAGTTCGGCCGCCGCACGTTGATCACCGTTGAAAGCATCAACAACGCTGTCGCCAAGCGCCTTGTCAACGGGAGGGCAGCAGCATGATCACTGCCCAGAAGGTCGCACATGCGCTCGATGCCAACTACAAGAAGTCCGGCGACGGCTTCGTATGCAAGTGCCCCGCCCACGACGACAATACTGCCTCACTGAAGGTGACGGACGGCAAGGATGGCAAGATCCTTGTCCACTGCCACGCCGGGTGCGACAGCGGCGACGTCATCGGTGAGCTGAAGAACCGGGGGCTGTGGCTCTATCCCGACGAGAAGCGCCGCCCTTCATCGATGGGTGGCACTGCCGTGGAAGCCAACGATAACCGCAGGGCCAAGCCCAAGCCCAAGCTGGTCGCGAAGTATGACTACTTGGACCACGTCACTGGCGACCTGATGATGCAGGTCGTGCGCCTCGAACCCAAGGGGTTCTTCCAGCGCCGCCCCGACCTCACCCGCCCCGGTGAGTGGCTGAACAAGGTCGATGCCGAACATCGCACCCTTTACAACGCCGCCAGCGTGGCTGGTGCCGAGGGCGCGGTCCTGATCGTCGAGGGTGAGAAGGACGTGGACAATCTCGCCGAAATCGGCGTTGTAGCGACCTGCAACCCCGGTGGCGCAGGCAAGTGGCAGGACAACTACAACGAAATCCTGCTCGACAAGGACGTCGTGCTGGTGCCCGACAACGCCGCGCCGGGCGCGAAACACGCTGACATGGTGGGTGCCGCGCTGCAGGGCATTGCCAAGCGCGTCCGCATCCTGCACCTGCCCGGCCTGCCCGAAAAGGGCGACATCAGCGACTGGCTCGCGGTCGAGGGCAACGACAAGGCCGCCTTACGCGAGCTGATCAATGAGGCGCCCTTGTGGCCCCCGCCGGTCGCCCCGGCCAAGTCCGTTGACGTCGAGGCCATCATCAACCGTCAGGAAGTCGCCACCGAGAGCGATTTCCCCTTCCTCTGCCTCGGCTACAACAAGGGCAGCTACTTCTACCTGCCCAAGGGCACCCAGCAGATTGTAGAGCTGACCGGGCATGGCCACACCAAGGGCAACCTGCTGACGCTGGCCCCGCTCTACTTTTGGTAGGCCAATTTCAACAACCGCAACGACAAGATCGACGTCGATGCAGCCGCCGACGCCATGATGCGCGCCTGCGAACGCAAGGGCATCTTCTCGATGGATATGCTGCGTGGCCGTGGCGCGTGGTGGGATGATGGCCGCATCGTCGTCCACTGCGGCGACATGTTCTATGTGGACAAGGTGCCGCATGCCCCCAGCGCGATCCGCTCGCGCTACGTCTACGAGATGGGCCAGCCCATGCGCGCCGCCATCGACAAGCCGCTCACGGTGAACGAGGCCAAGCTCTACCTCGACCACATTCAGCGCATGCCCTTCTCCCACGATCTGGACGCGGTGATGATGGCTGGCTGGACCGTCTGCGCCCACATCGGCGGCGTCCTCAACTGGCGCCCGCATGTCTGGCTGGTCGGCGCCAAGGGCACCGGCAAGTCCTATGTCATGGACCGCGTCGTGAAGCCCCTGTTCGGGCCTGACCGCTGCCTCGCCGTCGCATCCTCGACCACCGAGGCTGGCCTGCGCCAGTCGCTCGGCTCTGACGCCGTGCCCGTTCTCTTCGACGAGGCCGAGGGGCAGGACCAGACCGCCGTCGCGCGCATCCAGCGCATCCTCGAGACGGTGCGCCAGTCCTCGAGCGAAACCGGCGCCAAGATCGCTAAGGGCACCACCACCGGGGCGGCCCTGTCGTTCCAGATCCGCTCCTGCTTTATGTTCGCCTCGATCAATGCCAGCATCGTGCAGCAGTCCTACCGCTCGCGCATCACGGTGGTCGAATTGAAGGCCGACCGGCAGCGCTACAACCTCGAGCAGCTCAACCGCTTCGGCCAGTTCCTCACTGGCGACGAGTACGCCCAGCGCTATCAGGCACGGGCCATCGCCCTCGCCCCGGTGATCCGCCACAACGCCGAGATCTTCTCGATGGTGGCCGCTGCCAAGCTGGGCGAGCAGCGCGCGGGCGACCAGTACGGTGCCCTGCTGGCTGGCGCCTACAGCCTCTCCAGCGACAGCAAGGTCACGGTCGAGCAGGCCGAGGCATGGCTGGCCCAGTTCGATCTCGCCGAGGACAAGGCCGAGGTCGAGAGCATGTCGGACGAGCAGGCCTGCCTCCAGCATATCCTGCAGCAGGTGGTGAAGGGTGTGGACATGTCCTTGGGCAAGCGCGACCTGACAGTGGGCGAGCTGATCGACTATGCCTATGAGCAACTGCATGGCGAAGGCGAGATGTCGAACGCCTATTGCGCAAAGCGTGCACTCGGGCGCGTCGGCCTCAAGCTGGACAGCACCGGGGAAGGCCTGTTCATCGCCAACAGCTCGGACGGCCTCAAGCGCTTGATGGCCAACACGCCATGGTCCACCAACTGGAACAAGGTGTTGAAACGCCTGCCAGGGGCGAAGGCTGCGGACGTGACCTACTTTGGCTTCTCCGGTAGCGAGAGCCGTGCGACGTGGGTCGGATTGCCCAAGCGTGGCCGGTGACAGGGCGTTAGAAAGTGAGAGATCGGGCCTCAGAGCGTAAGTTCTGGGGCCTTTTCCTGCAAAGTGTAAGGGGCAAGCAATTGATTGTCATGCCTTCTTACATTTCTTACGCTTACGGCCGGCTTTTTTACAGCCCCTATATAACATACAGGAATAAACCATAAGAGACGCTCCCTGTATGCATGTATTGTATTTCCGTAAGTGTAAGTGAAAGTGTAAGAAATGCCCGATTTTTGCGAATTTTAGGCACTTACGGTTCACTTACGGCCTGCAAAACCGTAAGTGTAAACCTAGTTGCCGCATCTGAATTTGCCATTTTTAGACTCATAGAGCGCTGCTGCGCGTCTCAGGCTGCCCCGGTGACCCAAGTCCCCAATGCGAGTCTTAAACGGGCTCAGAATCGAATTTCCGGCATTCCAAAGGGTGGGTCCTTTCCATGGGGTACCCCATCACGGGTAACGCGCTACCGCGACGTCGCTCTAGCGGCAGAATGTGAACTTGGTTTACGCTAGGGGCTCACTCCTCAGGGTTTCGTACAATTGCCCAGGTCCCAGCAAGATGTCCTTCAGCCCTTCCCGCACTGCCGGACTGTTCAGCGCCTGCGTGCTCATTGTCTCATGGGCTGTCAGCGCGTCCATGATGGCGTTCATGATCTCGTTGGCCAGGGCAGGCGATGCAGCGAACTGCGACTTCGAATTGTTCTGGGCTTGCACCCGTAGCAGCTCTGACTCCAGGAGTTTGCCTTTGATGACGTTGTTTACATAGATCAGTTGGTCGTCGTCGGTCAGGTCGCCCTCGAAAAGGTCGTTCACCTTGGCGATGATCTCGGCCAGTAGGGCTTTCTGTTTGTCTTGCACCGCACCAGAGCCTGCCCCGCTGATGGGCGCCAGTGGCGTTTTCTCACCGCCTGCCACGCTGATGCTGCGCTTGCCCAGGTCTTTCAGCGTATGGTGCGTCAGGCGCACGCCAGAAAGGTCCACGCCGTCGCGCTCACGGCCAAACTCCAGCAACGGGATCAGACGCTTGTAGAACAGGAAGCGCTTCTCGATATCGGTGCTGGCATAGTCGAAGATCTGGGACAGGAACGTGTAGAGGCTTACGAACGTCTGCATATCGGCCCGGAACAGGACAAGGGCATTCACCTCGTCCTTGGCATCGTCTGCGGCTTTCTGGTCCTTTTTCCCTTGTGCGTCCTTCCTGCGGTTACAGGCTTCCTTGTATTGCACCAGCAAACGCTGTGCCACAGGCTCCAGCGCGGCGATAAGTTGTCCCTGCGTGGCGTTTTGGTCGAGTTCCACGCGCACCAGCCGTTCAACCTCGTGGTTGTCGTAATGGCCGGCTGAATCCAACTTCGCGCGCAGGTCGAAGATGAGGTTTGGATCGGTGGCAGCCGCGATTTCTGCCGAATCGTAGTAGGTGCGGAACGCCTCCAGCACCTCTTCCGAACTGTTCACGAAATCGAGGACATAGGTCGTGTCCTTGCCGGGGTATGCGCGATTGAGCCTGGACAGGGTTTGCACCGCCTGAATACCCGCCAGCCGCCGGTCCACATACATGCCGCACAGCAGGGGCTGGTCGAAGCCGGTCTGGAACTTGTTGGCTACCAGCAGGATCTTGGCGTCCTCGTCGGTGAAGGCTTCGCGGATATCACGCCCCTTCAGCGTGGGATTCAACCTGGCGCTGGTTTCGGTCAGGGGCTCGCCATCGCCTTCTGGGTCATTCACCTCGCCCGAGAAGGCCACCATCGTCGCCATGCGATAGCCCTGCGACTTGATGTAGCGGTCAATCGCCTGTTGCCAGCGCACCGCCTCAATGCGGCTGGCGAGCACCACCATCGCCTTGGCCCTGCCATCCAGCAGCGGGCCGACGTTTTCGCGGAAATGCTCGACGACGATCTGGACCTTTTGCGCGATGTTGTAGGGATGCAGGCGCACCCAGCGCATGATCCCCTTCATGGCCGCGCTCTTCTCAACCTCGCGCTCGTCCCACTCCTCGCCATTGTTGGCCAGTTTGAAGGCTAACTTGTATGGCGTGTAATTCTTCAGCACGTCGAGGATGAAGCCCTCCTCGATGGCCTGCCGCATGGAATAGACATGGAATGGCGCGGGCTTGTTCGTCTCGCTCGCTGCCATGTCGGGATTGGGGCGCCGCCCGAACAGTTCCATCGTCTTGGTCTTGGGCGTGGCGGTGAAGGCCACATAGGTCACGCCATCCTTGGCCGCACGCGCTGCCATCTGGGCTGCCAACAGGTCCTCGCTGCTGATCTCGCCGCCGTCGGTGATCTCTTCGATTTCCTCGGGCGTCAGCACTGCCTTCAGCTTGGCTGCGGTTTCGCCCGCCTGGCTGCTATGGGCCTCGTCGGCGATCACGGCGAACTTCTTGCCCTCGGTCGCGGCGCGTTCGCGCACTGCCTCGAGCGCAAAAGGAAAGGTCTGCATGGTGCAGACGATGATTTTCTTGCCGCTGTCCAGCGCATCTGCCAGCGCGGCGCTCTTGCTGCCGCTGTCGTTGGTGACCGTGGCGACCACGCCCTTGGTGCGCTCGAACTCGAACAGGGCCTCCTGCAACTGCGCGTCGATCACGTTGCGATCCGACACCACGATAACACTCGAGAAGATCTTGGCATCGACCGCGTCATGCAGATCGGCCAGGAAATGGGCGGCCCAGGCGATGGAGTTGGTCTTCCCCGATCCAGCGCTGTGCTGGATCAGGAAGCGGCCTCCGGCGCCTTCTTCCCGGATTTTGGTACGCAGCTTTCGCGTCCCGTCCAGCTGGTGATAGCGGGGGAAGATGATGCCGCTGATCTGCTTTTTCTTGTCGCGCTTGGCGATCATGTAGCGGCCGAGGATCTCGAGCCAGCTGTCGCGCTGCCAGATTTCCTGCCACAGATAGGCTGTGGGATGTCCGGGGCCATCGGTGGGGTTGCCTGCACCACCCTTGTTGCCACGGTTGAAAGGCAAGAACCGCGTGGCGCCGCCATCCAGCTTGGTGGTCATCATCACATCGCGGTTGCTCACTGCAAAATGGACCAGCGCGCCGGTGGCAAAGCTCAGCAGCGGCTCGCCTTTGGGGGCGCGGTCGAACTTGTATTGGTCCATGGCGTCGCCAACCGACTGGGTGAAATCGGTTTTCAACTCCACCGTGGCAACCGGCAGGCCGTTCAGAAACAGCACAAGGTCGATGCAGTTCTCATTCGACCTGGAATAGCGCACCTGCCGCACCACACGCAGGCGGTTGGCCTGATAGCGCGCCACGATGGCCGGGTTCATGCCCGATGCAGGCGCGAACTGGGCAAGGCTGACCAGCCCCTTCACCCCGATCAGTTCGACGCCATAGCGCAGCACATCCAGCGTGCCACGATCCTGCAGTGATTTGCGGATGCGATCGCACAAGACATCAAGAGCTGCCAAGCCGTGGGCCTTGGCCAGCGCCTCCCACACCTGCGGCTGGCTTGCCTCGAGCCAGCTCTGCAAGTCCTCGGGAAAAATGGCCCTGGTCCGATCATAGCGCGCGGCGGCACCAGCCTCATACAACCAGCCAGCCGCTGCCAGATCGGCGCAGATCTCATCCTCGAAACTGATTTCCTTGTGCAGGCTCATGGAAGGATTACCAATCAATTCTGGGCTTCAAGGAATGGGATGACGGCATCATGCAGGCGATGTGCCATGTTGAGGAGGTCTTGCTGTAGAACGTCCCATTCGTTCTCAGGCGTTGAAGCCCCTCCGGGGCGAATTGCGGCTACTCGACAAGATCGCGCCTTCTCCAGCCTCATCCATTCTAGCGCCCCACCAAATCGGGCCTCGATTTCAGCCTTATGGGTCAGAAGATGATCAAAGATGGCCAAATTCTGGCCATCTGCGCCGCGCCCTTTATCAATATTGATTTCGGCCTGGCAGTCAGACTTGCGAAGCGAGAGATTGATCGTAATCCCTTCGACCCGCGTCTTACCTCCGAGCCAGCCCCCGACTGGCACTGACTTGCCATGATAGAAAGTGGCGTTGGGTAAGGCCATCAATTGCCCCCAGAAACGCACGAAGCGTTGATGTTGCTCACTAAGATCCTTGCGTTCCGCCTGCCGCTTCAGCCCGATCTGGGTCTGGAATGTCGCGGCCTCGGGCAGAGGGATGATTTGCTGCACATCGAGCAGCAACCGCCCATCCGACAGCTTGCATGGGCTTAGGCGAATGCAGGTAATGTCGATGCCTTGATCGCGCAGCCACAAGACGGCAGTGGTCAGTTCCTTGCCGAAATCGGCAGAGGCCAGCACGATCCGCACCGATTGGGCAAAGCCTTCCTCTGCCGCCTCATCCCATCGCAGAAAAGCGAGGATGGCAGCCTCGGCCCCTTCTGCGTCCAGACCATTGCGGCGGCGGAACTCGGCATGGGCGTCGATAGCCTCGGCAAAGGTCATACGCGCCACCATGGCGGCATAGCGCAAGGCCTGGAGTTCCATATGGCCCGCATCGTCACGCTTCAGTTCGACCACCACCAGATTGGCGTCGCTATCGAGGCACAGGAGGTCAATGCGGCGGTTGCTGTCCACCCAGCCGCCGTATTCTTCGGCGAGCACGAAGAGGTCGTCGCCCAGCACCGCGATCTGCTCGCGCAGCATGCGCTGGATGTCCTGGCGCTCCTTCAGCCCCTCGGTCTGGAACAAGGTCTGGTTCGCAGCGGCCAGCCGTCCATCGACGAGTTCGTACACCGGCATCAGGCAGGCTCCATCACTTGGGTTGCCTCAATGCGGCTGGCTTCCCATTCCTTGTAAGTCTGTCGGGTGGCCACATTCAGCCATTCCGTGGTCCCGTTCGCTGGTCTGCCATCGACAACGGCGGCGGCGGCACTTGGGCTTTGAAAGGCGTAGCTTTGAGCGAAGATGCAACGCTCGCCGTCCTGTTGCAGCACGCCCGATGTCTTCAATTCCGCATGCAGAAGGCCATACCCATGCACGCGCGCCGCCTTGCTCTCCCAATTGAGCCGGGCATGAGAACCTGCCTCTACAATGAACTCGCCGCCGTCCAGAACGGCGTATGCGGTGAGGTTGTGCTTTTTGTTTTCCAGCACAAACCGCGCCTCCTGCTCTGACCAAGCCGCCACAGGCGCTGTCACTGCAGCCTTGGGCGCCGACCGCGCCCTCTGGATAAACATGTCTACCCGCACGGCAGGCAGCACCACCAGCAGGTTTTCCAGGAAGGCTTCCATCTTGCCCTGATCGGCCTCGCTCAGACCTGGCAGGCTGGGGGCCACGCTGTTTTCCAGCGGCATGCGCCCGATGCTCTTTGCCTCGGCGATCAGGCGCGCTTCCAGATAGCGCACATGGGCCTTGTTCAGCTTGTTGGCTGCCGCCGTGATCAGGATGGCGCTGGTCCACCAGTCCTTCTTCACATCATGGCTGCGGATGCGGGCCGAGATGTCCTCGCCTTCGCCGATATAGGCCAGCGGTTCGCCCTCCTGCTCGCCCAGCAAGAGGTAGATGCCCGCATAGCTTGCCTCTGGGCGCGCCAGCGCGATGGCGATCTGGGTGCGCGGGGTCATCAGCACATGCCCCGTCCAGTTGAACATCTCGGCGGTCAGCATCCCATCGGGGCGGCCATCGATGTAATACAGCTCAAGGCTGCGGCCGGTTGCGCGGGTCATAGCGATTTCACCCGAAAGCCCAGCAGCTTGAAGGCCTCAATCGCCTCTGGCTTCAGTCGATAGCGCAGCACGCCTTCTTCATCGCGGGTTTTGATGGTCAGCATGTCAATGTTGGGGGCAAGGTCATTGCGCACTGCTGGTTCCAGCGGCCACAGGAAATCTTGGCGCTTGGCGCACATGTATCCGAACTGCATGTCCCATGCGCCGTCCCGCCAGCCGTGCAGCGCGGTCAGATCGGCATTGGTGCTACCGGGATGGTCGAGCAAGGTCTGGATCAGCTTGTCCTCGCCGGGGGTGGTCGGCTCTAGCTCGAAGGCCAGTTTCACACGGGCGGTGGGCGAGGCTTGGTCTAGTTCGACCACCTTTTCGGCGCGGGCTTGCTGGGTCAGGCGGTTTTCCTCGGCGTCTTGCGCGTCCAGCGCGGCGAGGACCTTGGCGGCGTTGGCATCGCCGGTGGCGGCTTTCGCCTCGGCATTGGCGCGCATCGTCTTGCGCTCGTCGGGCGACATGGTGGGGATCTTGGCGATGAGTTTGTCGATGCTCATGCGGTTTCCAGTTCGGCGGTCGAGTCTAAGGCGGCGGCGCGGACGTCGATTTTGCCGGTGACGGCAGCCGAGATCAGCGCGGCGCGGCGTTCTTGCAGCAGGGTGATGGCGGATTGGGCTTCGGTCATCAATTTCTCATAGCCCGACATGACTTCAACAACCCGAACTGCAATCTGCGCCTGCTCATCGGTTGGCGGAAACGGACACAGGAAGCTCTTGAACTCGTCGAGCGACAGGTTCTGCATACTGGAACTGGTTCCAGCGCAAGCAACCTGCACTTGCGAGCGGTAGAACGGGCTTTGCGTCCAAAGGTGCGTGAAAGCAGGCTCCAGCTCGGAAAAATGCACCTGCCACAGGCGATCAGGCAAAAAGAGGTTCGGTGCGTCCTCGATGACCAAGCCCGTCGCCCCAACAAGATCAGGCGTGTTCATGCGACTGACGATCAAGCAGCCCGCCTTGACCGGGCAACTCGCTCGATCTCGTTCTTCAGCGATGACGGCTTTGTTTTCCTCTGGGCGAAATTGGCCCGTGTAAACCGCGCTTGTTTTCAGGACGCCTATCTCGTCGTCGGAGGCTGGCACGTCGATTGCATTTACGCTGACGCCTGACTCGATGAAGCTGATGCCATACTTCAAAGGCTTCACCTCCCAGTGCTCTGGGATTTGGCCGAGCCATTCGATGCCGCTGTCTTTCAGGGGGGCGGATGCGTTGAGGCCTTTGGTGACGGCGTGGGAGATGACCGTTTGGCGCTTTTCCTTCAGCAGCGCGATCAAGCGCTCCTGCTCTGCCACCAAGCCATCAATCTTGCCCACCTCCCGATCCAGAAAGCCCGCAATCGCCTCCTGCTCGGCAAGCGGGGGCAAGGCAATCGGTGCATTATCCAACGCGTATTGGCCGAGGCCAACGCGCGTCAGGCCGTTGGCGCTAACGTGGAAGTATGCTCGGGCCGAAGGAGTGTCGAAATACCGCTTTATGAAGGCGCCGCATGCGACCTCACGCGGCCTAACCATAGAAAGGTGGTAGCCGCAGATTACACCTTCCAGCGTTTCAGGAACGTAGGCGGAGCGGGCGATGTCGTCAGGCGTTTCGGAATCCTTCGTGATGATTGTGTCGCCAGCCTTTAGTGTAAAGCGAGCTATCTGATCGTCCGTCGCCGTTGCCTCCATGAACGGGAAATCGTCCGTGATACGTTCGTGATAATAGACATTGGTGTAATTGCACAAACGCACGGCGGCTTCGCCCTCAACCGACTTTTTGTCGACGTTGCTTGGAAATACCTCGCAGGCAAGCTTGAGACGCGTCACCTCCCAATGCCCCGGCACCGCGCCCAGCCACGCCACGCCGCTGTCCTTATACTCGGCATAAGGGGGGAAGCTCACGCGGCCAACTCCGCCAGCATCGCCTGAATGCGCGCGGTCACGCCCGCCAGCTCGGCGTCGATCTCGGCCAGCGGACGGGGCGGCTCAAAGACATAGAAATGGCGGTTGAAGGGGATCTCATAGCCGACCTTGGTCTTGGTCTCGTCGATCCAGCTATCTGGGGCATGGGGCTTCACCTCGCGCGCGAAATAGGCCTCGACATCCTCGGACAAAGGCACGTTCTCAGTATCGCGCAGGGCGCTGTCGGGCTGCATCTTGCCCTTGGCCTTGCCCTTCTGGCCCAGCACCACCTTGCCCGCCTCGTCGCGCAAGGGGCGCTCAACAGTGATGGTGCGATAGCCAAAGGCTTGCGTAGGGAAGATGCGCGAGAGGGGCGCGAGTTTGAGTTTGCCACCCTCTGGTGCCTCGGGCGCGGCCTCGCCCGCGATGATGATCCGGCGCGAGACTTCCTTGCCGCCGGCGTCGATCAGTGTGGCCAATTGCGCCTCGACAAAGCCGCCGAACAGGCGCGTCACGTCGTCAATATGCGCTTCGCCCATCTCCTTGCGCTTGGAGCCGAGCGATTTGCGCATCTTTTGCCAAAAACTGCTGGCGTCGATCAGTTGCACCTTGCCGGTGCGGGCCTGCGGCTTCTTGTTCGACAGGATCCAGACATAGGTGGCGATGCCGGTGTTGTAGAACATGTCGGTGGGCAGCGCGATGATCGCCTCGACCAGATCGTTTTCCAGCACATAGCGGCGGATCTCGCTCTCGCCGCTGCCCGCGCCGCCGGTGAAGAGGGGCGAGCCGTTGAGGACGATGCCAAAGCGGCAGCCACCCTCGGCGTGGGGGCGCATTTTGGAGAGCAGGTGCATAAGGAACAGCAGAGAGCCATCCGACACGCGCGGCAGGCCGGGGCCAAAGCGGCCAGCGTGGCCTTGGCGCTGGTGCTCGTCCTGCACCTCTTTCTGAACCTTCTTCCATTCCACGCCAAAGGGCGGGTTGGAGAGCATGTAGTCAAAGCGGGCGGCGGGGTGGCCATCGTCGGACAGGGTGTTGCCCTGCACGATCTTGGTGATGTCCTGCCCCTTGATAAGCATGTCGGCCTTGCAGATGGCATAGGACTCGGGGTTGAGTTCCTGGCCCCACATGGTGAGCTGGGCGGTGGGGTTGTGTTCGCGCAGGTATTCCTCGGCGATGGAGAGCATGCCGCCGGTGCCCGCCGTGGGGTCGTAAATGGAGCGCACGACGCTGGGCTTGGTCAGCACTTCATCGTCCTCGACGAAGAGCAGGTTGACCATGAGGCGGATCACCTCGCGCGGGGTGAAGTGTTCACCGGCCGTCTCGTTGCTGATTTCGGCAAACTTGCGGATCAGTTCCTCGAAGGCGAGGCCCATCTGGGCGTTGTCGACGCGGGCGGGGTGGAGGTCGATGCCCGCAAAGCGCTCGGTGACCTGGTAGAGCAGGCCGTTCTTGGCCAGCCGGTCGATCTGGGCGGCGAATTCGAACTGCTCGAAGATGTCGCGCACCTCGGGCGAGAAGCCCTGGATGTAGGACAGGAGGTTTGTGCCGATATTGTCCTGATCGCCGATCAGCTTGGCAAGGTCGAGCGGGCTGCGGTTGAAGAACTGCATGCCAGCCGCGCGGATCAGGAAGGGATCAGGGCGGCCAGCCTCGGCCTCCTTCAGCACGGCATCCTTGGTGGGTGCCAGGACGCAGTCGAGGCGGCGCAGCACGGTGAAGGGCAGGATGACGCGGCCGTATTCGGACTGCTTATAATCGCCGCGCAGGAGGTCCGCCACGGACCAGATGAAATTGGAAAGCGATTGGTGGTTCAAGGGTATAGCCTCCGTTGGGGGAGGTAGTGCCCGATGACGCGGCGAAGTTCAACGCTGTTCGCCAGTAGCCATACATGACCAGCCAGTGGATCGACCAGACATCCTGACCTCAGATACTCGATGTAGTTCTTGCCTTGCACGTGGTGGGGCGATTCGTTATGCCGCGCATGTGGTGGGAAGCTTGGTGGGTAGATGCTCTTCCAAGCTCAAAAGCCCAGGAAATCTGCGCTTTTCAGGCGGACACCCTGTCCGCCAATTGCCCAACATCTTTGGCGGCTTGGGTATCCCGGATGGTTTTGGCTGGGGTATTTAGTGCTGGAGCCGCTATGTCGCGCGAATTGCTGAAATATTTCTGCGACGAATATGGACAATAAACCATCGCGTTCCTAAACCCTCCCTTACGGGGCGAAGGTTTGACATGGGCGGGAGCGGTTTTGCGGCGTTATTGTCGCGACTGTTCAAATTACGCCCATGCTGAGGGCATTTTTCATCGCAACGTCTACACACTCGTCCCTTTGTTGGGACGGGACGGCTATCGCCTCAAGGCGTTGGCGGGTCCGCGTCTGGGGCGGCCCGCGCAACGGCTTTTGCGCGGGTGAATGGGATTTGGGGACGCGACATGATCGGCAAATATTCAGGCGCCAGCCTGGGAGCATTGGGTTTGATCCTGGCCTTGTCGGGCTGTGGTGGGGGCGACAGTGGCGGCACAGGTTCGACGCCAGCGCCCACCCCCTCGCCCACCCCCACCCCCACCG
The DNA here is from genome assembly GCF_009909235.1 of Novosphingobium ovatum. Classification (GTDB taxonomy): domain Bacteria; phylum Pseudomonadota; class Alphaproteobacteria; order Sphingomonadales; family Sphingomonadaceae; genus Novosphingobium; species Novosphingobium ovatum. Next base: position 569,052 of record NZ_JAAAPO010000002.1, read on the forward strand.
CCGGGGCCAACGCCAGCCTGATCGGCACGCTGGCGACCGAGGCGTTCCGCAACACCGCCACCGCCGCCACCTTCAGCGTGCCCCGCAACGGCAATTATGCCACCACCGGCGCGGGCGCGGCAACGCTCAGCATCATCTACAACGCGACCAGCGGCACCTATACGCTCAACGATGGCACCCGCAGCGTGGCCTTTGGCACGGCCAACATCGACCGCACGCAAACAACCGCCTCATCCACGACCTATGCGGTGACCAGCGGCAGCACCACGGACACGGTCATTCTGGTCAACAACGGCACCACCTCGCCGCTGACGCGCTATGTCGGCGCGGGGATCTGGCTGCACGAGGTTGATGGCGCGACGACGCTTGACGCGCGTTCGACCGGGTTTGCCTATGGCGTGCAGACCCCCAACAGCGCGGTGCCGCGCGCGGGGACGGCGATGTATGACGTGCGCCTGCTGGGTGTGGTCTTTGCCTCGCAGGACATCAACGTGCTGGGCGGATCGGGCAAGCTGGACATCGATTTCGCGCATGGCACGCTGGTCACTACGGGCAGTTACGACCAGCAAAGCACGCTGACAGGGATTGTCGTCAGCAATCAGCCGTGGAACGCGGTGGCGCGGCTGTCGGCATCGTCCAACAGTTTTACCGGGCAGATCGCGCTGACCAACCTGTTCAACGCGACGTGGCAGGGCAATCTGTATGGCCCTTCGGCCGAAGAGATCGGCGCCACCTGGTCCTCCTATTCCAGCACCTATGGCACAGCGGCCAGCGGGGTGTTCTGGGGGTCGCGCAACAGCACGCCGATCAATACCTCTATCGCGTTCGGGTCGCTGACCAGCGATACCTTCTTTGCCCCCATGAATGCCTCATTCACTGCCACCCCCTCACCCACGCCGTCCGATCAGCCGGCGCGCGGCACGCTCTCGAACATCACCGCCGGGCCAGAGATTTATGCCATCTTTGTCGGAACGGGCGGATTGCCGCCGCAATATCTGCGGTCTGATGGCAGCTTTACCTATGGCCCCGACAACAGCCTCTACAGCAATTACGCGCTGGGCTATGACTACGTCCGGCCTGAACAGTTGAGCTATACCCGCGCGGGCACGATCTGGGACCGGATGAATACGCCCACCAGTGTCAATGCTTATGCCTATGGGTTTGAAACCGCCGCCAGCGCCGTGCCGCGCACCGGCAACGCGCTGTTCAACATCGGCCTGCTGGGCGCGGTGGCACAGCCGGGTGGGACGCTGCACACGATCAATGGCACCGGCCAATTGGCGGTGGATCTGGCGGCGGGCACGCTGAGCACCTCGGGCAATTACACGCTCAGCCTGCCGACCACCAATGCCGGATTGTGCTGCTCTGTGCCCGACAACAACGGCGGCTGGACCGGCAGCGGCACCCTGTCGTCTTCGGCCAATGCGCTGACGGGCACGGTTCAGTTTGACGGCGCGCTGACCTATTCGGCCGGGCTGACGGGCAAGTTCTTCGGCCCCGCCGCGCAGGAAGTGGGCGGCGTGATCAACGCGACGCCTTCGGACGGGGCGCGGCTGGTGGCGGCCTTTGCCGGGACGCCGACAACCACCGTGACGCCGCGCGCGCCGGCGCTGACCCCATTGGCCAGCCTGACCGGATTGAACATGCTGACCGGCGCGACCGCTTTTGCAGTCACCAGCCCCAGCGCGTTCCTGAACACCGATGCCAACATCAATGTGATCTACAACGCCGACACCGGCAGCTATCACATGGTATCGGTGACCACCGGGATCAATCTGGGGGCCTTGCCGCTGGATATCAGCTTTTCCAGCGCCGACCGCTTGGCCGGGCAAAGCGACAGCACCTACAGCCTCTATCACACCGCCAGCGGCGACGTGCGGGTGCTGAACAGCGGGGCGGCCAATCCGCTGGTCGCGCTGACCTACAGCAGCTTTGCCGCGGTGAACGGTACGGGCACCTACCTTGGCATGTCGCAGGACATCAATTGGTACGTTCCCTTTGGCGAGGCAACGCCCCTGTCACAGATCCCCAGGAGCGGTACGGCCAACTATACCGGCGTGGTGGTGGGACAGGGTACGACATCATACGGCGCCGCCACGGCCGATCTGTCGGGCACCAGCACGCTGGGGATCGACTTTGGCACCAACACCGCCAATCTGGCGCTGAACCTGTCGGCGGTTGATCGCGCCACCGGCGTGACGCGGACGATCGGCAATATCAGCATGAGCGGAACGATGAACAGCAGTTGCGGCCAGACCTGCACCACGCTGCCCGGTTTTTCGGCCATTGGGGCAGGCGCCAATTATACGGCCAATGCGCAAGGCATGTTGTTCGGCCCCAACGCGGCCGAGTTCGGGGCAGCCTTTACGGTGCACACGGTCAACCCTTCGCCAAGCGAAGTGAACTATTTCGCCGGCGTGACCATGGGCAAGAAAACGCCCTGATCGCGTTTGGGGCTTGGCGGCTTTGCTTTTTGCGCGGGGATCGGGCATGGCCGCCCGGTTCCCGCCCGCAACCGGCGGCGCGCCCCGCGCGCAACCAAAGGCGGGAGGCATGGGTATGTTTCGCCGGGGTCTGGGCCGATGACGTTGATCTTGTTTAACAAACCCTATGGCGTCTTGTGCCAGTTCACCGACGAGCGGCAGGGCGAACCACGCCCGACGCTGGCCGATTATATCGATACGCCGGGGGTCTATGCCGCCGGGCGGCTGGATCTGGACAGCGAGGGGCTGTTGCTGCTGACCGACGATGGCCGGTTACAGGCGCGCATCGCCCATCCCAAGTTCAAGGCGCCCAAGACCTATCTGGTGCAGGTGGAGGGTGAGCCGGATGCGGCCGCGCTGGAGGCTTTGCGGCGCGGGGTGCGGCTGAAGGACGGCCTGACCCTGCCCGCCCGCGCCGAACGGATCGATCCCCCCGCCCTGTGGCCGCGCGACCCACCGGTACGTTTCCGCAAAAGCGTGCCTGATTGCTGGATCAGCCTGACCATCACCGAAGGCCGCAATCGTCAGGTGCGGCGCATGACCGCCGCCGTGGGGCATCCCACGCTGCGGCTGGTGCGCTGGCGGATTGGGGACTGGACGCTGGATGGTGTGGCGCCGGGGCAAAGCCGTCAAGTGTGAACGCCAAATATCGGCGATCACTGCATTTTTCTGCCCGTTTCCTAACAGAGTGTTAACCGCGATCGTTTAACCGGGCATTGGGGCAGGAGCCACCTGATGACCGACATTCCTGATTTTTCGCGCTTTCAGACCGAACGGCCCGCACTGGCGCATCTGCCCGGTGCGGCGGCGCTGTCCTTGCCGGTCGAGGTACGACAAAGCAGCCATGCGTGGCGGCGGGTGCAATTGCGCCAACTGGCGCCCGGCGGGTTTTGCATTGACGGCCCGGTGCCGCTGGATGTGACGCAATTGCTGCGCATCCGCCTACCCGGATTACAGGTTCTCTCAGCCCGGATTGTCGATGCCAGTCTGGCCAGCGTGCTGTGCCATTTTGTCGATCCGCTGCATCCTGCGGTGTTTGACCATCTGGTGCAAACGCTGCGCTGACGCGGCCTCAGACCGCCGCCAAACCCTTGCGGCCAAAACCTGCGGGCGTCACCGGCGTGGGTTGCAACCGGCGCTTGCGGTGGTGTTCGGCGTTGCGGGCGGCAATGTGGCGGGCAATGATCGCGTCCGGATCAAAGGCCTCATGTGCCAGCGGGTCTTCGGCGCCATACAGGCGGCGCGTCGCCTTGCGCACGCTCTGCGTGGCCATGCCGCGCACCAGTGAGACCAGCGCCACAAAACCGGCCAGCACCACAAGCGCGACGATCACCACCGCGGCCACCCTGCCGCCAGTGCCGAACATCGCCAGAAACGCGGCCCATTGCCCCTGAAACAGCGTGGAGGTCCAGCCCCACAGCGCGGCGACGGCCACGACCAGCGTGTTGCGCAGCACCGATCCGATCAGGTCAAAGATATCGAGCATCGCGCCTTACTCCCGCGCATCACCATGTGTGTGTCTACGCGTAATACCCTATGCCAGGTGTGGTTAAGGGCGGGTAAAGTGGTTAATGCGGGTAAGCCTGATCGTCCGACCATCCGCCAGAAATGACAAACGCCCCGCCCGCCCATGCAAATCGGGCTGGCGGGGCGCTGGTTGTCATGCCGGGTGGGGGCAAGCCCCCTGCCCGGCCTCTATGCGCGTATCAACGATCAGATATGGATCGCGCGGCCATAGGCCGACAGCACGCTTTCATGCATCGATTCGCTGATCGTGGGGTGCGGGAACACCGTCTGCATCAACTCGGCCTCGGTGGTTTCCAGCTGCTTGCCCACGACAAAGCCCTGGATCATCTCGGTCACTTCGGCGCCGATCATGTGCGCGCCCAGCAATTCGCCGGTCTTGGCGTCGAACACCGTCTTGATAAAGCCTTCCGGCTCACCCAGCGCGATCGCCTTGCCATTGCCGATGAAGGGGAACTGGCCGACCTTGACGTCATGGCCGGCTTCCTTGGCCTTGGCCTCGGTCAGCCCCACGCTGGCGATCTGCGGGTGGCAATAGGTGCAGCCCGGGATGTTGTTGCGGTCCAGACCATGCGGGTGCACGTCCTTGTTGCCCAACTCCTGCGCGATAGCTTCGGCGGCGGTCACGCCTTCATGGCTGGCCTTGTGCGCCAGCCACGGGCCGGGCGTCACGTCACCAATGGCCCACACGCCCTTGACGTTGGTGCGGCCATAGGGGTCGATGGCGATGATGCCACGCTCGGCCTTGATGCCCAGCTCTTCCAGACCGATATTCTCGGTGTTGGGGGCCACGCCCACCGCGACGATCACATGGCTGAAATCTTCCTCGGTGACCTTGCCGTCCTTGGCCTTGATCTTGGCCTTGATGCCGGTGGCGCTGGTGGTGATGCCATCAACGCCCGTGCCGGTCAGGATCTTCATCCCCTGCTTGACCAGCGCCTTTTCCAGAAACGCCGAGACGTCCTTGTCCTCGACCGGAACGATGCGGTCCATCATCTCGACGACGGTGACGCTGGCGCCCATGTCGTTGTAGAAGCTGGCGAATTCGATGCCGATCGCGCCCGAACCGATGACCAGCAGCTTGCTCGGCATCTCCTTGGGCGTCATCGCGTGGCGATAGGTCCACACGCGCTCACCGTCCGCCTTGGCAAAGGGCAGGTCGCGGGCGCGGGCGCCCGTGGCGATGATGATGTTCTTGGCCGACAGGGTTTCCACCTTGCCGTCGGCGGCGGTCACCTGCAACTGGCCGGGCTTGAGCAGCTTGCCCACGCCCATGTGCACGGTGATCTTGTTCTTCTTCATCAGGTGGGTGACGCCCTGATTGAGCTGCTTGGCCACCCCGCGCGAACGCGCCACCACGGCCGACAGATCGGCGCGGATGTTGTCGGCCGCCAGACCATAAGCCTTGGCGTGCTGCATCTGGTGGAACACCTCGGCGCTGCGCAGCAGGGCCTTGGTCGGGATACAGCCCCAATTGAGGCAGATGCCGCCCAGATTTTCACGCTCGACGATCGCGGTCTTCAGACCCAGCTGGGCCGAGCGGATCGCCGCCACATAGCCACCCGGGCCCGACCCCAGAACGATCACATCATACTGTTCAGCCACAAGACTTACTCCTGCACAACCGGTCGCGACCGGCCGTTGTCATCCACCGCGACAAAGGTGAAAACCGCTTCGGTCACCTTCATCGCTTCCTGTTCGAAACGCGGGCGTCGCCATGCCTCGATGGCGATGGTCATCGAGGAACGCCCGACCTTGCGCAACTCTCCATAAACAGAGACTTCATCCCCCACCTTGACCGGCTTGAGGAACTGTACCCCGTCCATGGCGATGGTCACCGCGCGGCCGCGCGAATGGCGCGCGGCAATCAGCCCCGCGCCATTGTCCATCAGACACAACAGCCACCCGCCGAAAATGTCGCCATAGACATTGGCGTCAGCAGGCATCGCCGTAACGCGAATGATCGGCTCCACCGCCGGGCTCAGCTTGAGCGGCTCCATCAGGCCAGCAGGCCGAGCGGGTTTTCCACCAGCGTGCGGAAGGCGGCCATCAGTTGCGCGCCATCGGCGCCGTCGATCGCGCGGTGGTCAAAGCTGCCGGTGGCCGACATGACCGTGGCCACGCCGATCGAGCCATCTTCCATGACCCAGGGACGCTTTTCGCCCGCGCCGATCGCCATGATCATCGCCTGAGGCGGGTTGATCACGGCCTCGAACTGCTTGATGCCCATCATGCCCATGTTCGACAGGCTGGCGGTGCCGCCCACATATTCGCTGGGGGCCAGCTTGCCGTCCTTGGCGCGCTTGGCCAGATCGCCCATCTCGGTGCTGATCTTCGACAGGCTCTTGCCCGCGGCATCGGTGATGATCGGGGTGATCAGGCCGCCCGGGATCGACACCGCGACCGACACATCGGCGCGGGTGTATTGGCGCAGATTGTCACCGGCAAAGGCGACATTGCACTGCGGCACCGTCTCCAGCGCCACGCCCAGCGCCTTGATCAGCATGTCGTTGACCGACAGCTTGACATTGCGGGCGGCGAGCGAAGCGTTCAGCTCGCCACGCAGCTTGAGCAGCGCGTCGAGGCGCACGTCGACGGTCAGATAGATGTGCGGCACCTGCTGCTTGGATTCGGTCAGGCGGCGCGCGATGGTCTTGCGCATGCCCGAGAGCGGCAGATCCGAATGCGGGATGCCAAAATCGGGCAGAACCGAGGGCGCGGCAGGCACCGGGGCTGCGGCGACGGACGCAGCAGCAACAGCGGCCACAGGCGCGGCGGCACCGGGCTTGGCGCTTTCCACGTCAGCCTTGACGATGCGGCCATTCGGGCCCGACCCGGCAACCCCTGCCAGATCAACACCCTTTTGCGCGGCGATACGCTTGGCCAGCGGGCTGGCGATGACGCGGTCACCGGCGGCAGCCTTGGCCACAGGCGCGGGCGCGGCGGCAGGCGCAGCGGCGGCAACCGGCGCAGCAGCCTTGGGCGCGGCGGGGGCAGCGGCGGCGACGGGCGCGGCACTGGCGTCCTCGTCTTCACCGGCCAGTTGGGCGATGATGGTGCCGACGGCCACATTGTCCGTACCCTCGGCGACGTCGATCGAGACGATCACGCCTTCATCGACGGCTTCAAACTCCATGGTGGCCTTGTCGGTTTCGATCTCGGCCATGATATCGCCCGACGAGACGGTATCACCAACCTTGACCAGCCACTTGGCCAGCTTCCCCTGCTCCATGGTGGGCGACAGCGCGGGCATCTTGATCGCGATCGGCATGGGCGGTTTCGTGTCCTCTTACGACTATGGTGGAATCATCCGGCTTCTGGCCAAAATGCGCGCTCACGGCAAGACTATTGCGCGAAATACGTTTGTAGGTGATAGCGGACGCACACAATTTATAACGGCCGCGATGGCGGGTGGGGTCTGGGTATGCGCGTATATCTGGTGATCATGGACGAGACCGAGGAGGCGCGTGTAGCGCTGCGCTTTGCTGCGCGGCGCGCGGCAAAAACCAGCGGCGCGGTACATATCATCGCGCTGGTCCCGCGTCAGCCTTTTGTCGCGTTCGGCGGCATTCAGGCCACCATCGAGGAGGAAGCCCGCGACCGGGCCGAGGTGCTGGCCACAGCGGCTGCGGGCAATGTCCTGTCGGAAAGCGGCCATATGCCGGTTATTTCCGTGCGCGAAGGCGACGGGGTAAAGATCATTCGTGACTATCTGGCCGAACATCCAGAGGTCGCGGCGCTGGTGCTGGGCGCTGGCCAAGGAGGCACGCCGGGGCCATTGGTCAGCCACTTTGCCGGCGCCGGTCTGGGCGCATTGCCCTGCCCCCTGTTCATCATTCCGGGCAGCATGAGCGAGGCCGAGATCGACCGGCTGAGCTGATGTGGCAAGGGCGGGAGAATCCCCCCGCCCTGCCCGTATCAGCGCTTGCGCCCCTGATGGCGAATATTCGCAGGGCGACCACGTTTACCCACCAGATGAGCACCCCGGCGCTTCATCCCCGGCCCACCAGACGGCGGCGGCGCGCCCCGAGTCTCGATCCGGCCATCGCTGTCCTCAGGCTCAAACTTCAACGCGCCGGTCAGGGCATTTGCCTCGGCCAGACGCAGGCGGATGATGTCACCGATACAGAAACGCGTGCCGGTGCGCTCGCCCTCCAGCGCCTGCGCCTTCTCGTCATGGAAAAAGCGTTCATCACCCAGCACCGACACCGGCACCAAACCATCGCCGCCAAGGCCAATGATCGTGGCAAACAGACCAAAGCGCTGAACGCCGGTGATGCGGCAATCGAACACCTCACCCACGCGGGTCGACAGCCACGCCGCGACATAGCGGTCGATCGTCTCGCGCTCGGCCTCCATCGCGCGGCGTTCGGTGCCGCTGATCGCGTCGCAAATGCGGGCCAGATCGGCCCGGTCACGCGGGGCAAGGCCGGATGTCTCGGGCATGTCGCCCTGCGGCGCGGGCTGCTCCAGACCATAGCCATCGACCAGCGCGCGATGCACCAACAGGTCGGAATAGCGGCGGATCGGGCTGGTGAAATGGGCGTATGACCCCAGCGCCAGACCGAAATGCCCGGCATTCTTGGGCCCGTAATAGGCCTGCGTCTGGCTGCGCAGCACCGATTCCATGATCAGCGCCTTTTCCGTCTCATCCGCAACATCCTTCAACATGCGGTTGAACAGGCCCGGCGTGATCACCTGACCCAGCGCCAGCTTGCGTTCAAACGTGGCCAGATAATCGCGCAGCGCCAACAGCTTTTCCCGGCTGGGTGGCTCGTGGATGCGATAGACCACCGGCTGCACCTTGGCCTCCAGAGCCTTTGCCGCCGCGACATTGGCCGCGATCATGAAGTCCTCGACCACGCGGTGGGCGTCCAGCCGCTCGCGCATGGCGATGCTGGCGATGCGGCCCTTGTCGTCCAGCATGACGCGGCGTTCGGGGATGTCCAGTTCCAGCGGGTCGCGGCGCAGACGGGCCGCGGCCAATGCCTTCCACGCGTCCCACAGATGCAGCAGATGCGGCTCGGCGCGCTCTTCATCGACGCGGGCCTGCGCCTCCTCATAGGGGATGACTTCGGCGATGCGGACGATGGCGCGGGTAAAGCGCCAATCGGTGATCCGCCCATCGGCGGCGATGTTCATGTGGCAGGCTATCGCCGCACGCGGCGCCCCAGCCTTGAGCGAACAGACATCGGCCGAGAGCACCTCTGGCAACATCGGCACCACGCGGTCGGGGAAATAGACGGAATTGCCACGCTTGCGCGCCTCGCGGTCCAGCGGGCTGCCGGGGCGGACATAGAACGAGACGTCCGCAATCGCCACCAGCGCCCGCCAGCCGCCCTGCCCGTCAGGTTCGGCCCAGATCGCGTCATCATGGTCGCGCGCATCGGCCGGGTCGATGGCGACGATCGGCAAATGGGTCAGATCCTCGCGGCGGTCATGGCTCAACGGTTCGCGCGCGGCGTCCTGCGCATCGTCCAGAACCTCGCCGGTAAAGACATGGGGGATGCCGTGCTTGGCAATGGCGATCAGGCTGAAACTGCGCGGCGCCAGCGGATCGCCCAACACCGCCGTCACCCGCACGCCCGACTTGGGGCTGCGGCCGGCGGGTTCTGCCATGACCAATTGGCCTTCCTCGGCCCCGCCCAGATCGCTGATCGGCTGCGCATGTCGTTCACGCTTGTCGACCGGGGCCAGCCAGCCCTTGCCGGTGCCGTCCAGTTCGACAATGCCCATCACCTGTTCGGCGGCATTGGGCATCTTTTTCATCGGATGGGCCAGCCAGCCCTTGCCCGTGCCCTCGCCGCCGACTTCCTCGGTGCGGGCCAGAATGCGGTCGCCCGGCTTTAGCGCGCCCACGCCCTTCATCGCCGGGCCCTTCTTTGGCCCGCGCGGCTCAATCACCCGCAGGCGGGGAGGGGCGATGGGTTCATCCGGTTCCCACTTGTCGGGGATGGCGATGGGCTGGCCGTCCTCGATCTCGATCACGCGCAGCACGGTCACCTTGGGCACGCCACCCATGCGGTGATAGGCGGTGCGCTTGCCATCGATCAGCCCTTCGTTGGCCATGTCCTTCAACACGGCCTTGAGCTGGATCTTCTCATGCCCCTTCAGGCCGAACGCCTTGGCGATCTCGCGCTTGCCCACCTCGCCCTCGGCATTGGCGATCAGGTCCAGGATCTGTTGCGGTGTGGGCAGGCCCGGCTCATGGCGCGGCGCGCGCGTGGGGGTCTTGCTGCGGGGTTTGCGATCATTCATGCGCCCCGCCATAGAGCGCATCGCCCCATAGCGCCAGTGCGGGTTTTAGCGCAAACCTTCCAGCCACAGTGTGCGGCGGATCGTTTCGTCCACCATGCAGCCGCCATATTCGATGGCCTCCAGCGAGCCGCCCTCGGCCTCCTTGGACTGGGCCAGACAATGTTTGTCACGCGCGGCGATCCATGCGCGCTGGGCGCGGCGCAGCGCCGGTTGGCGGGCGGAGCCGACGCGCTGGAATACCACCCGCCACGCGGCGTTCAACCGCGCGTCCTGCACCTTCATCTCGGCCGAGAGGCATTCGTTATGGGTGATCGTGCTCAGATCCGCCCGCCCGATGCAGCGGACAAAGGCGGGGGTATAGCGCGCCTCGATCGCGCGGTTGGGCGGCGGCGCGGGATCGGCCAGCGACAGGATCGGGCCAAAGCCATAGGGCGGCAGGGCGGGCGCTGCCGCCGCCCCGCCCGCCAGCAGAACCAGCGCCGCCCACATCAGTAGGACCGCGCCACGTAGATCCGTTCAACCGCCGGTTCGCCGGTAAAGGGACAGGTCCCCTCGGCAGGCGCCGCGTCCATCGCGGTGTTGCGGATGGTCAGCTTCAACGCCTTCAACTGCTCAACCACTTTCTCAAGTGCCGCGCCGGTCGGGCGGGCCCAATTCAGCTCGACCCAGCCGGGATAGCGGTTCTTGTCGTCAAAGAATTCAGCCACTTGCGCCAAAGTCGTTAGCCCACGCGTGATGTTGGCGTCGCGCCGCTCGGTCGCCTGCGCGTGCAGGCTGCGCTGGATGTCCTCCAGCGTGGCGGCGGCGGCGGCGATGAAATCTTCCCGCGACTGGGCGACAAAGTTGGTCTTGGCATCCTCACGCCAGATCTGGTCGCGGCGCAGCACGCTGACCATGCCGCCGGCCGCATCGCGCCCGCCGATTTCCAGAATGATCGGCGCGCCCTTCTTCACCCAGGCCCAGCGCTTTTGCGTCGCCTTGCCGGGGCGCTTGTCCAGCAGCACGCGGACCGGTTCGCCCAGCGCCTGTTGCCCGATCAGCGCGCGGCGGATCTCCTCGCAATAGGCCAACAGCGCCTCGTCGCCCTCATCCTCGCGCAGCATGGGCAGGATGATGATCTGATGCGGCGCGATGGCCGGCGGCACGCGCAACCCATCGTCATCGCCATGCGTCATGATCACGCCACCGATCATGCGGGTCGACACACCCCACGAAGTGGTGTGGGCCAGCGCCTGCTGACCTTCCTTGTCCTGATAGCGGATGCCCGCCGCCTCGGCAAAGCCGGTGCCAAGGTAATGCGAGGTGCCCGCCTGCAACGCCTTGCCATCCTGCATCATCGCCTCGATGCTATAGGTGGCCACAGCACCGGGAAAGCGCTCGTTCTCGGGCTTTTCACCGGCGATCACCGGCATGGCCAGCACGTTTTCGGCAAAGTCGCGGTACATTTCCAGCGCGCGCAGCGTTTCGGTCATCGCGTCATCGCGGTCGGCATGGGCGGTATGGCCCTCCTGCCACAGGAATTCGCTGGTGCGCAGGAACATGCGGGTGCGCATTTCCCAGCGCACAACGTTGGCCCACTGGTTCACCATCAACGGCAGGTCGCGCCACGACTGCACCCAGCGCGCCATGGCCGCGCCGATCACCGTCTCGCTGGTGGGGCGCACGATCAACGGCTCCTCCAGCTTGGCCTCGGGATCGGGGATCAGCCCGCCCTTGCCATCGGCGATCAGGCGGTGGTGGGTGACAACCGCCATTTCCTTGGCAAAACCGTCCACATGGTCGGCTTCCTTGCTGAAATAGGACAGCGGGATGAACAGCGGGAAATAGCAATTGTCGACGCCCGCGTCCTTGATCCGGGCGTCCATGATCTTTTGAATGCGTTCCCAGATGCCATAGCCCCACGGCTTGATCACCATGCAGCCGCGCACGCCGCTTTCCTCGGCCATCTCGCCTTCGGAGATGACCTGCTGATACCATTGCGCGAAATCCTCCTCGCGCTTGATGGTCAGGGCGTGGCGGATCTTGGGGGTCGAGCCTTGAGTCTTCTGGTTCATGGGGCGCAGCGTTAGCGCCGCGCGCGCGGCTTTTCAAACCCCACCGCGCCAAAAAACCGCAAAAGAAAAGGCGGGCGTGTCCAGTCCACGACACACCCGCCCGTTCAATGGGGTTCAGCGGTTACTTGACCAGCTGATCCAGCTTTTTCTGCATTTCGGCCATCTGCGCGCGCAAGGCGTTCAGATCGTCCTTGGGCGCCTCGGCGGTGGGGGCGGCATCGGCCGGGTTGTCCATACCCTTGGCCACGCCCTCTGCGCCGGGCATAAAGGCGGCCGCCGCCGCCTGGAACATGGCGATGTTCTGCTGGGCCAGACGGGCCAGCGGATTGGTCTCCATGCTGTCCTCGAACGCTTTGCGCAGCTTCATCTGGTTGGCGCGGAACTGGTCCATGCTCGCCTCCAGATAATGCGGGACCAGCGACTGCATCTGATTGCCATACATGCCGATCAACTGGCGCAGGAAATTGACCGGCAGCATCTGCTCGCCGCTGGCTTCCTCTTCCATGATGATCTGGGTCAGGATCTGATGGGTGATGTCATTGCCCGATTTGGCATCCAGCACCCGGAAATCGATCCCCTCGCGCGTCATCTTGGCCAGATGGTCCAGCGTGATATAGCTGGACGACTGGGTGTTATAAAGCCGCCTGTTGGCGTACTTTTTGATGATGACGGTATTGTCCTTGGCACCCGCTTCGGTCATAGGCCCTCTCCTCCTTGCGACACAAAGCGCAGCGTAACACTGTATAGTGGTGCAGCGCAACACAATGCTGCGCAGCGATATCGCACTGAAGCCCCTACAAAAGTCGCAAAAACCGCCGACCAAGCAAGGTCAGCAGCTCATATTGCGACAGGCCCGATTGCGCCGCCGCCAAGGGCAGATGGTAATCCAGCGTCAGCCAGTCGCCTTCGCGCAAGGCGGACGCAGCATCCAGCGCGACAATCGTCAGGTCCATGCTGACCCGGCCCAGCACCGGCAGCGCGGCCCCGGCCGCATCGCGCAGCACGCCCCGCCCCGACCAACAGCGCAAAAACCCATCGGCATAGCCCAGCGCCACCACCCCCACGCGCATCGCATGCGGCGCGACAAAGGTAGCGTTATAACCCAGAGCGTCGCCTGCCGCGACATCGCGCACCTGCAACAGCGCCGCCTGCGGGCGCAGCACCTGCGCGATATGGGGGGCCAGTTCGGGCCGGGCGATCCCGCCATACAACCCCAGACCGGGCCGCGTCAGATCGCCCAGATAATCACCGCCCAGCGCGATCCCCGCGCTATTGGCCAGACTGGCGCGGCGGTGGGCGATCACGCCGCGCGCCGCCTGCCAGCGCGCCAGTTGCGCCCCGTTCTGCGCCACATCCTCATCGGCTGATGCCAGATGCGAGAGCAGCAGGTCCACCTCCAGCGCGGCGATCGCCGGGTCGGCCCAATCGCCGCGCGGCACGCCCAGCCGGGTCATCCCGCTGTCCACCATCAGATGGCATCGCCCGCCGCCCGCATCGCGCCACACCCGCGCCTGCGCCACCGAGTTGATCACCGGCACCACGCCTGTGGCCATGGCCCACGCCGCCTCTGCCGGGTTCAGCACGCCATGCAGCACGGCAATCCCGCCGGCCGGGACATGCGGCAACAGTTCGGCCGCCTCGGCCCAGTGGGCAACGAAAAAGTCGCGGCACCCGGCGCCATGCAGCGCCCGCGCCACCCCCACCGCGCCCAGGCCATAGGCATTCGCCTTGACCGCCGCGCCCGCCGCCGCCCGATCCGCGCTCCCGCCCGACAAGGCGTTGAGCGCGCGCCAATTGCCCACCAGCGCATCGCGGTTGATGTCCAGCCGCAGCGTGGCGGGCGGCAGATCGGGCAGTTTGGCTTCAGGCATCATCAAATTCGCGCGGTTTGCCCCATTGCAGTCCCCACAAAGCCACCGCCAGCGCCAGCGCCACCACACCCCATGTGTACCACAATCCGGCAAACGGATCACCATGGCGCGCAACGATATAGCTGGCGATCAGCGGCAGAAATCCGCCGAAATAGCCGGTGCCGATGTGATAGGGGATGCTCATCGAGGAATAGCGGATCCGCGCCGGGAACATTTCCGACAACAGCGCCGCCAACGGCCCATAGGCCATGCCCGCCAGCCCGACCAGCACCATCACCAGCAGCACGATGACCGCTGCCTGCCCCAGCGTGGGATGCACCTTGGCAAAGTCATATCCGGCCTGCTCGGTCAGCAGCTTTTGCAGCATCTTGACCCGCGCCGCCTTGTCCCCGAACGGATAGGCGTCCAGATGCACCACATCGCCGCCAACGGTCATGCCCAATGCGGGCGCGTCATGGCGGGTATAGCTGACGCCCAACGCCGTCAGGTCCGACAACAGCTTGCCGCAATCAGCCTTCTGCTCGGTCTCAAAGGGGTTATAGCTGCACCCCGGCCCGGCGACCACCACCGGCGAACGGCGCGCCGCCTCGGCCAGCCCCGGATTGGCCACCGCCGCAATGCCCCAGAACACCGGGAACAGGATCGCCAGCGTCAGGATATAGCCCAGCACGATCGGCAGCTTGCGCCCGACCCGGTCCGACCACCAGCCCATCAGCACATAAAAGCCCACGCCCAACAGCGCCGCCGCGCCAATGATCAATTCGGCCGCGGTATCGTCCATCCGCATCGGCCCTTTGAGGAACGAGAGCGCCGAGAACATCGAGGTGTACCAGATCACCGTCATCCCCGCCGCCACGCCAAACAGCGCGACCACGATCCGCTTTTTGTTGCCGGGATAGGTAAAGCTTTCGACAAAGGGATTGCCGGCCAGTTCGCCCTCTTCCTGCATGGCGCGGAACACCGGGCTTTCCGACAGCTTCATCCGCATCCACAGCGACACCCCCAGCAGCACCAGCGAGAGCACAAACGGCACGCGCCACGCCCAGGCCGCCCAGACATCGGCGGCAAACAGCGTCTTGCAGCCCAGCACCACCAGCAGCGAAAGGATGAACCCGCCCACAACGCTGGCCTGAATGAAGCTGGTGAAGAAGCCGCGCCGGTCCGGGGCGGAATGTTCCGAGACATAGATCGCCGCGCCGCCATATTCGCCGCCCAGCGCCAAACCCTGCAACACCCGCAGGCCCAGCACCAGCAGCGGCGCGGCAATGCCGATATCCTTGGCCGAGGGGATCAGCCCGACCCCGGCCGTCGCGATGCCCATCAGCACCACAGTCACCAGAAACGTATATTTGCGTCCCAACCGGTCGCCCAGAAAGCCGAACAATACCGCACCCAACGGGCGAAAGCCAAAGCCCACCGCAAAACCGGCCCACACCAGCAACAGTTCCAGCGTCTCGTTCCCGGACGGGAAAAAGGTTTTGCCGATGATCCCGGCCAACGTCCCATAGATGAAAAAGTCGTACCATTCGAAAATGGTGCCTGCCGAACTGGCGCCAATCACCAGCTTGATATCGGTAGCGGACGGTTGAACGTCCGGATGACGTGCCGGTTCGGTCATGTTGCGCGTATCTCCCCCTCGCCCAAGGCACCTATTCCGCGTCAGCGCGATGCGGCATGATTTGCCCCGCCTTAGCGGCCCGCAGCATAAGAGGAAAGGGCCGCGATAACAGCTCTCCATCCCAACAGGATCGCGCCGTGGCGGCCCGGAAAATCACGCGCCGGTGCAATCGCGGCCAGCCCCGGCCAGTCGGGCATATCGCCCCCATCAGCCAGCCATGCGACCAAGGCGCGCTCGGCTGCGGCAAAGTCATTGGCGTCCCGGCCCACGGCCGCGCCCGCCATGATCGCGGCGGCGGCCTGCCCCACGGCGCAGGCCTGCGCGGCCATGCCGATCCGCGCGATCCGGCCATCGGCGTCCAGCGCCAGCCCCACGCCCAGCGTGCTGCCGCAACTGGCCGAGCGGGCATCCCCCCGGATCGTCAGCCCATCCTCCAGCGGCCACGCGGTCAACCCCGTGGCCAGCATCAAAACCTCTGGCGTGTACAGCGCCGCAACCGAAGCCATCAGTCCGCCTTGTGCCGCTTGCGCGGCGGCGGCACATCCGATGTGGTATCCGCGCTGGACGCGCCATCTTCCTGCGCGGCCTCGCGCGCGGCGCGGCGACGCTCGGAGATCAGGCGGACCAGTTCCTCGCTGCTGGCATTGATGAACGGATAGGTGCGCGAGGCGGTTATCCATTTCGGCCGCCCGCCCGCGCCCCAGATCGTGTCATAGGCCAGCACCAGCACCGAAAAGCCCATCACCACCAGCACCGTGCCCTTGACCGCGCCAAAGCCAAAGCCCAGCACCCGGTCGACCGGCCCCAGCATCGATGTGCGCGAGGCATTGCCCATATAGCGCGCGATGAACCGCACCGCCGCATAGGGCACAATCGCCAGCAACAGAAACGCCAGCACCGATGCGCCCGAAGCCGTGCCGACATGGCCCGCCAGCACATCGGCCAACGTCCCATGCAGCGTGCGGATCGCCACCATCGAAACGACCCACGCCAACAGCGAGATCGATTCCTGCACAAAGCCGCGCATGAAGCCAAAGGACGCCAGTGCGCCCACCACGACAAATACGGTTACGTCAAAGCCCGTCATGCCTGCCGGGTTATTCCGAGCCTATGATCCGGTCAATCAGATTTGGCAGCATGGTAAGTCGGTTATGGCGCAATCCGGGGACAGTTTCGCCCTTTGCGGCGCCCTTTTTGCCTTTGCCCTCGTCCTCGGCCTGCATATCGCCGGGGCCAAAGGCGGCGTCAAACCCCAGCTTGGCCGATTCGCGCAGCCGCAGCCCGCCATGCGCCACCGGGCGGATTTCGCCGGCCAGCGACACCTCGCCAAACCAGACCGAGCCGGAGGGCAAGGCCCGGTCCGACAGCGCCGAGACGAGCGCCGCCGCCACCGCCAGATCGGCCGCCGGATCGGCCAGCCGGTATCCGCCCGACACGTTCAAATAGACTTCGCAGGTCGAGAAATTCAGCCCGCACCGCGCCTCGAGCACCGCCAGCAGCATCGCCAACCGCCCATTGTCCCAGCCCACCACCGCGCGCCGGGGTGTGGCCCCTGATTGCAACCGCACGATCAACGCCTGGATTTCCACCAGCACGGGCCGCGTCCCCTCGATCGCGGGGAACACCGCGCTGCCCGCCAGCGGATTGTCCCGCCCCGACAGGAACAGCACCGAAGGGTTCCCCACCTCGGCCAGACCCGCCTGCCCCATGGCAAACACGCCAATCTCGTCCACCGGGCCAAAGCGGTTCTTCAGATTGCGCAGGATGCGGTACTGATGGCTGCGCTCGCCCTCAAAACTCATCACCACATCGACCATATGTTCCAGCACGCGGGGGCCCGCGATATTGCCATCCTTGGTCACATGGCCCACCAGCACCAGCGCGACACCGTTCTCCTTGGCATAGCGGATCAGTTCAAACGCACAGCCGCGCACTTGGCTTACCGTGCCCGGCGCACCCTCGATCGTGTCGGAATGCATGCACTGGATCGAATCGATCACCAGCAACGCGGGCGGCTCCATCGCGCCCAGCGTGGTCAGGATGTCGCGCACCGATGTCGCCGCCGCCAGCCGGATGGGCGCGGCCGCCACGCCCAGACGGTCGGCGCGCAGGCGGATCTGGCCGGTCGCCTCCTCCCCACTGATATAGACCGAGAGCGCCCCCGCATTGGCCACCGCCGCGCTGGCCTGCAACAACAGGGTGGATTTGCCGATGCCCGGATCGCCGCCCATCAGGATCGCGCTGCCCGGCACCAAACCGCCGCCCAGCGCGCGGTCAAATTCGGCAATGCCGGTGCTGCGCCGTTGCAACGCTTCCCCCGGCGCGTCCAACGGCTCAAACCGGATCGCCCGACCTCCGGCCGACAGGTCGTGCTTCATCGAGAACACCGTCTGGGGCGCCTCTTCCTCCAGCGTGTTCCATTCGCCGCAATCGACGCATTGCCCCTGCCAGCGGGTGGTCACGCCGCCACAGGCGGTACAGACATAACGGCGTTTCGGTTTGGCCATAACGCTTGCCTAAACGGAACGAATGTGGAACGCAAGTCCCCTTACCACCGCGCGACGATCGCGTCGGACAGCGCGGTAAAGGTCACGCGCGGCACGGCAAAACACAATGGCATGCCCACCGCCCCCATGGCTCGCAACCAGTCCGGCACGTCGGCAACCACGCCGCGCATCGGCCGCACATCCGCCAAATTCACCGGCAGGCTGATGTCCGACCGCGCCAGCGCGGGCAGATCGGCCACCTGCGCCACGGCCGCGTCCTGACAGGTCAGATAGGCCACCGTCGCCGCCCAATCGCCCATCACCGCAAACGCATCGGGCAGTGCCGCCGGGCCATAGTCGGCGCGCAGATACAGGTCGGGCGCGCTGCCGCCGCCGCTGTCGATCCGCACCGCGATCCCTTGCGCATCCGCCACCACCGCCAACCGCCCCGCCCGGTGCGAGGGCAGCGCATCGGAAAACACCCGCGTCCCCAGCGCATAAAGCCAGCTGTCAAACACATTGCGGGTGAACAGCACCGTGCGTTCGGGCAGTTGCGGCGTGCTGCGCGCCGCGTCCACATACAATCGCCAATTGCTTTGCATCGGTGACAGGCACAATCGCCGCAACGGCCCCAGCCAGCGCGGGCCGAAATGGCCATGGGCATAGGTCAGCACCGTCACCACCGTCATCCCGCCCCATTGGCGCAGCACCACGCCGGGCGGCACCAGCCCGGCCACCGCGTCCACCGGCACCATCCAACTGGCATAAAGCACATCGCGCACATCGCTGACCAAGGGCGGGAACGGCAGGCGCGCAAACACCGCCCGGCGCATGTTGCGCAAAAAAGCGGCGTTGGCGAGCCAGCTTTCCAGCCGGTTCAGTCCAACGCCGCCCCATGTCGTGTTGCGCGGTGCGCGGTAATCCATGGCCACCCCCTGCCCTTTACGGGCAAAGGCCTAACCTATTCCGTCAGATCGTTCCACGCTTCCTTGATCCGATCGAAAAAGCCCTTGGTTTCGGGGGATTCTTCGCCGGTTTCGGTGGCGCGGAATTCTTCCAGCAATTCCTTTTGCCGCGCGGTCAGCCTGGTGGGCGTTTCGACGGCGATTTCCACCACCATGTCGCCCACGCCGCGCCCGTTCAGCACCGGCATACCGGCGCCGCGCTTGCGCAATTGCTTGCCCGTCTGAATGCCGGCAGGGATCTCGATCACATGCTTTTGGCCGTCCAGACCGGGGATCTCGATCTGACCGCCCAGCGCGGCGGTGGTGATGCTGATCGGCGCGCGCGTCACCAGCGTGGTGCCATCGCGGTCAAACACATTGTGCCGCCGCAGATGCAGGAAGATGTACAAATCCCCCGCCGCCGCGCCATGCGGCCCAGCCTCACCCTTGCCGCTCAGGCGGATGCGCGTGCCGGTGTCGACGCCCTTGGGGATGGTGACTTCCAGCTTTTGCCGCTGGTCCACCCGACCCTCGCCATGGCACGAGCCACAGGGCTTCTCCACCACCTCGCCCCGGCCGTGACAGGTCGGGCAGGTGCGCTCAACCATGAAAAAGCCCTGCTGCGCCCGCACCTTGCCATGGCCACCGCACAGGTTGCAGCGCCGCTTGCCAGTGCCGGGCGTCGCGCCAGACCCCTTGCACGGCTCACACGCCGTGGCGACTTCGATCTCGATCTCTACCGTCTTGCCGTGGAACGCGTCCTCCAGCCCGATTTCCAGATCATAGCGCAAATCCGCGCCGCGCCGGGCCTGTTGGCGGCCACCGCCACCCCCGCCGCCAAAAGCATTGCCAAAAATGCTTTCGAAAATATCGCCGATGTCGCCAAATTCGGCGCCACCGCCCTGAAAACCGCCGCCAAAGCCACCAGCCCCGGGCCCGCCGTTCTGAAACGCGGCATGGCCAAAACGGTCATAGGCCGCGCGCTTTTGCGGGTCCTTCAACACGTCATAGGCTTCGTTGATTTGCTTGAACTTGGCCTCGGCCGCGGCGTCACCGGGGTTTTTGTCCGGGTGCCAGCGCATCGCCAGCTTGCGATAGGCCGATTTCAGCGTGCCGTCATTGGCATCGCGGGTGACTTCCAGCAGTTCGTAATAGTCAATTTCGCTCGACATGGCCCGATCCCCCGAAAAGCGCGCCCGCCGCCGCCATAGCGACAGCGGGCACCACTTTTGCCTTCAACCTCAGGCCTTCTTGTCGTCCACTTCCGAGAACTCGGCGTCGACAACATCGTCGGCCTGCGCCTGACCACCAGCGCCGCCGGGGGCAGCCGCGCCAGCCTGTTCCTTTTCATAGATGGCCTGCCCCATCTTCATCGCCTTTTCGGTCAGGGCCTGCGTCTTGGCGGTCATTTCCGCCGGGTCATTGCCCTCGATCGCGGTCTTGGCTTCGGCGATGGCGGCCTCAACCTCGGCCTTGAGCGCGGGGTCGATCTTGTCGCCATGCTCGACGATCTGCTGCTCGGTGGCGTGGACCAGACTGTCGGCGTTGTTCTTGGCCTCGGCGGCCTCGCGACGCTTCTTGTCTTCCTCGGCAAACTTCTCGGCATCGCGGACCATCTGGTCGATGTCGGCATCCGACAGGCCACCGCTGGCCTGAATGCGGATCTGCTGCTCCTTGCCGGTGCCCTTGTCCTTGGCCGAGACGTTGACCAGACCGTTGGCGTCGATGTCGAAGGTCACCTCGATCTGGGGCACACCACGACGGGCCGGCGGGATGCCGATCAGGTCGAACTGGCCCAACAGCTTGTTGTCGGCGGCCATCTCACGCTCGCCCTGGAAGACGCGGATGGTCACGGCCTGCTGATTGTCATCAGCGGTCGAGAAAACCTGCGACTTCTTGGTCGGGATCGTCGTGTTGCGGTCGATCATGCGGGTGAACACACCGCCCAGCGTTTCAATGCCGAGGCTGAGCGGGGTCACGTCCAGCAGCAGCACGTCCTTGACATCGCCCTGCAGCACGCCCGCCTGAATGGCCGCGCCCATGGCGACGACTTCGTCCGGGTTCACGCCGGTGTGCGGTTCCTTGCCAAAGAACTCCTTCACCGCTTCGCGCACCTTGGGCATGCGGGTCATGCCGCCCACCAGCACGACGTCGTCGATCTGCGCAGCCGAGATGCCAGCGTCAGCCAGCGCCTTGCGGCAGGGTTCCATCGTGCGGGCGATCAGGTCGGCCACCAGCTTTTCCAGATCGGCGCGGGTGATCGTTTCCACCAGATGCAGCGGCGTGGTCGCGCCAGCTTCCATGCGGGCGGTGATGAAGGGCAGGTTGATTTCGGTGGTCTGCGCGCTCGACAGCTCGATCTTGGCCTTTTCGGCGGCTTCCTTCAGGCGCTGCAGGGCCAGACGGTCGGTCTTCAGGTCCATGCCTTCCTTGGCCTTGAACTTGTCGGCCAGATATTCGACCAGCTTGGTGTCGAAGTCCTCACCACCCAGGAACGTGTCGCCGTTGGTCGACTTCACCTCGAACACGCCGTCGCCGATTTCCAGAATGGACACGTCGAACGTGCCGCCGCCAAGGTCATAGACGGCGATGGTCTTGCCATCATTCTTGTCCAGACCATAGGCCAGCGCGGCCGCGGTCGGCTCGTTGATGATGCGCAGCACCTCAAGGCCCGCGATCTGGCCGGCGTCCTTGGTCGCCTGACGCTGAGCATCGTTGAAATAGGCAGGGACCGTGATGACCGCCTGCGTGACGGTCTCGCCCAGATAGCTCTCGGCGGTTTCCTTCATCTTTTGCAGGGTAAAGGCCGACACCTGCGAAGGCGAGTAATCCGTGCCGCCAGCCGACACCCACGCATCGCCATTCTTGCCCTTGGTGATGCCATAGGGCACCAGGCTCATGTCCTTCTGGGTCATGGGATCGTCGAACCGGCGACCGATCAACCGCTTGACCGCAAAGATGGTGTTGTCGGGGTTGGTCACCGCCTGGCGCTTGGCCGGCTGCCCGATCAGGCGCTCCCCATCCTTGGTGAAAGCGACGATCGAGGGCGTGGTGCGCGCACCTTCCGAATTTTCGATCACCTTGGGCTTGCCACCGTCCATAACCGAAACGCAGCTGTTGGTGGTGCCAAGGTCGATACCGATGACTTTACCCATAATACAGTTCCCTAAGCCTTGTGTGACACCACCCCGGGGGATCCCCGGAAGACCGGCAGATGCAGGGGGCGGCTCCTTTGGATGACCGGCATATAGGAGCGCTTTTGGCGGTAACAAGGGCTATAGATGCGATGTTTTACCTGTTTTGTCCTTTGCCGGGACGGTGATGGTCTGGCATAGATGCCACGCCCTGCAAATGGGGGGCTGCCTCCATTGCGGAGCATGCTCGCCCGCCCCGGCGCAGGCCTGACACTTGGCGGAAGGACGTGTTGACAATGGGACGTATGATCAAGGCTTTGGCGATGATGGCAGGCGGTTTGGCGCTGGCCGGGTCGGCGCTGTCTGGTTCGGCATTCGCCCAACCGCGCCCTGACGCGCCCCGCCCCGCCCCGATGCGCGCCACCGTGCAGGTCAACGATGGACGGCTGGTGCTGGCCGCGGTGCCCGGACGCCCGATGGCGGCCTATTTCACGGCGGTGAACATGGGGCCGCGCCCCGTGCGGATCGTCGGTCTGGATCTGGGCCGGGGCGTGCGCGCGCAATTCCACGAAACGCGCGGCAATGCCATGCTGCCGCTGCGCGACATCATGCTGATGCCCCGACAAAAAGCTGAACTGCGACCCGGCGGGATGCATGTGATGGTGTTCGGCCTGCGCGCGGCGCCACGCCCCGGCGCATCGATCCCGGCCAGCATCGTACTGGAAGGCGGGGTGCGTCTGCCGCTGACGCTGCGCGTGACGCCGCCCGGTGGCGCGATGATGGACCATTCCGGCATGGACCATTCCGGGATGGATCACGGCGATATGGGCGGCATGGACCACCACCACGGCATGTAACCAATGCTGGCGGCGTCCACCCCGGCGGGCGGTCAGCGCCCCTTGTCGCCGGGCGAGCGCGTGCTGACCCACGCGGTATTTGGCACAGCGGTGGCGGTAGAACAGGTGCGCCTGCGCCGCCGCCGCTTTCTGCCGTTTCAGCCCGCCGCCACGGTGATGGCCCCCAATGGCCACCTCTATTTTCCGCCCGCCTGCCCCCTGTGGCACGAGGATTTCGCCGCCGCGCCCCTGCCGCTACAGGGGCTGTTCGTGCATGAGATGGTGCATGTCTGGCAAACACAGACCCATGGCCGCTGGTATCTGCCGCTGCGGCGGATGCCATGGTGCCGCTATGATTACCGCCTGACGCCGGGCCAGCCGTTTGCCGCCTATAACGTGGAACAACAGGCCGAAATCATCCGCCACCTGTTTCTGGCGCGGCACGGAGCTGGCCCGATGACCACCGCCGATCAGGCGCTGGCACAGGCGATTGTGCCGTTTCGCGGCGCCTGAAGCAAAAGGCCCGCCAGCGCATCCGCCAGCGGGCCTGTATCACCTGTCGGTGTATTGCCACCTGTCGCGGGGCGCGTCAGTCCGGCTTTTTGGCGACCACCACCATGGCGGGGCGCAACAGGCGGTCCTTGATGACATAGCCGTGCTGCAACACCTGCAACACGGTTCCGGCCTCAACATCGTTGGTGGGCATTTCCATCATCGCCTGATGCTGGTTGGGGTCCAGCGGCATGCCCTGGGCCGCCACCTTGGTGATGCCGTGCAGGCCAAACACCTTTTCCAGCTCGCGGCCGGTGGCGTCCAGACCAACGATCAGGTTCTTGAACTTCTCGTCCTCGCGCAGGTCGGCCGGGATTGCCTCCAGCGCGCGGCCCAGATTGTCGGCCACGCTCAACATGTCGCGGGCAAAGCCGGTGGCCGAATAGGCGCGGGCGTCGGCAATGTCCTTTTCCAGCCGGCGGCGGACGTTCTGCGTGTCGGCCTTGGCATAGAGCAGGTCGTTGTTGGCCGCGGCCAGATCGTTCTCCAGCGCGGCGATGCGCGCTTCGGCCTGCGCCAGCGCGTCGCCAGCGGTCTCATTGGCCTGAACGCCCTCTGGGGCGGCCTGTTGGGTGTCTTCGCTCATTTCAATCGCAGTCCAATTATCCGATCAACTTGCCCAGACTTTGGGCTGTGAAATCCACCATGGGGACGACACGGGCATAATTCAACCGTGTCGGGCCAATTACCCCCACAACGCCGACCACCCGCCCGTCCCGATCGCGATACGGCGAAGCGATCACCGAAGAGCCCGACAGCGCGAACAGCCGGTTCTCGGACCCGATGAAAATGCGGGTGGCATCGGCCTGTCGCGCCACGTCCAGCAGGTCGGCGACCGACTGCTTGTTCTCCAGATCGTCCAGCAGCGAGCGCACGCGTTCCAGATCATTCAACGCCGCCTCGTCCAGCAGATTGGCCGCGCCCCGCACGATCAGCACCGGGCGGCGGCCGTTTTCGCTAAAGCCATCCTCGCTCCATGTGGCAAGGCCGCGCGCCACCAGATCGGCGGCGGCCGCATCCAGCGCGCTGCGGCCAGAGGCGATCTCGGCCTGCATCTGGCCCAGCGCCTGCGCCAGCGTCCGCCCCGCCAGCCGCGCGGTGATGTAATTGGACGCCTCAATCAGCGCCGATGGCGGCACGCCCATCGGCAGGTCCATGATGCGGTTCTCGATCCCGCCATCCTCGCCCACCAGCACCGCCAGCGCGCGGCCGGGGGACAGCGGCACAAGGCTGACCTGCGCCAGTTGCGGTTCGCGCTGGGGCACCATCACCACGCCCGCACAGGCCGACAGGTCGGACAAAGCCGCGCTGGTGGCGGCCAGTGCGGCCTCGATCGGGCCGGGTTCGGACAATCCGCGCTCGATGGCGGCGCGTTCCTGCTGTGTGGGCTGGGCCACCTGCATGATGCCATCCACAAACAGGCGCAGCCCCACCTCGGTCGGCATGCGGCCCGCGCTGGTGTGCGGATGGCTCAGCAGTCCCACGCCCTCCAGTTCGGCCAGCACGCTGCGGATCGAGGCGGGCGACAGGTTCACCCCCGCCGCCGCGCCCAATTGCGCCAGCGTTTTGGATCCTACCGGCTGCCCATTGTCCAGATAGCCTTCGACCACCAGCCGGAATATCTCCCGCGCACGGGAGGTCAGCTCGGGGAACGAGAGCGAGGGCGGCAAGGCGGCGATCATGCCCCTGTTGTGGGAAAGCCCGCGCGCCCGGTCAAGGCGCCAATGGGGCAGTCTTGTGGACGATGCCGAACAGAGCGCTGATATCGCTGTTCAACGCCTTGGCCGCGTCCGATGTGCAGCCAAAGCCAAACGACAGACGCGGCGCATCCGCCCCCTCGCCCCAGCGCAAGGAACCGGCGGGCACGTCGTGGATGGGCGGGCCACAGTCAACCGGCGTGCCGGCCCGCGCGCGCAGGATATAGGAGCGCATCGCCACCTCAGCCACCCCGGACGCGTTCAGCCACCCGGTGGCGGTGACGGGGGCGCTGGGTTTTCCGGGCGCGGCGCGGTCCTGCCAAACCTGCACCTTGCCATCAGGGGCGATGTCCCACACCTCGATCTTTTGCCCCCAGCTGAACAGTTCGGCATGGATGGGCAAAGCAGGCGCATCCTGTGCATGGGCCGGCACCGCCATCATCACCATACCCGCCAAACACAGCATTTTGCGCATGTCATCCCCCATATCCGCGCCATGCCGATTGCCAGCGCGCCAAAGCCACGATACGGCACCGCCATTCTTCAGGAAAGGTTCTCCATGCGTCCTTCAGGCCGCGCGCCCGACGAAATGCGCGCCATCGACATCATCACCAACTTTACCAAGCATGCCGAAGGCAGCGTACTGGTGTGCTTTGGCGACACCAAGGTGCTGGTCACCGCCAGCGTCGAGGAGCGTATCCCCCCCTTCCTCAAGGGCAAGGGCGAGGGCTGGGTGACAGCGGAATATTCGATGCTGCCGCGCGCCACCCACACCCGTGGCAGCCGCGAAGCCGCCAAGGGCAAGCAGACCGGCCGCACGCAGGAAATCCAGCGCCTGATCGGGCGCAGCTTGCGCGCTGTGACCGACATGAAAAAGCTGGGCGAGCGGCAGATCACGCTGGACTGTGACGTCATTCAGGCGGACGGCGGCACCCGCACGGCCGCGATCAGCGGCGCCTGGGTGGCGCTGCGTCTGGCGATCAACACGCTGATGGCACAGGGCAAGGTGACCGAAGACCCCCTGACCCGCAAGGTCGCCGCCGTGTCCTGTGGCATCGCCAATGGCGTGCCGGTGCTGGATCTGGACTATATCGAGGACAGCAGCGCGGACGCTGACGCCAATTTCGTGCTGATCGAGGGCGGCCACATCGCCGAGGTGCAGGCCACCGCCGAGGGCGCGACCTATGACGAGGAAGGCCTGTTGCGCCTGCTGCGTCTGGCCCGCATCGGCTGTGATCGCATCTTTGCCGCGCAGGCCAAGGCTGTGGCCGGCTGATCCAATTCGGGACGGCGGGGCTATAACATCCCGCCGTCCCGCCGTTCTATGATCTAAACCGGTCCGGGAGTGCCGCCTATGAGCCGCCTGCATGGCAAGATCGTCATCGCCACCCACAACCAGGGTAAATTGCGCGAAATTGACGCGCTGCTCAAACCCTATGGGGTGGAATGCGTGTCGGCGGGCGATCTGGGCTTGGATGAACCTCAGGAAATCCACCACACCTTTATCGAAAACGCCGTGCTAAAGGCGCGCTATGCCGCGGAAAAGACCGGCCTGCCGGCGCTGGCGGACGATTCGGGCCTGTGTGTCGAGGCATTGGGCGGCCGCCCCGGCGTGTTCACCGCCGATTGGGCCGAACGCCAATGGTACGAAGGCCCCGAAGGCCGCGACTGGTATCTGGCGATGGGCAAGGTCGAAGGCTTGCTGTGCGAGATGGGACCCGATGTGGGCCGCTTCGCGCATTTCGCCTGTGTGTTGGCGCTGGTCTGGCCCGATGGCGTGTCGGCCGTGTACGAAGGGCGCTGTGACGGCAAATTGACCTGGCCGCCACGAGGCAAGCTGGGCTTTGGCTTTGACCCGGTGTTTGTGCCGCAGGGCTATAGCCAGACCTTTGCCGAACTGGCGCCGATCGAAAAGCACGCCATCAGCCACCGCGCCGATGCCTTTCGCAAACTGGTGGCCGATCAGTTCGCGCCGAACGTCTAACCCACCCTTTGACCAAAAACATTGCCGGCGGGCCAGTAACGGCACACCAGATAGTCGTTACCCCGCCGGTCCGGCCCCACCCCGCGCACCGTGGCACAGCCAACGGCGCGGGTGCGGCGCCAGATGATCTGGGTGTAATGGCCCACCCCGTGCCAATCGCCGGTACGCGCCACTTGCGGGAAAGTGCCGGGGGTGAAATCGGCGCGCTCTGAAATAAAGTCGGCGATCATCGCCTCGGGGCTGAACGCGCCGCCGGTGCCCATATACAGGTTTTCGCCGGTGTCATCGCCATCCATCCGCCGCAGGTGCGATGGCGAATGTTCAAAGCGTCCCGTCGCGGCCAGTTCGCTGGCCCAGATCCGCGCCGCATCGGCCAGCCGCGCGTCCCACATCAGCGGCGCCAGACCCAGTCGTGTCCTTTCGCGGTTATGCGCGGTCAATACGCGAGTCGTATAGCTATCACTGACAACAAAATCGCGGGGCGGCGCGGGGGCGGTGCTGATCCGGGGCAAAGCGCGCGCCATTCCCGGCGGCGGGCCAAAGGCATCGGTGCCGGTGACGGGCGCATATTCCAGTTTTGGCAAAGGTTTAGGGGAAGTGCGCGCCTCATAGGCCTGTGGTTCGGGGGTGGAGAGCCCGCGCACCCCCTGTATCACCCCACCCAGCGCCAGCAACACCGCGCCGCCTGCCACCAACCGCCGGGCAAAGCGCGGCAAAGGCCGGTTTTCCGCCGTTTTCCGTAGGGGATGGTGCGAATTCATCGCCCTTGCTCTTGACAGAGCGGCCTTAAAACCGCGTGAAGAACCCCATGGCCCGCGCCCTTTACATCCACTGGCCCTTTTGCCTGAAAAAGTGCCCCTATTGCGACTTCAACAGCCATGTCCGCGATGGGGTGGATGTAGAATTGTGGCGCAAATCCATGCTGTTAGACATGGCGCGCGAGGCGGAGCTGGCAGGCGGCGAACCACTGACCAGCATCTTTTTCGGTGGCGGCACCCCCAGCCTGATGCCCCCTGCGCTGGTGGCCGATTTGCTGGCGGCGGCCCAGCGTCACTGGGGCTTTGCACCGGGGATAGAGATCACCCTGGAGGCCAATCCATCCAGCGTAGAATCCGCCAATTTCAAGGCTTTGGCAGCAGCAGGCGTCAATCGCGTGTCGCTGGGTGTGCAGGCGCTGGACGATGCGGCGCTGCGCTTTTTGGGGCGGCTGCACGGCGCGGACGAGGCCTTGGCGGCGCTGGAGGTGGCGCAAACCCATTTCGCCCGCGTCAGTTTCGACCTGATCTATGCCCGCCCCGGCCAGACCATGGCCGATTGGGAGGCCGAACTGACCCGCGCACTGTCATTAGGTACGGACCATATGTCCTTGTATCAATTGACGATTGAGGAAGGGACTCGGTTCGCCACACTGGTCCGCGAAGGGGCGTTTACCCCGTTGGAAGATGACCCGGCGGCCGATCTCTTTGCCCTGACGCGGGCACTGACGGCGGCGGCGGGCATGCCTGCATACGAAGTCTCAAATCATGCCCGTAAAGGTCAGGAAAGTCGACATAATCTGACCTATTGGCGCTATGGCGACTATGCCGGGATCGGTCCTGGCGCACATGGACGGCGACCGGGCGCGGATGGCATTCCTTGCGCCACCACCCGCCACAAAAAGCCTGAAAACTGGTTGAATGCCGTGGCAAATCAGGGCGATGGCGTGGCTGATGCGCGCGCCCTTTCCTCCCGAGAACAGGCAGCCGAGGCAATGCTGATGGGCCTGCGTCTGGCCGAAGGGGTGAACCCGGCGGCACTGGCCGCGCGTTTTGGCCTGATGCCTGCCGAATTGGTCGATGCGGACCGACTGGCGCTTTATGCCCGTCAGGGATTGTGCTGGCAAAACAATGGCCTGATCGGCGTGACCGAGGCCGGAATGCTGGTGCTGAACGCGTTGATCGCCGAACTGGTACCGGCAGGTTTGGTGGCATGACCGATGCGCCCGATCTGGCGGCACAGGCCGATCTGATCGCGGCGTGGACCGACCATCTGACCCATCACCGCCGCCGCAGCCCCCATACCGTGCGCGCCTATGTCGCCACCGCCAGCCGTCTGATCCGGGCGGTCGACGCGCGCGACTGGGGGGCGCTGGCGGCGCTAGATCTGGCGGATTTGCGCCGGTTTCTGGCGGACCGACGGGCGGGCGGGCTGGTCAATACCTCTGCCGCGCGTGAGGCCTCGGCACTGCGCGCCTTCCTCGGCTTTGCGCGTGACCGGGCGGGCCTGCCGCTGGCCGCGCCGCCGCGCCTGCGCAGCCCCAAGGTCAAGCCCGGCATTCCCCGCCCCGTCACCCCCGACGAGGCCGTTGCCCTGGCCGAGACGGTGGAGGAAAACGCCGCGCATCAATGGGTTGGCCTGCGCGATCGGGCGGTGTTGATCCTGCTCTATGGCGCGGGCCTGCGCATTGCCGAGGCGCTGTCGCTGACCGGCGCCGACTGGCCAATGGGCGCCACCCTGCGCGTCACGGGCAAAGGTCGCAAGCAGCGCGATGTGCCGATCCTGCCCGCCGTGCGCGACGCCATTGCTGCCTATATCGCCGCCTGCCCGTGGCCCATCATCCGCGACAAACCCTTGTTTCGTGGGGTAAAAGGCGGCCCATTATCGCCCACCATTGTCCAACGCGCCGTGCAAACCGCGCGCGAACAACTGGGCCTGCCTGACACCGCCAGCCCGCATGCGCTGCGCCATGCCTTTGCCACGCATTTGTTGGGCGCGGGGGCGGATTTGCGGTCTTTGCAGGAACTGCTGGGCCATGCCAGCCTGTCCTCGACACAGGTCTATACGCGGGTCGATGCGGCGGTCATGCTGGATGCCTACCGCCGCGCCCATCCGCGCGAAAATTCCTGATCGCGCCGTGGCTTAGCCCGCAACCATCGCGGTGTGGCGGCGCGCGATCGCGTCCCAGATCAGCCCGCCGCAATCCACCCCGTCAAAGCGGTCGATGGCGACAATCCCGGTCGGGCTGGTGACGTTGATCTCGGTCAGCCAGTGGCCGCCGATGACGTCAATGCCGACAAACACCAGCCCCCGCTTGCGCAGTTCCGGCGCCAGAACGGCGCAGATTTCCGCCTCTCGCGGCGTCAGTTCGGTCTTTTCCGCGCTGCCGCCCACGGCCAGATTGCTGCGGAATTCGCCAGCGCCGGGGCGGCGGTTGATGGCGCCCGCCACCTCGCCATCGATCAACACGATGCGCTTGTCGCCCTTGGCCACGTCGGGCAGGAAGGGCTGCACCATATAGGGCTCCTTCCACATCTGGCCAAACACCTCGACCAGCGCGCCCAGATTGGCACCGTCCGCCGTGATGCGGAACACCGCTTTGCCGCCATTGCCATGCAGCGGCTTCATCACCAGATCACCGGGCAGGCCCTGCGCCACCATTTTGGCCTGAAAATCGCGCACGTCCTCGATCCGGCGGGCGACCAGCGTTGGCGGCATAAATTGTGGGAAATCCAGCACAAATACCTTTTCGGGGCAGTTGCGCACCTGTTCGGGGTCGTTGATCACCAGCGTGCGACCCTTCAGCTTTTCCAGCAGATGCGCGCCCGTGATATAGCCCAGATCGAACGGCGGGTCCTGACGCATCAGCACCACGTCGATGTCGTCCACCAGATCGATCGTGGCAAATTCGCCCAGCGTATAGTGGCTTTCGCCAGCCGACGCCGGACGGCGCACGGTGACAGGCGCGGCCCAAGCCGTCAGTGTCCCCGGCCCCTCGCCCGTGCTGGTCCAAGCCAATGATCCGACATCATAATACCACAGGCTGTAGCCACGCGCCTGCGCCGAAAGCATCAGGTGAAAGGTGCTGTCACCGGCCACATTGATTGAATGCAGCGGGTCCATCTGGACGGCAACGCGCAGGCTCATCAGGCTTCCTCTTTCATCAGCGCCCCGTCACAGGGGCATCCAGGCATTGTGGATGTGGCGCGGCGCCACGCCCGGCGCAAGTAGGACGACATCCACCCGGATGTCATCATTTGTTTGGCCGTGCTTAGCAAAAATGATCTCGGCGGCGCGGGCAACGCGGGTCAGGCGGCGCTGATCGATGGCATCGGCCAGGGCCGCCGGATCCGCCCGCCATTTCACCTCGACACAGACGATGCAGGCGCCATCGCGCGCGACGATGTCCACCTCGCCGCGCGGGGTTTTGACCCGCTGGGCGATGATCTGCCAGCCCAACTCCGTCAGATAGGCCGCCGCCTCGCCCTCCCCGCGCCGCCCGTGGGCGTCCGCGGCGATGCGGTCGGCCTGACGGCGCCAGTCGCTCATTTCAACGACAAAGCCAGCGCATACAGCGCCTTGCGGTCCAACCCGGTGGCCTTTGCAACGGCAGCGGCCGCTTGGCTGGCCTTGGCGTGGGTCAGTTCGGCGCGCAGCATGGCCTCGGCATCGTCCATCGTCGCCACCTGCGCCACCGGCGGGCCAACCATCAGCACGATCTCACCCTTTGGCGGGTGGGCCGCGTAATGGGCGATCAGTTCGGCGGGCGGGCCGCTGCGGCATTCCTCATACAGCTTGGTCAGTTCGCGCGCCACGGCCACCTCACGCCCCGGCAAGACCTCGGCCACTGCCGCCAGCGTATCCAGCAGGCGCGGCCCCGTTTCGTAAAAGATCAACGTGGCAGGCACCGCCGCCAGCTCGGCCAGCGTGTCGGCCCGCGCCTTTGCCTTGGGCGGGAGGAAGCCGGCGAACAGGAAACGGTCGGTCGGCAGGCCCGCCAGCGTCATCCCCATCACCGCCGCGCAAGGGCCCGGCAGGCTGGTGACGGCAATCCCGCGTTCGCGTGCCGCCCGCACCAGCCGATAGCCGGGGTCTGAAATCAGCGGCGTCCCCGCGTCCGAGACCAGCGCCACCGGCTGCTCTGCCATCAGCGCCAGCAGGCCTTCGCGCGCATGATCGTCGGCGTGATCGTCATGGCGGATCAGCCTTTGACGAATATCCAGATGCTGCAACAATTTGCCCGTGACGCGCGTGTCTTCGCAGGCTACGGCGGCGACGCCCCGCAGGGTTTCAACCGCCCGCAGCGTGATGTCGCCCAGATTGCCAATCGGCGTGGCCACGATATACAGGCCGGGTGATAAGGTATGTGCCATGCGCCGTTCATGGACCATCCATGCAACCGGGCACAAGAGGGCGGTTGCCACAGGATTGAGGGTGTGACGATGAAACGCAGGGATTTGGGCAGGCTGGTGCTGGTGGGCGCGACCTCGTCGCTGTTGGCGGCCTGTGCGGTAGTGCCCAAAGGCCCGCCAGAAACGCCGCCCCCCGCGCCCCAGCCCGCGCCTGCGCCTCTGCCTGCTGATGTCGCGCGGCACCGCATCGCGCTGTTGGTGCCCACCATGGGGCCCAATGCGGCCGCCGGGCAGTCGGTGGCCAATGCCGCGACACTGGCGCTGATGGATTTCAACGCGGCCAATCTCCGCATCACCACCTATGACACCTCGATCAGCGCCGAACAGGCGGCCAAGCGCGCGCTGGCCGATGGCAATGCGCTGATTCTGGGGCCTTTGCTGGGCGATGACGCGCCCGCAGTGGCCCGCATCGCGCGCAGCATGCGGGTGCCGGTGATCTCGTTTTCCAATGATTACGCGGTGGCGGGTGGCAATGTCTTTGTCATCGGCACGCCGCCGGCCCAAACCATCGATCGCGTGGTGCGCCACGCCCGCGCGCAGGGCGTGACGCAATTTGCCGCGCTGATGCCGCTGGGCTCCTATGGTGAGCGGGCCTCGGCCGCGGTGATCGCGTCGGTGCGGCAGGCAGGCGGCACGCTGGTGGCGATGGAGAATTACGACCGATCGGCCGCTTCGGTCAGCGCGGCGGCGAAAAAGCTGAAGGCGCGCGGCGGGTATGAGGCGGTGCTGATCGGCGATACCGCGCAGATGGCGGTGCTGGCAGCGCCCATCCTGCGCGCGGGCAATCCCAAGGTCCGCATTCTGGGCAATGAATTGTGGAGCGGCGAAAGCGCCGTGGCCCGCACGCCCGCACTGTCGGGCGCATGGTTTGCCGCGCTGACCGATGCGCGCTTCGCCGGACGCTTTGCCGACAGCTACAAGGCGCGGTTTGGCGCGGCGCCCTATCGCATCGCCACGCTGGGCTATGACAGCGTGCTGTTGACGCTGCGCATCGCCCGCGACTGGCAGCCCGGATCGCCCTTTCCTGCCGCCCGCCTGTACGACCACGAAGGCTTCGTCGGGCTGGATGGCGCGTTCCGGTTTGGCGCGAACAATGTGATCGAGCGCGCGCTGGAAGTGCGCGAGGCAGGCGGCGGGCGGGTGCGCGTCATCAGCCCGGCTCCGCCGCGTTTCGATAACTGACGGGCTGGCCACGCTTTTGCACCGTTTCAGGTGATAAACGAGGGGCGCGGCGCTTGCGCGCGGGGGCAGGTGCGGTCTAATGTTCCTGTCATGTCCGACGATCTGTTTGAAACACCACAGGGCCCCACCGGCGAGGCCTATGACGGCAGCGCGATCGAGGTGCTGGAGGGGCTGGAGCCGGTGCGCCGCCGCCCAGGCATGTATATCGGCGGCACGGACGAACGCGCCCTGCACCATCTGGTGGCCGAGGTGCTGGACAACGCCATGGACGAGGCGGTGGCCGGCCATGCCAACCGCATCGAGGTAACGCTGGAGGAAGCCCCCGGCAGCGCGGGGCGCATCACCATCACCGACAACGGGCGCGGCATCCCTGTCGACGAACACCCCAAGTTTCCGGGCAAATCGGCGCTGGAGGTGATCCTCTCCACCCTGCATTCGGGGGGCAAGTTTTCGGGCAAGGCATACGCCACCAGCGGCGGTCTGCATGGCGTGGGCATCAGCGTGGTCAACGCGCTCTCCACCCTGACCCGGGTTGAGGTGGCGCGGAACAAGGAATTGTTCGCGCAGGAGTTTTCCAAGGGCGTGACGCTGGGCCCGATCCAGAAGATCGGCGCGGCCCCCAACCGGCGCGGCACCAGCGTGATGTTCACGCCTGATCCCGAGATTTTTGGCACCGAGGCGCGGTTCAAGCCCGCCCGCCTGTTCAAACTGGTGCGGTCAAAGGCCTATCTGTTCGCGGGCGTCGAAATCCGCTGGAAATGCGCGCCCGCTCTGGCGTCGGAGGATGTGCCGGCAGAGGCGACCTTCCAGTTCCCCGGCGGCTTGGCCGACCATCTGGCCGAACAGGTGCAGGGCCGCGAATGCGTCACCACCGCCCCTTTTTCCGGCACACAGGATTTCCCCGGAGAACTGAACGGCCGCGTCGAATGGGCCATCGCCTGGCCTTTGTGGTCCGAGGGGGCCTATAGCTATTACTGCAACACCATCCCCACGCCCGATGGCGGCACCCATGAACAGGGCATGCGCGCCGCGCTGACCAAGGGGATCCGCGCCTTTGCCGATCTGGTGGGCAACAAGAAGGCCAAGGACATCGCGCCCGAGGACGTGGTGGTGGGCTGTGAGGCGATGCTGAGCGTCTTCATCCGCGATCCCCAGTTCCAGTCCCAGACCAAGGACCGCCTGACCAGCCCCGAGGCGGCGCGGCTGGTGGAAAACGCCATCCGCGACCATTTCGACCATTTCCTGACTGACAATATGGAGCGCGGCAAGGCGCTGTTGTCGCATGTGATGGAACGCATGGACGAGCGTCTGCGCCGCAAGGCCGAGCGCGAGGTCAAGCGCAAGACCGCCACCAACGCGCGCAAGCTGCGCCTGCCCGGAAAGCTGACCGATTGCAGCGGCGAGGGGGACGGCGAAACCGAACTGTTCATCGTCGAGGGCGATTCGGCAGGCGGCAGCGCCAAACAGGCCCGCGACCGCAAGACGCAGGCGATCCTGCCCATTCGCGGTAAAATCCTGAACGTCGCCAGCGCCACGGCTGACAAGATCCGCGCCAACAGCGAAATCGCCGATCTGGCGCTGGCCATGGGATGTGGCCTGCGCAAGGACTGCAACGCGGACAATCTGCGTTATGACCGCATCATCATCATGACCGACGCCGATGTTGACGGGGCGCATATCGCCACGCTGTTGATGACGTTCTTTTTCCAGGAAATGCCCGATGTGGTGCGGCGCGGCCACATATATCTGGCACAGCCGCCGCTCTATCGTTTGACGGCGGGCAAGGAGAGCGCCTATGCCCGCGATGACGCCCACCGCGCCGAGTTGGAAGCGACCAAGTTCAAGGGCAAAAAGGTGGAAGTGGGCCGGTTCAAGGGTCTGGGCGAAATGAACCCGCAGCAATTGCGCGAAACAACCATGGACCCGGCCAAACGCAGCCTGTTGCGCATTACTTTGCCGCCAGAATATGAAGGCCGCGCGGCGGTCAAGGATCTGGTCGACCGCCTGATGGGCCGCAATCCGGAACACCGCTTTCACTTTATCCAGAACCGCGCCAGCGACATCGACCGCGATCTTATTGACGCGTGATTGGCGCTGACTTGGCGATTTCAGGCATTGCCATCAAATATTTGGATTGTAGTCTGCACCCCTGATGTGACAGGGGGGCTTATGCGACATGGGGTAAAGGGCGGCGTGATGGCCGCCTGTTTGGTGTGGGCGGGGCATGGCGGCATCGCCATCGCACAGGGCGCGCCGCCAGTAGTGGTCGCCACGGCGCCACCCGCACCGCTGCGGGTGCCACCGGCGCCAACGGTCGCGCCGGTCTATGTGCAGTTGGCCGAGGTTGTCGTGCCAGATTCGGTGGCTCGCTTCTCCTCGTTGCAAGTATGGCGTATGTCGATGGAGGAAAGTCCTGAATTCGTTGAAGGTGAGAAGCGGGCGCCCGGGTTAAAAGCCTATGTCCTATCGCGTATCACACCCCTGATAGAGAATTTAGAGGCGCAAATTGCGGCGGGGAGGCGCGCTGAAATGGCGGCTCTGTTTGCCCGTCATCTGACACCTGAGGACGCGAGCGCCTATATGGCTTGGAGGCAAACACCCTATATGCTGCGAATGTCGGGCAGCAGGCAGCCAGGTCTCATCACCCATGCAAACAGTGCGAACGGCCAGACGGGCACTGACGCGATCAATGGGCAGCAATTGTCGGACATGCAGGCTCGGCGCCACACCAGTGCTGCAAGTCGATTGACCACGGCTGAAAAGATGGACGTCTTGCAATTCATGGCCGGGCCGGTAGGGCGCAAGATCACGGTGATGGCCGACGAACAGCGGGCATTGGAACGACAGATGGTAAGCCGTCCTCCCTTGCCCGAATACAGAGATGCCGTGGTGCGCGAAATCCAGTTGGCCATTGCTGAATTCGTGGAGCGCACCGATCCCGAAGCGGCCAAGGTCATACGCCAATCGATTCCGCCCGCCCCGGCACCCGCCACGCCATAGGCGGACTTTTACGCCTTTTTCGCTGTCCTACATCGCGCCGCCTCCGGCATGTTCCGCAAATGTTCCAATTTGTGGTGTCGTGCAGGAGGACGTGATGGCTTCGACTTTGGCAATTCAACAGGCTTTGGCGCAGGCGGGCTATCGGCCCGGACCGATCGACGGCATCTGGGGGCGGCAGACCATCGCCGCCTTGCGCCTGTTCCAAAGCGCGCATGGCATCGCCCCCGATGGGCTGCCGGGCGGTCGGGTGATGGCGGCACTGTTCCCGCGCGCGGCGCCTGTGGCCTCACCGCTGTTCCCGCCCGTGGCCGTGTGGGTGCAGGAAGCGCGCCGCCTGTATGGCATCCGCGAGACCGCCGGCCCCGCCAGCAATCCGACCATTCTGGATTGGGCCGGGCAAATGGGCATCCCCTATCGCGGCGATGATGTGGCGTGGTGCGGGCTGTTTGTCGGCCATTGCATCAGCGCCACCCTGCCCGAAGAGCACCTGCCGGCCAATGTGCTGGGCGCGCGGGCGTGGGGCCAGTTTGGCATCGCCACCCCGCCCTGCCCCGGCGCGGTGATGGTGTTCTGGCGCAAGAGCATGGCCAGCGGGTTGGGCCATGTCGGCTTTTACGCCGGTGAGGACGAGAAGGCCTATCGCATTCTGGGCGGCAATCAGTCGGACAGCGTCAGCCTGGCATGGATCGCCAAGGACCGGTTGGTCGGCGCGCGCTGGCCTGCCAGCGTCCCCGCCCCCATCCCCGCCGCCGTCACCGTGGCGCGCGACGCAGGGCTGTCGACCAACGAAGCGTAACACAGAAGAACCCGCCACCGGGGCCTACACCGATGGCGGGTTCAGCCGGAGGACCACTTCCGGCCGGATCCTGAGGGGCCGCGCGTGCTGCGCGGCCCTTTTGCGTGGTGCGATCAGTCCTGCGGACGCAGGTTTTCCATCGGCACTTCGGCAAACATCTGCTTGACCGCCGGGCGCTCGTTGATCTGGGCAATCCAGCGCAACAGATGCGGCGCATCCGCCTCGTTCACCAGTTCGGGGAAGCTGAAGTTCATACCGTTGGCGATCGCGAAATTGCAGATATCGGCCAGCGTGAACATCCCGCCCGCCAGCCATTCATTGTCGGCCAGATGGTCGTTCAGACGCTTGACCGAATATTCGATCTTGCGCATTTCCTCGTCCAGCAGGTCCTGCGGGAAGCCTTCGCGGGCGCGGCGCCATTTCACCTGCTGCTCGAACACGGGGATGGCCTTGACCTTCTCCTCAAAGGCCTCGTCGCTCATGCCCTTGACCATGTTGCCGACATAGCGGTGCCAACCGATGGTCGAAACGCACCAGCAGAAATATTCGTCCACCCACTTGGTCCAGATGCGCATGTTGGCGCGGCCATACGAATCGGCCGGGCGCAGCTTTACCTCGCCGGGGTGTTCGTCTTCCAGATATTCGCAGATGACGGTCGATTCGGTGATCACCTTGTCGCCATCGACCAGCGCGGGCACCTGACCGCGCGGATTGATCGCCTTGAACCACTCCTGATGGTGCTCGAAAATGGCGGGGTTCAGGCGGTGGCCTTCGAACGGGGTGCCCTTTTCATACAGGGTCAGCAAGGGCTTCATCGAGTTGGCGGCGGGGCCGAAACTGTACAGCTTGAGCATGGCAGGCATCCTTTGTCTTGGTTGCCGCCTTCATAGAGTTTGTTAGTGATACATACAAGTGCCTTACGGCGTCAGTGTACAAATCACCCGCCCCCGCGCGCCCCGATCAATACAGCAACAGGTCGCGCGTGGCGGCCACCCACGCAGCCTCATCCGCAGCGGCGGCGGCGTCCAGATCCGCCGGCGTGGCGCCCGGATTGTCCACCCATTCGCGCAATCCCGGCCCGCCGTTGATCACATCAATCGCCAAACGGGTGAATTCATACTCATAGGGAAAATCACGCCAGATGGGATAATCCGGGTACAGGTTGCGAACCGCCTTGAACGCCAGCGCCTGCAAGCGCCACGGGCGGAACGCGGCGTGGTCGTAAAACGGGCCTTCGGCGTGGATCATCAGCGCGCTGCACAATTGCCCGGCGTGTTTGTGGAACGTGGGCGTGAACCAACATTCGCGCACCGCGCAACCGGCCAGCCATTCGGGCGCGACCTCACGCATTTCGGCCAGAACGGCGGCCGCATCGACGTCCGGCGCGCCAAACAGCACCTCCAGCGGGCGGGTGGTGCCGCGCCCTTCGGACAGGGTCGCGCCTTCCAGCATCACCGTCCCGGCATAGGCGCGCGCCATGTTCAGATTGGCCGCATTGGGCGAAGGGTTGATCCAGATGCGGCTGTCGGGCCAGCCATGGCCGGGCGCGGCATCGGGCTGCCAGCCCTGCATTGC
Organism: Novosphingobium ovatum; assembly: GCF_009909235.1. Taxonomy (GTDB): domain Bacteria; phylum Pseudomonadota; class Alphaproteobacteria; order Sphingomonadales; family Sphingomonadaceae; genus Novosphingobium; species Novosphingobium ovatum. Next base: position 608,214 of record NZ_JAAAPO010000002.1, read on the forward strand.
CACCACCTGATAATCGACGTTCAGGCCAAAGTGGCGGATGAACCAATGGCCCATCTCGCCCAAGGTCAGCCCGTGGCGCATCGGCATTGGACCTGCCCCGACAAAGCTTTCCTGACCCGGCAGCAGCGTCAAGCCCTCGACCGGGCGACCGGCGGGATTAGGGCGGTCCAGCACCCACACGCTCTTGGGCGTGCCGGCCTTGCTCGCCTCGTCCGCCGCCTGCAACAGGTACAACAGCGTGGTGACAAAGGTATAGATGCGGCAGCCCAGATCCTGAAGGTCGAACAGGAACACATCGGCCGTATCCATCATCGTGCGCGTGGGCTTGCGCACCTGCCCATACAGGCTGAAGACCGGGATGTTCAGGACAGGATCAATCTCGTCCTCGGTCTCGACCATATTGTCCTGCTTGTCGCCCTTCAGCCCGTGCTGCGGGCCAAAGGCGGCGGTCAGGCAGATGTCATCGCATGCCGCCAGCGCGTCCAGACTGTGCCGCAAATCCGCCGTCACCGATGCCGGATGCGCCACCAGCGCCACCCGCCGCCCTTTCAACGGCGCGCGCAGGGTGGGGTCTGCCAACAGGCGGTCGATGCCAAAAAGAACCTCGGTCATGGGCGCAGCGCTGCCTCAATCGCGGCCGTGAAGCAAGAGCGCTGATGAAAGTCAGGCTTTCCAGCGGCATGGGCCAGCGCCCAATAGGAGGTGTGGCCGCCCTCTTCGGCGATCACGGCGGTCAGGCCCAAAGACACCGCCCCAACCCAATCCGCCGCCGCCAATACCGCGCGGCAGGCGAATGCATCGTCCTGCCGCAAGGCGGTGATCTGCGGCACGCTGGTCAGCGGGCGCGGCGCCATGCCATCGCGGTAATCGGCAAAGCCATAGGCCGCCCATGCGCCCGATGGGGCCAGATTGCACTCGGCATAAGCGGTGCCGGGCAGCGCGAGGAATGCCTCGAAACAGGTGGTCTGCCACAGGCCGTCGGTATGCACCGGGGCGGCGGGCGGCGGCACGATCAGCGCGCCTGCGCCCTCCACCCGCCAGTCCAGCACGATCCGATCGCCCACCCGCGCCACGCCACAGGCCACGCCGCGCACCTGCAACGGCGGCCTATCAGGATGAGCGATCAGGGAAAACCGGGCCACGCATGCGCCTCCTTGCGCCAGAAAATGCATCCCGCCACGCGCGGCGGCAGGCCCCTTTCCCTTGCCACGGGGCGCGAAAACGCGCTAGGCGGCGCGCACACAAAAGAGGCTACCATGACCGAATACACGTCCGACCTGCTGCGCCTGCTGTCCGAGCGGGGCTATATCCACCAAGTGACCGATGGCGCCGCGCTGGACGCGCTGGCCAATACACAGGTGGTGCCGGGCTATGTCGGCTTTGACGCAACGGCGGCCTCGTTGCATGTGGGCAATCTGGTGTCGATCATGCTGCTGCGCCGGCTGCAACAGGCCGGGCACAAGCCGGTTGTGGTGATGGGCGGCGGCACCACCCGCATCGGCGATCCCACCGGCAAGGACGAAGTACGCAAGATGCTGACCGATGAGGCCATCGAGGCCAATATCGCCAGCATCCGCACCGTCTTTGAACGCTTCCTGACCTTTGGCGACGGGCCGACGGACGCCATTCTGGTCAACAACCACGATTGGCTGGGCCAGTTGGGTTACATCGAGATGCTGCAAAAAGTGGGGACGCATTTCACCGTCAACCGCATGCTCTCGTTCGATTCGGTCAAGATGCGGCTGGAACGCGAACAGCCGATGACCTTCCTTGAATTCAACTACATGATCCTGCAGGGCTATGACTTCCGCCACCTGTGCCAGACCAATGGCGTGCGGTTGCAGATGGGCGGTTCGGACCAGTGGGGCAACATCGTCAACGGCGTGGAACTGAGCCGCCGCATGGATGGCGTCGAGGTGTTCGGCCTGACCACCCCGCTGATCACCAAGGCTGACGGCACCAAGATGGGCAAGTCGGTCTCGGGCGCGGTGTGGCTGAACCCGGCGCAATTGCCCGATTACGATTACTGGCAGTTCTGGCGCAACACCGATGACCGTGATGTGGGCCGGTTCCTGCGCCTGTTCACCGACATGCCGCTGGACGAAATCGCCCGGCTCGAGGCGCTGGAGGGCAGCGAGATCAACGCCGCCAAGGTGGCGCTGGCCAATGCCGCGACCGCCTTGTGCCGGGGTGAGGACGCCGCCAAGGCCGCCGAGGCGACCGCTTCGGCCACCTTTGCCGGGGGCGGTTTGGGGGCGGATCTGCCGGTCTGGGCGATTCCCGCAGGCGGCTGCACGATGATTGATGCGTTGGTTGGCATCGGATTTGCGACCAGCCGAGGCGAGGCCAAGCGTCTGGTCGCAGGCGGCGGAGCGCGGCTGGACGGCGTGGCGATCAGTGATGAAAACCACCCGATTTCGGGCACTTCTGGCGAAATCCGCATTTCCTCGGGCAAGAAAAAGCACGGCATCCTCAAGGGCGCCTGACCCATGTTATCCACCGGCAATCGCTTGCCCTGAGGGCGGCAGGCTATTGCCGGTTTTACCCTTTGTTCGCCAATTCTACGGCATAAGCCTTGCGTCGCAATTCTAATGCAGGGAATCCAAGGAAATGGTACAGGGTGCGCAACTTTCGGTCACCGAATTGCGGCGTTCGGCGCGCCATCCGGTCCAGTTCCTGGTCAACGCCGAACATCGCCGGTTGGGCGAATTTGATCTGATGATCGCCAATATTTCCGCGCATGGTTTCATGTCGGGGTCGCCGGTGGATTTGGGCCGGGGGGAGCGCATCACCATCCGCCTGCCCAATGTCGGCCGGATCGAGGCGCATCTGATCTGGAACACCGAGGACCGCGCCGGTTTCCAGTTTGAACGGATCATCCGGCTGGATGACTTCAACGCAATGATCCAGTCGATGCAGCCCAATCCGCGCCTGCGCCGCGAACGCTGAGCCCCTGTGTGATGGCGTGTGGTCGCCCATCGACCACCGCCCACACGCAAAGCCATAATTTCAGGCGGTTTAGAACAAGCAGCCTTGGCAAGGCGGCACCATCCTGCCACACCGGCCAGCGTGACTGAACCAACCACCCCGCTGCACATCCCCGATTATCGCCGCTTTTGGGCCGCCCGCTTTACCTCGGTGCTGGCCACCAATGGCATGGTGGTGATCATCGGCTACCAACTGTATGACGTGGCGCGCCAGACCTATGGCATGACCATCCCGCAGGCATCGTTCCTGCTGGGCATGTTGGGGCTGGCGCAATTCGTGCCGATGTTTCTGCTGACGCCCATCGCAGGTGTCGTGGCCGACCGGTTCGACCGCCGCCACGTGGGCGCCTGCGCCATGGGGATCGATCTGATCGTCGCGCTGATGCTGGCGCTGGCCACGGGCGGCGGCTGGCTCAATTTGCCGCTGCTGTTCTCGCTGGGCGTGGCGCATGGGACGGCGCGCGTGTTTGTCGGCCCGGCCGTCGGATCGATCGCCCCGGTCATCGTGCCCGCCGCGATCCTGCCACGCGCGGTGGCGCTCAATTCTCTGGCAATGCAAACCGGCATGATCGGCGGCCCGGCCTTGGCGGGCATCCTGTTCGGCATCCATGCCCCCCTGCCCTATGCGGTGTCGACCGCGCTGCTGGTGGTGGGGATCATGGCGCTGCTCTCGATCCGCCCACTGCCCCCCGTTGCCGCGAACAAGGATGTGCATCCCCTGCGGCAGGTGGCCGACGGCTTTTCCTATGTACGCGGCCATCCATTCCTGCTGGGCTGCATCACGCTGGACCTGTTCGCGGTGCTGCTGGCGGGGGCAACGGCGCTGTTGCCGATCTATGCCCGCGATTTCCTGACGTGGAATGGCATGTCGGTGGGCGCCAGTGGCCTTGGCCAGATGCGCGCAGCGCCTGCTCTGGGCGCGGCGGTGTTCGGGCTGATCCTGGCGTTCTATCCGCTGCAACGGCGGGTGGGCTATGTCATGTTGGGCGCGGTGGCCGCCTTTGGCGCGGCGACGATTGGCTTTGGCCTGTCGGCGTGGGTGCCGGGTAATGGCGGCTATCTGCTGGCGCTGGCCTCGCTGGTGGCGCTGGGCGCGTTTGACATGATCTCGGTGTTTGTGCGCGGCAGTTTGATCCAGTTGCACACTCCGGACGAGATGCGCGGGCGCGTGTCGGCGATCTCTGGCCTTGCCATTTCCGCCTCGAATGAGTTGGGCGAGATGGAGTCCGGTTTTGCCGCCAGCCTGCTGGGCCCGATCTGGGCGGTAGTGCTGGGCGGGATTGGCGCGATTGTCATCACCTGTTTGTGGGGATGGCTATTCCCTGACATCCGCCGCGCCTATAGTTTCGCACGCGAAGAGACCCCACATAAGGGCGACACCTGATTTCGCAGGCACGAAGGAGCTGATCCATGAAAGCCCAAAGCATTCTGTCCACCATCGGCAACACGCCGCATATCCGCCTCTCGCGGCTGTTCCCCGATCATGAGGTCTGGGTGAAGTCCGAGCGGTCGAACCCGGGCGGTTCGATCAAGGACCGCATCGCGCTGGCCATGATCGAGGCCGCCGAGGCCGACGGCAGCCTGACGCCCGGCGGCACGATCATCGAGCCGACCAGCGGCAACACCGGGATCGGTCTGGCGATGGTGGCCGCGGTCAAGGGTTACAAGCTGGTGCTGGTGATGCCCGAATCGATGTCGATCGAGCGCCGCCGGTTGATGCTGGCCTATGGCGCGACATTTGACCTGACCCCGCGGGAAAAGGGGATGAAGGGCGCGATCGAGCGCGCCACCGAACTGGTCGCCGCGACGCCAGGCGCGTGGATGCCGCAACAGTTTGACAATCCGGCCAATGTGGCCGTCCATGTCAAAACCACCGCGCAGGAAATCATCGCCGATTTTGCCGACACGCCGATCGATTACCTGATCACGGGCGTTGGCACCGGCGGCCACCTGACCGGCACGGCGCAGACGCTGAAATATGTCTGGCCGGAACTGCAGGCCTTTGCCGTGGAACCCACCCTGTCGCCCGTCATCAGCGGTGGCAAGCCGGCCCCGCACCCCATTCAGGGCATCGGCGCGGGGTTCATTCCGGGCAATCTGCACACCGAAATCCTTGACGGCGTGATCCAGGTCGACCCTGCCGACGCCAAAGAATGGGCGCGTAAAGCCGCCCGCACCGAGGGCCTGTTGGTGGGCATTTCGTCCGGCGCGACGCTGGCCGCCATCGCGCAGAAACTGGCCGAGATCCCGGCGGGCAGCCGCGTGCTGGGCTTCAACTATGACACCGGCGAGCGATACCTGTCGGTCCCCGATTTCCTGCCGGAGTAAGACCTTGGCCGAAGCCTTTTCCTATACCGACCGTGGCACCGCGCTGTCGGGGCTGTTGTTCCGCCCGGCTGGCGCGGTGCGGGGCGCGATTGTCGTGTTCCCCACCATCGCCAATGTCACCCCCCATGTCGAGGTGAAGGCGCAGGCGCTGGCCGATGCCGGTTTCATCGCGCTGATCGCCGATTTCTATGGCGAACCGGTGGCCAGTTTCGAAGCCTCGCGCCCCTTGGCCGAAAAGCTGCGCGGCGATGTGGCGCATTACCGCGCCCGTTGCCACGCGGCGGTGGCGGCTTTGCGCGATGTGGCAGGGGCCGGTGTACCGATGGCGGCCATCGGCTTTTGCATGGGCGGTCAGGCAGTGCTGGAACTGGCGCGCGATGGCGCGGATCTGGCGCTGGTGGCCAGCTTCCACGGGCTGCTGACCACCGGGAAAGCCGCCGAACCCGGTGCGGTCAAGGCGCGCATTCTGGTGTGCCATGGCGATGCCGATCCACTGGCGCCGCGTGACCACGTGCGCGCGTTCTGGGAAGAAATGGACGCGGCAGGCGCCAATTGGCACTTCCACAGCTATGCCGGGGTCAAGCACGGTTTCACCGAACCCGGCGCGGACAAGCGCGGCATGGCAGCGCTGGGCTATGATGCCAGTGCCGACCGGCAAAGCTGGGCGGCGCTCTACAGCCTGCTGGACGAGCTGATCCCGGCCTGATCGGCGGGGCACTGACACAACAAAGGGCGGGGTCGCACACCCCGCCCTTTTTGTTTGCGCGCCGTCTGCCCAGCGTCAGGCGATCGGGACCAGCCCCTCGCCCTCAACCCGGCGATAGAAACAGCTGGTCGCGCCCGTGTGGCAGGCGGGCCCGGCGGGCGTGACAATCATCACCAGCGCATCCTGATCGCAATCGACGCGGATTTCCTGCACCTTCAGGATGTGGCCCGAGGTTTCGCCCTTCATCCACTGCTTGCCCCGACTGCGCGAATAGAAATGGGCGATGCCGGTCTCGCGCGTTGCCTCCAGCGCCTGCGCGTTCATGAAAGCGACCATCAGGATCTCTTTTGTGACCGAATCAACGGCAATCGCCGTCAACAGCCCATTGGCATCAAAGCGCGGCATGAAGCGCGTCCCGGTTTCCCGTTCGACGGTTTCAGGCGATGACATAGTGAATTGTCCTTAGGTTATGGTGCCCGCAACGCGGCGATCACACCGCATTGGCAAAATTTGTAACAAAGGCGACGAGGACATCGCCACAGTTGTTGCAGGATAACCACAGATAGGGGGCAAAATCCACACACATTGGCGAGGCCGCTTTATCTTTCCGTCATTTCAGTGAAACAGTCGCCTCACGGTCTTGAGGGAGGCCGTAACGCCGAACGGCGGCGCAAAAGCGCCATGGTTCAGGGAACGAGGAGGCGCCACCCACGTGGAAGCGCGCCCCGAAGAGAATGAGGGTTCGGGTGTGGACGACCGTACAGGGGCGGTCGTCCTATCGCCAAAATGGCGCGCCCAGCAAGTTTCGTCACGGCAACGCCCGGAGGTTCGCCTCCGGGCGTTCTCGTTTGTGGATCAGGGTGGATCGATCAAGTCCGTCCAGCCCCCATCGGTGACGCGGGCGAAACAGGCCACCACCACACGCGCCGCCCCCGCCGCCCGCAACGCCGCGATACAGGCATTGGTCGTCGCGCCACTGGTCAGCACATCATCCACCAGCAGCACCTTCGCGCCCCGCAACATGGCGGCACGGCGCGGGTGGACGGTGATCGCATCGCGCAGCACACGGGCGCGCTCGGCCTTGCCCAATCCGCCCAGAGAAGGCGTCGGCCGCCGCCGCACCAGCGCATCCACCATCAGGCGCGCACCATGGTGGCGGGCGACCTCTGCCCCCAACAGCGCAGATTGGTTGAACCCCCGGTGCCACAGCCGCCAGCGGTGCAGCGGCACCGGCACCACCAGCCAGCGCCCCTGTGCCAGATCGCCCTGCGCCAGATCGCCCTGCGCCAGATCGCCCTGCCCCAGATCACCATGCAGCCGCGCCGCCATCAACCGCCCCAGCATAGGCGCCAGCGCCACCCGCCGCCCATGTTTCAGCCCGATGATCAGCCGCCGCGCGGTGTGGTTATAGATCGTCGCGGCACGGATGCCGTCATGGCTGGGGGGCGTATCACGACAATCCAGACACAGGTCGGCCTCATGGGGGTGCAGCGGATCGATCGATTGCGTCCGCCCGGCCTCGGCCCCGGCATGGGCAAAGGGCATGGCACAAGCGGCACAGGCCGGCTGGCCCGGAACCTCCAGCCCTGCCCAACATGTTGCGCATAAACCATTGTGATCGCTGACCATCGCCCCGCACAACGCACAACGCGGCGGGAACAAAAGGTCGATCACCGGCGTCCAGATTCGTGTGCGCATCAGCCCTCTCTGCCACCATCCTATGCCCGATCCGCCCTTGCGCCAAGCCGCCTTCCCCGGCACAGACGCGCCATGACACAGCCCGCCGCCCCCAACATCTTTGCCCCGCACCGCCGTCAGAACGCCCGCCGCCGCCTGTGGGCGATGCAACAGACACCCCAACGCTTCGCCGCCGGCCCGCCGCGCTATCTGATCGATGACATGGTCGAGGACGTGCTGGAGCGTATTGCTTTCCTGCGCCACGCGCCCGCGCGCGCATTGGTGGTGGGCGACTGGACCGGCGATTTGGCCCGCGCGCTGACGGTACAGGGGGCAGCGGTCACCTGCGCCGATCCGGCGGGCATCGGCGGCACGCTGGCGCTGGGCGAGGAAGTGCCCTACCCCATTGGCGGCTTTGACCTGATCGCCTCGCTGGGGACGCTGGACACGGTAAACGATCTGCCCGGCGCGCTGGTGCATATCCGGCAAGCGCTGGCCCCCGGCGGATTGGCGATTGTCGCGATGATGGGGGCTGGATCGTTGCCAGCCCTGCGCGACATCATGATGGCGGCAGACGGGGATCGCCCGGCAGCGCGCATGCACCCGATGGTGGACGTGCGTGCGGGCGCGCAATTGCTGCAACGGGTGGGCTGGGCCGATCCCGTGGCCGACAGCCGCACGCAAAAGGTGCGTTTCGGCAGCCTGTCCAGCCTGATCGCCGATGTGCGCGCGCAAGGCTGCGGCGGTTTGCTGACCCAGCGGGGTCCGGTGCTGGGCAAGGCGGGATGGGCCCGCGCGCAAGAGGCATTCGCCGCCGCCGCGCAGGATGGCCGCGTCACCGAAAGCTTTGAAATCCTGACGTTGAGTGGGTGGCGGCGCTAACCGCCACCCTCAACGCTTTCAGCCCAGCGCGGCCTGTGCCGCCGCCAGACGGGCAATCGGCACACGATACGGGCTGGCCGAAACGTAATCCAGCCCCACCTTTTCGCAGAAGGCGATCGAGGCTGGATCGCCGCCATGCTCGCCACAAATGCCCAGCTTGATATCGGCGCGAGTGGCGCGGCCACGTTCGGCCGCCAGACTGACCAACTGGCCCACACCCTCGATATCCAGACTGACGAACGGGTCGCGGGCATAGATGCCCTGATCAACATAGGCCCCCAGGAACCGCGCCGCGTCATCACGCGACACGCCCAACGTCGTCTGCGTCAGGTCATTGGTGCCAAACGAGAAGAACTTGGCCTCGGTCGCGATCTCGCCCGCCATCAGCGCGGCGCGCGGCAGTTCGATCATCGTGCCGACCATATAGTCCAGCACCCGCCCCTTTTCGGCAAAGACGGCAGCGGCGGTGCGATCGACCACGCCCTTCAGGATCTCCAGCTCGCGCTTGGTGGCGACCAGCGGGATCATCACTTCGGGCACCACCGCCTCACCGCTGGCGGCGGCCACGTCACAGGCGGCCTCGAAAATGGCGCGGGCCTGCATCTCGTAGATTTCCGGAAAAGTGATCCCCAGACGGCAGCCGCGATGGCCCAGCATCGGGTTGAATTCATGCAACTCGCCCGCGCGGCGCTTGAGGTGGTCAACGCCCACGCCGATCGTCTCGGACAGGTCGGCGAATTCCTCGTCACCCTGCGGCAGGAATTCATGCAGCGGCGGGTCCAGCAGGCGGATCGTCACCGGCAGACCGGCCATGATCTCGAAAATGGCGTGGAAATCGGCGCGCTGTTCGGGCAACAGCTTGGCCAAGGCGGCGCGGCGGCCAGCCTCGTCATCAGCCAAAATCATCTGACGCACGGCCGAAATGCGGCTGGCGTCAAAGAACATATGCTCGGTCCGGCACAACCCGATGCCCTCGGCGCCGAACTGGCGCGCCATACGGCAATCCAGCGGCGTTTCGGCATTGGTGCGCACGCGCATCCGCCGATGCTTGTCCGCCCACACCATCAGCGTGCCGAAATCGCCTACCAGTTCAGGCTCGATCGTGGGGACAGAGCCCGCCATGATGTCCCCGGTCGCGCCGTCCAGCGTGATGATGTCGCCTTCCTTCAGATCGCGGTTACCGATCTTCAGCGTGCGGCTGGCCATGTCGATGCTGACCGCGCTGGCGCCCGAAACACAAGGGCGCCCCATGCCGCGCGCAACCACCGCCGCGTGGCTGGTCATGCCGCCGCGCGCCGTCAGGATGCCCTTGGCCGCGTGCATGCCGTGGATGTCCTCGGGGCTGGTTTCGACGCGCACCAGAATGACGGCATCGCCGCGCTCGGCCCGCTTTTCGGCGGTTTCGGCGTCCAGCACGATGGCGCCGCTGGCGGCGCCTGGGCTGGCGGGCAGGCCCTTGGCCAGATGGTCGCGCGGTGCCTTGGGGTCCAGCGTCGGGTGCAGCAACTGGTCCAGCGCCATGGGGTCAACCCGGCGGATGGCGGTTGCCTCGTCGATCAGCCCTTCAGCCACCATGTCGACGGCCATCTTCAGCGCGGCCTTGGCGGTGCGCTTGCCGCTGCGCGTTTGCAGCATGAACAATTGGCCGCGTTCGACGGTGAATTCGATGTCCTGCATGTCCTTGTAATGCTTTTCCAGCAGTTCAAAAACAGCGGCCAATTCGGCATAGGCCGCGGGCATCGCTTCTTCCATGCTCAGCGGCTTGGCCCCGGCGCGTTCACGTGCGAATTTGGTCAGGTACTGCGGGGTACGGATGCCCGCCACCACGTCCTCGCCCTGCGCATTGACCAGCCATTCGCCGTAATAGGCCTTTTCGCCGGTGGCGGGATCGCGGGTAAAGGCAACGCCGGTGGCGCTGGTGTCGCCCATGTTGCCAAATACCATCGCCTGTACGTTGACGGCGGTGCCCCAGTCGCCGGGGATGTCGTTCAACCGGCGATAGACCTTGGCGCGCTCGCTTTCCCAGCTGTCGAACACGGCGCCGATGGCGCCCCACAGCTGTTCATGCACATCCTGCGGGAACGGGCGGCCCAGCGCTTCTGCGACAATCGCCTTATATTCGCTGACGAGGGCCTGCCAATGCTCGGCCTCCATCTCAACATCGTTGTAAAAGCCGTTGTCTTCCTTGGCGATTTCCAAGGCATCCTCGAACAGGTGATGGTCAATGCCCAGCACCACGTCGGCATACATCTGGATGAAACGGCGATAGGAATCCCACGCGAAACGCGGATTGCCCGAACCATCGGCCAGCCCCAGAACGGTGGCGTCATTCAGGCCCAGGTTCAGCACCGTGTCCATCATGCCCGGCATCGACACCCGCGCGCCCGAGCGCACCGACACCAGCAGCGGGTTGGCGGTGTCGCCAAAGCGGCGGCCGGTGGCGGCTTCGACATGGGCGATCCCGGCGGCAACGCCCGCGCGCAGGCCATCGTCAAACGTCTTGCCACCGGCGTTATAGCTGGCGCACACTTCGGTGCTGATCGTGAAACCGGCGGGCACCGGCAGGCCAATGCCTGCCATTTCCGCCAGATTTGCGCCCTTGCCGCCGACGATCGTTTTATCGCGGGCGCGAGGGTTGTCCGAAGAAGCACCACCACCGAAATGGAATACGTATGCACTCATGACAATTAGCCGTTCCTGTCACGCGAATCACGTTGACTCGCGGGGTTTTGCCTAGCCCTCGATGCGCGAGAAGTCAGCCACTTTGTGCACCGCAGCACGGAATTGTGCGAGAAGTGACAAACGTGCCGCACGCACCTCTTCCTCGGGCGCGTTGACGATCACGTCCTCGAAAAACGCGTCGACGCTGCTGCGCAAGGTGGCCAGCGCGGCCATCGCGCCGGTGAAGTCCTCGGCCGCCACGGCGGCTTCGGCACGCGGCGCGGCATCGGCCAGCGCGGCGATCAGCGCGGCTTCGGCAGGGACCGGCGCGGGGTTGGTGGAGCCTTGCGCCCAGCCCTTCTTCTCCTCGGCGCGCAGGATGTTGGCGGCGCGCTTGTAGCCCGCCAGCAGGTTCTTGCCGTCCTCGGTCGTGATGAACGCCTGCAACGCATGGACGCGGGCCAGCAGGCGGACGAGATCATCCTCACCGCCCAGCGCGAACACCGCGTCGATCAGATCGTGGCGAACGCCCGCTTCCTTCTGCTGGACCTTGAGGCGGTCGGCGAAGAAGGTCAGCAGATCGCCCTCACCCACGCTGAAGCGCAGGCCGTTTTCGGTGATCAGACTGATGATGCCCAGCGCCGCACGACGCAGCGCGAACGGATCTTTCGACCCGGTAGGTTTTTCATCGATGGCAAAGAAGCTGCGGAGCGTATCCAGCTTATCCGCCAGCGCCACACACACCGTTACCGGCGCGGTGGGGACGTCATCGCCCTGCCCGACCGGCTTGTAATGGTCGCGGATGGCGTCGGCCACGGCGTCCGGCAGCCCTTCGGCGCGGGCGTAGTAGCCGCCCATCAGGCCTTGCAGCTCGGGGAATTCGCCCACCATTTCGGTGACGAGATCGGCCTTGCACAATTCGGCCGCCTGACGCGCCAGCGCGGGATCGGCGTCCGGCACGATGCCCTCTGCCGCCAGCCATTCGGCCAGTTTCGCCACGCGCGCGACCTTGTCAGCCACCGTGCCCAGCTTTTCATGGAAGGTGATGCGCGAAAGCTTTTCTGCCTGCTGCGCCAGCGGGGTTTTCAGATCCTGCTGCCAAAAGAAGCGCGCGTCCGACAGGCGCGCGGCCAGCACCTTGCGGTTGCCCGCCACGATGCCCTCGCCCCCATCGGTGGCGGCGATGTTGGCGGTGCAGACGAAGGCATTGGCCAGTTTCCCGGCGGCGTCCTCGCACACGAAATATTTCTGGTTGATGCGCGCGGTCAACTGGATCACCTCGGGCGGGACATCCAGATAGGCCTCGTCAAAACGGCCCAGCAGCGGCTGCGGCCATTCGGTCAGACCGGCGTTCTCGATCACCAAGCCTTCGTCCGCCACCAGCGACAGGCCAGCAGCAGCCGCGGCCTCAGCAGCGGCGGCGCGGATCGTGTCCTGACGCGCGGCATGGTCCACGATCACATGCGCCGCGCGCAGCGCATCGGCATAGCTATCGGCATCGGCGATCGTCACCGCGCCGGTCGAATGGAAACGGTGGCCAACGGTGTCGCGCCCGCTGGTGATGCCGCCCACGTCACAATCCACCACCGCGCCGTCCAGCAGCGCGACGATGCCCTGCAACGGGCGCACCCAGCGCAGGCTTTCGGTCGAGAGCGAGGCCGCCCCCCAGCGCTGCGACTTGGGCCAGCTAAAGCCACGGATGATGGCCGGGATCGCCTCGGCCAGCACATCGGCGGTGGCGCGGCCCGGCTTTTCGGTGACGGCAAACAGCACGCCGTCACGCTCCACCAGATCCTCGCGCGTCAGGCCGGTCTTGCGCAAAAAGCCCGCCAGCGCCTGCTCGGGGGCGCTCGCCTTTGGCCCCTTCACTTCCTCGCGAACGGCCTGCGTCGCCACCGGCAAATCGCGCGCGATCAGCGCCAGACGGCGCGGGGTCGACCACAGCGTCAGTTCGCCCAGCGCAACGCCAGCCCCCTGCATCGCGGCGCGGAACAGCTTTTCCAGCTCGGCGCGGGCATTGGCCTGCATGCGCGCCGGGATTTCCTCGCTGCGCAGTTCAAGAAGGAAAGTGCTCACTTGCTCCACCCCGGAAACTTTTCGGCCCACTCGGCCTCGTTCTTCTCGATCCACGCCTCACAGGCGCCCTTGGCCAGATCGCGCACGCGGCCGATATAGCTGGCGCGCTCCTGCACGCTGATCACGCCGCGCGCCTGCAACAGGTTGAACAGGTGCGAAGCCTCGATCGCCTGATCATAGGCCGCCAGCGGGATCTGCGCCTCGATGCAGCGCTTGGCCTCGGCCTCGGCATGTTCAAAGCCCTTGAACAGCTGGGCGGTGTCGGCGATCTCGAAATTGTATTTCGACATCTCCTGTTCGTTCTTCAGGAAGACATCGCCATAGGTGACGCCTTCGTTGTTGAAGCGCAGGTCATACACGCGGTCGACGCCCTGGATGTACATCGCCAGACGCTCCAGACCATAGGTCAGCTCACCGGCCACCGGCTTGCAGTCAAACCCGCCGACCTGCTGGAAATAGGTGAACTGCGTCACCTCCATCCCGTCGCACCAGACTTCCCAGCCCAGCCCCCACGCGCCCAGCGTCGGGCTTTCCCAGTCGTCCTCGACAAAGCGGATGTCGTGCGCAAGCGCGTCCACGCCAATCTCGGCCAAAGATTGCAGGTACAGCTCCTGCAGGTTCTCCGGCGAAGGCTTGAGGATCACCTGATACTGATAATAATGCTGCAACCGGTTGGGGTTTTCGCCGTAACGCCCGTCGGTCGGGCGGCGGCTGGGCTGCACATAGGCGGCCTTCCACGGCTGTGGGCCCAACGCGCGCAGGGTGGTGGCGGGGTGGAATGTCCCCGCGCCCATGCGCATGTCATAGGGTTGCAGAATCAGACAGCCCTGCTTGCTCCAGAATGCGTGGAGCGTGAGGATCATGTCCTGAAAGCTGAGAGGTGTGGCTTTTGCGCTCATGATTGCGGGCCTTTGGCCGATGGGCCAGATATGGTCAATGGGTGTTTGGGCAGGGCGTGTCATGAAACAGCCCCGGTTCACATCGGGTAAACCATCTGTAGCAATCGACTCCTCGTATGTCTGCGGATAGAAACGCGCCCATGAAGCTGTTGTCCCTGCGCCTTGCCGCCCCCGTTTTGTCCCTGCTGGCCATGCTGTGGGCGCCTTCGCCCGCGCTGGCCGATCAGCGCCACCCCACGCCCGTTCCGACCGGCACGATTGCGGCACCTGTCGCCGCCACCCCCGCCCTGTGGAAGCTGCAAAAGGGCGCCAGCACGATCTATCTGTTCGGCACGCTGCACGTCATGCCCGATGGGATCGACTGGTATCGCGGCCCGGTGGCACAGGCGTTCGAGGCCTCTGACACGCTGGTGACCGAGATCATCGACCTGCCCGCCGACCAGATGCGCGCGGTGATGCAGGACAAGGCGATGCTGCCCGCAGGCAAGACCTTGCGCGCCAGCCTGCCCCCGGCTGTCCGTGCGGACTATTTGCGGGCGCTGCAACGCAATGCCATTCCGGCCGATAGTTTTGACCGGTTCCGCCCGTGGTTTGCCGCCGTCAACCTGTCGCTGGTCCCCCTGCTAAAGGAAGGCTACAACCCGGCCAATGGCGTTGACGGCCAATTGACCCGCCGCGCCAAGGACCGCGCGATGAAGCAGGAAGCGCTGGAAACCGCAGCCCAGCAGTTCAGCGTCTTTGCCGCCCTGCCGCCCCGTGTCGAAAACGGCTATCTGCGCGAGGTGGCCAAGTCCTCGATCACCCTGTCGCGCGATGTCAAACGCATGATCGCGGCATGGCAACGCGGTGACGCAGCCTATCTGGCCCGCCTGTTGAACGAGGGCGAAGATGATCCCGTCCTGCGCAAGGCCCTGATGACCGACCGCAACCGCGCATGGACCGGCTGGATCGCCAACCGCCTGAACCAGCCGGGCACAGTGTTCATCGCGGTGGGCGCGGGCCATCTGGCGGGCACGGGCAGCGTGCAGGCGATGCTGCGCGCCCGCGGGATCACCGCTACCCGCGTGCAGTGACGCGCGCGATCGCCTTTGCCCGCCGCCCTTGGTGGTGGTGGCTGTGGCTGGCCGCGGCGCTGGCCTGCTTTGCGGCGGGGGCGATGCTGGCATGGAACGCGTGGCGCACCGATCCCGCCCGCCCGGCGCTGTGGCGCGTGAGTGGGCCCAATGGGCAAACGGCCACCCTGTTCGGCACGATCCACGCCCTGCCCCGCCCGGCGGCTTGGCAGGGGGGCGCGGTCGATCAGGCGATGGCGGCCAGCAATGTGCTGGTGGTCGAGATCGCCGCGCTGAACGATGGCGCGCAAACCGCCCGCGTGTTTCATCGCCTGAGCCAGACCCCCGGCCTGCCGCCGCTGGACCAGCGGGTAACGCCCGCCCTGCGCCCCGCCCTGCTGGCTGCCCTGCACGCCTTGGGCAAGAGCCCAGCCGACTTCTCCACCACCGAGACATGGGCCGCCGCCCTGACGCTGGCGCAGGGGGAAAAGCCCGGCCAGTCGGCCAATGGCATCGATCAGGCCTTGTTGCGGGCGCCGCAACTGCCGGTCTATGAGCTGGAGGGCGCGGAGGCACAGTTGGCGATCTTTGACCGCCTGCCCGAGCCGACCCAGCGCCGCCTGCTGGAGCTGACCATAACCCCTGCCCGCGGCGCAGACCTGTCGGCGGCATGGCGCGCGGGCGACATGGCCGCGATCGAGGCGCAGACGCATCAGGGCATCATGGCCGACCCCGCGATCCGTCAGGCACTGTATGCCGCGCGCAACCACGATTGGGCGGGCCGCATCGCGGTGATGATGCGCGCCGGTCGGCGGCCTTTTGTCGCGGTGGGCGCGGCGCATATGGCCGGCGCACAGGGGCTGCCCGCGCTGCTCACCACCATGGGGTATCGCGTGACGCGGGTGCAATAGCCTGCGCGCGCGCACCGCGTACTTGCCTTTTCGCGCCGATCCGCCTATGGGCCCGCCCTTGCCCGCGCATGGTCATCCCTGGAGGCGTGGCGGGTGTATTTTGGTTCCAGAAGTTTTGAAAGGCTTGTGTTATGAGCAATACCCTGACCCTGCCGGCCGAGACGCGCACGAAGACTGGCAAGGGAGCCAGCCGTGCCCTGCGTCGTGAAGGCCGCGTGCCCGCCGTGATCTATGGTGGCAATGCCGAACCGATCTCGATCCATGTCGAGGAAAAGGAACTGGTCCGTCAGTTGAACACGGGCAAGTTCTTTGACGGCACGATCGAGCTGACCGTTGACGGCCAGACCATCGTCACCACGCCCAAGGATGTTGCGTTCCACCCCGTGAACGACCGTCCCGAGCACGTGGACTTCCTGCGCGCATAACGCGTTGGACGGTGGCCCCACGGGCCGCCACGAAATCGGCGGGAAAGATGGCCGTACCGGCGCGTCTTTCCCGCCTTTTCTATGACTTGCACACCGCCATCACGGGATACACAAGGCCATGCAATTGTGGGTTGGGCTGGGCAATCCCGGCGATCAGCACAAGATGAACCGCCACAATGTCGGCTTTATGGCGTGTGACGTGATCGCCGACATGCACCGATTTGGCCCGGTCCAGAAAAAGTTCCAGGGATGGGTGCAGGACGGCCGCATCGGCACGCAGCGCGTGATCCTGCTCAAACCCGCGACCTTCATGAACGAAAGCGGCCGCTCCGTGGCCGAGGCGCTGCGCTTTTACAAGCTGGACCTGTCGGCGCTGAGCGTGTTTCACGACGAGCTGGACCTGCCCGCGATGAAGGTCAAGGTCAAGCAGGGCGGCGGCACGGCTGGCCACAATGGCCTGCGCTCGATCGACAAGCATCTGGGCGCCGATTTCCGCCGGGTGCGCATCGGCATCGGCCACCCCGGCCACAAGGACCGCGTGACGGGCCATGTTCTGGGCAATTACGCCAAGTCGGAAATGGACGATCTGGCCGATATGCTGGGCGCCATCGCCGCCGAGGCCGAATGGCTGGCCAAGGGCGATGACGCCCGGTTCATGAGCGATCTGGCCCTGCGGCTCAAGCCCTGAGACGCCACACAAGGGCAACAACCGCGCGGCCCATTAACGTTAACGTGAATTCAACGCCTTCTGGTGCATGACACGCCCTGAACTGGGGGTGTCTGTTTGTGTCGCACCCCTGTTGCCGGGCAGGCCGCGCGCCGCCCCGCATCGGTAACAAGGGGCGCTATCCGTGATGAATTCCGCACAGCCGCAACAGAAACAGACCTTTCAGAAATATGTTCTGGGCGGTGTGGTTGTCGGCAGCCTGATCTTGGCCCTGCTGGGCTGGACCCGCAAGGTTGATTGCACCTGTCCCAAGGACTTGAGCGCCACCGTCACCGGACTGGGCAAGCCGACCGGGTTGGCGGGCACGGCCGGTTTCGGGCCAAAGGTGCTGGGCAGCGGCGTGCCGCTGGGCACAGGCACGGGCACGGGCGATCCCAAACTGGCGCTGCGCGGGGCTCCCTCGCCTGCCGGGCGCGGTGTGACGGGCGCTCCGGCGCAATTGGCGATTGGCAATGCGCGCGGACCTTTGGGTGGCGGCGTTGGGACCACCGGCGGCAGCGTCGGCGTGTCGGGCCGTCCGGGCGGCGAAACCTTGGATGGCCGCGGCGAGGGCCTGATCGCCACCTCGACCGGAGGCGGCAATGGCCGGGGCGTGGGCCGTGGCGCGCCCACTATCACGGGCGGCGGCAGCGGGGGCGGCGGCGGGGGCGGTTCGACCACAACCACCAGCACCTCGTCCAGCGGCGGTCAGGGTACCGGCTCGACCTCGGGCGGGACCACGCCGATCGGCGGGTCCAGCACCAGCGGCGGCACGTCAACGTCAACCTCCTCAACGTCGACCTCGACCTCCACTTCGACCAGCACCGGCGGGTTTGGCCCGCGTGATCCGGGCGCGTCGGGCGGTTCGAACGGCGGCTCCAGCTTTGGCCCGCGTGATCCGGGGGCAACCAGCGGCGGCAGCAATGGTGGCCGTGGTCCCGGCGGGTCCAATGGTGGTACCTCGGGCGCGTCGACCAGCACCACCAGCTCTTCCTCCTCGGGCGGCGGCGATGGCGGCTCATCGGGTGGCAGCAGCGGCTGGTTTGGCGGCTCGTCCTCGGGCGGTGGTAGCAGCAGCTCGTCTTCGGGCGGTTCCTCGGGCGCGGTGGACGTGCCGGAACCGGGCACCTTTGGCCTGCTGGGCGTGGGCCTGGGCGGGTTGGCCTATGCCCGCTGGCGCCGCCGCCGCCGCGATGACACCAACGCGTCGGACGAGGCGGCCACCGCCACCACCGACGACGATCAGCCCAAGGATTGATACCATAACGCTTCGGGGCGTCGTCGACCTGCCCTCCACATGACGATACCCCGGCCAAGCCCCGCCCGCAGACCCTGCGGCGGGGCTTTTGCCGTTATGCCCTTCCTTCGCCGCGCCCGATGTTCTAAGGGCCGCGCAATTTCCGGCGCGCGTCACGCGCCCTCAGCCATTTTCGGAGCACACACATGGGTTTTCGTTGCGGGATCGTCGGCCTTCCCAATGTCGGCAAGTCGACGCTGTTCAACGCGCTGACCGAAACGCAGGCGGCGCAGGCGGCGAACTATCCGTTCTGCACGATCGAGCCGAATGTGGGCAATGTGGGCGTGCCCGATCCGCGTCTGGACCAATTGGCCGCCATCGCCGGCAGCCAGAAGATCATCCCCACCCAGCTGGGCTTTGTCGATATCGCGGGTCTGGTGCGCGGCGCGTCCAAGGGCGAAGGGCTGGGCAACCAGTTCCTGGGCAACATCCGCGAGGTGGACGCCATCGTCCACGTGTTGCGCTGTTTTGAAAATGACGACATCCAGCATGTCGACAACCGCGTTGACCCGATCTCGGACGCCGAAACGGTCGAGACCGAGCTGATGCTGGCCGATCTGGACAGTCTGGAAAAGCGCGTGGCGGCAGCGCAGAAAAAGGCGAACAGCGGCGACAAGGACTCCAAGGTGCTGGTTTCCGTGCTGGGTCAGGCGCTGGAACTGCTGCGCGATGGCAAGCCTGCCCGCCTGACGGTCCCCAAGGACGAGGACGAGGCGCGCGTGTTCAAGCAGGCGCAATTGCTGACCGCAAAGCCCGTGCTGTATGTCTGCAACGTGGAGGAAGAGAGCGCGGCCACCGGCAACAGCTTTTCGGCCAAGGTGTTTGAAAAGGCCAAGGCCGAAGGCGCCACCGCCGTCATCGTGTCCGCCGCGATCGAGGCCGATCTGGTGGGCATGCCCGCCGAGGAACGCGTCGAATTCCTGAGCGAACTGGGCCTGAAGGAAACGGGTCTGGCCCGCATCATCCGCGCTGGCTACGAACTGCTGGGCCTGCTGACGTTCTTTACCGTCGGCCCCAAGGAAGCGCGCGCATGGACCGTGTCCGCCGGGTCAAAGGCCCCGCAGGCGGCGGGCGAAATCCACACCGATTTCGAACGCGGTTTCATCCGCGCTGAAACCATCGCATTTGACGACTATATCAGCCTGAACGGGGAAAGCGGCGCGCGCGATGCGGGCAAGCTGCGTCAGGAAGGCAAGGAATATGTCGTCAAGGACGGCGACGTCCTGCATTTCAAGTTCAACGTCTAAGCCACAGGCGGGGCGCGGGCACCACCTGCGCCCCTCTTGCCCCCCCTGCCCGCGCGCCATGCGACCAATTGCCATATTGCTGACACGCGGCAACCTTAGGCACGGTGGCATGATGCAGCTTTTCCTGTTCCGCACTGCCGCCCGTGTCTGGCTGGCCAGCCTTGCCGCTGTGGCGCTGCTGTCCGCCCCCGTGATGGCCGCGCCCCGCCGCGCGCCCTTGCCCACCATCCTGATCTCGATCGACGGGTTCCGGCCGGATTACCTCTCGCCCGCGCTGACGCCCAACCTGTGGGCGCTGGCGCACAGCGGCACGCAGGGGACGATGCGGCCCGCCTTCCCCAGCATCACCTTTCCCAACCACTGGACGCTGGTGACCGGGCTGCGGCCTGATCGGCACGGCGTGATCAATGGCGCGATGGCTGATCCCGCCCATCCCGGCGCCATCTTTGGCAAAGGCAGCGAGGAGCCGTTCTGGTGGGAAGGCGCCGAGCCGATCTGGGCCGCCGCCGAGCGCGCGGGCATTCGCACCGGCACGATGTTCTGGCCCGGCAGCAGCGTGGCCATCCATGGCCAGCGCCCCGCCAACTGGCAGGCCTATCACGCTGACATGCCCAATATGGCGCGGGCCGAAACGGTGCTGGACTGGATGCGCCGCCCGGCCAGCATCCGGCCCCGTCTGGTGACGCTGTATTTTGGCGATGTGGATGTGGCCGGCCACCGCCACGGCCCGCAATCAGCCCAAGTGCGCGATGCCATCACCAGTGTGGACGCCGCCATCGGCCATTTGCGCGCCGGTTTGCGCGCCATGGGCCGCAGCGCCAATCTGGTGGTGGTGTCCGATCACGGCATGGCGCCGGTCGATCCCGCGCGGGTGGTCTGGGCCAAGGATTACCTCAACCCCGCCGATTACCGTCTGGTCAGCTATGGCGGCATTTATTTCTTCAACAACGTGCCGGGGCATGAAGCCGCACTGGCGCAACAGGTCGCGCGCTTTCCGGCGTTCATCCATTGCTGGCCCAAGGGCGATCTGCCCAAACGGTTTCATTATGGCCGCAACCCGCGCGTGCCGGACTGGCTGTGCCTGCCTGAACCGGGCGCGCGGATCATGGACGGCACCCCTGCCCACCCCAATGACGGCGGCGACCATGGCTATGATCCCGACAGCCCCGACATGCGCGCGCTGTTCATCGCCACAGGGCCAGCGTTCCGGCGTGGCGGGCATTTGCCGGTGTTCGACAATGTTGATGTCGAGCCCTTGCTGCGCCGCCTGATCGGCCTGCCCCAACGCACCCCCGATCAGCGTGATGGCAGTGACGCGGTGTTTGCCTCGGTGCTGATGCGGCGCTAGGGGCAACGCAGCGTTTCTGCCCGCCGGAGCCTGCCCCTTGCCACCCTTTGCCCGCCCTGTTGCCGCCGTCAGCCTGCTATTGGTCCCCGCTGCCGTATCCGCCGCCACACAGGACACGCAGGCCTGGTTCAGCCAAAGCCTGACCGCGCCGATCGGCAACAGCAACACGCTGGTGGTCGAACTGGCCGAGCGGGCGCGCAGCGCGGCATCGGACGGTGACCTCTACCAATATCGCATTGGCGCTGATCACACCTTGGCCAAAGGCGTCTCGGCCGGGGTCAGCGTGGTCTATATCCACAGCAATACCAAAACCGAAACCCGCCTGATGCAGCAATTGGACCTGACGCGGGGGGCGTGGTCCTCACGCACAAGGCTGGAACAGCGCATGACTGACGACAGCGCCATCACCGGATGGCGCCTGCGGCAAAGGGTGGAATGGCGCCTGCTGCTGGACCATGCCAAACACTGGACCCTGCGCGCCAATGCCGAGGGCTTCTTCACCCTCAACCGCATGACGCCCAGCGATCTGTTGGGGCTGTCGGCGCTGCGCACCCAGATCGGGGTGCAACGCCGGGTGGATGACCATCTGCGGCTGCAATTGTCATGGCTGCGGCACCAGAACTTCCGCCCTGCCCGCGCCGACAGCATCGCCAACGCGCCATGGCTGACGCTTAACTACAGCATGTAACGCTATTTCCGGCCAAACAGCTTTTCAATGTCGCCATGGGCCAGCTTGATCCAGGTCGGGCGACCATGGTTGCATTGGCCCGAATGGGGCGTCACCTCCATCTCGCGCAGCAGGGCGTTCATTTCGGCCACCGACAGCGCCCGGCCCGAACGCACGCTGCCGTGACAGGCCATGGTGGCCAGCACATGGTCGATCCGTTCGGCCAGTAACAACGCGGCACCATTGGCCGCCAGATCATCGGCCACATCGCGCACCAGCGCCTGAATATCACCCTTGCCCAGCACCGCCGGGACGGCGCGCACCAGCATCGCACAGGGGCCAAACCGCTCCAGCCCCAGCCCGAACTGGCCCAGCACCTGCGCCGCCTCCTCCAGCCGGTCGCAAGCCGGTTCGTCCAGTTCGACAACTTCGGGCAGCAACAGCGCCTGCGCGCGCGCCACCGTGTCGCCCATGCCCCCCGCGCGCAGCCGTTCCAGCACGATGCGTTCATGCGCGGCGTGCGCGTCGACGATCACCAGCCCATCCTGCGCCTCGGCAATGATATAGGTGGCAGCCACCTGCCCCCGCGCCACGCCCATAGGGTGGGCGATTGGGTCTGGGATCTCACCCTCGGCCGCCTCGGCACGGGCCATGGGTGCGGGTTCGCCGCCGGCCTGGGGGGAAAGCTGGGCCGCCTCATAACCACGCCACGCGGCCCCCGCCTCGTTCAGCCGGGGCGCGGTGTAAGCAGGAGTCGGCGCATATTGCCGCGCGAACAGGCTGGACAATGCGGGCGCGGGCGCAGGCGCTTGCGCGACCGGCTCGACCTGCCAATTGGCCATGGCATCGGCGGCGGGCGATTGGGCGGACTTGCGCCCCCCGCTGTCCAGCGCATGGCGCAAGCCCGAGACGATAAAGCCCCGGATCAACGCCGGATCGCGAAAGCGCACCTCGGTTTTGGCGGGGTGGACATTCACGTCCACCTCGGACGGCGGCAGGTCCAGAAACAGCGCCAGCACCGCGTGCCGGTCCCGCGCCAGCATCTCGGCATAGGCGCCGCGCACCGCGCCGACCAACAGCTTGTCCTTGACCGGGCGGCCATTGACGAACAGGTACTGATGATCGGCCACGCCCCGGTTGAATGTCGGCAGCCCGGCCACACCTGTCAGGCGCAAAGGCCCCTCGGGCAAGGGGCGCTCCAGATCGATCACCACGCCATCATCGGCCAATTCGCGCGCGACGATGCGGGCCACGCGCTGCGGCGCGCTTTCCCCCGGCTGCACCGCCAGCACGCGGCGGCCATCCTGTTCCAGCACAAACCCGACATCGGGCCGCGCCATCGCCAGACGCCGCACCACATCCAGACAGGCGGCATATTCGCTGCGGGCCGAGCGCAGGAATTTGCGCCGGGCGGGCACGCGGCCAAACAGGTTCTCGACGCGAATGCGGGTGCCGGGCGGCAGTGCGGCGGGGCCTTCCTCCACCACCTCGCCATGATCGACCACGCGGCGCCATCCGCTGTCCGCGCCCCGCACCCGGCTTTCGATCGTCAGGCGGGCGACACTGGCGATCGAGGGCAAGGCCTCACCGCGAAAGCCCAGCGTCATCACCTGCTCGATATTCTCATCCGGCAATTTTGACGTGGCATGCCGCTCCAGCGCCAGCGCCATCTGTTGTGGCGACATGGCACAACCATCGTCCACCACCTCAATCGCGTGCAGCCCGCCATCGGACAGGCGCACGGTGATCTGGGTCGAACGCGCGTCGATGGCGTTTTCGACCAGCTCCTTCAAGGCGCTGGCGGGCCGTTCGACCACTTCGCCCGCCGCGATGCGGTTGATCAATGCATCGGGCAGCCGCCGGATCACCGGGGGCGGCGGCGCGGACATCAAGAGGTCGGATTGGCTCATCCCCCCAGCTATAGCCGCAGCCGCGCCACAGCATCACCCCGCAGCGCCAAAAGTTTCCACCATTTTCGATACCGCCGCGCGTTTTGGCCGCTGTTGCCCTTGCGGGCCAAGGCCAACTTGCGGCAGTGCGATAAACCGATGGTGATTCGCGCCCGGCTGGTTGGCCGATTGTAAATTTCCGTCACAAAATTTTGGCTTTCGCGCGCCGCTTGGTCTAAGGGAACCGCGATCCAAATTCACGCCTCGGCGTATCGGGCCATGTCGGTGGTTCGCGGCGCCTCGATCTGACGGGTTTCTCGATGTCATCCTTTTTTCAGCGATTCTTCAAATTCGGTTCCCAGAACATGGCCATTGACTTGGGCACGGCCAACACGCTGGTGTATGTGCAGGATCGCGGGATCGTTCTGAACGAACCCAGCGTGGTGGCGATCGAGACGATCGGCGGCAACAAAAGCGTCAAGGCCGTGGGCGACGATGCCAAGATGATGATGGGCAAGACGCCCGACAGCATCGAGGCGATCCGCCCGCTGCGCGATGGCGTCATTGCCGACATCGAAATCGCCGAAGAGATGATCAAGCATTTCATCCGCAAGGTGCACGGCAAGCGCAGCCTGTTCCGTTACCCGGAAATCGTGATCTGCGTGCCTTCGGGCAGCACCAGCGTCGAACGCCGCGCCATCCGTGACGCGGCCAGCAACGCGGGCGCCAGCCAGGTGTACCTGATCCTGGAGCCGATGGCCGCCGCAATCGGCGCCGACATGCCCGTGACCGAGCCGGTGGGCTCCATGGTCGTCGACATCGGCGGCGGCACGACCGAGGTGGCGGTGCTGTCCTTGCGCGGTCTGGCCTATACCACCAGCGTGCGCGTGGGCGGCGACAAGATGGACGAAGCCATCGTCTCCTATGTCCGCCGTCACCACAACCTGCTGATCGGCGAAGCCACGGCAGAGCGTATCAAGAAGGACTTTGGCGTGGCCACCGTGCCGGCCGATGGCGTGGGTGAGACGATCCACCTCAAGGGTCGCGATCTGGTCAACGGCGTGCCCAAGGAAATCACCATCAGCCAGGCCAACGTGGCAGAGGCTTTGTCCGAACCGATCAGCGCCATCGTCGAAGGCGTGCGCATCGCGCTGGAAAACACCGCACCCGAACTGGCCGCCGACATTGTCGATCAGGGCATCGTGCTGACCGGTGGCGGCGCGCTGATCCGCGGTCTGGACGAATTCCTGCGCGAGGAAACCGGCCTGCCGGTCTCGATCGCCGAAGACCCGCTGACCTGCGTCGCGCTGGGCACTGGCCGCGCGATGGAAGATCCGGTCTATCGCGGCGTGCTGATGACGGCCTGACGGGCCGGGCGTGGCGCGGCCCTGTGACGGGGCCGCCCGCGCCATGACTGAACGTGAATGACGTGACCAATGCCCCGGTGGGGGGCGACAGGCAGGTGGCCTGACGCCGGGGCAAGAACAAGGAAGACCGGCAGCATGGCTCCGCCAGGCAACCGGCGCACCGGATATTCGCGCCGGGCGCAGTACAACACGTTCTTTGCCTATGTCGCCGGGGTGGTGGGCATCCTGGCGGGGGGCTTTTTTCTGATCGGTTCGATCGCCAGTCCGGCCAGCTATGAGGGCCTGCGCAGTCTGGCCAGCGACGCCACCGCGCCGGTGATGCGGCTGGTGACGGGCGGGCGCTCGGCGGCCAGCGGGGCGTGGAACGATGTATCGGGCTATGCCGCATCGGGCGCCGAAGTGGCGCGTTTGCGCCGAGAGGTGCAACTGGCCCGTGTCGCGGCCATTCAGGCACAGGCTCAGGCCGACGAAAACCGCCGATTGAAGGCGCTGCTGCAATTGCACGACGAGGCGCCCCGCCCGGTTACCAATGCGTGGCTGATCGCGGGCAGCAACAGTTCGACCCGCCGTTTCGCCACGATTTCGGCCGGGCGCGCACAGGGTGTGCAGCCGGGGATGCCGGTGCGCTCACCCATCGGGCTGGTCGGCCGCGTGCTGGAAGTGGGCCACCACAGCGCCCGCATCCTGTTGATCACCGACACCGAAAGCGTGGTGCCCGTGCGCCGCGCCAGCGATGGCCTGCCCGGTTTTGCCACCGGCCGCGCCGATGGCACGGTGCAGTTGCGGCTGATCACGCTGGGCGTCAATCCGCTGCGGCCGGGCGATACGTTTGTCACATCGGGGTCTGGCGGGATCTATTGGCCCGGCACGCCGATCGCGGTGGTCAGCACGCTGACCCGCGATGGCGCGATCGCCCACGTGCTGTCGGCGCCCGCCGCCAGTGAAATGGTGGTGGTGCAGCCCGCATGGCAGCCCACCGCCGACGACAGCCTGCCGCCGCCTGCCAACACCACCCCTGCGGACAAGCGCAAACCGTGAGCCGACAGCCATGAGCCAGCGCCTCTCCCGCCGTCTGGCCCAACCCATCGCCCGCACCATCAGCCGCGCGCCTTCGCCCGTGGTGGCCTATGTCGCGCCCTGGCTGGCGGTGATGCTGGGCTCGGTTCTGCCCAGCCTGCCCTATGTGGGCGTCACACCGATGTTTCCGCCGCTGGGCTTTCTGGTGCTGTTGTCGTGGCGGCAATTGCGCCCCGGACTGATGCCGGTTTGGGCCGGATTTCCGCTGGGCCTGTTTGACGACCTGTTTTCGGGCCAGCCATTTGGCAGCGCGATCCTGTTGTGGTCGGCCACGATGCTGGCGCTCGACATTATCGAGGCGCGCTTTCCATGGCGCAACTTTCTGGTCGACTGGATGGTGGCCAGTTGCATGATCGTCGCCTGCATCCTGTTGCAGGTGCTGATTGCCAACCATGCCGGCGGGGCGACCCCGGTGGTGCTGGTGGTGCCGCAAATCCTGCTGTCGGTAGCGGTCTATCCGATGGTGGGGCGCGCCGTGGGCCGGCTGGATAGCTGGCGTTTGATCCGATACCGGGTGATCGGCTGATGGCCAAGACGACGACACCGGGCACACTGCGCAACAGTTTTGACCGGCGCAGCATTCTGGTGGGCAGCATTCAGGGCGGGATCGGCGTGCTGTTGGCGGCGCGCATGACCTATATCGCCGTGGCCGAAAACCAGCATTACGTGACCATGGCGGAAAGCAACCGGGTGAACCTGTCGCTGATCCCGCCGCGCCGGGGCTGGATTTTGGACCGCAACGGGCAGCCTTTGGCCTCGAACCGCGCCGATTTCCGCGTCGACATCATCCCGGACAAACTGACCGACAAGGACACCGCCGTCGCCACGCTGGCCGATGTGCTGGGCCTGTCCGACATTGACCGGCAGGATCTGAACGACCGGCTGGAAAAGGCCAGCGGTTTTCAGCCGGTCGAGGTGGCCGCCCATCTGGAATGGGAAAAGTTTGCCGCGCTCTCGGTGCGCATGCCCGATATGCCCGGCGTGGTGCCCCAGCGCAGCTTTTCGCGCTTTTACCCGACGGGGCCGTGCGTGGGCCATCTGATCGGCTATGTCGGCGCGGCCAACGCCAAGGATTACGAAAACGAGAAGAACCCCCTGCTGGTGACGCCGGGGTTCAAGATCGGCAAGGACGGGCTGGAAAAGAAGTTCGACCTGCAATTGCGCGGCGTGCCGGGCGCGCGCCGGGCCGAAGTGACGGCCAGTGGCAAATTCGTGCGCGATCTGGACACGCGTGAGGATGTGCCCGGCGCGCCGATCAAGCTGACGATTGATGCCGCGTTGCAGGAATATGTCGCCCGCCGCATCGGCACGGAAAGCGGCGCCTGCGTGGTGATGGACGTGCAGTCGGGAGACATTCTCGCCTTTGCCTCGATGCCCAGTTTCGACCCCAACAGTTTCACCGACGGGGTGGGCCGCGTCGAATGGAAAATGCTGGCCGAGGACGATCACCTGCCCTTGCGCAACAAGATCATCCACGGGTTGTACCCCCCCGGATCGACGGTCAAACCGGCCGTGGCGCTGGCTTTTCTGGAAGCCGGGCTGGACCCGCATGCCAGCGTCTATTGCGGCGGCGGTTTGCAGGTGGGCAACCGCGTGTTCCACTGCTGGGAACGGCGCGGCCACGGACAGACCGACATGGCCAAGGGCATCTATCAGTCCTGTGACGTCTATTTCTATCATTTCGCCCAGAAAATCGGCACCGAGAAGATCGCCCAGTTGATGAAGCGCATGGGCTGGGGTCAGAAATTCGACCTGCCCTTTGCCAGCCAGTCCTATGGCACGGTGCCAGACCCGGCGTGGAAACAGCGCAAATACAAGAAGGATTGGGCCGTGTATGACACGGTCAACGCCACCATTGGTCAGGGCTATATGCTGGTCAATCCGCTGCAACAGGCGGTGGTGGCCAGTCGCATCGCCAGCGGCAACAATGTGCAACCGCGCCTGATCCTGGACGGACACAAGCCGCAGGCGCAAACGCTGGGCATTTCCAAGGAACATCTGGACATTGTCCGCAGCGCCATGAACGAGGTGGTGAACGGGCGCGGCACCGCCGGGCGGGCCAAGCTGCCGCTCGATGGCATCCAGATGGCGGGCAAGACCGGCACCGCACAGGTGGTGGGCCTGAACATCGGCAATGGCAAGGGCGGCATGTGGAAGCACCGCGACCACGGCCATTTCATCGCCTTTGCCCCATTTGACAACCCGCGCTATGCCTGCGCCGTGCTGATCGAGCATGGCGGCGGGTCAAGTGCGGCCTATCCGATCGCGCGCGATGTGATGACATTCCTGTTCGACCCGCAAAAGGCGTGGGACGCGCTGTTGCCGATGGAAAACGGCTGGGGCGGCACGCCGCAACAGCGGATGGCGGCCAAATACCGCAGCTATGCCGAAAAATACGGCGTCTCCGCACCCAAGGCAGAGGATGCCGAGGCGGCGCTGGGCCGACAGGAAGAGGAACAGGGCAACCCGCAGCCGATCCAGTCGGGCGCGGCCAGCCCCGCCCCCGAACCCGTCGCCGAAGCGCCCGCCCCTGCCGCCGCCGCCCCGCCGCCTGCGCCGTCTGCGCCGTCTGCCCCCCCCGCCCCGCATGGAGCGCCGGAATGAGCCTGAACGGACCCTCGATCATTCCCGCCCCGCTGCGCAGCCTGCCATGGGGCATGCTGGCGCCGCTGACGCTGCTGGTGTTCTTTGGCGCGACGGTGCTCTATTCGGCAGCCGGTGGGCGGCTGGGGCCATATGCGGTTCGCCATGTGCTGAATTTCGTGGTGTTTCTGGGCCTTGCGATCTTTCTCTCGCGTCAGCCACAGCACCGCTTCCGTCAGGCGGCCTATCCACTCTACGGCATTCTGGTGTTCCTGCTGGTGCTGGTCGAGGCGGTGGGCAAGGTTGGTGGCGGCAGCCAGCGCTGGCTCAATCTGGGCTTCATGCAGTTGCAGCCTTCCGAACTGATGAAGCCGGGGATCGTGCTGGTGATGGCAACGTTCTTTGCCGGGCTGCCGCCGACGATGACGCGCGGTTGGCGCGCGCTGGTTGCGCCCGCACTGTTGCTGGGCCTGCCGGCGGGGCTGGTGATCATCCAGCCCGATCTGGGCACGGGTCTGGCGATCTGCTTTGGCGCGACGGTGGTGATCTTCATGGCGGGCGTGCCGCTGTGGTGGTTCATCAGTGGCGGGATCGCCGCCGCCATTGCCGCGCCGCTGGCGTTCTTTTTCGCGCTGCATGACTATCAGCGCAACCGCGTGCTGGTGTTCCTTGACCCGGAAGCCGACATGCTGGGCACCGGCTATCACATCACCCAATCGAAAATCGCCATTGGTTCGGGCGGCTTCTTTGGCAAGGGGCTGGGCAATGGCAGCCAGAGCCATCTGAACTACCTGCCCGAATCGCACACCGACTTTGCCTTTGCCACCATGGCCGAAGAATGGGGCATGATGGGCGGATTGTTCATTCTGGCGGTGTTCTTTGGCGTGCTGTTCCGCTGGGGCATGGGGGTGGCGCGCCGCGCGCCCGATCGCTTCAGCCAGTTGCTGGCGGCGGGGATGACCTGCACCGTGTTTTTCTATGTCGCGATCAACATGTCGATGGTGATGGGCCTGGCCCCGGTGGTGGGCATTCCCCTGCCCTTTATCAGCCACGGCGGGTCATCGATGATGACCAACATGATCTGCATCGGCGCGATCATGGCGGTGGACCGCTGGACGCGCTTTAGCCCCCATTGAGGCGGGGAGCGCGGGCGGCCCACAGCACCCCCGCGTGTGACGTTGAAAGACAATGCGAAATTTTTTGAAAAAACCACGACGAATCACTTGCGCCCCTTCGAACAATCGTTAAAGGGGGCGCTCCCGGCAGGCGGCGCTGACCAAGGCGCCGCACCAGATGGTGGGATGGACGCATAGCTCAGTTGGTAGAGCAGCTGACTCTTAATCAGCGGGTCCTAGGTTCGAGCCCTAGTGCGTCCACCAAACCACACTGCCTTGGCAGGTTCGCCCTGCCCCATGCAAGATGCGTGGACGCATAGCTCAGTTGGTAGAGCAGCTGACTCTTAATCAGCGGGTCCTAGGTTCGAGCCCTAGTGCGTCCACCAATCTTCCTCCCCACAGCTTGATCGCCACCCGCGCTTTTCAATGCGGCCTCGCGGCTGTATCGCACTGGCATGAGCGACACCCCATCCCCCGCCCCGCGCCCGCAACGCCTGCCCGGGCTTGAAGTGCTGCGGTTGATCGCGGCCTCCTGTGTGCTGTTCCTGCACGCGCTGGCCAATTTTGGCGCGACATCGGGGATCACGCTGACCGCCGCCAACGGCACGCCGTTTGACGCGGCGCGATTGTTCGGGCGGGGCTATCTGGGGGTGGATTTCTTCCTGATGCTATCGGGCTTTCTGATGGCGACCGTGCAGGAACCCCGGCTGAGCACCGGCCTGTCGCCGTGGCGGTTCATGGGTAAGCGCTATTGGCGGTTGTGGCCGATGATGGCGCTGGGCGGGCTGATCGGCCTGCCGCGCCTGTTCATCCGCGCGCCTGACTGGTGGGACGCGACATGGGTGGCGGCGGCCAACCTGTTGCTGATCCCGGTGCCGTGGCACAGTTTCGTCTTTCCGCTGAACGTCCCGGCCTGGACCATCGCCTGCGAGCTGATCTGCAACGCGCTGCACGTCACCTTGCTGTGGCGCATCCGGGGCGGGTGGCTGTGGCTGGCGCTGGCCGCGCTGCTGCCGGTTCAGCTGTGGATCGGGGCACATTGGCAATATTACAATGTGGGCGCGCAACCGGCCAATTTCCTTCCCGGCGTGGCACGCTGCCTGTTTGCCTATATGCTGGGCATGGGGCTGGCGCGGTGGTGGCGCGCGGGCACGCCCATCCCGATGCCGTGGTGGCTTGCGCTGCCGCTGATGCCGCTGGTGCTGGCGCTGGCGCATTGGGGGCAATGGCGCGGCTGGGGGTATGAGCTGGGCTTTACGCTGGTGATCTGCCCGCTGATGATTGCCGGCGCGATGCGGCTGAACCGGTTTCACGGCGCCGCGGCATGGGCCGGGCGGCTGTCCTTTCCGCTGTTCGCGCTGCAAATGCCCATTCTGGAAGGGATGCGGATGCTGCACAGCAGCTATTGGGTGGCGATTGGGCTGGCCTATGGCGTCAGTGTGGCGGCGATGGCGGGGTCCTATGCCCTATCCAAATGGCTGGATAACCGCAGAATGGTCACATCAATGTGATTACCCGCGTTGACATCACATAGTGATGTGATAGCCTGCACTCCATGACAAACCCCATCATCGATCGCGTCCGCTCGCTCGTCACCGAAGGTGGCATGACCCGCTCTGGCCTGGCGCGCGCCGCCGGCCTGCACGCCAACACCCTGCGTGACTGCACCGAGCCTGACTGGAACCCCACCGCCGACACGCTGGCCAAGCTGGAACGCTGCCTGAGCGAGAACGATGACACCCCGGTGCTGGCCAGCGTCGAGGAGATCATCGAGGAAGCGCGCAACGGCCGCATGTACATCCTGGTCGATGACGAGGACCGCGAGAACGAGGGCGACCTGATCATCCCGGCGCAGATGGCCACGCCCGCTGCCGTCAATTTCATGGCCACCCATGGGCGCGGGCTGGTCTGCCTCGCCCTCTCTGCCGAACGCGTGGACCAGCTGGGTCTGGAGCCGATGAGCCGCCGCAATGGCACGCCGCTGGGCACCGCCTTTACCGTTTCGATCGAGGCCAAGGAAGGCATCAGCACCGGCATTTCGGCCGCTGACCGCGCCCGCACCGTCTCGGTCGCGATCGACGCCAGCAAGGGCCCGACCGACATCGTCAGCCCCGGCCACGTCTTTCCGCTGCGCGCGCGCCCCGGTGGCGTGCTGGTCCGCACCGGCCACACCGAGGCCGCCGTCGACATCTCGCGTCTGGCCGGGCTGAACCCCTCGGCGGTGATCTGTGAGGTGATGAATGACGATGGCACCATGGCCCGTCTGGACGACCTGATCGCCTTTTGCCGCAAGCACAACATGAAGATCGGCACGATCCGCGACCTGATCGCCTATCGCCGCCAGCACGACCGCATGGTCGAAAAGAAGAACGAGACCACCTTTACCAGCAAGCACGGCGGCGACTGGATCGCCCGTTCCTATTACAACAAGGCGACGGGTGACGAAAATCTGGTGCTGCTCAAGGGCCACGTTGACCCGGCAAAGCCCACGCTGGTGCGCATGCACGCCTATTCGATGTTCGCCGACATGCTGGCCGAGGACAACGACCGCCAGAACCTGTTGCAGCGTTCGATGGAAATCATCGCCGAAGAAGGCGCGGGCGTCATCGTCGTCGTCTCGCGCCCCGGCAAGGGCATGGTGTCGCAGGCGATCACCCTGCGCGAACAGTTGCGTTCGGGTCAGGCCCCTGCCATCGAGGAACTGCGCGACTATGGCGTGGGCGCGCAGATTCTGGCGGAACTGGGCGTGCATGACATGATCCTGCTGACCAACACCCATCACACGCTGGTCGCACTGGAAGGCTATGGCCTCTCGATCGTGGGCGAGCGCCGTCTGGACTGAAGCGCCCGGCGCCCCCTTCCCTCTCTTTGCGAAAGACCCGTTCCATGGCCCGTTTCCTGATTGTCGAAGCCCGTTTCTATGACCACTTGAACGACATGCTGGTCGAAGGCGCGCGCGCCGCGTTGAAAAAGGCCGGTCATTCGGTCGATGTCATCACCGTTCCGGGCGCGCTGGAAATCCCCGGCGCGATCGCCTTGGCCGACCAGAGCGGCGATTACGAAGGCTATGTCGCGATTGGCGTCGTGATTCGCGGCGAAACCTATCATTTCGAAATCGTCGCGGGGGAAAGCGCTCGCGGCATTATGGCGCTGACGATGGATGGCGTGGCGATCGGCAATGGCATCCTGACCGTCGAAAACGAGGAACAGGCCATCGTTCGCGCCGACCCCAAGCAAAAGGACAAGGGCGGCGAAGCAGCCAAGGCGGCCTTGGCACTTTTGGCACTTCGGGAAAAATTTGCCTGAATTCAGCGATTAACGACTTGTTAATGGCCCCGCTCGGTTAACCATACCGCAGCGGGGTTTTCGCATATGCAATTCCTATATCCGCCGCAGCGCAGTGTCGCGCGGGTGCCTGCATCGCGCGAATATGACAGGAAAAATTCACCGGGTGTAATGTGATTTCGCACAGCCTAGCCTATGGATCTGCACTAGGAGCTATGATAAGTGTAGTTACGTAACAGTCATTCCGCTGCATCGCGATACAAAAGCAAGCGTCGCAGGAGGGTGACAGTGCCGCATAAGCAGACCCGGACTGGGCACCCGGTACATCCGCTTATGTAGGTACAAGGGCAATCTGGATTCTGGTGGATGTACGATGGGTACGTCGCTTCATACTCGTGAGTGCAACATGTTCGCCACACCGCATGCTTCGGGTTTCAATAAAGCGTTGATGCCCCAGCTGCAAAGCTGTCTGGAGGAGCTGGACAGGCTGGGTGAGCATGTGGCTGCCGCACATCTGTCAGCCTGCATCGAGACGCTGACCGACCAATCCGATATGGATACAGAAGAATCCATATCGGATTAATATCGCAGAGTCTTTACTGTTTGATTTCGTCAAAATTGGACGCATAATGCTCCATTATGACGAGAGCCTTTTGGTGCCTGTAAAGGGGGAAATGGTCCGCCCCCAATAGGTGCCGAATGGTGGCAGATGAAGGCCAATTCATGCCGCAGGATGTGCACAGGACCCGAAACGCAGGCGACGCGCAATCTCGCCTTAGTGAATTGACCAGCGAACTGGCCCGCATGGCGGCAGAGCTGAATGAATTGGCGGAACTGCGCGACGCCGAAAAAGTCCCCGATGGCGGCTCCGACCCGGCCGAACAGGCGCAGGCGATCTATCGCAACCGGCGGCGGCGCTCGCACATTTTCGGCAGCGAGGATCTGTTTGGGGAGCCCGCTTGGGACATGCTGCTGGACCTCTATGTCGCCGAAAAAAAGCAGAAGCGTATCGCAGTGACCAGCGCCTGCATCGGTGCGGCCGTACCGCCCACCACCGCCTTGCGCTGGATCCGCATTCTGGAGGACAAGAAGCTGGTCATCCGCGAGGTCGACAAGGAGGACGCGCGGCGTACCTTTGTCCGCCTGTCCCCGCTGGGGTGCGAACGGATGGACGCCTATTTTGCCGGGCGCGGAGCGCCTTTATAACGCCACCATAATGCTATCACTGACAACAAAAGGGGCACCCTCACCCATTGGTGACGGCGCCCCTTTTGTGTGCGGTGAACGGGGCGGGCCAGCAGCCCACCCCGCACCCCGTCCTAGAGCGTTTTCCGTTCACGCTGGCGCGAACGGAAAAGCGATGCTCAAGCGCCGCGCGGGCTATTGCCAATTTCCGACCCCAAAAGATCGGAAACCATTTTAGCCCAGCAGACGGCCAAACGCGGCCTTGCCGGCATAGCGCGAGGCGGTGCCCAGCTGTTCCTCGATACGGATCAGTTGGTTATACTTAGCCAACCGGTCCGAACGGGCCAGCGAACCGGTCTTGATCTGACCGCAGTTGGTGGCCACCGCCAGATCGGCGATGGTCGCGTCCTCGGTCTCGCCCGAACGGTGCGACATCACGGCGGTGTAACCGGCGCGCTGGGCAATGCTGACAGCTTCCAACGTCTCGGTCAGGCTGCCGATCTGATTTACCTTGACCAACAACGAGTTAGCCAGACCCTTTTCGATGCCCATCGTCAGGCGCTTGGGGTTGGTGACGAACAGGTCGTCGCCCACCAGTTGCACCTTGTCGCCCACCAGATCGGTCAGCGCCTTCCAGCCCTCGAAATCGTCCTCGCTCATGCCGTCCTCGATCGAGATGATCGGATAGTCGGCGGTCAGCTTGGCCAGATATTCGGCGAATTCCACGGGGCTGAGCGACAGGCCTTCGCCCGAAATCTCATACTTGCCGTTCTTGAAGAACTCGGTCGAGGCGCAGTCCAGCGCCAGCAGGATGTCGCTGCCCAGCTTGAACCCGGCCTTTTCGATCGAGGCCGAGACAAAGTCCAGCGCGGCGCGGGTGCTGGCGATATTGGGGGCAAAGCCGCCCTCGTCGCCCACGGCCGTGGCCAGACCCTTCTCGTGCAGGCCCTTCTTCAGCGTGTGGAAGATTTCCGCGCCCCAACGCACCGCCTCGGCGATCGAGTCGGCGCCCACGGGCATGATCATGAATTCCTGGAAATCGATCGGGTTATCAGCATGTTCGCCGCCATTGATGATGTTCATCATCGGCACCGGCAGAACATGCGCCGACACGCCGCCAACATAGGTGTAGAGCGGCATACCGCGCGCGTCAGCGGCCGCCTTGGCCACGGCCAGCGAGGTGCCCAGAATGGCGTTGGCGCCCAGACGGCCCTTGTTCTCGGTGCCGTCCAGCTCGATCATGGCCAGATCGATGTCGCGCTGGTCTTCGGCGTCCAGGCCCGTCAGCGCGTCGGCGATCTCGGTGTTGACGGCATCAACCGCCTTGGTCACGCCCTTGCCCAGATAGCGGCTCTTGTCGCCATCGCGCAATTCGACGGCTTCGTGCGCGCCGGTGCTGGCGCCCGAAGGCACAGCGGCGCGGCCAAAGCTGCCATCTTCCAGCAGCACGTCCACTTCGACGGTGGGGTTGCCGCGGCTGTCCAGAATTTCGCGGGCGTGGATGTCGATAATCGCGGTCATGGCGGGTTCATCTCCTCTCGGCCAGGGTCAGCATTCGCTGTCGCGCGCACCCTTAGCAGGCGGACCTCGCCAAGCAAGCTGCATTGCGGCATATTAGGAAGGCTTTTCGGTAGTAACCGTCGTATAAGCGAAATCGACTCTGTCGAAGCCTGCATGAAAGGAGCACTTGCCATGGCCGAAACTGAACAGCTGGACACCGCGACCACCGCCGTGGACGCCACTGACGCCGCCGCGACCGGCGCCAAGGCCCGCTTTTCCAAGGCACTGGACGAGGCCAAGAGCAGCGCTGTCGCCCTGACCAAGGACCTGCAGGAAAAGGCCGCCCCCCATATCGAACAGCTCTCGGCGCAGGCCAAGGACAAGGCTGCCGAACTGGGCGGCGAGGTCAAGGAAAAGGCGCTGGAACTGGCCAATGACGGCAAGACCAAGGCGAGCGATGCGCTGGCAGCGATTGGCAAGCTGATCGCCGACAACGCCGAGGTGCTGGACGACAAGGTGGGCAACAAATACGGCGACTATGCCCGCACCGCCGCGCGCCAGTTGCAGGAAACCGCCGCTGGCCTTGAGTCCAAGGATCTGGCCGAACTGGGCGCCGAGGCCAAGGATTACATCAAGAAGCACCCCGGCGTGGCCATTGGCGCGGCGGCGGTGATCGGCTTCTTCCTTGCCCGCGCGCTGAAGGGTTCGCCCGAAGCCGGGGACGACACCGACACCGACGAGGCCTGACACCACCGTTCCGGGCGCGCGCATGGCGTGACGCCCGGAACGGCCGGGCATGACGCGACGCGGACTGACGCCGCGTCGCATGGCGGCGAACAGGGGGCTGCGCGCCGCACTTACCGCAACACGGGGACAATCACACGCATGCCGAAACGGCGGGACACGCGTCCACATGACGCGGCACAGGCGGACCAGGCCGCAGATGGCCAGGCCGCGGCCGACACATCACACGCGGCGCGGCGCGGATGGCGGCGCTTTTTCCGCCCCGCAACGGGGGCCGATGGCGCACATGCCCACCGCTGGCTGTCTGATGACGTCAGCAGCTTCTACCACTCCGCGCGCGATGCCTGGGACAGCGAGATCGCCTTTCAAAAGGCCCGCGCGCGCCTTGCCGCCCGCCTGACGGCGCGGATTGCGGCGCTGGGCTGTCTGGCGCTGACGGGGCTGTTCTTTGTCGCCATGGCGCTGGTGGTGGGCGCGGTGCTGGGGCTGGCGCAATGCGTTGGGCCGTGGTGGGCGACGGCCATTGTCGCGGGCGCGTTGGCGCTGATCACGCTGATGGCGGTCGGGGCCGCGCGGTCGCAATGGCGCCGCCTGCGCCACGCGCTGTTTGGCACGGAAGGCTGATCCCATGAACCGCGAGGATATGGAGCTGGAAGCTCTGCGCGCCGCGCGTGACAGCGCGCGCGGGCGTTTGGCGGCACAGGTGGATGGCTTGCGCGATCTGGCGCGGCCCGGCGCGCTGACCCAGCGTATCCGCGACGAGGTCGAGGACCGTTCACGCGACGCGCTGTATCAGGCGATGGAGATCGCCAGCGATCAGCGCGGCATTCTGGCCGGCACGCTGACCGCGCTGGCGCTGTGGGCGGTGCGCAAACGGCTGTTGGCCAAGGCGGGTGACGCGCTAGCCAAGGGCAAGCGGCCCAAAGCGGTCAACGCCGCGCTGGACCAGGCCCGCGCCCTGCTGGAAAAAGCGCTGGCCAAGCTGGACAAAACCCCGGATTGACCCCTGCGCCACACCGCATGGGGCCATAAGATTTTTGCACCAGTTTGCAGTTTATGCATCTTCATGTCCGGCATTCGCTTGCCGCGCCCCATTCGCCGATGCTATGTCCGTGCTGTTTCCTTCCCCAATATACGGAACATTTATGCAGAAGCTTCACCTGGTGATGGGCGGTCGCGTCAGCGATCCGCAGGGTCTTGAATTTGTTGATCTCAACGCGCTGGATATCGTCGGTGTGTTCCCCGACTATGCCACGGCGGTCGACGCATGGCGCAGCGCGGCGCAGCGCAGCGTGGACGATGCCGAAATGAAATATGTGGTGGTGCATCTGCATCGCCTGCTGGATCAGCCGGACCAGGTTTCGGCCTAAGCCAGCAGCACCGTTGCTTCCCGCATTGGTGAACGGCACCGATGCGGGCAGTCGCGGGCGGTCATGCCAAACCGCCCGAACAACACTGCGCAATCCCCTGCCCCCAAACGAAAAAAGGCGACGAAGATCGCCGCCTCTTTCCACCTGATCGCAGCGCGCCATGCGCTGACGCTGTGCGCGAAGGTTCAGATGAATTCGATCTTCTGCACCAGATAGAAGCGCTCACCAGCCGGCACGCTCACCTCGATCTCGTCCTCGACCTTCTTGCTGATCAGCGCCTTGCCCAAAGGCGAGTTATAGCTGATCCGGCCCAGTTTCGCGTCCGCCTCATACGGGCCGACGATCTGGTAACGCACCGGCTTGTCATCATCATCCAGCAGCGTGACGGTCGCGCCAAACACGATGCGGTCGCCCGACAGCGTGGTGGGATCGATGATGTGAGCGCGGCTGATCTTGTCTTCCAGATCGGCGATCTGCGCCTCAACCTGCCCCTGCCGCTCCTTGGCCGAGTGGTATTCGGCATTTTCGGACAGGTCGCCATGGGCGCGCGCTTCCTCGATCGCGTCGACGATCTTGGGCCGCTCCTCACGCAGCGCTTTCAGCTCGGCCGCTAGCTTTTCATAGCCATACGCCAGCATCGGCAGCTTTTCGACACTTGCCATCCGTCAATCTTCCTTTTTCCCTCCCCCGGAATGACAAGCCCCTCTCCCGTTGCCGGATTACCAGCAACGGGCGGGGCCGTCCGAACTATGGGGAGGACGTGGTCGGTCAGCTATAATAGGACTGCAACGGGCATACTTCAAGGTTTGCCCGACCCAGCGCCGCAATCGCCTCCGAAGCGGCGACACTGGCGGCGGCCGTGGTGAAATACGGCACCTTGTTGTTCAGCGCTGCCTGACGGATGCTTTGCGAATCCTTCAGGCTCTGCCAGCCCTCGGTGGTGTTGATGATCATTGCGATGTCGCCATCGATGATGCGGTCAACAATATGCGGACGCCCTTCCGCCACCTTGTTCACGCGCTCCACGGCAACGCCCATCTCGGCCAGATATTTGGCCGTGCCGCCGGTGGCGATCAGGCGGAAACCCAGTTCCGTCAGGCGCTGCGCGGCGGGCAGGATGACACCCTTGTCGCTGTCCTTGACCGAGACGAACACCACGCCCGAACGCGGCAGAACCGTGCCCGCGCCCAGCTGCGCCTTGGCAAAGGCGGTGGCGAAATCGCGGTCCAGCCCCATCACCTCGCCGGTCGACTTCATCTCGGGGCTCAGCACCGGATCGACGCCGGGGAAACGGGCAAACGGGAACACCGCTTCCTTGACCGCCATATAGTCCAGCTCGCGGCGGAACGGCGGGAAGGTGTCCAGCTTTTCGCCCGCCATCACGCGCGCGGCGATCTTGGCCACCGGCTGACCGATCGCCTTGGCGACGAAGGGCACGGTACGGCTGGCGCGGGGGTTGACCTCGATCAGGTACACCTCGCCATCCTTGACCGCGAACTGCACGTTCATCAGCCCGCGCACGCCCAGCGCCATGGCCAAAGCCTCGGCCTGACGCTCCATTTCGGCGACGATTTCGGCCGACAGCGAATAGGGCGGGATCGTGCAGGCGCTGTCGCCCGAATGGATGCCCGCTTCCTCGATGTGCTGCATCACGCCGGCGACCACCACGCGGTCCCCGTCGCACAGCGCGTCAACGTCGCATTCGATGGCATCGCGCAGATACTGATCGATCAGCACGGGGCTGTCGCCTGACACCTGCACGGCGGTGGCGATGTAGTCGTCCAGCTGGCTCTGGCTGTCGACGATTTCCATCGCGCGGCCACCCAGCACATAGCTGGGACGCATCAGCACCGGGTAGCCAATGCGGCTGGCAACGGCCACGGCCTCGTCGCGGCTGCGGGCGATGCCGTTCAGCGGCTGCTTCAGGCCCAGGTTCTCGACCAAGGCGGCAAAACGCTCGCGGTCTTCGGCCAGATCGATGGCGTCCGGGCTGGTGCCCAGGATCGGAATGCCCGCATCCTCCAGCGCCTGCGCCAGCTTGAGCGGGGTCTGCCCGCCAAACTGCACGATCACGCCCACCAGCGTGCCATTCATCTGTTCCACGCGCAGGATTTCCAGCACGTCCTCGGCCGTCAACGGCTCGAAATACAGGCGGTCGGACGTGTCATAGTCGGTCGACACCGTTTCCGGGTTGCAGTTGACCATGATCGTTTCATAGCCAACATCGGCCAGCGAGAAGCAGGCATGGACGCAGCAATAGTCGAACTCGATCCCCTGACCGATACGGTTCGGGCCACCGCCAAGGATGACGATCTTCTTGCGGTCGGACGGGGCGGCCTCGTTCTCGGGCTCGCCAAACATCGGCGCTTCATAGGTCGAGTACATGTAAGGCGTCACCGCCTCAAACTCGGCCGCGCAGCTGTCGATGCGCTTGAACACGGGATGGACGTTCAGGCGGTGACGCAGGGCGCGCACCTCGTCCTCGGTCGTGGCGCCCGCCATGGCCGACACGACATCATGCAACAGCCCGCTGCGCACGGCTGTGGTTTCACCCAGACCGCCCGCGACATGCACCGAACGCACCGCCAGCGTGGCCAGACGGCGGTCGGAAAAGCCCATCGCCTTCAATGCGCGCAGACCAGCCGCGTCATTGGGCAGGCCCTCGTCCATGATCTTTGCCTCTTGCGCAATGATTTCATGGATATGGCGCAGGAACCACGGATCGTAATGGGTGATCGCGTGGACGTCCTCGACGCTGAACCCTTCGCGGAAGGCCTGCGCCACCACCAGCAGGCGGTCGGGCGTGGCGCGCGACAGGGCGGCGGTGATCTCGTCACGAGTCGCGCCTTCCAGCTCGACCACGCGGTTGAACCCGTCCAGCCCGGTTTCCAGCCCGCGCAGGGCCTTTTGCATCGATTCCTTGATGTTGCGGCCGATCGCCATCACCTCGCCCACCGACTTCATCGCGGTCGACAGCAGCGGCTCGCTCCCCTTGAACTTTTCAAAGGCAAAGCGCGGGATCTTGGTCACGACATAGTCGATCGACGGCTCGAACGAGGCCGGCGTGGCACCAGTGATCTCGTTGGTCAGCTCGTCCAGCGTATAGCCCACGGCCAGCTTGGCCGCGACGCGGGCGATCGGGAAGCCGGTCGCCTTGGACGCCAGCGCCGAGGACCGCGACACGCGCGGGTTCATCTCGATGACGATCAGGCGGCCGTCCTTGGGGTTGACGGCGAACTGCACGTTCGAGCCACCCGTTTCCACGCCAATCTCGCGCAGGACGTTCAGCGACGCCGTGCGCATGATCTGATATTCCTTGTCGGTCAGCGTCAGCGCGGGCGCGACAGTGATCGAATCGCCCGTGTGGACGCCCATCGGGTCGATGTTCTCGATCGAGCAGATGATGATCGAGTTGTCGTTCTTGTCCCGAACGACCTCCATCTCATACTCTTTCCAGCCCAGCAGCGATTCCTCGATCAGCACCTCGGTGGTGGGGCTGGCGTCCAGACCGCTTTTCACGATCTTCTCGAACTCGGCCTTGTTATAGGCCACGCCGCCGCCGGTGCCGCCCAGCGTGAAGCTGGGACGGATGATCGAGGGCAGCCCGGTGCGTTCCAGCACGGCAAAGGCTTCCTCAACCGTGTGGGCCACGCCCGAACGGGCCGATTCCAGCCCGATCTTGTCCATCGCCTCGCGGAAACGCTGACGGTCCTCGGCCTTGTCGATGGCGTCGGCGTCCGCGCCTATCATCTGCACGCCGTATTTTTCCAGCGTGCCGTCATTGAACAGCGCCAGCGCCGTGTTCAGCGCGGTCTGGCCACCCATCGTCGGCAGCACCGCACAGGGGCGCTCCTTCTCGATGATCTTGGCGACGATTTCAGGCGTGATCGGCTCGATATAGGTCGCATCGGCCATGTCCGGATCGGTCATGATCGTGGCGGGGTTCGAGTTCACCAGGATCACCCGGTAGCCCTCTTCCTTCAACGCCTTGATCGCCTGCGTGCCCGAATAGTCGAACTCGCAAGCCTGACCGATGATGATGGGACCCGCGCCAATGACGAGGATCGACGAGATGTCAGTGCGCTTGGGCATCAGGCGAGGCTCTCAATGAATTTCGTGAACAGATAGAAGCTGTCTTGCGGGCCGGGCGAGGCTTCGGGGTGGTACTGGACCGAGAAAGCCTTTTTGCCGGTGATTTCGATGCCGCAATTGCTGCCGTCGAACAGGCTGACGTGGGTTTCGACCACGCCGTCCGGCAGGGTCGCCGCGTCGACCGCGAAACCGTGGTTCATGCTTGTGATTTCCACCACGCCCTCGGCGGTGCGCTTGACCGGGTGGTTGGCGCCTCTGTGGCCCTGATGCATCTTGATCGTCTGCGCGCCAGCGGCCAGCGCCAGCATCTGATGGCCCAGACAAATGCCAAACAGCGGCATCCCCTGATCCAGCAGCGCGCGGATCACCGGCACGGCATATTTGCCGGTGGCGGCCGGGTCACCGGGGCCGTTCGACAGGAACACGCCGTCGGGCTGGAGCGAGAGGATCGTTTCCAGCGAGGTTTCGGCGGGAACCACCGTCACCCGCGCCCCGGCCTGCACCAGATTGCGGAAAATGTTGTCCTTGGCGCCAAAATCCATGGCGACGACATGCGGGCGGGTGTCGTGGGGCGAACGGCCATAACCCTTGCCCAGCGTCCAGATGCCGCCTTCCCAGCCTTCTTGGGCGCTGCGCGTCACCTGCTTGGCCAGATCCATGCCGACCAGACCCGGCCACGCCTTGGCCTTGGCCAACAGGGCGTCGAGGTCAAAGTTGCCATCGGGATCATGCGCGATCACCGCGTTGGGCGCGCCCGACAGGCGGATGCGGCGGGTCAGCGCGCGGGTGTCGAGACCTGCGATGCCGATCTTGCCCTTGGCCTTCATCCAGGCGTCAAAGGTGCCCTCGCTGCGGAAGTTGGACGGGGCCGTCACATCCTCGCGCACGATGCAGCCAACGGCGCCATCGACGGCGGCCTCGTTGTCCTCGGCATTCACGCCGACATTGCCGACATGCGGAAAGGTGAAGGTCACAACCTGACCGGCATAGGAGGGATCAGTCATGATCTCCTGATAGCCGGTGATCGAGGTGTTGAAGCACACTTCGCCCACGGCATTGCCGGTGGCGCCAAATCCGCGCCCCCACGCCACATGCCCATCGCTCAACACCAGAACTGCGGTGGCGCCAGAAGGTTTAGGCGCAAGCGAAAAGGC
Source organism: Novosphingobium ovatum (assembly GCF_009909235.1). GTDB lineage: Bacteria > Pseudomonadota > Alphaproteobacteria > Sphingomonadales > Sphingomonadaceae > Novosphingobium > Novosphingobium ovatum. The sequence goes on from NZ_JAAAPO010000002.1 coordinate 651,444, forward strand.
GGGGTCTGCCATAGGGGGCGCTCCGTTGTAAGGGTTTTGGTAATGTGTGCTAAGGCCCGCCCGCTAGACCTATGTGACCGATACGTCAACCTAGGAAAAGGTGAAAATCCCCGCTAAGGTCTTTCGCCCCTCTGTCGCGCGGCGCGTCGCGCCCGCAATGAGCAACCCCATTCCACAGGGAAAGACCGCAATAATGATCCGCGATTCGATCAAGGCCGCGCAGGTGGCCGCCATGAAGTCGGGCGACAAGGCCCGCCTTGCCGCTGTCCGCCTGATCCTGGCCAAGCTGAAGGACAAGGATATCGAGCTGCGCACCGCCGCCAATATCCCCGATGACGACACCATCGTCACCGACGTGCTGCAAAAGATGGTCAAGCAGCGCCGCGAATCCATCGCCATGTATGAACAGGGTGGCCGCCCCGAACTGGCCGCGGTTGAGGCTGCCGAGGTGGCCGTGATCGAGGACTTCCTGCCCGCGCAGATGGGAGAGGACGAGGTCAAGGCCGCGATCGAGGCGATCAAGGCCGAGGTGGGCGCTGCCGGACCCAAGGACATGGGCAAGGTCATCGCCGCGCTGAAGGCCAAGCATGGCACGCAGATCGACATGAGCAAGGCCAGCGCGCTGGTAAAGGCGGCGCTGGCGTAATGAGCCTCACGCCCCAATGGCTGGACGAGTTGCGCACCCGCATCACGCTGTCGGGCGTGGTCGGGCGCACAACCCGCATCCAGAAGGCGGGGCGCGAGTTTCGCGGCTGTTGCCCGTTCCACAACGAGAAAACGCCCAGCTTTTACGTCAATGACGAGAAGGGCTTTTACCACTGCTTTGGCTGTGGGGCGCATGGCGATGTGATCCGCTGGATGACGGATCAGCGCGGGCTGTCCTTCATGGATGCGGTCAAGCAATTGGCCGAGGAGGCGGGGATGGAGATGCCCGCCCCCGACCCCCGCGCCGCCCAGCGCGCCGAAAAGGCCAAGACGCTGCATGATGTGACGCAGGCGGCGCAGGACTGGTTCGTCGCGCAACTGGCCAGCGACGAGGGCGCTCAGGCTCGCACCTATTTGGCCTCGCGCGGGTTTTCGCCCGCCGTCGCCCGCGAATTCGGCTTTGGCTATGCGCCAGAGGGGCGGCAGGCGTTGAAGGGCGCGCTTGCCCAGTTCCCCGAAGCCATGCTGATCGAGGCGGGCCTGCGGATCGTGGTGGACGATAAGGAGCCCTATGACCGGTTCCGGGGGCGGTTGATGCTGCCCATTCAGGACGCGCGCGGGCGGGTGATCGGCTTTGGCGGGCGCATCCTGCAATCGGGCAAGAGCGACGCGCCCAAATATCTCAACTCCCCCGACACGCCGCTATTTGACAAGGGGCGCACGCTCTACAACCTGCACCGCGCCAGCCCGGCCTCACGCAAAAGCGGGCGGGTGGTCGTGGTCGAAGGCTATATGGACGTGATCGCGCTGGCCGCCGCCGGGTTTCACGATGCCGTGGCGCCGATGGGCACGGCGCTGACCGAAATGCAGATCGAGCTGTTGTGGCGGCAGGTCGAGGTGCCGATCCTGTGCTTTGACGGGGACGCGGCGGGGCAAAGGGCGGCGATGCGGGCGATCACCCGCGCCCTGCCGCTGCTGCGCCCCGGCCATACGCTCCGCATCCTGCGCATGGCCAATGGGCTGGACCCGGACGAGCTGATCAAGGCGCAAGGGCCCAAGGCCATGGCGCAGGCGCTGGAGCAGACCGACAGCCTGATCGACATATTGTGGGCGCATGAACGCGATGCCTCGCCCACCGACAGCCCCGAAGCCAAGGCCGGCCTGAAGGCCCGCCTGATGGCCCATGTCGACACCATCGCCGATCAAGACATCAAGGCGATGTACCGGCGCGAACTGCTGGACCGCTTTTCCGATTTCGCCTTTCCCCGGCGCGAAGCCCCCGCCTTCCAGCCCCGCGCGCCCTTTGCCGGCGGACAGCGCGGTGGTGGACAGAGGGGCCGTTTTGGCCGCGACATCCCCCCGCCCCGCCCCTTGCCCGAAACGGCGGCGCTGGCCGCCCTGCCGCCGGGCGCGGGATTTCGACGCGCCGCGCTCGACGCGCTGGTCGCCGGACTGGTGCGCATGCCACGCCAGATCGCCTTCCACGCCGAGCGTCTGACCCGCCTTGCGCCCGAAGATCCGCGTATTGATCTGTTGCTGGATCATTCCCATGACGCAGAGGGGCTTGATTCGCAGGCGATTGCCACCATATTCGCGCATGAAGGTTTAAGCTTGCCATCAACGGAGGCGCCACGCGGCATGCACTTCTCGTTTCTGTCAGACGATGGCGACACTGCGCAGGCCGATCTGGCCGATGTGGTCACCGTGCTGGCCGAAATCCCGGCCGTTACCGCCGCCAAGGCCCGCGCCATGGCCCGATACGAGGCCGAGTTGACCGAGCAAGCGGAGGCGGAACATAACCGTCTGCGGCAAAGACTGGACGATTTGAAAAAAACAGAACTGGATTTGAAGGCGCGACTCGGCCAAATGGCCGCAACCACCGACAGCAGCGACACCGCATCCGCGGATGGCGCGCCCAACTAGATGGCGGAATAATGGACGAAGAGATTTCTGGCGCTGATGGGGCTTCCGAACGTGAGGGTGGCGATGCGCCGCTGATCGATCTGAACGAGGCTTCGATCAAGAAGCTGATCGCCCGCGCCAAGCGCCGCGGCATCATCACCTATGACGAGCTGAACGAGGCCTTGCCGCAGGACCAGATGACCTCGGAGCAGATCGAGGACATCATGGCCGCGATCAGCGAAATGGGCGTCAACATCGTGGAAAGCGATGAAGACGCGCAGGAAGCCGACGACTCCAGCGCCGACGATGTCGATGATTCCGATTCGATGCTGGCCGATCGGCCCGCCGTCGAAAAGAAGAAGGAAACCATCGAGCGTACCGATGACCCGGTGCGCATGTATCTGCGCGAGATGGGCGCGGTTGAGCTGTTGAGCCGCGAGGGCGAAATCGCCATCGCCAAGCGCATCGAGGCTGGCCGCGACACGATGATCCTGGGCTTGTGCGAAAGCCCGATCACCTTCCACGCCATCATCCAGTGGTCCGAGGCGCTGAACGCGGGCGAAATGCAGCTGCGCGAGATCCTGGATCTGGACGCCATGCTGTCCAAGGAGCCGCAGCCCGAAAACCTGTCCGAGGACGGTGAGGACGAGGACGGCGAGATCAGCGAGGCCACCGCCGGCCCCAGCTTCAAGGAAGAGGACGACATCGAGGAGGAGGAATCCGCCGACGGTGACGAGGATGAGGACGGCATCGAGCGCCGCGCCCGCCGCCCGGTGGAGGAAGAGGAGGAGGACAACACCCTTTCCCTCGCCCAGATGGAGGCCCAGCTCAAGCCCGAGGCGCTGGAGAAGTTCGCCTATATCACCAACCTGTTCCGCGAGTTCGAAAAGGCGCAGGCCGAACGGCTCGATTTCATGTCGCTGGGCAATGACTATCCGGCGGCCAAGGAAACAGCCTATCAAAAGCTGCGCGAGGATCTGACCGCGCAGGTCGAAAGCGTGCAGTTCCACGCGACCAAGATCGAATATCTGGTCGACAACCTGTATGCCTTCAACCGCCGCCTGACGGCGCTGGGCGGCCAGATGCTGCGTCTGGCCGAACGCCACAAGGTGTCGCGCAAGGACTTCCTGGACTGCTATGTCGGGCGTGAGCTGGACGATGCGTGGCTGGCCTCGGTCGCCAAGCGCGACAAGAAATGGGCCAATTTCGCCGCCAACGAGGCCGAAGCCGTCGAACGCATCCGCACCGAGGTGTCGGATATCGCCAGCCAGACCGGCATGTCGCTTCCCGAATTCCGCCGCATCGTCAACATGGTGCAAAAGGGTGAGCGCGAGGCGCGCATCGCCAAGAAGGAAATGGTGGAAGCCAACCTGCGCCTGGTGATCTCGATCGCCAAGAAATACACCAACCGTGGCCTGCAATTCCTTGATCTTATTCAGGAAGGCAACATCGGCCTGATGAAGGCGGTGGACAAGTTCGAGTATCGTCGCGGCTACAAGTTCAGCACCTATGCGACGTGGTGGATCCGTCAGGCCATCACCCGTTCGATCGCTGATCAGGCGCGCACGATCCGTATCCCTGTCCACATGATCGAGACGATCAACAAGCTGGTGCGCACCAGCCGCCAGTTCCTGCACGAGCAGGGCCGCGAGCCAACGCCCGAGGAAATGGCCGAGCGGCTGAGCATGCCGCTCGAAAAGGTGCGCAAGGTGATGAAGATCGCCAAGGAGCCGATCTCCCTTGAAACGCCGATTGGCGACGAGGAAGACAGCCATCTGGGCGACTTCATCGAGGACAAGAACGCCATCATCCCGGTGGATGCGGCGATCCAGTCCAACCTGAAGGAAACGGTCACCCGCGTGCTGGCCAGCCTGACCCCGCGTGAGGAGCGCGTGCTGCGCATGCGTTTTGGCATCGGCATGAACACCGATCACACGCTGGAGGAAGTGGGCCAGCAGTTCAGCGTGACGCGCGAACGTATCCGCCAGATCGAGGCGAAGGCACTGCGCAAGTTGAAGCACCCCAGCCGCAGCCGCAAGATGCGCTCGTTCCTGGACCAGTAAGCGAGCCACAGCGCAAAAGAACCAAAGGGGGCGGCCACCACCGCCCCCTTTTTCTTGGGCCCATCCGGCCTGACGCCCCGCCCCGCGGGATAAAACGCAAACGGGTGCAATTTATACCCGCTTGGGCACTGGCAAGGCGGGCAGACACAGCCTATGGGGGCGTCCTTGCGATTCTGTCTCTATCCGTAGTACAGGCCCGCCCCCTAGACCTGATTCGCCCGCTGCCCCCTGCGCCTGCCCCGATTTGCGCCGCCGGGCCGCCGCCAGAAAGGTGCGTGAAATGAAGATTGCCATTGCCTCGGACCATGCCGCTGTCGCGCTCAAGGCGGAACTCGCCGAATATCTGCGCGCCGCTGGCCATGAGGTGGACGATCTGGGCCCGATGAGCGAAGACCGCGTGGACTACCCCGACTATGGCTACAAGCTGGCCCATGCCGTGGCGTCCGGCGCGGCGGAGCGCGGCGTGGCCCTGTGCGGCAGTGGTATCGGCATTTCCGTGGCGGTCAACCGCAACCCGGCCTGCCGCTGCGCGCTGGTGGGTGAGCCGCTGTCGGCCGCCCTGTCGCGTGAGCACAATGACGCCAATGTCATCGCCATGGGCGCGCGCCTGACCGGCCCCGACATGGCCAAGGCCTGCCTTGACGCCTTTCTTTCGACCGATTTCGGCGGTGGCCGCCATGCTGGCCGCGTCGAAAAGCTGTCCAACCCCGCAATCTGAACCAGCCCCAAAGGAGATACCCCATGACCGACACCGCGACCCCGACGGCCGTTCGTCCGCAAGGCTTCTTTACGGCTGGTCTGGCCGAGCGTGATCCCGCCATCGCTGGCTGGATCAACAAGGAACTGGGCCGTCAGCGCGACAAGATCGAATTGATCGCCTCCGAGAACATCTGTTCGAAGGCGGTGCTGGAAGCGGCCGGTTCGATCCTGACCAACAAATATGCCGAGGGCTATCCCGGCCGCCGCTATTACGGCGGTTGCGAATTTGTGGACGAGATCGAGCAGATCGCCATCGACCGCGCCAAGGCGCTGTTTGGCGCCCAATTCGCCAATGTTCAGCCCAATTCGGGCAGCCAGATGAACCAGGCGGTGTTCCTGGCGCTGCTGCAGCCGGGCGACAGCTTCATGGGTCTGGACCTGTCGGCCGGTGGCCACCTGACGCATGGCAGCCCGGTGAACATGAGCGGCAAGTGGTTCCAGCCGATCCCCTATGGCGTGCGCGAGGACACCCAGCGCATCGACATGGATCAGGTCGCCGACATCGCCCGCGCGAACAAGCCCAAGCTGATCATCTGCGGCGGCACGGCCTATTCGCGTGAGTGGGACTTCAAGCGTTTCCGCGAGATCGCCGATGAAGTGGGCGCGTTCCTGCTGGCCGACATGAGCCACTTTTCGGGTCTGGTCGCGGGCGGCGTGCATCCCTCGCCGGTGCCGCACGCCCATGTCACCACCACCACCACGCACAAGTCGCTGCGCGGCCCCCGTTCGGGCATCATCCTGTCGAACGATGAAGCCATCGCCAAGAAGCTGAACAGCGCGATCTTCCCCGGCCTGCAGGGCGGCCCGCTGATGCACATCATCGCCGCCAAGGCTGTTGCCTTTGCCGAGGCGATGACGCCCGAGTTCAAGGCCTATGCCCGTCAGGTCAAGGCCAACGCCCACGCGCTGGCCGAAAGCCTGAAGGCCGAAGGGCTGGACATCGTTTCGGGCGGCACCGACAACCACCTGATGCTGGTCGACCTGCGCCCCTATGGCGCCAAGGGCAAGCATGCCGAGCATGCGCTGGACCGCGCGGCGATGACCTGCAACAAGAACAACATTCCCTTTGACAGCGAGAAGCCCGCGCTGACCAGCGGCATCCGTCTGGGGGCTCCTGCCGCCACGACCCGCGGTTTTGGCGAGGCCGAGTTCACGCAGATTGGCAAGTGGATCGCCCAAGTGGTTGATGGTCTGCGCAAAAACGGCGAAGCCGGTGACGCGCAGATCGAAGCCCGCGTTGAGGCCGAAGTCGCCGAACTGTGCACCCGCTTCCCGATCTATCAGGGTCTGTCGTACTGATCGCGCAGATGGGGAAGGCGTCCCCTTCCCCATTGCCATAAGGCCCATTTTCCATGCGCTGCCCGTTTTGCGCCCATGATACCAGTCAGGTCAAAGACAGCCGCCCGACCGAGGACAACACCTCGATCCGGCGGCGGCGTCAGTGTGAAAGCTGTGGCGCGCGTTTCACCACCTTTGAGCGCGTGCAATTGCGCGAGATCACCGTGGTCAAGGCCAGCGGCGCGGGCCACGAACCCCGCCGCGAACCGTTTGACCGGGTAAAGATCGAGCAGTCGGTCGCTCTGGCCTGTCGCAAGCGGGCCGTGCCGCAAGAACGCATCGACCAATTGGTCAGCGGCATCCAGCGCCAACTGGAAACCATGGGTGAGGCCGAAGTGCCCAGCCAGACCATCGGAGAAATGGTGATGGACGGCCTGCGCCAATTGGACAGCGTCGCCTATATCCGTTTCGCCAGCGTCTATCGCGACTTTGCCGAGGCGAAGGATTTTGAGGATTTCGCCGCGACCATTCAGGAAGCGGGCAATGCCAGTGGGCAAAGCCATGCCAGTGGGCAAAAGGGCCAGTCGTGACCGGAGATGCCATGACCGATAAGCCCGTCATCGTTCTGGTCCGCCCGCAATTGGGCGAGAACATCGGCAAGGCCGCCCGCGCCATGCTGAACTTTGGCTTGGTCGAGATGCGGCTGGTGACGCCGCGCGATGGCTGGCCCAACCCCAGTGCCGGTCCGGCCGCCGCTGGCGCCGACATCGTGCTGGAACAGGCGCGGGTGTATGACAGCCTCGCCGATGCGGTGGCTGATTGCACCCATGTCTATGCCACCACCGTGCGCAAGCGCGGCGTGACCAAGCCGGTCGTCACCCCCGAACAAGCCGCCCGCGAGATCCACGCGCATACCGCCGCCAACCTTGGCCGCAGCGCGCTGGTTTTTGGCCCCGAACGTTCGGGTCTGGAGACCGAGGACGTGGCGCTGGCCCGCGCGATTGTCACCGTGCCGATCAACCCGGAGTTTGGCTCGCTGAATTTGGCGCAGGCGGTGATCCTGTGCGCCTATGAATGGTCCAAGGGCACGACCGCCGCCGCCACGCTGGAACAGCCCCCGGTCGAGGAGCTGTTGCCCCCTGCCCCGCAGGCCGAACTGGAAGGGCTGATCGCCCATTTCGAGGCATTGCTGGAGCCGCGCGACTATTTCTTTCCGCCCGCCCGCGCGGCGGCCACGCGCCTGACCTTGCGCAACATGCTGACCAAACCGGCGTGGAACCATCTGGAGGTGCGCACCATGCGCGGCGTGCTCTCGGCGCTGACCCGCACCCCCGGTGAAGCCCCGCCCAAGCGCCCCAAACCTGCCCCCACGGCGAACCCAGATACGGACGCGCCCGAAGGGGCTTGACAATCCCGCACCGGGCAGCCAAAGGCGCGCCTTCACAAGGACGGCGTGGGGTTCCCGCGCCGCATGTCCATTGGCCCCGCATGTCCGGTGAAGCGGAGGCCGCCCCTGAAGGAACACCATCAGGGGGTGCGCGCCGGAACCAACGAAGGCATGGGGCAATCCAGCCCCGCCAATAGCAAATGAAAGGAACGACGCGTGTCGAAGCGCCAGTCGTCGAAGTATAAAATTGACCGCCGTATGGGCGAAAACATCTGGGGCCGTCCCAAGAGCTCGGTGAACCGCCGCTCGTATGGCCCCGGTCAGCACGGTCAGCGCCGCAAGGGCAAGCTGTCAGACTATGGCATTCAGCTGCGCGCCAAGCAGAAGCTGAAGGGCTATTACGGCGACATCACCGAAAAGCAGTTCAAGGCCACCTATCAGGAAGCCTCGCGCATGAAGGGCGACACCGGTCAGAACCTGATCGGTCTGCTGGAGCAGCGTCTGGACGCCGTGGTGTATCGCTCGAAGTTCGCCCCGACGATCTTCTCGGCCCGCCAGATCGTGTCGCACGGCCACATCTATGTGAACGGTGTGAAGTGCAACATCGCTTCGCGTCGCGTGCGCCCCGGTGACGTCGTGTCGCTGGGCACCAAGGCCAAGGAAATGGCGCTGATCGCCGAAGCCCAGGCCCTGCCCGAGCGTGAAGTCCCCGATTACGTTGCCGCCGATGGCGACAAGGTCACCTATGTCCGCGTCCCCACGCTGGACGAAGTGCCCTATCCGGTGAAGATGGAACCGAACCTGGTCGTCGAATTCTATTCGCGCTAAGTTTTGGGCCTATTCCAAGGTTTCAGGAAAGGCGGTGGCTTCGGCTGCCGCCTTTTTTGTTTTTGGGATTGAAGGAAAGGTGCCTCCGGCGGGCAAAGGGCGGCGGCCCTTTGCAATCCCGATACTGGGCACGCGCTCGATCGCCACGCCGCAGGCTTTTGCAGCCTCCGGCGGTGCCACGTCATGCCAACGCAGCCGGCCCGCACAACCGCCGCCAGTTAATGGGAGCGCGAGGGACTAGTCCCTCGCATCATCTTGCCCTCCCCTGCCTCTCAAACCCCCGCGTAATACCGCGCGCGGAAATCCCCTGCGAACGCGGCAAACCGGCCCTCGGCGATGGCGGCACGCATCCCGGCCATCAACTGCTGATAGAACGCCAGATTGTGTTCGGTCATCAGCATCATGCCCAGGATCTCGCCCGCCTTGTTCAGGTGGTGCAGATAGGCGCGGGAATAGGTGGCACACACGCTGCACGAGCAACGCTCGTCCAGCGGGCCGGTGTCCTCGGCAAAGCGGGCGTTGCGGATGTTGAGCGGGCCGTTCCACGTAAACGCCTGCCCGTTGCGGCCTGACCGGCTGGGCAGCACACAGTCGAACATGTCGACGCCCCGCTCCACAGCGCCCACCAGATCGTCAGGCTTGCCCACGCCCATCAGGTAGCGCGGGCGGTCATCGGGCAGCATCTCGGGCGCGAAGTCCAGCGTGGCGAACATCGCCTCCTGCCCTTCGCCCACCGCCAGACCGCCGATGGCATAGCCGTCAAAGCCGATCTCCATCAGCTTTTCGGCGGAAATGCGGCGCAGATCCTCGTGCAGGGCGCCCTGCTGAATGCCAAACAGCGCCGAGCGTTCGGCATGTTCACCCCCCGCGTCAAAGCCGTCACGCGAACGCTTGGCCCAGCGCATCGACATCAGCATGGACCGCTCGATCACCTCCTTGCCCTGATCGGCGCGGGGGCATTCGTCAAAGGCCATGACGATGTCGCTGCCCAGCAGGCGCTGGATTTCCATGCTGCGCTCGGGCGTCAGCATGTGGCGCGATCCGTCGATGTGGCTGGCGAATTTGACGCCTTCCTCGGTGATCTTGCGCAGGTCCGACAGGCTCATCACCTGATAGCCACCACTGTCGGTCAGGATCGGGCGGTCCCAGTTCATGAACTTGTGCAAGCCCCCCAACCGCGCCACCCGCTCTGCGCCGGGGCGCAGCATCAGGTGATAGGTGTTGCCCAGAATGATGTCCGCGCCCGTTGCCCGCACGGTTTCCGGCTTCATCGCCTTGACCGTGGCGGCGGTGCCCACCGGCATGAAGGCGGGGGTGCGGATCTCGCCCCGGTGCATGCGGATGGCGCCGGTGCGCGCGCGCCCATCGCGGGCGGCAATCGAAAAGGCGAAACGGGTGTCGGGGAAACGGGTCACGATGAAAAGCCTGTCAGAAAGCCCACAAACGGGCAAAAGCGGTTGCAGCCCATAGGCGCATTCGGCATGGCGCGCAAATGGTCGAGACTTGGGTATATCCGGCGCTCACCGCGATGGCGGTGCTGACAGGCTTCATTGACTCGGTGGCGGGGGGCGGCGGGCTGTTGATGATGCCGACGCTGATCTATGCCGGGGTGCCGCCACAGATGCTGCTGGGCACGAACAAGGTGCAGTCGGGCTGTGGCACGGCGATGGCGGCCTATAAATATTGGCGCGCGGGCCTGTTCGAATTGCGGCCCAACCTGTGGGTGGTGGCCTTTGTCTTTGCCGGGGCGGCGGCGGGCGCGCTGGTGATCCAGCGCTTTTCGCCCGGCACGCTGATGCTGATCGTGCCGGTGCTGTTGATGGCGGTGTCGGTCTATACGCTGGTGTCCCCGCGGATGAGCGACCATGACGCCCATGCCATCCTGTCCGAAAAGACCTACCGCCCGGTCGGTGGCTTGCTGGGCTTTTACGATGGGTTCTTTGGGCCGGGCGCGGGACAGTTCTATGCCACCTCGCTGGTGTCATTGCGCGGGCTGGGGCTGACGCGGGCCACCGGGCTGACCAAATTGCTGAACGTCACCAGCAATATCGCCAGCATTCTGGTGTTCGGGCTGGGCGGCAAGGTGCTGTGGACGCTGGGCCTGTGCATGGGGGCGGGCGCGATGCTGGGCAACTGGATCGGCGCGCATACCGCCACGCGGTTCGGGGCAAAGGTGATCCGCCCGCTGCTGGTGACCTGCTCGCTGGGGATGACGGCGCGGCTGCTGTGGGGCTGGTTCCACGGCTAAGGCTTGGGGCATCGCCCCTCCCCGCCAGTCGGACAGGCGTCAGCGCGTGTTTGTCGGCGCGGCGTAACACGCCATCCTGCGGGCTGATATTCCCCGCAGGAGAGGCCCCTATGTCCCGCAAGCTATCCCGCGCCATTGGCGTCGCCCTTGCCGCCGCCATGATGGCCGGCGCCCCCGCCATGCAGGCGCAGCCGGTCATCGGCGGACAGGCGGGGGTGCGGCCGATGTCGCCGATCGTGCGCGTCCTGCCCCCGGTGCCGGTGTGGAACGGCACGCCCGATGGGCCAAAGGACTGGCCCGCCGCCATTCCCGCCGGCACGCCCGAATTGTGGGAGCATGACGGGGCGTGGCTGTTCAATGTCTCGGTCCCCACCTACACCCCCTATCTGCCCGATCCGACCAAGGCGACCGGCGCGGCGGTGATCGTGGCGCCGGGCGGCGGCTTCCGCTTCCTCTCGATGACATCCGAAGGGACGCAGGTGGCCCAATGGCTGGCCGAACATGGCATTGCCGCCTTTGTGCTGAAATACCGCACCACCTATCGCCGCCCCGGCGAGGCGATCGAGGCCCACCGGCAGCGCAATCAGGCCAGCTTCCCCAACGGTCTGGGCGGAGCGGCGGGCGCGGCCGACGGGATCGAGGCCCTGCGCCAGATCCGCGCCCGCGCCGCCGAATATGGCATCGACCCGCAACGCGTGGGGGCGGTGGGCTTTTCGGCCGGGGGGCATGTGTCGGGGATGATGGCGATCGATCCCGATCCGGCCAAGCGCGCCAATTTCTCCGGGCTGATCTATGGCATGCCGTTCCTCTGGCCGCTGCCGCCGCTGCCCGCGGCCAACCTGCCCTATCCCCCCGGCACCCCGGCCGAGCCGTGGTTGCGCCCTGCCCCCACCCCGGCGCCGGGCGCGCTGCCGCCGATCTTCATGGCGGGCGCGCAGGATGATGCCATCGCGGGCGTGGGCTTTACCCGGTTCCAGACCGCGCTGGCGGGCGCGGGCTATCTGCCCGAAGTCCACCTGTATCAGCGTGGCGGCCATGGCTTTGGCATGCGGCAACAGAACCTGACGACCGACCACTGGATCGAGGAGTTCTATTGGTGGATCGCGGCCAACGGCTTTCTAAGCGCCAAACCAGCCCCCACCAAATGACCCGCCCCCTATTGGCCCGCCTGTCCGCCGCCGCGCTGATCTGGCTGGCGGCGGTGGGCGCAGGGCCGGTGGACGATCCGCTGACCCGCCCCATCGATACCGCCAACAACGCCCGCTGGATGGCGCCGCAGGCGCCGGTGCGGGTGCATGGGGGGACGTGGCTGTACGGTTCGGCACATTTGTCGGTGGGGGTGGTGGACACGCCGCAGGGGCTGGTGCTGATCGATGCGGGCCTGCCGCAATCGGTGCCGGTGCTGGCGCAAGCCTTGGCCGCGCGGGGCCGCCGCCTGTCCGACATCCGTGCCATCCTGTTGACCGAGGGCCATTATGACCACGCGGGCGGGGTTGCGGCAATTGTGCGGGCCAGCGGCGCGCGGGTCTATGGCAGCGCATGGACCGCCGCCACGCTGGCGCGCGGGATCAGCGATGAGGACGATCCGCAACGCGCCACCATCGTGCCCTTTCCGCCGTTTCGCGGGGTGCGGGTGCTGGGCGATGGCGCGGTGCTGCGCATCGGCGGGGTGGCGTTCACGGTGATGGCCACGCCGGGCCACACGCCGGGCAGCCTGTCCTATCGCTGGCGCAGTTGTGATGGCGCAGGTTCAGCTGGGCGTGATTGCGCCACCATCGTCTTTGCCAGCAGCCTGAACCCGCTGGCCACCGGGGCCTATCGCTATGATGCGCCGGGCCGCGCGGGGGTGGTGGCGGCATTCCGGCGCGGGCTGGACCGGCTGCGCGCGCAACCCTGCGACATCGTCCTGACCACCCATCCCGAACATGCCGAAGCCGACGCGCGTCTGGCCGCCAGCATTGACCACCCCGCCAGCCCGGCGTGGCGCGACACCAACGGCTGCATCGCGCTGGCCGACCGTTTCGCCGCGCGGCTGACCAAAATTCTACAGGCCGGACGCCAAGATCCGGCGCGACAATAGGAGAAAGCATGACCAATTCAATCGACCGCCGCGCCCTGATGGGCGGCGCGCTGGGCATGGGCGCAGGCGGGCTGGCGCTGGCCAGCGGCATTGCCCCGGCCAATGCCGCCGCCGCTGCCCCCGCCCTCAACGCCCTGCCCACCACCGATGCCGAACGCAGCGCGATGATCCGCCGCATGCGGTTCCGCACCGATGCGGGCTATATCTGGTGGTGGATGCGCGGCGAAACCTATGCCCAGCAGGGCGCCAAACTGACGCCTTTGTTCGGCCTGTTGTTCGGTTCGGCGATGAAGGTGACGCCAAATGCCGATGGCAGCGTCGATGTGCTCCAGACCGAGGTCGGCTTCCGCTTTGACCTGAACACCGGCAAGCGGCTGCGCACCTTCCGCAACCCGATCACCAACGAGGACATCTCCATCCCCTATACGCCCGTCGGCCCGACCAAGGCGCATTATGATCCGAACAACACGCTGGACCTGCCAGCGCAAGTGGGCGGCGCGATGATGCAGTTGCACCACGCCACCGACCGCCTGTACCGCGTGGGTGAGATGGTGGCATTCCGCACCCACACCGCCGCCCATGTCCAGACCGAAGGCCAGGCGGACCGCGATGTCAACGACCTGTCGATCCTGTTCTCACCCGCGGCAGAGGCGCTCAACCCCAAGGTGACCAACGCCACCTGCTGGGTGCAGGGGTCGGACGTGGCCAATTACGCCCGCTGGCTGAAAATGCCGCAAGGTTCGGGCAACCAGACGATCCGCACTGTCGGGCAAAAGGTCACCAGCCTGTCCGACATGCCGCAGGACTGGCTGGCCATGGTCGAGGAAGAAGAGCCGCGTCTGGCGCGTGAGCCCGAATATGCCTTTACCCGCGCGCAAAGCCCCTATCGCAACTGAGCAAACGCGCGGGGGCGGCCATAAAATCCGCCCCCGCGCCATTAAGGCAAAGCCCGCCCCCTTGCCACGGCGGGAGGCGCGCGGCACTGTGGCCGGGTGACTGATACCATGCCCGACAGTTCGCCCGAGATGCCCATTGTCGCCCGTCTGCGCGCAGAATGGGCCGAAATCACCCAGATCCAATCCAGCCAGCGCCCTTGGCAAATGCCGGTGGTGGCCGGGATCACCTCTGGCCTGCCGGTGGCGCTTGGCCATGGGCTGGGTCATATGGATGTGGGCGTGATGGCCGCGCTGGGCACGATGAGCTTTGTCTATCTGGGCGACACCGATCTGCGGCGCAAGCTGTTGACGCTGATGGCGGTGGCCTTTGGCTTGACGCTGGCCTTTGCGGTGGGCGCGGGGGTGGCGGCGCTGGGCGGCCATTCGGTCGGGCTGGGCGTGCCGGTGGTGATGGTGGTGGCTTTTGCCGCCTCGGTCGGGTGCCGATATCTGAACCAAGGCCCCCCGGCCGCGATGTTCTTTACCATGGCCGCCGCCATCGGCCTGTTTACCGGCGGCGATCCGGCGCAATTGCCCGCCCATGTCGGCACGCTGTTTCTGGGCGCGGCGCTGGCGGTGGTGACGGGGGCGCTCTATTCCATCTATATCGTGCGGCGGCGCAACCCGCGCGCGGTACAGGCGCAAACCCCGCCCCCGCTGGTGCTGTGGTTTGAACCGGCGATGATCGCGCTGGCGGCGGGCGTGTCGTTGGCCGCCGCGCTGGCGCTGGGCATTGACAAGCCGTTCTGGGCCCCGGTCAGCTGCATCGCGGTCATTCAGGCGGTGTCCCTGCGCAAGGTGTGGACGCGCCACGCGCACCGCGTGATCGGCACCGTGCTGGGCCTGGGCTTGGCGGCGGGCATTCTGGCGCTGCCACTGAACGGATGGAGCATCGCGCTGTTGATCGGCGGGCTGACTTTTCTGGTCGAGATCGTCATCACCCGCCATTACGGGCTGGCCACGGTGTTCATCACCCCGCTGGCCATCCTGATCGCCGAAGCCCCCCGTCTGGGCGAGGTCGCCTCGGGCGCGTTGATCGCGGCGCGCTTGTACGACACGCTGGTCGGGTGCAGCATCGCGGTGGCGTTTGGCATGGTGATGCATGGCCCCCGCGTGCGCGCGTGGGCTGCCCGGCGTCTGACGCCAACCGCGCATTAACATCTGAACGGCAGAGTGGCCCCATGGACGACAACGACAACAAGATCACCAATCTGGAAGAGTTCATGCGCCGCCGCAAGGCCGCCGAAAAGGCCAAGCGCCCGGCGATCTGGCGCGCGCGCCCGGACACGTCGGGGCAGTCTGACGCTCGGCCGGCCAAGCCCGCGCGCAATTGGGGGCAATTGGGCTATGCGTTGCTGGTACTGGTGGGATGCGCGCTGTTGGCGGCACGTTGCTCGCACTGAGCGAGCGCATTTTACCAACAAAAATGCAAATAATTCCAATAAAGCGGATGATTGTTTAAAATCAGCGGAAACAAACTAAAGGTGTTTACTTAGATTGCGCGGAATATATCTTCGCGCACTATGAGCACGACATCCCGCAACGCACTCTTGATTCGCGCAATTCTGACGACGGGGTCAATCCTTGGATTGACAACAGGATGCATCCCGCATGTGCGCCCCCCGCTTCAGGGTAGCATGCCCTTGCGCGGAACACGGCTGGCCGCCAACCTGCACCAGCAACCCACGCGCGAAAGCAAGATCGCGCAATCCGATTTCGTCAAGGCGCTGACCGCGGCACGCAACCGCTATGCCGATGTCCATGGGGCCACCTGTGCCAAACTGACCACCACGCCGGACGCGAATGCTGACCCGTCCCGCGATGCACGCCCCCTGAACCATCGGGCTGTGGTGCTGTCCGGCGGCAGCATGCGCGGGGCATTTGGCGCGGGCTTTTTGCTGGGCCTGCAGGACATTGGCCAATTGCCCGACTCCCCCGAAGTCATCACCGGCATCAGCACCGGCGCCTTGCAGGCGACATTCCTGTTTTTGGCGAAACAGCCGGTTGCGGCGGACCGCACCTATGAGTGGTTGAACCCGCAGGTAGCCACCATGCGCAGCCTGCCGGGCAGCGGCCGCGGCCAGCCATTGACCAAGCGGTCCAGCCAATTGGGCGATCTGGCGCTGGCCTATTCGATCACGGCGGAAAAGCAGATCCTGAACCGCACCCATTGGTCAGGGCTTATGGGTCAGTTCTGGTACGGCAGCGCCGGGCGACTGGATCCGCTGCGCAAACGCCTGATGGCGCTGATCTCGCGCGAGACCTTGCGGCAGGTCGCGGTCGAGGCCTGTCACGGTCGGGTGCTGCTGGTCGGCGTCACGGATTTCGATGACGGCTATGGCTATGCGATCGACATGACGGAATTGGCGCTGGATGCCTATGATGGCGATGCCAGCCCCAAGCGGATCGATGCGGCCCGCGCCACCTATGTCTCCACCTTGCTGGCGTCCTCGTCGGTGCCGGGTGGAGCGATGCCCGTCACGCTGCGCTATCGGGCGATTGACGTCAACGGCATGAACGAGGGCGAAGCCACCCGCGAGCACATGTTTATCGACGGCGGCGCCCGTTATGGCGTGTTCCTGCCCAATCTGTCGGATGGCTATGATGTGACGCTGTTGGTGAACAACGGCTTGGCGATCGAGCCGGCAACGCCCGGCAACCCCGACCTGCCGACCAACAAATGGAGTTTGTACAGGATGTTGGAGCGCACGGCCGAGGACATTCTGGAGACGCAAGTCTATCAGTTGTCGGTTGGCCAGGTGGAATATGGCGCCAAGACGCTGCGCATGGCCTATTTGTCGGGCAAGCAGGACATGGGCGGCAGCCCGGACATGGACGCCCCCGATGACCACATCTATGACGCGAAGTCCTGCCGTGACTGGTTCGCGCAGGACAAAAAGACAGCAAAACCTTTGCAGTTCTATCCCAACTACATGGCCTGCGTCATCGACTATGGCCGCAAGCGGGGCAATCTGATGCAATGGAACCTGAAAAGTCAGGCCGCGCCCGATGCGATCAAAAGCGCGCCGCTGCAGACCAACAGCCGCATCCCCCTACCCTTGGGGCAGTAACAGGCTGGAATCGCCATAGGAGTAAAAGCGGTAACCCGTGGCGATCGCATGGGCATAGACCGCCTGCATCCGCTCGCGGCCCATCAGTGCGCTAACCAGCATGAACAGCGTCGATTTGGGCAAGTGGAAATTGGTCATCAGCCCGTCAATCGCGCGGAAGCGATAGCCCGGCGTGATAAAGATCGAGGTGTCACCACTGAACGGGCGGATGATCCCGTCCTCACCTGTCGCGCTTTCCAGCAGGCGCAGCGAGGTCGTGCCCACCGCGATCACCCGGCCTCCGTTCGCGCGAATGGCGTTCAACCGGTCGGCGGTGGCGGCATCGATCGTGCCCCATTCGGCGTGCATCTGGTGCTCGTTGGTGTCGTCCACCTTGACCGGCAGGAACGTCCCTGCCCCCACATGCAGCGTCAGGAACGCCCGCTCCACCCCGGCCGCGTCCAGCGCTGCGGTCAGTTCCGGGGTGAAATGCAGCGCCGCGGTAGGGGCGGCCACCGCGCCATCCTTTTGCGCGAACATCGTCTGGTAATCGCGCCGATCGGCCTCGTCCTGGGCGCGCTTGGCGGCGATATAGGGCGGCAGCGGCATGGTCCCTGCCCGCTCCAGCAAGACCTCCACCGGCTCGTCCCCGGCAAAGGCCAGCGTCCAGCTGCCATCCTCGTGGCGATCTTCGGCCACCGCCTGAACATCGGCAGGGAAGTGAATGATATCGCCCGGTTTTACCCGCTTGCCATTTTTGACAAAGGCCTGCCAGCGGCGCAGATCGATCCGCTTGTGCAACGTCGCGCCAATCCGCGCCTCGCCACTGGCCGAGACGCGCCGCCCCTCCAACTGCGCCGGGATGACGCGGGTGTCGTTGAACACCAGCACATCGCCCGCCCGCAACAGGGACGGCAGATCGCGCACGCTCAGATCGCGCAGATCCCCATCCGCGCCCGGCACCAGCAACAGCCGCGCCGCATCACGAGGGGTTGCCGGCCGCAACGCGATGTTGTCGGCCGGCAGATCGAAATCAAACGCATCAACCCGCATGGCAGTTCCGGCGCATCGCTGCCCGGCTCAGCGCGCCTTGGGGGCGGGCTTGGCCTTGGCGGGGGCAGCCTTGGCCGGCGCGGGCTTGGCGGGCGCAGGCTTGGGCGCGGCCGGTTCTACGATCGAGGGCGCGGCGGCGGGCGGCGGCGGGGGCGGCGGCAACATGCGCGCCTTGCCCTCGCTGGCCAGCGAGGCCTGCAGGATCTTGGTCGGGTTCGCGGGCGGCTCACCGCGCATGATCGCGTCCACCGTTTCCATGCCCGCAATCACGCGGCCAAAATTGGTGTAATGCCGATCCAGCGAGAAATGCGGGTAAAAGGTGATGAAGAACTGGCTGTTGGCCGAATTCTCATTATCGGTACGCGCCATCGACACGCTACCGCGCACATGCGGCATCGAATTGAATTCCGCCTTGAGGTCGGGCAGCGGCGAACCACCGCCACCCGTGCCCGTCGGGTCACCCGTCTGCGCCATGAAGCCATCGACCACGCGGTGGAAGATCACCCCGTTGTAAAAGCCCTGCTTGGCCAGCGTCTTGATCCGCTCGACATGGGTGGGCGCCCAGGCCGGGACCAGACGGATCGCCACCCGGCCACCGTTCGACAGGTCCAGCAACAGCACGTTGTCAGGATCATGCGCGATGTCCTGATCCACCTTGGCCGACAGGGTCGAGGCGGGCGCGGTGGGGTTCACCTTGCCCAAAGGCGCGGGGCGCCCCTTGTGCGCGCAGGCGCTGGTGGCCAGCATCGCCCCCGACAAACCCACGATCAGGGCCAGACGACGGGCGGCGGTAACAGTCAAAGCTCGGGTCATGCAGCTCTCTTGGCAAATAGGCGATACTGGCGACAACCGCCACAGACGGTACATGCGACAACCGCCACAGGCGGAACATGAGATAGCCGCCCCGGTCCCTCGTGGCAATCGGCGTATGACGCTGCGATGAACAAGCCGCGCCAAACGCCAGTATCCGCGCGATTTAATAATCCCCCAACCGCCCGGTCTGGGCAATCCGGGCCAGCACATCGGCGCGCACCGCAGGGCTGACGAAACGGTCAATCTCGCCGCCGAACAGGGCGATTTCCTTGACCAGCTTGCTGGCGATGGGCTGCAATGACACGTCCGCCATCAGAAACACGGTTTCGATCCCCGCGTTCAACTGCTGGTTCATGCCCGCCATCTGATATTCATATTCGAAATCAGCCACCGCCCGCAGGCCGCGCACGATCACGCTGGCCCCCTGCTTTTCGGCAAAGCGCATCAGCAGGGCGTTGAACCCCACCACCCGCACATTGGCGATGCCCAGATCGGCCACCTCGCGCTCGACCATGGCGATGCGTTCGGCGGGCGTGAACATCGGGTTTTTCGATGGGTTGGTGGTAACGCCCACGATCAACTCGTCCACCAGCTTGGCCCCGCGGCGGATGATGTCCGCATGGCCCAGCGTGATGGGGTCGAACGTGCCGGGATAGACGCCGATGCGCATCAGAAATTCCGCTCCACGATAAAGCGGGCCAGCGCGCGCAGCATGTCGGCCTCTGCCCCGTGGCCCGCCAGACTGCCGATGGCCTGATCGATCAACAGGCGGGCCTGTTCGCGGGCGCGGTCGGCGCCCAACAGCGAGACAAAGGTTTCCTTGCCCTTCTCGGCATCCTTGCGCAGCGCCTTGCCAGCGGCTTCCTCGTCGCCTTCGTGGTCCAGCAGGTCATCGACGATCTGGAACGCCAGGCCGATGTCGCGGGCATAGGCGCGCAGATGCTTGCGCCCCTCAACCGGCACCTTGCCCAGAATGGCGCCCATTTCCACCGCCGCGCCCAACAGCGCCCCGGTCTTCAACTGCTGCAAGCGGGTGACGGTGGGCAGGTCAAAGCTGCTGTTTTCAGCCGCCATGTCCATCATCTGGCCGCCCGCCATGCCGTTATGGCCACTGGCCACGGCCAGCGTGGTCACCAGTTCGATCCGGGTAAAGGGATCGCCGCTGGTCGCCACATCACCCAACACCTCGAACGCGAAGCATTGCAGCGCGTCGCCCGCCAGCACCGCCGTCGCCTCGTCAAAGGCGATGTGCAGCGTGGGCTTGCCGTGGCGCATGGCGTCATTGTCCATGCAGGGCAGATCGTCATGGATCAGCGAATAGACATGCACGCTTTCGATCGCCACGCCCGCGCGGATCGCGGCCTGACGGTCCACGCCGTACAGCTCGGCCACCGAAGCCACCAGCAAAGGCCGCACCCGCTTGCCCCCGCCGATCGTGGCGTAACGCATCGCCTCGATCAGGCGGCTGCGCGGGTCGGCGGGCAAGGGCAGCATCGAATCGAACGCGGCGTCGATCTCGCGCTGGATGCGCTTCAAACCGTCTGCCAGCAGCGTGTCAGTCACAACAGCCATGGGATTACCTTCAGCTTGCGGGGGCATCCAGCGGGCGCGTGCCAGCGGGCGAGCCATCGGGGGCGGAAACAATGCGTTCGATGCGGGCCTGCGCCGCATCCAGCCGGGCCTGACAGGCCGCGCGCAGCTTTTCGCCACGCTCGTACAGGTCGATTGATTCGTCCAATGCCACATCGCCGCTTTCCAGTCGGCGCACGACATCTTCCAGCGCACGCAGCGCCTCTTCGAAACTCAATCCGGCGATACGGTCGTCACCGGCAGCAGGGGTGTTCTCGTTCATAATGCACAGCTTTGGCCGGTGGCATCGCCCCGGTCAAGGCCGCTGGCGCGCCCTACCCTTTGGGTCAGCGCGCAAGGCTGGGGATGAGCGCAAGTTGTGGGCATTATAACGCGTCCATAATGCTATCACTGACAACAAAAAGGGCGCCCCGCAGGACGCCCTTTCGTACAAGGAAGGCGGTATGGATCAGTTGTTCACATAGGTGTCGAACTTGGCCATCAGGCTGGTCCACAGGTCCAGATTGTCGGTGAACAAAGCATCCGAAATGCCGCCATTGGTCAGCTGGATGTCCATTTCGACACGGGCCGCGCCATTGTCCGCGCGATAGGCCCGGCCAAAGCGGCGCTTGGCATTCCAGGTGTTCAACGCCTCAAAGCTGGCATTGCGGGCGCCTGGAAAACCGGCATAGAACTGGATGCTCTTGCAGGCGTTGCCGCTGTCGCAACCATAGAAAAAGATGATGAACGTCTTGCCCGAAGACGCACTGGTGATCATCGGATCGCCGCCACTATCGCGCGAGAAATCAGCACGATAGCCAGCCCGCTGCAAGGCCGCCACCACCGAATCGGGATTGGACGCGCGGATCTGTCCCGAGCTTTGCTGGGCAGAGGCGGCGGGCGAAAAAGCAACACTGGCCAGCACCGCAGCGGCACCGATAAACGAACGCAGCATAGAATATGTCCCCCAAGGTCTGCGATGGATGCAAACCGAATTAATGCAAAGCAAGTGGCGTGTCTTGCACGAATTACCTGCCACGGACCACCTGAACGCAAAATGATCGGAAACGACAGCATCGCGCCAGAGAAGCCTCCGTTCCGCACGACGCACAGCGCAAAAACGTGCCGCTTGGGTCTGGCAAAGGGCGCGCAAGGCAGCTAAAGGCGCGCGCATGAGCGCTCAAACTTCACAGATCACCCCGGATGTCGTCGCTGCCCATGGGCTGAGCCCGGAGGAGTACGACACCGTTCTGAAAGCCCTTGGCCGTGAGCCCAACCTTGTGGAATTGGGCATTTTTTCGGTCATGTGGTCCGAACACTGCTCGTACAAGTCGAGCCGTCTGCACCTCAAGAAGCTGCCCACGCAGGCGCCTTGGGTGATCTGCGGCCCCGGCGAGAACGCGGGCGTGATCGACATTGGCGATGGTCAGGCCGCCATCTTCAAGATGGAATCGCACAACCACCCCAGCTATATCGAGCCCTATCAGGGCGCCGCGACCGGCGTTGGCGGCATTCTGCGTGACGTGTTCACCATGGGCGCGCGGCCCGTGGCCAATATGAACGCGCTGCGTTTCGGCCGCCCCGACCACCCCAAGATGAAGCATCTGGTGCAGGGCGTTGTTGCCGGCATTGGCGGCTATGGCAATTGCGTGGGCGTGCCCACCGTTGGCGGCGAAACCAATTTCCACAAGGCCTATGACGGCAACATTCTGGTCAACGCGATGACCGTGGGTGTGGCCGAAACGGACAAGATTTTCTATTGCGCGGCCACGGGTCTGGGCAATCCGATCGTCTATGTCGGGTCCAAGACCGGGCGCGATGGCATCCATGGCGCGACCATGGCCAGCGCCGATTTCGATGAAAAGTCTGAGGAAAAGCGCCCGACCGTGCAGGTTGGCGACCCCTTCACCGAAAAGCTGTTGATCGAGGCCTGCCTGGAACTGATGGCCACCGATGCCATCGTCGCCATTCAGGACATGGGCGCGGCCGGTCTGACGTCGTCCTCGGTCGAAATGGCCAGCAAGGGCGGCGCGGGCATCCGGCTGAACATGAACAATGTGCCCTGCCGCGAAGAGGGCATGACGCCCTATGAAATGATGCTGAGCGAGAGCCAGGAGCGCATGCTGATGGTGCTTCAGCCGGGCAAGGAAGCCATGGCCGAAGCGATCTTCCGCAAGTGGGAGCTGGACTTTGCCATCATCGGTGAAGTGACCGACACCGGCCACATGGTGCTGGAATTCAACGGCGAAGTGGTTTGTGACATCCCGCTGGGTCCGCTGGCCGATGACGCGCCGCAGTATGACCGCCCCTATCTGGCGGCGGCAGACTATAAGGTGTGGGCCAATGTCCCCGCCCTGCCCGCCGTCCCCGAAAGCAGCGACATCGCGGGTGATCTGCTGACGCTGATCGCCTGCCCGGATCTGGCCTCGCGCAAGTGGATCTGGGAGCAGTACGATTCGCAGGTCGGCGGCGACACGCTGCAAAAGTCGGGTGGCGATGCGGCCGTTGTGCGCATCCACGGCACGGACAAGGCGCTGGCCATCAGCACCGACTGTTCGCCCCGCT
Organism: Novosphingobium ovatum; assembly: GCF_009909235.1. Classification (GTDB taxonomy): domain Bacteria; phylum Pseudomonadota; class Alphaproteobacteria; order Sphingomonadales; family Sphingomonadaceae; genus Novosphingobium; species Novosphingobium ovatum. The sequence continues at coordinate 674,619 of NZ_JAAAPO010000002.1, forward strand.
ATTGCTATGCCGACCCGTATGAGGGCGGCAAGCAGGCCGTGGCCGAAACCTGGCGCAACATTTGCGCGGTGGGTGCCACGCCGTTGGCGATCACCAACTGCCTGAACTTTGCCAACCCGCAGCGCCCTGAAATCATGGCGCAAATCGTGGGCTGTTTGAACGGCATGGGCGATGCCTGCCGCGCGCTGGACTATCCCATCGTGTCGGGCAACGTGTCGCTGTATAACGAGTCCAAGGCCACGGGCGGCGGCAGCGCCATCCTGCCCACCCCCGCCATCGGCGGCGTGGGCCTGATGCTGGACCACCGCAAGAACGCCACCATCCGCTTCAAGGCGGAAGGCGAGGTGATCTGGCTGATCGGCGCCGAAGGTTCGCATCTGGGCCAGTCGGTGTACCTGCGCGAAATCCACGGGATCGAGGCGGGCGACGCCCCCACCGTCAATCTGGACGTTGAACTGCGCAATGGCGAAAGCGTGCGTCAGCTGATCAGCGATGGCGTGGCCACCGCCGTGCATGACATTTCGGACGGCGGTTTGGCTGTCGCGCTGGCCGAAATGGCGATGGCCTCGGGCCTTGGCGCCAAGCTGGACGTGACGCTGAACACCGCCCAGGCCTTTGGCGAGGACCAGTCGCGCTATGTCGTGACCACCGCCGCCGATGTCACGCTGGAAGGCGCGACCCGGCTTGGCACCGTGGGCGGGGCCGAGCTGCTGGGCGTGCCGGTGGCACAGCTGAAGGCTGCCAACGAGGCCTTCTTCAAGGAGTGGATGGAGGCGTAAGCGCCCTTCATTCGGATGCATAAAAAGGCCGGGGGTGCGGGATGTCCGCGCCTCCGGTTTTTTCGTTTGGGGGGTGTTGTGCCTCTGGCGGGCGTCCTCATGCCTCCGGCGGGCAAAGGGTGTTACACCCTTTGCAATCCCCGTAATGGGATCAGCCTCGCGCCAGATCGCCGCGCCGCAGGCTTTATAAGGCGGCTGCGCCGCGTGGCACCACGGTGGCCACATCTGCCCCACCGCCACCAATTATGGGGAGCGCGAGGGACGAGTCCCTCGCAACCATCCCTTTTCTTACCCCTGATACCAATCCCCCTGCGGCACGCCCAACAGGCGCAGCACAGCGGTCAGGTCGCCCCGGTCCACCCAGCCATTGGCGGCTGCGCGGGCCTTGGGCTTGGCCATGAAGGCGATGCCATAGGACGAGACCTCGATCATCGGGATGTCGTTCGCGCCATCGCCCGTCGCCAGCGAAGTCGCCCCCTCACCCAGCGCGGCCAGTTCCTCCAGCAGCGTGGCTTTCTTGGTGTTGCTGTCGCAGATCGGCCCGGCCAAACCGCCCGTCAGCGCGCCATTTTCCACCGCCAGACGGTTGCCCACCACGCGCTGGAAGCCAAGACCCCGCGCCACCGGATCGGCAAACTGGTGAAAGCCGCCAGTGACCAGCACGGTACGGCTGCCCTTGGCCTTGAGCGTTTCGACCAGCACCTTGGCGCCGGGCATGGGGCGGATGCGTTCGTCCAGACACTGATCGATGGCGTCCGCCGACAGGCCCTTGAGCAGGCCCACACGCTCAACCAGCGCCTGCGCGAAATCCAGTTCGCCCTGCATGGCGCGTTCGGTGATCTCGGCGATCTGCGGCTTGATCCCGGCAAAGTCGGCCAGTTCGTCGATGCATTCCTGACCGATCATCGTCGAATCCATGTCCGACACGAACACGCCGGGCACGCCCGGCTCATGGTCAGTGATCAGCGCGTCGGTCTGCCCCATCACCGCGTCGATCGCGCCCCGCATGGCGGCCACATCGGCATGGTCGGTGCGAAATTCGGCCAGATCGCTCTCGATCAACGCGCCAGTCGCGGCTATGCCGGTCTTGGCCAGTTCGGCCACCACGGCTTCCACCTTTTCCGCCAGACCGGCGGCATCTGCAATCACGCGGGCAATGAGCACCACAAAATCCCCTGAACTATGCCATGCGCCACACGACGCGCGGCCATCGCTGGGCCTCATTGCAGGGCCGACCGCCAGCGGCAAGAGCGATTGTGCTGTCCGGTTGGCGCAAGCTGTGGAGGCGGCCGGGCGGCGGGCGGTGGTGATCAACGCCGACAGCGCGCAGGTCTATGCCGATCTGGGGGTGCTATCGGCCCGGCCCGATGCGGCGGAAATGGGCGGGATCGAGCATCGCCTGTATGGCGCGTGGGATGGCGCGCAAACCTGTAGCGCCGCCGATTGGGCCGCCCGCGCCCGCGCTGAAATCGCCGATGTGCACGCCAGTGGCGGCATTCCCATTCTGGTGGGCGGCACGGGGCTGTATATCCGCACGCTGCTGGACGGGATCGCTCCGGTGCCAGAGATTGCCCCCACAATCCGCGCCGCCGTGCGCGCCCTGCGGGTGGCCGATGCCTATGCCGCATTGGCGCGCGAGGACGCCGAGGCCGCCGCGCGATTGAACCCCAATGACACCACCCGCGTCGCCCGCGCGCTGGAGGTGGTGCGCTCGACCGGCGCGCCGATGGCGCATTGGCAGGCGCGGATGGAGGGCGGGATTGGCGATGCCGTCCGCGTGACCGCCCATATCCTGTTGCCTGACCGGGCGTGGCTGTATGAGCGCTGCGACCGGCGCTTTGCCCTGATGCTGGAACGCGGCGCGCTGAACGAGGTAGCGGCGCTGATTGCCCGCGACCTGCCGCCCGACATGCCGGTGATGCGCGCCATTGGCGTGCCCGAACTGGCCGCCTATTTGCGGGGCGAATGCGGCTTGGACGAGGCCACCACGCGCGGCGCGCAGGCCACCCGCAACTATGCCAAGCGGCAATATACATGGATGCGCAATCAACCCCCGGCTGACTGGCCCCGGATCGCTCCAGAAGATTTCAATCTGAACGTCAGCGTTGAACGTTTATTACGCGGTTAGCGGTTGACAGGTTATTTCCTGTCGCCTAGGGCACGCCCATCCTAACGTCGGAGATGGGATTCGCAGGCGTGGGCGGCATATCGCGCCCCGCGCCCGGCCCCAATGCCCCGGCGGCCCATAATTTGCAAAGGAATACCCCGTGAGCCAAGAGCGCAGCGGTGCCAATATTCTGGTTGAAAGTCTGGCGCGTCAGGGCGTCGAATTCGTGTTCGGCTATCCGGGCGGCGCGGTGCTGCCGATCTATGACGCGCTGTTTGGCGATGAACGCATCCGCCACATTTTGGTCCGCCACGAGGCGGGCGCGGCCCATGCCGCCGAAGGCTATGCCCGCTCCACCGGCAAGCCCGGCGTGGTGCTGGTGACGTCCGGCCCGGGCGCGACCAACGCGGTCACCGGCATTGCCGACGCGTTTCTGGACTCGATTCCCCTGGTGGTGATCACCGGGCAGGTCGGCACGCCGCTGATCGGCACTGACGCCTTTCAGGAAGCCGACACGGTGGGCATCACCCGCCACTGCACCAAGCACAACTATCTGGTGAAGGACCCCTCGCAACTGGCGGCCATCATCGATGAGGCGTTTCAGGTGGCCACCACCGGCCGCCCCGGCCCGGTCGTGATCGACATCCCCAAGGACGTGCAGATCGCCACCGCGCCCTTTGGCGATGGCCCGGTGCAGCGCCGCAACCGTTACAGCCCGCGCATGGCCGGCACGGACAAGGAAATCGCCGCGGCGGTGGACCTGTTGGCCAATGCCAAGGCGCCGGTGTTCTATACCGGCGGCGGCGTGATCAATTCCGGCCCGCGCGCGTCGGAACTGCTGCGCCAGTTGCAGGCGATGACCGGCGCGCCTGTCACCAGCACGCTGATGGGTCTGGGCGCGTTCCCGGCCGACCATGCTGACTGGCTGGGCATGCTGGGCATGCATGGCACCTATGAAGCCAACTGGACGATGAATCAGGCCGACCTGATCGTTTGCGTTGGCGCGCGTTTTGACGACCGCGTGACTGGCCGTCTGGACGCCTTTGCCCCCAATTCGACCAAGATCCACATCGACATCGACCGCGCCAGCATCAACAAGACGGTGGCCGTAGACCTGCCGATCGTGGGCGATTGCGCCACCGTGCTGGAGCAGATGATCACCGCGTGGGGCGACCGCAAGGCGCAGGATCTCTCGCCGTGGAAGGCGCGCATTGCCGAATGGCGCGAGAAGAAGAGCCTTGCCTATCCGCGTCAGGCGACCAGCATCGCGCCGCAATACGCGATCGAGCGTCTGTTTGAACTGACCCGCGCGGCTGATCCGATCATCGCGACCGAGGTGGGCCAGCACCAGATGTGGGCGGCGCAGTACTTCCACTTCTTTGGCCCGAACAAGTGGCTGACGAGCGGTGGTCTGGGCACCATGGGCTATGGCCTGCCCGCCGCCATCGGCGCGCAACTGGGCAATCCGGGCAAGCTGGTGGTGGACATCGCCGGTGAGGCCTCGATCCAGATGAACATTCAGGAGCTGGGCACCGCCAGCCAATACCGCCTGCCGGTCAAGGTGTTCATCCTGAACAACGAATGGATGGGCATGGTCCGCCAGTGGCAGGAACTGACCTATGAAAGCCGTTATTCGAACAGCTATTCCGACAGCCTGCCCGACTTTGTGCGCCTTGCCGAAGCCTATGGCTGGAAGGGCATCTGCATCGAGAGCGAGGCCGATCTGGACGCCGGCATTCAGGCGATGATCGACCATGACGGCCCGGTGATCGTCGACTGCCGCGTGACCAAGGAGGCCAACTGCTTCCCGATGATCCCGTCGGGGGCCGCCCACACCGACATGATCCTGAACGGCGACCGCTTTGCCGGTATCGTCGACGATGAAGCCCGGGCGCTGGTCTGATCGGCGCGGCGCAAAGGAATATGCACATGATGAAGATCAAGCACGCCGCCGAGGAGCGGCACGTCCTGACGCTGATCGTCGACAACGAGGCGGGCATTCTGGCCAAGATCGCCGGGCTGTTCACCGCGCGCGGCTATAACATCGACAGCCTGACCGTGTCGGACGTGTCGGACAACCACGACACCAGCCGCATCACCATCGTCACCCACGGCCCGCCCGCGATCATCGACCAGATCCGCGCGCAGCTGGACCGTCTGGTCCCGGTGCACAAGGTGATCGACCTGACCGAGGAAGGCCCCCATGTCGAGCGCGAACTGGCGCTGGTCAAGGTGGTGGGCAAGGGCGAGCACCGCGTCGAGGCGCTGCGTCTGGCCGATGTCTTCCGCGCCAAACCCGTGGACACCACCACCGGCAGCTTCATCTTTGAACTGACCGGCGCGCCGGACAAGATCGACACCTTTGTCGGCCTGATGCGCGAGCTGGGTCTGGTCGAGGTGGCGCGCACCGGCATCGTGGGCATGACGCGCGGCACCGCCGCCGTCTGATCCACCGCCCTATGGGCAAGACCCCACCCGCGCAGGCCGCAAAAGCGCACAAAATGGCCCGCGCGGGTGAATATCCCAGTTGATTGGCGTCCCCATCTGTTGCAGGGGGCGCCTCAAACCCCATCGCCGCGCCCCGCCCTGTTGCTGGCCGGCACACCTCATAGCGGCTCCCTTCTCGCATGGGAGCGATGAAAGGGACGACCTGTGAAAGTCTATTACGACGCCGACGCCGATCTGAACCTGATCACGACCAAGAAGATCGCCATTCTGGGCTATGGCTCGCAGGGCCACGCCCATGCGCAGAACCTGCGCGACAGCGGCGTCAAGGAAGTCGCCATTGCGCTGCGCCCCGGTTCGGCCTCGGCCAAGAAGGCTGAAGCCGCTGGCTTCAAGGTGCTGTCGAACGCCGAAGCGGCCGCCTGGGCCGACATCCTGATGATCCTGGCTCCTGACGAGCATCAGGCCGCGATCTATGCCGCCGACCTGCACGCCAATCTCAAGCCCGGCGCGGCGCTGGCCTTTGCCCATGGCCTGAACATCCACTTTGGCCTGATCGAGGCGCGCGCCGACATCGACGTCATCATGATCGCCCCCAAGGGCCCCGGCCACACCGTGCGCGGCGAATATGTCCGTGGCGGCGGCGTGCCCTGCCTGGTAGCCATCCACCAGAACGTGACCGGCAACGCGCATGACATCGCGCTGGCCTATGCCTCGGGCGTTGGCGGTGGCCGTTCGGGCATCATCGAAACCAACTTCCGCGAGGAATGCGAAACCGACCTGTTCGGCGAGCAGGCCGTGCTGTGCGGCGGCGCCACCGCGCTGGTGCAGGCTGGCTTTGAAACGCTGGTCGAAGCTGGCTACGCCCCCGAAATGGCCTATTTCGAGTGCCTGCACGAGCTGAAGCTGATCGTCGACCTGATGTATGAAGGCGGCATCGCCAACATGCGCTACTCGATCTCGAACACCGCCGAATATGGCGACATCAAGACCGGCCCGCGCATCATCACCGACGAAACCAAGGCGGAAATGAAGCGCGTTCTGGCCGACATCCAGTCGGGCCGCTTCGTCAAGGACTTCGTGCTGGACAACCGCGCTGGTCAGCCCGAGCTGAAGGCGTCGCGCATCGCCGCCAAGCGTCACCCGATCGAGGAAACCGGCGCCAAGCTGCGCGCCATGATGCCCTGGATCGGCGCCAACAAGCTGGTGGACCAGACCAAGAACTAAGCCATCCGGCAAGGTTTGCAAAAAGGCGCGTCATGGGGTTCCCATGGCGCGCTTTTTTTGGTGTGAGGGCCCATGGCCAAGGCACAACACATCCTGATCTGTTTCCACGATTTCAACCGGGGCGGCACCGAACGCATCGCCATCGCCATGGCGCGCCACTGGGTGGAGCGCGGGCGGCAGGTGACGATCCTGTGCGGCAGCGAGGGATCGAGCGAGGGCGAGAGCCTGCGCGCCACCGTCGATCCGCGCGTGGCAGTGGTGGAACTGACCCCGCCTTGCCCGCGCAGCCTGACATCGCGCCTGCGGCTGGGCCGGGCGATGGCAGGGGACGTGGCGCGGCTGGCGCCCGATATCGTGTTTCTGCCGGGCAATTTCCATCTGCCGCTGGCCCCTGCCCTGTCGCGCATTCCGGGCGGCCCGCCGGTGGTCAGCAAGATTTCCAATCCCGCCGTGCCCGATGGCATCGCGGGCGTTGCGGTGCGGGCGGTGTTTCGCCTTTTCCGCGCCTCTTTGGCCGGGATTGCGACGATGAACACCGGGTTGGAGCGCGATTTGCGCGCGATCCTGCCCGATGCGGCGATCCAGACCTTGTACGATCCGGTCTATGTCGCGCCCGATGCCCCGGCGCGGGTGGCCAATCCCGATGGGCTGCTGCGCGTGTTGTGGGCCGGGCGGTTTGAACCGCAAAAGGATGTGGGGCTGGCGCTGCGCACGATGGCCGCGCTGCATGCGCAAACGGGCGGGCGGGCGCGGCTGGTGATGCTGGGCGATGGGGTGGAACTGGACGCCGCGCGCCGTCAGATCGCCGCCATGGGGTTGGGCGATGTCATCGCCACCCCCGGCTATGTCCCGGCGCTTGACCCATGGGTGGCGGCCAGCGACGTGTTCTTCGTCTCCTCCCGCTATGAAGGGGGCCCTGCGGTCGCGGTCGAGGCGATGGCGCGCGGGGTGCCGGTGGTCAGCACCGATTGTTCGCATTTCCTGCATGACATCATGACCACGCCCGAGGCCGGCCGCATTGTGCCGGGGCGCGATCCGGCCGCGCTGGCCGAGGCGTTGGTACAGGTGGCGGGTGCTGGCCTGCCCGCGCTCGACGCCTTTGCCCCGCTGATCGCGCATCTGGAACCACACCATTGCGCCGATGCCTATCTGGCGTGGTTTGACGCGGTGGTGGCCGGCGCGCCGGGCCAAATCGCCGGATGAACGCGCGCCCTCGGGATTTATGCTTGACCCGCCCCGGCCCTGCGCCCATAGGCTATGCCCCATGAGCCTTCAGCTGGACCTGACCCTGCGACTAATCCGCCCTTGGGCGTGAAAGAGCGTGCCTGACGTGGGCGCGCACCGCGCCCAAGGGGTATCCTCGCATTTTGTCGCCATTGATCGGCCCTGTACCAGCGCCTGACTTTCCAGAGATAGCCAAATGACCATGCTCAAGGACCCTTCGGTCAAGTATCGCCCGTTTCCCCAGATCAACATCCCCGACCGTACCTGGCCGGGCAAGATCATCGACAAGGCCCCGCGCTGGCTCTCGACCGACCTGCGCGATGGCAACCAGTCGTTGATCGACCCGATGGGCGCGGAAAAGAAGAGCCGCTTCTTTGACCTGCTGCTCAAGGTCGGGTTGAAGGAGATCGAGGTCGGTTTCCCCAGCGCTGGCGCGACCGAATATGACTTCATCCGCGGGCTGGTCGATGGTGGCCGGGTGCCTGACGATGTGCTCATTCAGGTGCTGACGCAGGCGCGCGAGGATCTGATCAAGACCTCGTTCGAGTCGCTGGCGGGCGTCCATTCGGCGATCATCCACGTGTATAACGCGGTCTCGCCGCTGTGGCGCAATGTGGTGTTTGGCATGGAAAAGCCGCAGGTGCGCGGCATCGCCGAACACGCGGCCAAGCTGTTGCGCGACAATGCGGCGCGCTTCCCGCAGACCAAGTGGCAGTTTGAATACAGCCCGGAAACCTTCAGCACGGCCGAATTGGACTTTTCGATCGAGTGCTGTGAGGCGGTGATGAACATTCTCCAGCCCACGCCGGAGAACCCGATCATCCTGAACCTGCCCGCGACGGTCGAATGCGCGACGCCCAACGTCTATGCCGACCAGATCGAGTATTTCTGCCGCAACCTGCCCAACCGCGAAAGCGCGGTGATCAGCCTGCACACGCATAACGACCGGGGCACCGGTGTGGCAGCGGCCGAACTGGGCATGATGGCGGGCGCCGATCGTGTCGAGGGCTGCCTGTTCGGCAATGGCGAGCGCACCGGCAACTGCTGTCTGGTGACGGTGGCGATGAACCTCTACACGCAGGGCGTGGCACCGGGGCTGGACTTTTCGGACATCGACGAGGTGATCCAGACGGTTGAATATTGCAACCAACTGCCCGTCCACCCGCGCCACCCCTATGGCGGCGAACTGGTGTTCACGGCTTTTTCGGGAAGCCATCAGGACGCCATCAAAAAGGGCTTTGCCGCGCAGGAAACGCGCAATGACCCGCTCTGGGCGGTGCCCTATCTGCCGATCGATCCGGCCGATCTGGGCCGTTCGTATGAGGCGGTGATCCGCGTCAACTCGCAGTCGGGCAAGGGTGGCTTTGCCTGGGTGATCGAGCAGGATCAGGGCCTGAAGCTGCCCAAGAAGATGCAGGCGCATTTCAGCCGCCACGTGCAGGAACTGGCCGACGAGCTGGGCCGCGAATTGCAGGCTGGTGACATCTGGGACGTGTTCCAGCGCACCTATCGCATCAACGACCCGCAGCACCTGCAACTGGTCGATTACGAAGAAGCCAAGGCGGCCGATGGCACCCGCGTGTTTGCGGGCAAGATCGGCGTGGGCGGCAAGGAACAGTCGGTGTCGGGACGCGGCAACGGCCTGATTTCCTCGGTCGTCGCCACGCTCAAGGACAGCTTTGGCGTCGATCTGTCGGTCAAGGACTATGCCGAACACGCGCTGTCGGCCGGGTCTGACGCGCGGGCGGCGGCCTATGTCGAATGCGCGACGCCCGATGGGCAGACCGTGTGGGGCGTGGGCCTGGACGAGGACGTCGCCACCGCCAGCGTGCGCGCGGTGTTGAGCGCGGCGAACAACCTGCTCTCAAAGTGAGGTATGGGGCGACCGCCCCCCTCCACCGACAAGACAAAACGAAACCCCCGCCCGGCGCATGCCATGGCGGGGGTTTTGTCATTGCCAGCCTATTGGCGGCACAGCGCATAACCAGCGCAAGCGGTGACCTGCAAAGGTATGATCAGAAACGAAAGGCGGGCAGATCGGCGGCGCCATTCACAGCCTCGGACCACAGCCCGTCACTGACCACCGGACGGATCAGCGATGCCTCGTCCGGATTGGCGGCGAAACGGTCCGACCCGGCGCCCGGCGCCTCGGCAGCCGCCTCTTCCGTGGCGGGCCACAGGCTGTCGATCATCGCATCCACTTCGGAAAAATCGGCGTCACGGCCCAAAACATCGGCGCGGTTCAGCTGGAACGGCCGATTGCGCGGCCACAACAGCCGCCGCCGCAGCGCCCTTTGTAACAGCCCCAACCGCTCCAGCGCTTCCTGCAGAGCGATTTCCGGTGCCTTCAATCTCAGAATAGACCAGCGCTGCTCCACTTGCCCCACCCTTTCGATTACCATTTTATTATACCGTCTATGCGGACCTCTATGAAGTGGCAGACCGACGCGAACGGCGGAAGACTCCCTTGAGGGCAGCAGCAATCCATTTGTACGGAAGTCATCAAAGCCCACCCGCTCGCGTCCGATCAGATCGAACAACGGGCCAAAGCAGCGTTGCGACAGCAGTTGGCGTGGCAATAGGTGGTGGCGCTGCAACCCCGGGTCATAATCGGGGGCATCGCTGCGATTGACATCCCTGAACGACAGGGCTGCACGATGTTTACGGCGAACACTGGCCAAAGCGGCACCCAACACCATGCCGCCACTCCCCTGTCCGCGCCCCTCTGCCTGGTGCAGAGGGCGTTCTATGATCTGTTCTGCCATACCCGCACAAAGCGCCCTTCGGCAGATGGTTCTACTGTCAGGCGCTCCCCCTGTGGCCCTGTGAAATCCCGCATATTTTTAACCGGCCCCTCACCCACAAGGCTGTGGATAAGTCGAACGGCGATCTTGCCTGCGTGGGCAGGATCACCCGGAAAAAGTGGCCCGATTCGCAATTCCTGTCCAGTGAAAAAACTCATACCATTGGTTAAAATTATGCCACCCGGCTTTTGCTGCAACGCAGTCAAACCCAGCGCTGGAAAGGCCCCGCCTTCCAACCATTTGCCGCAAATGCGCGCAAAATAGGCGGGCTCCATCGCGGTCCCTGCGGGGCGCCAGATGGTGGCAATCACCCCCGGAAGACTTGCCAGCCCAACCCCCACCCGCAGCAGTGCGCGCACCACCGGCAACAGCGACTCGCCCCCCGACAGATGCGCGCCGGGCACCAGACTGATGGCCTCGCCCTCGGGCAGAGGCGCGCGCGGCGGCAGGGCAAAGGACTGGATGATCTCGGGCAACGGCGTGGCAGCAGCTGGCGCCAGCCCAACCAGATCAAAACTCAACCCGTGGCTCAACACCTCGCACCAGCCCTCGGCCAGCGGCGGGGTATGGACGAGCGAAAGCGACCGCGCGGCATCTTCGGATGTGGCCAGCCACGCCTGCACATCGGCCATCGAGGGCCGACACCCCGGCGCGAACAGGAGCGAAAGCACAGCCCGGTCGCGCGCATCGGCGTCCTTGTCGCGCTGCACGGCGGGCTGATCGGGCGGCGATGCCTCACCCTGCCCGGAAATGGCATCCGACACCGGGCTGGCCGGTGATGGTGGTGTTGAAACTGGATCCTTCGTCATGACAGCTGCCGCAACCCTGTAAAACCCTGCGCCCAGCCTCCCCAACGCCCGCTATGCCACCGTCGGGCGCGTGGCGTCGAGTCAAGCTTGGACAACTGTGCCGTTCTGGTACAATTTATGCGGAACATCCCCTATTCCACCGGACCACCATGCCGGTTGCCCGCCCGGCAAAAAGCGCCCCTTCGCCCTTTTCGTCGCGGGCGGCATCGGCTACGCCCCGCCTCATGTCTACCCCCGTCTCTCCATTACTGGGCCCGGCCCTGTCGATCTCGGACAAAAGCTGGCGCTGGCGCGGCGGCAATATGGACCACAGCGCGGGTGGGCTGGACGGTGGCCTGGACGATCTGGTGACGCAATTGCTGCTCTCACGCGGGGTGGCGCGCGAGGATCTGGAGCGGCAGCGCAACCCCACGCTGCGCGCGTTCCTGCCCGACCCTTCGGTGTTTCGCGACATGGACGCGGCCGCCGCGCGGCTGGCCGATGCCATCACCACGCGTGAGGCGATCACGGTTTATGGCGACTATGACGTTGATGGCGCGACCAGCGCGGCGCTGTTGATCCGGCTGATCCGCGATCTGGGCCATGACGCGGCTTATTACATCCCCGACCGCCTGCTGGAGGGCTATGGCCCCAGCGGCGAGGCGCTGGTGCGGCTGGGCCAGCAGGGGGCGCAACTGATTGTCACGGTCGATTGCGGCGCGATGGCGCACGAGGCCTTGGCGATGGCGGCCGAAGCGGGCGTGCAGGTGGTGGTGGTCGATCACCACAAATGCAGCGCCGATCTGCCGCGCGCGCTGGCGCTGGTCAATCCCAACCGTCTGGACGAAAGCGACGAGGGCGCGGCCCACGGCCATCTGGCGGCGGTGGGGATGGCGTTCCTGCTGGCGATCGCTGTGGTGCGGACGCTGCGTGGGCGCGGCTATTTCGCGGCGCGGCGGGAACCGGACCTGTTGGCGCTGCTGGATCTGGTGGCGCTGGGGACGGTGGCCGATGTCGCGGCGTTGCACGGACTGAACCGGGCGATGGTGGCGCAGGGGCTGAAGGTCATGGCCCGGCGCGAGAATATCGGCATGGCGGCGCTGATCGACGCCAGTCGGCTGGGCCGGGCACCCACCTGCACCGATCTGGGCTTTGCGCTGGGGCCGCGCGTCAACGCCGGAGGCCGCGTGGGCGAGGCGACGCTGGGCGTGCGCCTGCTGACCAGCACCGATCCCGATGAAGCGCGCCAGATCGCCGCCCAGCTTTCGCGCCTGAACGAGGAGCGCCGCGCGATCGAGATGGGCGTGCAGGATGCCGCCAACGCCCAGATCGAGGCACAGCACAACCGGGCCGTAGCCGTAGTGCATGGCACCGGCTGGCACCCCGGCGTGATCGGCATTGTCGCCGGGCGGCTGAAGGAAAAGACCGGCAAACCAACGCTGGTGATCGCCGTGGACGAGGACGGCGTGGGCAAGGGGTCTGGCCGCTCGATCGCGGGCGTCGATCTGGGCGCGGCGATCATTGCCGCGCGCGAGATGGGCCTGTTGGTGGCGGGCGGCGGGCATGCGATGGCGGCGGGGCTGACTATCGCGGCCGACCGCATCGCTGATTTTCACGCTTTTCTGGACGATCGGCTGGGCGGCGATGTCGCCCGCGCGCAGGCGGGGCAGTCGCTGGCGATGGATATGGCCATCGCGCCGCGCGGGTTGACCCCCGATCTGGTCACCACGCTGGACAGCGCGGGGCCATACGGCATGGGCTGGCCCGGCCCGCGCGTGGCGGTCGGCCCGGTGCGTGTGGTCAAGGCCGACATCGTGGGCAATGACCACCTGCGGCTGATCGTGCGGGGCGATGATGGCGCGCAATTCAAGGCGATGGCGTTCCGCGCGGGGGAAAGCGTGCTGGGCCAGACATTGCTGCACGGGTCGCAGGGGCGGCGGCTGTGGCTGGTCGGGCGCGCCCGAATCGATGACTGGGGCGCACGCCCCGCGGCAGAGCTGCATCTGGACGACGCGGGCTGGGCCGATTGACGCCCCCTGCCCGGCGCAAGTCGCGGAAATCGGCGGGTTATGATGAAAAATCAACATGTGCGGCAAAGAATGTGAAATCTGGGGTTGACCGGGGGGCGATCTGCTCATAGATGCGCGGCTCCCGGCGGCACACACCGCCACGGCCCCTTCGTCTAGCGGTCTAGGACGCGGCCCTTTCACGGCTGAAACACGGGTTCGATTCCCGTAGGGGTCACCATCGAGTGCCCGGTTCCCGACGGAACCGGGCCTCGCCCATACCGAAGGGTTTTCGGTCCTGTTGCCCGACCGGCCGCAGGGACATACCACCCTTATCCGGTGGAACCCGGCCCCTTCGTCTAGCGGCCTAGGACGCGGCCCTCTCACGGCTGAAACACGGGTTCGATTCCCGTAGGGGTCACCATTTCGGTCCGTTGGTCGGGGCCGCCCCGCTGGAGGTTCCAGCCCCACGGTTTGGGTTATAACCCCCTGTTCGGGTTACAAACGCGCCATTTTCCGATGGCTGACATATTGATGGCTTTGGCTCATCATGGCCCCTTCGTCTAGCGGTCTAGGACGCGGCCCTTTCACGGCTGAAACACGGGTTCGATTCCCGTAGGGGTCACCATCGGAACAGGCGCCCAGCGGCACAGCCCTCCACGCAACACCCTCCCGCGCGCCGTCATCGCATGGCATGGGCCGCCCGCCGGCTGCCCCGTATGCTGCATAAAAGAACCGTAAATTCGGGAATTTACTGCGCAATGAACCTAACTGACCCTGCCGCAAGGCTGGGAAGATTGGTATCAAGCCATATGGGATATAACCAAGCACCGCCAACCACACAGGTCCAATGGGCGCGGGTTGCGGAACGGGTACGCAATTTGAACAGGATCAACGGCCCCTTCCACCGCAAACTGCACGAGGAGTCCGCCCGTGACGAAGGCGGTGAACGGGTTCAAGGCGGCCGCCACGACACCACGGGCCACAGCGCGGACCTTGGCGCATGGGCGCAAGGCAGCCCGGCGCGCGTGGCCTTTGTCCTGCCCAGCCTGGCGCGGGGCGGCGCCGAAATCGCCACGCTGCATGTCGCGCGCGGCTTTGCCCGGCGGGGGGTGGCGGTTGATCTGGTGATCGTGGCCAATCTGGCCGAGGAAATCGCCCCGCCCGAAGGGGTGCGCCTGATCCGGCTGAACGCCCCCCGTTTGCTCAGCGCGATCGCGCCGCTGCGCCGCTATATCCGCAACGCCCGGCCGCAGGCGCTGTTTGCCGCCATTTGGCCACTGACGGTGGTGGCGGCGCTGGCTGTGGGGCTGGTGTCGCGGGCACGGCGCCCCCGCCTGATGCTGACCCATCACTCGGCGCTGCTGCCCACCTATGGGCGGAACTGGCGCTCGCGGATAAAGCTTTTTCTGACGACCCGACTGACCTATCGCTGGGCCGATTGGCTGGTGGGCGTGTCCTGCGGGGTGACGCGGGAAATCATCGCCATCTCCGGGCTTGCCCCGCAACGCGCGGTGACGGTGTTCAATCCGGTGCCCAAACCCGAAATGGCACCGGACACGCCTTGCGTCTGGCCGCCGCGCGCGGGGCCGCGCATCCTGACGGTGGGCAATCTGCGGGCGCCCAAAAACCAACGCTTGCTGATCGATGCCTTTGCGCTGCTGTCGGCCGATGCGGGGGCGACACTGGCGATTGTCGGTGAAGGGCCCGAACGCCCCGCGCTGGAGGCGCAGATCGCCACGGCGGGCCTGACCGGCCGGGTGCTGTTGCCTGGCAGCGCGGCAGAACCGGGGGCGTGGTTTCGCGATGCCGACCTGTTCGTTCTTTCCTCCGATATGGAGGGATTTGGCAATGTGCTGGTCGAGGCGATGCATTTTGGCCTGCCGGTGGTGGCCACCGATTGCCCCTATGGCCCGCATGAGGTGTTGCAGGAGGGGGCGCTGGGCCACTTGACGCCGGTGGGCGACGCGGCCGCGCTGGCCCGCGCCATGACCAGCGCGTTGGAGCACCCGGTCGACCGTGCCGCCCTGCGACAAAGAGCAGGGCAATTCGCCACCCCTGCGGCGGTGGCGGCCTATTGGGCGCTGGCCTGCGCCGATGTGACCGCCTGAACCGGCCGATATTGCGCTTGGGCCGGTGGTGATTGCGCTTGCGCCGTTGGTGATTGCGCTTGCTCTGCGGGCCATGGCGTGTGACATCTGTGTCATGACACAAATCTGTCATGCGCGTGGGCCATCCACACGACATGACCGAATACGACGCGCAAGGTAGCTCCGGCATGAGTGCCCGCACCCCTATTCCATGGCCGGGCATGGCGCTGGCGGCGATGACATTGACCATGCTGAACCAGACGGCGCTGCCAAAGCTGGTGCTGGTGCTGGTCGGGCTGTTCTGGCTGTTGTCGTTGTGGGTGGAATGGCTGCGCCCCCGCCCGGCGCCGCAAATGGTGGAACGCCCCACTCCCAACGCCCCCGAACAGGTGACCATCGGCGGCATCCGCGCCTCGATCGAGGCCATGGGCTTTCCGCTGGTGGTGATCGACCACAGTCGGGTGCTGGCGGCCAATCAGGCGGCGCGCGACACGTTTGGCCGGCACATCATCGGACAGGACGCGCGAATCGCGCTGCGCCATCCAGATGCTGTGCGCTTGCTGGACATGGCCGATGGGGAAAGCGTGACGATTCGCGGACTTACGGGCGCGGGCAGCCTGTGGCAGGTGACGCGGCGGCGGATCGACGCGGGCCATTGGGCCATCGAATTGCGCGACCGCACCGCCGAGGCCGACATCAGCCGCGCCCACACCGATTTCGTCGCCAACGCCAGCCACGAATTGCGCACCCCGCTGGCCTCGATCATCGGCTATATCGAAACGCTGGTCGACACGCCCGAAGGCATGGATCCGGCGATGCGACTGCGGTTCCTGAACATCGTGCTGTCGCAGGCACAGCGGATGCAGGCGCTGGTGGCGGACCTGATGTCGCTGTCACAATTGGAGGCGGAAAAGCATGACGCCCCGACCGAGCCGGTGGACATGAACGCCTTGGCGCAAATGGTAACGGCCAGTTTCGCCCCCCTGCCCGGCCAGCGCGAAAGCCGCGTATGCCTGACCTTGCCCGGCGATGGCGTGGCCCTGACGGTACAGGGCGACCCGCGTCAATTGGAGCAACTGTTGCGCAATCTGGTGGATAACGCATTGAAATACGGCCACCACGACACGCCCGTCCGCGTCATTCTGGACCACACCGGCGCCGATGGCCGCCGCCCGATGGCCGTGTTGCAAGTGATCGATCAGGGCGCAGGCATCGCGCCTGACCACCTGCCCCACCTGACGCGCCGCTTTTACCGCACCGATCCGGGCCGCAGCCAGTCGGCGGGCGGCACCGGGCTGGGCCTGGCCATCGTCAAACACATCGTCGAACGCCACCGCGGCCAATTGGACATCGCCAGCGAAGTGGGTGTTGGCACCTGCTTTACCATCCGCCTGCCCCTGACGGGCGCGCGGCTGAATGCGGTCTGATGACACCACCTGATCAGCATTGTCATATTGCTGTCATGGAAGCACGTCACAGCCCGAAACAGCATCAGGGCCGGTGCATGCGCCGCCCTTTGGGTCTATACCCGGCCCAACACTGACACGAACGACCGGCCCGATTGGCGGCACCCGCGCCTTTTGGGACAGCTATAAGGAATGCGGCATATGGTAGCGGAACATCTGGCCAAGGCTTTTGACCAAGACATCTCGCAGCTGCGCGGGCTGATCGCCGAAATGGGCGGTCTGGCCGAACTGGCAATCACCGAAGCGATGGAAGCACTGGTCAAGGGCGCGCAGCCGCTGGCCGATGGCGTGATCGCCCGTGACAAGAAGATCGACGCGCTGGAGGCCGAGGTCGACCAGCTGGTCGTGCGCATCATCGCCCTGCGCGCGCCGATGGCCGACGACCTGCGCGAGATCATCGCCAGCCTGAAAATCGCCGGCATTCTGGAACGCATCGGCGACTATGCCAAGAACATCGCCAAGCGCGCCGCCCGCATCGAGGGCCGCACCCAGTTCGAACCGCTGACGCTGTTGCCCGCCATGGCCGACATCGCCGCCAGCATGGTGCATGACGTGCTGAACGCCTATGGCGCGCGCGATGCCGATCTGGCCCGCGAAGTCATGGAACGCGACGCCAAGGTTGACGCCTTCTACGACAGCATCTTCCGCAACATGGTCTCGTTCATGGTGGAAAACCCCTCGACGATCACCTCAGCGGCCCATCTGCTGTTCGTCGCGCGCAATCTGGAGCGCATCGGCGACCATTCGACCAACATCGCCGAACAGGTCTATTTCGCGGCCACCGGCGGCCAGTTGGCCGACCGCACCGACCGCCCGGCCAACTGAGCCACCGGCCAAGCGCAGGAGCAAGCCGATGAACCCGCCACGCCTGCTGTTGGTGGAAGACGATCCGGCGCTGGCCGAATTGCTGGAGTTCCGTTTCCGCGCCGAGGGCTATGCCGTCAGCGTGACGGGCGATGGCGATGAGGCGCTGCTGCTGGCCGTCGAGGAGACGCCCGATCTGGTCGTGCTGGACTGGATGATCGAGGGCACCAGCGGCATCGAAGTGTGCCGCCGCCTGCGCCGGGACAAGGCGACGGCGCATGTGCCGATCGTCATGCTGACCGCGCGCGGCGCCGAGGATGACAAGATCCGCGGGCTGGAAACGGGCGCCGACGATTACCTGACCAAGCCGTTTTCCCCGCGTGAGCTGATCGCGCGGGTGGCGGCGATCATGCGCCGCATCCGCCCGGCGCTGGCGGGCGAAACGCTCAGCGTGGGCGACCTGTCGCTGGACGTCACGGCCCACCGCGCCACGCGGCGCGGGGCGACCCTGCATCTGGGGCCGACCGAATTCCGCCTGCTCAAATTCTTCATGGAGCATCCGGGCCGTGTGTTCAGCCGTGGCCAGTTGCTGGACGCGGTATGGGGTACGGACAGCGACATCGAATTGCGCACGGTGGACGTCCATATCCGCCGCCTGCGCAAGGGGATCGAGATCGACGGCGCGCCGGATCCGGTGCGCACCGTCCGCTCGGCCGGATACGCGCTCGAAGCGGTGTAAGATCCGCGCACCCACACGAAAAAGGGCGGCTCCCACATCGGGGGCCGCCCTTTTCCTTTGCGCATCAGCCGCGCGGCTGGATCAATCCAGCTCGATCCCGCCCGGCAGCGGCGCCACCGGCTGGGGCGGCGTATCGGCGTCATCCTCATGCACATCGACAATGCCGCGCCCGACGTAGGAATGGCTGCGGCTATAGGCGAAATAGATCACCAGCCCCAGCACCGCCCAGCCAACGAACAGCAGCAGCGTGTACACCGACAGGCTGAAGAACAGGTACAAACAGCCCAAAATCGAGAGCGGCGCGACGATCTGCACGGCGGGCGTGCGGAACGGGCGGTGGCGGGCAGGATCGCTCTTGCGCAGCGCCAGCACGGCGACCGACACACAGGCAAAGGCGAACAGCGTGCCCGAATTCGACACATCCGCCAGCATCCCCACCGGGAAGAACGCGGCAAACAGCGCCACGAACACGCCGGTGATCACCGTCACCACATGGGGCGTGTGATATTTGGGGTGCACCTTGCTCAAGGCTTCGGGCAGCAGGCCATCGCGGCTCATCACAAAGGCGATGCGCGTCTGGCCATACATCATCATCAGCACCACGCTGGGCAGCGCCATGATCGCGGCCAGGCCCACCAGATTGCCGATCTGCGCCCAGCCGATCTGACGCAACGTCCATGCCAGCGCTTCCTTGGAACAGACGACTGCCTGACCGTTGATGGCGGCGCAGGCATCGGTCAATGCCTTTGACCCCGGAGCCAGACCGTTGCCGGCGGCATCCATCACCGGCTGCGCCCCGACGCTGCCGATGACGCCCGCCGCCACCAACAGATAGAACACCGTGCAGATCGCCAGACTGCCGATCAGGCCGATCGGCATGTTGCGCTGCGGGTTCTTGGTCTCCTCGGCCGCGGTCGACACCGCGTCAAACCCGACATAGGCAAAGAAGATCGAGGCCGCCGCCGCCGAAATCCCGCCAAAGCCCAGCGGCGAGAACGGCACGAACTTTTCGCCATTCATCACCGGCACGGCCAGCAGGATGAACGCGGTCAGCGCGGTGATCTTGATCGCCACCAGCACGGCATTGACCGTCGCGCTTTCCTTGGTGCCCAGCACCAGCAGGCCCGTCACCGCCAGCGCGATCAGGCACGCGGGCAGATTGATGATGCCACCCGCCGTGGGCCCGTTGGCCAGCGCGGCCGGAATGACGATATTGGGCAGGAATGACGCATAATCATGCAGATGCGCCAACATGCCCACGAAATAGCCGGACCACCCGACCGACACCGCGCCTGCCGCGATGGCATATTCCAGCACCAAGGCCCAACCGACCATCCAGGCCAGAAGCTCGCCCATCACCGCATAGGAATAGGTGTAGGCCGAGCCTGACACCGGCACCATGCTGGCCATTTCGGCATAGCACAAAGCCGCCACCGCACAGACCACACCGGCAATGATGAAGCTGATCATCATCCCCGGCCCGGCCTTTTGCGCGGCCTCGGCGGTCAGAACGAAAATACCGGTGCCAATCACCGCCCCCACGCCCAGCAGCGTGAGTTGCATGGCCCCCAGCGAGCGGTGCAAGGATTTCTTTTCCGCGGTTGCCAGAATGGCATCCAACGGTTTGACCCGACCGAACATGCAGTTCCCCCGAACGCAACAAAATAACAAGCCGCCCACGCTAGCGCCGCCGCCGCCTTTCGCAAGCGCCTATTTGTCCCAGCGCCCCGCCGATACGTGATTTTGCGGCTGCCCCTGCCCGCCCCGGCCCGGCCCCCGCCCTATCCAAAGCGCGCTTTCGCAAACGCCGCAGGGTCGCTAGAACGGGCGCCATGTCCACGACCTTTCAGCTCGACACGGCGACATCGCGCGCCAACCCCACCCCGGCCCCGCTCAAGCGGCTGACGATCCCGGCCATCCAGCGGCGCAAGGCTGATGGCCACACCGCACAGCCGATCGTCATGCTGACGGCCTATACCGCGCGGCAGGCGCAATTGCTGGATGAACATTGCGACATTCTGCTGGTGGGCGATTCGCTGGGTCAGGTGATCTATGGCCTGCCCAGTTCGGTGCCCGTCACGCTGGAGATGATGGCCGCCCATGGCGCGGCGGTGGTGCGCGGATCCTATCATGCGGTGGTGGTGGTCGACATGCCATTCGGCACCTATGAGGCCAGCCCGCAGCAGGCGTTCGAAAGCGCCGCCCGCCTGTTGAAGGAAACGGGCTGTGCCGGGGTCAAGCTGGAAGGCGGCGCGGCAATGGCCGAAACGGTGGCTTTTCTGGTGGCGCGCGGCATTCCGGTGATGGGCCATGTGGGTCTGACGCCACAGGCGGTCAACGTTCTGGGCGGCTATGGCGCGCGCGGCCGTTCCGACGCCGAGGCGCAAAAGATCATCGCTGACGCCAAGGCGCTGGAGGCGGCGGGCGCCTTTGCCATCGTGGTCGAAGGCGTGATCGAACCAATCGCCATTGCGGTGACGCAGGCGGTCACCTGCCCGGTGATCGGCATCGGCGGCAGCGCCCAATGCGATGGTCAGGTGCTGGTGACCGAAGACATGCTGGGCATGTTCGAGCGTGTCCCCCGCTTTGTGAAGCGCTATGAGGATCTGGGCGGTGTCATCTCTGGCGCTGTGGCGCGTTATGCGGCAGAGGTGCGCGAACGCAGCTTTCCGGGGCCGGAACAGACCTATCAGCCCAAGTAAGCGCCCCCACACTTTCCGGAGAACTTCCCTTGCCCGGTACTTTGATGCGATATTTTCGCGGATCTTTCATCTTTACCGCCATCTGTTTTGTCCTGGGCGCCATGTACGCCTGGAACGAAGCGCATTCATGGGCCGCGATGGGCGGCATCTTGTGGATCATCACCGTGCTGGCGGTGCTGGAAATCTCGCTGTCTTTCGACAACGCTGTGGTCAATGCCAAGGTGTTGCAGGACATGGACGATGTCTGGCGCAAGCGGTTCCTGACATGGGGCATGGTGTTTGCGGTGTTTGGCACGCGAGTGCTGTTCCCGCTGTTGATCGTGGGCTTTACTGCGGGACTTGGGCCCATCGAGGCGGTGCAGTTGTCGCTGTCCAATCCCAAGGAATATGAGCGCATCGTCAGCGCCGCCCATATTGCCATCGCCGGTTTTGGCGGGGCGTTTCTGGCGATGGTCGGCTTTGGCTTTTTCATCGACGAGGACAAGGACGTCCACTGGCTGGGCTGGATCGAGCGCCCGATGAAGCTGATCGGCATGATCAAGGCGGGCGAAATTGCCATCCTGTTGCTGATCCTGATCGGCATCGGCCATTACCTGCCGGACGCCGAAGCCAAGGAACTGCTGATTTCCGGCATTTTCGGCATCATCACCTTTGTCGTGGTGGAAAGCATCGGTTCGATCATGGAGGCGCGCGAGGAAGCCCGCGCTGCCGCCGGGGTGGTGGTGAAATCGGGGCTGGCCGGGTTCCTCTACCTCAACGTGCTGGATGCCTCGTTCAGTCTGGACGGGGTGATCGGGGCCTTTGCCCTGTCGAACAACATGGTGGTGATCGCGCTGGGCCTGTCGGTGGGCGCGATCTATGTGCGGTCGATGACCATCCTGCTGGTCGAAAAGGGTACGCTCAGCCAGTTCCTGTATATGGAGCACGGAGCGTTCTGGGCGATTCTGGCGCTGGCCGGGATCATGCTGGCGTCTGCTCTGGTGCATATCCCCGAAACGGTCACCGGGTTGATCGGCGCGGGGCTGATTGCGGCGGCGATCTGGTGGTCGGTGCGCCATGGCGAAGAACTGACCGACTGACAGATTGGCAAAGCAAACCACGGACACGGCGCAAGAATTTGAACGCGCCGTGTCTTTGCCCTGTCGCAATGTACCACTTGGTTCGTCAGAGTGTGGATTTTACGCCACGCTGGTCAACTTCTTTTCGGCTTTCCGACAGACGGATTGCCAGCCTTACAGCTTTGTGACAGAAGCGGCCCCGGAAGAACTAGGGAGGGGAGAGGGCAGTTTTCGGACCGCCCTTTTTTCGGGGATTTGCCCGCATAGTGGCATACCCAAAGCAAAAGGGGCGCACCGCCAGCTCGGCAGTGCGCCCCTTTTTCTATGCCGCGCGCAACGGGTCAGTTTTGCAGATCGTATTGCTTCAACAGATCATACAGCGTCGGGCGGCTGATCCCCAGCAGCTTGGCAGTACTGGAGATATTGCCCTCGCTGCGGGCCAGCGCGTGGCGGATGACGCGGCGGTCGGCCAGTTCGCGCGCGGCCTTGAGGTTCAATGGGATGTTGGCCTCCTCCCGCGCCGGGCCAAGGTCGAGGTCGGCAGCCGAGACCAGTTTGCCATCGGCCATGATGACGGCGCGTTTGACGCGGTTTTCCAGCTCGCGCACGTTGCCGGGCCAGTTCCACCCGTCAATCGCCGCCAGCGCATCCCCGGCAAAGCCCTTGACCTGCGGGTTCATCTCCTTGGCAAAACGGGCCAGAAACGCCTTGGCCAACAGCGTCGCGTCACCGGGGCGTTCCGACAGCGCCGGGATCTTGACCACGATTTCGGCCAGCCGATACCACAGATCCTCGCGGAAACGGCCATCGGCGATCATCGCCTCCAGGTTCTGATGCGTGGCGCACACGATGCGGGTGTCGACCGCGATGGGCTTGCGCCCGCCGATCCGCTCGATCACGCGCTCTTGCAGGAAACGCAGCAATTTGACCTGAAGTGGCAAGGGAATGTCGCCCACTTCGTCCAGAAACAGCGTGCCGCCATTGGCCTGCTCGATCTTGCCCTCGGTGGTCTTGACCGCGCCGGTGAACGCGCCCTTTTCATGGCCGAACAGCTCGCTTTCCAGCAGGTTTTCAGGGATCGCAGCGCAATTGATCGCCACGAACGCCCCGTCACGCCGATCGCTGGCCTCGTGCAATCCGCGCGCCAGCAATTCCTTGCCGGTGCCGCTGGCCCCCAACAGCATGACCGAAACATTGGTGTTGGCCACGCGCTCGATCGTGCGGGCCACGCGAAGCATTTCGGGCGCGCCGGTGATGATCCGGCCCAGCACACGCTGATCCGCCCCAACGCGGGCCGACAGGTTGCGGTTCTCCGCCTCGATCTGGTGCAGGCGCCAGGCGCGGCGCACGATCAGCGCCATCTCGTCAATATCCACCGGCTTTTGGTAGAAATCATAGGCGCCCCGGTCGATTGCCGTCAGCGCGCTTTCACGCGCACCATGGCCGGAGGCGACGATCACCTTGGTGTCAGGCTTGATCGCCATGATCTCCTCCAGCACGGCAAAGCCCTCGGTCACGCCATCAGGATCGGGCGGCAGGCCCAGATCCAGCGTCACCACAGCGGGCTCTTCGGCGCGCAGGGCGGCAATCGCGCTGGCGCGGTCGCCCACCACGATCACGTCGAAATCATCATAGGCCCATTTCAGCTGAGCCTGCAGACCGGGATCGTCCTCGACGACCAGCAATTTGGGTCTGTCACCAGCCATCATGCCACCTTTTGACCATTATCCAGAGTTGTCAGAACATTGCGTGCCGATTGCAACGGCAGGCGGATGATAAAGCGGGTGCCCAGCCCCTCGCGGCTTTCCACATCCAGCCGCCCATGCATGGCGCGCACCAGTTCGCGCGCCTCATAGGCGCCGATGCCAAACCCGCCCGCCTTGGTCGAGACAAAGGGTTTGAACAGGCGGGTGCGGATGAAGTCGGGCGACATGCCGTGCCCCGAATCGACAATCTCGATCCGGCACCACGGATCATCATTCGCGATATGCACGAACACCGGGGCGTCAGGGGTGCTGGCATCAATGCTGTTCTGCACCAGATGCTGGATCACCTGCTCGATCGCGTGGCGCTGCCCCGCCACGGTGCAAGGGTCGCGCTCGATCACCTGCACATTGTGGCGCGCCTGAAACGCGGCGGTCAGTTCGCGGGCGATCGCGCCCAGCTCTACCGGCTCCACCCTGTCCACGCCCCCGCCATAGCGCGACAGACGCGCGACCAGATGGTTCAGCTTGTCCGCCGAATTGCGCAACGTCACCAGCATGTCGGCGCGGAACGCCGGGTTTTCGGCGTGGCGCTCGGCATTGCGGGCCAACAGGGCGAACTGGCTGGCCAAATTCTTGATGTCATGCATGACAAAGGCGATGCGGCGATGGAAATCGTCAAACCGGCTGGCCTCGACCAGCGCCACCTGGCTGGCGTTTTCAGCCAGATAGGTCGCCACCTGTTGCCCCGCCACGCGCAACAGGTCAAAGTCTTCCCAGTCCAGCTTGCGCGAATGTTCCGGCCGGGCCAGCACCACCGCGCCCTGCACGCGCTCGTTGTGGATCAGCGGGATCACCACCCATGCCCGCGCTTCCTCGCGCAACCATTGCGGCAGGCCGATGCCCGCCGTGCCCGGCGCCGCGTGGCCCGCGCGCAGCTCGTCCAGTTCAACGATGAAATCACCCCGGCTGATCGACACCATCTGCCCGGCGGCAATGGCACAGGCGGGCACCTCGATCGTCAGCCATTGCCAGCGCGCGGCCAGCACAAAATCGCCATGCTCGTCGGGCATCAGCAACAGGCCGGCAGGCGAATCGGTGATATCGGCCAACGCCCGCACCGCGCGTTCATGCAGCGGGGCGGCTTCCTTGCTGCGGCCACCAATCGTTTCGGTAAAGCGCAGCCATTCGGCGCGATAGTCATAGCGGTGCTGGAACAGGTGTTTGGTCACCGTCACCCGCAGCCAGCCGCGCATCCGCCGCGAGGGCAGCGTCAGCGCCGCCACCACCGTTGCGCCAATGACAAACGACAATTGCAACCAACGGGCATAATCGCCCCCGGCATAGGACAGCCAATTGGCCACCGCCACCATCCCCGCCAGATAGCCGCCGATCATCAGCAGGCTGAACGACTGGAATGTGACCGAACGCGAAGGCGACAGGCGCAGCGTCTCGCGGCCCTTGACGCTGCCCAGCGCCAGAATGATGGCAAAGGCGACATCGACCACGCCATGCACCGCAGCCAATTGGCGCGGCCATTCGTGCGACAGATAGGCCACCGTATAGAGGTTCAGTTCGAACACCCACACCAGCCCCAGCGCCATCGCCGGCCAGCGCAGCATCGCGCGCCCTTCGCGGCTGGCGCTGGCATACAGGTTGTGGACCAGCACCAGTGAGCCAATCACCCCCAGCAGCGCCAGCATCAGGTTCATGCGATAGAGCGCCTCGGCGTTCAGCATGGCGGGCGCGATGCGGCTGACCACCAATTGCACGGCTGGCACCAGAATATCGACCAGCGCCAACGCGGCCACCACCGGTCCCACCTGCGCCACGCGGGTATGGCGCCCGTCGCTGGCGAACATGCGGTACACCGCCCACAGATAGGTCAGGTTGCGCAGGCCCATCGCGCCCTGCCCGGCCAGGCTCAACTGGCCCTTGACCGTCACCACCAGGCACCACACGGCCGTCATGGCCAACGAGGCGACAATCGCCAGACCCGCGCCGCTATAGCGCCCGCGCTGGCTCCAGATCGAGGCCGCCACGGCCGTTGCCGCACAAGCCCCGGCGACATGGCTGGCATTGCCAACCCACGCCCACCAGGCGTCCGCCAAGGTCATGCCCGCCCCCTCACCGCGCGCCTTCGTGCCACAGCACGACGCGCAGCGTTTGCAGGATGATCAGGATGTCCAGGAAGGGCGTGTAATTCTTGACGTAATACAGGTCATATTCCAGCTTGTGGCGGGAATCTTCCAGATTGGCGCCATAGGGATAGTTCACCTGCGCCCAGCCGGTGATCCCCGGCTTCACCATGTGGCGCTCGGCGTAATAGGGCAGCTTTTCCTCCAGATCGTCGACGAATTCGGGACGTTCCGGACGCGGCCCGACAAAGCTCATCTCGCCCTTCAGCACGCTCCACGTCTGGGGCAATTCGTCGATGCGGACCTTGCGGATGAAATTGCCGATGCGGGTGACGCGGGGGTCGTTCTTGGCGGCAAATTGCGCGCCATTGACCTCGGCATCGGTGCGCATCGAGCGCAGCTTGATCACGTCAAAGGGCTGACCATACAGGCCCACGCGGCGCTGGCGGTAGAAAGCGGGCCCCTTGCTGTCCAGCTTGACCAGAATGGCGAACAACAGGATCACCGGCGCCGTCACCGACAACAGCAGCAGGCTGACCACGACATCGAACAATCGCTTGGCCGCCGAGCTGAACACCCGCCCCGAGGAAAACCCATCCGAAAAGATGAACCAGCTGGGGTTCACCGTGCCCAGATCAACGCGGCCCGTCTCGCGCTCCAAGAAGCTGGAGAAGTCGTTGACGTGAACGCCCGCCGTCTTGATCCGCAACAGGTCCTTGAGCGGCAAGGCATTGCGGCGCTCTTCCAGCGCCAGCACCACCTCGGACACGCCCAGATTTTCAACGTGGCGTTTCAGGTTGTGGATCGCCGAGCGCGGAATCGCGTCCTCGACCACCGGGGCGGCCTCGCTCATCCCGACAAAGCCGACAACGACAAAGCCGCTGCCCGCCCGTTCGGCCAGTTCGCGCAGCCGCGCCGCGCGGTTGCCACCGCCCAGCACCAGCACGCGCCGCCGGAACGCCGCCGTGCCCAGCACGCCGCCCACCAGCAGACGGTTCATCACCAGCAGCCCGATCGCCGCCAGCATCGCGTAAAACAGCGTCGAGTGCCAGAATTCATGCCCGCCCGTGACCGAGATCACCACCCCCAGCGCGATGATCGCCAGCGACACCGCCACCAGCAACCGCGCGCTGGCAAAGCGTACCGAGCGCAGCGCTTCGGCGCCATAGGCCCCCACCGCGATCATCGCGGTCAGGATCATCGCGGTGAACGCCGCCAGCGGCTGCAACCGCTGTGACAGGTCGCCTGCCTGCATCGCCAGTTGGTCGGCCCGCAGCCGCCAGGCAAAGTCGGCCGCTGTCATCAACAGGATGACATCGATCAACCCCAGCAACAGCACCGAATGGGGAATGTAATGTTTAAACACGCGGATCATGGCAAAATCGCTTGGTTTGCGTCCGGCCCCACGACGGACCTTGCCAGCGACCTTAGGGGGAAGGCGTAAAATGTCGGTAAATCTGACAGCACCGATCCGCCCCGCAGAGCGAAGTTTCAGGGAAAAACGCCGGGCACGGCCCATAGCTGTCGGCAGATATTACAATGGAATGACAAATCACCCGACAGCTGCGCCGCGTTTCAACGCTGAAATTCAAACGGCGTCAGGCCGCGCGCACGCTCGTCAAACACCAGCGTTTTGCCACGCGGCGGCAAAGAACGTTGGCGGCAGTCGGCCTGCGGACAACGGGCACAGCCCATGCCGATTGCCACCGCCCCGCTGGCTGACAGGTCCACCCCGCGCGCGGCGGCCAGCGCCGCCCCCTGCCCTGCCTCTACCCCCAGCACCACGACAAAGCGCGCCGCATCAGCGGCCCCGCCACCATTGCCGCCACTGCCCTCGACCGTGCGGGCGATGGTGAACCAGCGCTGCGGACTGCCCGGCGTTTCCTCCAGCGATACCACCTGTGTGCAAATCCGCCCCGCGTGGTCAAAGGCGGCATGGGCCACCCATAGCGGACAGGTCGCCTCGGTCTCCAGCATCAGCGTGCCAGACGCCCCGGCATAGCGTTTGGAAAACTGCCCCGCCCGGTCGATCCGCGCCATGAAGAAAGGCAGACCACGCTGCCCCACTCGTTGCAGGGTCGTCAGGCGGTGGGCCAATTGTTCAAACCCCACGTTGAACCGGCGCTGCAGGATGGTGAAATCATACCCCGTCGCCTCACACGCACGCATGAAGCGGCCATAGGGCATCAGCACGGCAGCGGCGAAATAGCCCGCCAGATGCCGCCGGAACAACCGCCAAGCGGCGCGTTGGGCACCCTGTCCGCCCTGCTGCCCGGCGCTGAATTGCGCGCCATTGGCGATGCCCGCAATCGCGTCGCGCTGCTCCAATAGCGCCAGTTGCACCGCGATGTTGAACGCCCGGCTAGCCGGGTCCAGCATCTCGGACAATTGCAATTGGCGCGCATGCAGATCCAGCCGCCGCAGCGCGTCCGGCATCACATCCACCGGCAGGATGCGCACGCTGATCTGGTGCTTTTGCCGCAGACGGTCGGTCAGGGCCGCCGTGATGTCGGGGTTGGACAGGCGCAATTCCTCGGC
Organism: Novosphingobium ovatum; assembly: GCF_009909235.1. Lineage (GTDB taxonomy): Bacteria > Pseudomonadota > Alphaproteobacteria > Sphingomonadales > Sphingomonadaceae > Novosphingobium > Novosphingobium ovatum. Next base: position 703,237 of record NZ_JAAAPO010000002.1, read on the forward strand.
CAGTTCCTCGGCCGCGATGTCCAGATCGGCAAAATGGTTGCGCCAGCGCTCGATCTCGCGGCGGGCCAGATCCATCGGGTCGATCGCGGCGGGAGTGGCGGCCTGCCCTTGCCCCGCCGCGTCATACAGGCGGGCAAAGGCCAGCGCGGCCTGTGGCGCGGCGGCCAGCCATTCGGCGATCTCGTCGCGGTCGATCCCCAGATCGGCAAAGCGTTCATCCGACAACCGGCGGCGCAAGCCTTCCACCCCGCCCACCGCCTCGTCCTGACGCAGGCTGCGCGGATCGAAATCAAACTGTTCGGCCAGACTGACCACCAGTCGCGCGGTCAAAGGCCGCTGATTTCGCTCGATCAAATTGAGGTAGCTGGGCGAAACGCCGATGCGCGCGGCCATGGCGGCCTGGGTCAAACCTTCACGGCGGCGCAGGCGGCGCAGGGCGGGACCGGCCAGAAATTGGGTGTCCGACATGGGGCGCAATTTGTCACATAATTTACAACATGACAAATGATATCCCGCAATCCGCTGCATCCATACAGTTTATTTTGTAACTTTTCATTCAAGCCGTGCCGCCCCCCGCGTATCAGGCTCTCAGGACGCAGGCACAACCGCCCGCCACTTCGCAGGAGAGAGCCCATGACCGCTACCACTTTCGACACGCTGGTTCCCACCACTCCGGGCCGTTTCGACGGCATCCGCCGCACCTATACCCCCGCCGATGTCGAGCGCCTGCGCGGGTCGGTCCCGGTCGAATACACGCTGGCCCGCCGTGGCGCGGAAAAGCTGTGGAAACTGCTGCACACCGAGCCCTTCATCAACGCACTGGGCGCGATGTCGGGCAATCAGGCGATGCAACAGGTGCGCGCCGGGCTCAAGGCGATCTATCTGTCGGGCTGGCAGGTGGCGGCTGACGCCAACACCGCCGGTTCGATGTACCCGGACCAGTCGCTGTATCCGGCCAATGCCGGCCCCGATCTGGCCCGCCGCATCAACAACGCCCTGCAACGCGCCGACCAGATCGAGCACAGCGAAGGCGGCGTCAAGCGCGACTGGTTCGCCCCTATCGTTGCCGATGCCGAAGCCGGCTTTGGCGGCCCGCTCAACTGCTTTGAAATCATGAAGGCCTATATCGCAGCAGGCGCGGCAGGCGTGCACTTTGAAGACCAGTTGGCGGCTGAAAAGAAGTGCGGCCATCTGGGCGGCAAGGTGCTGATCCCGACGCAGGCGCATATCCGCAACCTGAACGCGGCGCGCATGGCGGCCGACATCTGCGGCGTGCCGACCGTGCTGGTGGCCCGCACGGACGCCGAAAGCGCCCGCCTGATCACCAGCGACATCGACGAGCGCGACCACGAGTTCCTGACCGGCGAACGCACCCCCGAAGGCTTCTTCCGCCTGAAGGAGGGCACCGGCGTTGACCACTGCATCAAGCGCGGCATCGCCTTTGCCGAGCACGCCGACCTGTTGTGGTGGGAAACCTCCTACCCCAATCTGGAGGACGCCAAGCGCTTTGCCGAAGCCGTGCAAAAGGCCCATCCGGGCAAGCTGATGGCCTACAACTGCTCGCCCAGCTTCAACTGGGAGGCAAAGCTGGACAAGGACACCATCGCCAAGTTCCAGCGCGAGCTGGGCGCCATGGGCTACAAGTTCCAATTCGTCACGCTGGCTGGCTTCCACAGCCTGAACCACGGCATGTTCGAGCTGGCGCGCGGCTACAAGGATCGCGGCATGGCGGCCTATTCGGAACTGCAACAGGCCGAATTCGCCAGCGAAACCAACGGCTACACCGCCACGCGCCACCAGCGTGAGGTTGGCACCGGCTATTTCGATGCCGTTGCCACCGCCATCGGCGGCGGTCAGTCCAGCACCACGGCGCTTGCCGAAAGCACCGAGGCCGACCAGTTCAACGCCGCCATGGAAGCGGCCGAGTGAGAGGAGCGCGATGATGACGACGCATATCGACACCACACCACCTGCGCCGCGTGAACCTGCAAGGGCCCGCGCGCTGCTCTCGACCACCGATTTCCACCTGTTGCGCGCGGCGCTGGCCAGCCACGCCCGCGCGGTGGAAGACCCGGGCGAACTGGCGCGGATCAACGCCCTGTTCCACCGGTTGGGCAATTACAACTGACGCATATGGACGGGCGGCGTTCTGATGGTCCGACGCCGCCCGCCCCGCCCCAACCGGCACCAGACCCGGAAAAGGCGCAAGCTGAACTGAACACTCCTGGGGAGGAGACGCGCGGTGGCAGGGTGTAGGCCCCCTGCCACCGCCTTTTTGCGTGCCGCGCCGCCGCCACTGGCTTTTGCCCGGGATTTGCGGCAGATGACCGGCCGTGATGGGGCGGACAAGGGCCATATAATGACGCGTGATCAATTGGTGGCAGGCGCGGATCCGGTCAGCGCGGCATGGATCGACCTGTGCGATCCCAGCCCCGCCGAATGCGCCCAGATCGAGGCGGATTACGGCATCACCCTGCCCAGCGCCGACGCCCTGCGCGAGATCGAGACATCCAGCCGCCTTCGCGCGGTGGGCGACACGCTGGTGATGACCGCCCCCTTGCTGACGCGCGACCCGGCCTTTCCCGCGACCGAGGAGCGCTGGATGATCGTGCCCACCGGCTTCATCCTGACGCCGCGCGTGCTGGTGACGATCCATTATGCCCCGCTCGCGCCGCTGACCAGCGTGGCGCAGGCGATCGGCCCCACCCACAGTGATTCGCCCGCCGGACTGTTGCTGCATGTGCTGGAAGAAGTGATCGACCGCGCCGCCGACCAGCTGGAAATGGTGTCCGAACAGATCTCGGCCATTTCGCGCCGGATTTTCTATGGCGAGATCGAGCGCCAGGGGCTGCAACGCGAAACCGCGCTGTTGCGGCGGGCGATCATGCGGCTGGGGCGGGCCTATGACCGTTCGGCGCGGGTGCGCTTCATGTTCCTGTCGATCGGGCGGATGGCCGGTTTCCTGGCCCAGCGCGGCAAGGACCGGCTGGACGCCGGGCTGGAGGCGCGGCTGCATACGATCATCAACGACATCACCTCGCTCGACGAATTCGAGGCCAGCCTGTCCGCGCGCATCCAGTTCCTGCAGGACGCGGCCACCAGTCTGGTCAATATCGAGCAGAATGATGTGGTCAAAGTGCTGACGGTTGCCTCGGTCGCGGGGATTCCGCCGGTGCTGGTGGTGGGCATTTACGGCATGAATTTTCAACACATGCCCGAATTGTCGTGGCAGATGGGCTATCCGATGGCGCTGGCGCTGTGCCTTATCACCACGCTGGTGCCGTTTGTGTGGTTCAAATGGCGCAAATGGCTGTAACCGGGCCCACAAAGACAAAAGGCCCACCCCGCAAGGGATGAGCCTGTCTGGCGATTGTGAAAATGGTGCCCCTGGCCCGACTCGAACGGGCACATCTCTCGATATCCGATTTTGAGTCGGACGCGTCTACCATTCCACCACAGGGGCGTTTCATTTTCACCGGCATGCCCTGCCGGTGCCGATCCGGTTAGCGCCGCATGGCCCCCGGATCAACCCCCCACCGACGGATAAATCACCATCGGCGGGGGAAATTTTTATCAGGCGTCCTTCAACGCGCCGACGATCAGCTTGTGCAGGCGCGAATGCAGCACGTCATTGCCCGCCAGCACCTGCTCGTCACAGATCGGCAGCGACTGGCCGCGATAGTTCGAGACGAAACCGCCCGCCTCGCGGATCAGCAAACAGCCGGCCGCGCTGTCCCACGGCTTCAGGCTGCTTTCCCAGAACCCGTCATAGCGGCCCGCGGCCACCCATGCCAGATCCAGCGAAGCCGCGCCAAAACGGCGGATACCGGCCACTTGCGGGGCCAGCACGTCATAAATGCGGCGCCATTCCAGCGTATCGCCATGCCCGGCAAAGGGAATGCCGGTGGCGATCAGGCTTTCGTCCAGATGGCGGCGGCCCGACACGCGCAGGCGGCGGTCATGCAGCCACGCGCCACGGGTCTTTTCGGCCCAGAAGCTTTCGTCGGTGATCGGCTGATAGATCAGCCCGGCAATCACCTCGCCCCAGCCCGAACCGTCCAGCTTGGGCTCCTGCACCGCGATCGAGATCGCGAAATGCGGGATGCCGTGCAGAAAGTTGGTGGTGCCATCCAGCGGATCAATGATGAAACGCGGACGGGTGGGATCGCCGGCGATCTCCCCGCCTTCCTCCATCAAAAAGCCCCAGTCGGGGCGGGCGGCACGCAGTTCTTCCCACAGCGTGCGCTCGCTCTGCTGGTCGGCGCGGCTGACGAAATCCGCCGTGCCCTTGCGGCTCACCTGCAGGTGCTCCACCTCGCCAAAGTCACGGCGCAAACGCTGCCCGGCCTTGCGGGCGGCGCGCTCCATGACGCGGATCAGGCCGGAAATCGCCATGCTCAGTCCGCCTTGCCGACGTAGGTACGCTCGTACACGTTGACGATGATGCGCGTGCCCGAAGCGATATGAGGCGGCACCAGAATGCGCACGCCATTGTCCAGAATGGCCGGCTTGTAGCTCGACGAGGCGGTCTGCCCCTTCACCACGGCATCAGCCTCGACGATGGTGGCCTCGACCTGCTCGGGCAGCTGGACGCTGATCGGGCGATCGTCGTACATTTCCAGCACGGCAGTCATGCCATCCTGCAGGAACGCGGCGGCGTCCCCGATGATGTCCTTGGACAGGTTGATCTGCTCATAGGTTTCCACGTCCATGAACACCAGATCCTCGCCCTCGGCGTACAGGAACTGGAAGTCCTTGGTGTCAAGGCGGACCTTCTCCACCGTGTCGGCGCTGCGGAAACGCACATTGTTCTTGCGTCCATCGATCAGGTTCTTCATCTCGACCTGCATGAAGGCGCCGCCCTTGCCGGGCTGGGTATGCTGGGTTTTGGCAACCTTCCAGATACCCTTTTCGTATTCGATGATGTTGCCGGGGCGGATTTCGACGCCGCTGATCTTCATGGGGAAAAACCTTTGATGGAAAAGAGCGAGAACAGGTTGCGCAAAAACGCGCGGATGGGCGCCCTTAGCGCGGTGCGGGGCCATTGGCAATCGCTGGCGGCATGGCCGCGTGATGCCGGTGGTGTGCTGTTTTGCGCCACTGTGGGGGCGATGCTGGTCATGGGGTCGGCGCCGGTGGCCGCCGGCACGCGACAGGCCGATGTCGAAGGCCCGCTGATCGCGCTCAAGCGTGGCGATTTCAGCTGTGAATTGCCCGGCGACGCAATGGGCGCGGCGGGCGTCCGCCTCCCCAGCGAGGATTTCACCGTCATGCAAGGCTCGATGTACCGGACCAAACTGGGGCGCGGGACCTATCTGGCGACGGGCGACATGGTGCGGATCACCACCGGCCCCAAACAGGGCGAGCGCTATCACCGCCTGTCCGACAATTTCCTGCGCAAACTGAACCCGGATGGCACCGATGGCGCGATCCGCTGTGTGCGCAAGGTGCTGAACAACCAATAGCGGGCCCAAGGTGGCGGCAAGATCACGCCGCCACAGCCCCCGCTCCCCGCGGCGTTATGCCGCCACAGCCCGGCGCGTGGCGTGATACAGCCAGCCCACACAGGCGGCAAACACACCCAGCCCCAGCGGCGCGCTCCACCACCCCTCGTGCATCAGCATCAGCGGCGTCGGACTGCCGCTGCCCCAGGCGATCCCGGCAAACACCACGCCAAACAGGCTTTCGCCCGCGATCAGGCCGGTGGCCGCCAACATCCCCATCCGCTCGGCAAAGGCGGGGTCGGCCGCGCCGCGCGCCCAGCGGTCATAGGCATGGCCGATAAACGCCCCCACCGGGATCAACAGCGTCAACCCCATCGGCAGATAGATCCCCATGCCCAGCGCCAGCGGCGGCAAAGCGCCCCTGCCCCGTGCCCGCAACACTTCGTCGATGATGATCGCCACCACGCCGATGCCAGCGCCAATCGCGATCAGGTTCCAGTCCAGCGAACCGCCCAACACGCCCTGCGCGATGGCCGTGATCAGCGCGGCCTGCGGCGCGGCCAGCGCATGTTCGCCCGCCCCCGGCGCGCCTTGAAAGCCCAGCGTGTGGTTCAGCATCGTCAGCACCGGCGGGATCACCAGCGCGCCAAACACCACGCCCAGCACCAAAGCCACCTGTTGCCGCCAAGGGGTCGCGCCGACCAGCTCGCCGGTTTTCAGATCCTGCAGATTGTCATTGGAAATCGTCGCCACGCCAAACACGATGGCCGTGACAAACAGCGCGAAGGCCACCAGCGCCCGCGTGGCATCGGGATCAATGTCCCGGCCAAAGAACACCGCCAGCAACAGCGAAATCCCCAGCGCCGAGAGGATGCCCGTGCCCGACACCGGCGAATTGGATGCCCCGATCAGCCCGGCCATATAGCCACACACGCTGGCGATCACCACGCCGATCACCAGCACAAACGCCACAGTGGCGATCAACACCGGCCAGAAATGCGTCTCGATCGGGCCGCCACGGGCAAAGCCGGCCAGCAGCACGCCGATCGGCACCATCGCGGCCACGATCACCGCGCCCACGATGGTGATGGGCATGTCACGCTCGGCCAGCGGCAGGTCATCCCCCTGCCCGGTCCCGCGCGCGCGCTGCGCCGCGATCGCGCCGGTCACACCGCGCATAATCGGCCCGATCACCCGCAACAGCGTATAGACCGCCGCCACACCAATCGTGCCCGCGCCGATAAACCGCACCTTGTGGCGGAAAGCGGTGCTGACCACATCGCCCAGATCGCCCGGCATCCCACCGCTATACATCGGCACCAGCGCGCCCCAGCTGACCACCATGCCGATCAGCATCGCCACGCCCACGCTCAGCCCCACCAGATGCCCAACGCCAATCAGCGAGAGGGTAAAGCTGCTGGACACCGCCGTGGCGCCCCCGGCAAAACGGAAAGGTCGGCTGAATTCCTCGGCCACCAGGCCGATTTTGGCCAGCAAGGTATAGCCTGCCGACACGCCCGTGCCCGCAACGATGGCGCGCAATCCCTTGCGGTTCTCGGCTTCGCCGCCCACGCCCGCGCCCACCTTCAGCACTTCGGCGGCGGCCACGCCTTCGGGGTATGGCAGGTCGGTGCCCGTCACCAGCGCCCGGCGCAAAGGCACCGAATACATCACCCCCAATATGCCGCCCAGCGCGATCACCGCCACCGATTGCCAATAGGGAAAGTCCACCCACCAGCCGATCATGATCAGCCCCGGCAGGACAAAGATGATCGCCGAAAGCGTGCCTGCCGCACTGGCGATGGTCTGGACGATGTTGTTTTCGTGGATGGTGGCGCCGGAAAACTGGCGCAGCACCGCCATGGATATCACCGCCGCCGGGATCGACGTGGCAAAGGTCAGCCCGACCTTTAGCCCCAGATAGACATTGGCGGCGGTAAAGATCACCGTCAGCGCCGCGCCCAGCAACACGCCGCGCAGCGTCAGTTCACGAGTGGGAGTGTGTGTCATGGCGCGCAGCATGGCATGCCGCGCGCCCTAGGGAAAGCCCCGTGCTGACAGCGGTGTTACCCGCCCTTCCCGCCATCGCGGAAAGGCGTGCGCCGCACTCAGGCGGCGTTGACGAAACTGCCGCGAATGGCGGCGATCAGCGCGGTGGTGTTGGCCACCTCGTCGCCGTTCCAGATGCCGCCCGACACCGCCAGAAAATCCGCACCCGCCTGTACCAAAGGCGCCGCATTGTCCGCCGTGATGCCGCCGATGGCGACACAGGGGATCTCGAACAAGCCCTGCCACCAGGTCAACAGATCGGGGCTGGCGTGGTGCTTGACCTCTTTAGTGGTGGTGGGGTGGAACGCGCCAAAGGCCACATAATCGGCCCCCGCCTCACCCGCGTCCATCGCCAGATGGCGGCTGTCGTGACAGGTCACGCCGATCTGCGCGTCCCGGCCCAGACGCTCGCGCGCCTCCTTGGGATCGCCATCGTCCTGCCCCAGATGCACGCCGTCGGCGCCCAGCCGCTTGGCCAGCGAGACGCTGTCGTTGACGATGAAATTGACATCGGCATCGGCGCAGATCTTCTGCAACGGCTCGGCCAGACGCGCCGCGGCGTGTTCGTCCAGCCCCTTGACGCGGAACTGGAACGCCACCACGCCGTGATCCTTGTCGTGCCCTGCGGCCAGCACGCGGGCCAGACGGTCGGGAAAATCACCCCCGACCTCAGTGGGCGAGATCAGGTAGATCTTGGTGGGTGTGCGGTAATGCTCGAAAACGGGCGCGTCATTGGTATCAGTCATGCCGCGCGCCATAGGACAAAACAAACGCGGAGGCCAGAGGCGGCCCCCGCGTCATGCGACCTGTCGATCAGGGGCGAGGCCCGCAGGCCCCGCCGCTCGGGCTTATTCCTTGCCCTTGTAGATCTTGACCAGCTTGTCCAGCATGGCCAACGCCTCGTCGCGCGGGCGCTGGAAGGTGTTGCGGCCGATGATCGAGCCATTGCCGCCACCATCGCGGATGTCGCGCGCGTCCTGATAGACGGCGTCGGCGCCCTTGGCCGCCCCGCCCGAGAACACCACGATGCGGCGACCGGCAAAGCACGACTGCACGACATGCGCCACGCGGTCCGCCTGCGCCGACCAGTCGGTGCCCTCATAGCACTTCTTGGCGTCAGCCTGTTCGATGTGGTTGCTGGGCAGTTTGACCTTGATGATGTGCGCGCCCAGCAGGGCGGCCATGTGCGCGGCATAGGCGCCCACATCCAGCGCCAGCTCGCCGCTCTTGGGCAGGTTCGAACCGCGCGGGTAGGACCAGATGACGGTGGCGATGCCAACGCTGGCGGCCTCGGCGCGCATTTCGCGGATCTCTTCCATCATTTCAAAGCAGTCGTCGCTGCCCGGATAGATGGTGAAGCCAATCGCCGAGCAGCCCAGACGCAGCGCGTCGTCAACGCTGGCGGTCACGGCCTGATTGGCGCCACCGGCCCACGAATTCGACGAGTTCACCTTGAGGATGGTCGGGATCTGGCCGGCAAACTTGTCAGCGCCCGCCTCCAGCATGCCCAGCGGCGCGGCATAGGCCGACAGGCCAGCATCGATCGCCATCTGATAGTGATAGTGCGGGTCATAGGCCGGGGCGTTCACCGAAAAGCTGCGCGCGGGGCCATGTTCAAAGCCTTGATCGACCGGCAGGATGATCAGCTTGCCGGTGCCGCCCAGACGGCCTTGCATCAAGATGCGATGCAGATTGGCCTTCACGCCGGGGTTATCGGACTCATAGTTGGCGAGGATCTTCTGGACAGCCTTGGTGGTCATACGTTTTTCCCTGTCACAATGGGCCTTTGCCTGCCCTTGCGGCGCCACCGCGAAACGGTGCATAGGTATGCCGCATAGGTATGCAAACTTGGGCCGGATAAACCGCCCTGCGCATTCCTGCAACGGGGCGGTGAAAATAAAGCGATCAGTTTTGCGTCCGGGCGATCAGATCACGCTGATCCAACCGCCCGGATAATAGTCTTATGCTTCCAGCGCCTTGACGCCGGGCAATTCGCGTCCTTCCATCCATTCCAGGAAGGCGCCACCGGCCGTCGAGATATAGCTGAAGTCTTCGGCCACCCCGGCATGGTGCAGCGCGGCAACGGTGTCGCCGCCACCCGCGACCGAGACAAGGCTGCCTTCCTTGGTCAGCGCCGCCGCGATGCGGGCCAGCGCGACGGTGGCCGCGTCGAAGGGTTGCGTTTCAAACGCGCCCATCGGCCCGTTCCACACCAGCGTCTTGCAGGTCTTGAGCGCATCGGCCAGCGCCTCAACCGCCGAGGGCCCCACGTCGAGGATCATCTCGTCAGCGGCCACCTCATGCACGTTGCAGGTGCGCAAGGACGGCGGGTTGGCGGCAAATTCCTTGGACACCACCACCTCATAGGGCAGGTGAACGGTGCAACCGGCCGCGTCCGCCGCGTCCATGATCTCCTCGGCCGTGCCGGTCAGGTCATGCTCGCACAGCGACTTGCCCACATCCACACCGCGCGCGGCCAGGAAGGTGTTGGCCATGCCGCCGCCGATGATCAGGTGGTCCACCTTGGTCACCAGATGCTTGAGCACGTCCAGCTTGGACGAGACCTTGGCCCCGCCGACCACGGCGGCCACCGGCTTTTCCGGGGCGTCCAGCGCGCGGCTCAGCGCTTCCAGCTCGGCCTGCATGCTGCGCCCGGCATAGGCGGGCAGGACATGGGCCAAACCTTCGGTGCTGGCATGGGCGCGGTGCGCCGCCGAGAAAGCATCATTGACATAGAAATCGCCATTGGCGGCAATCGCCTTGACCAGCTCGGGGTCGTTCTTTTCCTCGCCCGGCCAGAAACGGGTGTTTTCCAGGCAGGCAATGTCGCCCGCCTGCAAAATGCCCACCGCCTGCGCGACGATGTCACCGGCGATTTCGGGCACGAACATCACTTCGCGGCCCAGCACCTTTTCCACCGCGCCAATCACCATGCTCAGCGACTGGTCAGGCACGCGGTTGCCCTTGGGACGGCCGAAATGCGCCAGCAACAGCACCTTGGCGCCCTTGTCCGCCAGTTCCAGAATGGTCGGCGCGACGGCGCGCACGCGCGTGTCCTCGGTCACGGCGCCATCCTGCATCGGCAGGTTGAAATCCACCCGCACCAGCGCAACCTTGCCGGTCACATCACCCAGATCGTCCAGCTTGCGAAAAGCCATTTCTAACCCCTACATTCATCCAACCACAGCCGAAAAGGGCGGGAAGGTTGCCCTCCCCGCCCCTGTTTGTTCCGGCTTAGAGGAACTTTGCCATCGCGCCGGCGGTGTCCAGCATGCGGTTGGAAAAGCCCCATTCATTGTCATACCACGACAGCACGCGCACCAGCTTGCCATCGATGACGGCGGTTTCCAGCGCGTCGATGGTCGAGCTGTGCGGATCGTGGTTGAAGTCGATCGAGACCAGCGGCTCTTCGGTGTAGCCCAGAACGCCCTTGAGCGGACCTTCGGCAGCAGCCTTGAGCAGAGCGTTCACTTCCTCGATCGAGGTATCGCGCGAGGGCGTGAAGGTCAGGTCGACGACCGAGACGTTCGGGGTGGGCACGCGGATCGAGGACCCGTCCAGCTTGCCCTTCAGGGTCGGCAGAACCTCGCCCACAGCAACGGCGGCGCCGGTGCTGGTGGGGATCATGTTCATCGCGGCGGCGCGGGCGCGGCGCGGATCCTTGTGGATCTGGTCCAGAATCTTCTGATCGTTGGTATAGCTGTGGATCGTGGTCATCAGGCCACGCTCGATACCGATGGCTTCATGCAGCACCTTGGCAAACGGGGCCAGGCAGTTGGTGGTGCAAGACGCGTTCGACACGATCAGGTCGGCGGCGGTCAGCGTTTCGTGGTTGACGCCGAACACGACTGTCTTGTCCACGCCCTTGGCAGGCGCCGAGATCAGCACGCGCTTGGCGCCCGCGTCCAGATGCTTCTGACCACCAGCGCGGTCGACGAAGAAGCCCGTGCATTCCAGCGCAATGTCGATGCCATTGGCGGCATGCGGCAGGTTGGCGGGATCCTTCTCGGCGGTCACCTGAATGCGCTTGCCGTTGATGATCAGGTCATTGCCGTCCACCTCGACGGTGCCGTTGAACGGACCGTGGACGCTGTCGTTGCGGAACAGGCGGGCGTTGGCCTTGGCATCGGCCAGATCGTTGATCGAGACCAGCTCCAGACCGCAGTCCGGACGCTCCAGAATGGCGCGGGCCACATTGCGCCCGATACGACCGAAACCGTTGATGGCAACCTTCACAGCCATGGAATTCCTCCTATTTCAGTTCTGGACATCCGCGGCGGGCCGCGGAGCGTTCTGGAGAGCCGCAACAACCTGCGGCGTGATCTTTGCAGCCGTAAGACCGAAATAGTCATACAGCTTGTCAGCGGGGGCCGAGGCACCAAAGGTGTCGATGCCAAAGTTCAGGCCATCAAGGCCCGTGATCGCCTGCCAGCCCAGCGTGGTGCCAGCCTCGATCGAGACCTTGAGCACGCCAGCGGGCAGCACGTCAGCCTTATACGCGGCGTCCTGCGCCAAGAAGCGCGACATCGAGGGCATCGAGACCACATCGGCGCCAATGCCCTGTTCTTCCAGCGCGGCGCGCACGGCCATGGCGATTTCCACTTCCGAACCCGTGGCGACCAGCACCACCTTGCGCGGGGCAGCGGCGGCCTCAAGGCGATAGGCGCCCTTGGCGGTCAGGTTCGGACCCGACTTGCGCAGCTGCGGCAGGTTCTGACGGGTCAGCGCCAGCACGCTGGGCGTGCCGGTGTTGCTGATGGCCAGGCTCCACGCCTCGGCGGTTTCGATCACGTCGGCGGGGCGGAAGACCTCCAGATTGGGGATCATGCGCATCGACATGACATGTTCGATCGGCTGATGGGTGGGGCCATCCTCGCCCAGACCGATCGAGTCATGGGTCAGGACATAGACCACCTTGGCCTTTTGCAGGGCCGACATGCGGATCGCGTTGCGGCAATAGTCCGAGAACACCAGGAAGGTGCCGCCATAGGGCAGCACGCCGCCATGCAGCGCCATGCCGTTCATCGCCGCGGCCATGCCAAATTCGCGGATGCCATACGAGACATAACGGCCGGCGTAATTGTCGGCGTTGAGATGCGGCGTCGCCTTGGTGATGGTCAGGTTCGAGCCCGTAAGGTCCGCCGAACCGCCCACCATTTCGGGCACCACCGGGGTCAGCACTTCCAGCGCCAGCTCGCTCGCCTTGCGGGTGGCGACCTTCTGGCTGCCCTCCAGCCACGCGGCAAAGGTGGTCTCGGCCTGCGCCATGTCGGGCAGGTCACCGGCCATGCGGCGCGCCAGTTCGGCGGCATTGGGATTGGCGGCGGCGCGCGCATCCCATGCGGCGCTGGCGGCAGCGCCACGCGCACCAGCCGCGCGCCAGTCGGCCACAACATCGGCGGGCAGTTCAAACGCGGGCAGCGTCCAGTTCAGTTCGGCGCGCGAAGCCTCGATCTCGGCGGCGCCCAGCGGCGCGCCATGGACCGAATGGCCACCCTGCTTGTTGGGCGCGCCCTTGCCGATGATCGTGCGGCAGGCCACCAGCGAGGGACGCGGATCAGCGGCCGCCTCGGCAATGGCGCGTTCGATATCGGCAAAGTCATGGCCATCGCAGGACACAACATGCCAACCGGTCGCGGTGTAGCGCGCGGCGATGTCCTCGCTGGTCGACAGGTCGGTGTCGCCATCGATGGTGATGCGGTTGTCGTCCCACAGCACGATCATCCGGCCCAGCTTGAGGTGGCCGGCCAGACCGATCGCCTCGTGGTTGATGCCTTCCATCAGACAGCCATCGCCCGCGATGACGTAGGTGCGGTGATCAACCAGATCATCGCCAAACACGCCGTTCAGGTGACGCTCGGCCAGCGCAAAGCCCACCGCCATCGCCAGACCCTGACCCAGCGGGCCAGTGGTGCATTCGACACCCGCCAGCTCGGTATTTTCGGGGTGGCCGGCGCAGACGCTGTGCAACTGGCGGAAATTCTTGATGTCGTCCATCGTCGGACGGGCATAGCCCGTCAGGTGCAGCAGGCTGTAGATCAGCATCGAGCCATGGCCCGCCGACAGGATGAAGCGGTCACGGTCCGACCAGTCGGGGCGGGCCGGATCGAACTTCAGAAACTTGCTGAACAGCACGGTGGCCACATCGGCCATGCCCATCGGCATGCCGGGGTGGCCGCTGTTGGCGGCCTGCACAGCATCCATCGACAGGACACGGATGGCATTGGCCATCGACTGCATGCTTTGGGCGGTTTGGGTCATGGCGGGGACGCAGGCTCCGAATAGGTATGCAATGGCTCGCACTGGCGCGATTCGTGGCGCACCCTTTGCGTCCCACCCCCGCCCGCGTCAACCTGTCAGAGGCGCTTTTTGCTGCATTGCATTGCTTTGCGGCGCGAACGAATCGGCGAATCGGCGCGCAAGTGCCAAAACGCGCCAATCACCACCTTGGCGGTAAAGCCCCCCACCTGTCGGCCAGCCCGCCCCCGATCTCCTGCGTAATCTGACGTATCAGGACGAAAGCGGAGCAAGCTGGTGTTTGCGCGAAAGGGGATTGCAGGTACAAGCGCGCCCATGACGGGGGCCCTACCACTTGCCCTGCCGGATGAGGCGGGCGTCGATGAAGCGCTGTCGCGGGTTGAGGCGGCCTTGGCGCGGCTGGACTGCGCCCTGCGCCGCAGCAGGGAACAGCAATTGGCCGTGGCGCGCGAAACGGTCGAGCTGGAGGTGCGGCACGAGCGCCTGCGCGAGGTGGTGGGTGACGCGCTGGGCCTGCTGGACGGCCTGATTGCGACCGAGGTGGCCAAGCCCGCGGCTCCGGTGGACGGCACAGCGTGAGCAATATCTCGCTCTTTGTCGGGGGCCGCGATTATGTCGTGGCCTGCGCGCCGGGAGAGGAAGCGCATGTCACCGCGCTGGGCGTGCTGATCGATGAAAAGCTGGACGAACTGCCCGAATCCGTCGCGCAGAGCGAAGTGAGGTCGCTGTTGTTCGCCGCGCTGTTGCTGGCCGATGAGGTGGTCGAACTGCGTCAGGTGGCCGAGGATGCGGCCCGCGCCCAAAGCGCCGTGGCCGAGATGGGGCTGGCGCAAGCCCCCCATGCCGCCATGCCCGAACCGCCCATCCCGGCCGAAACGCCCTATCGCGCGCCCGCCTATGACGGCCACGACGATAGCGGGGTGGTCGTCCCCCTGCCGGTGGCCGCCGCGATGCAGGACGCCAGCGAACGCCGCCGCAACCGCCTGATCGCCATGGCCGAACGGCTGGAGGCCATTGCCGGCGAAATTGAGCGCGGGCTGTAACGCGCGCGCCGATCCGCGCCCGGATCAACGCTTTGCAGATGCCTCTTGAGATTACCGCGCCCCGCGCCTACATCATGGGTGACGGGAACTGCCCGGCACGAGCCGCATGAAACATCCCTGAGGCTATAAGCAATCCAAGGGGGCTGTCCCTGCCGAGAATCCTGGTTCACGGTATATGGTCCCCACCTGACGTCGAGGCGTCAGAGGATTTTCCGAGCAAACGACCCATGGTGGTCCCGTCACCCCTTTTTGCGAGACGCCCCGCCCCGTGCGGCGGGGCCATGTGGCGGATGACAGCCTGCGAATGACCGACAAATCCGCCCTGCGCCGTGCCTTGCGCCAGTCGCGCCGTGACCATGTGGCCAGCCTGCCGCCGGTGATGCGCAATCTGGTGTTTTTGCGCCCGCCCGGCGCGGTGGTGACGGCGCTGCCGGTGGGGGGATGTGTTGCGCTCTATCATGCGGTGGGCGATGAAGCCCCCACGCGCGCCTATGGCAAATGGCTGATCGAAAACGGCTTTACCGTGGCGCTGCCGTGGTTTGCGGGGCGCGATGCGCCGATGGATTTTCGCGTCTGGACCGATCCGTGGGACGATGCCGATCTGGTGCCGGGGCCATGGGGCGGCGCGCTGCAACCGGCCGATGACGCGGCGCAGTTGACGCCCGATGTCGCCTTTGTCCCGCTGGTCGGCTTTACGGCGGAGGGCGCGCGATTGGGTCAGGGTGGCGGGCATTACGACCGCTGGCTGGCGGCCCATCCGCAGGTGGTGGCGATGGGGCTGGCGTGGGATTGCCAATTGGCCGATGACCTGCCGACAGAGCCGCACGACATCCCGTTGCGCGCGGTGATCACCCCCACCCGCCTGTTCGGCACACTGTAAACCGATTCGCCGTCATAAGGAAATCCGATGACCAACCCCAAGCCCACCCCTCGCACCGCGCCGACATGGCGCATCCCGGCGGGCATGCTGGCGCTGCTGGCGGCGCTGGGGGTCTATGCCGGGCTGGTCGCGCGCTGGGTCGCGCCGCTGATCCAGAACTGGCCCGCGCTGGGCCAGACGCCGGTCTATGTCGTGCTGGGCGTGGTGTGGCTGCTGCCCTTGCGGCGGTTCCTGATCTGGATGGAAACGGGACGCTGGGGCTGAAGGCAGCTTAGGCGCGTATAAACGCATCCTTATTGTAGTCATTGACAACAAAATCGCGCCCGCCCGCGCGCCTTGGGCGCGTCACGAAATGCGCCCGGCGCGGGCAACAAAAAAGCCGACCCGAAGGCCGGCTTGTTGCTGCTGGACCCCTCCAGCATGTTCCCGCCGGCATGGCCGGACAGGTTCCCAAGGTGGCGCGAGTGACGGGGCTCGAACCCGCGACCTCCGCCGTGACAGGGCGGCACTCTAACCAACTGAGCTACACCCGCGCATCCCTGAGACCAGAAACGCATGGGCCCGCAAACGAAATCACAAGTGGCGCGAGTGACGGGGCTCGAACCCGCGACCTCCGCCGTGACAGGGCGGCACTCTAACCAACTGAGCTACACCCGCTCACCTGTGTTTCCGTTGGGGCAGCGCCCCTTGGGTGACGCGGCCTCTAAGGAAGGTGGCGCGGCCTGTCAACGCCCTTTGCCACACAATTGCAAATTATTGACGAAAGTGGCGAATTTCTGCGGATTAGCGGATGGCACGGGTCAGACCCCCAACCGCGAATCGCACCCGCATGGTTCGCTCTGCCCACCAAAAACGCGGGAATCGGTACGCCTGCCGGGGCATTAACGCTTTATTTCCGGGCTATTCCCTAAATGGCATTAACCAAATGCAAGGGACCGGGCCGATGTTCAGGGTCGCGACGAATCAATGGAAAAAGGCGCTGGTGCGCGCGCTGGCGGCGGGGTGGATGCTGGCCATTGCCGCTATGCCCGCCAACGCCGCGCCCGCGCGGATCGCGGTGATGATGCCCCTGCCCTCGCGCCAGGCCGTCAGCGCCGCGCCGGCCATCACCCTGACCAGCGCCATCCATGTCGAGCGCACCACCCCCGCAGGCCGCCGTCTGGACAGTCTGACAAAGGGCAATACCGCGCTGAACCATGGCGACCGGATCGTCACCTTTTTGCGGTGGCGGCACGAGGCGGCGGCGCCGGTCGGCGGCACCGGCGGCTTTGTCATTGTCACCCCCCTGCCCCGCGCGCTGATCTGGCAAGGCAGCGCCGATGGCCGCGAGGAAGTCTCGGTCGACGGGGGCTATAGCTGGGGCCGGCTGGCGCGGCTGACGCTGTTCGGTCGCCCGGCCCGGCCCGAAGACGTGACGCATATGCGCTGGCACATCACCCCCGCACAGGCGCGCGGCGGTCAGGGGCGGATCACCTATGCCGCGCTGCTGCGTTAAACCGCCACGGGCGCGGCCAGATGGGCCTGCGGCGCGTAATCGCTGACGACAAAATCCCCGATCTGGTGGTCAAACATGCTGTCGGGACGGCGGACAATGTCCAGATGCGCGCTGCCTGACGGGCTGCGCGCCAATTGCGCCTCCACCAGATCGGCGTGGTTGCTGTAGAGGTGGACATCGCCGCCCATCCACACCAGCTCGCCCGGTTCCAGATCGCAGTGCAGCGCCAACAGGCGGATGAACAGCGCCGCCCCCCACAGGTTGAACGGCACACCCAGCACCAGATCGGCGCTGCGCTGATACAGCGCGCCTGACAGCCGCCCATCGGCCACGTGGAACTGATAGGTCTTGTGACAGGGCGGCAGGGCCATGCCGTCCAGTTCGGCCACGTTCCAACCCTCGACGATGTGGCGGCGGCTGCCCGGATTGTGGCGCAGCGATTCGATCACCTGCGCCACCTGATTGATCCCGGCCGGGCGGCGGCGGAACAGACCGTCACCGGCCGGATCATACACCGGCCAATCCACCCACTGCTTGCCATAGACCGGGCCCAGATCGCCCCAGCGCGCGGCAAAATCGGCGTCCGCGACGATTCGCGCCGAAAAATCGGCCAGCGAGAGCGCCTCGCCCGTTTCGCGGTTGTACCGGGCCAATGGCCAATCGGTCCAGATCTCCACCCCCTGCGCGCACAGGTTGCGGATATTGGTGTCGCCCGTCAGGAACCACAGGAATTCGCGCGTCGCAGTCTTCCAATAGACCCGCTTGGTCGAGAGCAAAGGCATCTGCCCGCCCGACAGATCGCAACGGATCGTCGCGCCAAACACCGCCTTGGTGCCAACGCCGGTGCGGTCGACACGCTCGCTGCCGTGATCGCGGATCTGGCGCATCAGGTCCAGATATTGCCATTCCCAATGGCGCGAAGCTGACAGGGCGGGCGAAGCGGGGGCGTCGGTCTGAGACATGGACGCCTGCCTAACGCGGTCAAACGCGGGCCACAACCCATTCGTAAACGCCCCGTCACCGCCCAACCCCGCCCCATAGATATTGCCACGTATGGGCAGGCAAACCAGAAGCACAGCCCCCGCGCGCTATGGCATAGGCCAAAGGTCGCTCACCATGCTCATGCCATCCACCTCGCTGCCCCCTACGTCCCGCCGGCCGGTGTCCACCGGGCTGATGCGGCTGCAATTGGGATTGCTCAGCGTGGCCCTCAGCCTGTGCACGCTGGTCCCGCTGATGAGCAGCGCGGCGATCCTTATACCATTGCGGGGTGTCGACACGCCCGCCGCCTGGGCCAGCCGCCAAGGCCTGCCATTGCTGGGTCATGGCCGCGTGCCGGGCAGCGTGCTGGTCTATGGCCCATCGGCCGAACTGGGCTGGCGGGCGCTGCGCGCGGGCGTGCTGATGGTGCCAGTGCCAGAGATGATGTGTTCGGGAAAACGAACGGGCACCGCCCCGTTGCGCCATAATACTATGTGATAAAGGTCAGAACATGGATGAAATCGACAACCTTCGGCATCTGGGGATGCGCGCTCTGGTCGGCATGTGCTGGCTTGGAGTGCTGCTCATCGCCGGTGGCACCGCTTTTGCCACCACCGGCTATGTGCCGCTGTTGCTGGCGCTGGGGCTGACCGCGGTGCCGACCATGATGGTCAGCGGCGGGCGCACCGATGCCGCCGCACGCCTGACCATGGGCGCCACACTGCCGCTGTATCCCGCGCTGTTGCTGTACCAATGGAGCGGCAGCACGTGGATGATCGACCTGCACATGTCCTTTTTTGCCGTGATCGCGATGCTGGCCATTCTGGCCGATTGGCGCCCGATCATCGCCGGAGCGGGCGTGACAGCGGTGCATCATCTGGTGCTCAACTTTGCCGCGCCCAGCATGGTGTTTGGCGCAACGGGCGATCTGGGCCGGGTGGTGCTGCATGCGGTGGTGGTGATTGCCGAAACGGCGGTGCTGGTGGCGCTGGCCAACCGGATGGAGCGAGGCATGATCGAACAGGCCGAGGCCGAGGCCGAAAAGGCATTGTTGCGCGCGCAGGCCGAAGCCGACCGCGACGCCCGCGAGGCCGAGCAACAGGCGGTGGTCAACCAGATCGGCGAGGCGCTGCGGGAATTGTCGCAAGGCAATCTGTCGCACCGCATCCACACTTGCTTCCCCGCCAATTTCGAAGGGCTGCGCAGCGATTTCAACCGCACGGTCGAGGATCTGGAGGCAATGGTCGGCAATGTGGCCGAAGCCTCGCAGCATATCCAGTCGGGCGCTTCGGAAATCCGCGTGGCATCGGATGATCTGGCCCGGCGCACCGAGCAGCAGGCCGCCAGCGTCGAACAGGCCAACAGCACGATGCACCGTCTGGTCGCCATCGCCACCGAAACCGCCCAGAATGCCGCCAGCGTCAATGACGCCCTGGCCAGCGCCCAGCGCTCGGCCACCGAGGGCGAGGAGGTCGTGGGGCGCGCCATGGCGACGATGGAACTGGTCGAACGCTCCGCCAACGAGATCCGCCAGATCATCAGCCTGATCGACGGCATCGCCTTCCAGACCAACCTGCTGGCGCTGAACGCGGGTGTCGAGGCGGCACGCGCGGGCGAATCGGGCAAGGGCTTTGCCGTGGTGGCCACCGAAGTGCGCGCGCTGGCCCAGCGCAGCGCGGACGCGGCCAACAGCATCAAGGCCTTGATCGACACATCGACCACTCAGGTGGCCGAAGGCGTGACGCAGGTGATGCAGACCGGCGAGGCGCTGCGTGGCATAATGGAACAGGTGGTGCAGATCGGCATGGCGGTCGATGGCATCGCCCAGGCCGCCACCGGCAACGCGGCCGACCTGCGCCGGGTGAACGAGACCTTTGGCACGCTGGACCAGTCGACCCAGCAAAACGCCGCCATGGTCGAGGAATCGACCGCCGCGCTGGGCGCCTTGGCCAACGAGACGAACACGCTGATGCAGGTCGTCAGCCGGTTCCGCCGCAGCATGCGCCAGATCGAATCCGGGAAAATGGGCGGCATCTCCCGCGCCGCCTAAGGAACAACCCGTCGGGGTGGGCCCAGCGCCAAGGCCCCGACGCTTTTTTTAAATCGCTGGAATCCCTTGTTTCTGCGGCTTTGGGGTGAAATTCGGGCGGGGTGGGTAAAAATCTTGCGAAAGGCGCTTGCCACTTTTGCAAACCCCCCTTATAGGCGCGCTCCTGCCCTGCGGCGATGGACGGAAACGCCCCTCACCGCTCCGGTCGGGGAATAGCTCAGCCTGGTAGAGCACTGTCTTCGGGAGGCAGGGGCCGGAGGTTCGAATCCTCTTTCCCCGACCATTTTTCCCTTGGGAGACCAAGTGGAAAGCAGCAAAGCCGGCCTTCGGGTCGGCTTTTTTGTTGCCCGCCGGACACCACCCCCCGCCCCATTACGCAACCGGGCGGCAACAATCCGGCAATCCCTTGCCGATGTTTGGCCAAACTTAACCAGAACTTCAGAACAACCGCATACATCCTTGGCCAACTGCCATGGGGGAATTGCGACTTGCCCGGAACAGACGACAACAGCAGCGCGGACCCGGCGCCTGCCCAGACCCAACCGACCAACCGCTTTGGTAAGGCCGAGCGTGACCTGCTGGCACTGGGCATCGCGATCACCGCGACGGTGCTGTTTGTCGGCACCAGCTCGTCCGCGCTGACGCAGGTGATCCATCAGATCAAGGGGATCGGGCTGGGCCCCGATCTGCTGCTGACCAACGCGCTGCTGCTGAATGTGGCCTTGGTGATCTTTGGCTGGCGGCGCTATGACGAGTTGTGCATCGAGGTGCGCCAGCGCCGCAGCGCCGAAGCCCGCGCCCGTCAATTGGCCGAAACCGACCCCATGACCGGCGCGCTGAACCGGCGCAGCATCGGCCCGGCCACCGACGCGCTGATCACGGCCTGTGCGGCGCGCGGCGAAGTGGCCGCCTTTGTCATGATCGACATCGACCATTTCAAACAGATCAACGATTTCAACGGCCATGCCGTGGGCGATCGCATTCTGGTGGAATGCGCCCGCCGCATCCGCGCCGCTCTTCCCGAAGAAGCGCTGATGGCGCGGCTGGGCGGGGACGAGTTCGCCTGCGTCATCCCCTTTGCCACCCATGCGCCCGAACGGATCGACCATGTCGCGGGTCAGATCATCGATCTGATCGCCGCGCCGATCACCGTCGATGACTTTAACGGCGAGGTGACGGCATCAGTCGGCATCACCCGGTCGGACCGGCAGAACCGTCTGGGCACCGGCCCGGCCGACGCGGCGGGCCTGCTGCACATGGCCGACATCGCCATGTATAATGCCAAGAAACAGGGCCGGAATCGCTATTTCTGGTTTGAAAACGCCATGGAATCGGAACTGCGTTACCGCAGCGAGATGGAAGTGGGCGTGCGCCAAGGCATCGCGCGCGGCGAATTCGTGCCCTATTATCAGCCGCAGGTCGACATGGGCACGGGCCGCGTGCTGGGCTTTGAGATGCTGGCGCGGTGGCATTCGCCGGTGTTCGGCGTGGTGGAACCCGATGCCTTCATCCCCATCGCCGAGGAAATCGGCGTCATTGCCGAACTGTCCGAAGGGCTGATCGCCCGCGCGCTGGAGGATGCCCGTGGATGGGATCCCTCGCTAACGCTGTCGGTCAACATTTCGCCGGTGCAATTGCGCGACCCATGGTTTGCGCAGAAATTGCTGAAATTGCTGACCGCCTCGACCTTCCCGGCCAACCGCTTGGAGATCGAGATCACCGAGACCTGCCTGCACCAGAATGTCGCGATGGTGTCCACGCTGATCACCAGCCTGAAGAACCAGGGCATCAGCGTCAGTCTGGATGACTTCGGCACGGGCTATTCCTCGCTCTCGCAATTGCGCAAGCTGCCGTTTGACCGGATCAAGATCGACCGCAGTTTCGTCACCGCCCTGCCCCGCGATGATGACAGCCAGACGATCGTCAGCACCATTGCCGCGCTGGGCGCTGGCCTTGGCATGCCGATCACCGCCGAGGGCGTCGAGGACGAGGCTGTGCTGGCACAGCTGGCCCAGATCGGTTCGTTCCGCGCTCAGGGCTATCACTTTGGCCGGCCGGTCGATGCGGCCAAAACGCGCGACCTGTTGGCGGCGCAAGGCTTGCTGGTGGCCGCCCATGGCGACACCCATCTGGCCGCGCAAGGTGAGGCGCCTGACGCCCCTGCCCCCGCGATTGCGCCCGAACCCGCTGCAACACCGCAGCGCCGCAGCGCCTGAGCCGGTTTTTTTCACCCCCGCGCCGCATTTGCACCGGTGCGGGGCTGGACGGCGGGGCATGTCGGGCATAGATCGCCGCTGTTATGCGTATTCCTTTCGTCAAGATGCATGGGCTGGGCAATGATTTCGTCGTGCTGGATGGGCGCGTCGATGCGGTGCCTGATGTCGATGCCGCCCTCGCCGCGGCGCTGGCCGATCGTCACACCGGCATCGGCTGCGATCAATTGATCCGCCTGTCGCCCTGCGAAGGCGCGGATTTCCGTATGCAGATCTTCAACGCTGACGGCAGCGAGGTCGAGGCCTGTGGCAATGCCACCCGCGCCGTGGGCCTGCTGCATGGCGCGCCGGCAACGATCCTGACGCTGGGCGGGCTGTTGCAATCCACCCCCACCGCCGATGGTATCGCGGTGGACATGGGCGTGCCGCGCTTTGACTGGGAGGTGATCCCGCTGGCCTATGCGATGGACACGCTGACCATGCCGGTGGGCTGGGAGCATCTGGACGCGCCCACCGCCGTCAATGTCGGCAATCCGCATGTGATCTTTTTCGTGCGCGACACCGATGCCGAGGATCTGGCCCGTCTTGGCCCCATCATCGAGACCGACCCGCTGTTCCCCGCCCGCATCAATGTGAATGTGGCCACCATCCTCGACCGCCAGAACATCCGCCTGCGCGTGTGGGAGCGTGGCGCGGGGCTGACGCGGGCCTGTGGCACGGGGGCCTGTGCCACCGCCATTGGCGCGATGCGGCGCGGGCTGGTGGATCGGCGCGTCACCGTGCACCTGCCGGGCGGCCCCTTGGTCATCGACTGGAGCGCGGACGCGCCCGGCGCGCCGGGCCGCATCACCATGACCGGCCCCGCGACCGAGGCCTTTCGCGGCACGTTCGAGCTGTCCGACTATCAATGACGTCTGAGCCTCGCTCTGGAGTCGAGGTGATCTCGCTGGGCTGCCGGCTGAACCTGTCGGAGAGCGAGGCGATGCGCGCCATGCTGGCCGCGGGCGATGGCGGCGATGTCGTGGTGATCAACTCCTGTGCAGTGACGGCCGAAGCTTTGCGCCAAACGCGTCAGGCCATACGCCGTGCCCGCCGGGCCCGGCCCGACGCGCGCCTGTTGGTGACAGGTTGCGCCGCCGAGATCGAGCGCGAGGCATTGGGCGCGATGGCCGAGGTTGACGGGTTGATCCCCAACGCGGCCAAGCTGGACCCGCGCGCGTGGAACCTGCCCGCCGCCACAGTGGCCCCTGCCCCGCCGCTGGGCCATACGCGGGCCTTTGTCGCGGTGCAGAACGGGTGTGACCACGCCTGTACCTTTTGCGTCATCCCACAGGGGCGCGGCCCCAGCCGGTCGCGCGCCATCCCCGATGTCTTGGCCGAAATTCGCGCCCTGCGCGATGGCGGCGTGGCCGAAGTGGTGCTGACGGGCGTCGACCTGACCAGTTGGGGGCATGACCTGACGCCCGCGCTGCGGCTGGGCGATCTGGTGGCGGCGATTTTGCGTGGCGTGCCCGATCTGCCGCGTTTGCGCCTGTCCTCGGTCGACGGGATCGAGATTGACCCGCTGTTGTTCGACCTGATCTCGGACGAGGCGCGGGTGATGCCGCATCTGCACCTGTCATTGCAGCATGGCGATGACCTGATGTTGAAGCGCATGAAGCGCCGCCATGCCCGCGCAGATGCGCTGGATCTGGTGGCCCGGCTGCGCGCCCGCCGGCCCGGCATCGCCATTGGCGCGGACCTGATCGCGGGCTTCCCGACCGAGGACGAGGCCGCCCACGCCGCCAACCTGTCGATCATTGCCGAACTCGACATTGTCCACGGCCACATCTTTCCCTATTCCCCGCGCCCCGGCACGCCCGCCGCGCGTATGCCACAGGTGCCACGCGCCACGGCACTGGCCCGCGCCGCCGATTGCCGCGCCGCGGTTGCCACACAGCGCGCGGTCTGGCTGGAACGCTTGATCGGCACGCCGCACATGGTACTGGCCGAAAGGGATGGCACCGGCCATGCACCCAATTTTGCCCGTTTTGCCCTGCCTGACGGCGTGGCGGCGGGGCGATTGATCGAACTGACACCCACCCGGATTTGCGAAGGCCTGCTGGCATGACTGATACCACTCCCACCTCCAGCTGGAGCGAGCGCGTTCTGGGCGGGTTGGCCCGCACCACCGAGAAGCTGTCAGGCAATCTGACGGGCATCGTGGGCGGCGCGCGCCTGTCGCCCGAACAGCTGGACGTGATCGAGGATGCGCTGATCCTGTCCGACCTTGGCCCGCGCGCCGCCGCGCGCATCCGCGACCGTCTGGCCGAGGTGCGGTTTGACGCGGGCATCAACGATGTCTCGATCAAGGCCGCCGTGGCCGAGGAAATCGCCGCGATCCTGCGCCCCGTGGCCAAGCCGCTGGAAGTCACCGCTTTCCCGCGCCCGCATGTGGTGCTGGTGATCGGCGTCAACGGATCGGGCAAAACCACCACCATCGCCAAACTGGCCCACCTGTTTCAGGAGGAGGACTATGCGGTGATGCTGGCGGCGGGCGACACGTTCCGCGCGGCGGCCATCGGCCAGTTGGGCGTGTGGGCCGACCGTCTGGGCGTGCCCATCGTCAAGGGCCCCGAAGGCGGCGACCCGGCCAGCGTGGTGTTTGACGCGGTCAAGGCGGCGACCGATCGCGGCACAGACGCGCTGATCGTCGACACGGCGGGCCGGTTGCAGAACAAGCGCGAGCTGATGGACGAGCTGGCCAAGATCCGCCGTGTGCTGGGCCGGTTGAACCCGGAAGCACCGCATGATGTCGTGCTGGTGCTGGACGCGACCAATGGGCAGAACGCCCTGTCGCAGATCGAGGTGTTCAAGGAAGTGGCGGGCGTCACCGGCCTGGTGATGACCAAGCTGGACGGCACGGCGCGCGGCGGCGTTCTGGTGGCGGCGGCCGAACAATATGGCCTGCCGATCCATGCCATTGGCGTGGGCGAAACCATTGATGACCTGCGCCCGTTCGATCCCGATCTGGTGGCGCGCGTGATCGCGGGGGTGGCGTGATGAGCGACACTGCCCCCGCCGCCCCGCAAAAGCCCAAGTCCACCGGCTGGGTGAAGATCGCGGTTGATTATGGCCCGATGCTGGCCTTTTTCCTCAGCTATCGCCTGTTGCGCCCGGCCAAAGATGCCGCCGACGCGCTGGGGGTGGGCGAAATGCTGGCCGTCACCAAAAGTACCGGCGTGTTCATCGCGGCCACACTGATCGCGCTGGTGGTGTCCAAGTGGAAGCTGGGCAAGATCGCGCCGATGCTGTGGCTGTCGACGCTGCTGGTGGTGTTCTTTGGCGGGCTGACGATCCTGCTGCATGACGCGGTGTGGGTGCAGATCAAGCCGACGGCGATCTATCTGTTGCTGGGCGGCACGCTGCTGGTTGGTTGGTGGCGCGGCACGGCCTTGCTGAAAATCCTGATGGAGGACGCCTTTGTCGGCCTGTCCGACCGGGGCTGGATGGTGCTGTCGCGCAATTGGGGCTGGTATTTCCTGTTCATGGCCGCCCTGAACGAAGTGCTGCGCGCGCTGTACAATCAGGCCAACGGCCATCTGGACGTATGGATCGCGGCCAAGCTGTGGGTGTTCATGCCGATGTCGTTCCTCTTCACCTTTGCCCATATGCCCTATTTGATGAAGCAGGGTCTGGGCGCGGAGGCCTCTGACGAGAGCGCCCAATAAACTCACCCACCTCGGCACACAAAAAACCCCGGCCCAATGGGACCGGGGTTTTTTTATGTGTCCTGCCGATGCGTGACCGGCGGGCGGGATCAGCCCTGCTGATCGGCGCGAGCGGCGCCCTCGCCGTCCAGGTTCGCTTCGACGAAGGCCCAGTTCACGTGGTCCAGCAGCGCGTCGAGGTAGTTGGGGCGCAGGTTGCGATAGTCGACGTAATAGGCGTGCTCCCAGACGTCCAGCGTGAACAGCGGCTTCACGCCTTCATAGGCCACGGGGGTGTCGGCGTCGTGGTACGAGGTCACCTTCAGCTTGCCGTCTTCCAGCACCAGCCAGCCCCAACCGCTCGCAAAGTGGCCAGCGCTCTCGGCCTTGATAGCGGCCTTGAACGCGTCCAACCCGCCCAGATCGGCGTCAATCTTGGCCAGCAGCGCGGCCGAAGGCGCGGTCTTTTCCGGCGACAGGCCCAACCAGTAGAAGGTGTGGTTCCAGATCTGGGCCGAAGCGTTGAACAGCTTCTTGTTGCCGCTCGCCTTGGCGGCGGCGATGACGTCCAGCAGGCTCTTACCTTCCAGCTCGGTGCCCTTCACCTGGTCGTTGGCCTGGGTGACATAGGCGTTGTGATGCTTGCCATGGTGATAATCAAACGTCTCGGCAGTCAGGACCGAGCCAAAGGCGTCCTTGGCATAAGGCAGAGCGGGAAGAACAAAGGCCATGGTATTTCTCCACTTTTATCGTGATCCCCCATGCGGGGATGAACGGCAGCTATATGGGCATTCCAGCACAGATCGGCCAGAGCGGCAGGGCAGAAAAATTGCGGGGCCGCATAGCAAAGCCATCCGCCCCCGCCTGGATCAAATCTCGACCTGGCTGCCCAGTTCCACCACCCGGTTGACGGGCAGACGGAAGAATTCCATCGCGCTGGCCGCGTTGCGCATCATCCACGCGAACAGCTTTTCCCGCCAGATGGCCATGCCCGGCTTGGACGAGGCGATCAGCGTCTGGCGCGAGAGGAAGAAGCTGGTCTTCATCATGTCGAACGACTGATCGCCCACCATCACGCATTTCAGCGTGGCGGGGACATCCGTTTCCTCCAGGAAGCCAAAGCGCAGCACCACCTGATAGAACCCGCCGCCATAATCACGCACCGTGGCGCGCTCGGCCTCGTCCACATGCGGCACGTCCTGAATGGCCACCGTCAGCACGATGACACGTTCATGCAGCACCTTGTTGTGCTTGATGTTGTGCAGCAGCGCCGAAGGCACGCCCTCAAACGTCGAGGCCATGAAGATCGCCGTGCCCGGCACGCGGGTGGCGCTGGAATGGGCGCTTTTGGCGAACAGTTCAAACGGGATCGAGCCTTCGGCCATGTTCTGCCGCATCAGCGCGCGGCCCTTTGACCAGGTCGTCAGCAGCGTAAAGATCGACAGGCCCATCACCAGCGGCACCCAGCCACCATCGGGGATCTTGGTCAGATTGGCCGACAGATAGCCCAGATCCAGCGCGGTAAAGGCCACCAGCAATGGCACCGACAGCCACTTGTTCCAGCGCCAGACGATGAACAGCATCACCGCCAGCAGGAAGTTGTCGATCATCATCGCCCCCGTGACCGCGATGCCATAGGCCGCCGTCAGGTTGGACGAACGCTGGAACACCAGCACCAGCAGGATCACCGCGATCATCAGCGCCCAGTTGATCACCGGGATATAGATCTGCCCGGCGTTCAGGCTGGTGTATTTGATCGACATGCGCGGGATAAAGCCCAGCTGGATCGCCTGTTGCGTGACAGAGAACGCGCCGGTGATCACCGCCTGGCTGGCGATGACGGCGGCAGCCGCCGCGATGACCAGCATCGGCCACTGAAACCATTCGGGCGCCAGAAGATAGAACGGGCTTTCCAGTGCCGCCGGATTGCGCAGCAGCAACGAGGCCTGCCCCAGATAGTTCAACACCAGCGCAGGCAGCACCACCGCCAGCCATGACAGGCGGATCGGCGGACGGCCGAAATGACCCATGTCGGCATACAATGCCTCGGCACCGGTGACGGCCAGCACGGCCGCGCCCATCGCCAGAAATCCACGGAACGGATCGGCCAGGAACATCGACACCGCGTGATGGGGGCTAAGTGCGCCGATCACCTGCGGATATTGGGCGATGCTGATCCCGCCCAGCACGGCAATCACGCCGAAATACAACAGCATGATCGGGCCAAAGAACGCCGCGACCTTGGCCGTCCCGCGCTTTTGGATAAAGAACAGGCCGACCAGAATGGCCACCACCATCGGCACGACCGCGCGTTCCAGTTGTGGCTCGAACACGGCCAGACCCTCGATCGCGCCCAGCACCGAAACGGCCGGAGTGATCATGCTGTCGCCATAGAACAGCGATGTGGCAAACACCCCCAGCAGGACGATCCCCGCCGACCAGCGCTTGCCCGAAATGTGCTGGTTGACCAGCGCCAACAGCGCCAGCGACCCGCCCTCGCCCCGGTTGTCGGCGCGCATGATGATGGTGACATATTTGACCGTCACGATCAGCATCATCGACCAGAACATCAGGCTGATAATGCCAAAGATGTGCAATTCATCCAGCGGCAGCGGATGATGCCCGGCAAATGTGTCGCGCATCGCGTATAGCGGACTGGTGCCGATGTCGCCGAAAACGACGCCAATCGCCCCCACCGCCAGCGCGGTCAGGCTACCGTGATGGGCGTGCCCGCCACTGTGGCCGCTGTCATGGACGGCATGGTCGCCGGCCCCCTTCGAAGCTTCCACGCAGGCCGCCCCATTGCCTTCAACCGCTTCGCTCATGCTGACCGCATCCCCGTTGGCCCCTGAGTCGCCGTCTGATCGACGGCAAGCGCGCTTAGCAGGGCCCCTGTCGCGCTGCAACAAGCCATGGTGCGAGCCTTGTCACGCCATGGCTCCATCGAATTCATGGCCGGACCGCTGGCATCGCCGGGACAGCGGAACCGGACGGCGCCCCCTGCCCCTGCTGCGCCGCCCTGATCCGCGAAAGCAGCAGGTCCAGTTGGGCCACGCGCTGCTCCATGTCCTTGCGCCAAGGGGCATCGGCGGGCGCCTTGGCCAGCACATCGCCCCACATCGCGCGCGCCTCGTCAAACTTGCCCTGCTGCGCCAATGCCATGCCCAGAAAGAACGGCGCGCCGGGGGCCTCCGGATCAATCTGCATCGCCTGACGATAGGCATACAGCGCGGGCGGCGTCAGCGTCCCGTCGGCGTGCTGCGTCAGGGCATTGGCCAGCGACAGCCACGCCTCGCCGTTGCGGGGATCAGCCTCGACCGCGCCGCGCAACATGCCCGCCGCGCCGGCATAGTCACCACCGCGCATCAAGGCATCGGCCACCACCTGCCACTTGTTGCGGGTGGGATCGACGCCCGACATCTTTTGCCGCACGTCCACCATCACCGAACCAATGCGATGATCGGGCGTGGCGGCCGCCTTGGGCGCGGCGGGGACACTGGGCGAACCCTGCACCGCATAGCCGGCCAGCGCGATCAGGATCGCCCCGATCACCGCCTCGCGCCCATCGCGCGGCATGCGCAACGGCCATTTCAGCGCCGCCAGCACCACCACCGCCAAAGCCAGAATGACCAGCCAGGTCATGCGTTTTCTCCCTGCCCGGCGCTGCCGCCGGTAAACCGCCGCCGCAGCAACACCACCGCCAACAGCATCAGCGCGGCCGGCGCGGCAAACAGCGGCCATGTGCTGGCCGACAGCGTCGGCTCATAGCTGACATAGTCGCCATAGCGCTGGATCAGCCATTGGCGGATCGCCTCGGGGTCTTCGCCCGCGGCGATGCGTTCGCGTACCTGAGAGCGCATGTCCCCCGCGATCTGCGCGTCGGAATCCAGGATCGACTGGCTTTGACACACCAGACAGCGCAGCGTTGCCATCAGGTCGCGCGCCTTGGCCTCCTTGGCCGGGTCTTCCAATTGGCGCCAGGCATAGGGCGCGGGCGGCATCGAATCATCCGCCCACAGCGGTGTGCCAACCGCCAGCAGACCGGCACTCGCCAGCACCAGAACCGTCTTGCGGATCACTGTTCCGCCTCCTTCAGCTTTTGCAGGATCAGCGGGATCTGGTCGGGGCGGATGTCGCCGATGTGCTGGTAACGGATCACCCCCTTGCCATCGATGACAAAGGTTTCAGGCACGCCCGCGCTGCCAATCGCCAACTGGACCGACGACACGTCATCCGCGCCGATACGCTGATAGGGATTGCCCAGATCCTTGAGGAACGTGGCCAGGTCCTCGCGGCGGTCGCGGATGGCGATGCCGTTGATCACAACGCCCTTGGCCGCCAGTTCGCCCAGCACTGGCGCTTCGGCGCGGCAGGGGATGCACCAACTGGCAAAGATGTTCAGCAATTGCGGCTTGCCCGTGGCCAGATCGGTGGTGGCAACGCCGGGCCGGCCATCAGCCGCCGCGCGCAGGGCAAACACGGGCAAGGGCTTGCCGATCATATGGCTTTCGATGGTCGTGTCCTTGGGCCGGACAAGGCCCACAACCACCAGCACCACAAACAGCCCAAACAGCGCCAGCGGCAACCACAGCGTCCAGCGCGGCGCGCGTGGTTTTTCATCCCCTGCCATCATGCCTGCTCCAATTGGGCCACGCGGGCGCGGCGTTCATCGCCCTTGGTGCGGGCGGTGCGGCGTTTCAGGTCCTGCATCACGCGGCTGAGCAAAGCCAGCGCGCCACCCAGCGCCACCAGCAACCCGCCCAGCCAGATCATCGGCACAAACGGCTTCCACCACAGGCGCAACTGCCAGCGGCCAGTGCCCACCTTGCCGTCGGTTTCCTCGCCCAGCACGGTGTAGAGTTGCCCGTTCCACCGCGTCAGCAAAGCGGACACCGCCATCGTCTGCGGCGGCACCCAGAAACTGCGCGAATGGGGCGTGATCGTCTGCGCGGCCCCATTGGCATACCGCACCTTGAGCACGCCCTCCATCGCCGTCCAATTGGGTCCGGCAACCGGCGACACGCTGTCCAGACGCACGCTCCACGGGCCAACCTGCGATTGTTCGCCCACGCGCAGCGCGACCAGACGCTCGGCGGTAAAGGCGCTGTCGCAGCCCATGCCGAACAAAGCCACGCCCAGCCCCAGATGCGCCACCACCATGCCCCACAGCGACAAGGGCGCACGCAAAAGGTTGCGTCCCCGCAGCGGCAGCACACTGGCCACCACCACACCGGGCGCAATGGCCAGCGCCAACAGCGGCAGCACATGGCGCACACCCATGGCATAGCCCACCACCACCCCGGCCAGCGTCAGCCCCAGCGGCAATGCCACCACCCAGCCCACGCGCGCCATCCGGTCGCGCCGCCAGCGCAACAGTGGCCCCACCATCAGCACGACAAACATCGGCATGGCGAACAGCGCACTGGTGGGGTTGAAATAGGGCGGTCCGACCGACACCTTCAGGCCCATCGCCTCGGTCACCAGCGGGTAGAGCGTGCCCAGCAGAGTGATGCCCAGAATGGACGAGAGCATGACATTGTTGAACACCAGCGCGCCCTCGCGGCTGGTGATGGCAAAGCGTTCGCCTTCGGTCACAGTGGCCGCCCGCAGCGCGAACAGCGTCAGCGCCCCGCCGATATAGATCGCCAGCAGGATCAGGATGAAGCTGCCCCGTTTGGGATCGACGGCAAAGGCATGGACGCTGGTCAGGATGCCCGAGCGCACAAGGAATGTGCCAACCATCGACATGCTGAACGCGACCACGCCCAGCATCACCGTCCACGCCCGCAGCGCATTGCGCGCCGCCAGCACGCCGCAACTGTGCAGCAGGGCGGTCGCGGCCAGCCACGGCATCAGGCTGGCATTCTCGACCGGGTCCCAAAACCACCAGCCGCCCCAGCCCAGCACATAATAGGCCCAATAGGAGCCCGCCGTGATCCCCATCGTCAGGAACACCCACGCGCCCAGCACCCATGGGCGCATCGCGCGGGCGAAATCGGGCCCCACCTGCCGCGTCACCAGCGCGCCAATGGCAAAGCTGAAGGCAATCGACAGGCCGACATAGCCGACATAGAGCGTGGGCGGATGGAACGCGAGGCCCGGATCCTGCAACAGCGGGTTCAGGCCAGCGCCTTCGTCCGGCACCGGCGACATCCGCACAAACGGGTTTGAGGCGAACAGCAGAAACGCATAAAACCCAAGGCTGACAAAGGCCTGCCCGGCCAGCGTCGCCAGCATGGTGTTTTCGGGCAAGCGGCGCTCAACCAAGGCGACAAATGCGCCAGCCAGCCCCATCACCGTCACCCACAACAGCATCGAGCCTTCGTGGTTGCCCCAGGCGCCCGCGATCTTGTAGATCAGCGGCTTGGCCGAATGGCTGTTTTCCGCGACCAGTTTGACCGACAGATCGGTGGTGACGAAAACCATGATCAGCGCGGCAAACGCCAGCGCGACCAACACGCCCTGCATGATCGCCACAGGGCGCACGATGCCGGCCAGCCCCTCGCCCCCCTTGGTCAGGCCAAAACTGCCCGCCAGCAATTGCAAACCCGCCAGCGACGCCGCCAGCCACAAGGCCCCAAGGCCGATTTCCGCCAGCACGCGCGCTGCTCCTTATTGGGTTTCTGCGACCGTTTGACGGGCCTGTTCGGCGGTCATGTGCTGCATCTCGCGCGGCACATATTTCTCGTCATGCTTGGCCAACAGATTGTCAGCCACAAAGGTGCCGTTCTGGAAACGCCCTTCGGCCACCACGCCCGACCCTTCGACAAACAGCGCCGGACGGATCCCGGCAAAACGCACCGGCACGCTGGCCTTGCCATCGGTGACGACAAAGTTGACCGTCACCCCATCCTCGGCCGTTTTCATGCTGCCGCGCGCCACCATGCCGCCCAGACGGACGCCGCGATCGGCCTCTGGCGGCTTGGCCAGAATGTCGGTCGGCACATAGAAATAGGACGCCTGATTGCGCAGCCCCCAGATCGCCAGCAGCGCCGCGCCGATCAGCGCCACCACCGCCACGCCGACCAGTACCAGCCGCTGATGCTTTGCCTTGATTGCCATTAGTCCTGCGCCCCGTCCCGACTGGAGTCCCGGCGCCGCTCAGCCCGCTGCATTCCCAGCCAACTGAACACCACCATCGCCAGTGTCGCGCCGCCCCCTATCGCATAGGCGGCCCAGACGAATTGCCATTGATCAAAGCTTTCGGTCATTACCACAGCTCCTCATCGTCCGGATTGGGCGCGGCGGCGGCGCG
Organism: Novosphingobium ovatum; assembly: GCF_009909235.1. Lineage (GTDB taxonomy): Bacteria > Pseudomonadota > Alphaproteobacteria > Sphingomonadales > Sphingomonadaceae > Novosphingobium > Novosphingobium ovatum. The sequence goes on from NZ_JAAAPO010000002.1 coordinate 736,594, forward strand.
GGCGCGGGCCTGGGCCGCCATCGCCTTGCGGCGCAAGCGCGCCTCGGCCTGGGCGTCGGCCAGAATGGCGCGCATCCGCGCCAGCACCACCCCGCCAAAAATCAACGAAAAGCCCACCACGCCAATCAGCAGCGGGATCAGGAATTCAGACGCCATCGCCGATTTGCCAGCGGTGATGCTGGGCGGCTGGTGCAGGCTGTTCCACCACAGCACCGAATAATGGATGATCGGAATGTTCACCGCACCCACCAGGCCAAAGATCGAGGCCATGCGCGACTGCCCCTGCCCGGCCTCTGCCTGACCGCGGGCCGCCGACTCCAGCGCCATATAGCCAAAATACAGGAACAGCAGGACCAACATGCTGGTCAACCGCCCATCCCACACCCACCATGCGCCCCACGCCGGACGCCCCCAGATCGAACCGGTGATCAGGCACACCGCCGTGAACACCGCGCCCGGCAGCGCCGCCGCGCGCGCCGCAATGCCGGCCAACGGGTGCCGCCAGACGATCTCGCAGAAACTGGCGATGGCGATGGTCGACCACCCGCCCATGCCCAACCACGCGGTCGGCACATGCAGATAGACGATACGGACCGTGTCCCCCTGCAACGCATCGGCGGGCGCAAAAAACACCCCCCATGCACAGGCGACCACGGCCATAGCCAGACCGCCGAACAGACAGAGCGGCGTCAGCCAGCGGGCCAGACGCAGGAAACGAGCGGGATTGGCAAAACCGTGCATGGCGAACCGCGACTTTTCGACCTTGTTTTCAGGCATCCACAGGCGCCGCGCGCACCGCGCCGCCCACATGCCACACGCTTTGACAGGGGTTGCCACGCCTAGCAAGGGGGCATCAGGAAAAGCGCGGGGCAAAGCCCGCCACCGCATGGGGCAAATCGTCCCACCGCCGGGCCAGAGCAACCCGCGATCTGGCGGACGCGGTACAAGCTTTGCCCTTTCAGCGATCCGGTTCAACGCGCAGCCGCCGGATCGGGACTTCGCAAAGCCGCAACCACACATTTCACCGCTGGATCAGCCCCCCCATGCCTTTCAGGAGCGGCACCAACTTTATTGCACCAAAGGGCAAATTTACGGACATTCCCGTATAAAACGCTCATCCGAAAACAATACATGATCCTGTAATGCTTTGCGCCACCGCCACCCATGAGCACGAAAGCGCAGCAACGTAAACGTATCATGGCCGTTCGGCGACAATCTGTATTCTTACGAGATCCCCTTTCCAAAATTCGGATTGCGATGGATTGGCCAACAGACCAACATCGCAACGACCAAAGTCAAAATGCATTACAACCGGAGACTTGCCATGGCCTTCACTCTCTTCTCCAGAGTTTCGCCCGATGTGGTTATTGCGGAAATCGAACGACTGGAGAACGCCGTAACGCACGGCAACCTGGGCGCGCGCGCCGAGGCGATCGGGGCCAATGCGCAAACGGCGGCCATTTTGGCGGCGGTCAACCGGTTGCTGGACAGCGCCACCCGGCCGGTCAACACCATGGCCGAACAGGTGCGGATCATGTCGGACCAGCATGACAAGGGCGATATCGACGTGGTGATGCCGCCGCACTTGTTCCAAGGCGCTTATGCGGTCATGGCGCAGGATATCAATGACATGGTCGCCGGCCATATCGCGGTGAAGAAAAAGGCCATGGCCTGCGTCAAGGCGTTTGGCGAAGGCGATTTCGACGCCCCGCTGGAACAGTTCCCCGGCAAAAAGGCCTTCATCAACGACACCATCGAAACACTGCGCGCCAATCTGCGCGGGTTGATCAGCGAATTGAACTATATGTCGGCCGAGCACGACAAGGGCGACATTGACGTTGCCGTCCGCGCCGACAAGTTCAAGGGCGATTTTGCCACCGTGGCGCAGGGCATCAATGACATGGTCGCCGGCCATATCGCGGTGAAGAAAAAGGCCATGGCCTGCGTCAAGGCGTTTGGCGAAGGCGATTTCGACGCCCCGCTGGAACAGTTCCCCGGCAAAAAGGCCTTCATCAACG
>NZ_JAAAPO010000003.1 GCF_009909235.1 Novosphingobium ovatum
CGAACAGGGCGCCGCAGAAGGCGCCCCCTTCATCGCCCGCCACATCATCCAGACCACCACCCACGCCTTCGACGACTTCGCCCAAGGCGGCGCTGATCGCGAACTCAACAAGAAGATCATGGGGATCGCCTGAACGAAAAAAGGGCGAACGGCACACCACCGTTCGCCCTTTTTTGCGTGAGTGCAGGTGTTTACGCGGCCATTGCCAATGCCTTGGTCGCGCGCATGCGCCCGGCTTGGCCTGACGAACGTGGCGTGGCACGACTCTCCCTTGGGCCTGTGTTACCGGACAGGCGTCAATTGGAATTGAAAATCGCATAACTATTCTTCCACGCCAAGGGGCATCCGCCGCTTGACCGTGTTTAAAATTGTAATCATACTTCTTATCATGCGAAGGGATCGAGCGATGCAAATGAAACGGCCTTGCGCCATGCTGGGCGCCGCGCTGCTGGCGTTGCTGGGTGGGCTGACCACGGCCGGCGCGCAGGTGATTGATCAGCCGGTATTGTCGCAGCAATTGCGGCTGGACATCGCCATCGCCGCGCAAAAGGCGTGCGCCGCCAATGGGTTCAACGTCGCGGTGATGGTGGTGGATGCCAATGCCACGCCGCGCCTGTTGCTGGGCGGGGACGGCTTGGCCCCGATCGAGATCGAATCGGCCACGCGCAAGGCGCGCACGGCGGCCGGTATGGGCATGCCGACATCGGCGCTCCCGCCGATCATCCGTCAGGCGCCGGAATTTCTGGAGTTCCTGAAAGCCACGCAGCCGCAACTGATCCTGTTTGGCGGCGGCGTGCCGATCCGCATCCGGGGACAGTTGGTTGGCGCGATTGGCGTGGGCGGGGCGCCCCGCCCCGAAGCGGACGAGGCCTGCATCACCACCGCGCTGACCCAATTGGCGCCGCGCCTGAAATGAGCGCGCGGACGGTCCTGACATGGCTGCTTGCGCTGCTACTGGCGGCGTTCTTTGCCTTTGTCGGCTGGAACAAGGCCTTCGCGCTGCTGGCTGATCTGGCGCGTTACCATGCCTGGACCGTCTTTGTGTCCGAACCCTTGGGACGGGCGGTGGGCTGGTCGGAAATCGCCTGCGCCACCGGGTTGCTGATGCTGGGCTGGCGGCCGGGCTGGGCGCGGGCGGCCGCGGTGGTGCTGATCGTCAATCAGGCGGTCGCGGCATGGGTTCACCTGATCCATGCGCAAACCGCCGCGCTGCCGCAAAACGCTGTGCTGATCGCGCTGTTGGCGCTGTTGGCCGCGCTGATGCCCCGGCTCGCCGCTGTGCCGTGCCGCCCATAATCCATAAAACCCAAGGAGGAGAGGACACATGATCACCCATACCCGCCTGCGCTGGCTGAGCGCTCCGTTGCTGGCGCTGGCCGCCAATGCCGCGCTGGCCGCGCCCGCAGCAGCGCCCGCGCCCGCGCCCGACACCAGCGCGGCGCAGATCGCCGCCCTGCAGGCAGAGGTCGGCCAGTTGCGCCAGATGGCCGCCAACAGCCAGGACCGCGCTGCGGTTGAGAACCTGTTCTCGCGCTATATGTATCTGCACAACGCGTTTCAGGACACGCAGATCATCCCGCTGTGGGCCAAGAAGGGCACCCCCGGCGTGCGCTCGCAATACAGCAATCTGGGCGTGTACACCGATTGGGACAAGATCATCTCCTACCATCAGGGCCGCCCGACCCCGGTGGGCAAGCTGGTGTTCCATTATGTCACCACGCCCCTGATCGAGATTGCCGGGGATGGGCAGACGGCCAAGGGGCTGTGGATCGTCAACGGGCTGGAATCGGGTCTGATGGCGCCCGAAATCGCCGCCAAACTGCCCGCGTGGATGTTCGAAAAGACGATGGTCAACGGCAAGAAGGTGTGGATGCACAACGTCTACATCAAATATGGCATCGACTTTATCAAACAGGATGGCGAATGGAAAATCTGGCATTTCCATTGCTTTGAGGTTGCCCGCGCGCCCTATGGCATGGGCTGGATCCCCTTTGCCGCCGCAGCCCAGGATGACGCCTTCAACGTCGATCTGATGTATATCGGCGAAGACGGCAAGCCGGTGATGATGCCCAAGACCGATGGCCCCGCCACGGTGCTGTCGGGCACCTATCGCACCGATGCGCCCCAGCGGCTGGACGCGCGCCCGCCAGTGCCGTTCCGCACGTTCAGCGAGACGTTTGAATATTGATGTCCCGCGCCCGGTTCCGCGCGGGCCGGGCGCCCTTCTGTTTGGAGATTGTGCATGTCCTTCGAATTGTCCGTCAACCTTGAATATATGTTCCACGAGGCGGGCGAGCGTCTGGAAGACCGCATGGCGGCCGCTGCCGCTGCCGGGTTCACCAAGGTCGAGATTTTCACCACCGGCAACCGCGATGTGCCCTCGCTCAAGGCGGCGCTGGGCGCGAGCGGGTGTCAGCTGATCTCGGTCGTGACCGATCCGCGCCACCGTTTGATCGAGCGCGACACGCATGAGGCCTTCCGCGAGATGTTCCGCATTGCCGCGCAGGAGGCGGTGGAGCTGGGCTGCCGCAATCTGGTGGTGCCCTCGGGCCCGGCGGTGCCCTATATGCGCCGCCCGATGCAGTTGGAGATCGTCGCCGAGGCCATGGCCAGCCTGTTGCCCATCGCCGAGGAACTGGACGTCACCATCCTGCTGGAGCCGGTCAACACCCGCCACGACCACCCCGGCGTGCTGTTCAGCATGACCGAAGACGCGGTGAAGGTGGCCGAGATGGTCAATTCGCCGCGCGTGCGTTTGCTGTATGACATGTACCATTCGATCACCGAGGGCGAGGACCCCACCGTGATCCTGCCCGCCGTGGCGCAATGGCTGGGCCATGTGCAGATCGCCGACGCGCCGGGCCGGGGGGAGCCGGGCAGCGCCAAGGTCGATTGGCCCGCGATGCTGCGCCTGATCGCCAGCGTGGGCTATACCGGCCCCATCGGTATCGAATGCAGCCCGACCCGCCCCACGGCCGAAGCGTTGGCCTATATCCAGCAGCTTTGCGCCTGAACGCGCTATCGGCGCAAAAGAATGGGGGCGGTGCCGCTGTGGCGCCGCCCCCTTTTTGTTGGCCCGGTGGCGCGGCTTAGCGCTTGCCGTCGTCGCGCGCCTCGTCCGGGATGGGCAGCGTTACCTTGCCGGTGGCGGCCCATTCGGTGCCGCGCATGATCAGCGATTGCAGGCCGGGGAAGTGCAGCGATACCTCGTCATGGCCCACCGTGATGGCAAAGACGCGGCCCTTGCCATAATCGGCGGTCCACAATTGCGGGTGGTCAGCATCGATGCCCTTCATCGCCTTCAGCTTGTCCGGGGCATAGGCGGCCGGATCATACTTGTTGCTCATCAGCTTGGGCGCGTAATCGGCCGAGGCATCGCGCGCCGTCGCCAGCACATGGATATGCGCATCGGGATCCATGCGCATGTTGGTGTACATGTCATCGTTGTAAGTCCAGATCACCTCGCGCAGGCCAGCGGTGATCGGATGGGTGCGGTCCACCAGACGGATCGGGAAAGACCCCGGCGGCGCGCGGCGGCTTTCGCCCGGAATCATCACCGCGCCCACCAGTTTGCGATATTCGGGAATGTCGCGGCCCCAGGTGAACGACGAGTGATAGGCCACCAGCCCGCCGCCTTCGCGCACATATTGGTACAGCGCCTGAAACGCGGCGTCTGACCAGACGTGCTGTGTCGGGTCGGCATAGTTCCACCGGCTGGAATAGTTCAACAACACCACGTCATAGCTTTTGAGCGTCGCCAGATCACCGTGGTCGAAATCCTCGGTGACGCGCACGTCAAAGCGGCCGGTGTCCTGCATCATGGTGCGCAGCATGTTGTTCACGCCGGTCCAGTCATGCTCATAGCTGTTCTGGCCCGAGATGATCAGCACCCGCACCCGCTTTTCCGCCGGGTTCACCGGGATGCCCACGCGCTGCACCGTTTCGGGCGGGCGATAGTTGATGGTGACGATGGGCTGGGCGATCACCGCGGTGGCTACCGCCGCCGTGCCTATGGCCAAAGCGGCCTTGATCCATGTTGTCATGTCGTCCTCTCCTCTTTGTGGGTTCTGTGTGGCCCGCGCAGGTGGTGCGTGGCGGTCAAGCGTGGGGGCGGGGCCGGCCGGGCGCGATTCCCGTGACATTCTTGTCACGCAGGCATGGTGGCCAGGGCCGGGGATGGCTGGTGCCCGCGCGCGCCACCTGATCGAAGGGCGTGAATATTTTGGCTATAAAACAATGGCCTGACCGCATCGCTCTCTCCGTTCCCGCGCCCCGATTGCTGTTTTCGTCGGAAGGGGCTTGTCATTATTGGAACGCGAATTATCGTTACAGAACGTTCGGCGGCTTGGCAACAGGCTTGGCGAACAAAGTGTCTGGAGGGGCGCCGTCCACGAGGGGCGGTCGGGCAGGGCGATGCACAGCGGCCACAGCGGCGCGAATTGTCCTGCTCTGTCATCGTAATCAGAATGATGGTTCTTGACAGGCGCTGGCGCCTATCTAGAGTTAGCAATCTAATTTCAGATTCCGGCCCGCAAGCGGCCGAAGTGAAATCAGGGAGAGTTGTCAGTGAAGAAATCCAGCTACATCAGTGCCTTGTTCGTTAGCGCTTGCTGCGTTGCGGCGACGGCGCCGGCCTTTGCGCAGGCCGCGCCCGATTCCGAGATCAAGGAGATCATCGTCACCGCGCAGAACCGCAAGGAAAACGTCCAGAACGTGCCGATCGCCATCTCGGTGGTCTCGGGCGAGGCGCTCAAGTCGCGCGGCGTGACCGATTTTACCTCGGTGCAAAAGGTGTCGCCCGCGCTGCAGATCACCAGTGACACCAACAACACCCGCGTCACCGTGCGCGGCATCGGCTCGCTGACCAACAACGAGGCGCAGGATCAGTCGATCGCGGTCAATATTGACGGCGAATATCTGAATCGCCCGACCATCCTGAACGCCGCCATCTTTGACCTTGACCGGGTCGAGGTGCTGCGTGGCCCGCAAGGCACGCTGTATGGCCGCAACTCGACCGGCGGCGCGGTGAATTTCATCACGCGCAAGCCGGGTGAGCGCAACGCGTTCAACGGCTCGGTGTCCTATGGCAATTTCAATGCCCTGCATCTGGAGGCCGGGGCGGATCTGGTGCTGGGCGAAGCTGGCGCGATCCGCGTTGCGGGCTTCTTTCGTCAGCATGATGGCTATAGCTATCACGCCAACACGCCCTTCAGCCCTTCGGCCGCCTTTGTGCCCAGCACCAGCAACCGTTCGGACGATGATCACACCGGCGGCGTGCGCATCAGCATGCGCCTCAAGCCCGTCGCTGGCCTGACGATCGACGGTTCGGTCGAACATGTCGAGCAGGACGTGATCCCCGCGGCCCAGATGTGGACCGACATGACGGGCGCGGCCTATAACCCCGGCACCAGCACCACCACCTGCGGCAATGGCTGGACCGTGGCGGGCACCACCGTGGGCGGCGTGCAGTGCGTGCCTTCGAATATCAACGTCCAGGCCGGGCGCGACCGTTCGACCTTCAACTCGCCGCTGATCGGCGTGGGCAGCCTGCACCAGATCTCGACCGCGCTGCGCGCGCGCGTCGCCTATGATCTGGGCTTTGCCACGCTGACCTATACCGGCGGCTATCGCTCGACCAAGAACACCGGGGGCAACGCGCTCTCGCCCGCGTTCTTCTTCACCAACTATGGCGGCCGGGTAAAGACGCAGAGCCACGAATTGCGCCTGAACGGCACGATGGGCGGGGTGCAGTGGCAGACCGGCGTGTTCTATTTCTATGAAAAGCAGAACACCAATGGCGGCCTCTATTCGCCCTTCATCGGTGCGAATGGTTCCTATGTGAACTATTTCCGCCACCCCACCAACAGCAAGAGCCTGTCGGGCTTTGGCCAGGTCGAAGTGCCGCTGACCGACAAGCTGACCGCCGTTGTGGGTGCGCGCTACACGCAGGATGACCGCGATGCGGCCTTTACCAACTACGCGTTCGCCTTTGGCAGCGGCCCGATTGAACTGACCACGCAGCCCTCGACCACGACGCAGCTGGGTTATTCGGGCAGCAAGTTCACCTGGGCGGCCGGCCTGAACTACAAGCCGAACAGCGCCACGATGATCTATGCCAAGGTGTCGACCGGCTACAAGGCGGGTGGTTTTGACGGCGCGGGCACCAATTTCCGCGCCGAAACGAACACCGCCTATGAAGGCGGCGTCAAGCTGAAGCTGGGTCAGCACATCCTGAACTTTGCCGGGTTCTATTACGACTACAAGGACCTGCAGAACGACGTGCTGTTGAACCCGGCGATCGGGGCGCAGACCTTTAATGCCGGCAAGGCGCGGATCTATGGTCTGGAAATCGATTCGACGCTGCGCATCACCCCCAACGACACGCTGACCACCAGCATCAACCTGCTGCATGCCAAGTATGTCGATTTCACCGCCAGCATCGCCTCGTACAACATCGGTACGGCCCCGACCTCGCCGCTGACCGCCAATCTGGCTGGCAACCGCCTGCCGCAGACGCCCAATTTCGTGATCACGCTGGGCTATGACCACGTGTTCCGTCTGGGAGGCGCGGGCACGCTGACCTTCTCGGCGTTCACCCGGTACAAGGGCAACTACTACCTCGACTTCTACAACTATGCCTCGGCGCGTCAGGGTGAGCGTACCCAGACCGACCTGAGCCTGGAGTACAAGCCGGCGAACAAGCGCTACAGCGTGCAGGCGTTCGTGCGCAACCTCGAGGACTATCGCTCGATGGCCTATGCCGGGAACACCGTCGTTCCGGGCGTGGCCAATATCTACAACTTCCAGTTTGCCGCGCCGCGGACCTATGGTGTGCGTCTGGGCGTTGATTTCTGATGATTGGTCCCCGGTGAATGCCGGGGATCATGGCCCGCCGCCGTGCGGACCAACCGACGGGGTGGGGGCGTGTCAGACCATGGCGCGCCCCTGCCTGTTGCATGACCAATACGCATACCGCGCCCCTGATCATCAGGGCGCACCAACCGAATGGAGACCGCAGCAATGACCGCAGCATCAAGCAAGGGCTGGAAACGGCGCGACTTTCTGGCAGGGGCGACCCTGTTGGCGGTGGCGGCCGCGACGCCGGTGGATGCCGCGACCGTGCTGCGCAAGGGGGGCGATCGGCTGCCCACCCCCGCTATCCGCGCGCTGATGAAGGATGTTGCGCAATTGGTGATCCCGCGCACCAAAACGGCGGGCGCGGGCGATGTGGGCGCGGGCGATTTCGTCCTGCTGGCGCTGGCCCATGGGCTGGAGGGCGCACACCGCCCCCTGACCGGCGAGGCGGCCACCACCTATAAACTGTTCCTGCGCGCCGATGGCACGCTGCGCCATGCGGACTGGTTGCAGGCCGAATTGAACCGCCGGGCGGGCACGCGCTTTATCGCCCTGCCGCTGGCCAAACGCCGGGCCGTGCTGGTCGCGCTGGATACCGAGGCCTTTGCCGCCCGCGACCACCCGTGGAAGGCGATCAAGAACCTGATCCTGACCGGCTATTACACCAGCGAGATCGGCGGCTCGAAGGAGCTGAACTATGAGCTTGTGCCCGGCCGTTTTGACCCAGACCTGCCGTTGAAACCCACCGACCGCGCGTTTTCCAGCGACTGGTCCGCGGTCGATTTCGGCTGATCCTCCCCACATTATCACGCACAGGAAATACCAATGGATTTTGACGCGATCGTTGTGGGCTCGGGCATCACGGGTGGCTGGGCGGCCAAGGAATTGACGCAGGCCGGGCTGAAAGTGCTGATGATCGAGCGTGGCCGCGACATCCGCCACGCGCAGGATTACACCACCGAGATGAAGGCGCCGTGGGAGATGCCGTTCCGGGGTGAGGGCGACGCGGACCTGTTCGCGCGCGACTATCCGGTGCAGGCGTTGAACCGCCACTTTACCGAATTCACCCAGAACCACTTCGTCAATGACGCCCAGAACCCCTATGCCAAGGGTGAGGATACCGCCTTTACCTGGTTCCGTTCGTACCAGTTGGGCGGGCGTTCGCTGACGTGGGGGCGTCAGTGCTATCGCTGGTCCGACTATGACTTTGGCGCGAACAAGCGCGATGGGCATGGCACCGACTGGCCGATCCGCTATGCCGACATCGCCCCGTGGTATGACAAGGTCGAAAGCTTTATCGGCGTGTCGGGCGCCAAGGAAGGGCTGACCCAATTGCCTGACGGCCAGTTCCAGCCACCGATGGCGCTGAACGCGGTCGAACAGCATGTGCGCAAGGAGATCCTGTCGCGCTGGCCCGAACGCTGTCTGACCGTGGGCCGCACGGCCAACATGACCGAGGCCAAGCCCGATGAGGGCCGCGCCGCCTGTCAGTACCGCTCGATCTGCGCGCGGGGCTGTTCGTTCGGGGCCTATTTCTCGACGCAATCCTCGACCCTGCCCGCCGCGCAAAAGACCGGCCGCCTGACCGTCATCACCGACGCTGTGGTCGAGGCGCTGGATTACGATCCGGCCACCCGCCGCATCACCGGCGTGCGCTATGTCGATACCAAGACCAAGCGCCGCCGCACCGTCACCTCGCGCATCGTGTTCCTGAACGCGGGCGCGTTCAACTCGGTGCAGATCCTGCTCAATTCCACCAGCGCGGCCAATCCCAACGGGCTGGCCAACAGCAGCGGCGTGCTGGGCACCCATATCATGGACCACGCCAACACGCTTTCGGCGGTGGCGATCATGCCGGGGTTTGAGGGCCACACCAGCTTTGGCAACCGCCCGACCGGCGTGGTCGTCGCGCGCTATCGCAATATGGAGCGCATGGATGGCGCGGGCCACACGCGCGGCTATTCGTTCCAGGGCGGCGCGCTGCAAAGCACATGGACGCAGGGCAAGCGGATGGCCGGCATCGGCGAGGACTACAAGGCGACCCTGCAGAAGCCGGGGCCGTGGCGGATGGTGCTGGTCGGCTTTGCCGATTGCGTGCCGCGCGCGACCAACCGCCTGACGCTGGACCGCAGCAAGACCGATGCCAATGGCCTGCCGCTGCTGAAGGTGGATTTCGCCTTTGGCAAGGAAGAGCACGCCGCATTGGCGCAGGCCAAGGCGGACGCGGCCGAGATGCTGACCGCGGCCGGTGGCAAGGTGATCATGGGGCTGGATCGCCCCGGTCCGGGGGGCACCGCCATCCACGAGATGGGCGGCGCGCGCATGGGGGCAGACCCGGCCACCAGCGTGCTGAACAAATGGAGTCAGGCGCATGACGTGCCCAACCTGTTCGTCACCGACGGCGCGCAGATGTCGTCCAGCGCCTGCCAGAATCCCTCGCTCACCTATATGGCGCTGACGGCGCGGGCCTGTGATGCGGCGGTGCGGATGCTGCGCGAAGGCAAGATCTGACGTGGTCCATGCCGATGCGATGAGCCCGCGCCAAAAGTCGCTGGCGCTGTTGACGCTGATTGTGGCGCAGGTGCTGGAGATCGTCGACATGACGATCGTCAACACCGCGCTGCCCGCGATCAAGGCCGAGATCGGCGCCGGATCGGGCGCGGCGCAATGGATCGTGGCGGGCTATTCGCTGGCCTTTGCGTTATTGCTGATGGCGGGGGGGCGGCTGGGCGACAGCTTTGGCTATCGCCGGATGTTCCTGATCGGGGTGGCGGGGTTCTCGCTGTCCTCGCTGGCCTGCGGGATGGCGCAGGATGGCACGCAACTGGTCGCCGCGCGGCTGGCGCAGGGGGCCACCGGGGCGATCATGGGGCCACAGGTGATGGCGCTGATTCAGGTGATGTTCGAGCCCTTGCAGCGGGTGTCGAAAATGGCGCTGTTTGGCATCATTGGCGGGCTGGCGGCGATTGCCGGGCCGGTGCTGGGCGGTTTGCTGATCAAGGCGGACCTGTTCGATCTGGGCTGGCGCATCGTGTTTCTGATCAACCTGCCGGTCGGCGTGCTGGCGCTGGTGGCGGGGTGGCGCTATCTGCCGCGCGCCAAATCGGCGCGGCCGGGCGGCTATGATCTGGCGGGGATGGGGTGGTTTGCCGCCGCGCTGGCGCTGGTGATGGCCCCCTTTGCCCATGCCGAGGGGCAGGCGATCAGCCTGACCGCCTATGGTCTGGCGCTGGCCTCGGTGCCGCTGGGCTGGATCGGCTGGCGGCATGTGTCGGCCCGCGTGGCTCAGGGGCGGGTGGCGCTGTTTGACCCGGCGCTGTTTGCCATTCCCACCTTTCGGCTGGGGCTGTTGTCATCGGTGGTGTTTGCCGCGGCCAATGGCGGGTTCCTGCTGATCTTTGCCTTTGCGCTACAGGCAGAACGCGGCCAGACCCCGCTGATGACCGGGCTGTTGCACATGCCGTTCGGGCTGGGCGCGATGGTGGGCATTGGCGTGCTGGGGCGGCATTTCCTGCCAAAACTGGGGCGCTGGGTGCTGGTGATCGGGGGCGGCGTGATGGCGCTGTCCTGCGTGCTGGTGTTTGGCGGGATCGGGCCGTGGATGCTGTCGTGGACCGCGCTGGTGCCGGTTCTGGTGCTGGCCGGGATCGGCATGGGGCTGGCGACGGGATCGCTGGGGCCGATCACCGTGGCACAGGTTGACCGCGACCACGCGGGGGCTGCCAGCAGCCTGTTGAAAACGGCTCAGCAATTGGGCGCGGCGGTGGGCGTGGCAGTTTGTGGCAGCGCCTATTTCGGTGGGGTGGTGATCCCCGGCTTGCGGCCATTGCTGTTGGCCGCCGCGATCATTGCCGGGCTGGAACTGGTGTGCGTGGCCGTGTCCCTGCGGCTGCCGGGCGACATTTTCGGCCGCCGCCCGGCCCACGCCGCCGGTTAGAACCAGCCGCGCAGCCCCACCACCACCGCGCGCGAGGCCACCGCCTGGCCCTCGGCGCGGGCGTAATCGGCGGTGGCGCCGGTGGCCCAATTCCAGTGCATGCCGACATAGGGCACCAGCTTGCGGCTGATTTCATAGCCCAGCCGCAGGCCCGCCTCGATCCCCGTCAGCCCCGCGCCGGTGTGTTGATCTGGCATGTCCTGCGCCGACAGGTTCACCTCGACGCGCGGTTGCAGGATCAGGCGGCGGGTGATGCGCTGGTCATAGCTGGCCTCGGCGCGGGCCGTCAGTTGGCCCTTGTCCGACAGGAACAGCGCGGCCAACACCTCGAACCGATAGGGGGCCATGCCCGATAGGCCCAGCATCGCGTGGGTGCGGTTGGGCACTGGCCCCACATCCTGCCGCACGCCTGCCAGCACATTCCACCACGGGGTGATCGCGCGGGCATAGGCGGCGCGGATCTCGGCATGTTCGACCGCGCCTGACGCCTCGCCCTCGATGCGGGTGGCCAGAGTCAGGCGGTTCAGGTCCCCCACCCAGCCTTCGCCCTCGACCGCGAAACCATCGCCGCCCCGGCCAAAGCGGTATTCGGCCATGTCGACATGCACCGCGCTATAGACCGGGGCGCTGTGGGCCGACATCATCGCGTGTTCGGCAGGCGCCATCGCGGCGGCCCCCCAATGCGCGTCGGCGGCGCGGTCATGGATGGGGGCAGGCGGCGGCGCGCTGCCCGGATCGGCATCGGTGCCGCCCATGCGCGGGGCAGGAACCGGCGTGACGGGCGTGGCGGGCGTGACGGCCGGGGCCGCCGCCTGATGCTGGCTGTGGTCCTGCGCATGGGCGATGCCGGGCAGGGCTAGCGCCACGATCATCGCGGCAAGGGAGGAGGTGGTCTTCATGCGGGGCGAACCTTGACGATGCGCATCATGCCCATGGCCATGTGCAGGAACAGGTGACAGTGGAACGCCCAGTCGCCGGGCTCGGCCGTCACGTCAAAGCTGACCTTGCCTCCGGGCAGAACGTTGACGGTGTGTTTGCGCGGAGCATGGACGCCGTGGCCGGTTACCAGATCAAAGATGTGGCCGTGCAGGTGGATCGGATGGGCCATCATCGTGTCATTGATCAGCGTGACGCGCAGCCGCTCGCCGGTGCGCATCGGCAACGCCTCGTGGGCCTGCTGCATCGTCTGGCCGTCCATCGACCACATATAGCGGTCCATCGCCCCGGTCAGATGCACCTCCACCTCGCGCGTGGGGGCGCGGGCGTCGGGGATGGGCGTGGGGCTGCGCAATTGGCGATAGGTCAGCACGCGGTGGCCGACATGCTCCAGCCCCAGCCCCGGATCGCCGGTGCGGTCGGCGGGCATGGGGGCGATCATCTCGACTCCGGGGCCCATTTTGACCTGCGGTGCGGCGCTGCCATCGCGCATTGTCATGCCCGCCATGCTGTGGCCGGACGCGCCATGGTCCATGCCCATGTCCTTCATCGTCAACAGCGGCCTTTCGCGCAAAGCGGGCACGGGCGCGGCCATGCCGGGGCGCGGAGCCAATGTGGCGCGGGCCAGACCTGACCGGTCCATGGCTTCGGCCACGATGGTGCGCGGCGCGTCATCGGGCAGGGTGACGATCACGTCATAGGTTTCGCCAGGCGTGATCTGCAATTCGTCCACGCTGACCGGCACAACGTCCTGCCCATCGGCGGCCACCACCCGCAATTCGACCCCCGGAATGCGGACGTTGAAGAACGTCATCCCCCCCGCATTGACCAGACGCAGCCGGGTGGGCACGCCGGGGGTGGCCAGCACGGTGCAATTGTCGCCCACGCCATGGCCGTTCACCAGATAGCGCAGCACCACCCCCGTCACGTCCGAAATATCGGTGGGGTCCATCCGCATCGCGGCCCATTCCAGCCGCTGGGCCTGTGTCTGCCCGCGCCCGGCGATCAGGTCGGCAAAGGTCTGGGGCTGGTGGTTGTAATAGCCCGGCTCGACCTTGAGGTTGCGCAGGATACGCGCGGGGTGGGTAAAGCTGTGGTCGGAGAGCACCAGCACCTGATCGGGCACCTGATCGGGCGCACTATCAGCCAGCGGCACCGCCGGATCGATGACAATCGCGCCATAGGCCCCCATCAGTTCCTGCAGGCCCGAATGGCTGTGATACCAATAGGTGCCCGTCTGGGTGATCGGGAATTCATAGGTAAACCGCCCGCGCGGCGGGATGCCCGGAAACGACACGCCCGGTACGCCATCCATGTGGAACGGCAACAACAGCCCGTGCCAGTGGATCGAGCTTTCCTCGTCCAGATCATTCACCACCGTCAGGCGCAGGCTCTGCCCCTGCCGCAGGCGCAGCGTCGGGCCGGGGACGCCGCCGTTGATGGTGACGGCCCGCGCCGGGCGGCCATCAATGCGGATCGCGCCATGGCCGATGGTCAGCGTGATGTCCTCACCCGAGAGCACCGGGGGCGTGCGCGGCGCTGTGGCGCGCATGGGGGCGGATTGGGCGGATGGCGCATGCGCCAGCCCCGCCAGCCCGACAGCGGAACCGCACAACAGCGCGCGGCGGGAAACGGCGGTATCAGGCATGGGCTGCGGTTCTTTCCAGCAAAGGTCTTGCCACGGATACGCGGGAGGCGGCCTAATCCCTCAACATTTCGGACAATTTTTCGCGCGCCCGGTACAGCCGCGTTTCCACCGCCTTGGGCGTGATGTTCAGCATCTGGGCGACCTCGGCCTGCGGCAGGCCCTCGATCGCGCGCAGCACCAGCACGTCCTTCAGATTGGCGGGCAGGCGGGCGACGGCCGCCATCGCGCGGGCCAGAGCCTGCCGGTCGGCGCTGAGCGTTTCGGGGCTGGGGGCGGCATCGGCCAGATCGCGCGCGTCCTCGATCGGCGCGGCAAAGCGCAGCCAGCGGCGCAGCGCCATCCGCCGCCCCCGGTCGCGGCATTTGTTCAGCGTGATGCGCGCGATCCAATGGGCAAAGGGCCGGGCCGGATCATAGCGCCCCAGCGCGGCAAAGGCGGCGATGAAGCTTTGCTGGGTAATGTCCAGCGCCGCGTCCTCGTCACCGCAATGGTGGCGGGCAATGCGATAGACGGCGGGGCGGTGGCGGGCCAGCAACTGGCGATAGGCGTCCTGCCGCCCGGCCAGCGCCAGCGCCGCCAGTTCGGCATCGGTAAAGGTGTCGGGATCGGCCACCGGGGCGCGTCTGGGGCGGGCGGTTCAGGGCGCGGCGGGCGTCAGCGCGCGCACCACCGCCGCGTCAAAGCGCGCCGCCTGATCGGGGCGCAACACCCCGCGCATGGCAAAGACATGCTCCAGACTGGCCTTTTGCAGCGCGCCCATCGCGTGATGGCTGGCATCCACCGCCTCGGCCACCTTGGGGCCATATCCGTGCTCGGCCTCGATCGCGGCCGCCAGTCGGGCGTTGTCGGCGCGCAATTCGGCCTCCAGCGCGCGGCGGCGGATGGCGAAATCGGCCTCGATCGCCTCGATCCGGGTGGTTTGCGCCGGGTCCAGATCCAGCCTTTGGTGGACAAAGGCGTGGATGTCATTGGCGCCATCTGTCGGCGGCGGGGCCAGCCATTGCCGCCCCACCCATGTGCCCGCCAGCGCCGCGACAAAGCCCAGCGCCACCGCCAGCGCCAGCAAGCCCCGGTCCGAACGCAACGACCCGGTCATCGCGCGCCCCCGCCCAGCAGGGTGGAGGGTGCCAGCGCCATCGGCACGCCCAGCGGGGTTGGCTGTGCGGCATGGGCTGGTGCCGCCCCCGGCCAGCCTGCCGCCACGCCCAGCCCCAGCGCCATCACCCCCACCAGCCCCAGCAGCGGCGTGGCGCGCGTTGCGGCGCGCGGCGCGGACAGGGCGGCAATCACCGCGTCATCCACCGCCTCCAGCCGCGCGTCGGGCGGCAAATGGCGCATCTGGGCAAACATCTGGTCGATCTGGGGCATGGGGCGCGACATTCCTGCAAGACGCAATCGGGGGTATCTGTCAGACTATACGCGCGCGGCCGCGCCGTCCCTTGGCAAAAATACCCGATGTGGCGAAAAAATGCACAGGGCGTGCTTTTTGCGCAAGGGGCGGGGGCGGGGGCTGCGTATCGCTGTCATCACCGGCCGTCCGCCACGGCCCAAACGAAAGGTCTGCCCTGATGCACGCGCTCCTGCTTCGTCTTGCCCGTCCGTTGGCCCGTCCGTTGGCTGTTGCCGCCGCCAGCGCCGCCATGGCCATCGCCGCCCCCGCCATCGCCCACCCCAAGGTGGTGACCGCCACCCCGGCCGAAGGCGCCACCCTGGCGCAGGTGCCCGCCGTCAGCCTGACCTTTTCCGAAGCGCTGGTGGCCGATGGGTCCAGCGTCAGCATCGTGATGACCGCGATGCCCGGCATGGCAGACCACCCCCCGATGAAGATGGGCGGCGTCAAGGTCGCGCTGAGCGAGGACAAGCTGACGCTGACCGCCACGCCCGCGCGTCCCCTGCCCAAGGGGTCCTATGCCGCCAAGTGGTTTGTCACCGCCGCCAATGGCCACACCGTCGAGGGCGCGCTGACCTTTACCGTGCAATAATCCCGCCCGCCCTTTGGGCTTTGCAAAAAGCGCCCCGCGATCAGGCACATATGGCCTGACGCGGGGTTTGTTTTACCTGTCATCGGCGTGGCGGCGGTATGCGCCTTGTGCTGGCGCGGCGCGTTTCTACGTCAGAGCCTGCCGAAATGTGTCGCAAATCGGTAAAGATCGCCGTTTCATCCGCATAAGCTCGCAGGTCTGATGGCATGGTGTATCATGCCGGTCTGCACCGGGGAGCCTTTGCGATGATGAAGCGATCGACACGTCTGTTTGCCGCCGGATTGGGGTTGGCTGGGGCCGCCTTTGCCATGGGGCTGGCCAGCAATGCACAGGCACACGGCATCTGGTTTGCCCAGCGCGCGCGCCAGATTGCGCTGGTGTTTGGTTTGGGGGGCGATGATCTGGACATGGTGCGCCGCATGCCGCGCCTGACCAGCGTCACCGCCTATGACGCCGATGGCGCGCCGGTGGCCGCGCAATTGGTGGCCAAGGGGGCGATCCCCATCATGGACGCGACCGCACCCTATGCCATTGCGGCCGCCACGATGGATTACGGCGTGTGGGCCAAACGCCCCGATGGCGAGTTTGAGGAAACCACTAAGGACAAGGTGCCCAACGCCGTGCTGGGCGAGCGGACCTTCAAATATGCCGTCTTTCTGGCCAAGCCGCTGAACAAGCCGCTGGCGCTGCTGCCCGGCCACAAGGTGCAGATCGTGCCGCTGGCCAAGGATATCCCGCAGAAAAAGGGCCAGATGTTTGCCGTGCGCGTCTATTTCGATGGCAAGCCGTTCAAGGGGGCGCAGATCCTGCCCGATTTCGTCAATGACCCCGACATGACGCCGATCAAGACGGACGCTGCCGGCATCGCCCGTTTCCCGATGCGCAATCAGGGGCTGAACGTGATCGCGGCCACCATCATCGAAAAGAGCAGCGAGCCGGTCAAATACGACTACACCGAATATCGCGCCTCGCTCAGCTTCATGCTGCCGCACGCGGCCGAGTAAGACCCGACCCCGGCCGTTCGGGCGCTGTGGCGTCCGGGCGGCCCCTGACGTGAAAGAGAGCCCGCCATGGCCAGCCTAGCCGACGCGCCGCCCGCCGCCTTTTCCGCCCCGGCCGCGCCTGTGGCCGCCACCCGCACCCGCCTGATCGCCATCGACGCGCTGCGCGGGCTGGTGATGCTGTTCATGCTGGTCGACCATGTGCGCGAAACATGGTTCCTGCATTTGCAGGTAACCGATCCGGTCGACGCGCATACCACCGATCCGGGGCTGTTTTTTACCCGCCTGTTGTCAGCCTTTTGCGCGCCCACCTTTGTCGCGCTGACGGGGCTGTCGGCGTGGCTCTATGGCCAATCGCATTCCAAGGGCGAGGTCAGCGCCTTCCTGCTCAAGCGCGGCGCGTTCCTGATGCTGCTGGAACTGAGCCTTGTGACCTATGCCTGGCCCACGCAGATCAACACCTTTCCCCCGCCGACCATCTGGTTGCAGGTGATCTGGGCGATTGGCATCAGCATGGTGGCGCTGGCCGGGATCATCCACCTGCCGCGCCCGGCACAGGCGGCGATCGGGCTGATCATCGTGTGCGGCCACAATCTGCTGGACCCCATCCGCCTGACCGAGGGCCAGCCCGGCTTTGCCCTGTGGGCGATGCTGCATCAGCGCGCCGCGATCCATGTGACCGACTGGCTGACGGTCAAGACCACCTATCCGGTGCTGCCGTGGATCGGGGTGATCGCGCTGGGCTATGCCTGTGGGCCATGGTTCGCGCGCGGCACTGATCCCGCGCCGCGCATCCGGCGGCTGGCGCTGTTGGGGGCGGGGCTGGTTGCGGGCTTTGTCGTGCTGCGTTTCAGCAATATCTATGGCGACAAGCCCTGGTTTATCGCCGAAACCCCGCTGCGCACCCTCATGAGCTTTCTGGCGCTGACCAAATATCCGCCCAGCCTGCTGTTCCTGATGCCCACGATGGGCACGGGCTGTTTGCTGCTGGCGTGGTTTGAACGGCTGGGCCAGCACCCGTGGATGGAGCGGCTGACCCATCTGGGGGGGGCGCCCATGTTCTATTACGTGCTGCACCTTTATACGCTCAAGGCGATCTATAACGTCGCGCTGGCGCTGTATGGCCCCACCAAGGGCACGGTGTTTGGCGTCGACAACCTGTCCACGGTGTGGATCTGGGTCGCGCTGTTGATTGTGCCGCTGTATCTGCCCACGCGCTGGTTTGCCGCGCTGAAACAGCGCCGCCGTGACATCGGCTGGCTGAAGTATCTGTAACATGCGCAAGGGGCGGGCAGGCTGGGGCCAATGCCCGCCCAAGGTGACGGCATAAAGACACGCCGTCATGCTTTATTCACAATAATCGGCCGCGCCGGGTGCAGGCTTCAACCAAAGATTCCTGCGCGGCGGCATAGCCTGACACAGTCAAAACAAACGGCAGGCACCGCCACATGAGGGACCCGGAATCGCAGAATTCCGCAGGTTTGTTGGTAAGGCGGGCGCATAGACCGGGCATAATAAACAAGCAGGACGCGGAACAATTCGCTAATCAGGGATCAGGTGACATGACGAAACTCTCCGCAATGCGACACATTCTTTTGGCCGGCGTGGGGCTGTCGGCCGCGATGGCCGCGCCTGCACAGGCCGCCGCCGCCGATGAGCAGGGCACGATCGTGGTCACTGCCCAGCGTCAGCAATATCGCGGTGATGTGCCGATCAAGGAATTGCCGCAGACGATCCAGGTGATCGACCGCGCCCTGCTGACCGATCTGAACGTGACCCGTCTGGACAATGCGCTGGATCTGGCGGGCGGCGTGACGCGCCAGAACAATTTTGGCGGCGTGTGGGACAGCTTTGCCATTCGCGGTTTTGCCGGTGACGAAAACTTCCCCTCGGGCTTTCTGGTCAACGGGTTCAACGGTGGCCGTGGTTACGGCGGCCCGCGTGACGCGTCGAACATTGACAAGATCGAGGTGCTGAAGGGCCCCAATGGCGCGGTCTTTGGCCGTGGTGAGCCGGGCGGCACCGTCAACATCATCACCCGCAAGGCGACGCTGGGCAAGACCTTCGGCTCGGCCACCTTTACCGGCGGCAGCTTCTCGACCTATCGTGGTGAGGGCGATGTCAACGTGGCGCTGACCGGCAATCTGGCGGTGCGGCTGAACGGCGCGCGCGAAACGGCCGACAGCTTCCGCGACTATGTCCACACCAGCAAGACGATCCTGACGCCCTCGATCCTGTTCAAGCCGTTTGAGTCCACCACGCTGACCTATGAGATGGAATATGTCGACCTCAAGACGCCGTTCGATCGCGGCATCGTGGCGATCAATGGCCAGTTGGGCGCGGTGTCGCGCAACACGTTCCTGGGCGAACCGGGTGATGGCCAGAACGAGATCTCGGTGCGCGGCCATCAGGTGCAGCTGACGCAGGATCTGGGCGGCGACCACTGGGTGTTCATCGGCGGCTTTGGCTATCGTGAGACCAGCTTTACCGGCTATTCCTCGGACGCGGAACTGGCGGCCGGGCGTCAGACGCTGTATTCGACCGGCACGATGCTGTCGCGTCAGCGCCGCTATCGTGATTTCCAGACCACCAACATTGTCGGCCGCGCCGAAGTGTCGGGCCGGATCACCACGGCGGGCATCGTCAACCACGTCCTGCTGGGCGCGGACGTCGATCAGTTCGACATCAATCTGCTGCAACTGCGCTATCGCCCCTCGGCCTATACGGCGGGCAATCCGGTGACGTCGGCATCCAATGCGGTCAATGTGTTCGCGCCGGTCTATGGCTCGACGCCCACGCCGACCTCGACGGTGTTCAACTCGCTGGAAATCCAGAAGTCCTGGGGCATTTACGCGCAGGACCAGATCGACCTGACGGACAAGCTGAAGCTGCGTCTGGGTGGCCGTTATGACCACTTCAACCAGCAGATCGGCAACCGCACCGGCGCCTTTGTGCCCACCACCAATGTGTCGCGCAACCGCTTCAGCCCTTCGGTCGGCATCCTGTATGACGTGACGAGCAAGGTCGGCGTCTATGGCGCCTATGGCACCGGTTTCCGCCCCAACAGCGGTCAGGACGCCAGCGGCAAGCCGTTCGAGCCGGAAACCAGCCGTTCGTTCGAGATCGGTGTGCGCTACACCACCAAGGCGATCAGCGCCTCGCTGGCCGCGTTCACCATGACCAAGAACAACATCCTGACCTCGGACCCGGCCAATGCGGGCTTCTCGATCGCGGGGGGCAAGGCCAAGAGTCAGGGCATCGAGGCCGCCGTTGACGCCAATCTGCCGGGCATGTGGGTGGTCCACGCCACCTATTCGTACACCGACGCGCATTGGACCAGCAGCTCGCTGGACCCCAATTTCGCCCAGACGATCCAGCCCGGCGCATTGCTGATCAACATCCCCAAGAGCACCGCCAACCTGTTGGTGACCAAGGGCTTTGAATTGGGCAAGGCGGGCAAGGTGACGGTCGGTGGCGGCCTGAACTATGTCAGCTCGCGTCTGGGGGAAACGGCCACGACCTTCATGCTGCCGGCCTATACGCTGACCCGCGCGATGGTCAGCTATCAGCCGGTCAAGAACGTCAAGGTGGGCGTGGATGTGACCAACCTGTTCGACATCACCTGGTACTCCAGCTCGTATTCGCGCCTGTGGGTGGCGCCGGGCGCGCCGCGCACGGTGATGGCACACGTCAACGTCTCGTTCTGAACGGGGCGGTAATGGCCGGGGCGTCATGCTCCGGCCCTGACCGGAGCGACAGCTTCGGGTCGCAGGTCTCGCCGCTGCCCTCCCTCGGGCGGCGGCGAAGGCTTGTTGTGGGTGATGACCGGGCGTAGCCTTTGCCCTTACTCCTGTCAGAAAGCGGATGATGATGGCCCGCGATCCCCGATTTGCTGCAAAAATGCTGCGCTGGCACCGCTGGCTGGCGTTGGCGCTGGCGCCGCTGTTGCTGGGACAGGCGCTGACCGGGCTGGTGCTGGTGCTGGGCGATCCCGTGGCGCGGATGACCGATCCGGCGGTGGGGGCGGCTGGCCCCGCCGCGCCTCCCGCGCGGCTGATCGCGGCGGCGCAGGGGGCGCTGCCGGGGGCGGTGGTCTATCGGCTGGACTATCCGGGGCGGGCCGATGCCCCGGTGCAGGCGCGGCTGGTGAGGGCTGATGGCGCCGAACGCTTTGCCGCGCTGGACCCGCACAGCGGGGCCGTGCTGCGCAGCGGAGGCTTTGCCGCGTTCCCGCTGCGGCTGGCCGAACAATGGCATTATCGGCTGCTGCTGGGCGTGGCGGGGATTGGCGTGGTGATGCTGGGCGGAGCAGGGCTGGTGCTGATCGGCGGCAGCGGCCTGTGGCAATGGTGGCCGGGGCGGGGCAAAATCCGCGCCAGTCTGAAAATCAACCCGCGCCTGCCCGCGCGCATCCGCCTGCGCCATTGGCACCGCAGCATCGGCGTGGTGGTGGCGGTGGTGTTGTTGAACAGCGCGGTGACCGGGCTGGTGATCGCCTGGCCGGGGTTCAGCCTGCCGACGATCGGCGCGCCCGCCGTGCCGCCGCCGCCCACCGGCACCACGCAGGCGCAGGTGGATGCGGCATGGGCCGATGGCGCGGCGCGGATGGCGCCTGCCGCGCTGCACGACCTGCGCGTGGGCAGCCATGGCCGCGTGACCCTGCATTACGCCGCGCCCGGCGGCAACGTCCATGCGCTGGACCGGCTGGTGGTGACGCCCGATGCGCCCCTCGTGCTGACCCGCGCCGCCACCGCGCCACCGGCATGGATGCAGGTGATGCCCTTTCACGCGGGCGACATCGCGGGCTGGCCGGGGCGGATCCTGGTTGGCGCTGGCGCGCTGGCGCTGATCTTCCTGACGTTGAGCGGGCCGCTGATGTGGTGGCGCGCGCGTCGCAAACCTCTGACTCAAAAGGCCTGATCCATGACCGCAATCCTGCACTATGGCGACGAGGCGCGCGGCCGCCTGTGGGCCGAGATCTTTGCCCGCGATTGCCCGCAGGTGGATTTCCGCTGTTGGCCCGATGTGGGCGATGCCGATGACATCCGCTATCTGGTGGCATGGACGCTGACGCCCGAACTGATCGCCGCGCTGCCCCGGCTGGAGGTGCTGTTTTCGGTCGGGGCAGGGGTGGATCAGCTGGACCTGTCGCTGTTGCCGCCCCACGTCCGCCTGATCCGCATGATCGAGCCGGGGATCACCACCACCATGGCCGAATATGTGACCATGGCCACGCTGATGCTGCACCGCGACATGCCCGTACTGATGCAGGCCCAGCGCACCGGCGACTGGCCCCACCCGCATGTGCGCATGGCGCATGAATGTCGCGTGGGGATCATGGGGCTGGGCGAATTGGGGCAGGCGGTGGCGGCCATGCTGGGCCCCATCGGTTTCCGTCTGTCGGGGTGGAGCCGTTCGCCGCGCCAGATCGCGGGGATGGAATGCCACCATGGCGCCGATGGTCTGGAGGTCTTTTTGCGCGGGGCACAGATCCTGATCTGCCTGTTGCCGCTGACCGATGAAACGCGCGGCATACTGTGCCGCGACACCTTTGCCAAAATGCCGCCAGGCGCGGGGCTGATCAATGTCGCGCGCGGCGGGCATCTGGTGCAGGATGATCTGATCCCGGCGCTGGACGATGGGCTGCTCTCGGCCGTGGTGCTGGATGTGTGCAGCCCCGAACCCCTGCCAAAAACCCACGCATTCCGCGCAGATCCGCGCATCATCCTGACCCCGCACATCGCCGGAGTCACCCGCCATGACACCGCCATCCACAGCCTGATCGACAATGTCCGCGCGGTGTTGGCGGGGCAGGGCGTGGCCGGTGACGTGGATCGCGCGCGCGGCTATTGAGGCGCGGCACAGCATGCCGTTTGCGGCGGCCAAAAAAACCGCGCGGCATGAACCGGCCCGTCCAATCGGGTGCAAGTTCTGGCTCGGCAATGGCCATATGCTGATCAGCCATCCGGCCCTGACACCCGGGGCCATCCGATACCGGGCCGCAAAGGACCACACGCGCTTATGACCCATATCTTCACGCCCAAGTTCATCAGCTTTGACTGCTATGGCACGCTGATCAAGTTCCACATGGCCGACATGGCCCGCGACTTTTACGCCGACACCGTGGGCGAGGCCAACATGGCCGCCTTCAACAAGGATTTCAGCGCCTACCGCTTTGACGAGGTGCTGGGCGCGTGGAAGCCCTATCGCCAGATCATCGGCAACGCGCTGGCCCGCACCGCGAAAAAATGGGGCGTGGCCTATGACGAGGCCTATGGCGAGGCGATCTATAACGCCGTGCCGACTTGGGGGCCGCACCCCGATGTGCCCGCCGGTCTGGCCAAGATCGGCGACAAGATCCCGCTGGTGATCCTGTCGAACGCGATGAACTGTCAGATCCACGACAACGTGGCCAAGCTGGGCGCGCCGTTCCACGCGGTCTATACGGCGGAAAGCGCGCAGGCCTACAAGCCGCGGATGCAGGCGTTCGAATATATGTTCGACCAGCTGGGCTGGGGGCCGGAAGTGGGGATGCATGTCTCGTCCAGCTTCCGCTATGACCAGAACACCGCCACCGATCTGCGTTTCGGCACGCGGGTGTTTGTGGGCCGTGGGCACGAACCCTCCAACGCCAACTATCGCGATGTGGAAATCCCCCACATCGGTTGCCTGCCCGCGCTGGTCGGGCTGTAATCGGCATGGGCGCGGCGCCGCTGTCATACTGGCAGGCCAGCGCCGCCCCGTTTGCCCACGGGCAGGCGGGCGCGGTCGAGGGCGCGGTGGATGTGGCCATCATCGGTGGCGGCTTTACCGGATTGTCGGCGGCGCTGGCCTGCGCGCAGGGCGGGGCCAGCGTGGCCTTGCTGGAGGCGGATGGCGTGATGCAGGGTGCATCGGGCCGCAACGGCGGGCAATGCAACGCGGGCACCGCGCATGACTTTGGCGCGCTGGCCAGCGCCCATGGTGTCGAGGCCGCGCGGCGCTGGTATCTGGCGCATTGCGATGCGGTGGACACGGTCGAACGGCTGGTGCGCGAGCACGCCATCGATGCCGATTTCGCCCGCTGTGGCCGCGCCAAACTGGCCGCCAAGCCACAGCATTTCCCCAAGCTGGAGGCGGCCTATCGCCTGTTGGCCGCCGAGGTGGACCCCAACGTCATGCTGGTCCCCCCCGACCAGATCCGCACCGAGGTGAACAGCCCCGAATTCCACGGCGCCTTGGTGCAAAAGACCAGCGCGCGGCTGCATGTCGGGCGCTTTGGCATGGGGCTGGCCGATGCGGCGGCGCGGGTTGGCGCGCGTATCTGGGAACGCGCCCCCGTCACCGGCCTGACCCGCCAGGGCGCGGGCTGGCGGGTGGAAACGCCGCGCGGCCGCCTGACCGCCAAACAGGTGCTGGTCGCCACCGGCGGGGCCAGCCCACAGGCGCCCTTTGGCTGGTTCCGGCGGCGGATCGTCTCGGTCGGCAGCTTTGCCATCGCCACCGCGCCGCTGGACGATGCGCTGGTCGATCACCTGTTCCCTACCCGCCGCAATTACGTCACCAGCCGGATCATCGGCAATTACTGGCGGCTGACGGGCGACAACCGGCTGGTCTTTGGCGGGCGGGCGCGCTTTGCCCTGTCGAACCCGGCGTCCGATCTGAAAGGCGCGGCCATTCTGGAACAGGCCATGATCCGCATGTTCCCCGATCTGGCGGGCGTGGGGATCGAACATCGCTGGGGCGGGACGATCGACCTGACGCAGGACCGCCTGCCGCGCGCGGGCGAGCACGATGGATTGTTCTATGCCATGGGCTATTCCGGGCATGGGGTGCAGATGGCCACCCATATGGGGCAGGTGATGGCCCGCGTCATGGGGGGCGATCCGGCCGCCAATCCCTTTGCCGGCCTGTCGTGGCCCGCCATCCCCGGCCATCTGGGCAAGGCGTGGTTCCTGCCCTTTGTGGGTGCCTATTACCGTGTGCAGGACTGGCTGAAATGAGCGGATTTTCGCGCAGAGGGCTGATGGGCGGCGCGCTGGCGGGCGCGGTCTTGCCCGCATGCGGCCATGCCGCCGCACTGATCCCGCGCCGGGGCGGAGCGGTGCGTGTGGCGACCCAATCGGTCTCCACCGCCGACACGCTGGACCCGGCCAAGGGTGCGCTGTCCACCGATTACGTGCGCCACTACATGCTCTATTCCGGCCTGACCAAGACCGGCCCCGACATGGTCACCCGTCCCTCGCTGGCCGAACGGATCGAGAGCGCCGACCGCATCACATGGCATTTCGCCCTGCGCCGGGGCGTGCATTTCCACGATGGCGCCGAATTGACCAGCGCGGACGTGGTATGGTCGCTGCGCCGCCATGCCGATCCCGCGCTGGGGTCAAAAATGGCGGGCATTGTCAAACAATTCGCGCAAGTCACCGCCGATGGCCGATATGGCGTGACGATCCGCCTGACCGGCCCCAACGCCGATTTGCCGGTGATTTTGGCGCAATCGCATTTCCTGATCTTGCGGGCGGGCGCGACCCATCCCGATGGCAATGGCACCGGCCCCTATCGTCTGGCCCAGTTCAAGCCCGGCATCCGCACCATCGTCACCCGCAATGCCGATTACTGGGTGGCGGGGCGGCCTTATCTCGACCGGATCGAACTGATCTCGATCCCTGATGAGGTCAGCCGGGTGAACGCGCTGTTGTCGGGCGATGTGCAATTGGTCAACGCGATCAACCCGCGCTCGACCCGGCGGGTGCAGGGATCGGCAGGGCATGCGGTGCTTTCGACGCCATCGGCGCTGTACACCAACCTGATCGCGCGCCAGACACAATTGCCCACCGGCAATCCGCATTTCGTCGCCGCGTTAAAGCATCTGATCGACCGGGATCTGGTGAAACGGGCGCTGTTTCGCGGCTATGCCACCATCGGCAATGATCAGCCGATCCCGCCGTTCCACCGCTATTACAACCCCGCCGTGCCGCAAACCGGGCTGGATCTGGACCGGGCGCGCTGGCACCTGCAACGTGGCGGGCTGACGGGGGTGCGTTTGCCGATCTATGCCAGCCCGGCGGCCGAAGGCTCGGTCGACATGGCGTCCATCCTGCAGGAATATGGCGCGCGGGTGGGGCTGGACCTGTCTGTGACGCGGGTGCCGGCCGATGGCTATTGGTCGACGCATTGGATGAAACACCCGCTGACCTTTGGCAACACCAACCCGCGCCCGACGGCCGATCTGGTGTTCAGCCTGTTTTACAAATCGGACGCGGCATGGAACGAAAGCGGGTGGCAGAACCCTCGTTTCGACCAATTGCTGTTGGCCGCCCGCGCCGAAGCCGACGAGGCCCGCCGCCGGGCGATGTATGGCGAGATGCAGCAATTGGTGCATGACCACGCCGGGTCGATGATCCCGGTGTTCATCAATCTGATCGATGGCCATGACCGGCGGTTGTGCGGGCTGTCACCGGTGCCGGCAGGGGGCATGATGGGCTATCAATTTGCCGAATACGCATGGTGGAACGCATGAGCGGCGGGGCAGGCCCGGCGCAGGGCGGTTTGGCCGGGTTGGCGCCGATGCTGGCGCGGCGTCTGGCCTCCAGCGCGGTGACGCTGGTGCTGGTGACGCTGGTGATCTTTGCGCTGGCCAATCTGTTGCCCGGTGACGCCGCGCAGGAAATGCTGGGGCAAAGCGCGACGCCCGAACAGGTCGCGGCGCTGCGCCACCAGATGGGTTTGGACCGCCCGGCGGCGCTGCGCTATGTCGGCTGGATTGCGGGGCTGGTGCATGGCGATCCGGGGCAATCGCTGGTGGCGGGGATGCCCGTGCGCGAGATCATCGCCGAACGCCTGCCCCATTCGCTGATGCTGGCGGGGCTGACGACGCTGGTGGCGGTGCCGCTGGCGCTGATCATCGGGATGGGCGCGGCGATCCATCGCGGCGGCTGGGTGGACCGGGCGCTGAACATTGGCACGCTCTCGCTGGTGGCGATCCCCGAATTTCTGGTGGCGACGCTGGGGGTGCTGGTGTTTTCGGTGTGGCTGCGCTGGCTGCCCTCGATCGCGCTGGTCTCGGCCGAGGCGACATGGGGGGAGACGCTGCGCTCCTGCGCGCTGCCGATCCTGTCGCTGACGGTGGTGGTGGTGGCGCAGATGGCCCGCATGACGCGCGCCGCCATCGTTGACCAGATGGACCGCCCCTATGTTGAAATGGCCCGGCTGAAAGGCGCGGGCACGGCGCGGGTGGTGCTGCGCCACATCCTGCCCAATGCCATCGGGCCGGTGGTCAACGCCATGGCGCTGTCGCTGTCCTATCTGCTGGGCGGGGCGATCATTGTCGAAACGATCTTCAACTTTCCCGGCCTTGCCAGCCTGATGGTCAATGCCGTCACCAGCCGCGACATGCCGCTGTTGCAGGCCTGTGCGATGATCTTTTGCGGAGCCTATCTGATGCTGATGCTGGTGGCCGATGTGGTGGCCATTGTGGCCAACCCGCGCCTGAGGGCGCAATGAGCGCGGGCGCGATGCGCAACGCCGCAGCCTTTGTCACCGGCCTGCCATGGGCGGGGCGGATCGGCGGGGGGCTGGTGGCGTTCTGGCTGATCGTGGCGGTGGCGGGGCCTTGGGTCGCGCCCCATGCGGTCGGCGCCTTTGTCGACAGCGAGACCTTCTCGCCCATGTCGGGGCGGTTCTGGCTGGGCAGCGATTATCTGGGGCGGGACGTGTTGTCGCGCCTGTTGTCGGCGGCGCGCTATACGGTGTTTCTGGGGCTGGGCGCGGCGCTGGTGGCCTGTACCATCGGCACCACGCTGGCGCTGACCGCCGCGTTGTGGAGCGGCTGGGTGGACGAGGTGATCGCCCGCGCGATGGACACGATGAACTCGATTCCGTCCAAGATTCTGGCGCTGGTGCTGGTGGCGGCGGCGGGGTCGTCGCTGCCGCTGCTGCTGGTGATCTGCGCGGTCACCTATGTGCCGGGCAATTTCCGCATCGCCCGCGCGCTGGCGATGAATCTGGTCGGGCTGGATTTTGTCACGGTGGCGCGGGCGCGCGGGGAAAGCCGCCGCTACATCGCCCTGCACGAGGTATTGCCCAACATGATCCATCCGCTGCTGGCCGATATGGGGCTGCGTTTTGTGTTCATCGTTCTGTTGCTGTCGGGCCTGTCGTTTCTGGGGCTGGGGGTGCAACCGCCCTATGCGGATCTGGGTTCGCTGGTGCGCGAAAACATCTCGGGCCTGACCGAGGGCGCGCCGGCGATCTTTGCCCCGGCACTGGCGATTGCCAGCCTGACGGTAGGGGCCAATCTGCTGATCGACGCGACCAAGCAGGAGAAGGCATGATGGGCGCGCGCGTGCCGCATGTGCGGGTGGAGAATTTGCGCGTCCTGGTGCCGTCAAAGGGCGGTGATATTGCTATCATTGACAACATTTCCTTCGCCATCGGGCGGGGCGAGGTGTTGGCGCTGATCGGTGAGTCCGGATCGGGCAAGAGCACCACCGCGTTGGCGGTGATGGGCTGGTGCCGACATGGGTCGCGCATTGGTGGTGGGCAGATTTTCGTTGGCGAAACAGAGATTTCGGCGCTGAGCGAAGCAGAGTTGCGGCCGATCCGTGGCCGCCGCATCGCCTATATCGCGCAAAGCGCGGCGGCCGCCTTCAACCCATCGCGCACGATCATCGATCAGGTGGTGGAACCGGCGCTGATCCATGGGCTGATGTCGCGGCAACAGGCTGAAAACAAGGCGGTTTCTTTGTTCCGCGCGCTGTCTTTGCCAATGGCGGAGAGCATCGGCAACCGCTATCCGCATCAGGTGTCGGGCGGCCAGTTGCAACGGCTGATGGCGGCTATGGCATTGATAACAGAACCGGAATTGGTGATCCTGGACGAACCCACGACGGCGCTGGATGTCACCACGCAGGTCGAGGTGCTCAAATGTTTCAAGGCGGCGCTGGCCCAGGCCGGGGCCAGCGCGATCTATGTCAGCCATGATCTGGCCGTGGTGGCCCAGATGGCCGACCGAATTGCCGTTTTGAAACAAGGCACTCTGCGCGAGGAGGGGCCAGCGGCACAGGTGCTGGAGAACCCGCGCGACGCCTATACCAGCAGCCTGTTGAGCGCCGTCCGCCCAGCCCCGGTGGCGGCCAAAGCGCCCTGTGACGCGGCGCCCCTGCTGGCGATCCGGGGGCTGGTGGCGGGCTATGGCGCGCTGCGCGATGGTGTGCCATCGGTGCCGGTGTTGCGCGATATTTCGCTGGAATTGCAACGCGGTGGCACGCTGGGCATCATCGGGGAAAGCGGGTCTGGCAAATCGACGCTGGCCCGTGTCATCGCCGGCTTGCTGCCTGCCGCACAGGGGCAAGTGCTGCTGGATGGTACGCCGTTGCCCCCCGCCGTTGCCGGTCGCAGCCGCGCCCAATTGCGCCAGATTCAGATGGTTTTTCAAAACGCTGATACCGCGCTGAACCCCGCGCACAGCGTGGCGGGCATTCTGGGGCGGCCGCTGGAATTCTATCACGGACTGAAGGGCGATGCCGCCACCTGCCGCATTGCCGAACTGATGGAACTGATCCGCCTGCCGCGCGATCTGATCCACCGCCCGGTGCGCGAATTGTCGGGCGGGCAGAAACAGCGCGTCAATCTGGCCCGCGCCTTGGCCGCGCAGCCCCAAGTGCTGTTGTGCGACGAGGTGACCAGCGCGCTGGACACGGTGGTGGGCGCCGCCATCATGCGGTTGATCGATGATTTGCGCCGCGAATTGGGCATCGCCACGGTGTTCATCAGCCACGACATCCACGCCGTCAGCGCTTTTTGCGAGGATGTGCTGGTGCTGTATGGCGGCGCGCCGGTGGAAATGGCCAGCCGTGAGGTGTTCAACGGGGCCAGCCATCACCCCTATACGCGCCTGCTGCTGTCCAGCCTGCCGGCGATGGACCCGGCGTGGCTGGGGCGGGTACAGCCGCCCGTGCCCACTTGCGCTGCGGCACAATGCGCTGATTTGTGCCGCTTTGTTCAGCGCTGCCCGGTGGCGGTCCCCGGTCTGTGTGACCGCGTCGCGCCGCCGGTACACGCCATTCCGGGCCAGCGCTGGCTGTGCCATTTTGCCCCCACCTCCGTTACCGAAAGGGACCAAGCATGACCGGCCGCTTCCGCCGCCTGGCCGAAACCGACCGCCCGGCGATCAGGCTGACCGTCGATGGCGCGCCGATTGACGCGTTAGAGGGCGACACGCTGATGGTGGCGATGCTGACGGCGGGCGACGCGCTGCGCGACAGCGAATTTGGTGCGGGCGCGTTTGAGGGCCACGCCGGGGATGGCCGCCGCGCGGGCTTTTGCCTGATGGCGGCGTGTCAGGATTGCTGGGTGTGGACGGCGGCGGGCGACCGGGTGCGGGCGTGCTCGACCATGGCGCAAGACGGCATGGCGATTTCCACCCACCAACCGGAGGCATCATGGGCGGCAGTGACATGAGCGGGCATCGCGTGATTATCATCGGCGCGGGGCCGGCGGGCACGCGCGCGGCGCAGACCTTGGTGCGCGCGGGGCTCCGCCCCATCGTCATTGACGAGGGGCGGCGCAGCGGCGGCCAGATCTATCGCCGTCAGCCCGACAATTTCACCCGCCCCTACAGTGCTTTGTACGGGACAGAGGCAGAGCGCGCGCGCGATGTCCATGCAACCTTTGACGCGCTGATTCCGCATATCGACTATCGCGCGGACACGCTGGTGTGGAATGTGGCTGATGGCCATGTCTGGGCTTCGTGCGAAGGGCAGACGCAGGCGATCCCCTATGACGCGCTGATCGTGTGCAGCGGCGCGACCGACCGTCTGGCCCCGGTGCCGGGCTGGCAGGCGGCGGGATGCTATTCGCTGGGCGGGGCGCAGATCGCGCTCAAGGCGCAGGGCGTGGCGGTGGGGCACCGGGTGCTGTTTCTGGGCACGGGGCCGTTGCTCTATCTGGTGGCCAGCCAATATGCCAAGGCGGGCGCGGATGTGGCGGCGGTGCTGGACACATCTGCGCTGGGCCTGCGGTTGCGGGCGGCGGGCAAGCTGGCGGCCCAGCCCGACCTGTTGTGGCAGGGATTGCGCCTGACGCTGGACCTGAAACGGCGCGGCATTCCGGTGCTGACCGGCATCCGCCCGGTGGAAATCCACGGGCATCCGCACAGCGGCGTTGCGGGCATCACCGTGGCGCGGGGCGGGCGAACGTGGCGCTTTGACGGCGATGCGGTGGCGATGGGCTGGCATTTGCGGCCAGAGACGCAGGTGGCCGATCTGGCGCGTGTGCCCTTTGCCTTTGACGCGGCCACGCGGCAGTGGTTGCCGGTGGTGGATGATGATGGGCGCGCGGGCAACGCGGTCTATCTGGCAGGGGATGGCGCGCGCATTCTGGGCGCCCGCTGTGCCGAAGTGACGGGCGAGTTGGCGGCGATGGCCGCGCTGGCCGATCTGGGCCATGTGGCCGATGCCGATCGCCGCCGCGCGCTGTTGGCGCAAAAGGGCGATTATGTGCGCTTTGCCAGCGGTTTGGCGCAGGCCTTTCCATGGCCCGCCGACATGGTGGCGCAGGTGGGTGATGACACCATCGTCTGCCGCTGTGAAAGCGTGACGGCGGCCACCTTGCGGGCCAGTGTCGGCGCCGCCCATGCGCAAGAGGCCAATCGCGCCAAGGCGTTCAGCCGCGTGGGCATGGGCCGTTGTCAGGGCCGCTATTGCGGCAATGCCGCGGCCGAGATCATCGCCGCCGCCCGCGCCGCCCCGATCGAAAGCGCGGGTCGCCTGCGCGGGCAGGCCCCGGTCAAACCCATCCCCGTAGCCTTGCGCAGGACCGACGTATGACTTCCCCAATCACCCACACGGATGTGGCGATCATCGGCGGCGGGCTGATGGGCTGTTCGGCGGCGTTCTTTCTGGCGCAGCGCGGCCTGTCGGTGGCGCTGCTGGAAACCGACAAGGTGGGACGGCAGGCCAGCGGCACCAATTTCGGCAATGTGCGCCGTCAGGGCCGCCCGATTTTCCAATTGCCACTGGCCAACCGGGCGATCCGCATCTGGCGCAACGCGCGCGAGATGCTGGGATCGGACGTGGAATATCTGCAAAGTGGCCATATCCGCGTCTGTTTCCGCGAGCGCCCGGACAACATCGGCAAGATGGAGGAATATGCCCAGCAGGCCCGCGAGGAAGGGCTGGAGCTGGAGCTGCTGAGCGCCAATGCCCTGCGCGAACGCTTTCCATGGCTGGGGCCGGATGTGCTGGCGGGGTCCTATTCAGCGACCGACGGCCATGCCAATCCGCGTCTGGCCGCGCCCGCCTTTGCCCGCGCCGCCGCGCGTCTGGGCGCGCAGATCATCGAGGACACGCAGATCGTCCATGCCGAAAAGCTGGTGGAGGATTTCCACCTGACCGCCGCCGATGGCCGCCAGTTCCGCGCGCCGATCCTGCTGGTGACGGCGGGTGCTTGGGCGGGCAAGGTGGCGGGCTGGTTTGACGAGGGCATCCCCCTGACCCCGCGCGCGCCCACCATGAGCGTGACCGAGCCGGTGCCCTATGCCATCGCCCCGGCGGTGGGCGTGATGACCCCGGACGAGGTCGAGACCGTCTATTTCCGTCAAGTGGCGCGCGGCAATATCGTGCTGGGCGGATCGACGCGGGCGGCGTCCTATCCCGATGACTATCGCTCCTATGTTCTGCCCGAAAACACCATGACCCAGTTCCAGCACCTTTCGCGCCTGGCCCCGGCTTTGGCGCGGCTGAACGTCATCCGCGTGTGGAGCGGGATCGAGGGCTATACGCAGGACGCCTTGCCGATCATGGGGCCCAGCGCCCGTGTGCCGGGGCTGTTCCATGCCTTTGGCTTTTCGGGCAGCGGGTTCCAGATCGGGCCGGGGGTGGGTGAAACCATGGCCGAACTGATCGCCACCGGCGCCACCGACATCCCCATCGCCCCCTATGCGGTAAACCGTTTCGGGGGCTGATGGGGATGTGGTTCGGGCGGCCGCGCTGATCGGGCGT
This sequence comes from Novosphingobium ovatum, assembly GCF_009909235.1. GTDB lineage: Bacteria > Pseudomonadota > Alphaproteobacteria > Sphingomonadales > Sphingomonadaceae > Novosphingobium > Novosphingobium ovatum. Next base: position 32,343 of record NZ_JAAAPO010000003.1, read on the forward strand.
TACAGGCCGATCAGCGCGGTCTTGCTCTTGCAACTGGCCAGATAGGCTTCGCGGCCCAGATCCTTGCCGATGCCCGATTGTTTGTAGCCGCCGGTGGGCAGGATGAAATCATCGGACCGGCCATAGCGGTTGACCCAGACGGTGCCGGCCTCCAGCGCGCGGGTGGAACGCAGCGCGCGGGACAGGTCGCGCGTGTGCACCCCCGCGGCCAGACCATAGCGCGTGCCATTGGCCAGCGCATAGGCTTCGTCTTCGTCGGCAAATCTTTGCACCGTCAGCACCGGGCCAAAGATTTCCCCCTGCACCGCCGTGGCGTCCGCCGAAAGGCCGGCCAGCAGCGTGGGCTGATAGAAACTGCCCGATTGCGGAGCGCTGGCGCGCGCGCCGCCGGTGATCGCCTCGCCGCCCTGGGCACGGGCCGATTGCACCATGGCGTCAATCCCGGCCAATTGCTTTTCCGAAATGATCGGCCCCATTGTCGTGCCCGCATCCCATGTCGTGCCCAACCGGTGGGCGTTGAACAGGGCGGCGATGCGGGCGGTGACCTCATCGGCGATGCTGGCCTCGACCAACAGGCGCGATCCGGCCACGCACACCTGCCCCGCATTCAGCGTGATGGCGCGCGCGACAATCGCGCAGGCCTTGTCCAGATCGGCGTCGGCAAAGACGATCTGCGGGCTTTTTCCGCCCAGTTCCAGCGTGCAGGGCTTTGGCCCGGTCATGGCGCAGGCGGCCATGATCGCGCGGCCCGTGGCGGTGGACCCGGTGAACGAGACTTTGCCCACGTGGTCTGACCGCACCAGCCCATCGCCGATGTCATGGCCCGCGCCCTGCACGATGTTCAGGATGCCCGCCGGGATGCCCGCGGCGATCGCCAGTTGCGCCAGACGCACGACCGAAAACGGCGTCAGTTCCGATGGCTTGAGCACCACTGCATTGCCCGCCGCCAGCGCCGGGCCCAGCTTCCACGCGGCCATCACCAGCGGCAGGTTCCACGGGGCGATCGCCCCCACCACGCCATATGGCTCGTTCAGGGTAAAGCCAAAGCGGTCATCGGCGGTCGCGCCCACCTCGCCGCCGTATTTGTCGGCGAATTCCGCGAAAAAGCGGATGCATTCGGCGGTATAGGGCAGATCCCATGCCAGAATCTCGGCCAGCGTGCGGGTCGAACCCACCGCTTCGAGCGGGGCCAGCACATCGCCATCGGCGGCAATCAGATCGGCCCAGCGGCGCAGCAGCCGGGCGCGGGCGCGCGGGTCCATCCGGCCCCAGCCGCTGGTTTTCTGTGCGCTGGCGGCATCTTGTGCCGCCCATGCCAACTGATCCGCGCTGGCCGCGTGCAACGGCGCCAGCAACGCGCCATCAGACGGGCGCAGCACGTCAAAAACCGCGCCATCGCCACAGATTGCGCGCCCGCCGATAAAGTTGGCGGCGGCATCGGGGCGGATAAGATCGGGGTGGAATGGGGCTGCCATGATCGCGCGTCCTGATAGAGGGTAGGCCCGCAGGATAAGACGCGGCGGCAGAATGCGCCGAGGCGGGCGCGGGGTGTGAACGCAATATTCTTCCAAACAATCGGCCAACCCGGCATCCCATGCCAAACGCCATGGGTTAGCACCAAGACATGACAGATCAGGAGCATTCCCCGATGACTTCCCCGCTGGCGATCGATGTGACGGTGCGCGCGATGGGGCCGGGCGACATCGAGGCCGCCACCGAATTGTCCCGCGCGCTGAACTGGCCCCACCGCGAAGAGGACTGGGCGTTCTTTCTGGAGCTGGGTGAGGGGCTGGTGGCCGAACACGCGGGCCGCGTGGTGGGCACGATCATGGCGTGGCGCTATGGCGTGGATGCGGCCACGCTGGGCATGGTGATCGTGGCCGATGACCTGCAGGGACGCGGGCTGGGCCGCCGCTTGATGCAGGCGATGATCGACCGGCTGGACGGCCGCACCATTGTGCTGCACGCCACCCCCGCCGGTCAGCCGCTGTATGAAAAGCTGGGCTTTGTCGCGATTGGGCGGGTGCATCAGCATCAGGGCGTGGCGCCCATGGCCCCGCTGGCCGAACTGTTGCCCGATGAACGCGTGCGGCCAATGGGCGCGCAGGATGATGCGCCGCCCGCGCTCTACTCCCGCGCCAGTGGCATGGACCGCGCCGATCTGGTCGAGGCGATGGCGCAGGTGGACAAGGGCGTGGTGTTGACGCGCGACCATCTGCCGGTGGGTTTTGCCATGCTGCGCCGCTTTGGCCGGGGGTGGTCGATCGCGCCGGTGGTGGCGCCCGATTCGGGCGGGGCCAAGGTGTTGGTGCTGCACTGGCTGGGCCAGAACAAGGGCAGTTTCACCCGCATCGATGTGACCGAGGCGGGCGGCCTGTCGCCTTGGCTGGAAGGGCTGGGGCTGCCGCGCGTCGACACCGTGGTGCAAATGGCGCGGGGGGCAGTGACGCCGCCCGCCGATGGGATTTCCGTTTACGCGCTCAGCGCGCAGGCATTGGGATAAGTCTATGCAGTTGAACGATACCGGCCTGTTGCGACAGGCGGCGCTGATCGGTGGTGAATGGGTTTCGGCGCGCGCTGGCCCGGCGCTGGACGTGCGCGATCCGGCGACAGGTGACATTGTGGGGGCGGTGCCCGATTGCGATGCGGTGCAAACGCAGGCGGCGATTGATGCCGCGCAGGCCACCTTTGCCTCGTGGCGGGCGATGACGGCGGGCGAACGCTGTGACCTGCTGGAGCGCTGGTACGCGCTGGTGCTGGCCCATGCCGATGATATCGCCGCGATCATGACCGCCGAACAGGGCAAGCCTTTGGCCGAGGCGCTGGGCGAAGTGAAATACGCGGCCAGCTTTATCAAATGGTTCGCAGCCGAAGGCCGCCGTGTGTCGGGCCACACCATCCCCTCGCCCGAACGTGACCGCCGCATCGTGGTGTTTCAGGAGCCGGTGGGCGTGTCGGCCGCGATCACCCCGTGGAATTTCCCTGCGGCGATGATCACCCGCAAATGCGCGCCTGCGCTGGCGGCTGGTTGCCCGGTGGTGATCAAACCGTCCGAGCTGACCCCGTTTACCGCGCTGGCGCTGGGTGAATTGGCGCAGCGGGCGGGGTTCCCGGCGGGTGTCATCAACATCGTCACCGGCATGCCCGCGGTCATCGGCGCGACGATCACCGCCAGCCCGCTGGTACGCAAGCTGTCGTTCACCGGGTCCACCCGCGTGGGCGCGCTGTTGCTGGAACAATGCGCCGCCACGGTCAAACGCACCAGCATGGAGCTGGGCGGGAATGCGCCGCTGATCGTCTTTGCCGATGCGGATCTGGATCTGGCGGTCAAGGCGGCGATGGCGTCCAAGTTCCGCAATGCGGGCCAGACCTGTGTGTGTGCCAACCGCATCTTTGTCGCCAATGCCGTGTATGATGCCTTTGCGCAAAAGCTGGGCGCGGCGGTATCGGCGCTGAACGTGGCGGCGGGCAATGACCCGGCCAGCACCACCGGCCCATTGATCAACGCGGCGGCGGTGGACAAGGTGGCCGCCCATGTCGAGGACGCGCTGGCCAAGGGTGGGCGGGTGCTGGCCCGCGCGCAGGGGCGCGAGGATGGGCAGTTCGTCCGGCCGCTGATCATTGGCGATGCCACCCCCGACATGCGCCTGTCGTCAGAGGAGACGTTTGGCCCGCTGGCCCCGCTGTTCCGCTTTGACACCGAGGCCGAGGCGATCACCATGGCCAATGCCACGCCCTATGGCCTGGCCAGCTATTTCTACACCCGCGACCTGTCGCGCGCCTTCCGCGTGGCCGAGGCGCTGGAGACCGGCATGGTAGCGCTGAACACCGGCAGCATCGCGATGGAAATGGCCCCCTTTGGGGGGGTGAAGCAATCGGGGCTGGGCCGCGAGGGCGGTTTGACCGGCATTGCCGAATATCTGGAACACAAGGCCTTCCACATCGGCGGGCTGGAATTGGAGGCGTAAATGGCCGCTCGGACACACACCATCGCGGTCATCGCGGGCGATGGCATCGGCAAGGAAGTGATGCCAGAGGGGCTGCGCGCGCTGGAAACGGCGGCGTCGCGCTATGGCTTTGGGCTGGACCTGCAATGGCACAATTTTGCCGATTGCGATTATTACGCCCAGCACGGCCGCATGATGCCCGAGGACTGGAAGGACCAGATCGGTCGCCCTGACGCGATCTTTTTCGGCGCGGTGGGCTGGCCGGCAACGGTGCCTGATCATGTCTCGCTGTGGGGATCGCTGCTGCAATTCCGGCGCGAGTATGACCAATATGTCAACCTGCGCCCGGTGCGGTTGATGCCCGGCGTGCCCTGCCCGCTGGCGGGGCGCGAACCGGGCGACATCGATTTCTGGGTCGTGCGCGAAAACACCGAGGGCGAATATTCCAGCGTCGGCGGCACCATGTTCCCCGGCACCCCGCGTGAGGTGGTGATCCAGGAAACGGTGATGACCCGCCATGGCACCGACCGCGTGTTGCGCTTTGCCTTTGATCTGGCGGCCAAACGCCCGCGCCGCCACCTGACCAGTGCGACCAAATCGAACGGCATCGCCATCACCATGCCGTGGTGGGACAGCCGGGTCGAGGCGATCGCCCCCGATTATCCCACCGTCACCCATGACAAATACCATATCGACATCCTGACCGCGCAATTCGTGATGAATCCTCAGCGGTTTGACGTGGTGGTGGCGTCCAATCTGTTTGGCGATATCCTGTCCGATCTGGGCCCGGCCTGCACCGGCACGATCGGCATCGCGCCCAGCGGCAACATCAATCCCGATGGCACGCATCCCAGCCTTTTCGAGCCCGTCCATGGTTCGGCGCCTGATATTGCGGGGCAGGGGATTGCCAATCCGGTGGGGCAGATTTGGTCGGCGGCGATGATGCTGGACCATCTGGGCGAAACGGATGCCGCCGCCGGCATCATGCGCGCTATCGAAGAGGTGCTGTCCACCCCGGCAGGGCGTACCGGCGACCTGAAGGGCAGCGCCAACACCGTCGCATGCGGCAAGGCGATCGCCGCGGCCATCGGTTGAAAAGCGGGCACGGCAGGGGCGGCATAATCTGCTGCCCCCTGTCGCGCAAACGCGTCAGCCGCGCCATCGCCCGCCCGCTTTTGGGCAATCGCACCATCCATCCCGACTTAGGCTCTCCTCATGTCTAGCCAATCGCTCTCCAATCGCTCGCTGGTCGAGATCGACCGCGCCCATCTGATCCACCCCGTCGCCAGCTTTCGCGGGCACGAGGCGCATGGCGCCCGCGTGCTGCAATCGGCCGAGGGGATGTGGCTGACTGATATCGAGGGCAAGAAGGTGATCGATGCCTTTGCCGGGCTGTGGTGCGTCAATGTCGGCTATGGCCAGGACAGCGTGGTCGAGGCGGCGGCGGCCCAGATGCGGCAACTGCCCTATGCCACGGGCTATTTCCATTTTGCCAGCGAACCGGCGATCAGGCTGGCGGGGGAATTGACCGCGCTGACCCCGGCGGGGCTGGATCATGTATTCTTCACGCTGGGCGGGTCGGACGCGGTGGACAGCGCGATCCGCTATATCGTCCATTATTTCAACGCTATCGGTCTGCCGGACAAGAAAGAGTTCATCGCGCTGGAATGGGGCTATCACGGCTCGTCCTCGAACGGGGCGGGGCTGACGGCGCTGGCCAATTTCCACCGTGGGTTCGATCTGCCGCGCAAATGGCAGCATCATATCGCCTCGCCCTATCCCTATCGCCATCCGCAAGGCGACGATGACGCCGCCGTCATCGCCAGCAGCGTTGCCGCGCTGGAGGCCAAGGTGGCGCAAATTGGCGCGGACAAGGTGGCCGCGTTCTGTTGCGAACCGATCCAGGGCAGCGGCGGGGTAATCGTGCCGCCGGTCGGCTGGCTCAAGGCCATGCGCGAGGCCTGCACCCGGCTGGGCATCCTGATGCTGGTGGACGAGGTGATCACCGGCTTTGGCCGCACCGGCCCGCTGTTCGCCTGTGAGGCCGAGGGCGTGTCGCCCGACTTCTTGACCGTGGCCAAGGGCCTGACCAGCGGTTACGCGCCGATGGGGGCCTGTTTCATGGCCGATCACATCTATCAGGCGATTGCGGACGCCAGCCCCCTGCCGGTGGGGCATGGCATGACCTATTCGGGCCATCCGGTGTCGGCGGCTGTCGGGCTGGAGGTGCTGCGCCTGTATCGTGAAGGCGGGGTGCTGGCCAATGGCGCGGTGACCGGCGCGCGGTTTGCCGAGCGGATGGAGGCGGTCAAGGCTCATCCGCTGGTGGGTGATGTGCGCTATCGCGGCATGCTGGGCGCGATCGAGCTGGTCAGCAACAAGGTGACCAAGGCCGGGTTTGCTCCCGAACTGGCGCTGGGCGACCGGTTGACACAGATGACGTGGGACAATGGCGTGATCGTGCGCTGTTTTGCCAATGCGGTGATCGGTTTCGCGCCCGCGCTGACCTGTTCGCCCGATGAAATGGACATCATCTTTGACCGGGTCGAATTGACATTGAACCAGCTTCTCGACCAGCCTGACATCCGCGCCGCCCTTGGCTGACGACAGGAAACCCATCGCATGATTCCCGGCCCCAAGCTCGATCGCATCGATCTGAAGATTCTGGCCAAATTACAGCAATCCGGCCGCATTACCAATGTCGAGCTGGCCGATGCGGTGGGCCTGTCGCCCAGCCCGTGCCTGACGCGGGTCAAGCGGCTGGAACAGGCCGGTTACATCACCGGCTATGGCGCGCATATCAATCTGGGGAAACTGGGCGAATTCCTGACGGTGTTCACCGAGGTGACGCTGAGCGAGCATCGGCGGGGCGACTTTTCCCGGTTCGAAACCCGCATCGCCAAGATCGACGAGATCGTCGAATGCCATCTGGTGTCGGGCGGCTATGACTATCTGCTCAAATTCGTCGCGCGCGGCGTCTCGCATTATCAGTCGATCATCGAGGGCATGCTGGAAAGTGATTACGGCATCGAGAAATACTTCTCCTATGTCGTGATCAAATCGCCTTTCATCAAACACCATTTTCCGATCCAGAACCTGTTCGGCAACCAGACCTGAAAGTGCGCGCCCCGATATGACCGACCTGTCCGATCTGATCGCGCCGCTGGTGGCGCTGCGCCATGACATCCATGCCCACCCCGAACTGGGCTTTGCCGAACACCGCACTGCCGCCCGCATTGCCGATGCCTTGCGCGCCGCCGGGCTGGAGGTGGCGACAGGGATTGGCGGCACGGGCCTTGTGGGGGTGCTGCGGGCAGGCGATTCCCCGCGTAAGGTCGGGCTGCGGGCGGACATGGACGCGCTGCCTTTTGATGAACAGACCGGCCTGCCCTATGCCAGCACGCATCCGGGCTGTTTTCATGGGTGTGGCCATGATGGCCATGTGGCGATGCTGATCGGCGCGGCGCAATATCTGGCGGGCGCGCTGCGCGATGGGACGGCCGGGTTTGACGGCACGATCCACTTCATCTTCCAACCGGCAGAGGAAGGGCAGGGCGGCGCCCGCGCCATGATCGAGGACGGGTTGTTCGAGCGGTTTCCCTGCGATCGCGTCTATGCCTTGCACAATTGGCCCGCCTTGCCCGCGGGCACCATCGCCACGCGGGCGGGCGCGATCATGGGCGCGGCGGACAAGTTCCGCATCACTCTGCGCGGGCGCGGGGGCCATGCAGCGGTTCCGCATGAAACCAATGACAGCCTGTTGGCGGCCGCATCCCTGGTTCAGCAATTGAACAGCATCATCGGCCGCAACGTGCCGGCCACCGCCAACGCGGTGCTGTCCATCACCGAAATCCACGGCGGCAACGCCCACAATGTCATCCCCGCCGAGGTGATGGTGGGCGGCACCGTGCGCACATTCGACCCTGTGGTACAGGACCGCATCGAACAGCGCATGCGCCAGATCCTGTCGGGCATCGAGGCGGGCTTTGAGGTCAGCGCCGAGCTGGACTATGACCGTTATTACCCGGCCACGATCAACCACGCCGACGCGGCCGAGGATGCGCTGGCCATTGCCGCCACGATCGGCACCGCCCTGCGCGCGCCCGAACCGGCGGCCACGTCAGAAGACTTTGCCTTCATGCTGCATGCCTGCCCCGGCGCCTATATCTGGCTGGGACAGGGCCGGGGCGACAATCCGCCGCCGCTGCACAATCCGCATTATGATTTCAATGACGCGGTGCTGGAAACCGGCATCCGTCTGCATGTCGCGCTGGCCCGCCACTGGCTGGCCCCCAACGGTTGAGAGACACGATGACCACCACCACCTGCCCTTCCTTCGTTGATCTGCGCGCCTTTGCCGATGGGGCGGTGGCCGGGGCCGATCCGTTTGGCGCCGATGCCTTGCCGCTGGCGCTGCGCGGTGGCCCGGTGGCGATCGCCGCCCATGCGCTGCAACCGGGCGGGGGCCGCGCGACCAGCGATGCTGGCGACACCTTTGCCATTGTGGCGCGGGGCGGCGTGGCCCTGACCATCGCGGGCGTTTCCCACACGCTGGCCGAAGGCGACGCGCTGGTGATCGCGCCGGGGCAGGCGTTTGACTGGACCAGCCCGGACGGCGCGACGCTGATCACCATGCGCTATACCGGCGGCATGGGGGGCGATGGGGCGGCGGTGCGGATCGACACGGCCACCACCCGCGCGCCCTCTGGCGCGCCGCTGGCCGAATTGCTGATCGGGCCGACGCCGCAATGCCACAACCACACGCAATTCCTGTCCACCGATGGCGAATTCATGGTGGGCGTGTGGGATTCCAGCCCCTATCACCGCCGCGCGATGCCTTATCGCCATTTCGAACTGATGTATCTGGTGGACGGCAGCGTCACCTTTGTCGACGAGGCCGGGCGCGCGGGGACCTTTGCCAAGGGCGACATCTTTCTGGTGGAACAGCACGCGCAATGCAGCTGGGAAAGCCGCGAGGACGTGACCAAGATCTTTGCCATCTATCGCCCCAAGGCGTGATCGGCGGATCAGCGGGACAGCAGGAGGGGGCGGCGCCAACCGCCCCCTTTTTCGTGCTCAGCCGTAGCGGGCAATGCCCAGATCATCGGCGCGGATGGCGGGCGCGGTGCCGCTGATCAGATCGGCCAGCAATTGCCCCGAGCCACAGGCCATCGTCCAGCCCAGCGTGCCGTGCCCGGTGTTCAGCCACAGGTTGCCGATGGGCGTCGGGCCAACCACGGGCGTGCTGTCATGGGTCATCGGGCGCATGCCGGTCCAGAATTCGGCCTTGGCGCTGTCGCAGGCGCCGGGGAACAGGCTGTCCACACTCATCGCCAGAGTCGCCCGCCGCGCCGGGTCCAGCCGGGTGTTGAAACCGCTGATCTCGGCCATGCCGCCCACCCGGATACGATCGCCCAGCCGGGTGATGGCCACCTTGTATGTCTCGTCCATGACGGTGGATTGCGGGGCATGGGCGGCGTCCGCGATGGGGATGGTCAGGGAATAGCCCTTGATCGGATAGACCGGCAGCGCCAGCCCCAAGGGCCGCAACAGCGCGGGCGAAAAGCTGGCCATCGCCACGACAAAGGCGTCCGCGTGCATTGGGCCGGCATCGGTCTGCACCGCCTCGATCCGCCCGCCGCTGACCGACAGGGCGGTGATCGTGGTGCCGTATTGGAACCGCACTCCCGCCGCCGCCGCCATCCCGGCCAGCGCCACGGTAAAGCTGTGGCAATCGCCGGTCTCGTCATGGGGCAGGCGCAGGCCGCCCGCGATATGGGCGTGTGACGCCGCCAGCCCCGGCTCGGCCGCGATGCAGCCCGCGCGGTCCAGCACCTCATAGGGCACGCCATAATCGTCCAGTACAGCCAGATCCTTGGCCACGCCGTCTACCTGTGCCTGTTTGCGGAACAGTTGCAGCGTGCCCTGCATCCGCTGATCATACTGAATGCCGGTGTCGGCGCGCAAAGTGTCCAGACAGTCGCGGCTGTATTCGGCGATGCGCACCATCCGCGCCTTGTTGATGGCATAGCGCCGCGCGGTGCATTCGCCCAGCAAAGCCACCATCCAGCGCCACGCCGCCATGTCCAGACCGGGGCGCAGGATCAGCGGCGTGTGGCGCATCATCAGCCATCGCACCGCCTTGGCCGGGATGCCGGGGGCGGGCCAAGGCGTGGCATATCCGGGGGACACTTCGCCAGCATTGGCATAGCTGGTTTCCAGCGCGGGGCCCGGCTGGCGGTCGATCACGGTGACATCGTGGCCGGCGCGCGCCAGATACCACGCGCTGGTCACGCCGATCACGCCAGCGCCCAGAATGATGATCTTCATGCGGCGATCTCCTGCGGATTAGGGACGGCAAGGGGCAGATAGCGGCGGGTGTAACGATGCCCCAAACCGGTAAGGATTTCATAAGCGATGGTGCCCGCCTGCGCGGCAACCTGTTCGATGGGGCGGTGGGGGCCGATCAGTTCGACCAGATCGCCCGCGCGCAGGGCTTCGAGGGGCAGGGCGGTGATGTCGATGATCGTGCTGTCCATCGACACGCGCCCGGCGATCGGCAAATCATGGCCGTTCCACCACGCCGCGCCCCGCTCCGACAGGCTGCGCGGCCAGCCATCGGCATAACCGACCGCCAGCGTCGCCAAACGGCGCGGCCCATCCGCGCGCCACGTCAGGCCATAGCCCGCGCCGGTGCCATCGATGACATCGCGTGTCTGGATGACGCGGGCCTGCAGGCTGATGACCGGGCGGATCGGGTGCCGCGCGTCTGTCACCGGTTGCGCGCCATACAGCGCCAGCCCCGGGCGCAGGATATCGCCGTGGAACCGCGCGTCATTCAGGCTGGCCGCGCTGTTGGCCAGTGAACGCGGGACGCCGGGAAACAGCACCGCGCCTGCGCGAAAAGCGGCCAGTTGCGCGGCATTGGCCGGATCGGCCGGATCATCGGCACAGGCCAGATGGCCCAGCACCGCCTGCAATGGCACCATTTGCGCAAAGGCGCTGTCGGCGGCCATCGCGCCCGCCTGATCCAGGCTGAGCCCCAGCCGCGCCATGCCGATATCCAGTTGCAGCATCGCGGGCAGGGGGCGCCCCAGTGCTTGCGCGTGTGCTTGCCAGCGGCGGGCTTGATCCGGGCTGTTGAGTACGGGCAGGACGTTGGCGGCGGCGCAGGCGGGTTCGGCGCTGGGCATCAGGCCGTTCAACACCGCCACCTGCGCCCCATCGGGCAGCAAGGGGCGGATGGCCAGCGCTTCGGCCAGATGAGCGACAAAGAACAGGCGGCATCCAGCCACCACCAATGCGGGCACCACCTGTGCCGCGCCCAGCCCATAGGCATCGGCCTTGACCACGGCGGCGGCCTGTCGCGCGGTGGTGTGGGTGGCCAGATAGCGCCAATTGGCCACCAGCGCATCCAGATCAATGGTCAGGATCGCCCCGGCATCTTCGGCCATGGGCAAGGGGGAAGGGGACATCGGCATGCTCCGTCAATGCGCGCAAGCCTAGGGCGGGGGCGGGGCATTTTACGCCCTTTGCGCGGCGGAGGCCCGGCCAAAATGCCGAAAAGGGGTGGGCGGTTGGCCCCCGCGTTCCGCCGCGGCAGATCATGCCGTGGAGCCCAGCCCCCGCGCCACGCGCGCCAGGTCATCGGCAAAGCGTTGCTGTTCGGCGGCGCGGGCGGCGCCCTCCAGCCGCAAGAGATGCGCCGGATGGGCGGTGATCCACAGCGTTGCGCCATCGGGCAAGGGTATGGGCTGCCCGCGCTCGGCCATGATATTGGGCGTGCGGCCCAGAATGGCGCGCGCCGCGCTGGCCCCCAGCGCCAGAATGTGCCGGGGGCGCACCATCGCCCGCTCTGCCTCCAGCCACCAGCGGCAATGGTCGATTTCCGCCGGAGAAGGGGTCTGGTGCAACCGGCCCTTGGGGCTGGGCGTGTGTTTGAAATGGCGCACGGCATTGGTGATGCGGGCGGCGGCGCGGTCGATCCCGGCCTGTGCCAGGGCGGCGTTCAACACCGCGCCCGCCGGGCCGACAAAGGGGCGGCCCGCGCGCTCCTCGTGGTCGCCGGGCTGTTCCCCCACGATCATCAGCGCGGCGTCGGCCGGGCCTTCGCCCATCACCGCGCGCGTGCCATTCGCGCCGATCGGGCAGCGGCGGCAGGTGGCGACCGCCTGCGCCAGATCATCCAGCGTTTGCGGCGCGGGCGGCGCGGCGCTGGACGCGCTGGCATCGATCATCGCCGCCTCACGCGCCTGCGCCCCCGCGATCAGTTCGGGAATGGCGCGCGCCTCGGGCAGGTTGTGCCAATATTTGCGCGGCATTTCGCGCAGCATCGCGCCGGTTTTCAACCGCGCCGGGTTGAAGATCGCCCGGTAGTAGCTGGTCCACAGCGCCTCGGTCGGGTCGTCCTGCGCGGCATCATCGGGGCTGGCGGGCGGCCCTTCCATCAGTCGCCCCTCCAGCCAGTGCAGCGACAGGCGCGGCGTCAGGATCGACCACGGCTGGCTGGCGAAACGGTCGATGAAAAAGCGGGCATTGGCGCGTTCGATCGCGTGATCGGGTTCGAACCACGCGACATAGCGCGCGTCGATCAGGCGGAACCGGACAAAGGCGCGCATTTTGTGAATGTCGCGCCGCACCGCCTGTGCCAGACGGGCGGCGGCGCGGACATCGGCATCGGCCGCGTCCTGCATCAGGCGGGGCGCGCGCTGCATCCGCCACAACAGGCGATACAGCAGCCCCAGCCGTTCAGGCGCGCGGTGCATCAGCGCGCTGCGCGCCAGATCCAGAAAACCGACATTGGCCCGCACCCGGTGCAGCGCCGCATCGGACGCAAGCGGCAGCGGCGTGTCGGGCGTGGCGAACAGATCGGCGGGCGCGTCGCCATCGGTCCATACCACGCCATCGGGCGCGACCCCGGCCGCCACCAGATGCCGCGCCATCTCGCGCCAGCCGTCAAAATCCTCATGCACGGCCTGCCGCGCGGTGATCACGCAAACAGCTCCAACTGGCGCGGGGGCGGGGTCAGGCGGGCGCGCAGATCGGCGGCATCGATCAGCGCCGTTGGCCGCCAGTCCGCCGTGACCAGAAACGGCCGCAGCTTTTTGATCGAGACCGTCAGCCGCCCGACATCGGCCAGCGTCAGCCGCCTTTGCCGCCGCGCGTTCAGGATTGCCTGCACCGCGCGCAGCCCCAGCCCCGGCACGCGCAACAGCATCTCCTTGGGCGCGCGGTTGACATCCACCGGAAATTGTTCACGAAAACGCAGCGCCCATGCCAGTTTGGGGTCGATCTCCAGCGGCAACATGCCCGATTCATCGGCGGCCTGCCGCACCTCTTCGGGCGCATAGCCATAGAACCGCATCAGCCAGTCGGACTGATACAGCCGGTGTTCGCGCATCAGGGGCGGGCGTTGCAGCGGCAGCACCGCGCTGGCCTGTGGGATGGGGCTGAAGGCGGAATAATACACCCGGCGCAGGCCATAGTCGCCATACAGCCCGGCGGCGCGGGTGATGATCTGGCTGTCGCTGGCCGCGTCCGCCCCCACGATCATCTGTGTCGATTGCCCACCGGGTGCAAAGCGCGGGGCGGATTTGAACCGCCGTTTGGCGTCGCGCGCATCGGTGATGGCGTCGGCCAATTGGCCCATCGCGTCCGCGATCTGGCCCGCGTTCTTGTCCGGGGCCAGCCGGAACAGCCCGTCATCTGTCGGCAATTCCACATTGATCGAAACGCGATCGGCCCACAATCCCGCCCGCGCCACCAGTTCGGGCTCGGCCTCTGGAATGGTTTTCAGGTGGATGTAACCGGCAAAACCGTGCTCCTGCCGCAGCTTGCGGGCGACCTCGATCAACTGTTCCATCGTCGCGCTGGACGATTTGCGGATACCCGAGGACAGGAACAACCCTTCGATATAATTGCGCCGATAGAAGGCCAGCGTCAGCTCGACCACCTCGTCCGGGGTAAAGGCGGCACGCGGGCCATTGGCGCTCTTCCGGTTAACGCAATAGTGGCAGTCAAAGATGCAGTGGTTGGTCAGCAGCAGCTTGAGCAGGCTGATGCAGCGCCCGTCGGGGGCATAGGCGTGGCAGATCCCCATGCCGGTGGTTGAACCCAGCCCTTTGCCATCGCGGCTGTTGCGGCGGGTGGTGCCCGACGATGCGCAGGAGGCGTCATATTTTGCAGCATCAGCCAAAATGGCCAATCGTTCCATTACGTTGGCGCGGCGGGTCAGGGCGGGGGCGGCAGATTCTGTGGCGGGCATTTGTTCCTTATACGTTCCGAAAAACCGCCTCGCAACCCGCCCCATCGGACAGGGGCAGAGTCCCATTTTTGCACCAGTTGCGCCAATGTTGCCGTGCAGCGAATTGCTAATGGCGATAATCGTGGTATCGTCATTCCCGTTAGAAAAGCTAACAGATGCTGCGCAGCATAAGTTGCACAGTCGGGTTGCGGATGAGGATACAGGTCATGTCGGGCAACAGGGTTCGGCACAGCGATCATGTTTTGAAAACGATTCAATCGGATCGCGCCGCGGCACAGTCTGCTGTGGCGGCGTCGTGGTGTCGTTCGGCCTATCGCCACGGGCTGGACCCGGCCACCCACCGCCGCCGTGACCGAGTCGAAAACACCGGCCTGATCGAGCGGCGGCAGGCCAATGAGACGCTGTTGGCGGCGGCCAATCCGGTGCTGGACAATCTGTTCAACAATGTCGGGCGCAGCGGATGCTGTGTGATCCTGTCCGATATCGATGGCATTGTGCTGGAATCGCGCGCCACAGCGGGCGAACGCGCGCTGTTTGACGCGATGGGGCTGGCCGCTGGCGCGGAATGGAGCGAGCAGGCCGAGGGCACCAATGGCATCGGCACCTGCCTGATCGAGGGGCGACCGGTCGCGATTCTGCGGCACGAGCATTTCTCCAGCCGCAATGTCGACATTTCCTGCATGGACGCGCCGGTGTTTGGCCCGGACGGGCGGCTGGTGGCGGCGCTGGATGTTTCGACCGGGCGGCCTGAACATGGGTCGGAACTGGCGGGGATGATTCTGGCGCTGGTGCAGGACGCGGCCCGCCAGATCGAGCGCGACTATTTCTGCCAGCATTACGCGCAGGCGCGTATCGTTTATGCGGGCGATGAAAAGACCGCCGGTTCCGCGCTATTGGCGGTGGACAAGGACGATTTGGTGATCGGCGCCACCCGCGCCGCCCGCGCACGCTATGGACTGGGGATGAGCGGGCTGACCGCCCCGCGCCCGCTGGGTGATGTGATGGGCATGGCCGATCCGGTGGGGCTGGACGCGCATGAGGCCAAGGCATTGCGGCAGGCGCTGGCGCGGTGCGATGGCAATGTTTCGGCCGCGGCGCGCGAATTGGGCATTGGCCGGGCCACGATGTATCGCCGGATGGAACGCCTTGGCCTGCTCGGTTGACCGGCCACTCTCCTTGCCTTTGGGCGTGATCGGCCCTGCCTTGCGCCTGGCCCACGCATTTTGCCCTAAACCTGTCTCACGGGTGAGACAGCCCGGCCCCTGCCACCCCGCCGCCCCCCTGTTCTCTGCCGCGATTCGCGCCAATCCTGTGTGTGCGAGCCAAGGACGACACAGTCCCATGGCCATGCATATGAGAGGACGCTGAACATGGATGCTTTGTCTGCAGACCGTATGACGATGGTGGCCCCTTTCGCCGCCAAGTATGACAATTTCATCGGCGGCCGCTGGGTCGCGCCGGTCAATGGCCGCTATTTCGACAATATCTCGCCCATCACCGGCAAGAGCGTGTGCCAGATCGCCCGCAGCGATGCACAGGACGTGGAACTGGCGCTGGACGCCGCGCATGCCGCACGCGAGGCATGGGGCCGCACCAGCCCGGCCGAACGCAGCCTGATGCTGCTGCGCATTGCCGACGTGATGGAGCAGAACCTGTCGCTGCTGGCCACCGCCGAGACGTGGGACAATGGCAAGCCGATCCGCGAAACCACGCTGGCCGATTTGCCGCTGGCGATTGACCACTTCCGCTATTTCGCCGGTTGCATCCGTTCGCAGGAAGGCACCATCGGCGAGATCGACCATGACACCATGGCCTATCACATCCACGAACCGCTGGGCGTGGTGGGGCAGATCATTCCTTGGAACTTCCCGCTGTTGATGGCCGCGTGGAAGCTGGCCCCGGCGCTGGCCGCGGGCAACTGCGTGGTGATGAAGCCGGCCGAACAGACCCCGGCCTCGATCATGGTGCTGATGGACCTGATCGGCGATCTGCTGCCGCCGGGCGTGCTGAACGTGGTCAACGGCTTTGGTCTGGAGGCGGGCAAGCCGCTGGCCAGCAGCAAGCGCATCGCCAAGATCGCCTTTACCGGCGAGACCAGCACCGGCCGCCTGATCATGCAATACGCCTCGGAAAACCTGATCCCGGTGACGCTGGAACTGGGTGGCAAGTCGCCCAACATCTTCTTTGCCGACGTGTGCAATGCCGATGACGACTTCTTTGACAAGGCGATCGAGGGCTTTGTCATGTTTGCGCTCAATCAGGGCGAAGTCTGCACCTGCCCCAGCCGCGCGCTGATCCAGGAATCGATCTATGATCAGTTCATGGAACGCGCGATCAAGCGGGTCGAGGCCATCGTGCAGGGCAACCCGCTGGACATGACCACGATGATCGGCGCGCAGGCCAGCCAGGAACAGCAGGAAAAGATCCTGCGCTATATCGGCATCGGCCGTGACGAGGGCGCGCAGGTGCTGACCGGCGGCACGGCGGGCCAGTTGGGCGGCGATCTGGCGGGCGGCTATTACGTCAAGCCGACCGTGTTCAAGGGCCACAACAAGATGCGCATCTTCCAGGAGGAGATCTTTGGTCCGGTGGTCTCGACCACCACCTTCAAGACGCCCGAGGAAGCGCTGGCCATCGCCAATGACACGATGTTCGGTCTGGGCGCGGGCGTGTGGAGCCGCGACATCAACACCTGCTACCGCTTTGGCCGGGCCATTCAGGCGGGCCGCGTGTGGACCAACTGCTACCACGCCTATCCGGCGCACGCCGCGTTCGGCGGGTACAAGCAGTCGGGCATCGGCCGCGAAACGCACCGCATGATGCTCGATCACTATCAGCAGACCAAGAACCTTCTGGTCAGCTACAGCCCGAAGAAGCTCGGCTTCTTCTGAGTTAACGGGGAGGGGGCCAAGGCGCTCTTCCTGACATAGGACGCACAGCTTTGGGGTCGGACAAGTCCAACCGGCTCCAAAGGGCGCCCGGCGCGGGAGGCACACCCTGCCACCTCTCCAACACCCGCGTCGGGCGTTTCCATACTGATGGAATCGTTCGATCCGCGTTCTCGATATTGTGAACCAATAATGTGGGTGCCCTATGCGGCATTACACAAGTTCACACGGAAGGACGCGAAACATCTAAAGATTACATAACCAGAAACTTGCGCCGCCCCTGCAACAGGGAAGGGGGTGTCGCGCCTTGAGGGGATCGCACATGAAAAAGCACATGCATTCGGGCCTGCTGGCCTCTGTTCTGACCGTTGCCGCGCTGTTGGCCGCGCCCGCCGCCGCCCATGCCGAAGACGCCGCCAAGTCCAGCCCGGTCAAGGTGGGCGTGACGCTGACGGGCGCCACCGATTACGTCTGGCGCGGCGCCAGCCAGTCGAACGGCGATCCGGCGGTGTTTGCCGCGGTGAATGTCTCGATGGGCGGGTTCTATGCTGGCGCCGGCACCGAAAACGTCAAGTTCCTGGGCATCAATCAGGAATATGATCTGTGGGCTGGCTATGTGCTGGACCTCAAGGCGGCCAAGCTGGACGTGGGCGTGGTGCGCTATGGCTATGTCAATTCGCCGATCAACATCGACACGGTCGAGGTCAAGGGCCAGCTGTCGGGCAACATCGGCAAGGTTGGTGCCCATGCCGCGATCTATTACACCGGCAATTACTTCGGTTCGCACAAGAACGCTGTCTATACCGAGGTCGGCGCTTCGGTTCCGGTGATGGCAAAGCTGTCGGCATCGGCGGTGTTTGGCCATCAGCAGATCAGCGGCGGTGGCGGCTACAACACGTGGAATGTCGGCGCGTCCTATGCCCTGATGAAGGGCGTGAGCCTGGATGTGCGTTACCACGACACGGATATCAGCCCCTCCGGGTCGCTCACCAAGTCGCGTCTGGTGGCCTCGCTCAGCGTCTCGTTCTGATGCGTTGAATGGCCATCGGCGCCATGGTGCCGAAGGGGAAGGGGCGGGCGGCTGTGGCTGACCCGCCCCTTTCATATGGTGTGGGCTTACTTGGCCTCGGCCAGCAGGGCGGCGGCGTCCTTGGCTGACCAGTCATGCGGGCCGACCATGCGCCATACCTCGTGGCCCTGCGCGTCATATAGCACCGTCATCGGCAGCGTGTTGAACGCCAAAGGCCCGGCCAGCGTGTTGTCCGGGTCGATCCACTGGCCCAACCGGTTCAACCCCTTGTCCCGCAGGAAAGCCGCGATTTTCGGCCCCACGGCACTGGCGTCACCCATGTCCTGCGCGATGGTGATCACCTGCGGCCCGCCTGCCTGCCCTGCCAAAGCATCCAGCGTCGGCAGTTCGGCCACACAGGGCGCGCACCATGTCGCCCACAGGTTCAGCAACACCGGCCGCCCCTTCAGGCTGGTCAGCCCCAGCGACTTGCCCGAGGCATCGGCAAAGGACAGGTCCGGCATCGCCTCGCCCTTGTGGCTGCGGTCGATGACGCCCGCCTCGCCGCCCTTGGCCGCCGCATCGGGCGCGCTGCTGGCCGCAGCCGGTGGTTGCGCTTGGCCGCCGCTTTGCCTATCGCAGCCCGCAACTCCGGCCATGATCAGGCCACAACCGGCGATTCCAAGGATTTTGCGCGTGAGCGAAGGTGACAACAAGGGCGGCTCCAATCAGATGTGGGGTGGGCGTTTTGCCGAAGGGCCAAGCGCCATCATGCGGGAGATAAATGCCTCGATCCCCTTCGACAAGGCACTGTGGCAACAGGACATCCGCGCGTCCAAGGCGCATGTGGCGATGCTGGGCGCCCAAGGCATTGTTTCGGCACAAGATGCCGCCACGATTGCCAATGGTCTGGACATGGTGGCGGGCGAATATGCCGCCAATGGCGTGCCGGAAAACTGGGATCTGGAAGACATCCACATGACCACCGAAAGCCGTCTGGCCGAACTGATCGGCCCGGTGGCAGGCCGCCTGCATACCGCGCGCAGCCGCAACGACCAGGTGGCGACCGATTTCCGCCTGTGGGTGCGTGACGCGATGGATCAGGCGCTGGCCGGGCTGAACGCGTTGCAGGTGGCGCTGGTGACGCGTGCGGGTGAGCATGTGCATTCCATCATGCCCGGTTTCACCCATCTGCAAACCGCGCAGCCCGTGACGCTGGGCCACCACCTGATGGCCTATTACGAGATGGCCGCGCGCGATGTCTCGCGCTTTGCCGATGCGCGGGCGCGGGCCAATGTCAGCCCGCTGGGCAGCGCGGCGCTGGCGGGCACGGGCTTTCCGATCGACCGCTTTGCCACGGCCGCGTCGCTGGATTTTGCCGCGCCCACCCGCAACAGTCTGGATTCGGTGTCGGATCGCGACTTTGCGCTGGATTACCTGATGGCGGCGGCCCAATGCGCGTTGCACCTTTCGCGTCTGGCCGAAGAGTTCATCATCTGGGCCAGCCAACCCTTTGGTTTTGTGCGCCTGCCCGATGCCCTGTCGACCGGCAGCAGCATCATGCCGCAGAAAAAGAACCCCGATGCCGCCGAACTGGTGCGCGGCCATGCGGGGCGGATCATTGGCAGCCTGACCAGCCTGATGATCACCATGAAGGGCCTGCCGCTGGCCTATTCCAAGGACATGCAGGACGACAAGCCGCCGGTGTTCGAGGCCGCTGGCCTGCTGACGCTGTGCATCGCGGCGATGACCGGCATGGTGGAAAGCACGACGTTCCGCACCGATCGCATGCGTCAGGCCGCCGAACTGGGCTATGCCACGGCCACCGATCTGGCCGACTGGCTGGTGCGTCAGGCCAACATCCCCTTCCGTGAGGCGCATCACATCACTGGCGCTGCGGTAAAACTGGCCGAAAGCAAGGGCGTGGCGCTGGACCAACTCAGCCTTGACGAATTGCAGGCGATCGACGCGCGCATCACGGAGGCCGTCTATCCCGCCCTCTCGGTCGAGGCCTCGGTCGCCAGTCGCGCCTCCTATGGCGGGACGGCGCCATCTCAGGTAGAACAGCGCGTCGCCGAAGCGCGCGCCGCGCTGGGGCTGGAGTAAAGCCTGCCATGACCGTGATTTCCCGCCTGTCGCTGCGCCATTATGCCGCCTGTGGCCTGTTGGCCGTGCTGGGCGGGTGCGGATCAATGACCGATCTGAAGCCCAAACCGGGCCATGATCTGCCGCCCGCGCCCTATGGCCGCGTCTATCGCCCCGGCTCGGGCGAATTGTTGCAACAGGGGACGCAATTGCGCCCCGGCCGCAATGTGGAAACCCACACCCGGTCGGAATCGCGCAACGATGACCCCTATGACCTGCCGCCGCAGGACTGATTTTCCCGTTGAAAGCCTGATTGTCTCATGGACCATTTCGAATACGTCGATGGCGTGCTGCACGCTGAACAGGTGGCCGTTCCCGCGATTGCGGCGGCGGTTGGCACGCCGGTATATATCTATGCCGAAGCCACGCTGCGCCGCCACGCCCGCGTCTTTGCCGAAGGGCTGGCCGCCCTGCCCAAAAAGCACATCGCCTTTGCGGTGAAATCGAACCCCAATCTGGCGGTGCTGCGGGTGCTGGCGTCCGAGGGCTATGGCGCGGATGTGGTGTCTCAGGGCGAGATGGAGCGGGCGCTGGCGGCGGGCATGCCGGCGGCCGATATCGTGTTTTCGGGCGTGGGCAAGACGCGCGCCGAACTGACCGCGGCACTGCGCGCGGGCATCGGCCAGTTCAATCTGGAGTCCGAGGAGGAAGGCGTCGAACTGGCTGAAATCGCGGCGCAAATGGGCGTGTCCGCGCCCGCCGTGCTGCGCGTCAATCCCGATGTCGACGCCAAGACGCATGAGAAGATCTCGACCGGCAAGGCCGAGAACAAGTTTGGCGTGGCGCTGGACCAGACGCCTGCGATGTATGCGCGACTGGCGGCGTTGCCGGGGCTGGATCTGCGCGGCATTGCCTGCCACATCGGCAGCCAGATCACCGATCTGGAGCCTTCGCGTCAGGCCTTTATTCGTATGGGTGAGCTGTTGGCGGTCCTGCGCGCGGCGGGGCATGTGGTCAGCCATGTCGATCTGGGCGGCGGCTTGGGCGTGCCCTATCGCATGGGCGAAACGCTGCCGGGGCCGGCCGAATATGGCGCGATGGTGGCTGCTGTCACCGCCGGTTGGGATGTCACGCTGATGTTCGAACCGGGGCGCGTAATTACCGGAAATTCGGGCATTTTGGTGACCGAAGTGGTGCGTGTGAAGGCGGCTGAGCCCTATCCCTTTGTCGTGGTGGACGCAGCGATGAACGATCTGGTGCGCCCGGCGATGTATGATGCGTGGCACGATTTCGTCGCCGTGGCCCCCACGGGCGCCACCATGACCGCCACGGTTGTCGGCCCGATCTGCGAAAGCAGCGACACCTTTGCCAAGCGGCGCGAGATTGACGTGGTAAAACAAGGCGATCTGGCCGCGTTCCGCACCGCCGGGGCCTATGGCGCGACCATGGCCAACACCTATAACAGCCGCCCCTTGGTGCCCGAAGTGATGGTGAACGGCGATCAGTGGGCGATTGTCGCCAACCGGATCGAGCCTGCCACCATTCTGGCGGCGGAGCAGGTTCCGGCCTGGTTAAAGTAACCGAGGCATGATCGCCAGCCTGCCTCTGTTCCATCGCGGCGCCGGTCGGCCGGTGATCGTGCTGGGCAACGGCGAGGCGGCGCTGGCCAAACGGCGGCTGGTTGAACGCGCCGGTTTTGTTGTCATTGATAGCATTATCGATGGCGTTAAAGCCGGTGCAAGGCTGGCCTTTGTCGCGCTGGATGAGGGGGCAGAAGAGGCCGCCGACCAATTGCGCGGCGCTGGCCTGTTGGTCAATGTCGTCGACCGACCAGAGCTGTGCGATTTCACCACGCCTTCGATCATCGACCGGTCGCCCATGCTGATCGCCATTGGCACCGGGGGCGCATCGGCGGGGCTGGCGAAACAGGTGCGGTTGCGGCTGGAAACGCTGTTGCCGCAAACACTGGGCGCGCTGGCCGATGGGTTGCAGGCGGCGCGCGGGGCTTTGCGGCGGCGCTATCCCGATGCGGGCGACCGGCGGCGGGCGCTGGATGCGGCGCTGGGGCAGGGGGGCGTGCTGGACCCGCTGTTGCCCGACAGCGCGGACCGGGTGGGCGATTGGCTGAACGGGGCGGCCGCCACCATGCCCACCGGCATGATCGACATAGCGCTGACCAGCGACGACCCCGAGGACATCACGTTGCGCACCGCCCGCCTGTTGGGCAGCGCCGATGGCATCGCGCATGAGCCGGGGGTTGCCTCTGCCATTGTGGACCGGGCGCGGGCCGATGCGATGCGCGAAACCATCGCGCCGGGCGCCACGCTGACGCCGCGCCCCGGCCTGTGGCTGGTGCTGCGCGCGCCTATTCGCTAAGGCTCAGCGCAAGGCTGGCGAATGCGCCGACGAACAGCACGGCAAAGATCACAAAGCATCCGATCTGCACCGGGCGCGGCAGGGCGCTCATGATCCCCTGAAAGATCGGGCGGATCAATACGTCGAAGATAAAGCCGAAAAAGCTGTCCATATTACCCCCAATGCAACCAGCCCAGCGCCCCCGCGCCCGCCAGCAACAACAGCCATAAGAGCCAGCGCGCCTTGCGCCACAGCCAGACCAGCACATCGGCCAGATCCAGTGCGTCGGCAATGCCCTCGATCACGCTCAGCAGCGACACGGCTCAGAACCGCATGCCGCCGCCCGCCAGCGCGTCGCATGCCGCCTGCAGGATCACCGCCGCCGCCGCGCTGTCAATCCGCTCCTTGCGCTTGGCCCGGCTGAAATCCTGCTCGATCAGCCCACGTTCGGCACTGGTGGTGGACCAGCGTTCGTCCCACAACAGCACCGGCAATTCCAGCGCCTGCGACAGGTTGCGCGCATAGGCGCGGGCCGATTGCGCCCGTGCCCCCGCGCTGCCGTCCATGTTCAACGGCAGGCCGATGACGATGCCCTTGATCGCGCGTTCGGTGATCAGGGCCGCGATGGTCCCCTTGTCCACGCTGAATTTGCCGCGCGCGATGGTTTTGCCGGGGCTGGCGATGCACCACCCCGCATCGGCAAAGGCGGTGCCGATCGTCTGCGTTCCCAGGTCCAGCCCGATCAACCCGCCACCTTCGGGCAAGGCATCGCGCATTTCCAGCGCCGAAGTCGTGATCACAGCCATCTTTGCCACCATCGCCGTACCGGGTTCGCGCCCGCATCCGCCTGACGCCCGGCGGCCACCGCCGGACGGGCCGCATGCCACACCCCCACCCGCCGCGCCACATCCAACCGCACCGATTCCCAGAACAGCGGGATGTCATACACATGGAAATTGTTGCCCGGCATGGCAAATGGCCCCATCTGCGGCGGCGATCCGATCATCAGAAAGCCATCTGCCCCGCACTGTGCGCCCACCATCCCCGGCACCAGTCGCCCGCCGGTCAGCGTGGCGTCGGGCACCAGCGTGCCGGGGTTGGCGCTGGCGGGGGCATCACTGGCGGTGCGGCCGGTGATCGGGTTGACGCACAGAAACCGGCTGCCCGCCCGCGATTGCCCGTCCAGCCCTGGAAAACGGGCATAGGCGGCCAGCACGGTGGCGGTGTCGGCGGGCTGGGCAAAGCTTTGCCATGACAGCACACAGCCCGCCTGATCGGGCGCATCACAAGCGGGCAATCCCATGCGCGGCAGGTCGTGCGTCAGGCTGACCGGCCAGCCGATGACATAGGCCGCCGCCACCCGCTCCGCGATAGGCTGCCCCGCCACCCGGTCTCGCATCAGCCGCATCAGATGCAGCGCGCCCTGACTATGCCCGGCCAGCACGATCGGCAAATGCGGATCGGCCTGTGCGACAAAGGCGTCAAACGCGGCCCTGACATCGCCATAGGCCAGATCCAGCGCCGCCTGCCCATCCGGGCGATCGGTCAGGAATGCGCCAAAGGTGGCCTGACGATAGCGCGGCGCCCAGACCTGTTCGGCCCCGGCAAAGGGGCTGGCCAGCCCGCGCACCAACAGGTCGGAGCGGGCGTTGATCAACGGGTTGTCGGTATCCGCGTTCCAGCTGAAACGATCGAAATGGCCGGTGGGGTGGATGAAAAAGACATTGGCCGCAATGGGTTGCGGTGCATCCGCCCCGCGCGGCAGCCAATGGGCCGGGTCCTGCGCCGATCCCTCGCCGCGCGCGATCCACAGGGCCGCGTCCGCGTAATCGGCCGATGATCGCGCGGCCGGGCGGGTGCCTATCGGCATCGCGGGAACCAGCGCCATGGCCGACATTTCGGCGGCCCAATGCTGCATCACGCCAAAAGCGCCGATCATCAGCGCCACCCCCGCCACGCCCAGCCCGGCGCCGCGCCACAGCCAGCGCGCGCGGCGGCCACGCTCAGACGCCTTGGGCTGCGGAGTCATCGCTGGCGGCGGCCTCGCTTTGCGCGCTGCGGTTGTGGCTGCGCTGCGCCAGATGTTCCAGCATCACCTTGAGCATGGCCAGCAGCGGATCGGCCAGCGCCAAGCCCAGAATGCCGAACAGCGCCCCCATGATCAACTGCATCGCCAGCACCAGCGCGGGCGCCAGATCAGCGGTTTTCTTGGCAACGATGGGGACGATCACATTGCTTTCCACGCCCTGCACCACGACATAGACGCCGATACAATACAGCCCCATGTTGACCCCGCCGGAAAAGCCGACCAGCACCATCAGCGCGCCCGAAATCGGCGCGCCAATATTGGGCAGGAACGTCAACAGCCCCGCGACCAGCCCCAGAAGCGCGGCCATCGGCACGCCATACATCTGCAACGCGATGCCGATCGTCAGGCCTTCGATCACCATGGCAAAGATGCGCCCGAACAACAGCCGGCGCAGGGTAAAGCCCATGTCGCGGAACGCATCGTCAAAGAACGGGCGCGATTCGCGCGGCAGCATCCATGCCAGCCCGCGCTGATAGGGCGCGGGATCGATGGCGAAATAGATGCCCAGAACGACAATCAGGAACAGCGTGGTCGCCCCCCCGATCAATCCGCCCACCACGCCGCCCAACTGGCTGACCCCGGCCAGCGCCTGTTCGGTCATGTCGCGCGCCAGTTTGGCGTCCAGCACCACCCCATGCCGCGCCGCCCAGCGCAAGGCGTGGGTCACCTGTCCCTCGACCATGGCGGGGAAGGCGGCGGCCTGTTCGGCGATCTGGCTGCCGGCATAGGTGAAGAACCAATAGGCCCCTGCCACCGCCGCGATCAGCACCAGCGCCACGCGCCAGATGCGTGGCACAGGCAGCACCCGGCCCAGCAGCCGTGCCCCGCCATCGATCAGCGCGCCAAACACCATCCCGCCAAACACCACCATCAGCGGTTCGGCCAGCGTCACGGCCAGCACCATCAGCCCGGCCAGCCCCAGCCAGATCAGCGCCTTTTTGGCCTCTTCGCGGACGAAGGGATCGTGGATGTCGGTAGGCCCGGCGCGGTGGTGGCGGGCGGTGGGCGTCTTGCTGCTCATGGGGTCCTGTCGGCGATACGGCTGGTGGTGGGTTCGGGCGAGGCGGTCTGGCCAAGGTCCAGTGCCGGGCGCAGGGTGCGCCATGCCCGCCCCGAGCGCAACCCCCGCCACCAGCTGAGCGGGTTCCAACTGGTGGAATCATTGAAGGAATGGGTGACAAATTCGGCCCGACCGCCAATGTCGGACAGCGCCACCGGCCCGCCCAGCCCATTGTCGGCCAGACTGAACCGGCTGTCGGCGCTGTCGCCGCGATTGTCGCCCATCAGGAACACATGGCCGGCGGGTATGCGGATCTCTGGCCGGTCATCGGCGCGGCCGTCATGTGTGTCGGCCACCAGATAGGTCGCGCCATTGGGCATGGTTTCGCGCAGCACCGGGATCTCGCACACCGTGGCGCCCGAAGGCTTGCGCATCAGCATCCCCATATAGCGATAGCCGCTGCACGGCATTGCGCCCGCGCCACGCGCCAGACCGTCCAGCGGCACCTGCACCGGCGGCTCGACCGATTGCGGCACCGGGCGGCCGTTCAGCACGATCTGGCCATGGCGCACCGCGATGCGGTCACCGGGCAGGGCGACCACGCGCTTGATGTAATCCTCGGTCGGGCGGTCGCGGGGGACGGTGATGACGATGTCGCCATATTCGGGCACGCGGCCCATCACCCGCCACCCGGCGCGCGGCAATATGTGAAAGCTGGGCGAGGCCCAGTTCCAGCCATAGGCATATTTCGACACCAGCAGGTGATCGCCCACCCACAGTCCCGGCACCATCGAGGCGCTGGGGATATAGAACGGTTTGGCCACCATGCTGTGAAAGGTGACGACCGCCAGCAACATGCCGATCAGCCCGCGCGCCTCGGCCCACCAGTTGATGCGGTCGTGGGGGGCGGCGGTCAGGGTGGCGTCTGCCGGGGCGTTCATGCCGCTACCGCCTCGATCACGACAAAGGCCAGCGCGTGCGGCGGTTCATCCGACAGCGTCAGGTGCAGGCGGGCGGTGTGGCCAGCAGGCGTCAGCGCCGCCAGCCGTGCCGCCGCCCCCCCATGCAGGCACAGCGCGGGCGCGCCGTGGGGGCCGGTGATCACCTCGATATCGTTCATGGCGACGCCTTGGGCGATGCCGGTGCCCAGCGCCTTGGCACAGGCCTCCTTGGCGGCCCAGCGTTTGGCCAGCGTTGCCGCGCGCAGGGCAGGGCGGCTGTCGGCCAGCGCGACCTCTGCGGCCGTGAACACCCGCGCGGCAAAGCGGTCCGATCGCGCGAGCGCGGCCGCGATGCGATCAACGCCGCACAGATCCGATCCGATGCCGATGATCACCCGATCAGCCCCGCGCCGCGTCCATCAGCTCGCGCATGTGGCGCACCGCACCTTCCAGCCCCACAAACACCGCCTCGCCAATCAGGTAATGGCCGATGTTCAGTTCGGCGATCTGGGGAATGGCGGCAACGGGTTGCACATTGTCATAGGTCAGCCCGTGGCCGGCATGCGGCTCGATCCCGTTGCGGGCGGCCAGGGCCGCCATGTCGGACAAACGCTTCAGCTCGGCCGCGCGGGTGTCGGGGGCGGTGGCATGGGCATATTCGCCGGTGTGGAATTCCACCACCGGCGCGCCCAATTGCATTGCGGCCTCCAACTGGCGCACCTCTGGCGCGATGAACAGCGACACGCGGATGCCCGCATCGCGCAGCGCGCCGATGATCGGCACCAGACGGTTGTGCTGTCCGGCCGCGTCCAGCCCGCCCTCGGTCGTGCGTTCCTCGCGCCGTTCGGGCACGATGCAGGCCGCGTGCGGTTTGTGGCGCAGCGCGATGGCCAGCATCTCGTCGGTGGCCGCCATTTCCAGGTTCAGCGGCAGGCTGGTGGCAGATTGAATACGCGCCAGATCCTCGTCGCGGATGTGGCGGCGATCCTCACGCAGGTGCGCGGTAATGCCATCGCCGCCTACCGCCGCCACGATCTGCGCCGCGCGCACCGGATCGGGATGTTCCCCGCCGCGCGCGTTGCGGATGGTGGCGACATGGTCAATGTTTACCCCCAACCGCAGGCGGGCGGGGCGCAGCGTCTGGTTCATTGCTTGCGGCTGCCCGGCTTGATCGCGGGGGTGGCGGCCAGTTCGGCGGGCACCTGATCGGGCTCATAGGTGGGGAAGTTCAGCGCGATCAGCGGGAAGAACGGCACGCCAAGGTCCGCCGTGCCGGCGCTGCGGTCGATCAGGCTGCACGCGGCGATCACCTTGCCACCGGCGTCCTCGATGGCGCGAATCGCCTCGCGGCTGGACAGGCCCGTGGTCACCACGTCCTCGACCATCAGCACCTTGTCGCCCGGTGCCAGTTCAAAGCCACGGCGCAGTTCGAACGTGCCGGTGGGGCGTTCGACAAACATCGCCTCGACGTTCAGGGCACGGCCCATTTCGTGGCCGATGATGATGCCGCCCATTGCGGGGCTGACGACCTTGGTGATCTCCTTGCGCAATTCGCGGGGGATTTTCTGCGCGATGGCGATGGCCAGACGATTGGCCCGCATCGGATCCATCAGCACGCGCGCGCATTGCAGATAATGCGCGCTGTGGCGGCCGGAGGAGAGCAGGAAGTGCCCTTCGAGCAGGGCCTGGCTGGCGCGGAACTCGGCCAACACCTCGTCTTCGGTCATTACAACTATGGTCCTTTGCGGATGGCGGCGGGGCGAAAGCGGGAAATCCGGCCCGACCCGTCATTGCTATATCTCAAAATTCTCCCCTAGAGGCGCTTGTGGGCGGGGGCAAGGCTTGGTACACCCATGTCAAAGGGACAAAAAGTCCTAGTGCCTGTGTGCGGGCGGGAGAGGGGGCAAACGTTCTCCCGGCCGGTCAGAATAGAAAGAACGTAGGCGATGACATTGGGAGACGTGAAACGCGCCTTCGGGCGTGGCTTGATGCATGCACGTGGCGGGGCGGGGTTGCTGTCCTCCTGTGTGCTGGCGCTGCTTGCGGCGCCGACGGCGGCATTGGCTGGGGCCAGTGCTGCTGCTGACCGATTCGCGGTCGCACCGGGCGGCTATACGCCCATGAAGCCCACCCCCGGCAAGGGGATGCCGGTCGACGGCGGGCTGACTTTCCAGACGCAATATTCCCCCACCGGCCAAGAGGCTTTGTGGATGCATGACAATATCGTCATGTGGATCCTGGTGGCGACCAGCATTTTCGTGCTGGCACTGCTGGTGTGGGTGATTTTGCGCTATAACCACCGCGTCAATCCGACGCCCAGCAAGACCAGCCACAACACGTTGCTGGAAGTGGTGTGGACGGGCATCCCGATCCTGATCCTGTTGGTGGTGTTCGTGCCCAGCATGAAGCTGTTGGCGCATCAGTACAAAAAGCCGCCCGCCAATGCCCTGACGATCAAGGCCACGGGCAATCAGTGGTACTGGACCTATTCGTACCCGGACAATGGCGGGTTCGAGGTGATCAGCAACATCCTGCCCGACGAGGAAGCTGACAAGCGCGGTGAGCCGCGCCAGTTGGCCGCCGACAACCGTCTGGTGGTGCCGGTGGGCGAAAAGATCCGTATCCAGACCATCGGCGCGGACGTGATCCACTCGTTTGCGGTGCCCAGCCTGTGGTTCAAGCTGGACGCGGTGCCGGGGCGCATCAACGAGAAGGTGTTGGTCGTCAACGAACCGGGCGTCTATTATGGCCAGTGCAGCGAATTGTGCGGCGCGCGCCACGGCTATATGCCGATCGTGGTCGAGGCGCTGCCCCGTCCGCAGTATAACGCCTGGGTGATGACCCATGCCGGCGCCAAGATCGACGGCGCGCCCGAAGCGCCCGCTCCGGCTCCGGCCGCAGCGGCGGATGCGGCGGCCTCGGCGGCTTCTTCGGCGCCCGGCGCCTGACCCTCCATTTCTTGCAAGGTTTGCTGATCCATGGCTACCATCGCACATGACCATCACGCGCCAGAGGGCCACGCCCACGCGCATGAGGACCACGACCATGACCACAAGCCGGCGTTCTTTCAACGCTGGTTCATGTCGACCAACCACAAGGACATCGGCACGCTCTACCTGATCTTCGCGATCATGGCGGGCGTGATCGGTGG
Source organism: Novosphingobium ovatum (assembly GCF_009909235.1). Classification (GTDB taxonomy): domain Bacteria; phylum Pseudomonadota; class Alphaproteobacteria; order Sphingomonadales; family Sphingomonadaceae; genus Novosphingobium; species Novosphingobium ovatum. Next base: position 62,072 of record NZ_JAAAPO010000003.1, read on the forward strand.
CGCGATCTCGGGCATCATGCGGGCCGAACTGGCCCATCCCGGCATCCAGTATCTGGGCTATTTCGCCGAATTGTTGGGCACCCACAATCCCGACATGAATCAGCAATTGCACCTGTGGAACGTGCTGATCACGGCGCATGGCCTGATCATGGTGTTCTTCATGGTCATGCCCGCGATCATCGGCGGCTTTGGCAACTGGTTCGTGCCGATCATGATCGGCGCGCCCGACATGGCCTTCCCGCGCATGAACAACATTTCGTTCTGGCTGACGGTGGCCGGCTTCTGCTCGCTGCTGTGCTCGGCCTTTGTGCCCGGTGGCACGGGGCAGGGCGCGGGCATCGGCTGGACGGCCTATGCGCCGCTGTCCACCACCGGCGCGCAAGGGCCGGCGGTCGATTTCGCGATCTTCTCGCTGCACCTGTCGGGCGCTGGCTCGATCATGGGCGCGATCAACTTCATCACCACCATCTTCAACATGCGCGCGCCGGGCATGACCCTGCACAAGATGCCGCTGTTCGTGTGGTCGGTGCTGGTTACCGCGTTCCTGCTGCTGCTGGCGCTGCCGGTGCTGGCCGCCGCGATTACCATGCTGCTGACCGACCGCAACTTCCACACCACTTTCTTTGATCCGGCCGGCGGCGGCGATCCGGTGCTGTTCCAGCATCTGTTCTGGTTCTTTGGCCACCCCGAAGTCTACATCATGATCCTGCCCGGTTTCGGCATCATCAGCCAGATCGTTTCCACCTTCAGCCGCAAGCCCGTGTTCGGCTATCTGGGCATGGCCTATGCCATGGTGGCGATTGGCGTGGTGGGCTTTGTCGTGTGGGCGCACCACATGTACACCACCGGCCTGTCCGAAGACGTGAAGATGTATTTCACCACCGCCACGATGGTGATCGCGGTGCCGACCGGCATCAAGATCTTTAGCTGGATCGCGACGATGTGGGGCGGTTCGCTGCGCTTCACCAGCCCGATGGTCTGGGCGATCGGCTTCATCTTCCTGTTCACCGTGGGCGGTGTGACGGGTGTGGAACTGGCCAATGGCGGCTTGGACGACAACCTGCAGGACACCTATTACGTGGTGGCGCATTTCCACTATGTGCTCTCGCTGGGCGCGGTGACCTCGCTGTTCGCGGGCTTCTATTACTGGTTCCCCAAGATGAGCGGGCGCTGGCACTCGGAGTTCCTGAGCTATGTCCACTTCGCGGTGTTCTTTGTCGGCGTGAACCTGCTGTTCTTCCCCATGCACTTCCTGGGGATGCAGGGGCAGCCGCGCCGCATGCCCGACATCACGCCCGCCTTTGAACATTGGAATCAGGTGGCGACGCTGGGCTACAAGATCATGGCCGTGTCGATGGTGATCTGGTTCATCAACATCGCCTATGCCTTCATCGCCGGCAAAAAGGCCGAGGGCAATTATTGGGGCGAGGGTGCCACGACGCTGGAATGGACGCTGTCCAGCCCGCCGCCGTTCCACCAGTTCGAAACTGTCCCCGTGATCAAGGACGAGGATCACCACTAAGCCGCATGGCGCGGGGCGGCCGCTGTTGCGCCGCCCCGTCCATCGCCCGATTTGTGCGGAAACGGGATATCATACCATGGCCAGATCCCACGCGGCGGCTTTACAAGTGCGCGGCTTCGGGCAAGGGGGCTGGGGCATGAGCCAGCCCAACATGCCCCCCCGTCCGATTCAGAAAATGCCCGCCGAATGGCGTGACTTTTTCGCGCTGACCAAACCGCGCGTGATGACGCTGGTGATTTTTACCGGCCTGTGCGGGTTGTTGGCAGCGCCTGTGTCGATCAATCCGGTGATCGGTTTCACCGCCATCCTGTGCATCGCGGTGGGCGCCGGGGGCGCGGCGGCGTTGAACCAGTGGTGGGAGGCCGACATTGACGCCGGCATGAAGCGCACCGCTGGTCGCCCTTTGCCCGCCGGGCGGATGGAGCGCGAGAGCGCGCGTGATTTCGGCTTTGCGCTGTCGGGCATCGCGGTGATGACGATGGGGCTGGGGGTCAACTGGCTGTGCGCCGCGATTCTGGCGGTGTCGATTTTCTATTACGCGGTGATCTATACCATCTGGCTGAAACCGCGCACGCCGCAGAACATCGTGATCGGCGGCGGGGCCGGGGCTTTCCCGCCGATGATCGGCTGGTGCGCGGCGACGGGCCATATCAGCCTGATGCCGGTGGTGCTGTTTGCCATCATCTTCATGTGGACGCCGCCTCATTTCTGGAGCCTCGCGCTGTTTGTGCGGACCGATTACGCCAAGGTGGGTATTCCGATGCTGCCGGTGGTGGCGGGCGAAGCGGTCACGCGGCGGCAGATCCTGATCTATACCATCGCGCTGGCGCCGCTGGCGGTGGCGCCTGCGCTGTTGCCGCGCGCGATGGGCGGGTTTGGCGCGGTCTATGGCGTGGTGTCGGTGGCGCTCAGCCTAGCGTTTCTGGGCTTTGCGCTGTGGGTGGGCCTGCGCCGCCGTCAGGGCGATGGCGATTCGATGAAGCCGGAAAAGCGGATGTTCGCGTTCTCGGTGCTGTATCTGTTTGTGCTGTTCGGCGCCTTGGTGGCCGATCGCTGGATTGTGGGATGACCGATCATGGATAATGCCGATCCCGTGCTGGACGCCAAAGCCGCCGAGGCCGAGCGTCGGCGGATCATCGCCGGGCGCAACAATGTGACGGCGCTGGTGCTGGTGGGGCTGGTGGTGCTGTTCTTTGCCATCACCATCGTCAAGCGCACAGGCCATTCGGCCGCCGAAACCCGCGCCGCGCTGGAGGGCCACCCGGTCGCCACCGCCCATTCGGGCGCGCAGTAATGGCCAACAACCGCCGCATTGCCGTGATGTCGGCGGGGCTGGCGGTGGCGATGCTGGGGCTGGGCTATGCCTCGGTGCCGCTGTACCGGCTGTTTTGTCAGGTCACTGGCTATGGCGGCACGCCGATGCGCGCCAGCGAAGGGCAGGCCGGGCAGGTGCGCGCCGTGGCCGGGCGGACGATGTCGGTGCGGTTTGACGCCAATGTCGACGCGGGGATGCCGTGGCGTTTCCAGCCCGAGGCGAATACCCAGACGGTGCAGATCGGGCAGCGCACGCTGGCCATCTATGCCGCGCAGAACCTGTCGGACCGGGCGATCACCGGGGCGGCCAGTTTCAACGTCGCCCCGGCAGAGGCGGCGCGCTATTTCACCAAGGTCCAATGTTTCTGTTTCAACCAGCAGACGCTGCGCCCGCATGAGACGGTGCGCATGCCGGTGACCTATTATGTGGATCCCGCGATCCTGAATGATCCCGACCTCAAGGGGGTGGAGCAGATCACCTTGAGTTACACGTTCCATGTCGTCCCCGACGCAGCGGCAAAGGGGGCATAAAGGGGTAGATTTCCGCCTGTTCGCGCAAGGGGCGCACAGCAAAATGGCTGGACCCGCATCGCGCCGACAGGTACAGTTAGGCCAAAGCAATAAGCACCGCACCTGCGGCGAATACGCCTTTACCAAACATGGTGGGCGCCGCTCGTGCCACAGTGGGGATGTTTGACACCATGTCCGGTACCAAGACTCACGATTACCATATTCTGCCGCCCGATATCGTCCCGCTGTTGACGACGCTGGGCGCGTTTACGTTTACCACCGGCATGGTGCTGAAAATGCACGATATGGCCGGTGGTCATCTGGTGCCTTGGGCGGGCATGGCGCTGTTGCTGGCCTGCATGGCCAGCTGGTTCACCAAAATCGTCAACGAGGCGCACGCGGGCGATCACACCCCCGTGGTGCAGTTGCATCAGCGTTACGGCATGATCCTGTTCATCGCCTCGGAGGTGATGTTCTTTGTCGGCTGGTTCTGGGCGTTCTTCGACTTCTCGCTGTTCCCGACCGAGCTGTCCAAGGCGATCGGGGGCCAATGGCCGCCCAAGGAAATGGAAGCGGTGCTCGACGCGTTCGACCTGCCGCTGCTCAATACGCTGATCCTGCTGTGCTCGGGCACGACGCTGACCTGGGCGCATCACAGCCTGATCCACGGTGACCGCTCCAGCGTGATCAAGGGGTTGTGGCTGACGATCCTGCTGGGCATGCTGTTCTCGGCGTTGCAGGCGTTTGAATATGCCCACGCGCCGTTCCCCTTTGGTCAGAACACCTATGGTTCGGCGTTCTATATGGCCACGGGCTTCCACGGCTTTCACGTCATTGTCGGCACCATTTTCCTGATGGTCTGCCTGTTCCGCGCCTATCGCGGCCATTTCACGCCCAAGCAGCACTTTGGGTTCGAAGCGGCGGCCTGGTATTGGCACTTTGTCGACGTGGTCTGGCTGTTCCTGTATGTGTGCATCTACATCTGGGGCAACTGGGGTTTCCCGATTGACTGATCCGCATTCGCATGGGGATGTGACGGCGCGGCCGGGGATTGCCTCGGTCGCGCTGTTTGGCGTTTGTCCGCGATGCGGCGCGCGCGGGCTGTTCCGTGGCGTGGCGCAATTTGCCCCGGCCTGCGGGCGGTGCGGGCTGGATTATGCCGCGTTCAATGTGGGCGATGGGCCGGCGGCCTTTCTGACCTTTGGCGTTGGCGCGCTGGCGGCTGTGGTCGCGGCGTGGCTGGCGCTGTCGGTCGATCCGCCGGTGTGGGTCTATGTCGCGGTGCTGGTGCCGCTGGTGGTGGGGCCGACATTGTGGGGCCTGCGCCTGTGCAAGGGCGCGCTGTTGGCCGCCGAATACAAACGCCGCGCGGCAGAGCACAGGGCGCAATGAGGCGCCGCATCCCGCTGATCCCCACGCTGCTGGTGCTGGCGGCGGCGGGGTATATGGTCCATCTGGGCCTGTGGCAGATTGATCGGCTGCACCAGAAACAGGCGCAGATTGCCCGCCACACGGCGGCCATTGCGGATAGCCGCGTGGTGTCGATCGGCGTTGTCTGGGCGCAGCAGCAATCGGATGCGTTTGATTTCCGCCGCACACAATTCTGGTGCCAACAGGTGATGAGCCAATCGGCGCAGGCGGGGCGCAACGCGGCTGGGGCGGCGGGCTGGGCACAGGTGGCGCGGTGTCTGACGGCGCCGGTCGACACGCAGAGCTTTCGCCCGACACAGGCGCCGCAGGGCGTGTTGGCCGATGTCGTGATCGGGTGGAGCCAGACGCCCGCGACCGTCGCGTGGAGCGGCGGGATGGTGCGTGGGCGCATCGTGCCGGGTGGCGCGTTCCGTCACCATGTCGTGGCCGATCCGCCGCTGGCCGGGCTGGTGGCCAATGCAGCGCCCGATCCGCGCAATGTGCCCAACAACCACCTGTCCTATGCGGTGCAGTGGTTCCTGTTCGCGGGGGTGGCTTTGGTGATCTATGGCTTGGCGTTGCGCCGCCGGATGGTGGCCGCGCCCCAATAACCGCGCCCGCCAACGCGTTTATACGCCAAAATCCTTGCTCCGCGCCGCAACCAAGGCTAACCGCGCCGCTTCAAAGGCAGGGAAGATCCATGGATTACATCAGCACCCGCGGTAACGCTCCGGCACTGAACTTCGAAGGCGCAACGCTGGCTGGCCTGGCCAGCGACGGCGGTCTGTATGTGCCGCGCAGCTGGCCCAGCTTTACCAAAGCGGAAATCGCTGAAATGGCGGGGCTTCCCTATGCCCAACTGGCGCAGCGCATCATGCTGCCCTTTGTCGCCGACAGCCTCTCGGCCGAGCGTCTGCTGGAACTGACCACGGCCGCCTACGGCCGGTTTGCCCATGCCGCGGTGACCCCGCTCAAGCAATTTGATTCGCAACAATGGCTGCTGGAACTGTTCCACGGCCCCACGCTGGCGTTCAAGGACGTGGCGTTGCAGATGCTGGGTCTGTTGTTTGAAGAATTCCTGAGCCGCCCGAACGCCGATGGCACGACGCGCAACCTGACGATCGTGGGCGCCACCAGCGGCGACACCGGCAGCGCGGCGATCGACGCGGTGGCGGGGCGCGCGGGCGTCGACATCTTCATGCTGCACCCCAAGGGCCGCGTGTCGGACGTTCAGCGCCGCCAGATGACCACGGTTCTGGCCCCCAACGTCCACAACATCGCCATCGATGGCAGTTTTGACGACGCGCAGGCCATGGTCAAGCGCATGTTCAACGACACCGCCATGACCAGCCGGTTCAACATCGGTGCGGTTAATTCGATCAACTGGGCGCGGTTGATGGCGCAGGTGGTCTATTACTTTGCCGCCGCGCTGCAATTGGGCGCGCCGCACCGCCCGGTGGCCTTCAGCGTGCCGACCGGCAATTTTGGCGACGTGTTTGCTGGCTACGTTGCGGCCAAGATGGGGCTGCCGATTGAACGCCTGATCGTTGCGACCAACGTCAACGACATCCTGCACCGCGCGCTGGCCAATGGCGACTATTCGGCCGGGACGGTGACGCCCACGGCCGCGCCTTCGATGGACATTCAGGTGTCGTCGAATTTCGAACGCCTGTTGTTTGACCTGAATGGGCGCGATGGTGTGGCGATGGCGGCGCAGATGGCCGGGTTTGAATCGACCAAGGCGATGGCCCTGACCAATGCCCAGCGCGAAGGCGCGGCCGGTCTGTTTTCCAGCGCGCGCGCCGATGCGGGCGAAATGGCCCAGGCGATCCGCTGGGCCTATGACGCCAGTGGCGAGCTGATCGATCCGCACACCGCCATCGGCCTGCATGCCGCGCGCGCGGCCGGGATTGATGCCTCTGTGCCGGTGGTGACGCTGGCCACCGCCCACCCGGCCAAGTTCCCAGATGCGGTAGAACGCGCCACGGGCCACCGTCCGTTGCTGCCCGCGCGCGTGGGCGATCTGTTCGACCGCGAGGAGCGCTGTGCCGAACTGCCGGGCGATTACGATGCCGTGGCCGCCTATGTCGCCGCGCGCGCCACGCCCAAGGCATAAGCGCCGATGGCTGATCTGATCCACCAGCCGCAATTGCTGATCGGCCGGGGCTGGGGCGATTACGGGCTGGTGGACAGCGGCCACGGGCGCAAGCTGGAGCGGTATGGCGATTACCGTTTCATCCGCCCCGAGCCGCAGGCCCTGTGGGCGCCGCGCAGTGAGGAATGGGCCGCCCATGGCGAATTCGTCCCCGGCGCGGACGAGGATGGCGGCGGGCGCTGGAATTACATGCGCGATGTGCCGCGCGATGGCTGGCCGCTGCATTGGCCCAATGGCGATGACCGGGTGCAATTCACCGCCCAATGCACGCCGTTCCGCCATCTGGGCTTTTTCCCGGACATGGCGCCGGTGTGGGACTGGATGGGCGCGCAATTGGGCGCGGCGTCTGACGCATCGTGCCTCAACCTGTTTGGCTATACCGGGGTCGGGTCGCTGGCGCTCAGCCGGTTTGGCGCGGTGACGCATGTTGACGCCAGCAAGAAATCGGTGGCGCAGGCCCGCGCCAATGCCGCCCTGTCGGGGATGGAGGCGCGCCCGATCCGCTGGATCATTGATGACGCCGCCAAATTCACCGCCCGCGAGGTGCGCCGGGGCAAGCGCTATGACGGCATCATCCTTGACCCGCCCAAATTCGGTCGCGGCCCGGATGGCGAGGTCTGGCGGCTGGAGGAGCATCTGCCCGGTTTGGTGGCCGATTGCCGCCGCCTGCTGGATGACAACAGCCGCTTTCTGTTCCTGACGGTCTATGCCGTGCGGATGAGCTCGCTGGCGATTGGCGGGATGCTGGCGGAACTGTTTGCCGATCTGCCCGGCGTTATCGAACATGGCGATCTGGCGGTGCAGGAGGATGGGGCCGGGCGTCTGTTGCCAACGGCGATCTTTGCCCGCTGGCGGCGCGACTGACCCCTTTTACTCACAGGATGCGATGATGGCCGACAGCCTGACCCTCGAAGTTGCCAATCTGATGGTGAATGTGCTGACCGGCATTTACTCCGAGGAAACCGGTAACCCACAGCCTTTGCGCATCACCACCACCGTCGATCTGCGCCCGGCCGAGCGTTACCTGCCCGAGACCCCGCTGTCCGCGTCCAAGAACTACATGGACCTGAAATTCGCCGCGACCCAGGCGATCCCCGATGGCGTGCATTTCACCCTGATCGAGGCGCTGGCCGACCACATCTGCGAAACGCTGTTCCTGCAGGATGAGCGGGTGCTGGCCGTCACGGTCAAGATCGTCAAACTGGCCATCAGCGAGGCGGGCGAGGACATCGGCATGACCTTGCGCCGGGAACGCCGCGCGTGACGCAGGTGCGGATCGAGGATTTGCCCGAAGATCCGCTGGGCGCGGCCGCGCATTTCCACAGTGTCGTGGCGCCCGCTTTGGTGGGCGTGTCGCGCCATTTGCCGCGCGATCTGATGCTGGTCCTGCCGCCGGCCGACCACACCCATCGCGCGTGGCGATTGGCCGCCATTCAGGCATTGGCCCGCGAATTGGCCCCGCAACGGGTGAACGCGGTGGAAAGCGATGACACCGCCGCCATCGCCGCCGCCCATGCGTGGCTGGAGGCCGCCCCCGGCATTACGGGGCAGGTGTTCCCGCTGGATGGCCAAGGCGCCGGCCCTGTGATAGCCTAAGCGCATGACCTCGCCCGCGCCCCTGATCGATGCATTTGCCCGCCGCATTACATATCTGCGGCTGTCGGTGATTGATCGGTGCGATTTGCGCTGCACCTATTGCATGCCCGAACAGCAGACCTTCCTGCCAAAGGCGGAGGTGTTGAGTCTGGAGGAACTGCATCGGTTGGCGCTGGGCTTTATCGCGCGGGGCGTGACCAAGCTGCGGCTGACCGGTGGCGAACCGCTGGTCCGGCGCGACATGATCGAACTGGTGCAGGCGCTGGGCCGCAAGCTGGGCGCCGATGACGGGCATGGACATCTGGACGAGCTGACGCTGACCACCAATGGCACGCGACTGGCGCAATTTGCCGGCGATCTGCGTGACGCGGGCGTGCGGCGGGTGAATGTCAGTCTGGACACGCTGGACCGCGCGACCTTTGCCCGGATTGCCCGGCGCGACCAGTTGGCGTCCGTGCTGGAGGGCATCGCCGCGGCCAAGGACGCAGGGCTGAAGGTCAAGCTGAACACGGTCGCGCTCAAGGGCGTGAACGAGGACGAGATCGCCGACCTGATCGCCTGGGCGCATGGGCAGGGGCACGAGATCACCCTGATCGAGGTCATGCCGCTGGGCGAGGTCGAAGAGGACCGCTACGACCACTACCTGCCGCTGACGCAGGTGCGCGAACGGCTGGAACAGCGCTGGACGATGCAGCCCGACACCCACCGCAGCGGCGGCCCGGCGCGCTATTGGCAGGTGGCGGAAACCGGCGGGCGGCTGGGGCTGATCACGCCGCTGACCAGCAATTTCTGTGACGGGTGCAACCGCGTGCGGGTGACCGCCACGGGGCAATTGTTCGCCTGTCTGGGCGGGCGGGAACAGGTGGATTTGCGCGCCGCGCTGCGTTCGGAGGATCCCGATGGCGCGTTGCGCGCGGCGCTGGACACGGCGATGGCGATCAAGCCCGCGCGCCACCATTTCCAGATCGACCGCCCCGGCGCGGCCCCGCATCTGGCGCGGCATATGTCGATGACGGGGGGGTGATGAGCGCGCGGCTGGTGTTTCTGGGCCGTCTGGCCGATGTGGCTGGCGCGGGGGCGCTGGAGGTTGCGCCCGGTGCCTTGGCCGATGTGTTGGCGGGGCTGGGCGATGATCTGGCGCGGGCGTTGACCGGGCCGCGCATCCGTCTGGCGCACAATGGCGCGCTGGTCGATGGCGCGGGGCTGGTGCTGGCTGATGGCGACGAGTTGGCGTTCCTGCCGCCGGTCAGCGGGGGCTGAGGCGATGGATGATGTCCGTCTGTTATCCGAACCCTTTGCCCCGGCGGCTGAAATCGCGGCTTTTTCGTACCGTTATCCGGCGGCGGGCGGTATCGTCAGTTTCATTGGCAAGGTGCGGGGCGGCGATGATGTCGAGGCGCTGGAGCTGAGCCATTATGCGCCTTTGACGCTGCCGGGTATGGCTGATCTGGCCACGGCCGCGCGCGGGCGCTGGGCGGTGGAGGGGGTGTTGATCCTGCACCGGGTGGGCGAAATGCGCCCCGGCGATCCGATCGTGCTGGTGGCGGCAGCATCGCGGCACCGGCGCGACGCCTTTGCCGCGGCCGACTACATCATGGACCACCTCAAGGCGCAAAGCTGGTTCTGGAAGCGGGAAAAGCGCGCCGGACAATGGGCGTGGGTCGAACCGCGCGCGGTTGACCACGCCGATCTGGCGCGCTGGGACTGATCGGTCAGTCCCCGAATGCGCCGCGCAGCAGCGTCAAGGTGCGGTCGCGATTGTCAACATAACCGGTGATTTTGGCCCGCGTCGAATCGATGTCGCGTGCCGTGGGGCGGCTGGCGCGCAGGAGGGGCAATTCATCCGGGTGGGCCTGCCGGTCGTCGGCGTATAGTCGCTCCACCTGAGCCAGCGGGGGTGAAAGCATGGCCCCTGCCGATTCCAGCCGCGCCAGTGCCAGATTGGCTGCTGCCCACAGGACCGATCCGGGCTGGGCCTTGGCCTTGCGGGCGGCGGTGATGGCGGTTTGGGCGGCCGGCCGCGCCGCGTCAAAGGCATCGCGCGCCGCATCGGCCTGCGCCGACAAAGCCGCCAATTGCCCCCGCAGTGCGTCGGGCGTCGCGCTTTGCTCTGGTGCGGCGGTGGGGGTGGTGATTGGGATGGGGGCCGTGGCCAGTTCGGCCGGGCGCTGGGCCAGCGAAGGGTAGCCGCCGGTGCCACAGCCGCTCAGGCAAAGGGCAAGCAGCAGACCCGCCGGGGCGATTCGCCGCGAGAGGGCAATGGGGCCGATGATTCGCGGCAAACGGTGGGGATGGCGAAGGCCGGGACGCGGATTGAGCATGGACCACGCCATAGCACGCCTGCGACATGACGCCAGAGGGTGCGGCCCCGTGACCGCTTGAATCCCGCCGAACAAGGCGATAAATGGCGTCTTACCGGTTGTTTGTCCCATGGGTGCGCCGGTCGGCCGCCCCGCCAAATCCGCCATAGCCGCATTGACAGGCGTGGCGGTATCAATTAGGGGCGCAGCTTCTTTCCGGACCCTGCCTGCACGGGCGGGGCCCCGGCGCGTCGTTTCGCGGCCCCTTTGGCATCGCTTTTTCCGGCGGATTTTCCGCACCGGAGCAGGTGGTGACAAGGTCGCGGCCCGGGGCGGCCACGTAATTTTTGAATTGGATGGGTATCATGTTCGCTATCGTGCGCACGGGCGGTAAGCAGTATCGGGTCGCCGCCGGAGACAAGATCGCGGTCGAAAAGCTGGCTGGTGAAGCCGGCGAGACGATCACGCTGGGTGATGTTCTGCTGGCTGGTGAGGAAGGCGCGATCGCCGACGCCTCGAAGGTGGTGGTTTCGGCTGAAATCATCGCGCAGGCCAAGTCGGAGAAGGTGATCGTTTTCAAGAAGCGCCGCCGTCACAACTATCGTCGCAAGAACGGTCACCGTCAGCAGATGACCCTGCTGCGCATCGTTTCGGTCGCGGCCGCCTGATCCAGGAGTATTGAGCAATGGCACATAAGAAAGCAGGCGGCTCGTCGCGTAACGGTCGCGATTCGCAGTCCAAGCGCCTGGGCGTCAAGAAGTTCGGCAGCCAGCTGGTGATCGGTGGCAACATCATCATCCGTCAGCGTGGCACCCGCGTGTACCCCGGCGTGAACGTTGGCATGGGCAAGGATCACACCCTGTTCGCGCTGACCGAAGGCCGCGTGCGCTTCCACGATGGCAAGCTGGGCCGCAAGTACGTGTCGGTTGACGCGATGGCCGAAGCCGCCGAATAATCGGATGGTCGGTAAAAGGGCCATCCTGACGGGATGGCCCCGCCGGTGTTCCACCAGGAACCTACCGGCGCAATGAGGGAGAGGGGCCCGCCCCGTCTCCCTCTTTTCATGTCTCTCCCTCGGACGTCGAACGGATACAATTCAGCCGCCGTGGATCGTTGCATATGCCGATCTGGTGGTTTTGCGTCCGATCAAACGGCGGGAATGCCTTTTGTGCCATGGGCCGCGCGTTCGGTCGCATCGGCACGCCGGGCGTCACCGCATTGTCACCCTGTCTGCCTATGGGCGCGCGGGGGCACACGTGGAGAGTAGACATGTTTTTCCGCAGTGAGCGGTTGTTCTTGCGGCCGTTGTGGTCCGAAGACTGGCAGGCGTTGCATCATCAGATCAACGATGCCGAAGTCGTGCGCCATCTGGCGCGTGCCCCTTGGCCCTATACCGAGGAGGACGCGCGCTGGTTTGCAGGGCAAACGCAGGACGAGCGCTATCCCCATTTCCTGATCACCCGCCCGCGCGGGGATGATGGCGTCGACACGCTGGGCGTGATCGGCCTGCATGACGAAGGCGGCGAGACGGCGCTGGGCTATTGGTTGGGGCGTGACCATTGGGGGCAGGGTTATGCCACCGAAGCGGCACGCGCGGTGATCGACATCGCCCGCGCCATTGGCCATCGGCATCTGATCGCGATGCATTTTCTGGACAATCCGGCTTCGGCCGGGGTGCTGGCGCGGGCCGGTTTCCGCGACACGGGCGATGTGCTGCCGATGCATTCGCTGGCGCGCGGGGGCAAGGCGTTGGCCCGCAAGCATGTGCTGGAGCTGTCGCATGACGGTGACACCACCAGCGATGATGACAACAGCGGCCCGATGATGCGCGCGGCCTGAACCGGGCCGCGCCGTTTCAGCGCAGATGTGGTGGGATCAGCGCGCGGTCGTCCACATCCCACGGGTGGAAACCGGGGCGGAACCAGCCCGCCCATGCTGGCCCCACGCGCCGCAGCACACCGCCGGGCCCCGCCAGATAGCGCAGCAAAGCCCAGCGCGCGCGCCAGCCGTCCAGTCCCTGTTGCGCCATCAACTCGTGCGTGTCGCGCCAGCGCTCGCGCAGGAAATTGCGCGTGACCTTCAGCATCACAAGGCAACGGATCATATAGCGGCGGCGTGGCGCCAGTGGCGCGGCTGCGTGGCGCCACAGATCATAGGCCACGGCCTTGTGCTCGATCTCTTCGGCGGCGTGCCATTGCCACAGGGCGGCGATCTGCGGGTCGGTACCGGCCAGCGCTTCGGGGCGCGCCAACAGGTCATGCGCGAGAATCGCGGTGAAATGTTCCAGCGCGCAGGTGGCCACCAGATTGATCAGCCGATAGGCGCTGCGGTTGTCCTCGATGAACCGCGCCAGCCGCGCGTCGATCTTTTTCAGATCAAATCCCGCGCTCCCCACCAGTCGGTTAAAGGCGATGTGCTCGCGGCTGTGATTAGCCTCTTGCGCGATGAACTGGGCCACGGGCGCCTGCAATTCGGCCGGCGTATCTTCGGCAAAAGCGCGCAGTGATTCAATGAAATAGGCCTCGCCACGGGGGAAGCTGGCCGAAAGCGCGGTGTGCCATGCGCTGGCCACCGGGTCACCGTTCCACCACCCGCGCGCCGGGGCAATTTCCCGCGACAAACGCCACGTTCTGACGCACATTTGTTGCAAAATGGGGCGGCGGGCGGACATGAATTCCTCGTAAGGCTTGCTAGGGGTAAGACGAAAGTATAGGGAACGGCCAAAGAGGGTCGCATACGTCTGGTAACTCTATCTGGATTGGGTCCCCCCATGTCAATCAAGCGTCGACTGAGCCCCGAAGAGAGCCGCATGGCCGCGCTGGAAGCCGCGCGCCTGCTGTTGATCGAGCAGGGGCCGCAAGCGGTCACGCTCAAGGCGGTGGCGGCGCGCATTGGGCGCACCCACGCCAATCTGCTGCACCACTTTGGTTCCGCCGCCGAACTGCAAAAGGCGCTGGCGCTGTATATGGGCGAGACGATTTGCGCCTCGGTCAAGATGGCGGTGATCGCCAGCCGTCGCGGCGCTGTCAGCGCGCGGGCGTTGGTGGACATGACGTTTGACGCGTTCGACACGGGCGGCGGTGGTCAGCTGGTCAGCTGGATGCGCCTGACCGGGAACGAGGAAGCGCTCTCGCCGATCATCAACGCGGTGCATGACATGGTCGAGGACCTGCATGATGTCGGCTCGCTGTGCATGCGCCATGTGACCAAGACGCTGATCCTGCTGGCGCTGGGCGATGCGCTGATGGGCCACCCGCTGGCCGATTCGCTGGGGTTGAAGCGCGGGACGGCGCGCGATGTGGCCGAACGCCTGCTGATTTCGGAATGGCACCGGCTGGGCGTGGTGCCCGATGCGCCGCCGTCCGCCGCCGGTCCCGATTTCGAGGTGCCTCAGGAAGACTGGTCGCCCACGGTGGTGCCCGATGATGCCAGCCACCCCGGCACGGTGACGATATCCTCGACCCGCAGGTGATCAAGCGCAAGGCCAAGGTCAGGCCACGCCGCGCGTTGGCGGGCGGGGTCTGAACTGGCCAGCGGCACGACGATCAGCCGCCGGTTGACCTTTTGCCGCCAGTTCATGCGGGCGGTGTTTTCCTGGCCGACATAGCACCCCTTGGTAAAGGACACGCCGTTCAGTTCGGCCGCGTTGCATTCCAGCCATAACAGGTCGGCCAGCTCCACGCCTTCGGCCACGCCATGCGACAGGCGATGCGCGGTCCACGCCGCATCCACCGCCGCGCCATCACCGGGCGCGATCCACCGCCAGCCCAGATCGGGCAGGCGCGGGTCAGCCACGGCGCCCGGCGCCGCATCGGCGGCCCAATGCACGGCCAGCGTGTCATCCCGGCCAATGGCGATGGCGCGGCGCAGGCGGTACATCGACAGGCGCTTGGCCACCAGATCGGCCTGATCGGCGGCCACATCCAGCAACAGATCGGCCCCATCGGCCCAGACGATGAAATCGGCGATCACTTTGCCCTGCGGGGTCAGCAGGGCGGCATAGGCGGGCAGGGGGCCCTTGACCACGTCATTGGTCACCAACCCTTGCAAAAAGGTCGCGACGTTTTCAGCCGGATCGGTGGGCGACAGGCGCAATACGGCGCGGTTGGTCAGCATCGTCATCGCTCATAGATGGGACATCCGCGCCGCTTTGCAAAGGGGGAGACCTTGTGGCATGGGCACAGGATGATCAACGCTCCCGAACTGGTGCTGACTGGCGGCACCGTCCACACGCCCGCAGGCCCCGTCAACGCCGATGTCGCTGTGCGCGACGGCCGGATCATCGGCATTGGCAACTATCCCGATGCCGCGCGCCGGGTGGATTGCACGGGCCTCGACATCCTGCCCGGCGTGATTGACAGCCAGGTGCATTTCCGTGAGCCCGGTCTGGAGCACAAGGAAGATCTGGAAAGCGGCAGCCGCGCGGCCGTCATGGGCGGCATCACCGCCGTGTTCGAAATGCCCAACACCAGCCCGAACACCGATTCGATGATGCGCGTCCATGACAAGCTGGAGCGCGCCCATCACCGCATGTTCTGCGACCACGCCTTTTACGTGGGTGCCACCAATGAAAACGCGCCAGATCTGGCCGAGCTGGAGCGCATTCCCGGCACGGCGGGTGTGAAAATCTTCATGGGCGCCAGCACCGGCAGTCTGTTGGTGGCCGAGGACGAGGCATTGGCCCGCGTGCTGGCCAGCGGCACGCGCCGTGTCGCCATTCACGCCGAGGACGAGGCGCGGATGAACGCGCGCAAGGATTTCCGGGTCGAGGGCGATCCGGCCAGCCACCCCGTCTGGCGCGACGATGAAAGCGCGATGTTGGCTACGCGCCGCATCCTGAAGCTGGCCCGCGCCGCCCGTCGCCCGGTACATATCCTGCACGTCACCACGCCCGCCGAGTTGGAAGTCATCGCCCAGCACCGCGATGTCGCCACCTGCGAAGTCACGCCCCAGCACCTGACGCTGGAGGCCGAGGACGCCTATCCGCGTCTGGGCACCTATGCCCAGATGAACCCGCCGATCCGCAGCGCCGCGCATGTGGCCGGGCTGTGGCATTGGCTGCAACAGGGCGTGCCCGATGTCATCGGTTCAGACCACGCCCCCCACACCATCGAGGAAAAGGCCAAGCCCTATCCCGCATCGCCCAGCGGCATGCCCGGCGTGCAGACGCTGTTGCCGCTGATGCTGGACCATGTTTTGAACGGGCGGATGACGTTGGCGCGGCTGATCGACATGACCAGTGCGGGCGTGCAGCGCGTGTTTGGTCTGGTGGGCAAGGGCCGGATCGCGGTGGGCTATGACGCCGACTTCACGATCGTCGATATGAAGGGCCGGTTCACCGTGACGCAGGACTGGCTGGAAAGCCGCTGTGGCTGGTCACCCTATACGGGCATGGAATTGCAAGGCCGGGTGGTCGGCACGATCATCCGTGGCCATACCGCCATGTGGGAAGGGCAATTGGCCAATCAGGCGCTGGGCGAGCCGCTCAGGTTCGCGGGCGCCCTGTAACGGCTAGGCTGGGTAACGGTCACACCACGCTGTCGGGGTGCAGGGCACAGGCCTCGCCTGCCTGCACCTCTACCTGAAACGTGGCGTGGCCAATGGCAAAGTCGTCCTCCAGTTCATGCGCCAGATGGTGCAGGAACGCGTCCCCCGGATGGCCGCCCGGCATCACCAGATGCGCGGTCAGGGCGGTCTCGGTCGTGCTGATCGGCCAGATATGCAGGTCGTGCAGGCTTTCCACCCCCGGTTGATCCAGCAGGAAAGCGCGCACGGCAGTTTCGTCAATGGCGTCAGGCACGGCCAACAGCGCCATGCGGGTGGATTCGCGCATCATGCCCCAACTGGACCAGCCGATCAGGGCGATGATGATCAGGCTGGTCGCGCCATCCACCCAGTTCCACCCGGTAAACCACACCACCGCGCCCGCCACCACGACACCCGCCGACACCGCCGCATCGGCCAGCATGTGTTGAAACGCGGCGCGCATGTTGATGTCGCCATGGGACGCGCGGGCCAGCAGCCAAGCCGACAGGCCGTTGATGACGATGCCCACGCCCGCCACTGCCATCACCATGGTCCCTGCGACCTGTGGCGGGTTGGCGATATGTTGCAGCGTTTCCAGCAGGATCGCTCCCAGCGCCAGCCACAGCAGCGCATTGTTGGTCAGCGCCGCCAGGATCGAGCAATTCTTCATCCCATAGGTCAGCCGCGCGGTGGGCGGACGCTTGCCCAGCACACTGGCGCCCCATGCCAGCGCCACCGAGAGCACATCGGACAGATTGTGCCCGGCGTCCGCCAGCAGGGCGGTGGACTGGCCGATCAGCCCGGCAGCGACCTCTACCCCCACGAACACCAGATTGAGCACGACCGTCAGGGCAAAGGCCGCCCCCGCCTGATCGGGCGCGCCGTGGTGGTGGTGGGCATGGCCATGATGGCCGTGCCCGTGCCCGTGCCCGTGGGCATGCCCGTGATGATCGTGGCCGTGATGATCCTGTGCGGCAGACCGTGCGGGAGGGGGCGGAAGGCTCATGAAAATCCTTATGGCAGGGCGGCCGAGGCCATGTGGTGCTGCGTTGCACAAATGTCGCACCGTGGCAAGATTCGACACCTGCCTGCAAGGGGGGCAATGCAGGGAATACGTGCGACATTTGGCGGAAATTGTAACATATTTTCCCGCTATTCACAGGCATGTGAATGATCGTTGCGGGATTTTGCTGCAATGCGAAACGATATGCCCTGGCCGGGGTCCGCAGTTGTCACAATGGTGTAACTTACACAATTGTAGTTACGGCCATGACATTCAATAGGGTGTCGTCACGTCGGAATCGCCCCCGAATCCATGCGAGGGCGGTTGTCGGCGCGTCACGTCTTCAAGACATGCAGGGGCATCAACGCATGCGCAACTTCTCCTCTTCCGCTTTTGCGGCCAGCACGTTGGCGATTGCCGTCGCCGCGGTCGCCACGCCGGCCTTCGCGCAGTCGACCGGCTCGGTCGATTTCGAAAATCAGGTGATCGTCGTTACCGGTCAGCGCGCACCCGCCGTGGTTG
This sequence comes from Novosphingobium ovatum, assembly GCF_009909235.1. Taxonomy (GTDB): domain Bacteria; phylum Pseudomonadota; class Alphaproteobacteria; order Sphingomonadales; family Sphingomonadaceae; genus Novosphingobium; species Novosphingobium ovatum. The sequence goes on from NZ_JAAAPO010000003.1 coordinate 79,930, forward strand.
GCGTCCAGCTGCCCGACACGCCCAAGTCCAAGCAGGTGCTGGACAACGCGTTCCTGTCCAAGTCTGTTCCCGGCCAGTCGGTGAACGACATGATCGGCATGATCCCGGGCGTCGCCAGCTTCAACGCCGACCCGTTCGGTTCGTCGGGCGGCCGCATGATGATCCGTGGCTTTGACGCCAGCCGCATTTCGGAAACGTTTGACGGCCTGCCGCTGAACGACACGGGCAACTATGCGCTGTATTCCAACCAGCAGCTGGACCCCGAACTGATCGAGGAAGTGAACGTCAACCTCGGCACGACCGATGTCGACAGCCCGACCGCCTCGGCTTCGGGTTCGACGGTGAACTATCGTTCGCGCAACCCCAGCGATACGTTCGGCGGTCAGTTTGTCGCCTCGATGGGTGAGTTCAACTTCCGCCGCGTGTTTGGCATGGTCAACACCGGCAACCTGACCAGCAGCGGCCTGCGCGCGTGGGTGGCCGCCTCCAGCGCCACCAACGACATGTATTCGGGCGGCATCGGCAAGGTCAACAAGAAGCAGTTCAACTTCAAGCTGTACCAGCCGATCGGCAGCGGCGGCGATTTCATCGCCATCTCGGGCCACTACAACAAGAACCGCAACAACATGGCGCCTTCGGTGCTGTTGTGGAACCAGAACTATGGCACGCGCACGGTCAACTCGACCAGCAGCAATCGTTACCCCACCAATATGGACGAAGTGTTCTATACGACGGCTTCGTGCACCATCACGGCGGGCGTGAACGGCACGGCTGACGCGGCGCAAAGCTGTGGTTCGGCTTGGGAATTCCGTTACAATCCGTCGAACACCGGCAACATCCGCATCAACTCGAAGTTCTCGTTGACCGACCAGCTGACGCTGACGATCGACCCCAGCTTCCAGTATGTGAAGGCCAATGGCGGCGGCACGATCACCGCGCGTGAAGGTTCGTGCAGCAGCTGCGGCGGCTCGTCCTATGGTTTCATGAGCGGCACCTATTACTTTGGCCGCGACCTGAACGGTGACGGCGATTCGCTGGACACCGTCCGTCTGCTGGCCCCCAGCCAGACCGAGACGCACCGTCTGGGCCTGATCACCTCGCTGCGCTACAAGCTGAACCCGAACAACACCTTCCGCGTCAGCTATAGCTGGGACAGCGGCCGCCACCACCAGACCGGTGAAGTCGGCTATCTGAACAGCAACGGCTTTGGCGCCGATCCGTTCCCGGTTGACGCCCCGATCACCGATGCCAGCGGCAATCTGGTCGAAAAGCGCAACCGTGTGTCCTATGCCATCCTGCATCAGGTGGCGGGCGAATACAGCGGCCGCTTCTTTGACAACAAGCTGACGGTAAACGTTGGTCTGCGCGCGCCCTTCTTCAAGCGCAACCTGACCAACTACTGCTTCACCACCAGCAGCACCGGCAACTATGACTGTGTGCCTGAATCCAGCATCGCGGCCTATGCCGCCGGTCACACCACCTATGCCGCGCCGCAGAACCGTGTGTTCAACTATTCGAAGGTGCTGCCCAACGCCGGCTTCACCTATCGTCTGGCGGACAAGGTGACGCTGGCCTTCAATTACTCGAAGGGTCTGCAGGTGCCGGGTACGGACAACCTGTACAACTCGTTCTGGTATCCGGTGGGCACCGCGCAGGCGCGTCCCAACCCCGAAACCACCGACAACTATGAACTGGGCCTGCGTCTGCGCAGCCGCAAGGTCATCGCGCAGATCTCGGGCTGGTACACGCTGTTCAACAACCGTCTGGCCTCGGCCTATGACCAGGATCTGGGCGTGACGGTGTACCGCAACCTGGGCACCGTGGAAAAGTACGGCATCGACGCCAGCCTGGCGTGGAAGGCCAACGACGCGCTCTCGCTCTATGTCTTTGGTTCGTACCTCAAGTCGCGCATCACCTCGGACGTGCAGGCGGGCACTTGCGCCTCGCAGGCCGCACAGGCGATCGCGGTGGGTTCGGTCTATTGCGTGGGCACGCAGGCGTTCTTTGCCACCCGTGGCAAGCGTGAATCGGGTGCGCCGACCTATACGCTGGGTGCGCGCGCCGAATACACCTATGACGTGTTCACGCTGGGCCTGCAGGCCAAGCAGAGCGGTCCGCGTTACGTCAACGACGTGAACATGCCGATGTATTTCGGCACCACGCCGACGGTGGCCTTTGGCGCCCGCACGCCCATCTACACCACGGTCGACGCCTCGCTGCGTATCGGCTTGGAAAAGCTGGGCGCGCCCAAGAAGTCGTATGTGCAGTTCAACGTGCAGAACCTGTTCAACGAGTTCTACATCGGTGGCTTTGACGGTGGCACGACCCCGGCGTTTGGTTCGACCAGCGCGCCGCAGTCGATCAACGCCTATCTGCCGATGCCGCGCACGATCGTCGGCACGCTTAGCCTGTCGTTCTGATCGCACACGGCGCTCTCGCGCAAAACACGAAGGGGCGCCCTGTCATGGGGCGCCCCTTTTTGCATCTGGTTGTGGGGGGGTTATTGGTACACGCAATCATCGGCATCGATGCGCCGCACCACGCCCGAACTGCGGGCGATCTTGTTGCCGTGGCGCAGGGTAAAGCCGCCCGGATCGACCACTTCGCGCTTTTTGGGGCTGGGCAGGGCGGCGGCGATGCGGGCGGCCTCGATCTGGGTCAGGCGGGCGGCAGAGTGGCGGAAATAGCGCTGCGCTCCGGCCTCGACGCCATAGGTGCCGATGCCGGTTTCCGCGACGTTCAAATAGACTTCCATGATCCGCCGTTTGGACCACAGGTTCTCGATCAACAGGGTGAACCATGCCTCCAGCCCCTTGCGCAGGTAACGGTGCCAGCCGCTGCCCTGCCACAAAAAGGCGTTCTTGGCGGTCTGCTGGCTGATGGTGGATCCCCCCATCAGCTTTTTGCGGCCCTCCATGTTGCGTTTGAAGGCGGCGGCGATCCCGGCCTGATCAAAGCCATTGTGGGTGCAGAACCGCGCGTCCTCGCCGGCGATCACGGCATCGACCATGCGCCGGTCAATGCGCGACAGCGGCGTCCACGTCTTGGTAAAGCCATTGGGATCGGCCAGCATCGTCATCGTCACGGGCGGCGGCACCAGCGCATACAGCAGCACCCATGCCACCGACACGACCATGAAGGTCAGGCTGCTCATCGCCAGCCACCAGCCGATGCGGAAGGTCCGGCTGGAGGAGGCCTTGGCGGGTTTGGAGAAGATTGTGCCCATGTCGCGCAGGATAAACGCGAAGCGGGGGGCGAGGCAATCAGGCGATAATCAACCGCACGCCCTGCGCGCGCAACATGTCGGCCTGATCGGGCAAAATGGCGCTGTCGGTGATCAGCACGTCCACCTCGTCCAGCCCGCAGACGATCGCGCCCGATGACGAGACGAATTTCGAACTGTCGACCAGCAGGATCACCTGTTCGGCGCGATCCATCAACCGGCGCTCGGCCGCGACAAGGATCGGATCATCCTGCATCACCCCGCGCGGGCCCACGGCCGCCGCACCCATGAACAGCTTTGGCGCGTGAAAGCGCGGCATCGAATCCTCACCCGATGGCGCCAGAATGATGTTCTGTTCGCGAAACACGCTGCCCGATGGCACCAGAATGCGCGTCCCTGCCTGCGGCAACAGCGCGTTGACGATGTGCAGCGAATTGGTCAGCACCTGCAAATCCAGCCCCGCCAGATGCGGGCACATTTGCAGCGTGGTGGTGCCGCCGTCGATCATGATGCCTTCGCCCGGTTCGCACAAAGCGGCGGCAGCGCGGCCAATCGCCTGTTTGGGGGCCAGATTCTGGGTGATTGATTGGTCAAACGGCGTGCCCAGCAACGACACGCGCGCGGCGGTGGGGGCGGTGTCCTCGTCATGGGCGGCGCGTTTGGCCCCGCCATGCACGCGGGTGATCTGGCCCGCTTCTTCCAGCCGGGACAGGTCGCGCCGGATCGTCGCGGGCGAAGCCTCCAGCCGCGTTTCCAGATCCCGATAGCTGACAAAGCCGGTTGGCTCCAATGCTTCGAGGATCAGTTTTTCACGTTCGGCCGCGTGCATTGCTGGTTTTGCCCACCCTGTGTGCAGGGCGCCCCGCATTAGGCGCCCTGCCTGTTATCGTTATCCTATGCCGTCATCGGCGCGCAAAATCCATCGGCCATGATCAATTTTGCGCGCTTTTGCAGTTGGGATCACTGCGCGGCCAGCATGTTGCCGCCACCGATCACCACGGTCGCGCCGATCAACAGGCCAATGCCCGCCCACACCAGCGTGCGGGTGCGTGCTGAAGCGCCCAGCCATTCCTTGAGCGCAAAGCCCCACAGCGTTGAAAACAGGATGATCGAGGCCATGTGCAGCGTCCAGCTGGAGAAGCCGTATTTGCCCATCTGGCTTTCGCCCATGGTGTAGAAAAAGAACTGACCATACCACAGCGTCCCGCCCAGCGCCGCCAACAGCCAGTTGGTCAGCAGCGGCGCGCGTTCCGCCTGTGCGGGGTCAGCGCTGGCCCCGGCAAACTGGCACCAGCTGCGGTTGCGGGCGATCAGATAGGCGCACCACAGCGCATTGGTGGTCAGGCCGCCCGCCAGCACAACACACAGCACCGGCAGGCCCTGCGACAAGGGATCGGTGCCTGCCGCCAGCGTCAGGTCACGGATCGGCTGGCCCGCGTCCAGCCCCCAGGCGAAACAGCCCGACAAGCAGCCCGAAAAGACCGCGATCAGCAGGCCCTTCTTCAGGTTGAATTCCGATACGCCCTGACCGGATGTGTCATCGCCCAGCTCGGCCGATTTGGCCTGTCCGGCCTTGGCCACGACGATGATGCCGATCAGCGTGATGACAATGCCCATCAGCGTCAGTTGCCCGCTGGTGCTGGCGGCGATGGCGCCGATCGTGCCGTGAAAGATCGGCGGGCCCATCGTGCCGATCACCGTTGTCAGCCCCAGCGCCACCGCCATGCCCAGCGACAGCCCCAGATAGCGCATCGTCAGGCCAAAGGTCAGCCCGCCAAAGCCCCACATCGCCCCCCAGAACCAGCACCAGAACAGCGTCTCGCGCGGGGTGGCGGCCAGCACGCCCATCAGGTCGTTGGTCCGCAGGCTGGCAAACAGCCAAGGCGCGATCAACCAGCTGAACAGCCCGCCAGCCAGCCAGAACACTTCCCAGTTCCACAGGCGGATGCGTTTGTACGGCACGTAAAAACTGGCCGAGGCAAAACCGCCCAGCCAGTGGAACACCACGCCTAATGCGGGGTTGGGTGTCATTGGTCTCTCTCCCGTATGATACTGTTATGCGGCCAGAATGCTGCGATTGATCTGATCGATGCGGGTGCATCCGGTCAGTGCCATGGCCACGCGCATCTCGGCCTCGATCAGGCGCAGCATATGGGCAACGCCCGCTTGCCCCCGCGCCGCCAGCGCATAGGACCACGCCCGGCCCAGCAGCACGCCCTTGGCCCCCAGTGCCAGCATGCGCACGACATCCAGACCCGAGCGGATGCCGCCATCGGCCAGCACCGTCAGATCATCGCCCACCGCCTCCGCAATCGGCGGCAGCGCGCGGGCGGATGACAGCACGCCGTCCAGTTGCCGCCCGCCATGGTTCGACACGACGATGCCATCCGCCCCGGCCTTGGCGGCTTCGCGCGCGTCCTCGGGGTCCAGAATGCCCTTGATGATCAAGGGGCCTTTCCACTGACTGCGGATGAAATCCAGATCGCGCCAATTGATGCCGGGGTCAAAGTTGCCCCGCATCCAGGCGAAAAAGTCCTCGATTCCCGTGTTGCCTTTCAGCACCGGGGCGACATTGCCCAGATGGTGCGGGCGGCCCATCACACCCACATCCCACGCCCATTCGGGCCGCACCATCGCCTGCGCCACGCGCCAAGCCGCGCCCTTTAGCCCGCCTGATCCGGCCAGTCCGGTGTGGTAATCGCGGTAACGGCTGCCGGGCACGGGCATGTCGACGGTGAACATCAGCGCGCTGCACCCGGCCTCGACGGCTTGGGCCAGCAGATCCTGCATAAAGGCCCGGTCGCGGATCATATAGAGCTGGAACCAGAAGGGTTTGGTGGCCGCTGCCGCAACCTCGGGCAGGGGGCAGGCAGATACGGTCGAGAGCGTGAAGGGCACGTTGGCGGCATTGGCCGCGCGCACCGCCTGCGCCTCGCCCCGGCGGGCGTTGAGCCCGGCCAAGCCTACCGGCGCCAGCGCCACCGGCAGCGCCTGATGCGCGCCAAACAGGCTGGTCGACAGGTCAATGTCCGACACATCGCGCAACACCCGCTGACGCAGGGCGATGTCCTCCAGATCGCTGATATTCCGGCGCAAAGTCACTTCGGCATAAGAGCCGCCGTCCATATATTCGAACAGGAAACGCGGCAGGCGGCGGCGGGCGGCCTCGCGGAAATCGGGGACAGAGGCGATGATCATCAGTTGCTCTCCAGCGCGGCCAGCCAGCGGTTGCGATAGGTGTCGAGGTCAGCGTCCAGCGGTTCAATGCGCCGCAAATCCCCCGCCGGCGTCAAGCCCGGATCAATCAGTCGCAGCGCGCCGAATGACACGTCATTATGGGCATTGGCGACAAAGACCTGGGTGTCAGGGCGCAGCGAGGCCAGCGCGCGGACAAAGACCTCGGCCTCGGCAAAGCGGCCTTCGACCAGCAGGCGTTCGTCAGATCCGATCAGGTCCAGCGCCCGGTCGGTCACCAGCGCGGCGTACAGGCAGGCGGCGGCGCGGCGTTCGTACCAGTCGGCGGGTTGGTTCACCCATTGGCCTGCGCGGTCGGGGAAGGGGCCGCAGCCCGGCGCCAGTGTGGGCAAATGCATCGCGCCCGCCGCCAGCACGGCGGGAACAGCGGCCAGCAGTGCGTGCTGATCGGGCTTGATATCCACCCGGCGGGTGTCGATCTCGATCAAGGCCTCGATCTCGCGCCCGCCCATGAAGCGGGCGGATGGCACGGCATTGCCATAAACATCAACGTTTACAAGGCAATCGCGCGCCTCTGGCAGGTCGGCGGTGCGCACCGGGCTGGCCGGCAGGCGCATGCCGATGAACCATGTGCCGGTCGACAGCACGGTCGCCTCGTTGCGGGCGATTTCGGCAAAGCCGCGTGCGGCCATCAGGGCTGCATTGGAATCATGCAATCCGGCCAATACTTTAACCGTTGCTGGCAGGCCGGTGGCGGCGGCGATGGCGGGGCTGATCGCGCCCACCACATCGCCCGCACCCACCACCGGGGCAAAGCGCTCAGCCCAGCCGCGCGCCCGCGCCATCCCACTGAAATCGCCCGCTTCTGGCGCCCACAGGTCCGAGTGGCAGCCCAGTGAGGTGACCTCTGACACGGCCCGCCCCGTCAGCGCCCAGGCCCAATATTGCGCCCAAGGCACCAGCGTGGCGGTGGCCATTTCGCGCGGATAGAGCGTTTCTGCCCAATGGACATGCGCGCCAAAGTTCAACCCTTGCGGCAGGGCGGGCGACCCCGTTTGCGCAAAGGGCGAACGCCCGGCGCGATAGGCGGCCATCACCGGCTCTGGCGGGGCGGCCTCATAATCGAACGGAGCGAAGGCGATTTTGTTGTCAATGATAGCAACAAAGCCCGCGCCATGTGCCACCGGGACGATGTATTCCACCCCCCGCCCGGCGTCCGATGCGCCATGCCCGGCCAGCACCGCCATCGCCCATGTTTGAATGCCGTCCACATCCAGCCGGGCGATGCCGTCCTGCTCCACCCGCGCGTTGGGGCGGGTCTGGCGGTCCAGCAATTGCCCCTCGCGCGACCACAGGGTGATCTTGGACAGCGTCTTGCCGATATCGATGACGATGGCGAACCCGGTATTCAGCGTCCTGCTCCCGTTTGGCGCTCGCGGCGTTTGCTGCGCCTGCGAGAAAGATTGTGCGTGTGCGAAAATGATTGCTTGTGGTTGATCATTATCGAATCCGATTGCCAATGGAAAGCGCTTTCGTTAGGTACGCTGCCAACAGACCTTTTTTCAGAACATCAACGGGAGCCTCCCCAGTGACATCTGCGACTTCGCCCGCCGCCATCCCCTTTGCCGTGCCCACCAGCCGCTGGGACGCGGCGGTGGCCGCCACGCTCAGCCCCGAAGAGCTGCTGCTTTATCGCTCGAATCTGCTCGGTTCTGATCTGACTGTCACCAATTTTGGTGGCGGCAACACCTCGGCCAAGCTGACGGGTGTGGATCCGCTGACGGGCGAAACGGTCGACGTGCTGTGGGTAAAGGGGTCGGGCGGCGACATCGGCTCGATGAAGCTGGACGGTTTCTCGACGCTCTATCAGGACAAGCTGCTGGGGCTGGAAGCGCATTACACCGGCCCTGAAGACGACGACAAGATGGTCGGCTATCTGCCCCATTGCACGTTCAACCTGAACGGGCGCGCGGCCAGCATTGACACGCCGCTGCACTCGCTGTTGCCCTTTGCCCATGTCGATCACGTTCACCCCGATGCGATCATCGCGCTGGCCGCCAGCAGCGGTGGCGAGGAAGCGACCAAGGAAATCTGGGGCGGCAAGATCGGCTGGCTGCCTTGGAAACGTCCCGGTTACACGCTGGGCACGATGTTGCGCGATTACCAGCGCGCCAATCCGGGCGTGCAGGGCGTGATGATGGCCAGCCATGGCATCATCTGCTGGGCCGATTCGGCGCAGGCATGCTATGAACACACCATCAGCCTGATCGCCGACGCGGCCAATTACCTGAACGCGAAAATGGCGGGCAAGCCGGCCTTTGGCGGACAGGTTGTCGCCCCCAATCCCGATCGCGCCGCCATCGCCGCCGATCTGATGCCGCGCCTGCGTGGCTTCATGACGGGCGCGCGCCGCAAGCTGGGCCATTATTCGGATGACGCGCAGGCGCTGGAATTCGTCGGTTCGGCCAAGTTCGAGGAACTGGCGGCGCTGGGCACGTCCTGTCCCGACCACTTCCTGCGCACCAAGATCGCGCCGTTGACGCTGGACCCGGCCCGTCTGCAGGACGATGCCTATCTGGCCGAAAAGATCGCCGATTACCGCGAGTTCTACGCCGCCTATTACGAGCGATGCAAGCGCGCCAACAGTCCGGCCATGCGCGACCCCAACCCGGTCGTGGTGCTGGTGCCCGGCGTTGGCCGCATCACCTTTGCCACGGACAAGACCACCGCGCGTCTGGCCGGTGAGTTCTATGGCAATGCGATCAACGTGATGCGCGGCGCCGAGGCGATTGGCGACTATATCGCGCTGGACGAGCAGGAAGCCTTTGATATCGAATATTGGCTGCTGGAAGAGGCGAAGTTGCAGCGCATGCCCGCGCCCAAGCCGCAGGTGGGCCGCGTGGCCTTTGTCACCGGCGGGGCTGGCGGCATTGGCGCGGCGACCGCTGCGCGCTTCCTGAAGGAAGGCGCCTGTGTGGTGCTGGCCGACCGAGACGCGGCCGCCGTTGAGGAAGTGCGCGAAGGCTTTGCCAAGCAGTTTGGCAAGGACGTTGTGCGCGCCGTCACCTGTGACGTGACCGACGAAGCCCAGGTTCAGGCTGCCTTTGCCACCGCCGCGCGTGAATTTGGCGGGCTGGATGTGGTGGTCGCCAATGCCGGCATCGCCTCCTCCGCGCCGATCGAGCAGACCACGGTCGAGCTGTGGGACCGCAACTTTGACGTGCTGGCGCAGGGCTATTTCCTGACGGCCAAGCATGCCTGGGGCCTGTTGAAGCGCAACAAGGATCTGGGCGGCACGTCGCTGGTCTTTATCGGCTCCAAGAACGCCGTGGCGGCAGCAGCGGGCGCCAGCGCCTATGCCAGCGCCAAGGCGGCGGCCAACCATCTGGCCCGCTGTCTGGCGCTGGAAGGCGCGGGCGAGGGCATCCGCGTCAATGTCGTCAACCCCGATGCCGTGATCAAGGGCAGCAAGATCTGGGACGGCGACTGGCGCAAGGAACGCGCCGCCTCGAACAAGATCGACGCGGGCGAAGAGCTGGAAGCGCATTACCGCAACCGCTCGATGCTCAAGCGTGACGTGCTGCCCGCCGACATCGCCGAGGCCGCCTATTGGCTGGGCAGCGAGGCGAGTGCAAAGTCGACCGGCAACATGATCAATGTCGATGCCGGCAATGTGCAAGCGTTCACGCGCTGATTTGGGGGAGCCACGCAGATGACCAATATGCCGATTTCCGCCGATCTGATCGCCGAGCACAACGCGCCGCAGATCGAGGCGTTGCAGGAAGACTATGATGCGCTGGGCCGCAAGCTGGCGCGGGGCGGTGTTGACATTGACGCGATCAAGGCGCGCGTTGCCGCTTTCTCGGTGGCCGTCCCCTCTTGGGGGGCGGGCCGGGGCGGCACGCGTTTTGCCAAGTTCCCCATTCCGGGCGAACCCACCAATATCCATGAAAAGCTGGAAGACTGCGCCGTCATCAACCAGCTGGGCCGCCGCACCCCGCGCGTCTCGCCCCATTTCCCATGGGACAAGGTGAGCGATTTCGTCGCCCTGCGTGAGGAAGCGGCCGCCCTTGGGCTTGGCTGGGACGCGGTGAACAGCAACACGTTTCAGGATCAGCCCGGTCAGGCCCACAGCTATGCCAATGGCTCGCTCTCCTCGCAGGATGCGGGCGCGCGCCAGCAGGCGGTGGAACACAACATCGAATGTATCGAGATCGGGCGTCAGCTGGGCTCGACCGATCTGACGGTGTGGGTGGGCGATGGCACCAACTTCCCCGGCCAGCAGGATCTGGGCCGCAGCCTTGACCGCTATCTGGATGCAGCGGCACAGATCTATGCCGCGCTGCCCGACGACTGGCGCATGCTGCTGGAGCACAAGATGTTCGAGCCGGCGTTCTATTCGACCGTCATCAGCGATTGGGGTTCGTCGATCCTTGCGGCGCAGACGCTGGGCGACAAGTGCAAGTGTCTGGTCGATCTGGGCCACCACGCGCCCAATGTGAACATCGAGCAGATCGTTGCCCGCCTCCACCGCTTTGGCAAGCTGGGCGGGTTCCACTTCAACGACAGCAAGTATGGCGATGATGACCTCGACAGCGGCAGCATCAACCCGCACCAGCTGTTCCTGGTGTTCAACGAACTGGCCGAGGCCGAGGCCAACCCGCGTGATGGTTTCAACCCGTCCTATATGATCGACCAGTCGCACAATGTGACCGACCCGATCGAGTCCATGCTGTCCAGCGCCGAAACCATCACGGCCTGCTTTACCAAGGCCTCGCTGGTGGATCGTGCCGCGCTGCACGCCGCGCAGGAAGCCAACGACACGATGATGGCGTTTCAGGCGCTGCGCCGGGCCTATACCATCGACGTTGCGCCGATTCTGGCGATGGCGCGGATGGAGGCGGGCGGCGCGATCGACGTGCTGGCCACCTATCGCGCCAGCCAGTATCGTGCCCGCAAGGCGCAGGAACGCAAGGCGGTGGGTCTGGGGGCGGGGATCGTTTGATCCCCCCAACCCACACCCGCGCCACCCACCGATAACGTCACGTCAGAAGACCACCGGGAGAGCCATCCATGACCCGTCAGCCCCTGCGCCAGATCTTGCGCGCCGCCCTGATCACCGCCAGCGCGCTCAGCGCCGTGCCAGCCATCGCCCAAACGGCCCCCGCGCCGGTGGCCGCGCCGGCGGCGGTGGATGATCTGGCCATCAGTTTCCGCGATCCGCCCGCCAGCGCGCGTCCGCGCGTGTGGTGGCACTGGATGAACGGCAACATCACGCAGGATGGCATCGCCAAGGATCTGGCGTGGCTGAAATCGGTGGGCGTGGGTGGCGTCCAGAACTTTGACGTCAATCTGATGACGCCCAAGATCGTCGATCACCGGCTGGCTTATATGACGCCCGAGTGGAAGGCCGCCTTCCGCTTTGCCGCGTCAGAGGCTGACCGGCTGGGGCTGGAACTGGCGATTGCGGCCTCGCCGGGCTGGTCGGAAACGGGCGGGCCTTGGGTCAAGCCCGAGGACGGGTTGAAAAAGCTGGTGTGGAGCCAGACCCGCGTGGCGGCGGGCAAGCGGTTCAAGGGCGTGCTGCCCCCGCCGCCCTCGGCCACCGGCCCCTATCTGACGCTGGAGCCGCAGGCGGGCATCGATGACGCGCTGGCCGATGGGCATCACGCGGCCAAGCCGCATCATTATGGCGATGTGGCGGTGCTGGCCGTGCCCGACTTTGGCGTGGCCGATGTGGCGCCCGCGTTCAGCGCGGGCGATGGCGCGGCACATGACTGGACAAAGCTGGGCGATGCCGATCTGAACAGCGGCATCGCGCTCAAGCGCGGCCCGGCGGAGGCCCCGTCCAGCGTGGTGATGACCTATGCCACGCCGCAGACCATCCGTTCGGCCAGCGTCTTTATCGCCAAGGCGGTGGTGATGTTCAGCGGCGCCTCGGTACGGCCCGAACTGCAATCCAGCGCCGATGGCCAAAGCTGGACCAAGGTGATCGATCTGCCGGTAGCGGGCGTGCCCACCACGGTCAGCTTTGCCCCCGTGACCGCGCGCTATTTCCGCGTGGTGCTGCACCCGCTGGTGGGCGGCATGTCGAACATGATGGCGCCCGCGCCCGGTGCTGTCGCGCCCGACCTGTTTGCCATGATGACCGGCGGGGCCGGGGCGCCATGGGATCTGCGCCATCTGTCGCTGTCGGCCAGCCCGGCGATCGACCGGTTTGAAACCAAGGCCGGTTTTGCCCTGACCATGGATTATTACGCGCTGGGTCAGGTGGCGGACGGCGCCAAGGGGATCGACCCGGCCAAGGTGATCGACATCACCAGCCAGATGCGCCCGGATGGCAGCATCGACTGGGCCGCGCCCAAATTGCCCAAGGGCGGCCAGTGGCGGATCATCCGCATGGGCCATTCGCTGTTGGGCACGACCAACCATCCCGCCCCGGCCGAGGCCACGGGGCTGGAGGTCGACAAGTTTGATGGTGACGCGGTGCGCCGCTACATGGACCATTATCTGGGCATGTATCGCGATGCCACCGGGCCGGACCTGATGGGCAAGCGCGGGCTGCGCGCCATCCTGACCGACAGCATCGAGGTGGGCGCGGCCAACTGGACGCCCAAGATGATCGCCCAGTTCAAGACGCTGCGCGGCTATGATCCCACGCCTTTCCTGCCCGCGCTGATGGGCGTGCTGGTGGGGGACCGGGCGGCGTCCGACCGCTTCCTGTTCGACTGGCGGCGCACGCTGGGCGATCTGATGGCGTCCGAACATTACGGCACCGTGGCCCGCGCCGCGCATGACAATGGCCTGATCGTCTATGGCGAAGCGCTGGAGGACAAGCGCCCGAGCCTGGGTGACGACATGGCGATGCGCAGCCATGCCGATGTCCCGATGGCGGCGATGTGGACCTTTCCGCAGGGGATGCCTGCCAACCCGTCCTATGTCGCCGACATCAAGGGCGCGGCCAGTGTGGCGCATATCTATGGCCAGAATCTGGTGGCGGCGGAGTCGATGACCTCGGCGCTGACCTATTGGGCCGATTCCCCGCGCACGTTGAAGCACATCATCGATCTGGAATTCGTGCTGGGCGTCAACCGCCCGGTGTTCCACACCAGCGTCCATCAGCCGGTCGATGACAAGGTGCCCGGCCTCTCGCTGATGATCTTTGGCCAGTTCTTCAACCGGCACGAGGCATGGGCCCCGCTGGCCAAGGCGTGGGTGGATTACATCGCCCGCAACGGGCTGATGCTGCAGCAGGGGCGCCATTACGCCGATGTCGGCTATTTCTATGGCGAGGAAGCGCCGCTGACGGGCCTGTATGGCCTGAAGCTGATTGCTGACGCGCCCAAGACGCGGGCCTATGACTTTGTGAACACCGCCGCGCTGGCCGATGCGCTGCGCAATGACGGGGCCGAATTGGTGGCCAAGGGCGGGGCGCGGTACAAGGCGCTGTATCTGGGCGGCAGCAGCCACCAGATGAGCCTGAACACGCTGCGCCGCATCGCCGAACTGGCACAGGGCGGGGCGACGATCATCGGTGTGGCGCCCACCGGATCGCCCAGCCTGCAAGGCGGCCAGACCAGCGCCGAGGCGGCCGAATACGCCGCCCTGATCGCCCGCCTGTGGCCAAACGGCGCCACCACCACCGCCGTGGGCAAGGGCCGCGTCATCGCCAGCACGCAGGTCGAGGCGGCGCTGGACCAGATGGGCGTGGGTGCGGATTTCCGCATGTCGGGCGGGGCGGCGGACGCCGATGTGCCGTTCCTGCACCGCGAACTGGCCGATGGGCACAGCTATTTCCTGGTCAACCGCCAGCAGCGCGAGGAGCGGTTTGAGGCGCATTTCCGCGTCACCGGCAAGGTGCCCGAATTGTGGCATGCCGAAACCGGCACGTCCGAACCCGTCTCGTACCGGATCGAGAATGGTGAGACGATTGTTGCCATGACGCTGAACGCCGGGGAATCGGTGCATGTGGTGTTCCGCAAGCCCGCCACCGCCGACAGTCTGATGGTCAAGAAGCTGGCCCCCGCCACCATCGCCACGGTGGATGGCGCATGGACGGTGGCGTTCCAGCCCGGCCGTGGGGCGCCTGCCAGCGCGGTCCTGCCCGCGCTCAAGCCGCTGAACGAACACGCCGAGGCGGGAATCAAATATTTCTCCGGCCTTGCCACCTATAGCCGCGAGGTTTCCGCGCCCAAGGGCTACAAGGCGGGCGCGCCGCTGTGGCTGGATCTGGGCCGGGTGGGTGAAATGGCGCAGGTGCTGGTCAATGGCGTGTCGGTGGGCACGGTGTGGCACGCGCCCTATCGGGTGGACGTGTCGCGCGCGATGCGCCCCGGCAAAAACCGCATCGAGGTGCAGGTGGCCAACCTGTGGGTCAACCGCCTGATCGGCGATGCTCAGCCCGACATGCAAAAGCCCGGCGCGCAAAAGATCACCTTTACCGCCATGCCCACCTATAAGCCTGACGCGCCGTTGGTGCCTGCGGGCTTGATCGGGCCGGTGACGTTCATGGGGGCGGCTGCGGGCAAGTAGGACGGCCCACAGCAGTCTCCTTTGGCCGGGGCGGTCTCTCTCCACCGCTTGCCGCCCCGGCCATGTCATGCGCCCCGGTCTGCCCCCTTTGCAGGCCGGGGTGTTTTGCATTCGCGCAGTTTGCACCCCGCCCGCGATAACGAGATTTGGCAGGGGTATAAGCAAACCCCCGATTGTCATCTGCGCGCCATCAGCAAATATGCGCGCCAATTGCCCCGCCAATGGGGCCACCCTTGGGGAGAGTAGTGATGTTTGACCGCCGCACGATCATGGCAGGCGTTGCCGCGCTGGCCGCTGGGCAGGCAGTGACCGATCCCGCGCAGGCCGCCCGCCGCAAGCCCGCGCCCAAGCCCGCCCCTGCTGGCCTGCCGGCCGGTGGCGCTTTTCCGCGCGGTTTCCTGTGGGGCGTGGCCACCGCCGGCCATCAGGTCGAAGGCAACAACACCGCGTCCGACACATGGTTCATGGAGCAGGTCAAGCCCGGCGTCTTTGCCGAGCCGTCCGGGGACGCGTGCAACAGCTTTGCCCTGTGGCGCACCGACATGGATCTGGTGCGGGACATGGGCTTGAACACCTATCGCTTCAGCCTGGAATGGGCGCGGATCGAGCCCGAAGAGGGCCAGTTCTCGATCGCCATGCTGAACCATTACAAGGCGATGATCGCCGGGGCGCGCGAACGTGGGTTGCGCCCGCTGGTGACGTTCAACCACTTTACCTGTCCACGCTGGTTCGCGGCCAAGGGCGGCTGGACCAACCCCCAATCGCCCGCCCTGTTCGCCCGCTATGCCGAGCGCGCCGCGCGCCATCTGGCCGCCGACATCAGCCACGCCACCACGCTGAACGAGCCGAATCTGCCCACCATGCTCTCGGTCATTTTGCCGCCGCCGGTGCTGGGCATGCAGGAAGCGATGCTGGCCGCCGCCGCCAAGGCGCTGAACGTGCCCAAATTTGCCGCGGGCAATGTGATGGGGCGCGATGACATCCTGCCCTCGACCCGCAACATGGTGGCCGCGCACAAGGCTGGGCGGGACGCCATCAAGGCGGTGCGGCCCGATCTGCCGGTGGGTGTCTCGCTCTCGATGTTTGACGATCAGGAGGAAAAGGCGGGCAAGCCGTCGATCCGCGACGCGATGCGCGCCATGTTCTATGGCCCGTGGCTGGAGGCGGTGCGGGGCGATGATTTCCTGGGCGTGCAGAATTACGAGCGCGTGATCTGGGGCGAAAAGGCGCGTGTACCCGCGCCTGCCGGGGCGGTGCTGAACTGGTCCGGGACCGAGGTCTATGCCGCGTCACTGGGTGGTGCGGTGCGCTATGCCCATCAGGCGACCGGCCTGCCGATCTTTGTCACCGAACATGGCGTGGGCAGCGATGATGACGCGGTGCGTGCCAGCTTTATCCCCGGCGCGCTGAACAGCCTGCGCAGCGCGATGGCCGATGGGGTGCCGGTGCTGGGCTATGTCCATTGGTCGTTGATCGACAACTTCGAATGGATCTTTGGCTATCGCCCGAAATATGGCCTGCACAGCGTGGACCGCACCAGTTTTGCCCGCACAGCAAAGCCCAGCGCGGCGGTGTTGAGCGCGATTGCCCGCGCAAATTCATTGTAACACCGGCAGATGGGGCAGGGGCGGACCGCAATGAATGCGGCCGCTCCCTGCCCTTTGCCTATTGGGGAGAGTGGATGTGAAGACCAAGACCCTTGCGCTGGCCGCCTTGGCCACGCTGTGGTGCGCGCCCAATGCCATGGCGCAAATGCCGCAATTTTCGCCCATCGCTGCCCCGGCCGAACCGGGCGCGGTGCCGCTATACGCCAATGTCGGCAGCGCCAGCACCGAGAACTGGTCGCGCGGGGGGGACACCGTGGCGGTGCGCAATGTGACGCGCCCGACGATCACCCCCTTCCTGCCCGCTCCGGGTAAAGCCACGGGCGCTGCCGTAGTGGTGGCGCCGGGCGGGGCCTTCATGTTGCTGGCCATGGGGCACGAAGGGTGGAATGTCGGGCAATGGCTGGCCGATCACGGCATCGCCGCCTTTGTGCTGAAATACCGCCTGTTGCCCACCGCGCCCGCGGACAAGGACGGCTTCCCCGAAATGGGCGCGCGTCTGGCCGCCGCGCTAAAGGACCCGGCCGCGCCGCCCAGCATCAACAACCCGCTGGCCACTCAGGACGCGCTGGCCGCGCTGGCCCATGTGCGGGGCAATGCCGCCAAATATGGCGTGGATCCGGCGCGGGTGGGGATGATCGGCTTTTCCGCCGGGGCGATGACGTCGATGAACGCCGCGCTGGCGGCCGATCCGGCGGCGCGTCCGGCGTTTTTCGGCTATATCTATGGCCCGCAAACGCCCGTCACCGTGCCCGACAAGGCGCCCCCGATGTTCGCCGCGATTGCATGGGATGACAGCCTGTTCCCCAACCGGTCGTTCGCGGTGGAAACCGCGTGGCGCGCGTCCGGGGCCAAGGTGGAACTGCACGCCTATCAGACTGGCGACCACGGCTTTGGCATGGGCAAGGCCGGGACCACCACCACCGGCGTGATGGACCAGTTCCTGTTGTGGCTGACCAGCAATGGCTGGTTGAAGCATTAAGCGGACGCGGGGGGCGGAGCGACACCGCCCGCCCCCTTGTCTGTTACCCCGTCTTTATCCCAGCGTGATGCCCATCGCGGTCAACGCCCCGCCCAGCGGCGCGAATTTGGCGGCGATCAGGATCACGCCCAGCATGCCGGCCACCCCGATGCTTTTGGGATCGGTGATGGCAAAGGCCACCGGGTCGCTGTCGACCTGACCGCGCCGGCCCATCATCCACACGCGGTTCAGCCAGTACAGCAGCGGCAGCGGCAGCAGCCACAGCAATTGCGGCGTGGCATAGGCGCCGGTCTTGGCCATCGCTTCGGCAAACAGCACCAGCACCAGGATCGAGACCATCCCCGCCGCCAGCCCGCTGATCGCCACGATCTCGGTGTCGGAGCGGGTATAGCCCCGGCCCGAGAGCAGTTCGTGCTCTTCACGCGGGGAGCTGCGCAGTTCGACATAGCGCTTGAGATAGCCGAGGCTGAGGAAGAAGAAGGTGCTGAACAACAGCAGCCAGAACGACACCGGCACGCCAATCGCCGCCGCCCCCGCCACGATGCGGATGGTATAGAGGCACGCCAGCGTCAGCACGTCAGCAATCATCGCCGCCTTGAGCCGCATGGAATAGGCCAGCGTCAGCGCGAAATAGCAGGCCATCGCCGAGAAGCTGGGCACGCCCAGCAGCCATGCCGCGCCCAGACCCGCCACCGCCGCCAGCACGGTTGCCACCAGCGCCACCGGGATCGGCAGCGCGCCACTGGCCAGCGGGCGCTTGCGCTTTTTGGGGTGCAGGCGGTCGGCCTCGATGTCCAGCAGGTCGTTGAGCAGATAGACGCTGGAGGCAATCACGCTCATCGCGATGAAGGCCAGCAGCGAGGCGCCAATCGCCCCGACATTGGCCAGCATCCCGGACGAGGCCAGCGGCACGAAGACCAGCGCGTTCTTGGCCCATTGGTGCGGGCGGGCGGCCTTGAGCAAGGCGCGGGCGATGTTGCCGCGCGGGGCGATGCGTTCCTGTTGCGCGGTGCCGGTGGGCGCGTCGACGGTATAGGCGACGCGCGCCGCGCGCCAGATCGGCCGGTCGGCAGCGCAATCGCCCACATAGTCAAACGGCTTGTCACCCACGGCGGCGCGGATCGCGGCCAGCTTGGCGCTGCCTTTGACATTGGCGGCGTGGGTACTGGCGATCACCCGGTCAAACAGGCCCAGATGGGCCGCCACGCGATGCGCCGTGCGCCAATGGGCGGCGCTGGCCAGAATGACCGGGCGGCGCGACGCGCGGGCTTGCGCGATCAGCTCCAGCACCTGCGGGCGATAGGCCAGCGTGGCCGGATCGACCGGCATCCGCCGCGCCAACAGCGTTTTCAGGTTGGAGCGGCCGCGCAGGAACATCCAGACCATCCCCAGAATGGCCCAGAACCCGCGCTTGCCCAGCTCGACCATGGCCTCCATCGCCACGTCGCCGGTGATCAGCGTGCGGTCCAGATCGACCACCAGCGGCACATCCTCTCCAATGCGTTCATGCAGCATGGCTTGCCTCCCCCTGTGCGCCTGTGTGGGCGCTGTTATGCCTGATGCGGCGCGTCAGAATGTCGCTCAACACGCCGGCGGCCAGCACCATCACCAGCGGCATGATCGGATCGCGGTAGCGCTCGATGATATAGGCCGCCGCGTGCAGCCCCCAGAACCCGCTAATCGCCATCAGCAGGATCGCGCGGGCGCGGCCCGCCAGTGCGCCAGACCACAGGCCAAACGCGCCAAGGCCGACAAACAGCAGATATTGCGCCACCTCGCCCATGCGGATCAGCGCCACGGTGCGCGAGGCGGCAAAATCGGCGCGATCGGGCAGGTTGGGCGCCCAGAACAGGCCCAGCTTGGTCAGGCCCAGCGCGACGACGCGTTCGGGGTTGGCGATGATCCATTGCGTTGCGGCCCGGCCCAGCGCGCTGGTGGCGCCCATTTCGCCCAGATCGGCGCGCATGGCTTTCCATTGCGGGCCGACAGGGGTCGCCGCGATCGAGACAAACCGGCCCGTTGCCGCGTCATTGTTGCCCACATACAGGTTGAAGCCCGAATTGGTCGACAGCGTGGCATGGCCCAGCATCTGATGCGTGGCATAAAGCCAGGGCGAGACCACCAGTCCCGCGCCCAGCGCCAGCGCGCAGAGCGGCGCCAGCATGGCACTCACCCGCCAGCGGGTGGCCACCGCCAACGCCAGCGCGGGCGCGGCCACCGTCATCAGCGCCGATGTCCCCGCCAGCAGCGCGCCGCCCCACACCGCGCCAGCGGCCAGCGCCAGCGACAGGCGCGGGCCGCTTTGCGCGATGCGCAGAGCGATCCACACCAGCGCCAGGATCAGCGGCGTCGAGAGGTTCTCGCGCGCCAGCATCGTGCCGTTCCAGATCCCCGGCAGCCACAGCGCATAGGCCAGCAGCGCCAGTTTCTGTCCCAGCGCCGACAGGCCCGAGTCCCGCGCCACCCGCACCAGCATCAGGCCGCTGATCAGCGCCAGCCCCAGATTGACGACGATCGCCACCGCCACCTTGGCCCCGAACAGGGCAAAGAACGGCGTCAGCACCAGCGGATAGCCGATGGAATAGAACGCGTGTTGCCCCATGTTGTCGGTGGCCCATTGCCCCTGCGCCATATGTTGCGCGATGGTGAAATAGGCCAGACCATCGCTTTGCAGCGTTTGGGGCAGGGCAAAACAGGCCGTCACCCGCAGCGCCAGCGCAAACACCAGCAACGCGCCGATGCTGATCGCGCCGGCCGCCGTGCGGGGGGCTGTTGCGGCAGGGGAAAAGCCGGTGATGTCAGGCATATGGGTCATGTCAGGCAATGCTCCTCGACACACAGATGCAGCCCAGCGCGATCAGTGCCGTGCCCGCCACGCGCCACGCGCTCAGGCTTTCGCCCAGCGCGACAACGCCCAGCAGCATGGTCAAGACAAAGCCAATGCCGACAAAGGGATAGGCCGCCGACAGCGGCAGGCGCGCCAGCACATAGAGCCACACCACCGCGCCCAAGCCATACAACCCCAGCCCGCCGATCACCCAGGGTGAGAGCAGATAGGCCATGACGCCCTGCGCCGCCCCCGCATCGCCCGCCACCCGCACCGAGCTCACGCCCAGTTTCAGCAGCAATTGCGCGCAGGCGGACATCGCCACGCTTGTCAGAATCAGCACCAGCAACAAGGGTTGCATCGAAAACCTCCGTGAATGTGGCCGGTATCCGGGCAAATCCGCAGGGTTGAAATGGCGTTAACCGTGGCTTTTTGGCGCTGTGCCGAAGTGGCACGGGGGCAGGGCAATCCTTACCGCAGGCGGGGCGCGGGGCAGGGCGCAGCACTATCTGATGGGGCGATGCGCAATTTTATGGGCCAGCGGGGGCAATAGCTGGCGGTCGATCGCGGCCAAATTGCGTGAAATGCAAAGAAAACCGCCGATTTCCGCCGTTTTGAGCAGTATGCCATCCATTTGATGCGGATCAATGTCGCGCCGCATTTTGTAAGCAAGACTTACGAATATCGGGCGGCACCCCAGTCGGCCCTGACAGCCATGGAGAGGCGTATGAGTTCTTCACCTGCAAAGCCGGAGCCGATCCCCGGCACCCACCTGTTCGACGGCGATGCCGCGGCCAAGGGTTTCGCGCTGAACGACATGTGTTTTTCGTTCAATGACGCGGCCAACCGTCAGGCCTTTCTGGATGACGAGGACGGGTATTGCGCCAAGTTCAACCTGACGCCCGAACAACGCAAGGCGGTGGCTGACCGCAGCGTGCTGGGCATGATCGCAGCCGGCGGCAACATCTATTATCTGGCCAAGCTGGCCGGGATTTTCGGTCTGAACGTGCAGGACGTGGGTTCGCTGCAGACCGGCGTTCCGGTGGACAAGTTCAAGGCCATGCTGCTGGCGCAGGGCCGTGGCGAAACATACGAAGCGGCGCATGCCGAAATGATGAAGGGGGAGATGGTCAATGGCTGAGATCGTAGGCGCTTATTTCACCAGTCACGTGCCCGCCATCGGTGGCGCGATCCATCGTGGCCTGCAGCAGGACCCCTATTGGAAGCCGTTTTTTGACGGTTTCCCGCCGGTGCAGGAATGGCTGGCCAAGGTGAAGCCGGATGTGGCGATCGTGTTCTACAACGACCACGGCCTGAACTTCTTTTTGGACAAGATGCCGACCTTTGCCGTGGGCGCGGCCGCGCAATATGACAATGCCGACGAAGGCTGGGGCCTGCCCCTGTTCAAGAGCTTTGAGGGCCATCTGCCGCTGAGCTGGCACATCATCGAAAGCCTGGTGGAGGATGAGTTCGACATCACCACCTGCCAGAAGATGCTGATCGACCACGCTTTGTCGATTCCCTTCGAACTGGCCTATCCCAACGCGGACAAGTGGCCGACCAAGCTGGTGCCGATCGCCATCAACACCGTGCAGCACCCGCTGCCCTCGGCCAAGCGTGTGCTGGCGCTGGGTCAGGCGGTGAACAAGGCGATCCAGAGCTGGCAGGGCGACGAGCGCATCGTGGTCATCGGTACGGGCGGGTTGTCGCACCAGCTGGACGGCGAGCGCGCTGGGTTCATCAATCAGGACTATGACAAGTTCTGCATGGACAATCTGTCGGTCGATCCCGCCGCCCTGACCAAGGACAGCGTGCATGAAATCGTGCGCCTTTCGGGCACGCAGGGCGTGGAAATTCTGAACTGGATCGGCGCGCGTGGCGCGATGGGTGAGGGCGTTGCCGCCGAAATCCACCGCAATTACCACATTCCGATCTCGAACACGGCCGCCGCCACGATGGTGCTGGAACCGGCCTGACGGCCGGCCGGGGTGCTGGAACCGGCCTGAACATACTGAAATCGGCCAGCGCCGGGGCCTCATACCCGGTGCCTGTCCAACCCGGCAAAAGGCTCCTTGCCGCGTGATCTTGCCCAGCTTTCGCAGGTGGTGCAGGATCGCGCGCAGGGGGCCTTTTCCTGTTGGGGCAAGCTGTTGTTGCCCCTTGACCCACCCCCCTCAAAAAACGTAAGCATTGCATACAAAGGCGGTGTCAGACCGTGCCCATGGCACGCGGGTGGCGCAAATCGACGCCGTGAGGAGAGGTTATGCAGGGTATCGCGAAGAATCGCTTCGGCGCGCGCGCGCCGTTTTCGGGCAAGATCCGCGCATTTGTGCTGGCTGGCATCGCGGCTGGGGCGCTGGCTGGGTGCAACCTGTTGCCCGGCGGCAGCATCACCGTCGATCAGGCCGCGATTGAGGCCGCCGCGGAAAAGGGCGACAACTGGCTTAGCCATGGCCGCACCTATGACGAACAGCGCTTCAGCCCGCTGGACAAGGTGAACACCGGCAACGTTGCGGGTCTGGGCCTGTCGTGGTTCGCCGATCTGGACACGCAGCGCGGGCAGGAAGCGACCCCGCTGGTGATCGACGGCATCATCTATACCACCACCGCCTGGTCCAAGGCCAAGGCCTATGACGCGGTCACCGGCAAGCTGATCTGGGAATTCGACCCCAAGGTGCCGGGCGAAACGGCGGTCAAGGCCTGCTGTGACGTGGTCAACCGCGGCATGGGCGCATGGGGCGACAAGCTGTTCTTTGGCACGCTGGACGGGCGCCTGATCGCGCTTGATCGCGCCACGGGCAAGCAATTGTGGTCAACCGTGACGGTGGACCAGTCCAAGCCCTATACCATCACCGGCGCGCCGCGCGTGATCGATGGTCTGGTGATCATCGGCAATGGCGGGGCGGAAATGGGCGTGCGCGGCTTTGTCGCGGCCTATGACGTCAACACCGGCAAGCAGGTGTGGAAGTTCTATACCGTCCCGGCGCAACCCGGCCAGAACAAGGAAGAACACCTGAAGCGCGCCGAGGCGACGTGGAAGGGCGAATGGTGGAAGCTGGGCGGTGGCGGCACGGTCTGGGACTCGATGGCCTATGACGCCAAGCTGGACCTGCTGTATATCGGCGTTGGCAACGGCAGCCCGTGGAATCAGGCCTATCGCTCGCCCGGTGGTGGGGACAACTTGTACCTGTCCTCGATCGTGGCGGTGCGGCCCAAGACCGGCGAATATGTCTGGCACTTCCAGGAAACGCCGGGCGAGACATGGGATTTCACCGCGACGCAGCACATCGTGCTGGCCGACATGGAGATCGGTGGCAAGCCGCGCAAGGTGCTGATGCACGCGCCCAAGAACGGCTTTTTCTATGTCATCGACCGCGAGACGGGCAAGTTCATCTCGGGCAAGAACTATGTCCCGGTGAACTGGGCCAAGGGGCTGGACCCGGTGACGGGCCGCCCGATCTTCAACCCCGATGCCCGCATTGACCAGACGGGCAAGCCGTTTGTCGTGACGCCGGGCGCGGGCGGGGCGCACAGCTGGCACCCGATGGCCTATGATCCCAAGCAAAAGCTGATGTTCATCCCGGCCCAGATCGCTGCCTTCCCCTATATCCCGATGAAGGATTTCAAGCCGGCCAAATATGGCTTTAACAACGGCATGGACTTTGCCGCGGCGGCGATGCCCGCGATTCCCGCGGTGCGCGCGGCGGCCAATGCGGCCACGCAGGGCGCGCTGATCGCGTGGGATCCGATCACGCAGTCCGAGCGCTGGCGCGTGCCCTACCCCGGCCCGTCGAACGGCGGCCTGCTGGCGACGGCCGGTGGTCTGGTGTTCCAGGGCACGGCTGCGGGCAATTTCGTCGCCTATTCGTCCAAGGACGGCAAGAAGCTGTGGTCGTTCCCGGCCCAGACCGGCATCGTTGCCGCCCCTATCACCTTTACCGCCAAGGGTGAGCAATATGTAGCCGTGATGGCCGGTTGGGGCGGTATCTGGCCGCTGGCCACCGGCGCGCTGGCGTGGAAGTCCGGCCCGGTCAAGAACGTCTCGCGCCTGTTGGTGTTCAAGATCGGCGGCACGGCCAAGCTGCCCCCCGCGACCGACCCGCATTACCCTGCGCCGCTGGCCCCGCCCGCCGTTACCGCGCCCAAGGCCGTGTCGGATGCCGGTGGTCAGCTGTTCGGCCGGTTCTGTGGCGTGTGCCATGGCGACGCGGCGGTGGGTGGCGGCGTCACGCCCGACCTGCGCCGCAGCGGCGCGCTGGCCAGCGCTGATCTGTGGAAGTCGATCGTCTATGACGGCCTGCTGAAGGACCGTGGCATGATCGCGTGGAAGGACCAGTTCACCCCCGAACAGGTCGAATCGATCCGCCATTACGTCATCGCCCGCGCCAATGAAGACAAGGCTTTGGGCGAGAAGTAAGGCGATGTGGGCGCTGGGGAGATCTCCGGCGCCCGCCTGTCGCGTTTCACGGTGGGAAACGCAGCGGGAAGGCGGCTAACGCTGTGGCCTGATGCGGCTATGGGGTGGTCTGGCCCTTTGCCCCCACCGCTTACCGGAGAATGCCCCGTGCCCATCGACCTGTCCAAGATCAAGGCCATCGACGTTCACGTCCACGCCGAAGTGTCCTGCCACGATCCCGAAGACCCGGTGATGGGCCAGTTCTTCGACGCCGCCAGCGCCTATTTCAAGGCCCCGCGTGAACGCCCCAAAATGCCCGAGATCGTCGAGATCTACCGTGAGCAGCAAATCGCCTTTTGCCTGTTCACCGTGGATTGCGAGGCGGGCATCGGCGCCAAGCGCGTGTCCAATTACGAGATCGCCGAATTCGCCGCCAAGAACGATGATGTCTGCATCCCCTTTGCCAGCATCGACCCGCACAAGGGCAAGCTGGGCGCGCGCGAGGCGCGTGACCTGATCGAGAACCACGGGGTCAAGGGGTTCAAATTCCACCACATCATGCAGAACATCGCCCCCGGTGAGCAGGTGGGTTACGCCATTTACGAGGTGATCAACCATTACAAGCTGCCCGCCATTTTCCACACTGGCCATTCGGGCATGGGCACGGGGATGCGCGGCGGCGGCGGGGTGCGGCTGAAATATGGTCAGCCGATGCTGGTGGATGATGTGGCGGTGGATTTCCCCGACATGAAGATCATCCTGGCCCATCCGTCATGGCCCTGGGTGGACGAAAGCCTGTCGATGGCGTTGCACAAGACCAATGTGTACATCGACTTGTCGGGATGGAGCCCCAAATATTTCGCGCCGCAGATCATTCAATACGCCAACACGCAGCTGAAGAAAAAGATGCTGTTCGGCAGCGACTTCCCGCTGATCCACCCGCAAAAATGGATCGATGCCGCGCTGGCTGTCGGCTTCCGCGAGGAGGTGATGCCCGGCATCCTGAAGGACAACGCCGCCCGCCTGCTGGGGCTGGCCTGACCCGGATGGCGGCGGCGCACAGGCTATAATAACGGAGAGCATGTCGATGGCCCTGAAATATTACCACGCCGAACCCGCCGCCAATTCGTTGAAATCCATGATTCCCCTGATCGAAAAGGGGCTGGATTGGCAGAGCGTCTATGTCGACCTGCACAAGTTCGAGCAGCACCAGCCGTGGTTCACCGCCATCAACCCCGAGGGCCAAGTGCCGGTGCTGGACCATGACGGCGCGATCATCACCCACACCACGGTGATCAACGAATATCTGGAAGACGCCTTTCCCGATGCCCAGCCCGAGGGCGGCCCCTTGCGCCCGCGCGATCCGGTGGGCGCGGCGCGGATGCGCTATTGGAACAAGTTCGTCGACGAGCATGTGATGAACCATGTCTCGATGCATGGCTGGCACCGGATGGTGGGCATCATCGCGCGCAACATCGAATCGGGCGATTTTGAAAAGCTGCTGGAGAGCATCCCACTGCCCGATCAGCGCAAGAAATGGGCGACCGCGCGCAGCGGCTTTTCGCAAGCGGATCTGGACAACGCCACGGCCAAGATCGAATATGCGGTCGACAAGGTTGAGGCGCAGCTGGGCCAGACCGCGTGGCTGGCGGGCGATGCCTATACGCTGGCCGACATCAATTTCTACAGCCACTGCGGCATGATGGTGGAGCGCATGTTCCCCGAAATGGAGATCGCCAAGCGGTGTCCCCGCCTGATCGAATGGCGCGACCGCATGACCGCGCGCCCGGCTGTGGCGCGCGCGTTGGCGGGGGAGGATCGCACTGCGCCGGGCCTGCGCACGTGGACGGGCCACGCGCGCTGAAGGCGCGCCGCAGGGACGGGCCACGCGCGTTAAGGCCTGCCGGCGCGCTCTACGTGCGTTAACGGATAATCACCGCGAATCAACGGGATGGCCGTTCCTTGCCATGGGGCAGGGGGCGGCCATCGCCTTTTGTCCCCGCCCCGCGTACCGCCCCGGGCCATGGTGCGCCGCACAAAATCGCTGCGCACAAAGGCAAATTTTCGCACGCGGTAAAAAAGCGCGAACGCCGCGCAGATTTTGTTTGTGTAGCTTACAAAATTTGCTATGCGGCGATCAGCAACCCAAAACGAGAGAGGATCCGATCATGGCCGCTCAGAATCTTGACCAAGTGCTGGCTGGCGCCGGCAATATCGTCGAAATGCTGCGCAACTCGCAGCTTGGCGCGTATGTGTACCCCGTCGTTGCCCCCGAGTTTTCGAACTGGCGTTCGGAACAGTGGGCGTGGCAGCATTCGGCGGTGCTGTTCGACCAGTCGCACCACATGGTGAACCTGTATATCCGTGGCAAGGACGCGCTCAAGCTGCTGTCCGACACCATGATCAACAGCCCCAAGGGCTGGGCCGTGAACAAGGCCAAGCAGTACGTGCCGACCACGCCTTATGGCCATGTCATCGGCGACGGCATCATCTTCTGGGAAGAAGAAGAATCGTTCACCTATGTCGGCCGCGCGCCCGCCAGCAACTGGCTGCGCTACCACGCCGCCACCGGTGGCTATGACGTCGAGATCGAGCTGGACGACCGTTCGCCGATGCGCCCCATGGGCAAGCCCGTCACCCGCAAGGAATGGCGCTTCCAGATCCAGGGCCCCAACGCCTGGGCCGTGATCGAGAAGCTGCATGGTGGTCCGCTGGAACAGCTCAAGTTCTTCAACATGAGCACCATGAACATTGCCGGCAAGACCGTGCGCACGCTGCGTCACGGCATGTCGGGCGCGCCGGGTCTGGAAATCTGGGGCCCCTATGCCGAGCAGGAAGAAATCCGCGCCGCCATTCTGGAAGCTGGCAAGGAATTCGGCCTGATCGCTTGCGGCAGCCGCGCCTATCCGTCGAACACGCTGGAATCGGGCTGGATCCCCTCGCCGCTGCCCGCCATCTACACCGGCGAAAAGCTCAAGGGCTTCCGCGAATGGCTGGGTGCTGACTCGTATGAAGCCACCGGTTCGATCGGCGGTTCGTTCGTGTCGGACAACATCGAAGACTATTACCTGAACCCGTGGGAACTGGGTTATGGCAACTTCGTCAAGTTCGACCATGACTTCCACGGCCGTGAAGCCCTGGAAGCTCTGAACCCGGCCGAACAGCGCAAGAAGGTCACGCTGGCCTGGCATCCCGAGGACATGGCCAAGATCATGGCCAGCATGTTCAACCCGGACGGCGAAGCCTACAAGTTCTTCGACGTGCCGCTGGCCAACTATGCCTCGTCGAACTATGACCGCGTGATTGGTCCCGATGGCCAAACCGTTGGTTTGTCGATGTTTACCGGCTTCTCGTACAACGAAAAGCAGGCGCTGAGCCTCGCCACCATCGACCCCTCGATCCCCGTGGGCAGCGAAGTGCGCGTGGTGTGGGGCGAAGAAAATGGTGGCACCCGCAAGACCACCGTCGAGCCGCACAAGCAGCTGGAAGTCCGCGCGATCGTTTCGTCGGTGCCTTACAGCCGCGTGGCCCGCGAAAACTATGTCGACAGCTGGCGTACGCGCGGCCTGACCGAGGCGTAATTCAGTCTAACAGACTGATTGTTTGAACATTCTAACCGGCCCGAATGGTGCATTTGCGCCGTTCGGGCCATCATATGGCGCCCACTCCTTTTTGGGCGCCCAGCTTATCCCGCACGCCGGACAAGCGCATTATCCCTCCCCGGGGAGCGTTCCGTGGTCCGGTATTCCTTGGGCGGAAGGCAGCCATCGGGCCGCCTTCCGCCCTTTTTCTGTCTGCTGGCGGCGCGTGTCAGGCCTGCGTGTCACCCTGCGAAACGTGGGGGAATGGCGCTTGGCGGATCGCGCGAAATTGCTATCATTGACGACAATAAGGTTGGGGTTAGCTGACCATAACGCGCCTGCGGGCAAGGCCTCGCGCGCAAGCTAAGGGATGAGCATGGCTGACTACGTTCTGGTGCATGGGGCTTGGGACAGCGCGCGGCGGTATGAACAGCTGGCGGGCGACCTGCGCGCGGCGGGCCATGGCGTGGCGGTGGTGCATCTGGCGGGGCTGGGCAGTCGCAAGGGGGAACTGCATGGTGGCATCACGTTGAGCGACCATGCCGACGATGTCTGCGCCGCGGTGGAGGCGGCCGGGTTCGACCGCTTTGTGCTGGTGGGGCATTCCTATGGCGGGATGGTGATCACCATGGTGGCGACGCGGCTGGGTGGGCAGATTGACGCGCTGGTCTATCTGGATGCGTTCCTGCCGGGGGATGGGCAATCGCTGTGGGACATCACCGGCCCGTTTGAGCATGCCCATTACATCGATTCGCAAAAATTCACGCCCGGTCTGGTCGCGCCGATCATGGGGACCGATCCGGGGCGTCCGCGCCATCCGCTGTTGACGCTGACCGAAGCTGTGCGCTTCACCGGCGAGGAGGCCAGGGTCGGCCGCCGCGTCTATGTCTGGGCAACGGGCTGGTCGCCTTCGCCCTTTGGCAAGTTTGCCGATGTTGCGCGCCACGACCCCGCCTGGGAATACCACGAGGTCGCCACCAGCCATTATGTGATGAATGATCAGCCAGAGGCGACGCTGGCCATTCTGCTGGGTTGCGCCGCATAGGCACGGCGCGCTTTGCGGCTAGGCGGCCAGCGGGGCCTCGCACAGGGTATGTAATGCGCGGTCCAGTGCCTGATGCGCCTTGGGTGTCAGGTGGAATTGCTGCTGGCCATGCGCGTTGATGCTGGCGCTCACCACGCCTTCCTCGTGCAGCACGTTCAGCCAGCGGGCCGTTGTGATCAGGGGATAGCCCAAGGACTGGCTGATGCACTGGGCGGTCTGGCCGCACACTTCGGATTTGAGAAACAGCAGTACGTCCCAAGTCCGCGAGCCCGCGATGGTGCTGCCCAATTGCCGGTTGAGCACCTGAAAGACATGCATCATGCGTCTGGCATAATCGATTGTTTCACGGTTCATGATCCAACCTCTCCCATTTGCAGGACCGATGCTGACACCGTGGCATGTGCGATGAAATGCAATGCCAATTCGGTGCCGCCCGACCTTGGCATACAGTGTATGCCAAAGTGGCTGGAGTGCAACGCGACTTTGGTGGGGGCGTCCCAAAGGGAAGGAATCACGACGAAAGCATGGGGGAAACCACCCCGTTCGCGCCCGATTTCGCACAAGGGGATCAATCACCCCAAAAGTTGATCTCGAACAATACGCCATTGGGGTCCAGCGTGAAGATCTGGCGCAGGCCAATCGCGGTCACGGCGTTGCGCTGATAGTCCAGACCCAGCCTGTCGAGTCGCGCCAGCATCTCGTCATGGCCCTCGCACGAGAGGGCGACATGGTGAATCGCCCCGGTCGGGCCGGTGCTGACGGCGCGGTCATAGGTGCGCGGGCAATCGGTGTGGTTGACATGGATGATGGCGCGCCCGGCATCGTCATACATCCATTGCGCGTTTTGCGGGGTCAGCGGCGGGGGCGCGTCGCGGCGTTCCAATCCAAACACATCGGCGTAAAAGCGTGACGTGCCGTCCAGATCGGCGGTGATGACATTGACATGATCCAGCGCTGCGACGCGCATAAGGCCCCTCCTTGTGCTATGGGCGCGGGTCAGGTGGCCGAACGGGCCGCCGCGCGGGCTTCCCTATAGCGGTCGCGGCGGAACTTCTCAAAGCCAAGCCGCGCATCAAACCCCGGATCGGCCGGGTATTCGCGGAAATCTGCCATATATTCGTCAAACAATTCGGCGATTTCGTCGCGGAATTCGGGGTGGCTGAAGATATAGCAGCGGTTCTCGCGCATCCCGTCCAGCACGCGCTGCGCAATGACGTCAGGTTCCATGCCCGATTGGTGTGCCCCGGCCAGGCGCTGGATGTTCTCGTGGTCCACAGGCTTTGCGCCGTCCATCAGGCTGGCGGGGCGCACATCGTCGCTGGCATAGATATAGCTTTTGACCAGGCCGGGGCACAGGATCGACACGCCGATCCCATGTTTGGCAAGGCTGTAGCGCAGCGATTCCGACATGCCGCGCACCGCGAATTTGGTGGTGTTGTAGATCCCCGGCGATCCGGCCGCCAACCAGCCCGCCATGCTGGCCGTATTGACGATATAGCCGCCCTGACCATGGGCGATCATGCGCGGGACAAAGGTCATCACGCCATTGATCGGGCCCTGCAGGTTGACGCCCATCACCCAGTCCCAGTCGGACCAGCTGCTGTCCTCGATCGATTGGAACAGGTTGATGCCCGCGTTGTTGAACAACAGCGTCACCGGGCCGAATTGCGCCTCGACCGCATCGGCGGCCGCTGCCATGCCTTCGCGGCTGGAGACATCCACCTGCACGCCCATCACCATCTGATTGTCCAGCGCCTTGAGCGCGGTATCGATGGACTCCTGACGGATATCGGCAATCGCCACCTTGCACCCCTGTGCCAGCAGGGCGCGCGCGATGCCCAGTCCCACACCATTGGCGCCGCCGGTGACAAAGGCCGTGCGGCCGGCAAAATCGATCATGCGTCCTCTCCTGTTCTATCGCGCGGCGGCTGTGGCCCGGCTGCTTGTGCTCGCGCCTTTTGTGCGCGGGACAGGCGATTGGGGCTGGACAAGCCGCTGCAAAAGCTATTGTATCTAACACATACAAAGTTGGCCCTGTAAAGGGGCGATCAGGAAAGCCCCGCAAAGGGGATTTGTGGAGAGATGCGATGGCGACGGCAATCCCGGGCGACAGTCCGGACATGGTGGCGGAACTCGCCCATGAAATCCCGGCGGACGAGGCCGCAAAGCACCACCTGAACATTGCCACCCCCGACCAGCCGTGGCCCAGTGCGGGCGCGGCGTGGTACGCGTTGGCGGTCATCATCTTTGCCACCTTCCTCAACTTTTTCGATTCGTCCGCGTTCGGCCTGCTGATCGAACTGATCAAGGCCGAGTATGGGCTGTCGGACAGCGCCATCGGCCTGTTGCAGGGGCCGGTGAATGTGGTGTTCTACATGGTGGTGATGCTGCCGCTTTCGCGCATGTCGGACGTCTATCCGCGCAAATATGTGCTGGCGGTTGGCGCGCTGTTGATCGCGTTCCTGAATGCGGCGGGTGGTTTTGCCATGACGTTCATGGCTCTGGCCTTTACCCGCATGCTGGTGGGGGCGGGCGGCGGTGCGCATGCGCCCGGTGCCTATTCGATGCTGGCCGATTACTTCCCCCCGGCCAAACGGCGCTGGCCTTTTGCCATTCTGCAACTGGGCTATATCGGCGGGCATACGATCGGGCTGGTGATTGCCGGCTGGATGCTGGCCTATGCCTTGACGCTGCCGCAGACGAGCTTGGGCTCGTTCACCTTCCACAGCTGGAAATATGTGCTGATGATGCTGGCGTTGCCGGGCATTCTGGCCTTTGCCCTGTTGCTGTTGATGAAGGAGCCGCCGCGCCGGGGCGGGGTGGTCGCTGGCAAGCCGATGCCCGTGCGCCAGGTGCTGGACGAGATGTGGCGCCGCCGCGCGGTCTATGGGCCGTTGTTCATCGCGCTGGGTCTGTCGACGGCCTATGCCATGGCGATGCCGGCATGGATGATCCCGTTTTACAAGCGCACCTTTGGCTGGGACGAGGTGATGATCGCCCGGACGGTGCCGATGTTCGGTCTGGCCGGGCAATTGCTGGGGCTGTTTGCCGGGCCGTTCCTGATCAAGGCGCTGGCCAGGCGCTATCGCGATGCCAATATCCGCACGGTGGTGATCTGCATGCTGATCGCCTGCCCGCTGGGGATTGCCGCCCCGCTGATGCCTTCGCCTTGGCTGACGCTGGCCTGTACCACCGTGGTGGGCATGATGGGCATCATGGGTGCCGTGCCGCAAAACCTGATCATTCAGGAAATCACCCCCAACCAGATGCGCGGTCAGGTGACGGGGCTGTATCTGATGATGTTCACGGCTGTTGGCGCGGTGGGGCCGTTCATGACGGGCATCCTGACCGATGGGCTGACCCACAATGTCGCCTATTCCCTGGCGCTGTTGGCCGCGATCCTCTCGCCGCTGGCCGTGTTCACCATGAGCCGCGCGGTCAAACCCTATGGCGCGGCGCTGGACATGCTGGAAGCCGACGCCAAGGGGTAAGCTGGGCGCGAATACCTGTTTTGCATATCAAGGATGTATGATGAGCTATCCCGATCTGTACATGGTCATCAATGGTGAACGTGTGGCCACTGGCCAGCGCCGCACCCATGCCGTGCTGAACCCGGCCACGGGCGCGGTGATCGGCCAGTTGCCGCTGGCTGATGCGGCTGATCTGGACCGCGCGCTGGCCGTGGCGGCCGAAGGCTTTGCCATCTGGCGCAAGTCCAGCGCGCAGCAACGCGCCGCCGTGCTGTCGGGGGCGGCCGCATTGCTGGTGCAGCGTCAAGACGAGATCGCCCGCAATGCCGTGCTGGAGGAGGGCAAGACCCTGCCCGAGGCCAAGATCGAGGTGATGATGGCGGCGGGCCTTTTCAGCTTTTACGCGGGCGAGGTGACTCGCCTCTATGGCCGCACGCTGGTCCGCCCCGAAGGCATGCGTTCGACCGTCACCTATGAGCCGGTGGGGCCGGTGGCGGCCTTTGCGCCGTGGAATTTCCCGATCGGCAATCCGGGGCGCAAGCTGGGCGCGCCGGTGGCCGCCGGGTGCAGCGTTATCATGAAGCCGGCCGAGGAAGCGCCCGCCTCGGCGCTGGCGGTGTTGCAGGCCCTGCTGGACGCTGGCCTGCCGCCGCAGGTGGCGCAGATCGTCTTTGGCGTGCCGGACGAGGTGTCGCGCCACCTGCTGGCCAGCCCGGTGATCCGCAAGCTGTCCTTCACCGGATCGACCGTGGTGGGCAAGCATCTGGCCAAACTGGCGGCGGAAAACTGCATTCGCACGACGATGGAACTGGGCGGGCATGGGCCGGTGCTGGTCTTTGCCGATGCCGATATCGAGCGGGTGCTGGATGTGGCGGTGCCGCACAAATACCGCAACACCGGGCAGGTCTGCGTCAGCCCCACGCGCTTTATTGTCGAGGGTAGCGTGTTCGAACGCTTCCGCGCCGGTTTCGTCGCCCGCGCCGCCGCGCTGCGGGTGGGGGATGGCATGGACCCGGCCTCGCAGGTCGGCCCGATGGCCAATCCGCGCCGCCCCGATGCCATCGACGCCCTGATCCACGAGGCGGTGGCCGATGGCGCCTCGCTGGATCTGGGGGGGAGCCGGATCGGCAATCAGGGCTTTTTCTATGCGCCCAGCGTGTTGTCGAATATCCCCACCGCATCGCGCATCATGAACGAGGAGCCGTTTGGCCCCATCGCCCTGATCAACAGTTACGCCGATGAGGCCGCGATGATCGCCGAGGCGAATCGGTTGCCCTATGGTTTGGCGGCCTATGCCTGGACGCAGGACGCCGCCCGGCAAAAGCGGCTGGCCCGCGAACTGGAGGCCGGGATGGTGGGCATCAACACGGTCGCCATTGGCGGGGCGGATTCGCCCTTTGGCGGGGTAAAGTGGTCGGGCCACGGGGCCGAAGACGGACCAGAGGGGCTGCATGCCTGTCTGGTGACCAAGGCTGTGCATGAAGGATAAGGGTTGGGATCGGCGGCAGGTGAATGCCGGGCTGGGCGCGGGGCTGATGGCCTTGGGCGCGCCGGGCATGGCCGCGCCGGTCGCCAGCGCCGCAGGAGAGGGACGCAAGACTATGACAGACCATCCGTTGAACACCGGTGGCGACCGGGGCTATCTGCGCATCGCCACCGAGGAAGCCTTTGCCACGCGCGAGCAGGTGGACATCTATCTGCGCATGATCAAGGACGGCACCGCCGACAAGGGCATGGTGTCGCTGTGGGGCTTTTACGCCAAATCCCCCAGCGAGCGCGCCATGACGATCATGGACCGCCTGCTGGATCTGGGCGAACGGCGCATTGCCGACATGGACCGCACCGGCATTGATGTCGGCATTCTGGCGCTGACCAGCCCCGGCGTACAGCCGATGCTGGACGTGGCCGAGGCGCGCGGCGTGGCGCAGCGCGCCAATGACTATCTGGCCGAGCGGTGCCATGCCCATCCCACCCGCTTTGTCGGCATGACCGCCGTTGCTCCGCAGGACCCGGAATGGTCGGCGCGCGAAATCATCCGTGGCGCCAAGGAGTTGGGCTTCAAGGGGTGTCAGATCAACAGCCACACGCAGGGCCATTATCTGGACGAGCCGCAGTTCGATCCGATCATCCGCGCGCTGGTCGAGGTGGATCAGCCGCTCTACATCCATCCCTCGACCCTGCCCGACAGCATGATCGCCCCGCTGGTCGAGGCGGGACTGGATGGCGCGATCTTTGGCTTTGGCGTGGAGACGGGGATGCACCTGCTGCGCCTGATCACCACCGGCATCTTTGACCGCTATCCCACCTTGCAGATCATGGTCGGCCATATGGGTGAGGCATTGCCGTACTGGCTGTACCGTCTGGATTACATGCATCAGGCGGGCGTGCGGTCCAAGCGGTATGAACGCCTGAAGCCGCTGAAAAAGACCATCGCCGAATATATGCGCTCCAACGTGCTGGTGACCAACAGCGGCGTGGCGTGGGAACCGGCGATCAAGTTCTGTCAGCAGGTCGTGGGTGAGGACCGGGTGATGTACGCCATGGACTATCCCTATGAGTATGAGGCCTATGAGGTGCAGGCCATGGACAACATGGACATGACCCCCGCGCTGAAGAAAAAGTTCTTCCAGTCGAACGCCGAGCGCTGGTTCAAGCTGGACCCGGCGCAATATACCCCCAAGGTTAAGTGAGGGACGCCATGACCGTTTATGCCATTGCCGGGGCGACCGGCCAATTGGGCCGCAAGGCGCTGGATGATCTGTTGACCCGTGTGGACCCGACCGATGTCGTGGCGCTGGCCCGCGACCCGGCCAAGCTGGTCGACTATGCCGAGCAGGGCGTGGCGGTGCGGCTGGCCGATTATGATGCGCCCGCAACGCTGACCGCCGCGCTGGCCGGGGTGGACAACCTGTTGCTGATTTCGGGCAATGCGGTGGGCGCGCGCGTGGCGCAGCATGGCGCGGTGATCGACGCGGCCAAGGCGGCGGGCGTGTCCTTTATCGCCTATACCAGCATCCTGCACGCCGATGAGAGCCCGATCGGGCTGGCGCAGGAACACCGCGACACCGAGGCGCTGATTGTCGCCAGCGGCATCCCCCATGCCTTGTTGCGCAATACGTGGTACATGGAAAATTACACCGGATCGCTGGCGCCCGCGCTGCAATTCGGGGTGATTTCGGGGGCGGCGGGTGATGGCCGGATTGCCGCTGCCACCCGCGCCGATCTGGGCGCGGCGGCTGCCGCCGTGCTGGCCGATGGGATCACCGGCGTGCATGAGCTGGCGGGCGACAGCGCCTTTACCATGGGTGATTTCGCCGCAGAGGTCGCCGCGCAATCGGGCAAGCCGGTCGCCTATGTCAACATGACGCAGGCGGACTATCAGGCCCAGCTCGAAGGCGTGGGCCTGCCCGGCTTCATCGCCGCAATGGTGGCCGACAGCTCGTTCCAGACCAGCACGGGCGCGCTGTTTGATGACAGCGGCGCGTTGTCGGCGCTGATCGGGCGGCCCACCGCCACCTACCAACAGGCGATCGCTGCCGCTTTGGCGGTGTGATGGGGCGCCAAACCGCCAAAACCGCCCCGCAGTGGGCGCGATAATGGGGGCAGGGGGCTTGCGCGGGCAGGCCCCCTTCTTCATGGAAGGGGCCACACGGCAGCGGTGACAGGGGATTTCACCGCATGACAGCGCCGCAAAAGCATAGGCAGGGCACAGCACGGCAATGGCACGGGCGAAGGAAAGTCTGACGATCACCACGCCTCCGGGCGAGGATGCGGGCGACATTGGCGAGATCCGCGATATCGTCGGGTTCCACCTGCGTCTGGCGCATGGGGCGGTGTACCGCCACTTTACCGAGACATTCGTCGATCTGGGCCTGACGCAGAAACAGGTGTCGGTGCTGTGGCTGGTGGGCGATCACCCCGGCATTGCCCAGACCGGGCTGGCGCAGCGAATGCGGATGGACCGGGCCACCACCATGGCGATCATCAACCGGCTGGAGGCGCGCAGCCTGCTGGAGCGGGGCAAATCGGAAACCGATGGCCGCAAGCAAAGCCTGAACCTGACCGATGATGGCCGCGCCATGCTGGCCACCGCCAAGGAGGCGATCCGCGCGCATGAGGAGTGGCTGAAGTCACGCTATACCGCGCGTGAGGTGCAGCTGCTGATCGAGCTGTTGACCCGTCTGCACGAGTGAGGGCGGCGGGGGACGTGCGCCCCCGCGCCGATTAACCCGCTACCCGGCGCACAGGGTGTCAAACCCGGTGATGCGGTCCGCCCCGGCCAGTGCCTGATGCGCGGCCAGCGTGGCGCGCGGGGCGATATCGCTCAGGGCAAAACGCCCCGCCGCCGCCAGACGCCGCGCGATGGGATCGGCGTCGGCCGCCTGTCCCGCCGCCATCAGGCGCGCCGCGATCCAGCCAGACGCCACAATGCCCGCCAGATTGAGGAAGGCGGTCGCCCCGCTTTCGATGTCGCGCTGATCCTGATCGGCGGCGGCCAATTGGCGGGCGGTGGTTTCAAACGTGTCCAGCGCCTGAGCCAGCGCATCGGCCTGCGCCCATGCGCCCGCCACGCCCAGCGCTTCGGCGTCGGCGCGGGCATGGCGCAGGAATACCTCCAGCCCGGCTGCGCCCGGCGCGCGCAACCGGCGCAGCGTCAGGTCCTGTGCCTGCATGCCGGTGGTGCCTTCGAACACGGTCAGCACGCGCGCATCGCGCAACCCCTGCTCCACCGGCCATTCGCGGGTGTAACCGGCTCCGCCCAACACCTGAATCGCGTCCGATGCCACGCCAAAGCCGACCTCGCCGCCCAGCGTCTTGATGATCGGCAACAGCCAGCCCGCCAGCGCGTCACAGCGCGCCTTTTCGTCCGCGTCCGTGGTGGTGCGGGCGATGTCGGCGGCGTTGGCCGTGGCAAACACCATGCCGCGCAGCGTTTCCACCCGCGCCGCCATGGACAGCACCTGCAATTGCACATCGGCGTGGTCATTGATTGCCACAGGCTGCGGGCCATTGCCGCCCTGACGGCGATCGGCGGCATAGGCGTGGGCGATGTCGGCGCATTTCGACCCGATCGCCAGCCCCATCACGCCGGTGGCCAGACGCATGTTGGTGATCATCACAAACAGTTGCGGCAGGCCGCGCCCGACCTCGCCCAGCAGATAGCCGGTCGCGCCCTCGAACCCCATGACGCAGGTGGGCGAGGCGTGCAGGCCCAGCTTTTCCTCGATGCGGCGCACGACGATGGGTTGGCGTGTGCCGTCGATTTCGGAGGGGACCAGGAACAGGCTGATCGGGTCCTTGGGGCTGGGCGCCTGCCCTTCGGGCGCGGTTTTGGCCAGCAGGAAATGGGCGATGCGCGGCGTCACGTCCTGATCGCCAAAGCTGATCCAGCACTTTTCGCCGGTGATCGACCAGGTGCCATCAGCGTTGCGGGTCCCCCGCGTGCGCAGGCGGCGCACATCCGATCCCGCGTCGGGCTCGGAAATGCAGATGGTGGCGCCGGTCGTGCCCTCGATCAGGCTGGGCAGCCATGCCGCCTTGGTCGCCTCGTCGCCAAAGGCGTGCAGCAGGCGGGTGCCGGCGCGGCTGGGGACGGGCATCATGCCAAAGGCCGGGCAGTGCCGGTCCATCATCTCCTGCACCGCATTGGCCAGCGCGGTCGGCAGGCCCATGCCGCCAATCTCGGGCGAGGCGTCCAGCATTAGCCAGCCCTGTTCGCGGAAGGCTTCCCATGCGGATTTGTGCTCCGCCACCGTCAGCACGCGGCCATCAACAAGACGGCAACCGGCAACATCGGCCGCCGCGTTCAGCGGGGCCAGATGTTCCGCCCCAAAGCGCCCGGCGGAATTCAACACTTCGGCCACCATGTCATCGGTGGCTTGGGCAAAGGTGTCGCTGGCGGCGCGTACCTGGTCCCAGCCGGGGCTGAGCGTCAAATGGCGGGCGATGACCGAATCGATGGCGACCGGGGTGACTTCCATGGGCGCGCTCTCCCTTGATGGCGCAGGATGGTTTGCGGCTCGGCGCGTGGCTCGCGGGCCGGTGCATTGCTATGTGGCATAGCAGTAACCGCGACCCCGGCCAACCGTAAACACGCCTTGCCCCTGACACAAATGTGCAAATTTTGCGTCCCATCTTGCGAAAAGCGCCGATGCGCTCTTGCGCTTGGCGGCCTGACACCGCAGGGTTTTGGCCATGAGTGATCCTTTGGCCAGTCTTCCCGGTTATGTCCTGCGGCGCGCGTCTTCGGCGGCGCTGGCGGGGCTGAACCGCCGCCTTGCGCCCTATGGCCTGCGCCATGCCGATGTCAGCCTGTTGCTGATCGTGCGCGACCGCCCCGGTATTACGCAAAGCGAGGCGGGGCGGATGCTGGATATCCAGCGCGCCAACATGGTGCCGATCGTCGCCCGGCTGGAGGCCAAGGGGCTGCTGGACCGTCGCCGCGCCGATGGGCGGTCACAGGGGCTGTACCTGTCCGAGGATGGCGAGGGGCAGGCAGCCGCCCTGCGCCGCGACATCGACGCCTATGAAACAGCCCTGATCGCCCGCCTGCCAGAAGCCTTGCGCGAACATGCCCTGCCGGTGCTGACGGCCCTGTGGCAGGCCGCCGACGCCGAGCCGGAGCAGGGCTGAAAGCTCAGCCCCGCGCGCGCAGCCATTCGCACAGCGCCGCCATGCAGTCGCGACCCAGTTGCGCGGACCGTTCCGCGCTCCACCCCTGATCGGGGCAGGGCAGGGGATCGTGGTCCTTGAACGGCATTTCCAGCGTCATCGCCACCGCGCCATAGCGTTGGGCGATCTGGTTGGTGGCCATGGTCAGGTTTGCCTTGCCCGGCCCCGCCACCGGATAGCCCAGCTCGGTCTGGAAATCGGGCGTGCGGCGGCGCAAGGTTTCGATGTAATCGGCATAGCCCTCGGCTTGCCCCGCGCGCAGGTCGGGGATGCCGTCGAAGCCGGCCATGAACACGGCGGCAATCGCCTCGTCGCCGTGGACGTCCATGCAGAAATCGACGCCGGTTTCATCCATGGCGTTGCGGATGGCCAGAACTTCGGGGCTGCGTTCTGGCGTGGGGTCATGCCATTCGCGGTTCAGGTTTACCCCCGCCGCATTGGTGCGCAGATGGCCGCGCGCCGATCCATCGGGATTGGCGTTGGGGACGATGTGGAACCGGCAATGTTGGCGCAAATGGCGCCCATGCGGGTTGGCCGGATCGGTCAGCGCGTCGATGGCGCCCTCCATCCACCATTGCGCCATGGTCTCGCCCGGATGCTGGCGGGCCTGCAGCCACACCTGATAGGTGCCATCGCCCAGCGTCAGGCAATCGATCGGCTGCCCATCCAGTGTTGTGCCCAAACAGCGATAGGTGACGCCCGGCAGGGCGGCGGTCTGGCCGATCAGATCGTGGTGCCGCTCCATGGAATAGGGCGCGAAATAGGCCACCCAGGCAAAGTCACCATCGGGCGTGTGGGTGATGGTCAGCGTGCCGTTGTCCTCACCGGCATCCCATGTGGTGTCGGCCCGCCCCCAGTAATCACGGTCATGCGAGACAGCGGCGCGGTAGTTGGTCCATCCCCCCGGATAGGCAGATCCATTCAGCCCGGTGATCTTGAGCGTGAGCGTCCGCCCACCCGCGCCCGACACGCGAAAATGGAACCATTGGTAGAACGCGCTGTCGTGATCGGGGCGGATCGCCAGACGGGCGCTGGCCCCATCGACCGACAGGACGGTGATATTGCCCGCATCAAAGGCGGAATGGATCTGGATGTCTTGCATGTCGAGCCTATGAAAAATGGATCAGGGAACGCGGACGGTCTGGCCCGATATGCCGGGAAAGCCGCCAAACAGCGCACCCGCCAGTCGCGGGGCGGCCATCGCGGTCTGCGCCATGGGGGCCGAGGCGGCCAGCGTCAGACTGGCGCGGCCCTCCCACAGCACGCGGCCCGATGCGGCATCGCGGATCACCACCGCCAGATCGGTGGCCACCTGCGCGCCTGATGGCGGCCCGCCCAGCCGGATCGCCACGCCCATGCCCGTGCTGGACCCATACGACCCGACCGAGGCATTGCCCCCCACCGTCACGCGTGGATTGGTGCGATTGTCGCCGATGGTTTGGCGGATCACCCGCACCTGCGCGATCTGGCCCGATGAGGGGCGTGGCGCGTCCAGCGCCGGATCGCCCAATTGCGCGTCATAGCCCAGCCGCGCCAGTTCGCGCCGGACGGCATCGTGCCAACTGGCGCGCTCGGCATCGCTCAGCGGGGCCGGGGCCGGCAGGCTGGTGCCTGCGGGCGCTGCCACAACGGTGATTGCGCCACGGCCCAGCACGCCCGCTTCGGCCGCGTGAAAGCGCGATACCTCGACCGGCGGGGTGGGGACCATGCAGCCGCCCAGCGCCAGCAATCCCATCACCATGCCAGCCCAAACGGCCCGGCGGCCAACTTGCGATTCCCGTGTCAGTTTCATGCATGGTGGAGTGCGCCCGCAAGCCCGGCGATGCAAGTCCCCCATCGCCTGTGTCCTCTAGCGCGCAATGCTGCATCCGCGCAATTTTTCATAGAATCGCCAGAAAGCCGTGATATGTCCCGGCCATGACCCAGAAATGCTCAGTGCTCGTCACGGGTGGCGCCGGATATATTGGCAGCCACGCCGTTCTCGCCCTCAAGGACGCCGGTTGGCCGGTGGCGGTGATCGACAATCTGACCACCGGTTTCCGCTTTGCCGTGCCTGATGATGTGCCTTTTTACGAAGGCGATATCGAGGACGCCGAACTGGTCGCCCGCATCATCGCCGAGCAGGGCGTCAAGGCGATCATGCATTTTGCCGGCAGCATCATCGTCCCTGAATCGGTCGAGAACCCGCTGAAATACTATCACAACAACACCGCCAAGAGCCGCGCCCTGATTGCGGCGGCGGTGCAGGGCGGCGTGGCGCATTTCCTGTTCAGCAGCACCGCCGCGACCTATGGCATCCCGCAAGTCAGCCCCGTGGCCGAGGACAGCCCGAAAAAGCCGATCAACCCCTATGGCATGTCCAAGCTGATGACCGAGATCATGCTGGCCGATGTCGCGGCGGCCCATCCGATCAACTATTGCGCGTTGCGCTATTTCAACGTGGCGGGCGCTGATCCGCAGGCCCGCACCGGCCAGTCGACGGCCGGAGCGACCCATCTGATCAAGGTGGCGGTCGAGGCGGCATTGGGCAAGCGCGCCAATGTCAGCGTGTTTGGCACCGATTACGCCACGCCTGATGGCACCGGTGTGCGCGACTATATCCACGTTTCGGATCTGGCCTCGGCGCATGTGCTGGCGCTGGGCGCGTTGATCGCAACGCCCGACCGCTCGCTGACGATGAATGCGGGCTATGGCCGGGGCTTTTCCGTGCTGGAGGTGCTGGACGCCGTGGACCGCGTGACCGGCACCAAGGTCGAGCGCATCATGGGCCCGCGCCGCGCGGGCGATCCCGATTCGCTGATTTCGGACAATGCCCGTATCAAGGCCACCGTGCCGTGGGTGCCGCAATATGCCGATCTGGATGTCATCGTTGCCCATGCGCTGGCGTGGGAAGACAAATTGACGCAGATCCGCGCCGGTTAAGCCAATGGCGTGCCGGCAGGGGCGGGGTGATCGGCACCCCGTAAAGGGTTGACTTCACCGCCCCCGCCACGTATCGGCGCGCTTCAATTTCAGCCCAGCGGTTTGGGCAAAGGGATTCGTCATGAAGATTCGCAACAGCCTCAAGTCGCTGAAGGACCGTCACCGGGACAACCGCGTGATCCGTCGCCGCGGCCGCACCTATGTGATCAACAAGACCCAGAAGCGCTTCAAGGCTCGTCAGGGCTAATGAAAGCGTGGGTGGGTCGTTTGCGGCCCGCCACGGTTTGCTGATTTCGCCAGCCCGCTGCTGCCCATAGGGGTGGTGGCGGGCTGGTGGCGTTTGGGAACTGTGTAACAGGCGATTCGGCCCTTGGCCGCAGGATGGACGGGTGTGATGACGGTTTCGGGTATGGCGGGGGCGCAACCCGGCGTGGTGGTGTTCGATATCGGCCATGTGCTGGTCGATTGGGACCTGCGGCTGATCTATCGCGATGCCATTGCCGATCCGGCGCGGCGCGACTGGTTTGTCCAGAACATCGTCACCACCGCATGGCATTTCGAACATGACGCGGGCAAGCCGTTCGCCCAGATGGTGGCCGAGCGCAGCGCCCAATATCCCGAACATGCCGACCTGATCCGCATGTACGCCGATCGCTGGCTGGACAGCGTGCCTGGCCCGATCCCCGGCACCTCTGCCCTGGTCGAGGCGTTGGCGGCGCGCGGGGTGCCGCTGTACGCCATCACCAATTTCGGCGATGAGGCGTTTGAACTGTTCCGCCCGACTTTCCCGGTGTTGAACCATTTCCGCGACATCGTCGTCTCGGGCGTGGAAAAGCTGGTGAAACCCCATGCCGCGATCTTTGATCTGGCTGCCGCGCGCTTTGGCCATGCGCCCGGTGACATGCTGTTCATCGACGACAATGCCGCCAATATCGCCACGGCGCGGGCGCTGGGCTGGCACACGCACCACTTTGTCGGCGGGGCCGATGCGCTGGAGGCTGACCTGCGCGCGCGCGGGCTGCTGGGGTAAAGCGCCTCTTGGCAGGGGCGTGTGGCGCGGTCCATGATCGGCCGATGTTGATGCGATTCGCTGTGAGTGCCGCGCTGATGGGCGCGATGATGTCGATGCCCGCGATGGCGGCCCCCGCGCGCAAGGCGGCCCCTGTGGCTGCCAAGCCCGCGCCGGTGCCAGATGTGGCGCGCGTGGCCATCACCACCCCCATGGGTGTCATCACGCTGGAACTGGATGGCAAGCATGCCCCGATCAGCGTTGGCAATTTCCTGCGCTATGTCGATGCGCGGCGGTTTGACGGGATGGTGTTTTTCCGTTCGATGCATCTGCCGTGGGGGGATCCGCCCAATGGGCTGATTCAGGGCGGCATCCGCGACGCGGCCAAACTGTTCCCGCCCATCGCCCACGAACCCACCAGCCAGACCGGCATCCTGCACAAGGCGGGCACGATCAGTCTGGCGCGCCATCAGCCCGGTTCTGCCACGGCGGATTTCTTTATCCTGTTGTCCGAATTGTCCAGTCTTGACGCCGATCCCAAGGCGACCGATCCCGACGCGCAGGCCGGTTTTGCCGCCTTTGGCCATGTGGCCGAGGGCATGGATGTGGTGCGCAAGATCTGGGAGCAGGACCGTTCACCCACGGCGGGCGAAGGGGCGATGAAGGGCCAGATGCTGGCCACCCCGGTCAAGATGCTGACGGTGCGGCGCGTGCCCATGCCTGCGGCTGTTTCCGCGCCCGCCGCCACGCCTGTGGCGCCTGCGGCCGGGCAATAGGCGCGGGGCACGGGCAGACGGCCCGCAGCCGTTTAGTCGGTGTTGTCGGTCTTTTGGCGTTTACGCGCTTCCCGGTCGTTTGAAAACAGTCGGGACCAGTCACGTACCCAGTTTTCGCGATCCAAGCGCTTTATAGCGGCACCACAGCGGTGACAACGGCCGAGATACCGTCCTTCCTTGCCCACCCAGACCTTGCGCCGGTTGGGCGAATGTTTGCTAAGCAGGCACATCAAAAATCCGAACATTCTGGCCCGCTCCTCTCCTCGCGGTATTATTAAGGTTTTAACGATTGTATCAGAAAATTCCTTCGATCAACCGCCCAAATCGGACCTTTGCACATTATAGGTTTGGACCTGCGGCGGAATTTTATTAAAATGACATAGGTGTTGCCGTTTTGCATCGGCGGTCAGGCGGTGGCGGGCTGACGGGCGGGACGGCGATAGGACAGGGCTTCGGCAATATGGGCGCGGGTGATGGTGTCGGCCCCCGCCAGATCGGCGATGGTGCGCGCCACCCGCCGCACGCGGGTAAAGCCGCGCGCCGACAGGCCCAGCGTCCCTGCCGCGCGCAGCAACAGTTCCTGCGCATCGGGTGCGGGGGTGGCCAGATCGTCCAGCG
Organism: Novosphingobium ovatum; assembly: GCF_009909235.1. Taxonomy (GTDB): domain Bacteria; phylum Pseudomonadota; class Alphaproteobacteria; order Sphingomonadales; family Sphingomonadaceae; genus Novosphingobium; species Novosphingobium ovatum. The sequence goes on from NZ_JAAAPO010000003.1 coordinate 124,782, forward strand.
CGTCACCCGACAGTTCGGCATTGTTGCGCCATGGTGTGCCCGCCATGCGCGCGCGTTGCAGGGCGCGGGCGGCGGCCACGCGGGCGGCAACGGTGGCGCTGGGCTCGCCCGGTTGGCGGGTGGCCAGATCGGCGGGGGGCACTGGGGCGACATCCACCTGCATGTCGATGCGGTCCAGCAACGGCCCCGACAGACGCGCCTGATAATCGGTCCCACAGCGCGGCGCGCGCGAACAATCCATCCCCGGTTGTCCCAGATAGCCGCAACGGCACGGGTTCATCGCCGCGATCAACTGCACCCGCGCAGGGAACGTGACATGGGCATTGGCGCGGGCGATGGTGATCTCGCCGCTTTCCAGCGGTTGGCGCAGCGAATCGAGCACATTGCGCTGAAATTCGGGCAGTTCGTCCAGAAACAGCACGCCCAGATGCGCCAGACTGACCTCTCCGGGGCGGGCGCGCAGGCCTCCGCCGGTCATTGCGGCCATGCTGGCGCTGTGGTGTGGGCTGCGGAACGGGCGGGCGGCGCTGATCCGCCCGTCCTCCAGCGTCCCCGCGACCGAGGCGATCATCGACACCTCCAGCGCCTCGGCAGCATCCAGCGGGGGCAGGATGCCGGGCAAGCACCCCGCCAGCAGCGATTTGCCTGCGCCCGGCGGCCCGACCAGCAACAGATTGTGCCCCCCGGCCGCGGCGATTTCCAAGGCGCGCCGAGCGGTATGCTGTCCTTTGACCTGGCGCAGGTCAGTGCTGTGGGTGGCGGGGATGGCTTCGCCTGGGGGTGGCGAGGGCAGGGCCTGCGTGCCCTTTAGATGGCTGAGCAATGCGGCCAGATCGGGCGCCGCGATGATCGGCACGCCCGCCGCCCAGCGCGCCTCTGAGCCCTGTGCGGCAGGGCATATCAGCCCCAGCCCGCGCCCGCTGGCGTGCAGCGCTGCCAACAGCACCCCCGGCGAGCGCGCAATCCGCCCGTCCAGCGCCAGTTCGCCCACGATGATGTGTTCGTGCAATTGTTCGGCATCGGTCACCCCCATCGCCGCCAACAGCGCCAGCGCGATCGGCAGGTCGAAATGCGAGCCTTCCTTGGGCAGGTCGGCGGGGGACAGGTTGATCGTGATGCGTTTGGGCGGCAGCGACAGGCCCATGGCCGACAGTGCGGCCTGTACCCGCTGGCGGCTTTCGTTCACGGCCTTGTCCGGCAGGCCGACAACGGCAAAGCCGGGCAGGCCGGCGGCCAATTGGCACTGCACCTCGACCCCGCGCGCCTCCAGCCCCAGATAGGCCACCGTCTGCACCAGAGCCACCATGTTCGAACCCCTCCACGCCATTGGCTTTCTCAGCCGAAATCTGCCACACGCGCCCGGTTCTTATGGGAAACAGCGTATCGCAACGCGGCGGGCTGTGAAGAGGTAATCGCGCGGGCCGGGGAAATTGTCGGTTCCGGTTTGGCTGATGCCGAATCCCTTGACTTGGGGGCACACATCCCATATCGGCGCGCCTTCACATCGGGGCCGCATGGGCGGTCCTCTTGTCGCGCCGCAGGGCGCTGTCAGAGATTTGAGGGTTTTACAATGAAGCGCACTTTCCAGCCCAGCCGGCTCGTCCGCGCCCGTCGCCACGGTTTCCGCGCCCGCACGGCCACTGTCGGCGGCCGCAAGGTGCTGCGCGCCCGTCGTGCGCGTGGCCGCAAGAACCTGTCGGCCTGATTCAGTCCGATACCGGTATGACGCAGCGGGGATCCGGGGATAGGCTCCGGGTCCTCGTTCGTCGTGCCGATTTTCTGGCGGCGAATCGGGGCTTGCGCGTGGCGCGGCCGGGGTTCGTGCTGTTGGCGCGCCCGCATGGTCTGGACGATGGCGGCTTGCGCTTTGGCGTGACCGTCACGAAAAAGATCGGCAATGCCGTGGTGCGCAACCGGATGAAGCGCCGCCTGCGTGCCCTGATCCGCGAGATCCTGCCCGAACATGGCCTGCCAGCGCATGACCATGTGCTGATCGGGCGCGAGGGCGGGGTGGAGCGTGACTTTGCCCGGATGCGCGCCGAATTGCTGGCCGCTCTGGAACGGGCAAGGGCGGGCAAGGGCGATCCGCCGCGGGGGCCACGCAGGGCCCGGCCCGGCGATTCGCCCCATCATCGTGGCGCGCCCAAGGGCGCACCGCGCGGCGCACCCAAGCCGCCTGTCGCCAATGGCCCTTCGGCATGAAATATCTGCTGATCCTGATCGCCCGCGCGTGGCAATTGGGGCCTTCGCGCATCCTGCCACCGTCCTGCCGTTTTGCCCCCAGCTGTTCGGAATACGCCATTCAGGCGTTGCGAAAACACGGCGCGATTAAGGGTGGATGGCTGGCGGCGAAGCGTCTATTGCGCTGCCATCCGTGGGGCGGGTGCGGGTATGACCCGGTGCCCTGAACCATGGGCGGGCTTTTCACTATTTACGTCGGGCGGGCGATGCACGTTCCCCGGCAAAACAGACAGAATCGGGGACTGACGGCGTGAGTAATCAGCGCAACATGATCACGGCAATGCTGCTGACCGGGCTGCTGCTGTTCGGGTGGGAGTATGCGATGCGCTACTTCTATCCCAACGCCAACAAGCAGCCCCCGGCGGTGACGGCTTCGGCCACGCCTTCGGCCACGGCCAGCCCCACGCGTGAGGGCGGCCTGACCAGCGCCATCGACAAGGCCGCCGAGGCCCGCGATCTGGCCACCGACCTCAAGGCGGGGACGCGCATCGCCATCGACGCGCCCGGGCTCAAGGGCTCGATCAACCTGTCGGGCGCGGTGATCGACGATCTGTCGGTCGTGCGTCACACCGAATCGGTCGAGAAGAACAGCGGCGCGGTCCGCCTGTTCAGCCCCGCTGGCACGCCCGCCGCGCATTTCGCGCAGCTGGGCTGGGCCGTGGCGCCGGGGATCGAAACGCCCAATGGCAACACGCTGTGGACGGCCCCTGCGGGCGCGCGCCTGACGCCGACCTCGCCGCTGACGCTGACCTGGGTCAACACCACCGGCCAGACTTTCGCGCTGAGCCTGAAGATCGACGCCGATTACATGGTCACCGCCACGCAGGCCGTGACCAATGCTGGCACCGCGCCCGTCACGTTGCAGCCTTTTGCGCTGATCACCCGCACGGACAAGACCGCCAGCGTCGATTCGTGGAACATCCATTCGGGCCCGTTCGGCGCCTTTGATGGCGCGGTGTCGTTCAATCCCAATTACAAGGATGTTGTCGAAAAGGGGCAGGTCGCCAACGCTGGCAAGACCGACTGGGTCGGCTTTACCGACATCTACTGGATGAGCGTGATGGTGCCTGACGCGGCTGGTGCCACCAGCACGTTCCGCAGTCTGGGCAATGGCCTGTTCCGCGCTGACACCTTGTATCAGCCCGCCGCCATTGCCCCCGGTCAGACGGTTGCCCGCACCACCCGCCTGTTCGCTGGCGCCAAGGAAAGCTTGGTGCTGGACAAGTACGAGGCCAGCGGCATTCCGCACTTTGGCCTTGCCATCGACTGGGGCTGGTTCCGCTGGTTTGAAAAGCCGATCTTCTGGCTGCTCGATTCGCTGTTCAAGATGGTCGGCAACTTTGGCGTGGCGATCATTCTGCTGACGCTGATCGTGCGCGGCATCATGTTCCCTGTGGCCCAGCGCCAGTTTGCCAGCATGGCCGCCATGCGCGCCATCCAGCCCAAGCTGAAGGCGTTGCAGGAGCGCTATAAGGACGACCGCCAAAAGCTTCAGGAAGAAACCATGAAGCTGTACAAGGAAGAGGGCGTCAACCCGCTGGCGGGCTGCTTGCCGATCTTCCTGCAGATCCCGGTGTTCTTTGCCCTGTACAAGGTGCTGATGGTCTCGATCGAGATGCGCCACCAGCCGTTCATCCTGTGGATCCACGATCTGTCGGCCCCCGATCCCAAGCATTTGCTGAACCTGTTCGGCCTGTTGCCGTTCGATCCGCCCAGCTTCCTGGCGATCGGCGTGCTGGCGCTGATTCTGGGTGTGACGATGTGGCTGCAGTTCAAGCTGCAACCGGCCGCGCCCGATCCCGCGCAGCAGCAGGTGTTTGCGATCATGCCGTGGATGATGATGTTCATCATGGCGCCCTTTGCCTCGGGCCTGCTGATCTACTGGATCACCAGCAACCTGCTGACCATTGCCCAGCAAAAGTATCTGTACGCCCGTCACCCCGCGCTCAAAGCGATGGTGGACAAGGAACGCTCTGACGTGGCCAAGGCCGGCAAGGGGACGAAGTGAGCGAGCCCAACCTTCCTGACGATGAAACGCCGGTGGCCCCCGTGGCCCCGGCGGTGGACCCTGAACTGGTCGAGCGTGCGCGTCGCCAGTTCTCGGGCCGCTGTGACTTTCTGCTGTCGGCCCCCGCGCTGAAATTCCTGCCCGATCCGGCCGTGCCTGAAATCGCGCTGGCGGGGCGCTCGAACGTGGGCAAAAGCTCGCTGCTCAACGCCATTACCGGGCGCAAAAGCTTGGCGCGCACCTCGGTCACGCCGGGGCGCACGCAGGAGCTGAACTTTTTCGACATTGGCGGGCGGACGGGTGAACTGCCCGACTTCCGGCTGGTCGACATGCCCGGCTATGGCTTTGCCAAGGCGCCGCCCAAGGTGGTGGAGACGTGGCGCCGGCTGGTGCGCGACTTCCTGCGCGGGCGGGTGGTCTTGAAGCGCTGTCTGGTGCTGATCGATTCGCGCCACGGCATCAAGGATGTCGACCGCGAGATGATGGAGATGCTGGACGGTTCGGCTGTTGGCTATCGTCTGGTGCTGACCAAGGGCGACAAGGTGAAAAGCCACGAGTTGCAGGCCGTGCACGAGGCGACCATCGCCGCGGCGCGCAAGCATCCCGCCGCCTTTCCCGAAGTGCTGGTTACCAGCAGCGAAAAGGGTTGGGGCATCGCCGAACTGCGCGCCGCTGTTCTGGCCGACGCCGAGCTGTAACGCCCATGCGCCACGCCCAGCCGCCGTGGCGGATTTGGGCGTGGTTCATCTTTCCTCTGTCATGCGGGGGCGCTACACGAACATTCGTGTCAGCCCAAAAGGATCGCGCCCGCATGTTCTCCCGCCTGATCGCCACGCCCGTCCGCCGTATTGCCGCGCTGGTGGCGGCCGCCGCCTTGCCGTTGGCCGCGCCCAGCCCAGCGCTGGCATGGGGTGAGGTGGGGCACCACACGGTCGCCAATATCGCGCTGGCCAATGTCTCGCCCGCGACGGCCGCCGCGATCGCCGAATTGCTGAAGGCGGAAAAGGGGCTGGGCACGCCCAAATGCCCCGTCACCACCATCGCGCAGGCCGGCTATTGGCCCGATTGCCTGCGGTCGGACAGCTGGCGCTGGGCTTATACCTTCCCGTGGCATTATCAGGACGGCGAGGTGACGCTGCCCGCCTTTGATATCAAGGCGAACTGCCCGCAAACCGCCTGCGTCACCGCCCAGATCGAGCGTAGCCGCCGCGTGTTGGCCGACAAGTCCATCCCCGCCCCGCAACGGCTGGAGGCATTGGCCTTTCTGACCCATTTCGTTGGCGATCTGCATCAGCCGCTGCATGCGGCCGAACATGCGCATGACGCGGGCGGCAACGGGGTCAAGGTGGTGCGCGCCGATGGCAAGATCGATTCGCTGCACTGGTATTGGGACAAGGACACCGCCGAGGGCGCGCTGGCGCTGATGGGGCCGCCGCTGGTGCGCGCCTATTCGGCCGATGATCGCGCGGCGCTGGCCACCGGCGGGGTGGAGGATTGGGCCAAGGAAAGCTGGGCCATCGCCCGCGATGTGGTCTATCCGCAGGTGTTCGGCCATGCCCCGGCCGAGGGCGAGAAGCTGAGCGCGCCTGTCTCCATCACGGCCGAGCAGAACGCTGCCAACGCCCGCATCGCGCGTGACCGCCTGACCCGCGCTGGCTTGCGTCTGGCCCGCCTGCTGGACGAGGCGCTGGGCCAGTAACGCCTGCCGTAATGCCCTAGGCCCGCAGCGCTTCGGCCAGCATCCACAGGGCAACGGCGGCGATCATCACGGCCATTGCCCGGCGCAGCATACGCATCCGGCGTGGATCGGTCAGCCAGTCATGCGCCCGCCCCGCGCCCAGCACCAGCCCCAGATGCACCAGCGTGGCGATCCCCACGCTGGCCATCGCCATCGCCACCGATTGGGTGATGGTGGGGTGGGGGCCGTCCAGAAATTCGGGGACGACCAGCAGAAAGAAGACCGCCGCCTTTGGGTTCAACAGATTGACCAGCAGCCCCGCGCCCAGATGCCGCCACGGCGTGCGTGCGACCAGCGTCTGTGTATCGGACAGGCGCGCATCGCGCCATGCGGCCAGCGCCAGCCACGCCATCATCGCCACCCCGCCCCAGCGCAGCGCGCGCAGCCATTCCGGGTGCAGGTTGATCAGGCTGGCCAGCCCGAACGCCGCCGCCAGCGCGTTCAGCATCAGGCCAATGGCTATGCCGGTGCAGGCAAACAGCCCGGCCCGCCGCCCCTCGGCCAGCGCGAGCGCCGCCAGCCAGCCCATGTTCGGCCCCGGAGTCAGCTCGATGATCAGCAACGCCAGCAGGAATTGGGCCCAATGAATGTGCGTTGCCGCCACGTTTCGCCTTTCGCAGATCGCCCGCCGGCCATAGGCGGGGCGGGCGCTGACGGCAATCGCCTCCGCGCCGATGAAAATCGCCTCCGCGCTGATGAAAATCGCCTCCGCGATGGCGCCAAATGCGTCGCGCGGCCCGTTGGGGCGCTAGGCGCGGGGGGCGGGGTTTGCTAGGGGGGCGGACATGACCCAGCTTGTCCGCGCCGCCGCCGATGTTGCCGATCTGGCCGAAGCCTTGATCGCCTGTCCCAGCGTCACCCCTGCCACCGGCATGGTGTTTGACTGTCTGGAGGAGATGCTCAGCCCTCTGGGCTTTGCCGTGCATCGTTTTGTCACCGGCACCGCGCCCGATGGGCCGGTGGAAAACCTGTTGGCCGTCCGCCACGGACCAGAGGGGTCGCGCCACTTCTCCTTTGCCGGCCATGTCGATGTGGTGCCGCCGGGCGATGGCTGGACCAGCGGGCCTTTCGCGCCGCAGCGCCGTGGCACGCCCGAGACGGGTGAGTTGATCTATGGCCGTGGCGCCGTGGACATGAAGGGCTCGATCGCGGCCATGGTCGCCGCGCTGCGCGACATCCCGGTAGAGGCGGGCACGATCAGCCTGATCATCACCGGGGACGAGGAGGGCGCCGCCACCTATGGCACCGTCGCCCTGATCGACTACATGCGGGTGGAGGGTATCGCTCCCGACCTGATCCTGGTGGGGGAGCCGACCAGCGTTCACCGCCTGGGCGACATGATCAAGGTGGGACGGCGCGGCAGCGTCAACATGTGGATCGAGGTGGAGGGCAGTCAGGGCCATGTCGCCTATCCCCATCTGGCCGATAACCCCATTACCAAGCTGGTCGCCTGTCTGGCCGAGCTGAAGGGCATCGTGCTGGACACCGGGACCGACTGGTTCCAGGCCAGCAATCTGGAGGTGACGGATGTCAGCTGTGGCAACCCCGCCACCAATGTCATCCCGGCCAAGGCGGCCGCGCGCATCTCGATCCGGTTCAACGATCTGCACACCGGCCACAGCCTGACCGAGATGGTGACGGGGATCGCCGCCCGTCATGGGGCCAGCGTGCGCTCGGTCATTTCGGGCGAGGCGTTCTTGACCCCGCCGGGCGATTTTTCCGCCATGGTGGTCGATGCCATCCGTGCAGAAACGGGGATCGACACGGAAATTTCCACCAGCGGCGGCACCTCGGACGCCCGTTTTCTCAAGGCGCTGGCCCCGGTGATCGAGTTTGGCCTGTGCAACGCCACCATGCACAAGCGGGACGAGGCGGTCGCCATCGCCGATCTGGAGGCTTTGGTGCGGATCTATGCCCGGATTACCCGCGCCGCGTTGGCGGGGTGATTTGGCCGGGGGGCATGCGTGATCCGGCCCATTGCCGGGGACGCTTTGCCTTGATACGCAGGCGCCCTGATTTGGCGGGACATTGGGGCGCATGGAAAAACGGCTGACCTATTTCATTCTGGCCGGGATGGGGCTGGGCATTGCCTTGGGCTATGCCTTGCACGCCAGCTATGCGGCGGGCGATCCGGCGTTGGTGCAATGGGTGGATTACCTGAAGCTGTTGCCCGATGTGTTCCTGCGGCTGATCAAGATGATCATCGCGCCGCTGGTATTCGCCACGATTGTCACCGGCATTGCGGGGATGGGCGATTCCACCGCGCTGGGCCGCATCGGGGCCAAGGCGCTGGGCTGGTTCCTGTGCGCCAGTCTGATTTCGCTGACGCTGGGCATGGTGCTGGTCAACCTGTTCCAGCCGGGGCATGGTCTGGCGCTGACGGCCGCCTCGCCGGTGGGGGAACTGGCCACGTCCAAGCTGACCTTCCGCCATTTTGTGCTGGAGATCTTTCCTGACAGCGCCATTGGCCCGATGGTCAGCAACAATGTCCTGCAAATTCTGGTGTTTTCGGTGTTCACCGGCATCGGCCTGTCGGCCATCGGGGACAAGGGGCGCATTCTGGTCGAGGCGTCGGATGCGCTGGTGACGCTGATGCTGCAGATCACGTCCTATGTCATGGCGATGGCACCTCTGGCGGTGTTTGGCGCGATTGCGGGCGTTGTCGCGCAAAAGGGGCTGGGCATCATTGTCACCTATGGCGTGCTGGTCAGCGAGTTTTATGCGGGCCTGCTGCTGCTGTGGATCATCCTGCTGGGGGCGGGCGGGGCCTATCTGGGGCCGCGCATCTTCACCCTCATCCGCTACATCCGCGAACCGGTGCTGCTCACTTTCCTGACCGCCTCGTCCGAGGCTGGCCTGCCCAAGCTGCTGGAACAGTTGGACCGTTTTGGTGTGCCGCGGCGCGTGGCCGGGTTCATCCTGCCGCTGGGCTATGGGTTCAACCTTGATGGCTCGATGATGTATGTCAGCTTTGCCACGCTGTTCATCGCGCAGGCCTATGGCATCCATGTCCCGGTTGAGACGCAGGTGCTGATGCTGTTGACGCTGATGGTCAGTTCCAAGGGCATCGCATCGGTGCCGCGCGCCAGCATGGTGGTGATCGCCGCCACGCTGACGCAGTTTGGCCTGCCGGTAGAGGGCATTGCGCTGCTGCTGGGCATCGACACATTTCTGGACATGGGCCGGTCGGCGACCAACATCGTGGGCAACGCGGTGGCGACCGCCGTTATCACCAAGAGCGAGGGAATGTTGCAGCCTCCGCTGGACCCCGATGCCGATCACCCCGACGCCCCCCACGACACGCCCGAACATGGGCGGCGCGGGCTGCATCTGGATCAGCAGGCGTAAGGGGCGGCTACTTTTTCGCCGTCACCTTGTCCTTGAACCCGCACAGGTCCACCACCGGACAGCGCCAGCATTCGGGCGTCCGCGCCTTGCAGATATAGCGGCCGTGCAGGATCATCCAGTGGTGTGAGCCCACGCGAAAGGGCTGGGGGACTTTCTTCTCCAGCCCCTTTTCCACGGCCAGCGGGGTTTTGCCCTTGGCCATGCCGGTGCGATTGGCCACGCGAAAGATATGCGTGTCGACCGCAAAGGTTTCCGCGCCAAAGGCACAGTTGAGCACGACATTGGCCGTCTTGCGTCCGACACCGGGCAGGGCGGTCAGCGCGTCACGGTCGGCGGGGACTTCGCCGCCATGCTCGCGCACCAGGATTTCGGCCATGGCGATCACGTTCTTGGCCTTGGAATTGAACAGGCCAATGGTCTTGATGTGGTCCTTCAGCCCGTCCTCGCCCAGATCCAGCATGTCCTGCGGCGTTTTGACGGTGGCGAACAGGGCGCGCGTCGCCTTGTTCACGCCAACGTCGGTCGCCTGCGCCGACAGCGTCACCGCCACCAGCAATTGATAGACATTGCCGAATTCCAGCTCGGTCTGGGGATCGGGGTTGGCTTCGGCCAGACGGCGGAAGAATTCAAAGATGTCCGCGCGCTTCACCGCTGCCGCCCCCGCCTGCCTTACAGGCCCAACACTTCGCGCATGGCATAGCGGCGCGCCGGACGGCCCACCAGCCAGCTTGCGCCGCGCACCGCGCCGCGCGCGAAAATGCCCCGGTTCTCGGCCAGATGGCTGAACGAAAGGCGTTCGTTATCAGCCAGGAAATGCACCGTGTGGTCGCCCGCCACGCTGCCCCCGCGCAGCGCGGCAAAGCCGATGGTGCCCGCCTCGCGCGCGCCGGTGATGCCATCGCGGCCGCGCACCGCCACATCGTTCAGCGCCACCTCGCGTCCACGCGCGGCGGCCTCGCCCAGCAACAGGGCGGTGCCGCTCGGCGCATCGACCTTCATCCGGTGGTGGGTCTCGACGATCTCGATATCCCAATCCTCACCCAGCCGTCTGGCCGCTTCCTCCACCAGATAGGCCAGCATGTTGACCCCCAGCGAGGTATTGCCGGTCTGCAGCACGGCGATCTGGTCGGCGGCGCGGTCGATCAGCCAGTGGTGGCGTTCCTCCAGCCCCGTGGTGCCGATCAGCATGGGGATGCCGGCCGCGATCGCCGCGTCCAGATTGGCCTCCAGCGCGGACGGCGAGGAGAAATCGATCAGCACGTCAGACGCCGCCGCCAGCGCGCCCGCATCGCCATCGCGGTCAATTCCGCCCGCGATGGTGTGGCCCGCGGCGCTGATCGCCTCTGCAATGGCGCGGCCCATGCGCCCTTCGCTGCCGATGATTCCGATGTTGATCATTGCCAAAACTCCATTTGCCGCGCTTCATGGGCGACATGAGCCATTTGCGCAATATCGTGATTCTGACCGGAGCGGGGGTTTCGGCCGAAAGCGGGATCGACACGTTCCGGGATGCCAATGACGGGCGGGGCGGACTTTGGGAGCAGCACCGGGTGGAAGATGTCGCCACACCCGAGGCATTCGCGCGCAACCCCGGTCTGGTCCAGCGCTTTTACGACATGCGCCGCGCCGCGATCCAGACCAAACAGCCCAACGCCGCGCATCACGCGCTGGCCCGGCTGGAGGCGCAATGGCGCGGCGGGACTGTCACGCTTATCACCCAGAACGTTGATGATCTGCACGACCGCGCCGGGTCACACAACCTGATCCATATGCATGGCGAGCATCTGTCGGTCTGGTGCACCGCCTGCGACACGCGCCACCGCTGGACCGCGCCGCTGATCGATGGGCCGGCCTGCCCCACTTGCGCCCGGCCCGCCTTGCGCCCCGACATCGTGTGGTTTGGCGAAGTGCCCTATCGCATGGACGACATCCACCAGGCCATGCGCGATGTTGATCTGTTCGTTTCGATCGGCACATCGGGGGCGGTCTATCCGGCCGCCGGTCTGGTGCGGATGGCGCGTGATCTGGGCGCGCAAACGCTGGAACTCAACCTGGAGCGCAGCCAAGGCTCGGCATGGTTTCACGAAAGCCGCTTTGGCCCGGCGACACAGGTGGTGCCAGTGTGGGTGGACGCCTTGCTGGCCGATCAGGCCTGAGGGCGGACCAAGGCCGCCGCCATGGCCGCGATCAGCAGCGGCGCGCAAAACAGGCCAAACACCGCCACCAGCGGCCAATGCATCCCCAGCGCCCATCCGCCCAGCAATGGCCCGGTAAACGCGCCGATCCGCCCGATGCCAAATACCCAGCCAATACCGGTGGCCCGCACCGCATCGGGATAGACCTGCGCCGCCAGTGGATAGAGCATGTTGAACCCGCCCTGTAGCGTCACGCCCATGACAAAGGCGGTGGCGAGCACGCCCCACAGTGGCATCGCCACCCCGCCAAAGAACAGGAACACCCCCGAAGTGGCGATCAACAGCACGCTGGCCAGACGGCGCACATCGGTGCGGTTGCCCAGAATGCTCATCCCCAGTGTGCCGGCAAAGGCGCCAAAGTTGTAGATCGCGCTGGCGATGATTGCCTGCGTTTGGGGCAACCCAGCCTCGATCGCCAGTTTGGTGATCCAACTGGTGATGAAATACAGCGCCATGAAGCCGCAGATCGCCGCCACCCACAGGCGGATGGTGTTGGCGCGGCGCGGCCCGGCGATCACCTCGCGCAGAGGGGCGGCATGTGCCCGGATGTCCGCGTCCAGATCGGCGGGCAACAGCATCACCACCGCCAGCACCAGCGCGCCCGACACCCCGGCGGTGGCCATCAGGATCGCCTGCCAGCCAAACAGTGGCAACGCCCATGCCGTGGCAAAGCCGGTGAGCATCGCGCCAATGGGATAGCCCGCCTGCAACACCCCCACGGCGAAATTGCGGTGCCGCATTGGCGCCACCCGCGCCGCGATCGAGGCGATGCAGGCCAGCACCGTGCCGATCCCCACGCCGACGAAAAACCGCACCGCCGCCAGTTCGCCCACCGATCGCGTCATGCTGGACAGAGCCATTGCCGCCGCCATCAGCCCCATGGCCAGCGCCACCATGCGCCGCCGTCCGATCCGGTCGGCCAGCGGGGCCAGCGCCAGCCCGCCCGCCGCCATGCCCGCCAGACCGCTGCTGAACACCATGGCCATCTGCGTGGCCGAGACGCTCCATTGCGTTTGCAAGGTGGGCGCGATGAAGGACAGCACCAGCAGGTCCATCCCATCGGCCATGTTCAACGCAAAGCACAGCGCGACAATCGCCATCGCCTGCCGTGACCATCGGGCATCAGGGGCGGAAACGCTCATGCGCGGCAGGTGGGACAGGCCGGATCGGCGGGGATGGTGATCGTGCGCATCCCCGGCGCCAGACCATCAATCAAATGCAGCCGCCCCCATTGCGGATCGGCCAGCGGGCTGGCGGCGCAGGCGGGATTGGCCGACAGGATCACCCGGATCGCCGCCATCGCCCCAAAGGTGCCGACCATCCCCACAAACGCGCCCAACACACCATCGGCGGCGCAAGTGTCGCAATCGGTGGCGTCAAACGCATCGCCGACAAAACAGCGGTAACAGGCCTGCCCCGGCAGATGCCCGGCAAAATTGGCCACCTGGCCCTGAAACCGGCCAACCGCGGCGCTGGTCAGGGGGATATGCGTCGCCACACAGGCGTCTGCCACCACCAGCCGCGTGGCAAAGTTGTCGCAGCCATCCAGCACTACATCGGCCCCGGCGATCAGCCCGGCGACATTGGCGGCATTCACCCGCGTGGCGTGGGCGGTGACGGCAATTTCGGAATCAAACCGCGCCACCCATGCGGCGGCGGCATCGGCCTTGCGCGTCCCAATGTCGCCTTCGCTAAAGATGGTCTGGCGTTGCAGGTTGCTGGCGTCGATCACATCATCGTCGATCAGGGTCAGCCGACCGATCCCCGCCGCCGCCAGATATTGCAACGCCGGGCTGCCGATGCCGCCACAGCCGATCAGCACCACATGCGCGCCCGCCAGCGCCATCTGGCCCGGCCCGCCCACCTCTGGCAAAACGATATGGCGGGCAAAACGGCCCAGCCGGTCCGCGCGCAACACCATCAGTTGCCCAGCGCGACCACGCCGCCCGTGCTGCCAAAGCCGCCTTCGCCGCGTGCGGTTTCGTCCAGCGCGTCGACTTCCAGCCAGCCGGCCTGCACCACCGGCGCCAGCACCAATTGCGCCACCCGGTCGCCGCGCGCGATGGCAAAGGGCTGATCGCCCAGATTGATCATGATCACCTTCAACTCACCGCGATAGTCAGAGTCGATGGTGCCGGGGGTATTGGGCACGGTGATCCCGTGTTTCAGCGCCAGACCACTGCGCGGGCGGACCTGAATTTCAAACCCATGCGGGATCGCCACCGCCAGGCCCGTGGCCACCGCGTGACGCGCGCTCGGTGCGATCACCACGTCCTCGGCCGAGACAATGTCCATGCCCGCCGCCCCGCTGGTGGCATAGGCGGGCAGGGGCAACCCCTCGCCATGGGGCAGGCGCTTGACGCGGACGGGGATGGGGTCAGACGAGTGCACGGGCAATCCTTTCGACAATCGCGCTGGCAATGGCGGGCTTTGGCGCGTCGGGCAAGCTTTCGACGCCAGATGCGCTGACGATATGCACGGCATTGCGATCGCCGCCCATCACGCTGTTGCCCGGCGCGCCCGACACATCATTGGCGATGATCCAGTCGGCGCCCTTGCGGATCAGTTTGGACTGGGCATGGGGGATGACATCCTGCGTCTCGGCCGCAAAGCCCACGACCAGACGCGGGCGGCGCGGATCGGCGCATAGCCCAGCCAGAATATCGGGATTTTCAACCAGATACAGCGGGGGGATCTGGCCCGTGCCATCTTTTTTCAGCTTTTGCGTGGCCGCATCGGCCACGCGCCAATCGGCCACGGCGGCCACCATCACCGCCACATCGGCGGGCAGGGCGGATTGCACCGCATCGGCCATCTGGCGCGCGCTTTCGACATTGACGCGGGTGACGCCGGGCGGCGTTGGCAATTGCACCGGCCCGGCGATCAGCGTCACCTGCGCGCCCATCCGCGCCGCCGCCTCGGCAATGGCAAAGCCCTGTTTGCCGCTGGAACGGTTGGCGATGTAACGCACCGGATCGATCGCTTCATGCGTGGGGCCGGCGGTGATCACCACATGGCGGCCCAGCAACAGGCGCGAAGCGCCGCCGGGCAGGGCGGCGGCGATATGGGCCATCACCGCGTCGGGTTCAGGCAGGCGGCCGGGGCCATATTCACCGCAAGCCATCAGCCCTTCGTCAGGTTCCACCACGCTCACGCCGCGCGCGCGCAGGGTGGCGACATTGGCCACGGTCGCGCCATGTTGCCACATACGTACATTCATGGCGGGCACGGCCAGCACCGGCTTGTCCGTGGCCAGCAGCAGAGTGGTGGCCAGATCATCGGCAATGCCCGCCGCCATCTTGGCCATCAGATCGGCGGTGGCGGGGCACACCACCACCAGATCGGCACTGCGCGAGAGCTGGATATGCCCCATCTCCACCTCGTTCTTCAGATCGAACAGGCTGGTGTGGACGGGGTTTTCGGACAGGGCCGCCAGCGTCATCTCGGTCACGAATTGCGCGCCGCCACGGGTCAGCACACAGGTCACATCGCCCCCGGCGCGGCGGATCAGGCGGATCAGCTCGCACGACTTATAGGCCGCGATGCCGCCGCCCACGATCAACAGAATGCGCTTGCCCGCAAGAGTTTGGCTGGTCATGCCGCCCGTCTTAGCGCGGGCGGGCGGCCTTGACCAGCGAGGTCGCCGCCATCGGCACAAAGGCGAGGCCCGCGAACATGGCAGGCGCGATCATCGCGCCCCAATAGAAATTGTCGTTGCGCCCAACCACCATGAACATCACGCCATAACCGGCAAACAACAGCGTGGCCGTCAGCCCTGCCGCGCTGCGCCACCCGGCCCAGCCCAGCATCATGGCCATCACTACCGGCCCAGCCAGATAATGCGGCAGGAACCGCAGGTTGGACGAGAGCACGATGTTCGACAGCCACCCGCCCAGACCGCGCAGCGCCAGCCAACTGGGCCCCATGGGATCGGTGGGGCGCACCTGCGCCGCGATGATCGAGAGGTGCCATGCCAGCGCGCCTGCGAACAGGGCGATCAACAGTCCCCATGCGGTGGCTTCCTTCAGCGCGGCGCGGCCCCCGGCGGTGCCCCGCCACACCAGCGCGCGCCCCGCCGCCATGGCCGCCATCAACAGGACAAAGGGCAGCGCATGTTCGCGGATCGCCAGCGCCAGTGCCGCCGCGGCCCAAGCGCCGATCCAGCGCCCGCCTCGGCCCCGGTCGCCCACCCGGTGCAGCCCCAGCGCCAGCGCGATCAGCATCCCCGCCCACAATTCATGCAGCACGAAATAATAGCGGTTCAGCCCCAGCGAGGCCCCGAGAAACACCAGCGCCGTGCCGAACAGCAACTGGCTTTCGGTCGCGCCTTCGTCCGCCAGACGCCGCCGCCATGCCCAGATCACCCCCAGCATCAGCGCAATCGCCGCCGCCATGGCGACAGGCGCGCTGGCATCGCCATCCACCCCCATCGCCGCGTTCAGATAGGCCAGCGTCGGCAGGCGCACCGCCACACCGGGCCGCACGGGATAGGAACTGTTGCGCTGTTCCTGCACGATAAAGTCGTAATAGTTTTCGCCATGCCGGATGCGGCTGATGGCGGTGTCGTACAGTTTCAGGTCATCGTCGCGGACCCGGCCCGCGCCGGGGCCAGTACCGCCCACGGCCTGCGCGGCCTTGTCTCCGGCGATCAGGGCAACGCTGGGGGGCTTGGCTTCCTCGCCCCGGCCCACCGTGATCGGCACCAGCGCCGAGGCCACGAACAGCCCGGCCAGCGCGATCAGCAAGCTTTGCGCCCACAGGCGCGGCCAGCGGGCAAAACGGTCCCATCCGGGAGCAGGCGGGCGGCGATAGGTCATCGCGCCATCATGCGCGCTTTCGCCGCCATCTGCCACTACATCGGCCAGACCGGCCGCCCCATAGATCCCAATAGCGCCACCCATGTGACCGCTCCTCCGACAATTGCAGCCGCAACATATCGGAGCCATTGGTTAGGATTGCGTTTACCATGATCCCACATCAGCGGGACAGCGGGCAAAGGCGGCGGTTCGGGGGCACCACCCTTGGGCGGATATTTCTCCTCGATCCGGTCCAGTAGAGCGGGCAGGCGCAACAGGCGGCGCACGCTGTCCTGAAGTCCACGGGCGATCACCGCCTCTGGCCCCAGTTCATCACGCATCCATTCCGACACGAACGGCCCGGCCACGTCCCACATGTTGACGTCGGGCCACAATTGCGTGGCCAGCCCCTCGACCATCACCATGGTTTTCTGCAACAGCAACAGGTGCGGCTGCACCGCCATGTCGAAATCGCGGGTGATGGCAAACAGCCCGTCCAGCATCTGCCCGACTGACAATTCCTTGACCGAGCGGCCGCGCATCGGTTCGCCCACCGCCCGCAGCGCCGTCGCGAATTCCTCCAGCGAGTGGTAGGAGGGAACGTATTGCGCCTCGAAGTGGATTTCGGCGACGCGGCGGTAATTGCCGGTGGTCAGGCCGTGCAAAATCTCGCCCAGCCAGACGCGGGCGCGGCGGTCGATCCGGCCCATGATGCCAAAATCGATGGCCGCGATCGTGCCATCGGCCTCGATGAACAGGTTGCCCTGATGCATGTCGGCATGGAAATAGCCCAGCTGCACCGCCTGCGTCAGAAACGCGATGACCAGCCGCCGCGCCAGATGCGGCAGATCGTGGCCGGCGGCGCGCAGGGTGTCCATGTCGCTAATCTTGACGCCGTTGATCCATTCCAGCGTCATCACCCGGCCACAGGTGCGGTCCCAGTCGATGGCCGGGATGCGATAGCCCTGAACGCCAGCCATCTTGTCGGCCAGTTCGGACGCGCTGGCCGCCTCGCGGCGCAGGTCCAGCTCACGCAGGGTCCAGCGTTTGAAATTGGCGATCACCAGCGAGGGGCGCAGTCGCGTGGCCTCGCCGCCCAAAGCCTCCAGATGGGCGGCGGCCCATTCATAGGTCTGGATGTCGGCGGCGAATTTCTCGCGGATGCCGGGGCGCAGTACTTTGACCGCCACCTGACGCCCATCCAGCGTCACCGCGCGATGCACCTGCGCGATCGAGGCCGCGCCCACCGGCTCCTCCTCGATCGAGGCATAGAGCTGGTCGAGCGGGCGGCCAAAGGCGGCCTCGATCTCGGCGCGGATGGCGGCAAAGGGGACGGGCGGCAGCCGGTCCTGCAGCGTCAGCAGGTTGCGCGCGGCCTCCTCGCCCACGATGTCGGGGCGGGTGGCCAGCGTCTGGCCCAGCTTGATCGCGGCCGGGCCAATCGCGCGGAATGCCCCGGCGTAATCGGGCACATCGGGCGTCGCCGCGCCAAACCGCGCGATGCGGCACAGGCGGCGCACCGGAGCGGGGGTATTGGGCGCATCCTCGATAATGCGCAGCGCGCCGTGGCGGGCCAGAATCCGGCCCCATTGCAACAGCCGCCAGATATGCGTCGAATGCGAGGCCAAGTTCAGATCTTCCAGCCCGAATGGATCGCCACCAGCCCGCCCAGGATAGGCTCGACGCGGGTGTTCACGAAACCGGCGTCACGGATCATGGTTTCAAACGCGGGCATGGGGGGGAAGCGGCGGATCGATTCGATCAGATAGCGATAGCTTTCGGCGTCGCCCGCGATCATCTGGCCAATTTGCGGCACCAGCTTGTGCGAATAGGCGTCATACACCTCGCGGAAGCCGGGCCATTCGGTGGTCGAGAACTCCAGGCAGAAGAAGCGCCCGCCAAAGCGCAGCACCCGGTAGGCCTCGGCCAGCGCCTTGTCGATGTGGGTGACGTTGCGGATGCCGAACGCGATGGTGTAGGCGTCGAAGTGGCGCGCCGGAAAGCTCAGTTCCTCGGCGTTCTGGCGGCTCCACACCAGCCCGTCCAGCCCGCGCTCCATCGCGCGTTCGATGCCCACGTCCAGCATGTCCTGATTGATGTCGGACACGGTGACATTGGCGCCATGCTTGTGCATGCGAAAGGCGATGTCGCCGGTGCCGCCGGCCATGTCCAGAATGTCCTCATTGGGCTGTGGCTTGACCCGGCGGACGAACTTGTCCTTCCACAAACGGTGCATGCCGGCCGACATCGCGTCATTCATGATGTCATACTTCTTGGCCACGCCGGAAAAGACGGCGCCGACGCGGGCCTCCTTTTCCTCCTCGGCGATGTCCTCATAGCCAAACGAGACGGTGGCGGCGGGCGAATGGGCGGTGTCGGTCATGCGCGGCGCTTTAGGCCAGTTTGCCGGCGGCGGGAAGGCCGTTATAGGGGCAAATATGCCAGAACTTCCCGAAGTCGAAACAACATTGCGCGGGCTGGACCCGTTTTTGCGTGGCGCCCGGCTGGTCCGGGTGGAGCCCCGGCGCGAAGGCTTGCGCCGCCCGTTCCCCGCCGATCTGGTGCAGGTGATGCAGGGGGCGACCATCACCGATCTGACACGGCGGGCCAAATATGGGCTGCTGCATACGGACCGCGGGGTGGTGCTGGTGTTCCATCTGGGCATGTCGGGGCGGTGGCGGATCGACCCCGACAGCCCCGACCGGCACGACCATCTGATCCTGAAAACCGATGCGGGCCATGTGCTGGCGCTGAATGATCCGCGCCGTTTTGGATCGGTTGATCTGGTGGCAGCCGATGGTCTGGCGGGGTGGGGCGCCTTTGCCGCGATGGGCCCGGAACCGCTGGGGCCGGACTTTACCCCCGCCCATCTGGCGGCCGCGCTGAAGGGCCGCTTGGGGCCGATCAAGACGCTGTTGCTGGATCAGAAAGTGGTGTCGGGGCTGGGCAATATCTATGTCTGCGAGGCGCTGTACCGCGCCGGTGTGCGCCCCACCCGCGCCGGGGGCAAGGTGACCCGGCCTGAAATCGCGCGGCTGGTCCCGGCGATCCGCGATGTGCTGGAGGAATCGATTCGCGCCGGGGGATCGACCATCCGCGATTACGCCCAACCCAATGGCGAACTGGGCTATTTCGCCGCCAACTGGCGCGTCTATGGCCGCGAGGGCGAAGGGTGCGGCACCTGTGGCGGCACCATCACCCGCATCACCCAGGGCGGCCGATCCAGTTTCTGGTGCCAAGCCTGTCAGAAATAGGGCATGATGGCCGCATCACAGGGGGAGTGAGGCGATGACCAAGGTCAGCGAGGGAATCAAGGGTGCCGACAGCGCGCCGCCGCGCCGTGACTATGAGGCGCAGGCGCGCGTTTATCTGGAGCAGTGGCGCAAGGCGCGCTGGTGGTGGCGCTGGACTGGAATTGCGCTGGGCGTGGCCTCGACGCTGTTGGCCTCGGTTGTGGCCAGTAACAACACCTTTCAGACTTTGGTGGCCACGCGGCCCAATTCTGCGTCCTGGCTGAACCTGTTGAGCGTGGCAGTGGCGATTCTGGTGCCGGTGCTGACCGCGCTGATGGGCGCGTTAAAGCCGCAGGCGCAGGCCGCGGCCTATGAAACCGCCGCGCGCGAGCTGGAAAAGGCCCTGTGCTGTTTTGAATCCGATCCCACCCGCGACAACAGTCTGTTGGCTGATGCCGTGGCGCGCGGGCTGGACACGCTGAACCGGGTGGGCAGCCAATAGCGCCGCGCGTCGCCCCGGGGCGTTTTCCGGCAGGGCGTGACACGCGAATCCCTTGACGATTCGCCACGCCAACGCTAAGGGCCGCCCTTCCAACGGGGTCGCATGGCCTTGTTATACCGATTTTCGCTAGCAATTCCGGCCGCATCGGCCCGATACGAGGACACACATGGCCAATACGCCGCAAGCCCGTAAGCGCATCCGTCGCAATGAGCGCCGCGCAGAGATCAATGGCGCCCGCATCAGCCGCATCCGCACCTTTGTGAAGAAGGTGGAAGCCGCGATCGAAGGTGGTGACAAGACTGCTGCTGCTGCTGCCCTGCACGACGCCCAGCCCGAACTGGCCCGTGGCGTTGCGCGCGGCGTGCTGCACAAGAACACTGTGGCGCGCAAGATGTCGCGTCTGTCGAAGGCTGTCGCCGCTCTCTGATCGGGCAAGGCGCGCTTCGGCGTGGCTCTGTCCGAAGTGGTAATAATCAGGAGGTGATTCGCTCACCTTTTGTAACCACAATCGATTGGCAGAGGCAGAAATATGAACAAATACTTAGGTGTTTGTCTGGAATAGGCCGGTGGGGCAAACCGCCGGCCTTTTCTTATATGTGTGGGTACGGCCACAGTGTGGTCGAGCCAAGCTATTCAGATACAACGATTCGGCGGCGCGTTTTTCAAAATAATACGTAAAAACAGCTATTTGCGCGGTTTTCCCGGATTTCTGCCGCCCTTGTGGTGTCAAGGCAATTATTTCGGTTCCGTTGCAAAATGCCGCCTTGTCCTTGGCTCAGACTTGTCCATAGATAGTCGTGCCGGAGCCAAGGGCTCTGGCCTTCACAATCGTGTTTTTTGAACGATCAGCCGGCTGCGGGGTGACTGCGGTGGGACTTGTTGTGCGTCTGCGCAGGTCAGGTCGGTGGATCGTTGGGTTTTTAGTCGGGAGCGTTCGGGGTGACCGGAACCGTTTGGGGTGGCCGCAAGGCCGATTCCGTGGGCATCAAGGGTATGCCGGCCAAGGGCCGTGCAGAGGTGCAGGATCAGGAGGCGCTGGATTTGGCGGCTGACTGGTCCGACATCAGCCAAGGCCTGCGCAAGGATCTGGGTCAGCAATTGCACAACCAGTGGATCCGTCCGATCCAACTGGGGGGTTTCTGCAAGGAGACCGGCACGCTGGACCTCTATTTGCCGACAGAGTTTTCGGCCAATTGGGTGGCGGATCGTTTTGCCGACCGTCTCTCGCTGGCGTGGAAGATTGCCCGGCCCGAAGTGCGCCATGTGCGGATCTCGGTCCAGCCGGGCCGCCGCGCGCTGCCCGAACTGCGAATCGCGCGTGACAATGGTGCCCCCGCGCCTTCGTTGCGCAAGGTGGAAGATGCGCCCCAGTCGCGCGGCATGGGCATGACCGCCACCGCCGAGACGCTGAACCCCGATGCGGTCGGGCTGGCCTCGATCGGGCTGGACCCCTCGCTCACCTTCACCACCTTTGTCACCGGCACGTCCAACGTGCTGGCCTGCAACGCCGCGCAGCGCATGGCCGCGCTCGAGGCGCCGCAGTTCTCGCCCTTGTACCTCAAGGCCGCAACGGGGCAGGGCAAGACCCATCTGATGCACGCCATTGGCCATGCCTTTCTGGCCAACCACCCGCGCGCGCGGATCTTCTATTGCAGCGCCGAACGCTTCATGGTCGAATTCGTCCAGGCGCTGCGCCAAAATCAGATGATCGAGTTCAAGGCCCGCCTGCGCGGTTTTGACCTGCTGATGATCGATGACATCCAGTTCATCATCGGCAAGGCCAGCGCGCAGGAGGAACTGCTCTATACGATCGACGCCCTGCTGGCCGAGGGCAAGCGGCTGGTGTTCGCCGCCGACCGCGCCCCGCAGGCGCTGGACGGCGTGGAGCAGCGCCTGCTGTCGCGCCTGTCGATGGGGCTGGTGGCCGATATACAGCCTGCTGACATCGAACTGCGCCGCGCCGTGCTGGAGCACCGCCTGTCGCGCTTTGCCAGCGTGGGCGTGCCCAACGATGTGGTCGAGTTTCTGGCCCGCACCATCAACCGCAACGTGCGCGAACTGGTCGGCGGGTTGAACAAGCTGATCGCCTATGCCCAGCTGACCGGTCAGCCGGTGTCGCTGCAACTGGCCGAGGATCAGTTGACCGATATCCTGTCGGCCAACCGCAAGCGGATCACCATCGACGAGATCCAGCGCACGGTGTGCCAGTTCTATCGCGTCGACCGCACGGAAATGGCCAGCAAGCGCCGCGCGCGCGCTGTCGTCCGTCCGCGTCAGGTGGCGATGTATCTGGCCAAGGTGCTGACGCCGCGGTCCTATCCCGAAATCGGGCGCAAGTTTGGCGGGCGTGACCACTCGACGGTGATCCACGCGGTGCGCCTGATCGAGGATCTGCGCACGCGTGATGCCGATATCGACGGCGACGTGCGCAGCCTGCTGCGGCAGCTGGAAAGCTGATCCAAGGCAATTGCGGATAAGCCTGTGCATGCGCAGGGGATGACCCTGTGCGTGCACGGTGCGTAACCCTGTGCACAGGCTGTTGACCGGCGGTGGATGCTTGGTGGACATGCCTGTGGATGGCTTGTGGATAACTGATTGCGTCGGACCCGCATCGGATCCTTCCCCTGTGCCCGCCGTCACGCTTGCCGCCTGCCGCGCCACGGCCTATAGGCGCGGCGTGGCAACAGACATTGCGTGAGGGACTGGTGACGAACAAGACGAATGCGCTGATGGCGCGTGGTGCGGCCTTTTTGGGCAGCGAAACGGCGATCCTGTGCGGCGCGATGAGCTGGGTCTCGGAACGCAATCTGGTCAGCGCGATCAGCAACGCGGGCGGCTTTGGCGTGATCGCCTGTGGCGCGATGACGCCCGAACTGCTGGACACCGAAATCGCCGCGACCAAGGCGCTGACGGACAAGCCTTTTGGCGTCAATCTGATCACCATGCACCCGGCGCTGTTCGACCTGATCGCGGTCTGCGCCAAGCATAAGGTCAGCCATGTCGTGCTGGCCGGTGGCCTGCCGCCCAAGGGTAGCGTCGAGGCGATCAAGGAGACCGGCGCCAAGGTCATCTGTTTTGCCCCCACGCTGGCGCTGGGCAAGAAGCTGTTGCGTTCGGGCGCAGATGCGCTGGTGATCGAAGGGTCCGAGGCCGGCGGCCATATCGGCCCGGTGTCGACCAGCGTGCTGGCGCAGGAAATCCTGCCCGCTCTGGCCGCTGACAATCTGGTGTTTGTTGCCGGCGGCATCGGTCGGGGCGAGATGATCGCCTCCTATCTGGAGATGGGTGCGGCGGGCGTGCAATTGGGCACCCGTTTTGCGGCCGCGACGGAATCGATCGCCCACCCCGATTTCAAAAAGGCCTTCTTCCGCGCCAGCGCGCGCGAGGCGGTTGCCAGTGTGCAGGTTGACCCGCGCCTGCCGGTGATCCCGGTGCGCGCGCTGAAGAACAAGGGCACCGAGGAATTCACCGCCAAGCAGGTCGAAGTGGCCAAGCTGCTGGACGCCGGTGAAGTCGACATGGGCGAGGCGCAGTTGCAGATCGAGCATTACTGGGCTGGCGCGCTGCGCCGCGCGGTGATCGAGGGCGATGTCGAGAATGGCTCGGTCATGGCGGGCCAGTCGGTCGGCATGGTCAGCAAGGAAGAGCCGGTCGCCGACATCATCGCCGGTCTGATGGGTGAATGCGAAGCCGCGTTGGCGCGCGCCTGATGGCCAAGGCGGATCGTCTGGAACGGATGGACATCCGCCGCGCTGATTTGGAAGACGAGTACCGCGACGCCCTGATCGCCGCCCTGAAGGTGACGGCGGCGGGCGCGTGGGGCTTGTTTGACCATCAGCAGGACAAGGTGGCGCGGGCCAAGGTCGCGCCCGTGCTGGCCGAACTGGCCGATCTGGCCGAAACCATCGACGATCTGCGTCATGATTTGGCGATGGAGCCGTTTGCCCTCCACGCCGAATTCATCGCCGCGCGCGGGCCGGTGGCCTCCAGCGCGGTGGGGGAACCAAAACAGGCCGCCGCATGGTTGCAGCGGCCTGATCTGAAACGCTAAATCAGCCCCAGCGGTTGATTTCCGGTCCTGGTGCCCATGCCGTTTCGGGCTGGGCCACGGTGGCGCGGGCCAGTGCGGCCGCCACGCTGGGCCGGGACCGCACGCGTGCGGCCCATGCGGCGGCGCGGGGGCGGTTGTCCCACACGCCCGGCACCAGGGCCTCGGCGCCGGCCAGCCAGCCATAGGTTTCGATGTCGGCGATCGACACATCCCCCATCAGCCATTCGCGCCCATCGGCCAACTGATCTTCGACCATCTGTACAGCGGCGGTCAGTTTGGTGGTGGAATCGGCCATGGCATTGCCCACAGCCGCCTCGGTCATGCTGTCGGCGCGGGTTTCGATCCAGCGTTGTTTCAGGTCGCCCGAAACGATGGGCGCAATCGCCGCGTCAAATTCGGCATCCGCCATCGCCGCCAACACGGGGCTGGCAAAGGCCTTGTTGCCCAGAAACGCGGCGGCCGGGGCGCAGCGTTCGGTGATGCGGCGGCACCA
Source organism: Novosphingobium ovatum (assembly GCF_009909235.1). GTDB lineage: Bacteria > Pseudomonadota > Alphaproteobacteria > Sphingomonadales > Sphingomonadaceae > Novosphingobium > Novosphingobium ovatum. The sequence continues at coordinate 149,387 of NZ_JAAAPO010000003.1, forward strand.
CATCATCATCTGCCAATGGGCATAGGCGTCCTTTGGCTGGAGGGCGTTGCCGGCCATTTCGTCCATATATTGCGCCAGAAACACCGATTCGGTCATCGCCTCGCCGTCCACCACCAGCACCGGGCCTTCGCCTTCCAGCCCCATGTCGCGGGCCAGCGGCTCGGTCAGGCCGGGGATCGTGTGGCGCTCGCCGCGCAGCAGGGCGATGGGGCGGCAATCGACGTCCAGCCCGGTTTCGCCCACCATCGCCAGCGCGGTCAGCGAGGGGCCGTTCGGCTCGCCGTGATAGAGGATCATGCTCATGCCTTTTCTCCCAGCTGGCCCAGTTGGTACAGCCCTTCGCTCTCGGCCTTTTGGGCGATGTAGTCGGTTTCCAGAATTTCGACGCGGCTGGCCATGGGGGTGCGGCCCAGCTTCCAGCAGGCGCGGGTGGCGGGGCGGCGATAGATCGCGCGCAGCCAGCGCATGATGTTGGGGGTCAGCTCGTCATTGGCCAGATGCGGCTGCGACAGCGGCATGGCATAGGCCAGATTGAAGCCGTTGACGTCGGCCAGCGAATAGGTGTCGCTGGCCAGCCATTCGCGCTTGGCCAGTTCGGCTTCCAGCATTTGGATGCCCACAGCAATGCGGCGGCCGCTTTCGGCCATTTCGGCGTCCGAAAACAGGCCAAACACCGCCTTGTTCCACGCGGTGCGCCGTTCGGGCAGGGGGATCGCCTCGATCTGGGCGCGGATCTTGGCCTCGCCATGGGCCTTTAACGCGTTGGGGCCGACGAAATATTTCCACCCGAACATCGAAAAGCTGGGCGCCAGCCACTGGTCCATGAACTTCATCCACCAACGGATGCGCCAGCGGTCGGCGGCATTGTCCGGCATCAGCGCGGGGCCGTCGAAGGCTTCGTTGACATATTCCATGATCGCGGTCGATTCCACCAGCACGCGGCGGCCGGCGGGTGTGTCATGCGTCATGGCGGGGATCGTGCCCTGCGGGTTGATTGCCAGATATTCCGGCTTGTGCTGATCGAAATTCAGCATGTCGATGTAATGGCTGTCGAACGCCACGCCCTTTTCCATCAGCGCCAGCATGGGCTTTCCGGAATTGGCATTGGGTTCCCAGTGGTACAGGGTAATGTCGCTCATTGGACGCTCCGCTCCCATGGGTGCCGCTTTATGCTTGCGGCTGTGATTGTATGTATCACTAACCAAATATTGACCCCGCGCGCAAGGGGCCGCTCTGTGCCGGGCGCAAAAAAGGCCCGGGGCGTCGCTGTTCCGCCCCGAGCCTGATTTGTCAGGTGTTTCCGCCGTTTACCGCGAACGCAGCGCCCAACGGAACAGGTGGTCGCGGCCCGTCAGCGGGGCGGCGATGCGGGTTTCGCTGGCCAGACGCAGCCCGCGTTCCTCCATCGCCCCGCGCACCATCAGCCAGTCGCTCCAGCGGGTCAGGCCTTCGACATGGGTGATGGCAGGCAGATCGCCGCGCAACAGGGCAAAGCGGTCATCATGCGCGACCGCCATGTCCAGCATCAGGCCGCCGCGATGCTGCGCGGCAAAGTCGCGCGATTCGGCGACGCGGCTGTCATACACCACCAGCCGCGCGGCGGCATGGGCGGTGCTGCTGGCCAGCGGCAGCGCGGCGGCTGCCCCGGCCAGTGCTGAGCCTTTGAGCAGGCTGCGGCGGCTGGCCGCCAGGGTCGGCTTTACAGTAACCTCGGTCATCAGCGCTTCCTTGCCAGCCAGCCCGCCACCGCATCCAGTTCGGCATCGGTCATGTCCACACGGGTCTGCGGCGGCATGGCGTTCTTGCCATTGCGCACCACCGCCTTGACGTAATCGGCGGTCAGGTCGGTCCGGTTGGCCAGAATCCCGGTTTCGGGCGGCTGGCCAGCCATGATGCGCTGTTTGGTCAACAGGTTGGTGCCCATGCCACCGGGCAGGTGGCAATAGCCGCACTGATGCTCAAACACCGCTTGCGGGTCGCGGCCACCGACCAGACGATTGCCCACCGGCTGCTCGGCGCGCATCTGATAGGGGGGGAATTGCGGTACGCCGCCGGGGCCCTTGGCCGGGCCGCCGGGCGCGGGGGCCTCACCCTTGCAGGCGGCCAGCGTGGCGATCAGCACCACCGCCGCGCCCAGTGCCAGACGCTTGGTCAAAGACGTGCTCATGCCCGGCCCTCCTGCTTCAGATCGCGATAGGCGGCAGGCCACACGCCCTGCTTGCCCGGGGCGATGATGCCGTTGGGGTCCAGCGCGTCCTTGATCTTCTCGTCAAAGCGGCGCAGCGCGTTGTTGTTGTAATCGAACGTGTCCATCACCCGGTCCATCCAGCCCAGATGGGTGCGGTATTCGGCGTAACCGGCCTTGGCGGTCTCGTCGATCAGCGCGTTGAACAGCTTCTTCATGTTGTCGATCTGCGCGGCATTGTCGCGATCATACATCAACATGTTGACATTGTTGGCAAAACGCCCGCCGATGGTAAAGCTGGCATAGAAGTCGACATCGTGATCAGCGATAATCTTGCGGCTGCGCTTCAGCTGACCCATGACATGTTCGCTGGTGGCCGGGACCACCGGCGAAAAGCCGAGATGCGCGCCGCGCCCACCGACCCAGTCCGACATCTGCAACGGCACCGCCGAGGGCGTCCCTAGCGAGATGTCCAGCGCGGGCTTTTCCTCGCCCTGACGCCACCACACCTCGAACGGCGGGGCGGACAGGTGGCGCTTGAACGCGGCCTTGATCACCTCGGCCTTGGCCTTGTTGACGTTCTCGTCGCCATACAGGCGGATCGACACGCGCCAATAGCCCAGCTTGTGCTCCTTGAGCAGTTCCTTGACGCGCCACTCGGGCATGGCGCTGGGCTTGTCCCAGAAATCCTTGCGCTGGCCCAGAATGACGATCTTGCCCAGCCAGCTGGGGATGAAGACGTTCTGTTCGATGATGCCGGCGATTTTCAGCGGGGTGATGGTGTCGATCACCCAGGCGATGTCGTCCTCTTCCGGGATGTCCCAGGTCAGTTCCAGGCTGGTTTCGGGGGCAGGTTGCAGCCACACGCCCGCCTTGGTCACCACGCCCAGATTGGATTGGCTGAAGGCCAGATCCCACGTCGGGCCATAGTTCATCGGGAACAGGTGCCATGCGGAATTGTTGTTCATCGCGCCCATGCCGGTGCGCAGCATGTCACCATCGGGCAGAACGACCTCCATCCCGCACAGGTTGCGCGCGTGCAGGCCATAGGGGGTGTAGCCGATGCCGTGCTCCAGCGCATTGCCCAGCACGCTGCCCCAGCCATTGCCGGGGACGCTCATCCACAATGGCGCCTTGGCGCGCTCGATCGCGTCATGCAGGTCGAAAAAGCCCACGCCCGGCTCGACCACGGCATAGGCCAGTTTGGGGTCCAGCTCGAGCACCTTGTTCATGCGGCCCATGTCCAGCACAACGCTGCCCTTGAGGCGCGGCGCGGCGGTGCCATAGCCCAGATTCTTGCCACGGGCGACCGGCCACAGTGGCACCTTGTGCTCATTGGCCAGACGCACGATCGCCTGAACTTCCTCGGTCGAGGACGGCGCGACGGCGGCACCGGCGGGCCATTGATCGATCGGACCGGGGGCGTAGACATCGGCATAGGCGGTGCGATCGGCATCCGATGCCATGACCCATCCTTCGCCGACCACGCCAGCAAAGGCCTTGAGGGCCGTGTCGAACTGTTGCGGACTGATCCGCGGCGGCAAAGTCAGCTTCACGGGCTGGGTCCTCTCCCAAACTTTCTAACAATTGTTACCGACGATGCTGCACGGCGCGGGCGGCGTCAACGAAAAACAGCTTAGCACTGATATATTTTTGCGCCCGGCGGCTGGACGGGCCGCACCACTGGTCAGGCGATGCTAACACCACGCGCCCCCATGCAAAAGGGGCGGACCTTGCGGCCCGCCCCCCTTGTAGTCTGCCTTCAAATGCTGCGCAGCATCAGAAGGTCTTCTTGACCGAGATCGCCCATTCACGCGGACGGCCCACGGTCGAGTAGCCGGTGCCAGCAAAGGCATACAGCGCCGCGAACCGGATCGGCAGCGTATAGTACTTGTCGAACAGGTTCGACACTTCCAGGCTGATGGCCAGATCCTTGCCCGGGTTCTTCCAGGTCAGGCGCGCGTTGGCGAGCGTCATCGCGGGGTTGTAGTCCAGCGGTGCGGTGATCGCCAGGCGGCCCAGGCTTTGGCGGCCGGTGTGGGCCAGATCGAGGCGCGGCGTCAGCGTGCCGTTGCTGCCCATATCGGCGTCATACTGCACACCGAGCGACCATTTCCAGTTGGGCGAGGTGATCGGGTCGGTCAGCTTGATCGAGGTGACCTGCGAGCTGATGCGGCTCCATTCACCGTCGATGTAGCTGAGCGCGCCATCGATCGCCAGGCCGGGCACCGGGGTGGCCGACATTTCCAGTTCGAAGCCGTACATCTTGCCGTCACCCGCGTTCTGGATCGCGGCGCAGGGGAACGGATCGGTGCCGGGGGCAAAGCCGTCCAGCAGCGAGCAGTCCGAAATCGGCAGCTGCATGTTCTTGTAATCGTTGTAGAACACCGACGCGTTCAGGCGCAGACGACGATCCAGCCAGTCGGTCTTCACACCACCTTCATACGCGGTCAGCGTTTCGGGGCGGAAGGTGCCGTTGGTGGCCTGCGTGCGGGTGAACGGACGCGCGGTGACACCACCGCCCTTGAAGCCGGTGCTGACGGTCGCATAGGCCATCACATTGGGGCTGAAGCGGTAGTCGGCCGAAATGCGCCAGTCGACCTTTTCGCCGTCATAGTTGGCCACCGCGCCGTTCAGAGCGCCCACGCCGAACGGATCGACCAGCGTGCCACCATCCCAGCGGATGCGGGTGAAGGTGTAGTCCTTGTGCTCCTTGGTGTAGCGCAGACCACCGGTCAGGGTCAGGCCTTCCATCGGGTGCAGGATGACGGTGCCGAACGCGGCCTTCGAGTTGGCGCGGATCGGGTCGTTACCGGTGAACTGCAGGTACAGGGCAGGAACGCCCGGCACGATGTAGCGGATGTCCTGACGGGTGAAATACACCGAAGTCTGGTCATTGTAGAAACCGCCCAGGGTCCACTCACCCAGCGAGCCGATCTTGCCGTTGACACGCAGTTCCTGGCTGAAGAACTTGAACGTCAGGTCGTTGTAACCCGCGCCCGCGATCGTCGAATACGGGGTGTAATCGTCGTCGGTGCCAAAGATCTGGTGATACTTGCGATAGGCCGTGATCGATGTGATCTTCAGGTCATCGCTCAGGCTGTAGGTCGCGTTGCTCGACACGCCCCAGCCGCTGAACGTCAGGTTCGAGGGCATCGAGTAGGACTGGCCAGCCTGACCACCAGCGGCCATGTAGAAGTTGGCGTAGGTGCAGAAGCGACCGCAGGTGAAGTCCACGCCGCCGGTCTTGGCCGTGTTCATCGAGGTGATCACGCCAGCCGCATTGGTGCGGTTTTCGTACGAGTAATCGCCGATGATCGTCCAGTCGAACTTGTCGCTCGGGTTGTAACGGATCGAGGCGCGCACACCGGTGTAGTTCTTTTCACCCAGCTTGCCGACGATGCAGTCCTTGCCCGAACCGGCGCTGGCGGTAATGCCCAGCGAGTTGCCCGGGTTGGCGCAGCCATAGTCGACCATGTTCACATAGCCGTCCTGACGCTTGTACACGCCCGAAACGCGCATGAACACCGTGTCGGTCAGCGCGAAGTTGGCGCTGGCGCGCAGGTCAACGCGGTTGCGCGCGCCATAGGCGGCTTCGACCATGCCCGAATTGGTGGCGTTCGGCTTGACCGAGAACAGCTTGATCGCGCCGCCGATCGAGTTACGGCCGGTCAGCGTGCCCTGCGGGCCGCGCAGTACTTCGACGCGCTCCAGATCCAGCAGATCCATGACCGAACCGGTCAGCGTCGCGTAATACACGTCATCGACATACATGCCCACGCCCGGTTCATAGGCGGGGTTGAAGTCATACTGGCCGATGCCACGGATATAGGCGGCCATCGACGAACCAAAAGCGCCGCCCATCGGGGTCAGCGACACGTTCGGGGCCTGCGCGGCAATCTGCGAGATGTCGGTCTGGTTGCGCGATTTGAGCAGGTCTGCGTTGACCGCGGTGATCGAGAGTGGCGTGTCCTGCAGCTTCTGGCTGCGGAACTGCGCGGTCACGACGATTTCCTTGGTGGTGGCGCTGTCGTCAGCGGCCGGTGCCGGCTCTGCTGCAAACGCCGGAGCGGCGATCGCCATAGCCATCACGCTGGCCGCGACAGTCATGCGTGCACGGGTATTGGTGCCAAAAAGCTTGGCCATATTTCCCTCTCCTATATAGGGCTCTGCGGGCCCAACCAATATTGTTCGTAGTGCATACAAACGTTTCGCTTGGCAAGCGTTTGTCACGCTTTTTTTGATTGGTGGCGAATGTGGTGCGAAAAAGCAACATTCGTTAATTTCCCATATGGAGCAAATATAGACTTGCGCCCGGGGGCTGACCGAGAATACCGACGCGGTGATGAACGCAAACCTCCCTTCGACGGACCCGGCCCCGGTTGTGGCCGGGCTGCCAGATGACGCCTGCCTGACCGATCAGGAGGAGCGGCTTTATGCTTTGCTGATCCGCCTGCTGAAAATGGCCAGCCTGATGGCCACCCCGATGAAGGTGGGGGTGTGCGATCCGGCCGGCGTCACCCCGAACGAGGCCAAGACGCTGATGGCGCTGGCGGGGGAAGGGCCGATGGCCGGGCATGATCTGGTGACGATCAATGGCATGGCGCCGATGAATGTCAGCCGGGCGATTGCCTCGCTGCGTGATCGCGGCTGGCTGGTGGATGCGGTGGACCCGGAAAACCGCCGCCGCCGCCCGGTTTGCCTGACCGAGGCGGGCGAGGAGGCCTATCGCGCGATGATGCCCAGCCTGACCGGGCTGGCCAGCGATGTGCTCTCGGCGCTGACTCAGCGGCAGCAGCGCGAGATGATCGGTCTGACTGATATCGTGCTGGAACGGCTGGCGGCGTGGACCGGGCCGGAGGGCGGCGAAGAAGGGTGAGGGCGGTGCGAATGCGCGCCCGTTAACCCAGCCACAGGTATAGTCCCGCAGCGATCAGGGCGACGGGCGCGATGGCCGCCACAGCGCAACCGCCAGCGCCCCAGCGCGCCGACGCCCATTCGGCGAGCCCTTGCCACAGTGCGCCGATGATGTCGAAATCGGGCTCGATCATACCACGATACTGGTGCGCGGCAAGTGATGCGTCAATGCCCGGCCGCCGTCACGCAAAACGGGTGGGCCAGCCCGCAGCCAGCCCACCCGTCAGACCGCCGCCCCGCCTGTCCGCCCCGGTGGAGGAGGATGGAAAACGGGCGGGCAGGGCGCGGAAAAGCGGTGTTTACTTGGGTTCCTGGCCCGCCAGCAGCTTGCCAAAGCGCGGGTGGGCAAAGTGCATGGGCACGTCATGGCGATGCGGCCAGGTCTGGCGCAGCTCTTCGGTGCGGATATAGTCCGGGCCGAAGGGATTGGCCGGATAGCACTCGATCGCGGGCTGGAGGTGGCTGATGGTCTTGGCCCAGCCGGTCTCGTAATCGCCCTGCCACTGCATCATGTAGTCCAGACGCTGGATCTTCCAGACGCCGTCTTCCTTGACGTAGTCGTTCTCATAGATGCCCGCTTCCATGAATTGCAGCGGCACGCCCTCGGGCTTGAATTCGCGGCTTTCGTGGCTGCCGCCAAACAGCATGCCGCGGAACCGGCCCTTGGCGGTCTGGCCATCGGGGGCGATGGTGATGATGTCCTGCATCTGGAAATGGTCCAGCAGGAAGCCATAGGCCGGGCCTTCCTCACCGGGGGCCAGGAACAGCGACTTGAACCAGGTGCCATACAGGCGATAGGCGCCCTCGCGGCCCTTGTAGACGCCCGAGAGGAAGATCACCTCGCCATCCTTGGCAAACAGGTCGGCCACGTCATCGGCGCGGTTGAAATCGATGTAATAGCCATAGGCCCAGTGCAAACGGCGGATGGCGTTGATGTCCTCCAGCTCCTGCACGCGCCGCTCCAGCACCGCCAGGCGGTTTTCGGTCTCGCTCATATGTCTCTCCCAAAGAATCAAAAATGCGTTTTGAAGTCTGGACTTCTTTGTATGCGATACTAACAATCGTTACGCGTTTGGCGAGAGGAAAAAACATGGGTACGAGCGAATACGTGGTGCCCGCCGGTTGGGCGGGGCGGGTGGCTTTTGTCAGCGGCGGCGTGTCGGGGTTGGGCTTTGGCATCGCGCGCGCACTGGCCGAGGCGGGGATGCGTCTGGCGCTGTCCTACCGCAACGAGGATTACCGCAGCAAAGCCGCAGCATGGTTTGCCCAAAATGGCCACGAAGAACCGCTGTGGATCAAGCTGGACGTGACCGACCGCGAGGGTTTTGCCGCCGCCGCCGCCACCGTCGAGGCGCATTTTGGCGCGGTGCATGTGGTGGTGAACAATGCGGGCGTCTCGGTCTTTGGCGACACGGCCGAGGCCTCCTATGCCGACTATGACTGGATCATGGGGGTGAACTTTGGCGGGGTGGTCAATGGGGTGGTCTCGTTCCTGCCCGCGCTGCGCCGCGCGAGTGGCCGCCGCCATGTGGTCAACATCGCCAGCATGGCGGCCTATTTGTCGGGCCCGCAGGCCGGTATATATACCGCCAGTAAATTTGCGGTACGCGGATTGACCGAAAGCCTGCGCTACAATCTGGTGCCGCACGGCATCGGCTGTTCGCTGGTGTGCCCGGCGCTGGTGGCGACCAATGCGTGGGATTCTGCCTTTCGCCGCCCGGCCGAATTTGGCGCGTCCGGCTTTGGCGATGTGAACGCCGACGAATTGACCAAATTCGGCAAGGCGTTTGAGGCAGGCATGGACCCGCTGGAGGCCGGACGCCGCATTCTGGCGGGGATGGATGCGGATCGCGGGCTGATCTTTACCCACCCCGAATTCGCCGAGGACTTTGCCGCGATCTATCAGGACAGCCTGGCCGCCCTGCCACAGGAAGACGCACCGGCCGAGCGGTTGGAGGTCGAGCGCATGCGCCGCGCCGCCAACAAGGCTGCTCTGGAGGGAAAGTCGATCAGTATCAATGATTTGACGTAAGGGGAAGGGGAGGAGGGGCCTCCGGCGGCAAAGGGCGGGGGCCCTTTGCAATCCCCGTCATGTCGATGACGCGCCACGGGTTCCCCCATGCGTAACGCCGCTGCGCCGCAGGCTTTTAAGGCGGCTGCGCGGCGGGAGCAAAACACAACTGATTAATGGGATTGCAAAGGGTGATCCTTGTTGGTCGCATTTCTCAAGAGAAATGCTTGGGGCCCTTTGCCCGCCGGAGGCCCCCTTCATCCCCTGCCTTACGCCCACCAGTAACAGGTCGCCCGCATCTCGATGCTGGAGCGCGGGATGGCGTTCACCGCCGTTGGGTCATTGAACGCGACATGCGGGATGTGGTGCGCGGCGGTGGGGTGGCTGTCCTTGGATTTGAAGACGATCGCCTCGTCCGCCTGCATGTCGGGGTAGTAATACCATTGGTGCGCCGGGTTATGCGCCACCAGCAGGCCTTCGAACCCCCATTCGCGGCCATCGGGTTCGTCAAAGATGGCGTCGGCCACGATCAGGTCTTCGGGGGCAAAGCTACGCGCGTCGCACAGCGCCAGCGGCACGTCCTGCGGCGGGGCGGAAATCGCGCGCCACACGTTGTAATTGGCAAAGCGGGCATAGGTGCGCCCCTCTGCCCCGCGTTCCGCCATGGGAAAGGCCGAGGAGTCCGCGATATCGATATGGGCAAAGCGCGCCGGATGCGAATTGTTGCCGCTGCCCGCCCGGCCGCTGGCCTCGGAAAAGCGCAGGATGCCGTGGGGGCTGACCTTGACCGCGTCGGCCCCGGTCAGGCGGCGCAACAAAGCCTCGACCTCTGCCACATAGATGTCGCGGATCTGTGCCGCATCGGCCCAGTCGCCCACCTGTGTCGGTGCATCGGCCAGCAGGAAGCCCTCGACGTCCAGTCCCGCGTTCAGCCCGCGCGCGCTGCGCACCGTCATCGGGAACGAGACGATATCCAGCACGTCACGTTCATGCGCGTTGGCGTAATAGCGCGGGCGTTCAACCCCGCGCCCGGAATAGGCGATGTTGGCGGTGATGCCGCGCGTGGCGGTGGTGGTGGCCATCGGTCCTCTCCTGCTGGCGGGCGGGGCCGTTGGTCCGGCCCCTGTCCCGCATATCGGTGGTTCAGGTCAGCGCGTAATAGCGCACGTAATTGCCATCGGGCTTGCGCTCACCCACGCCGATAAAGACGTGCTTGGTCAGCCAGTCATGCTTGCCCTTGCTGGTTTCGAAGGTGGGCTGGGCGCGCAGGTAATATTCGGCATGGGGCACCGCTTCGCCGCCATTGAACGCCCATTCGCGCAGGCGGTCCATCACGCCGGGGGTGCGGCCCCACAAGAACCCCTTGTTCTGCATATAGATCAGCGTGCCATCGTCGACCTCCAGCACATAGCGCGCGTCAAAGCAGGCCGTGTCATCGGGGCGGAAATGGGCATAGTCGCCGCCCGAATTGGGCACGGCGCGGCCCTTTAGCCGGGGGCCTTCAAATTCGCCCCGGTCAACATAGACCGCGCTGCGAAAGCCGCCGGTGGGGATGTCGGGCACGGTGTTCACCCGCGTGAACCACAAGCGGCAGGCAAAGGCGAATTCCAGATGGGGCTTCTCCATGGTGGAGAGCGTGTCGAACGGATCGGTCATCATTGCAGGAAATCCCGTCAAAATCAGAAATTGGACATGATCGCGGCGCGCGGCGCGTCGATCGCCACGCCAGCCTTGACCTTGGCCTGCTCGTCGGCGCGGGTGCGGGCCTGTTCGTCGATCAGGAAAGCGTGGATGGCATCGGCCTGCGCCTGACTGAACAGGTCATCCCAGCGCGGCATCCCCTTGGGCAGGTACAGGCCCTTCATCACGATCTCGTTGAAGATCTGATGGGTGGGGGCGCTCATCCGGCGCAGGTCGGGGGTGATGGAACGGTGCTGGTTTGAATGGCAGATCGCGCAGTTGGAATAAAACAGACCGCGCCCCATGCCGATTGTCGCCTGTGTGACGCCCGGAGCCTGTGGCGGGGGCGGCGGGGCGATTTCCAGTGCGGGGCGGGCAGGGGGCGGGGGCAGCGCGGCCTTGCCATCCAGCCGGAAGACCAGCAAACGGCCCGCGTTTTCACGATTATACGCCGCCGAATAGCGCGGGACATAGGGGAAGCCGCCCCCGCCCCATGCCGCCATCACCGCGACATATTGCACGCCCTTGACCTTGTACGTCATGGGTGCGGCGATGATCGGGGTGCCGGTCTCGATGGTTTTCAGCAATGTGCCATTGCGGCTGTCGCGCACCAGCAACTGCCCGTTCAGTGATCCGTGGAACGTCAAGCCGCTGGCCGTGGTCATCACCCCGCCGCGATCCTGCCAGCCCGCCGTGGGGACCGCCCACACCGTCTTGCCGGTCAGGGGATCGATGGCGCGGATCTCGGCCTTGGCGGGGTTGGCGATGGCGTCCTTGTAATGGGGCAAAGCCTTGACCGCGGCGGCCACCGGCGGCGGCAGCGTTGGCATGGTTTCGGCCAGCGCGTTGGTAAAGATCAGCGCCGACCCGGTGTTCAACGCCTTGCGGCGGTAATCCTTGGGCTCGGGCGTGATGAAGATCAAGTTGCCCATGTCCAGGATCGAGGCGATATACAGCCCGGTCTTGGGATCATAGCTGGGCGGGAACCAGTTGCGCGCGCCCGGCGTGCCGGGAAAGATGATCTTTGGCCCGGTGCCCAGATCGCTGAATTGCGGCGTCAGATTGGGGCGGCCGGTCTTCATGTCGACGCCATTGGCCCAATTCATCCGCACCAGAGCGTTGGCGCGCAGCAATTGGCCGGTCTTGCGGTCCAGCACATAGAGGAAGCCGTTCTTGGGCGCGTGCAGCACGACGCCGCGGTCCTGCCCGTCCACCTGCATATGCGTCAGGATCATCGGCGCGGTGGCGGGAAAATCCCATTCATCGCCCGGCGTTTCCTGATAATGCCACTTCACCCGCCCGGTTTTCGGGTCCAGCGCGACGATGGACGACAGGTACAGGTTGTCCCCGCCCTTTGGGCTGCGGATCGAACGCGGATAGGGGCCGCCATTGCCCGTGCCGACCAGCAACAGCCCGGTTTCGGGGTCATAGTTGAGCGCATCCCACGGCGTCCCGCCGCCGCTGATGTCCCAGCGGCTGTTCGGGTCCCACGTCTTGACCGCCGCTTCCAGATCGGGGTGGTCCTGCGCGCCCAGTTTGGGGTCGCGCGGCACGGTGTGGAACCGCCATTTCAACGCGCCGGTGCGGATGTCATAGGCGCTGACATAGCCGCGCACGTCATATTCCGCACCGCCATTGCCGATCACCACCACATCGCCCGCCACCTCTGGCGCGCCGGTGCTGTTGATGCCCCGGTCTTTCACCTCCTTGGTGTCGACCTGCCAGACGATCTTGCCGGTCTTGGCGTCCAGCGCATACATCACCGCGTCCAGCGCCGAGACAAAGATCTTGCCATCGGCCATCGCCACGCCACGGTTGACCTGATCGCAACAGACGGTGCGGTTGACCTGCATGTCAACGTTGGGCTCGAACGTCCACAGTTCCTTGCCGGTCGCCGCGTCATAGGCATAGACCCGCCCCGCCACGCCCGAGGCATAAAGCACCCCATCGGCCACCACCGGCGTGCCTTCCAGTCCGCGATTGGTGTGCAGTTCGGCCATCCACGCCACGCCCAGACGGCTGACATTGGCGGGCGTGATGTCCTCCAGCGTCGAGTTGCGCGTCTTGCCCGCATCGCCACCGGGGTTGGTCCAATTGTCGCCGGCCTTGGCCTGCTGCTCGGTGCCTTTGCCGCCCAGCAGCCCGCATCCGGCCAAGCCCAGCACCACTGGCGCCATCGCCAGCAGCGCCCAGTGGCGGCGCTGTTTCACGCGCTGTTCCACGTTCTGTTTCATAGGGTGTTCCACGGATGTCACAGGTTGTCCCACGGGCTGGGCATGCGATAGGGCACGGTGATGAAGTTCGCCTCGATCTGGCAGAGCATGCCGTGATCGACCTTGAACAATTCCGAGATGTAGAAGGAATGCGGCCGCCGCACCGGCGAGTTGACCCAGCGCCCGTCGGTCAATTGATAGCGGTCCAGCTTGCCCGAATGGTCGATGAAGCCGAACGCCAGCACCAGCCCGCGCTCTTCGTCCACCAAGGGGAAGCGGCGCGCGCGCAGGGCGTCGTCATAGCGGTAATTGCCCATCTTGAACTGCTCTTCACAGCCCAGCGCCGACACCGGCACGATCTTGGCAAATTCGGGGTTGTGGGTGGTCTGCACGCCGTTTTCCACCCGGTTGCAATCGGGGTGGAATTTGGTGTGCAGCGTGCCATCGTTCAGTTGCAGCGTGTCAAAATAGCCGTTCGACAGCTTGACCATTTCCGCGCGGCTGACGGGGGCGACCGCATTGGCCTCCAGAATGGGCTTGGTCCAATAGCGCGGGTTTTCAAACTTGATGCCCGAATCGCTCTGGCGCACGATGCACATCTCGCACTCGGTCACCTCCAGCCGGTCGTTCACCCGCAGCCGCAGAGTAAAGGCCGATTCCTCGATCGCTTCGTGGATGGTGCCGAAATAGCCGACCTGACCCGTGGACACATCGGCAAAGCGCAACTGATAGTCGCCAATGCGCTGAATAGTGTTCCACACGCCATCGCCAATTTCCAGCATGACGTTGTTTTCGCTGACATGCGCGCCCTTGGCCCATGGCACGCGCGCCGCGTTTTTGGCCGCCAAAGCCGCCAGAAAACCATCCAGAACGCCATACAGCGCGGTCCTGTTCATACCCTCTCCCATGCGTTGCGCGGGCAATGGAGGCTGGCCGTTTTCGACCCCCGCCCCCGGCGCGCGGTGTTGCGTTGTTACAGGCTTGGCATATCCTAACAAATGATACAATAGAGGTGTAAGGGGCAAATGCGGATCGACGCAAAATGTCGGCCACAGGCAACCATACACCGCCCCGCCGGAGAGGAAAGCATGGCAAGAACCCCACAGGAAGAGGCCAATCTGGCCCTGGTGCTGGAGATGTACAACAAGGTGCTGATCGCGATGGATTCGTCCGCCGTCGATCGCTACATCTCGCCCGATTACGTGCAGCATTCGTCCTTGGCCGAACCGGGCGTCCCCGCGCTGAAGGCGTTTCTGGACATGGTGCGCGCCCAATCGCCCGACGCCCGCCAAACCATCCACCGCGCGCTGGTCGATGGCGACATGGTGGCCGTGCATGTCCATGTGATGCGCTTTCCCGGTGATCCGGGGCTGGCGGTGGTCGACATCTTCCGTTGCGCGGACGGGATGATCGTTGAACACTGGGACGTGTTGCAGGACGTGCCGGCACAGCCGGTCAATCCGCTGCCGATGTTTTGAACAGATTGGGAAGAGAGACAATGTTGCGTCACATCACGCTGATCGCCGCCGGTGCCATTGCGCTGGCCACCGTGCCCGCCACGGCCCACGCCGCGCCCGCCAAACGCGCGCCCGCCGCCCGTTGCACCCAGACGCCCAAGCAGATCGTCACCGCCTTCATGGACCTGTTCTATGTGCAGAAAAAGGTGCGTCAGGCCTTCGAAACCTATGTGGTGGAAGGCTATATCCAGCACAATCCCTTTGCCGCCACAGGCCGCGCGCCCGCGATTGCCTTTCTGGAACCGGCCTTTGCCGATCCGGCGATCACATATTCGATCAAGCGGATCATTGCCGATGGCGATCTGGTGGCGGTCCACGCTCATGGCGTGATGAAGGCCGGTGATCCGGGCGCGGCGGTGGTCGACATCCTGCGGGTCAAGGACTGCAAGATCGTCGAGCATTGGGACGTGATCCAGCCCGTGCCCGCCCAATCGGCCAACACGAACACCATGTTCTGAACGCGGGAGAAACAGACATGGTAGCGACAAGCGGGCGGTTCGTGGACCGCTGTGTGCTGGTGCTGGGTGGCAATGCGGGGATCGGTCTGGCGGCCGCGCGCATGTTTGCCGCCGAAGGCGCTAAGGTGGCGATCACCGGGCGCAATGCCGATACAATCGCGGCGGCGGCGCAAGAGATCGAGGGGCTGGGCATTCGCGCCGACATGGGCGTGATCGCCGAGACACAGGCCGCGCTGGCCGAGGTCAAGGAAGCGCTGGGCGGGATCGACGTGTTGTTCGTCAACGCCGGGGTTGGCGGTTTTGCCATGGTCCCCGACGTGACCGAGGATTTCTGGGACGGGATCCACAACGTCAACCTGCGCGGCGCGTTCTTTGCCATTCAGCATGCCTTGCCGTTGATGCGCGATGGCGGGGCGATTGTCATCACCGGCTCGATCGGGTCGGTGGCGGCGGTGCCGGGCAATGTCGCCTATGCCGCGGCCAAGGCGGGGTTGCGGGCGATGGCGCGCATCGTGGGCAAGGAATTGCTGCCGCGCCGCATCCGCGTCAACATGGTCTCGCCCGGCCCCACCGACACCGAAATCTTCAAACGCGACGCCAGCGAGGCCGAGATCCAGGGTATGAAGGACATGCTGAACAGCGTCGTGCCGCTGGGCCGCATGGGCACGTCCGAGGAAATCGCCAGGGCGGTGCTGTTTCTGGCCAGCCCTGACGCCAGCTTTATCAACGGCATCGACCTGATGGCCGATGGCGGCTGTATCGAACTGGGCTGAAACGACATGGGGGCGGTGTCGCGCCGCCCCCGCACATTGTTACCCGCCGATCTGCAACGCTGATTTCAGGAAAGCGATCACCGCGCCCCACCCCGGCTGGGCCATCACTGGCGCGGTGGTGGTGCAACCGGCGCTGCTGCTGGTTTCCAGCGTGGCATTGGCGGCGATCTCTGCCTTTTGCAGGAAATCCCACGCCGGGCCATGCCCCGCCAGCGGCAGTGAATAGAACCGCGCCTCGCGGCAGTCATGCGCCAGCGCTTTGTACAGCCGCTCACCCTGATTATGCGGCACCAACGGGTCGGCGCGGCCATGCAGGATCATGATCGGGGGCAGGGGCTTACCCTTTTGCCGGCGCAGCATCCCCACCGGATCGGCGGCCTGCGTGGCCTCGGCACAGGACTGGATGGCGCAACCGATCACCCGCGATTCGGGCGATTGCGGCCCGTCATGGCAAAACCCCGCCGCCAGCCCCGCCGCATCCGGCTTGCACGGGGTCAGCGACCACGCATCCATCTGCAAAAAGGCGGTCGGCGGGTACAACGCCACCGCCGCCTGCACCGCGCTGGAGGTGCCGGCCGGGCCGCCTGCCACGCCGATGCTGCCGATCAGCGTGGGATCATCGCCCGAAATTGCCGCGACCGATGTGGTCCACCCGCCCGAACTGTCGCCCATGATGGCGATGCGGTTGGGGTCCAGCCCATATTGGGCGGCATTGGCCCGCAGGAAGCGGATCGCCGCCTTGATATCATGCAATTGGGCGGGGAACTGCGCCTGACCGCTGGAGCGGATCGACACGCCCGCCACGGCAAAGCCGGCTTTCAGCAATTCGGGCGCCATGAAACGGGCGGTAAACTTGCCATCATCCGACAGCCATGCCGATCCGCCGGTCCAGATCACCACCGGCAACAGCGCGCCCGCACGCGGCGGGGTAGCGGGCAGATAGAGGTCGAGCAAATGCCCCCGGCTGGTGGCCGGATCGGCGGGCGCATAGGGGACATCGGCAAACCGCGCAGCTGCCTGTACCGAGGGCAGCACCATGCCGGGCGGCGGCCCTTCGGCGGCGATGGCAGTTGTGCCACAGGTTATGCCAAACGCCAGCGCGGCCGCCGCGATGCTGCGCGGCAAAGTGATGGAAAACATGGTTCTCTCCGTCATTGGGGGCGCACCCTTTGACGGTACAGATGCCGCGCCGCGCGCACCTTGTCCATCGCGCTCACAGCACAAAATGGTCCCCCGCCGCGCGCACCGTCATCTCGCTGATCGCCACACCCCACGGCTGGTTGATGGCATGGATGATCGCATCGGCAATGTGGTCGGGCGCCAGGCTGGCATAGTCGATGTTGTCCGCGTCCAGCCGCTCGGGCGGGAAAGTACCCTCCTGCATGGCGGCCACCATCGCGCCAAATTCGCCCATGTTGTGCGCGACAATCCCCACGCCCGCCGCCGCATTGATTATCGTGCCCGACAGGCCGGTGGTGGGCACGCCCGTGGGCTTGATCGTGGTGACCTTGATCCTGCCCCGGCTTTCGACACGCAGGGATTCGGACAGGAAACACACCGCCGACTTGGTCGCGCCATAGACGCCCGCGCCCACCACCGGGAAATTGCCATAGATCGAGGACAGGTTGATCACATGCCCGCGCCCGGCGGCCATCATCGGGTCATAGGCCGCGACAATGCCGTTCAGCACGCCTTTGACGTTGATGTCGATGCAGCGCACCCATGCGTCATAGGCGGCATCATGATCGGCAAAAAACGCCAGCGGCATGGTGCCGGCATTGTTGATCATCACATCAATCGCGCCATAGGCGTCCAGCGCCGCCGCCACCGCCGCGCGGGTCTGCGCCAGATCGGTGACGTCGGTGGGGATGGCCTGTGCGGTGCCACCCGCCGCGGTGATTTCGGCCACCACGGCGGCGGCGGCGTCAGGATTGATGTCGGCGCAGGTGATCTGCGCCCCCATCATGGCCGCCTTGATCGACACCAGCCGGCCAAAGCCGCCCCCCGCGCCGGTGATGACAATGGATTTGCTCGCGACGTGGTTGGCGGTTTGGGTCATGGCTGGTCCCTTCAGGCGTTACAGTTGCGCGGGCATGCCGTCGATCAGGATCGTCTTGCTTTCCAGATAGCCCAACAGGCCCTCCAGACCGCCCTCACGTCCCACGCCCGATTGCTTGAACCCGCCAAACGGCAGGCCAAAGTCCATGCGCAGCCCGTTCTGCCCCACAGCGCCGCTGCGGATGCGGCGGGCGATGCGATAGGCGGCCTCTGCGTCATTGGTGATGACCGAACCGTTCAGGCCAA
This sequence comes from Novosphingobium ovatum, assembly GCF_009909235.1. Classification (GTDB taxonomy): domain Bacteria; phylum Pseudomonadota; class Alphaproteobacteria; order Sphingomonadales; family Sphingomonadaceae; genus Novosphingobium; species Novosphingobium ovatum. Next base: position 167,445 of record NZ_JAAAPO010000003.1, read on the forward strand.
AGGCGCTGTCGTTGGCGATGCGGATCGCGTCTTCCTCGGTGTCATAGGGGATCAGGCATAGCACCGGGCCAAAGATCTCCTCCTGCGCGATGCGGCTGGCGTTGTCGACATTGGCGAACAGGGTGGGTTCGATGAAGTACCCCTTGGTCAGATGGGCCGGACGCTTGCCACCGCATACCAGCGTGGCGGTCTTCTTGCCTTCCTCGATATACATCTCGATCCGTTCCAATTGACGCTTCATCGCCACCGGGCCCAGCATCGTGGACGGATCGTCGGAATAGCCGATCTTGACCTGCGCCATCTCGGCGGCGATCGCGGCGGCCAGTTCGTCGTGGCGCGCGCGGCTGACCAGAATGCGGCTCAGCATCGCGCAGACCTGCCCGCTCATCATGCAGATCGTGCCAGTGATCAGCTTGGCGGCGATCTCCACCGGGAAATCGTCCAGCACGATGCCCGCCGATTTGCCGCCCAGTTCCAGCGTGCAGCGCGCGATGCGGCTGCCGCAGACCTCGGCAATGCGCTTGCCTGCCACGGTGCTGCCGGTGAACGAGACCTTGTCGACGCCGGGGTTGCACACCAGATGGTCGGACGCCTCGCGGTGGCCGCACACCAGATTGACCACGCCGGCCGGCACGCCTGCTGCTTGCGCAGCTTCGGCGATGATATAGGCCTCGATCGCGGTTTCGGGGCTGGGCTTCATGATGACGGTGCAACCGGCGGCCAGCGAATAGGCCACCTTGTTCAGCATGATGCCATAGGGCCCGTTCCACGGCGCGATGGCCGCCACCACGCCCACCGGTTCATAGGCGATCAAGCCGACAGCCGCGCCGGTGGTGGGACGCTGTTCGACGAACTGGAACGCCTCGGCCATGGCGATGATATTGTCGAACGTCATGTTCGATCCCATCTGCATCGGCCCGGCAAAGCTGGCCAAACCGCCCATTTGCAGCGTCCAAGCGCGCGCCACCTCACCCACGCGGGCGTGCAGATGGGCGGACATCGCCTTCATGTAACCGATGCGCTCGGCAGGCTGCATCCGGCCCCACGGGCCATTGTCAAAGGCATCGCGCGCGGCGGCGACGGCGGCATCCATGTCCACCTCATCAGCCTCGGCCACGGTCGAGACGACCTCCTCGGTGTTGGGGCTGATCTGGCTGATGGTGCGGCCCGAATGGGCGGCCACCCACGCCCCGCCGATATACAGGCGGTCGGGATGGGCCAGAACGGGGTCTTTGAGTTCAATGGCAGGCGGTTGCATGGGCATATCCTCTTGTCTGTTCTGTGATGAGGGCAGGGGGGCGGTTCAGGCGCTCCACGCCCGCCCGGTAACCGGGTTGGGATAGTGATAGGGCGGCACGTAAACCGCCGGGAAACTGTCGTAATCAACCGTCTGGGGCGCATCGGGCGGGCATTCGGGCAGCTCGCGCCCCATCGGCACGCCGCCCCCCGCCAGCCCCTTTTGCCAGTCGGCGTAATAGGTGACATAGCAATGCAGCTTGGCGATCTTCCACACGGGTTCACCAGACACATTGGCTTCGCGGACATAGGCGTTTTCGTAGGTCGCCTCGCCCACCATGTCGACGGCGCCGGCAATCGCCACCTCCATGATGGCGCGCCAGCGGCCCTGCGCGGTGTCGCCGTTCAGCGTGATCAAAGGCTGCAACTGCATATGGTTGAACACCGTGCCGGGCATCAATCCCGGCAGGCATTTCAAATAGGCGCGGATGCGGTCCTGCCCTCGAAACTGCCCGCGCGCCGCGATCTCCAGAGTGGCGTCACGGGCGAACAGGTCGGCGGCCTCGTCCCACTGCGCCTTGTCGACGTAATAGCCATAGGCGGTTTGCAGGCGGATGATGGCGCGTTCATCCTCCAGCGCGGTGATGCGGGCCAACAGGGCGGGGTCAGTGGTCATGGCGCGGGGGCCATGGCGGCGGCGCGCAGCATGTCGGCGTTGTCCTCGATCATCTGGCGCACGCTGCGCGCCGGGCGGCCCGTCAGGCGCAACACATCATCGGTGCAGATCGCCAGGAACCCCTCGCGGATGGCGCGGCCAAAGGTCACCATGTCGTCGCTGTTCCACGGGATGCCCTTGACGTATTGATCGTCCACCGGCTGGCGCGGGATGCCCATGGCGTCAAAGATGGCATATTGCTGTTCGTCGGTGCTGGGGATGTAGTCCACCTGCACGCCGGTCACTTCGGACAGGATCGCGGCCACTTCGCCAAAGTCCTGCATGTCGGGGCCGGTGATGTTATAGGTCTGGCCTTCGTGGCCGGGGGTGGTCAGGCATGCCACCGCGCTTTCGATGCAATCGTCGCGCCAGACCATTGCCTCCTTGCCATCGGCCGAGTTCGACACCCATTGCCGGCTGGCCATCATGCCCGGGCCCGCCATGATGATCATCGCATCGGCATAATGCGCGTCGCGCAGCATCGTCCAGGCACAGCCAGACGCCTTCATCAGGCGCTCGGTCTCGATATGGTCGTGGCGGACCTCGGCGGGGTTGGCGGGGTCATCAATGCCGATAAAGCTGGTGTAGAGGATATGCCGCACACCCGCTGCCGCCGCTGCGTCGATGGCCGCCTTGTGCTGGACCACGCGGGCGCCCACGCGCGTGCCGCTGATCAGCAACATCTTGTCCGCGCCCGCAACGGCGGCGGCCAGCGTCTCGGGCTTGTCATAGTCGCCATAGCGTACTTCACAGCCCTGCGCGGCGCGTGCGGCCAGCTTTTCAGGGCTGCGGGTGATCAGGATCAGGTCGGCGGCGCGGCCCATCGCCACCAGCCGGTCGGTGACGCCGCGCCCATAATTGCCGCTGGCGCCGGTAATGACGATCTTGCCCATATATCCTCTCCTTATTGGGGTTCCGGCTCCAGCCCGCTCCCCCGGCCCTGCCACCCGACAGGGTAGACTTTGGGTGGCAGGGCCGGGGGAGCGGGCTGGACAAGCCGGAGGTATGGGGCGGGCGCTGTTACGCCTCGCCCCGGTATGTGATTATGCCTTTGCCGCGTCCAGTTGCGCTTGGGGCACCCACCAGCCATGCACCTGCGGGCGCAGACGGGTGGGGATCACCGCGCGGGCCACCGGCCCCTTGTGCAATGCGCCACCGTCCAGCACCCAGACCTCGTGTTCAAAGCTGTCGCCCGCCGCGCGGTCCACCACCGTCACCAGCCAGCCCAGATGCGCCGGGTCATTCGAGGGCACATGGACGGGTTCGTTAAAGCTCATGCCGGGGGGCAGGGGCAGGGCATCGACCACATGGCCGGCCTGCGGCGCGCCGTTCACAAAATCCAGCCGCAACGCGCAATTGAACATCGCGCCGACCGGACCACCGGCCAGCGGCGGGCCCTTCATGTCCGGGTCCATCGACAGCATCCAGCCATAGGGATTGGGCTGGCCCTGCATTGTGGCCGGGATCACGGGGAAGTCGCCCGGCGGGCCAACGATGGTTTCGGTTACGGCGGTGGCATCGCCCTTGGGATCGACGCTCCACCGGGTCAGCGCGCCCTTGACGTCCCACGGGGCCATGTGGATGCCCGACGCCTCGCGGATGAAGGGGAAGGCGTTGGTGTTCGACAGGCACTGGTCGAAATGGATGATGCCGTTTTCGTCCTCGAACGCGTTCATGAAGTGATAGGCCGAGACGCCCTTTGGCCCCTTGAACCAGCGCATTTCCGAGACATCGCCATAGCGCGGCATGACGCCCAGCCAGCTGTCGGTCTCCATCTCGTGCACCCAATGGTCGCCGCCCGCCTTCAGCCGTTCCAGATCGCAGGTGGTGGGATAGATCGGAAACAGCGCATAGTTTTGCGTGATGGCAAAGTCATGCATCATCGCGCAATAGGGCGCCTCGAACCACTGCTCGCGGATCAGCTTGCCGGTCTTGTCGACGATGAAATAGCTGACCTGCTTGCCGGCCACGCCATCGGCCTCATAGCCATAGACGAACATCTCGCCGGTTTGCGCGTCGATGCGCACGTGGGCGGTCATCGTTTCGGATTTCAACGCCCCGTCAAAGTCATAGCTGCCCAGCGTTTCCAGCGTATTGGGATCCACGCGATAGGGCTTGCCGTCTTCCTTGGCCATCAACAGGCGGCCAGCGTGCCACACTGGCGTGGTATTGGCCACGGTGCGGTCGGTGCTTTGCACATCGGCGTCATCGGTAAAGATGTTGCGATAGCGGCCAAACCGGGCGCGGCCCGCCGCATCCTCGGCCAGCCAGCGGGCGGTGCGGACATAGGCGATGTCGTAATCCACCGTGCCATCGGCATTGAACGCCACGCGCGACACCATGCCATCGCCCGACAGCACATTGTCATCGTCAAACTTGGGCGGGAAATGCGGATCGGGCACGGCGCGGAAAAAAGCGCCCTGCACCTCGACCGGCAGCGTGCCCTCCAGCTTCAGCCCCTTCAGGCTGACTTCCTGCCCAATAGGCTGATTCAGCCCGACAAAATGCGACGTTTGCGGAAAAATTGCCATGCATCCCCACCTAGATCTATCGGTTTTGTGATTCTGTGTTTTATTAACAATCGTTATGAAGTGTAGGGGCGAGGGCGTCACCTTTCAAGCCCCAACTGTGCATCGTCCCCCTCCTATCTGGCTGGGCGCGCATCGGCGTGGATGGGGGCGCACCCGGTGCGCTGCCAGCCCTTGTCAGCGCGGCCCATCTGCGCCAGCCTGCGTGCCAAACCAAATGCCAGAAATTGGGAGCCAAGCCATGTGTGACGACCTGACCGCCATCGAGGAAGAGGCCCGCCTGTCGGCCGCCGGGATCAGCCGCCGCGATTTTGCCGCGCAGGCCGCCGCCGCCACCGCCGCTTTGGCCGCAGCGTCCAGCGCGCAGGCGGCGGGCGTGGCGTTGAGCGAACGCGCCGTCACCATCACTACGCCTGACGGCACCTGTGACGCCCTGTTTCTGCACCCGGCCAAGGGCCGCCATCCCGCCATCATCATGTGGCCCGACATCGCCGGCAGCCGCGAGGCCTACAAGGTGATGGGCCGCCGTCTGGCCGCGGATGGCTATGCCGTGCTGGTGGTGAACCATTATTACCGCAGCGCCCCCGCGCCGATCATGGCCACCATGTCCGAATGGCGCACGCCCGAGGGGCAGGCCAAGCTGAAACCGATGATCGCCGCCATCACGCCGGCTGGCACCGCCAGCGATGCCAAGGCCTTTGTCGCCTTTCTGGACAAGCAGAAGGCGGTGGATACGCGGCGCGGCATCGGCAATTGCGGCTATTGCATGGGCGGGCCATACACGGTGCGCGCGGCAGCGGCCGTGCCGGGGCGGATCCGCGCGGCGGCCTCGCTGCATGGCGGGGGATTGGTGGGCGACGCGCCCGACAGCCCGGTGAAACTGATCGCGGCGACACAGGCGCGGTTCCTGTTTGCCATCGGCCGCAATGATGACGCCCGCGCGCCCGGCGACAAGGACGCCCTGCGCGCCGCCGCCACCGCCGCTGGCCGCCCCGCCGAGGTGGAGGTGTATAACGCCGACCACGGCTGGTGCACGATCGACGCGCCCAGCTATGACAAGCCCGAGGCGGACCGGGCATGGGGCCGAATGCTGGCGCTCTTCAGCCAATTGTAATGTCGGCCCACTAGGATAGGCTTCTGCGGGCCGGGCGCGGCATGTAACCCGCCCGCCGCAGGAGGGATGTCATGGGCTTTTTTCTGGTGTCGTTGCTGGCGCTGGTCGTCGTGTTTCTGGCGATGGGCGTGCGCGTTGTGCGACAGGGCTATGTCTATACGATTGAACGACTGGGCCGTTTCACCCATGCGGCGGGGCCGGGGCTGAGCATTATCATCCCGTTTGTCGACCGCGTTGGCCAACAGGTCAACATGATGGAACAGGTGCTGGACGTGCCGGGGCAGGAGATCATCACCCGCGACAACGCCATGGTGGGCGTGGATGCGGTGGTGTTCTTTCAGGTGCTGGACGCAGGCCGCGCGGCCTATGAGGTGTCGAACCTCTATATGGCGATCATGCAATTGGTGACGACCAATCTGCGCACGGTGATGGGCTCGATGGATCTGGACGAGACCTTGTCCAAGCGGGACGAGATCAACGCCCGCCTGCTCTCGGTGGTGGACCATGCGACCGCGCCGTGGGGGGTGAAGATCACCCGCGTCGAGATCAAGGACATCCGCCCGCCCGCCGACATCAGCAACGCCATGGCCCGCCAGATGAAGGCCGAGCGGGAAAAGCGCGCCCAGATCCTGGAAGCGGAAGGGTCAAAAAGCGCCGCCATCCTGAAGGCCGAGGGCGAGAAGCAGGCCCAGATTCTGGAGGCCGAGGGCCGCCGCGAGGCCGCTTTCCGTGACGCCGAGGCCCGCGAACGCGCCGCCGCCGCCGAGGCCGAGGCGACCCGCGTGGTGTCCGAGGCCATCGCCACATCGGGCACGCAGGCGCTGAACTATTTCGTCGCGCAGAAATATACCGAGGCCGTCGCCGGTTTCGCCAGCAGCCCCAATGCCAAAACCATCCTTTTCCCGGTCGAGGCGACGCAACTGATCGGATCGCTGGGCGGGGTGGGGCAATTGGTGCGTGAAGCGCTGGGTCCGGTGGGAGCGGACACGCCGCCGCCCGCCGCCGGTATCGGCGTGCCACGCAGTGGTGGCCGCGTGTGATGCCCGCCGGCTGGGATCTGCACTGGGCATGGGCTGGGCTGGCGATGCTGCTGGCCGTGGCCGAAATGGTGGTGCCGGGCGTGTTCCTGATCTGGATGGCGGGGGCGGCGGGCGTTGTATCGCTGGTGGTGTGGGGCATGCCGATGTTGCCGATTGCGGCGCAGGTGGGCCTGTTTGCGGCGCTCTCGCTGGGATCGGTGCTGGTCGGGCGGCGCTATACCCTGACCCACCGCGCCGACAGCGAGGACCCCGCGCTGAACGACCGCGCCGCCCGTCTGGTGGGCGAGGTGGTGGTGGTGACAGAGGCGATCACGGCCGGTCATGGCCGCGTGCGGCTGGGCGATGGCGAATGGCTGGCGCGCGGGGCTGACGCGGCGCAGGGCACAAGGCTGCAAGTCATCGGCATCCACGGCACCGCGCTGATGGTGGCGCCGCTGGACTGAGCCAGCCCGCGATCCCAAACGCAAACAGGCCGCCTTTTCCACATGGGAAGGGGCGGCCTGTTCGTTTCCGGTCACAAGCGCATGAGGCAACCCGGCGCTTTGGGCCGAAAAGACCGGGCGGGCAGAGCGCGTGGCCCCATCCGCCCGGTGGGCATCAGAACTCCTTCTTGACCGTCACGGCCCAGGTACGCGGCAGGCCGGGCGCACCCGACACCGTGCCATAGGTGGTGCCGTTATAGTTCAGCGAGGTGAAGTAGTACTTGTTGGTCAGGTTGCGCACTTCGAAAGTGCCGGTCCAACCGCCCTGCTGGCTTTTCCACGTGATGCGACCGTTGGCCAGGAAATAGCCGTCGATCTTGTTCGTGGCGACCACCGTGGCCAGCGAACCGCCGCCGCCGGTGGCCGTGGCCGTGGCGATCGACAGCGCGTCGACATTGGTGGGATCGGTGTAGATATGCGACTGATACGCGCCATCGACACGGAAGGTCAGCGTGCCGTTCAGCACGTCGGCCATGTCATATTGCGCGCCCACGTTCCACTTCCACTTGGGGGTGTAGGGCGGCTTCATCGCCAGCGTCACGCCGGTGGTGGCCGTGTCGACCGAGGTATATTTGAAATCGAGATAGGAGAGCGAGCCGTCGAAGGTCAGACCCGCGACCGGCTTGATCGTCGTTTCGATTTCAAAGCCCTTCACATGCGCCGAACCCACATTCTTGGGCTGGAGGCACGGGGTGGCCGGATCGCCCGCGGTATTCGGGCAATTGCGCACCGTCAGGATGATGTCCTTGTAATCGTTATAGAACGCCGAGACGTTGAAGCGCAGCTTGCGGTCGAACAGGTCCGACTTGAAGCCCACTTCATAGGCGGTCAGCGTTTCGGGATTAAAGGGCTTGGCCTGGCTCAGGTAGTAGGGGCGCGGGTTGACGCCGCCCGAACGATAGCCGGTCGCCACCTGCGCATAGACCATCAGTTGCGGCGAGAAGCGGTAGTCGACCGCCACGCGCCAGTCGGTGCGCTGCTTTTCAAAGTGCGACGAGAGGCCGTTCACGCCCGCGATGGCGCAGTTGGCCGGCTGCGTCGGACCAAAGGGATAGCCCGGATTGCAAGGCAGGATCGCCGTGCCATCGGGATTGCGGCGGACATAGTGATAGTCCTTGCTGTCCCAGCTGGAGCGCACACCCGCCGTGATCGTCAGCGCATCCACCGGCTTGAACGAGCCATTGGCAAACAGCGCCTTGTTCTGGGCCGGGGTGGTGTCGGGGCCATGCAGGAAGTCGACGCCCGCATAGTTCAGGTCGATGCGGCCCGTATAGGTGCCGTCCGCCTTGAAGTAGAAACCGCCCACGGTGTAGTCCAGACGACGGTCAAGCGCCTTGCCCGACAGACGGATTTCCTGGCTCCATTGCGTGTTCGACTGGCCCTGATCCATCAGCGCGGGGACCACCGGCGAGCCTTCGGTAAAGGCCCAGTCGGCATCGTAATGGCGATAGGCGGTGATCGACTTCAGCGCCAGACCATCACTGATCGTCCAGTCGATCGTGCCGGCAAAGCCATAGTTGTCGAGGTTCGAATGCGGGTTGAGCGAATAGGGCTTGTACGGCATCTGGCCATCGCGGTTGGCGTTGTCCAGATAGGTCGCATAGCTGACATAACGCCCGTCATAGCCCGACAGCGTGTCGCAGCTGTTGCCGCCGGTCGTCACAAAGGCGCAGTTCAGCGGCACCGAGGCGCCGTTGGTGCCCACCAGCCACGGACGGCTGGCCGACTTGGCGCCGGTGCTGCCGGCAAACTGGCCGATCGCATTGCCAAAGATCAGGACGCTGGCGCCCGGCTCGTCACGCTGACGGGTGTAATCGCCCGACACGTTGACCTCGACGTTGGAGGTCGGCAGCCAGCGCAGCGCCACCTTGGCGGCGGTAAAGCTGGTGCCGCCCAGCGTGCCCAGCACCGGGTTCCCGCCCGAAGCCAGCGTGGGGACATTGCTGCCCGGATGGGTCAGCGCATAGTCCAGACGCTTGACATAGCCATCGCGGTTCTTGGTCGCGCCCGAGATGCGGACAAACAGGTTGTCGGTGATCTTGGTGTCGACATAGCCGCGCATGTCCACGCGGTGGAAGCTGCCATAGGTGACTTCCAGCATGCCCTTGTTGTTGCCCTGCGGCTTGACCGAGAACAGCTTGATCGAGCCACCCAGCGAGTTGCGGCCCGACAGGGTGCCCTGCGGCCCGCGCAGCACTTCGACGCGGTCAAGGTCCATCAGGTCCAGCAGCGAGCCGGTCAGCGTCGGCAGGTAGACATCGTCCACATACATGCCCACGCCCGGTTCCAGCGCAAAGTTGGGGTCGGTCTGGCCCACGCCACGGATAAAGGCGATGATGCCCGGCCCGAGGTACTGGTTTTGCGGGGTCAGCGTGACGTTGGGCGTCTGGGCTGCCACTTCGGCGATGTTGGTCTGGCCACGGGCCGACAGCGAAGCGCCGTTCATCGCGGTGATCGCCAACGGCGTATCCTGCAGCTTCTGGCTGCGGAACTGTGCGGTGACGACGATTTCGCCAGTGGTCGTGGCAGTGGGCGCCGCGGGTGCGGGCGCGGCCGGTTCGGTCTGGGCGAATGCGGGATTCGCGGCGAAAACCGCCAACGCCATCGCGGCGCTGGACAGCAGGTGCCCCCTGTGAATGTGCATATATGATCCTCTCTGGTTCGCCGGTGCGGGGTGTCGCCCCCATGCACTGACAAAGCGCGTCTATCACAAATGCGAAATTTTCGGCAATGTGATTGTCATGTTTGGTAACAGTTTTTCTGCTGACAGCGACATTCTTGCCGCAGTGGCGATGTCAGGGATATATGGCAAAACGTCACAGGCATATTGCATAGGAAGGGACGCCCACATGGCCAATGACTCCGCAAATGACGGAAAAGACACAGGTAACCTGCCCATGACCGAGGCCGAGTGGCGCGCCCGCCTGACCCCTGCGCAATATCACATCCTGCGCGAGGCCGGGACCGAGCGGGCCTTTACCGGGGAATATGACCACCATTTTGCGCCGGGGGACTATGTCTGCGCGGGCTGTGGCGCGCCGCTGTTCGATTCGGATGGCAAGTATAATTCGGGCTGTGGCTGGCCGGCCTTTTCTGCCCCGACTCCGGGCGCGGGAATCGATGAACACCGCGACGTTTCGCACGGGATGATCCGCACCGAAGTGCGCTGTGCCCGCTGCAATGGCCATCTGGGCCATGTCTTTCCCGATGGACCGGCGCCCACGGGTCTGCGCTATTGCATCAACAGCGCGGCGCTGGCCTTCCACCCGCTCGATCCGGACTGATCCGCGCCGCCATCTACGCCATAAGACGGAGGTGAAAACACATCGCCTCTTGTGCCAAGCTGATATATGGCGGCGACTTGGCAAGCTCTGGTTAACCCTGCGCGCGATAGGCGGCGGGCAGACTGGCGTAAACGCCCGCCTATCGCGGGTGATCGGGGTATTTGGACAGGGCGATGGCAAGATCGGATTTGCGGCGCGGCGCTTATCGGGCGGATGGCTCTGACATGTATGGCCCCAATGGGGGCGGTGATGGCCCGCGCGGGCCGCAATCGGGATGGAAACGGGTGTTGAAGAAAGTTGCGATCTGGCTTGGCGCGGCAGGGTTGCTGACGGCCTTTACGCTGATGATGATCGTGTTCTTTCAGGCGCGCGATCTGCCCGATTTCGATCAGTTGAAGTCCAGTCAGAACGGCCAGACCATTCTGGTGCGCGCGCGCGATGGGTCGGAACTGTTCTCGATGGGACCGTCCTATGGCAAATGGGTCAGCGCTGGCGAAATCCCGCAGGTGATGAAGGACGCCATCATCTCGACCGAGGACCGGCGCTTCTACAGCCACATGGGCATTGACCCGGTGGGCGTGGCGCGCTCGATCATGGTCAACGCCAAAAGCGGTAAGCGCCGTCAGGGTGCCTCGACCATCACACAGCAATTGGCGCGCACGGTGTTTTTGAACAACAGCCGCACCTTTGACCGCAAGATCAAGGAGGCGTTGATCGCGCTGGCGCTGGAATGGCGCTTTTCCAAGGACGAGATCCTCGAACTCTACCTGAACAAGGTCTATTTCGGCGGCGGTGCCTATGGCATTGACGCGGCCAGCCGCAAATTCTTTGGCCACGCTGGCACGCAATTGTCCCTGCCAGAGGCAGCGATCATCGCAGGGCTGGTCAAGGCGCCCAGCCATTACGCCCCGACCGCTGACGCGCAGGCCGCCGTTGACCGCGCCAAGGTGGTGGTCAGCGTGATGCTGGACGCAGGCACCATCACCTCGGAACAGGCCGCGCAGGCCGACCCGGCCAAGGTGCGTCTGGTGCAGGAAGCGGCGCAGACCTCGGTGCGGTACTTCACCGACTGGGCGCTGCCGCAGCTGGACGTGTTGTTGCCGGAATCGCGCGACCCGGCCAAGCCCGAAAATCTGGAGGTGTGGACCACACTGGACCCGGCGGCGCAGGATGCCGCCATGGCCGCGATGCAGGCCAATGTGCCCAAGGGCGCACAGGGCGCGCTGGTCAGCGTGGACCGCGATGGCGCGGTGCTGGCGATGGTGGGCGGGCTGGATTACGTCTCGTCCAACTATAACCGCGCGACCAAATCGATGCGTCAACCCGGCTCGGCGTGGAAGCTGTTTGTCTATCTTTCGGCGCTGGAAAGCGGCGTAAAGCCCGATGATCCGGTGGTCGACGAACCGGTCACCATCGACAATTGGAGCCCGCGCAATTCGGGCGGCAGCTATGCCGGGCAGATCGACGTGCGCACCGCCTTTGCCTATTCCAAGAACACGATTGCGGCCAAGTTGGGCCAGCAGGTGGGCTTTGACACAGTGGCGGCGATGGCGCGGCGGTTTGGCATCAACACGCCGATTTCCACCAATCCCTCGATGGTGCTGGGCACCAATGACGTGCGGGTGATCGACATGGTGCGCGCCTTTGCCGCCGTTTCGGCCAAGGGCGTGGCGGTTGAACCCTATGGCATCGTCAAGGTGCTGGGGGCCGATGGCCGGGTACTGTATGAACATGCCAGCCCGCAGGGGCAGGTGCTGGTATCGCCCACCGTGGCGGCGGGCATGACCGACCTGTTGCAGACCGCCGTCAACATCGGCACCGGCAAGGCGGCGCAGATCGGCCGCCCGGTCGCGGGCAAAACCGGCACCACCACCAGCAGCAAGGATGGCTGGTTCCTGGGCTTTTCCAGCGGGGTGACGACCGGCGTGTGGATGGGCCGCGATGACGCGCATCCGGTGGGCGGTCTGGCGGGCGGCGGGCCTCCGGCGCGGGCCTTTGCGCAATATATGAAGGTGGCCGTGGCCAAACGTCCGCCCGAACAGTTCGACACGCAACTGATCCTGCCCGAATTTCAGCTGGAGCCTGATGACATGGGCAATATGGTCGGCCCGGATGGCTATATGGTGCCTGATCAGGCGCCGGTCGATCAGGGGAGCGATCAGGGTTTTGACAATGGCATGCAAGTGCCGGTCGACCGTCCGCGCCGCGACACGCAGACCGGCCCGGACAAGAGCCTTGATGGCGGGCAGAGCGCGCCGCGCCGTCCCCGCGCCGCGCCCGCGCTGGACATCGACAACTGACCTGTGGCGGAGGCGGGGGCAAAGGCTTCCGCCGCTGCCGGGTTAGGGCGGTCCAAACGCGACCTTATTGTAGTCATTGACAACAAAAACCCCCGCTGGTGCGCAACCAGCGGGGGTTTTGTCAGGACCACCCCCGCAGGGGTGGCCGGAACGTCAGGGCAATCAGCGCAGGCGCAGGCCGATGAACACCGGCTGCTCACCGGGGCGCAACACCTGCAGGCTGATGGCCGAGCGGCCAGCCGCCTTGGCAGCGCGGATCACGCCCTCCAGCTCGGCCAGACTGCCGACCGGACGGCCACCGGCCGCCAACAGCACATCGCCGCTTTGCAGCCCCTTGGCCCCCGCGTCAGAGCTGGCGTCGACATCGGCCACCACCAGACCCTGCGTGCCAGGCTGCATGTTCAATTCCCGCGCGATAGCGGGCGTCAGCGGCCGCAAACGCAGGCCCAGCGCCTGTTCGATGACGTTGGAGCGGGTTTGCGCGCCCTGTTGCGCGCCGCCCGGACCACCGCCCTGTTCGCCCGCGCCACGGCGGCCGCCCAACACGCCGGCCAGTTCCTCGTCCGAGGGGCGGCGGCCTACGGTGACCTCCAGCATGACGCGCTTGCCATCGCGGATCACCTCGATGGGGATGCGGGTGCCGGGCGCGGTGCTGGCCACCAGGAAGGACAGCGTCTGTTCACGCGTCACATCCTTGCCCGACACCTTGACCACCACGTCGCCAGCCTTGATCCCGCCCAGCGCGCCCGCTTTGCCGGGCTCGACCATCTGCACGATCTCGCCCTTGTTATGGGGCAGTCCCATGCTTTCAGCCAGTTCGTCCGACAAAGGCTGAATGCGCACACCCAGATAGCCGCGCTCGATGCTTTGCCCGCGCATCAGTTTGTCGACGATGGGCGCGGCGATTTCGGCGGGAATGGCAAAGCCGATGCCCACGCTGCCACCCGTGGGCGAGAAGATCGCCCGGTTGATGCCGATCACCTGACCGCGCATGTCAAACATCGGCCCGCCCGAATTGCCCTGATTGATGGCCGCATCGGTTTGCAGATAGCGGTCATACGGGCTGCCCGAGCCGATGTTGCGATACACCGCCGAGATGATCCCTGCCGTCACCGTGCCGCCCAGACCGAACGGGTTGCCGATGGCGATCACCCAATCGCCCACGCGCGCGGCATTGCTGTCGCCAAACTTGACGAAAGGCAGCGCCTTGCCCGCATCAATCTTCAGCACGGCCAGATCGGAGGTGGTGTCCTTGCCGATCAGGCGGGCCGGATATTCGGTGCCATCGGCCATCGTGACCGAGATGGTCTCGACCACGCCTTGCCCCTCGGGCGTGATGACGTGGGCGTTGGTGACCACAAAGCCGTCCGCCGACACGATAAAGCCCGAGCCAAGCGACTGCGCCTCACGGGTCTGCCCGCCGCCGCGCTGCCCGCCAAAGCTGTTGCCGCCGCGCGGATCACCGCCGTTGCCACGGCCGCCAAAATCGTCGTCCGACCCGTCCTTGTCGCCAAAGATGCCCTCGAGCGGGGTGCCCGCGAACGGGTTCGCCCCACCCTGAGCGCCGCCCGCCACGCGCACGCGCTGACGGGTGGAAATGTTCACCACGGCGGGCTGCAACTGATGCGTCAGATCGGCAAAGCTGGCCGGGGCCCCGGCGCGCGGCACGATCTGCGAGAGGCGTTGCTGGTCATTTTGCGCTACTTGCGCCCCGGCGGGCATGCCGGTGATCAGCGAGACGGCCGCGCCGCCCACCAACAGGGCACTGGTCAATCCATAAGCGTATCGCACGGGCATTATCCTCTGGCTCTCTGTGCGGATACCCAAGTGTTTGGCCGGGGTATCCGTGGTATTTCGACAGCTTTGGCCTGATCTTGTGTCAAACACAGTATTCTTGTGTCAAACACGCGTGACTTTGGCCACAGCCGCCGCAAATATATTTGCGACTTGGGATCGGACGCCGGACGATCGCTTGGGATCGCGGCGGCGGCGCGCCCTTTGTCCTGCCCTATTCAGCGTGGCGCGCCTGAACGCAGTTTGAATGGCGCGCCGCCGATTGCCCCGGCGCGCCACCTGTTATCGTGAACGCGGCGCGCGGAACTGGCGCAGATATTCGTTGTCGGGCGTCAGGATGATGGTGCTGCTGCCCTTGCCCTGCGGGTTGGTAAAGGTGGCCTCATAGCTCTTCATCGCGCGGTAGAAGTCGTAGAACGCCGGGTCCTTGCCAAAGCTGTCGGCATAGATCTTGGCGGCGCGGGCCTCGGCATCGGCCTCGATGATCTGGGCGCGCTTCATGCCGGTGGCGCGGATGGCGGTGGCCTCCTGATCGCGGGCGGCCTCCATCTGGGCAAAGGCGCGTTCCAGCGGGGCGCCATCGGGCAGGTCGGCGCGCTTGATCCGCACATCGATCACCTGCACGCCATAGGCGCGGGCCTCATGGTCCAGAGCCTGCCGGATCTGTGCCATCATCGCCCCGCGTTCGGGCGTCAGCAGCGACTGGAACGTGTGGCTGGCCAGCCCCTGCCGCAGCGCCGAATTCAGGATCGGCTGCAACTGGTCCTGCAATTTCTCGGCGGTGCCGGCGGTGCGCACCATGCGCAGCGGGTCGATGATGCGATAGCGGGCATAGGCGTCAACATCCAGCCGCTGCTGATCAGAGGATGTCACCTTCTGGCGGTCCATCTCGACGCTCAACACGCGCTTGTCGATCAGCACCACCGTTTCGACAAAAGGCAGGCGAAGCGACATGCCCGCGCCCGTCTGGCCAAAGGGTTGACCGGGGTGATAGCGGTTGATGACGCGGTTGGGCTGGCCCAGCCGGACAACCACGGCCTGTTGCGTTTCGGGCACCACCACCACCGAGGTCATGGCCATCAGCCCCAGCGCGATCAGCCCTGCCGCGCCCAGCTTGGCGCCGGGGCCGAAATCGCGGCTCAGGAATTGGCGGATCAGGCTCATTTCACGCCTCCCTGACCATTGACCTGCAGCGGCGGAGGCGCTGCCTGCTCGGCGCGGCGGCGCAATTCGGGCAGCGGCAAATAGCCGTTGATCGAACTGGGGGCGACCACCTTGTCATTGGCGGACAACACGCGCTCCATCGTGGTGTAATACATGCGCTGTTTGGTCACCTCGGGGGCCAGCTTGTACTGGGCGTAAACCTTGTCAAAAGCGGCCGCGTCACCTTCGGCGCGGGCCACCACCTGCTGGGCAAAGGCCTGCGCGTTGGACAGGTCGCGGTTGGCATCCTGTTGGGCTGCCTGCACGCGCTGGAAAGCGTCGTTCACCTTGGCTGGCGGGTCGGCCTTCTTGATGTCGATGCCCTGAATCAGGATGCCCGATTTATACGCGTCCAGCACCGCCTGCATGCGTTCGCGCACGGCGGCCTCGATGTCGCCGCGGCGCTGGCCAAACATCACATCGTTCAGCTTCACCTCGGCGACGGTGGCGCGCATGGTGGCCTCGGCCAACTCGCGCACGGTCGCGTCGGGGTCTTTCAACTGATAGGTGTATTGCTTCAGGTCCTTGATGCTCCAGCGCACCAGATAGGACAGGTCGACCAGACTCTGGTCACTGGTCAGCACCAGATTTTCCGCTTCGCCATTGGGGATCGACTGGCTGCGGATCGAGGTGACGGCCACCACCTTTACCGACTGGATCGGCCAGGGCAGGGTGAAATTCAGCCCCGGCCCGATGGTGGTGGTGTATTTGCCAAATGTGGTGACGATGCCCTGCTGGCTGGACGAGAGCTGATGGCTGCAGGTCACCAGCAGCCACAGCGCCGCCGCGCCGCCGATCAGCCAGGGTGCCCAGCCGCGCGAATCCAGCCGGGGCGGCAACGGGAACAGCCCGCGTCCCGCCCCGCCCGGGCCATCGCCCGAACCACCGCCACCGCCACCGCCGCCACGCCGCTGGCGAAAGATATCCTCCAGCGAGGCGGCCGGGCGAGGGGCGCTGCCGGGCGGGGTCTGCCACGGGTTGCGCGGGCCGGAGCCGGACTTTGGTGCGTCGCCGGACTTGCCGGGGTCGGATGGGCGGGCGCCATCCTGCGCGTCCTCATCCTGATGCAGCGCCTGCCCCGGCGCGCGCCAAGGGTTGGGGCGAGGGGGAGCGGGCTGGGCGTTGGCAGGCTGATGCTTTGCCTCGCCCCGGTTGGGGTCGTCACGATGGTCCGTCATACTGGTTACTATAGGAAGCGTTTGACGCATTAACAGGGGGGACGGATCCGCAGGCAATGTAAAAACCCTGTTGGGGTGTGCGCGGGGGGCTGCTAACGGGCAGAGGAATACAGGAGAAATACCGTAATGACGCAGGATCGCCCCCTCCCGCAGCCTGACGCGCTCAAGGCGCTGTTGCCCGCCGCCACGCAGGCGCGGGTGCAATCATTGCGGGTGGGTGATGACGGCGCGGTGACGGCGGTGCTGGACGCCAGCGGGCTGGACGCGCTGGGCCGCGAAGTGCTGGAGGCCGAGGTCAAGGCCAGCCTGTCGCCCGCGCCAGGCGTCAGCGCCGTGCGAGTCGGACTGGTGGCCGATCGGCCCGCGCCTGCCGCCGGACAGGCGCCCGCTTCGGCCGGGCCGCTGATCATCGCGGTGGGTTCGGGCAAGGGGGGCGTGGGCAAATCCACGCTCTCGGCCAATCTGGCGGTGGCGCTGGCGCGTCAGGGTTTGCGGGTGGGGCTGGTCGATGCCGACATCTATGGCCCGTCGCAACCGCGCCTGCTGTCCACCGAAGGCCGCCGCCCAGAGGCCAAGGACAGCAAGATGTTCCCGATCCCCAGCCCGTTTGGCGTGGGGGTATTGTCGATGGGGCACCTGATCGACGCGGGCAAGGCGATCGCGTGGCGTGGGCCGATGGCGGCGGGCGCGCTGGGGCAATTGGTCGATGCTTGGTGGGGCGACACACAGGTGCTGGTGATCGACCTGCCGCCGGGCACCGGGGACGTCCAACTGACCATGGTGCAAAAGCACAAGCCGGCGGGCGCGGTGATCGTCTCCACGCCGCAGGATCTGGCGCTGATTGATGCGACCCGCGCGATGGACCTGTTCGCGCAGGCGGGCGTGCCGGTGATCGGCATGGTGGAAAACATGTCGGGCTATATGTGCCCGCATTGCGGCAATGTGTCCGATCCGTTCGGCTGTGGCGGGGTGGAGCAGGCCGCGGCCGAGGCTGGCCTGCCCTTCCTCGGCTCGGTCCCGCTGGATCTGGCCATCCGTCAGGCCAGCGACGCGGGCCAACCCCCGGCGGCAGGTGACAGCCCGCAGGGCGCGGCCTTTGCCCGGATCGCGGCGCGGGTGGCCGACTGGCTGGCGCATCATCCGGCCGCCCGGGGATAATCGCATGGTGCTGTCGCGGCGACAGGTGATGGTTGTGGCGGCGGCGGGCGGTGGCCTGCTGGTGGCCATGCCGCTGTTGCCCACCAGCTACCCCGACCCGACCCCCATCGCCCCGGACGAGCGCGCCTTTGGCGTGTGGATCCGCATCGACCGGGCGGGCATGGTCAGCGTGGCCGTGCCGCAACTGGAGATGGGGCAGGGGGTCAGCACCATCCTGCCGCAGGTGGTGGCGATGGAGCTGGGCGCGGATTGGCGGCAGATCGCGGTTGCCGCCGCGCCGATCAGCGAGGTCTGGGCCAATGCCGCGCTGGCCGCGCATTGGGCCGCGCTGTGGATGCCCGAAGGCGCGACACTGGCGGCGGCCCCCGATGGCCTGCTGGCCCGCCGCTGGGCCGAACGCAACCGCTTCATGGCCACGGCCGATGGCATGTCGCTGGCCGCCTATGAACAGCCCGCGCGCGCTGCGGCGGCGGTGGCGCGGATGCAATTGGCGGGCGCAGCGGCGGCCCGCTGGGGCATCGCGCCCGAACAATGCGATGTGGCCCATGGCCGCGTCAGCCATCAGGGCCGCAGTTTCGGCTTTGGCGAACTGGTGGATGATGCCGCCCGGCTGGCCCCTGTCAGCCCGCCGCCCTTGCGTCCCAACCCGCCACAGGAACACCCGCTGGGCATGCCGCCGGGTGCGCCGCTGGCCTATCCCCGGCTGGACCTGCCGGCAAAGGTCGATGGCACCTATCCCTTTGCCGCCGATATCCGCCTGCCCGGCATGGCCTATGCCGCGCTGGCGCAGGCCCCCCGCGGGATCGAGGCCACGCTGTCTGCCCATGATGATGCCGCCGCGCGCCGCATTCCCGGCGTGATCGATGTGGTGACGGGCGATGACTGGATCGCGGCGGTGGCCAGCAACAGCCACGCCGCCCAGCAGGCGGTGCAGGCGGCGGCTGCGCGCTTTGTCGTGGTGCACCCGGCCGACAGCGCCCGGATCGACGCGGCGCTGGATCAGGGCGTCAAGACCGGCGATGCTGACGATGTGCTGACCATTGGCGATGCGGCGGGGGTGATCGGGGCCAAGCCGCAATTGTCCTCGCGCTATGACGTGGGGGCGGGGGTCCATGCGCCGCTGGAAACCGCCAGCGTCACCATCCGCCTGTCGGGCAGCCCATGGGGTGGGCGCAAGGCCGAGCTGTGGATGGCCACCCAGACCCCGGAACGCGCGCGCATCGCCGTGGCGCGCGAAATCAATGCCGATGTGCGCGATGTGGTGCTCTATCCGCTGGGCGCGGGCGGCAGTTTCGACGCGCGGCTGGAAAGCGACCATGCCGCGCAGGCCGCGCGCATCGCCGCGCAGGTGCAGCGCCCGGTGCAATTGGTCTGGACCCGCTGGCAAGAGCAATTGGCCGCCCGCCCGCGCGCGCCCGCCGCGATTGTGGCCGCCGCGCGCACCGATCCGGCCGGGCGGGTGGCGGCGCTGGCCTTGCGGGTGGCGGCGCCTGCCACCAACCGCGAATTTGCCCGCCGCTTCATGGATCAGGTCAGCCCCACCGATGGCATCGCGGTACAGGGCGAGCGTGAGTGGATGGCGCTGGAAGACGCGCTGCCGCCGTATGACATCGGCCATCTGGCGATCAGCCATGTCCCGGTGGGGATCGGCCTGTCGACCGGACGGATGCGCGGGCAGATGGCGGTGGCTACCAGTTTTGCGGTGGAAAGCCTGATTGACGAGCTGGCCGTGGCGTCCGCGCGTGAACCTTTGGCCTATCGCATGGCGATGCTGGGCCATGACGCGCGGCTGGCGCAGTGTTTGCAGCGCGTTTCGGCGCTGGCGCAATGGAACGGCGGGCGCGACGGCAGCGGCGCGGGGCTGGCCTGTTGGCGCATGGGATCGGTGGCAAGCGGGGGCTGCATCGCCGCCATCGCCACCGCCCGCCGCGACGAGCAGGGCTTGCGCGTGGACCGCATCGCGGCGGTGGCCGACATCGGCCGCATCGTCAATGTCGACATCGCGCGTCAACAGATCGAGGGCGGGCTGATCTTTGGCATCGCCATGGCGGCCGGTGCCTCCAACCGCTGGGCGGGGGGGCTGCCGGTGGCGCGGCGCTTGTCGCAACTGGGCCTGCCGTTATTGGCCAATTGCCCCGAAGTCGAGGTTGAACTGATCGCCAGCAACGCCGATCCGTTCGACCCTGGCGAGTTGGGGGCGGTGGTCGCTGCTCCGGCGATCGCCAATGCGCTGTTTTCGGCCACGGGGGTGCGGATGCGTCGCCTGCCGCTGGCTGTGGAGGAATAGAATGGACAAGCCCGCCACCCATCCCGCCGCGCCGATTGGCAAGGTGGGGGTGATGCTGGTCAATCTGGGCACGCCAGAGGCGCCCGAGCCGGGGGCGCTGCGTCGCTATCTGGGGCAGTTCCTGTCCGATCCCCGCGTGATCGAGATACCGCGCCTGATCTGGTGGCCCATCCTGCACGGCATCATCCTGCGCACGCGTCCGGCCAAATCAGCCCATGCCTACAGTCAGGTGTGGACCGCCGACGGATCGCCCCTGGCCGCCATCACCAAGGCGCAGGCAGCCGATCTGCAAACCCGCATGGGGGCCCAAGTGCAGGTGGAATGGGCCATGCGCTATGGCCAGCCCAGTGTCGAAAACACGCTGGCGCGGATGAAGGCCGATGGCTGTGACCGCATCCTGATCGCGCCGTTGTACCCGCAATATTGTGGTGCCACCACCGCCAGCGTGATGGACGCGCTGGGCGATGGGATGCGGGCGCTGCGCTGGCAACCGGCGATCCGCACCTTGCCGCCCTATTACGACGATGCGCTGCATATCGGCGCGTTGCGCGATGATCTGTCGCGGCAACTGGCGGCGCTGCCATTTGGCCCCCGTGTGCTGGTGCTGTCGTTCCATGGCATGCCTGAACGCACGCTGCATCTGGGCGATCCCTATCACTGCCACTGCCGCAAGACCGCCCGCCTGTTGGCGCAGGCGCTGGCCCCCGATTGGCCCGCGATGCGGGTCGAGGTGGCGTTCCAGTCGCGTTTTGGCCGGGCCAAATGGCTGGAGCCTTCGACCGAAAGCGTGCTGGCGCGGCTGGGGGCCGAGGGCGCGCAAGGGGTGGTAGTGGCCGCCCCCGGCTTTGCAGCCGATTGCGTCGAAACGCTGGAGGAACTGGCGATCCGTGGCCGCGAGGTGTTTGAACAGGCCGGCGGCCGCAATTACGCCGTGCTGGAATGCCTGAACGCGGGCGATGATGGCATGGTGATGATCGAGGGGCTGGTACGGCGCGAATTGCTGGGCTGGGTTTAAGGCGCGGCGGTCAGGGCGCGACGCGATAGCCCTGTTTGGCTTGGACCAAGCGCGCGGGCTGGGCTGGCAGGGCGATCTTGAACGTGGCGCCATCATACATCCGCCCGCGGCGGATCAGTTGGTCGTTGGTCCGCGCCAACTCATAGCAAAACGTCTTATTGGCGATCACCGCGATCTGCGCCTTGGTCATGGCGACCATCTTTTGGTGCAGGGCGGGGCTGGCCAATATGCCGTGCTGCCAAAATCGGAAGGTAGGGACTTGGCTGAGGTCGATCTTGTGACAGAACTGCCCGTCCTGAATGAACAGATGGGCAGAGGCCTCCAGCACGATATCCGCCTCGCGATCCATGATGCGCAATTCGCGCATGATCCACCCGCCCTTGCCATCGCTGGTCACGGTGCGCAGGCTGGAGCAGATTTTGCGCGCGTCATCGGGATTGTCGCATAGCAGCGCGCCATCGCGAAAATCGGCCAGCGGGGCGGGCCACGCGACAGGGCCTGACGCGGCCAGCATGACAGGGGCAATCAGGGCAATCAGGCTCATGTGCTTGCTCGATCGGTGGTGTGTCCAAGAGTGAATACACGATGAGGCCTGTCGGCGGTTTAGGCCCCCTATGTGTGTTCGTCCCTATGGCGGGCGCAAGGCCTATGGCAGCAGGCGATAGTCCGTGTTGGCCGGCAGCACCGCTGCGGCGCGCGGCGGTTTGGTCAGGCTGCCCTGTGGTCCATAGAGTGTCAGGAAGCGCATCACCACATCGCCTTTGCGTATCAGGCGCGTGCACACATCCCGGTCCATGATCAGGGACAATAGCGGGCGGGTCCGTTCAAAAACGGCCTGACGCTCGGCGCCGGCCAACAGGCGGCCATTGTCATGCACCACCTGCGATTGGCGCAATTCTTCGGTCAGGTGATAGCAATACATCTGATCGCGCAGAAACAACGGGGCAGCCAGCGCTACCGTCAGATTGTTGGTCGGCTCGATCCGCCCTTCTATATGCAAAACCCATCGCCCGCCCGATGCGGCTTTGACCCGCGAGATGGACCAGCACAAGTGGCGTTGCGGATCTGGGCGGTCGCACACGACCTGCCCGTTGCGGAATTCGGCCAGCGCGGGCGGCATTGCGGGTGCGGCGGGCAGCGGCGTTGCGGCTGCCATGGCCATGGGCAGGGAGAGGGCCAGGATGCTCATGCGCAAAGAGGCTACAGCCTGCGCCTTGCGGTTTGGGTGATGGCTGTCCCCGGCAATCCCCCTATGCCTGCGCCTGCCCTATGCCTGTGGCCAAGAGCCGCGCAGGGTCAAAAATCCCACGCGATCCCCTTGCGGGTGAAATCGCCGTAACGGGTGGGGGACAGGCCCTCGGGGTCTTCCTCGTCCTTGGGGGCGGCGGGGGCGGGGACGGGATCGTTGGTCCAATGGGCGGGCTTGGTAAAGCCTGTGGGGCGCTGCGTGGCGCGCGGGCGGGAGGAATCTTGCGTCATGGGCGACAGATGGGCGCAGGGGCCACGGAATGCAAGCCGCCCGATTTGGCGATTTCCGTGCAATGCTGTAGGGGGCGGCGATGAAGCCAGTCCAGCCACCCCACTCGTCGCGCCGCTATAACACCAGCCGTCCCACGCGCCAGCCCCGCCCGCAACCAGCCGAGGTCGCGGGTCTTGCCCCGCGCAAGGCGGCGTTGCGGATGGTCGATGCCGTGCTGCGCCGGGGTGAGACGCTGGATAATGCGGTGCCTTCGGCCTGTCAGGGACTGGGGCTGGGCGCGGACCGGGCGCTGGCCCGCGCGCTGGCGGCCGAGGCCTTGCGCTGGATGGTGGATCTGGACGCGTTGATCGACAGCGCCACGCAGCAGGTCCTGCCCGAGGACGCCAAGCCGCGCGCGGTGTTGCGCCTGATGCTGGCGGGCTGGCTGCGGCTGGACACGCCGCCCCATGCCGTGGTTGCCACCGGGCTGGAACTGTTGTCGGGCGGGCCGCGCCGTTTGGCGCATGGCGTGTTTTCGGCGCTGGTGCGCCGCGGGGTAGGCCTGCCCGATGCGCCCACCTTGCCCACGGCCGTTGCCGAGCGCTGGGCCGAACGCGCAGCGCCGATCGCCGCTGGGCTTGCCGTGCCGCCGCCGCTGGACATTTCGGCGCGCGCCGAGGCGCTTGTGCCCGAAGGCGTCAGCCTGATGCCCGGCCATGTGCGCTGCGGGCGCGGCGATGCGGTCGAAACGCTGGCCGGGTATGAGGCCGGGGGGTGGTGGGTGCAGGATCTGGCGGCCGCTTTGCCCGCGCGGCTGGTCGGCGCGCCGCCCCGCGCGGGGGCGCGGGTGCTGGACCTGTGCGCCGCGCCGGGAGGCAAAACGATGCAATTGGCCGCAGCCGGGTGGGATGTGACCGCGCTGGACGCCAGTCCGCGCCGGTTGGAACGGGTGGCCGCCAATCTGAAGCGCACCGGATTGCAGGCGGCGATGGTGGCGGGGGACGCGATGCAATGGACGCCGGACGCGCCGTTTGACGCGATCCTGATTGATGCGCCCTGCACCGCCACGGGCACCTGCCGCCGCCACCCCGATGTGTTGCACCGCATCGGCCCGCGCCAGATCGCCGAAATGGCCGAGATCCAGCAGGCGATGCTGGCCCGCGCGGCGGGCTGGTTGGCGCCGGGCGGGCGGCTGGTCTATGCCGTCTGCTCGCTGGAACGGGCCGAGGGCGAGGATCAGGCCGAGGCGTTTACCGCGCTGCGCCCCGACCCGATCACCGCTGATGAACTGCCGCAGGGGCTGACCCCGACGGCGCAGGGGTGGTTGCGCACCGATCCGGGGATGCTGGCCGATCAGGGCGGGCTGGACGGGTTCTTCGTCGCGCGCTGGCGGGCGGGCTAACCCGCCCGTTGGGCCCTGGGGCCGGCGCTTACTTGGCGGCCGGCTTTTCCGGGGCGACGGTGATGCGCAGCGTCTCGCCCGAATTGCCCGGGAAGCCGGTGAACATCGCCTGCACCAGATTGGGCACCAGCCATTGCAGCTTGTTCGAGGGGGAGAGCGCCTCGGCGCGGCCTTCGAACAGGCGCTGGGTGTTGCGGTCCTCGATCTTCAGGCTGATGTGGCTGGCATAGACGGTGTAGCTGTCGATGCGGCGATCATTGAACGGATCGTGCCAGCCCCAACCCCACGCGCCCGGCATATAGCCATACCCATAGCCATAGCGCCCATGCGGGGCATAGCCGTACCATGGGCTCCAGAACGGATCGGCAAAGGGCGAGGACTGGACCATCGTGCGCCCCTTGTCCACGCCATAGGCAAAGCGCACGATCAGCGTGGCGGCATCGGGGCTGGCGGCCGGAGCATAGCCCTTGCGCGAGAGTTCGGTGGCGACATCGCGGGCATATTGGGCAAATTCGATCCCGCCCGCCAGCGCCGGATCATCCGGCACGATGGCAAAGCTTTGCCCCTGTGGCGCAGGCAATTGCGTCTGGAACCGGGTGACGCGGGTTTCCAGCCCCGTGGCACAGGCCGACAGGCCCAGCGCCAGCAGGCCCGCCACTGCTGCCTTGATCAAACGCGATGCGACGCCGTTCATGTTCTTGCTCCGCCAAAGCCGGGTTGCGGCCATCACGCCATCTGCGCGCGCAACACCGCTATCGTCAAGCAGGTTGCGCGCGACAGGCTGAACCGAGGTTGAATGGGGCCGGTTTAGCCGCGCAACAATCCCCCGCGCGGTTTATCCGCGCAACAATCCCAGCGCGTCATATGCGGCCGCCAGTGTCGGGGCGGCGGCGGCGCGGGCCTTTTGCGCGCCCTTGCGCAGGATCGCGTCCAGCGCGTCGCGATCATGGCGCAGGTCGTTGAACCGGGCGTTGATGGGCGAGAGCTTCTCGACCAGCAATTCGCCCAGCGCCGGCTTGAAAGCGCCAAAACCCTTGCCGCCGAAATCGGCCAGCACCTGCGCCTGGCTGACGCCTGCCATCACGGCATAGATGCCCACCAGATTGCGCGCCTCGGGACGGCCCTCCAACCCTTCGATCTCGCTGGGCAGCGGTTCGGGGTCGGTCTTAGCCTTCTTCACCTTGGACATGATCGTGTCGGCATCATCCGTCAGGTTGATGCGGCTCATGTCGCTGGGGTCGGATTTGGACATCTTGTTGCTGCCATCGCGCAGGGACATGATGCGCGCGGCCTCGGGCGGGATGATCGGGGCCGGCTGGACAAACAGCGGCTTGTCCTCGGGGCAGAAGTCATTGTTGAACTTTTGCGCGATGTCGCGGGCCAGTTCCAGATGCTGCTTCTGGTCCTCGCCGACGGGGACGTGGGTGGCCTGATACAGCAACACGTCGGCGGCCTGCAGCACCGGATAGGTGTACAGCGCGACCGAAACCGAGTCCCGGTTCTTGCCCGCCTTGTCCTTGAACTGGGTCATGCGGCTGAGCCAGCCCATGCGCGCCGTGCCGTTCAGCAGCCATTGCAGTTCGGCATGGGCAGGGACCTGCGTCTGGTTGAACAGGGTGGATTTGTCCGGGTCCACGCCACAGGCCACCAGCGCGGCGGTCATCTCACGCGTGTTGGCCGACAGGGCGGCCGGATCATGCGGCATGCTGATCGCGTGCAGGTCGGCCAGAAAAAAGAAGCATTCGCCACCCGAAGCTGCAGCATCGTTCTGCATCGCCACCCAATTGCGGATCGCCCCCAGATAATTGCCAAGGTGGAGATTGCCCGTGGGCTGAATGCCGGAAACGATGCGCATGGGATGTGATTCCATTGGTGACTGAACTGATCGGGGCGATGCCCGCTGGCCACAGGATGCGCAAGAGGCTTGACGTCGCAATTCGGCAGTTGCTGCGGTTTGAAGCATTGCCTACGCGTTCAGCCGGATCCAGCCTTAGGCTAGAATTCGGCAAGTTTTGGCATCAGGGGCGGATGATGAAGAGCCTGTTCACCCGTGCGGCGCTGCTGGGCGCCAGTGTCATCGCCTTTGGCGCGGCCGCTTCGGCCCATGCCGAGGAGCGCCCGTTCTGTTCGGGACGGCCGGGCATGGGCACCTCGCCCTGCGCCTTGTCGCCGGGGCGGGTGATGCTGGAAACGGGCGTCGACTGGCAACGGATCGAGGACGACACTGGCCTCCATGACACCACCGCTTTTGGTCAGGCGATCCTGCGGGTGGGGGTGACCTCCACCATGGAACTGAACGTGGGTTGGAATGGCTTTACCACTCTGCGCGACCGTGATCAGTCCGGCGAAGTGGCGGTGGACCATGGTGCGGCCGATGCCTTGATTGCGCTGAAATACAATCTGAAAAACCCCGATGGATCGGGCGTGTCGATTGCCCTGTATCCGTTCCTGACGGTGCCTGTGGGCAAACGCGGCATCGGGTTGGAACATATGTCGGCGGGGCTGGTGGTGCCGGTTACCTTGCCCCTGCCGCATGAATTCAGCCTGGATATCCAGCCGCAGATCAGCGCCGTGGTGGACGATACCAGCACCGGGCACAATATCACCTGGGGGACGACCGTCACGCTGGCCCGCCCCGTCACCGCGCGCCTGACGTTGCAGGCAGAGGTCGGCTGGCAGCGCGTGGAAACCGTCGAGCGCGGAGAATCGACCGCCTATGTCGGGTTTGCCGGTGGCTATATGTTGACGCCGCGTTTGCAACTGGATGTCGGGATCAACCTGCGCCTGTTGGGGCAGGTGGCCGATCATCAGGTGTTCTTTGGCATGTCGCGCCTGTTTTAACCGGCCTTGCGCCGCCGCAACAGCCCCAGATCGTCCCGCGTAAAGGCGCCCAGCGCCAGCGTTGCCGCGCCATAGACCGCCGCGCCCGCACCTACCAGTGCCAGCATCGCCGTGCCGCGCACCACCCACGATCCATGCGTATAGGGCATCAGCCAGCGCTGCGAGATCCACATCACCAGCCCCATCGTCAGCGCCGCCACCGCCAGCCGCCACGCGCGGCGGATCAGGCGGGCGTCAGGTGCGAAATCGCCTCGCCGGCGCAGTGTGCCATACAGCAACGCGACATTGACCGTGGAGGACAGCGCCGTGGCCAGCGGCGGCCCCATATGGCGCAGCGGCAGGATCAGGATCAGGTTCAGCACCAGATTGACGACCATCGACCATGTGGCAAACTTGACCGGGGTTTTGGTGTCGTGGCGGGCGTAAAAGCCGGGCGTCAGCACCTTGACCAACACATAAGAGGGCAGGCCGATGGAAAAGGCCGCCAGTGCTTGCGCGGTCAGCATCGTGTCGGTGGCGGTGAAGCGGCCATAGCCGAACAGCGCCGCCGCGATCGGTTCGCCACAGAACACCAGCCCCACCGTCGCGGGCAGGGTCAGCGCCAGCGCCAGTTCCATGCCGCGGTTCTGGGTTTCCATCGCGCCGGCTTCATCGCCCGCGCCCAATTGGCGGCTGATGGTGGGCAGCAGTACCGTGCCCATGGCAATGCCGATCAAGCCCAGCGGCAATTGGTTCAGCCGGTCGGCCAGATAGATATAGGTCACCGCGCCATGGTCCAGCAGGCTGGCGGCCAGCGCGGTCGAGATTACCAGATTGATCTGCACCGCGCCCGCGCCTGCGGCGGCCGGCAGGATCAGCGCCATCAGCGTCTTGACCTCTGGCGTCAGGCGGGGCCAGCGCGGGCGCAGCGACACGCCGTTTTGCCGCGCCGCCCATGCCAGCCACGCCAGCTGCAGCACCCCCGACACCGACACCGCCGCGGCCTGATTGCGCGCCGTGACAAAGGGATCGGGCGAATGGAACAGCAGCAGCGCCGCGATCAGCGTCAGGTTCAGGAAAATCGGCGCGGCCGCATTCACCCAGAACTTGTGCAGCGAATTCAATATGCCCCCCAGCAGGCTGACCAGCGAGATCAGCATCAGATAGGGGATCGTCAGGCGCGACAGGCTGACGGCATAGGCGAACTGGTCGGGGGAGACCCCGTTGAACTTGCCCGACAAGGCCCATGTCACCGGCCATGCGAACAGTTCCAGCGCCAGCGTCATGACGATCAGCACCGGCAACAGCACGGACAGCGCAGCCTCGGCAAAGGCGATGCCGTCTGGCAGGCCGCGCCCATCGGGATCGGCGACCTTCTTGTTGAACATGGGGACAAAGGCGCTGGCAAAGGCGCCTTCGGCAAACAGCGCGCGGAACATGTTAGGCAGGCGGAACGCCACCAGAAACGCGTCCGAGGCAAACCCTGCGCCGATCATCCGGGCAAACAGCGAATCGCGTGCCAAGCCCAAGATGCGGCTCAGCAGCGTCAGCCCGCCAATCGTGCCTGTGGCCTTGAGAAGGTTCATGTCAGCCGATGCGGTTGGGCGTCAAAAAGGGTGGGGGCGCCGTGATGGGCGCCCCGCATGCGATCAGGCGTTGCCGGCGGGCTCGGCGGCCGAGAGGTCGCCTTCCTGCGCGGCCTGGGCCTGCAACTGCTGCATGTACAGGCCGTTGAAATCGATCGGCTCCAGCATGACGGGGGCGAAACCGGCGTCACGCACGGCATCCGACACCACGCGGCGAGCGAAGGGGAACAGGATGCGCGGGGCCTCGGCAAACAGGAAGGCGTGGGCCTGCACTTCGTCCAGATTGCGCATGCCCACCAGACCGGCATAGCTCAGGTCGACGATATAGGCGACGCCCGCATCTGCCTTGGCGCGGATCTCGACCTTCAGTTCGACTTCATGCACCTCGCCCTGCACGGCGCGGGCGGCGATGTTGAACTGCACGTCCAGTTGCGGCGCGTCCTGCCACGAGAAGCACTCGGGCGAGTTGGGGTTCTCGACCGACAGATCCTTCACATATTGCGTGATGATGCCCGCGCTGGGCAGCGAATCGTCCGTGCCATCCAGCTTGAGCGAGGAGGTGACGTTGCCATCTTCGGCCATGATGCAAACTTTCCTTGGGCGCGGGATGCGCGCGATGGATCCATGTGCCGGCCCTCGTGCGGCGGTTGTCCCGCCGCGCGCTCGCACCGACAATTGCGCCGCGCCTAGCATCCCGGCGCAGCGCGGGCAATCCATACAGCGCCTGCCGCGCGCCAAAGCGCTGCCGCGCCTTGCTGCGGAGTCGTACCGAGTAAGGCGGCGTAATGGGTTACCCCTTGCCCGCAGGCGGGCCGATGCGGTTCCCCCCAAGCCGCCCTTTGCGGAATTTTTATACCCTTTGAGGCAAATTTCCCCATGCCCGGGGGTGGTGCAGGCGTTGTTCATTTGTCAATCGCCACTATCTAGGGCATGTTTGGAAAGGCCTTCATGTCGGGGGCCACAAGGTGGATTTCCGCGCGTGACTGTTCAAATCGTCATTCTGGCCATGATCGCAGCCTTTTTGGGCATGCGCCTGTATTCCGTGCTGGGCCGCCGTGCCGAGCATGGGGAGGAGCCTGTGCAGAGCCGGTTTGATGCCAACGCCGGGCCAACTGGCGGGGCGGCTCCGGCTGGCGCGCCACAGGCGGTTCCAGCCCCCGCCGCGCGGGTGCGTGACATGGCGCCGTTCCAGCCTGCCGTCGAAAACGGCCTGCGCGAGATCGCCAATGCCGATCGCCGCTTTGACCCGGCCGCCTTTGTCGAGGGCGCGCGGGGTGCCTATCGCCTGATCCTTGAAGCCTTCTGGCGCGGGGACAAGGACGAATTGGTCCACCTGTGCGACCCTGAAGTCGCCCGCAGCTTTGCCGAGGCGATCGACGCCCGTGTCGCCGCTGGCGAAGTGCCTGACAACCGTCTGGTGCGGATCGAGGAAGCGGTGATCACCGCCGCCAGTCTGACCGGGCCGGACGCGCGGATCGCGGTGCGTTTCGTGGCCGATATCGCCGCCGTGACGCGTAACGCCGATGGCGTGGTGATTGCCGGCTCGCTGAACGATGCGGTTGAGGTACGTGATGTCTGGACCTTCCGCCGCGCGGTGCATTCGGGCCATCCCGATTGGATGCTGACCGAAACCGACGTCGACTGAACCGGTTTATCCGATGTCCCTGAAAAGCGCGCGACCCAAGGGTGGCGCGCTTTTTCCTATGTGGCGGGGCATCTGCGCCCCTCGGCCTTGCCCTTATGGTCAAGCGGTGGAAAATCATCGGCAATAGCTTGCGCCTGACCGGGCGATGCGGGCAAAGGGTGCATGACGTGCGCCTGTGGGGCGCCCGTGCAGGAAAGGGCACTGGACATGGTGGCATTGCGCTGGCGTCTGGCCGCGGGACTCGCGGCGGTGGCGTTGCTTCCCGGTTGTCGGATCATTCCCAAACCCAAACCGCCGATGGGCTATCCCAATGCGCGCCAGATGCCGCCGCCCGGTGCCGCCCAGCGCGGTGGGCCGCCGGTGGCCAGTTATGCCGCTCCGGCACAGTCCGCGCCTGCGCCGGTGGCTTCGCCCGCGCCCGCGGGGCCGACATCGCTGTTGCCGCCGCCACCTGCCAACGCGATTCAGGCCGGGCTGCGCGCGGGGCCAGAGTTTTCGGCGCTGGGGCTGACCGACGCGACCGCTCGGCCGGCGCTGGTCTCGTTCCGGGAAAGCTGTCCCGCATTGGTCAACCGCCGCGATCCCAGCGGTTTGGTCCAGCCCGAGGACTGGCAGCGGATCTGTGCCAGTGCCACGCAATGGCCGGCCGACAACGCGGCGGGCTTTTTCTATGCCCATTTCGAAACGGTGGTGGTGGGCGATGGCCGGGCTTTTGTGACCGGCTATTACGAGCCCGAGATTGCCGGGGTGCGCCAGCGCCAGCCCGGTTATGATACGCCGGTCTATGCCGTGCCGCCTGACCTGGTCCATGCCCGTCCCGGAGATGCGCCGGTGCGGCCCAATGGCATGACGCCCTTTGGCCGCTATGACCAGAACGGCCAGTTCACCGGCTATTTCGACCGCGCCCAGATCGAATCCGGCATTCTGGCCGGGCGCGGGCTGGAAATCGGCTGGGTGGCCGATCCGGTAGAGTTGTTCTTCCTGCAGGTGCAGGGTTCGGGGCGCCTGCGCGGGCCAGACGGCAGTGTGATCCGCATCGGCTATGCCGCCGACAACGGACTGTCCTATGTCAACATTGGCGCGGCCATGCGCGAACGCGGACTGATCGGCACCGGGCCGGGGCAATATCCCGGATCGATGCAGGGCATCATGCAATATATCCGCGAACACCCCGAACAGGGGCAGGCGCTGATGTTGCAGAACCGCTCGTATGTCTTCTTCCGCGAACTGACGGGCGATGGGCCGATTGGCGCGCTGGGCGTGCCGGTACGGGCCAATGTGTCGATTGC
Source organism: Novosphingobium ovatum (assembly GCF_009909235.1). Classification (GTDB taxonomy): domain Bacteria; phylum Pseudomonadota; class Alphaproteobacteria; order Sphingomonadales; family Sphingomonadaceae; genus Novosphingobium; species Novosphingobium ovatum. The sequence goes on from NZ_JAAAPO010000003.1 coordinate 198,980, forward strand.
GGTCGATCCGCTGTTCATCCCGCTGGGCGCGCCGGTGGCGTTGCAGATGGACCGTTCGGCGGTCAGTGGGCTGTGGGTGGCGCAGGACACCGGCGGCGCGATCAAGGGGGCCAACCGCATCGATTCCTTCTGGGGCGCCGGGCAAGAGGCCCGCACCATCGCGGGCGGCATGGCGTCGCGCGGGGCGGCGGTGGTGCTGTTGCCGCGCGGTGCGCTGGCCCGGGCGATGGCGCGGGGCGCGGCGCAATAAGGCATGGCGGGCAGGGGGCTTTTGGCGCGCGGCTTTGCCCCGGCGCGGCCGCCCGCGCGGCGCCTGTCGGCCGAGGAAGCCGATCTGTGGGCGCGTGTGGCCGAAACCATCGTGCCGCTGGAACCGCGCCGCGTGGCTGTGCCGGTGGTCGAGCCGGACCTGCCGGTTGTCGCCCCGCCCGTGCTCAAGCGGGTCAAGGGGCGCGTCCCTCCGCCTTTGCCCGCGCCCGTTGCGCCCGCCGCGCCTGCGCGCCCGCTGGACCGGCACGGGCTGGACGCGGGCTGGGACAAACGGCTGGCCAAGGGGACGATATCGCCCGACTTTACGCTGGACCTGCACGGCAGCACGCTGGATCAGGCGCACAGCCGGCTGGACCACGGTCTGACGCTGGCGCTGGCGCAGGGCGCGCGGGTGGTGTTGCTGGTGACGGGCCGGGCCCGCCCGGTGGAATCGGCCGATCGAGGCGACCGGCGCGGCGCCATTCGCGCCAAATATCTGGACTGGCTGGCCCATGGCAGCCACGCCTCACGCATTGCGGCCGTGCGCCCCGCCCATCCGCGCCATGGCGGCGGCGGGGCGGTGTATATCGTGCTGAAACGGAAATAGCGCGCGCTTATTGGACGTAGATATGTTCCAGCCAATAATCGTTCATCCAATCGGCATAGCCCAATAGCTCACCCTGACGGCGTTCCTGTACGGCGGTCCATGGGGTGTCGGCCAGCATCAGGTCCAGCATGGGCTGGATGCGCCATTCCTCACCTGGAAGGGCAAAGAGGACGTGGTGATAGACCTGTGCCCCCACCCCGTCGGCCTGTGAGAAATGGTCGTGCCGCCGCATCTGGCCTGCCGCCACGGCGCGGTCGAACAGCCGAAAGTAGCGCAGCATGATGTCCGGGAACCAATCCTTGCCATCGATGAAATAGGCCAAAGGCTTGCATCCGCGCAGCATGAGGCCAAGTTCCCGATTTGTGTGGAACAGATATGGCAGGTCGCGGACGAGGTTGCTGAGCATCGTTCAAGGTTACAGCATGTATTATGCGTGGCAATGGGATCTGTTGTGCCGGTTTTTCGTTTTTGTTTGTGCGGTATGCCAAGGGTTTTCAGACCCTTGGCATGCCTTGGCAAAAGGTTATCCTCAATTCCGGATCATGTAGTCAAATGCCGACAGTCCCGCCGTGGCGCCTGCGCCCATGGCGATGATGATCTGCTTGTAGGGCACCGTGGTGCAGTCGCCGGCGGCGAACACGCCGGGGATGCTGGTGGCGCCCTTGGCGTCGATCTCGATCTCGCCACGGGGCGAGAGGGCGATCGCGCCCTTCAGCCATTCGGTGTTGGGCACCAGCCCGATCTGGACAAAGATTCCTTCCAGCTCAACCGTGTGGATCGTGCCGGTGGCGCGGTCCTCATAGGTCAGGCCGGTCACCTTGGCGCCATCGCCCAGCACCTCGGTCGTGCGGGCGTTGGTCAGGATGGTGACATTGGGCAAGCTGCGCAGCTTGTCCTGCAACACCGCATCGGCGCGCAGCACCGTGTCAAACTCGATCAGGGTGACATGCGCCACGATGCCCGCCAGATCGATCGCCGCTTCGACGCCGCTGTTGCCACCACCGATCACCGCCGTGCGCTTGCCCTTGAACAGGGGGCCATCGCAGTGCGGGCAATAGGCCACGCCCTTGGTGGCGTATTCGGCCTCTCCGGGGACGTTCATGTTGCGCCAGCGCGCGCCGGTTGACAGGATCACACTGCGCGCCCGCAGCGTTGCGCCATTGGACAGGACGATGCTGTGAAGACCACCGGGAGCTTCGGCCGGGATCAGCTGCTGGGCGGTGGACAGGTTCATGATGTCCACCTCATACTCGCGCACATGGTTTTCCAGCGCGGCGGCCAGCTTTGGCCCCTCGGTGTGGCTGACCGAGATGAAGTTCTCGATGCCCAGAGTGTCCAGCACCTGCCCGCCAAAGCGCTGCGCGGCGACACCCGTGCGGATGCCCTTGCGCGCGGTATAGACGGCTGCCGCCGCGCCAGCGGGGCCACCGCCGATCACCAGCACCTCGAACGGATCCTTGGCGTTGATCGCGGCGGCTGCCTTGGCGTCGGCGCCCACATCCAGTTCGGCGACGATCTCTTCTAGCGTCTTCTTGCCCGACAGCCACATGGCATCGTCCTTGAACACGGCGGGGACGGCCATCACGCCGCGCGCGTCGACCTCTGCCTGATAGGTGCCGCCCTCGATCAGGGTGGCGGAATAGCCGGGGTTCTTCAGCGCGATCAGCGTCAGCGCCTGCACCACATCGGGGCAGTTGTGGCAGGTGAGCGAGAAATACATCTCGAACGCATGGCCGCCCGGCAGGTCGGCGATCTGCGCCAGTGTCTCGTCCGCCACCTTGGGCGGGTGCCCGCCAGCCCACAGCAGCGCCAGCACCAGCGAGGTGAACTCGTGCCCCATCGGCAGTCCGGCAAAACGCACACGGTCATGCGCCTGCGCCACAGGGCTGATGGTGAAGCTGGGCTTGCGCGCGTCATCGCCGTCAAAGCGGGCAGAGACCTTGTCCGACAGGGCGGCGATCTGGGTGATCAGCTCGCGGGTCTGGGCGGACTTGGCATCGTCACCCAGGCTGGCGACCAGTTCGATCGGTTCGCGCAGCATGGCCAGATATTGCTTAAGTTGGGCGGACAGATTTGCGTCGAGCATGGGGTGGTCCTTGTGCGAGTAGCATGGGCGCAGAGGGGCGCGCCCGAAATGTCATCCGGCGTGAATGCAGCGTGATGCGCTGTGTCAGGGCTGGGCAGGGCCAGGGGCGGCCTGTCGTGTCTGGCGTGGCCGCCGGCAATGGGGCGGGGCGCTGCACTTACGTTGAATGACAGGGGGGCATAAGGGGCAGGGTGGATGTGAGGGCGGCGCGGCCACCCTCACACCCGGTATTGTCAAAATCAGATCTTGCCGACCAGATCGATCGAAGGAGCCAGCGTTTCGGCGCCTTCTTCCCACTTGGCGGGGCAGACCTGACCGGGGTGCTCCTGCCAGTACTTGGCGGCCTTGATCTTGCGCACCAGTTCGGCGGCGTTGCGGCCCACGCCTTCGGGGGTCACTTCGACCAGCTGCACAGTGCCCGAGGGATCGGTGACAAAGGTGCCACGGTCAGCCAGGCCAACGCCCTCGCGCAGGTTGTTGAACTGCTTGGTCAGGTCGTGGTTCTGATCGCCCACCAGATAGTACTGGATCTTGCCGATGGCGGGCGAGGTGTCGGCCCATGCCTTGTGGCTGAAGTGGGTGTCGGTCGACACGCCATAGACTTCGACGCCCATCGCCTGCAGGGCGGCATATTCGTTCTGCAGGTCTTCCAGCTCGGTCGGGCAGACAAAGGTAAAGTCGGCCGGGTAGAAGAAGAACACCGACCACTTGCCCTTGATGTCGGCGTCGGTCACGTCGACGAACGCGCCAGCCTTGTAGGCGGTGGCGGTGAAGGGCTGGATTTCATAGCCGATAAGCGACATGGGTATGCTCCTTGAAAGGTTGCGTGTGAAACCGTGTGAAGCCGAGATAGGCGCTGCCCCGCGATTTGCGAAGTGGGCTTTACCGATTAATCAGATTGGCCCTGCCGATTAATCACGTTTGATCGGTTACGGCGATTACGTGACAAAACGCAGGTCCAAAATGGGGAGGCCCCAGCATCGCAAGGGATGCCGGGGCCTGTCGAACGCGTCCTTGCGGACGATCAAACTTGTCGCGGGTCAGATCAGCCGCATTGCCCGCGATGGATCAGCTTTTGGTCGGCCAGCACCAGCGCCATCATCGCCTCGACCACGGGCACGCCGCGAATGCCCACGCAGGGGTCATGGCGGCCCTTGGTGAACAGCTCGGTCGCCTGTCCATCGCGGGTGATGGTGGGCATGGGCGTCAGGATGCTGCTGGTCGGCTTGAACGCCACGCGCACCACCACCGGCTGTCCGGTGCTGATCCCGCCTGCGATGCCGCCCGCGTGGTTGGCGCTGAATGTCGGGCCATTTTCGCCCGGATACATCGGGTCGGCGTTTTCCTCACCCGTCAGCGCGGCAGCGGCAAAGCCGTCGCCGATCTCCACGCCCTTGACGGCATTGATGCTCATCATCGCAGCGGCCAGTTCAGAGTCCAGCTTGGCATAGAGCGGCGCGCCCCAGCCAGCGGGCACGCCAGTGGCCACGCATTCCACCACCGCCCCGATTGACGAGCCCGACTTGCGCACCGCCTCCACCTTTTCGGCCCAGCGCGCGGCGGCATCGGCATCGGGGCAGAAGAATGGATTGCGACGGATTTCCTCGGCGTCAAACTTGGCCATGTCGATGCGATCGTCGCCAATCTGCGACACATAGGCGAGGATCGACACCTCTGGGATCACCAGCCGCGCCACACCGCCCGCCGCCACGCGCGCCGCGGTTTCGCGTGCCGATGACCGCCCGCCGCCGCGATAGTCGCGGAAACCATATTTGGCGTCATAGGTGTAATCGGCATGGCCGGGACGGTATGACTTGGCTACCTCGGAATAGTCCTTGGAGCGCTGATCGGTGTTCTCGATCATCAGGCTGATCGAGGTGCCGGTCGTCTTGCCTTCGAACACGCCCGACAGGATGCGTACCTGATCGGGTTCGTTGCGCTGGGTGGTGAATTTGCTTTGCCCCGGACGGCGCGCGTCAAGGAAGGGCTGGATCAGCCCCTCGTCGATCGTCAGCCCCGGCGGGCAACCGTCGACAACCGCGCCCAGCGCGGGACCATGGCTTTCACCCCAGGTGGTGAATCGGAAAAGGCGGCCAAAAGTGTTCCAGCTCATGGACGCCCCTTTGGCGATTGTGACGCAAAAAGTCCACAGGCGCAGGCCATGCCCCTACCGCACGGGGTGGCTATTGTGGCCAATATGTGCTGATGGCGGCGGCAATCCGGCGCGTCAGGGGCGCGCCCACCCCCTCTTCCACACAGGACACCCACGGCGATGAGCATCATCCTTTATGGCATCTCGAATTGCGACACCGTCGCCAAGGCGCGCAAGTGGCTGGAAGGCAATAGCTACAATTACACCTTCCACGATTACAAGAAGGGCGGCGCGGACGCGGGCAAGATCAAGAGCTGGGTGGACGAGGCAGGGCTGGACAAGGTGCTGAACAAGTCGGGCACCACGTTCAAGAAGCTGCCCGAGGCGATCCGTTCGATCATGGACGAGGCCTCCGCCATCGCGCTGATGGTCGAGCAGCCCTCGATGATCAAGCGCCCGATCATCGAGAAGGACGGCAAGCTGATCGCTGTCGGCTTCAAGGCCAGCGAGTGGGAAGCCGGGCTGTAACACCCGGCACATCGGCAGCGCCCTATTGCACGGGGCGCTGCTCGATCACTTTCAGATAGGCGGCGCGGTCCTTGGGCAGCGTCACCATCTGCAACTGCATGCCGCCACCGGGCAGCAATTTGCATCCGGCCGGCTCCACCTGTGGGCCAATCGGGCCGACCAGCGCGGGCAGGGGCTGCACCACCTCCAGCGTCAGGACGAAATCGACGCTGCCTTTGAAATCGCTGCGCACGGCCAGCCAGTCGCGCACCTGTTGCGTACTGTCGATGCGGTCAAACGTGCCAAAGCCGCCATACCAGATGGTGCCGTCGGGCTGGATCTGGCCCTTGGCAATCGCCATCTGGAACCGCGTGCCTGTGGGCAGCACCGTCCATTGCGGGGCGATGCCATCGGGCCATGGCGAAGGGTTGCGGCTGTCGGCCAGATCGCGATAGACCGCCGCCGCCCGTGCCGGGTCGGCATAGCGCCACGCGTTGGCCCGCGCCCACGCCTTGCCCGCCGGGCTGTCCAGCGTGTTGCAGGCAGGCGCCGCCGGGGCTGCCGTTTGGGCATAGGCGGGCGCGGACAATGCCATCACCGCCGCAAACCAGATCGCCTTGTGCATCTTGTCCCTTTTCCCCGTTTGGTCGGCCTTTATGCGTGCCGCACCGTCAGAATGTAGTTCAGCGCCAGATCGTCGGACAGGTGCAGCCCCTTCATCGGGCTCCACGCGATGCCCATCGGCTGACCCACCTGTAGCCCCGCGTCCTGCAACAGGATGGCCAGTTCGGCAGGCGTGATAAAGTCATCCCAATGGTGCGTGCCGCGCGGGACCATGCCGATGCGCTCGGCCGCCTCGATCATCAGCCATTTGGACTGCGCCGTGCGATTGGGGGTCGAGAGCACCATCAAGCCATCGGGTGCCAGCGTCTGCACCAGCGCGGCGATGAAGGCGGGTTTGTCGGCCACATGCTCGATCACTTCCATGCTGGTGACCAGATCATAACCCGACAGGCCCAGCGCGCCGATTTCCCCACAGCGATAGTCGATCGACAGCCCGCCCGCCGCCGCATGGGCGCTGGCCGCCGCGATGTTCTCGGCCGCCGCGTCAACGCCCGTCACCGCCGCGCCCAGCCGCGCCAGCGGTTCGCACAACAGCCCCGCGCCACAGCCCACGTCCAGCGCGCGCCGCCCGGCCAGCGGGCGCACATGACGGGAATCCGCGCCGAAATGCGCGTCGATGGCATCACGGATAAAGCGCAGCCGCACCGGGTTCAGCCGATGCAGCATCGCCGAACTGCCCTTTGGGTCCCACCACTGCGCCGCCAGCTTGCCGAAATGGGCGGCTTCCTCGGGGCGGATGGTGGCGGTGGGGCTGGCCTGTTCGTCAGGGCCTGCAGACGTGTTCATGGTTGCATTGCGCATGAACCCTTCCTAAAGCGCCCTACCCGCGCGGGGCAAGAGCCCATTCGCGCAATTTTGTTTCAATAAAGGAGCCTGAAGACGTGGCCCGGATCGTGATGAAATTCGGCGGCACCTCGATGGCCGGCACCGAGCGCATCCGGCGTGTGGCGGGCATCGTCAAGCGCCAGCAGGAAGCAGGGCATGAGGTGGCGGTCGTGGTGTCGGCGATGTCCGGCGAGACTGACCGTCTGGTCAATTTCTGCCGTGAAGCCAATGCCTTGTATGACCCGGCGGAATATGACGTGGTGGTCGCCAGCGGTGAGCAGGTGACCAGCGGTCTGTTGGCGCTGACGTTGCAGGCGATGGGCGCCAAGGCGCGTTCGTGGCTGGGCTGGCAGATGCCGATCCGCACCGATGACGCCCATGCCAAGGCGCGAATCGAAAGCATCGACACCGACGAGATCCTGGCCAGCATGGCCTCGGGCGAGATCGCGGTGATCCCGGGCTTTCAGGGGCTGACCGCGGACAACCGCATCACCACGCTGGGCCGTGGCGGCTCGGATACCTCGGCGGTGGCCGTGGCGGCCGCGCTCAAGGCGGATCGCTGCGACATCTATACCGATGTCGATGGCGTCTATACCACCGACCCGCGCATCGTCGCCAAGGCCCGCAAGCTGAAGAACGTCACCTATGAGGAAATGCTGGAACTGGCCAGCGTTGGCTCGAAGGTGCTGCAAACCCGCTCTGTGTCGCTGGCGATGAAGGAAAAGGTGCGCGTGCAGGTGCTCTCCTCGTTCATTGACGAGGACGCCCCCGCGGCCGACACGCTGCCCGGCACGATGATTGTTTCTGACGAAGAATTGGAAGGCTTGGATATGGAACGCCAGCTGATCACCGGCATTGCCGCCGACAAGAACGAAGCCAAGGTCATCCTGACCGCCGTGCCGGACCGTCCGGGCGCTGTGGCCACCATCTTTGGCCCGCTGGCGGCCGCCAACATCAACGTCGACATGATCATCCAGAATGTCGGCCGCGAAGACACCGACACGGACGTGACCTTTACCGTGCCGCAGGCCGACCTGCCGCGCGCGCAGGCCATTCTGGAAGAGGCGAGCGCGGTCATCGGCTATCAAAAGCTGACCACCGACCCCAAGGTGGCCAAGGTGTCGGTCGTGGGCGTGGGCATGCGCAGCCATGCCGGCGTTGCCGCCACCATGTTCAAGAGCCTGGCCGATCGCGGCATCAACATTCAGGCGATCAGCACCAGCGAGATCAAGGTCTCGGTGCTGATCGATGCGGACGAGGTCGAACTGGCCGTGCGTCTGCTGCACACCGCCTATGGTCTGGACGGCTAAACGCCGCCGCGCCTTTGCGTGATAACAGGACGCCCCGCTGGCAACGGCGGGGCGTTTTGCGTTGGGGGGTCAGCCTTTCAACCGCTGGGCAAAGCCCTTGCGCAATTTGGCCAGTTTGGGCGGGATAACGGCCAGACAATAGGGATTGCGCTGGCCCGCGCCCGGCCAATAGTCCTGATGATAGGTTTCGGCTGGATACCAGATGGCGGGGCCTTCGATGGTGGTGACGATGGGCGCGGGGTAATCGGCGGCGGCGCGGGTAATGGCGGCGGTGGCCTGCGCGCGCTGCGCGTCATTCAGCGGAAAGATCGCGCTGCGGTATTGCGTGCCGATGTCATTGCCCTGCCGGTTCAACTGCGTCGGGTCATGGGTGGCGAAAAACACGTCCAGCAGATCGCCGTAACCAATCACCGCCGGGTCATAGGTGATGCGGATCGCTTCGGCATGGCCGGTCGTGCCGCTGCACACCTGTTCATAGGTGGGCGCGGGGACAGTGCCGCCGATATAGCCACTCTCGACGTCCTGCACGCCCGCGCATTGGCGAAACACCGCCTCGGTGCACCAAAAGCAGCCGCCAGCCAAGATCGCCTGTTCCATGCCAAAACTCCTTTATCCGATGGGTGACAGATAGGTGCGCTTGTGGCCCTTGTCATCGGGCTGTGTGACGGGCACCCTTTGGGACAGGGGCGGGCCACAGACAAGCGACCGGTCACGCCCCGATGTCCCGGGAGACCCATATGCCGAGCCATACCCCCCTGTTCCGCCGTGCCGTATTGGCCGCCAGCGCGCTGATCGGCGCGGGCGCGCTGATGCTGCCGGCCGCCGCAACGCAGGCGCAAACCGCCCCTGCGGTCACCAAACCCGCACCCGCGCCCAGCATGGCGCAAATCCTGGCCGATCCGCGCCGCAAGGACGACACGGCTCGCGATAAATACCGCCACCCGGCCCAAACGCTGGCCTTTTTCCGGGTCAAGCCGGGGATGACGGTGGTGGATTACATGCCGTCCGGCGGGTGGTGGACGCGCATTCTGGTGCCCTATCTGGGCGAAAATGGCCATTACATCGGCCTGAACCCCGATGTGTCCAAGGATGGCGAGCAGACGCGCAACTTTCTGGGCGGGCTGGCCAACAGCTTCCCGGCCAAGGCGGCGGAATATACCGGCGTGCCCGTCGAACGCCTGCCCGCCTATAACACCGATGGCCTGCCTGCCGCGCTGAACGGCACGGTCGACCGCGTGCTGATCTTCCGCGAGATGCACAATCTATGGCGCGGCAACTGGATGCGCCGCGAGCTTTTGGCGATCCACGGCTTGCTCAAGCCCGATGGCCTGCTGGGCATCGAACAGCACCGCGCCAAGCCCGGCGCGCCGGCCGCGCGCACCATCGGCAATGACGGCTATCTGCGCGAGCGGGACGTGATCGCCATGGTTGAGGCGCATGGCTTTGAACTGGTGGCCAAGAGCGAGGTCAACGCCAACCCGCGCGACCCGGCCAACCACCCCGAAGGCGTGTGGATGTTGCCGCCGTTCCTGCGCGGGGCCAAGACGGACGCTGACCGCGCCCGCATGACCGCGATTGGCGAAAGTGACCGAATGACGCTTTTGTTCAGAAAGCGGCCCTGATATGGAGGCGGCATGAGCTTACTTCATGTCGCCGCCCTTCAACTGCCTTTGGGGTCCGAGGACGAAAAGGTAAACATTGCCGCCGTTTGCGCGTTGGTCGAGGAGGCTGCCGCCGCTGGCGCGCAACTGATCCTGCCGCCAGAGCTGTTTTCGGGCCCCTATTTCTGCACGGTCGAGGATGAGGCGCTGTTCGCTCTGGCCCGCCCGACCGCGCAGCACCCCAGCGTGATCGCCATGCAGGCATTGGCGGCCAAGCTGAAGGTGGCCATCCCCACCAGCTTTTTCGAACGCGATGGGCACCATTACTATAACACGCTGGCGATGATCGGCCCGGATGGCGCGATCATGGGCACCTATCGCAAAAGCCATATCCCCGATGGGCCGGGCTATGAGGAAAAATATTATTTCCGGCCGGGCAATACGGGCTTCAAGGTGTGGGATGTGTTTGGCACCCGCATTGGTGTGGGCATCTGTTGGGACCAATGGTATCCCGAATGCGCGCGCGCCATGGCGCTGATGGGGGCCGAAGTGTTGCTGTACCCCACCGCCATCGGGTCCGAACCCTATGACACCGGGCTGGACACCAGCCGCATGTGGCGCCGCGCGATGATCGGTCATGCGGTGTCCAATTGCATGCCGGTGATCGCCGCCAACCGCATCGGCGCCGAAACCATGCCCGGCGCTGCCGGCGCGCAGGCGTTCTATGGCCACAGCTTTATCTGTGACGAGTGGGGCGATTTTCTGGCCGATTATGGCGCGCAGGAAACCGGCGTGCTGCACGCCACGCTGGATCTGGCGCGGGCGGCCACGCACCGCGCGGGCATGGGCTTTTTCCGCGATCGGCGGCCGCAATTGTACGAAAGGTTGGCGCAGGATGTCTGAACCGCAAACGACCGTCACGCAGCGGGAATGGCGCTATGTTCTGGCGCTGGGGTCCAATGTGCCGCACGGTCGTTTCGGCGCGCCCGAAGGGGTGCTGGCCGCCGCCGTGCGCGTGCTGGCGGGGATGCGCGCGCTGGGTGTGACGCTGGAGGCGGTGGCGCCGGTCATGACCAGCGATCCGGTTGGCCCCTCGCTGCGCCGCTATGCCAATGGCGCGGTGGTGGTGCGCAGCCGCCTTGCGCCCGATGCGCTGTTGGCGGTGGTCAAACATGTCGAGGCCGCCTTCGGCCGCCGCCCCGGACAGCGCTGGGGATCGCGGGTGCTGGATATCGACATTGTGCTGTGGGACGGGGGCATCTGGCGGCAAAGCAACCTGTACGTGCCGCACCGCGCCTATCGTTCGCGCGATTTTGTTTTGCGCCCGGCGGCCGCGATTGCCCCCTATTGGCGCGATCCACACACAGGTTTGACACTGCGACAGCAATTCGCCCGCTTGACCCGGAGCCGTCACGCCCCTAGGGGGACGCCTCGCCCTGCGCGAGTCACCGCGGTCTGACCGCTGACACCCAAGGCGGGCCCTTAGCTCAGTCGGTAGAGCAACTGACTTTTAATCAGTAGGTCGCTGGTTCGAATCCAGCAGGGCTCACCACCACCCGTGTTTTGTTCGTGGGTTGGGGTAGTCAGGACGGAGCGTCGGTCTCCACCAGTTCGGCAATTTCAAAACGATAGCTTTTCCAGCCGCGCATTTTCGCGCCTTCCTCGGCGGGCGCGCGCAGGCGGCGGGCTTCGGCCAGCGACTTTGTGTGGCCCCAGAACACCTCGGTCTTGCCGTTTTCCAGTTCGGCGACAATGCGCCAATAATGGGTGAAACGGTCCGCCGTGGGGCCAATGGTTTTGACGTAACCGTCGGGCATGGTGGCCGTCAAATAGCGGCGCTTGCGGCTCATGCGGCGGGGCCTTGGGCGGCGGCGATGGCTTCGGCGACGCGGGCCAGTGCCGCCCCCAGCGGGTCGTCCTCGCCCAGCAGGGCAAAGGTGCCGTTCAGCGCGAAAAAGCAGTGCCCATGCACGCAGGCCAAGAGCGAGCGGGCAAGGGCGGGGGCCGCGTCACGCCGCGCGGGGGGCAGGGCGGCGGCGACTTCGGCCACCACCAGTCCGGTCAGCCCGGCCAGTTTGGCCGCATAATCGGCGGGCATGGGGGCATCGGGCGGCAGGCGGAAATCATACAGCGCCGTCCATACATGCCGGTTGGCGGTGGCAAAATCGAAATAGGCGCGGATCGCCGCATGCAGGCGGGCCTGTGGGTCGTCCAGCGGCGCGGCCTGCAATGCGGCGGCCAGCGCATCGTGCCAATCGGTCAGCGTGCGCCCGTTGATCGCCAGCATCAGCCCGTCATAGCTGCCAAACACGTTATACAGCGTGCCGATTGAATAGCCCACGCGCTTGGCCACTTCGCGCGCGGAAAAGGCGGCAAAGCCGACCTGCGCCAGATGGGCCTGGCCTTCGCGCAGGATCAATTCGGACAGTTGCGGACGGGTGTGATCGGATCGGCGGCCCATGGGTGTTCCTGTGTGTGCAGCGGGGGCATAGGGTATCAATTGAACGATGTCTAATAAATCAATTGAACGGTGTATATTTGTGTGGCAATTCGTGTGCAGTCGCTGATTCGATCGTGCCGCTGGGAAGTGTGAACCGCTCAGCGGCGCGGCGACGGCGAAATATTAACGCTGATACGTGCATCTACTGATCCAATTCTGCGACAAAGGAACGCCCCATCATGGCCGCTGTTGATCTGTCCCTGTTGGCCAAACGCCGCTTTGCCCCGGTGTTTGTTGTGCAGTTTTTGGGGGCGTTCAACGATAACCTGTTGAAATTCGCCATGTTGTTTCTGGCGAATTTCGGTCTGTACGCAGCCCAGCCGGACAAGGCGAAAATGCTGGCGGCAATCGCCACGGGGTTGTTCATCCTGCCCTATTTCCTGTTTTCGGCGCTGGCGGGGCAGATCGCCGATGCGTGGGACAAGGCGCGGCTGATCCGCTGGATCAAGGCGGCCGAGGTGGCGATCATGGGGATCGCGCTGGCCGGGTTCTGGGCGCAGTCGGTGCCGGTGCTGCTGGCCAGCCTGTTTGCCATGGGGCTGCATTCGACGCTGTTCGGGCCGGTGAAATACGCCATCCTGCCACAGCATTTGCGCGGCGATGAAATCATGGGCGGCACCGGCCTGATCGAGGGGGGCACGTTTCTGGCCATTCTGGGCGGGCAATTGCTGGCCGGTGTGATCCCGCCGCAAACGGCCGGGCTGGTGCTGACCGGGCTGGCGGTGCTGGGGCTGATCGCGGCATGGGGCGTGCCCGCCGCGCCGCCCGCCGCATCCGCGCCAATTGACTGGCACATCTGGCGCGGCACCCGCACCATCCTGCACAGCGCGCGGCAGACGCGCGGCGTGTGGTTGGCCATTTTGGGGACCAGCTGGTTCTTTGCCGTGGGGGCGGTGCTGGTTTCCGAATTCGCGCCGCTGGTTTCGGGCACACTGGCCGCGCGCCAAGAGATCGCCACGCTGTTCCTGATCATCTTTTCGCTGGCCGTGGCGGCCGGCGCGATGGCGGTCAACGCCCTGCAACGCGGCGAGGTCTCGGCGCGCTATATCCCCGCCTCGGCGTTGGGGCTGGCGCTGGGGTTGATCGCCCTGTGGTGGGTGACGCGCGGCTTTGCCGTGCAGGTGGCGGGCGCATCGATCGCGCAATTCATGGCAACGCCGGGCGCATGGGGCATTCTGGCCGCGCTGGGGCTGATCGCCTTTGCCGGGGGGATGTTCATCGTGCCCCTCTATGCCATCATTCAGGTCCACAGCCCCGAAGGCGAATGTTCGCGCATCATCGCGGCCAACAACATCGTCAATGCCGCGCTGACGGTGGTGGCGGTGCTGGTGGTGACGGGCTTGCTGGCGGCGGGGATGGATGTGCCCGACCTGATCGGCGTGCTGGGCGTGGCGACGCTGGGCGTGGCGCTTGTCAGCATCTGGCTGTTGCCTGAAACGCTGTTCAAGGACGTGATCCGCCTGACCCTGCGCGCGCTCTATCGCGTCGAGGTTACAGGCATCGAGCATATGCCCCGCGCGGGTGAACCGGCGGTGGTGGTGGTCAATCACCTCTCGTTTCTGGATGGGCTGTTGCTGGGCGCGTTTTTGCCCGGCAAGCCGACCTTTGCCATCCATACCGCGATCGCGCGGGCGTGGTGGATCCAGCCTTTGCTGAAATTGTTCAAGGCGTTCCCGGTCGATCCCACCAACCCCATGGCCGCCAAGGCGATGGTCAAGACCGTGCGCGAGGGCAATGCTCTGGTGATCTTTCCCGAAGGCCGCATCACTGTCACCGGCGCGCTGATGAAGGTGTTTGACGGCCCCGGCATGGTGGCTGACAAGGCCGATGCGCCGATCATTCCGATCCGGCTGGACGGGCCGCAATACACGCCGTTTTCGCGCCTGCGGGGCAAGGTCCGCCTGCGCTGGTTCCCCAAGATCACCATCACCGTCCTGCCCCCGCGCCAGTTCCGCGTCGAGGGCGAGATGAGCGCGCGCGCCCGCCGCGCCATCGCCGGCCGCCGCCTGTATGATGAAATGAGCGGCATGATCTTTGCCACCTCGGCCACGGACAGCACGCTGTTTGCCGCATTGGCGCAGGCGCGCGCCATCCACGGCGGCAAGGCCCGCGTGCTGGAGGACATCAAGCGCGAGCCTTTGTCCTATGACCGCCTGTTGGTGGGCACGCAATTGCTGGGCAAACGGCTGGCGGCGCAGACCGCCCCCGGAGAGGTCGTGGGCCTGTTGCTGCCCAATATCAACGGCGCGGTGGTGGCGTTCTTTGCGTTGCAGGCAAAGGGCCGCGTGCCCGCGATGCTGAATTTCACCGTTGGGCTGGCCAATATGCGTTCGGCCTGTGCCACGGCGCGGATCGGCACGATTGTCACCGCCCGCGCCTTTGTCGATCAGGCCAAATTGGGCGACACCATCGCCGCACTGGCCGATGACGGGCTGACCATCACCTATCTGGAGGATCTGGCCGCCACCATCGGCAAGGGTGAAAAGCTGTGGGCGCTGGCCACCGTGGGCCGCGCCGCCGCGCGGCATGCGGCATTGGCCATCAGCCCCGACGCGCCCGCCGTGGTGCTGTTCACCAGCGGGTCCGAGGGCGTGCCCAAGGGCGTGGTGCTGACCCACCGCAACCTGTTGTCCAATCTGGCGCAACTGGGCGCGCGGATCGATTTCAATGCGTCAGATGTGGTGCTTAACGCGCTGCCGGTGTTCCACTCGTTCGGGCTGACGGGGGGCACATTGCTGCCGCTGCTCAACGGCATCCGCACGGTGATGTATCCCAGCCCGTTGCATTACCGCATCGTCCCGGCACTGGCCTATGACTGCAACGCGACGATCCTGTTTGGCACTGACACGTTCCTGTCAGGCTATGCCCGGATGGCGCATGGCTATGACTTCTACAGCCTGCGTTATATCTTTGCCGGCGCGGAAAAGGTGCGGGCCGAAACGCGCCTGACCTATGCCGACAAATTCGGCCTGCGCATCATGGAAGGCTATGGCGCGACCGAATGCGCGCCGGTGATCGCGGTCAACACGCCGATGCATTTCCAGGCGGGCACCGTGGGCCGCCTGTTGCCGGGGATCGAGGCCAAACTGGAACCCGTTCCCGGCATCACAGAGGGCGCGCGGCTGTATGTGCGCGGGCCCAATGTCATGGCGGGCTATTTGCTGGCCAGCGATCCGGGCGTGTTGCAGCCCCCGGCCGATGGCTGGCACGACACCGGCGACATTGTCGCGCTGGACGATGCCGGGTTCATCAGCATCAAGGGCCGCGCCAAACGCTTTGCCAAGATCGGCGGCGAGATGGTCAGCCTGCCCGCCGTCGAGAGCTATGCCAGCCAGTGCTGGCCCGGCCATGCCCATGCGATCGTCACCCGCCCAGACCCGAAAAAGGGCGAGGCGCTGGTGCTGTTCACCACCTTTCCGGCGGCCGAGCCCAAGGCGCTGTTGCAATGGGGCCGGGCGCATGGCGCGACCGAGCTTATGATCCCGCGCGACATCCGCGTGCTGGGCGAATTGCCGGTGCTGGGCACGGGCAAGGTGGATTATGTGACGCTGTCCCAGATGGCCAGCGCCGCGCCCTCCACCCCTGCGGATGAAACCGAGGAAGAGGCCGCCTAACGCCGCATCAACAGCGTGCTGACCCCCTGTCGCAGGCGCGGCAGGCGGGCCGCCGCGCGCAGGGCCGCATGGCGCGCCATCCGCGCGGCGGGATGCGTGGCGGTGTACAGCCCGACCAGCATATTGGTGCCGACATACAACGGGCGGGCGGCAATACGGTGCCCGGCCTCGTACCGGCGCAGCAACAGGTTGCCCGCGATATCGCGCCCCTGCGCGGCGGCATCGGCCACCAGCCCGGCCAGACGGTCCGCGCTGGCCAGCCCCAGATTGAACCCATGCGCCGTTACCGGGTGCATCCCCACCGCCGCATCGCCAATCAGCGCCGCCCGCCGCGCGGCAAAATGGTGCGCCCATGTGGTGGCCAGCGGATAGGCATGGGGACTGCCCACGGCCTCCATTTCGCCCAGCCGCGCGTCATAGCGCCGCGTCAGTTCCGCCGACAACTCGGCCAAGGGCAGGGCGGCGATGCGGTTGATCTGATCGGACGGCAGCGTCAGCACCGCCGATGACATCCGCCCGTTCAGTGGCAGCATGGCATATGTCTGGGCATAGTCGAACCATTCGGTGGCGATGCCATGGTGATCGCCCTGATGGCGCACGCGGCACACCAGCATGGATTTGCCCAGCCGGTTGATGTCCGCCCCGATCCCCAGCCAGTCGCGCACCGCCGAAAAGCGCGAGTCCGCCGCCACCAGCAGCCGCCCGGTCAGCCGCCGCCCATCGACCAAATCCACCCACACACCATCGGCGTCGGTGCCGCCGCCCACCACCGTGGCATTGTCAAACAGGGTCAGCCCGTCCTGCCCCGCCACCACCTGATACAGCGCGCGGCGGATGGCGTGGTTGGGCACCAGATTGCCCAGCCGGTCATGCGCGCTGCCGGTCGGATCAAACGACAACGCAAAGGGCGAGGCGCCGTTCAGCACCTGCGCCTGAACCAGCGGGGCGATGTCGTCAGCGGTAATGCGGTCCCACGCGCCCATCGCCGCCAGCGTCTCGGCCGAGCGCAGCGTCAGGGCGATCTCGCGCCCGTCAAACGGCGGATCGGCCAGCGTGGCGGCGCTGCTGCGCTCGATCAGGGCAATGCGCAGGCCGCTGCCCGCCAGCCCCCGGACAAAAGCCAGACCCGCCGGGCCCGCACCCACCACCACTATGTCAAACGCGCTCATCGCCCTGCCTGCCTGTTGCCGCCATGGCGCGGACAGTGGCAGGGCTGGGCGGATGGTTAAATGACCCCGGTCAAACCCGGCGTTCCCCCGTTATCCTGGCGCCCGTTACCCCAGCGCGCGGAAGCGATAGTGGCTGAACCGCACCGTGCCCTTGGCCGCGGCGAACAGGCCGGGGCGCAATTGCGACAGGTCGTCCACCGTGTTTGCCTGAAAACCGCTGACTTCGCTGCGGATGCCGTGGCGGGTCCATGCCTGCCCATCGGTGCTGTAATAGAACGTGACGATGTGACGGTCATTGACGATCTTCAGCCACAGGCGGCGGGTGGCGGGCGCCGGTTCCCCCCAAAAGCTGACGTGACCACCGCGATAGGTGACCATGCGTTGCCCGTTGATCCCCATGCCCAGAAACAGCCGGTCGTTATAGAACAGCAACAGCCCGCCCTCGGCGCCCTCGTCCACGTCCACCTCGACGCTGATTTCATAGGCGTGGTCGCCCACCGTCTGCGTCAGGGGCGAGCAATCGGCAGGCCCGGTGCCCTTGGCCGCCATTTCCAGCACGCCGCCGCCCACCTTTGCCCGCGTGACTTCGCCCGGGGCCGCGCCATAGAACGTCCAGCGTGTGCCGAACGCGGGTGTGGTGAAATCGTCCGAGCGGGTGAAGGGCACTGGCACGCCAGCCTTGCCGCTGGGCATCGGCAGCGCGATCCCCAGATCGCCGCCCAGCGCGCGCGGCCAGCCATCAGCCCCCCACGTCATCGGCTCCAGCAAGGTCTGGCGGCCCAGCGAGCGATAGCCGTTCTCATAGCCGTGATAGACCATGTACCAATGGTCGCCGCCCTTTGGCCCAGGCACCATGGTGGCATGGCCGCGCGACCACCATGCCTCGGCGTCGGACCGGGTGCGGACGATCGGGTTGTGCGGGCAGTTCTCCCAAGGCCCCTTGATCGAGGCGGCGCGCGCGACGATCACCATATGGCTGGTGGCAGGGCCGGCCGTGCCGCCCACGGCTGAAACCAGATAGAACCACTTGCCCCGGCGGAACAGCTTGGGCCCCTCCAGCGAATAGCCCTCGGTTACCCAAGTGTCGGGGTAGTGCCATCCATCATAGGCCTTTTCCACCGGGCCAGTGGTGGACAGGCCATCGTCCGACAATTGCACCCGGTTGATGCCTGACAGGAACAGGTAACGCTTGCCATCCTCGCCCACCACATGGCCCGGATCGATCAGCCCGCCGATCTTCAGGTCGACAGGCTCGCTCCACGGGCCGGCCATGCTGTCGGCGTGGATGACATAGATGTTGGCGAAACTGGCCAGTCCGGTCGACCATGGGGCCTTCATGAAGGGGATATAGATGTAATAGCGGCCGTTATGCTTGGCGATGTCGACGGCAAACACCGTGCCCAGCGGCTTTGCCAGCGCCGACCCGATGGGGCGCCAGTTCACCAGATCGCGCGAATGCCAGATGATCAACCCCGGCGAGGCGTCAAAGCTGGAATGGGTCATGTAATAATCCTCGCCATCCTTGAGGATCGCGGGATCGGCATAATCACCCGGCATAACGGGATTGCGATACCAGCCATTGCCCAGATCGGCGCGGCGTTCGCCCTCTGGCCCGGTGGCGTGTGTGGCGCTGGGGGCATTGGGCGCGCGGCGGGCGGGTGCGGCCATGGCGATCGGCGCATGGCTCGTCAGCGCGGCCCCCATCGTGCCCGACATCAGCGTGGTCAGGGCGTTGCGGCGAGTGGTCATGTGTATCCTCCCCTTGGCGCCCGCTAGATGGCGTTAGCGCTATCATGGCGGTGGTTCTATACTTGCCCCCGCGCGCTGGCAAGGCGTCAGCACGCAGGGCGAGGGGGTGTCAGGCGGTCAGGTGGTGTGTTCAGCCTTTTTGCGCGGCCTGTTTGGCGGCGTTGCGGGCGCGGGCATCGGCCACCTTGGCGGCGCGGGCGGCGGCCTGCGCCTGATGCAATTGCTGGGCATGGCGCGCGCGCGCGGTGGCGTGTTGTTCGGGCGTGCGCTCGTCATGGCAGGCGGGGCAACACACGCCTTCCTCATACAGCGGGTCGGCCTTGTGCGCGGCGCCCACCGGGCGGCCACAGCCCGCGCAGGCGGTGTAATCGCCCGGCACCAGGCCATGCCCCACCGTCACCCGGTGATCAAAGACATAGCATTCGCCCTGCCACAGGCTGTCTTCGGGCGCGATCTCTTCCAGATATTTCAGGATGCCGCCCTTCAGGTGATAGACCTCCTCGATCCCTTCGGCCTTGAGGAAAGCGGTGGATTTTTCGCAACGGATGCCGCCGGTGCAGAACATCGCCACACGGGGCGGGGTGCCCGTCCCCAGCAGGTCGTCACGTTGTGCCCGGAACCATTCGGGAAATTCGCGGAACGAGCGCGTGCGTGGATCAATCGCCCCGGCAAAGGTGCCCACGGCCACCTCGTAATCATTGCGGGTGTCGATCAGGATCGTGCCCGGATCGGCAATCAGCGCGTTCCAGTCCTGCGGCGCGACATAGGTGCCCACATCGCGCAAAGGGTCTAGATCGGGCTGGCCCATGGTGACGATCTCCTGCTTCAACCGCACCTTCATCCGGTCAAACGGCATGGCTGGGGCGGTGGAGAATTTGACATCCACCCCGCCGCAGCCCGGCAGCGCGCGGATATGCGCCAGCATCGCGTCCAGCCCTTCGCGCAGGCCCGCGATGGTGCCGTTGATCCCTTCAGCCGCCAGCAACAGGCTGCCGCGAATGCCGTTGTCCTGCGCCAGCGTCATCAGCGGCGCGCGCAGATCGCGGTGGTCCAGCCCATGTTCGGCAAAGCGGGCAAACTGATATAGCGCGGCGACGCTGACGGTGGTGTCGGTGGTCTGGGTCATGGGGCGGGCCCATAGCGGCAAATGGGGCCGGGCAAAAGCGGGCGCATTGTCCCTGTGGCCATTGGCTCTGGCCCATGGGGCCAACCCCTGCTAGGCGGCGGCCATGCTGACGATCCATGACATCACCGTGCGCCTGGGTGGCCGCACCATTATCGACCGCGCCTCTGCCAGCCTGCCGACAGGTGCGCGGGTAGGCTTGGTCGGGCGCAATGGCGCGGGCAAATCCACGCTGGTCAAGGCGATCATCGGTCAGATCGATCCCGACGATGGCAGTATCGACATGCCCCGCCGCGCCCGTCTGGGCTATATCGCGCAGGAGGCCCCCACCGGAACCTCCACGCCGTTTGAAACCGTGCTGGCTGCCGACCTTGAACGCGCTGCCCTGTTGGCCGAGGCCGAGGTGCTGGAGGCCGACGAGAGCGAGGGCGCCGACCATCAGCGGCTGGGCGATGTGCACGACCGGCTGATCGCGATCGACGCCTATACCGGCCCGGCCCGTGCCGCGCGCATCCTGCTGGGCCTTGGCTTTACCGAGGAGATGCAGGCCCGCCCGCTGGATTCCTATTCCGGCGGGTGGAAGATGCGCGTCGCGCTGGCCGCCCTGCTGTTTTCCGCGCCTGACGTGCTGTTGCTGGACGAACCCTCCAACCACCTCGATCTGGAAGCGACGCTGTGGCTGGAGAACTTTCTGCGGTCCTACCCCGGCACGCTGTTGATCATCAGCCACGAGCGCGACCTGTTGAACAATGTCGTCGACCACATCCTGCACCTGCAGGGGGGCAAACTGACGCTGTATGCGGGCGGCTATGACAGTTTTGAGCGCCAGCGGGCCGAGCGCGCCGCGCAGGCCGCCGCCGCCAAGGCCGCGCAGGACGCCCAGCGCGCCAAGCTGGAGGATTACGTCCGCCGCAATTCGGCCCGCGCCAGCACCGCCAAACAGGCCCAGTCCCGCGCCAAGATGCTGGCCAAGATGCAGCCCATCGCCGCGCTGGCGGACGATCCCTCGCTGTCCTTCAACTTCCCCGATCCCGATGAACTGCGCCCGCCCCTGATCACGCTGGACAAGGCGGCGGTGGGCTATGGCGACACGCCGATTTTGAAACGCCTGAACCTGCGGATCGACCCGGATGACCGCATTGCCCTGCTGGGCCGCAACGGCAATGGCAAGACGACGCTGGCGCGCCTGCTGGCCGGGCAATTGCCCGCGATGGAAGGCGAGATGACCACCAGCGGCAAGCTGAACATCGGCTATTTCACGCAATATCAGGTCGAGGAACTGGCCGGCGAGGACACGCCGCTGTTGCACATGACCCGCGCCATGCCGGGCCGCAACCCGCTGGAGGTGCGCGCGCATCTGGGCCGTTTCGGCTTTTCCGGTGACAAGGCCACGACCGAGGTCGCCCGCCTGTCGGGTGGTGAGCGCGCCCGTCTGGCGCTGGCGCTGGTGACGCGCGACGCGCCGCATCTGTTGATCCTGGACGAACCGACCAACCACCTTGACGTCGACGCGCGTGAGGCGCTGGTGCAGGCATTGAACGCCTATCAGGGCGCGGTGATCCTGATCAGCCACGATCGCCACATGGTCGAACTGACCGCTGACCGGCTGGTGCTGGTCGATGGCGGGGCGGCCACGCCCTTTGACGGCAGCATGGAGGATTACATTGACTTTGTGCTGGGCCGCAACCAGCCCAAGCCTGAAGTCGCCGCCAAGCCCGCCGCGTCCGGCAGCGCCGCGCCCGCCGCCGCCGCTCCTGCGGTCAAGCCCAGCCAGATCGCCTGGGCCGCGCTGAAGGAGCTGAACAAGAAGCTGGCGCGGGCCGAAAAGGACATGGCCAAGCTGCAAGCCGAGATCGCCACCATCGACGCGGCGCTGGCCAATCCGGCCAAGGCCACACAGTCCATCGGCCAATTGGCGAAAAAGCGCGACGACCTGATTGCGCAATTGGAAACGGTTGAGGCGCAATGGCTGGAATGGAGCGAGCAGATCGACGGCTGAGGCCGCCCTTGTCCTGATCGGGCAAATATTGGCACCGTTTTCATGCGCCAATATTTACCTTTGGTCCACGCCTGTTCTAAGACCTGTGTCTGGGGCGCCAACCCGTGTTGGGGGCGGCAGGACGGGTGAGACATGCTGATCGGGATTGATCTGGGGACGACCAATAGCGCGGTGGCCATCTGGCGCGATGGCGCGGCGGAACTGGTGCCAAACGCGCTGGGTGAAGTATTGACCCCTTCGGCGGTGCATGTCGCCCGCGATGGCACGACACTGATCGGCGCGCCCGCGCTGGACCGGCTGGCCACCGACCCGCTGAACACCGCCACCAGTTTCAAACGGCTGATGGGCACGGCGCGCACCACCAATCTGGGCGGGACGCAGTACAAGGCCGAGGATATCTCGGCGCTGGTGCTGCGCGCCCTGCGCGATGATGTCGAGGCGCACACCGGGCAGGCGCCCACCGATGTGGTGATCACCGTGCCCGCCTATTTTAACGACCGTCAGCGTCAGGCAACGCGCCGCGCGGGCGAGTTGGCGGGGCTGAACGTGCGCCGCCTGATCAACGAGCCCACCGCCGCCGCGCTGGCCTTTGGTCTGAAGGACAAGGGCGACCGCGAGCCGTTTCTGGTTTTCGATCTGGGCGGGGGCACGTTTGACGTCTCCATTGTCGAGATGTTCGAGGGCATCGTCGAGGTGCGCGCCTCGGCAGGCGACAACCGGCTGGGCGGGGATGATTTCAACGCCGCGCTGGTGGGGCTGGTGATGGGCGATCTGGACCCGGACGGCGTGTTGAACGGGCTGGACGCCGAACGCCGCCGCATCCTGTTGACCCGTGCCGCCCAACGCGCCCGTCATGTGCTCAGCACTGCCGACACCGCGCAATTTGCCGTCACCATCGATGGCCAAACCCTGTCGACCCCTGTGACCGAGGCCGCTTTCGAAACCGCCTGCGAGGATCTGCTGCGCCGGTTGCGAGATCCGGTGGTGCGGTCCTTGCGCGATTGCTGCGTGGATGCGGCGGATCTGTCCGACATTGTGCTGGTGGGCGGGGCAACGCGTATGCCGGTGGTGCGCCGCGCCATCACCCGCATGTTCGGCCGTTTCCCCAACAGCAGCGTCCACCCCGATCACGCCGTTGCCTTGGGCGCGGCGATGCAGGCCGGGCTGATCGCGCGCGACGCGGCGCTGGACGAGGTGCGGATCACTGACGTCTGCCCCTATACGCTGGGGATCGAAGTGGCCGAGCATGACGCCCATGGCGGCCTGCAAAAGGGGCTGTTCTCGCCCATCATCGAGCGCAACACCCCCGTCCCCGTCAGCCGGATGGAGACCTATTCCAGCCTCGCCGACAATCAAAAGCAGATCGACCTGAACGTCTATCAGGGCGAGGCGCGCGAGGTGGCCAACAACATCCTGCTGGGTGTGCTGAAGGTCAAACTGCCGCAACGTCCCGCGGGCGAGGTTCGGGTGGAGGTGCGTTTTTCCTATGACAGCAGCGGTTTGCTGGATGTCGACGTGCATGTGCCCGACAGCGGGTTGACCCAGAACATGGTGATCATGGACAAGGAAAGCCGCCCGGACGCCGCCGAAATGGCCCGCCGCCGCGAGGCGCTGGCCCGGCTGAAATTCCACCCGCGCGAGGCGGCCGAGAATGTCGCGCTGATCGCGCGGGCCGAACGCATGTACGAGGATCATCTGGGCGAGGTGCGGCAGGCGGTGGGGCGCTGGATCACCGAATTTACCGGCGCGTTGAATTCACAAGACCCGCGCCGCATCGCTGACGCGCGGCAGATGTTGCAGACCAATTTGGACATGCTGGACGGGCAGACCATCTTGTGAGCCGCGCTTTCCCTTGGGGTGTGCTGGGGATCACGGCTGACGCGGACGCCGGGGCGATCCGTCGCGCCTATGCCACCCGGCTAAAGGCGATGGATATCGACGCGGACGCGGCGGGCTATGCCCAATTGCGCGACGCGCGCGATTATGCGCTGCGGCTGGCCAAACAGCGCGCCGCCGCTGACGCGCCATTGGACGATATGGCGCGGGACGCGGTGGATGTGGACGCCGCCGAACCCGCGCCCGATCTGGCCCTGCCCGCCTTGGCCCCTGTGGCTGATGGCTGG
Organism: Novosphingobium ovatum; assembly: GCF_009909235.1. Classification (GTDB taxonomy): domain Bacteria; phylum Pseudomonadota; class Alphaproteobacteria; order Sphingomonadales; family Sphingomonadaceae; genus Novosphingobium; species Novosphingobium ovatum. The sequence continues at coordinate 223,158 of NZ_JAAAPO010000003.1, forward strand.
CCCCATGCGGGCGCACGGCTGGTGTGTTCGTCGCCCGGTGAGGGCCCCGCTTTGCCCGCCCGCGTGGCCGCGCTGCCCGGCCGGGTGCAGCCGCTGGTGCGGGTGTGTCGTCCCGCCATTGGGCCGGTGGTGGCGCCGCTGGTGGTGGCCAGCCCGTTCATTGTCCCGGTGCTGTCGGGGGCAGGGGCGGCACTGGCCGAACAGCCCGGTTTCCGCCCCATTCAGCGCAGTGACGAACGGCTGTACGGCCTGTTGCTGCGCCATGGAGACGAGGATGACAAGCCCCTGACTGACGCCGAGGAGTTGGAGGCAAGGCTGTGCCTGCGCGACATCCTGAACGATGCGGCCCACGCCAATCTGGCGACCCATGACGCGATCGAGCGCTGGCTGGCGGGCACGTTGCGCCGCAGTTGGCCGCGCTGCGCCCCCATTCTGGAGGAAGCTGCCAACGCCATGGGCTGGCGCAAGGTGGCGGGCCATCTGAACGAGGCGCCCAACATCGCCTTTCTGAACGCGCGCCTGTCGGGATATCTGTTTTACCGCGCGGTGCAGCAACCGGGCCACCCACACCACGCGGCATGGACCGAACTGTCGCGTGCCGGAGAGGCCAACGTGATGCACCGCATGGTGTTCCGCCCCGCGCGGGTCGCCGCCCTGTTGAAACAGATCCGCCACGATTTCCCCGAGGTGGAAAGCTATCTGGACCCGTTGCGGGTGCAGTCGTGGGAGCGCCCCGCCGCCAAGCACAAGGAGGGCGGATTTCCCACCAGCGCGATGTGGATCATCATCGTGATCGGCCTGTTGCGCTTTGCCGCCGACATCAACCACAGCCACGAAAACCGCACGCCCGACCCCGTCAGCATCGCGGCGCAGCAGGAAAACCCCAAGTTTCAGGCGATGATGGGCGGGCTGCTGACGGTGACGTTCGGCCCCGGCCATGATGTGGCTTGGCTGCGCAAGGCGAACCCCGAACTGGCGCAGATGATGGCGTCCAACCTGTCGATCGCCATCGACAACACCGCCGGCACGCCGCCGCAACAGACCATCCTGCACAACCTGCGCCAACGCAGCTATTTCGCCGCGCGCAAGGCAGGCGGGGCCGAGCTGGTGGAGGCGATGCGGCTGCGGCTGATGCTGCTGGATGCGGCGGCCAAGGTGGATGACATGTCCTGCGTGGCGATGATGGACCGCATGGAAATGCCCCCCGACGCGCGCCTGCCCGATGGTTTTGCGGCGCGCGAACAGGCGCTGTTCGTTCAGCAGGTCGAGAGTGGGCGGCTGATCGTGCCCGCGCCCAATGCCGCGCGCGTTCAGGCCTCGATCCCCGGCGCGCTGGTCGATCAGGTGATCAAGGAAACCGGCTTTGCCGACAAGCGTGTCACGGCCGCGCTGATGAACAAAAGTACCAAGGCCGACCGTTGCGCCATCACCCGCGCCCTGTTGCGCGCCACGCTGAAATGGGGCGGGCCGGAAAAGAGCAAGATATTGATGATCCTGTAAATTCAGGGATGGGCGGGCAAATGCACGCCCAGCATCCCCATCACCACCACCAGCGTCACAAACGACACGGCCGTTGCCACCAACAGCGCGGCACTGGTGGTTTCCACGTCGTCGGCGCGTTGGGCGATGATCGGAAAGACCGAAGCGGTGGGAATCGCCGCCGCCAAGATCACCATCGTGGCAAACACCGGATCGCCCACCGGAATCAGCCACAGCAGCACCGCGGCCAGCGCCGGATGCACCAACAGCTTGCCCACCGTGATCCCGGCAATCGCGCCGCGCCGCCCATGCAGGCTGACCCCCGCCAGACTGGCCCCGATGGTGAACAGCGCCAGCGGCGCCGATGCACCCGCCATCATCGCCACCGGCTTTGCCAGCACCGGCGGCAGGCTGACGCCCGCCAGCGAGCACGCGCCCCCCAGCAGGATGGCGATCAGGATCGGCGTGCGCAACAACCCTTTGCCAATCGTCGCCAGCGTTTGGCCAATATGCGGGTGCTGGCTGGTGGATGCCTCGATCAGGGTCAGCGTCAGCGGGATGATGACAATGTTTTCGACCAGCAGGTTGATCGCCAAAGGCCCCGCAGCGGCCGGGCCAAACAATTGTGTCGCCAATGGAAAGCCGACAAAGGCGGTATTGGACAGCGACATGCCCAAGCCCCGCACCGCCGCCGTTGCCGTGTCGCATCCGGCCGCCAGACGGAACCACGCATAGCCCAGCCCCATGCTGCCCAACGAGGCCAGCCCATAGACCACCAGATAGTCGGCGCGCAGCACCTGACTGATATGGGTGTTTGCCAGCGCGTTGAACACCAGCGCGGGCAGCGCCACCAGCAGGACGAAGCGGCCAAAGCCGCGCACATGATCAGGGCTGAACAGCCCCAGCCGCCCAATGCCAAATCCCAGCCCGATAAGCAGGAAAACAGGGGTGATTATCGCTATCATTGACAACATAATGCGCCGTTTTGGCCAGCTTGGCGCTGTCGTCAACCCCTGACGGTCAGATCTGGCGCCGGACATTGGTAACGGTGTGGCGCTGATCCGGGCGCCGGGCGGGAATATGGCCGCGCGCAAGGCATTGTTTCTGTGGGTGGAATGCGGGGCGGGACCGATACCATGACGGCCTTGCGCCGGGCATGGAATGGGCGGTGGGAGGGGGCGTCACCATCTCACCGCGCTGTCGTCCCCCGCCGGGAAGGAGGAGATCCCTTGGCGCAGGCCCCGAATCTGTCGGGAAATCGCCATGATCTCGATATCATCATGCGTTACCGCAGGAGGGATACGGTGGCGTTTGGCAATGCCAAAGGCCAAGAATATGCTGCTGATAGAAAATCATAAAACGGCCATTCCCTGGGGCGTTTACCAAGGGGCCGCAGGACCTGTGTTGACTTGATGTTGTTTTATGATATCGGTCCCATAAGGCCCGCTGAAGCATGGGCGAGAATTCAAGGAGGGGCTGTGATGAAATTGCGTCAAGACGCGGCCATGGGGCGCCGCTTTGCCATCGGTCTGGGGCTGCTGTGTAGCACCATGCTGGCGCCTGCCGTACTGGCTCAGGAGGCGCCCGCGCCTGCCGCGCCCAAGGCCACCGATGCCGAAATCATCGTCACCGGATCGCGAATCAAACAGAACGGTTTTCAGGCGCCGACCCCGGTCACCGTTGTGGGCGCCGAGGCGATGCAGAGCCGCGCTGTCACCAACGTGGCCGATGCGCTGAACGAAACGCCGCTGTTCCGTCCGCTGATCACGCCCGCCACGCAACAGGCGGTGGGCGGCAATGTGGGCGCGCGCATTCTGGATCTGCGCGGTCTGGGCTCGACCCGCACGCTGGTGCTGGTCGATGGCAAGCGGTTCGTGCCGTCCACCACCACCGGCACGGTTGACGTCAATCTGGTCCCCTCGATGCTGGTCAAGCGCGCCGAGGTGGTGACGGGTGGCGCTTCGGCGGCCTATGGTTCGGACGCGGTGGCCGGTGTGGTCAACTTCATCCTTGATCGCACCTTTACCGGGTTCAAGGCCTCGGCGCAGGCCGGGTTCTCGCAGCGGGGCGATGCCAATTCGCAGAACGTCCAGCTGGCCTGGGGCACCAAATTTGCCGACGGCGCGGGCCATTTTGTCATCGGCGCGGAATATGACAATGCCACCGGCATGGGCGATTGCTACACCCGCTCGTGGTGCCCGAACGAGCAGCTGGTGGGCAACACCGCCGGCTGGAACGGCCTGCCCGCCAGCCTGCGTACCGGCCCGGCCGGCACCGGCACGCTGTCGTCGGGCGGGTTGATTGTGGCCGCCAGCGGCCCGCTGCGCGGCATCGCCTTCAACCCCGACGGCACCTATCACAATTACAATTTCGGCACGATCTATGGCACCAACCCCTCACCGCTGTTCACCGGCGGGGGCGAGGAAAGCAGCCGCAACGGCTTCCTTGACGGCATTTTGCTGATGCCGCCGGTCGAACGCGTGGTCGGCTTTGCCCATGGCGATTACGAGGTGTCGGACGCGCTGAAGCTGGGCATGGACCTGAGCTATGGTCAGGTGCGCGGCATGGTGATCGGTTCGGACGCGCGCTCGACCGTGACGATCCGGCGGGACAACGCCTATCTGCCCGGCGCGGTCGCCGCGATCATGGACGCCAACGCCATCACCTCCTTCTCGCTGGGCCGCGCGTTCACCGATCTCAAGGGGTCGGTCAACCACAGCATGAACAAGACCTATCGCGCGGTCTTTTCCGCCGAGGGCCGGATTTCCAGCGCGATCAAGTGGGACGCCTATTACCAGTACGGCCGCAACGAGTTCCGTCAGGACTATAGCGGCAACATCGTCGCCGCGCGCGTGGCCAATGCGGCGGACGCCGTGCAGGTGGGCAGCAACATCGTGTGCCGGATCAACGCTGTAACGGTCACCGATCCCAATTGCGTGCCGGTCAACCTGTTCGGTTCGGGCAATATCTCGGCCGCGGGCAAGGCCTATATCGCGCCATCGGGCTATCAGGCGATCAACACCGATCAGCATGTGCTGGCCGCCAATCTGCAGGCCGATCTGTTCCGCCTGCCGGGCGGCATGTTCAGCGTGGCGGGCGGTGGCGAATGGCGCCGCGATTCGATGAGCGGCGCGGCTGACGCGCTCTCGGCCTCGAACGCGTTCTGGTCGTTCAACGGCAAGGCGATCAGTGGCACGCTGGAAGTCACCGAAGGCTATCTGGAAGGCAATGCCCCCGTGCTGGCCGACCTGCCGCTGGTGCGCAAGCTGGAGCTGAATGGCGCGATCCGCCGCACCCATTACAACCGCTCCAGCCCCGGTCTGGCCAGTTCCAGCCTGGCGGTGACGACGTGGAAGTTTGGCGGCGTGTGGGAGCCGTTCGACATGCTGCGCCTGCGCGCGACACGTTCGCGCGACATCCGCGCGCCCAACATCGCCGAGCTGTACGGCCCGGTGACGTCCGGCCGCACCACCGTGGTTGATCCGGCCAATGCCGGGGCGCAGGTGCAGGTCACGTCATACTCGGGCGCCAACCCGCGCCTGCAGGCGGAAAAGGCCGATACCTTCACCATCGGCGCGGTACTCAGCCCGCGTCTGCCGTTTGCCCGCTCGCTGCAACTCTCGGTCGATTACTTCTCGATCCGCATCAACGGGGCGATCGCCACGCTGGGCGCGCAGACCGTGGTCAACCGCTGCAATTCGGGCGCGACCGAGTTCTGCTCGTTCATCACCCGCGACAGCACCAATGCGCTGACCGTGGTGCAGGACGTGTTGCAGAACGTGAACCAGCAAAAGGTGCGCGGTCTGGACATCAACCTGGCCTATAGCACGCATACCGGCCCGCTGGGTTCGGTCGATGTCAACCTGATCGCCACGCGCTATCTGGAGTTTTCGACCCGTGACAGCGTGGGCGTGACCGACCGCGTGTGCCAGACCGGCTATCGCCCCGGCACCACCACGGGTGTGCCGTGCTGGATCGTGGATGGCAACATCGGCTGGAACATCGGCAAGGTGAAGCTGAACCTGCATGGCCGCTATATCCCCGGCGGCAAGTTTGACGTGCTGATGGTTGGGCCCGAAGATCCGGGCTATACCGCCACCGCCTCGAACAGCGTGAGCAGCAACCGCGTGGCTGGCCGGTTCTATCTGGATCTGGGCACCACGGTAAAGATCAACGACCGGTTTGAACTGTTTGGCGTGATCAACAATCTGATGGACAAGGATCCGCCGATGGCCGCCAGCGCGCAAGGCGCGACCAATCAGGTCTATTTCGACCCGATCGGCCGCAACTTCCGCATCGGCGCGCGCGTCAAGATGTAAGCATACCCGCCTTTCCCCGGCCCGTCCTCCCTCGGGCGGGCGGGGAAAGGCACAGACAAAGGTGACGATGATGGCAAAGAAATCTCTGGAACAGGTCCTGATGGAAGCGGACCGCTGTGTAGTGGCCCCTTGCGTCTATGACTGCGCATCGGCGCGCGCGGTGGAAATGGTGGGCTTTCCGGCGATGATGCTGTCTGGCGGCGAAGTGTCGATCGCGATGAATGGCGTGATCGACTATGGTTTTTCGAACCTGACCGACATTGAATGGATGTGCAGCCGCGTGACGCAGACCAATGCGATCCCCATGGCCGCCGATATCGAGGACGGCTTTGGCGGGCCGCTGGCGGTGTATCGCAGCACCAAGCGGATGATCGCGGCGGGTGCGACGGCGTTGCAGCTGGAAGATTCGGGCGACATGGAGAATTCCACCAGCCTGCTGCCGCGTGAAAAATATTACGAGAAGGTGCGCGCCGCGCTGGCCGCGATGGAGGGCACCAACTGTTTTCTGATCGCGCGCACCAACGCCGACCCCGAAACCGAAATGGACGAGGGCTGTGAGCGCATGCGCGCCGCCGTCGAGATGGGCGCCAAGATGAGTACCGTTGTGCGCATCAGCACGCTGGACCACGCCAAGGTCAACGCTGCCAAGGTGCCGGGCTGGAAGATGTTCCCCGACGTGCGCGACATCGACGGCAAGCCGGGCGTGACGGTTGAGCAGATCTATCCGCTGGGCTTCAATTTCCTGACCATGCATTACACGCTCAAGGCGGCGATGGACGGCATGCTGGAGCACGGCATCCACAATTTCGCCCAGCAGGGCTGCCACTATACCTGCCAAAAGCAGGACGCGACCGGCATCATGGGCATGAGCGCCACGCCGCTGTTCGATCCCCATTCGTATATGGAGCTGGAAAGCCGCTTTGGCGGCGCGCGCAAGGATTTCACCATCGTGGGCAACGCGGTGGAGGACTTCCCCAAGGGCTTTGTGCGCAGCGCGATCGACGATCGCCTCTAAGCTTTGACGTCATCCTCCCTGGCCCGTGGCGATAGGACCGCTGCGGGCCGGGTCACTGGCCCCGGTCATGGCCTGCCGTCTGGCGGGTGGTGGCCGGGGTATTTTTGCGCCCCCATGCGTGGCGGGGCGATGCGGTATGGCGCGCGCTTCAGCGCTGAGCCTTGCGGCTTTGCAGATAGCGCCCGATGATCCAGCCGACCACCGCGCCAGCCACCATCGAGCCGATGCTTTTCTCCGGCGGCTCGCCATTGGCGATGCTGGCCAGCATCCCCACAACCGCGCCAATCGCCAGAGCGCGATGTGCTAAACCCATGTCCGGTTTCTCCTGTGGCATGGAGGGTGGTTCGTCCCGTGCCGGAACCGATATGCCCGATGCGCCACATCCCTGCCACCCCAAAGGGCGGCAGGGATGCGTTTACGTGTCAGGCTAGAGGGATCAGGCGTCGCGCAGCGCTCGATAGGGGCGCAGCGCCAGCAGCAACAGCCCCACCATCGTGGGCGCGGCCATGCCCACGACCAGCGCCATGGAATAGCGGATCTCGTGCGGGTTGCGGAACACATAGTCGGTGATCGCGCCAATCACCATCGGCCCGATCGCCAGCCCGACCAGCGTGGTCAGTGTGATATACAGCGCGCTGACCTGTGCGCGGGCGCGGTTGGGGACGATCAGCTGGATCGATGTCGCCGCGCAAGGATAGGGGAAATTGCCAAAGAACACCGTGGGCGCCAACAGCGCCAGCGCCAGCTCTGCGCTGGGCATCAGCGGGGCCAGTGCGCCGCACACGCCCCCAATGGCAAAGCCGCCCGCCGCCACCCGCAGCGGCGCATCGCTATGGCCCCGCGCGGCCAGACGGTCCGACAACCAGCCGCCCATCCATACCCCGCCTGTGCCAAACACCATCAGCATCGGGCCATAACTCCACCCGATCTGCTGCGGGCTCCAGCCATAGCTGCGCGAGAGCAGGGCGGGCGTCCAGATGGCAAAGGCATAGGACACCAGGCTGACACAGGCGAAACTGGCGAACATCGGCGCCAGCGCGCGGGCGCGGTCACGCACGATGCCCCAGACCTCGGCGGCGGGCAGGGCGTCGCGCCCGCCGGTGCCACGGCGCAGCGGTTCGGGGAACAGAAAGAACAGCGGCGCCAGTACCAGCCCCGGCAGAGCCACGATGATGAACGCCGCCTGCCACGGCGCCAGTCCCGAAAACAGCGCCCCATGCATCACCGGCGAGGTGTTGAGCCACACCAGCAGGCTGCCCCCGCCCATGAAGGCCAGCCCTTGCCCAATCGGCGCGCTCATCAGGAAACCGCTGAGCGGTTTGCCCAGACGCTCGGGCGGGAACTGGTCGGACAACAGCGAAAAGGCGGCCGGTGACAGGCTGGCCTCGCCCACGGCCACGCCGATGCGCGTCAGGAACAATTGCCAATAGCCGCGCGCCAGTCCCGACCCCATGGCAAAGAGGCTCCATAGTGCCAGCGCGACGCCGATGATTACCCGCCGCTGATACCGATCCGCCAACCGCCCGATGGGCACGCAGGCGGTGATATAGAAGATGCCAAACGCCACCCCCTGCAACATGCCGAATTGTGTGTCGTTCAGGCCAAACGCGCCCTTGATCGGTTCGACCATCAGATTGATGACGGTGCGGTCAAACTGCGACACGATCGAGGCCAGCGCCAGCAGGCCGACCAGCAACCAGCCACGCACCGGGCTGGGCCAAGGGCGCGCATCGGTGTGGTCGGGCTGGTCCGGCGCAGGCGCTTCGGCCGTGGCGGGGGTGGTCATCGGTCCTCTCCTCTGATGATGGTGCGACCCGCTTTTTTGCGGTGTGGCGCGCTGCGCGCCGGGCCTATGTGTGGCCCAGATCGAACAGGCGCATATATTCGGCGCTGTCGGCCGGACCGTATCCGCCCGCCACCAGCATCCGGTGCAAATCGGCCGCCATGCTGGTCAGCGGCAGGGGAATGCGCCCCGCCAGCGCGGCGGATTGCGCGGTTTCCAGGTCTTTCAACATGTTGTCGATCCGCCCGGTCGAGCTGAAATCGCGTGCGGCCATCTTGGCCATGAATTCCTGCATGATGCGGCTGTCGGCGCGGCCCCCGGCCAATGCGGCGGGGATCTGGCTGGCGTCGATGCCATGCCCTTCGGCAAAGCGCACCGCTTCGGCCACGGCCAGAAAGTTCAGCGCGCACAGGATCTGGTTCACCAGCTTGACCGTCTGGCCCGCGCCCACCGCGCCCATATGGCTGGCCCGCGCCGAGAGCAGCTCCAGCACCGGTTGCGCCTGCGCGACATCATCTGCTTCGCCGCCGATCATCAGCGTCAATTCACCCTTCAGCGCGGCCGGCGCCCCACCAGACAGCGGCGCGTCCACCCACGCCACGCCCGTGTCCGCGCGCAGCCGCGCGGCCAGCGCCGTGGTGCGGTCGGGCGCGATGCTGGACATGTCGATCAACAGGCCGGGCAGGGGGCTGGCCTGCGCCACGCCATCGGGGCCAAACACGGCGGCCTCGACAATGGCGGCGCTGTTCAGGCTGGTGATCACCGCGTCCATGCCCGCCGCCGCCTGCGCCGGGCTGGCACAGGCCCGCGCGCCCAGTGCCACCAGCGGGGCCATCGCCGCATCCGACAGGTCAAACAGCGCCACATCCGCGCCGCAGGCGATCAGGCGCCGGGCGATGGCTGATCCCATCACCCCCACGCCGATCACGCCCACGCGCATCTCCTCCGCACGGGGGGCTGTTGTCCCTGTCGTCTGCTCGCTCATTTCACTCTTCCAACCGAGGCGCGCTCGATGATCGAGAGGCCGATGTCCTCGATATGCGGGGGGGTGTCGCCATCGCGCCCCAGCAGTTCCAGAATCAACGCGCCCGTCCGCTGACCCAGCGCGCGGAAATTGACATTCACCGTGGTGAGCGGCGGGTTGACCTCGCCGCCGATCTCGAAATTGCCGAAACCCATGACCGACAGCTTGTCCGGCACGGGCACATGGCGGCGCTGGCATTCCATCAGCACGCCCACCGCCGACAGGTCGGACACGGCAAACACCGCCTGAATGCCCGGATCGCGTTTCAACAGGATGGCGATGGCCGCCGCGCCATGGTCATAGGACAATGGCGGGCTGCCGTGGCGCAGCACCAGATCGGTCGCCAGGCCTGAAAAGCGCAGCTCGTCCTCGAACCCGCGCATACGTTCCTCGCCGCGATGGTCGCGCACGGCGGCCTCTTGCGATCCGCCCACTGCGCCGATGCGGGTAAAGCCGCGCTCGATCAGATGGCGCGCGGCGGTGCGCCCCACCTCGTAATTGGAAAAGCCGATGGAATGGTCGATCGGCTGGCTGGGCAGGTCGGCGATCTCGATCACGGGGACATCGCATTGCATCAGCATCCGCGCCGCATTGCGCGTGTGCGAGGCGCCCGTCATCACGATCGCCTCGGGGCGGCGGGCCAGCAGCTTGTTCAGCTGGCGCTCCTCCTCGGCCTGATTGTATTCGGTATAGGCGATCAGCAACTGGTAATCGGCTTCGCGCAATTGCTCGGTCAGGCCCTGTGCCACGGCGGCAAAGTTGGCGTTGGTCAGCGTCGGCAGCATCAGCGCGACAAAGCCGGTGCGGCGGCTGGACAGGCTGCCGGCCACGCGGTCGGGGACATAGCCCAGATCGGCCACGGCCTTGAGCACCTTTTCGCGCGTGGCAGGCAGCACCAGATCGGGATCGCTGATCACGCGGCTGACGGTCATGCGCGACACGCCCGCCAGTTGCGACACATCGCGGATCGTCGGCCGCCCGGTGCCGCGCGTTTTGCCACGCGGTTTGACGGGCGGGACGGTCCCCTCGCTGGTGCTGCTCATCTTGGTCCTTTCGATCACCTGACGTCTTTTGCCGCGACTATAGCATCGCGCCCATCGCCCGCCATGGCGTCCTTGGGCTTATGCTCAGGTGTTGACCAATTCGTCCTGGCCGCTGATCAGATGGTAAAAGCGGCCCTCGAACATCTGCATCAGTTCCAGCGTCAGCGCCCGCGCCCGGTCGCGCTGGGGCGAGGCAATGGCGGCGGCCAGCGCCGCGCGGCTGGGGTAATCCACCTGCTGGATCATGGCGATGGGGGCCGCGTCCGCGTCCGCATCGTTCACCCGGAACCAGCGCACATTGCATGCGCCCGGAAAATCGGCCCACATCGGCGCCAGACGGCTTTCCACCGCGCCAAAGAAATCCTCTTCCTTGCCCGGCGTTACGCGGCCTTCGAAAATGGCGGTACGGGTAATCATGCGGTCGGTTCTTCCTGAATGGCGCCGTCCTGAATGGCGATGTGCAGTTTGATCACCCGGCTGCGGTCACCGGCCTGATGAAAGGCGTCTTCGGCGCGGGCGATGGGGAATGTGCCCGACAGGATCGGGCGCACGTCGATGCGGCGGGTGACGATGGCCTCCACCGCGTCGCGGAACTCGCCATTGGCGCGAAAGGCGCCCAACAGCTCGATTTCGCGGGCTTGCAACATGTTGATCGGGATGGGCGCGGGGCCGGGCGGGCACATGCCCACCTGCACGATCTTGCCCCCCTTGCGCAGGATCGGGAACAGCGAGTTCAGCGCCGCATGCGTGCCCGAAGCCTCGAAGGCGACGTCGAAATGACCCCCGGCGGCGGCCCAGTCGTCAAAGCGGGCGGCATCGCGCGCCACGTTCACCGTGTCGGTCGCGCCCATGTGCGCGCGGGCAATGGCCAGCGGGGCGTCCTCGATATCGGTGCAGACCACCTGCGCCGCGCCCGCCAGCGCCGCGCTGCGCGCCGTCAACAGGCCGATCGGGCCGGACCCGGTGACAATCACCCGCTTGCCCAGCAGATTGCCCGCGCGGTTGACCGCATGCAGCCCCACCGACAGCGGTTCGGCCACCGACAGTTCCAGCAGATCGGTGTCATCGGGCACCGGGATGATCTGATCCATGCGCAGCGTCAGCGCCTGCGAAAACCCGCCCTGCGAGTGCGGAAAGCGGCCCGCGCTGCCCAGAAACCACATGTCGGCGCACAGGTTCATCCGCCCTTCGCGGCAATAGGCACATGTCAGGCAGGGGCGGCTGGGGTCCAGCGCCGCCTTCATGCCGGGGCGCAGATGGGTCGCGGCCGCGCCCACCTCGGCCACCACGCCCGAGATCTCATGGCCCAGCACCAAAGGCTGCCGCACGGCAAAATCGCCCACCGCGCCACGATGGAAATAATGCATGTCCGATCCGCAAATGCCGCCAAACGCCACCGCCACGCGCACCTGATCGGCGGCCAGCGGGGTGGTTTCAACGGGTTCGACCCTCAGGTCATGGCGGCCATGACAGACAACAGCGCGCATCGGCATCTCCACGGGTATGTGCGTTTCGTTGGGACCGATATCATCAATTGCGGCGCGATGTAAACCGGCAGAATGCGCATGCGGCAATCCCTGGTCGGAGTTTCCCGGAAAATTGGCGGAAAATGGGCGATGTGCAAAATAGGCCTTGCAATGGTATCGGTCCCTTTATAGGCCAAGAGCAAGACGAATCCGCGAAAGTTTGGGGGTGGAGGAATGAGCCGGCTGTTTGACTTGTCCGGGCGCACGGCGCTGATTACCGGCGGTTCGCGCGGGATTGGCCATGCCATTGCGCAGGCGCTGACCGGGGCGGGCGCGCGGGTGGTGATCAATGGTCGCAGTGCCGATGCGCTGGCGCAGGCGGCGCAGGCCTTGCGGGTTGATGGCGCGCAGGTCGACACCGCCGCCTTTGACGTGTGCGACAGCGCCGCCGTCACCGCCGGCATCGCCGATATCGAAAGCCGGATCGGCCCGATCGACATTCTGGTGAACAATGCAGGCATTCAACGCCGCGCGCCGCTGGACCAATTTGCCGATGATGATTGGCATGCGTTGATGGACACCAATCTGAACAGCGTGTTCTATGTCAGCCGGGCCGTTGCGCAGGGGATGCTGGCGCGCGGTCGGGGCAAGATCATCAATATCGCTTCGGTTCAGTCGGAACTGGCGCGGCCCAATATCGCCCCCTATACCGCCAGCAAGGGGGCGATCCGCAACCTGACGCGCGGCATGTGCGCCGATTGGGCGGCGCGGGGCTTGCAGATCAACGCCATCGCGCCGGGCTATTTCGATACCCCCCTGAACAAGGCGTTGGTCGAGGACCCGGTGTTCGATGCGTGGTTGTGCAAGCGCACCCCCGCCGGGCGCTGGGGCCGGCTGGAGGACCTGCACGGGGCCGCCGTGTTCCTTGCTTCGTCCGCTTCGGATTTTGTCAACGGCCAGACCATCTTTGTCGATGGCGGCATTGTATCGGTGATTTGATTGGCCATGACCGCTTCTCTTCCTTTGGCGCTGCAACTGTGCCCGCTCTCGCCCTATCTGGAGCAGGCACTGGGCCAGCGCGTGGCGATCTGCCGCTGGTTTGAACTGGATGGCGCGGGTCAGGCCGCATGGCTGGCGGCGCATGCCGGTGATGTGCGCGCGGTGCTGACGGGCGGGCATATCGGCTGCCCGGCGGATCTGATGCAGGCGTTGCCCGCGTTGGGGCTGATCGCGATCAACGGCGTGGGTTTTGACAAGGTGGACCTGAAGCTGGCCGCCGCGCGCGGGGTGCTGGTGGGCAATACGCCCGATGTGCTGACCGATGATGTGGCCGATCTGGCGGTGGGGCTGGTGATTGGCCTGTTGCGCGATCTGGCGGGGGCGGATGCCTATGTCCGGGCGGGCCATTGGGGCCACCGCGACTGGCCGCTGGCGCGCAAGGTGTCGGGGCGGCGGTTTGGCATTGTCGGTCTGGGCCGGATTGGCGCGGCCATCGCCCGCCGGTTGGAACCGTTTGGCCCGGTCAGCTATTGCGGCACCGCGCCCAAGGATGTGGCCTGGGCCTATCACCCGGATGCGGCCACGCTGGCGGCCCATTGCGATGTGCTGGTGGTGGCCTGTGCCGCCAATGCCGCGACGCAGGGGCTGATCAATGCCGATGTGCTGGCAGCGCTCGGGCCGCAGGGCTATCTGGTGAATGTGGCGCGCGGGTCGGTGGTGGATGAGGCCGCTTTGGCGCAGGCTTTGGCGGCGGGGCATATTGCCGGCGCCGCGCTGGACGTCTTTGCCGACGAGCCCAATGTGCCCGACAGCCTGCTGGCCTGTGACAACACGTTCTTTACCCCGCATATCGCCAGCGCCACGGTGGAGACGCGGCTGGCGATGGCCGATCTGGTGTTGGCCAATCTGGACGCTTTTCTGGCCGGGCGCGATCTGCCCGCCCGCGTCGTATGAGCGCGGTGCCCGACATGACCGGATCGGTCGCGCTGATCACGGGGGCGGGCAGCGGCATTGGCCGCGCGGCGGCGCTGGCGCTGGCGGGGCGGGGGTTCCGTCTGGTGTTGGCGGGGCGGCGGCTGGGGCCTTTGCAGGAGACGGCGGCGCTGATGGGCGGGGCCGACACCCTGTGTGTCGAGGCGGACGTCACCAGCAGTGCCAGCGTCACCGCGCTGTTTGACGCGGCGGTGGCGCGGTTTGGCAGGGTGGATGTGTTGTTCAACAACGCGGGGATCAGCCTGCCTTCGACCCCCATCGCCGATGTGGCCGAGGACGATTGGCGGCGGGTGATCGACACCAATGTCACGGGCATGTTCCTGTGCCTGCAGGCCGCGTTCCGGGTGATGGGCGCACAGTCGCCACAGGGCGGGCGGATCATCAACAACGGGTCGATCTCGGCCTATGTGCCGCGCCCCGGATCGATCGCCTATACCGCCAGCAAACACGCCGTGTCCGGCATGACCAAGGCGGCATCGCTGGATGGGCGGGCGCTGAACATCGCCTGTGGCCAGATCGACATCGGCAATGCCGCCACCGACATGGCCGCCGCGATGCTGCGCGGTGTGCCACAGGCCAATGGCACGATGGCCCCCGAGCCGGTGATCGACGTGGCACTGGTGGGTGAGGCGGTGGCCAATATGGCCTGTTTGCCCCTGTCGGCCAATGTGCAATTCATGACGGTGATGGCCACGGCCATGCCGTTTGTCGGGCGCGGCTGATGGCGCGGGTCGCCTGTTTTGGCGAAGCCCTGCTGCGGCTGAGCACGCCCAATGGCCGCCGCCTGTCGGGCGTCGACACACTGGACGTGGTGGCCGGCGGGGCAGAGGCGAATGTGGCGGCAACGCTGGCGGGGCTGGGGCATGGGGTGCGCTATGCCTCCTGCGTACCGGGCAACGGGCTGGGCGACCGCTTCGTGGGGGCGATGCGCGGGGCGGGCGTGGATGTGACGCATCTGCGGCGCGGGGCCGGGCGCATGGGCGTCTATTATCTGGAAACCGGTTCGGGTGTCCGCCCGGCGCAGATCACTTATGACCGCGATTTCAGTGCCTTTGTTCAGGCCGACCCCGACGCGTTTGACTGGGACGGGTTGCTGGCGGGGGCCGATCTGTTGCACCTGTCGGGGATCATCCCGGCGCTGGGCCCAAATGGCGTGGCACTGATCCGCGCGGCATTGGCGGCGGCGCGGGGGGCGGGTGTGCCCGTCAGCTTTGATCCCAATTACCGCGTGCTGTTGTGGCAGGCATGGGCGGGGGACGCCGCCGCGATCCTGAGTGAATGCGTGGATCAGGCCGATATCCTGTTTGCCAACCACCGCGATCTGGCGCTGTTGACCGGGCGCGATCTGCCCGCCGATACGCCTGATCAGCGCCGCGCGGTGGCCGATCTGGCCTTTGCCACATTCCCGCGCCTGCGCTGGATGGCCAGCACACAGCGCGCCATGCTGGGCCATGACCACCACCGCCTGTCGGCCCGCGTGGATGCGCGCGATGGCGGGCATGAAACGGCACCTGTCGATGTTACCGCGATTGTCGACCGGGTGGGCACGGGGGACGCCTTTGCCGCGGGGGTGCTGCATAGCTGGCTGATGGGGGCGGATGTGGCGCAGGCGGCGCGCGATGGCCTGACGCTGGGCGCGGTAAAGCACGGCATCCACGGCGATTTCTGCCAGATCAGCGCGGGTGAACTGACCAATCTGGCCAATGGTGGTGGCGACATCCGCCGCTGATCAACCACAGGCGATTTGCGATCATGACTCAGCCCAACTGGCGCTCGGCGGCGTGGTTTGACAACCCCGACAACATCGACATGACCGCGCTCTATCTGGAGCGTTACCTGAATTATGGCCTGTCGATGGAGGAATTGCGCAGCGGCAAGCCGATCATCGGCATCGCCCAGACCGGCAGCGACCTTAGCCCGTGCAACCGCCACCATCTGGTGCTGGCCGAGCGGGTGCGCGATGGGATCCGTCAGGCGGGCGGCGTGCCGTTTGAATTCCCCGTTCACCCCATTCAGGAAACCGGCAAGCGTCCGACCGCCGGGCTGGACCGCAATCTGGCCTATCTGGGGCTGGTCGAAGTGTTGTACGGCTATCCGCTGGATGGCGTGGTGCTGACCATCGGTTGTGACAAGACAACGCCGGCCTGCCTGATGGCGGCGGCCACGGTCAACCTGCCCGCGATTGCCCTGTCGGTGGGGCCGATGCTGAACGGTTGGTACAAGGGGCAGCGCACCGGCAGCGGTTCCATCGTGTGGGCCGCGCGCGAGATGCTGACGCGTGGCGAAATCGACCATGATGGTTTCGTCCGCATGGTCGCGGCCAGCGCGCCCAGCACCGGCTATTGCAACACGATGGGCACCGCCGGCACGATGAATGCGCTGGCCGAAACGCTGGGGATGAGCCTGCCCGGGTGCGCGGCGATCCCCGCCCCCCACCGCGACCGGCAGGAGATGGCCTGGCGCACCGGGCTGCGCATCGTCGACATGGTGCGCGAGGATCTGAAACCGTCCGACATCATGACCCGCGCGGCGTTTCTGAACGCCATCCGTGTGACTTCGGCCATCGGCGGCAGCACCAATGCGCCGATCCATCTGATGGCGATTGCCCGCCACATGGGCGTCGATCTGGACATCACCGATTGGCAGACGCACGGCCATCAGGTGCCCTTGCTGGTCAATATGCAGCCTGCTGGCGCCTATCTGGGTGAGGATTTCTACCGCGCGGGCGGGGTGCCCGCCGTGGTGTCGCAACTGATCGCGGCGGGCCTGATTGACGAGGCCGCGATGACCGCCAATGGCCGCACCATCGGTCAGAATTGTCGCGGCGTGCCGACCGAGGACGCCGATGTCATCCGCCCCTTTGCCGCGCCTTTGGTGGATCAGGCCGGGTTTATCGTGCTGCGCGGCAATCTGTTCGACAGCGCGGTAATGAAGACCAGCGTCATCAGCCCGGAATTCCGCGCCCGATACCTGTCCAACCCCGATGACCCCGATGCGTTTGAAGGCCCGGTGGTGGTGTTTGACGGGCCGGAGGATTACCACGCGCGCATCGATGATCCGGCCAGCGGCATCACCCAGAACACCTTGCTGGTGATGCGCGGGGCGGGGCCGATCGGCTATCCCGGCGCGGCCGAGGTGGTGAACATGCGCCCGCCGGCCCATCTGCTGCGCGAAGGTGTCAGCCATCTGCCCTGCATTGGCGATGGCCGGCAATCGGGCACCAGCGGCAGCCCCTCGATCCTGAACGCCAGTCCGGAGGCGGCGGCGGCAGGCGGATTGGCGCTGTTGCACAGTGGTGACCGGGTGCGGATCGACCTGCGGCGCGGCACGGCAGATGTGTTGATTGACGATGCGGAACTGGCGGCACGGCGGGCGGCTTTGGCGCAGGCGGGCGGCTATCGCTATCCGGCCAGCCAGACCCCGTGGCAGGCGATCCAGCGCGCCCATGTCGGCCAATTGGGGCAGGGCGCCATTCTGGAAGGCGCCGAAGCGTTTCAGCGCATCGCCCAGACGCAAGGGCTGCCGCGCGACAACCACTAAGGCGGCGCGGGTCATGCTGCGCGAAAAACAGCTATTGAAAATAACAATTGCTGCATTACCTTTGCGGCACTGGCGATGCGGCGTACAAAGCCCACGCCCGAGCGATGCAGGGCGGCTGTGACAGTGGACGTGGCCGCGATTGCATCGTAAATATTGTTAGAGTCGGCCGGGATGGCGGGGGATCGGTTCCCGCGCACGGCCTGCACGCGTGGAGAGGCAAAATGTCGCACGAATACCGTCTGTTGATTGATGGTCAGCTGGTTGCTGGTGCCAGCAGCTTTGACGTGATCAATCCCGCCACCGAAGCCGTGGTCGCCAGCTGCCCCAAGGCGGACGAGGCCCAGCTGAACGCCGCCGTTGCCGCCGCCAAGGCCGCTTTCCCGGCATGGTCGGCCCGCACGCAGGACGAACGCGCCGCCATGGTGCACGAAATCGCCGACCGCCTGATGGCGCGCATCGACGAATTCGCCCGCCTGCTGACCGCCGAGCAGGGCAAGCCGCTGGATCAGGCCCATGGCGAGGTGATCGGCACCGTCTTCACGCTGAAGGCTTTTGCCGACATGCGCGTCAAGGAGAAGGTGCTGAAGAACGAGGGCGGCAATCAGGTGTTCGAACACCGCACCCCGCTGGGCGTGTGCGCCGCGATCACGCCGTGGAACTTCCCGATCATCCTGCTGGCCAACAAGCTGGGTCCGTGTCTGGTGACCGGCAACACCATGGTGGCCAAGCCCGCGCCGACCACCCCGTTGACCACGCTGCTGTTTGGCGAACTGGCCAATGAAGTGCTGCCTGCTGGCGTGTTGAACATCGTGTGCGACCAGAACGAACTGGGCGCGCTGATCACCAACCACCCCGACATCGCCAAGGTTGGCTTTACCGGCTCGACCGCCACCGGCAAGAAGGTGATGGCGTCCTCGGCCAGCACGGTCAAGCGCGTGACGCTGGAGCTGGGCGGCAATGACGCGGCCATCGTGCTGGACGACATGCCCGCCAAGCTGGCCGCCGAGAAGGTCTATCAGGGCGCGATGACCAACGCCGGGCAGATCTGCGTGGCGATCAAGCGCGCCTATGTCCATGAATCGGTCTATGACGAATTCCTGAGCGAAATCACCGCTCTGGCCCAGAATGCCGTGGTGGACGATGGCACCAAGCAGGGCACCACCATCGGCCCGGTGCAGAACAAGATGCAGTTCGACAAGGTGTCGGCGCTGCTGGCCGATGCGCGTGAGCGCGGGCAGGTGCTGGCCGGTGGCGCGCCGCTGGACCGCCCCGGCTTCTTCATCCCGCCCACGATTGTCGCCGGGCTGGATGACGATGCGCCGCTGGTCAAGGAAGAGCAGTTTGGCCCGGTTCTGCCGGTGCTCAAGTTCAGCGACATCGATGATGTGGTCGCCCGCGCCAATGACAGCGAATATGGTCTGGGTGGCACCGTGTGGGGCCGCGACACCGCGCGCGCCATCGAAATCGCCCGCAAGATCGACACCGGCACTGTCTGGGTGAACCAGCATCTGGCGATTGACGGCAACATCCCGTTCCGCGGCGTCAAGCAGTCGGGTCTGGGCGCCGAACTGGGCGAGGCGGGTCTGCTGGAATACACGCAGGCGCATATCGTCAATGCGGTGGAACTGGTGGACTGATCCACCCCAACGTTTGAAATGCATGACCGGCGGGGCAGTGATGTCCCGCCGGTTTTGTTTTGGCTGCGCTGGCGCGCTGGGCGGGGGGCTTGCGGTGGGGTGGTATTTATATATGAACGGATATCGCTTTCCCCTTGGTCATGGAGCCTGCCGATCATGTTTGCCATTCCCCGCCGTGCCACGCTGGGCGCGATTGTGGCCGCTGTGGCGCTGTCGCTGGCGCCGGCGGCGGCGGCTCAGCCGCGCGGGCCGGTAGTGCTGGCCGCGGCCAGTATGCAGGAATCGCTGAACAAGGCCGCCGATGCCTGGGCCGCGCGCGGGCATGTGCGGCCGGTGCTGTCCTTTGCCGCGTCATCGGCACTGGCGCGTCAGATCGTCAATGGCGCGCCCGCCGATCTGTTCATTTCCGCTGATGAGGAATGGATGGATTATGTCGCCACCGCGCCGGGGCGTCCGGGCGGATGGTTGCGGGCGGGCACACGCGCGACTCTGGTGACCAACCGGCTGGCTTTGATCGCGCCTGCGGGCAGCAAGGTGACGATGACCATCCGCCCGGGTTTCCCGCTGGCAGCGGGGCTGGGCGCTGATGGCCGCCTTGCGCTGGGACAGCCCGGCGCGGTGCCGGCGGGCAAATATGCGCAAGAGGCCCTGACCCGTCTACGGGTCTGGCCCAGTGTGGCGGGCCGCGTGGCGGGCGCGGAAAGCGTGCGCGCCGCGCTGGCGCTGGTGGCGCGGGGTGAGGCGCCGCTGGGCATTGTCTACGCCACCGATGCGCGGGTGGAGCCCAAGGTGCGGATCATCGCCCTGTTCCCGGCGGGTAGCCACAAGCCGATCACCTATCCGGTGGCGGCCTTGTCGGGCGCGGGGGCGGGCGCTCAGGCAGAGGGGTTCCGCCGTTTCCTGCTCTCACGCGATGGGCGGGCGATTTTTGCCGGTTATGGGTTCGGCACCAAATGATGCTGGACGCGGATGGCTGGGCGATTGTGGCCCTGTCGCTAAAGGTCAGCGCGGTGGCGGTGCTGGGCGTGGCGCCGCTGGCCTTTGGCGTGGCCTGGGTGCTGGCGCGTGGGCGCTTTGCCGGGCGGGTGGTGCTGGACGCGCTGGTGCATCTGCCTTTGGTGCTGCCGCCGGTGGTGGTGGGCTGGCTGTTGCTGCTGGCCTTTGGCGCGCAAGGGGCCGTGGGGCGCTGGCTGGCGGGGATGGGCATCACGGTGATGTTCCGCTGGACCGGGGCGGCGCTGGCCAGTGCGGTGATGGCGTTTCCGCTGATGGTGCGCGCCATGCGCCTGTCGATCGAGGCGGTGGACATCCGGCTGGAGGACGCGGCCCGCACACTGGGCGCGCATCGGTGGCGGGTGTTTGCCACGATCACCCTGCCGCTGGCGATGCCGGGGGTGCTGGCGGGGCTGGTGCTGGGCTTTGCCCGGTCGCTGGGCGAATTTGGCGCGACGATCACCTTTGTTTCGAACATTCCGGGCGAAACGCAAACGCTGCCGCTGGCGATCTATGCCGCGATGCAATTGCCCGGCGGCGAGGCGGCCGTCACCCGGCTGGCGATGGTGGCGGTGGCGCTCTCGCTGATCGCGCTGGCCGCGTCAGAGGCGCTGGCGCGGCGGATGGGGGGCAAAGGTGGGCTTTGATATCGACGTCACCCTGCGCCGGGGCGAAGCGACCATCGCCGCGCAATTCACCAGCGCGGGCGGGCTGACGGCGCTGTTTGGCCCATCGGGCGCGGGCAAGACCAGCGTGCTGGACATGGTGGCCGGGCTGTTGCGGCCCGATGCGGGGCGGATTGTCGTGGGCGGGCGCGTGCTGTTTGACAGCGCCGCCGGGGTGGATGTGCCGGTGCAGGCGCGCGGCTGCGGCTATGTCTTTCAGGACTATCGCCTGTTCCCGCATCTGAACGTGCGGCACAATCTGCTGTATGGCTGGCAATTGGCCGCGCCCGATCAACGCTGGATCACGCTGGACGAGGTGTGCGATCTGCTGGGCATTGGCGCGCTGCTCACCCGCCGCGTCCGCCACCTGTCAGGGGGCGAGAAACAGCGTGTGGCGATTGGCCGGGCGCTGTTGTCGGGCGCGCGCTGCCTGTTGCTGGACGAGCCGTTGTCCTCGCTGGACGCGGCGCGCCGGGAGGAAATCATGGGGCTGATCGAACGCCTCCGCGACGAATTGCGCCTGCCGATCCTGTATGTCGGCCACGACCGCGCCGAAGTCGACCGGCTGGCGGGGCAGGTGGTGACGATACGCGCTTGACGGGGCGTGGGCGCAGGCGGCACAGCGCCCGCCCTGACCACAGGAGCCAAGCATGAGTGTCGCGTTTCGCCGGGATGGCGATGAGGAACATCTGGAGCCGAAATTCGAGCTGCCGATCCCGCCCGGTCCCAACCGCGTGACGCCGCAGGGCGCGGCGCAAACGCTGGCCCGCATGGCCGAATTTGAGGCGCTGATCCCCACCCTGAGCGACGAGGCCGAGATCACCAAGGCCCGCCGCCAGTTGCGTTACTGGCGCACCCGCGCCGCCACGATGGAGCCGCAACCCGCGCCCGATGGCAGCGAGGTGGCGTTTGGCTGTACCGTGGATTTCACCCTGAACGGGCGGGCGCGCAGCGTCACCGTTGTGGGCGATGATCAGGCGGACCCGGCGGCGGGCATGCTGGCGTGGTCGGCGCCATTGGTGCGGGCGATGATGGGGGCGCAGGTGGGCGATTGGTGCGATTTCAACGGCCGGGAAGAAGCGATCGAGATCACCGCCATCGCCCCGTCCTATACCTGACACGCAAAGGGGGCAGGCCATCGCTGGCCCACCCCCCATCATGTGTGCTGGCTGCCCGATCAGGCGGCGGTCAGCATCCGGTTCAGGTCTTCCTGCACATCGCCGGTCGGGCGGATGTCGAAATTGTCGACCAGCACCTGCAGCACTTCGCTCGTCAGGAACTGGGGCAGGGTGGGGCCCAGGTGGATCTTCTTGATCCCCAGATGCAGCATGGTCAGCAACACGGCGGTGGCCTTTTGCTCGAACCAGCTGATGGCGTAATGCAGCGGCAGGTCATTGACCCCACAGCCCAGCGCGCCAGCGACCGCAACCGCCACCTGAATGGCCGAAAACGCATCGTTGCACTGGCCCATGTCCAGCACGCGCGGCACGCCGTTGATGTCGCCCAGATCCTCGCGGTTAAAGCGGAACTTGCCACAGCCCAGCGTCAGGATCAGGCTGTCCTTGGGCGTGGCCATCGCCAGATCGTGGAAATAGTTGCGGCCCGGACGCGCGCCGTCGCAACCGCCGATCAGGAACAGGTTCTTGACGTCACCCTTGCCGATCATGTCCAGCAGCGTGTCGGCCACGCCCATCACGGTGTTGCGGGCAAAGCCTGCCGGGATGCGCTGTTCAGGGGCGTCCTGTTCAAAACCGGCCTGTGCCTGCGCGCAGGCGATGACGGGGGCGAAATCATGGTTGCGGATATGCGCGATGCCGTTCCAGCCCACCGGGCCCGCGGTGAACAGACGGTCGGCATAGCCCTTGATTTCCGGGTTGATCAGGCAATTGCTGGTCATCACGATGGCGCCGGGGAAGGCGGCAAAGTCGCGCTGTTGATCCTGCCACGCGCCGCCGTAATTGCCGGCCAGATGGGCGAATTTCTTCAGCCCCGGATAGGTGTTGGCGGGCAGCAGTTCGCCATGGGTATAGACGTTGATGCCTGTCCCTTCGGTCTGTTGCAGGATCGTTTCCAGATCGCCCATGTCATGGCCCGACACCAGAATGCACTTGCCCGCCACGGGGGTCATGCGCACCATCGTCACTTCGGGGTGGCCAAAGCGGGTGGTGTTGGCCGCGTCCAGCAGCTCCATGACCTTGAGGTTGAGCGCGCCAATGGCCAGCGATTGCGCCACCAGCGCGCCGACATCGGTCGGGTCGGTGGCCAGAAAGGCCGAAATGCGGTGGAATTCGGCGCAAACGGCGGCTTCTTCATGGCCCAGCACGCGGGCATGTTCGGAATAGGCGGCCGTGCCCTTCAGCCCGTACAGCACCAGATTGCGCAGGCCCACGACCGAGGGGCCGTCACGGTCCATAAAGCGCTGGATCGCGGCCATCGGCGCGGCGGCGGCCAGTTCGGACGGGGTGGTGCCGGGGTTCCATGTGGCGGGCTCGGGCAGGTCCGACAGGTCGGCGCCAGCGTCCTCGGCCAGCGCGCGGGCGCGGGTGCGCATCGTCAGCGCTTCGCCGATCAGCGCGGTAAAGCGGTCCGCGTCAAAGTTCACATTGGTCAGCGTGGTGAACCACGCGTGCGGGGTAAAGGCATCGACCTGCGCATCGCGGGCGCCCTTTTGCGCGGCGCGGTCGGCATAGACCGACACGCCCTGCATCAGGCGCAGCAGCACGTCCTGCATGTCGGCCACATCGGCGGTTTTCCCGCAGGAGCCGACCTTGACCGCACATCCGCCCTTGTTCGACTGTTCGCACTGCACGCAATACATCGGCTCTCTCCCGATAAGTTGACTTGTGAAGTCCACTTATCGCAATCGGGAAAAGATGCCTTTGCGATGAATCAATTTGGACGGACGGAATGTCGCGCCACCTCGGCCTGTCTCGCTTGTCGGATAGAAATGCGCTACACGCGGCGCCATGCAACTGACCCGTCACACCGACTATGCCTTGCGCCTGCTGATCTGTCTGGCACAGGCCGGAGATCAGCGCGTGTCGATCGGACAGGTGGCTGAAACCCAGGACATTTCCCGCACCCACCTGATGAAGGTGGCCAACCATCTGGTCCATGCCGGCTTTATCGAGGGCGTGCGCGGGCGGGGCGGCGGCATCAGGCTGGCGCGCGCCGCTGATCAGATCAACATCGGCGATGTCGTGGCCGCGATGGAGCCCAATTGCGAGCTGGTGGATTGCACCGCCTGCCGTTTGATACGCGGCTGTACGCTGCCACTGGCGCTGCGTCAGGCCAAGGCGGCGTTTCTGGAGGTGCTGCGCCAGTCAACGCTGGCGGACATCATGCGTTAAGGCGCGCGGCGGCCGGCCTGACGCGCGCATCAGCCCGGCCGGGCGGTTACAGCTTCCACCCCACGCTGGCGAAGAATGACCGCTGTGGGAATGGGTGGAACAGGAAATAGCGGTCATTGTTGACGTTATCGACGCCCACCGACCATTCGAAATGGTCGCTTACCCGGAACTGTGCCCGCAGATCCACCACGACATAGCGGTCAAACCCCTGATAGGTGTTGCCCACGGTGTCGCTGTTGTCCAGATTGGCGAAATGGCGGCTGGCATAGCGCAGCGCGGCCGACAGGCTGATCTGGCGCGTGGGGTGATAGGTGACGACCGCGCTGGCCTTCATCCGGGGGACGCCGGGCAATTGCTTGCCCACGGCAGCGGGGAACACCGTGTCGCGCGCGGTGATGACATCGGCCAGCGTGATGCTGCCCTGAATGTCCACCCGGCCCAGAATGCCGCGCCTTTCGCCCGCGATTTCCACCACGCGCCCACGCGTCAGATCCACGTTCTGGACATAGGTGGTGGCGGTCGCCGCGTTCAGTTGCGAAATCAGCGCGTTCTGGATCAGCTCGTTCAGCAAGGACACCCGCAGGCTGCCGCGCCGGGCGCGATATTCCACCGCCAGTTCCACGCTGCGCGCGCGTTCGGGCAGCAGGTTGGGGTTGGGGTTGGTCAGCAACACGCCATTGGCGACCGTCTGGTACAGCTCGCCCACGGTGGGCATGCGGAAGGCCTGCCCTGCGCTAACCCGCGCCGACCAGTCGGGGGCAAAGCCCCATGTCAGACTGGCCTTGGGACTGAAGCCGGCAAAGCTGCGGGTGGGCTGGACCAGCCGCGTGTTGGCAGTAGAGGACAGCGTGACGTTATAGCCATCCCACGCCCGCCACCATTCCTGCCGCCCGCCCAGCGTCAGGGTCAGATGCGGGGCCAGAGCCAGCTCGTCCTGCGCCCACAGCGCCAGCGTGCGGGTCTGGCCATGGCTGGCCGAACGGGTCTGGCCGGTGGCCGATCCACTGTCCAGCCAATTGGCGATCGACTGGGTCTGGGCGTTCAGGATTTCATGGTCGGCATGGGCGCCGATGCTGATCGTGCCCATGCCGCCCGCCCGCGCCAGCACCCGCCCGTCCAGCGTGTCCCAGCCGGTGCCATCCTGCCGCGCGATGATCCCCGCCCCACCATTCAGCGCGGCCGGCAGATCATTGCGCGTGGCCACAAAGCCGGTGGCCAATGTCGTGCCGCTGGCCGTATCGGGCGAGGGGTTGTTCTGCCGGTCATGGGCATAGCGATAGCGCGTGGCGATCACCTGCCAGTCCAGCGCCCCGCCGTGCCCCGCCAGCTCGGCCACATGGCTGACATGCAGCGCATCGCGGGTATAGACCGCCGAATTGAACCCCGTGGTCGCCCCCGACGCCGCCGTGGCATAGGTGGTCGCCCCCGATGCCGTGCCGGTCAGGTATGACTGCACATCGCCCCGCGTGTCATCGCGCCAGATGCCCAGGACATAGCGCGCCATCACCCCCGGCGCGATGTCCAGCACCGCTTTCAGCTTATACGTGTCCTGCACATGATGCTCGATCCCGCCCGCGCCCAGCACGCGGATCGCCGCGCCGGTCTTGTTCACATCACCATAGCCGCCAGTGGTGCCCGCAGGCAGGCTGGTGGCGGTGACATAGCTGACCGGCTGGCTGCGCGCATTGGTGCGGGTAAAGGCGGCCATCAACGCCAGCGGTCCGAACCGGTCACCTACCGATGCGGCCACCTGCCATGTCGGCAGCGTTTGATGCGTGCCGTAATAGGCATATTGCTGGACATGGGTGGTGGCGCTGATCTGGGCTTCCAGACGGTCGGGGGTGCGGGTGGTGATGTTGACCACCGTGCCAATCGCATTGCCCGAATAGGCCGCGCTGAACGGGCCATACAGCACATCCACCCGCGCGATCTCGGCCGGGGTGACCAGCGTCCAGCGCGGGCTGCCATTGCCATTGTTGTTGCCGATCAGCGCCGAGAGCAACGCCCCATCGGCATAGATCAGACTGCGCGCGCTGGAGCCAAGCCCGCTGGTGCGGGTGGCGATGGGGGCGAAATTGTCGCCTATGTGGCGTTTGCGGATCACCAGGCTGGGCAGGTACTTCAGCGTGTCTTCGGTGCTGACGGCGTTGACCTGCGTGGCGATGGCAGCGGCGGTGAGGCTGGCCTGTGTGTTAGGCGCGCGCTCGATCGAGGCGGTTTGCGCCTGACCGGTCACAACGATGGTGCGGGTATCGCCATCGGCATCGGCCTCCGCCGCATGGGCGGGCATAGCCCACAGCACAGCGGCCAGTGCCACCGTGGAAACAGCAGTATTCATGGGAAAAATCGCTTTCGCTATATACGCGTGATCATGGACCGCGTGACGCGCGGCCATCGAGGAGATCAGGCGTAAAGCGGCGGCCCGCTGGCAGGGGGCAGCACCCATGTCGCGCGGGCCAGACGGGGCCGCGCCACCGGCGCAAAGCCCAGCGCCAGCACAAAGGCCAGCGCGCCCGCCAGCAGCCAGCCATCGGCTCCGCCCATCAGGGCGGCGGCATGTCCAGTAAAGGCGCAGGGCTTTTTGGCCATGTCGGCCTTGGCGCTGTCATGGGCGTGGGTGGCGGCATCGGACGCCACGGCAATCTGCCGCGTCATGGCGCTGCCGCTGGCGTCGGCGCAGATGGTGATGGTCAGCGTCCGCCCGGCCGACACCATATAGCCGCTGGGCACCAGCGCCTTCATGCACAGTGCCACCGCCAGCAACAGGGCGGCCAGCGGCCAATTGGCCCGGCTCCAGAGGCGCAGACGCATCATCCCCCGCGCTTTAGCGGGCGGGGACCGCCGTGGCAATGGGCTGGGCCTGCGCGGTGGCTGGGACATCCTGTCCCACCGCCTGACCGATCAGCAACAGCGCCGGACCATCCCCGCGCAACCCCTTGGCCGCCAGCGGCAACAGGTCCAGCCGGGTGGTGACGGTGGTTTCGTTGGGCAGGCTGGCGTTTTCGATCACCGCCACGGGCGTGTCGGGCGCCATGCCCGCGCCGATCAATTGCGTTGCCACTTCGGGCGCCGCCGCCTTGCCCATATAGACCGCCAGTGTCGCCCCCGGATCGGCCAGCGCCGCCCAATCCATCGCCAGCGCCTCACCGGCGCGGGCATGCGCCGTGACAAAGGTCAGCCGCCGCGCCATGCCCCGCAGCGTCAGTGACACGCCCAGACTGGCCGCCGCCGCACTGGCCGCGGTGATGCCGGGACATACCTGCACCCTCACACCAGCGGCGCGACAGGCGGTCATTTCCTCGGCGCTGCGGCCAAAGATCGACGGGTCGCCGCCCTTGAGCCGCACCACCCGCGCGCCGGTCAGCGCGGCCTCGACGATCAACTGATCGATGCTGCCCTGATCGCGCGAATGCCGCCCCGACCGTTTGCCGACATAGACCAGCTGCGCGCCCACCCGCGCCAGATCCAGCACGCCTTCGCCAACCAGCGCATCATACAGCACCACGTCCGCCATGCCGATCAGCCGGGCGGCCTTGCGCGTCAACAGTTCCGGATCGCCGGGGCCAGCGCCCACCAGCCACACGCTGCCATTTGGAAAATCCTCATGCATCGGACGCCTCCATCATCTGGGCCAACAGGCGGGAAAGGGCGGGGCGGCACGACCCGCAATTGGTGCCCGCCTTTGTCGCCGAACCAATCGCCGCGACGCTGCATGCGCCCTGTGCCACGGCATCGGCAATGTCGTTGGTGCCCACGCCATGACAGACGCAAACGATCGCGCCACGGTCGGGGGCAGGGGTGCTGGGCCGGGCGGCCAGCCATTCGGTGGCGGCGCCCGGCGCCCCCAATTGCGCCGCGATCCAGTCGCGCGGCGGCAGGGTGCCGTTGCGCGTGACATATAGCGCCGCTAACAGGGTCTTATTGTTGTCAATGATAGCAAAACGGCGCATCCCGCGCGTGGTGTCCACCACCTCCAGCCGCGTGCCATTGGGCAGCAGGGCGTCGATGTCGACAGGGGCGGTCCCGGCCAGTTCATACAGCCACCCGCCCTTGACCGCCGAGCGGCTGAACCACAGCACACCGGCCGGCGCAATGACATCGCGATGGACCAGAAAAGCGCGCCATTTCGGGGTGATAGGCGATACGCGGGCAGGGGTGTTCTTGAACCCCGGCTGGCCGGAAACCGGGTCGACATGCTGTCCGGGCAGCAGATTGGCGCGCCCGCCATTGCCCATCACATCGGTCCAATGCATGGGCACAAACAGATCGCCCCGGCGCTGCGCATCGGTGATGGTGACGCGGAAAATGCTTTCGCCATAAAGGGTTGCGACACGCGCCAAGCCCCCGTCCGACAGGTCATGGGCGGCCGCGTCATCGGGATGCACCTCCAGAAGGGGTTCGCGCCGGTGCAGAGCCAGAGTCGGCGCCAGACCAGTGCGCGTCATGGTGTGCCACTGATCGCGGTAACGCCCGGTATTCAAACGGAAATCATAGCCTTCGGGCAGAGGCGCGCGCGCCCGCGCTGTCACCGGCACCAGCTTCATCGCCCGCCCGTCCATGGGATAGGCGCCACCCCATTGAAAAGGCGTCATTTCCTCATATTCGGCATTGGTCACCGCGGCTTGGGGCGTCAGGTCCAGCGCCTTGCCATGGCGCACGGACAATGCCGTCATTGCCGCATATTCGCGCCAGATTTCAGCCACATGGGTATAGGCAAAGGCTTCTGCCCAGCCCATTCGGGCGGCCACCTGCGACATGATCCACCAATCGGCGCGGGCCTGACCGGGGGCGGGGAAAAGCGCCCGCTGGCGGCTGATCCGGCGTTCGGAATTGGTGACGGTCCCGTCCTTTTCCCCCCAACCATGGGCGGGCAAACGGATATGCGCCAGGCGGGTGGTGTCGGTGTCGGCGATCACTTCGGACACCACAACGGTCGGGCATTTGGCCATCGCGGCGCGCACAAATCCGGCGTCAGGCATTGAAACGGCGGGATTTGTGGCCATCACCCACAGGAATTTGATCCGGCCTTCGTCGATGGCGCGGAACATGTCGACCGCCTTTTTGCCGGGGCCGGAACAGATGTTGGCGGTGTTCCAATACCCCGCCACATCGCGCAATTCATTGTCCGAAAAACCCAAGTGGCAGGCCAGCATATTGGCCAGCCCACCAACCTCTCGGCCGCCCATGGCGTTGGGCTGGCCGGTCATGCTGAACGGCCCCATGCCCGGCGCGTTGATGCGGCCCATGGCGATGTGCAGGTTCAGGATGGCGTTGCCCTTGTCGGTGCCGCTGACCGACTGATTGGCACCCATCGAAAAAACCGTGACCATGCGCGGGGTTGCCGCCACCCAATCGGCCAGCGTGGCAAACAGTGCCGGGTCAATCCCGGCATCGCGCGGCAGGCTGTCCCAGAACCCGTCGGGCGCATCGCCCTCCGTCAATCCGCGCGCGCGCATGTCGGCCAGCAATGCGCCAAACAGCGCGACATCGCCATCGGGGCTGACCGGAATGTGCAGATCGGCTTGCTCGGCCGTTTCGGTGCGGCGCGGATCGATCACCACGATGCGGGTGCCGCGCGCGGCGCGGGCGGCCTCGATCCGCTGCCAGATCACCGGGTGGCACCAGGCGGTATTGCTGCCCAACAGCACGATCAGATCGGCCGCTTCCAGATCGGCATAGCTGACGGGGACGACATCCTCGGCAAAGGCGCGGTTGTGGGCCGCCACCGCGCTGGCCATGCAAAGCCTTGAATTGGTGTCGATATTCGCGCTGCCGACAAAGCCTTTCATCAGCTTGTTGGCAACGTAATAGTCCTCGGTCAGCAATTGGCCCGAGACGTAAAAGGCCACCGCATCAGGGCCGTGCTGCTCGATCGTGTCGCGCAACCGGTCGGCCACGGCGTCCAGCGCCGCGTCCCATTCCACCGCGGTGTCGCCCAGCATCGGCGTCAACAAGCGCCCATCCAGTCCCACCGTTTCGCCCAAATGTGTGCCTTTGGAACACAATCGGCCGAAATTGGCGGGGTGATCCGCATCGCCCCGGATGGTGACAGCGCGCGGCCCTGTCACCTCTGCCCGGATGCCACAGCCCACGCCGCAATAGGCGCAGGTGGTGCGGATCGCCGCCCCTGTCACGCAGCCACCTGCGGCGCACGGGCCGCCATCAGTGCGGAACGCAGCAGATACAGCCGCCCGGCGTCGACGCGGATCGGGATGGTGGGCACACAGCCCTTGTCATCGCCTTGCGCCTCGCCGGTTTTCAGGCTGATCTTCCAGCTGTGCAGCGGGCAGGTGACCTCGGTGCCATGGACGATGCCTTGGCTCAAAGGCCCATGCTTGTGCGGGCATTTGTTGACCAGCGCATAGAACTGGTGATCCATGGTGTGGAAGATCGCGATCTCCTCACCGCCCTGCACCGGCAGGGTGCGGGCGTTGCCGGGGCTGATCTGGCCGGTTGGGCCGATGTCGATCCATTCGCCGATCATTGCGCGGCCTCCGTGATGTTCAGCGTGGGAAAGGGGCGGAATTCCGCCAGATGCTGGTGCAATTCGGCGTCCTCACCGGCGGCGCGGCGGGCCCAGGGATCGTCCTGCATGAACTGTTGCGAATAATGGAACCGCGCGGCCAGACGGGCCACCGCGTCGGGATCATCGAACAATTGCGCCTTGACGCTGTCCAGCCCGACACGTTCGATCCACGGCGCGGTGCGTTCCAGATACCACGCCTGTTCGCGGTACAGCTGGATAAAGGCGGCGCAGACGTCCAGCGCTTCCTGCTCGGTCGTGACCTTGGACAGCAGGTCGGTGCCGCGCAGGTGGATGCCGCCATTGCCGCCCACATGCAGTTCGTACCCTGAGTCCACGCAGATCACGCCAAAGTCCTTGATCGTCGCTTCGGCGCAATTGCGGGGGCAACCCGACACGGCGATTTTGAACTTATGCGGCATCCACGAACCCCAGGTCATCCGCTCGGTCTTGATGCCAAGGCCGGTGGAATCCTGCGTGCCGAACCGGCACCATTCGCTGCCCACACAGGTTTTGACCGTGCGTAGCGATTTGCCATAGGCGTGGCCCGATACCATCCCGGCCGCGTTCAGATCGGCCCAGATGCCGGGCAGATCTTCCTTCTTGATGCCGAACAGGTCGATGCGCTGACCGCCGGTAACCTTGACCAGACGGGCCTGATATTTGTCGGCCGCATCGGCAATGGCGCGCAATTCGTCGGGCGTGGTGACACCGCCCCACATGCGCGGGACCACCGAATAGGTGCCGTCTTTTTGGATGTTGGCGTGCAGGCGTTCATTGACGAACCGGCTCTTTTGGTCGTCAACATATTCGCCCGGCCATGCGCACAGCAGGTAATAGTTGAGCGCCGGGCGGCACGAAGCGCAGCCATCGGGCGTCTTCCACGTCAGCGCCTGCATCACGGCGGGGATCGCCTTCAGCTCCTTTTCGACGATCTGGCGGCGCACATCGTCATGGCTGAACGTGGTGCATTTGCACATGGTCTTGGGGCCGGATTTGACCTCATCGCCCAGCGCCAGCGACAACAGGCTTTCCACCAGCCCGGTGCACGAGCCGCAAGACGCGCTGGCCTTGCACTGGCTGCGCACGGCGTCCAGGCTGCACGCGCCCGCGTTGATGGTGGCCAGCACCGTGCCCTTGGTCACGCCGTTGCAGCCACAGATCTCGGCATCGTCCGAGAGGGCGGCAACGGCGGCATTAGGGTCCGCAAGGGCGCCCCCGCCGGAAGCAAAGGCCTGACCAAAGATCAGCGCCTCACGGATGGCGCTGATGTCCTCCTCGCGCTTCAACAGGTCGAAATACCAGCTGCCGTCGGCGGTGTCGCCATACAACACCGCGCCGACCAGCTTGTTGTCCTTGACGATGACGCGCTTGTAGGCGCCGCGCGCGGCGTCGCGCATGACGATGTCCTCGCACCCTTCGCCGCCCGAAAAGTCACCGGCCGAGAACAGATCGATGCCCGATACCTTCAGCTTGGTGCTGGTGACCGAGCCGGCATAGCCTGCCCCCGGTGCGCCCACGGCCGCATCGGCCAGCACGCGGCACATGTCCCACAGCGGCGCGACCAGCCCATAGCAGATGCCGCGATGCTGGACACATTCGCCCACCGCCATGATTGCCGGGTCGCTGGTCAGCATGTGGTCGTCGACCAGAATGCCGCGCTCGACCTCCAGCCCGGCTTCGCGGGCCAGAGCGGTGGCGGGGCGGATGCCCACGGCCATCACCACGATGTCGGCGGCGATCTCGCGGCCGTCCTTCAGGCGGACGCCGGTGACCTTGCCATCGGCGCCCAGAATTTCGGCAGTGTCGGCGCCCGTCAGGATGGTCTGGCCACGGCGCTCCAGCTCGGTCTTCAGCAGCCAGCCCGCCGCCTCGTCCAACTGGCGCTCCATCAGCGTGGGCATCAGGTGGATGACGGTGGTGGCCATGCCGCGCAGGCACAGGCCATGCGCCGCCTCCAGCCCCAGCAGGCCGCCGCCGATCACCACGGCGGACCCGCCGGTTTCGGCCGCGGCCAGCATCTTGTCCACGTCATCCAGATCGCGGAAGGTGACGACGCCCGCCAGATCCTTGCCCGGCACCGGGATGATGAAGGGATCGCTGCCGGTGGCGATCAGCAGGCGGTCATAGGGCTCCACATGGCCCGCCTTGCTGATCACCGTCTGGGCCGCGCGATCGATCGAAACGACCGGATCGCCCGAAATCAGCGTGATGGCGTTGTCAGCATACCATTGCGCGGTGTTGATGACGATATCATCAAACGTCTTTTCGCCCGCCAGCACCGGCGAAAGCATGATGCGGTTGTAGTTCACCCGCGGCTCTGCGCCAAAGATGGTGATGGCATAGCGGGCCGGATCGCGGGCCAGGATCTCTTCGACCGCGCGGCAGCCGGCCATGCCATTGCCGATCACCACCAGACGTTCGCGGCCCATGGGGGCGGGCGGCAGGTTGGGCGGGGCGTTCATTGGGTCAACTCTCCTGTGCCGACGCGACAACGCGAAAAAGCCGCCACGAACACAGCCCGAAGGGGGCTGGACCGAGGCGGCTTCGTTGCCACGCAAAATGGAATGAAAAGCGCGAAAGGGAGGCGGTGAGTCGCCCGTCTTTGGGCTACGTCCCTATCACTGATGCACCATGTCTAACCTGTCCCGGCCCGCCCGCCAAGTGGATTTTTGTGCATTTGCGAAAGACCTGTCTCTTTTGCACATGCAGGCGGGCGGGCCGGGGAGGATCAGAAGGCGTATTCGGCCTGCAACCAGAACTTTTTGGTATTCGCGCCAAAGCCTTGGGCGCGATAGTCGGCATATTTAACCAGCCAGCTGACCTTGCCCGTCTTGATCCCGATCGAGGCGTTCAGTTCGTCACCATATTTCTGGCTGCGGATGTCGCTGCCGAACCAGTGATAGGTCAGCGCATAGGTGAAGCCGGGCAGGGCGGTCAGCTTGGGCAGCTTGCCCGACACGCCGACATAGGTGT
Organism: Novosphingobium ovatum; assembly: GCF_009909235.1. Classification (GTDB taxonomy): domain Bacteria; phylum Pseudomonadota; class Alphaproteobacteria; order Sphingomonadales; family Sphingomonadaceae; genus Novosphingobium; species Novosphingobium ovatum. The sequence continues at coordinate 256,963 of NZ_JAAAPO010000003.1, forward strand.
CCTCCAGACCGTTGGCAGGCGTTGTCAGGAACATGTCGGCCCAGCCGTTGAACTTGTGCAGGGTGGCCATCGGCGTCTGCATGGCGCGCGGCCCGCCCGTGGCCCCAGCGTCCGAGCCCAGCTTTTCATAACCGCCCGTCAGCACGATCCCCTTGACGTCCAGCCCCAGTTCGCCCGCCAGATAGTCGGTGTCATAGCGGAACGGATTGGAGCCATAGTTCTGCTGCGTGGCCCAAGAGGCGGCATAGGTCAGCTTGGCGGCCTTGTTCAGCGGATAGACGCCGGTGGCGCGCACGCCATAGGTCTGCGAGCTGTTGGTCTGGAAGGTAAAGCCAGTGGGGTCATAATCCAGCAGATAGGCGAAGGCCTTCACGTTGGCGTATTTGGTCTTCACCCCGCCGCCCAGGAAGTAGAAGCTGCCGGTGTAATAGACGCGCGGGCCACCATCATTGCCAAAGATGCTGCGCTGACGGCGGGCATAGGTGGCGTCCAGCGACAGCGGGCCAGCGCGATATTCGGCGCGCACCGCGTCAAAGGTCTGCTCGTTCTGGCGCCAGCCCACCGAACCGACAAAGCGCTGATCGTCCAGATTGATGCGCTGACGGCCCAAGGTCACGGTCAGCGGCTTGGTCGCGTACTGGATCTGGATGCGGTTCAGCTCGACGTTTTCAGGATCGGGAATGACGGCCTGCGCCGGGCGGTACTGATGGCTGGGCGCGGCAAAGGCAAAGGCGCTGTAATGCTTGCCCAGTGCCAGCGTGCCTTCGCCCTCGACCAGGAAGGCCAGATGCGAGGGCTTGTTCTTGATTTCAAAGCCGGCGCGGATGCGCAGGGTTTCGGCATCGGCCGCCTTGGTGGTGGCATCGACGTCTTCCCAGCGGACGCGCGCGTCCAGCATCGGGTCAAACGTCGTGCCCGGCGCAAAGGTGATGGGATCGCCAAATGCCTTTTTGGCCGTGGCGGCCTGTGCGCCATTGGCGCCCAGCATCAGCGGCGCGGCCATCGCGGCGGCGATCATCAGGTGGCTCTTGGTCATGTTCCCTCACTCCTTTTTGAATGTCCCTGTGCGCGTCGATGCGCGCCGCTTTTGGGGCATCCTCTCCCGCCGCATGGGTGGCCGTTTGGGCTCTGGCGCGGCTGTATATCTTATGGTGTGGGTGGCCCGGCGCCCCCCGCAGTCGCTCTCGCGCCGGGCCGGGCCTGCCGCTGATGCGAGGCAGTGGCTGGCCGGTATGCGTTGTTCTCAGGCCGCAACCGAGGGGTTGCGATAGCGTTCGTGCAGGAAGTGGATGATCTCGCTGCGGGCGTGGGTATAGGCAGGCATGTCGATCACGTTCAGGCGGTTGCGCGGGCGGGGCAGATCCACGATCAGATCCTGGCCGATGCGCGCGGCCGGGCCGTTGGTCATCATCACCACGCGGTCGGCCAGCAGCACGGCTTCGTCCACGTCATGGGTGATCATCAGCACGGTACTGTTCAGTTTGGCCTGCAGTTCCATCACCACGTCCTGCAACGCGGCGCGGGTCAGCGCGTCCAGCGCGCCAAAGGGTTCGTCCATCAGCAACACGCGCGGGTTCATGGCGATGGCGCGGGCGATGCCCACCCGCTGCTTCATGCCGCCGCTGATTTCGGCCGGGCGCTTGGTGGCGGCATGGGTCATCTGGACCAGCTCCAGATTGTGCATCACCCAATCCTTTTGCTCGGCCTTGGACTTGCCATCGGCGGTCTTGGCCACGGCCAGCGCGACGTTCTCCTCCACCGTCAGCCACGGCAGCAGCGAGTGGTCCTGAAACACCACCGCGCGGTCGGGGCCGGGGCGATCAACCACCTCACCGTCAAGGAAGATCACGCCCTTGGACGGCTTGGTCAGGCCCGCCACCGCGTTCAGCAAGGTGGACTTGCCACAGCCCGAATGGCCGATCAGCGCGACGAACTGGCCCTTTTCAATGTTCAGGTCGATGCGGTCCAGCGCACAGAACAGGCCGTTCTTGGTGGGGAATTCGACGCTAATGCCTTCCAGCGCCAGATAGGAACGTTGCTTCATGGGGAATGTCCTTTTGCTGGAAAGGGGGATCAGCTGCGGGCGATCAGGCGGCCAATCAGGCCCACGATGCGATCCAGCGCAAAGCCGACCATGCCGATCCACACCAGGGCGACGATCGTGTCCGACAGCAGCGAGGAGTTGTAGCTGTCCCAGATGAAGAAGCCGATGCCCGTGCCGCCCTGCACCATTTCGGCGGCCACGATCGCCAGCCAGCTCATGCCGACGCCAATGCGCAAGCCGGTGAACATGTGCGGCACACAGGCGGGCAGCACGATGCGGACGAAATATTCGATGGGATTCAGCGCCAGCACGCGGGCCACATTGCGATACTGGCTGGGGATGTTCTGCACGCCCACCGCGGTGTTCATGATGATCGGCCAGATCGCGGTGACAAAGATCAGGAAGATGGCGCTGGGCTGGGCTTCCTGAAAGATCGCCAGAGAGATCGGCAGCCACGCCAGCGGCGGCACCGTGCGCAGCACCTGAAACAGCGGGTCCAGCGCGCGGAAGGCATATTTGTTGGTGCCCACCAGCATGCCCAGCGCCACGCCCACCACCGAGGCCAGCGCATAGCCTTTGAGCACGCGGGAGAGCGATTTCATGATGTGGGCGCCAATGCCGACATCGCCGCCGTCCTGAATGTCGGGGATGATGCCGTTGAATTCCACGCCCTTGAGCGGGTGCATGATCACGTCATGCGACTGTTCCCACACGGTCAAGGGCGCGGGCAGGGCCGAACCTTCCTTGCCACAGGCGATCTGCCACACAGTCAACAGGATCAGCAGCATCGCCAGCGTGGGCAGGACATGGGATGCCACCGCATAGGCGCGGGACAGAACAGGGTTGGTGGGTTTGGACATGGCGGGGATGAACCTGCGTTTCACGGCTTCTGCGGGATAGGGGACGATCACCCCGCTGGCCGGTGTGGTCTGGGTGGCGGACGAGGTGACCTCGTCCGCGTTCAGTTGATCGGGTGCGGTAGCCATCGGGGTGTCTCCCTGCCGTATCAGCGCTTGATGCCCAGGCTCGCCAGATAGGCGCCGGGGTTGCCGGGGTTGAACAGCTTGCCGTCAAAGAACTTCTCGACGCCGCGGCTGTCGGAAGGGGGCACCGGCACACCACCGACCTTGGCGGCCGCGGCGCGCCAGATGTCGGAACGGTTCACCTTGGCGATGGCGGCGTTGGTGTTCATGCCCTTGGGCAGCTTGCCCCAGCGCTGGTTCTCGGTCAGGAACCACAGGTCGTGGCTCTTGAACGGGAAGCTGGCGTTGCCGGCAAAGAAGCGCATCTTGAACGGCGCGTTGGCCACGCGGCGCCCGTCGCCAAAGTCAAAGTTGCCCTGCAGACGGCTGGCGATATCGCCCACCGGACACTTCAGGTAGTCGCGGCCAGAGATCATCATCGCCAGACGGGCGATGTTGGCGGGGTTGTCGCACCAGCGCTGGGCCTCGATCACGGCGGCGGTGATGGCGATGGCGGCGTTGGGGTTGGCGGCCACCCAGTCGCCCCGCATGGCAAAGCTCTTTTCGGGGTGGTTCATCCACATCTGGCCGGTGGACACTGCGGTATAGCCCAGCTTCTGGTCCACCAGCTGTGCGTTCCACGGTTCACCCACGCAGAAGGCGTCCATCGTGCCGGCCTTCATGTTGGCGACCATCTGCGGCGGGGGAACGGTGATCAGGCCCACATCGTTGTCGGGGTCGATGCCGCCGGCCGCCAGCCAGTAACGGATCCACAGGTCGTGCGTGCCGCCCGGGAAGGTCATCGCCATGGTGATCTTTTTACCAGCGGCCTTCTTCTGGGCGATGATACCCTTCATCTTGGCAGAGTTGATGTCGGCCTTGGCGGCCAGATATTCCTTGTCGACCGAAATGCCCTGACCATTGACGTTCAGGCGGGCCAGAATGGTCATCGGGGTGGCGCGGGCCTGCACGCCCAGTTGCAGGAAATAGGCCAGCGGCGTCAGGATATGGCCACCGTCGATGCCGCCAGCGGCCCCGCCCAGCACCAGATTGTCGCGCGTCGCGCCCCAGCTGGCCTGCTTCATCACCTGCACTTCGGGCATGCCATATTTGGCAAACAGGCCCAGTTCCTTGGCCGCGATCAGCGGCGCGGCATCGGTCAGCGCGATAAAGCCCAGCTTGGCACCCTTGACTTCGGGCGGGCCACCAGCGGCCAGCGCGCTGCCGGCAAACAGGCTTTCGCCCGCCACCGAGGCGGCGACGATGGCGCTGGCCTTGATCAGGTTGCGGCGGCTCAGATTGGTCAGGTCGTTGTGGTCTGCCATGTGCCCAAATCCCTCTGTTTGAACAAGAATTCCTGTCAGACAGCAGCCTTCGCGAGGGCTGCGGCGGGCGTCAGGGGGCGTTCGGAAAAGCGCCTTGTCGCGCCATTCCCGTTGACCAGTGCCCAAACGCAAAAACCGCCACGGTCCGTCCCCACGCAAATGGAGAAAACCGAGGCGGCGCCATTGCCACGACTGTTGCTGTCAGACCCCGTCTGCGGCGTCATCCCAACCTTGGAATGGGCCTCTGAAGTCTTGGGTGAAGGCTAAGGTCGGGTGGGGGTATTGTGCAAGTGCGAATGTGCGGTTGCAGCGGTGATTACGCTATTTGGCGTACATGTCCTGCGCGATATACGCCGACAAATTGTCGGGATCAAAGATCCTTCCGTCGAAAAAGCTGTTGCTGTGCAAAGTAATGCTGCCCTGCGTTGCCGCCACCGGAGTCGGCTTTTGCACGCTACCCTCGACCTTGGACGAGGCGGCGGGCAGGGAGGCATCGCTGCCACGCAGCGCGTTGCGATAGACATCGGGGCGGAAAACCCCTGCCGCGCGCGCCGCCGCATCGGCGTCATGCGTGCCCCCGTCCCAGCGGACCATTTGCGTGTACAGCCATTCGGCCTGACTGACCCAAGGGAAATTGGCGGCTTCGCGGTGCTGGAACATGAAGTCGGGGTAATGGACCAACGTGCCCTCGCGCCGCAGCAACAGCCGGTCGGTGATGGCGCGGCGAATCAGCGCGGGATCGGCGCCCAGATATTCGGGCCGGGCCAGAATCGCCGCATTGTCGTCCAGCGCGCCTTCGTCGATGAAATGCTGGCCCGCGCGGTGCAGCGCGCGGATCAGCGCCTCCACCTCGTCGCGGCGCGTGTCCAGCACACTGCTGCGCATCGCCAGCACCTTTTCCACGCCGCGCTGCCAGACCTGCGCCGTGGCCAGCACGATCACCCCCACGCCGCGTTCCACCGCCACGCTGTTCCACGGTTCGCCCACGCACATGCCGTCGATCTCGCCCGCCTCCAGTGCGTCGGCGCAATAGGGCGGTGGGACGGTGGTGATGCGCACGTCTTCGTCAGGGCGGATACCGCAGGCCGCCAGCCAATAGCGCAGCATGTAATTGTGGCTGGAATAGCGGTGCACCACGCCAAAGCGCAGCGGGTCACCGGCCGCTTTGCGTTGCAGGGCGATGGCGCGCAATGCGGTGCCGACCCGCGCGGGATCGCCCAAGGCGCCATCGGGCGTGACCAGCGCCGCCAGATCGGGCCGCAGCGTGATGGCATTGCCGTTCAGTCCCAGCACAAACGGCACCGCCAGCGGTTGGGCCGGGCGGCCCCGGCCCAGTGTGGTGGCAATCGCCAGCGGCGCGACCATGTGCGCGGCGTCGGTGTGGCCGTACAACAGGCGGTCCAGCACGGTGGCCCATGACACATCGCGCACCAGCCGCAGCCGCAACCCTTCGGCCGCGGCAAATCCGTGTTCATGCGCCAGAATCGGCAAGGCCGCATCCACCAACGGCAGGAAACCGATCGCAAATTCTGTGCTCACGCAGCACCTCCCATCAACTTGTGCGCCGTGACCACCGCCTCGGCGATGTCGGCAATGCGCTTGCCCTGATTCATCGCGGTCTTGCGCAATTCGGCATAGGCGTCGGGTTCGCTCAGGCGGCGGGTCTGCATCAGGATGCGCTTGGCCGCATCCACACTTTCGCGCTCGGCCAATTTGCCGCGCGCGTCGGCCAGATCGTTCTGCAACCGCGAAAAGGCGTGGAAGCGCCGGATCGCCAGGTCCAGGATTGACCGGATGCGGTGCGGGGCAAAGCCGTCCACCACATAGGCAGAGACCCCCGCATCGATGCTGGCGCCGATCGATTCCTGATCGGAATCATCGACAAACATGGCGATGGGCCGGGCCAGCGCGCGGCTGACCGCGAAATATTCCTCCAGCACGTCGCGGCTGGGATTGCCCAGATCCATCAACACGATATCGGGATCAATCTCGGCGATGCGGCGCACCAGCCCGCGTCGATCCGGGATCACGAAAATCTCGCAATCGTCCAGTTCGGTCAGGCCATCCTGCATGACCGAGGCGCGGACCGCGCTTTCATCGATAATTGCCACTCGCATACGCGCGAGGGTGGCGGGGTGCGCGGGCCGATGCAAGAGGCTTTGGCCTGATGGTTTTGCTATCCGCCGCATTTCGCACTTGCATCATGGCGCGCAAGGCGGCATTTTCAGCGCTCTTGCCACAAGGACGTGGCAACTCCATCGCCCCCTTTTGCGGGGCATTTCACCAATTTGGCCGGCAATGACGCCGCCCCCTTTGACGGGTGCAGCCTCATGCCGATTCGCCTATTTCCAGATCAGCACCGCCACCAGCGCCGCGGCCAGCAGCGCGCTGATGCCCTGCCAGACGGCCACCGGGTTGCGCTCGATCAGGGCGGGGGCGCGCAAAGGCTTGCGCTCGACGGCGGCGCCGCCTTCCAATGCCCGCAACAGTTCGATCACATCGCCAAAGCGGTCCTGCGGGGCAATCGCCACGCTACGCATCAGCACCGCGTCCAGCCATCCGGGCAGTTCGGGGCGGGCCTTGCTGGGCGGTTGGGGCTCGCGGAAACGGGGGCGGGCAAAGGCTTCCGCCTCGCCATAGGGCCAGCAGCGGGCGAACAGCCGCCACAAGGTGACGCCCAGCGCGAATTGGTCGCTGGCCTCGCTCCCGGCCTCGCCGGTGAACATTTCGGGCGCCAGATAGCTGGGCGTGCCGGGGATCTCGTCGGCGGCGAAATCCTCGACGCGGGGCAGGCGGGCCACGCCCAGATCGACCAGCTTGAGCCCCCCATCCTCGGTCAGGATGACGTTTTCGGGCTTGATGTCGCGGTGGATGATGCCTTGGCGGTGCAGCGCGGCCACGCCGCGCGTCAGGCCGATGGCGATGCGCAAGCCTTGATCCAGCGGGATCGGCCCGGCCAGTGCGGCCTCCAGCGTGCGGCCCGCGTGATAGGGCTGGACGCCGTACAGCCGCGTCTGGCGATCAGGCGACAGGGGGATGGCTCCGCCCACGAACGGGCTGGCCACGCGTGTGCCGATCAGCAATTCGCGGGTAAAAGCGGCGCGCGCGCCCGCTTCGGACAGCAGCGCGGGCTTGGGGAATTTGACCACCACGCTGGCGCCATCGGTGGTGTCGGTGGCGCGGAACAGGCGGGTATAGCGCCCATCGGACAGCACCGTTTCCAGCCGGAAACCGTCGATGCTGTCCCCCTCTTGCGGCGGGGGCAGGATGGGCAGCGCGGCCAGATCGCCCGCGATCGCGTCATGGCCCACCGCGGGCAGGCTGACGATGTCCAGCACCATGGCGCTGGCGTTGTCCTGACCGCCTGCGTCCAGCGCCGCATCGGCCAGCGCCTGCGCATCGGCCTGTGCCGACTGGCGGCGGGCCAGCAGCGCTTCCATCTTGCGGCGCGAGAGCACGCCATGCACCCCGTCACTGGTCAGGATCAGCCGGTCATGCTCGTTCAGGGCGATCTCGTGGTGGTCCAGCCGCAAGGCTTCCTCCAGCCCCAGCGCGCGCAGCAGGATGTGGCGGCGGTCGGGGTGGGCGTGGGTGTGATCGGTGGTGATCTGGCCGAGGTGTCCATCACGCAGCAGCCACGCCCGGCTGTCGCCCACGTGGCACACATGCGCGCGGCGGCCCCGCACCACCAGCGCGGTCAGCGTGGTGGCGGCATGGGCCATCGTGTCGCTGCGGCCCATCGCGCACAGCCAGCGGTTATACGGGGCCATCACCCGGCCAACGGCCTGTGCCGTGCCGATCGTGTCGCTTTGGGCGTAATACCCGTCCAGCAGGCTGGCGACCGCCAGTTCGGCCGCGATCCGGCCGCCCTTGTTCTCGCCATAGGCGCCGCCGCTGACGCCATCGGCCAGAGCGGCGACCATGCCCAATCCCGCCCGTTGCGCCTCTGTCCCCAGATGGGCCGCCACAAAGTCTTGATTTTCCGCGCGTGGGCCACGTTCGCTGGCGATGCCCGCACTGACCCACAACCTGCCTGCCTCGCGCATTGGCGCTCTTCCCGTCTTATGCCCGCCTGTGGGGCCCCTCATGTGTGCGTACACCGCGTGCACGTACGCGATTGGGCGCTCTGGCCGGGGGGCACGTCAAGCCGCTATTGCATTTTCCGATCCGGAGTTCGAATCCATGAGTGACAAATCCTTCTGGCAATCAGGCCATCGGCCGACGCTGATCATGGCGTTTCTGTATTTCGACGTGGCCTTCATGGTGTGGAACCTGTTGGGCCCGCTGGCGCCGATCTTTGCCAAATCGTTGGCGCTGACCCCGGCGGAAAAGGGCTTTGTCGTGGCGGTGCCCACGCTGGCTGGCGCGGTGTTGCGTCTGGTCAACGGCTTTTTGGTGGACCGCATCGGGCAAAAGCTGACCGGCACCATCGGTCAGGTGATCGTGATCGCGGGCCTGTTGGTGGCATGGCATTTCGGCGTGGCATCGATGCAGGGGCTGATCGCGGTGGGCATCGTGCTGGGCTTTGCCGGGGCCAGCTTTGCCGTGGCGCTGCCGCTGGCCAGTCGCTGGTATCCGCCCCAGCATCAGGGCAAGGCGATGGGCATCGCGGGCATGGGCAATTCGGGCACTGTGCTGGCGGCGATTTTTGCCCCGCTGCTGGCCAAGGCCTATGGCTGGGAAAACGTGCTGGGTCTGGCGGTGGTGCCGCTGCTTGTGGTGTTCGTGGCCTATCTGGCGCTGGTAAAGGACAGCCCGCATCAGCCCCCGGCCAAATCGACCGGCGAGTATGTGAAGGGCTATTTCAAGATGCTGGGCGAAGGGGACGCCTGGTGGTTCATCCTGTTCTATGGCGTGACCTTTGGCGGCTTTGTCGGCCTGTCGGGTTCGCTGCCCAGCTGGTATGTCACGGAACTGGCGATGAGCCCGGTGCAGGCCGGTTACGCCACCGCCGCCTGTGTGTTCGCCGGATCGCTGGTGCGCCCGTTTGGCGGGGCGCTGGCCGATCGCATCGGCGGGATCAAGACGCTCTCGGGCGTATACGCGCTGGCGGCAGTGCTGCTGGTGGTGATCTCGCTGGCGCCGATCAGCTTTTGGGTCATGTTCCCGCTGTTCTTCGCGGTGATGGGCACGCTGGGCGTGGGCAATGGCGCGGTGTTCCAGTTGGTGCCACAGCGTTTTCGTCATGAAATCGGCGTGATGACCGGCCTTGTCGGCTTTGGCGGCGGCGTTGGTGGCTTTTATCTGGCCTCTTCGCTGGGTCTGGCCAAGCAGATGACCGGCAGCATGAGCGCGGGCTTCCTGGTGTTCGCGGTGCTGGCGCTGGTGGCGCTGGCCGGGCTGACCGGCGTGAAGAAGCGCTGGCGCACGACATGGGGCGCGGCGATCAGCGGCGTGCGGATCTGATCGGGCGCTGCGATGGGGCGCGGGGGATAGCCCGGCGCCCCATCGGGCAATCGCGGGAAAACACTTGGCGTTGGGGCATGGGTGGGGGCATAGCTGCGTCTTCCTTCGCGAAAGGCACGCCCCCATGCTGATCCGCACACCCAATCTGCTGCACCCGACCGAGGCCGAGGCGACCGATGAAGCCCTGTACTGGAACCGCCGCGCGGTATTGGCGGGGTTGGTGGCAGCGGGCGCTTTGCCACAGGCAGCGCAGGCACAGACTCCTTTGCCCGCGCGGCGCACACGGACTTTGGACGAAGAGCCGACCCCGTTCGATACCGTCACCCATTACAACAATTTCTATGAATTCGGGACGGGCAAGGAAGATCCCGCGCGTACCGCGGGCCGTTTGCGCCTGCGGCCATGGACGGTGCGGGTCGAAGGCATGGTGGCCAAGCCGCAGACCATCGACATCGACCAGTTGATCCGCCAGTTTCCGCTGGAAGAGCGCGTTTATCGCCTCCGCTGTGTCGAGGCGTGGTCGATGGTGATCCCTTGGGTGGGCTTTCCCTTGGCCGCGCTGTTGCGGCAGGTGGAACCGCTGGGCAGTGCCAAATTCGTCGCCTTTGAGACTTTGCGCGATCCGCGCCAGATGCCGGGGCAAACCACGGCCGCGCTGCAATGGCCCTATGTCGAAGGCCTGCGGCTGGACGAGGCGATGCATCCGCTGACCATGCTGGCGGTGGGGCTGTATGGCCGCACGCTGCCCGCGCAGAACGGGGCGCCGCTGCGGTTGGTGGTGCCGTGGAAATATGGCTTCAAATCGATCAAGTCGATCGTGCGCATCCGTTTGCTCGACCGTCAGCCGCCGACCAGCTGGAACCTGTCCGCGCCCAATGAATATGGCTTTTTTGCCAATGTGAACCCCGATGTTGATCACCCCCGCTGGACGCAATCGCGCGAAAGGCGGATTGGCGATTGGTTCCCGCGCCGCACGCTGCCATTCAATGGCTATGGCGCAGAGGTGGCGGGGCTGTATCGCGGCATGAATCTGGCGCGCTACTACTGATGCGTCCGATGGCGCGGTGGGCTGTGCGTTGGGGCGTACAACTGGCGATGGCGCTGCCGCTGGCGGTGCTGGTGGCGCGCTGGGGCGCGATGGCGTGGGGGCTGTCGCCCCGCGCGGCGGGCCTGACGGCCGAGCCTGTGGCTGAAACGATCAACCAACTGGGCCTGTGGGCGCTGCGGGCGTTGTGGCTGACGCTGGCCGTGACGCCTTTGCGCGCGGTGACGGGGTGGAATTGGCTGGCGGCGTGGCGGCGGCCTCTGGGCCTATGGTGCTTTGCCTATGCCACGCTGCATCTGATGGTCTATGTCGGGCTGGACATGCTGGGCGATCTGGGATTGCTGTGGGCCGACGTGGTCAAGCACCGCTTTATCCTGCTGGGCATGGCGGGATGGGTGATGCTCTTGCCGCTGGCGCTGACCTCGCCGCGCGCGGTGGCGCGTTGGCTGGGCGGGCGGCGGTGGCGGGTGCTGCACCGGCTGGCCTATGTGGCGGGACTTGCGGTGGCGGTGCATTTCCTCCTGCGGGTCAAGGGCTTCCAGATCGAGCCATGGATATATGCCGGCCTGCTGGCGCTGTTGCTGGGGCTGCGCCGGTGGCCGGCGCGCGCGATAATGCATTGGACGCGCCCGCGCGCATGATGTAACGGCCGCCCACCGGCAGATGTCCCGCATCAAGCCCTGTCGGCTGAGAGTCCTTGTGCTCCCGCTTGGTTGGGGGCAGGTTTGATGATCCACCGTGACCGCAAGGCCTTTGTCCAAGGCGAAGAAGCATGGCCCGCCGACCCGCGTTTGGCTGCGCTGTGGCAGGCGCATACGACGATGGTGGCCGGGTGCCGGATGCTGATCGCGCGCGCCGCATCGGATATCGCCCCCACCGCGCCGATCAATGTGCGGATGCGGATGGCGGGCAATCATCTCAAGGAACTGGACCGTTTTCTGGCGCTGTTGTTGCGCGCGCGCGGGCAGGTGTTGCGCACGGCGGGCGGGCGTGGGGCCATGATGCCGCCGCGATTGCAGGCGTGCTGGCCCCGGTTGCGGGCGGTGCGGCGGTTGCGGCTGGCAGCCAGCGACAGCCTGAGCGCATTGAGCGGCACCGGCCTGCGGCGCGATCTGGCGATGGCGGCCTGTGGTGTGGGTGGTCCGGCAGCCCCCGCGCCCGCCCCGGTCGAGATCGGCGATGCGGCATTGGCGGAAATTGCCCGCTTCTATCTGTTTCTGGCCGAGGCTTTGGTGATTGTGCATCTGCCTCCGGTCGAGCAACACGTCGCTCCGTAACCGTCAGTCGGCCTGGCGGTACAGTTCGGCCGGGCGAAAGGCGGTCTCGGTCTCGCGCGTGCCGGTGGGGGTGATCCAGCCGCTGTCCAGCATCCGCCGGCGAAAGGCGGGCTTGTGAAAACGGGTGCCGGCAATCGCTTCATGCACGGCTTGCAGATCGCGCAGGGTGAAGCGCGCGGGCAACAGCGCCAGCGCGATCGGCGTATAGGCCAATTTCCCCCGCAACCGTTCCAGCGCCAGCGCGACGATGGCGTCATGGTCAAATCCCAGCGGCGCGGGCAGGGCCTCTATCGGCATCAGCGCCAGATCATCGCGGGCGGCGACCGCCTGCGTAAGGCCCGCGGCGGGCAATAGCGCGAAATAGGCGACACTGACCACCCGCAGGCGCGGATCACGGCCGGGCGCGCCAAAAGTATACAGTTGCTCCAGCCATGCGGCGCGCTCGCTGGCCAGCCCGGCCTTGGCGGTCAGCACGCGGCGGGCGGCATCGTCCAATGTTTCCTGTGCGGCGACAAAGCCGCCCGGCAGCACCCACTGTCCGGCAAAGGGCGCCGCATCGCGCCGCTGCAACAGCACCGCCAATTGCCCATCGATCAGGCTCATCAGCACCAGATCAACGGTCACGGCCATTGGCGGAAATGAGGGGGTGTCGGTCATGGTGCGATCTTATAACTTGACTGGATATAAGTCAAATGCGAATAAGGTCGCATAGCGAGTCGGGGAGTCCGGCTTGCCCATTTTGTCCAGGGAGCCTGCGACATGAGCACCATTGATTTTGGCGTCTTCATCGGGCGCTTTCAGCCGCTGCATATCGGCCATGAACATGTGATCGCACACGCGCTGGAACGCTGTGACCGGCTGATCGTGCTGGTCGGATCGGCCAATGTGGCGCGCGATCCGCGCAACCCCTTTACCTATGCCGAACGGGCCGCGATGCTGCGCGGGGCGTTTCCCGATGCGGTGGCGGCGGGGCGGTTGATCATCGCGCCGCTGGACGATCACCTCTATTCCGACACCGCATGGGTGGCGCAGGTGCAACGCAGCGTGCGCGCCCTTGTGCTGGAGCATGGCAATGGGGGCGGGTTCCACACCCACGGGCTGGCCGATTTCCGCGTTGCGCTGACCGGCTTTGGCAAGGACGCTTCGTCCTATTACCTCAAGCTGTTCCCCGAATGGGCCAACCTGCAAATTGACAGCCAATACGGCACCTTCTCGTCCAGCGATGTGCGCAGCCGCTATTTCCAGCGCATTCCAGAGGTGCCGGCCGCGATTCTGTCGGCTGGCGTGGCCGATTTCCTGCGCGGCTTCATGCTGGGCGAAACGTTCCGTGCCCTGCTGGAGGAGGCCGAGTTTCTGGCCGCCTATCCGGCGCAATGGGGGCGCGGGCCATTTGTCACGGCGGACGCGGTGGTGGTGCAATCGGGGCATATCCTGCTGGTCGAACGTGGCCGCGCACCGGGCAAGGGCTTGCTGGCGCTGCCCGGTGGCTTTGTAAACCCCGACGAGCGGATCCGCGACGCTGCCATCCGCGAGCTTCGTGAGGAGACATCGATCAGCGACGCCAAGGGGCAGATCCCGCCCGCCATGCTGGCCAGCTTTATCGAGGACGCGCGCACCCGTGTGTTCGATGCGCCGGGGCGGTCGCTGCGGGGACGGATCATTACGCATGCCTTTCTGTTCCGCCTGCCCGAACGGCGGCAATTGTTCGCGGTCAAGGGCGGCGATGATGCGGCCCACGCGCGCTGGTACCGCTTTGGCGACCTGTCGCCCGAGATGCTGTTCGAGGACCATTGGGCGATCATCGAGGAGATGGCCGACCTTTAAGGGCCGACCTGTAACGGGCCAGCGGGGGAGTCCCGCAAGTGGCCCATCTGTGAGGAGTTCACACCATGACCAATCTGATTCTGGCCACCGACAGCTACAAGCACAGCCATTTTCGCCAATACCCGCCCGAAACCCGCGCCATCAGCGCCTATGTCGAGGCGCGGGTCAATGATTTCGCCGATGCGGTCGTGTTCTTTGGCTTGCAGGCGTTCATCATCGACTATCTGGCGCGGCCGATCACAGCCGCCGACATCGACGAGGCCGAGGCGATCTGCGCCGCCCATGGCGAGCCGTTCAACCGCGCCGGATGGGAGATCGTGCTGAACGATCACGCCGGCTTCCTGCCGATCGAGATCCGCGCCTTGCCCGAAGGGATGGTGGTGCCCGCTGGCGTGCCGCTGTTGCAGGTCGAAACCACCGATCCGCGCCTCCCGTGGCTGGCGACCTTTATCGAGACGGCGCTGTTGCGGGGTATCTGGTACCCCACCACGGTCGCTACACTCAGCCGCCAATGCCGCCAGATCATCGCGGCGGGACTGGAACGCACCAGCGATGATCCGGCTGGGCAATTGCCGTTCAAGCTGCACGATTTCGGCGCGCGTGGGGTCAGCAGCGCGCAGAGTGCGGGCTTGGGCGGGATGGCGCATCTGGTGAACTTCATGGGCACCGACACGATGGAGGCCCTGTTGGCCGCGCGGCGGTATTATGACGCGGATATGGCGGGCTTCTCCATTCCCGCGGCCGAGCACAGCACGATCACCAGCTGGGGCCCGGCGCGCGAACAGGCCGCCTATGCCAATATGCTGGACGCGTTTGACGGCGTGGTGGCGGTGGTGTCCGACAGCTATGATCTGGATGCGGCGTTGGGCGGCATCTGGGGAGGCACTTTGCGCGATCGGGTGCTGGCACGCGATGGCACGCTGGTGGTGCGGCCCGACAGTGGCGATCCGGTGGATACGCCGTTGCGGGTGATCGAAGGGCTGTGGGACGCCTTTGGCGGGACGGTGAATGGCAAGGGCTATCGCGTGCTCGACAGCCATGTGCGGGTGATACAGGGCGACGGGATGACCCGCGACAGCATCGCGCGGCTGATCGACCGGCTGATCGGGGCTGGCTATGCCGTGGACAACATTGCCTTTGGCATGGGGGGCGGGCTGTTGCAGCAGGTCAACCGAGACACCTTGCGCTTTGCCATGAAGGCGAACGCGATGCGCGATGCTGATGGGGTGTGGCACGACATCGCCAAAACCCCCGCCACCGATCCGACCAAGGCCAGCAAGGCCGGACGGCAAGCGGTGGTGTTGCGTGATGGCCAGATGCGCGCGGCGGCGATGGATGGCGTGGCCGATGCCGACAATCTGTTGGTGCCGGTATGGCGCAATGGCACGCTGTTGGTCCGCCACAGCTTTGACGCGGTGCGTGCCCGTGCGGCGGGGGGCGTGGTTTAATCCACCACCGCCTCGACCAATGTCGGACCGGGTGTCGCCAGTGACCAGCGCAGCGCTTCCTCCAGGCGCGCAAGGTCGCTGGCGCGCCGCGCCGCCACCCCATGCCCTGTGGCCAGATGGACAAAGTCCAGCTCGGGGAAATGGGTGCCCACCACCTGTTGCATGCCAAACTGGCGGCCGAAGTTGTGCAGCGCTTCGTACCGGCCGTTTTTGATGATCAGGAAACTGATGTTGGCGCCCCATTGCGCCGCCGCATGCAACCCCTGAATGGCATACATGGCCGAGCCATCGCCCAGCACCGCGATCACTTTGGCATCGGGCCGGGCCAGCGCCATGCCCACGGCGGCGGGCAGGCCATGGCCCAATCCGCCGCTGGCCGTGGTATAGAACGTGTCGGGGGCGATGATCGGCAAATGGTCGTGCATGGCTCCCCGACTGGAGGGGGCTTCCTCGACGATGATGCTGTCGGGCGTGCGCAGCGCGGCCAGCAGGCGCAGGACATGGGCGTCCCGCATCCCGCCATCACTCAGCGCTGCGGGCAGGGCGCGCGGCGGCGGGGCCGGGCGTATGGGCGCGGGATGGTTCAACAGCATCGCCACCGCGCGATCCACCTGTGCGACGATGGCGCTGCCCACCGGGGCCCATGCGGCATGGACATGGTTGTCGCCAATCATCCAGACCTTGGTGTCATCAGCAATGTGCGGGCCGTGGCCTTCGACGTGGTACAGGTGCATCGGCCCACCCAGCGCCAGCACCATGTCATGCCCGGCCAGCTGGCGCACAATCGCCTCGCGCCCGGCGGTCAGGAAACCGGCGAACAGCGGGTGGTTTTCCGGGAAGGCGCAGCGGGCCGACATGGGCGCAACCCAGACCCGCGCCTGATGGTGTTGCGCCAAGGCGATGATCTCTTCCCATGCCCCATCGCGCGCCGCGCCGGCACCCACCACAATCGCGGGCGCGCGCGCGGCGGCCAGATCGGCGGCGCAGGCGGCGATGGCCTCTGGCGCGGGCAGGCGATGGGTATGGATGGTGCGCGGCGGGCAGGGCGTTGCGGGGCGCTCCCAATCGTCAATCGGGATCGAGACAAAGGTCGGGCCACAAGGCGGCTCCATCGCCACGGCCCATGCGCGGTGGATGGCGGCGGGCACGTCCTCTCCGCGCGCCGGTTCGCAGGACCATTTGACAAAGGGGCGGGGGAATTCGCTGGCCCGCTCGGCATAGAGGAAGGGTTCATAGGGCAGGATTGACCGCGCCTGTTGCCCGGCGGTCACCACCAGCGGCGTCTGGTTTTTCCACGCGGTGAACAGATTGCCCAACGCATGCCCCGTGCCTGCCGAACTGTGCAGGTTGACCAAAGCCGCGCGGCCGCTCCCTTGGGCATAGCCATCGGCCATGCCCAGCACCACGCTTTCCTGCAGGCCCATGACATAGCGGAAATCAGCGGGAAAATCGCGGAACATCGGCAGTTCGGTCGACCCCGGATTGCCAAAGATCGTGGTCATCCCCAAGGCGCGCAACAGGGCCATGGTTTCATCGCGGACGGTGGACATGCTCTCTCCTGCGGCCTTTGCCTTTGGCCTTTGGCACAGGGTGCCTGCCGCGCGTGGTCGCGACAATGGGTTTTTGCAGATGGGTGGTTTTTAACGCGGGTGACGGGCGGCCAGCGCGATCCCGGCCAGATTCTGCTGCCGCTTGACCCAGCGGACGCGGGGGCGCGCGTCTGTGCCCACCTGCGCCAGCAAGGCGGCGGCATGGGGATGCGCGGTCTGGCCAGTGGTCAGCGCGTGTTGCGCCTGTATGATCACTTCGCGCGCGTCACCAATCAGGGTGTAATGCGTCAGCCCGCTGTCCTGCGCCAACCGCACCGCCCACAACAGCGCCAGCCATTCCGCGTCATGATTTGATCCGTGCCCCAAGGCCGCGCGATAATGGGGCTGGCCACGGATCACCACGGCTGCCTCGATCGGGCCGGGGTTGGGGCGGCATCCGCCGTCGAAAAACACCTTTGCGCAGGGCTGGGTCATGTCGGGCGGCCTAGCCGAGGCGGCCTGTGGCGCGCAAGCGAATCGCGGGCGGTCCCACCCGACTGCGCCTGCGCCATGTGGGGCCATTCCGTGGCGGGCTGGGCCGGGCCGTACCGGCGGTTTTTCTCCATGGCATTGATCCCCCCTTCTAAGCTTGGGCTAAGTTTGGGGGGGCATAGCGCGCACATCACCAACGCAAGAAAGCAGGTTTGATGTTGCCATCTTTCCATTTCCGTTCGGTCCTGGGCGTCATTGCCGCCTTTGGGCTGTCCAGTCCCGCCTATGCCGGGCCGCCGTTTGTCACCGATGATCCACAGCCGACCGAATACCATCGCTGGGAGGTCTATCAATTCGCATCACTCAGCCGCGAGGACGGTGTGACCGGGCTCGATACCGGGTTGGACCTGAATTACGGCGCGATCAAGGATCTGCAACTGACCGCCACCTTGCCGCTGCACAGGGAAACCGGGGCGCCACTGGATGTGGGCGAGGTGCAATTGGCCGCCAAGTACCGGATCCTGCATCAAGGCGGCGGCCACTTGCCGATTGATGTCAGCCTGTTTCCCCGCGTGATCCTGCCGACCGGGCGTGGAGCGGGGCGCGCGCGGGTCCTTTTGCCGGTGTGGGGGCAACGCAATCAGGGCCGCTGGCAGTTCTTTGGCGGGGGTGGCTATGTCCTTAATCCGGGCGAGGGCAACCGCAATTACTGGGTGCAGGGCGCGGCGGTTATGCGCCAGATGCGGCCGGGATGGCAGTTGGGTATCGAGGAATACCACCAAGGCCCGACCGCGCAGGGTGAGCGTGCGGTCACGGGCCTCAATCTGGGTACGCTGATCCATATCAAGGGGCCGGTGTCGCTGATCGGTTCGGCGGGGCAGGGCCTCAACCGGCGCCAAAGCCTGTTTTACGCCGCACTCAAGCTCGATCTGTAAAGGACAGGCACATGCAGGACACCTCCAAGGCGTTGGCAAAAGTGCCCGCCATCACGCTCGGGTTCTGGGCGATCAAGATTTTTGCCACCACGCTGGGCGAAACGGCCGGGGACACTGTCTCGATGAGCTGGCTGGGCGAGACGACCGCGCAGGCCACAGGTTGGGGCTATTTGATCGGCACCGGTCTGTTTCTGTTGCCGCTGATCGTTTTGGTTGCGGCGCAGATCCGCGCCAAAGCCTTTCACCCCTTGCTGTATTGGTCCACGATCATCGCCTCGACCACGGCGGGCACGACGCTGGCCGACTATTTCGACCGGTCGCTGGGCATTGGCTATCTGGGGGGATCGCTCTCGCTGTTCGCCTGCGTGGTGGCCTCGCTGGCGATCTGGAAACACCGGTTGGGCAGCGTCTCGGTCGGCAGCATTTCCAGCCCGCAGGCGGAACTGTTCTATTGGATCACCATCACCTTTTCGCAAACACTGGGCACGGCGCTGGGTGATTGGACGGCCGACAGCTTTGGCGAGGCCACGTTCATGGGCCTGGAATCGGGCTATGTGCTGGGCGCGCTGGTGTTTGCCGCGGCATTGGCGGCGGTGGCGCTGGCGTGGTGCTGGACGGGCATTTCGCGCGCGGCCCTGTTCTGGATGGCCTTTATCCTCACCCGGCCTTTGGGCGCGACCGTCGGCGATTTTCTGGACAAGCCGCTCGACAAGGGGGGATTGGATTTCAGCCGCCCGATTGCCTCGCTGGTCTTGCTGCTGGCCATGGGCTTGTGCCTGATGCTGCTGCCTCAGCGCGCGGCCAGCGCCGATGCGGCGCATTGATGCGGCCGGTGGCGTGGCTGGACCGGTTCGACACCGGGCGGTTGCCGCGATAAGGTGGCGTGACTGTCACAAGGCAAGAAAGGCATCGCATGCGCCTGTTGCTGGTGGAAGATGACCCGATGATCGGCGAAGCGGTGCAGGCGGCGTTGAAAGACGCCGCCCATGCCGTGGACTGGGCGCGGGACGGCGCAACCGCGCGCGAGGCGCTGGCCTGTGGCCATTACGATGCGATGCTGCTGGATCTGGGGCTGCCTGATGGTGATGGCCTGACCCTGCTGGCCGAACTTCGCGGCAGACGTGACCGATTGCCGGTGCTGATCCTGACGGCGCGGGACAGTATCGAGGACCGCCTCAAGGGGCTGGACGGCGGGGCGGATGACTATCTCGTCAAGCCTTTTGCCATGGCCGAACTGTTGGCGCGGCTGCGGGCGATCCTGCGTCGACAGGGCGGTCAGGGCGAAGCATTGCTGGGCAATGGCGCGATCACGTTGAACCCGGCGACCCGTGTGGCCACGGCACCCGGCACTGGCGACATCGCGCTGTCGGCGCGCGAATTCGCGTTGCTCCATGCGCTGTTGCTGCGGCCGGGGGCAATCCTGTCACGCGGCGCGCTGGAAGACCGCATCTATGGCTGGGGCGAAGAGGTGGAAAGCAATGCGGTCGAGTTTCTGATCCATGCCCTGCGCCGCAAATTGGGCCGCGACGCGATCCGCAATGTGCGCGGGGTGGGCTGGATGGTGGTAAAGGAGGCATGATGGGCTCGTTGCAATGGCGTTTGTCCGTGGCGCTGGCGCTGCTTATCGTGCTGGTTGGGCTGTTGGGCGGGGTCTATGCCTATCGCGCCGCCTATCACGAGGCCGAGGAGTTGCAGGACGGGACCTTGCGGCAGATCGCGGTGCTGGTGGCGCGGCAGGATCAGGGGGCAGGGGCGCGGGCCGCCACCGGACGCCCCACCGATGCCGAGGACGCCCCCCAGTTGGTGATCAGCCGCTATGACGGGGCGCCAGACGCGATTTTGCCGCTGCCCGCCGGGTTGCCCTTGGGGCTGGGCACCTATGATGTGGCCGGGCTGTCCTATCGGGTGTTGATCGCCAGCGACAACCATGGCCGGCGTTTCGCCTTGGCCCAGCGCGCCAGTTTCCGCGACGAAATCGCCCGCGACAGTGCCCGCCAATGTCTGCTGCCGCTTGGCTTGCTGGTGCCTGCGCTGTTGCTGCTGGTGCCGGGCGTGATACGGTACAGTTTTCGCCCGGTCGATCGCGCCGCGCGGGATCTGGCCGCACGCTCGGCCAAGGATATCCATCCCATCGCCGCCGGTGATCTGCCCGCCGAAGTGCAGCCGTTTGTGCAGGCCATCGATGCCCTGTTGGCCCGGGTCAGCCAAAGCGTTGAGCAACAGCGCCGCTTTATCGCGGATGCGGCGCATGAATTGCGCTCGCCCATGGCGGCCCTGTCGTTACAGGCGGAACGTTTGGCCCAATGCGACCTGTCGCCAGAAGCAGAGTCCCGGTTGTCGGCCATGACGGGCGGGATCGCCCGTAACCAGCGCTTGCTGGAGCAATTGCTGGATCTGGCCCGGGCGCAGTCGGGGCCGTCAGCCGCAACAGGTGGCCCACTGGCCATGGCCGATGTGCTGCGCGAAGTGATCGAGGAGGCGATGCCATTGGCGCTGGCAAAGGGGGTGGATCTGGGGGTGTCGGGGGCGGCGGATGGCCATGTCGAGATGAATCGGATCGATATGTTGGTGGCGTTGCGCAATCTGGTGCACAATGCCATCCGCCATTCGCCCAAGGGTGGCGCGGTGGATATGCATTTCGCCCTGATTGATGGTGGCTGGACCATCGCTGTCACCGATCAGGGCGGCGGCATGGGCCCAGACGACATCGCCCGCGCGACGATGCCGTTTTATCGGGTCGCGGGCACGCAGGGGGCGGGATCCGGCCTTGGCTTGGCGATTGTGTCGGCCATTGCGGATCGCGCGGGGCTGGAGCTGCGCCTGACCAACCGGGCCGAAGGCGGGTTTTGCGCGGCGCTGACCGCATCTTGCCCCTGACGCACAGGTCAGGGGCGATCAATCCGTGACGTCAGCGGCCTGATCGGCACGCAATTTGGCCGCTTCGGCCTCTTTCTTCTTTTTCTGATCTTGATCGTAATGCCATTTGATCGAGAAGAACATGCCCGTTCCCAGCACGATACACTTGATGGTCAACAGAAAAACCGGGACCCATTCCATCATTTTGGCCTGACATTGTTGGTTGTGGACGCAATGGTCGAACATCGTTGGCGTTGCAGCCATGTGCCGGGAACAGGCGAAGCACCATTGCCCTGATTCGATCACGGCTTGCCCGTAGTGGCGGCGTGCCTCTTTGCGCAAGCCCTGTTCGCAGGCGGCGGGCATGGGGCGCCGCCCGCCCGCCGTCCCTTCTGCCGCGGTCAGTGCTCGCTCATTGCCTCGATGTTGGCGGGGTAGCGGGCGCCCTGAATGTCGATGGCAGCGGCGGCTTGTTCGATGTCTGCCAGATCGTTGGCGTCCAGCGTCAGGCTGGCGCCGCCGATGTTTTCGGCAAGGCGTTCGGCTTTTCGGGTGCCGGGGATGGGCACGATCGACGGGCGCTGTGCCAACAGCCATGCCAGCGCCACTTGTGCCGGACTGGCATCGTGACGCGCGGCAATGCCGCCCAGCAGATCCACCAAGGCCTGGTTGGCGGCGCGTGCATCGGGGGCGAAGCGGGGGATGGAATTGCGGATGTCGACGCCGGGAAATTCGGTTGCCGGATCGATCTTGCCGGTCAGGAAGCCTTTGCCCAGTGGGCTGAAGGGCACAAAGCCAATGCCCAATTCGTCGAGGACCGGCAAGATGTGCGCCTCGGCTTGGCGATACCACAGGGAATATTCGCTTTGCAGCGCCGCCACGGGGGTGACCGCATGCGCGCGGCGGATGGTTTCCACGCCCGCTTCCGACAGACCGAAATGGCGCACTTTGCCCTCGGCGATCAGGTCGCCCACGGTGCCGGCCACATCCTCGATGGGGACGGCCGGATCCACACGATGCTGGTAGAACAGGTCGATGACGTTGCTGCGCAGGCGCTGAAGCGAGGCTTCGCACACGCGGCGGATCTGTTCGGGACGGCTGTCCAACCCGCCATGGCCGGTGTGCCCGGCATAGCCGATATCAAAGCCGAATTTGGTGGCGATCACCACCTGATCGCGCACCGGCGCCAAGGCCTCGCCCAGCAATTCCTCGTTGGTGTAGGGGCCATAGACTTCGGCGGTGTCGAAAAAGGTCACCCCCAGATCGACCGCTTGGCGCAGGAGGGCGATATTGTCGGCGCGCTCGCCCGCGGGGCCGTAATGCACCGATGACATGCCCATCGCGCCATACCCGATGGCGGACACTTCGAGCCCTTGGCCCAGAATACGCTTTTGCATGTGGTTTTCCTTTCAGGGGCGCTGCCAGACGACACGCCAATGTTCGGCCGGATTGGTCGAGGTGATGATCAGGCGATTGCCGTCCAGCCGGATCGCGCGGGGCAGATCGCGCCCCACCAGATCGCGCACCAGCGCGCCATCGACATGGAACACCATGCTTTTGCCATCCGGCGCCAGTTTGAACGTGCCATAGGAGGCTTCGTAGCCGCCGTGAGAATAGGCGTTGATCATGCTGTCGGGCAGCATGACCTGCACCGCCATGTGGCCATCTTCTGTCAGCGTTAGCAGGCCGCAACACGGCGTTGCCTGCACCTGCCCATTGGGTCCGGGTTGCTCTAGACTGGCGATCCGCCAAGCCCCCAGAATATCCGGGCGAGGGTGCGGTTGAGCGGCGGCCGGGACAGACAATGGGCCGGTCAGCATGGCAGCCAGTAAGACGAAGCGGTGCAGCATCTGTTTTCCTTTGTGGCCGGGGGTGCGGACGGTTTAGCCCAAGCGCGCCTGTCAGGCTTTCCTGATCCTGCTTGATTTTTGCCTGATTCTCTGTGGTTCCGAAATCGTGCTTGCGTGTGTGCATGCCGGCGCGCAAAGGGAAAGCATGTCAGATGCTCCCGTTTCCGCGCCAGACTTGGGCAAATTGCAGCAGGCGATCGTTGTGCATACGCCGCTGGTGGGGGAAAATGCCACCGCCATCACAGGGCTTTCACTCTATCGCCGCATTGCCCAAACCCCTTGCTATCGGGCGATTTATGATCCCAGCCTCACGCTGTTTGCACAAGGGTGCAAGGCGGTGAATGTGGGTGGGGTGGATTATCAGGGCATGGCCGGGCGGTTCCTGATCACGTCGGTCGACTTGCCGGTGCAAAGTCAGGTGATCGACGCCAGCGCGCAAAGGCCGCTGCTCTCGATGTTGCTCTCGATCGACAGCGCGATGTTGCGTGAGGTGATCGCCCAGCAAGAGCCGCAACCTGCAAGGCCCGCACAAGGAGCATTGGCGCTGGGGGAGGCGTCCCCTGACATCATCGACGCTTGCGCGCGGCTGGTCGGTCTGCTGGATCGCCCCCATGACATCGGCTTCATGGCACCGCTGATCCAGCGCGAAATCCTTTACCGCCTGCTGCAAACGCCCCAGGCGGCGCGGCTGCGTGCGATCGCCTCGGCCAGTGACCACAGCCATCGTACCGCCCGCGCCATCGGCTGGTTGCGCCGCAACTATGACCAGCCGCTGCGGATCGAGGCGCTGGCTGATCTGGCCTGCATGGGCGTGTCGACGCTGCATCACCATTTCCGCGCGCTGACCGCGATGAGCCCGTTGCAATATCAAAAGCAACTGCGCCTGCAGGCCGCGCGCGAAAAGATGATCGGTGGCCTGGACGCCACCGGCGCGGCCTATGCTGTGGGTTATGAAAGTGTCAGCCAGTTCAGCCGCGAATATGCCCGGCTGTTCGGGCAGCCGCCTTTGCGGGACATGAAGGCGTTGAAAGATTGATGGCTGAGCAGGGGGCAACGGACGTTGCGCCGCCGGCCGCATCGTTGATGTTTCCCCAATGGGGGGCTTTCCGATTAGCTGAAAAGTTGACTGGTGCGGTCAAGAAGACTCGAACTTCCACGGGCTTTCGCCCACAACGACCTCAACGTTGCGCGTCTACCAATTCCGCCATGACCGCACGTCATTCCGGGATGTTACGGTGATTGCCGTGCCGTCCCGTCGGGGTAGGAGCGGGCCCTTAGCAAAGGGTTGCCCCCCCCGCAAGCGCTCAAATGTCGCGCGCCGCCTTTTGCTGGCGAACTGGGCTTAGCGAGGCTTCCAATGCACCTCGGCGGCGGCGGCGCTGCGAGGCGCGCCAAAGATCGCGGTGTTCACCGTCTCGCTCTCACCGGGGGCCAGAACCGCCTTGGGTGGGGTGGCTTCCTGCGTGTAGACGATGCGATTCTGGGCATCGCGCAGCACGATCAACAGCGCGGGGACGCTTTGCCGGTCGGTGCCGATATTGGTGATGGTGCCACGAATGCTGAAATAGTCATTGCTGCCCGGCATTTGCTGTCGCTCGCGCCCGTTGGCGGGAAACTCCAGTTTCAGATTGGGTTCGGCCAGCGTGCCGCCGATCGGACCAAAAGGCAGGCCTGAGGGCAGGCCGAAATGCGCGACCAGCGCCATCGCGCTCAGCGCTGCGGCGGCAAACAGGATTGCCAGAATGGTCCACAACCGGGCCGGATTGCGACGCGGGCGGCGCGGGGCGTCTGCCTCTTCCTCGGCATAATCGGCATAGGGCTGGATGACATCGGAGGGATGTGTCTCCTCCATGGCGGCCAGCGCGGCGCGCGGCGCAGCCTCATCGGCCTGCGGCTGAGCGTTGATCGCGGTGACGGCCTGTTGCCACAGCGCGTCGGCCTGCGCCTGCACCTCGGCTTCCCGGCCGTTGGCGGTTTCATCAACCGCCGACAGGCGCGGCATCACCGGCGCATCATCCGGCGCCTCGACGGTCTGCGTCCAGTCCTCCTTTTCGGGCGTGCCATAAAGATAGGACTTGTAGGCGGTGCGCTGTGGTGCTGGCCCCTCGGGGGGGGCGACCATTTCGGGCGCGGGCGGTGACACCTCCACTGGCGGCGGCGCAGGCTCGGCCACTGGGG
The DNA here is from genome assembly GCF_009909235.1 of Novosphingobium ovatum. Lineage (GTDB taxonomy): Bacteria > Pseudomonadota > Alphaproteobacteria > Sphingomonadales > Sphingomonadaceae > Novosphingobium > Novosphingobium ovatum. The sequence goes on from NZ_JAAAPO010000003.1 coordinate 282,134, forward strand.
CGGCGGGGGCTTCCTCAGCCGCCTGTGGCGCCACCACGGGAGCTGCCGCCACAGGCGCGGACGCTTCTGCCACCGGCTGGGCCTCGGGCGTCACGGGTGCTGGCGGCGCAGGCTCGGCCCTTGCGGCGGCGGGGGGAAAGATTTCCGGTCCGTCCTGAAACCAGCTGTGCTTGCACTTGGCACAACGAACGGTCCGTCCTTCCACGCCGATGGCGCTATCGGGTACGGCATAGCGTGTTCCGCAGGCGGGGCAGGATATGATCATATGCCCATTGTAAAGCATATCGACAGGCCCCGCGCCAAGTGTTTGTTCATATTTACGTCAGCTTTGTCGCATTTTTCCACCGCCCTTTTGTCTGACGGAATTGCTGTCTATAGTGGGGGTGATGATCGAACGGGCGCTCTGGAAAGACGGTGGCGATGGCGCGGCTTTGGCCCGGGCCGTGTGGCGCGGTGGGCCGCGATGAGCGGGCCCGGCGGCGCGCCAGCCTATGGCGAAATCGCGCAGTTCGAGAATGTCGGCCTGCGCTATGGCCCTGATCGCGAAGTGCTGGCCGATGTGGCCTTCACGCTGTTTTCGGGCAGTTTCTATTTCCTGACCGGAGCCAGCGGCGCGGGGAAAAGCTCGCTGTTGCGGATGTTGTATCTGGCACAACGGCCCACGCGCGGGGCGATTCGCCTGTTTGGGCAGGACGCCATCACCCTCCCACGTGAAGGCTTGCCGGGGCTGCGTCGCCGCATTGGCGTGGTGTTTCAGGACTGCCGTCTGGTGCCGCACCTGTCGGCGTTTGACAATGTGGCGCTGCCGCTGCGTGTGGCGGGCGTGCCGGAAAAGGATATCGCCCGCCCCGTTGCCGACATGCTGGAATGGGTGGGGCTGGCCGACCGCATGGCGGATAAGCCCGCTTCGCTGTCGGGCGGTGAGCAGCAGCGGGTGGGCATTGCCCGCGCGGTGATCGGCCGCCCCGAACTGTTGGTCGCGGACGAGCCGACCGGCAACGTCGATCCCGACATGGCGATCAAGCTGCTCCGCCTGTTCGAGGCGTTGAACCGGCTGGGCACCACTGTGGTGGTTGCCACCCACGATGTGCATCTGCTGAAAAAAGTGCCCGATTCGTTGATCATGCGGCTGGATCGTGGGCGACTGTCCGATCCAACGGGCGCCTTGCGTTATCCCCCGCGCCGGTCTGGCGTGGCCCCTGCCGGAGGGCCTCATGGCGGATAGGGACGAATGGATGCGTGGCGGCCCCGCGCCCCATAACCCACAGGGAACCCCCGCGCCGCAGCGCCATGTGCCGCCCCCGCCGCCCGCCGGGCCTTTGCCGGGGTTGCGCGCGGACGAGGGCTTGCGCGCCTCGGGCGTGCCAAAGGGCGGCGTGCCGGGGGCCGGGCGGCTGTTGCGCTGGCGCGGGATCGGGCGGCTGGATGGCGGGCTGGTGCCACAGGCGCGGCTGTCGGGGCCAACGCCTTGGGTGATTGCGATCATGGTGGCGCTGACGGTGATCGCCGCCGCCATGGGGCTGGTGCTGCGCCATATCGCCGCAGAGGCCGCCGCCGAGCTGACCGGGGGCGTGACGATCCAGATCCTGGATGCCTCGCCCAGCGGGCGGCAGACGCAGGCAGAAGCGGCGCTGCGTGTGCTGCGGGCGCAGGCGGGCGTCGGGCAGGCGCGTCAGGTGCCCCAGGCCGAGGTCGACCGCCTGATCGCCCCTTGGCTGGGCGCGGACACGATGGCCGATCGCGGCGATCAGGACATTGTGCCGGTGCCCGCGCTGATCGACGTGCGGCTGGAGGGGGCGGTGGACGCGCCCCGGCTGAACACCTTGCGCGCGGCGTTGCAACAGGTGGCGCCTGCCGCACGCGTGGATGCTCAGTCCGACTGGCTGGGGCCGGTGTTTGGCGCGATTGAATCGCTGCAATGGCTGGCCGCCGCGGTTGTCGCGCTGTTGGCGTTGGCGCTGGCGGCGGCCGCCGTGCTGGCCACGCGCACAGCCTTGGGCGCGCACCGCGCCACGATCGAGGTCGTCCACCTGATGGGCGGCACCGACAGCCAGATCGCCCGGATCTTTGAGCGCTCCATCGGTTGGGACGCGGCGATTGGCGGCTTGCTGGGCTTTGGCTTTGCGGTGGGGGTGACGCTGTTTCTGGGGCGGGCCTTTGCCGCGCTGGGGGCTGGCTGGCTGGCGGTGGGCGCGTTGCAGTGGAACGACTGGCTGGTGCTGACGCTGGTGCCGATCGCGGCGGCGGTGATTACCATGCTGACCGCGCGCCTGTCGGTGATCGCTGCCTTGCGAAAGATCCTGTGACATGCTGCGCCGCGCTCTTGCGCTGATCCTGCTGGCGTGGGTGCTGGGCTTTGTGCTGTTTGCGGTGACATTGCCGCGCCCGGCGGACGAGCGCCGCACACAGGCGGTCGTCGTGCTGACCGGGGGCGAGGGGCGGATCAACCGCGGCGTTGAGGCATTGCAGCGCCATTGGGCCCGGCGGATGCTGATTTCGGGCGTCGATCCAGAGGTCAAGCCCGGCGAACTGGCGGCCCAGTACGAGGGTGCCGGGGCGTGGATGGGGTGCTGCATCACGCTGGGCTATGACTCGGTCGACACCCGCAGCAACGCGCGCGAAGTGGCTGATTGGGTGCGCGACAACCGCGTGACCTCGATCCGGCTGGTGACGTCCGACTGGCACATGCGCCGCGCCGCATGGGAATTGCGCCAGACATTGCCAGACAGCGTGACAGTGATAGAGGACGCCGTGCCGACGCATCCCAGCTTTGGCGTCCTGATGGGCGAATATGCCAAGCTGCTGGTGCGCCGCGTGTTGCGACTGGGAGGCAAGTAATGAATGGCAAGAGCGCGCCGATGGCGGCGCCCAGCGTGTCCGAACGGGCGCGCAGCATCGCCTTTGCGGTGGCGTTTTATGGTGTGACGGTGCTGATGGCGTTTCCCATCCCGCTGTTGTTGCTGTTCCCGCAGGGGGCGATCAAGTTCTGGTGCGAGGTTTGGTCTGGCGCACAGCGCTGGTGCCTGCGCTGGGTCATGGGCGTGCGCGTGGTGGTCGAGGGCGAATGGCCCGCCGGCCCGGTGCTGGTGGCGTGCAAGCACGAGGCGATGTTCGAGGCGGTGGATATGCCCACGCTGCTGGATTTCCCCGCGATTTTTGCCAAGGTCGAGCTGTTGAACATGCCGTTCTGGGGCAAGGCGGGGCGGGCCTATGGTCTGGTCCCGGTCGAGCGTGATCAGGGCGCCAAGGCGTTGCGCGCGATGGTTTCGGCGGCGCGGTCGTTTTCAGCATCGGGCCGCCCGCTGGTGATCTTTCCCGAAGGCACGCGCGTTACCCATGGCACGCGGCCCGAATTGCAGGCGGGCTTTGCCGGGTTGTACAAGCTGATCGGCTATCCGGTGGTGCCACTGGCGGTGGACAGCGGGCGGTTGCTGCGCGGCTTTTGGAAAAGGCGCGGGGTGGTGACCTATCGCTTTGGCGCGCCGATTGAGCCGGGCCTGCCGCGCGAGGTGATCGAGGCGCGCGTCCATGCCGCGATCAACGCGCTGAACACGAAAGATTAAACCGTCAGGCTGCCCTGTACGCAGGTGACACAGGCGCCGCCGATATGGACGGCGCCATCGGCCTCCACCCGCACCGCCACATGGCCATCGCGGCCCACGGCGCGCCCCTGACGGGCGGTGTAATCCGCGCCGGGGGCGGGCAATAACCCGCGCGCCGCGCGAAAGGCCGCGATGCTGCCATTGCCGCTGCCGCACACCGGGTCCTCGTCGACGCCACAGGACGGCGCAAAGGAGCGGACCTCGATACCGCCCGCGCCGTCATCGCCAAAAACGCTGATGCCGGTGGCGTGCAGGTGGCGTTCCAGCCGGGCGCAGCGGGCAAAATCGGGCGTCAGCGCCAGCACATCGGCGGCCGAATGCAGCGCCGCGACAATCCACACCGCGCCCACATCCACCCGCGCAGGCGCGATGCCGGGGGCCAGACGCGCGCCCAGCGCGCCCTCCAGCGCGGTGATATCGCCATCGGTCAGTCGTGTCAGCGTGGCGGCGGGCATGCGCAGCGACAGGCGGCGGTCGGCGCCCGTTCCGGTGACGCGGATTGGCACCAGACCTTGGCCGCATTCCTGCACCATCACGCCATCGCGCGGGGTGACGATACCGGCCTCCAGCACCGCATGGGCGCTGCCCAATGTCGGATGCCCGGCAAAGGGCAGTTCGGAGCGCGGTGTGAAAATGCGCAGACGATAATCGGCCCCATCCACGCTGGCGGGCAGGACAAAGGTGGTTTCCGACAAGTTGGTCCAGCGCGCGATGGCCTGCATCTGCGCGCTGTCCAGCCCGGCGGCGTCCAGCACCACCGCCACCGGATTACCCAGCAGCGGGCGGGCGGTGAACACATCCACCACCGTATAGGCGCGCGGCGTCATAGCCCGCTCAATCGCGGCCAAAGTTGGCTTGCGCCGTGTCCTGACCCATCTCGACAATGGAGCGGCGGATGGCGCGGGTGCGGGTGAAATGGTCGAACAGCGTCTCGCCATCGCCCTTGCGGATGGCCTTTTGCAACTCGGTCAGATCCTCGGTAAAGCGTTGCAGCATTTCCAGCACCGCTGTTCGGTTTGACAGGAACACATCGCGCCACATGGTGGGGTCGGACGCGGCAATGCGGGTGAAATCGCGGAAACCACCGGCCGAATATTTGATCACCTCGCTCTCGGTCACTTCCTCCAGATCGCGGGCGGTGCCCACGATGGTGTATGCGATCAAGTGCGGCAAATGGCTGGTGACGGCCAGAACGCGGTCGTGGTGGGCCGGATCCATGATCTCGACCCGCGCGCCAATGCCTTCCCACAGGGCGGACAGGCGGGCGACCTTGGCCGCGTCCTCGTCCTGCGCCGGGGTGATGATGCACCAGCGGCCTTGAAACAGGCTGGCAAAGCCCGCATCGGGGCCAGAGTTTTCCGTGCCCGCCACCGGATGTGCCGGGATGACGGTGTGGTTGGGCAGGGCCTCGGCCAAAGCCTTGGCCACCGCCACCTTTGACGAACCCACGTCAGAGATTATCGCCTCTGCCGACAGGCCGGGGGCACAGTCCATCGCGGCCTCGCCCATGGCGCCGGGTGGCACGCACAGGATCACCAGATCAGCGCCCGCTACGGCCTCTTCCGCGCTGTCGGCGACAGTCTGCACCAGACCGCGTTCGGCCGCGCGGCGGCGCGTGGCGCGGTTGCGGTCATAGCCGGTGGTGGCAACGCCGGGCAGATATTCCCCGATCGCCAGCCCGATCGACCCGCCCAGCAGGCCAAGGCCGATGATCGCCACCTTGTGAAACGGCGTGCTCATGCGCGTTCGGCCATCTGGCGGATGGCGGCGGCGATCTCGTCCATTTGGGCGGCGGTGCCGATGGTGATGCGCAGCCCATGCGGCAACCCCTGATTGGGCAGCCAGCGGGTGATATAGCCGTGCTCCATCAGCCCTTCATACACCGTCTGTGCGCTCAGCGCGCCTTCGAACAGGATCAGCACGAAATTGGCCTGCGAGGGCAGGGGGCGGATGCCGTGGTTGCCCATTGCCTCCAGCGCGGCGACAAAGCGGGTGCGCTGCTCCAGATTGTGGGTCCGGCTGGCCTCGACAAAGGCCTGATCGGCAACAGCGGCCAGCGCCATCGCCTGCGCCGTGTTCGACAGGTTGAACGGCCCACGAATACGGTTGAGCGCATCGATGATGTGATCGGCCCCCGTGCCCCAGCCGATCCGCTCACCCGCCAGACCATAGATCTTGGAGAATGTGCGCGTGACCAGCACATTGCCTGCACGTTCCGCCAGCGCCAGCGCGCCATCCTCGTCGGCGGGCGCGACATATTCGCCATAGGCCTGATCCACCACCAGCAGCACGTCCGATGGCAAAGCCGCATGCAGCCGCGCCAGATCGCCCGCAGGCAGGAAGGATCCGGTGGGGTTATTGGGATTGGCCACAAACACCACGCGGGTGCGATCCGTCACCAGCGCCAGCAAAGCATCGACATCGGTGCCATAATCGGCATCCGGCGCGACAATCGGTGTGGCGCCACAGCGGCGCGCGGCGATGTCGTAGACGCTAAAGCCATAGCGGACATAGATGATCTCGTCCCCCGGCCCGGCATAGGCTTGCGCCGCGATATGCAGGATCTCGTCGCTGCCGGTGCCCATGACGATGCGGGCGGCAGGCACACCATGCAGATCGCCCAGCGCCGCGCGCAGGGCGTTGCTGTCGGGATCGGGGTAGAGCGCCGGAGCGGCCGCATCAGCCCGCGCAGCCAAGGCCGCCGCGCTGGTGCCCAGCGGGTTTTCATTGGCCGACAGCTTGGTCAAGGGGCGGCCATCGGCCCCCTTGGACTTGCCAGGGACATAGGCGTGGATCGCGCTGATCCACGGCTTGGGCTGGGGAAAGGGCGTAAGATCGGTGGTGTTGTCCATGATGGCGCGCCATTAGCCCAGACCCGCGCCAATTGACAGAGGCGAGTTGCCCCAAGAAGCTGCGCCAAATCGCCGCAATCAACCGCCAAAACGGGCATGCCGGATTGACACGGGCACTGGCAAAGCCCAATTCGTGCGCCACATGGCCTCCGCTCTGTTCACTTCTGCCAGCCCTTGGCTGGAATTGCCGGACCCTTTGCCGCTGGATGGCGGGCAGAGTCTGGCGAATCTGCGCATCGCGTATGAGACCTATGGCACGCTGAACGCGGCGCGCGACAACGCGATTCTGGTGTGTCACGCCACCACCGGGGATCAGCATCTGGCCAGCCCGCACCCGATCACCGGCAAACCCGGCTGGTGGGACAAGATGGTCGGCCCCGGCAAACCCATCGACACCGACCGGTTCTATGTTTTGTGCCCCAATGTGCTGGGCTCTTGCATGGGCACCACCGGGCCCGGCTCTCTGGCCAGCGATGGCAAGCCCTATGGTCTGCGGTTCCCGGTCATCACCATCCGCGACATGGTGCGCGCCCATGTCGCACTGCTGGCGCAATTGGGGGTCGAGAGCCTGTACGCCGTGATCGGCGGCAGCATGGGGGGCATGCAGGCGCTGTCTTTGGCGGTGAACTGGCCGGGAATGGCGCAGCGGGTGCTGGCGATTGCCTGCACCGCCGCGATGCCGGTGCAGAACATCGCGTTCCAGGAGGTGGGGCGGCAGGCGATCATGGCCGATCCCGACTGGCAGGGCGGCAATTATTACGACAGCGGCCGCGCGCCTGATGCGGGGCTGGCGGTGGCGCGCATGGCCGCGCACATCACCTATCTGTCCGAGGAAACGCTGTCCGAGAAATTCGGCCGCCGGTTGCAGGACCGTTCGGCCAAAAGCTTTGGCTTTGGCGCGGATTTTCAGGTGGAAAGCTATCTGCGCTATCAGGGCAGCAGCTTTACCGGGCGGTTTGACGCCAATTCCTACCTCTATATCACCCGCGCGATGAGCTATTTTGACCTGACCGAGGCGCATGAGGGCCGCTTGGCCGATGTGTTCCGGGGGGTGACCTCGCGCTTCTGTCTGGTCTCGTTCGATACCGACTGGCTGTATCCCACCAGCGAATCGCGGCGGATCGCCCATGCGCTGAATGCCGCTGGCGCGCCGGTCTCGTTCATGGAACTGGCGGCCCCCTTTGGTCATGACAGTTTCCTGCTGGATGTGCCCGCGCTGGACCGGGTGATCGCCGGTTTCCTGTCGCGGTAAGGGGCCGATGATGAACAGTTTTTCCATGCCCTTGCGCCCCGATCTGGCCTTGATCGCCGCCCATGTCGCGCCCGGCTCGCGGGTGCTGGATGTGGGCTGTGGCGATGGTACGCTGATGGCGGCGCTGCGCGATGAACGCGGCTGTGACGCGCGCGGGCTGGAACTGGACGCGCATAATGTGGCCGAATGCGTCGGGCGCGGGCTGTCGGCCATTCAGGGCGATGCCGATACCGATCTGGAGCTGTATCCTGACGCCAGCTTCGATTACGCGATCCTGAGCCAGACGTTGCAGACCACCAAGCACCCCGACCGGGTGCTGGATGAATTGTTGCGCATTGGGCGCCGCGCCTTTGTCAGCTTTCCCAATTTTGCCCATTGGCGGGTGCGGTTGTCGCTGTTGCGGTACGGCCGCATGCCAGTGACCAAGCTGTTGCCGATGGAATGGTACGAAACGCCCAATATCCACCATCTGTCGGTGGCCGATTTCCGGGATTTCGTCGCCAAACGCGATATCCGGGTCGAAGGGGCGTGGTTCCTCTCCAAGGGCGTGCTGACATCGGAATCGCTGGCCAATATCCGCGCTGAACACGCGGTTTTTCTGTTGACGCGCGGCTGACTGGCCGCCGTTTGCCGCGATCGGTCGCATTTGGCGCCCTGATTGCGCGAACCCTGCGTATTTTGCCCCCATCCTAACTTGTCATTCAGGGGTGGCTTCCTAAATTGGTGCGTTGAAAGGACCCCCTTTGATGAACAACGACGACCAGCCCAACGGCACCCCCTGGATGAAGAGCCTGCTTGTATGGGGCGGCATCTTTCTGGCGCTGTTTTTCGTCGTGTCGCTGTACGGCAAGGGTGCCGATGTCGGCGCGCAAAAGATGACCTACTCGGACTTCCGGGCGCGCGTGGCCGATGGTCAGGTCGCCGAGGTCGAGGTGGGCGAACTGCGCATCACCGGCAAGCTGAAGAACAACGAGACGTTCAGCACGGTCCCTGTGCCCAATGACGTGACGTTGCAGCCGCTCTTGCAGCAGCATGGCGTGCGTTACGCGGGCAAGGCGCCCGATGAACCGAACCTGCTGCTGTATATTCTGGTCAATGCGCTGCCGTTTGTCTTGGTGCTGGGCGTGGCGTTCTTTGCCCTGCGTCAGGTGCAAAAGGGCGGCGGCGGCGGCGCCATGGGCTTTGGCAAGTCCAAGGCCAAGCTGTTGACCGAAAAGGCCGGCCGCGTGACCTTCAACGATGTCGCCGGCATCGACGAGGCGCGCGAGGAACTGGAGGAAATCGTTGAGTTTCTGAAGGACCCGGGCCGCTTCGCCAAGCTGGGCGGCCAGATCCCCAAGGGCGCGCTGCTGGTGGGCTCGCCCGGCACCGGCAAGACCTTGCTGGCCCGCGCCATCGCGGGTGAAGCGCAGGTGCCGTTCTTTACCATCAGCGGTTCCGACTTTGTCGAAATGTTCGTGGGCGTGGGCGCAAGCCGCGTGCGCGACATGTTCGAACAGGCCAAGAAGAACGCGCCCTGCATCGTCTTTATCGACGAAATCGACGCGGTGGGCCGCAGCCGTGGCCATGGTCTGGGCAATTCCAACGACGAGCGCGAGCAGACGCTGAACCAGTTGCTGGTGGAAATGGACGGTTTTGAGGCCAACGAGGGCATCATCATCATCGCCGCTACCAACCGCCCTGACGTGCTGGACCCGGCGCTGTTGCGCCCCGGCCGTTTCGACCGTCAGGTGGTCGTTCCCGTCCCCGATATCGAGGGCCGCGAAAAGATCCTGTCGGTGCACATGAAGAAGGTTCCGTTGGCCCCCGATGTCAACCCTCGGGTGATCGCGCGCGGCACGCCGGGCTTTTCGGGCGCGGATCTGGCCAATCTGGTGAACGAGGCCGCGCTGTTGGCCGCCCGCCGGAACAAGCGTCTGGTGGCGATGCAGGAGTTCGAGGACGCCAAGGACAAGGTGATGATGGGGGCGGAACGCCGCTCCATGGTCATGACCGAGGAAGAGAAGAAGATGACCGCCTATCACGAGGCGGGTCACGCGCTGGTTTCGGTCAACGAACCGGCCTCCGATCCCATCCACAAGGCGACGATTATCCCGCGTGGACGCGCGCTGGGCATGGTGATGCGCCTGCCCGAACGCGACAGCTATTCCTATCACCGTGACAAGATGCACGCCAACCTGTCGGTCGCGATGGGCGGCCGCGTGGCCGAAGAGCTGATCTTTGGCTATGACAAGGTGTCGAGCGGCGCGAGCGGCGACATCCAGTACGCCACTGGCCTTGCGCGCAACATGGTCACCAAATGGGGCATGAGCGACAAGCTGGGGCCGTTGCAGTACGAGGACCAGAACGAGGGCTATCTGGGCATGGGCGCCAGCCAGCGCACGTTCGCCTCGGATGAGACGAACAAGCTGATCGATGCCGAAATCCGCATTCTGGTCGACAACGCCCATGTGCGCGCGACCGACATCCTCAAGGCGCAGGAAGACAAGCTGCACGCGCTGGCGCAGGCGTTGCTGGAATATGAAACGCTGACCGGTGACGAGATCAAGCAGGTGGTCGACACCGGCAAGCTGGACCGTCCCGACGCGCCCAGCGGTGTGCCTTTGCCGGCGGCGATCACCGGCGGCAGCGTGCCGCGTGCGGGCCAACGTCCGGCAGGGAGCAGCCCCAGCGCGCTGGGGGTGTGATTACCTGCCATTGCTGATACACAGACGGCCTCGGAGGGGAACCTCCGGGGCCGTTTGGTTATGAGGCATTGGGGGGGGGCATATGGAGGTGTTTATCGCGCGGCCGTCGCGTTGGCGGACGGCGTTGCTGTTGCTGGGCGCGGCGGGCTTTGTCGCGCTGGGGGCGTGGATGCTGGGCGGGCTGGGGCCGGCGCCGGTGATCGAGAACGCCTCTGCGGGAAAGGTATGGTTGGTCAGTTGGGCCGCCGTGCTGTTTTTTGGCCTGTGCGCGGGGGCATTGGCGCGGCGTTTGTTTGACCAGCGCGATGTATTGCGGATTGACGCTGCGGGCATCCTCTATCCGGCATGGTCGGATGAGGTGATCGCGTGGGATGACATCACCGATGTGGGCGAATGGAGCCAACACCGTCAGAGGGTGATCGTCCTGCGCCTGCGTGATCCGGAACGCTATCCGGCCAGTCGCCCGCTGGCCCGCATGACGGCCGGGGTCAATCGCGGGATAATTGGCGGCGACATTGCGATCGGCCTGACCGGCAGCGATGCCAGCCCCGATGCGGCAATGGCGGCGATCTTGCGCCACATTGGATAGGGCGCAGCAAAAAGGGCGGGTTTGCGCCCGCCCTTTCGCATGTTCAGTGACAGGCCATGGGCCGATCAGCCGTCGTAGTCGCCACCCAGCGAGGTGTTGCGCACCGGCGCGGCAGCGGTGATCCGCAGCGCCTCGGCCGACTGCGACAGCGAGCCGATGTCATCGACTTCATCATCGTCATCGGGCAGGACGCGCTGCATCGAAACGATCAGCGATTCCTTGAGGATGCGGGGGACAACGGTTTCTTCGGCAATCTCGCGCAGGGCCACGACGGGGTTTTTATCCCGGTCACGGTCCAGCGTCAGTTCGGCGCCGCCGGAGATCTCACGCGCGCGCTGGGCAGCCAGCAGCACCAGATCAAAGCGGTTAGGCACCTTGTCGACACAATCTTCGACGGTTACGCGCGCCATTCGGGCACTCCGTTACAAATGCGAGGGATTCTCGGGAATGCGCCAGTTATGCACTCGCCCGCCCGATGTCAACCGGGCATGACCATTTCGGGCGCAGTGGCGCGCCGGATCAATCCCCGTCGTCATGGGCATAGGCGGCCAGTTCCTCGGGCGCCAGGTCGCTGAACTTGGTGATCTTGGCCTCAAAGCGCATCCGCACCTTGCCGGTGGAGCCATGACGCTGCTTGGCGATGATCAGTTCGGCCAGACCGAACACGCGCTCCATCTCCTCCTGCCATTTGGCATAGGCGTCGACGATGGGCTGTGGGTCGGTGGCGGTGGGCTGTTTTGGCTCGCGCGATTTGACGTAATAGTCTTCGCGGAACACGAACCAGACCATGTCGGCGTCCTGTTCGATCGAGCCCGATTCGCGCAAGTCCGAGAGCTGCGGGCGCTTGTCCTCGCGTTGTTCCACGGCACGTGAGAGCTGGGACAGGGCGATCACGGGGACATGCAGTTCCTTGGCCAAGGTCTTGAGCCCGCGCGAAATTTCCGAGATTTCGTTGACGCGGTTGTCGGTCGCCTTGCCGCTGCCCTGCAACAGTTGCAAATAGTCGACGATCACCAGCCCGATGCCATGGCGGCGCTGCAACCGGCGGGCACGGGCGCGCAGGCCGGCGATCGTCAGGCCCGGCGTGTCATCGATGAACAGCGGCAATTGCGCCAATCGCTGGCTGGCAAAGGAGAGTGATTGAAAATCCTCGCGGCTGATCTTGCCCATGCGCAGCGCGCTGGACGAGATGCCCGACTGTTCGGCCAGAATACGCGTTGCCAGCTGGTCGGCGCTCATTTCCAGACTGAAGAAGGCGACCCCCGCGCCAATCGACTTTTCGGGCGGCAGGCCCATGTCGCGGTCGGCCAACATGCGGTTGGCGGCATTGAACGCGATATTGGTCGCCAGCGAGGTTTTGCCCATGCCCGGACGCCCCGCCAGAATGATCAAGTCCGAATCATGCAAGCCGCCGATGCGCGCGTTGACACTGTCGAGGCCGGTCGTCTTGCCCGATACATGCCCGCCAGAATTGAACGCCTTTTCAATGCCCTGAATCGCTACGCGGGTGGCCGTGCCAAAGCTTTTGGCCTCGTTGGCCGCACCCGTGCCCTCGGCCACCTTGTACAGGGCCGCCTCGGCGTTCTCGATCTGCTTTTCCGGGTCCACCGCCTCGCTGGTGTCCATCGCGCCGGAAATCAGTTCGCGCCCGACACGCACCAGCTCGCGCAGCATGGCCAGTTCATAGATCTGTTCGGCCAGCACGCGCGGCGCCATCAGGCCCTGACCATCGGCGGTCAGCCGCGCCAGATAGGCCGGGCCGCCCAGCTCGCGCAGGGCCTCGTCCGCCTCGAAATAGGGGCGCAGCGTGACGGGCGTGACCACCGCCTTGCGGTCCATCAGTTGCAGGATCCGCTCGTAGATGCGGCCATGCACCGGCTCAAAGAAATGCGCCGGAGCCAGCGGTTGGCCCAATTCCTCGATCACGCGGTTGTCGATCAGCACCGCGCCCAGAAAAGCGGCCTCGGCCTCGATATTGGCGGGCAATTGCCGCCCGGTAACGCCATCATTGGCAGCAGGTGTGGGGGCGCCATTGCTGGCGGCGGGATGAAGCAAAATCTGTTCGGCCATCCCCCCATAATGCGCGTGCCGCCCCCCCGATGGCAATGGGCGACAGGGCGTGCCCCCCTGTGGATATCGGGGAGTGTTAACCCATCTCCTGCGCCAAACCGCCGCCGATGCGTGCCAAAACGGGCGTTTGCCCTCATCAAACTGCCCACTTGCGGTAGGGACGCGCATTTGCGACATGTGGCCGCCTCATGGCTGATTTGCGCATCTCTCACATCGAATTGGACGAGGCCACCATCCTGTGGCGCAATGCCGATATCGAACAGGAACGGCGCATCGCCATCTTTGACCTGATCGAGGAAAACAGCTTCAAGCCTGAGCGTGCCTTTGCCGCCGGGCATCAGGGGCCGTACCGGCTGCGGCTGTCGGTCAATGACGGGCGGCTGGTGCTGGAAGTGGCCGATGACGCGGGCGCGCCGCTGGAAACGCTGGTGCTGGGGCTGGGCCGGTTCCGCCGTCCGATCCGCGACTATTTCGCCATTTGCGACAGCTATTATCAGGCCATCCGCAAGGCGACGGCGCAGGAGATCGAGACGATCGACATGGCCCGGCGCGGGGTGCACAATGATGCCGCCACGCTGTTGCTGGAACGGCTGGAGGGCAAGGTGGAAACCGACTTTCCCACAGCCCGTCGGCTGTTCACCCTGATTTGCGTGCTGCATATCAAGGGGTAAGCGGCTAGGTCCGTGGGGTTGGCACAGGACGGACGCGACGATTCGGCCGATGCAACACGCAGGAAGGGTGCCTTGACGGGCAGGGCGGGCCGCAGGGTGCGCCCCGATCCTATGGGCACAGGCAGGCATCGCAATACCAGGCATGGCAAAACGGATTTCACGCAAGACGGGCAAAAGCCGATCCACCCGACGTCCCACCGCGCAGGGCGGGCGCAGCCGTGTGCTGGCGGGACTGGCGCTGGTGCTGATGGTGGGCGGGGTGTGGGGCTGGTGGCATCTGCACCACTGGACGCCTGACCGCGCGCGTTTCCCGGTGCAAGGCGTGGAGGTCGGTGCCGATGACGGCGAACTGGACTGGCCCGCGGTCAAGGCGGTTGGGGTGGATTTCGTCTATGTCGATGCCTCGGCAGGGGCGTTCACGCGTGATCCGGCGATGGTGGCCAATCTGGATGGCGCGCGGGGCGTGGGGCTGCAGGTGGGTGCGCTGCACACCTATGACCCGTGTCAGCCCGCCGACCGCCAATCGGCCAATTTCGTCACCGTGGTGCCGCGGGACCGGCGGATGTTGCCGCCGGCGGTCGAATTGGTGCGGTTGGGCGATGACTGCCCGGTCAAGGTGCTGGACGCCGCCGTCATCAGCGAATTGATCGCCTTTATCAACCAGATAGAGGCGCATGCCGGCAAGGCGGTGCTGTTGAAGGTGGGGCCGGCGTTTGAGGCGCGCTATCACATCGCCCGCGCGCTGCCCGAACGCAACCTGTGGCTGACGCGCGACCGGTTCGAGCCGGACTATGCGGGCCGCCCGTGGACCATCTGGACCGCCAACGCCGCGCTGTCCACCAAGGCTACCGACCGGCATTTGCGCTGGCTGGTGGTGCAACCCTGACCCTTGCGGGAGAATGCCCATGGATATCGACCGGGAATCGCTGATCATCGCCGCGCAGGAGGCTTCGGCGCGGGCCTATGCGCCCTATTCGCGGTTTCATGTGGGCGCGGCGCTGGCGTTTGACGATGGCACGGTGATCACCGCCGCCAATGTCGAAAACGCCTCCTATGGCCTGTCGCTATGTGCCGAAACGGTGGCGGTCAGCCAAGCCATGGCGCTGGGCTGGCGCGGGCAATTGGTGGCGGTGGCCGTGGTGGGCGGCACGCCCGATGATGGGGGCGTGGCGATCCCCGGCGCGGCGCCCGTCACGCCCTGCGGCCGCTGCCGTCAGGTGCTGAACGAACTGGCCGCGCTGGGCGGGACGGACCCGGTGATCCATTGCGTCGGGGCAGAGGAGGTGCTCGACTTGCGCCTGTCCGACCTGCTGCCCCGCGCGTTTGGGCCGGCGAATTTGGGATAGGGCCAATCTGGCGTAACCGGCTCAGGCCGGAGGCGTGAAATCCAGACTGCCGCGCCGTTCGACAAACAGCCAGCGCCCGCCTTCGCACACCAGCCGGTCGGCATAACTGCCCACCATCGGCGGTTTGGGCGATTGCGCCGGGATGCCGCCATCGGGCGCGGCGGTGCCGACAAACAACAGGATCTGGCTGGAGGCGGTGGCGCTCAACCCATCTTCGGCCACGTCCACCACGATATTGGCAACGATATGGCGCGCGGCGCGCGGCGGGCGGGCCTTGAAACTGGCGCGGATCGCCTCGCGCCCCTCAACCCAGTCATCGGGCGCGGTCGGGCGGTTCATCCGGCCGTGTTCGGCATAGGTATCAGCCAGTTCATCCCAGCGGTTGGCGTCATTGATCCCGACATAGCCGGTGATCAGGCGGGCGATGGCGTGTTCGGCCAACATGCGCTCGATGTCAGTCATCTTCTTCCCAAGCTTGCATAGGAAACGGGCCCCACCTTGTGGCAGGGCCCGCCTTGCTGTTCAACCTGTGCCTGCTGGCGTTCAGTCCTTGAACCCCTCACGCGCGCGGCTGTTGTCGCACACGATCGGCTGACCGGTCACCGGGTGGTTGTACGGGAAGGGCACGATGTCGGTCGCGGGCCACAGGCGCGGCTGGGGCGAGAGGATGTAGTCGGGGCCCAGCGGGTCTTCGGGGAAGCAGGTGCTGGGCGCGGGGATGAAGTCGATCGGCGTGTGCTGCCAGCCATCGTCAAAGCTGCCATGCCAGAACGGGAAATAGCCCAGACGCTGGATCTTCCACACGCCGTCCTCGCGGACATAGCGGTTGTCGTACAGGCCGCCTTCCCACCACGCGCGGGGGTTGCCTTCGGCGGTGTCGTGCAGGCCCGCCTGCATCATCGAGCGGCCACGCACCGTGGCGGTCGCGCGATCAGCGGCCACGTCGATCACCATCTGCAACTGCGGGTGGTCCAGCAACCAGCCATAGCGCGGGCCATTGTGGTTCTGGGTGAACGTCTTGCGGAAACGGTCGATATACAGGCGGCGCAGGCCTTCCTGGCCCTTGTACACCCCGCCCAGGAACCACACTTCGCCATCGTCGCTGAACAGGTCCAGCGTTTCCTGATACTGCGATTTGTCGATGAAATAGCCATAGGTGTATTGGATGCGGCGGATCTGGTGGATGTCCTGCTGGATGGCCAGCTCGTGCTCCACCTTGTCCAGACGCGCGGCCAGTTCGGCAACGGTCGGTTCAGACATTGATGCTCTCCCTTATGAGCGGCCCGGCGGGTTTGGCCCTGCCGCGACACGCGAATCCTGATTGCTAACAAGCGATAACGTGCCGCCCGGTAAAACCCAAGAAGAAATCAGGATGCCATACAAAATTGCCGCGCCTGTGTTGGCGGGCCATGCCGGGCGTGCCATGCTGGCGGCCGGGGCGAAATTGGCGGGGTCAGCGTTTCACCCCGTGCAATGCGGGCGCAATCGCGGGCGGCTTTGCCACTGCGCGATGATAGACCTGCGGGCAAAAGAGGATCTGAAGGGGACATACCTTTGCGCGCCATAGATTATTTCGATCGCGGCCATGACCGCGATCCCGCCCGCACGGCGATCATCGACGTGGATGCGGGCCTCTCGCTCAGCTTTGCCGAGGTCAAGGCCCTGACCGAGCGGATCGCTGCCGCCCTGCAACGCAACGGCTTTGCCAATCAGGACATGCTGGGGCTGTATGGGCCCAATGACGGGATGCTGCTGGTGGTGCTGTTGGCGCTGTGGCGGGCCAATGGGCAATGGATCCCGGTCAACACCCGCAACGCGCTGGACGCCAATGCGGGGTTCCTGAGCTATGTGCGGTGCAAATGGCTGGTCTACCACTCGTCAAAGGCGGACGAGGTGGCCCAGTTGCGCGCTGCCTGTCCGCATCTGACGCGGTTTGTCTGCCTGGACCGGGCGATGGGGGATGATCCGTCACTGGCCGATTTCATCGCCGATGTGACGCCCGCCGATTTTGTCGAACCGCCGATCAACGAATGGGCGAACAAGGACGAACTGGTGGGCGTGTTCGCCACCGGCGGCACCACCGGCCCGTCCAAGGGCGCCGAAATGCCCAATCTGGCATGGGGCACCATGATCGAGACCGCCAGCGACGCGATGGGCGGGCGCACCGATGATCCGATCGCGCTGGTCCCCGCGCCGATCACCCATGCGGCGGGCCCCATCGCGCTGGCCACCATGAGCTTTGGCGCAACGCAGGTTATCCTGCCCGGTTTTGACGCCGAACGGGTGCTGGCAACGATCGAGCAATACCGCATCAGTCACATGTATCTGCCGCCAACGGCCCTGTATCAATGCCTGTCCAGCCCGGCGATTGGGGCGCATGACTATTCGTCTTTGCGCATCTTCCTGCTGGCGGGCAGCCCGTGCAGCCCGGAAAAGCTGCGTCAGGCGGTGGGCGTATTCGGCCCGGCGATGTGTCAGTCATACGGACAGGTGGAATGCCCGATGATCGTCGCCTGGTTCCCACCCGAAGATGTCGCCCGCTGCGCCTTGCAAGCCCCGGAAAAACTGGCCGCCTGTGGCCGGATCAGCCGCTCGGTGCAGGTGGCGCTGCTGGATGACGAGGGCAACAAGGTGCCCTTGGGCGAGGCGGGCGAGATCTGTGTGCGCGGCGTCATGGTCACGCGTGGCTATTTCGAAAAACCGGCCGAAACCGCCGAGATCCGCAAGTTCGGCTGGCACCATACGGGCGACGTTGGGCGGTTTGATGCCGATGGCTATTTGTATATCGTCGACCGCAAGAAGGACATGGTCGTGACCGGCGGCTTCAACGTCTATACCGCCGAGGTTGAGGGGGCGATCACCGAAATGCCCAGCGTGCGCGAATGCGCGGTGATCGGTATCCCGCACGAGAAATGGGGTGAGGCCGTCCACGCGCTGGTGGTGGGCAGTGGCCTGACCGAGGCCGAGGTGATCGCCCACGCCAAGGCGCGGCTGGGCGGGGTAAAGGCGCCCAAATCGGTGGAATTCGTGCCCGAAATCCCCCGCACCGCCGCGGGCAAGATGGACAAGAAGGCGCTGAAGGCCCGCTATTGGGGAGACGCCGCCAGAATGGTCAACTGACGCATGGTCAATTAAGCCACCGCGCGGCGCGGAAATATGGGGGCGGGTGAGGGATCGCCCGCCCCCTTTTTGCGCCGGTCACACCTTCCAGCGCAAAAGGTGATCTGCCGCTTGGCTCACAACGCGCGGGTGATGTCGGCAATATCGTCCAGCAACGCATGCGGCTGTTGATCGGGGGGCAGGGTGGCCAGCGTCTCGTGCCGCATCAGCCCGGTGGTCAGCCCGATGCCGATCGCCCCACAGCCGCGCGCCATCGCCATTTCCAGCGCCGGGTCATCGCCCACCACCACCACATCCCCGGCCGCGTTCGCGTCCAGTCCCATCGCCGCCAGCGCGGTATCAAACGCGGCCTGCGACGGTTTGCCCAGCACGCGGGCGGGCACATCGGTCAGCGCGGTGATCATCGTGTTGATGGCAAAGGACGAGCCGATTCCGCGCCCATTGGCCGTGGCGAAAAAGGGGACGTGGCTGGCCGTGGTCAGCGCCGCGCCATTCCACACCGCCTCGCACCCTGCCTCCAGATCGGGGAAGGTAAAGCCGCGGAACCATGCGGTATAGACCGCGTCGACCTCGCCCTTGTCGGTGCCTGTCAGCACCTCCAGCCCGCGCGCGGTCAGCGGCTGTTCCACCCCCGGATCGCCCAGCACCCGCACGCGGGTCAGCCCTTGGCGTTCCAGCCAGATCGCGGCCGAGACGGAAGGGGTCATCATCTCGTCGTCAGCCAGATCAAACCCGGCATTGCGCAGCGAGGCGGCATAGGTGGCGGGCGGTTTGGCCGTGCCATTGGTGAACACCCGGAACGGCACCCCGCGCCGCCGCAATGTGGCCAGCAAGTCCACCGCGCCGGGCAGGGGCACATGGCCGCCGCTGGCCTTGTCACCCAGGGCAATCGTGCCATCCATGTCAAAGATGAAGCCGCGCGCCGACGCGATCCGTTCGGCCAAATTCTCAGGCAACATGAGCGCCTCCGTGCAGGGCAATGCGGACGCCGCCGCAATCAATGGCAATATCGCGCGCAGCCGGCCTTGCCGCCAATTCGCGCAGCAGTTTGAACAAGGGCGCCGCCGCCGGATTGTAATGCGATCCCGAAGGGCCAGCGGCGATCATCGCGTCCACCTGTTCCCCCGGCATGACGGCGCGCAGCAGGAATTCCTCTTCCGGCAGGTTCTCACCCCACTTTTTGCGAAGGTCCTTCAGCGTGGGAAAGGTCGGCTCGGCGGCGATTTCGCGGGCGCGGGGGCGGTCCAGAATGGCCGCCTCCACCGCCGGGTCCAGCGGGCTGGTCGGGCGGCCAAACTTGCCCATGACGTAACGCAACACCTCGTCCGAGACCTGTTGGTAGCGGCGCTTGCCGATGACGTTATACAGCGCCTGACTCATCACCATTTGCGGGAAAGGCGTGACCATGATCGGGTGGCCCAGTTCGGCGCGCACCCGTTCCGTCTCCAGCACCACCTCGTCAAAGCGGTGGGCAAGGCCCAGTTCCTCCAACTGACGGCGGGTGGTGGTCATCACCCCGCCCGCGATCTGGTGTTTCAGGAAGCTGGCGTCAAAGGCCTGCGGCGTGCCAGCGGGCAAGCCTTCGGCGCGGGCCAGCGCCCACCAATAGTCGCTCACCTGCTTCAGCGCCTTTTTGTCGGCCACCACACTATGCCCGGCGGCCTCCAGATTGGCGACCATGCGTGACGCTTCGGGCAGGGATGAGCCTTCGCCCAAGGGGCCGATGCCGACATGGACGCAATCGACAATCCCCAGATCGGCGGCGGCCAGACTGGCCAGCCCGCCCTGACCGATGGTGGTATGGGCGTGGATTTCCAGACGTTTGGCGCCAATCGCGGCCTTGACTGCCGGGGCCAGCGTGCGCACCCGCTCGGGGCTCATCAACCCGCCGGGGTCTTTGATATAGAAACAGTCGATGTCGGGGCTGGCCGCCAGTTTGCGCGCGAAATCGGCATAGAACTGATCGGTATGCACCGCCGACAGGGTAAAGGTCAGCGCCCCCATCACCTCGGCATTGCCCTCGCGCTTGACCAGCCGCGCCGCCTCGATCACCGCGTCGGCGTCATGCATCGGGTCCAGCATGATGAATTTGCCGATGCCATTGGCCTGCAACCGGCGATAGACGATCGCCATGAAATCGGGATCGGCCTGTTGCCATGCGATGAAACGCAGCCCGGTGGTGATGAATTGCAGCACCGTGTCGGGCATGGCCGCCCGCATCCGGCGCAGACGCTCCCACGGGTTGTTGCGGGCATAGCGCACCGCCACGGCCATATGCGTCGAACTGGTAAAATCGATCGCGCGAAAGCCGACCCGGTTCACCGCCCCGGCAATCGTCAGCATCTGCGCCGTGTTGAGGCCCGTGGCCCCCCACAGCGACTGGTTGCCATCGCGCATCGACACATCGGTCAGGGTGATTTCGGCCATCAGCGGGCCTCCTGTGTTGCGGCAAAGGCGTCGAAAAAGCGCGTGTCGACCCCGCCTGCGACAAAGCGCGGGTCGGCGGCGATGCGGGCGTGCAGCGGGGCGGTGGTGGCCAGCCCCTCGATCTGCAGCGCGCCCAGCGCCGCCTGCAACCGCGCAACAGCATCGGCGCGGGTGGCGCCATGGACGATCAGTTTGCCCATCAGCGAATCGTAATAGGGCGGGACCACGCCGCCGGTGGCGATATGGGTGTCCACCCGCACCCCCGGCCCGGCCGGCCATGCCGCGCGCCGCGCCGTGCCCGGCGAAGGGCGGAAATCGGCGTCAGCGTCCTCGGCGTTGATGCGCACCTCGATCGCGTGGCCGTGGGGCTGGATCGCGCCCTGTGTCAGCGACAGGCGCGCGCCGCCCGCGATCAGCAATTGCTGCTCGATCAGATCGACGCCGGTGATCGCCTCGGTCACGGGGTGTTCGACCTGAATGCGCGCGTTCATCTCCAGAAAGAAGAAGTCGCCCGTGTCGGCATCCACCAGAAATTCCACCGTCCCCGCCCCGCGATAGCGCAGGTGGCGGGTCAGCGCGACAGCGCTGGCCTCCAGCCCTGCGCGGGTGGCGTCCGGCAATAATGGCGCGGGGGCTTCCTCGACCAGTTTCTGGAACCGGCGCTGGATGCTGCAATCGCGGGTGCCCAGATGGATGGCGTCATGCCCATCGCCCAGCACCTGCACCTCGACATGGCGGCCTGATGCCACAAACCGTTCGACATAGATGCGCGGGTCGCCAAAGCTGGCCTGCGCCTCGGCCATGGCCATGGCGATCATCGCGGAGAGGTCTTCCTCGCGGTCAACCCGCTTCATCCCCTTGCCGCCGCCGCCCGATACCGCCTTCAGCAACACCGGAAACCCGGTCTCACGGGCGCGGGCCAGCGCGTCTTGCGGCGTTGCCGCCTCGCCACCCGGCACCACCGGCAGGCCTGCCTGCTGGCCCACTTGGCGCGCCATCAGCTTGTCGCCCATGGCCTCCAGACTGGACACATCCGGACCGACCAGCGTGATCCCAGCCGCGCTGAGCGCCCGCGAAAAACCCGCGTTCTCCGACAGAAAGCCATAGCCGGGATGGACCGCATCGGCCTTTGCCGCAATGGCGGCGGCCACCACCGCATCGACGTTCAGGTATGACAGCGGCGAAGGGGCGGGGCCGACCAACTGCACCTCGTCCGCCAAACGGGCGGGCAGGCTGGCGGCATCGGCTTCTGACACGCCAAGGATCGTGGTGATCCCCAGCCGTTTGGCCGTGCGCAGCACGCGCAAGGCTATCTCGCCGCGATTGGCGATGAAAAGGCGCCTGATCATGATGGGGGTTTACTCCGCGCGGATGTGCAGAAGCGGCTGTCCCGCCTCCACCATCATGGCATTGGGGGCAAGGATGGCGACCACCACCCCGGCAACACCGGCATGGACCGGGTTCATCAGCTTCATCGTTTCGACAATGCCCACCACCGTTTCCTCGGTCACGGTGTCGCCTTCGGTCACAAAGGGCGCGGCGCCCGGCGCGGGGGCGCGATAGAATGTGCCGGGCAGGGGGGCGGGCACGCCCGTCAGACCTTCGGGCACATCCTGCACCACTGCTGCCGGGGCAGGGGCGGCGGCAGCCGCCGCACCGCCATCGGCAAAGGCCCATTCCTGATGCCAGGGCGCGCCCTCGGCCTCGCCGTCACGCTCCACCCGCAGGCGGAAGGCGCGGGTGGCGATGTCGATCCGGCCATAGGGCGTGCCATCCAGAATGGCGACGATCTCGGCCACGTCGTCGGGGGTGAGTAATGTCTCGCTCATGGTGTCTCTCAGGCGTTCTGCAATTGGCGCTGCGCCAGCAGGGCGCGGGCCTTGGCAATGATCGCGTCGGCAAAGGCGGCATCGTTGAAATGCGCGTCCACCGTGTGGAAATCGACATTGGCGGGCATCACGCCCCGCGCATATTCGGCAAAGGGCGCCGGCAGCGAGGGATCGTGGATATGCCCGGTGGGGCTGTCATGGCTGGACAGGCCGTGCAGTGGGATGAACAGGCTGACCGGCCCCTGCGCCTGTGCGGTGATCGCGGCCAGATGGTCGGCCAGCTTTTTCAGGTCGTCCAGATTGGTGCGCACGGCGGTCAATTGCGGGTTATGCTTGTGATAGCGACGGCCGGGATATTGCGCCTGCGACACCTCGATCGGGCCGCCGATGATGAAATCGGCATTGCCCGGCGCCCAGATGGTGGGCACGCCCTTGGCCATGCCGGCCTTGCCCCGGTCGGGGCCGCCATCGGCCAGCCCGCCAAACAGGTGGTCGATGATTTCCGTGGTCGACAGGTCCAGCACCAAGGCGGGCACCCGGTCATCGGCAATCGCGTCCAGCGTCGGCCCGCCCGCGCCCGAGGAATGGAACACCATCACCTCGCAGCCATCGGCCTCCAACGCCTCGCGGATGCGGCGGGTGCCGGCCTCGGTGGTGCCCAGCGTGGTCATCAGCACCAGCGGCTTGTCATCCACCGCCCCGGCGTCATAGCCGCGCGCCATGCCTGCCACCGCCAGCGCCGCATTGCGATAGACGCCCCGGCTGATGGTGTTGACGCCCGCGATGTCGCACACCGCGTTCATCATGGCGATGTCCTTGACGCCCATGTACGGCTTGGTGAACCCGGACGCCATGGTCGACACGATCAGCTTGGGCAGGCCATAGGGAAAGGACTGCATCAGCGCGCCCGCCAGCGCCGTGCCCATCGAGCCGCCCACCGACAGAATGCCGCTGATCGGATGCTGCGCGGCATAGGCATGGGCGGCCGCGATCGAGCCACGGATCATCTGTTCGTGAATATGGCCCTCGTGGCCCAGCGCGCGGATCGCCTCGATCGTGGTGCCGGCGGCGGCGGCCACATCGTTCGGACCGATTTCCGCGCCGCCCAGATCGCGCCGCACGCTGGGGTCCAGGTGGACCACATCCACGCCCGCCCCTTCCAGCGTCTGGCGCAGGAAACGGGCCTCCACTTCCTTGGTATCCTGCGTGATGATCAGCAATACCCGTGGACGCGCGCCCGGGTTTGCAGCCTTGCTGCCTGTCATCTTGGCCATCCCCTCGTGAATTATGCTTATGCGTTGCGCATGAATTTGCGTTTATTCGTTGTGGGCTTATCTTTTTCATGCCCATCCGGGATTGCCTATCGCAAAACAGCAGGTAGATTTCACGCTGTGAAACCCGGACGCAGTTGCCAAAAACAATCGCTGCGCCAGTATCGCGTGAGGATAAAGGGAGAGGGCGCATGGAACATGCCCGCATGGATACGCCGCCGGCCGTCTTGGCCGAGGTGACGACGCCACGCGCCAGCGTGACGGGGACAACCGGCGCGCGGGTGAAACAGGTGCGCGCGCTGGAACGGGGGCTGGATGTGTTGCTGGCCTTGCGCGAGGCGCCGGGCCATGGGGTCAGCCTGAACGCGCTGCACGCCCGGCTGGGCCTGCCCAAGGCGACATTGCTGCGCCTGTTGCAGACGCTGAGCGCCAAGGGTCTGGTGTGGCGGCGGCTGGCCGATGGGGCGTGGCTGCCCAGCCTGCGCCACGCGCTGGCCCGGCCAGAGGACGCGCTGGTGTCCCTGGCCGAGATCGCCTCGCCGCTGCTGGTGGAATTGTCGAGCAAGGTGGTGTGGCCTTCGGTGATCGCCGTGCCGCGTTACGACCACATGGACATTATCGAGACGAACAGCCCGATGACGCGGTTCGATTTTGCCCATCTGGGGCCGGTGGGGGCCAAATTGTCCTATCTGCACACCGCGACAGGGCGCGCCTATCTGGCGGCCTGTGGCGATGTCGAGCGCGAGGCGATCATCGCCCGCCTGCGCCCGATTGACGCGGACGAGGAGGGGATGCGGATGCTGCACGCGATCATCGCCGACACGCGCGCGCGCGGCTATTCCAACCGTGAACCGCACCACCCATGGGCCGACCGCAACCGCCAGACGGTGCTGCGCGATGGCAAGAGTTCGATGGCGGTTCCGGTGTGCCTGCCCGGTAACGGCACGGGCTGGGGCGGGCGGGGTCAGCCGATCGCCGCGTTGAACATCACATGGCCCACCCGACGCGCCCGTGTGGAAGAGGTGGCCGCCCAACATTTGCAGGCATTGCAAGCCATTGCATCGCGCATCGGGGCCGCCGCATTGGCAGAAGGTTTCACCAGGTGAAACGCGGGGGGCTTGCACCAAGGGGGTGCTTGGCAGACGCTGCGATCTGACAAAGTGTCGCCTGTGGGGCCGATGGCCGGAAAAACAGGCAAAGGGGGAAGGCAATGAAGGCGTGGATCCTGCGCAAGGGCGCGGTTTCGCTCGATTCAATGGAACTGGTCGAGGTGGACACCCCCACCCCCGGCCCGGGCGAGATCCTGATTCGCGTGCGCGCCTGTTCGCTGAACTATCGCGATCAGGCGATCGTGCGCGGGGTCTATCTGGGCGGGCCGGTGGCGCAAGACATCGTGCCTTTGTCCGATGGCGCGGGTGATGTCGTGGCCGTGGGGCCGGGCGTCACGCGCTTTGCGGTGGGCGATCGGGCCTCGGGCATCTTTTTCCAGCATTTTTATGATGGGTTGCCCAATCCGGGCGTAGGGCCGGCGCTGGGCGCGGCAGGCGCGCCGGGGATGCTGGCCGAATATGTCGTCCTGCCCGAACAGGGCGCGGTGCATTGCGCCGCCAGCCTGACCTATGAGCAAGCCGCCTGTCTGCCTTGCGCCGGGGTCACGGCGTGGCACGCGCTGATGGCGGGGCCGCGCCCCGTGTCGGCGGGCGAACATGTGCTGGTGCTGGGCACCGGGGGCGTTTCGCTGTTGGCGCTACAGATTGCCAAGGCGGCGGGCGCCCATGTCATCGCCACCAGCGGCAGCGAGGACAAGCGCGCGCGCGTTGCCGCAATGGGCGCGGACGCGACGATCAATTACCGCGAGACGCCCGAATGGGGCGCAGAAGCGGCCCGCCTGTCGGGCAAGCCCGGCGTTGAACATGTGGTCGAGGTGGGCGGTGCGGGCACGCTGGCGCAATCCATCGCGGCGGTGGGCTTTGCCGGGGAAATCGCGCTGATCGGCGTGCTGACGCGCGAAGGCAACACCAATCCCCACGGCTTGATGTTCAAGGGCGCCAGCATCCGCGGCATCTTTGTCGGATCGCGCGCGATGGCACAGGCGCTGAACGATTTCATCGACATGCACGGCATCCAGCCGGTGGTCGACAAGACTTTCCCCATGGCCGACGCCAAGGCGGCATGGGCCTACCAATCCTCGCCCGACCTGTTCGGCAAGGTGGTGATCACACTGTGAGACACAGATTTTAGCGCCCGGACGGGGCGCATACATACAGGCGAGAGGGCGACAACAGCCCCCGCCGCATTTGGGAGATACAGGATGCAAGAGGCAAGCGTTCCGCTGGCCGATGGGACGCCGCTTGGCTTTGGCCAGCGGGTGGGGCAGGTGATCCAGATGGCCTATGTGGTCAAGGATATCCGCGCGGCGATCGACTGGTGGATCAAGGATGTGGGTGTGGGGCCGTGGTTCCTGCTGGACCATTTCTGGGCGCCCGATCAGGTCTATCGCGGCGCGCCGGCCACGGCCGATGTCACCATCGCCATGGCCTTTGCCGGCAATCTGTGCATCGAACTGATCCAGCCGCTGGATGACAAGCCTTCGGTGTACAAGGAGATCGCCGACAAGCGCGGCTATGGTTTCCACCATGTCGGGATTGGCGTGGCCGATGTTGATGCGGCGCTGCCGGACTATCTGGCGCGGGGCTATACGCTGGCTTTCCGCGCCAATGTGCCGACAGGCGGGGCGGTGGCCTATCTGGACAATGGGGTGAATGATCCGGGCATGCTGGAACTGATCCCGGCGACCAGCGGCATGGACGCGGCTTTCACCAAATTCTGGCAGGCCGGGCAGGGCTGGGACGGGTCTGACCCGATCCGGCCCTTCGTATAAGGAGGCGCGTGATGACCGCGAATTATCGTCGTTCGGGCGCCTATCAGGCCTGGGTGGTCGGGCTGCTCAGCCTGAATTTCGGGATTGTGTTCTTTGACCGCAACGCCCCCAGTTTCCTGATGCCCTTTATCCAGAAAGATCTGGGGTTTGATAATACCGCTGTTGGGCTGCTGTCCTCGGCGCTGTCGCTGACATGGGCGCTTTCGGGGCTGATTGTCGGCGGGCTGTCCGACAAATTGGGCAAGAAAAAGATCGTGGTGGTGGTTGCCTCGATCGCCTTCTGCCTGTGCTCGTTTGTGTCGGGCGCGGCGCATACCTTCCTGATCCTGCTGGCCTCGCGTCTGTTGATGGGCGTGGCCGAAGGCGGCATCATGCCCGTCAGCCACGCGATGATCGTCGCCGAGGTCGAGCCAAAATGGCGCGGCATGGCGATGGGGATTGGCCAGAATCTGGGCTCGAACCTGCTGGGCAGTTTTGTCGCGCCACTGGTGCTGGTGTGGATCGCGCTGACGTGGGACTGGCGCACGGGGTTCTATCTGGCGGCGCTGCCCGGTCTGGTGACGGCGGTGCTGATCTGGATCACGCTGCGCGAACCGCCGGCCGAGGCCGAGCATGAGGAGCATCCCAAGGTCAGCCTGAAGGAAGCTTTTGCCAATCGCAACGTGCTGTTGTGCTCGGCGATTGCGGTGCTGCTGGTGTCCTATCTGGTGGTGTGCTGGGCGTTCATGCCGCTGTTCCTGACCAAGGTGCGCGGGTTTGACGCGGGGACCATGGGCTGGCTGATGGCGACGCTGGGCCTGTCGGCGGGGCTGGGCAGCGCGCTGGTGCCCGCCATTTCCGATGCGGTGGGACGCAAGCCGGTGATGGTGTTCTTCTCGGTGCTGGGGCTGATCCTGCCGCTGGGGGCGATGTATTTCCACGGCAGCCTGTGGGTGCTGGCGGCAATCTTCTTCTTTGGCTGGGGGCTGAACGGGGTGTTCCCGATGTTCATGGCCACGATCCCGGCGGAATCGGTCGATCCCCGGCTGGCCGCGACGCTGACCGGCATGGTCATGGGCACGGGCGAAGTGCTGGGCGGGGTGCTCTCGCCCTTTATCGCGGGGGCGGCGGCGGACCATTACGGTTTGTCGGCACCGTTGTGGATCATGGCCGGGCTGACGACGGTGGCGGCGGTGCTGGCCTTTGGGCTGCGGGAATCGGCGCCAGCGGTATTGGCACGGCGCGCGCAATCGGCCGGTGGCGCTTTGGCCGCCGCGCAATGATGACGGGTTGAGACATGTGCGCCGCCCCGGTGTGGGCGGCGCGGGAGAGCAAAGCCATGAGTCAGATCGAACGCTTCTCTACCGCCGATGTGGCCGATTGTGATCGGCTGGATTTCTGGAACCGGTTGACCGACCAGACCTATCCGGGGACGCTGGTCGACCGGCGGCACGCCCATTTCGAGGCCGAGATGCTGCGCTGGACGCTGGGGGATCTGACGATGATCCGCCCGCGTTCGCGCAGCTCGCTGGTGACGCGCCGCCCGACCGGAGAGCGCAGCGAGCGGGTGGTGTTGCATTTCCAGCATTCCGGCCGGTCGCGCCATGAACAGTTTGGCCGTGCGGCCGAATTGAATGTGGGCGATTTTGTCCTGTCCAGCGCGGACGAGCCCTATCGCATCGACCTGCTGGACCACGAATTCCTGGTGGTGGAATTTCCGCGCGCCGGGCTGGCCGCGCGCCTGCCCAAGCTGGACGATGTGATGTCGCGCCGCATTCCGGGCAATGCGCCTTCCAGCCGGATGCTGCACAGTTTCATCCTGTCACTGTGGCAACAGGGCAACCAGACCCAGGCCGACCCCGAATGGCAGGCGGGCGTGTGCAATGTGTTTCTGGATCTGGTGTCGCTGGCGGTGCGGGGGATGGAGATGCACCAGCCCACCGCCGCCGCGCTGGGCCAGCGGGTGTTGCGCGTGATCGAGACGAAGCTGCATGACCCCACGCTGGGCACCGCCGAACTGGCCGCCGAGGCGGGGGTGTCGGTGCGCACGATCCAGAACCTGTTTGCCGGCATGGGCACCACGCCCAGCGCGTTCATCCTCTCGCGCCGGTTGGAACGCGCGGCCGAGATGCTGGTGGTCAATCCGGTGGCCAGCGTGACGGCCATCGCCTTTGATCTGGGTTTTTCCGATAGCGGGTATTTTGCGCGCTGTTTCCGTCAGCACTTTGGCCTGACGCCTACCCAATATCGCGCGCAGCACTGATGTAAACGCATCCTTATTGTCGTCATTGACAACAAAATACGTGCCGGTTTGTCCGGCGATTGCCAACAGGGCGCCGGTGTCAACGCATCGGCGCCCTGTTTTCATGGTCACAGCACTGTGGCCAGATTGCAGCATTGCCGCAGCAAATTCCATGCTGTGAAATATTGACGCGCCGTTTGCGCCTGTGTCCCACCCGCTTGCGCGCCAGTCCAAGCGGCGGGCCATTGCTCTCCGCTAACACCTGAAAAATCAGACGACACCGGCCCAACGCCGGGTGAATCGGAGAGGGAGAGTAAGAATGAGGACAAAGATTCTCGCTGCCACGGCCATGTCGGTGCTGTTCGCCAGCCCCGCCTTTGCGCAGGCGCAGGGCGGCGCGCCGGCCCCGGCACAAGGTGGCATCGCCGAAATCGTCGTGACCGCGCAAAAGCGTGCGGAAAGCGTGCAGAACGTGCCCATCGCCATTTCGGCCTTTACCGCTACGGCGTTGAAAGAACGCGCTGTTTCGGACGTGTCGGCACTGTCGGGCATTTCGCCCAATGTGACGCTGGACGCCTCGACGCCGTTCTCGGGCTCGACCGCGGTGCTGGGCGCCTCGATCCGTGGCGTGGGTTCTGCCGACTTTGCCTTCAACATCGACCCGGCGGTGGGCGTCTATCTGGATGGCGTCTATCTGGCCCGTTCGGTCGGCGCCAACCAGGACCTGCTGGACGTCGAGCGCATCGAAGTGCTGAAGGGCCCGCAGGGCACGCTGTTTGGCCGTAACACCATCGGTGGCGCGATCAGCATCGTCACGCATGAGCCGGGCAAGGAATTCAAGTTCCAGGGCGATGTCACCACCGGTTCGTTCCACCGCCTGCAGGCGCGCGGCATGATCGACATGCCGATCAACGACCAGCTCAGCTCGTCGGTGACCTTTGGCATCATGAACCGTGACGGCTATCAGCACCGCATTCCGTTCCGCAGTGCGACGCCCTATGTGACGGATGGCTTTACCTCTTTCCCGGCGGCCGGTTATTCGACCGGGTCGAACACGCAGGGCGGTGACAACAGCTGGTCGCTGCGTGGCAAGTTGAAGTGGGATAATGGCAACGGGCTGAAGGCGACCTTTACCGCCGACTATACCCATGTGAACCAGGATTCGACCCCGAACACCGTTCTGGCGACCACCGAAGGCGTTGCCGGGCCTTTTGCCGGTCTGGCTGCCAACAACATTCCGGGCACGGCGCTGGATGTGACCACCGGCTCGTCGGGCTGGCTGTTTGCGGGCCTGTACAACTTCTGTATTTCGGCCACGCCCTCGCAGATCGCGGCGCGCAACGCCGGCAATCTGTGCGGCCCGCGCAGCAGCGTCAACGGCTTTGGCACGCTGGGCGCGCTGGGCGGTGCGACCAACCGTCTGCCGTATAACATGTCGAACGCCTCGACCGGCAATATCGACACCACCTATGCCAACGGCAACAACTTCTCGCGCCTGAATCAGTGGGGTCTCTCGCTGGTGCTCGAAGGTGATGTCGGCATCGGCACGCTCAAGTCGATCAGCTCCTACCGCAAGGTGGACTTTGCCGCTGGCGTCGACCTCGACGGTTCGCCGCTCGAGATGCTGCAGACCAGCTTCCTGGTCAGCCAGTATCAGATGAGCGAGGAGCTGCAGCTGACCGGCACCGCGATGGACGGTCGCCTGAAATATGTGCTGGGCGCCTATGGCTTCAAGGAAGCGGGCGATCTGCATGACTATGTGACCTTTGCCGAGGGCCTGTTGCAGGTTGATGGTCCGGGCCGCGTCAAGACGGTGAACTATGCCGGTTACGGCCAGCTGGACTTCAAGGTCAGCGATCTGCTCAGCCTGACGCTGGGTGGCCGCTATACCCATGAAGACAAGGAATATTACGGCTTCCAGTCGGACGTGAACGGCTTCAACTACAAGCTGTTCAACTGTATGCCGGTGTCGGCCGCCTGCGCCTCGGCGCTGGGCTTCCCGAACCCGTCCTACTCGCTGTTCGATTATTACCCGACCACGCCCACCGCGCAGTCGTTCAACAACTTCAGCCCCAAGGCTGGCATCCAGTTGCGCCCCGCCCGCGATGTGATGATCTATGGCTCGTGGTCGCGCGGCTACAAGACCGGTGGCTGGACGACCCGTCTGTCGAACCCGCTGCCTCTGGCGCCCACCTTTGGCCCTGAACACGCCGAAACCTGGGAGCTGGGCATCAAGTCGACGCTGTTGAACCGCAAGTTGCAGATCAACGCGGCGATCTTCTCGACCAAGTATGACGGCATCCAGTTGAACCAGCAGCAGGGCGTCTCGCCGACGGTGGCCAACCTGGGCGACGCCAGCATCAAGGGCGCCGAACTGGAAGTGACCGCCGCCCCTGGTGGTGGCTTCACCATCCAGGGCAGCATCGCCTATCTGGACGCGCATTACACCTATATCTGCGGTCAGAGCGGCCTGCGCGCCTCGTGCAACAACAACACCGCGTTTGTGGCCAGCAACCCGTTGCAGGCCGGTATCGCGGTCGGTTCGGACCTGCCCAAGGCACCGCATTGGAAAATCAACGTTTCGCCGCGCTACGAAGTGCCGGTGGGCGATGGCAAGGTGGTGTTCCTGGCTGACTGGACCCACACCAGCGAGATGCGCAACGACACCGAAGGCACTTTCCTGCTGAACCGCAAGGCGACCGATATCATCAACGCCTCGGTCACGTGGAAGGCGCCGGGCGGCCGTTATGACATCACCGTGGGCGGCACCAACCTGACCAACGAGCGTTACCTCGTCACGGGTCAGGCGCAGGTGGCCGGCGGCCAGATCTACGGCACCTACAGCCGTCCGGCCGAATGGTATGCCCGCATCGGCGTCAAGTTCTAAGAACCCTGCCTGAACCGGGGCGGCCTGACGGGTCCGTCGCGCCCCGGTTCCCTTTTTCCTGACATTTGCGTGGAGGCCATGATGCCCGAAACCGCCCATTCCGAATTCTGGAAGGATATCAAGCCGGTCGAGAAGGTGTTCCGCGAGGGCGCTTTGCCCGAAGTGTACCACCACAAGATCGCCGAGGGCGACCCGCGCTATTGGGTGCCGATCTCCGAGACCGTCTCGTCCAAGCCTGTGTGGATCAGCCCGGCCAAGAACATGTGGGCCGACGTGCTGATGTGCACCGGTCCCGGCATCGTCAACCGCCACTATCACCCACACCCGATCTGGGCCTACACCATCAGCGGCAAGTGGGCCTATCTGGAGCATGACTGGACCGCGACCGCAGGCGATTTCATCTATGAAACGCCTGGCGAGAGCCACACGCTGGTCTGCTATGACCATCCCGATCCGATGAAGGTGTTCTTTGTCGTGTCCGGCCCGCTGATGTGGCTGGACGAGGATGGCAACACCACCGGCCATTACGATGTGTTCGATTATATCGCCGCCGCCCGCGCGCATTATGACGCGGTGGGTATCGGGGCGGATTATGTCGATACGCTGATCCGTTAAGCACTGACAGGAAAGGGCGCGATCATGGAGAGCTCGCACACGCCCCGCCTGACTGCCGCCGCAACGCCGGGGCGCTATTTGCGCAATGCGTGGTATGTGGCTGGTTGGGCATCGGATCTGGGCAATGATCCGTGGTCGCGCATTTTTCTGGAAGAGCCGGTGGCCCTGTTCCGCGATGCGGAGGGGGTGGCCCATGCGGTCGAGGGGCGCTGTCCGCACCGTTTTGCAGCCCTTGGGCGCGGGCGGGTGGTCGATGGGGCGCTGGAATGCCCCTATCATGGGCTGCGCTTTGACGGGCGGGGGGCCTGTGTCCACAACCCGCAGGGCGAAGGGCGGCTGCCGCACACCGGCTTGCGGTCCTATCCGCTGGTCGAGGCGCACGCGCTGTTGTGGATCTGGATGGGGGCGGCCGATCGCGCCGATCCGGCGCTGATCCCTGATTTTTCATGGCTGAATGACCCGCGCTGGGCGGTGGTGCGTGGCGCCACCCTGGCCGAAGGGCATTACGAGCTGTACACCGACAACATTCTGGACCTGTCCCACGCCAATTTCGTCCATCCGGCGTTGGTGGCCGATGCCTTTACCACCGGACAGCGGCGGTTCTGGCAGGAGGACGGCCAGGTGCATTCCGAATATGTCCAGCATAACGCGCCGCTCTCGGTGGGGTTGGCCCCGCTGTTTGACGCGGCCGGGCACGACATGGATTTCTATGGCCATGTCGAATGGCAGGCGCCGGCGGTCTTGTTCTTTGACTATCGCGCCGGGCGGCCGGGGACCCCGCGTGAGGACTGCCGTTCGCTGCCTTCGTTGCACGCGTTCACGCCCGCCACGGGTGATGAGACGCATTACATCTGGGCCACCGCGCGCGACTTTGCCGTGGACAACGCCGAGGTGAGCGCGGGCATGCTGGGCGCGTTGAAATACGCCTTTGAGGAAGAGGATCTGCCCATGATCCGCGAATGCCACCGCCTGATGAAGGGGCAGGATTTCTGGGCATTGCGGCCTTTGGTGCTGGAAGGCGATGGCGGTGGCGTGCGCGCCCGCCGTGCCTTGCAGCGCCTGATCGAGGCCGAGAACAACGATAACACGGCCGGAGCCGACCTCGCTTTGGCCGGACAACAGGAGGGTTAGCATGAGGAAGAGCGCGTGTGTCGCGCTGGGGCTGGGCGGGGCGGTGATCGCCGCGCTGGCCGCTGGCAGCGCTATGGCCGGGCAGGAGTTGGGGCAGCCGCTGCCGCAACGCGCGCCTGAAAAGGTGTATGCCAGCGTCTGCGGCTATTGCCACGGCACCAATGTCGGCCCGATCATTCTGGGCCGCAAACTGGCCCCCGCGCTGATCAAGACGATGGTGCGCAGCGGGATGAACGGGATGCCCTCGTTCCGCCCCAGCGAGATCAGCGATGCTGAACTGAATGATCTGGCCGTCTGGATTGAAAAGTCCAAGGCCAACCCGAAGGAGAAGGGCAAGTGAGCGGGATCGCAATGGACCGTCGCGGCCTGTTGGGCGCGGGTGTGATGGGCGCGGCGGCGGTGGCCGGCACGGCAATGGCCGGCCCCACTGGTGAGGGCGCGATGCTGGCGCCGGGCGTCTCGCGCGGGGATCTGGCGGGCGCGCTCAAGGCGATGCGCGCCGTGGTGGGCGACCAATGGGTGTCGGGCGATGCGATGGCCGTCCTGCCCTATGCCAAGAATTACCTGCCCGACCCCAGCGGCCGTCACCGTCCGGTGGGCGCGGTGTGCCCCGCCAGTGTTGAGGAAGTACAGGCGATCCTGAAAATCGCCAACCAGTACCGCCAGCCCGTCTGGCCGGTCTCCACCGGAAAGAACATGGGCTATGGCATGACCAGCACGGCGATGCCGGGGCAGGTGGTGCTGGACCTCAAACGGATGAACCGCATCCTGAACGTCGACCCCGAGCTGTGCACCGCGCTGGTCGAGCCGGGCGTGACGTACCAGCAGTTGAAAGACTATCTGGACGAGCACAACATCCCGCTGTGGATCGACGTGCCCACCGTTGGCCCGATCGTTTCGCCGGTGGGCAACACGCTGGACCGGGGCGTGGGCTATACGCCATATGGTGAGCATTTCATGGTCCAGTGCGGCATGGAAGTCGTTCTGGCCAATGGCGAAATCCTGAAAACGGGCATGGGCAGCACCAAGAATCCCAGCGCGTGGCAGGCCTTCAAATGGGGCTATGGTCCCTATCTGGACGGCATCTTCACCCAGTCGAATTTCGGCGTGGTGACCAAGATGGGCATGTGGCTGATGCCCAAGCCGCCGGTCTACAAACCCATGGTCGTGCGCCACAAGAAGGTCGAGGATCTGCCCCGCATCGTCGAGGCGATGCGCCCGATGCGGATCAACAACATCATCCCCAACGTGGTGCTGATGATGTCGGCGGCGTACCAGTTGGCGATGTTCCACCGCCGGAGTGAGGTGACGCAAAGCACCGCGCCCGTCTCGGACGCTGAAGTGGCCAAATTTGCCGCCGCGCATGATCTGGGCATGTGGAACACCTATTTCGCGCTGTACGGCACCGAAGGCATGATCGCCGAAAGCGAGAAGATCGTGCGCGGCGCCTTTGCCGCCATCGACGGCGAGGTGATGACGCAGGAGCAGATGCACGACAACCCGTGGTTCCACCACCACGCCACGCTGATGCAGGGCGGCCTTAGCCTGGAGGAAATCGGGTTGGCCAGGTGGAAGGGCAATGGCGGCGGTCTGGCGTGGTTCGCCCCTGTGGCCCCGGCCAAGGGCAGCGAGACTCAGGGCCAGATCGCATTGGCCAAGCAGATTCTGGGCAAATACGGGTTCGATTACACCAGCGCCTTTGCCATCGGCAGCCGCGAGTTGCACCACATCATCGCGCTGTTGTTCGACAAGTCCGACCCCGAGGAAGAGAAGCGCGCCGATGCCTGTTACCGCGAATTGGTGACCGGCTTTGGCGATCAGGGCTGGGCTTCGTACCGCACGGGCGTGCATGCGATGGATCTGGTGGCGCAGCAATATGGCGCGACCAACCGCGCGGTGAATGACGCGATCAAGGCGGCGCTGGACCCCAACCACATCCTTGCCCCCGGCAAGTCGGGGATCGCCTGATGCGCGCGCGCTGGTGGATGGCCGCGGCGGCGGCGGTGCTGGCGGGGATGCCGGTGGGCGGGGCGCTGGCCCAGCCCGCCCCGGCGGCCACCGTCGCCGCCCCGGTGCAGGCGCCGCTCAAGGTGGAGGTGCTGCGCACCTCGGCCGGCTCGCTCTATGCCAATATCGCGCTGATTTCGGGCGAAAGGGACGCGGTGCTGGTCGATGCGCCCTTCACCATGGCCGATGCGCATCGGGTGGTGGCCATGGTGCTGGACAGTGGCAAGCACCTGACTCACGTGTTTGTCACGCACGACCACCCGGACCATTTCTTTGCGATGGAGGTGATCCGGCAGGCGTTCCCCGATGTGCAGATCGTGGCCCATCCCGTGGTCGTGGCCGATATCTGGAAATCACTGCCGTACAAGGTCAAGCGCTGGAGCCCGATGCTGGGCCCCAACGGCCCGCGCAGCCCCAGCGCGCCCGCCGCGTTGACCAGCGACACGATCCTGCTGGAGGGGCGTGAGTTGAAAGTGATCGGCCCGATGGCGGGCGATCACACCCACGCCACCGCGCTGTGGGCGCCTTCGATCAAGGCGCTGTTTGCCGGCGATCTGGTGTATAACCAGATGTATTTGTGGATGGGCGAACACAGCGCCGCCGACATCGCCGCATGGGGCCGATCATTGGACCAACTGGCCGCGTTGCAGCCTGACATGGTGGTGGCCGGTCATGCCAAGCCGGGGTTGGCCAATGACATTTCGGGCCTGAATTTCAGCCGCGCCTATATCGCGGCGTGGCCGGGGCTGGTGGCCAAATCGCGCAATTCGGCCGAACTGCGCGCGGCGGTGGCCAAACAATTCCCTGATGCGATCGATATTCTGGGCGACTTCCTGCTGGGCAATTCGTCGCGCGTGGCCAAGGGCGAAACGCCGCCTTGGGCTGAATAAGCCATAACATAGAGGATGTTGAGAGATGATGCGCAGGTTTGAGGGCAAGGCCGTGCTGATCACGGGCGGCGCGACGGGCATCGGCCGGGCAACCGCCATCGCCTTTGCCGATGAGGGCGCGGCGGTGATGATCGGCGATGTGGACCCCCGCGCCGAGGAAACGGTGCAGATGATCCTGTCGGCCGGTGGGCAGGCCGCGTTCCGCCACACTGATGTGCGTGACCCGGCGGCGCTGGACGCGCTGGTGGCCGATTGCGTCGAACGCTTTGGACGGATGGATTGCGCGTTCAACAACGCGGGCGTGCTGCCGCCCCAGCGCCCCATCCACGAGGTGACGCAGGACGAGCTGGATCTGGCGATTGATGTTGATTTCAAGGGCGTGTTTTACGCCATGCAGGCCGAAATCCGCCACTTCCTGACCGTGGGCGGCGGGGCCATTGTCAACACCGCCAGCGTTGGCGCGCTGATCGCGGACCCGAACATGAGCGCCTATTGCGCGATGAAACACGCGGTCGCCGGCCTGACCAAGGCGGCGGCGGTGGAATATGCGCAAAAGGGTATCCGCACCAATTGCATCGCGCCCGGCTTTGTCGTGACACCTATGACGCAGCATTGGGCCGACAGCAACGAATTCACCAGCATGTTCTTTGCCAACAACATCTCTGGCCGCGCCGCGCAGCCGCAAGAGATGGCGGGGACCGTGCTGCATCTGTGTTCGGACGGGGCCAGCTTTGTCAACGGCGCGACTTTCGTGATCGATGGCGGGCAGACCGCGCACTGAGACCCCTGATCGGCGCTTGCCAAGTGCCCGATCCCATATATGTATTACTGACAGATTCATGACGCCGCGCCTCACACCCATTCCGCGCGGCAAAGCACTGAACAAATGGAGAGAATGTCATGGCCGTTATGACTGCACCGCCTTCGAGCAAGGCCGAGATCGTTGATGTGAAGTTCGCGCACAAGGCGCTGGTTGACCGGCTGAGCCCGGGTGGCCGCTATATCGACGCGCAGACCGACGTTGACAGCCCGTGGGTGCCTTTTGGCGAAGGCGCGGCGATCAAGCATCTGGCCTTTGACGTGCGTCAGGGGCTGTTTTCGAACATCCTGTGGGTCAAGGGCCCCGGCGTGGTCGGCACCCACCTGCATCGCGGCACGATCACCATGGTCTGCCTGGAGGGCAGCGTGCGCTATCTGGAATATGACTGGACCGCGACGCCGGGCGGTTTGATCCTGGAAGTGCCGGGCGAAAGCCACACGCTGGTCACCGAACACCCCGAGGGCTGCAAACTGTTCGGCTGGATGCAGGGCCCGATCGACTTTTTCGACGATCAGGCCAATTACGTCGAGACCTGCGACGTGTGGTGGTTCATCAACCATTACGAGACCTATTGCCGCGAAAACAACATCCCCATCAACCCCAAGCTGTACGTCTAAGGGGCGGGCGCGATGGGCGTTTTGAACCAATTCGACATCGCGGGTCGCAGCGCCATCGTCACCGGTGGCGCCAGCGGCATCGGCCTTGCCTATGTCGAGACGCTGGCCGAGGCGGGGGTGCGTGTCACGCTGACCGACGTCAACCCGGACGACGCCGCGCGCGAGGGTGAGCGGCTGAAGGGTGAGGGCTTTGACGTGCGCTGGGCGCGGCTGGACGTGTCCGACCGCGCCGAGACGGAAGCCGTCTTTGCCGCGCATGATGCGGCCTATGGCGGGCTGGACATCGCCTTTGCCAATGCGGGCGTGGGGCTGGGGCCGGGGTTCTGGACTCCGGCGGGCCATCGCGCGCCCGATGGCCAGATCGACACGTTCGATCCCGCTTTGTGGGACCGGACCGTGGCGATCAACCTGACCGGCGCCTATAACACCATCCGCTCGTCGGTGGCGCTGATGAAGCGCAACACGGGCGAAAATGGTGGGCGGCGGGGCGGATCGATCGTCTGCACCGCGTCAAACGCGGGGCTGGTGACCGAACCGATCGTGGGCATCCCCTATATGCCGACCAAGGCTGGCGTGCTGCACATGGTCCGCGCGCTGGGGCTGGAGCTGGCCGAATTCGGCATCCGCATCAATGCCATCGCGCCGGGGCCGTTTGTCACCAACATCGGCGGCGGCTGGGTGAAAAAGGACCCTGTCGCGCGCGCCGCGTGGGACGCCATCGTCCCGCTGGGCCGCATGGCCGAGACGGACCAGATCAAGCCTTTGGCCTTGCTGCTGGCGTCTGACGCGTCCAACTATATGACCGGTAGCCATGTCGTGATCGATGGCGGCATGATGCTGGGCCATTTCGGGTAATCAGTGCGGGGGCGCGGCTTGGGTCGCGCCCCCGCCACACAGGAGCTGTTTGTGACCACAACCGTTACCGCCGCCGTTTGCCGTTCGACCGATGCGCCCTTTACGCTGGAAACGCTGACGCTGGACGCGCCGCGCGCCGATGAAGTGCTGGTGAAAATCCACGGCAGCGGCATCTGTCACACCGATCTGGCGGTGCGCGACCGGCAATTGCCGACCCCGTTGCCGATCGTGCTGGGCCATGAGGGCGCCGGTGTGGTCGAGGCCGTTGGCGCCGATGTCACCCATGTCAAGGTGGGCGACCGCGTGCTGATGAGCTTTAACTCCTGCGGCACCTGCCCGTGCTGTCACGATCACAGCCCGACCTATTGCTACAACTTTTTCCCGCATAATTTCATGGGCGCGCGCGCCGATGGCAGCCCCACGCTGCACGCCGGGGACGAGGTGGTGCATGGCAATTTCTTTGGCCAGTCCAGCTTTGCCACCCATGCGCTGGCGACGGCGCGCAATGTGGTGAAAATCCCCGACAGCGCCGCCCATCTCCCACTGCACATGCTTTCGCCGCTGGGCTGTGGCATGATGACGGGCGCGGGCGCGGTGCTGCGCGCGATGCAGGTGCAGGCCGGCATGCCCATCGCCATCTTTGGCGCGGGGGCTGTGGGTCTGGCCGCGGTGATGGCGGCCAAGATCGCCGGGGCCAACCCGATCATCGCGGTCGATCTGCATGAAAACCGTCTGGCGCTGGCGCGTGAACTGGGGGCAACGCACACCTTCAACGGGCGCGAGGACCCGATTGCCCAGATCGCCGCGCTGTGCCCGCAGGGGCTGGCCTATGCCTTTGACAACACGGGCCTGGCCAGCATCATCGAGGGCGTGTTCCCGCTGATCGCGCCCAAGGGTATTCTGGGCATTGTCGGCGCTTCGGCACCCGACGCTATGCTCTCGTTCAACGAGAGTTCGCTGATGGGCGGCGGCAAGCGGGTGATCGGCATTCTGGGCGGCGATTCCGATCTGTTCGGCTTCCTGCCCGAACTGATCGAGCATCATCTGGCCGGGCGCTTCCCATATGACAAGCTGATCCGGGCGTTCCGTTTCGACGACATCAACGCGGCGATCCACGCGGGCGAAAGCGGCGAAGTGGTCAAGCCCGTGCTGATCATGGCGGAGGGCTGATCGGCCATGCGCGCCGTTGTTATGCCCCAAGGTGCGCAGTAATGCGCGCCGTAGTGATGCAAGGCCTGCACCGGCCGCTGACCGTTGACACCTTGCCCGATCCCACACCGGGCGAGGGCGAGGTGGTGGTCAGCGTTGGGCGCTGCGGCATCTGTGGTTCGGACCTGCACATGACCGAGGACCCGGCCTATGGCGCGGGGGCGGGCACGGTGCTGGGGCATGAATTCGCTGGTGAGGTGGTGGCGCTGGGGCGCGGGGTGGAGGGGCTGAAGCTGGGCGACCGGGTGGCCGTCAGCCCGCTCAAATCCTGCGGCCATTGCGACTATTGCCGGCGCGGAGAGGTGCAGTGGTGCGCCCATTTCGGCCTGCAGGGCGGGGGCTATGCCGAATATGCCACCACGCGCCCCAACCAATGCGTGCGCCTGCCCGACAGCGCCAGTCTGGATGACGGCGCGATTATCGAGCCGCTGGCCGTGGCGCTGCATGGGGTGAACCTGTCGGGGATGAAGGCGGGGGACAGGGTGCTGGTTCTGGGCGCCGGGCCGATTGGCCTTGCCGTGGCGTTCTGGGCGCGGCGGCGCGGCGCGCGGGCGGTGGTGGTGCAGGATCTGAGCCTGTATCAGCAGGAGCGTGCGCTGGCGATGGGCGCGACCGGCTATGTCGCCGATCGCGAAGACCCGGTGGGCGCGGCAATCCGCGCCATGGGCGGCCCGGCCGATGTGGTGTTTGAATGCGTGGGCGTACCGGGACTGATCCAGCAGGCGGTGGCGCAGGTGGCCAATCGCGGGCGCATTGTGTTGCTGGGCCTGTGCACGCGGCCCGACAGCCTGAACACCTTTGCCATGCTGCAAAAAGAGGTCACGCTGATCACCAGCGCGTTCTTCTTGCAACAGGAATATGAGGCGGCGCTGGACGCATTGGCCAGCGGCGCGGCGGAGCCCCGCCATCTGGTGACCGACACGATCAGTCTGGACGCCACGCCCGACCGGTTCGAGGCGCTGCGCAAACGCACACACGACTGCAAGGTGCTGATCGCACCGATGGCGTAAGACAGGGGGCGGGGCGCAACACCCGCCCGGCCCCGTTCTTCAATCCAAAGCAGGCATGGCCAACAGCGCGTCCACCGCCGCGCGGCGCGTGGCCTCGAACCGCACCCGCGCCTCGGGCACGGGATCGCCGCTGGCAAAGGCGCCCTCGAACGCGCGGTTGCGGGCGATCAGTTCGTCCAGAAATTCGCCATGCGTCAGGATATGCGGCGCGTTGGCGCGGATCGCGGCGACCACGCGGCGGCCCATGTCCAGCGGCTCCATCGCCACGCGCATGGCGTCCCACAGGGCGCGGATGAAATCGCCCTCTGGCCCTGTGGGCGCAGTGCTATTGTCATCGGGGATCGGCACCAGCGCGGTTTTTACCGCACCGGGATAGAGGCAGGACACGCC
Source organism: Novosphingobium ovatum (assembly GCF_009909235.1). Classification (GTDB taxonomy): domain Bacteria; phylum Pseudomonadota; class Alphaproteobacteria; order Sphingomonadales; family Sphingomonadaceae; genus Novosphingobium; species Novosphingobium ovatum. The sequence continues at coordinate 323,383 of NZ_JAAAPO010000003.1, forward strand.
GATGCCATGGGGGGCAAGGCTCAGCCGCAGGCTTTCGGTCAGGCCCCGCACGGCATATTTGGCGGTGGAATAGGCGCCCAATCCGGGCAAAGGCACCACGCCTGCCATGCTGGCGGTGTTGACGATATGGCCGCCCGTGCCCTGTGCCTTGATGATCGGGGCAAAGATTTTGCACCCGTTCGCCACCCCGCCCAGATTGATCGAGAGCGCGCGGTCCCACGCCTCGAACTCATCCTCGTCCAGATTGCTGCCGCCGCCAACGCCCGCGTTGTTGCACAGCACATGCACCGCGCCAAAGGTGGCCAGCGCCTCATCGGCCGCGGCGCGCAGGGCGGCGCGGTCGGAGACGTCGACGCGGATGAAATGGGCCGCGTTCACGCCCTGCAACGCCGCACGCGCGCCGTCCAGATGGGCATCGGCATAGTCGGCGACGACCACACGCATCCCTTCCTCCAGAAACGCGCGCACCATGCCCAGCCCGATGCCGCTGGCCCCGCCGGTGACAAAGGCCACCTTGCCGGTAAAATTCTGCATGTTCCCGCCTCCGCTCAGAACTGGAAGTCAGCCTCGGGGACGCGGGCCATCATGGCGTCGAAACGGCGCTGCATCTGGTCACGGAAATTGCCGTGGGTGATGATGTAAAGCTCGTTGGCGATGATCGCGTCGGCCACCATCACGCCCACATCCTCTGGCTCCAGCCAGTTGGCGCCGATGTCGCCAAACTGACGGTGCGCCAGCTTTTCCTCGGACGCGGCCCAGCCCGACCCCTGCTTCAGATGTTCGGGGCGGTTCTGGTTGGCCTGATGGATGTTCGATTTGGTAAAGCCGGGGAGCAGGCAGCTCATGCCGATATTCTTGCTGTCCAGCACGGCGCGCATGTTTTCGCTGATGTTCAGCACGGCGGCCTTGGCCGCGCCATAGATGACGAAATATTCGGGCATCTGCACCACGGCCGCCAGCGACGCGGTGTTGACCACATGGCCGCCGCGCCCATGGGCGATCATCTGCGGCAACATCGCCTGCAACCCGTTGACCACGCCATTGACATTCACGCCCAGACCAAAGTCCCAGTCGGCATAGCCCGCCTCCAGAATGGGGCCTTCGCTGCCGACACCGGCGTTGTTGATCAGGATGTCGATGCCGCCATAATCGCGGCTCATCTGCTCGGCCACTTCGGCATAGCGCTGGCGGCTGGTGACGTCGATCTCCACGCTGGCCACCTGATTGGAGCGGCCTTCGCCGGCGAACTGTTCCATCGCGTGGGCAATGTGGTCGGGGCGCAGATCGGCGATCACCACCTGCGCGCCGCGTTCCACCAGCACCTTGGCAATGCCAAGGCCGATGCCGCTGGCGCCGCCGGTGATGAACGCAGTCTTTCCGTGGAAATCGGTGATGGCCATGGGTCTATCCTCTGTATCCGGGTTGGGGCGTCAAACGCCTGTTTTTCCGCACTATGGCGCATGGGCGGGCGGCGCGCCAGATGTATTCAATCCTGACGTTTCGTTTTCTTCACTTACGCGATGTGATCATGTATGGGAACGGCAGGCCAAAGCCCGCACGGGGGCGCCGGCCGCCTGTTTTTGGGAGAGTTTGATGACGCATATCGCCACGACCCATGTCGGTTCGATGCCACGCGGGGGTGAGTTGACGCAGCTGTTGATCGCGCGTGACCATGGCGATCCCTATGACGCGGACGAGTTTGACGCCAAGGTGGGCGCCGCCGTCAAGGAAGCGGTCAAGCACCAGGTGGAATGCGGCGTCGACATCGTCTCGGACGGTGAGATCGGCAAGATCGGCTATTCGACCTATATGATCGAGCGTCTGACCGGCTTTGGCGGACATGTCGACCGCAAGATGGCCGCCGATCTGGCCGAGCACCCCGATCTGGCGAAAAAGCTTTCGGCGATCATGGGCAGTCAGGAATTCACCCGCGCCAGCTGTGTCGGCCCGATCAAGCTGGTGAACCTGCAACCGCTGCACGACGACATCCGCCGTTTCCGCGCGGCGCTGGACGCACATGGCGCGCCCACGACGCAGGGCTTCATGAATGCCGCCTCGCCGGGGCTGATCACCGCGTTTCAGGTGAACAAATACTACCCCAGCCACGAGGCCTATCTGGCCGATCTGGCCGATGCCATGCGTGAGGAATACGAGACGATCGTCAACGCGGGCTTCCTGTTGCAGCTGGATTGCCCCGATCTGGCGATGAGCCGTCACACCGGCTATCAGGACGCGAGCGAGGAAGAGTTCCTGAAGATCGCCGCCGCCAATGTCGAGGCATTGAACGCCGCGACCGCCAATATCCCGCCCGAAAAGATGCGCATGCACATCTGCTGGGGCAATTACGAGGGGCCGCATGACCACGACATCCCGCTGGAGCGCGTGATCGACATCGTGCTGAACGCTCGCCCCGGCGTGGTGCTGTTCGAGGCCGCCAACCCCCGCCACGAGCATGAGTGGAAGGTGTGGGCCGACGCCAAGATCCCTGCCCACAAGGTGCTGGCGCCTGGCATGATCGACACCTGCTCGAACTATGTCGAGCATCCCGAGCTGATCGCCCAGCGGATCGAGCGTTTTGCCGGCATCGTTGGCGCTGATCGCGTGCAGGCCAGCACCGATTGCGGTTTTGGCACCTTTGCCGGTTATGGCAAGATCGACCCCGAGGTGACGTGGAAGAAGCTGCGCAATCTGCGCGCGGGCGCCGACATCGCCGCAACGCGGGTCTGATCCGCACATGGCCGAGCCCACCACATCGGGTGTTGCATCCGGTTCCAGCCACGTCAAATCGGCGATGCGGACGCTGGACATCATCGAGTATGTGGTGGCGCGCGGCGCGCCCGTGGTCGCGCAGGAGATCGCCAGCGCGCTGGTTATCCCGGTCTCCTCGCTGTCCTATCTGCTGGCGACGCTGGTTGAGCGGGGCTATCTGGCGCGTGAGGGGCGGACCTATGTGCCGGGGCCGGGGCTGACCCGGCTGCAGGCCCGCGCCGAGCCCACGATCGAGGACAAGGTCGCCCCGCTGGTCCGCGCGTTGCGGGTGCAGTTGAACGAAACGGCCAGCTTTTTCGTGCGCGAGGGGTGGGAACTGTTGACGCTGGTGACCGAAACCAGCGACCATGCGTTGCGCTATGCCATTGCGGTGGGATCGCGCGCGCCGCTGCACAGCATGGCGGCGGGCAAGGCAATTCTGGCCGCGCTCCCCCCGGCCGAGGTGGCGCGCTATCTGGCCGAGACCACGCGCGCCCGCTACACCGACACCACCATGGTTGAACCGGACGCCTTGCTGGCCGAGCTGGAGCGCATCCGCAAGACCGGCATTGCCCGCACCCGCAGCGAATATTCGATGGGGATCGAGGGCGTTGGCTGCGCCGTGGTGATGGACGGGGAAGTGACCGGCGCGTTCAGTGTGGCGATCCCTTCGGTACGGTTTGATGCGGGGGTGGAGCGCCGCGTGGGGGCCTTGCTGGGCAAGACGGCGGCGCTGCTGGACGCGGAATAGGTTTCAGGCGCCGTGGTGGGCGCGCGGGATGCGCTTGCCCTTGGTCCGGCTGGTCAGGTGATAGGCCCGGCACCGTTCACAGCCATAGGGGCGCAGGATGATGTCCGCCTCCAACGCCGCAGCCAAGGCTTCGGCATAGGTGGCGTAGCGGCGTTTGGACGCACAGATGCGGGCACGGGTGCGCATGGTTGCCTGCATGCGCGCTGGCGGCCTTTGGGGCAAGGGGGCTGGTGCGCGGCGGGGGTGGTGATAGGCTTCGCGCCATGACGCAGATGTTTCCCCAATTCGCCGCGCTGTGGACTCCGGTTGCCTTGGCAACAGAGGTGGTGGCGGGGCGGCCCTATGCCTTGGTGATCGCCGATACGCGGGTGGTGCTGTTCCGCGATGCGGCGGGCGATGTGGCCGCGCTGATTGACCGTTGCCCCCATCGCGGTGTGGCGCTGTCACTGGGCCGGGTGGAGGGCGGACAGATCGCCTGTCCTTTCCACGGATGGCGGTTCGATGGCGCGGGGGCGTGCACCCACGTGCCATGGAACCCCGATGCCAAACGCGGCGCGCTGTCGGCCACGGCGCTGCCGGTGCGGGTGGCGGGCGGGCTGGTGTGGGTTCACACCGCCCCCGGCGCGCCTGATGGCGAACCGTTCGTCCCCCCGGTGTTGTTGCGCGATGATGTGCGCGTGATGGCGCAGCATATGGTGTGGGACGTCCACTGGACGCGCGTCATGGAAAACATGCTGGACACGCCGCATTTGCCCTTTGTCCACGCGGGCACCATCGGCAAGGGGCTGCGCGGGCGGACCGATGCCGCCATGACGATGGCGTGGAACGAAACGCCCAGCGGCGCGCAGATCACCGCCACCCGCGCCGGAGAAGCGCCCAAGACCACGCTGGCCTACCACTTTCCCAATGTCATGGAGCTGTCGATTGATCCGGGCGGGCGGGTGTTGCGGATGCTGGCGGTGTGTTTGCCACAGGCCGATGGGCGGACGCGGCTGTCGATCTATTCCATCCGCAATTTCGCCAAATGGGCGCCGCTGGACCGGCTGTTTGCCCGGATGAACGCGCGCATCGCCGCCGAGGACAAGGCAATCATCGAAAGCAGCCAGCCCGCCACTGTGCCCCCTGCTGGCGAGGAGCGGTCCGTCCCGACCGATATCCCCACGCTGGCGTTCCGCAAGATCTGGTTCACCCGCATTCAGCCGCAGCGGATCGCGCCATAGCCAAAACGCAAAACGCCCCGCCGTTGCCAGCGGGGCGTCGCGTCAGGGCAAAGCGTGAGGGCGCTCTGCCTGATGTCAGGCGTTACGCCTTGCGGTTGCGCCAGCTGTCGGCATAGCCGTCACGCGCGACTTCCGAATAAGGCACCGGCGAGACAACAGCCTTGATCTCGGTCTGGACGTGGCGTTCGACGGTGGGCTTGCGCGTGCCGCCGTTGGGTTCGCCCCACAACAGCGTGACCTGCGTACCCGGCGTGGCGGCATCGGCTTCGACCATCGCCAGCGTCAGGAACTTGCCCTCGTTCGACGAATAGCCGATCCAGGTCGACAGGCCGACCATCTTGCCATCCATCAGCACCTGATCGAACGGGTGCATGGCATAGACGGCGCTGGGATATTCCATGAACTTGGCGCGGTCACCCTTGGACAGGGCGGACGACTGGACGCGCATCACGTCTTCGTTGTCCAGCGCCAGCGTCACCTTGGTGCGGTGCGGGCCAGCGGCCTTGGCTTCCAGCGCGGCGCGGCCGATGAACTCGTGGTCGAACTTGACGAACGGACCATAGCCCAGATCCCACGGGGTCAGGTAATAGCCCTCGATGCTGTCAGGCACATACGACCCACCGATCGAGCACTTGGCTTCATACGAATTGGCCGAGGCCCAAGCGCGGAATTCGGCGCTGCCGGCACCGGTATAGGTGGCGGGCAGCGGCGAGGGGATCCAGCCCGATTCCAGCGTGTTCGACGAATAGGTACGGCCGCCCGAGGGCAGGATGCCATACTGTTGACCAGCGGCCAGCAGCGCGTCGCGCACCTTGTCATAGTCGGCCCAGGGACCATACAGTTCATAGCCGGGCTGACCTGCCATGCCGTGACGCAGCGCGCCCACCTGGCAACCGGCGATCTCGACCGTGGTCATGTGGAAGAACTTGAGGTCAGGGGCGGTCTGGCCCATCGCGGCCGACAGGGTGGCCATCGCGTTGGGGCCCTGCAACTGGAAGCGATAGTTCTTGCGCTTGCCATCGGTGCGCATGGCCCAACGCTCGTCACGCTCGACGGTGACGTTCCACTTGCCGGTCTGGGCGTGGAATTCGACCCATTCGATCACGGGGGCGCGGCCAACCAGATTGAAGCGGCCTTCTTCCAGATAGAACAGGATCACGTCGCCGATCACGTAACCTTCTTCGGTCACGGGCACGAACTGCTTGGCGCGGTTGGGGACAAAGCCCTTGAAGCTGTTGATGCCGAGGTAGTTCAACATGGCGAAAGCGTCGGGGCCGGTGACTTCCAGATCGACCATGTGGAACGACTGGTTGAACAGGATCGCCGTCTTCGACCACGCCTGCTGCTCGTCGCGCCAGTTCGAATATTCAGCCGGAACGCCGGGGTACACGTTCGGGCCAACCTGCTGATTGCGCAGGAATTCAACAATGTCGCCAGCAGCGTTCAGCACGCTCTCCAGGCTCTGTTCAGTCATGCTCTCATACTCCAGTTTGGATCTGTGGATGGGTTGTGAAACAAGATATCAGGCGATGCGGTCCAGCCAAGCGGCGATCGCGGCGTTCAGCGCCTCGGGCTGTTCGGCGGGCAGGAAATGGCCAGCATTCGGCACGATCGTCAGGCTGGCGCCGGGAATGATGGCGGCCATTGCCTCGTGCTGGGCAGGCGGGCTCCACACATCCAGCGCGCCGGTGCAGGACAGCGTGGGGCAGGCAATGGTGGGCAGCAGGCTGTCGACCTCTGGCCGGTGCAGCAGGGCCTTGATCTGCGCCTCATAGGCGGGCAGCCCTTGGGCAATGCACATCGCGCGCATGGGGGCATACAGCCGTTCATGCGCGGGGGTGGCGATCATCGGCGGCAGCCATTTGTCCACCAGCGCGGCCATGCCCTGCATGCGGCCAATGTCGCGCAGGGCGTGGCGCTTGTCGGCCTCGCCATTGGCCACAGGATGCACGCCGGTCGACACCAGCGCCAGCGCGGCGACTCGGGCAGGGGCGATGCGAATCACTTCCAGCGCGACTCGCGCGCCCATCGAATGACCCAACAGGGCAAAACGGTCGGGCGCAGTGTCCAGCACGCGTTGCGCCATGGCGGTCAGGCTGTCGGTCTGCCCCCAGCCGGGCATGGCCGTTGCGCCGGGAAATGCAGCAATTTGCGCAGCAAATACGCGGTCATCGCAAATCAGGCCCGGTACCAGCAGCAGCGGGAAGTCGGCAGGCATTCACTCGTCCCTGTTTTCTAATCCGTGAAATTTTCATCTATACGAAATTATCACGGAGCGCTAGAGGGGGGCTGCACTTTGCGCGATCTTTTTGATAGTAAGTGTCGCATACAAATTTCGGACCCCGCGTCGGGTCATGGGAACAGGGTAGAGGACAATGGTATCGCCATCGCAGATTCATCCCAATTGGGAACGCGCGCCGGACGGGATCACCGACGGCTACTCGCTGGAAATCACCGCCAAGGACGTTGAGTCGCTGCGCAAGGCCGCGCCGGGCATTCCGCCCGCCACGCCCATTGCCGTGACCTTCCTGCCCGGTGAGGAAGCCCCGGCACGCATCGCCGCGGCCAAGGCCGTGCGCGACATGGGCTTTGAGCCGATGCCGCATTTTTCCGCGCGCCGCATCACCAGCCAGGCCGAGTTCGAGGACTACCTGAACGCTGTCGTCACGCAGGCTGATGTGAAGCGCTGCTTTGTCATCGCCGGTGACCCGGAGCAGGCCGCTGGCCCCTATAATGACTCGAGCGAGTTGATCGGCACCGGCCTGTTTGAAAAGGCCGGGATCAAGGCGATCGGCGTGGGCGGCCACCCCGAAGGCCACCCCAACATGACCGTGGATCAGTGCTGGGACGTGCTGGGCCGCAAATGCGCCGACATCGACGCGCGCGGCATGGCCCCGCTGGTGGTGACGCAGTTCGGCTTTGATCCCGATGCGGCGCTGGCATGGCTGGCCGAACTGCGCGCGCGCGGGATCGCCGCCCCGGTGCGCATCGGCGTGCCCGGCCCGGCCGGGATCAAGACGCTGCTGCGCTTTGCCGCGCGGTGCGGTGTGGGCGCCTCGGCCAGCGTGATGGCCAAGTACGGCATCTCGATCACGCAATTGCTGGGCAGCGCCGGCCCGGACAAGCTGGTCGACGCGCTGGCCCGCGGCATGGGCGAACCGCATGGCGCGGTCCGTCTGCACTTCTATCCCTTTGGCGGTCTGGAAAAGACGGTCGACTGGATCAAGGGCTACGCCGCCAAGTAAGCCGGAGGCCATGGCGTGCATGCTGCGCAGCATGCGCCCTGCCAACCATTGCAATTTACGGGCTTTTTGCGCCCAACCAAGATAACAACGCATGCCAAAGGCCCAGCCGGGCATGCGACAAGATAGCCGAAGGGGAATGAACGTGAGCCAAGTGTGTACGCTGAGCCTGTCCTGCGCCGACCAACCCGGTCTGGTCGCCAAGGTGGCAAGCTATCTGGCCGGTCGCGGCGGCAATATCCTTGACGCCCAGCAGTTCAATGACCGCATCACCGACCGCTTTTTCATGCGCGTCGTTTTCGCCCTGCCCGAAGGCGACACCGCCGATCAGTGGCGCGCGCATTTCTCCAGCCTGGCGGCCGAACACGCCATGGACTGGCGCCTGAACGTTCAGGGTGAGCGCAAGAAGGTCGTGCTGATGGTGTCGAAGTTCGACCACTGCCTGGGCGATCTGCTGTACCGCTGGCGCATTGGCGAACTGGAGATGGATGTGGTGGCGATCATCTGCAACCACGACCGCAAGTTCATCACCACCAGCCTGATTGGTGACGTGCCCTTCTATCACTTCCCGATCACCAAGGATTCCAAGCCGCAGCAGGAAGCCCAGATCAAGCAGGTTGTGACCGAGAGCGGCGCCGATCTGGTGGTGCTGGCGCGCTACATGCAGATCCTCTCGGACGATCTGGCCGCCTTCCTGTCGGGCCGCTGCATCAACATCCACCACTCGTTCCTGCCCGGCTTCAAGGGTGCCAAGCCCTATCACCAGGCCTATGCGCGCGGTGTCAAGATGATCGGCGCGACGGCGCATTACGTGACGGCCGATCTGGACGAAGGCCCGATCATCGCGCAGGATGTGGGCAACATCACCCACGCCCACGAGCCCGAGGATCTGGTGCGCAAGGGCCGCGACATCGAACGTCGCGTTCTGGCCGAAGCGGTCAAGGCGCATCTGGAAGACCGCGTGTTCATGAACGGTGCGCGCACCGTCGTGTTCCCCGGCTGATCGGACAGGGGGCAGGGGCCCATGGATACGCTTGCGCCCCTGCGCCCGGCGGTGACACAGGCCGCTTTGGCCTATGTCACCGATACGGTCGTGCGTCTGGATGGCTATCAGGTGATGGCCGCGGTGGGCATCAACCGCTGTGAAATCGGCCGCCGTCAGCCTTTGGTGCTGTGGGTCGAACTGGGGCTGGCGGTGGGTGACGGCGGGGTCACGCATCTGGATCAGACGGTGGACTACCGCAAGATCGGCGCCGCCGCGCAGGAACTGGCCGGTAGCCATATCGACCTGATCGAAACCTTTGGCCAACGGCTGGGGGCGATGTGCCTTTCCATGCCGGTGGAGGGGGGCTGTGTCGATTGGGCGCGCGTGCGCATTGATAAGCCCGAGGCGGTGGACAACGGTCTTGCCAGCGTCACGGTGACGGTGCGGCGCGCCTGAGTTAGCTTGGCGCGTCGATCCGCAGCGCGCTGGCGCGGCGGAACAGTTCCAGCACGATGGGGTCGCTTTCCTCGGCGCGGATGGCGGCCTGAAACTCCACCCCGCGCCCGGCGACCTGCCAGACCGGCGTCAGGCGGCCACTGGCCACGGCTTCGCGCGTCATGATTTCGGGCAGCAGCGCCACCCCGCGCCCCGCCGCGACGATATCGATCAATGTGCGCACATTGTTGCAGGTGCGGATGTCGGGGGCACTCAATGTGGTGGTGGCATCGCCCAGCGCCTGGATCATCACCTGATGCAGCGGCGAATGGCGCGGTAATGACCAGATCGGTGCGGGCGAGGCGGGGGCGCCGGTGATCCCTTGCGCGGCCATGCGCGCGGCGGTGGCGGGCGATGCCATCCAGCACAGCGACACCGTGCCGATCCCTGCCGTCTGGATCCCGGGCGCGGCCACCGGCCCGGCCAGAAACACCAGATCGGCGGTCGCGCCCAACAGGTCCTGCACCAGCCGCGCGGTCAGTTCGATGCTGATGTCCAGCGTCACGCCGGGCAGGGCGGTTTCAACATCCGCGACAAAGCCGGGCAGGCAGGTGGCGGCCGCGATCTCGCCCGCGCCGATGCGCACCACGCCGGTCGCGCCCGACAGGTTTCCGGCCGCCAGCGCCCGTTCCAGCGCGGCCCACAGCGGTTCGCAATCGCGCACCAATTGTCGCCCGCGCACGGTCAGCGCCATGCGCCGTCCTTCGCGCCGGAACAGGGCGTAGCCCAACTGGCCCTCCAGTTCGCGCACGCGGGCCGAGATAGTGGGCTGGGTGGTGTTCAGCCGCTCGGCGGCGGCGGCAAAAGTGCCCAGCCGCGCGATCCACAACAGCGTTTCCAGATGATAGAGGGCGATGCGATTCATGTGGCCTTTTCGCAGGGCTGCGCCCGCGAAATAGGCGACGCTCAGGCGCCGCGCGGGCTGTAAATCATAGATGCTGCCTATCAATACTCCAAAACAACTATCATTGGAATGGATGGATTGGCGCGGCTAGTGTGGTCCGGCAAAACGCGCCGGACAGCGGCGTGTGCAACCATCCCAAGAGAGGGAGAGGCATGGCCGGCAAGATTTATGAGAGTGCGCAGGCGGCTCTGGACGGGCTGTTGCGTGATGGCATGTTGATCGCCAGCGGGGGCTTTGGCCTTTGCGGCATTCCCGAACATCTGCTGGACGCGATTCAGGCTTCGGGCGTCAAGGATCTGACCTTTGCCAGCAACAACGCGGGCATCGACAACGAGGGCATCGGCAAGCTGCTGCGCACGCGGCAGGTCAAGAAGATGATCAGCTCGTATGTGGGCGAGAACAAGGAGTTCGAGCGCCAGTATCTGTCGGGCGAGCTGGAGGTGGAATTCACCCCGCAGGGTACGCTGGCCGAGCGTATGCGCGCGGGCGGCGCGGGCATCCCCGGTTTCTACACCAAGACGGGCGTTGGCACGCTGGTGGCCGAGGGCAAGGAAGTGAAGCAGTTTGGCGGCGAGGATTACATCCTTGAGGCCGGGATCTTTGCCGACCTGTCGATCGTCAAGGGCTGGAAGGCCGACACCACCGGCAATGTCATCTTCCGCAAGACGGCGCGCAACTTCAACGTGCCGGCCGCCACCTGTGGCAAGATCTGCGTGGTAGAGGTCGAGGAAATCGTCGAGCCGGGCCAGTTGCCCGCCGATGGCATCCACCTGCCGGGCGTCTATGTGCAGCGCTTGGTAAAGTGCAGCTATGACAAGAAGATCGAATTCCGCACCGTGCGCCAACGGGAGAACGCATGATGACCACCCATGACGGCATCAAGGCGGGCTGGACCCGCGACGAAATGGCCGCCCGCGCCGCGCGCGAGTTGCAGGATGGCTATTACGTCAATCTGGGCATCGGCATCCCCACGCTGGTGGCCAACCATGTGCCCACCGGCATGATGGTGACGTTGCAGTCGGAAAACGGCATGCTGGGCATCGGCCCGTTCCCCTATGAAGACGAGATCGACGCTGACCTGATCAACGCGGGCAAGCAGACGATCAGCGAATTGCCGCATTCGGCCTATTTCGACAGCGCGCAGTCGTTCGCCATGATCCGTGGCGGCCATATCGACCTGACCGTGCTGGGCGCGATGGAAGTGTCCGAGAATGGCGACATCGCCAACTGGATGATTCCGGGCAAGATGATCAAGGGCATGGGCGGCGCGATGGATCTGGTCGCGGGCGTCAAGAAGATCATCGTCGTGATGGAACATTGCGCCAAGGACGGCAGCGCCAAGTTCATCCCGGCCTGCACCTTGCCGCTGACGGGGCGCAATGTGGTGGACATGATCGTCACCGACATCGCCGTGTTCCAGCGTCCCGATCACAACAGCCCGTTCAAGCTGATCGAGACCGCTCCGGGCGTCACGCGCGAAGATGTGCGGGCCAAGACCACGGCGCATTACATCGACTGATCCGCGCATCCGCGTTGAATCGTAACAAAGGGGGCTGGCGGGCGACCGCTGGCCCCTTCTCCTTTGGTAGAATTGCGCCGCCCCAAACGACTTGGAGCCCCAAACGACTTGGAGGAGGTCGGGATCGCTCCCGCCTCCTCCTCTCTCCCAACCCTTGGGTGCCGGGCCACGCGCGGCGCGGGCCATCGGCCAAAACTGTCGGTGCGGACGTTATCGCTCCGCGCGCCCCACCGCAAGCCTTTTGCTACGCGGCGCCCTCAATCCGCCGCAACCGGTGGACCGCCCTGTGGCAGGGCGGGGCGGCGGCACAGCCACACCATGCCCAGCATCACCGCCGAACACACGCCGCTGATCCAGAACATGTCGATCGAGGCCAGCAGATAGGACTGGTTGATCAGGTCATGCACCATGGCGCCATGCACCTGCTGCGGGCTCATGCCGGTGGCCTGCAACGTATGGGTGGCGTGGGCATAGGCCGGGTTGGCATTGGTCGCCCAATCGGCCAGACGGCTCTGGTGCAGCGCTTCGCGCCGGTCCCATGCGGTGGTGACGATGGACGCTGCAAAGGCGCCCCCGGTGATGCGGGCGAAATTCGATATGCCCGTGGCCGAAGGGATGCGGTGCGGCGGCAGTCCATCCAGCGCGATGGTGGTCATCGACATGAAGAACATGCCCATCGCCGACCCCTGCACCAATGAAGGCACGACATAATGCCACAGATCGGTATCGGCCGAAAAATAGGTACGCATGAAATAGGCCGTGGTGAACGCCCCCAGCGAGAGTGTCGCCAGAATGCGGATGTCCATCTTGCCCGACAGGCGCGCCACCACCGGCGCCAGAAAGAACGCCACGACGCCGGCGGGCGCGGCCACCATGCCCGCCCATGTCGCGGTATAACCCTGTTGTTGCTGCAACCACAGCGGCATCAACAGGTTGTTGGCGAAAAAGAACGCATAGCCAAGGCAGAAGCCCAGCGTGGCAATGGCGAAATTCCGTCGCTTGAACAGCGAAAGGTCGACCGCCGGATGCTCATCGGTCAGTTCCCAGATGATCCACGCGACAAAGGCCACCGCCGCGGCTGCCGTCAAACCGCAGATCAGCGTCGAATGGAACCAGTCGGCATTCTTGCCCAGATCCAGCACCACCTGCAAAGACCCAACCCACACCGCCAACAACGTCATGCCCACCATGTCGATCGGCAGCTTTTGCGGGCGCGTGTTGTAGGGCAACAGTTTGGACAACAGCGCCATGACGGTAAAGATCCCCACCGGCACGTTGATTAGAAAAATCCAGCCCCAGTGGATGTGATCAGAGATATAGCCACCCATGATCGGTCCCAGCACCGGCCCGATCAGCGCCGTCATCGACCAGATCGACATCGCTAGCGCCCGCTTTTGCGGCGGGAACACGGCCAGCAACAGCGCCTGACTTCCCGGAATCATCGGGCCTGACACCGCGCCCTGGATCAGGCGGAACGCCACCAGACTGGGCATGCTCCACGCGATGCCGCACAGGAACGAGGCCAGCGTGAACAGCGCCACACTGGCGGTGAACGTGGTCACCACGCCAAAGCGCCGCATCAGCCAGCCCGTCAGCGGCACCGTGATGCCATTGGCCGCGGCAAAGGCGGTGATCACCCATGTGCCCGTCTCGTTGCTTTCGCCCAGATTGCCCGCGATCGTGGGCAGGGCGACATTGGCGATGGTCGAATCCAGCACCTGCATGAAACTGCCCAGCGCCAGCGCAATCGCGACAAAGGCCAGCGCCGCGCCATGCAGCGGCGGCGGGGCGGCGGTTGCGGCCCCGTTCGGGGCGCCACTCACCGGACGCGCCCGCCCGAATTGGCGGCGATGATCGCGTTGATCCGCGCCTCGACCTCTGGCGATACGGTGTCCAGCGGCTGGGCGGGCTGGATCTGCGCCGCCTTGGACATCACCGGCGCGCCCGCATGGTCACGCGTGTCCACGTCCACCGTCATCGACAGGCCCAGCCGCAGCGGGTTGGCGTTCAGTTCGGCCGGGTCCAGCGCGATGCGCACCGGTACGCGCTGGACGATCTTGATCCAGTTGCCGCTGGCGTTTTGCGCGGGCAACAGCGCAAAGGCGCTGCCCGACCCTGCATTCATGCCGATCACCCGGCCGTGGAACGTCACATCATCGCCATAGGCGTCCGAATGCAGCGTCACGGCCTGACCGATGCGGATATGGGCCAGTTGCGTCTCGCGGAAGTTGGCCTCGACCCACACCTTGTTCAGCGGGACCACCGCCATCAGCGGCGTGCCGGGGGCGACCTGTTGGCCCATCTGCACCGCGCGATTGGCCACCACGCCCGCGACCGGGGCGGTGATGTGCATGCGCGCGCGCAGGATCGCGGCGCGGCGCAGGGCGGCAACGGCGGCCATCACCTGCGGGTTGCCCGCGATGCCGGTGCCCGCAACAGCGCTTTCGGCCTCGACGCGGTGGCTGCGCGCCAGCGCCAGCGCGGCGGTGGCGGCGCGCACCGCGTCCGAGGCATGGGCTGCCTCCTCACCCGAAACAGCGCCCGCGGCCACGGCGGGTTGACGGCGCGACAGGTCGTTCTGGGCGGCGGACAGGCGGCTCTGCGCCTCGGCGATTTCGGCATCGGCAGTGTCGATCCGGCTAAAGCCCTGCCGCACGCCGCGCACCGCGCGGGCCAGTTCGGCCTCGGCGGCGGCAACGCCCGCATCGGCCAGCGCCGGGTCCAGATCCACCAGCGGCGCGCCCGCGTTCACCTGTTGCGTGCCCTCGGCATGGACGGCGATCACCGTCCCGCCTTCGCGCGCGGTGACCTGAACAATGTTGCCCGTGACATAGGCGTCATCGGTGCCTTCGTGCGTGTCGGCGGTCATCCAGGCATGGCCGCCCCATGCCGCCAGCCCCAGCACCACCGCGCCGCCCAGCAGCAACAGCGCCTTTTTGCGCGTGGCGCGGGCAGAGGAGCGGGCGGCGGTGTCGAGGTCGGACAAGGGGGTGGACCTTTCGCGGTCAGGATGAGAGGCGTGATCGTTCATGGCAAATTACCTTTGGCCGGGCGCGGCGGCAGGGATCGGGGTAAACCCGCCCCCCAGCGCGATCAGCAACTGAATGCGGCGGATCTGGCCATCGGCCGCGATGTCCACCGCGCCTTGGCGGGCGGCCAGCAGGCGTTCGCCCGCGTTCAAAACGTCCAGCCGCATGGCAAGGCCCGATTGCAGCCGCACATGGTCCAGCGCCACGGTGCGCTCCAGCCCGGCGATGACGGCGCGGGCCTGATCGGCATCACGCGCGTTGGTCTGGATGGCCGAGAGCGCATCGGCGGTATCGCGCACCGCGCCCACCACCGTTTCGTTATAGGTGGCGATCATCTGGTCGATCCCGGCGGTGGCGGCGCGATAGCGTGCGCGCAAGGCCCCCCCCTGAAACAGCGGCAGATGCACCGCCGGACCCGCGCCCGCCGTCAAGGCGCCGGGCGTGGCCAGCGATCCCAGCCCCAGCGCCGAGGCGCCGACAAAGGCGTGCAGATCGACATCGGGATAGAACGCCGCGCGGGCGACACGCTGGGCGGCACTGGCCATTTCGATGCGTTGGCGAGCGGCCTGTATATCGGCGCGGCGGGCCAGCAGATCGGCGGGCAGCACCTGCGGCACCACCATCGGCGTATCCAGCCGCAGCGTGGGGGCGGTGATCGTGGCATAGTAATCCGCCCCGCGCCCGGCCAGAGCGGCCAATGCATGGACCATCAGATCGCGCGCGCCCTCGGCCCGGACCTGCGCCTGACGCGCTTCGGCCAGCAGGGTTTGCGCGGCGGCCACGTCAATGCCGGTGGCCAGTTGCGCCTGCACGCGGGCCTGCACCACCTTCAACCCCGCCTCGCGCGAGGTCACAAAGTCGCGCGCCAGCCCGGCCTGCGCCTCTGCCCGCGCCAGATTGACATAGGTCTGGGCGATGCTGCCGGCCAAAGCCACCCGCGCCGCCTGTGTTTCCAGCCCGCTGGCGCGGACATGGGCGGCGGCGGCATCCACCATCGCCTTTTGCCGCCCGGCGATGTCCAGCGACCAGCTGACATCGCCGGTGGCGTTGCTCATCCAGTACCAGTTGCCGGCATAGGGCGGGGGATAGATCGATTTTTCCGAAAAGCGCTGATATTCCGTGCTGGCCCCGGCCGAAGCGCTGGGCAATTGCCGGGCGCGGGCGGTTTCGATCGCCGATTGCGCCGTGGCCAGCCGCGCCATCGCCTGTTGCAGGCCGGGGTTACCCTCCAGCGCGTCGGCGATGATGCGGTCCAGTTGCGGATCATTCAGTCCATGCCACCAGTCCGGCGCGACGATCACCGGCGGCGCGTCTGCGTTCAGGCCCATGCCCGCCGCGCTGGCCGCGTGCAGGCGCGGGGCATCGCGTGGCCCCCCATGCGGCACCGCCGCACAGCCCACCAAGAGCCCCGCGCCCAGCGCGCTCACCCCCAACAGCGCCGTGGTCCGTCCGGCGCGCCTGAAGGCGGAAGAAGAGGTTGTCTGCATGGATCGCAATACCAATACGTAAACGGTCAAAGCGGCATGACCCATGCGGGGCAGCCGCGACAAGGCCCCCAAAGGGCGCCGACACCGGGACACTATGCCCAAAGTGGAGGCAGGATTATCCGCCAATGGCGCATAATAGAAGTGACATTTTGCGCATAATGCGGCCGCCCTATCGTGGCGCGTTTAAAAAACCATCGCGCAGCACCAGCCGTTGGCGCAGGAAATCCAGCAGCACCCGCACCCGCGCGGGCCGCGCCCGGCCCGGCGGCGTCACCAGATACAGGGGGCCGGGCGGAGCGCTCCATTCGGGCAGCAGTTCGATCAGCCGCCCATCGCGCAGATGTTCCCAGACGAAATATTCCGCCATCAGCCCGATGCCGATCCCGCCCACCATCAACGGCACCATCGCTTCGGCGTAATTGGCGCGGAAACGGGCGGCCATGCGCACAGCGATGGGATCGGCATCGCCATCGCGGGCGAATTGCCATTCGTGGCTATTGGGGATGTGGCTGGGCAGGATCGCGGGATAGCGCGGCAGGTCCAGCGGGTGTTCGGGCATGCCCAGCCGTTCCAGCAGCGCGGGCGCCGCCACCAATGGCCGCCGCAGCGACGACAGCCGGACCGAGCGCAGCGTGCCGGACTCGCCCGCATGGCCCACCATGATCGCCGCGTCATAACCTTCGGCCACCACGTCCACCTGATTTTCGGTCAGCACCAGATCGATTTCAATATCGGGATAGGCGGCCATGAACTCTGGCAGGATGGGCGCCAATGCCTCCACCCCCACGGCCGCGATGCTGGCCAGCCGGATCAGCCCGCGCGGGGAGGCGGCCTCTTCGGCAATGTCGGCCTCGATCGCGGCGCCATCGGCCAGAATGCGGGTGGCCCGTTCCAGTGACAGCCGCCCGCTTTCGGTCAGGGACAGTTTGCGCGTGGTGCGGTGAAACAGGCTGGTGCGCATGCGCGTTTCCAGCCGGGTGACGGCCTTGGACACCGTCGTCTTGGCCAGCCCCAATTCATCGGCCGCACCGCTAAATGACCCACATTGTGCCACCTTGGCAAAGATGGCCCAAGCCTCCAAGTCTGGCAGATGCGGCATGGCGTGGGTTGTGGCGGATGCCGCAGGAAAAGAAAAGGGGGCGTTTTGCGCGCCCCCTTTGCCGGTGTTTACAGTTCTTCGGGCCAGTAGAGCCGCATCGGGTTGGTCACCAACAGCTTTTGCTGAAGTTCAGCCGTGGGGGCGATGCGGGGGATCATGTCGACGATGTGGCCATCGTCAGGAATCGCCTTTTCCATGTTGGGGTGCGGCCAATCGGTGCCCCAGATGCAGCGGTCGGGATAATCGGCCACCAGCGGCGCGACGGCGGCGGCAAAATTGTCCCACGGATCGCCCGCCGCCAGATCCAGACGGTCGGGGCAGGTGGGCTTGAACCAGATGTCTGGGCGGCTGTCCAGCAGGCTGCGGAACGCCTGCATGTCGGGGCCGTTGGGGCCTTGGGTCACATCGGGGCGGCCCATGTGGTCAATCACCACCAGACGCGGCAGCGCGGCGATGAAGGGGCGCATCTCCTCCAGAATGTCGGCTTCGAAATAGATCACGATGTGCCAGTCGGCGGGCAGGCGGTGGGCCACCTCCAGGAACTTGTCCTTGGGCGCGTCATCGACCAAACGCTTGAGAAAGTTGAAGCGGATGCCGCGAATGCCGCCTTCGTGCAGGGCGGCGATTTCCGCGTCGGTGATGGCCGGATCAACCACCGCCACACCGCGCGCCTTACCCCCGGACACGGCGATGCCGTTCAGCGTGGCGGCGTTGTTGGTGCCATGGCAGGACGCCTGCACGATCACATTGCGCGCAAAGCCCAGATGGTCGCGCAGGGCGAACAGCTTGTCCGGGCCGGCGTCTTCCGGCAGGTATTTGGCCTTGGGGCTGAACGGGAATTGCGCCATCGGGCCAAACACATGGCAATGCGCGTCAATCGCGCCCGGCGGCGGGGTATAGGCGGGCTTGGACGGGGCCGAGTGCCAGCTGGTGATACGATCAGTCATCGAAACGGTCCTTTATCCAAAAACCACGCCATCAAACAATTTGCGCGCCGTGCGCAGCAGGGCGGCGGTCTTCACGTCCCCGGCCGCATCGCATTCCAGCACACAGGTCATTTCGCCGGTGGGATGCTCGACCGAGAGCGTCTTGCGCGCGCCATCGGGGATCTGCGCCACCTCTGCCGCGGGCGATCCGGGCAGCAGACAGGCGGTAGCCACCGACACAGCGCCCAGCACGCCAATCGTGGCATGGGCGCGATGCGGGATGAACGAGCGCACCGTCACCGCGCCGCCGTTCTTGGGAGGCGCCACCAGCATCATCTTGGGGACGGATTTTTCCTTCACATCGCCCAGATTCATCCGTTCGCCCACGGCCAGACGGATCGCCTCGATGCGGGCTTTCAGCTCGGTATTGGCGTCCAGCCAGTCGCGGTCCTCATAGCCGGTGATGCCCACGTCCGCTGCCTTGAACACCACGCAGGGCATGCCATTGTCGATCAGCGTCACCGCCACGCCGTTCACCACATCCACGGCATTGCCGGTGGGCAACAATGCGCCACACGATGACCCCGCCGTGTCGCGGAATTCCAGCGGGACCGGAGCGTGGGCGCCGGGTACGCCATCAATCCGCGCCTCACCGGCATAGCTGACCACGCCGCCGGGCGTTTGCACCGTGGCAACGGCAACCTGCCCTGTGTTCTCCATGAAAATCGCCACCCGCGTTTCATCGCCCGTGGCCGCCACCAGCCCGCGCTCGATCGCAAAGGGGCCAACGCCCGCCAGAATATTGCCGCAGTTCTGCGCGTCGGTCACGATCGGCTGATCGACAAACACCTGCAGGAACAGGTAGTCGACATCGATGCCGGGGCGGGTGGATTTGGCTACCACCGCGACCTTGGCCGTCAGCGGATCGGCGCCGCCCAAACCATCGATCTGACGCGGATCGGGGCTGCCCATCACGCCCAGCAGGAACGCATCGCGCGTGGCCGTGTCGGCGGGCAGATCATCCTTCAGGAAATAGCCGCCCTTGGACGTGCCGCCGCGCATCCACATGCAGGGGGCCGAAAGGTTGGTGGTCATGGCGTTGTGTCCTTAAAAAGATAAGGCGGAAAGGCGAGGGACTGGTCCCTCGCGCTCCCATTAGTGTCGGCGTTGGGGTGGGGTTCGGCGGTGGCGCAATGACGCGGCGTTTGGCGGGGGAAGCCTGCGGCGCCAATCAGCGCAACATCGCCGCGCCGCAGGCCTTAAACCGATGCCTTCAAGGCTGCCCAGTGTCTTTCGCACCACCCCATTAATGGGATTGCCAAGGGACAAGTCCCTTGGCCCGCCGGAGGCCCTATATTCCCCTAAACCCCAACTCCCGATCAAACGTATTTCAGGCCTTCCTTCTCCAACCGCTCGCGCATGTTGTAGATGTCCAGACCCAGCACGCCGGCTGCCAGCTTTTCGCGCTTGGCGGCCTCGTTGGCCTCGCGGGCCTGCGCCTTGGCCAGCACGTCGGCGGCTTCCTCGCGGCGGACAACGCACACGCCGTCGTCATCGGCCACGATCACGTCGCCCGGATTTACCGCCTGATTGGCGCAGATGATGGGGACATTGACGCTGCCCAGCGTGTTCTTGACGGTGCCTTGGGCATAGACGGCCTTGGACCAGACGGGGAAGTTCATGTCGGTCAGGTCGCGCACGTCGCGCACGCCCGCGTCGATCACCAGCCCGCGACAGCCGCGCGCCTGGGCGCTGGTGGCCAGCAGGTCACCGAAATAGCCGTCCTCGCAAGGGGAGGTCGGGGCCAGCACCAGAATGTCGCCTGCCTTGAGCTGTTCGATGGCGACATGCACCATCCAGTTGTCGCCGGGGGCGGCGCTGATGGTCACGGCGTTGCCGGCCACGCGGGCGCGGGTATAGATGGGGCGCATATAGCTGGCCAGCAGGCCCTTGCGGCCCTGTGCCTCGTGCACGGTGGCCACGCCGCACTGGGCCAGGCCGTCGACCACGTCCATGGGCGTGCGCTCGATGTTCTGAACGACGATACCACTCATCTTAATCAGCCTTTCTGTCCTGTCCCCACAGGTGCCGTTGCGGCGCGGTGCCATCTTGTCCGGTGGTCCCGCAATGGGGGCACGATGATCCCATGCGCTGGATGACAGGTCGCCACAAATGCGAAGTTGTGGGGGTGCATAAATTTTTGCTAAGCATGGTGGCATGACTGACAGCTTTGGTGGTGATCTGGGCGAAGGTGAGGGTGAAGAACGCCCTCTGACCGAGCGCCTGTTGGGCGAAAAGCCGATGAATATCCGGCATTTTGCCGCTTTGGCCGCGACCGTGCGCCACGGCAGCCTGACTCGCGCCGCGCGCAGCGTCAATCTGACGCAGCCCGCGTTGACGCAGGCGATCGCCGGGCTGGAGGCTTCGATCGGGGTCAGCCTGTTCACCCGCAGCCCGCAGGGCATGGCCGCGACCGAGCCCGCGTTGCTGATGGCCCCGCGTGCCGAGGCCGCGATTGCCCATATCGGCAGCCCGCGCGTCACCGGCACGCAGTTGCGCGCGCTGCTGGCGCTGGCGCGGTCAGGCAGTTACGCCGGCGCGGCCGAGGCAACGGGCCTGTCCAGCGCGTCGCTGCACCGCGCGGTGGCCGATTTGCAGGTGGCGCTGGGGCAGCGGTTGGTCGACCGGCGTGGGCATCATGTGGCGCTGACGCCCGCCGGCGTGCGGCGCGCGCGTGGGTTCAGTCTGGCGGTGGCCGAATTGCGCGCGGGTCTGGACGAGGTGGCCGCTTGGGCGGGCAAGGCGGGCGGTCGGGTGATCGTGGGCGCGATGCCCCTGTGCCGCGCGCGCTGGTTGCCAGAGGCGCTGGCGGCCTTTGTTGCGGCGCATCCCACGGTGGATGTGGCCGTGGTCGAGGGTGGCCATGCCGAACTGGCCGGGCCGTTGCGCGATGGCGAGATTGACGTGATGCTGGGCGCCCTGCGCTCTGGCGCCGAGGCGGAAGGGTTGACGCAGGAGGCCGTGTTCGAGGACCGCCCCGCGCTGGTGATGCGCGCCGGGCATCCGCTGGCGGATTCTTGCGATCCGGCGCGGGACATGCTGGCCTATCCATGGGTGTTGCCGGGGGCGGAAACCCCGCTGCGCCGCCATTGGGAGGCGATGATCCGCGCCGCTGGCCATACTCCGCCACGGGTGGGGGTGGAGTGCGGTTCGACCATGGCGATCCGGCAATTGCTGATCAAGGGTGATGGCTTGACGCTGCTCTCGCCCGAGCAGGTGGCGGTGGAACTGGAGGCTGGCCTACTGGTGGCGCGGCCCTTGCCCTCGGCCTTTGCGCGCACGATCGGGTTTACCACGCGGGCCGATTGGCGGCCCACGGCGGCGCAGGCCGATTTCCTGCGCCTGTTGCGCGAATGCGGGCAACAGATCAACGCTGCCACGGTGGTGACTGATACGGTGCCGGCCGGCGCGGCGCTGGAGCGGGCGGAATAGGTGGCCAAAAAGCCCTCGCGCCAATTGTATTCGTGAAAAGTTATACGTGTTGCCCGCTTTCGATTGGCGCAAGTCGGACGCTTTTGGTTCAGCCGATCGGGCAAAATATGGCCCATGGTCCGGCAATGGCGTCGGACGGGCCGAAATGGGAAGACGACGCGCGTGGCAGGCACAATCGCCCTGATCGGTTATGGTGAGGCTGGCAGCACTTTTGCGCAGGCGGGTGCATGGGGTGAGCGCGCCGCCGCGTGGGACATCCGGCCCGAACGTATGGCCGCCGCCGCCGCCGATGGATTGCGCGGGGGCGATGACGCGGCGCAGGTGATGGCGGGCGCGGATCTGGTGCTTAGCTTGGTGACCGCCGACAGCGCCTTGCCCGCCGCGCAGGCCTATGCCGCGCATCTGGCCCCCGGCGCTGTCTGGTGCGATTGCAACTCTGTCGCGCCTGATACCAAGCGTGCCGCCGCAGCCGCCATTCAGGCCGCCGGTGGGCGCTATGTCGATGTGGCGGTGCTGGCGCCGGTGGACCCGGCCCGGCAAAAGGTGCCGCTGTTGCTGGCGGGGGAATATGCCGCGCAGGCCGAAACCCTGTTGCGGGACGCCGGTTTTACCAATGTCCGCGTGGTGGGCGACGAGATTGGTCGGGCCAGCGCGATCAAGATGATCCGCTCCGTCATGGTCAAGGGGTTGGAGGCGCTGACCGCCGAGATGATGCTGGCAGCCCAAGCCGCCGGTGTGGTGGACGAGGTGTTGTCCAGTCTGGACGCCAGCGAAAAGCCCAAGCCCTGGGCCGACAAGGCCGCCTATAACATCGAGCGCATGGTGACGCATGGTATCCGCCGCGCCGCCGAGATGGAAGAATCGTGCAAGACGCTGAGCAGCCTTGGCGTTGAACCGGAAATGACGCGCGGCACCGTTGCGCGGCAAAAGGATATGGCCGGTCGCCAAGACCGCCTCATCGAGGGAAAGGAGTAAGCCTCTCGTGACCATGATTATCGACTGTCACGGCCATTACACCGTGCTGCCCAAGGCCCATGACGCCTGGCGCGAGGAGCAGAAGGCCGCGTTCAAGGCTGGCGTGGAAGCGCCCGCCTATCCCGCCATCAGCGACGACGAAATCCGCGAGACGATCGAGGCCAACCAGCTGCGCCTGCTGCGCGAGCGTGGCGCCGACATGACCATCTTCAGCCCCCGCGCCAGCGCGATGGCCCCGCATGTGGGCGATCAGAGCGTGGCGGTAAAGTGGGCGCAGGTGTGCAACGACCTGATCGGTCGCGTTGCGGGCCTGTATCCGGAAACCTTTGTGCCGGTCTGCATGTTGCCCCAGTCGCCCGAGGCCGACATGAGCAGCTCCATCGCCGAGCTGGAGCGCTGTGTCACGCAGATGGGCTTTGTCGGCTGCAACCTGAACCCCGATCCCAGCGGCGGCAAGTTCAGCTTCCCGCCGATGACCGACGAATACTGGTTCCCCTTCTATGAGAAGATGTGCGAACTGGATGTGCCGGCGATGATCCACGTCTCGGGCTCGTGCAACCCGGCGATGCATGCCACGGGCGCCTATTACATCGCGGCCGACACGATTGCCTTCATGCAATTGCTGGAGGGCGATCTGTTCAGCCGCTTCCCCACGCTGCGCTTCATCATCCCGCATGGCGGCGGCGCGGTGCCCTATCACTGGGGCCGTTATCGCGGTCTGGCCGACATGCTGAAAAAGCCTGATCTGTCGACGCATCTGATGAACAACATCTTTTTCGACACCTGCGTCTATCACCAGCCGGGCATCAACCTGCTGGCCGATGTGATCGACAACAAGAACATCCTGTTCGGGTCGGAGATGGTGGGGGCTGTGCGCGGGATTGATCCGACCACCGGCTTCTATTTCGACGATACCAAGCGCTATGTCGACGCGCTGGACATCTCGGACGCGGAACGTCACGCCATTTTCGAAGGCAACGCCCGCCGCGTCTTCCCGCGTCTGGACGCCCAGCTCAAGGCGCGCGGCCTCTGACACCTTTCCCCCAAGGCGGGCGCAAATCCGCCTTGGGCCACGCAATTTGGGAGAAGTACCGTGGCTGAAAAACCGACCCAGAACATTCACGAATATCTGGCCGAATTCGAAGATATTCCGGGCACGCGCGTCTATACCGCCGTCCGCGCCCGCAAGGGCTATTGGATCAACCAGTTCGCCATGAGCATGATGCAGCCGGAAAACCGCGAGCGGTTCAAGGCTGACCAGCGCGCCTATCTGGACGAATGGGATATCTCCGAGGAGGCCAAGCAGGCCCTGCTGCGCCGCGATTACAACGCGCTGCTGGACATGGGCGGCAACGTCTATTTCCTGTCCAAGCTGTTTTCGGCTGACGGCATCCCCTTTGCCGAGGCGTGCAGCACCATGACCGACATGACCTGGCCCGAATATCGCCAGATGATGCTGGACGGTGGCCGCAGCCCCGAGGGCAACCGCTCGATCCGTGAAAACCTTGCCGCAGCGGCCGCTGCTGCCCAGAACAAAGCCTGAGGGAGCCTGAACATGGCCAAGATCACTGCCGGTGTCGGCTCATCCCACGTGCCCCTGTTGGGCGTTGCCGTCGATCAGGGCAAGGACCGCGACGACTATTTCGGCCCCATTTTCGCCGGGTACGACTGGACCCGCGAATGGGAAAAGAACGAGAAGCCCGATGTCGTCGTGCTGGTCTATAACGACCACGCCAGCTATTTCGACATGAACATCGTGCCCACCTTTGCCATTGGTTGCGCCGAACGTTTCGGCATCTGCGACGAAGGTTGGGGCCCGCGCCCGGTGCCCGACGTCGAAGGCCACCCCGATCTGGCATGGCACATCGCCCAGTCGCTGATTCTGGACGATTTCGACATGACCATCATCAACAAGATGGACGTCGACCACGGGTTGACCGTGCCGCTGAGCATGATGTTCGACAAGCCCGCCAAGTGGCCGTGCAAGGTCATCCCGCTGGCCGTCAATGTCGTGACCTATCCCGTGCCCTCGGGCAACCGCTGCTGGGCGCTGGGCGAGGCGATCAAGAAGGCGGTCGAGAGCTTCCCCGAGGATCTGAACGTCCAGATCTGGGGCACGGGCGGCATGTCGCACCAGTTGCAGGGCCCGCGCGCCGGTCTGCTGAACCGCGAATGGGACAACCGCTTCCTGGATATGCTGGAAAGCGACAATGACGATGTGCGCCACATCCAGCACATTGAATATCTGCGCGAAACCGGCAGCGAAGGCATCGAGATGGTGATGTGGCTGATCATGCGCGGCGCTTTGGGCAAGACGGTCAAGACGCTGCACCGCCACTACCACATCCCCTGCTCGAACACGGCCATCGGCCATATCGTGCTGGAACCGGCTGACTGACACCCACACCGGGGCCGCTGATCGCTTTGGCGGCCCCATTTCCCTGACCAAAAGGACTTCCTCACATGCGTATCGCACTCGCGGGCGCCGGCGCTTTCGGCGAAAAGCACCTCGACGGCCTGAAGAACATCGACGGCGTCGAAATCACCTCGATCATCAGCCGCCGGCTGGAGCAGGCCGAGGCCGTGGCCAAGAAGTATGGCGCCAAGCACTTTTCGGAAGATCTGGAAGACGCGCTGGCCCGTGACGATGTGGACGCGGTGATCTTGTGCACCCCCACGCAGATGCACGCCGCCCAAGCCATCGCCGCGATGAAGGCGGGCAAGCATGTGCAGGTCGAAATCCCGCTGGCCGACAGCTGGGCCGATGCGCAGGAAGTCGTGCGGGTGCAGCAGGAAACCGGCAAGGTGTGCATGGTTGGCCACACCCGCCGCTTCAACCCTTCGCACCAATACGTGCACAACAAGATCAAGGCGGGTGAGTTCAACATCCAGCAGATGGATGTGCAGACCTATTTCTTCCGCCGCACCAACATGAACGCCAAGGGCGAGGCCCGTTCGTGGACGGACCACCTGCTGTGGCACCACGCCGCGCATACGGTCGACCTGTTCGCCTATCAGGCAGGCAAGATCGTCGCCGCCAACGCGATCGAGGGGCCCTACCACCCCGATCTGGGCATCGCCATGGACATGTCGATCCAGCTCAAGGCCGAAAGCGGCGCGATCTGCACCCTCTCGCTCTCGTTCAACAACGATGGGCCGCTGGGCACCTTCTTCCGCTATATCGGCGACACCGGCACCTATATCGCGCGCTATGACGATCTGGTCGACGGTCGCGAAAACGCCATCGACGTGTCCAAGGTGGACGTGTCGATGAACGGCATCGAATTGCAGGACCGCGAATTCATCGCCGCCATCCGCGAAGGCCGCGAGCCGAACTCGAGCGTTGCCAAGGTGCTGGACTGCTATCGCGTGCTGGGTGAGCTGGAAGTTCAGCTGGAAGCGATGAAGAAGTAAGGGGCGGGAAGGGAGTGATGCGAGGGTCTAGACCCTCGCGCTCCCATTACTGTCTGCGTTGTGTGCCGGTTCGACCTAGGTTGAACGACGCAACCATGGAATTGAAAGCCTGCGGCGCAAAAGGGGGGAACCTCGCCGCGCCGCAGGCTTTTATACAATCTGCCCACTTCTCCAGTCCCCGCCCACCCGGTAACGGGATTGCAAAGGGACGCCTTTTGGCGGTCGCATTTCTCAAGAGAAATGCTTAGGTCCCTTTGCCCGCCGGAGGCATAAAGCCCGCCTTGAAAACGAGGAACTCTAAATGCCCATCACCCGCACCCTTGGCGGCCGCGCCCTCAACCCTGTGGGCTTGGGCTGCATGAACGTCAGCTGGGCCTATGCCGCCCCGCCGCCGCCCGAGCAGGCCGCCAAGCTGCTGCATCAGGCGCTGGATCTGGGTTACAGCCATCTGGACACCGCGCGGCTGTATGGCGGTGGCAAGAACGAGCTGTTGATCGGCGAAACGCTGAAGGCCCGCCGCGCCGAGTTCTATCTGGCCAGCAAGATGGGCATCTTTGCCGATGGTGACCGGCGCTATGTCGACTGCCGCCCAGAGATCATCCGCCAGGAGGTGGAGATCAGCCTGAAGGCGTTGCAGACCGATCATATCGACCTGTATTACATGCATCGCCGCGACTTCACTGTGCCGATCGAGGACAGCGCGGGCGCCTTTGCCGATCTGATCGCGGAAGGCAAATTGGGCGGCTATGGCCTGTCCGAGTTTTCGGCCGACACGCTGCGCCGCGCCCATGCGGTGTGCCCGGTGACCGCGGTGCAGACCGAATATTCGCTCTGGACCCGCAATTGCGAAATTGGCGTACTGCAGGCAACGCGCGAATTGGGCGTGGCGCTGGTGGCGTTCAGCCCTCTGGCGCGCGGGGTGCTGGCCAATGGCGTGCGCGATCCCGGCGCGCTGGAGCCCAAGGACCTGCGCCGCACCCATCCGCGTTTCAACGCCGACAATTGGCCCACCAATCTGGCGCTGGCCGATGCGTTCAACGCCATCGCGGCGCAGCAGGGCGTAACCCCGGCGCAATTGTCGCTGGCATGGGTGCTCTCGCGCGGCGACCACATCCATGTCATCCCCGGCACCACCAACCCCGACCATCTGGCCGAAAATATCGCCCGTGCCGATTGGCGCCCGGACGATGCCGTGCTGGCTTCGCTGGACGCGCTGATCAACCGCCATACGGTGGCCGGGCCGCGCTATCCGGCCGCGATGCAGGCGACCATGGATACCGAGGAATTCGCTGACTGATCGGGGCTGTTTGTTCCGATTACACTTGCACGTGCGTAGGCGGACACTAAAATCACGGGGCCGGAATGATCCGGCGCCGTGATTTGGGTGTACGCCATGTTCGATTTTCTTCGTAAACAGTTCATCGATGTCATCGAGTGGCTGGAAGAGCCGGGACAACTCGCATGGCGTGTGCCCTTTGCCGATCAGGAGATCCAGAACGGCGCGCAACTGACCGTGCGCGAATGGCAAAAGGCGGCCTTTTTCAACAAGGGCCAGCTGGCCGATGTGTTCAGCCCCGGCCTGCACCGGCTGACCACCGACAACCTGCCGATCCTGACCGACCTGATGAACTGGGACAAGGCGTTCAATTCGCCGTTCAAGTCCGACGTGGTGTTCTTTTCCGAACGAGAACGCCCCGGTATCAAGTGGGGCACGGCGCAGCCGCTGACCATCCGTGACGCGGAATTTGGCGCGTTGCGCCTGCGCAGTTTTGGCACCTTTTCGTACCGCATTGCCGATGTGAACACCTTTGCCAGCCGCCTGCTGGGCAGCCAGCTGGAAGTGACCGATGCCGCGATGGAGCCGCAATTGCGCTCGGCGATCATGACGGCGATGGCCACCGCGCTGGGCGGGTCGGGCGTGCCGTTTCTGGATCTGGCCAGCAATCAGCAAAAGCTGTCCGAGGTGATCAAGGCCGAGGTCGACCGCGCCTTTGCGCAATGGGGCCTTTCGTGCCTGTCCTTCTTTGTCGAGAACGTCAGCCTGCCCGAGGAGGTGCAGCAGCATCTGGACAAGGGCAGCAGCATGCGGGTGCTGGGCGATCTGAACAAATACACCCAGTTCCAGGCCGCCGAGGCGATCGAAATCGCCGCCGGGCAGGACGGTGGTCTGGCGGCGCTGGGCGCAGGGTTGGGGGCGGCGGCTACCATCGGCGGGGCGTTTGCCGGTGGCATTGCCGGGCAGGCGCTGCATGTGCCGGGCGCGGCGGCCCCTGCGGCCGAGGACCCGTTCGAATTGCTGGAAAAGCTGCACAAGCTGGTGACGATCGGCGCGCTGACGCAGGCCGAATTCGACGCCAAAAAGGCCGAGATTCTGGCGCGGGTCAAGTAAGCCGCTGATCGGGCGCGTGGGAGCCGGGACGGATCGGGCCGCCCGGCTGGTGGGCCTTGCGCCTTTGTCTGAGAGGCTTTTGGGGGGTCTATGTCGCCATTGTTGTGCCCGTCTTGCGGCGCGCCGGTTGCTCAACGCAGCGCGGCCATGCCCTATGCGGTGTGCCCCTATTGCCGGGGGGTGATCCGCTGGTCCTCGGCTGGCGCGGAAAGCGTTGGGCAGGCGGCCGAGCTGCCATTCGACGTTTCGCCCATCCAGATCGGCACCGGCGGGGCGCTGGACGGGGCGCGCTTTTCGGTGGTGGGCCGGGTGCGTTGGGCATGGGCCGATGGCGGGTGGAACGAATGGTTGCTGGCCATGGCCGATGGCACCCACCGCTGGCTGGCCGAGGCGATGGGGCAGTTCCAGATATTGGAAGAATGCCCGCAGGCCGACACCGCGCCAGAGCTGGCCGGCTTTGCCGCGGGGGGTGAACTGCCATTGGGCACATTGGTGACACTTAACGGCCTTTATTTTGTAGTCAGTGATAGCAAAATCATCACCTGCGTCGGGGCCGAGGGCGATCTGCCCTTTGCCACCCCCGCCGGATGGAAAATGCACAGCGTCGACTTCCGCGAGGGCGAGGGGCGTTCGCTGTCGGTCCAGCGGGACGAGGGCGGGATGGCGGCCTATTTGGGGCGCTATGTCGAACTGGCTGACCTGAATCCCACCAATTTGCGGGCGATTGAGGGTTGGGATATCCCCGAAGCCTTGCGCGGATCGGTGCGGGCAGGGGGGCGGGCGTGATGGTCAACGCATCCTCCGCCAAACCGCGCAGCGTCACCTGTCCGCAATGCGGTGGCGGCATCGACATCCGCGCGGCGGGCGTAACAATTTCCGTGGGTTGTCAATATTGTGGCGCCTTGCTGGACGTGGCCAATCCTGATGTCGCGCTGATCACGGCCTGGCATCAGGAGGTCGCCAAGCTGAAGCTGCCGCTGGGCAGCCGGGGCGTGATTGATGGCGTCACGTGGGAGGTGATCGGCTGGGTCGAGCGCAGCGCGCAGGGGTGGACCTGGGCGGAATACCTGTTGTTCAACCCCTATGCGGGCTATCGCTGGCTGGTGCGGTCGGGCGATGAATGGCAATTCGGCCGCATGCTGACCGAACGCCCACGCGAATTGCTGAACGCGGGGCAGGTGGACTGGCGCGGGCAGGCCTTTACCGCGGAGGAAGGGCCCGTCACCATCACCACCACCCGCGTTCTGGGCGAGTTTTATTGGCGCGTCAGGGCGGGTGAGGAATGGCAGGCGGTCAGCTTTTCGGCCGGGCCCCAATCGCTCTCGCGTGAGGCGGATGGCGACGAGGTGCAGTGGACCCATCTGGTCCCGGTCGCGCCGCAAGTCATTGAACGGTTTGTAAAACCTGTCAATTTCAACGCCTCGTCACCGCGCCATGCCAACCCTTCGGCCCCCCCGCCACAGCGCGGTTACAGCAGCGATACGTCCAGCACCTGGGCCAACCGGCCTTGGCGCGCGGATGGTGATCATTGGCGCATGTTCGCCTTTGCGGTGCTGACCAGCCTGCTGGCGATGATCGTGCTGGCGTTGGCCGGGATCAAGGGTAACGAGGCGGTGGGGCGCACGCAACTGGTGGTCGATGGGCCAGAGGTGCAGTTTTCCGCTGGCACCATCACCGTCACGCGCCCGCGCCAATTCGTCACTATCCGCGCCGCGACCGATACATTCGTCAACAAATGGGTCGATCTGGACTATGTGCTGGTGAACAAGGCGACCCAGCAGGGCGTGCCCGCCAGCGATGTGGTGGAATATTACGAAGGCACGGATTCTGATGGCCATTGGACCGAGGGCAGCCATCAAACCACCACCCTGATCGCCGAAGTGCCAGCCGGCAATTATGAGCTGATGGTGCAGGCGCAGGCCCATGCGTGGAACGGCGGCGGCAGCAGCACGACCAGCTCTGACACCCCCGCCGACCCGTGGGGGCTGGCCAGCGCGGGTGGGGCGAGCGCGGGTACGGGGGAGCAGGTATCGCTGGCAGTGTCAGCATCAACCGGCGGATTTCCTTGGGGATTGTTCTGGCTGGTGGTGGGCGGGGTGTTTGTCATCCCGATCATCATCATACTGTACCGCGCCAACAACAAGGATGACGAATGAGCAAGCGGCTGGTGGTCTTTGTCGGCTGGTGCGGTTTGATGCTGGCCTCGACCGTGTATTCCGCGCTGTTCGCGTGGTCGCCGTTTGGCACTTCGGCGCGCAGCCATCAGGGGCCAGATCGCACACAGCGCCACGGCACCCACGGCGGCGGCTGGTTCTATGGCGGCCACAAATGACGCGGGGCTTGGCGCCCACCTACAGGAGGATTGACCATGATCGATGCTGAACACCTGCTCGCCTCGGTGATCTATGCCGGGTTGGGCATTCTGGTGCTGTTTATCGCCTTTCTGCTGGTGGACCGGCTGACGCCGGGCGACATGTGGAAGGAGATTATCGAGAAGGAAAACAAAGCCGTAGCCATGTTGGCCGCCGCCGGGGCATTGGGCCTGTCGATCATCATTGCTGCGGCCATTCATGGCTGATACGCCAAAGGACGCGAATGCAGCCGCCGATAGCCCGCCGCCGTTGGTGGGCGGCAGCCGGGCGCATGCCGCGATCCTGCTGCTCTCGGTGCTGGTGGTGGCCACCTGCGGGCTGATCTACGAACTGCTGGCCAGCACGCTGGCGTCCTATCTGCTGGGCGACAGCGTCACGCAATTCTCTACGGTTATCGGCACTTACCTCTTTGCCATGGGGGTGGGATCGTACCTGTCGCGCTATGTCCGCGGGGACGAGATCGGCGTGTTCGTCCGGGTGGAGATCATGATTGCGGCCATCGGCGGGTGGTCGGCGGCGGGGCTGATGGTGGCGTTCCCGCTGGCCAGTGATTTCCGTGTGCTGCTCTATGCACTGGTGCTGATGATCGGGGCGCTGGTCGGGCTGGAAATTCCGTTGCTGATCCGCATCTTGCGCGGGCGCTTCGCCTTTCGCGAACTGGTCAGCAACGTGCTGACCTATGACTATGTCGGCGCGCTGATCGCCTCGTTGGCGTTCCCGCTGTTGCTGGTGCCGCAATTGGGGATGATCCGCACCGGGCTGGTGTTTGGCCTGTTGAACGTGGCCGTGGCGATGGCGCTGCTGGTGATGATCCGGGGCGCGCGGCGGGTGGGGCCGGATCTGGCCGTGGCGGTGATGGTGGCGCTCAGCCTGATCGCCGGCCTTGCCTATGCTGAACGCATCCAGCGCTGGAGCGAGGTGGCCTATTACGGCGAGGGGGTGATCCATGCCCGTTCGACGCCCTATCAGCGGATCGTGCTGGCCCGGCGGGGCGGGGATTTGCGGCTGTATCTGAACGGCAATCTGCAATTTTCCAGCCGCGACGAATATCGTTACCACGAAGCGCTGGTCTGGCCGGTGCTGGGCCGGGTGGAGCGTCCCGCGCGGGTGCTGATATTGGGCGGCGGCGATGGTCTGGCCGCGCGCGAGGTGTTGCGCGACCCTCGCGTGGGGCACATCGATCTGGTCGATCTGGACCCGGAGATGACTCATCTGTTCCGCGATGTGCCGCAATTGGCGGCGTTGAACCGGGGGGCTTTGGCCGATCACCGGCTGCGGGTGACCAATGCCGATGCTTTTCGTTGGGTCCGCGCGGCGCAGGGGCGATATGACGCGGTGCTGATCGATTTTCCCGATCCCACCGAATATTCGCTGGGCAAGCTCTATACCGAGAGTTTCTACCGCGAGGTGGCCCGTCTGTTGGCGCCGGGCGGGGTGATGGTGGTGCAATCGACCAGCCCGCTGGTCGCGCCGCGATCCTATTGGACGGTGGCGCAAACGCTGGAGGCGGCGGGGCTGGCGACGCGTGGCTATCACGCTATGGTGCCCAGCTTTGGCGAATGGGGCTTTACGCTGGCGGCGCATGATGATGCGGGCGGGCGGGCACGGCTGGGCGGAGCAGCGCAGTTGCCGGGGGGATTGCGGTTTTTGACAGCTTTGTCCGAACCGCTGATGTTTGATTTTCCGCCCGACATGGCGCGGCGGCCGGTGCCGGTCAATCGGCTGGACAATCAGGCGCTTGTCCGCAGCTTTGCCGAGGAATGGAACCATTATGAAGGCTGAGCCCGTGCTGACCCGGCGGGCCGCGCTGGCCGGCGCCGGGGCGGCCGGGGCGGCCATGGCGCTGGGGGGATGCGCGCAGGCCGATGCCGCGCCCTATCCCGGCGCCATGCTGGGGCCGGACATGGGGCGCGGGCATGCCTTGCGCGATGGGCGGATGGCGGCGGCGACCACCGGCCCCGATGTCCACACCGGCCTGTTGATCGCGGGCGGCGGGGTGGCCGGATTGGCGGCGGGCTGGCGGCTGAAACAGGCCGGGTTTGACGATTTCCTGTTGCTGGAACTGGAGGACGAGGCGGGCGGCAATGCCCGCGCCGGGGCCAATGCCTTCACCGCTTTTCCCTGGGGCGCGCATTACCTGCCGCTGCCCAACCGTGAAGGGCGGGCGTTGATTGCCATGTTGCGCCAGTTTGGCATGGTCACCGGGACGGGGCCGGATGGCGCGCCGATCTATGACCCCTTGCAGATCTGCGCCGATCTGGAGGAGCGGTTGTTGTGGAATGGCCAGTGGCAGGAGGGTCTCTACCCTGCCTCGGCGTTGGGCCGCGAGGACAGGCGTCAGCGCGATGCGTTCTTTGCCGCGATGGGCGCGTGGCGGCACAAGGTGGGGGCCGACGGCCGCCCGGCCTTTGCCTGCCCTATGGCCTATAGCAGCCGCGATCCCGCGATCCGCGCTCTGGACGGGATCAGCATGGCGGCGTGGATGGCGCGCAATGGCTATACCAGCGCGCCGCTGTTGGCCCATGTGCGCTATGCCTGCCGCGATGACTATGGTGCCGAGCCGGAGGCGGTGTCGGCTTGGGCGGGGTTGCATTATTTCGCCGGGCGGCGGGCGTTTGTGGCGGGGCACAGCGGGCGCTATGACGGCGACAATAGCGAACTGACCTGGCCAGAGGGCAATGCCCGGCTGACGCGGGCGATGGCGGGGGTGATCGGTGGCGCGATCCGCACCGGGCACAGCGCGCTGCATGTCGCGGCGCAGGGCGATGGCATAACAGCCCATGTGCTGGCCCATCGCCAGGCGCGGCGCTATAACGTCATGGCGCGCGGCGGCATTCTGGCCATGCCCGATTTCGTCGCTCGCCATGTCGCGCCCGGTGTCGCGCCGGTCGGGCGTTTTTCCTATGCGCCGTGGGTGGTGGCCAACATCACCGTCACCCGCCGCCCCGAAGGGCCGGGCGTGCCTTTGGCGTGGGACAATGTCTCGGCCGCCAGTGACCATCTGGGCTATGTCGTGGCCGACCACCAGACCAGCGCCGCCGCCGAAGGGCCCAGCGTGCTGACATGGTACACCGCGCTGTCGGCAGGCGATCCGGTGGCGCAGCGGCGCGGGTTGCAGGGGGCGTCCTTGCGCGACTGGCAACGCCTGATCGCCGATGACCTGTTGGCCATGCACCCCGACATGGAGGGCCATATTGCCCGCATCGACGTGTGGCGCTGGGGCCATGCGATGGTGCGCCCGACGCCCGGTTTCCTGAGCGATCCGGCGCGATTGGCGGCGCAGGCGGCCGATGGGCCGATCTGGCGCGCGCATTCCGACATTTCGGGCCTGTCGTTGTTCGAGGAAGCGCATTATCGCGGCTGTCTGGCGGCCGAGGCGGCGATGCGGCGGCTGGGTCATCCGTTTGAAAGTCTGCTGACATGAATCTGCAACCTGAAGCGGCCATCGGCCTGCATGTGATTGCCGATCTGGCCTGTGCGGGCGGTTTGTCCGATCTGCCTGCCATCGAGGACGCTTTGCGCGCCGGGGCGGCGGCCGGGCACGCCCGCGTGCTGGAGGTGCGGTTGCATCACTTTGGCCAGACCCCGCATGGTGCGGAGGGCGGCGTGACAGGGGTGGCGTTGTTGGCCGAATCACATATCTCGATCCATACGTGGCCCGAACATGGGCTGGTGGCGGTCGATATCTTCATGTGTGGCGGGAGGGCTGATCCCTTGGCCGCGCTGGACACGATCGCCGCGCGGATGGGGGCGCGGATCATCACGCAACAGGCGATCCCGCGTCTGGCGCATCCCGCCTTGGCGGGGCTGCGGGCATGAGCTGGCTGCGGCAGGCGCGGGCCTGGGCCGGGATTGCGGGCTTTCTGGCGGTGTCGGGGCCTTGGCTGTTGCTGCCCAATGGCGGGCGGCTGTGGCGCGGGGTGGCGCGATTGTGCTGGCGGGCGCTGCTGGGCGGGTTTGGCATCCGGGTGCGGGTGCATGGCACGCCGGTGGATCACGCGGGCACGCTGTTTGTCGCCAATCACATCAGCTGGACCGACATTCCGGTGCTGGGTCTGGTGCTGAACGCGGGCTTTGTCGCCAAGGGCGACATTCGGGGGTGGCCGCTGATCGGGCGGCTGACGGCGGCCTATGGCTGTCTGTTTGTCGAGCGCGAACGGCGCGGCAAGGCGGGCGATCAGGCCGCCGCGCTGGCCAGCCATCTGGAAGGCGACCGCGCGCTGGTGCTGTTTGCCGAGGGCACGACAGGGCTGGGCAATGATGTGCTGCCGTTCCGATCCAGCCTGTTTGCCATGGTGCCGGGGGTGGCCGACGGTTCGGCGCGGGTACAGCCGGTGACGATCCATTACGCGCGTACCGATGGCGGTCTGTTGTCGCCTGAAATGCAACGGCAGGTGGCGTGGATTGGCGACGATGGCCTTTTGTCGCATGTGCGCGGGCTGGCGCGGTTGGGCGGGATGCGCGCCGAGGTGTGGTTTGAGGAACCCGTGACCGCCACCGACCGCAAGGCGCTGGCCAAGGCCTGCGAGGCGGCGGTGTTGGCCCGATTACAGGTTTTGCGGGGCGGGGTAGGGGGCTGATCGCCAGCCCCCACTCCAAGCCCATTCAGCCGGCCGCGCCAAACCGCGCGGCCCTGTTCAGGCGGCCACGCTGAACCTTGCGGCATAGCGATCGGCGATCGCGTCCACCGGCATCACCACGCACACATCCACCGTGTTGAACGCATGGTCGATATAGGCCCCATCGCCAAAACTCGCACCCACCCGCAGATAGCCTTTGACCAGCGGGGGCAGTTGGAACAGCGCGCGGCGCTGGTCATAGCTGCCACGCGGCAGGCGTTCCATGCTGACGCCCTTGCCCGGCAGGACGCTGGGCGCGGTACCGGCAGGGGCCAGATGGTTGTGATAGAGGTAGGACAGGGCGGGCGCAAAGGCGTCCGGGTCCACCCCCGGAAAGCTGGCGCAGCCAAACAGCAGGCCAATGCGGTTGGCGCTGATATATTCGGCAATCCCGCGCCACAGCATCGAGATCGTCGCGCTGGTGCGGTATTCGGGCAGGACGCAGGAGCGGCCCAGCTCCAGCGCCTCGCGGCCATCGGCGCGGGTGGCCAGCAGCGGGTTCAGGTCAAATTCGCCCGCGCTGTAGAAACCGGCGTGGCGGCGCGCCACGCCCTCGCGCAGCAGGCGATAGGTGCCCACCACCGCCGCATCAGGGCCATCGCGCTCCAGCCGGTCCTGATCGATCACCAGCAGATGGTCGCACAGCGCGTCATAGGCGTCGC
Source organism: Novosphingobium ovatum (assembly GCF_009909235.1). GTDB lineage: Bacteria > Pseudomonadota > Alphaproteobacteria > Sphingomonadales > Sphingomonadaceae > Novosphingobium > Novosphingobium ovatum. Next base: position 359,711 of record NZ_JAAAPO010000003.1, read on the forward strand.
GGTCACAACGATCGCCCGCCAGCGCGGGATCGGCCGCCGCGCCCATTTCCTCGAAAAACACGCGCCAGCGCAAACGCTGCACCGATTGCAGATCGGCCTCGCAATGGGCCAGTCGGACGGTCAGGCGGCGGTTGGCGGCAATCGGCATCTGCGCGGTCATCTTGGGGTTCTCCTTCCCCTCTGAATAGCAGGCCGATGTGACAGGCAGGCGGCGATCCTATGACGGTTTGATAACAGCCGTCCGTGCCCCGCCCATGCAAAAGGGGGAGGACCGTTGCCGATCCTCCCCCCAAAGCTATGGCCCGATGGCCGCGATCAGAACTTGAGGCGGATGCCGAAGTTCAGGCCGTGGTTCTGATAGCTGCTGCGCATCGTGCCCTGATAGCCGACAAACAGCGCGCCCGCATCGTCAAACACCCAGTTGACGCCCGCATTGACGTCAAACTCGTTCTTGGAGGCGGCAAGGCCGGTCACCGTAAACGCGCTTTCGGTCTGGCCGTTCATATAGGCAGACACGGTGGTCGCCCCGGCGCTGCCCAGCGCGGTGCGATAGGCGGCGCGGATATAGGGACGGAACGAGCCTTCGGCGCGGGTCAGGCTGGCGCCGACCAACAGGTCGGTGCGGTCAGCGCTGATCGAGCTGACCGTCAGGTTGGCCGCCCCGGCGTTGGTTTCGGTAAAGCCGTTGATCTTGCCCTTTTGGAAGTCGATCGCCACGAAGGGCGAGGCGCGCCAGCCCTTGAACTTGGCATTGAAACCGACTTCGGCCTTGGCCTTCAACAGGTTTTCACCCGCGCTGGCGCTGGCGCTGCGCGAATAGGACCCGATGATGATGTCCTTGGTCGCGGTCAGCTTGCCCATGTTGTACTGCACCTGACCCGAGACATACAGCGGGCCGAACAGTTGCTGACCATACAACGCCACGCCAAAGTCGCGGTTGGTGCCGCTCAGCGTGGCGGGGGCATAGTGCAGCTTGTTCCACGACAGATGCAGCGCGCCGCCCCACGAATGGTGCGGGCCCGAGAAGTCATAGCCGCCGGTCACGCCAAACAGCTGATCGCGGGTGCGATAGCCGCCCACGGTCGAGGCGGTCGAGCTGAAGCTGCCCTGACCCGTGAAGTTCAGCCACCAGCCGTCTTCGGGGTGGTTGCTGTTCTGGTCATTCAGGCGCAGGTCGATCTGGCGGGCGAACAGGTTGGCCTGATCGCGCAGCGCCTGCGCATAGGCCAGATAGCCCTCGGGCGAGATCGAGGTCAGGAAGTTCTTGGCCTCGTCGGCGCTCAGCAGGTCAACATAGCCCAGGAACGTGGCCGCATCCGAGCTGGCATTGGCGCTGGCGGTCACCAGCAGCTTGTCCAGCGCGCTGGCGGTGGCCACCTGATTTGTGGTCGCGCCTTGCGCCGCCATGGTGCTGGCATAGGCGTTGTGCTGCGCGATAAAGCGGTACACCTGCTGCGTGCCGCTGGTGGTGACAATGCCCGCATCGACAAAGGTCACGAACAGCTGGCTGTTGCCCGACACGCTGGAGAAGCTGCCGGTGATGCCGCCGTCGGCCTTGATCACGTCATAGGTCGCGCCGGTCTTGTAAAAGCCGGAATAGACCTGCAGCACCAGACTGCCGCCGATCTGCGCGGTGCCGGTGGTGTACAGCTGGCTGTAGTTGGTGCCAGCGGCCACCGTCGCGGTGCCCGCCGGGCTGATCGCGATGTTCAGCGTGCCGGTCGAGCTTTGCACATAATTGCCGCTGATCGAGAGCAGCGCGGGTGACCCCTTGATGCCCACCCACAGCGCGCCATTGTTGGTCACGGTGGAATTGTACAGGCCCAGCGTGCCGATGGCGCTGCCCGAATACAGATACATCGTGCCGTTGTTGGTCAGGTTGGTCTGGTCACCGGTGGTCAGCACGCCGGTAAAGGTGCCCGCCGTGCCATTGGTGAAATTCACCGCCACGCTGCCATCGCTGCTGTTCAGCGCCTTGGCGGTCTGGATGAAGTTGCCGGTCCAGATGCCGTTGTTGACCAGGCTGACATTGCCGCTGGCCGTCACCGACCCGGTCAGGCCATAGGACGAGCTGTAGTTGTAGAAATAGGCGCGATCGGTGCCGGTGTTGGTGCCGAACACGATGTTGCCCGTGATCGCGGCGGCGGCCGAGGAATTGTTGATGAACGTGCCGCTGGTGCCAAAGCTGACGGCGGGCGTGCCGCTATAGGCGGTCAGCGTGCCGTTGTTGATCACGGTCGAATTGGCGCCCACCGAAATGCCGCCCGCGCCCGTCGACGAGCTGGACGAGGTGAGGGTGCCGTTGTTGGTGACCGAGGCGTTGTCACCCATTTGCACGCCATAGACGGTGCCGGTGTTGGTGATCGTGCCCGCATTGTTCAGCACCGAACCCGAAGCCGAGATGATCAGCGGCGCGGTCAGCGTCGAGCCCGAGTTGACCGTGGCGGTGACCGCTGTCGAACCCGAATAGGTATAGGCCGCCGAGGTGCCCGAGCAGGTCACGGTCGCTCCGCTGGCGGTGCAATCAGCCCATGCGGTGGCGGGCGCCAGCAGCGCCGAGGAGCCGAGTACGACGCCGGCAAGGCGACGCAGGCGCGGCGAGGTAAGGCTGGGCTGGCGAAGATGCGTGGTGTTGATGGACCGTGCCATGTCCGTATGCGTCCTTGTATGCTGGGGTCACTTACGGGTTATGGCGAGTGGCCCCCCGATGGTGAACGCCCGATGAATAAGGTCTTGGGTGGTGCGGTGCATGGAATATTGCTCGTTGGCAAGGGGGAATGCGCCGCGCCGTGACGGTAAACTTGTGGGTGGTCCCAATGGATCTGCCCTTGGCTGTGTACAGTTCCCCCGCCTTGCGACTTTGCCTTTACAGTCCAGCCTTGGCTCGCCAATGTTGCGGTCAGATTTCGTATGTATGGCATTGCATTTCGCGGTGCCTGCGCGCCATGTATATGCACAGAGGATGGGCTGAAATGACTTTGGAACAGGTAAGCGCGAACCGCAGTTTTGGCGGGACGCAGGGGGTCTATACCCATGTGTCGGCGGTGACCGGAACGCCGATGACCTTTTCGGTGTTTGTGCCCGATCACGCGCCGGGGGATCGGCTGCCGGTGCTGTGGTATCTGTCGGGCCTGACCTGCACCCACGCCAATGTCACCGAAAAGGGCGAGTTCCGCCGCGCCTGTGCCGAGGCTGGGATCATCTTTGTCGCGCCCGATACGTCCCCGCGCGGCGATGATGTGCCCGATGATGACGGGTACGACTTTGGCAAGGGCGCGGGGTTCTATGTGAACGCCACCCAAGCGCCCTGGGCCACCCATTTCCATATGCGCGACTATATCGAACAGGAGCTGCCCGAGGTGGTCGCCGCCAATTTCCCGGTCGACATGGCGCGGCAGGGGATCACCGGGCACAGCATGGGCGGCCATGGCGCGCTGACGATTGCGCTGCGCAATCCGGGGCGTTTCCGCTCGACCAGCGCGTTCGCCCCGATCGTTTCGCCGCTGAATTGCCCGTGGGGGGAAAAGGCGCTGACCGGCTATCTGGGCGAGGACCAGACGGCATGGGCCGAATATGACGCCTGCGCGCTGATTGCCGGGGGGGCGCGCCTGCCCGATCTGTTGGTCGATCAGGGCGAGGGCGACAATTTCCTTGAAGGCCAGCTGAAAACCCACCTGCTGGTAGAGGCCTGCGCTGCCGCCGGCCAGCCTGTCACCATCCGCATGCAGCCGGGCTATGACCATTCGTATTACTTCATCTCGACCTTCATGGCCGAACATGTCGCGTGGCATGCCGAGCGTTTGAAGGCGTAAGCCAGACGCAAAGGGCGCCGGGAGGATATCCCGGCGCCCTTTTTCGTGCCCGCTGTGGGGCGGATCAGTCCTTTTCGATCTGGCTGACGTCGCGCACCGCGCCGCGCGCGGCATTGGTCGCCATCGCGGCATAGGCGCGCAGCGCGGGCGAGACATTGCGCTTGCGGCCCAGCGGCTTCCACGCCTTGTTGCCACGCGCCAGCATCTCCTCGGTACGGCGGGCCAGTTCAGCCTCGTCCACGTCCAGCGTGATGCCGCGGTTGGGGATGTCTATCAGGATGCGGTCGCCCGTGTTGACCAGAGCGATCAGGCCACCCTCGGCCGCTTCGGGGCTGGCGTGGCCGATCGACAGGCCTGATGTGCCGCCGCTAAAGCGTCCATCGGTGATCAGCGCGCAGGCCTTGCCCAGCCCCTTGGACTTGAGATAGCTGGTGGGATACAGCATTTCCTGCATGCCGGGGCCGCCCTTGGGCCCTTCGTAACGGATGACGACCACGTCGCCGGCCACCACTTCATTGCCCAGAATGCCGGCCACCGCCGCGTCCTGCGATTCATAGACGCGGGCCGTGCCGGTGAAGGTCAGGATGGAATCGTCCACGCCCGCCGTCTTCACAATGCAGCCCTCTGGCGCCAGATTGCCGAACAGCACCGCCAGGCCACCGTCCTTGGAGAAGGGGTTTTCCGCATTGCGGATCACGCCGCCCACGCGGTCAGTGTCCAGTTCCTTCCAGCGGTTGGCCTGGCTGAAGGCCACCTGCGTCGGCACGCCGCCGGGGGCCGCCTTGAAGAACTCCTGCACCGCCGGATCATTGCTGCGGGCAATGTCCCAATGGGCGATGGCTTCGGACAGGGTGGCGCTGTGAACGGTGGGCAGGTCCGTGTTCAGCAGCCCGGCGCGCTCCAGCTCGCCCAGAATGGCATAGATGCCGCCCGCGCGGTGGACGTCTTCCATGTGGACGTCATTCTTGGCCGGGGCCACCTTGCACAGGCAGGGGACGCGGCGCGACAGGCGGTCGATGTCGGCCATGGTGAAGTCCACCCCGCCTTCGACGGCGGCGGCCAAAAGGTGCAGCACGGTGTTGGTCGACCCGCCCATGGCGATGTCCAGGCTCATCGCGTTTTCAAACGCGGCAAAGCTGGCGATCGAGCGCGGCAGGACGCTGGCGTCATCCTGCTCGTACCAGCGGCGGCAGAGGTCGACGATGCGGCGGCCCGCTTCCTTGAACAGGCGTTCGCGGTCGGCGTGGGTGGCCAGCGTGCTGCCATTGCCCGGCAGCGACAGGCCCAGCGCTTCGGTCAGGCAGTTCATCGAGTTGGCGGTGAACATGCCGCTGCACGACCCGCAGGTGGGGCAGGCCGAGCGTTCGATCTTGGCCACTTCCTCGTCCGAAACGGTGTCATCGGCGGCGACGATCATCGCGTCGATCAGGTCCAGCGCGTGTTCCTTGCCGTTGATGACGACCTTGCCGGCCTCCATCGGCCCGCCCGAGACAAAGATCACCGGGATGTTCAACCGCATCGCGGCCATCAGCATGCCCGGCGTGATCTTGTCGCAATTGCTGATGCAGACGATCGCGTCGGCGCAATGGGCGTTGACCATATATTCGACGCTGTCGGCGATCAGGTCACGGCTGGGCAGGCTATACAGCATGCCGTCATGGCCCATGGCGATGCCGTCATCGACCGCGATGGTGTTGAATTCCTTGGCCACGCCGCCGGCCGCCTCGATCTCGCGGGCGACCAGTTGGCCCAGATCCTTCAGGTGCACATGCCCCGGCACGAATTGGGTGAAGCTGTTGGCGATGGCGATGATCGGCTTGCCAAAGTCCTCGTCCTTCATGCCGGTGGCGCGCCACAGGCCGCGCGCGCCGGCCATGTTGCGGCCGTGAGTGCTGGTGCGTGAACGATAATGGGGCATGAGGCAGGTCCTTGATCGCAAAAACAGGGGCCGGACGCGGGAGTCCAAAAGTCAGCGCCAGCCCCTAAGCCGATTGCGCGCGCATGGGAAACATTTTGTGCTTTGGCAGGGCAAAGGCGCGTTGCGCGCGCGCCGTCCCCGGTGGGGAGGCGGTTTGCCGTCGATGTCTGGAAAACTGGAGCGGGCGAAGGGATTCGAACCCTTCAGCGCAGCCGCTTGCGGCGGAGCGCATCACAGACGAAAGAGGGTTCCCCGCAGGGAAGCGCGTTTGCGTTGATCTGTCGGAAAAAAACTGGAGCGGGCGAAGGGATTCGAACCCTCGACCCCAACCTTGGCAAGGTTGTGCTCTACCCCTGAGCTACGCCCGCTCGGGCTTTGATGACGCGCTGCGCCACCGGGTGAAACTGGAGCGGGCGAAGGGATTCGAACCCTCGACCCCAACCTTGGCAAGGTTGTGCTCTACCCCTGAGCTACGCCCGCTCGAAGCGTTTCGGCGAAGGTGCGTTGCCACACCGTCGCGGGGTGAGCGGCCCTCTAACGGCGCCTCTCGCATCCGGCAAGCGGAAAATGCACATCGGGTGAAAATGTTTTGCCAGAACGCTTTGTCGGGCAATGGCGGGCAGGGCGCCAAGCCTTGGAAATGTCACGATCCATAGCGCTTTGCCCGCAAGCCTTTGGGGGCAATGGCGCTTTGGCCCTTCACAAATGATCCAGATACGCCACATATGGAAGGCAGCCCCGCGGGGCGCCGGTGGCCGATGTGCCGCCCTTGGCGCCCGCTACCGCCGTTGAATGGAGTTAAACCCTTGGCAAGTCTTGGCCTGAGCATCGAAGAGAAGAAAGCCGTCGACCGTTTCCGCAGCGCGGTGGTCGAGCCTTCGATGGAATCGCTGGTGATTCTGGATTTCTGGGCGGAATGGTGCGGCCCGTGCAAGGCACTGACCCCCGTGCTGGAAAAGGTCGCCGCCGATTACGCCGACAAGGGCGTGGTGCTGGCCAAGATCAACGTGGACGAGGAAAGCTTTATCGCCAGCCAGTTCCGCGTGCAGTCGATCCCGACCGTTTACGCGATGTTCCAGGGGCAGCCGGTGGCGGACCTGACCAATGCGCGCGGCGAATCGCAGCTGAAGGCGATGCTGGACCAGTTGTTGAAGCAATTGCCGATCAAGGCCGGCGGACCGGGCGCGCCCGACATCGAGCCTTTGCTGGAGATGGGTGAGCAGGCGCTGGAGGGCGGTGACGCCGAGCAGGCCGTGGGCATCTTTGCCCAGATCATCGATCTGGTGCCCGATAGCGCGGCGGCCCATGCCGGGTTGATTCGCGCGCTGATCGCGCTGGGCCATGTCGAGGAGGCCGACGCGGCGCTGAACGAACTGGCGCCCGAACTGGCCAAGGATCCGGCGGTCGAGCGCGCCCGCGCCGCGCTGGCGCTGGCCAAGGACAAGCCCGAGGATGGCGAACTGGCCGCACTGCGCGCCGCTGCCGAGGCGCCTGAGGCCTCGATGGAGGCGCGGCTGGAATATGCCACCGCCGCCTTTGCCGCCGGGGAGCGTGATGCGGCGTCCGCCACGCTGCTGGCCATGGTGGCGCAGGACCGCGCCTGGAACGAGGGCGCCGCCCGCGCCAAATTGTTGCAGATTTTCGAGGCCGTTGGGCTGGAGGACACGTGGGTCGCGCGAGAGCGGCGCAAGCTCTCGACCATATTGTTCGGTTAAGGCTGGCGGATCAGGCAGGGACAGGCAATGCGGATCTCGATCTTTCCACTGACCGGGGCGATGCTCTATCCGGGGCTGCGCCTGCCGCTGCATATTTTCGAGCCGCGTTACCGGGCGATGGTGTCCGATTCACTCGCCCGTGACCGCCAGATTGGCATGATCCAGCCGCAACGGGCAGAGGAAGGCGCGCCGCTTTATGCCGTTGGCTGCCTGGGCCACATCGCCGAGGTGGAGGCATCGCCCGATGGCCGTTACAACATTCTGCTGGAAGGCGTGGCGCGGTTTCGCATCCGGCGCGAATTGACGGTGCAGACGCCATTCCGGCAGGTGGAGGCCGACATCATCCCCGATGTCGATCTGGAGGCGTTGAGCGCGATCGAGCGTGCCTTGTTCGAGCGCGAGGCCAAGGCTTTTGCCGACCGGCACGGCTATCGCGTCGATTGGGAAGAGGTGACGAGGCTGGACGATGTCGCGCTGATCAATGGCGTGGCGCAGATCGCGCCGTTTGATGCCGCCTCCAAACAGGCGCTGCTGGAGGCGGACGGATTACATGCCCGCTGTGACCTGTTGGTCCAGTTGATGCAGTTTTTTGGCGCGCGCGACAGCGACGATGGGGCCGCCACGCTGCAATAGCGCGGCGGCGACCTTTTCCGGGGGCAGACGGGCCAGAACCTCGGGCTTGACGCCTTCGGAGGCCAGCACGCCGCGCATGAACAGCATCGGCATCGCCGCTTCCATCTGGCCCGAAATGCGGGGCAGCAGGTCGTGCAACAGCTTGGCGTAACTGCCGTCGGGGATGATCCGGCGCGCGAAAGCGGCGTCAGGCCACGTCCTGCAACAGGGTCGCGATGGTGCCGTCTTCCTGCATCGCGGCCGTCAACAGCCAGCGTTGCCGCCCCTCGAGCACCAGCGCCGTCAGCCGGCCCGAGTTATAGGCCCCCGTGTCGATGCCGATGCGGTTGGCGCGCAATTCGGGCTGATCGCTGATCGAGTGACCATGCACCACCACCGCGCCATGATCGGCGGGGCTGGACAGGAACGGCTCGCGGATCCAGCGCATGTCGGCCACCTGCTGTTCGGGCAGGGGCACGCCCGGCCGCACGCCGGCATGGACAAAGGCATAGTCGCCCAATTGCACCATCGCGCCAAAACCACGGATGAAATCCAGCGTGGCGGGGGGGATCGCCTGCGCCAGAATGACCTGCAATTCCTCCCACGAAGCCTTGTTGTAATCTGCCTCCGAGACGCCAAACGAGAGGATCGTCTCCTTGCCGCCATGCTGGTTGAACTGGCGCAGCACGTCCATCCGTTCGGGCGCGTGCAGCAGCATTTCCTCGTGGTTGCCCATCAGGATGTGCACCGGCCGCCGCGCCTGCCATTCCTGCGCCAGCGCCAGCACGCCCGCGCTGTCGGGCCCACGGTCAATCAGATCGCCCAGCAGGATGACCTGTGTGTCGGCGGGGCCGCGCGCGGCGTCGTCCGCCTCGATCGCGCCGATCAGCGCGGTGAACAGATCCAGCCGCCCATGAATGTCCCCCACCGCATAGGCGCGCGTGCCCATCGGCAGGGCCGGGCCTGAACGATCAGCGGCAGGCGATGGTGAGGACGAGGAACCGAACAGTTTCCGCAGGACAGAAATCATAATGTCGAACAGGCCAATTTGCAGCGCGTTGATCAGCCTTACGGGGGGGGCGCAAAGTGGTCAAGCACGGTTCCGGCCGGCGGCTGATCGGTTCATTTCAGAATATAGCTGACGGTGGTCACCACACGCACTTTTTTGAACGGGGTGTCGGCATCGCCCCAACCCTCACTGGAATCGCCCGCGCGGGCGGTCACTTCGAAATAGCCCTGACTGGCGGTGCGAATCCCACCCAGATCCGAACCACTGTCGCGGGCAAATTGTTCGGCGGCGGCGCGGGCATCCTTGGTGGCCTGCGCCACCATCGCCGGCTTGATCTGGTTCAGCCGGGTATAGATAAACGTCGCCTTCGATCCGTCCTCCAGAAACACGCCCTTGCGCACCAGATCGAACTGGTGATGGACGGCATCGTCCACCCGCGCGATGTCGGTCGAGCGCAAGGTCAGGCGTTGGCGCACAACGTAACGCACCTGATGGTTCTCGGTCTCGCGCGCGACATTGACGCCGGTGGTCTGCAAGGCGTCATCGGCAAAGCCGCGCGATGTGAAAAAGGCCCGGATGGCGGCGGCGTTGCGGTCAACCTGTGCCTGTGCCGCGCCCAGATTGGCGGCATTTGCCGAAAACGACAGCGTCCACACCGCCTGATCGGCCATCACATCGCGTTCGGCCACGCCGCGCACCGTGACGGTGCGGTCCGACCGTTTGGCGCGGGGCAGCGCATCGCCCAGCAGATAGCCGCCCAACGCAACGCCGCCAGCCACGATCACCGCCACCACCACCCACGCCACATCGCGGCGCAGGCGGTTGGCCACCGACACTTTGGCCGCCAGCCTTGCGGCGCGCACGGCGGCCTTGATGGTGTTTTCGTCGGGCTGGGACTTGTTCTTGGCCATGGTGAGCGCACCTCTTCTCTGATCGCTTGGCCATGCCTATGTTATATGCAGGTTGTATGTCATTCCTGCGATCAGATGTGCGTGAATGACGATGAACGGAGTGAATGCGTGACCAAATTCCTGCACACGATGATCCGTGTGACCGATCCAGAGGCGACGCTGCGCTTTTTCGAACTGCTGGACGTGCGCGAGGTACGCCGGATGGAGAGCGAGAAGGGGCGGTTTACCCTGATTTTTCTGGCCGCCCCCGGCGAGGAAGGCGTGGCCGAGGTGGAACTGACCTACAACTGGCCAGCCGAAGACGGCAGCCCGGCCGAAACCTACGAAGGCGGACGCAATTTTGGCCATTTGGCCTATCGCGTCGACAATATTTACGCCACCTGTCAGCGTCTGATGGACGCAGGCGTGACGATCAACCGCCCGCCGCGCGATGGGCACATGGCCTTTGTCCGCACGCCCGATGGCATTTCGGTCGAGCTGCTGCAGGATGGCCATCTGGCCCCGGCCGAGCCTTGGGCCAGCATGCCCAATGTGGGTGTCTGGTAAGGGCTATGCCTGGCGGGTGGCGCGGGCCAGAACCAGTGCCCCCGCCACGCCCGACACCACCGATCCAGCCAGAATGCCCAGCCGCAGCGCATTGTCCTGATCGGGCGAGGGGGTAAAGGCCAGCCCGCCGATGAACAGGCTCATGGTAAAGCCGATGCCCGCCAGCATGCCGATGCCGACGATCTGACCGGCATTGGCGCCGCTGGGCCATTGGGCAAAGCCGGTGGCCCGCGCCGCCCAGCAGGCCAGCCCCACGCCGATCGGTTTCCCCAGCGCCAGACCCAGCCCGATCGCCAGCGGCAGCACGATGCCGTCGCCCGTTGCCAGTCGCGCGATGCTGGCCGCGTCCATGCTCACCCCGGCATTGGCCAGCCCGAACAGCGGCACGATGACATAACCGCTGATCGGCGCCAGCCGGTGCTCCAGCCGCAACAGGGGGCTGTCCTTGCGCGCGTCCAGCCCCAGAGGCACCGTCAGCGCGGCGGCCACACCCGCCACCGTTGCATGCACGCCCGAATGCAGCACGCACCACCACAGTACGCCCGCGCCCAGCACATAGGGCCACATCCGCTTTACCCCCAGCGCGTTGAGGCCCAGCAGCGCCATCCACACCGCCGCGCCCGCGCCCAGCCAGCCCGCGTCGACATGCGCGGTATAGCCCAGCGCGATGATGACCACCGCGCCCAGATCATCCACCACCGCCACCGTCAGCAGGAATAGCCGCAACGAGGCTGGCACCCGCCGCCCCAGCAATGCCATCACCCCCAGCGCAAAGGCGATGTCCGTGGCGGCCGGAATCGCCCAGCCGTGCATCAGAGCCGTGTCGCCGCCGCCAAGCCGCACGACCACTAGATAGACCAGCGCCGGGCAGGCCATGCCCGCCATCGCCGCCAGCACTGGCAGCCGCCGTTGCGTTGGTTCGGACAGGTTGCCGATCAGCGCCTCTCGTTTAATTTCCAGCCCGACATTCAGGAAAAACACCGCCATCAGCCCATTGCCGATCAGGTCGCGCAGGTTGGCCAGATGCGGCATCGGGCGGGCGGTCAGCGGTGCATCCAGCACGCCCTGCAACACCGGCCCTGCCGCCGTATTGGTCATAATAATCGCCGCCGCCGCGACCGCCATCAGCACCACACCCGCCAAAGCCGAGGAATCCTGCGCCTTCCAGTGTTTAATACGGGCGGCCAGAGTGCCCCATATCTGGACGGAATATTTCAACATGGATGTAATTTCCGATACTCTGTTGCAGCAGTTTTGCAGCCGTATTATGTGTTTACCCCTATGATGTAAGTGAAACGGCAGGAGGCGCCGCAAGGTGTCCATCGAAGGGGTGGAGCTGATCGAGACGATAGTCGAATGGCTCCAACTGGTCGAGCGTGAACTCCTGTTGTTCTCGTTGTTCTGGTTTGTGGTGGGCATGCTGGACGAACTGGCCATCGATCTGGTGTGGATCGCCCTGCGCGCCGACAAACGCTATCACACCAAACGCGTCATGCCCGCCGCTGCCACGCAGCCTTTGCAACAGCGGCTGGCAATCTTCATCGCCTGCTGGCGCGAGGATGCGGTGATCGGCCAGACCGTGGGCCACATGTTGCGGGTATGGCAACAGCGCGACTGCATGATTTATGTCGGCTGTTATTGCAACGATCCCGACACGATCGCGGCGGTGGTGGCGCATGCGGGGATGGATTCGCGCATCCGCGTGATCATCAATCCGCGCCCTGGCCCGACGACCAAGGCCGATTGTCTGAACCGCCTGTACCGCGCGCTACAGGATGACGAGGCGCGCGACGGGTTCCGTTTTGGCGGGGTAATCCTGCATGATTCCGAAGACATGGTGCATGGGCTGGAACTGCATGTGATCGACACCGGCCTGTCGCAGGTGGATTTTGTGCAATTGCCCGTGCGCGCTGAATTTCTGCCGGGAGCGCATTGGATCGCGGGGCATTATTGCGACGAATTCGTTGAATCGCATTGCAAAAGTCTGGTGGTACGCGATGCTTTGGGCGCAGGATTGCCGGCGGCGGGTGTGTCCTGCGGCTTTTCGCGCGACATGCTGGACCGCATCGCTGATCTGCGCCGGCAGGAAGGCGGCAACGGCCCCTTTGCCGAGGAATGCTTTACCGAGGACTATGAGCTGGGCCTGCTGATCAAGCGGATGGGCGGGCGCAGCCGGTTCCTGCGGCGGCGTGATATCGATGGCAATCTGATCGGCACACGCAGCTATTTTCCCGGCACGCTGAACGATGCCGTGCGGCAAAAGACTCGCTGGATTCATGGCATCGCCTTGCAGGGGTGGGACCGGCTGGGCTGGCAGGGGCGGTTTGTCGCCAATGGATGGCCGTGCGCGACCGCCGCGCGCCGTTGACGGCATTGGTGCTGGCCGCGGCCTATCTGCTGATCGTTGTGGAAGGCGTGCTGGGCATCATCTGGCTGTGGGGCGGGCCGGGTGGGCCGATGATGCCGCCGCATTCGCCATGGGTGTCATGGGCGATCAACCTGTGCATCTTTGGCCTGTTCTGGCGCTTGTTCTGGCGCATCGTCTTTACCGGGCGCGAATATGGCATCGCCGAAGGATTTTATTCGATCATTCGCATGCCCATTGCCAATATCGTCACGATCATGGCGGGTCGCCGGGCCTTTGTCGCCTATTGCCGCAGCCTGATGGGGGGCAAGGTGGTGTGGGACAAGACCGAGCACCGTGCCCACCCGCTGCTCACCACGACCACCACTGGCGGTTCATGACGCATCAGGCGCCCCCCACAAAGGTCAAACCGGCGCGCAAGCGGGGGGAGCCCTTGCTGGTGTTCCTGATGATCCTGCTGGTCTGGGCGTTTGGCCGGTCGGCCTTGTGGGAGCCGGTGGCTTGGGGGCAACACGCGGTTGGCGGGTTGAGCCTGCCCTCGCAGACGGTGGCTTATGGCGTGCCAATGGGGGTGCAGCGGCTGCGCTTGTTGCCGCCTGTTCGCCATGCTGTGCCAACGCTGCTGCGCCGTCCGGCGGTGCCCGGCCCTGGGTGGATGGCGGGCGGGGGGCTGCCGCACATGGCCCTGGCCGGGCATCCCCCCGCACAGGCGCCTCCCGCCATGCCGCCGCCGATGATGGTGATGCCGTCAGGTCCGCCCGCGCCGCTACCCACGGTCGAGGTGGCCCGGTTGGCGCTGCCCCGGCCCGAACCACCTGCCATCGCGTCGGCCCGATTGCCCATGGCCGCGCCGTTCTCCCGTCCCACCACGCTGGTGGAGGCGGGCTTTGTGGCGTCTGGTGCTGATGCGCGGGTCGAGGCCGTGCCCTCAAGCCCCGCGCCCTTGCCCGAGCCATCGGTGTCGGGGCGCAGGGCGTCGGGCGGGCGACACTGGTCGGGCGATGGCTGGGCGATGCTGCGCCCCGGCGGGCAGGGCGCGGGCAGCGCGGCGGGCAGTCTTACGCCCACCTATGGCGCCAGCCAGATCGGCGCGGTGCTGCGCTATCGGCTACAGCCCGATGATCCCAACCGGCTGGCGGTCTATGCGCGCGGCTATGGCGCGCTGAACGGCGGGGGCGAAAAGGAAGTCGCCGCTGGCATCTCGGTACGGCTGCATCGCAAGATCCCCGTGGCGATTATGGCCGAGGTGCGCGCGGGGCAGCCGCGTGCGGGCGTGTCGGCGCGGGTGCGTCCGGCGATGATGGCGGTGACCGAACTGCCGCCACAGGCGCTGCCTGGCGGGTTCCGGGCCGAAACCTATGTGCAGGCGGGCTATGTCGGGGGGGCGAACGAAACCGCCTTTGTTGACGGACAGGTGCGGGTGGATGCGCCGGTGGACGTGCAAGGGCGCGCCATGGTGCGGATCGGCGCGGGCGCATGGGGCGGCGCGCAGGACGGCGCGGCGCGGCTGGACATTGGGCCGACGCTGCGGGTGGCCTATGCGCATGGCGGCGTGGCGGGCCATGTCTCGGTGGATTGGCGGGTGCGGGTGGCGGGCAATGCCGCGCCTGTGGATGGTCCGGCGATCACCATCGCGGCCGGTTTCTGATCCAAAAGGCACGACAAAATCGCGGCGTGGTGGCTTTGCGCCCTTCCTTTGCGTGGCCAACCGGGCTAGCGTTGGGCGCAGCAATGGATGTCTATTTGCCCATAGCCAATCTGGCGGTGAACGGCCTGATCATTATCGGCCTTGGCGCGCTGACCGGCGTGCTGTCGGGGCTGTTTGGCGTGGGCGGCGGGTTCCTGACCACGCCCTTGCTGATTTTCTATGGCGTGCCACCCACGGTCGCTGCCGCCAGTGCGGCCAGCACGGTGACCGGCGCCAGCGTGTCGGGCGTGTTTGCCCATGGGCAACGCGGCGGGGTGGATTACCAGATGGGTGGCGTGCTGGTGGCTGGTGGTGTGTTGGGCACAGGTATTGGTGCGGTGCTGTTCAGCATCCTGCAACGGCTGGGTCAGATCGATACGGCGATCAACCTGCTCTATGTCCTGATGCTGGGCTCGATCGGGTCGTTGATGGCCAAGGAAAGCATCGAGACCATGCTGGCCGCGCGGCGCGGAGTGGCTCCGCCCGCGCGCAAGCGGCGGCATCACCCGCTGGTCGCGCTGTTGCCGCTGCGCTGGCGGTTCTATCGCTCGGGCCTGTATATTTCGCCGCTGGCGCCGCTGTTGCTGGGCGTGGTGGGCGGCATTCTGACGATGCTGCTGGGTATTGGCGGCGGGTTCATCATGGTGCCCGCGATGCTGTACATTCTGGGGATGAGCGCCAACGTGGTGGTGGGCACCTCGTTGTTCCAGATCCTGTTTGTCACCATCGCCACGACATTGATGCACGCGCTGACCACCCATGCGGTCGATCTGGTGCTGGGCTTTTTGCTGTTGGTGGGGTCGGTGTCGGGGGCGCAATTGGGCGCGCGCATCGGCCAGATCGCCAGTCCGGTGACGCTGCGCCTGATTCTGGCGCTGATCGTTTTGGCGGTGGGGTTGCGCATGGCGCTGGGGCTGACGTGGCAGCCGGGCGACATATTTACCGTGACGGTATTGTGAGGGTTCTGGCGGCCCTTTTGGCGTTTTTCGCGCTGATCGGGGCGGCCGATCCGATTCTGGTGCCCGATGTGTCACAACATCAGGTGCAGGTGCGGCAGGGCTTTACCGGCACGCAATTGCTGCTGTTTGGCGCGATCCTGACGCCAGAGGGCACCCGCGCGGGCCGCGATTACGATATCGTTGTCGTGCTGGAGGGGCCGGCGCGGCCTGTCGTCCTGCGCGAAAAGGAAAAGGTGGCGGGCGTGTGGGTCAATGCCCACAGCACCGTGTTCCGCTCGATGCCCAGCTTTTACGCGGTGGCTTCAGCCCGGCCGTTGCGCGACATTGTCGATGAACGCACCGCCGCCATTTACGAACTGGGGCTGGACTCGCTGCAATTGTCACCGGCGGCTTCGATCGATCCGGCGCAGCAGGCCCATTACGCGCAGGGGCTGGTCAGCCTGATGCGGGGCAAGGGGCTGTATCAGCAGGACGAACACGCCGTCACGGTCAAGGATCAGGTGCTGTATCAGGCGCGCATTTCGCTGCCATCGAATGTACAGACGGGGGTCTATACGGCGGAAACCTTTGCCATTCGCAATGGCCGCGTGGTGGCGTCCGCCATCAGCGAGGTCGAGGTGGTGAAGGTAGGGATGGAGCGCGGGATCGAGGACTTCTCGCGCCGCCGCGCTTTGTCCTATGGCCTGATGGCCGTGGCGATTTCGGTGCTGATGGGCTGGGCCGCCGGGCGGCTGTTCGCGCTGGTCTAGGGCAGGGCGCGTAAGGCGAAACTTAACCTGCCGTGCCTAATCCTGCGGCGATGACTTGCTCCTCTGTTTTCTCCGCCAATCGGGGCGCCGTGGTGCCCTGCGCGTGACCGACATGTCGCAGCCCGGCTTTATGCCTGATGATGGCGTCTGCGCCTCGCCGGGGGCCGCCAATAACGCGCAATTGCCGATTGGCGTGGTGCTGGAAGTGGCCGGGGCCGGGGCGTTGATCGCGCTGGACCCGCAACGGTTGCAGGAATGCGCGGGCGATGCCGATCCCACGGTGGCCTTGTCGGGGCAGGTGGGGTGCCAATTGCGGGTGCGGGCGGGCAACATGTGGTTGCTGGCCAGCGTGCGCGAGCAAAAGCAGGGGCGGCGCGATGGCGATGGCATCCTGACCCAGATCGATTTTCTGGGCGAAGGGGCCGAGCAGCGCCTGACCGGCGTGATGTATGATTTCCGGCGCGGTGTGACCAATTATCCGCTGCCCGGCGCGCTGGTCTATCCCACCAGCACGCGCGATCTGATGTCGGTCTATGCCGGTGACAGCCGGCCCGGCATCGAGATCGGCACCGTTCACCCCACCCGCGACATCCGCGCCAGCCTGTATGTCGACCCGTTTCTGGGCAAGCATTTCGCGCTGCTGGGATCGACCGGCACTGGTAAATCGACCGCTTTGGCGCTGATCCTGCACCGCATTTGTCAGGCCGCGCCTCAGGGCCATGTGTTGATGATCGACCCACATGGCGAATATGCCAGCGCGTTTCGCGATACCGGCGTCATTCTGGACGCCAGCAATCTGCAACTGCCCTATTGGCTGATGAATTTCGAGGAGCATTGCGAGATCCTGCTGTCGAGCCGGGGCGAGAACCGGCAGATTGACGCGGAAATTCTGGCGCGTTGCCTGTATCAGGCCCGGATCAAGCACCGGCTGGCCGAGAGCATGGGCGGGCGGATCACGGTCGATTCCCCCATCCCCTATCTGCTGTCCGATCTGGCCGTGATCCTGCAAAACGAAATGGGCAAGCTGGACAAGGCGACCACCACCGCGCCTTACACCCGGATCAAGACCCGGCTGGACGAGCTGAAGGCTGATCCGCGTTACAGCTTTCTGTTTTCGGGGATGCTGGTGGGCGACACCATGACCGAAGCGCTGGCCCGCATGTTCCGCCTGCCGGCCAATGGTCGCCCGATCGCCATCGTTGATGTCTCGGGCGTGCCCTCGGAGATCACCAGCACGGTGGTTGCGCTGCTTTCGCGGCTGGTGTTCGATTTTGCCATCTGGTCGCGGGGGGAAACGCCGCGCCCGGTGCTGCTGGTGTGCGAGGAGGCGCACCGCTATGTCCCGTCCGAGCGCAATGTCGAGACGTCCTCGGTCGGGCGCATCCTGTCGCGCATCGCCAAGGAAGGGCGTAAATATGGCGTGTCGCTGGGGCTGGTGACGCAGCGTCCGTCCGACCTTGCCGAAGGCGTGCTGTCACAGTTGGGCACGATCATCGCCATGCGCCTGAACAACGAGCGCGATCAGGCCTTTGTCCGGGCCGCCATGCCCGAAGGCGCGCGCGGGTTTCTGGATTCGATCCCCGCGTTGCGTAACCGTGAATGCATCATCTGTGGCGAAGGCGTCGCCCTGCCGATGCGCGTGGCCTTTGACGATCTGGAGGAAACCCGCCGTCCCGCATCGGCGGACCCGTCGTTCAGCGCATTGTGGCGCGAACAGGGCGGCGAGGACATGATGGTGGCGCGCACAGTCCAGCGTTGGCGCGCCCAGGGGCGGTAATCGGACGGGGCCTTAGTGCCCCATCATCTCGCCACCGCCCATATCGCTACCGGAGCGCATCTTGCTGCGGTCGATCTTGCGCCAGCCCTTGCGGTTATACAGCACCAGCGTCAGCCCCGCCGCCACCACCGATCCGAATGGATAGGACCACCAGATCGCTTCGGCCCCGATCTGCGTATGGGCGATATAGTAAAAGCCCAGGCGCGCCGGATAAAGTGAGATGAACATGATCACCAGCGGCATCAGCACCGCGCCATAGGCGCGCATCGTGCCGGTCAGGATCATCATCACGCCCATCAGCACGAACGACCATGTCACGATGCGCTGCATGTGTTCGGCCAAGGGCAGGGCGGCGCTCTGCGGCCCCAGAAACAGCCCCAGCAGCGGATGCGCGGCCACCACCAGCACCACCGCCAGCGTGCCCGTCAATGCCAGATTGGCGCCCAGACCCTGCCAGGTGATCTGGCTGACGCGGCGATGCTTGCCCGCGCCGACATTTTGCGCAACCATCGCCGATACCGCGCTGGAAATGGCAAAAGCGGGCATTTGCAGATAGTTCCACAATTGCAGTGACGCGCCATAGGCAGCGGCGGTCTCCATGCCCTCGGCGTTGACCAGGCTGATCATGATCAGGCCCGCGCTGGACACCAGCAACATTTGCGTGCCCATCGGCAGGCCTTTGGTGATGATAAAGCCCAATTCGCTGCGGCGCGGCACCAGATAGCCCAGTTCCGCCCCGCGCAGGCGCAGCGGCATGTCGCGCAGATACATCGCCGCGATCATGAAGGCGACGCCCGCAAAATTCGCAATGGCCGTCGATAGCGCCGACCCGGTGATCCCCATCGCCGGGATCGGGCCAACGCCACGGATCAACAACGGGTTGCACAGGATGTCGATGATGACCGTCAGGATCATGGCATAGAGCGGCGTTTTGGCATCGCCCGCCCCGCGCAGTCCCATCGACACCATCACCGACAGCGTGCCGAAAGGCATGGTGATGAACACCACACGCAGATATTCCAGCGCCTCGATCCGGCTGAGTTCGGGCGTGCCCAGCGCCGTCAGCAAGGCGGGCGAATAGACAAAGCCGATCAGCCCGACCACTATCGAGACCAGCGTGCAAAAGCCGATGCCGCTGCCAAAGGTGATCCGCGCCGCGTCGATCTTGCGCGCGCCAAAGTTTTGCCCGACCCGCACCGTGGTTGCCATGCCAAAGCCGAACACCGCGGCAAAGGTCAGGAACATCACGATATTGGCATTGGCCGTGGCCGCCAGCGCGCTTTCCCCGATCAGCCGCCCGACCCAGATCGAATTGATCGTGCCGTTCAGCGTTTGCAGCATGTTCGAGATCAGCGTCGGGATCGAGAACAGCATCAGCGTCTTGAGGATCGGCCCTTCGGTCAGATCCCCGCGCATCCGCCCCGCTGCCGGGTGCGGTTGATCCTGCGGGCTGTCGTCCGGCACGCTGCTGGCGGCATAGGTTTCGCTCATGTTCCCCTCGTGTCGCCGCTCAGATGAATATGCAAACGGTCGGTAAAGCAAAAGCCGTGTGTCGAACACAGTTCCGCCAGCCATATGGCCTTATCGCGTAAGGTTTGGCTATCCCGACCTTCGGGCATCAGGAAAATACGGTTGGCCGGGATGGCATAGACGCGTGCCAGCGCCACCACCTGATCCAGATCATCGGGCACGCCCAGCACGAATTTGAACCATGCGCGCGGGTCCTGCGCCCATGCGGTCAGCCGTTCGGGCACCAGTGCCAATTCGGCCGGATTACCCGAATGCGCCAGTTTGGGGCTGACGTTATATTGCGCCACCAGCGGGTCCAGCGCCGCATGCGGGGCGACAGAGCCATTGGTTTCGATCTCGACATGCCAGTCGCGCCCGTCCAGCATGTTCAGGTTGGTGATCATGCGGGCCAGCGCCGCACCCTGCAACAGCGGCTCACCCCCGGTGATCACCAGCCGGGGGAAGGGCAGATGCGCGCCCAGTTCGGCAATGGCCAGCGCGACCTTGGCCTCGTCCATGGTCAGTTGGTTCTGGCCCCGGTCATAGGCCACATCATCGGTGTGCGGCCGATTGTCTCCGGTAAACCGCCACGTATAGGCCGTGTCGCACCAGCGGCAGGCCAGATTGCAGCGGGACAGGCGGACAAAGACGCTGGGGCGTCCGATCGACGCCCCTTCGCCCTGCAGTGCGGCAAAGATCTCGGGCTTGCCCGGAGTGATCGTGGCCAGAGCCAGTGCCATTGCCGCGCGCGCCCGTGCTTAGCCCAACCGCGCCAGCGCGGCAGCCAGACGTTCGGCCTCGGCGGTGTGGTGGGCGTGGTCGGCGCGGGCCTTGTCGATCGCCTCGGGCTTGGCCTTCTCCACGAACGCCGGGTTGGACAGGCGCTTGTCCAGGCTGTCGCGCTCCTTCTGGCTGGCGGTCAAGGCCTTGGCCAGACGGGCTTTTTCGGCGGCGACGTCGATCAGGCCTTCGAGCGGGACGATCAGATTGGCATCGCCCGCGCCGATTTGCATCGCCGCGCCAGCCGGGGCGGGGGCAAAGTGGATCGCGTCCAGACGGGCCAGACGGTCGATCGCCACCGGGTTGCGCGCGATGATGCCCTGCGTTGCCGTGCTGGGATCGGGCAGATAGGCCGTCAGGCGCGAACCCGGCGCAAGGCCGAGTTCCACCTTGGCCCCGCGCAAATTGCCGATCAGCGCGATCAGCCACTCCACCTCAGCCTTGGCGGCGGCGTCGACCTGCGCCTGCGGGGCGGGCCATGCGGCGATGATCAGTTCGGTTTCGCGGGCGCCAAGAGCGTTCCACAATTCCTCGGTCACGAACGGCATGAAGGGGTGCAGCATCACCAGAATCTGGTCCAGCACCCAACCGGCCACGGCCTTGGTTTCGGCGTCAAAGGCGCCCTTGATCAGTTCGATGTACCAATCGCAGAAGCCGTCATAGACAAAGCGGTAGATGGCATGGGCGGCTGCATCGAAACGCAGCTCGGCCATCGCCTTGTCCAGCGCGGCGACCGTTTCCACCACTTCGCCGATGATCCATTTGTTCACCGCGCTGGTCGCGGCGGGCGCGGCAACGCTGGTGCTGGCGACAATGCCGTTCGACTGACAGAACCGCGCCGCGTTCCACAGCTTGGTGGCGAAATTGCGGTAACCCTCGACGCGCTTTTCGTCCATTTTGACGTCGCGGCCCTGGCTTTCCATCGCCGCCATGAAAAAGCGCAGCGCGTCCGCGCCATATTTGTCAATCAGGCCCAAGGGATCGACGACATTGCCCTTGGACTTGGACATTTTCGCGCCATCGGCGGCGCGGACCAACCCGTGCAGGTACAGGCGGCGCCACGGCACTTCGGGCAGGAAATGCATGCCCTGCATCGCCATGCGCGCATCCCAGAAGAACAGGATGTCAAAGCCCGAAACCAGCAGGTCGTTGGGGTAATGCTTTTGAAACAGCGGCGCGTTTTCATCCGGCCAGCCCAGCGTGGCGAACGGCCACAGCGCGGACGAAAACCACGTGTCGAGCACGTCGGGGTCGCGGGTCAACGCCACATCGGCGCCGGCCAGAGCTTGCGCCTCTTCCTCGGTCTCGGCGACAAACACGCGGCCATCGTCGGCATACCAAGCCGGGATGCGGTGGCCCCACCACAGTTGGCGGCTGATGCACCACGGCTGAATGCCTTCCATCCAGTGGAAGAAGGTCTTTTCCCAGCTCTTGGGGACGATTTCGATCGCGCCCGAACGCACCGCTTCCAGCGGCTTTTGCGCCAGCACGGCGGCGTTGACGTACCACTGATCGGTCAGCCACGGCTCGATCACCACGCCGCCACGGTCGCCATAGGGGGTCTGGATGGTGCGCGGTTCGGCGTCATGCTCAACCGCGTTGCCTTCCTTGTCCTTGGTGACGTGCGGGATCAGGCAGCCCAGCGCCTTCATCTCCTCGACGATCATCGCCCGCGCGGCAAAGCGTTCGACGCCCAGGAAACGCTCGGGGATCAGGCCATCGGCGGTCTGCACCACGTTCGCGTCCGCGTCGAACATGTTCAGCATGTCGTTGGCGGCGATCCCTGCGCGCTTGCCCACTTCAAAGTCGTTGAAGTCATGGCCCGGCGTGATCTTGACCGCGCCGCTGCCCAGTTCGGGATCGGCGTGTTCGTCGGCCACCACCTTGAACCGGCGGCCGGTGATCGGTTGCAGGATCTCCTTGCCGATGACGCTCTTGTAGCGCTCATCTTCGGGGTTCACCGCGACGGCCATATCGGCCAACATGGTTTCGGGGCGGGTGGTGGCGACCTCGATATAGTCCAGCCCGTCGGCGCGGGTAACGCCATCGGCCAGCGGATATTTGAAGTGCCAGAAGCCGCCCTGCACCTCGCGGGTTTCCACCTCAAGGTCGGAGATCGCGGTCTTCAGCTTGGGATCCCAGTTGACCAGACGCTTGTCGCGATAGATCAGGCCCTGGTTGAACAGGTCGACGAACACCTTTACCACCGCGCGGGTGAAGTGCGGGTCCATGGTGAACTGTTCGCGGCTCCAGTCCATCGAGCAGCCCAGACGGCGCAGCTGGCGCGTGATGGTGCCGCCGCTTTCGGCCTTCCATTCCCACACCTTGTCGATGAAATCCTCGCGGGTGTAGTTGGTGCGCTTGTCGCCCTTGGCTTCCATCTGGCGCTCGACCACCATCTGCGTGGCGATGCCGGCGTGGTCGGTGCCCACCACCCACAGCGCGTCCTTGCCACGCAGGCGTTCATAGCGGATCACCACATCCTGCAACGTGTTGTCCAGCGCGTGGCCGATATGCAGGCTGCCCGTGACGTTTGGCGGCGGGTTGACGATGGTGAACGGGGTCGCGTCTGGACGCTCGGGGCGGAACAGGTTGTTCGCCTCCCAATGGCCATACCACTTTGCCTCGATCGCGGCGGGATCAAAGGTCTTGTCGAGCGCCGGAGCGGACGCGGCGTTGCTGGATTCCTCGGTCATGCCAGCGCCTTTGCCAGCACCCCCGCGTGTGTGCAAGCGCGCGGGCGCGTCATTTGCCCGTGCTGGGTGCCATTTTTGGTCCAATGCGCAGCTTGCTTGGGGGGCGTTTTTCCCGCATGACCCATCGCATGACAGAGGGGGTCCCGTCTCAGACCTGTGCATTCACGGTGGAATATCCGGCGGATGGCGCGCAACCGGCGTCCGTGCGCGCGGTGCTGGCGGGGCCGTGGCTGGTCGGCACGGTCAGCGCGGTGGATGCCGATGTGCGCGCCGCCGCCAGCGATGTGCGGGCGATTGACGCATCGCGCGTGCACGAGATCGATACCGTGGGCGCATGGGTGATCGCCCGGTTGATGGCCGAAAGTGGCGCGGTGCTGATCGGCGCCAGCGACAAGGCGCAGCGTCTGATCGCCGCCGTGCAGGACGCCCGCCCGCAGGATGAACCACCCGCCCCGGCAAAGCCTTTGGCCGCGCGGATGGTCGCGCGTGTCGGGGAAAATGTGATCGGCGCGGGCGCGGGTGTTTTGGCGATACTCTCGTTTCTGGGGGCGCTGTTGTCGGCGTTGGGCGGCACGATTGCCCATCCGCGCCGGTTGCGCGGGCGCGCATTGATCCGCCAGATCGAACTGGTGGGCATTGATTCGCTGGGCATTATCGCCTTGATGAGCTTTCTGGTGGGGATCGTCATTGCCCAGCAGGGCGCGGTGCAGTTGCAGCAGTTCGGCGCCGAGATTTACACGGTGAACCTGACCGGGCGTCTGGCGTTCCGCGAATTGGGCGTGTTGATGACCGCAATCATGGTGGCGGGTCGTTCGGGCAGCGCCTTTGCCGCGCAGATCGGCACGATGAAACTGACCGAGGAAGTTGACGCAATGCGCACCATCGGCGTTTCCCCGACCGAGGCGTTGATCTTGCCGCGCGTCTTGGCGGCGGTGCTGATGATGCCGCTGCTGGGCTTTTATTCCTCGATCATCGCGATTGTCGGGGGCGCGGTGATTTCGGCGGTGACGCTGGACATCCCGTTCTGGAATTTCATCGCCCGCGTGCAGGAGGTGGTGCCGCTGCGCGACCTGTGGGTGGGCGTGGTCAAAGGGCCGGTGTTCGGGCTGATCATCGCCATGACCGGCTGTTATCAGGGCATGATGGTGTCCGGCAATTCCGAGGAGGTGGGCCATCGCACCACCAATGCCGTGGTGCAGGCGATCTTTGTGGTGATCGTGCTGGATGCGTTTTTTGCGGTGTTCTTTTCGGAAATCGGCTGGATATGAGCGGGCAGGGCACAGGCGGCGCGGCCAGCGAAGCGGCGATCACGATCGAGGGGTTGGACAACCGCTTTGGCGATCATGTCATCCACCACGACCTGTCGTTGCAGGTGCGCCGGGGGGAGATTCTGGGCGTGGTCGGCGGATCGGGCACGGGCAAATCGGTGCTGATGCGATCCATCATCGGGTTGCAGCGCCCGACGCAGGGACAGATCACCGTGCTGGGGCAGGATGTCGATGCTCCACCGCAACACGGCATGGGGGATATCCGCAGCCGTTGGGGCGTGCTGTTTCAGGGCGGGGCCTTGTTCTCCACCCTGACGGTGGCCGAAAATGTCGAGGTGCCGTTAAAGGAATTCTATCCTGACATGTCTGCCCGCCTGCGCCGCGAGATCGCGCGCTACAAGGTGATGCTGACCGGCCTGCCGCAAGAGGCGGCCGACAAGTTTCCTTCCGAACTGTCGGGCGGCATGAAAAAGCGTGCCGGATTGGCGCGGGCCTTGGCGCTCGACCCTGAACTGTTGTTTCTGGACGAGCCGACCGCCGGGCTGGACCCGATTGGCGCGGCCGCCTTTGACCGGCTGACGCTGGAGTTGCAGGACACGCTGGGGCTGACGGTGTTTCTGATCACGCATGATCTGGATACCCTGCACGAGATTTGCGACCGTGTGGCCGTGCTGGCCGATAAGCAGGTGATCGCCTGTGGCACCATCGCGCAACTGATGGCCAGCGACCATCCCTGGATTCAGGACTATTTCAACGGCCCGCGTGGACGGGCCGCCGCTGCCGGTCATCTGCCTGTGGGCGATGCGCTGGACTTTGGCGCGCAGACAAAGGCATAATGGGGCAATGGAGACAAGGGCCAATCATGTCTGGGTGGGGGCGGTTACGCTGGCGCTGCTGGTGCTGGCGGCCGGGGTGTTCGTCTGGGTGGCGCAACTGAACCGCGGCATCCAAAAGGACTATGACATCTATTTCACCCAATCGGTTGATGGTTTGGCGCGGGGCACGCCGGTGACCTATGCGGGCGTGCCGGCGGGACAGATCAAGGAGATCGAGATCTCGGACAATGATCCGGGGTTGGTGCGGGTGCGCATTGCGGTGAACGAACGCATCCCTGTGCTGGACGGGACAACGGCCTCGATTCAGGGCAGCTTTACCGGCGTGTCGAACATCCAGTTGAGCGGCGGGCGCAAGGATGCCAAGCCAATCACCGCGCTAGGTCCCGATGGCGCGCCGGTGATCCCGCCCAAGCGCAGCGGGCTGGGCGCGTTGTTGTCGAACGCCCCGCTGTTGATGGAGCGGCTGGCCACTCTGACCGACCGTCTGACGCTGATGCTGTCGGACAAGAATCAGAAGTCGATCGAGGGCATTCTGGTCAATACCGAGCGGTTGACCGGCCATCTGGCCGATGCCTCGCCGCAGGTGAAGACGGTGCTGAATGATCTGGACTCGACGCTGATGCAGGCGACGATCACGCTGGGTGAGTTCGAGAAGGTGGCGGGACGCGCCAATGCGATGTTGGATTCCAATGGCAATTCGCTGGCCAGTCAGTTGCAGGCGACACTGAAATCGGCGCAGGCGGCCGCCGACGCGCTGAAGCAGACCGCCGATGACACCCGGCCGGCCGCGCGGCAGTTGTCGGCCAATACCCTGCCCGAGGCGGAGGCGGCGCTGCGCGAATTGCGCGCTACCTCGCGCGCGCTGCGGGAACTGACGGAAAAGATTGATGCGCAGGGCATTTCGGGCGCGATGGGATCGCCGCCTGTCCCTACGTACAAGCCATGAAAAGGACTCACGCCATGACCGCCATGCCTTGCGCCCAACTGTGGGCGCGCTGGTCCGCCGGAACGCTGCTGGCCGGGGCGGCGCTGTTGTCGGGCTGTGTGACGGTGGGCAATGCCAAACCGCCCCAGCGCCTGTTGCATCTGACGTCCGAAGTCCTGGCGCCCGCCGGTGGAGCGGTGGTGGCCAGCCCCGGCAATGTGCTGGTGGTGGCTGAACCGCTGACCGACCGGGCGCTGTCGATCCCGCGTGTGGCGGTGCAGGTCAGCCCGTCAGAGATCGCCTATCTGGACGGCGCGGCATGGGTGGAGCGGCCCGCGCGCCAATTCCGCGCGCTGTTGGCCGAAACCTTGCGGGCGCAGGGGGGCGCGCTGGTGATCGAGGATGACGCCGATACCCCACGCGGCGCCACCCGGTTGGAGGGGCGCTTGCTGGCGATGGGCTATGACGCGCGGCAAAAAGCGGCGGTGGTGCGCTATGACGCGATCCGCCGCGGCGCCGATGGCACGGTCACCATGCGCCGGTTCGAGAGCGTCGAGACAGGCATCATGCCCAAGGTAGCAGCGGTGGCCCCGGTGCTGAACCGTTTGGCGAACAAGGTGGCCGCCGATGTGGCGGTGTGGATGGCCGCGCCCGTGAAGTAAGGGGGCACGGCCGCCCCGCTTATCCCTGTCGCGCCATTTCGGCAAAACGCAGAGATGTCAGGAAAGCCGTGCGCCGCTTTGCCCGGCGTTCCTCGGCCTCCTCATCGCGACCCCACAGATGGGCCTGCCACTCCTCTTCCAGACTGGCCGCGTCCCACAGCTTTTCCGCGTCCATGCCCGGCACCAACGCCTCCAGTGCAATGACCAGCGAGGCTGCCAGACTGGCCAGATTGCGCAGCGCTGCCAGCGTGAAATCGTCGGCGCGCTCCAATTCGGCCCGCAGATGGTCCAGCGTGGCGGCGGGCTGCGGGCGGTGCATGATGCCCGACACGCGCTCAAACCGTACTTCGCGCCGGGCTTCGGCGGCGGTCAGCACCGGCTCCCACACCTCGCGCTGGCGGTGGTACAATGCCTCGTCAGGATCCGCGCGATAGCACAGCGTGTCGGTTTCGGCATAAGGCAGCAGCCCCGCCACCGTTTCCGCCCGCTCATTGGCCACGACATCGATCGCGTAATCGGCCATGTCGCGCAGAATAAAGCGTGTGGGGTCGATCTCGGCGGGCTGGTCGGCCCATTCCTGTGCCATCGCGCTGGCCAATGCCTGCGAAGGTACCACCTGCGGGCGACCACCCACCGTCTTGATCTTGCGCCCGTCCAGCGCGACCGAAAACCCGCCGTCCACCGGAACGGCGGTCACGTCCTTGTAAAACCGCTTCATTTGTCCATTTTCTTCCAGCGGCGCGTCAACATCAGCGGGAACAGCACGACGTCAAACACGCCCATCAACAGGATCAACAGGCCGACAATTGGCGGCAACGCCACCTTGCCCGCCATGATCGCGGCGCCGATCAGCGCCAACAGCACGCCAAAAAAGCGTACCATCGTCAGCCGCTTGTGGCGGGCCTTGGCAAGTTCGGGGCTCATCGCAAAATCTCCAGCAATTCCTTTGCGCTGCGGGCCACTGCCACAGCGCCAGCCTGTGTCAACTCTGCCGCGCTGTGATAGCCCCAGGCGACACCAATCGGGCGCACGCCTGCGGCCACCGCCATCGCCATGTCAAAGCTGGTGTCGCCGATCATTACCGCATCCTGCGGCGTGGCCATGGCGGCATCCAGCGCCGCCTCCAGCATGGCGGGATGCGGCTTTGACGGGTGGCGGTCGGCGGTTTGCAGCGTGACGAAATGGTCGTTCAGCCCATGCGCGGTCAGGCAATGCAGCAGTCCACGGTCGCTTTTGCCTGTCGCCACGCCCAGATCCCAGCCATCGGCGCGCAAGGCATCCAGCGCCATGCGGATGCCGGGAAACAGGGGTTCGGCAATCCGGCCTGCGGTGCGGGCGGCGCGGAACGCCTGCTTGTACCCCTCGGTCAGCGCGGCCTGCAGATCGGCATCGGCATCGGGGGCCAGGCGCCGCATCGCCAGCGGCAGGCTGAGCCCCACGGTGCGCAGGATATCGCCGCGTTCGGGCGCGGGCAGGCCCAGTGTGGTAAAGGCCTCGACCATGGTCAGGCAGATGTCCGCCTGACCATCGACCAACGTGCCGTCACAATCAAACACCGCCAACCGCACCGCGCCCGCCGTCATCAGCCACGGCCCCGTGGCGTCGAAGGACGGCCAACTCCGCGCCCACCGGCGGGACGCGGCGCGCCACCTGCCGGTTTGCCTCCCGTTGGCTTGCCACCAGCGGGCCTACCACCAGCAGGCTTGCCACCAGTGGGTTTCGTCGGCTTGGGCGAGCCAAGCCCCTTTTTCACGCCGCCCTTTTTCGCTGGCGGAATGCGGCTGTCATTGCGGGTGCGGCCGGTTTCGGCGCGGCCACGGCGTTCACCCTTGCGCTCCTTGCGGTAATCCTTGGCATGGGCGCGGGCGGCGGCCTTGATTTCTTCGCGCGTGAGTTCGCCGCTGGGGTCGGGGATGTATTCGCCGTCGTTCTCGTCAAAGCCCAATTGCGCCAGACTGGCGGCAAAATGGTCGGGCAGGGCGGCCTCGACGTCCAGCATCGTGCCGTCCGGGTGATCGATGATCAGGCGGCGGGCGTGCAGATGCATCTTGCGGCTGATGCTGCCCGACAGGAAAGCGTCCTGACCGCCATATTTGCCGTCACCGATGATTGGGTGGCCGATGGCAGCCATATGCACGCGCAACTGGTGGGTACGCCCCGTCAGCGGTTGCAGCTCCACCCAGCAGGCGCGGTTGCCCGCCCGGTCCAGCACGCGATAGCGGCTGCGGCTGGGCTGCCCCTGTTCGGACTGGTCCACCATCATCTTTTCGCCGCCGGTGCCGGGCTGTTTGGCCAGTGGCAGGTCGATCAGGCCTTCCTCGATGCTGGGGACGCCCGCGACCAGCGCCCAATAAATCTTGCGCGCGCCACGGGTAGAGAATCGCTTGGAGAAGAAGGCCGCGCTGCCCGGCGTTGCCGCCACCAGCAGGACGCCACTGGTGTCCTTGTCCAGACGGTGGACCAGGCGCGGGCGCGGGCCATGCGTGGCATAGGCGTCCAGCAGGCCGTCGACATGCTCATGCGTGCCGCTGCCGCCCTGAGTCGCCAGACCCGGCGGTTTGTTGATGACGATGGCGGCCGGATCGCGGTGGATCACCATCGCGTCAGCCATCTCCAATTGCTCTTCGGTCAATGGTTTGCGCTGGCGGGCAGACTTGCCGGCGGCAGCGCCGCGCACATGGCTGTCACCCGGCGGCACGCGCAGGGTCTGGCCCTTGGTGATGCGGTCTTCTGGTGCGGCGCGCTTGCCATCCACGCGGATCTGGCCGGTGCGCGCCCAGCGCGAAATCGTGGCGAATCCCACCTGTGGCAGGTGGCGCTTGAACCAGCGGTCAAGGCGGATGCCATCATCGTCACCACCGACGATGAACTGGCGAACGTTATGCTCGGTCTTTTCGGTCATGGCGCGCCTTAGCCGATCATGCGCATCAGGTACAGACCGCCAAACAAGGCGGCAAAACCGGCCAGCAGCGAGGTCCCGACATAGATCGCCGCCAGCCCCAATTGGCCGCGCTGGACGAACAGGGCAAATTCCAGCGCAAAGGAGGAGAAGGTGGTGTAGCCGCCCAGAACGCCCACCGCCAGCAGCAGTCGCCAGCCTTCGCCCGCCGGACCGTGGCGCGCCAGCCAGCCGGTCAGCACCCCCATCAATGCCGCGCCCAGCACATTGGCGGTCAGTGTGGCCCATGGAAAAGCGCTGGCCGCGACCGGCCCGATCGCCGCGCTCCACAATCGTCCGGTGGCAAACCGCGCCCATGCGCCAAGCCCGCCGCCGCCGGCGACAAGGGCCGAGGCAAGCAGAAAGCTGGGGGGGGAGGGGGATGTGATGCTCATGATCCGGCCATAAACCGCCCTGGCGCCGCGCGAAAGGGTGCCAATCGCCCGATTTGCGCGCCTTGCCTGCTTTTGTGTCTGCTTTTGTTGGCGGTTATGGCCGCATTCGTGCTGGATGGTGGTCGTTGACTGGGGCGAATCCCTTGCCTTTGCCGGACGACTCTGCTAGCGGCCCCGAATTCCAGCCGGACCCACTGCAGGATTCGGCACTATCCGTGTTCCATATCCTGGGTGTTACCCCGCATATTCTGCGATTCGGGGTTCTCGCCGGCCAGATTTTTTGAGGTGGTTTTTCTTATGCAGATTCTCGTTCGGGACAACAATGTTGATCAAGCTCTTCGCGCGCTGAAGAAGAAGCTGCAGCGCGAGGGCGTGTACCGCGAGATGAAGCTGCGCCGCCACTTCGAGAAGCCGTCGGAAAAGCGCGCCCGTGAAAAGGCTGCCGCTGTCCGCCGCGCTCGCAAGCTGGAGCGCAAGCGCGCTGAGCGTGACGGCGCCAAGTAAGGCCCGTTAGGCAGGTTGTGCTGGCGGTAACGCCAGCCTGATCTGCGGCAAACGCTAAAGAATGGCCCGGCCCTGTAAGGGGTGCGGGCCTTCTTGCGTTTGGAGCGGGGCAGGGCTGTGGCCGCAGGGTGGCACCTGACACATTTGCCCATGTTCATCGCGCGATCAGGCGTTTTGCAGGGCTTGCCCCGCAGGGCGGCTTGCGCCAATAGGGCGCCAGAGATTCACGCGCGCGAGAGCGGGTGTGGCGGCGCGCCGTCCATTCCGATTGCCATGCCTGACAGGAAAGCCAGATGACCGAGATCACCCGCGTTCCCCTTCAGCCGATTGCCAAGGGTTCTGTGTCCAAGCTGTGGCTGGGCGTGATTGCCGCCGTTGTGGCCGGGGGCACCGTGGCTGCCGTTGCGCGCCCGCCGATGGTCTCGGTCGAGACGTTGGTGGCGGGCAAGGGGGCCCACCCCACCGCCAGCGACGTGGTGATGATCGCCTATCAGGGCCGTCTGAAGGATGGCACCGTGTTCGACCAGAATGAGCGCGCGCTGATGCCGATGGAGGGCGTGATCCCCGGCTTTATCAAGGCGATGTCGCAGACCCAGAAGGGTGGCAAATACGTCTTCCACATCCCTTCGTCGCAGGCCTATGGCGCCA
Source organism: Novosphingobium ovatum (assembly GCF_009909235.1). Classification (GTDB taxonomy): domain Bacteria; phylum Pseudomonadota; class Alphaproteobacteria; order Sphingomonadales; family Sphingomonadaceae; genus Novosphingobium; species Novosphingobium ovatum. The sequence continues at coordinate 390,932 of NZ_JAAAPO010000003.1, forward strand.
AGGCGGTGGGGCCGATCCCGGCCAATTCCGACCTGACCTTCCAGGTTGAGGTCATGGACTTCATGAACCGCGCCGAACTGGAGCAGCGCCAGCGCATGATGGAGCAGATGATGCGTCAGGGCGGCGGTGCGCCTGGTGGTGCGGCTGGCGGCGCGCCGGTTCCTCCGCCGGTTCAGTAATCGCGGGGCAGGCGGGTTTTGCCCCGCCTCGCCGCTTGAAGCTGTGTCAGCGCGGTGCTAGCGCTGGAATACAGGCAGCCATGCCGCCCAGTGTCGGGGTTTCCCCGGCGCGGGCGGCATGATTGCATCTGGTTTTGTCTTTTCGAACAAAGGTAATTGCATGTCGGTCGATACCGCCACGGTGGCCAAGATCGCATCGCTGGCCCGCATCAAGGTAAGTGAGGCGGAAGTGCAGGCGATGGTGCCCGAGCTTAACGGCATTCTGGCCTGGGTTGAGCAATTGGGCGAAGTGAACGTCGCCGGCGTTGAGCCGATGACGGCCGTGATCCCCAATACGCTGCGTCTGCGCGCGGATGTGGTGAATGCCGATCCGCTGACGGGTGGAGATATCCGCGATGCGGTGCTGGCCAATGCGCCGGTGGCCGAACATGGCTTTTTCGGCGTGCCGAAAGTAATCGAGTGATTGGGGTGATCGAATAATGACCAATCTGACCGAACTGACGCTGGCGGAAATCCGCGGTGGCGTCGCTGCTGGCACGTTCAAGGCTGTTGAGGTGGCCGAGAGCTTTAATGCCGCCGTGGCCGATGCGCAGGCCGCGCTGAACGCTTTTATCGTCACTACGCCCGAGGCCGCGCTGGCCGCCGCCGCCAAGGTTGACGCCGACCGCGCCGCTGGCAAGCCGCTGGGCAAGATGGCGGGTGTGCCGATCGGCATGAAGGATCTGTTCGCCACCAAGGGCGTGCAGACCACCGCCGCGTCCAAGATCCTCGCAGGCTTCAAGCCCGAGTACGAATCGACCGTCAGCCAAAAGCTGTGGGATGCGGGCGCGGGCATGCTGGGCAAGTTGAACCTTGACCAGTTCGCCATGGGGTCGTCGAACGAAACCAGCGCTTTTGGCAATGTGATCAGCCCGTGGCGCCGCCCCGGCGACACCGCGCCGCTGGCGCCGGGTGGCTCGTCGGGTGGGTCTTCGGCGGCGATCGCGGCGCGTTTGTGCCCGGCTGCGACCGGCACCGACACCGGCGGCTCGATTCGTCAACCCGCGGCCTTTACCGGCATTTCCGGCATCAAGCCCACCTATGGCCGCTGCTCGCGCTGGGGTGTGGTGGCCTTTGCCAGCAGCCTGGATCAGGCCGGGCCGATGGCTCGCACCGTCACCGATTGCGCCATCATGCTGGAGGCGATGGCCGGTTTCGATCCCAAGGATGCGACATCGCTGGACATGCCCGTCCCCGATTGGTCGGCGGCATTGTCGGCAGATCTGCGTGGCAAGAAGGTGGGCATTCCGCGCGAATACCGTCTGGATGGCTTGAGCGCGGACGTTGCCAAAAGCTGGGACGATGGGATCGCCTGGCTGAAGGACGCGGGCGCCGAGGTGGTGGATGTGTCGCTGCCGCATTCGAAATATGCGCTGCCGACCTATTACATCATCGCCCCGGCCGAGGCCTCGTCCAACCTCGCGCGCTATGATGGCGTGCGCTATGGCCTGCGCGATCTGCCCGATGGCGCCAACCTGCAGGACATGTACGCCGCCACCCGCGCCGCCGGGTTCGGGCCAGAGGTCAAGCGCCGCATCCTGATCGGCACCTATGTGCTCTCGGCCGGGTTCTATGACGCGTATTACACGCAGGCGCAAAAGGTGCGCACGCTGATCGCCCGCGACTTCGAGGAAGCGTTCAAGCAGTGTGACGTGATCCTTGCGCCGACCGCCCCTTCGGCGGCCTTTGCGCTGGGCGAAAAGAGCGCCGATCCGCTGGAGATGTATCTGAACGACGTCTTCTCGGTGCCGGCGTCGCTGGCTGGCCTGCCCGCGATGAGCGTGCCGGCAGGCGTTGACGCGCAGGGCCTGCCGCTGGGCCTGCAGATCATCGGGCGTCCGTTTGACGAACAGGGTGTGCTGAACGCTGGCCTCGCGATTGAACAGCGCGCCGCATTCAGCGCCAAGCCGGAAAAGTGGTGGTAAGATGAGCAATTATCGCATTCAGGGCGCAACCGGCGAATGGGAGGTCGTGATCGGCCTGGAAGTCCATGCGCAGGTCACCTCCAACGCCAAGCTGTTTTCGGGCAGCGCCACGGCCTTTGGCGCCGAGCCCAACAGCCAGGTCAGCCTGGTGGACGCGGCCATGCCCGGCATGTTGCCCGTGCCGAACATGGAGTGCATCCGTCAGGCCGTGCGCACCGGCATCGCGATCAACGCGCAGATCAACAAATGGTCGCGCTTTGACCGCAAGAACTACTTTTACGCCGATTTGCCGCAGGGTTATCAGATCAGCCAGTTATATCACCCGCTGGTGGGTGAAGGCAGCCTGACGATCGAGGCGGACGAGAAGGCCGGTATCCCCGAGCCCAAGACCATCGGCATCGAGCGCATCCATGTCGAGCAGGACGCGGGCAAGCTGATGCATGATCAGCACCCGACGATGTCCTATGTCGACCTCAACCGTTCGGGTGTGGCGCTGATGGAAATCGTCAGCCGCCCCGATATGGCCAGCCCTGCCGAAGCGGGGGCCTATTTGTCCAAGCTGCGGACGATCCTGCGCTATGTGGGCTCGTGCGATGGCAATATGGATCAGGGCAGCATGCGCGCCGACGTCAACGTGTCGGTCCGCCGCGCCGGTGAGGCATTGGGCACGCGTACCGAGACCAAGAACGTCAACTCGGTGCGGTTTGTCATGGCCGCGATCGAGCATGAGGCCAACCGTCAGGTCGACGTGCTGGAGGCGGGCGGCACCATCGTGCAGGAAACGCGCCTGTTCGATCCCGACACCGGCTCGACCCGGTCGATGCGGTCCAAGGAAGACGCGCATGACTATCGCTACTTCCCCGATCCCGACCTGTTGCCGCTGGAACTGACTGACGCTTTTGTCGAGGAATGCCGCGCGTCCCTGCCCGAACTGCCCGATGCCAAGCGCGCGCGCTATGTCGATGGGCTGGGGCTGTCGGCCTATAACGCCGCCGTGCTGACTGCCGAGGTCGAGACGGCGCGCTGGTTCGAGGCACTGCTGTCCGCCACCGCCGCCGCCCAGAGCAAGGGTGAGGCTGACGTGGCCAAGCAGGCGTCGAACTGGCTGACCAGCGAGTTCTTTGGCGCGCTGAACAAGGCGGGCAAGGATCTGGCCTCCAGCCCGATCAGCCCCGAAGGCGCGGCCGAATTGCTGGCGCTGGTGGGCAATGGCACGATTTCCGGTTCGATCGCCAAGGCGGTGCTGGAAAAGATGCTGGAGACCGGTGAAGGCGCCAACGCCATCGTCGAGCGCGAAGGGCTGAAGCAGAACAGCGACACCGGCGCGATCGAGGCGGTGATTGCCGATGTGCTGGCCAAGAATACCGACAAGGTCGAGCAGTACAAGGGCGGCAAGGAGGCGCTGTTCGGGTTCTTTGTCGGTCAGACGATGAAGGCCATGCAGGGCAAGGCAAACCCCGGCATTGTCAATGAATTGCTGAAGAAGGCATTGGCCTGATCGGCTGAAACTGAGCGGTATTATAGCCAAAAGTGAGGGAGTGAGCCGGTGGCTTGCTCCCTTTCTTGTTTTGGGCGTACCGGGCATTTGCAAAATGTAATGCGTTGACCGTGCTTTATATTTTTATATGTTTGGCGCCTTGGTAACTGGGGGCGACACCGGATGCGTTTGATGGGCTGGGGCGGCGCGCTGTGCGCGGGCCTGACGATTTTTGCTGTGCCGATGGGCGCGCAGGGGCAAACGGCGCCCGCGCCAGCGGCCCCGGTGGTGGTGGCGCAGCCACAGTTGCGGATCGCACCGGGGGCCGCGGCCAATGACTTTGTCATCCCCGAAACCCTGCCGCCGATGCCGGCGCTCGATTTCGTTGAAAAGCCGGACTATCCGGTAGACCCCGACAAATATTTCTATTTCCACCGCGACGCCACCACGCTGGAGGACGCGCTGGCCGACATCCGCGAATGCGATGCGCTGTCCAGTGGGGCGAATGTTTATGCCGGTAACAGCGCTGCCATGGCCGGCGCGATGGCGCAATATGGCGTGTTGGCGGGGGGCATCGGTGGCGCCATCGGCAGCGCGATGGCCGATGCCATCTTTGGCTCGGCCCGGCGGCGCAAGGAGTACAAGGTGAACATGCGCAACTGCATGGGCTGGAAGGGGTATCAGCGCTATGCCCTGAGTGCCGAGCGTTGGGAGGTGTTCAACTTTGAGGAAGGGTTGGGCCGCAAAAAGGAAGACGTGCGCAATCTGGCGCTGCTGCAGCAGGCGATGGTGGCCAGCGGGCCCAAGCCCAAGACCAAGGAGTTGGGCCAATGAACGGTGTGATCAAGGCGTTGACGATGGGCGTGGCGCTGAGCGCTGCGGCATGGGGCGAGGTGGCGCAGGCTGAGAAAAGCGACCGTCCCGAACCAGCCAAGGCCATCGAGGCGAGCGCCATGGCTGCAGGCGGCTACAAGTTCAAGCCCGAGCGCGGCTATATCCTGATGTCGGCGCACAGCCGCGTGGGGTTTGGCACGTTCCTGCGTCTGCCCGATGCCCGCGACTGGAAGGCCTATGAGGCGGATCTGCAAAAGGCGTTGGTGCGGGCGCAAAAGGCCTATCCTTCGCTGGTGTCGCAGTGGCAGTTCGATACACAATTGGCCAAGGACAACCACAAGCCCCTGCCGCCCAAGCCCGTCGAGCCTACGCTGGCCGATGTCTCGGCCGAGCGTCCCGAAACGCGGAACATGGCGACGCTGGGGCCGATGTTCGTCTTTGCCAAGGATAAGGACCGCTTCAATTATCTGAGCGAGGTTGAGCCGGGGACCTATGTCTTTTTCGGGATGCTGTCGCAGGTGGAGCAGTTGCCCAGCGTGTGCATGTGCATGGGCACGGTGTCCTTCACGGTCAAGGCGGGTGAGGTGACCGATCTGGGCAATATGCTGGAACGCTTGCCGCAACTGCCGGAAAAGCCGACGGCTGGCATGGGCTCCGCGGCGATGCAGGCCAAGTTGTGGGCCAAACAGCGCGAGCGCAGTCAAATGGGCGAATTGTGGGGCGCGCCGGGGCTGCCCGCCGATTGGCGGGTGACGCGCGCCGAATTGTTCGCCTATGGCAAGATGAACAATCTGACTGGCGCGCTGATTGACCGCGTCGCGCCGATTCCGGGCATTCTGGCCTATCGCCATGACACGGTGATCGACGCGCGCACCGGTCAGGATGTGCCCAGCCCGACAATCATGACCCGCGCAAAGTTGAAGCACTGAATACGGAAATTGGTCTATTTCCTCTGAATAACAAAGATTTAAATCGCGGAATTCACTGCCGCCATCCCCTGTCATAGGGGGGGCGGCCATTTTGGGGTGTGCAATGAAAAAGATCTATACCGCCGCTTTGTGCGCAGCAACGCTGGGCCTGTCTGGTTGCGCTTCGACGCAGGCTGTGTTGAGCAAGCCGGTGACGCAGGTATTCCATTCGGACAAGAGCCAGAATGAAGTCGCCTTTTGCCTGGCGAACAAGAACATGACCGCGGCATTGGATCGTGATGACGGGTCCAAGGTTGTGTTGATCAAGAATGGCTATGGCGGCGTTTCGATGGCCTTTACCGTGTTCAAGGAAGGCACGGGCAGCCGCACCGAATACCGGCTGGAATTTGGCACGGTGGGCGGCGTCTGGAAGCAGTGCGTCGGCACGCCCGAAGGCCCCAAGCCGGCTGGTGTGAAGTAAAACTTCCCAGCTTGCCTGAGATGTAAAAGGGCCGGAGCGGCGTTGCTGCTCCGGCCCTTTGTATGCCCATGTGCCCTGCGCGCTTATTGCCCCGGCGGTGTGGCGATTTCCACCGGCAGGCCGGCGTCCTTCAACTGGGGCTCCACCTTTGCCCGGTCGCCGACGATGACAAACACCATGCCATCGGGTTGCAGATGCTGGGCCGCCATCGCGTCCAACTTGGCCGCGGTCACCGCGCGCAGACGGGCGGGCTGCGTGGTGACGTAATTGTCCGGGCGGCCCAACAGATCATTCGTCGCGATCGTGCCCAGCACCTGGGCGTTGGTTTCATACGCGCTGGGCAGGGACAGGATGTTGCCTTCGGTCACGCGCTGCAATTCCACCGGGGTCACCTTGGCCTTGGCCGGGAACGCCTTCATGTCGGCGATCATGGCGCGCAGCGCATCGCCGGTGCGGTCGGTCTGGACCGGCGCCGACAGGATCAGGCTGCGCTGGCCGAGCGCCAGACGCACCCCGGTCGATACGCCATAGGACCAGCCCTTGTCCTCGCGGATGTCGGTGTTCAGGCGCGAGAGAAAGCCAGCGCCCAGCACCTCATTGGCCAGATCCAGCGCTTCCATGTCGGCAGTGCGGCCAGTGATCGGCAGCACCTTGCCTCCCAGAATGACCGATTGCGGCGATTGCGGCCGGTCGATCAGCACGATGCGCGGGACAGGCGCCGGGGCGGGGCGGTCGATCGGCTTGATGCTGCGCGGGGTGGCGGGGGCCTGCCAATGGCCAAAGGCGGCTTCCAGTTGCGGGATCAGGTGGTCCATGGTGATATCGCCCACCACCGTGATCCGCGCCGCGTCAGGCCGCAACCAGCGCTTTTGCGCCGCGCGCAAGGCGTCGGGGGTGATGGCGCTCAGGCTTTGCGCGGTGCCCAGACCATCGCCGGACATGCCATAGGGGTGCGCCGGGCCAAACAGGATCGGGGCCAGCGTCATCGCTGCGATGCTGCGCGGGGATTTCAGCGCCTGCGCCAGACTGGCCAGCCGCTGTGCCTTGACGCGGGCGACATCGGCATCGCTCAGCGCGGGGCGGCGCAAGATATCGGCCATCAGTCCCAGCGAAGGCGACAGATTGGCCGCCAGCGCGTTCAACGTCACGCTGGACGTGTCCAGCGAGGTGCCGAGGCTGATACTGGCCCCCAGCCGCTCCTGATCCTCCTGCACCTGTGTGGCGTTGCGGGTCTGGCCCACGCCATCCTCGGCGCGGGTGCCCTCGTCCAGCATGGCCAACAACAGGCCCTGCGTGCCGGGCGTGTCCAGCGCATCGGCGGCCAGCCCCGCGTCAAAACTGATATGGACAATCACCTTGGGCACTGCGGTGCGGCGGGCCAGCACCACAGGAATGCCGTTCGACAGCGTGGCCCGTTGCAGCGCGGGGAAAGCCAATCGGCCCACCGGCGCGACAGGCGGTGCCTTGCGGGCGGGGCCGGTCTTGACCGGCGGGACAGGCTTGCGCGGGTCGGGGGTGGGAGCCGGGCGCGTGGCCTCGTCACCCCAACCGCCCATCGTGTCGCCGTTTTGGGTGCGCTCACCGGGCGTCACACCGATGGCCAGCACCGGGCGGCCCAGCCATTTGCGCATCGCGTCGCGCACCTGTTCCGGGGTGATGCGGGCCAGTTCGGTCAGCTCGGCCTTGTAATGGGCCGGATTGCGCGAATAGAGCAAGCCTTCGGCCAGCGTGGTGCCCTTGCCGCCAAAGCCGCCGACCACCTCCAGCGCGTCGATCTCGTGCGAGAGCGTGCGCGTGGCCGAGCGGCGGACCTCGTCGGGCGTTGGGCCATCGCGCAGGAAGGTGGCGATCACCGCGTCCAGCGCGGCCTCTGCCTGCGCGCGGTCAACGCCGGGGCGGATGTCCATGCTGACCTGCAACACGCTGACCTGCTCATGGGCTTCGGCCTCGGCGCTGACCGAGATGGCCATTTCCTTGCCGCGCACCAACGCATTGTCCAGCCGCGACGAGGCCAACCCACCCAGCACATCCATCCCCACCGACAGCGCCACCGCATCGCGGTCATTCAGGCCGGGGCCGCTCCACACGCGCAACAGGCGGGTGTTGGCCACACGGTCGGTCATTTCGCGGCGGATGGGGGCGGGCAGAGTCACCGGCCCCGCCTGTACCGAGCGCACCACCGGACCAGAACGGATCGCGCCAAAATATTTCTCGACCAAGGGCCGGGCGGTGGCCGCGTCGACATCGCCTGACAGCACCAGTATGGCGTTGTTGGGGGCATAGTGATCGGTAAACCAGCGGCGCACATCGGTCAGGCTGGCCGCGTCCAGATCCGCCATCGAGCCGATCGTGCTGTGGCGATAGGGGTGGCCCACCGGAAACAGCCCATCGCCGATCACATATTGCAACAGGCCAAAGGTCTGGTTGTCGCCCTGCCGCTTCTCGTTCTGGACAACGCCGCGTTGTTTATCCAATTTGTCCTGCGTGACGGCGGGCAACAGATGCCCCATCCGGTCGCTTTCCAGAAACAGCGCCAGTTCCAGCGCGCCGCTGGGCACGGTTTCGACATAGTTCGTCCGGTCATACCACGTCGACCCGTTGGTCGATGCCCCCACCGCTTCGAGCGGGACGTCAAAATCGGGGACGTTGGCGCTGCCGCCAAAGAAGAGATGTTCGTACAGATGGGCAAAGCCGGTGCGACCGCGTGGCTCATGCTTGGACCCCACACGGAAATAGGTGGTGACACCGATGATCGGCGCCTTGCGGTCGGTGTGGACCAGAACGGTCAGCCCGTTCTTCAGCACGAACCGTTGATAGGGAATGTTGACCGAGGCCACCAGCGAGGACAGCGGCGCAGGCGCCACGCTGATCGCGGCGGGCGTGGGGGCGGGCGCCGTTTGCGCCCATGCCGGTGCCGCCGCCGCGCCCACCAGCGCCAGCGCCGAAACGCTCAGCCGGACGGATTGCGAAACAGAGGAGAGGATCGAATACATGGCCAAGTCCTTTGGCGGGCAAGGGGCCGCCTATGCCATGCAGGCTATGCGGATGCGCGGCGATTGCCAACCGGGCATTGTGGGCGGGGGTGGTGATAACGCGAGACGGCGGCAGGATCGCCCCTGCCGCCGTCTCGCGTTTGACCCAAGGGAAGGCTGGATCAGAAGCCGTAGAGCGCGCCCATCATCACCTGATGGCGTTCGAACGTGACCCCGGTGTTGACGCCGTTGATGTTCAGTTCGCCATAGTTCGAATAGCGATATTCCAGACGCAGCCGTACCTTGTTCACCAGATATTCGGTGCCCACCGCCGCACGAACGCCGCCCAGCTGCTGGCTGGCGTGATAGGTCCTGGCGCCGGTGGCGTTGTATTCGTCATAGGTGCCCAGCACGTTGGAATAGCCCGCCTTGACATAGGTGAGCAGCGTGGGCGTCACGGCATAGCCCATTTTGAGGCCGACAAAGATGTCGCGGCCAACGCCCACCTTGTAGGTGTCAGTGCCGTCGAACAACGACAGGGAGGTGCTGGCGCCGGTGATTTCGGTTTCAAAACCGACGCGCATTTTGCTGGTGACGCGGGTATCCACGCCCACCACGCCGCCATAGGTGATGCCGCTGCGGCTGTCCGAACCGATCAGCGGGTGGCTGGCGGTGACATTGTCATAGCCCACCACCGGCCCGGCATAGAACTGCATGTCCAGATTGTCGTAATCAATCCGCGGCGCACCACCGGCCAGCGCCGGGCTGGCGGCCAGCATTGCGCTCGCGGCCAGAACCATGGCGGCGGGGCGAGACTTGAGGGAAATCGGCATCAGTTCAGTCCAGTGCGTGGTTTCGAATTGGTTTCCTTCCTATCGGTGGGTTTCTTAATGAATTGATATTACGTTGATTTTCGGATTTCTTTGGCACGTTTGCCGAAAATTTGATCCATGCCCTTGTGTGGCGGATAGGCAACACTATCTGGTGTGGTGAATGGAGGAGGACATATGAACCTCGAAAAGTTTACCGACCGCGCCAAGGGTTTTCTGCAAGCCGCGCAAGTGGTGGCTATCCGCCTGAACCATCAGCGCATCACCCCCGAGCACATGTTGAAAGCGCTGCTGGAGGACGAGCAGGGGATGGCCAGCGGCCTGATCCAGCGCGCCGGCGGCACGCCCGCGATCGCGCTGGCCGATGTTGACCGCGCACTGGGCAAGATCCCAGCCGTGTCGGGCAGCGGCGCGCAGAACCAGCCCGGTCTGGACAATGACTGCGTGCGCGTGCTGGACAGTGCCGAGCAGATCTCGGCCAAGTCAGGCGACAGCTTTGTCACGGTGGAACGGATGCTGTTGGCGCTGGCGCTGGCGACGACCACCGCCGCTGGGCAGGCGCTGAAGGCCGCCAATGTCACCCCGGCCGCGCTGGAGGCGGCGATCACCGCGTTGCGCGGCGGGCGCACGGCCGACAGCGCGGGCGCCGAAAACGCCTATGACGCGATGAAGAAATACGCCCGCGACCTGACTCAGGCCGCCCGCGATGGCAAGCTGGACCCGGTGATCGGCCGCGACGAGGAGATCCGCCGCACGGTGCAGATTCTGGCCCGCCGGACCAAGAACAACCCCGCGCTGATCGGCGAACCGGGCGTGGGCAAGACCGCGATTGCCGAAGGTCTGGCGCTGCGCATCGCCAATGGCGACGTGCCCGACAGCCTGAAGAACCGCAAGCTGATGAGCCTGGACATGGGCGCGTTGATTGCCGGTGCCAAATATCGCGGTGAGTTCGAGGAGCGGTTGAAGGCCGTGCTGGACGAGGTGAAGGGCGCGGAAGGCGACATCATCCTGTTCATCGACGAGATGCACACGCTGATCGGCGCGGGCAAGGGCGAAGGCGCGATGGATGCCAGCAACCTGCTCAAACCGGCTTTGGCGCGCGGCGAATTGCACTGCATCGGTGCGACGACTTTGGATGAATACCAGAAGCATGTCGAAAAGGACCCCGCGTTGCAGCGCCGGTTCCAGCCGGTGTTTGTGGGCGAACCCACCGTCGAGGACACCATCAGCATCCTGCGCGGGCTGAAGGACCGGTACGAGTTGCACCATGGCGTGCGCATCACCGATGGCGCGATCGTGGCGGCGGCGACCCTGTCCAACCGCTATATCGCGGACCGTTTCCTGCCGGACAAGGCGATCGACCTGATGGACGAGGCCGCCAGCCGCATCCGTATGGAGGTGGAGTCCAAGCCGGAAGAGATCGAGGTGCTGGACCGCCGCATCATCCAGTTGAAGATCGAGGAAATGGCGCTGGCCAAGGAAAGCGACAGTGCCTCGGTCGACCGGCTGGCGGCGCTGCGCGAGGAACTGGCCAATCTGGAGCAGAAGTCGGCGGAACTGACCACCCGCTGGCAGAACGAGCGCGACAAGATCGCCGCCGAGGGCCGGATCAAGGAGCAACTGGACGCCGCGCGTGTCGAGCTGGAGCAGGCGCAGCGCAATGGCGATCTGGGCCGGGCGGGTGAGCTGGCCTATGGACGCATCCCCGATCTGGAGCGCCAGTTGGCCGAGGCCCACGCCCAGTCTGAAAACGCGCTGTTGCGTGAGGAGGTGACCGCCGATGACATCGCCGGCGTCGTCAGCCGCTGGACCGGCGTGCCGGTCGACCGCATGCTGGAAGGTGAGCGGGACAAGCTGTTGCGCATGGAACAGGTCATCGGCCAGCGCGTCATCGGGCAAAAGGACGCCGTTACCGCCGTTTCGAAGGCGGTGCGCCGCGCGCGTGCGGGGTTGCAGGACCCCAACCGTCCGCTGGGCAGCTTCCTGTTCCTGGGCCCCACGGGCGTGGGCAAGACCGAGTTAACCAAGGCGCTGGCCGAATTCCTGTTTGACGATGCCAACGCCATGGTGCGCATCGACATGAGCGAGTTCATGGAAAAGCACGCCGTCTCACGCCTGATTGGCGCGCCTCCGGGCTATGTCGGCTATGACGAGGGCGGCGTATTGACCGAGGCGGTGCGGCGGCGGCCTTATCAGGTCGTGCTGTTCGACGAGGTAGAGAAGGCCCATCAGGACGTGTTCAACGTGCTGTTGCAGGTGCTGGACGATGGGCGGCTGACCGATGGTCAGGGGCGCGTGGTCGATTTCACCAATACGCTGATCATCCTGACCAGCAATCTGGGCAGCCAGTATCTGGCCAATCTGGAGGACGGGCAGGACGTCGAGAGTGTCGAGCCGCAGGTGATGGATGTCGTGCGGGCCCATTTCCGCCCCGAATTCCTGAACCGTCTGGACGAGATCATCCTGTTCCACCGTTTGGGCCATGAACATATGGCGCCGATTGTGGAGATTCAGGTGGGCCGCGTGCAGAAACTGCTGAAAGATCGCAAGATCACGCTGGACCTGACCGAGGGCGCCAAGCGCTGGCTGGGCCGGGTGGGCTATGATCCGGTCTATGGCGCAAGGCCGCTCAAGCGCGCGGTGCAACGCTATTTGCAGGACCCCTTGGCAGAGCGGTTGCTGGCGGGCGGCATCCCCGATGGCGCGGCAGTGCGGATCGAGGAAGGCGACGGCGCGTTGCAGTTCGACGTGATCTGAACGTCAGGGCGGCGGGGGTGGTTGGTCCATCCCCGCCGTTTTGCCATTTGCACCGCTGGCGCATCCGCGATAGGTAGGCAGGGTTTAGTCGATCGGTTAAATTTGCCGGTCGCCGCCTTGCCGCCGGGATGTAGCGCCAGATCATGACCGATGCCCCACCATCCCAAACGGCCCCCGCCGCTCCGGTTCAGGCGCGCGATCAGTTGCTGGACACCGCCAGCCACCTGATGCGCGAAGGGGACACGGTCGACATATCGCTCTCGGAACTGGCATCGGCGTCGGGGCTGAATTCGGCGCTGGTCAAATATTACTTCGGGAACAAGGCGGGGCTGCTGCGCGCCCTGCTCGAGCGGGATTTTGCCGCGATCCTGCGCGCCGTCGACACGCTGTTGGCCAAGGATGCCGATCCCGAGACCAAGCTGCGGCTGCATATGTCGGCGGTGGTGAACACCTTTTTCCGCACGCCCTATATTCACCGCCTGTTGATGCGCCTGATCCGGGAATGCGCGGCGGACGAAGGGCAGCGGCTGGCCGACACCTATCTCAAGCCTTTGATGAACGCCTATGAACGCCTGATTGGCGAGGGTGTGGCGGCCGGCGTGTTCCGCCCGGTGGACCCGCAGTTCTTTTACTTCACCGTCATTGGCGCGGCCGACCGTTTCTTCACCGCGCGCTATGTCCTGCGCTATACCTCTGGCACGGACATTCTGGACGAGGCATTGCGCGACAAATACCGAGCCCATCTGAACGATTTCGTCGTCGCGGGCATTCTGGTCCAGCGTTAGGGCGCATGCGCCGCAAATCCGTCACAATCGGCTGGCAGGCGGCAGGCGATATATCGACAAAGGACGACAGATGAGCGCGAAGGCTTGGCATATCGGCGTGATCGGCGGATCGGGACTGACCGAGGGCGTCGGATTGGACAATGCGCAACAGATCGCCGTCGACAGCCCGTTCGGCGCGCCCAGCGGCCCGGTGACGCAGGGGACGATCAACGGGGTAAAGTTCACCTTTTTGGCGCGGCACGGGGCCGGCCATGTGATCCCGCCCGACGCCATCAATTACCGCGCCAATATCGATGTGATGAAGCGTTGCGGCGTGACTGATCTGGTCTCGCTGTCGGCCATCGGGTCATTGCGTGAGGAATTTGCGCCGGGGCATTTCATTACCGTCGACCAATTGATCGACCGGACGCAGGGGCGCGAGGGCAGCTTTTTTGGCACCGGCATGGTGGCGCATGTGTCGCTGGCCGATCCGACCTGCCCGCGCCTGCGTGAGTTGCTGGCGCTGTCTGCGCATCAATGCGGGGCGGTGGTGCATCCGCGCGGCTGCTATATTGCCATTCAGGGGCCGCAATTCTCCACCCGCGCGGAAAGCGTGATGTACCGCCAGTGGGGCGCCGATGTCATCGGCATGACCGCCATGCCCGAGGCGCGTCTGGCCCGCGAGGCCGAGCTGCCCTATGCCATTTTGGGCATGGTGACCGATTATGACGCCTGGCGCGAAGAAGAGGAGGGGGTGGTTGCCTCTGAAGTGTTCGCCACGATGAAGGCGAATGGCGACATGGCCAAGGCCGCGCTGCGCCATCTGGCCGATCTGTTGCCGCCCGAACGCCCCGCCAGCCCGATCGACACCGTGCTGGACCATGCCTTTGCCACAGCGCCGGCAAAGCGCGATCCGCACGTGGTGGCGATGCTGGATGCGGTGGCCGGGCGGGCCCTGCGCAATTCCTGAACGGTACAGCAAAAAGGCGGGGTGTGTAGCCCCGCCTTTTCTGTCTGGTCTGTGGCCTTACTTTGGGTTGGTCGAACCGCTGCCAAAGGCGTCGGCGATCGAACAGGCCGCCGGGCCAAGGATCACCACAAACAGCACTGGCAGAATGAACAGGATCAGCGGCACGGTCATGATCGCTGGCAGACGGGCGGCCTTTTCCTCGGCGCGCATCATGCGTTCGTTGCGGAATTCGGCCGACAGCACGCGCAGGGCGGACGCCAGCGGGGTGCCGTATTTCTCGGTCTGGATCATGGTGGTGACCACGCCGCGCACATTGTCCAGCGCCACACGATAGGCCAGATTTTCAAACGCCTGACGCCGTTCCGACAGGAATGACAATTCGATCGCGGTCAGCGCGAATTCGTCGCCCAGTTCGGGATAGGCCCGGCCCAGTTCCTTGGCCACGCGGTTGAAGGCGGCATCGACCGTCAGACCGGCCTCGGCGCAGATCACCAGCAGGTCCAGCGCGTCGGGCAGGCCCTTGCGGATGGCGACGGTGCGCTTGGTCACCAGGTTCTGGACATAGATGTCGGGCCCCTTGTACCCGGCGATCACCGCCACGGCAAAGCCCATGAACTTTTTGAAATCCGACCATTCGGGGAAATAGTTCAAGGCATAGATCAACAGCGCCGCCAGACTGCCCAGCACGATCGGGGCCACCAGACGGCCCAGAATGACCGCAACGGCCCATTCCTTGTTGCGGATGCCCGCCTGCGCCAGCTTTTGCTGCGCCTCGGCCAACTGGCTGTCCTGCAACACCTTCAGCTTGTTCAGGAAATCGCGGATGGCGTCCGTCGCCTCGTTGCGATGGACGATCTGCGTGCGCTTTTTGGGGTTGGTCGAGACAATGCCCGCCTTCAACTGCTCGCGCCTTTCGTTCAACGCCTTGACGCGCTTGGTCATCGGATCGCGGATGGTGATCGCGGTATAGATGACAAACAGCACCAGCAGCGCGGCAAAGCCGGCCAGCACCGATCCCAGCACAAAGACATCGATGCCAAAGATCATCGGGTGGGGGGCAGGTTGCATGTCGATATTCCCCCGTCAGATTTCGAAATTGACCATTTGGGCCATGATGAACACACCGATCCCCATCCAGCACAGCCCGCCAAGGCCGGCGATCATCAGGCGTTGATCGGCAAAGAAACCGCCCAGATATTGCGGGTTCACCCAATAGATCATCATGAACACCATGAAGGGCAGCGCGCCGACGATATAAGCCGAAGCCTTCGATTCCGAGCTCATCGCCTTGATCTTCAACTTCATCTGGGCGCGCTTGCGCAGCACGTCGGCCAGATTGGCCAGCGTTTCGGCCAGATTGCCGCCGGTCTCGCGCTGGATGGCCAGCGTGATGCAGAAAAAGTTGAATTCAGGCATGTTCAGGCGGTCGGCCGTGTCCTGCAGCGCGTCGTCCATCGACTTGCCGATGCGGATGCGCTCGCTCACCAGCTTGAATTCCTCGCCCACCGGGCCGGGGATTTCGCTGGAGACAACGTTCAGCGTTTCGGTCACCGGCAGGCCCGAGCGCAGGCCGCGCACCAGCAGTTCGATCGCGTCGGGGAATTTGGAGGTAAAATTGTTGATACGGCGCTTGATCAGATGGTTGACCACCATATGCGGCAGACCCGCGCCCGCGCCCACACCCACCAGCAGCGCCAGCGGGAAAAAGCCTGTCTTGATCAAAATGAGCAAAGCCACCACGCTGCCCAGCCCCAGCGAGCCATAGCCATATTGCTTGAGCGTCCAGCCCGTGCCCGACTGGTGCAGCCGCAGCGAGAGCGCCGCGATGCGCGATTCCGATCCGGCGATCTGATGGGCTTGCGGCTTGCGGGCGGCGACGGCGCGACGGATCTGCGCCTCCACCTTGTCGTCGGCGTTTTCGCTCAACCGGCTGCGGACCGCCTGCAGGCGTTTGGCGCCCTGTTTGCTGGATCCGGGGCCCGACATCGCCAGCACCAGCAGCACCAGCGTGGCCATGCCGCCGATCGAGAGCAAAAGGAACTGGGTGGTATCCAGATTGGCGAACATGGGTGCGGGCTCATCTCAGGGCCCGGCCAGCCCGTTGCGGGGCGGGCCGGGGAATGCGGGTCAGGCGCCGCCGGGCACCTTGTCCTTCTTGGGGCTCAGCAGCGACTTGAAGTCCAGCTTGCCCAACAAGGATTTCTTTTCGGTTTTCATCAAGCTATCGCCATCTGGCCCACTGCCGGCCGATCGCACCGTCTGGGCGATCTCGCGCAGGACGGCGCCAGCCTTGGTGGCGCGGTTGGCCTCGGCAAAGGTCTGGCCCAGCTTGGCGGCATGGGTGGCGGCCTTGATGTCAAAAGGCACCTGGAAATTGATGTTCCGCTCGATCGATGCCTCGAAATCGGCCTTGCTGATCTCGGACAGGTTGGGGTGGACCTTGTTGACCACCACCACCACGGCCGCATGGCTGGCGTTGGCCTTGAGCCACGAGAGGATGCGGATCGCATCGCGCGCGCCCGACAGCGTCAGTTCGCTGACCACCACGATCAGGTTCATGTCGTTCAGCACATGCGGAAAGTTGATCAGCATGTTGCGCGGCAGATCGACCACTGTCATCTCGAACGCCTGGCGGAATTCCTCCTCCAGTTGCACAAAGGCGGCGCCGTCGGTCAGCAGCGGCTTGTTGATCGGGGCCTCTGCCGACAGGATCGACAGATTGTCATTGGCGCGGATCATCGCGCGTTCGATGAACAGGCCGTCGATGCGGCTGGGGTTTTCGATCGCGTCTGTCAGGCCACGGCCCGGCTCCAGATCCATGGCCAGCGCATCGGTGCCGAAATGGATGTCCAGATCCAGCAGCGCGGTCGGCAGCTTGTGATCGACCGAAAACAGCCACGCCAGCGAGGTCGCCACCGTCGAGGCACCCACCCCGCCGCGCGTGCCGATCACCGCGGTTGAGATGTGGTTCTGGGTCTGCACGCCTTCGGTGGCGCGCGGGGCGGCAAACACGGCCTGCGCCTGTTGCAGCGCGTCGCGCAGGGCGGCGGGCGACAGCGGCTTGAGCAGGTAGTCATGGATGCCGCTGGACAGCAGGTCGCGGTACAGGCGGACATCGTTCACCTGACCCACGGCGATCACCACCGTGCCTGGCTCGCACACTTCGGCCAGAGCGTTGATGTCGTTAAGCGGATCGCCGCTTTCCGACAGATCGACCAGCAGGATCGACGGGCTGGAGGCGATGGAGAGCGCCTGCACCGCATTGCGCAAACCGCCGCGCGTGCATTTTTCCGGCGCCCAGCCCATATCGGCGGCCAACGGCCGGACAATGTCCAGCGAGGCATCATCACACAGAAACGCCGCGAAACTGTCGCGTCCGCCCTGGCTTCCCACTTTCCACGGAGCATTCATCGTCTTAGCTCCCGCTCTTCTTCAGGCCGCCCTCGCCGGTGGGCTTGGCGGCGCGATAGGTGGCGATCGCCTTGTCCGAGGTCGTCCCTTCGGAATGGCTGTGCCCGGTGGCACCGCTCAACAGGTGATCGGGGTTGGCCACCATCGCGGCCAGATTGCTGTTGATCGCACAGCCATAGTTGGATGCCGTGGCGTTGCGCGGATTGGCTTCGGCGTTGGACTGCCAGTCGGGGCAGTGCGGCACCGTTGCGGTCGAGCGCGAGAGCACCACGCGGGCCGTCCCGGCGCTGACATAGCCCTCGGTGGCGGGGGCGTCAGCGGCCAGTTGCAACCCGCGCTTTTCGACCATCGCCTGAATGGCGGCGCGGGTCTGCGGGCTGCGCAGCGGGTCTTCGACCGCAACGCTGTCGCCATAATGCAGGTTCATCGCGCTCAACCAGCCATCCAGCCGCTTGAGCTCGGCATAGGGCAGGCCGCCCGTGCCGGTGTTCAGATCCAGCGTATAGCTGGTGCGGGTGACGACAGGCTGGTGCACGCTGTCCAGCAGGCGGTTGTTCGGCATCCCGGCACAGGCCGACAGCGCCAGTCCCAGTGGCAACATCAGCGCCAGACCCAGCCGGCGGCTGGAAAGCGGGGCGCGCAGCGAACGGATCATCGATTGGCTCATCTTCGTCTCGCTTACTGGATGCTGAAACCGGGGGCAGCGGCGGCCGCGCCGACCTTGCCCGGCGCGGGGGCTGGAATGGCGGGCGCGGGGGCCGGAGCCTGCGTCGGGCCGGGGCGCTGCTTGCCGCTGCGGCCGTCCGACAACATGTTGCCCAGCACGCGCTGCACTTCGTCGGGGTTCTGGAACCCATCGGTGGGCAAAGCGATGCGCGCATCATCCACCGGCTGCACCAGATAGGGGGTGATGATGATCACCAACTCGGTCTCGTTTTTCTTGAACGCGGTCGATTTGAACAGCGCGCCCAGCACCGGCGTATCACCCACGCCCGGCATCTTGCTGATCGAGTTGCTGCCGTTGTTCTGCATCAGCCCGGCGATCATGAAGCTTTGGCCCGAGCCCAGCTCGACGGTGGTTTCCGCCCGGCGCACCGTCAGCGAGGGCACCGTATAGCCGTTCAGCGTCACCGAATTCTGCGACGAGATGTCCGAAACCTCGGGGCGCACGCGCAGCGAGATGCGGCCATCGGCCAACACGGTGGGCGTGTACGACAGGCTGACGCCGTATTTCTTGAACTCGATGCCCACGGTGCCCAGGCTGCCGGCCAGCGGGATGGGGATTTCGCCACCGGCCTGAAATTCGGCCGTTTCACCCGACAATGCGGTCAGGTTGGGCTGAGCCAGCGTCGTCACCAGACCGGCCGTTTCGCCAGCGTCCAGCGCTGCCAGCATGTCCAGACCAAACAGCTTGCCCGCCGCCGCCAGCGTGGTCGAGCCCGACAATTGCGACACGGTGGTGTTGCCGCTCGAGGTCGCCGTGCCCATGCCCAGCGCGCCGCCCGGCGTGTATTGCGGATAGAACGAGCGGCCTTGCGCGATGCCGAACTTGAACCCGCTGGTTGAATCCGCGCTGGTCAGGTTGACGCCCAGGTTCTTGGAGAACGAGCGCGAGACTTCGGCAATGCGCACCATCAGGTTCACCTGCAAAGGCGTGGCCGTGCGGATGCGGCTGATGACGTTGACTTCCTTGCCCATATAGGCGGTGACCAGACGGGTCGCCTCGGCCGAATCCTCGGGGTTGCGGACGGTGCCGGTCAACAGCACCGTGTTGCCGCCGATCGTGGCGATCTGCACCTTGGCATCGGGCAGGGCCACGCGCAGCATCTGGTCGACGCTGTCGATATTGCTGCCCACGCGCACATTGGCCGACCACACCACTGCGCCGCTGGGGCCGCTGGCATAGATCGTCGTTTCGCCGCTGCTGCGGCCATAGACGTACAGCTGACGGTTCGATTTCACCTGCACGTCGGCGACCTTCTCGTCGGCGACGAACACGTCCTTCATGCCGGTGGGCAGGTTGATCAGCTGACCACGCCCGATCGCCAGGATCATGGTGTTGGTCGCCTCGATCGCGCCTGCCGGGCCTGCGGCGGCCGGCGGGGCCGGATGTGAGGGCACGGCCAGAACCGTGGCCGCCGCGCGCGCGCGAACCTTGCGGGCGGGGGCAGAGGTGGCGGCGTGCGGCACCATCAAGGCGCCCACGCCAATGGCGGTGAAGCAAAGGGTGGAAAGGCGGCTCTTCATCATTGTGGCCCCTGCATTCACTGCTGTGCGGTCGAAACGGGGGCACCCGAAGGCGCGCCGCTTGCGGCTGCGGACATCAGGCCACCCATCAGGCTGGCCAGCGGATTGCCATTGGCTGCGCCCCCATTGGGGTTGACCGTCGTGCTGCTGCTGCCGCGCATGACGCGCACGCCCGCATCGGGACGCGGCGCACCGGTCAGCCCGGCAAAGGCACCTGCGGCCGAGGGGCCAGCGGGCGGCACATTCTTGCGCTGAAAGCGCGAGACTTCACCGCCGGTGGTCAGCGAACCACCACCTTCGGAGGGCATGTAGAAGCTGCGGCGAGTCGCCCCGCCGGCCGGTTGGGCCGAGGCCGGGCCACCGGCATCGCCACGGGCGATCGCGCGGTCCAGTTCCTGCGGCGTATCGGCCAGCGCGCGCAGCGTCAGGCTCAACGAGCCGACCTGCTGGGCCACCTCGATCTTTTCAGCGATCTTGGGGGTCACTTCCAGCGTGACGGTGTTGAACTGGCGCACCAGCGTCTTGCCGTTGGCCGATTCGCTTTCGGTCGACTGGTCGGTGGCCAGCACCCGGACATTGCGCAAAACCGTCTCGGTCACGTTCAGCCCCTGGCTGTCGGCGCCGGTCGATTTGACGTTTTGCGAGAGCATCACGTCCACATGGTCACCGGGGAAAATGAACCCCGCGACGCCCGATTTGGCCGATACGGTGATCGTCACCGCGCGCATCCCCGGCCCCAGTGCGGCGGCCAGAAAGCCCCGGTCGCCGGGCGCCACCAGTGCGCCCTGGGTCAGCGGTTGCCCTGCCGTGATCGGATAGCGCACAACCGTGCCTACCAGCTTGTTCATGTTGACTTTTCCGTCAACAAAATACGCATCGCGCACCATGTTGTCGGGCCAGTCCTGAAAGCTGATCGCGTCAGCCGTGATGATCGTGCCGGGCGGCAGCGCGCGTTGCGCCACCAGCACCTTTGGCCCCTTGGGCGCGACGATCGGGATGGTTGCCTGCACCGAAGGCGCGGCAGAGCCGGCCAGCATGCTGCGGGCGGCGAGCGCTGTTCCGACCGCGATGACCATCGCGCCCATCAGCAACATCAGCTTCTTCTTATCCATGGCTTGACAAGCCCCTTAAGACACACCCGCAAAACACCGAGAATAATGAGGTAAATTGGTTAAGATCTGGTCACCCGATCAGGCCGCCTGAATGCGCAGCCGGCCAATAGTGATCAGCCAGCACGCACAGCCCGCCAATCGCGATCGCAATGCCATATGGCACCGCGATTCGGTCGCGCTGGCGGCGGGCGATGTGCCAGAAGGCCACCACCACGGTCAGGATGCCGCCGGTGATCGCCATGATCGTCAGCAGCTTTACAAACCACAACGGCTTGATCCACAGCGCCAGAACGGCCAGCAATTTGACATCGCCCCCGCCCATCACGCGCAGCGCGAACAGCACCGCCAATGCGGCAAAAGTGCCAATCGCCAGAGCCACTTGCCAGCCGATGTCGGTCCAGCCCATGCCACTGGCCCACCAGAAAACGGGGGCGGCCAGGGCAATGCCGGCATTCAGCCAATTGTGGATCCGCCGTGTGCGCAGATCGGTATAGGCGGCAATCAACAGGGCGATCGCCAGACCGGCCACCAAGACGTAGGAAAGGATGCCCTGCATAAAACCCCCTAATCGGAATGGGGATTTGCTGTAACGAATCAGGCTTACCAAATAGTAACCAACGCAGGCGGCGCAAAAACGGGATCGAGGGGGATTTGGCGTGACGCAGGGGGTATTGCGGGCCGGGCAGCGGTTGCCGGCGGGGGCGGTCGAGGGCTGGTGGCAGGCCACAGATGGCCACCAAATCCGCCGGATGGACGTGCCTGCGGGTGGTGATGGGGTGCTGGCGGCGCGTGGGCGTTTGCTGTTTTTGCCGGGCCGGGGAGACACTTACGAAAAATACGTAGAATCGCTTAGCCGGTGGCAGGCCGAAGGCTGGGCGATTACCGCGCTGGATTGGCGCGGACAGGGCGGATCGGGGCGGCTGGGAGACGATTCGACCACCGGCCACATCACCGACTTTGCCATATGGGTGCGTGATCTGGCTGATTTCTATGGGCAATGGGCCGGGCAGGCGGCGGGGCCAGTGGCGCTGATCGGCCACTCGATGGGCGGGCATCTGGCGCTGCGGGCGGTGGCCGAAGGGGCGGTGCGGCCCGATGCGCTGGTGCTGTCGGCCCCGATGCTGGGGTTTTACGCGCCCGGTGTGCCATGGGTGGCGCAATATGGGCTGGCGCGGCTGGCCGAGGCGGTGCTGGGCCCCACCCGCGCCGCGTGGTCGGGTTCGGAAAAGCCTTTTTCCTCAGCCTCTTCGCGGAGGCATTTGTTGACGCATGACGCCGATCGTTACGCCGATGAGGCATGGTGGATCGCTCAGCGGCCGCAACTGCGCATGGGTGGGGCCAGTTGGCACTGGATGGCACAGGCATTGCTGTCGATGCGCGGGCTGATGGCGGCGGGTGTAATGGAACGTGTTGATTTACCCGTACTTTTGTTAAGCGCCCCGCGTGATCGGCTGGTGTCGCACCGCGCCATCGTACAGGCCGCCACCCGTTTGCCGCAGGGGGAACTGGCGCTGGCCCGCGCTGACGCCGCACACGAATTCCTGCGCGAGGTGGACGCCATTCGTGACCCGGTAATGACCTGTATCTCCAGCTTTTTAGACCGCTTTACCGTCCCTGCCGCCGCCATGGGGTGATCACTTTTCGCACCTCTCCCCTTTGTCCGGGGTTGACCCGGCGGCCCGCTGCGGCTTGGGAAAGGGAATGGATCGGGCATACGACATCGTGATCGTGGGCGCAGGCATGGCGGGCGCCTCATTGGCGGCGGCGCTGGTGTCGCGCGCCCGTGACGCGGCGCAGGACATGCCCTCCATCCTGTTGATCGAGGCCGAAAAATTGCCCGGCTACCACACCACCGGGCGCTCGGCCGCATTCTGGATGGAAAGCTATGGCGGGGCGGGGGTACAGCCGTTGACCAGCGCCTCTGGCCCGGTGCTGCGGGCGTTGGGCGTGTTGCGGCGGCGGCAGGCGATCACACTGGCCCGCGCCGATCAGATTGTTGTCATTGATAGCTTTATCGACGCGTTTAAACGTGCCCAAGTCGACATCCGGCGCATCGATCGCGCGACCATTGAAACCATGGTTCCCGGTATCGGCGCGCAATGGGTGGCTGGCGCGCTGGAGCCGGAATGTTGCGACATCGATGTGGCCGCGCTGCATCAGCATTACCTGACGGTGGCGCGGCAGGGTGGTGTGGTGCTGGCCTGTGATGCGGGGCTGATCGCGGCGCGGCGTCAGGGCGATCAATGGGCGCTGACCCTGACCAATGGCCAGACCACACAGGCGGGCGTGCTGGTCAACGCGGCCGGGGCGTGGGCTGATGACGTGGCGCGGCTGGCGGGCGCCGCGCCGATCGGCATTCAGCCCTATCGCCGCACCATGGTGCAGGCCCGCGTCGCGCCGGTGGTGGGGGATGATCTGCCGTTGGTGCTGGATCTGGACGGCAGCTTTTACCTCAAGCCCGAGAGCGGGCGGCTGTGGCTGACCCCGCATGACGAGACGCCCAGCGCCCCCTGTGACGCCGCGCCCGAGGAGATCGACGTGGCCACCGCCATCGCCCGGATCGAGGCTGCGGGCGATTGGCGCATCACCCATGTCGAGCACAAATGGGCGGGCCTGCGCAGTTTCGCGCCTGACCGTCTGCCGGTGCTGGGCTGGGACGCGGCGCGGGGCGGAGGCGTGCCGGGGCTGTTCTGGTGCGCGGGGCAGGGCGGTTTCGGCATTCAGACCGCGCCTGCCGCCGCCGATCTGGCCGCCCGCCTGTTGCGGGGCGAGGGGCAGGGCGCCATCCCGGCAAAGCCCTATGATCCGGGGCGTTTTGGCTAAGGCGCGGCGGATCGGGCGGGGCTTGCGGTGGGGCGCAGGGACGCCCTTATTGCGGGGGCGCGGCGGTGGTTGCATGATGCCCCCTCGTGCCTTGCCTAATGGGAACCGCCATGCGCGTTTTTGCCGCCCTGTTTGCCCTGTTGTTCAGCGCCGCGCCCGCCCATGCGCAATATGCCGAAAAGCAATCGGCGCTCAGCCCGCCGCGCGGCTGCACCATTACCTTTCACGCCGGGCCAGAGGTCAAGAGCGTGATCGACACGCGCGGCTTCAATTTTCTGTATTACAGCGAATTGTGCAACTGGCTGCGCGACCGGTCGCTGGGCGTAGAGGTGGTGGGCGTGCCCAGCGTGCAGCAGGGCAGGGCCATTGGCTGGGTGACGGTGCGATTGCTGGATCTGAACACCTGGACGATCTCGCCGGGCTATCGCGCCACCACCTATGCGCGGATCGACACCACCACCTATGGCGCGCAGGGCGAGTTGATGCGGGCGGTGAACGCGGCGATGAACGACATGTACACTGACCGCGCCGGACAGCACCGCGAATTGCTGGACCGGATGAACCGCATCCGCAACACTATCCGCTGATCCGGGCCGCTTAACCCCGCTGCTTGGCGATGTCGAGGGCGGCGTCGCTGGCCAGTTTGTCGACGCGTTCGTTTTCGGCATGGCCATTATGGCCGCGCACCCATTGCCAGTCGATCTTGTGCGGTTTGGCCACGATCAGCAATTCGCGCCACAGGTCCTCGTTGGCGACGGGCTCCTTCTTGGCGTTGACCCAGCCCTTTTTCTGCCAGCCGAACACCCATTTGGTGATGCCGTCGATGACATATTTGCTGTCGGTGCAGACCGTTACCGCGCAAGGCTGGTTCAGTGCCGCCAGCGCGCGGATCACGGCGGTCATTTCCATGCGGTTGTTGGTGGTTTCCTTTTCGGCGCCCACCAGCTCCTTTTCATGGGTTTTGCCGCCCTGTTCCAGCCGCAACAGAGCCGCCCAGCCGCCCGCGCCGGGGTTGCCTTTGCACGCCCCGTCGGTGAAAATCGCCACCTGTTTCATGCCGCAGCAAAGATCGCGGCGTTACCCGGATTGGCGTAAAATTCCAGCCGCCGGGCAAAGGCCATCGGGTCCTTTTTCGTCACCATCGCATCGGGCGGGGTGTTGATCCAGTCATAGGCGCGGGTGGACAGGAAGCGCATCGCCGCCCCGCGCGCCAGCACCGGCAAGGCGGCGCGTTCGCCTTCGGTCAGCGGGCGCACGCTTTCATACCCCGCCAGCAGCGCGGCCGACACGCCCGCGTCAAACCGCCGCCCATCGGACGAGAAGCACCACGCCGCATGGGTTACCGCCACATCATAGGCCAGAATGTCATTGCAGGCGAAGTAGAAGTCGATCAGCCCGGCGACCGCGTCATCCTTCATCAGGACGTTGTCGGGGAACAGATCGGCGTGGACGATGCCGGTGGGCAGGTCGGCGGGCCAGCGCCGTTCGATCACGGCCATTTCGCGGGTGATCAGCCCGGCCAGTTCGGGGTGGATGTCATGCAGCGCGTCCGGGCCGCAAGCATCGGTCAATTCGCGCCACCCGGCCAGCCCCAGCGTGTTGCGCCGTGCCGCCGGAAAAGTCGCGCCCGACACATGCACCCGCGCCAGCGCCGCGCCCACGGCGCGGGCCTGCGGGGCGGTGGGGGTGCTGATCGAGGCGCCGTCCAGAAACTCGATCAGCGTCGCGGCCTTGCCCTGCACATTGCGGAACATCGCGCCATCGCGGTCATGCACGGTGCGTGGCACGGGGCATCCCTGTGCCGCCAGATGGTCCAGCAGGCCCAGGAAGAAGGGCAGCTCGGCCACTTCGGTGCGGCCCTCGAACATGGTCAGGATGAAGCGCGTGGCAGGCGCACCGCCCGCATCCAGAAACGCCCCGCCAGTGGTGTGGACGATCCAGTTGCTGTTCGACACGCCCTCGGCGATGCCCTTGATCGTGGTCAGTTGCCCGACGTCATATTGGCCGATCAGGGCGCGCGCGTCTTCGAAGGTCAGTTGGGTGTAAACGGCCATGTCGGCTTATTCCGTCAACTGGCGGGGCAGTTTGAACACCATCTTTTCCTCGGTGGTGACAACGGTTTCCTGCGCCACCTGACGGAAAGTGCCCAGATGCTCGATCACCTCGCGCACCAGTTCCTCGGGCGCGCTGGCGCCGGCGGTCAGGCCCAGCGTCTCGACGCCGTCAAACCATGCCTGTTCGATATCGGTCGCGCGCTGCACTAGACGGGCGGGTGTGCCGCCACGGTCGGCCACCTCGACCAACCGCATCGAGTTCGACGAATTGGGCGCGCCGATCACCAGCAACAGGTCGCATTGCGGGGCGATCGCCTTGACCGCGGCCTGCCGGTTGCTGGTGGCGTAACAGATGTCCTCGGCCTTGGGGCCGATGATTTGGGGGAAACGTTCGCGCAAGGCCGAAACGATCTCGCGCGTGTCGTCCACCGACAGCGTGGTCTGCGTCAAAAAGCCCAGCTTGTCCTCGGCCCCAAAGGTCAGGCCCGCCACATCGTCCAGCGTTTCGACCAGCGTCATGTTGCCCTCGGCCACTTGGCCAAAGGTGCCGATCACCTCGGGGTGGCCGCGATGGCCGATGAACAGGATGTGCAGGCCCTGCTCGATATGGCGTTCGGCCTGACGGTGCACCTTGGAGACCAGCGGGCAGGTGGCGTCCAGCCAGTCCAGCCCGCGCGCGTCAGCCGCCGCTGGCACCGCCTTGGGCACGCCATGGGCCGAGAAAATCACCGGCGCGCCATCGGGCACCTCGTCCAGTTCCTCGACAAAGATCGCGCCCTTGGCCCGCAATCCGTCCACCACATAGCGGTTATGCACGATTTCATGCCGGACATAGACCGGGGCGCCATATTTGCGAATCGCCCGCTCGACGATCTCGATCGCGCGGTCGACACCGGCGCAAAACCCGCGCGGGGCCGCGATCAACAGGCGCAGCGGCGGGAGGTTGGCGGGGGCGCCATCGGGCGCCTGCTGGGCGGTGGGACAGGAAGCGTTCATACATGCGCCTCTAGCGCTTTGCGCAGCGGCCCGCTAGGGCAGTTGCCAAGGATTCCCCCTTGGGGCATTCACCAAGGTAGTTCGAGGACCCGATATGCCATTTCGTTTCCGCCCGTTCACTGCTTCGCGCGCTGGCCTGATCGTGGCCGCGCTTGCCTCTGTCGCCTTGGCCGGGTGCAAATCCACCGGCGAGTTGGTGGTCGAGGAAGGGGTGGGCATCACCGCGATCCGCTCGGCCTGTCCGGCGGTGGGCATCGCCGATGGCACCGGAGAGGTGACGCTGTTCAAGGTGCCGGGCAACACCAGCGCCGACAACATCGATGTCACCGCCGCGATCACCGACGTGCGCAGCACCTGCGATCCCAAGGCCAGCCCCGTCAACGCGCAGGTCAGCTTCAAGGTGCTGGCCAGCCGCCGCGATGGGCGCGGCGCGCGCGATGTGACGGTGCCCTATTTCGTCACCGTGATGCGCGGCGGCAATGTCGTTGTGGCCAAGCGGATCGCCATGGCCACCGTCCATTTCGAGGATGGCCAGACCCGCGCGCAGGGCAACGGCACCGGCACGGCCAGCATTGACAAGAAGGAAGCGACGCTGGACCCGGCGATCCGCAACCGCATCACCCGCGCGCGCCGTGGTGGTGATGCTGATGCGGCGGTCGATCCGCTGTCCGATCCGCAGGTCAAGGCGGCCATTGCCCGTGCCTCGTTCGAGGTGCTGGTCGGCTTTCAGCTGACGACCGAGCAGTTGGGCTATAACGCCACGCGCTAAACCCGCGCGTTGCGTGATCTCCCCGGATTGGCGCGTGGATGGCCAATCCGGGCTTTCGCTTGGGCGCTAAACGCGCTAACCGGCGCGGCATGTCTGATATTGCCGCAACACCCGCCGTTCCTGTCTTTTCCGCTTTTGCCGCGCATGTCGATGCCGCGCTCGACGCGCTGGTCGCGGCTGGCACGCTGCCCGCCGGGCTGAAGCGCGCCGCCGTCACGGTCGAGCCGCCGCGCGATCCTTCGCATGGTGATCTGGCCACCAACGCCGCGATGGTGCTGGCCAAGCCTGCGGGCACCAATCCGCGCGCGCTGGCCACCGCCTTGGTCGCGGAGCTGGAGAAGCTGGACGCTGTCACCAGCGCCGAGATCGCCGGGCCGGGGTTCATCAACCTGCGGCTGGCGCCTGCGGTGTGGCTGGAGGAATTGCGCACGATCGCGGCGGCGGGCGGGGCCTATGGCCGCTCCAACGTGGGCGGCGGCACGACCGTCAACGTCGAATATGTCAGCGCCAACCCGACCGGCCCGATGCACATGGGCCATTGCCGTGGCGCGGTGGTGGGTGACGCGCTGGCCAGCCTGCTGGAGGCCGCCGGCCACAAGGTGGTGCGCGAATATTACGTCAATGACGCGGGCGCGCAGGTGCAGGTGCTGGCCCGTTCGGCCCATGTCCGTTACCGTGAAGCGCTGGGTGAGGCGGTGGGCGAGATCCCCGAAGGCCTCTACCCGGGCGACTATCTGGTCCCGGTGGGTCAGGCGCTGGCGGCTGAATTTGGCGACCGTTACGCCACCGCGCCGGAATCGGAATGGCTGGCCCTGTTCCGCACCCGTGCCGTTGCCGCGATGATGGTGATGATCAAGGCCGATCTGGCCTTGCTGGGCATCCACCACGATGTCTTCAGTTCCGAGGCGGAATTGCAGGCATCGGGCAAGGTGGACGAGGCCGAGGCTTGGCTGCGCGCGCAGGATCTGGTCTATGACGGCGAGCTGGAAGCGCCCAAGGGCAAGACGCCCGAGGATTGGGAGCCGGTCGCCCTGCCGCTGTTCCGCAGCACCAAATTTGGCGACGATCAGGACCGTCCGATCAAGAAATCGGATGGAACCTGGACCTATTTTGGCGCGGATCTGGCGTACCATTACCAAAAGGCGCAAGGCGCGGACGCGCTGGTGGACATTTGGGGCGCCGACCACGCCGGCACGGTCAAGCGGATCAAGGCCGCTGTTGCCGCCATGACCGGGAACGATGGCCGCGAGGTGCCGTTCGAGGTCAAGCTGGTGCAGATGGTCAAGCTGCTGCGCGATGGCGAAGAAGTGAAGATGTCCAAGCGTTCGGGCAACTTTGTCACGCTGGCCGACACCGTGCGCGAAGTGGGCAAGGATGTGGTGCGTTTCACCATGCTGACCCGCAAGCCTGACGCGATGATGGACTTTGACTTTGCCGAAGTGATCGCGGCGAAGAAAGAAAATCCCGTGTTTTACGTGCAATATGCCCATGCGCGTATTTGCCGGAACATGAAAAAGGGCGCTGACGAGGGCTTTGCCCCCTCGGCCGCGAATCTGGACCTGCTGGGCGCGGAAGAGCTGGATTTGGTGCGTTTGCTGGCGCAATTCCCGCGTCAGGTAGAGGCCGCCGCCGCCGCGCGTGAGCCGCATCGCATCGCGTTTTATCTGCATGATGTGGCTTCGGCCTTCCATTCCTACTACAATTTGGGGAATGACCGCCCGGATAAGCGTTTTATCGTGTCCGAAAACGAGACAATTACTGCGGCGCGACTTTTCCTTGCGGCGCAAATAGGGCAGATTGTCCGGAATGGGCTGGCCTTGCTGGGCGTGGCCGCCGTTGAGGAGATGTAGCCATGAGCGGGGATGGTGGCGAAGAGGGTTTGGGCGATGGCGTGGTCAACCGGCTGAAAAGCCGCGCCCGCGCCACGATGAACGATCTGGGCGCCGGGGACATGGCGGGGCAGGTGGATGCCGCCTTTGACCATGCCGCCTCGACCGCCGGACATTGGGGCGACAGCGCCGGTGTCTGGATCGAGGATCACGATCCCACCGGTTTCGTCCGCGATTCCGGGCTGACCCATGGTGGCGATGTGGCGCAGCAGGCCCATGCCCTGTTCGGCGCGGCTTCGGCACAGGCCGGTGATGGGGTTGATCATCTGATGGATCAGGGCAGCGCCGCCTTTTCGGGCGCTGTGGCCGGTGTCACGGGCGCGGTTGAAGAGCCGCTGGCCGCGCTGGGCGCGCGTGCGCAGGATGCCATGACGCAGGACGATCAGGCGCTGGAACTGAATGAGCGCGACCATCTGCCGTGGCTGGAATCGGACGATGACGGCCAGTATGAGGGCGTCGATACCAAGCGGGTGATCGGTCTGGCGGCAGGCGGTCTGGGCCTGCTGGGGGCGATTGTCGGCGGCATTTTCTGGCTGACGCACCGCACGCCTGCCGATGCGCCGGCGGCCGATGGCAGCGTGGTGGTTGCTCCCTCCGATCCGGTCAAGGTGGCGCCCAGCGACGCCGGGGGCAAGACCTTTGCCGGGACGGGCGACACCAGCTTTGCCGATTCGCAGGGGCGCAGCGCGCCGATGGATGTGCCGCATGCGGCCGCGGCTGGGGCTGCGGCTGCGGCGGCTTCGGTCGCGGCGGCAGAGGGTGGCGCGGTGATCGGCACGACCGGCGGCGTGACCAAGGTGGCACCGCCAGCGCCGGTGGCGGCCGCTCCGGTGGCCGCGCCTGCCGCGCCCGCTGCTGCTGCGGTGGCGGGTCCGGCCGGTGGCGTGGTGCAGATCGCCGCCTATTCCAGCCGCGCGCTGGCGCAGGCCGGATGGGATCGCCTGTCGGGTCAGCACGCCATGCTCAAGGGCATGAACCACCGCATCGTCGAGGCGAAGATCGATCTGGGCACGGTGTATCGTCTGCAACTGGTGACCAATGCCGGTGGCGGCGCGGCGCTGTGTTCGCGGCTGCGCGGCGAAGGGCTGCCCTGTCAGGTCAAGAACTGAGCGCGGCCACGGCGGCGCGCGGCAACAGGGGCCGGGGCGGGAACGCTCTGGCCCTTTTGCTGTGGTGAAGGGGCGCGGGCGGACTTGCCCAAATGCCGCCGATAATGGCAAGGATGGGCGATGATACCGGTGATTTTCGGCCTTTCGGGCCTGACCCTGACGGCGGATGAGCGCGCCTTTTTCCGTGATGCGGACCCGGCGGGCTATATCCTGTTTGGCCGCAACGTGCAGACCCGCGCGCAATTGCGTGCACTGACGGATGAGTTGCGGGCGATCCATGGGCGGTCGGACCTGTTCATCTGCATCGACCAAGAGGGCGGCCGTGTCGCCCGGATGAAGGCGCCCGAATGGCCCAAATACCCCGCTGGTGAGCCTTTTGCGCGGGCGTGGGACGTGGCCCCCGCGACAGCGATTGCGGCGGCGCGGGCGAACGCGCATGCGCTGGGGCTGGATTTGGCCGAGGTGGGGATTACGGTCGATTGCTGGCCTTCGCTGGATGTGCGCACGCCGGGCGCGCATGACGTGATCGGTGACCGCGCGCTGGGTGAGGAACCGCGCCGGGTGGCGGCGCTGGGGCGGGCGATTCTGGACGGGTTGGCCTCGGCCGGGGTGGCCGGGTGCATCAAACACATCCCCGGACACGGCCGCGCCATGGCTGACAGCCACAAGGAATTGCCCACCGTCGACGTCCCCGCCGCGCAGTTGGAGCAGGACATTGCCCCGTTCCGCGCATTGTGCCGCGAATCGCCCTTCAAGCCGACCATCGGCATGACCAGCCACATCCTGTTCCCCGCATGGGACGCAGCATGGCCCGCGACGCAAAGCCCGTCGATCGTGGCGGATATCATCCGGGGCGAGATCGGCTTTGACGGGCTGTTGCTGACGGACGACATCGATATGCAGGCTTTGTCTGGTTCGATCCCCGAACGGGGCGCGCGGGCGCTGGCTGCGGGTTGTGACATCGTGCTGAATTGCTGGGCAAAGATGGAGGATATGGTGGGGTTGGCCCACGCCTGTCCCGACATGCCCGATGGCGCGGCGGCGCGTTTGGCGCGGGCGCTGGCCGATACGCGGGTGGCCTTGCGCGGGGATCCGGCGTTGCAGGCAGAGCTGATCGCGCGGCGCGATGCGTTGCTGGCGCAGGCGGTGCCGCAACCGGCATGAGCGAGCCTGCCGCCCTGACGCCGCCCGCCGACGCGCCCGCAGAGGGGCGCTTGGTGGTGGCGCTGGACGGGTGGGAGGGGCCGCTGGACCTGTTGCTGGATCTGGCGCGGCGGCAAAAGGTGGATCTGCGCCGCCTGTCGATCCTGCAACTGGTTGACCAATATCTGGCCTTTATCAACGCGGCAGAGGCGTTGCAGCTGGAGGTGGCGGCCGATTATCTGGTGATGGCGGCGTGGCTGGCCTACCTGAAATCAGCCATGCTGTTGCCCAAGGAAGAGCAGGAAGACCCCAGCCCCGAGGAAATGGCGCTGCGGCTGCAATTGCGGCTGCAACGGTTGCAGGCCATGCGCGAGGCGGCGGCGCGGCTGATGGCGCGCGACCGGTTGGGCCGCGATGTGTTCGCGCGCGGCGCGCCCGAAGGCCTGCGCGTGGACAAGCGGGCGCAGTGGCAATGTGAATTGTTCGATCTGATTCAAGCCTATGGTCAGGTAAAGGTGCGCACAGCGCCGGTGGTGCACATGGTGCGCGATCGCATGGTGATGACGCTGGATTCGGCGTTGGCGCGGGTGTCATCGATGCTGGGCGTGACGCTGGACTGGATGGAGTTGCGCGATTTTCTGCCCGGTTACGGGGGCGAGTGGGCCGATCCACGTCTGCGCCGCTCGGCATTGGCCAGCAGTTTTGTCGCGGCGCTGGAACTGGCCAAACAGGGCAAGGCCGAGATCGTGCAGCACGAGACCTTTGGCCCGTTGCATGTGCGGGGGGTACGATGATGGACGAGTTGACGCGCGCGGTGGAGGCCAGCCTGTTTGCCGCAACCGAACCGATGAGCGCCGAGGCTTTGGCCGCGCATCTGGGGGCGATGGCGCCAGGGCCGGGGGCGGTGCGCGCGGCCTTGGCGGCGTTGGCCCAGCATTACGCCGGGCGTGGGGTGCAATTGGTGGAGCGAGGGCGGCGTTGGCATTTCCAGACCGCGCCCGACATGGCGCATCTGTTGCGCCGCGCGCATGAGGAACCGCGCCGCCTGTCGCGCGCCGCCACAGAGGCATTGGCGATCATCGCCTATCACGAGCCGGTCAGCCGCGCCGAGATCGAGGCGATTCGCGGGGTGCAGACCGCCAAGGGCACGATCGACGTTTTGCTGGAGGCGGGCTGGGTGCGCATTGCCGGGCGGCGCGAGGTGCCGGGGCGGCCGGTGATCTATGCGACGACTCCCGCGTTTCTGGCGCATTTCGGGCTGGAGGCGCGGCGCGACCTGCCCGGACTGGAGGAATTGCGCGCGACCGGCCTGCTGGAGCCGGTGGACAGCGCGCTGGAATCGCTGATGGGCGGGGGCGAGGCAACGTCCGAACCGGACGAAAACGCCCCCGATGCGGCAGGGCGCCCGGCGATTCCCATGACCGACAGGTGAAAATCGGCGCAATGTCTGGCGCGCGGCGTGGAAAGTGCCTAAATATGTGCCGGAGAAAGCCTTGCGCTGCGCTCGCTCGGCGGGCAAACAGCGGCAAGTTTAGGAGTTAAGCGTCATGGGTTTCGGGTCTGTCTGGCACTGGGTGATTGTGCTGATCGTTGTACTGGTGCTGTTCGGGCGCGGTCGCGTGTCCGAAATCATGGGCGATTTTGGCAAGGGTATCAAAAGCTTCAAGGAAGGCATGGCTGACGAGGCCAAGGCCGCTGACGCGCCGCCGCCGCCTGCTGCGCAAATCCCGGCCCAGCCCGCAGCTCCGGTGGAGCCGCAGACCACCACCGACGCCACCAAGCAATCGTAAACGCGGCGCGACCAGCAGCGGCATTGACCAGAACGGGACGCGCGCGTGTTTCTTGATATTGCTCCATCCGAATTCCTGCTGACGGCCGTGGTGGCGGTGGTGGTGATCGGGCCAAAGGACATGCCGCGTGCCATGCGCGGCGTTGGCCGCTGGATCGCCAAGGTGCGGCGCGTGTCGGGCCATTTCCGCAGCGGCATTGAAACCATGATCCGCGAGGCGGAGATGGAGGATATGGAGAAGAAGTGGCGCGAGCAGAACGAGGCGATCATGAAAACGCATCCGCCTGCCGCGACCTTGGCTGAACCGGCCGCTTTGCCGGCGGGGGATGCGGCGGTGGCGCAGGCTATGGCGGCCGATCCGGGCTATGCCCCGATGCCCCAGCCCGAACATATGGCGGCCGATCATGTGGTGGCCGACGCCGTCCCGGCCGAGATTGCCGCCCACGCCCCCACCGCGCCTCTGGCCGAGGGGGAGGCCAAGCCCGCGACCGCAAGCCCGATTCCGGGGGCGGGTCCGGCGTGATGCGCCGCGCCACCTCTTTCACATTGCAGGTACAGAGCCGCCAGCATGGCCTTTGAAATCAAGGATATCGACGACACGCAGGCGCCGCTGCTGGATCATCTGATCGAGCTGCGCGGGCGTTTGATGCGCTGTATCGGCGCGCTGGCGGTGGGGTTTGCCATCAGCCTGTATTTCGTCGACGACATTTTGGGGATGTTGGTGCGCCCCTTGCGCGATGCCTATCCCAATGGTGAGGCGGGCAAGCTGGTCTATACCAAGCTGTATGAGGCGTTTTTTGTCGAGCTGAAGGTGGCGCTGTTCGCCGGTTTCCTGCTCAGCTTTCCGGTGATCGCCAACCAATTGTGGGCCTTTGTCGCGCCGGGCCTGTATGCCAAGGAAAAGAAGGCGTTTCTGCCGTTTCTGCTGGCCACGCCGGTGCTGTTTTCGGCCGGTGCCGCGCTGGCCTATTTCGTGGTGATGCCCACCGCCTTCCACTGGATGCTGGGTTTTCAGGGCGCGCGCGGCGGCATGCAGATCGAGGCGCTGCCCAATGTCGGTGACTATCTGGGGCTGGTGATGCAGTTCATCCTGGCCTTCGGGATCAGCTTTCTGCTGCCGGTTTTGCTGCTGCTGCTCAACCGCGCCGGCATCGTCAGCCGCACCCAATTGGCCGAGGCGCGCCGCTATGTGATCGTTGGGATCACCGTGCTGGCCGCCGTCCTGACGCCGCCCGATGTCGGATCGCAATTGATGCTGGCGGTGCCGCTGTGGCTGTTGTTCGAAGGCTCGCTGGTGGTGATGTGGTTTGGCGAAAAACGCGCCGCGCGTGAGGCGCAGGTGCCCGCCGTCGTTACCGAACCGGAACTGCCGTAACCGCCGATCAGGGGGCGCGCTCGGCAGCCTGCCAGACGCGCACTCCGCCGATCCATGTCGAGAGCAGGCGCAGCGAGGCGCCGGGCTGGAATGGATCGCCCTCTGCCAACAGAAAGTCCGCCATCAGCCCCGGCGCGATGCGGCCCAGCCGCGCTTCGGCCATGGCGGCATGGGCGGCCTGCGCGGTGCGGGTGGGCAGTGTTGCCGCGTTCACCCCATCGGGCAGCGTTTCGACTGGTGGCGCAGGTTCCACTCGCCAGCGGCGGTCCCCCTGATAGGTCTGGGCCAATTCGACGATCGCGGCATCGGCAATCGCCTGCGCGCCCGGCTCGGCGGCCAGCACGGCGGGCTGGAAATGGTCCATCGCGGCGCGGCTCATCATGTTTTTCAACTGCACATCGCTGATCGCGCCAGCGGGCAGGGCAGGGACAGGGGCGACCCGCGCGACGCCGCGTACCGGCTTTGCCACAGGCCGCGCTACCGGCGGCGGCATCACCCGCGCCCCAACCCACAGCCCGCCCATGTACAGCCGGTCCTGATACAGCCAAGGCGTGGGCCCGGGGCCGCCGATCAGGATCATGTTGGCCAGCCCATCGGCATAGGACACCACCCGCAGCCGCAGCCGCCCGGCGTCGCCCGCGCGGCGATAGGTCTGCCAATCCTCGATCGTGGTGCCCATGTCGACCACGGTGGTGATCCCGCGCGCCAGCAAGGCGGGCTGGATCGTGCCCAATGCGGTGTCGCGGTCCTCTGGCCGAGGGTTGGGCATGGGGGCGGGCACGGCCACGCCGCCGACCGACACCGCGCTATCCTGCGCCGCAGCAGGCAGCAACAGGCGCAGACCCGCCGGGATCAGCCGCATGGGCGGGCTGATCAGACCGGGCAACATCGTCGCGCCCTTGGCATCCAGAATATAGTCGGGGCGGGCAGGGCGCGGATCGCCCGCGCGCAGCACTTGCACAATGCGCCCCTGATCGGACACCACCACCCCGGTAAAGCGCATGGCATTGCCCGACAGGTCATAGGTCACGCCGTTGACATGGTCGATCAGCGTATCGGCATGGGCGGGGGCGGCGCAGATCAGCGCTGTCACCACCGCCAGGGCCGAAACCGGCCCCAGACGCAGCCTCATTTCCCGCCCTTGCGCGGCAGGCGGCGGATCAGCGCCGAGGTGTCCTGACGCCCGCCGCCCAGCGCCTGAATATCGGCATAGAACTGATCGACCAGCGCCGTTACCGGCAGCGACAGGCCAAGCCCGCGCCCTTCGTCCAGCGCCAGCCCCAGATCCTTGCGCATCCAGTCCACCGCAAAGCCAAAGTCAAAACTGTCGGTCGCCATCGTCTGCCAGCGGTTGTCCATCTGCCAGCTTTGCGCCGCCCCGCCAGAGATCGCCTCATACACCTTGTCCAGATCCAGATGCTCGGCCTGCGCCAGACGCAGCGCCTCGGACAGGCCGGCGATGATGCTGGCGATGCAGATCTGGTTGGCCATCTTGGTGGCTTGGCCCGTCCCGGCCTTGCCCACATGGACGATCCGCCGGGCATAGGCGCGCATCACCGGGGTCGCCTGCGCGATCGCGTCGGCCCGCCCGCCACACATCAGCGTCAGCGTCCCCGCCTCGGCCCCGGCCTGCGCGCCGGTCATGGGGGCGTCGACGCAATGCACCTCCTTGTCGCGCGCCTCGACCGCGATCTGGCGGGCGATGCGGGCCGATACGGTGGTGTGGTCGATGAACACGCCGCCCTTGGGCAAGGTGGTGAACACCCCCTGCGGGCCCAGCACGACATCGGCCAGATCATCGTCATTGCCAACGCAGGTGATCACCACCTCGGCGTTCTGGGCGGCTTCGGCAGGGTTGTTGGCGATGGCCGCGTTCAGATGGGGGTTGGCCTCGCGCCATTTGGTCAGGCGGGCGGGGGTGCGGTTATACAGCGTCAGGACATGGCCCGCATTGCCCAGATGGCGCGCGATCGGCCCGCCCATCACGCCCAGCCCGATCACCGCGATGCGGCGCGGCTGGACAGGGGCATCGGTGGCGGCGGGTTCGGCGGCGGGCGAGGTCTGATTGGTCATGGCGGTCCTTTTAACCGCTTTGCCGGATTTGCAAACCGGCCAATCGCGCGATCGCGGATCGGCATCGCACGATGCTGGCCCCGTGCGGGTGCAAGGGGCGCTTTCTTACTGTCCGCTTTTCGGCTAGGGGCAGCCGATCATGACGCAGAACAGCAACGATCTCGCCACGGCTGTGGAACCGGCCCGTTTGACCATCGATGACGTGCGTGCGGCCGCCGGCCGTATCGCGGGCAAGGTGGTGCGCACCACGACCGAACATTCGCGCACTTTGTCAAAGATTTGCGGCTGCGAGATTTGGCTCAAGTTTGAAAACCTGCAATTTACCGCCGCCTATAAGGAGCGCGGGGCGCTGAACGCGCTGTTGCACTTGACCCAAGAGCAGCGCGCGCGCGGCGTGATCGCGGCCAGCGCTGGCAACCACGCGCAGGGGTTGAGCTATCACGGCACCCGTCTGGGCGTGCCCGTCACCATCGTCATGCCCAAGCCCACCCCCACGGTAAAGGTCATGCAGACCGAGAGCGTGGGCGGCAAGGTGGTGCTGGAGGGCGAGACCTTTGACGAGGCCTATGCCTATGCCCGCGCCATGGAAAAGCAGTTGGGCCTGACCTTTGTCCATCCGTTTGACGAGGCGGCCGTGGCCGCCGGGCAGGGCACCGTCGCGCTGGAAATGCTGGAAGATGTGCCCGAACTGGATATGCTGGTGCTGCCGGTGGGCGGTGGCGGGCTGTCGACCGGCATGGGCACGGCGGCGCGCGCCATCCGCCCGGACATCGGCCTGATCGGGGTTGAGGCGGAACTGTACCCCTCGATGTACAACCTGCTCAAGGGCACCAGCTATCCCATCGGTGGCGACACGCTGGCCGAGGGCATCGCGGTCAAGGAGCCGGGGCAGTACACCTCGGCGCATCTGGCCGATCTGCTGGACGATTTCGTGCTGGTCAGCGAATCGGCGCTGGAACACGCGCTGGCGCTGTTGCTGAACATTGAAAAGACCGTGGTCGAGGGCGCGGGCGCGGCTGGTCTGGCTGCCGTGCTGTCGCACCCGCACCTGTTTGCCGGGCGCAAGGTGGGCATCGTCCTGTCGGGTGGCAATATCGATCAGCGCTTGCTGGCCAATGTGTTGCTGCGCGATCTGGCGCGGTCGGGCCGTCTGGCGCGGCTGCGGCTGACGTTGCAGGACCGCCCCGGCGCCCTGTTCAAGGTGGTCGAGGAATTCAACCAGCATCAGGTGAACATCATCGAGGTCTATCACCAGCGCATCTTTACCCACCTGCCTGCCAAGGGCCTGACCGCCGACATCGAATGCGAGGCCCGCGATGGCGAGCAGATCGACGCGTTGGTCAAGGCGCTGCGGGCCAAGGGCTATGAGGTGGTGCAGGCCGAATTGAACTGACGCGCGGCCGGGACGGCAACCCGATCCCGGCCATACGTTAACACATACGTAGAGCGCATGTCCGGGAATGGGGCGCGCGCCAACACGGCGCTCCCCGATCCGCGCCAGATCGCGATTTTGCCAAGACAGATGCGTCCAGATATTGGTTAATACCCTTTTACACGGCATAGGGTATCGGCATATTCGCAGACAAGTGAGAGCGGCCCGCCACGGCAGGCCGCCGCCACGCCAGAACATTCGCCCATAAGGATCGCCGCGCGCCGTGACTGCCCCCGTTCGCTTTCCCCGGTTCTTTGTCACCGCTCCGGCGCCGTGCCCCTATCTGCCCGGCAAGACCGAGCGCAAGGTGTTCACCGAGCTGAAGGGGCCGCACGCCGATTCGCTGAATGACGCGCTGGGCCGCATCGGCTTTCGCCGCAGCCAGACGGTGGCCTATCGCCCGTCCTGTTCCGATTGCACGGCCTGTGTATCGGTGCGGGTTGTTGCCAATGAATTTCAGCCCTCGGCCACGCAAAAGCGCAATGCCCGGCGCAACAGCGATCTGGTCACCACCATGTGCCACCCTTGGTCCACGGCCGAGCAGTTCCAGTTGCTGCAACGCTATCTGGCCGCGCGCCACCCCGGCGGCGGCATGGCCGGCATGGACGAGGTGGATTTTGCGGACATGGTGGAACACACGCCCGTCACCAGCTATGTGGTGGAATATCGTGAGCCCACGGCGGATGGTTCGCTTGGCCGTTTGGTCGGGGCGTGCCTGACTGACCGGCAGGGCGACGGGTTGTCGATGATCTATTCCTTCTACGATCCGGAACACAAGGTGCGCACCGGGCTTGGCAATTACATCATCCTTGATCACATCCGGCGCGCGGCGGACGAGGGGCTTCCTTACGTCTATCTGGGCTATTGGGTCGATGGATCGGACCGGATGCAGTACAAGGTGCGCTATCGTCCGCTGGAAAGGCTGGGCCGTGATGGCTGGCACCGCATGTCACCCGAGGAACAGGACAGTCTGGTGTCCGCCACTGCCGGGCGCATGCGCGCAGATCGCGCCGCGCAGGGGGGCGATGCCGGTGCCGACAAATCAGGGCTGGGCGGTGGCTTTGCCGCTGCGGCGCAGGATGGGCGGCGGCCGGTCTGAACACGCTTTGCCCGGTGTTGATCTGACAGGGGGCGGGACGGGGCTTCATCGCCTGACCCGATGGTTGCTGGGCACGGCGGGGCTGTGTCTGGGGCTGATGGCCGGTGCCGATGGCGCGGCGGCGCAGGCGGTTGCCGGGGCGGTCCCGGCTGCCCCGGTGCTGGAGGCCGCGCCTGTGGTGCCTGTCGTGCCCGCGCCCACGCCTGCTCCGCGCAACGATGAGGACGAGTTGCGCGCGCTGGTGCCTGATTCGGCGATGGCCGCGCCAGAGGCATGGGCGCGCAGCACCGGGGTCGGGGATACGCCCGCACAGACCGTTGCCCCCGCGCCTTTGTCGGCCGAAGGGGCGGCGGCTGTGCCGGGCGGCGCGCCCGAGTTGGCCGTGCCCGCCGCGCTGCGACCTGATTCGCCCTTGGCCGACATGCCCGATTTTGCCGTCGACTGGCCCGCGCTGGCCATGGCTTTGCCCGATGTGCCGCAATTGAGCGCGCAGGACGATCCGGCCGCGCAGGCGATGCGCACCGCGATGGGCGATCTGAGCGAAAGTGACGGCACACGCCCGGCGCGCCAGGCGACCCAGGTGGGCCGCAACGTGCAATTGCGCTGGCCCGACAGCCAGTCCCGCGAAGAGCGCATGGGTATCGAAATCCGCTTTCGCCAGTCGTCCACGCTGAACACCACGCCGATCCGTGAAGGTGATGATCTGGCGCAGATCAGTGTGCGCGCGGCGGCCGATCGGGCGCTGTTGCTGCGGCTGATGCGCATCTATGGCTATTACGATGGCGAGGTGATCCAGAACCTGTCGGGCGGCACAAATGGCGCGGCGATCAGCCTGCGGTTTGACATGTTGCCCGCCGACCGTTTCCGGCTGGGTGCGGTGGATCTGGGGCAGATCGATGCGGCGGGGGCCGACGCGCCGGCGCTGCGTGCGGCGTTTGGGCTGAAATCGGGCGACTATCTGGATTCGTTCCGCATTGTGAATGCCGTCACCGCGCTGGATAGGGCTCTGGGGCAGATGGGGTATCCCTTTGCCGTGACGGGTAAACCGGCGCTGAGCGTCGATCATGCGCGGGCCGAGGGCGATCTGAGCCTGTCGGTCGTGCCGGGTGGCAAATATGTCTACGGCCCGATCACCAGCAGCAGTCCGCGTTATTTGTCGGGGCGGCATTTGCAAAAGATCGCCCGGTTCCGTCCCGGTCAGCCGTGGAAGCGCGAGGATGTCGATGATCTGCGCCGCGCAATTCTGGCGACAGGGCTGGTGGCCAACACCGCCGTCACGCCCAAGGAGATCACCCCGCCCCGTGATGGCCAGCCCGGTGTGGTGGGGCTGGATATCGCGCTGACCCGCGCGCCGCGCCATACGGTCTCGGGCGAGATGGGCTATGACACGGGCGAGGGTTTCCGCATCGGCGCCGCGTGGGAAGACCGCAACCTGTTCCCGCCCGAAGGATCGTTCCGCGTGCGCGGCGTGCTGGGCACCGAGGAGCAGTTGGCCGGCATCACTTTCAAGCGGTCGAATTTTGGCGGGCGGGACCGCGTTTTGACCGTGGACCTGTTTGCCGACAACGCCACGCTGGACGCCTATGCCGCGCGCAAGGTGGCCTTTGCCGCGACCTATGAGCGGCAGACGACATTGCTGTTCCAAAAGCCGTGGACATGGTCGATGGGCGCCGAGGTGCAGGCCTCGGAAGAGCGCGAGGGGGTGCCCAGCGGCATCACCAAGGGGCGCACATTCTATCTGACCACAGCGCTGCCGTTGCGCGGGGCGTTTGACGGCAGCAACAATCTGCTGGACCCGGCGCGGGGCCACCGCGCGGCGTTGCGGGTCAGCCCGGAAATCAGTTGGCGCGACGACCAAAACCACCAATATGTCCGCATTCAGGGCGATGCCAGTTGGTATCAGCCATTGGGCGACACAATGGTGCTGGCAATGCGGGCGCGGATGGGTAGTCTGGTGGGCACGCAGATCGACAATGTCGCGCCTTCGCGCCGGTTTTACGCGGGCGGGGGTGGGTCGATCCGTGGCTATGGCTATGAACTGGTTGGCCCGCGCAATGCCTTGGGCGAGCCCAAGGGCGGGCGCTCGCTGTATGAATTCTCGATCGAGGCGCGGGTGAACACCGGCCTGTTTGGCGGCAATCTGCAACTGGTGCCGTTCCTGGACATGGGCGGGGCCGAAACCGGCGTGTTGCCGCGCTTTGACGACACGCGTTTTGGCGCAGGGCTGGGCATTCGTTACCGCACCAATTTCGGGCCGATCCGTATCGATCTGGGCACGCCGCTCAACCCGCGCAGTGGCGACAGCCGCATCGGCGTCTATGTCGCGCTGGGTCAGGCGTTCTGATGCCGGCGGAGGCCGACACGCAGGTGGAAACGCCGGTAAAGCCGCCGCGCCCGTGGTTTTCGGGCTGGCGCAAATATGGCGTGGTGCTGCCGCTGATGGTGCTCAGCGCGCTGGTGATGGCGCTGGCGGGGCTGGACACGCCGATCGGTCACCGCCTGATTGCCGATGTGTTGCGCTCCAACCGGCTGGACAATGGGTTGGGGATCGAGGTCGGCCGGATCGAGGGGTCGATCTATGGCGCGGCGCGGTTGCAGGGGGTTGCCTTGCGCGATCCCCATGGCGTGTTCCTGCGGGCGGGCGAAATGACGCTGGATTGGCGGCCGCTGGAATGGTTTTACGGCCTGCTGGATGTGCGCGAACTGGCGCTGCGGCGGGGCACTTTGCTGCGGGCGCCGCAGTTGCGCGACACCGGGCGGCCGCTGACATGGCCTGATGTCGATATCCGCATCGACCGGCTGACGGTCGAGCGGTTG
This sequence comes from Novosphingobium ovatum, assembly GCF_009909235.1. Lineage (GTDB taxonomy): Bacteria > Pseudomonadota > Alphaproteobacteria > Sphingomonadales > Sphingomonadaceae > Novosphingobium > Novosphingobium ovatum. Next base: position 433,206 of record NZ_JAAAPO010000003.1, read on the forward strand.
GTGGTGGCGCGCGGACTGGCCGGGCAGGAGCGGCGGGTGGACCTGACGGGACGCGCGCGGCTGAATCCGGCCGAGGCGCGGCTGGACATTCTGGGGCGGTTGGGCGGTGGTGACCGTTTGGCGGTGCATCTGGATGCGGCGCGCGCGACCGATCATTTCCGGCTGGGCGTGGACTATGCAGCGCCCAAGGGCGGGCTGTTGGCGGCGCTGAGCCATGCGACGCAGGACCGCGTGTTGGTGGCCAATGGCGCGGGCACATGGGCGCGTTGGTCCAGCCGGATTGTGGCGACACAGGGCGCGCAGCCCGCGCTGGACTTGCGGTTGAGCCGGGTCGATGCGCAGGTGGGGGTGCGCGGGACATTGCACACCGCCCCGTTGTTCTCGACGCAGCGGGCGGCGCAATTGGGCGCGCGGCTGGAGGTGCTGGCCAGCGGCACATGGGACAAGGGGCGGGTCAACGGGCAGGCGCGGCTGGGCTCGGACCGGATGGACATGCAGGCCAGTGGCGGCGTTGACCTGACCGAGGCGCGGTTTAACGCGCTGAGCTTGCGTTTGACCGCGCATCAGCCGTTACGCGCCAGCGCGACCGACACGCTGTATGGCCTGCGGGCTCAGGCGCGGCTGGACGGTGATTACGCCGCGCCGCGCGTGATCTATGCCGCACAGGCCGACCGCTGGGCCAGTGACGATACCGCAATGCTGGGGCTGGCGCTGAAGGGTGAGGCACTGGTCGACAAGGGCTTGTGGCGTTTGCCGATGACCGCGCAGGCCAGCGCGGTGGTGACTGGCGATATTGCGCTGGACCGGCAGTTGCATGACCTGCGGGCCACCGGCACGCTGATCCGCCGCGCCGGCGCGTTGCGCGCGGATGACATCCGCCTGACCATCCCCCACGCCCACGCCGCGCTCAGGCTGCGCGGTGATCTGCTGCGTGGCAGCTATGCCTTGGCGGGTGATTTGCAGGTGCGGGGCTGGCCGTTGACGGTGGGGCCGGGCGATGCGCAGGCGGGGGTGCAGATACGGTTTGACCGGGGCCAGCCATGGCGCGCGCAGGCACAGGTGCGCGATGGCACGATCAGTCTGGCCAACCCCACCTTGGCCAATCTGGCGGGCGACCGTTTGCGGCTGCATGGGCGGCTGGAACTGGGCAAAAATCATCATCTGGTGGTGTCTGACGCGGTATTGACCGCCCCGCGCCTGACGATGAACCTGACTGCGATGCGGCAGCGCAATGGCGATCTGGCGGTGGATCTGCGCGGGCGGCAGGCCACTTGGGGTGCGTTTGACGCGGTGCTGCGGTTTGACGATATTGCGCCCTATGGTGTGGTGCGTCTGGCCAATCCTTTGCCAGCGGCGGGGTTGCGCGATGTGACGCTGGATCTGTCGGGCGATGACGGGGCGGCCCGGCGCAGCGATATGGAAATGGCGATGCGCATTCTGGCGCGTGGGCAAAGCAAGCTGGGGCCGTTCAGCGGCGATCTGGCGTTGATGCTGGCGCGTGGTGGGGTGGCTGATGGCCGTACCGCGCCGCCTCGGGTAGAGGTGCGGCGGTTGGCGTTGTCGAACACGGTGGTGTCGGGCGCGGTCAGCCTGGGCCAGGACGGCGCCAGCGGCCGTTTGGCGGTCAGTGGCGGCGGAGTGAGCGGCACGCTGGACCTGACGCCGCAGGCCGGGGGGAACGGGCAGGGCATCGATGTCCGGCTGGAGGCGCGCAACGCCCGGTTCGACGCGGTCCGTCCGATCACCATCGGCAGCGGACGGCTGACGATGCGCGGGCTGATCCAGAAACAGCACACAACGTTGAGCGGCGACATGCAGGCGCTGGGCGTGGGCCAAGGCCGCCTGTTCATCGGCCGGGTGGCGGGCAAGGCCAATCTGACCGACGGGCGCGGCCGCGTTTCGGTCGCGATTGGCGGGCGGCGCGGCAGCCGGTTTGACGTGCAGGCCATCGCCGATGTCGCGCCTGACGGGATTGCGATGCTGATCAACGGCGATGTCGCCGGGCAACCGCTCTCGATGCCGCGCCGGGCGATGCTGACGCCGGTCAGCGCGGCCAATGGCGTTGCCGATGGCTGGACGCTGGCCCCCACGCAGATTGACTATGCCGGAGGGCGGGTGGTGACATGGGGCCGCGTGGCGGGTCAGGAAACCAGCCTGCATCTGGGCTTGGTCGACATGCCGTTGTCGCTGGCCAATGTGGTGGTGTCCGATCTGGGGCTGGGTGGGCGCGCTTCGGGCGTGATGACCTATGACCAGCCGCGCGAGGGCCTGCCCCGCAGCGAGGCGCGGCTGTTGATCCGGGGCATGTCGCGTTCCGGCCTGACGCTCAGTTCGCGGCCGGTGGATGTGGCGGTGACCGGGCGTTTGGCACAGGACACGCTGGAATGGCGGGCGCTTGCCAGCGAGGCCGGGCAGGCGCGCGGGCGGATGCAGGCGCGGATCAGCGCCATGCCCGCCAGTGGCGATCTGGGCGAGCGGCTGCGGGCGGGGGCTTTGGTGGCGCAGATGCGCTATGCCGGGCCGGCTGACGCGCTGTGGCGGCTGATGGCGCTGGAGGCGTTTGACCTGACAGGGCCGGTGGAACTGGCCGCCGACATGACCGGAACGCTGGAAAATCCGGTGATCGTCGGCTCGCTGGCGGGCAACAACCTGCGGCTGCAAAGCGCGCAATCGGGCACGGACATCACCGGCATCACCGCGCGCGGCGCGTTTGAGCGCGGCACGTTGCGCCTGACCCGGCTGGAGGGGCGCGCGGCCAATGGCTCGGTCAACGGCAGCGGGCGGGTGGATTTTTCGGGCATGGATGGCACGCGCGGCCCGGCCATCGACATCACGCTGGCCGCGCGTAACGCGCAATTGTTCGGGCGGCCGGACATGGCGTTCACCGTGTCGGGGCCGTTGCGCATTCTGTCGGACGGGGTGGCGGGTACGATCGCCGGGCGGGTGACGATTGATGGTGCGCGCTGGCGATTGGGGCAGGCGGCCAGCAGCGTGGGTCTGCCCGATGTTGCCGTGCGCGAGGTGAACCGCCGCGCCGATGTCGCCCCCGCCAGCGAGCGGCAGATGCCGTGGCGCCTATTGCTGGACGCGGCGGGGGGCGGCATCCGCATTCAGGGGTTGGGGCTGGACAGTCAGTGGCGCGCCAATGTGCGCCTGCGCGGCGCTTTGCTGGAGCCGGCGATCACGGGCTATGCCGAGCTGGTCGATGGCGCGTATGAATTTGCGGGCAAACGGTTTGACGTGACGCGCGGGCGGATCACCTTTGACGGCACCTCGCCGCCCGATCCGCGACTGGACATGGTGGCCAGCGCCAGCATCAACAACATCACCGCCACGGTGACGGTGCGCGGCACGTCTTTGCGGCCGGAAATCGCGTTCTCGTCAGTGCCGGTGCTGCCCGAGGAGGAGCTGTTGGCGCGCATCCTGTTCGGATCGTCGATCACCCAGATCTCCGCGCCCGAGGCGTTGCAACTGGGCGCGGCGCTGGCGTCACTGCATGGCGGCGGCGGGCTGGACCCGATCAACAAGCTGCGCACGGTGATCGGGCTGGACCGGCTGCGCATTGTGGACGCGGACGCGACGCAGAACCGCCAGACGGGCGTTGCGGTGGGCAAATATCTGGGCCGCCGTTTCTATGGCGAGATCGTCACCGACGGGCGCGGCTATTCGGCCACCAATCTGGAGTTCCGCCTGACCAGCTGGCTGGCGCTGTTGGGCAGCATCGCCAGTACCGGCCGGCAAAGCGTCAACGCCAAGATCCGCCACGATTATTGACGGTGGGCGGCGGCGACCTTGGCCTCGATCGTGGTGGGTTTCAGGCCCAGCGCGGCGGCGACCACGGGCAGGGGCGTGGCGTTGGTCCCGTCCTTGAACACCCGCCAATTGCCGCGGTAAAAGCCGAGCTTCGCGCCGCCCCGGTCGGGCCACAGGTTGATCAGCAACCAAGGCGTCCACGGCAAGGCGCCCACCTGTAGAGCGCGGACGGTGACAGGGCGCTGGTCGGGGGCGTTGATCGTCATGTCCTGCGTGATGCCCTCGACCAGCCCGCCGATGCGTTGCACCGGGGCGGCCACCACATCCACCACCGGGCCGGTGGGTTCGGCCGGGCCGGACCATGCGCAGACGCCGGTGATTTTGTGGAACGGCTGGGTGGTGCCATAGCCGCCGCGCCAGACCATGCTCCATTGCCGTTCATCGTCGGTCGAGCCAATACCCATCGGGCCGGGGCAATCGCGGTATTCCAGCCATGACGCCCCACTGGCGCCCCAGCGCGTGCCGCCGGCCGGCGCGCGGCGAAAGGCGCGGTCAATGGGATAGGCCTGCACGGCAAAGCCCGGCTCCAGATCCAGCCCCCAAAAGGTGCCGCTGTCGTCCATATGGTCAAAGCGCAGCGCGGTGGTGGCCGGATCCCAGCGCACATGGGCGGCGGCGTTTTGCGCGGCGGCGGCGGCGCGCATCTGGTCGGCCTGCATGTGGCTGATCAGCGCGACAAAGCCATAGCCGCCAAACCACAGCAGCGGCCAGACAAACAACAGGCGCGATTGCGGCCGCAGCGCCGCCTCCAGCGCCATGGCGGCAAAGCCCATGTTGATCAGCAGAGCGATCAACAGCGACAGGCCAAGGATCGTCAGCAGCCAGCCCAGCAGCGGGATCGCCTGCACCAGCACCAGTGCAAAGGCCAGAATGAAACAGCCGATCCATGGGCTACGGATAAAGCGGGGGAAGGGCCGGGGTTCGCGGGGCATCGCGGCCAAGATTAGCGCGCGGGGTTTAAGAACAGATGCACCGTGCGCCGCTACCCAGCAAAAAGGGCGCCCGGTTTCCCGGACGCCCCCTTTGTTCGATTGTCTGTCGACAAATTCCCGTTGGGAATTAGGCCGAGTAGTACATGTCGAATTCGACCGCCGACGGCGTGGTTTCCCAACGCAGAACTTCGGGCCACTTCAGTTCCAGATAGGATTCGATCTGGTCCTTGGTGAACACGCCGCCTTCCAGCAGGAAGTCGTGGTCAGCAGCCAGCGAGTCCAGAGCCTCACGCAGCGAGCCGCACACGGTCGGAACCAGCGCCAGCTCTTCGGCGGGCAGGTCGTACAGGTTCTTGTCCATGGCTTCGCCGGGGTGGATCTTGTTCTTGATGCCGTCCAGACCAGCCATCAGCAGAGCCGAGTAGCACAGGTAGGGGTTGGCCATCGCGTCGGGGAAGCGGAATTCCACGCGCTTTGCCTTGGCACCGGCGCCGTAAGGAATACGGCACGAAGCCGAACGGTTGCGGGCCGAATAGGCCAGCAGCACGGGGGCTTCGTAGCCCGGCACCAGACGCTTGTAGCTGTTGGTGGTCGGGTTGGTGAAGGCGTTCAGGGCCTTGGCGTGCTTGATCACACCACCGATGAAGTACAGGCACATGTCCGACAGACCGGCATAGCCGTTACCGGCGAACAGCGGGTTGCCCTTGTCCCAGATCGAGATGTGGGTGTGCATGCCCGAACCGTTGTCCTTCATGATCGGCTTGGGCATGAAGGTTGCGGTCTTGCCATAGGCCTGCGCGACCTGATGGACGACATACTTGTAGACCTGCATACGGTCAGCGGTCTGCACCAGCGTACCGAAGGTCAGGCCCAGTTCGTGCTGTGCCGAGGCCACTTCGTGGTGATGCTTGTCGCAGGGCAGGCCCATGTCCAGCATGGTCTTGACCATTTCGCCACGGATGTCGACGCAGCTGTCGACCGGAGCGACGGGGAAGTAGCCACCCTTGGCGCGCGGACGGTGCGCCAGGTTGCCGCCTTCATACTGCTTGTTCGAGTTGGTCGGCAGTTCGATGTCGTCGATTTCGAAGCCGTTGCCGTTGTAGCCGTCGTAGAAACGCACGTCATCGAACAGGAAGAATTCGGCTTCGGGGCCGACATAGACGGTGTCACCGAAACCGGCGGCAACGACATAGGCTTCGGCGCGCTTGGCGGTCGAACGCGGGTCGCGGCCATACAGCTCACCGGTCGAGGGCTCGACGATGTCGCAGTTGATGATCAGCATCGGGGTGGCCGAGAACGGATCGACATAGACCGAGTCCAGATCCGGCTTCAGGATCATGTCCGACTCGTTGATCGCCTTCCAGCCTTCGATCGACGAACCGTCGAACATCAGGCCCTGCTCCAGTTCGTCCTCACCCAGCACGGTCGAGACCATGGTCAGGTGCTGCCACTTGCCCTTGGGGTCGGTGAAGCGCAGATCGACCCACTCGATTTCCTCGTCCTTGATGCGCTTGAGGATATCCGCTGCAGTAGCCATTACCATTTTTCTCCGAATAGTCCCAAGACCGGTCAGGGCCAGGGCAAAAGGGGGTAATCAAAATGTGTGAGCCTTGTCCGGACCCCCGCCCGGGCTTGGCCAATAGGTTGGCGTCACCGCGCGCGGGCCAGGCCGGCGCGCGGTAACTGCCCGATCAGACCGCGTCGTTGCCGCGTTCGCCGGTGCGGATGCGCAGCGCGCCGTCCACCGGAATGATAAAGATCTTGCCATCGCCGATACGGCCGGTCTGGGCAGCGGCCGCGATCGCTTCGACCACGCGCTCGGCGACGTCATCGGACACGACCACTTCCAGCTTCACCTTGGGCAGGAAATCGACCACATATTCGGCGCCGCGATAGAGTTCGGTGTGCCCCTTCTGGCGGCCAAAGCCCTTGGCTTCGGTCACGGTGATGCCCGAAACGCCGACTTCATGCAGCGCTTCCTTCACTTCATCCAGCTTGAACGGCTTGATGATCGCTTCGATCTTCTTCACGCCTGCCACATCCCTTTTCCGGGGGAGCCCCCGCCAAAAATGTCCGTCTGTCCGGCAAGGAAAAACAAGTTCCGTGCCAGAGTCGCGTGACACGAATAGGACAAACATCGCCAGAGGAAAACCACGGAAATGGGGCGAATGTAGGCGCATTCACCGGGTTTTTGTGGGCAGATGGCCACTGTCCGGGGAAGGATGGTAGGGGTGTGCCTAAAAACAGTGCAGAGGTTGCTGCATTATTGTGCAGTGCGGTGGTGAATGCCGCATTTCGGCTCCAATCGCGCGAATCACCCGGCAAAGGGCTCGCGGGCATACAGAAAACCGCCGCCCGGACAGGGCGACGGCTTTCTTGCGCCATTGCGGCGGGTGTTAGAGCGCCAGACCGGCCGTTTCGGGCAGGCCCGCCATCAGGTTGAGCGACTGCACCGCAGCCCCGCTGGCGCCCTTGCCCAGATTGTCCAGCACCGCCACCAGCCGCGCCTGCGATCCGTCGGCAGATCCGAACACATGCAGGGTCAGCGCGTCCGACGGCGCCATCGATCCGCGCAGCAACAGTTCTGCGGGCGTTTCCATCGGCGCAACGCGCACGATCTGGCTGCCTTCATAAAATTCGGCCAGCTTGGCATGCAGATTGGCCGGGGCCTGCGCACCTGCCAGCTTGCCCAGCATCGACATGGCGGCCAGCGGCAAAGGCACCTCGACCCACATGCCGCGATGGGCGGGGATCACGCTGGGGGCGAACACGGGGTCATGCGCCAGCCCGGCATAGCGCTTCATTTCCGGCACATGCTTGTGCCCCATGCCCAGACCATAGGCGCGGAAAGCGATGTCGCGGTCTTCCTCGAACCGCTCGATCAACGCCTTGCCCCCGCCCGAATAGCCCGAGACGGCATTGACCGTGTACGGCCAGTCGGCAGGCAACATCTTCGCACGCACCAGCGGCGCCATCAGCGCGATAAAGCCAGTGGGATAGCAGCCCGGGTTCGACACGCGGGTGGCGTTGGCCACGGCCTCGGGCCCCGAAATTTCCGGGAAGCCATAGGTCCAGCCATCGGCGACGCGGTGCGCGGTGCTGGCGTCGATGATCCGCACCTTGCTGCCCTGCGCCATGGCCACCGCCTCGATCGCGGCGTCATCATGCAGGCACAGCACGGCAAAGTCCGCCGCATGCAGCGCTTCCTTGCGGGCGGCGCTGTCCTTGCGGCGCGCATCGTCCAGAATGATCAGATCAAACTCGGCCCGGCCGCCCAGCCGGTCGGCGATTTCCAGCCCCGTGGTGCCCGCCGCGCCATCGATGAAAACGCTGATGCTCATGCCGCGTTCTCCAGCGCGTCAGCCGCCACATAGCCGATCGCGCCGCCGGGCACTTCGCCCCACGCATGGCCAGAGGCCACGTCCAGCACGTCAAACACCGCGCCCGCCGGCAGGGTGGCAATCACCTCGCCGCCGATTTTGGCCAGCACGGGCGTGTCGGCGCGCGCGGTGTGCGGCATCGGGATGATATAATGCGGCACGAACACGCGGCCCGCCATGCGGATATGCGCCAGATCACCGCGCACTGGCACGGTCATCGGATCGGGACGTGCGCAAGGCCCCGACAAAAAATAGCTGGCGCCCGTCAGATGGGCGAAGTCATGCGTATCCTGCGCGGCCAATGTCGTTGTGCCCCTGTGCCTAGAAAGCGGCGCGCTTAGCCAAACTTGCGCGTTTCTGCAAGAAACAGCGTGCGCGCCGCCGCCCTCAGCCCGCGTAGCGCGCCTGTAGCATCGCCCATGCCGCGCGCAGGCCCATCGCGTCGCCGCCCTTTGGCCGCCCCGGCTTGGCCGCCGGACGCCAGGCGAATGTGTCGAAATGCGCCCAATCGATGCCTTCGCCGACAAAACGGTCAAGGAACAGTCCCGCGACACTGGCCCCGGCAAAGCCGCTGGTGGGACTGTTGTTGATGTCGGCGATGTCGGACTTGAGATAGTCGCGATAGGCCTCGTGCAGCGGCAGGCGCCAGACGGGATCGTCCTGGGCGATACCGCCGTCGATCAGCGCCTGTGCGGTGGCGTCCTGCCGCGTCATCAGCGCAGGCAGATCCGGGCCCAGCGCCACCCGCGCCGCGCCCGTCAGCGTGGCGAAATCGATGATCAGGTCAGGCTTGACGCCCTCCACGCCCTCGCTGGCGCGGGTCAGCGCATCGCCCAGAATCAGGCGGCCTTCGGCATCGGTGTTGCCGATTTCCACGCTGATCCCCGCCCGGCTGCGCAGCACGTCGCCGGGGCGAAAGGCATTGCCCGACACCGCGTTCTCCACCGCCGGGATCAACAGGTGCAGCCGCACCTTCAGCCCGGCCTCCATCACCAGCCGGGCCAGCGCGATGGCATGGGCCGCGCCGCCCATGTCCTTTTTCATCAACAGCATGGCGCTGGAGGGTTTGATGTCCAGACCGCCGGAATCGAAACACACACCCTTGCCGACAATCGCCACGCGCGGGTGGGCGAAATTGGCATCGGCCGGGCCCCATTCCAGCTCGATCATGCGCGGGGCATGGCTGCGGCCCGCCGCGCGGCCCACCATATGCACCATCGGAAACTCGCGCTCCAATGCCTCGCCACGGGTGACGCGCAGGGTGGCGCGGTGCAGCTTGGCCAGACGCTCGACCTCATGCTCGATCTCGCCTGGGCCAAGGTCTTCGGCAGGGGTGTTGACCAGATCGCGCACCAGCGTGATCGCGCCTGCCTCGGCGATGGCGGGGGCGATGGCCTTGGCCTGCGCGGTCAGCAGGATGCGGGCGCCCTCGGTCGGGGCCTCCTTGCGATAGCGGTCGAAACGGTACTGACCCAGCGCCCAGCCGATCAGCGCGCGCGCGACATTGCAGGCCGGATCGGCGGGCGCCAGACGATAGGTGCCGCCGGGCAAGGTTTCGGCCAGACGGGCCAGCGCCCAACTGTCCAGATTGGTGCCCGCCACACCCGCCACCACGGCATAGTCATCACCGCCCTCGGCCGGGATGATCGCGTGGGCGCCCGCCTCACCCTTGAACTTTTGCCCGGCGATGGCGGCGCGGGTGGCGGCGCTGCGCGGTTTCAGCCATGCCTCCAGCCCATCCTTGGTGACCAGATGGATGGTGGTGGCGGCCTGTCCCCGGTCGGGCTGGATCAGGTCGCTCAGGGGAACATCGGCGGAGGGCTTGTCGGATCGGGTGCTCATGGATGGATATATCGGAGCAACTGACGCCTTGCGCAATCCCGGCGATTGCGGTGTTGTGGATGGCGCGCGGATGGATCGCGCAGGGATGGGGGACGTGATGGGACTGGGCAGGTTGCGGACAGGTGCGATGGCGCTGATGGTGGCGATGATGGCGGGGCAGGGCGTGCTGGTGACGCCAGCCTTGGCGGTTCCGGCCAAACCCGCCCCGGTCAAGATCCACCGCGCCAGCCCGGTCTATGTCTTTGATTACAGCTATCCGGCGGTCGCGGGGGCGATTCCCGGCCTGCGGGCGTGGCTGTTGGCTGATGCCGCCAAACGGCAGCGCGAGGTGGCGCAGGGCGGCCGTGAGGGCAAGGCTGATTCGCGCACCGCCGACATCCCGTTCATGCGCTACACCCATTCCACCGACTGGCAGGTGGTGACCAACCTGCCACGCTGGCTCAGCCTGTCGGCGACGGTGTCGGAATTTGCCGGGGGCGCGCATCCCAACCATGCCTTTGCCGCGCTGTTGTGGGACCGTCAGGCGGGTCGCGCGGTCAAGGCGGTGGACCTGTTCACCAGCCCGGCCGCGCTGAACGGCGTGATCCGCGACAAATTCTGCGCCGCATTGGACAAGGAACGCGGCCGCCGCCGGGGTGAGCCGGTGGTGCGCTCCAGCGAATGGCCGAACAATTGCATCGACCCGCTGGCCTCCACCGTCATTCTGGGCAGCGGCGACCGGGCGCATTTCACCCGCATCGGCGTGCTGATCGCACCGTATGAGGCCGGGTCCTATGCCGAAGGGGCGTTTGAAGTGACTTTGCCCGTCACCCCGCAAATGATCGCGGTCGTAAAGCCCGAATATCGCGACCAATTCGCGCCTCAGCCCTGACAGAAACGTGGATCGGATCAAGCACCCCCTCGCCATCGGGCGGGGGGAGCGCTATATCGAGCCGCATGACACAATATCAGACCGTTGCCGATGGCGACACGGTGCTGCGCGATGGCACCATCAAACTGCACGGCCCCGCCGCGTTCGAAGGCATGCGCAAGGCGGGCCGTCTGGCGGCCGAAATTCTGGACGCGCTGACCGATGTGGTGCAGCCGGGCGTGACCACGGGTCATATCGATGACATCGTGCGCCAGATGACGCTGGATGGTGGCGCGGTGCCGGCGACACTGGGCTACCGCGGCTTTGCCCATTCGTGCTGCACATCGATCAACAATGTGATTTGCCATGGCATTCCCGGTGATCGCGCGCTGAAGGATGGCGAGATCGTCAATATCGACGTCACCCCGCTGCTGGATGGCTGGCACGGCGATAGCAGCCGCATGTATCTGGTGGGCGATGTCCCGCTCAAGGCGCGGCGGCTGGTGGATGTGACGTATGAGTGCCTGATGATCGGCGTCGAGATGGCCCGCCCCGGCGTGCGTCTGGGCGATATCGGCCATGCGATCCAGCGCCACGCCGAAGGACACCGCTATGGCGTGGTGCGCGATTTCTGCGGCCATGGTCTGGGCCGTCTGTTCCATGACGCGCCCGAGGTGGTGCATGTCGGCCACCCCGGCACCGGGCCAGAGCTCAAGCCGGGGATGTTCTTTACCATCGAGCCGATGATCAATCTGGGCAAGCCGGGGGTCAAGATGCTGGACGATGGCTGGACGGCGGTGACGCGCGACCGCTCGCTCTCGGCGCAGTTTGAACATTCGATCGGCATCACCGATGATGGCTGCGAGATCTTTACGCTCAGCCCCAAGGGGTTACACAAGCCGCCGTATTAAAAGGGGCGACCATGACGGGACGGGTGCGGATCACGCGCGGCAAGCTGATGGCCGCGCTCGGTGTGGTAGTGGCGATCGTCGCGATGGCCTTGCTGATGATTGGCGGGGGCTATGCCCGCGCCGCCTTCATCGTCATGGCGCTGTGGTGGATCGGGTTCAGCGTGGCGCTGTTCCTGCGCCAGATGCGCCGCGCGGGGCAGGCGGGCGTTGCTGATAGCGAGGGCGCGGATTAACGCCCCACTCGCTTAACGCCCGACCCGCAGGGCGCCCGCTCCGGCAAAGGGAGCCATGGCGATCAGCACCAGACTGACCGCGCCGGTCAGCGCCAGCCCTGTTTCGCCACCAATGGCCAGCGCGCCCGCGCCAAACACCAGAATGGGCACCGCCATCGGGATCACCAGCAGCCCGGCCAGCGCCGCGCCGCCCTTTAGCCCAGACGTGATCGCCGCCACCATCACGCCCAGCGCGGCCAGGCCCGGTGTGCCGACCAGCAGGCCCAGTTCCACCAGTTCCAGCGTGCGTTGATCCAGCCCCAGCAGCGCGCCCGCAGGCAGCGTCGCCAGCATCAGCGCTGGGGCGAACGAGAGCCAATGCGCCACCACGCGCACCGCCACCACCCATTCGCCCGAAATGCCGCGCAGCGCCCATTGGTCGAACATGCCCAGATCGCGGTCGGGATCGATCAGCCTGTCCAGCGGCAGGATCGCGGCCAACAGCGCCGCCACCCAGATCACGCCGCCGCCCACGCGGCGCAGCAGGTTCGGGTCTGGCCCCACGGCAAAGGGAAAGATCATCGCCACCGCCAGAAAGAACAGGATCGGCAGCACCACGCCCCCGCCGCTGCCATGCCCCAGCAGCAACAAGCGCAGATCGCGGCGCAGGATGGTCCACAACGCGCGGGTCACAGCGCAAACTCCTCAAGTTCGAGCCGGATCAGGCCGGGCAGATGGAAATGCTGGTGTGAGGCGATGATGCAGGTGCCGCCCGCCATGACATGCTCCATCACCATTTCTTCGACCAGACCGCAGGCCTGTTGGTCCAATCCGTTGAAAGGTTCGTCCAGCAGCCAGTTGGGCGCGGCCTGACCGATCAGGCGGGCCATGGCGGCGCGCTTTTTCTGGCCGGTGGACAGGTAACGCACCGGCACATCCATCAGCCCGGCAATGCCCAGCCGCTGCGCCGCATGGGCGCGCAGGTCAGGATCGGTGCCATCGATCGCCGCCCAGAAATCCAGCGCCCGGCCCAAAGGCTGCGCCGGGTCCAGCGCGGGGCGTTCATCCAGCAGGCCAACGCCGCCGGTCCACGCCACGCCGCCCGGCTTGGCACCTTCCTCCAGCCCGGCCGAGACCGGCAACAGCCCCGCCAGAATGCGCATCAGGCTGCTTTTGCCGATGCCGTTGGCGCCCACCAGATGCAGCACTTCGCCCGGGGCCAGTTCCAGCCCCACGCCCGCGAACAGCCAACGGTCGCCACGACGGCAACACAGATCCCACGCTTTGACACCCGATGCTTGCATGGGCGGCGCCTTAGGGGAAAATTACGGGGTCTGCCAGTGGGCTGGATCAGATCGGCTGGGGATGGGCGGGGTTACAGCGCGGCGTTGTTATAGCAGTGCCATGTAAATATCGCCGCCGCGCCGCGGTGGGGGCGCCAGCCTTCGGCCAGTTCGCGGGTCTGGCGTTCCTTTGGCCGGTCGGGCAGGGCCAGCAATTTGCCCAATCCCACCTGCACCGCCAGATCGCCGGCAGGCCAGATGTCGGGGCGGCCTTCGGCAAACAACAGATAGATTTCGGCCGACCAGCGCCCGATGCCCTTGATCGCGGTCAGGGCGGCGATGGCGGCTTCGTCGTCATGGGGCAGGGCGCTCAGGTCCAGCCCGCCCGACACCACCGCCTGATACAGCGATTGGGCATAGGCCACCTTTTGCCGCGACAGGCCACAGGCCCGCAGGGCGTCCTCCTGGGCGGCCAGCACGGCCTCGGGCGCGATGTCGTCGCCCAACAGCGCCTGCATCCGCGTCCAGATGCTGGCCGCCGCGGCAACGCTGACCTGTTGCCCGACAATCGTGCGCAGCAAAGTGGCCGCGCCACGCGGGCGGATGCGCGGTTCGGGATAGCCCGCCCGTTCCAGCGCCCGCGCCACCCCCGGTGTAATGGCGGCCACGGCATCGATGCCGGCCTGCAATTGTGCTGCGCTCAAACCCATGGCTGGCCTCCTGTGCCTGTGCGCGCATTGCGCTTTTATGCAGGCAATTGACCGAAACGTCCGGTTGCCAAACGCGCCGCGTACCGATAGCAGCCTGCCAAAGCCTGTGGGAAGGCGCAAAGAAAGGATGACAGCAATGCCGAAGCTGGTTGTGATCGATCTGGCAGGTGAGGAAAAGGAAATCGAGGCGGGCGTTGGCCGCACCGTGATGGAAGTGATCCGTGACGCCGGTTTCGACGACATGCTGGCGCTGTGCGGCGGCTGCTGCTCTTGCGCCACCTGCCATGTGCATATCGACCCTGCGTTCGCGGCCAAGCTGCCTGCGATCAGCGCCGATGAGGACGATCTGCTGGACAGCAGCGACCACCGCGACGGCAATTCGCGCCTGTCGTGCCAGCTGCCCGTGACCGAGGAACTGGACGGTCTGCGCGTGACTCTGGCCAAGCCGGACTGATCGCGCGGCCCAGGGCCTGCGCATATGTTGAACGGGAGGCGGCCTTGGGGCTGCCTCCCGTTTGGCGTTTCTGGCGGGTGTTCGGGTGCGTGCGTGGCCGTTGTTTACCCCCATAAAGCGCAATTGCATTGCAGCCGCGCGGGCCAATCCCTATTGCATTGCGCATGACTGTTGTTTCCGCCCGCTCGTCCTCGATCGATCTGATCGGCAATACCCCGCTTGTCCTGCTGCAAGGCCCCAGTGAGGCCGCCGGTTGCGAGATCTGGGGCAAGTGTGAATTTGCCAACCCCGGCGCCAGCGTCAAGGACCGCGCCGCGCTGTGGATCCTGCGCGACGCGATCGAGAGCGGCGCATTGCAGCCGGGCGGCACGATTGTCGAGGGCACGGCGGGCAACACCGGCATCGGTCTGGCGCTGGTGGCCAATGCCTATGGTTTCCGCACGATCATCGTCATGCCCGAAACGCAAAGCCGGGAGAAGATGGATACCCTGCGCGCGTTGGGGGCCGAACTGGTGCTGGTGCCGGCCGCGCCTTTCAGCAATCCGGGCCATTTCGTCCACACCAGCCGCCGTCTGGCCGAAGAGACCGAGGGCGCCGTCTGGGCCAACCAGTTTGACAATATCGCCAACCGCCGCGCCCATATCGAATCGACTGCGCCCGAGATCTGGGAGCAGATGGAGGGCCGCATCGACGGTTTTACCTGCGCCGCTGGCACGGGCGGCACGATCGCTGGCGTCGGGCTGGGGCTCAAGGCGTTTGACGAGAGCATCCAGATCGCCCTGACCGACCCGCATGGCGCGGCGCTGTACAGCTATTTTACCCATGGCGAACTGAAGGCCGAGGGCACCAGCGTTGCCGAAGGCATCGGGCAGGGGCGGATCACCGCCAATCTGGATGGCGCGCCGATCGACACGGCTTTTCGCGTTTCGGACGAGGAGGGGCTGGAATGGGTCCGCCGCCTGCTGGCCGAGGAAGGGCTGGCGCTGGGCCTGTCGAGCGGCATCAATGTCGCGGGCGCGGTCGAACTGGGCCGCAAGCTGGTGGCCGAGGGCCGCGAGGATCCGCGCGTTGTCACCATCCTGTGCGACACGGGTTTTCGCTATCTCTCGACGCTGTACAATCGGCAATGGTTGGAAAGCAAAGGCTTGCCAGTCTTCCCCTGGCTCTAAGCTTGGTGTAGCATCCCCCCATGGACAGCAACGCCCATGGTTCGCTGGTCGAGATGGCCGGCGCCCCGCAATATGCGGTTGAGCCCCCCTTGCGCGAGGTGCGGGCCCATATGGTGCAGCGTTTGCAGGTCGGTCTGTTCGGGCTGGCGCTTATGGTGCTGCTGGTGGGGCTGGCCAATATCATCCTGCAACATGTGCAGGTGACGTCCTCGCCCACCACCGCCCCCGCGGTCAGCAGCACCGGATCCACCGGCGGGTCAACCGATCCGCTGGCCGATATTGGCGTGGTGCCAGCCGCCGATGGGGCCAAGCGCCCGCCCGCCACGCATAGCGCCTCGGGCCCGGCGCGCTGATCGGCTGCTGACGGGCGCGCCGCGCCGGTTGGGCACCTCCTGTTTTCCTTTGATGGTGTCTGTTGGCGGCGATGCTTTTGGCATGGCCGCCGCAGTGATTCGCGCGTGATCCGGGTGGGATGCGGGAAAATGCGGGAAATGCCCTTTTGCACTCGTTTGCGAAGCTGCGGGAAACTGCGGGAAAGGGCCTGTTTGGTCGCCAAAACCACGGAAAACCGCGTAGGAAAATGCCTGAAATACGGCCTTTTCCGTAAAGGGCATGGGGTGTCCGTTAACCTGTGATTGTCTGCGCTTGTCAAAAAATACCGTTATGAATCAGTGGTGTGATTGCTGCCTGTGCACAATGTGGCAGGATTTCCCGCATTGTGGCTTTCCTGCCCGCCCGTGAATCGGTACAACATCCATATCGGCAATAGATTCACGGCGCCCGCAGGGGGTGGCCGGTGGCCTTGCTCACGCATCGCTTCCGGCGGCGGGAAGCTGTTGCCGGTGTTGTGGGGCTTTATCCAAACGGGGTGGAAACGGGGTGACTGGGCTGCCGGTCATGTTCAGCGGACAGGGCTTTTCACCCAAGGGTGACAAGGAGCGCTTCGTGCTGCCCGCCGCCTTCCGCAAGGCCGTCACCGAAAGCAGCGGCAACAAGGGCCTGATCCTGATCGCCAAGCATGACAAATGGCCCTGCCTGACCGGCTTTGGCCTGTCGCGCCGCGACACCTTCCCCGCCCAGATCGACCGCGAGGAAGAAATGGCCGCCCGCAATGGCCTGCCGTTCGACCGTGATCTGCGCTTTTTCCAGCTGTATGACTGCGCCGAGGTGGCCTTTGACGGGTCGGGCCGTTTCATCATCCCGGCCCATCTGCGCAGCCTGGTGGGTATTTCCGACGCGATCTATTTTCAGGGCTCGGGCCCGTTCATCACCTTGTGGTCGCCCGAAGTGCTGGCCGCGCAGGACGGCCCGCAATGGGCCAGCGCGCAGGCCAATTGCACCAGCCTGATCGCCGAAGCCGGAAAGACCCGCAAATGAGCCGCGCCGACACCCCCGACACCATCGGCACCACCCTGCTGGACGCGATCCCGCAGGACGCTCCGCATATTCCCGTGCTGATCGATCCCGTGGTGGCCGCGCTTGCCCCGGCGGCCGGGCGGGTGATTGTCGACTGCACGCTGGGGGCGGGGGGCTATACTCGCGCGCTGTTGGCGGCAGGCGCGACCGTCCATGCCTTTGACCGGGATCCTGATGCCATTGCCGCCGCACGCGCATGGGGGGCGGATTACCCCAACCTGATCCTGCACGCCCGCCGCTTTTCCGAAATCGCCGATTCGCTGAACGAGGCGGGCGTTGATCAGGTGGACGGCATCGTTGCCGACATCGGCGTTTCCAGCATGCAGATCGACCAGCGCGCGCGCGGCTTTGCCTTTGCCAGCGATGGGCCGCTGGACATGCGCATGTCGCAGGACGGCCCCAGCGCCGCCGATTTCTGCAACACGGCCGATGAGGCCGACATTGCCGATGTCCTGTTCCGCTATGGCGAGGAGCGTCAGTCGCGCCGTGTCGCGCGCCATATCGTCGCCGCCCGCCCGCTGGAGACGACAGGGCAACTGGCCGCCGTCGTGCGCAAGGCATTGGGCCATCGCCCCGGCGCGCCCAAGGACCCCGCCACCCGCAGCTTTCAGGCGATCCGCATCCATGTGAACGACGAGTTGGGCGAACTGGAGACGCTGTTGGCCAGTGCCGAACATCTGCTGCGCGCCGATGGCGTGCTGGCGGTAGTCAGCTTCCACAGCCTTGAGGACCGCATCGTCAAGCAGTTCCTGGCCGATGCCAGCGGCAAGGCTGCGGCCACCTCGCGCTATGTGCCCATCGCGGCGAGCGCCGCGCCCGCCATCTATACCCAGATCAGCAAGGCCGTCCGCCCGAGCGAGGCCGAACTCGACCGCAATCCGCGCGCCCGCTCTGCCACCTTGCGCCACGCCATCCGCTCGACCGCTCCTGCCCGTCCCCGGAGGACCCGATGAACCTGACCCGCGATCGTATGCACACCATCGGATGGGGCATGGCCCTGTCGATGTGTTTTGGCGTGACGATGGTGCTGACGTTCTGCGTCAATGCGGTCAAGCAGCAGGTGCGTCTGGCCGATCGCCAGATTGTCCAGCTTCAGCGCGAGACGACTTTTCTGGAGACCGAGTTCGAGGCGCGGGCGAGCCACGAGCGGTTGCAGGCCTATAACGCGACCGAGTTGGGCTATGAGGCGCCGCTGGCCGCGCAATTCATCGGTGACGAGCGCCAGTTGGCTGCCGTCGACATGCCTCGGCACGAGGGTGGCCCGACGCCGATCCGCGTGGCGGCGGTCGATCTGTCCGCTGGCGAGGCCCGCGCGCTGCCCGCGATGGTCTCGCCATTGACCGGCAAGGTGCTGGGCGGGGATGACGATCAGGGCGGCGGCCATGCCGACAGCACCACCCGGCACAAACCACTCAAGCCCGGCGATCTGGGCGCACGCCTGTCGCGCACCGCCGATCAGTCGCATGGGATTGCGGGCCGGGGGACGCGCGAATGAATGCTGCGGCGATGAACCTGCCCCATGGTGCGGCGCTGGCGGCACGGCCGACCTTCAATGCGGTGATTTCCTCGGCGCGCACGGACATTGTCCATGTGCGCCGTCATGCCATCACGCAGGCGCGGCTCCGCGCGCTGTGGGTGCTGCTGGGCTTTTTCCTGCTGACGGTGGTGGCGTTGGCGCGCATCACCCATCTGGGCTTTTCCGATGGGGTGCGGCCGGTATCGGATGCCGATGGCGTGCTGATCCCCGCCCGCGCCGATATTCTGGACCGCAATGGCGTACCGCTGGCGCGCGCGTTCCAGTCGTATCAGTTGCTGTTCAACCCCAGCACCATGACCGAAGGCCCGCCGCTGATCCGCTCTCCGCGTGAAGTGGCCGAGGCGCTGGTCAAGATTTTCCCCGACGCCGATGTCAACGAGCTGACCGAGAAGCTGGCGCGCGGCAAGATGACCGTGCTGCGCGAACGGATCCTGCCCGAAGAGGCCAATCTGGTGCACGCGCTGGGCGAACCGACGCTGGAATTTCCGCGCGTCGACGAACGCTTCTACCCGCAGGGCACGCTGGCCGCGCATGCGCTGGGCTATATTGACCGCGATGGTCAGCCCCAACTGGGCATGGAGCGCGCGCTCAACCGTCAGCTCTCGGACATGGCCACGCGGGCCACGCCGCAGGTGCTCTCGATCGATTCGCGGGTGCAGGGCGCGCTGGAGGATGAATTGCACTGGGGCATGGCGCGTTCGAACGCCCGCGCCGCCGCCGGCATCGTGCTGGACGTGGAAACGGGCGAAGTGGTGGCGATGGCCTCTGCGCCCACGTTCAACCCCAACCAGTTGAAGCCGCAAGACGTCGATGGCCGGTTCAACCCCATCGGTCAGCCCTATACCTATAACCGCGTGACCAATGCCCGCTATGAGGTGGGCAGCGTGATCAAGCCGATCACCGTGGCCAGCGCGATTGACGCGGGCGTCATCACCAATCTGGCCCGCCGCTATCCCGCCGGGTCCGAGCGCGAGGTGGGCGGCCACGTTGTCCATGACACGCATGACTATGGCGCCTCGCTGAACATTCCAGAGGCCTTGGTCCACTCGTCCAATATCGTGCTGGCACAGGTGGGGATGGAACTGGGCCCCAAGTCGATGATGAGCACGTTCCGCAATCTGGGCTTTGCCGAATTGCCCGCGATTGAACTGCCCGCCCGTCAGCGCCCCGAATTCCCCCGTGGCGAACGAGACGGGTTGTGGTCCAACGTGACGACGACGGTGGCGGCCTATGGCCATGGCTTTTCGATCACGCCGCTGCATCTGGCCAGCGCCTATGCCGCGCTGGTCAATGGCGGAATCTGGCGTCCGGCCACGCTGATGAAGGTCGCGCCGGGGCAGGTCCCCGCCGGCCACCGCGTGTGGCAGCCCGCCACCAGCGCGCGCCTGCGCCAATTGTTGCGCACGATCGTGCAGACCGGCACCGGCCGCAAGGCGGACGCCGCCGGATACCGCGTGGGCGGCAAGACCGGCACCGCCGAAGTCAGCCAAAATGGCCGCATCTACAAGGATCGGGTGATTGCGACCTTTGCGGGCGTTTTCCCGATGGACCGTCCGCGCTATGTGGTGATCGCCATGATCGAGGAACCCAAAGCCACCGCCCAGACTGGCGGCCGCACCGCAGGCCTGGTGGCCGCGCCGGTCGTTGGCCGTCTGGTGCCGCGCATCGCGCCATTGCTGGGCATCTTGCCCGACACCACGCGCGACATTGACATCAAGGATGTGGCTCCGCTGATCGCGGACGGGAACGGCGAATGAGGCTGGCTGATCTGATGGCGGCGGCCGGGTTGGCCGCTCCTGCCAGTGGCGGCGGGGCGCAGGTCACCGGATTTGCCATCGACAACCGCAAGGTGGCGCCGGGCAATGTGTTTGGCGCTTTTGCGGGCGCCACTGTCAATGGTGAGGATTTCATTCCGCAGGCCGTTGCGGCAGGGGCCATTGCCGTGGTGGCCGCGCCCGGCGCGCCATGTGCCGATGTGCCGCTGATTGCTGACGCCGCGCCGCGCCGTGCCTTTGCCCGGTTGGCCGCGCCGTTCTACGCGCCTTTCCCCGACACCATCGTCGCCGTCACCGGCACCAATGGCAAAACCAGCACGGTCGAGATGCTGCGCCAGATCTGGCGCATGGGCGGCCATCGCGCCGCCAGCATCGGCACGCTGGGCATCACCACCCCGGACGAGACGACCTATACCGGGCTGACGACGCCTGACATCGTCACCTTTCTGGGCAATCTGGCGGGGCTGGCCAAGGAAGGCGTCAGCCATGTCGCCTATGAGGCCTCCAGCCACGGCTTGTCGCAATACCGCAACGAGGGTCCGCGCGTGTGCGCCGGGGCCTTTACCAATCTGTCGCGCGACCATCTGGATTACCACGCCACGATGGAGGACTATTTCGCCGCCAAGATGCGCCTGTTCACCCAAGTGGTGGCAGATGAGGGCGCGGCGGTGATCTGGGCTGATGACGAATGGTCGGACCGCGCCATCGCCGTGGCGCAAGATCGCGGCCTGAAGGTCATGACCGTGGGCGCGGGTGGCGATGCCATCCGTCTGATTTCGGCCACGCCCGGCCATCTGGGGCAGGCGCTGGTGCTGGTGGTTGATGGCGCGGAATACCGCATCACGCTGCCGCTGATCGGGGCCTATCAGGTGGCCAATGCGCTGGTCGCTGCGGGGCTGGCGCTGGCCAGCGGCCTGCCGGCCAGCCAAGTGATCGACGCGCTGACCCGGCTGCAACCCGTGCGAGGACGGCTGGAGCGGGCCTGTCTGAACCGGGCTGGCGCTGCCGCCTATGTCGATTATGCCCATACGCCCGATGCGCTGGCGGCGGCCATTGCCGCGCTGCGCCCGCATCTGGGCAGTGACAAGGGGCCAGAGGGCCGCTTGATCGTGGTCTTTGGCGCAGGCGGCGACCGTGACGCGGGCAAGCGGCCGGACATGGGCCGCATTGCCGCCGACATGGCCGATGTGGCGATCATTGCCGATGACAACCCGCGTGGCGAGGACGCCGCCGCCATCCGCGCCGCGATCCGCGCCGGTATGGGCGATGCGCGGGCGCAAGTGCACGAGATTGGCGACCGCCGCGAAGCCATCGCCGCCGCGATGCGCATGGCGCAGGCGGGCGATGTTATCCTGATTGCGGGCAAGGGCCACGAACAGGGCCAGATCATTGGACGCGGCGCGGATGCGCGCGTTCTGCCTTTTGACGATTGTGTGGTGGCGCGCCAATGCGCCGGGGAGACAGCGTAATGAGCAACCGGGCGCAGGTCATGGACTGGCCGCTTCAGACCGACGATACGCGCTCACTGGCGCTGTGGAGCGCGGCAGAGATCGCGGCGGCAACCGGCGGGGTGGCTTCGGGTGACTTCCTGATTTCCAATGTCGCCACCGACAGCCGCGAAGTGATCGAGGGTGGGCTGTTTGTCGCCATGCGCGGCGAGGCGATGGATGGTCACAAATTCATCCCCGCCGCCTTTGAACGGGGCGCGGCTGCCGCCATTGTCGAGCATCCGGTCGATGTGCCCCATGTGCTGGTCAAGGACAGCTTTGCCGCGCTGCAGGCGCTGGCCGCCGCCGCCCGCGCCCGCATCGGGTCGGAAACCAAGGTGATCGGCGTCACCGGGTCAGTCGGCAAAACCAGCGTCAAGGAGGCGATCTTTGGCGCGCTGGACCGTTCCAGCATGGGCCGCGCCCATCGCAGCGTCAAAAGCTATAACAACCATGTCGGCGTGCCTTTGTCGCTGTCGCGGATGCCGGCGCAATCGCGTTTTGCCATTTTTGAAATGGGGATGAACCACGCGGGCGAAATCGCCGGGCTGACCACGCAGGTGCGCCCGCATGTGGCGGTGATCACCAATATCGCCCCCGCCCATATCGAAAATCTGGGCAGCGAAGAGGCGATCGCCGACGCCAAGGCCGAGATCTTTGACGGTGTGGTCGAGGGCGGCACCGCCGTCATCCCGGCCGACAGTCCGCATTTCGAACGGCTGCGCGATGCCGCGATGCTGCGGGGCTTGCGCGTTGTCTCGTTCGGGCGGGGGCGCCATGCCGATGTGCGCTTGCTCGACGCGCTGGCGGCGCCTTCGTATGACGGGCGCGCGGGCGGGTCGCTGGTGACGGCCGACATGGGCGATGTGCGCCTGTGCTATACCGTTGCCGCCGATGGTGAGCATTGGGTGACAAATTCGCTGGCGGTCATGGCCGCGGTGCGCGCGGTGGGCGGCGATCTGGGCGCGGCGGGGCTGGCGCTGGCCGAGATGCCGGGCATGGCCGGGCGCGGCGCGCGGGTGGATATCACCGTGGCCGATGGCGGCATCGCTCATTTGATCGACGAAAGCTATAACGCCAATCCCGCCTCGATGCGCAGCACGCTGGCGGTGCTGGGCCATACCCATGCCCGCCGCCGCATCGCGGTGCTGGGTGCGATGAAGGAACTGGGCGATTTCGGCCCCGGCCTGCATGCCGCGCTGGTTGATCCGGTGCGCACCGCAGAGGCTGATTTTGTCCTGCTGGTTGGCGCCGAAATGACGCCTTTGGCCGAGGAATTGGGGAAATTGCCTAAATCGGCGCTTGGCAAGAGCATGGCCATCGCGCATTGCCAGAACACCGACGAGGCGCGCAAGATTCTGGCCGACTATGGTCTGGCCACGGGCGATGCGATTCTGGTCAAGGGGTCGAATTCGGTCGGTTTGGGGGCCTTGGTGGCGTCGCTGGCCGCAAAATAGGACATAGCCGGAAACACAATGCTGTATCTGCTCGCCCAATTTTTCCATTTCCCCGGGGTCGCAAACCTCATCCGTTATCAGACGTTCCGCGCGGGCGCGGCATTGGCCACGGCCTTGATCATCGGTTTGGTGATCGGTCCGCGGTTCATCGCCATGTTGCGCGTGCGGCAGGGCAAGGGGCAACCCATCCGCGAGGACGGGCCCAAGACCCATCTGGCCAAGCGCGGCACGCCCACCATGGGCGGGCTGATGATCCTGATCGCGGTGGTGGGTTCGGTGCTGTTGTGGATGGACCTGTCCAATCCGCTGGTCTGGGCCTGCATGGCGGTGACGGTCGGCTTTGGCCTGATCGGGTTCCTGGACGACTATGACAAGGTCAAGAAGCGCTCGACCGCAGGCGTGTCGGGCAAGGCGCGTCTGGCGGGTGAATTCGCCATTGCGGGCGTGGCCAGCTGGATCATGGTCAACCACATCGGCGCAACCGACCTCTATCTGCCCTTTGTCAGCAAGATCTATATTCCGCTGGGACCGGTCTATTTCCTGTTCTCGGCCTTTGTCATCGTGGGGGCGGGCAATGCCGTCAACCTGACCGACGGGCTGGACGGGCTGGCCACCATGCCGGTGATCATCGCGGCGGGCACTTTTGCCATCATCGCCTATCTGGCGGGGCGGGCTGACTTTGCCGGATATCTGGGCATTCCGCATGTGCCGCGCGCGGGCGATCTGGCGATTTTCTGCGCCGCGATCATGGGCGCGGGGCTGGCCTTCTTGTGGTTCAACGCGCCGCCGGCCGCCGTGTTCATGGGGGACACCGGCAGCCTTGCGCTGGGCGGGGCATTGGGCGCGATCGCGGTGGCCAGCCACCACGAGATCGTGCTGGCCATTGTGGGCGGCCTGTTCGTGTTCGAGGCGGTCAGCGTGATCATCCAGGTGTTCTGGTACAAGCGCACCGGCAAGCGGGTGTTCCGCATGGCCCCGGTTCACCACCATTTCGAGCAGAAGGGCTGGGCCGAATCGACCGTTGTTATCCGTTTCTGGATCGTCGCCATCGTGCTGGCGCTGATCGGCCTTTCGACGTTGAAGATCCGATGATCACCTGCGGTCTTTTTGCCGGGCGGCGTTATGCGGTGCTGGGGCTGGCCCGGTCGGGGCAGGCGGCGGTGGCCGCGCTGTTGGCCGGTGGCGCGCATGTCACCGCATGGGACGCGCGCGAGGAACCGCGCGCCGCCATTCTGGCCGCAGGGCCGGGCGATGCGGGCGGGGTGCTGGAACTGGCCGATCCTTGCGCGATGGACCTGACGGGCTTTGCCGGCGTGGTGGTATCGCCCGGTGTGCCGATCAACCGGCATCCGATTGCTGACGCGGCACGCAGCGCCAATGTCCCGCTGATCTGCGATATCGAGCTGTTTTCCCAATGCCGCATGGCGCTGCCTGACCATCGCGTGGTGGGCATCACCGGCACCAATGGCAAATCCACAACCACGGCGCTGATCACCCATCTGCTGACGCAGGCAGGGGTGCCGGCGCTGATGGGAGGCAATATCGGCCTGCCGATTCTGGGGCAGGACCCGTTGCCCGCTGGCGGCGTCTATGTGCTGGAACTTTCCAGCTATCAGATCGATCTGACGCTGCGGCTGGATTGCGATGTGGCGATCCTGTTGAACCTGTCGCCCGACCATCTGGACCGCTATGACGGGTATGAGGGCTACGCCGCGTCCAAGGCGCGGCTGTTCGGGATGCAGGCGATCGGCCATCTGGCGCTGGTGGATTACCGCGCCGAGATGGAGGACGACATCATGCGTCTGGCCCCCGATGGTCAGCCGTTCACCTTTATCGACGCGATCGATCTGCCGGGCGATCAGGCGCAATGGCCTTCGTTGCAGGGGCCGCACAACCGCGCCAACGCGCAGGCGGCGGTGGCGGCGGTGCGCCATCTGGGGCTGGATGACGCGGTGATCGAGGCGGGGCTGAAAAGCTTTGTCGGGCTGAAGCACCGGATGGAGCGTGTGGCCGAGGTGGGCGGCGTTGCCTTTGTCAACGACTCCAAGGCGACCAACCCGGCCTCATCGGCGCCGGCACTGGCCGCTTTCCCGCCGCGTGACGGGCACAAACGGGTCCACTGGATCTGTGGCGGCCTGCCCAAGGGCGATGATCTGGACGATTGCGCGCCGTGGTTCGGCAATGTCACGGCGGCCTATACGATCGGCGATGCGGGGGCGCGGTTTGCCGAATTGCTGTCACCCTATATGCCGGTGTCGCGGTCGGAAATGATGTGCGAGGCGATCCGTCAGGCGATTGACGCGGCGGTGCCGGGCGATGTGGTGCTGCTTTCGCCCGCCTGCGCCAGCTTTGACCAGTTCCGCGATTACGAGGCGCGTGGCGATGCGTTCCGCCAGATCGTCGAGGTGTTGACCAGCGAGGAGGGCGCGGACGCCAATTGTGACGCGCTGAACGCCACCACCGCCAAGGGCGCGTAAGCCCATGGCCGGGTCGCCCCCTCCCGCCGCCAGCGAACAGGCGCCCTATGTGCCGGGCACGCCGCGCACCGCCACGGGCGGATTGGCGCGGCGGCGCGGGGAATGGGCGATCTGGTGGCGCGAGATCGACCGGCCGCTGTTGTTGTTGATCATCGCGCTGATGGGGATGGGGACACTGGCGGTGGCTGCGGCCAGCCCGGCCAGCGCGCGCCGCCTGTCCACGGCCAAGACGGCGCTGCCCGACCTGTATTTCTTCTGGCCGCATCTGCGGTGGCAGATCATGGGCTTTTTGGCGATGATCGGCGCATCTCGGCTTAGCCGCGAACACGCGCGGCGGGCGGGGATCATCCTGTTTTTCCTGATGCTGGCGGGGCTGTTCGCGGTGTTTCTGCCAGGTATCGGCAGCACGGTGAAGGGCGCGCGGCGCTGGATCAATCTGGGCTTTTCGCTCCAGCCGTCCGAGTTCCTGAAACCCGCCTTTGCCATCGCGTTGGCCTGGGTGCTCTCGTGGAAACTGCGGGATGCCAAATTGCCGGTGATGCTGATCAGCACGGGGCTGATGGCGCTGGTGGCGGCGCTGTTGATGGCGCAGCCCGACTTTGGCTCGACGGTGCTGTTTGCGTCCGTGTGGTTTGTGCTGATGCTGTTGTCGGGCCTGCCGACTCGCTGGATCGGCGGGGTGGCGGTGCTGGGCGCGGTGGGGGTGGCGGCGGCCTATATGCTCTACGGCAACGCGCGCAACCGCATCGATGCCTATTTCATCCCCTGCCTGCCCACCTCGTTCGATCAGGTGTGTCTGGCCAAACGCACGTTGATGAGCGGCGGGTGGACCGGCACCGGCCTGTGGCTGGGCACGCGCAAGCTGGGCCTGCCCGAGGCGCATACCGACTACATCTTCTCGGTCATGGGCGAGGAGTTTGGCCTGTTGATGTGCGCGCTGGTGGTGGCGCTGTATTTCGCGGTGGTGGCGCGGGTGCTGATCCGTCTGGCCGAAGAGGAAGACCTGTTCACGGTGCTGGCCGGTGCCGGGTTGATCGCGCAATTGGGCGGTCAGGCCTTCATCAACATTCTGGTGAACCTGCAACTGTTCCCTTCAAAGGGGATGACATTGCCGTTGATCTCCTATGGCGGGTCGTCCACGGTGGCGTTGTGTCTGGGGGTTGGTTTCCTGCTCGCCATTACGCGGCGAAATCCCTATCTGACGCATGATCCATTTGCGCCCAAGGGGGGGCTTGCCAACCCGATGGGACTGTTCAAGTGAGCGTTAGACGATGACCAATGTGACGCGACACTATGTTCTGGCCGCCGGGGGGACTGGCGGCCATCTGATTCCGGCCTTTGCCCTGGCGGCAGAGCTGGAGGCGCGCGGCCACCATGTCGCGCTGATCACTGACGCGCGCGGGGCGGCCATTCCGGGCAAACCGGCGGGGCTGACGGCGCATGTGCTGCCGGCCGGGCGGCTGTCGGGGATGAACCCGCTGGGCTGGCTGCGGGGAATCCGCGCCATTCTGGAGGGGCGGCGCATGGCGCTGCGCCTGTTTGACAGTTTCCAGCCCAGTTGCGTGGTGGGCTTTGGCGGCTATCCGGCGCTGCCCGCGCTGTTGGCGGCCACCAGCGCGGGCATCCCCAGCGTGGTGCATGAACAAAACGCCGTGCTGGGGCGGGTGAACCGGTTCTTGGCCGGGCGGGTGAATGCCATCGCCACCGCCTATCAGGAGGTGGAACGCCTGTCGCAATCCCACGCCGCCAAGGTGACCTGCGTGGGCAACCCCGTCCGGGCCGAAGTGCTGGGATTGCGCGACGCGCCGTTCCCGCCATTCACCGCCGATGGCTTGCTGCGGGTGCTGGTGACCGGCGGATCGCAGGGCGCGCGGGTGTTGTCAGAGGTGGTGCCCGATGGGCTGGCGATGCTTCCGCCCGCGCTGCGCACGCGGTTGCAGGTGACGCAGCAATGCCGTGCCGAGGATATTGACGCCGTGCGCCAGCGTTACGCCACCCATGACATTCCGGCCGAACTGGGCACCTATTTCGAGGATATGGCCGAACGTCTGGCCGATGCGCATCTGTTCATCGGCCGCGCCGGGGCCAGTACCATTGCCGAACTGACGGCGGTAGGGCGGCCAGCGATTCTGGTGCCTTTGCCCATCGCCACCGACGACCATCAGGCCGCCAACACGCGCGAGATTGTCGCGGCGGGCGGGGCGCGCGCCATCCGGCAGGAAAAGTTTACCGCGGTGGAACTGGCCAAGCAGATCCAGGCGCTGGCCATGCGGCCCGAAACGCTGGCCAATGCCGCGCATGCGGCGTGGAATTGCGGCTATCCGCATGCCGCGCGCGATCTGGCCGATCTGGTCGAAGGGTTTGGCGGTGCGCCGCTGATGGATGTGATCCGCGTGGCGCGCGCCAGTGACGCGCGGGCCGAACAGGCAAAAGGGGAACAGGTCGCGTGAAGGGTGTAGGCACCGATATTGGCATCATCCACTTTGTCGGCATCGGCGGCATCGGCATGTCCGGTATCGCCGAGGTGATGGCCAATCTGGGCTATCAGGTGCAGGGCAGCGACATCGCCGAGGGCTATGTGGTCGAGGGGCTGCGCAAGCGCGGGATCACCGTGTTCATCGGCCATGCGGCGGAAAACGTGGGCGATGCGGCGGTGGTGGTGACCAGCACCGCGGTCAAGCGTGACAATCCCGAGGTGGTGCAGGCGCTGGAAAACCGTATCCCGGTGGTGCGCCGCGCCGAAATGCTGGCCGAACTGATGCGGTTGAAGAACACCGTGGCGGTGGCTGGCACCCATGGCAAGACGACGACCACCAGCATGGTCGCCGCGCTGCTGGACGCGGGCGGGGTGGACCCGACGGTGATCAACGGCGGCATCATCAACGCCTATGGCTCGAACGCGCGGTTGGGTGAGAGCGAGTGGATGGTGGTCGAGGCCGACGAGAGCGATGGCTCTTTCCTGCGGCTGGACGGGACGATCGCGGTTGTCACCAATATCGATCCGGAACATCTGGACCACTATGGCTCGTTCGACAAGGTCAAGTCCAGCTTTATCGAGTTCATTGAAAACGTGCCGTTTTACGGCGCGGCGGTGCTGTGCATCGACCACCCTGAGGTGCAGGCCGTCATTGCCAAGGTGCGCGACCGCCGCGTCATCACCTATGGCTTTTCGGCGCAGGCCGATGTGCGGGGTGAGAATGTGACGCCATACCCGGGCGGCAACCGCTTTACCGCCGTGCTGCGTCAGCGCGATGGCAGTTTCCGCCGGATCGACAATATCGAACTGCCGATGCCCGGCCGCCACAACGTCCAGAACGCGCTGGCGGCGGTGGCCGTGGCGGTGGAAATGGGTGTGGCCCATGACATCATCCGTACCGGCTTTGCCAAGTTCGGCGGGGTCAAGCGCCGCTTTACCAAGGTGGGCGAGGTGGATGGTGTCACGATCATCGACGATTACGGCCACCATCCGGTCGAAATCCGCGCCGTGCTGGCCGCCGCGCGTGAGGGTGTGCAAAACCGCGTCATCGCCGTGGTGCAGCCGCACCGCTTTACCCGGTTGCGCGACCATATGGATGACTTTGCCGGGGCGTTCAATGATGCCGACATCGTCTATGCCGCGCCGGTCTATGCGGCGGGGGAACAGCCGATCGAGGGCATCGACAGCGCCGCCATGGTCGAGGGGATCAAGGCGCGTGGCCACCGCAGCGCGCATCTGATCGCCGGGGGCGACGCTTTGGCGCAGACGCTGGCCGGCGTGGTGCAGCCGGGCGACATGGTTGTGTGTCTGGGCGCGGGTGACATCACCAAATGGGCCGCTGGCCTTGCCGCTGCAATTTCCGCGCACAAGGGGGCGTGATGGCCTTTGAATCGGTTGGCCAGATCAGTGTTGCGGGCAAGCTGACGGCGAACGCGCCGCTGGCGCCGCTGGTGTGGTTCAAATCGGGCGGCACGGCGCAATGGCTGTTCGAGCCCAAGGATACCGCCGATCTCTGCGCCTTTCTGGAGCAACTGGCGCCCGATGTGCCGGTGATGGCGCTGGGGCTGGGCAGCAATCTGATCGTGCGCGATGGCGGGGTGCCGGGCGTTGTGGTGCGTTTGGGTAAGGCTTTCGCGCGGGTCGAGGCGCTGGACGCCACCACGCTGAACTGTGGCGGCGGGGCCAGCGGCATTCTGGTGTCCAGCACGGCGCGCGACCATGGCATTGCGGGGATGGAATTCCTGCGCTCGATCCCCGGCACAGTGGGTGGGTTCGTGCGGATGAACGGCGGCGCCTATGGCCGAGAGGTCAAGGACATATTGATCGATTGCGATGTGGTGATCCGTTCGGGCGAGATCGCGACGCTGCCCTTGTCCGAACTGGGCTATACCTATCGCCATTCCGATCTGGTGGATGGCTGCATCGTGGTGGCGGCGCGGTTCTGTGGGGAACCGGGCGATCCGGCCGCCATTCAGGCCGAGATGGACCGCATCAGCGCCTCGCGCGAGGCCAGCCAGCCCCTGCGCAGCAAAACCGGCGGCAGCACGTTCAAGAATCCCGATGGTGGAAAGGCGTGGGAACTGGTGGATAAGGCGGGGTGCCGAGGCTTGACGCTGGGCGGCGCGCAGGTGAGCGAGAAGCACACCAATTTCCTGATCAACACCGGGGACGCGACCAGCACCCAGATCGAGGCTTTGGGCGAGGAAGTCCGCCGGCGCGTGCGAGAGCAATCGGGCGTGAGCCTTGAATGGGAAATCAAGCGGGTGGGGCTGTCGGCCCCGGCCCAGACCAAGGATGATGAGTAAGTGATTGAACCCAAGCCTCATGTTGCCGTGTTGATGGGCGGCTGGTCCAGCGAGCGCCCGGTCAGCTTGATGAGCGGCAATGGCGTTGCCGATGCGCTGGAAAGCCGCGGCTATCGCGTGACGCGGATCGACATGGGCCGCGATGTGGCGGTGAAACTGGCACAGGCCGCGCCTGATGTGGTCTTCAACGCGCTGCACGGCGCCCCCGGTGAGGATGGCACGGTGCAGGGCATGCTGGACCTGATGGGCATCCCCTATACCCACTCTGGCCTGACCACCAGCGTGATCGCCATCGACAAGGAACTGACCAAGCGCGCTTTGGTGCCGCAGGGCATTCCGATGCCGGGCGGGCGTTTGGTGCGTTCGGACGACCTGTATGCGGGCGATCCTATCCCGCGCCCCTATGTGCTGAAACCGGCGGCAGAGGGCAGCAGCGTGGGCGTCGCCATCGTCACCGACGAGAGCCATTGCGGCAACCCCATCCGCCGCGACGCCGAAGGGCCGTGGCAGCATTTCCCCGAGCTGATGGCCGAACCCTTTATCCGGGGGCGCGAACTGACCACGGCGGTGATGGGCGGGGCAGATGGGCCGCGCGCGCTGTGCGTGACGGAGCTCAAGCCCAAGAGCGGCTTTTACGATTTCGAGGCGAAATATACCGACGGCATGACCGAGCATGTCTGCCCCGCCGATATCCCGGCTGATGTGACGCAGGCGTGCCTTGATCTGGCGCTGCGGGCGCATGTGCTGCTGGGCTGCAAGGGGGCCAGCCGCAGCGATTTCCGCTGGGACGACAATCAGGGCGTTGAGGGGCTGTTCCTGCTGGAGGTCAACACCCAGCCGGGGATGACGCCGCTCAGCCTGGTGCCTGAACAGGCCAAGCATTGCGGCATGGATTACGCCACGCTGGTCGAGGCGATTGTGGCCGATGCGCTGAACGGCGGGGCGCAGGTCAAGGGGGCCGACAGCGCATGAGCCAGAAGCTGAAACGGGGAGGGACCAACGCCCGCCGTACCGCCGCCCGCGCGCAGTCCGCGCGCAAGGTGCAGGCGGCCAAGGCGCGCACCGGTTCGGCGCTGGATCAGGCGATGGCTCTGGTGCCGGTGTCGGAAAAGCAGCTGTACCATTTTCTGGTCGTGCTGATCCTGACCGTTTCGGCTGTTTTGGCATGGGTGGTGGCCAGTTTGATGGGCCTGCCCGAAATGGTGCAACAGCACGTCACCCACCTGACCGCGCAGGCCGGGTTCGAGGTGCGCAAGGTGGTGGTCCACGGCGTCAAGCATCAGAACGAACTGGCGATTTACGACCGCGTGGATGGCGTGCTGGAGGCCCAGCACAGTCGGTCGATGGCGGCCGTCGATCTGCCGGGGTTGCGCGATCAGATATTGGCGCTGCCCTGGGTGGCCGAGGCGCGGGTGTCGCGGCAATTGCCCGATACGCTGGTGATCGAGATCGAGGAGCGAAAGGCCCATGCGGTGCTGCGGGTGCGCGATGCCGAGGGGAGCCATCTGTCGCTGATCGACGCCACCGGGCGCGAGCTGGAGCCGGTGAGCGAGGCCGACGTCAAGGGGCGGTTGGTGCTGGCCGGTGATGGCGTGGGCACGCAGGTCGCCGCGCTGGCGCAATTGATGGAGGCCGCGCCTGCAATCCGTCCGCAAGTGGCCGAAGCCGAATGGGTGGGCCACCGGCGCTGGAACCTGACATTCCGCAACAAAAAGCTGCTGGAACTGCCTGAAGGCGATGGCGAATCGTCCAAGGCGCTGATGGCCTTTGCCCGGATGGACGGGACGTTGCGGTTGATGGACCGCGAATATGTCGTGTTCGACATGCGTGTCCCGCCCAAGATCTATATGCGCAAGCCCGGGACGGGTGAGGGCGGCGAGGCCGATGGTCTGGCGCAGGGAGGTGCCGGTGCGGCGCCCGTGGCGCAGGAGTCGGGACAGGCGGGCGCCGTGGCGGCCGCGCCTTTGGCCGCGGTGGCGCGTGTGGCGCTGTCTGAACCGCGCCCCTCGGAAAAGCCGGCAGACAAGCCCAGGGATGTGGCCAAGCCCAAGGACGCGCCGAAGAAGGACGCGCCGAAGAAAGATGCGGCAAAGCCCAAGGACGAGCCCAAGGCCAAGGAAAAGCCCAAAGTCGCGCCCAAGGGCAAGGAAAAGCCCAAGGACGCTCCCAAGGATAAGGCAAGGCCCAAGGACAAGCCCAAGGCGGAACCGGCCCATCGCAAGGAGGCGCGCTGATGGCTGTGCCGCCACGGATCACGCATGTGTTTGGCGCGGTCAACATCGGCTCGTTCCGGGTATCGGCGATGATTGCCGGGCGCACCGAAAATGGCGACATTCTGGTGATGGGCAGCGCCCATCGCGCGGCGCAGGGGGTAAAGCGTGGCTATGTCACCGACATGCATGCGGCCACCTATGCCGTGCGCGATGCCATTGAAAAGGCCGAGAAGATGGCCAACACCAGCATCTCGTCGGTGTGGATTGGCTGCTCGGGCGCGGGGCTGGCCAGCCGGATTGCCCATGTGGAAAGCGACATGGGCGGCCGCCGGATCGAGCCGGAGGATATTGACCACCTGTTGGTGTCGGCGCGCGATGTGATCCAGCCGGAGGGGCGGATGGTGCTGCATGCGCAGCCCGCGCATTACACGCTGGACGGGGCACATGGTGTCGCCAATCCCAAGGGGCTGCATGCCGAGCGCCTGGGGGTCGACATCCACGTCATGCTGGCCGATGGCGCGCCGATCCGCAATCTGACCGAGGCGGTGCAGAACGCGCATTTGCAGGTCGAGGCGGTGGTGGCCAGCCCGATCGCGGCGGGCCTGTCGGTGCTGTCGGCCGAGGAGCGCGAGTTGGGCGTGGCGCTGGTCGAATTTGGCGCTGAGGTGACGACGGTATCGGTCCATGCGGCCGGGCTGTTGCTGGAGCTGGCGACGATCCCGATGGGGTCGGGTGACATTACCGATGCCATCGCCGCCCATTTCGGCATCCGCCGTTTTCAGGCCGAGCGGTTGAAATGCGTCAATGGATCGGCGCTGGCCAGCCCGGCCGACCATGGCGAGATGATCCCGGTCCACGGCCCCGGCGAGGAAATACCCGGCCAGCACGCCCGCCATGCCGATGACAAGAACCGCATCCCCCGCGCCGAACTGATCAGTGTCATCACGGGCCAACTCAGCGTTTTGCTGGACGAGGTGAACAAGGTGCTCAAGCGGCTGGGCTTTGTCGGGGCACGCGGCGCGCAGGTGGTGTTTACCGGCGGCGGGGCGGAACTGGCGGGGCTGGCCGATTTCGCGCAAGGCGCGCTGGGCCGCCCGGTGCGCATCGGCAAACCCGTCGGCATTCGCGGCTTGGCCGAGGCGCATGCCACGCCCGGCTATTCCACTTTGGCCGGTCTGATCCTCTATGCCATCGACGAGCCGATCGACATTCGCCAGATTGGTCCGTCCTATGTTCGGGGTGGGCGGCACTCTGGTCTTGGTTTGTTCGCACGGCTGTGGCACGCGATTAAGGAATATTTCTAGGATTAGCCGCAAAATGGCAGATTTCTGCCGCTGCGTTGTGGACAAATGTTAAAAGGGCTTTGATTCGCCAACTCGGTTTGTGCATTTTCATGCGTCAGGGGTGCGCTCAGTGGGCGTAACTCCACAGGAGAAGGCAATGAGCATCAATATCGGTCCGCCCGCTGTTGAGGAATTGCGTCCGCGCATCACCGTCATCGGTGTGGGCGGCGCTGGCGGGAACGCGATCGCCAACATGATCCGCGCCGAGATTGAGGGCGTGGATTTTGTTATCGCCAACACCGACGCGCAGGCGTTGAACAATTCGATCGTTCAGCACCGCATCCAGCTGGGCCCCGACATCACGCAGGGTCTGGGTGCCGGTTCGCGGCCCGAGGTCGGGCGCGCGGCGGCCGAGGAAACGCTGGCCGACATCGACCGTTTGCTGGAAGGTGTGCACATGGTGTTCATCGCCGCCGGCATGGGCGGTGGCACCGGCACGGGCGCGGCCCCCGTTATCGCCAAGGCGGCGCGGGAAAAGGGCGTGTTGACCGTTGGTGTGGTGACCAAGCCGTTCCTGTTTGAAGGCACGCGCCGCATGCGCGCCGCCGAAAGCGGGATCGAGGAGCTGCAAAAGCACGTCGACACGCTGATCGTCATTCCCAACCAGAACCTGTTCCTGGTGGCCAAGGCCGAGACGACCTTCAAGGAGGCGTTCCAGCTGGCCGATGAGGTGTTGCAGCAGGGTGTGCGCTCGATCACCGACCTGATGGTGATGCCGGGCCTGATCAACCTTGACTTTGCCGACGTGCGCTCGGTCATGGCCGAGATGGGCAAGGCGATGATGGGCACTGGTGAGGCCGAGGGCGAAAATCGCGCCTTGTCCGCCGCCGAAAAGGCGATTGCAAACCCGCTGCTGGACGGCGTGTCGATGCAGGGCGCCAAGGGGGTGATCATCTCGATCATCGGTGGCGACGACATGAAGCTGCTGGAAGTCGACGAGGCCGCCAACCACATCCGCGAGTTGGTCGACCCGAACGCCAACATCATCTGGGGCAGCGCGTTCAACCCCGACCTTCAGGGCAAGATCCGCGTCTCGGTGGTGGCCACCGGGATCGAGCAGACCGCCCAGCAGGCCGAGGATGCCTCGCGTCCGTTCTCGATGCAGGCCTCGCGCGGGCCGGTGCGTCCGCAGGCTGGCGGGCTGCCGGGCTTTGCCGCCGCCGCGCCGCAGCCCGCACCGGTCGCACAGCCGGCCCCCGTGCCGCAGCCTGCGCCGATGCCTGAACCTGCGCCCTATATCGCGCCGGAACCGGTTGCGCCTGTGGCCCAACCCGCGCCGCAGCCCGTTCCTCAACCCGCCCCGGCACCGGTCTTTACCGCGCTGACGCCGCCTGCGGTAGAGGAGCCGCTGGATCTGGGTGAGGACTTCCCCGCGCCGCCTGCGCGCGCCTATCAGCCGCAGTCTGCGCCTGTGCCGCAGGCGGCTCCCGCGCCGCGTCCGCGCGCGCCGCAGGATGAGCTGTTGCTGGACGCCAGCCGTCTGGTGGAGGATGACGCGCCGATGGCGCCGCGTCGTCGGCCGCTGGTCCCCGGTGGCCCGACGGCGCCGACGGAGGAACCTGCACGCGCGCCTTCGGGCGGCACGCTGTTCGAGCGGATGGCCAATCTGGCCGGTCGCCGCAAGCCCGAGGATGACGACGGCGGCGATGACGGTGATGGCGGCGCGATCAGCATTCCGCGCTTTCTGGGTCGCCAGAACAACCAGTAACGGGGCCGGGGGGCTTACCAATCGCCCGCAGGCCGGGCGAGAGCATGGTGTTGCGTTGAATGGGTAAGCGTTTCGAGCGTTATGGTATGGTCCAAACGGGGTGGGCGTCACTGGCGCCTGCCCCGGCTTTGTTGTCGGTGTTGGCGATGGTGCTGACGCCGGTGGCGCCCGCGTTGGCGCAGGATGCGCCGATCGATCCGCCCGGCGCGGTGGTGCAGCCTATCGCGCCGGTGAATGATGCCGGGCAGCGGCTGCATGCCGCGTTGAGCCAGTTGGCGCGCAGCCCTCAGGATACCGAGGCTTTGCTGGCGGCTGGTGACGCTGCGCTGGCGTTGGGCGATGTGCAGGCGGCGATCGGCTTTCTGGCACGGGCGGACCGGGCTTCGCCCAACAATGGCCGCGTGCTGGTCACCTATGCCAAGGCGCGTTTGCGCGCGCAGGACCCGGTGGCGGCGATCACCCTGTATGACGCGGCGGCGCGGCTGACTCCGCTGAACGCCGAGCAATTGTCGGACCGTGGGCTGGCGCATGATCTGGTCGGCGACAACCTGATGGCGCAGCGCCTGTACAAGGAAGCGCTGGCCAAGGGGGCGCCTGACGAAACCGCGCGCCGTCTGGCGTTGAGCCTGGCGATGATCAATGATCGACGCGGGGTTGAGGTGGTGCTGGCCCCGTTGCTGCAAAAGAACGACCGGTCGGCGTGGCGCATTCGCGCCTTTGCCTATGCGATCATGGGGCGCGAGGAGGAGGCGGTGCAGATCGTCAATTCCACCATGCCGCCCGAACTGGCGCAGGGCATTTCACCCTATTTGCGTTATTTGCGGCGGCTGACCCCGGCGCAGCAGGCGGCGGCGGCCAATCTGGGCCAATT
The DNA here is from genome assembly GCF_009909235.1 of Novosphingobium ovatum. Classification (GTDB taxonomy): domain Bacteria; phylum Pseudomonadota; class Alphaproteobacteria; order Sphingomonadales; family Sphingomonadaceae; genus Novosphingobium; species Novosphingobium ovatum. The sequence goes on from NZ_JAAAPO010000003.1 coordinate 469,828, forward strand.
CCCGCAGGCCTCGCAGATCGGGCAGGATGATCCGCGCATCGCCAGCTATGTCGCGGCGCATAATATTCAGCGGGTGACCATGGCTGAACCCGCGCTGGCCGCGGCCGCCACGGCCAAGCCCGATCCGCGCAAGGGCCGCCGCGCCCGCGCATCGGCCGAGGCTGACGGTGGGGAAGGGGGCGTTGCGCCGCCGGTGCCGATGCCTTCGCGGCAGGTCGATACGGTGCAGCCGACCCGTCTGGCCGCCGCCGTCACGCCCACGCCGCGCGCCGCGCCCGTCCCGGCGCCCGAGCCGCAGCCTGAACCCAGGCGCGATGCGTCCTCGCGCGTGGCGGTGGTCAGCCTGTCGGCTCAGCCCGCGCCGCAGTCAGTGTCCGCGCCCCCGCCCGCTCCGCCGCCGGTGTCGGCACAGGGTGGTCCGGGCTTTGCCGCTTTGGGGGGGACAGGTGCTGCGCCGGAGCGGCCGGTGATGGGGCCGCCGGTGCCATCGGGCGAATCGGGCGTGGTCGCGCCGCCGGTGGTGCAGCCTTTGCCCCAGCCTGCGCCTGAAACCGTGCCGCCGCCCGTTGCCTTGCCCGCGCCAGAGGTGGTCGCGCCGCCGGTTGCGCCGCCTGCCGTGGTCACGCCGCCGCCGGTGGTCACGCCGCCGCCCGCACCCGCCCCGCGCCCCGCGCCCAAGCCTGCCGCCCGCCCCAGCTTTAGCGATGCCTTTGGTGCGCTGTTGGCCGATGAGGCGCCGCGCACCGCGCTGGTTCCGGCATCGGGGGCGGTCGACATCCGCAAGATCCAGCCCGCGCGCCCCGCGCCCAAGGCGCCGCCGCCGCCCGCGCATCCCAGCCGCATCTGGGTGCAGATGGGCGTTGGACGCGACCTGTCGCGCATGGCGTTCGACTGGCGCCGCTTTACCAAGGAAGACCCCGAACTGGCCCGTGGGCGCAAGCCGTTTTCCTCGGATTGGGGGCGGACAAACCGCCTGCTGATCGGCCCGTTCGAGACTGAGGCGGCCGCCAAGGCCTATGCGGAAAAGCTGCACAAGGCGGGCCATGATGACGCGCATGTGTGGTTGAGCCCGGCCGGCCAAGTGGTCGATCCGCTGGAGGCCAAGTAAACAGGGGTAGGGGTTTTGTCTGATTATTCGGTCAAGACCCCCTTATCCACAGGCTGTGAACAGGCTTGTTTGGTTATGCGCAAGCTGTTGTAGAACCGGCATTGTGTAAAACTTCAGCCCGCGCAATTTCTATGACTTGGGTCAGACAAAAGGCGCGCCAGGGTCGGAACAATGGTGATGAGGCAGGAACGCAGCGATTTCTCACGGCATGACGAATGCCCGCCGGTGGAGATGCTTGGCCAATTGTTCGAGGCGCGCGGTTGGTCGTACGAGTACGTCACCGAGGACGAACTGACCGGCGAAGTGCAGGGCAGTTGGGCCAATTACCAACTGCGGGCGATCTGGCGCTCAGAGGACAACGTCCTGCAATTGCTGTGTCTGCCAGACATCCGCGTGCCGGAGGACAAACGCGCCGCGATGTTCGAGGTGCTGGGCCTGATCAACGAGCAACTGTGGCTGGGCCATTTCGACGTGTGGAGCAGCACGGCGATGTTGCTGTACCGCCATGGGCTGATGCTGGGCGATGACGGCATGCTCAGCCTCAGTCAGGCGCAGATGCTGATCGAGGTGGCGGTCGAGGAATGTGACCGGTTCTACCCCGCGTTCCAGTTCATCCTGTGGGGCGACAAATCGCCGCAGGACGCGCTGGCCTGCGCTCTGGTTGACGCGGCGGGGGAAGCGTGATGGCGATGCAATGGCCGGCCAGCGTGCTGATCATCGGTTGCGGCAATATGGGCGGCGCGATGCTGGCCGGATGGTTGCGCGGCGGGGTGGCGCCGGGGGTGTTCACCGTGGTCGATCCGGTACTGCCGGCCGCGCCCGATGGTGTCGAACTGTTGCGTGAACTGCCGCAGGGGCGGGTGTTCGACCTGATGCTGCTGGGCGTCAAGCCGCAGATGCTGGACGGGGTCGCGCCGCAACTGACCGCGCTGGCCGGGGCCGGGACGGTGGTGCTGTCCATTCTGGCGGGGACGGAACTGGCCAGCCTGCGGGCGCGGTTCCCCGATGCGGGCGGGATTGTGCGTGTCATGCCCAACCTGTCAGCGGCGATCGGGAAAAGCCCGATGGGCGTGGCCGCCGATGGGCTGGACGCGGATGCGCAGGCGGCGATGACGGCGTTTCTGGCGCCGCTGGGCGCGCCTGAATGGTTTGCCGAAGGGCTGTTTGACGCGGTGACGGCGCTGGCCGGTTCCGGCCCGGCTTTCGTCTATCGCTTTATCGACGCGCTGGCGCAGGGCGGGGCGGCGATTGGCCTGCCCGGTGATCAGGCGCTGCGTCTGGCGCTGGCCACGGTGGAGGGCGCGGCGGCGCTGGCGGTGCAATCGGCCGATGCGGGCGTATCGCCCGGCGAACTGGCGCGGCGTGTGGCCAGCCCCGGCGGTACGACCGAGGCCGGGCTAAAGGTGCTGGACGCGGACAGCGCCATGCGCAACCTGACCGAGGCAACGCTGCGCGCGGCGCGTGATCGCGGGGCAGAGATGGCGGCGGCGGCGCGCGGGGCATAGTTGCGTCGATAAATTGGACCAAAAATTTCCGATTTCCGCGCCTTTGTGCCGCTGTCGCGCCTTTCGGGCGGAAAAGCAGACAATTTGATACGATTTTATGCCCGGTTTTCCTTGAAACCTTGGCCTGGGCACATGATATTGATCCTGTTCGGACGGGCGGTTGCGCCGGTCCACAACAGGAGTGTTTGAAATGGCCATCTGGAATGACCCCCAGCCCACGCAGACGGGCTTCGGCGCGTCTTCGAGGATGAATCTGGATGCTGCGCGCGCCGCGAATTATGACGCTGGTGAGCGCCGCTACATGCTGTCGATCTACAACTACATGGCGTCGGCCGTGCTGTTGTCGGGCATTGTCGCGCTGGTGTTTGCCAGCTCGGGCTTGGCCGCGCAGGTGTTCGCCACGCCGCTGCGCTGGCTGTTGATCCTGGCGCCTCTGGGCTTTGTCTTTGCCCTGTCGGCCGGTTTCAACCGCATGGCCACCAGCACGCTTCAGGCCTGTTTCTGGGGCTTTGCGGTGGTGATGGGCTTGTCGCTCTCGTCGATTTTCCTGCTCTATACGGGTGAATCGATCGCCGTCACCTTCTTTGCCACCGCGGGCGCCTTTGCTGGCCTGTCGCTGTTCGGCTACACCACCAAGAAGAGCCTGTCGGGCCTCGGCTCGTTCCTGACCATGGCCGTGTGGGGCCTGCTGATCACGATGCTGATCGGCATGTTCTTCCCGGTGCCGGGGCTGGCGCTGGTGATCTCGGTGGCGGGCGTGCTGATCTTTGCCGGTCTGACCGCCTATGACACGCAGCAGTTGAAGATGATGTACGGGCAGGTCGCCGGTACGCCGTATGAGCAGCGTGTGGCGATCATGGGTTCGCTGAACCTGTATCTGGATTTCATCAACATGTTCCAGTTCCTGCTCAGCCTGCTGGGTGATCGTCGCTGATCATTCCGCCTGACGGAACGCACGGATCGGCCCGGAGGGAGACATCCCCTCCGGGCTTTTTCGTATCTGCGGCTTGCGGGGGGGCGCTGCCGCCGATACGAAACGGGTGAAGCCCCAAGTGGGCGCCGATTTTGAGTGGGGGTAAGGCATGTTGCGCAAATGGCGTTTGGCTGTTGTGGCGGGGCTGGCGGCGCTGACCGCAGCTTGTGGCGAGGAAAAGCCGGTGGTGGTGCCCCCGCCGCCGCCGCCGCCGCCGGTGGTGATCATCCCGCCGCGCCCGACGCCGCCCGCGGGCCTGCCGGGCGATCTGGCGATCCCGATGGTGGGTGCTGATGGTGTCCGCCGCACGATTCTGGTTGATTCCCAGGGCGATCAGCGCGTGTGGAACCTGCGCGCGGCGTTCAATGTGGCGGCGCTCAACTGCACAGCGCCCGCCTATGCCGAAATCGTCCCAGCCTATCGCACTTTCCTCAAGCGTCACGGCAAGGCGCTGGATCAGGCGAATCGCGGCGTCGATGCGCTGTTCAAGCAGAAGTATGGCGCGGGCTTCATTCGCCCGCGTGAGACCTATATGACGCAGGTTTACAACTATTTCGCCTATCCGCCGACGATGGGGCATTTCTGCAATTCGGCGCTGACGATGGCGCGTGAAAGCGTCAGTGTGGTCAAGCCCGCCGATCTGCCCGCCTTCAGCGAGCGCTCGTTTGGCCAGTTTATCGCCGTCTATGAACAGTTCTACCGCGCCTATGATGCCTATCGTGCCGAATTGGCCGCGTGGGAGGCAAAATATGGCCCTGCCGCCAGCGCGCCGGTCGCTTCGGCCGCCAGGCCCGCGCCCGCGCTGATGGCCGTGCCGGTGCAGTAACCGCTGCCGCGCGGCAAGGGGGGGGCGGCCTTTTGTCGCGCGGTCTGTGGGGAAAAAATTTGCGCCACACGAAGATTTCGCTTTTCCCACGGCGGGGCATTCGCTAAGGGACGGCTCCCGCTGGGAGGTACGGTGCAAGCCATTGCCAAACAGTGGGACATTCGCACTGAACGGGGCCTTAGCTCAGCTGGGAGAGCGCGTCGTTCGCAATGACGAGGTCAGGGGTTCGATCCCCCTAGGCTCCACCAGTGCGGTATACCAATGGCGATAAGGCCCGTCGGCGTTGCCGTGCGGGTTTTTTCGCATTTGGGCCTGTTGTTTGCAGCAGATGGTTCGGTGCGCCGCATGTGGTGGTGGTTCTGGGCGGATCTGCGCCTTTACCACCGGAACTCACAATGCATTTCCTCGATCAGGCCAAGATCTTCATCCGCTCGGGACAGGGCGGCCCGGGGGCGGTCAGCTTTCGCCGCGAGAAATACGTGGAATATGGCGGCCCCGATGGCGGCGATGGCGGCAAGGGCGGCGACATCATCTTCGAGGCGGTGGCCGGGCTGAACACGCTGATCGACTTCCGCTATTCCCAGCATTTCAAGGCGCAGCGCGGCGGCGGCGGCGCGGGCAAGAACCGCACGGGCGCAGGCGGCGAGGATCTGGTGATTCGTGTGCCGATCGGCACGCAGGTGCTGGACGATGACCGCGAAACCGTGCTGCTGGACCTGACCGAGGCGGGCCAGCGCGAGGTGTTCCTGCGCGGCGGCGATGGCGGGCGCGGCAACCTCAGCTACAAGTCCTCGACCAACCGCGCCCCGCGTCAGCACGGGCCGGGCTGGCCGGGCACGGAAATGTATGTCTGGCTGCGGCTCAAGCTGCTGGCCGATGTGGGTCTGGTGGGGCTGCCCAATGCGGGCAAGAGCACCTTTATCAACCAGATCAGCAACACCAAGGCCAAGGTGGGCGATTATGCCTTCACCACGCTGCGCCCGCAATTGGGCGTGGTGCGGCACAAGGCGCGTGAATTCGTGCTGGCCGACATCCCCGGCCTGATCGCCGGCGCGGCCGAGGGCGCGGGCATCGGCGACCGTTTCCTGGGCCATATCGAGCGTTGCCGCGTGTTGATCCATCTGATCGACATCACCGGCACCGGCCCTGGCAAGGAACCGGCCGAAGCCTTGCGCATCATCGAGGACGAGCTGGAAGCCTATGGCGGCGGGCTGGAAGACAAGCCGCGCTTGATCGCGCTGAACAAGATCGATCAGGCCGATGGCGAATTGGCCGCCGCCTATGCGCAGGAACTGATCGCGGCGGGGGCTGATCAGGTATTCCCGATCTCGGGCGCAACGGGCGCGGGGATCGAGGCGTTGCTGGACGCGGTGATCGGCTATTTGCCGGCCGCCACCGTCACCGAACGCCCCACCGGCGAACAGGAAGAGGCCGACGAAAAGCCTTGGTCGCCGTTGGGCTGAACCAGCCTGGCGGTAAAGCGCGGCGGGGGCTGACCGGGGTTACAGCCCCTTGCGGCCAAACCCGCCCGCGCGGCGGATCGGTTGCACGGGGGGCGCGGCGCGCGGGCTGTCTGTGGCGCGGGCCAGATCGATCGGCACGGGCGCGGCCATGGGCGTTGCGCGCTGGGCCGGGCGGCTGATGGCAAAGCCCAGCGCCACGAATGTTTCGACCGGCGGGGTGGTCCCTTCGCGGAAGGTCTCGATCACCAGCGGCAAGGCCTCGCGCTGGGGCTTTTTCAACTGCAACACGCCCTCGACCACGCGGTGGGTCTTGGTCCCGCCGCTGGCCGTCATCGCCTGAATTTCCAGCGTGTAATTGCTGCGCTTCTTGATCAGCCCGAACATCGCGTGCTGTTCAAGAAAGCTGCGGCGGACGGAGATGATGTGGCCCCATGGCACATGGCTGGTGCCAAACGCGCCCAGAATGCTGATCCCCTGGGAATCCAGCCGCAGCGCGGGGCTGCTGCGCAGCCAGATCAGCACCATTTTGCCCACCATGAACGGCCCGCCACAGGCCAGCATCAGTCCGACGATCCACAATTTGACACTGTGCCCCGCGACGCTGAGCATGAACAGGCCCAGCAGCGTCAGGACAACGCCGCCAAAGGCGTTCCATAGCAATTTGCTGTCACTATATTGCACCATCAACATGTCGCATTGTCCCCCTTGGGGACCGGCACTACGGCGCAATACTTATATTAGCTTTAAATCCGCGCGGGGGTGGGGCTGTCCGTCTGTCAGTCATTTGGCGTATCGGGCGGCGGGCCGGGGAGGGGCCGCTTAACCTGCCCTTCTTCCTGCCCCCTGCTTTACGGAGCCACCATGCCCATCCGCGCCCTTGACCGCCGCCGTTTGCTGCACGCGTTGGGGCTGGGCGGGGCGGCGCTGGCCTGTGGGCGGGCGTCGGCGGCGGTGGAGGGGGCCGCCGGCGCGCCAATCACCCAAGGCTATGCCTCCAGCCGCGTGGGGCAGGTGTATTACCGCATGATCCGGCCCGCGCCCGGTCAACAGGGGCTGAAAACCCCGCTGCTGTGCCTGCATGCCGGGCCAGGTTCCAGCCGCAACTATCTGGACCTGATGCCGCGCATGGCCACCGACCGCTGGGTGATTGCCGCCGATACGCCCGGCTATGGCCTGTCGCAGCGTCCCGCCACGCCCTCGACCATCGCGGATTTCGCACAGGCGGCCAGCGCTGTGGTCGACGCGCTGGGGCTGGGGCGGATCGACGTGCTGGGCAACCACACCAGCACCGCCACCGCGCTGGAACTGGCGCGGATGCGACCCGGACTGGTGCGGCGGATCGTGCTGAATTCGGCGTTGATGTACACCCCGCAGGAACGGGCCGAGCGCAAGGCCGCGCAAATCGCCAATGCCACCCGCGACCTGAGCGCGGCGGTGGACACGATTCCCGCCCGCTGGCGCGCCTTCCGTCAGGCCACCGCGCATCAGAGCGAGGAGCAGTCATGGGGCCGGTTCTGGGAGGTGTACCGCGATCCCACCCATCAGGATTGGGGCTTTGTCGCGTCCTATGATTATGATTTCGCCGCCACATTGGCACAGACGCGCGCCCCGGTGCTGATCCTGAACCCGCAGGATGTGTTGCACGACATTACCGCGCGCGCGGCGGGCAAGGGGCCGGATGTGCGCATTGCCGAACTGCCATGGCCGGGCGGGACGTTCGACCTGCATGTCGATGCCGTGACACAGGTGATCCGCGCCTTTCTGGACACCTGACCGGCGGCGCAAAGGGGCTTCCTTGGCGCGCGCCTTTGCCCTATCCGCGTGGCCATGTTGCGTTTGAAGACCCTTGCCGATTTGGCCGATCCCGCCCTTGCCCCGCGTCTGGTGATCAAGGTGGGCTCGGCGTTGTTGGTCGATGATGGCGGCGCGCGCCGCCCTTGGCTGACGATGCTGGTCGCGGAAATCGCGGCGGCCAAGGCGCGCGGGCAGGATGTGATCGTGGTGTCATCGGGCGCGATTGCGCTGGGCGCGCGGCGGCTGGGGCTGGACAAGGGCGGGCGCGGTAGCCTGGCCGATGCGCAGGCCGCCGCCGCTGTGGGCCAGATCGCGCTGTCGGGGCTGTGGGCCGAACTGTTGGCCGCGCATGGGCTGACGGCGGCGCAATTGCTGCTCACGCTTGAGGATCTGGAGGACCGCCGCCGTTACCTGAACGCCACCGCCACGCTGACGCGGCTGCTGGACGCGGGCGCGGTGCCGGTGATCAACGAGAACGATTCGGTTGCCACACAGGAAATCCGCTTTGGCGACAATGACCGTCTGGCCGCGCGGGTGGCTCAGGCGGCGCGGGCGGATGCGGTGCTGTTGCTGTCCGACATCGACGGGTTGTATGACCGCCATCCCAAGGAACCGGGCGCCCGCCTGTTGCCCCTGGTCGAGGGCATCACGCCCGAAGTGCGCGCCATGGCCAGCCCGGAATCGAGCAGCGGCATGGGCTCGGGCGGGATGATTTCCAAGCTGCAGGCGGTGGAGATCGCTGAACTGGCGGGGATCGCGCTGGTGATCGGCAATGGTACCTGTGACCGCCCCGTCACCCGCATCATCGAACAGGGCATCGGCACATTGTTCCTGCCGCGCGCCGCCCGCGCCAAGGGCCGCAAGGACCCGCGCAAGGCATGGCTGGGCGGTCGGCTGCGGCTAAAGGGCGACATCACCATCGACGCGGGCGCTGCCAAGGCGCTGGCGGGCGGGGCCAGCCTGTTGGCGGCGGGCGTCACGGCGGTGGCGGGGCAATTCGCGCGCGGCGACGCGGTGGCGATCCGCGATGCCGATGGCCGCGTGCTGGCGCATGGTCTGTCGGAATATGACGCAGGCGAATGCCGCGCATTGATCGGGCGGCAATCGGCCGAACAGGCCGCCATTCTGGGCTATGCCCCGCGTTCGGCGGTGGTGCATCGTGATCAACTGGTGCTGATGTGATGTCGGCACAGGGGAATGTCGCCGCTCGTCCGCTGATCGCGTTGACGGGGGGCACCGGCTTTGTCGGGCAAACACTGCTGGAACTGTGCGCGCTGCGCCGCCTGCCGGTGCAGGCGCTGGCGCGGCGACCGGGGAGCGATGGCGCGGATCCGATGTGGATCAAGGGTGATCTGGCCGACCGTCCGGCGCTGGATCGGATGATGCAGCAGGCCGAGGTGGTGATCCATCTGGCAGGCGTGGTCAACGCGCCCGATCCCGCCCAGTTCGAGGCCGCCAATGTCACTGGCACCATGGCTGTGATCGAGGCGGCGCGGGCGGCCGGTGTACCCCGGCTGATCTTTGTTTCCTCGCTCTCGGCGCGCGAACCGGGGCTGTCGGCCTATGGCGCCAGCAAGGCGCGGGCCGAAATGCTGGTGCGGGCCAGCGGGCTGGACTGGACGATTGTACGCCCGCCCGCGATCTATGGCCCGCGTGACAAGGAAATGTTCGAACTGTTCCGCGCGGCCAAATGGGGCGTGGTGCCGGTGCCTGCGGGGGGCCGCGCCAGCATGATCCATGTCGAGGATCTGGCCCGGCTGTTGCTGGCGCTGATCCCCTCTGGCCCCAATGTTTCGGGCCAGACGTTCGAGCCTGACGATGGCCTGCCCGGTGGCTGGGCGCATCCTGATATGGCGCGGGCGATTGGCGCCTCGGTGGGGCGGCGGCCTTGGGTGATCGAACTGTCGCGCCGGACGCTGGAGCGGGCGGCCTGTGTCGATGGCTGGTTGCGCGGGGACAAGGCCAAGCTGACCGCTGACCGCGTTGGTTATATGACGCATCCCGATTGGGTATGCAGCCCGCAGGCCGCGCCGCCGCCCGCCGTCTGGCGGCCCCGGATCGAGACGCGCGGCGGTTTTGTCAGCACCGCCGAATGGTATCGCCGCGCAGGCTGGCTGTAACCGACAACGAAAAGGGGCCGCACCCAATGGTACGGCCCCTTTGTCATGAATGGGCCGTGGCCCCGATCAGAACGCGGGTTCAAACCCCGGCGGCAGATCGTCCGCGCCATTGCTGGCCCCCGGCACGGCGCTGACGGCACCCGGCACCACGCTGACAGCGGCGACATGGATGCCGCATTCGGTCTTGTCCCAACCGCGCCAACGGCCCGAACGCGGGTCTTCGCCCGGCGCGACCTTGCTGGTGCAGGGGGCGCAACCGATGGAAGGGTAGCCCTGCGCCACCAGCGGATGGGCCGGCAGGTCATGTTCGGCGAAATAGGCGGCAATGCGGTCAGCGGTCCAGTCGATCAACGGGTTGATCTTCAACCGCCCGGCCGCGTCCGACTTGTCCAGTTCAAACCGGGGCAGGCCCGCGCGGGTGCTGGCCTGAAACCCCTTGCGCCCGGTGATCGAGGCGTCATAGCGCCCCATCGCACCGGCCAGCGGCGCGACCTTGCGGATCTCGCAGCAACCATCGGGGTCATAGGACCAGCGCAGACCGGCCTCGTCCTTTTTGGCCAACACATCGGCATCGGGCGTCAGGTTGATCAGATTGGTCAGCCCCAACCGCGCCACCAGCGTGTCGCGATAGGCCAGCGTTTCGTCAAAATGCTTGCCCGTGTCCAGAAACAGCACGGGCACGCCCGGATCAACCTGCGCCGCCAGATGCAACAGCACCGCGCTTTCCGCGCCAAAGCTGGAGACCAGCGTCACATCCCCCGCCACGCGTTCCAGCAGGACAGCGCGCAGCACGGTCTCGGCATCGGCCTCGGCAAAACGGCGGTTGAGCGCCGCCGCATCCGCCTCGGTAAACAGCGCGCCGGTGTCGATGCGGTCGATCGGGCGATCGGCCACATGGTCCTCGCGGCGGGGTTTGGGATTGGACATGGTCTTACTTTCCGTGACGAAGCGCCCAGATCGGCTTGCGCCCATCCACCACGGTCGCCTGATAGACCTGCGGCCACACGTTCAGCGCCGTCTCGGCCTCGGCAGCGTCGAGCGGGGTGGCAGGCGCCACCGCGTCAAAGCCGCAACGCTTCAAATGGCTGAGCATGTCGACGCCAATGTCGCCGCTGGCGCGCAATTCGCCGGTGTAACCGGCCTCGCGCAGCAGGCGGGCGGTCGAAAAGCCGCGCCCGTCAGTAAAGGCGGGGAAGGTCACCTCGACCAGCGCCAGACGATCGAGATGCGGCAAGAGCGCGCGGGCGTCCTCACCGGGCTGGATCACCACGGCGGTGGCGTTGCTGTCGGCGCCGAAATCGGCCAGCGCGACGGTGGGGGCGGCAACGGCCGCGCCCTCACGAAACAGGAACTGGACGTCAGCCATAGATCGCTTCCTTGAACGGTGCCATGCCAATGCGGCGATAGGTGTCGAGGAAGCGCTCTTCGCCTTCCTTGTTGGCGAGATAGACGTTGGTGGCCTTTTCCACCGCGTCGACAATGCCGTTTTCGTCAAAACCGGGGCCGGTGATGGTGCCCAGCGACGTGTCCGCACCCTCACAGCCGCCCAGCAGCAACTGGTAGTTCTCGGTCCCCTTGCGGTCGACGCCCAGAATGCCGATGTGGCCGGCGTGGTGGTGACCACAGGCGTTGATGCAGCCCGAAATCTTCAGCTTCAGCTCGCCAATCGCGTCGGCCTTTGCAGGGGCGGCGAAACGTTCGGCAATCTTTTGCGCGACGGGGATCGAGCGGGCGTTGGCCAGCGAGCAGTAATCCAGACCGGGGCAGGCGATGATGTCGGTGATCTGGTCCAGATTGGCGGTGGCCAGATCGGCCTCGACCAAACGCTGCCACAGGGCGAACAGGTCAGCCTTCTTGACATGGGCCAGCACGATGTTCTGGGCGTGGGTCACGCGCAGCTCGTCCAGGCTGAATTCGCGGCCCAGATCGGCCATGATGCGGATCTGGTCGGCGGTGGCGTCACCGGGGATGCCGGCCTTGCCGTTCTTGTCGATCGGCTTCAGGCTGATGTTGACGATGGCGTAACCGGGCGCCTTGTGCGCGACCGTGTTGGCGGCCACCCAGCGGGCGAAATCGGCGTTCGACAGGTCGATCTCGTCCGACAGGCCCGTTTCCCATGCCGGATCGGCAAAGAAGCCCTTGATGCGCTCCAGCTCGGCCAGCGGGGGTTCGATGGCCAGCGTTTGCAGATGGGCGAACTCTTCTTCCACCTGACGGCGGTATTCGTCCAGACCCAGCTCGTGCACCAGGATCTTGATGCGCGCCTTGTACTTGTTATCGCGGCGGCCATAGCGGTTGTAGACGCGCAGGCAGGCCTCGGAATAGGTGATCAGCTGATCGACCGGCACAAAGGCGTTGATCAGCGGCGCGATCATCGGCGTGCGGCCCATGCCACCACCGACATAGAATTCCGCGCCAATCTCGCCCGCGTCATTCTTGACCATGCGCAGGCCGATGTCGTGCAGGCGCATGGCCGCACGGTCGGTCGCGCTGGCGATGACGGCGATCTTGAACTTGCGCGGCAGGGCCAGGAATTCGGGGTGGAAGCTCGACCACTGGCGCAGCAGCTCGGCATAGGGGCGCGGGTCCACCACCTCGTCGGCGGCGGCGCCAGCGTATTGGTCCGAACTGATGTTGCGGATGCAATTGCCTGACGTCTGGATGGCGTGCATTTCCACCGTGGCCAGATCGGCCAGAATGTCGGGCGCATCCTCCAGCTTGATCCAGTTGTACTGGATGTTCTGGCGGGTGGTGAAATGGCCATAGCCGCGGTCATACTTGTCCGCGATATCGCCCAGCATGCGCATCTGCGCGCCCGACAGCGTGCCATAAGGCACCGCCACGCGCAGCATATAGGCGTGCAATTGCAGATAGAGGCCGTTTTGCAGGCGCAGCGGGCGGAACTTGTCCTCGCTCAACGTGCCTTCGATGCGGCGGCGGGTCTGGTCGCGGAATTCCGCGACGCGCGCGTCGACCATTGCCTGGTCATAGCTGTCATACTGATACATGGATCAAAGCACCTGATCGGGGGTGGCCGAGGGATCGAGCGAGAGGTCCAGACGCACCGTGGGACCAAGGGCGCGGATGCGGTCCTTGATATGGGCGGGGCGGACGGCGCCGTTTTCAGACGTGGCGTCAATGGCATAGGCGGCCACGACGCGGCGGGCGGCTTCCTCGGTCGCGATGACGGTGGCGGCATCCGCGCCCACATCGGCCGCATCATTCACATTGGTCGACCATTCCGAGCCCGTCCACCACGTGACTTCGCCGGTTTTCAGGTCATTGCCTGTCACGATTTTCACTGTTCAGCCTCCAACGCCAACTGGCGCAATTCTTGATCTTTCGCTGCGGCATCGGCGCGTGCGGTGACGGCGCCGATAATGATGATGGCGGGACTTTGCACGCGTTGTTTGTCCACAATCGCGCCCAGCTCGGCCAAACTGCCCCGCAATACGCGCATGTCCGGGCGCGCGGCACTTTCCACCACGGCCATCGGCGTTTCGGGCGAAAGGCCATCGGCGATCAGCTTGTCCGCGATCCGTTCAGCGCCAGCCAGCCCCATATAGATCACCAGCGTGCGCCCAACACCCGCCAATCCGGCCCAGTTCTGGTCCGACAGCCCCTTGCACTGGCCCGAAACAAAGCTGACCACGCTGGCCGCATCGCGGTGCGTCAGGGGCAGCAATGCCGCCGCACCCGCGCCAATCGCGGCCGAAATGCCGGGGACAACCTCTACCGCCACGCCAGCGGCGGCGCAGGCCTCGGCCTCTTCGCCGCCACGGCCAAAGATGAACGGATCGCCGCCCTTCAGCCGCAACACATCGCGCCCGGCCAAGGCTTCGGCCACCAGCAGGGCGTTGATCTCGTCCTGTGGCATGGTGTGGCGGCTGCGGCGCTTGGCCACGGAAATCAGGCGGGCACTGGCGGGCGCCATCGCCATGATGCGCGGATCAACCAGCCCGTCATGCACGATCACCTTTGCCGCCATGATCAACCGCGCTGCGCGCAGCGTCAGCAGGTCCGGGTCGCCGGGGCCTGCGCCCACCAGCCAGACCTTGCCCACGGCAGGCGCGCCAGCAGAAGAGGAAAATGCGTTCATTGCGCCGCCTTGCCCCCGGCGCTGCCCAGAGTGAAGGCAGAATGGCTATTGCCGGGGGAAGGGAATCTTTTGCCGGGGCGCGGCGGGGCTTTATCCCCGCGCCGCCTGTGCCCACACCGCCAATGCCTGCGCCAGATCGGCGATCAGGTCGCCCGCATCTTCCAGCCCGATGGCCAGGCGCACGGCAAAGCGGTCATCGGCTGCCATATCCGCCAGCGGCCATGCCGAGGCCGTGCGGATGCGCGCGGGATCGACCGGGGTCGCCAGACTTTCAAACCCGCCCCAGCTATAGCCAATACCGAACAGGCGCAGCGCGTCGATCAGCGCGTCACGCGCCGCCCCCGTGCCGCCCCGCAGGACAAAGGTGAACAGGCCGCAGCCGCCGGCAAAATCGCGCGACCACAGGTCATGGCCGGGCGATCCGGGCAGCATCGGGCACAATACGCGCGCCACCTGCGGCTGATCCTGCAACCAATGGGCGATGCGCCGGGCGCTGGCCGTGGTATGCGCCAGACGCAGCCCCATCGTGCGCAACCCTCGCAGCGCCAGCGCCGCGTCATCGGGCGACACCACCGTGCCCAGCATCTGGGCATGGCGGCGCAACCGGCCATACCACTCCGCCCCGGCGGTGGCCGATCCCATCATCAGGTCGCTGTGGCCGCCGACATGTTTGGTCACCGCCAGAATGGAAATGTCCACGCCATGCGACAGCGCGGCAAAGCCGGTCGGCCCGGCCCAGGTGTTGTCCAGAATGACACAGGCCCCGCGCGCATGGGCGGCGGCGGCAATGGCGGGCACATCGCACACCTCCATCGTCAGGCTGCCCGGGCTTTCCAGCAGCACCGCGCGGGTGCGATCGCACAGCACCGCATGCAGGCTGTCCAGATCCATCGGGTCAAACCAGCGCGTTTCCACCCCGATATCGGCCAGAATGCCATTGGCCAGCGTCCGGCTGGGCTCATAGGCGTTGTCGGTCATCAACAACACATCGCCCGGTTTCAGCACCGCCAGCAACACGCCCGCGATTGCCGCCACGCCGCTGGGATAGAGCACCGTGCCACCATCCTTGCCCGCGCCCGGCTCCAGTTCGGTCAAGGCTTCGGCCAGCGCCCATTGCGTGGGGGCGCCGCGACGGCCGTAATAGAAATGCCCATCGGCATTCGTGCCATGCCCCGCGCGCAGGGCGGCAATATCGGGATAGAGATGCGTGCTGCCGCGCCACACCGGCGGGCTGACGACCGCGCCCGGATGGCCGGCAATCCCCGTCCATTCCGGCCGCCGCCCCGCCAGCACCAATTGCGAATCACTGTGCAGCGCCGCATCGACGCTGCCCGTATCATTGTGTTTGGTCATGCTGTTACGCTGGCACCTTCGAGCTTCCGACAGCCTTGGGCGTGGTGGGGTCCGATCCCCATTCTGCCCAACTGCCGTCATACAGTGCCACGTCCTGCTTCCCCAGCAAATGCAGACCAAAGGCCAAGACGCAGGCGGTCATGCCACTGCCACAGGTGACCACCACCGGGCGCGACAGATCCACCCCGCCCGCGGAAAAGGCAGCCGATAGCCCGGCCTTGTCCTTGTACGTGCCATCAGCGTTGAACAGGCTGGCATAGGGCACATTGGCCGATCCGGGGATGTGGCCGGGCGTGATGCCGGGGCGCGGTTCGGGCGCGCCACCCAGAAAGCGGGGCGCGCCGCGTGCGTCGACCACGGCCTCGGCCGGGGTGGCCAGATTGGCCAGCACCTGCGCCTTGTCCCGCAGCCGCCGTCCGTCCTGCCACGCGGTGTAATGGCGGTGGCGCAAGGTGCGGCGGCCTGTTTCCAGATCGCGCCCCTCGGCCCGCCATTTGGCCAGACCGCCATCCAGAATGGCCACGTTTTGCGCGCCAAACAGCTTCAGCATGAACCACGCGCGGGCCGCCGTGCGGATGCCGCTGTCGTCATAGACCACGATCCGGCTGCCATCGCCCAGGCCCAGAGCCGCCATGCGGCTGGCGAATTTCTCGGCGCTGGGCAACGTGTTCTCGATGGCCGAAGCGGTATCCACCAGCTCGGCCAGGTCCATGAAGACGGCGCCGGGAATGTGCCCGGCTTCATGCTCTGCCAGCGCGTTGCGACCCGCGTCGGGCAAGTGGCTGGATGCGTCCACGATCCGCAGGTCGCAGGCCGCCATTTCATTCGCCAGCCAATCGGTACTCACCAGGCTGTCCATTCGCGCGCGCTCCTCCTTCGCTGCGAAAGCGAAAGACGTAGGCTGCTTGTTTGCAATGCGCAACGCCCTGCTTTGGCATGCGACGATTTTGCGCGCAGCAAATGAACAGAGGATGATTGCTGCTTATGCGAAAACGCAGCCGCCGGGGTTAGCGCGATGCAAGGGTATGGCTGCGGCCCCGCGCCAGACTGCGCGGAAATGCGCCAAAAGGCCCGGCCTAGCGCGCCACCGGCCATGCGCGAGGCGACATTATGGTGATGGGACCCTGATCCAGCCGCAGGGGCGTGATGGCCGATGGTGTGGGTTCGGGCGCGCTATCAGGCTCGCCTTCGCCAATCAGCCAGCCGCGATGCAGCGTCACGGGTGGTGGCCGTTCACCCTTGTCCCCCGATTCGCCTGCGATTCGCGCGGCCTGCACCTCCACCCACACCATCGGCAGCGCCAGCCCGCTGCCCGCCAATGGTCCGCTGTTCAACCGTTTGAGGCTGACGCGCAATTGGCCGGTCCATTCCACGTCGGCCCCGGCGGCCAGTTCATCCCCCTCATGCGCCACGGCCAGCCAAGGCGGGGCGGGGGGCAGGCCATCGGCGTCCAGCGCGCCATCTCCGGCGTCCAGCGAGTCGTCGCCGGCGCCCAACGCCATGCGCACCACCACCGGCCCCAGATCCGCCGCCCCCGCATGGTGCAGCCGCAGGCGATAGCGCAGCGTTGCATTGGACAGTGTCGTGGAAAAGCGCAGCGCCTCCAGCGTGGCGTTCAGCATGGGCGCGGCGGTGCGGCTGGGGGTGCCGTCCTGCGCGGCAGGCGCGACAGGGATCGGCGCGGGGGCGGGGGCTGTCAGGCTCGACAGGTCGGGGATGGGCTCCTCCACCTCGGCAAAAGGCAGGCCGGGGGTAAAGGGCGCATCGGCAAAGGGTGCAAAGCGCGCCGGGCGCGGCACAGGCCCGTCACTGGCATTATCACGGGCATCATCGGCGGCAGAGAGCGGTTTGCGCGCGGGGCCGGGCAAGATGGGCGCGTCCTCCCCCGCATGCGCGTCCTCTCCCTCATCCGGCATGGTGGCGGGCGGGGTGGCGGGCGAATCGGCGCGGCGGCGCGCCATCAGCGCGCGCGCCAGCACCCAGCCCAGCAGCGCGGCGGCGGCCATCACCGCCAGCCCCAGCGTCACCGCCAGATCCTTGGCCATGTCCAGCCCCGCCTGCCACGACAGCCCATCGGCCGGGCGGTGTTGCAAGCGCTGGCCCAGCGCCGCGCCCGCAGCAGAGGCCGCGCTGGCGCTGGATGCGGGCGGCGTCCGGGCAAGGGGCGTGTGGGAGGCCGCGTCAGGCCGGGGCGTGGGGCGGGGCGCGTCATGCGCTGGCCGTGCTGTCGCGTCAGAGGCGATGGGGTGTGGGGCAGACTTGCCCTCGGCGCGGTGGGGCGGTGCTTTTTCCGCTCCGGCGCGGGGCGCCGGACTGGCCGAAGGCGCGGGTTTTGGCTTGCTCTCCGCTCTTGCCTGGGACGTCGGCTTGGGTGCCGGCTTTTGCGTGGGATTTGGCGTCGGCTTTGCCCCCGCCTTGGCAATGGACGGGCCGGTGGTGGGCCCATCATCCAAAGGGGACAGGGGCAGGGCGACAATCCGCGGCGCATCCGAGGCGGCGGGCTGTGCCGACAGGTGCTGCCCCATGGCCAACAGCCCCAACGCCATCAGCCCCGTCACGGCGCCCGCCCGCCAGATGCGCCATGCGCGGCCGCCCTGTGGCGCGCGCGGGCCATGGTCTGCCCCATGCAGGCCGCAAGGATCGTGGCGGTCTGGTGCGATCACTGGCCGCTTTGCCCCCTGAAGTTTGTCATGCCCATCCCGCCTGTGTGATCCCGCCAGTGTGATCCAGTCTGTGTGATCCCGTATGTCTGATCCTTTGCGGCCATCCCATGGACGTTGGGTGGCCGCTTTGACCTGATAGGGCCATAGGGGGGCTGCCCTCTACCGGGGTTTGGTCCTAAACGGCGGCTTGTCCCGCCCCTTGGGGTTGCTCTCTTGTGTCGGGCGGCACTTGGCGGCAATAGGCGCAGGCATGAGCACCCGTGATCCCAACGCCGCCCCCGCCGTGCCTGCCGCCGGCGCCTCCGCGCCTCAGCCGCTGCATCTGGGCCAGACCAGCGCGCTGCCAGCCTCGCCCGATGTGGCGGTGCTGGACTATGTGCCCAATCCGCGAGTCGGCAGCCTGTATATGGTGCGCTTTGCCGCGCCCGAATTCACGTCGCTGTGCCCGGTGACCGGCGCGCCCGACTTTGCGCATCTGGTGATCGATTACGCGCCGGATCAGACCATCGTTGAATCCAAATCGCTCAAGCTGTTTCTGGGGTCGTTCCGCAACCACGCGGGATTTCATGAGGATGTGACGGTGGGCATCGGCCAGCGTCTGTTTGCGGAAATGCGTCCGAAATGGCTGCGCATTGGCGGCTATTGGTATCCGCGCGGCGGCATCCCGATCGACGTGTTCTGGCAATCGGGGGCCATTCCCGATGGGCTGTGGGTGCCCGATCAGGGCGTTGCGGGCTATCGCGGGCGGGGATGAACCGACGGCGCGGTGACAACGCGGCCCATTACGTCACACCATTGCAACATTATGGAAAGACAGGCAGGCTGATACTCCTCTGGTGAGAAGAGACGCGATGACTGCCCACAAAACCGACGCCGCCACCGAATCGGTCCTGACCGTGCCGGATGACCTGTCGCATGCCCCGGTGGTGGACGCGGCGGTGGCCGCCGCCCCGCAGGTGCTCGACGTCGAGGCTTTGCTGGCGCAGGTGCGCGCCATCCCCGACCGCTATTTCAACCGCGAGCTGTCGTGGCTGGCCTTCAACGCCCGCGTTCTGGCCGAGGCGCGCAATGCCAATTACCCGCTGCTCGAACGGCTGCGGTTCCTCTCGATCTCGGGCAACAATCTGGACGAGTTCCTGATGGTGCGCATCGCCGGCCTTGCCGCGCAGGTGCGCCGCCACATCCAGGAGATCTCGATCGACGCGCTGACCCCGGCGCAGCAACTGGCCGTCAACCGCGAGGAGGTGATCCGGCTGGAGGCCGAGCAGCAGGCGATCTGGCGCGAGATGCGCGGCGCGCTGGCGGCAGAGGGCATCCATATCGTCGGGCCCGACGAGGACCGCGACGAATATGTGCTGGATGCCGATCAGACGCGCTGGCTGCGCGACTATTTCGTGCAGGCGATCCTGCCGGTGATCACGCCACAGGCGATTGACCCGGCCCACCCGTTCCCCTTCATCAACAATGGCGGCATGGGGCTGATGATCAGCCTGATGCGGCAAAGCGATGCCGCCGCCGTGATGGAGATGGTGCTGATCCCGCAGGCGCTGCCGCGCTATATCCGCGTGCCGGGCGGCATGTCGGGTGAGCGGGCGGTCTATATCAGCATCGAGGACGCGATCTGGCGCAATGCCACAACGCTCTTCCCCGGCTTTGACGTGCTGGGCCATGGCGCGTTCCGCGTGCTGCGCGACAGCGATATCGAGATCGAGGAAGACGCCGAGGATCTGGTCCGCTTCTTCCGCAGCGCGATCAAGCAGCGCCGCCGGGGCAGCGTGATCATGCTTCAACTCAAGGGCAATTTTGATCCCGCGGCGGAGCAATTGCTGCGCGACCAGTTGCGGCTGGATCATGCCATCGTGATCAAGTCCGCCGGTCCCATCGGCATGACCGGCCTTGCCGCGATCGTCGATGAAAACCGCCCCGAGCTGAAGTTCGAGCCTTATTCCCCGCGCTATCCCGAACGCGTGATGGAGCATGACGGCGACATCTTCTCGGCCATCCGCGAGAAGGACATCGTTGTCCACCACCCCTATGAAAGCTTTGAGGTGGTGATCGACTTCCTGCGTCAGGCCGCCGCCGACCCGGACGTGATCGCCATCAAGCAGACGCTGTACCGCGCGGGCAAGCAATCGGCGATCATCGCCGCGCTGATCGCGGCTGCCGAGGCGGGCAAGTCGGTCACCGCCGTGGTCGAGTTGAAGGCGCGGTTCGACGAGGAGCAGAACCTGCATTGGGCCAGCCAGCTGGAGCGGGCGGGCGTGCAGGTGATCTATGGCTTTGTCGACTGGAAAACCCATGCCAAGATCAGCATGGTCGTCCGGCGCGAGGGCGATGCGGGCGGCAATGCGGTCTATCGCACCTATTGCCACTTTGGCACCGGCAATTACCACCCGATCACGGCGCGCATCTATACCGACCTGTCGTTCTTTACCGCCGATCCGGCGTTCGGGCGCGATGCCAATCAGATCTTCAATTTCATCACCGGTTATGTCGAACCGCGCCGCACCAGCCTGTTGGCGGTGGCGCCGATCAGCCTGCGCGACCGCCTGTACGGCAGTATCGAGCGCGAGATCGCCAATGCCCAAGCGGGCAAACCGGCGCAAATCTGGGGCAAGCTCAACTCGCTGACCGACAGCGCGTTGATCGACCGCCTGTATGCCGCCAGCCGGGCGGGGGTGCAGATCCGGTTGGTGGTGCGCGGCATCTGTTGCCTGAAGCCGGGTGTGCCGGGCCTGTCCGACAATATTCAGGTCAAATCGATCATCGGCCGTTTTCTGGAACACAGCCGCATCTGGGCCTTTGCCGGGGGGGCGTCCTTGCCCAATCCGCGCGCGCGGGTGTTCATCTCCAGCGCCGACGGGATGAGCCGCAATCTGGACCGCCGCGTCGAGGTGCTGGTACCGATCCGCAACAAGACGGTGCATGATCAGGTGCTGGATCAGGTGATGATGGCCAATCTGCTGGATACCGAACAAAGCTGGCTGTTGGCCAGTGATGGCACCTGTCGCCGCGCCGAGCCGGGCGAGCAGCCCTTTAACGCGCACCGCTATTTCATGACCAATCCGTCGCTGTCGGGGCGGGGCGGGGCGCTGGCTTCGGGGCGCAAGGTGCCCAAACTGGCGCTGCGGCGCGGCGGGGCATAGGTATGATATCCCCTTTTCGCTTGCGCGGGGCGCTGGCCAACGCGCGGTTGCGGGCCTAAAGGGACGCCCATGCCCAGATCTTCTGCCCGCAGCGCTCTTGCCGCCGCCAGTGTCACCCCCATCACCCCGCGCGGTGTGGATGTGGCCACGAACAAGGCGATCATCGACATCGGTTCGAACACGGTGCGCATGGTGATCTATGGTCGCCCGGCGCGCGCGCCGGTGGTGCTGTTCAATGAAAAGGTGACCGCGCGGTTGGGCAAGGGCGTGGCCGAAACCGGGCGCCTGTCGGCCAAGGGGATGGCCAATGCGCTGGCGACGCTCTCGCGCTTTGCGCTGTTGCTGCGGCTGCGCGGGATTGTGGACGTGGAATGCGTTGCCACCGCGGCCAGCCGCGACGCGGAAAACGGCGCGGAATTTCTGGACAAGGTGCGCGAACTGGGCCTGTCCCCCCGCCTGTTGTCGGGCGAAGAGGAAGCCGTGGCCAGCGCGCATGGCGTACAGGCGGCCTTTCCGGGGGCGGCGGGGATCGTGGCTGACCTGGGCGGCGGCTCGCTGGAACTGATCGATGTGATCGACGGGCGCTGTACCCATGGCGTGACGCTGCCACTGGGGACGCTGCGCCTGCCGGCGCTGCGCGCCGATGGCGATGCCAAATTCCTGCGCCGGGTGCGCGCCATGCTGGCCGGTGCCGACTGGACGGGCGACCATGGGCAGACGCTCTATCTGGTGGGCGGATCGCTGCGCGCCTTTGCCCGCTTTGCCATGGTGGAGCGCGACTGGCCGGTGGATGATCCCCACGGGTACGAGATGACCGCCGCGCAGGTGCTGGACACGGTGCGCGTGCTGCGCGCCCGTCAGCGCCGTGCCGAAGGGCTGGCGCCCATTCCGGGCGTTTCGGCCTCACGCATGGGCAGTTTGCTGGATGCCGGGGCGCTGCTGGCGGTGCTGGTGCGCGAACTGGCGCCCGCGCGGGTGGTGTTTTCGGGCTGGGGCCTGCGCGAAGGCTTGCTGGCGGGGAGCATGGACGCGCAGGTGGCGCGGACCAATCCGTTGCTGGCGGGCGTGTCGGCCTTTGTCGAAACGCAAGAGCCGGGGATGGCCGCGATGGCCGCGCGCATTGCCGGATGGGTCGCGCCGGTGTGCGGCATCGATCCCCCGGTCGAGGGCGGTTGCGGCGAAAGCCTGCGCCGCGCCGCCACCATGCTGGCGCTGGCATCACTGCGCACCGAACCGAACATGCGCGCCCAGCAGGCCGAGCAATGGGCCCTGCGCAAGCGCTGGGTCGGGCTGGACGCGGCAGGGCGCGCGATGATCGCGGCGGCCGTGCTGGCCAACAATGGCCGCGCCGAATGGCCGCCCTATCTGGAGCGGCTGGCAGGCGTTGAATCCTTGCGGCAGGCGCGCGTCTGGGGGCAGGCGGTGCGCATGGCGCGGCGGTTCTGCGGCGGCGTGGTCGAGGCATTGGACGGCGCGCAGCTGCGTCTGGAGGATGGCGCGGTGGTGTTGCAGGTGGCGGCCAGCCACGCCCCGCTGTGCACCGATGCCACGGCCAAGGATATCAAGGCGCTGGCCGAACTGCTGGGCGTCAAAAGCCGGATTGATATGGTCGATTGACGCCCGTGTCTGGGTGAGGGTGTCACGCTTCTGACTTGTGCTGGTCACGCGGGTGCAACCTGGGCTGCCTATGGGCGGGCTCAGGTCAGCCAAGGGAACCGGCACCATGCAGCGCAGTTTCGCCCTGAATCCGGCGGTCACGCCCGATATCGCGACAGCCCAGCCACCCGCGTGGCTGTCTTTGCCCGAACCGCCCGAGCCCAAGGGCTTTCGCCCCAAGCGCCGCTATCGCACGGTGTGGATTTCCGATGTCCATCTGGGTACGCGCGGCTGCAACGCCGACATGCTCGTCTCCTTCCTGCGCTCGATCGAGACCGAGACGCTGTATCTGGTGGGCGACATCATCGATGGCTGGCGGCTGAAAAAGGGCTGGTACTGGCCCGATGCCCATAACGAGGTCATCCGCCGCATTCTGAAAATGGCGCATCGCGGCACGCGGGTGGTCTTCGTCTGTGGCAACCATGACGAGATGCTGCGCCCCTATGCCGGCTTGATGTTCGGCGGGGTGGAACTGGTGAACGAGGCGATCCACGAAACCGCCGATGGCCGCCGCTTGCTGGTGGTGCATGGCGATGCCTTTGACGCGGTGGTGCTGTATCACCGCTGGTTGGCATTTCTGGGCGACAAGGCCTATGAATTCACGCTGCGCGTCAACACCGTGTTCAACGCGGTGCGGCGGCGGTTGCATCTGCCCTATTGGTCGCTGTCGGCCTATTTGAAAAAGCGGGTGAAGAACGCCGTCCAGTTCATCGGCCGGTACGAGGAAGCCGTTGCCCATGCCGCGCAGGAGCGCGGGGTGGACGGGGTGGTGTGCGGCCACATCCATTCGGCCGAAATCCGCGATTTCAACGGCATCACCTATTACAATGACGGCGATTGGGTGGAAAGCTGCACCGCGTTGGTCGAGGATGCGGACGGCGCCATGCGGATCGTTGACTGGATCGTCGAAACGCGCCGCCAGATGGCCGCTGCCCGCGCCGATGAACGCGCCCGCAAGGCGGTCGAGCAGCCCGCGCCGGTGCCAGAGCCGCAGCCAGCGCGGGGTGATGCCGTGCCGGTGCCGGCATGAACGCGCCGATGATGCTGGATACGGCGCAAGGCGTGATCCGTCCGCAGGGCTTGCGCATTGCCATCGCCTCGGACGCGTGGGTGCCGCAGGTGAACGGGGTGGTGCGCACGTTGTGTGCCACAGTCGATGCGCTGCGCCGCCGGGGCGCGGCGGTCGAGATGATCACGCCCGACCGTTTCGCCACCATGCCCATGCCGTTCTATCGCCAGATCCGCGTGGCGCTGGCGCCCAGGGCCACGGCGCGGCGGTTGCTGGATGGCTTTGCCCCTGACATTGTCCATATCGCCACCGAAGGCCCGATCGGCTGGGCGGCGCGGGGCTGGTGCCGGTCGCGCGGGGTGCCATTCACCAGCGCCTATCACACCCGTTTCCCCGAATATCTGGCGGTGCGCACGGGGCTGTCGCCGCGCTGGTTCTGGCCGGTGCTGCGCCGGTTTCACGGGGCCTCGCGCGCGGTGATGGTGGCCACCCCCACGCTGGAGGCGGAACTGGCGGCGGAGGGGCTGCCCCATACCCGCCGTTGGAGCCGGGGGATCGACCCCGATCAATTCCACCCCGATGGTCCGCGCCGGGCGGAATGGGACGCGCTGCCGCGCCCGATCCTGTTGAACGTTGGCCGCGTGGCGCCTGAAAAGAATCTGGACGCCTTCTGCCGCCTGTCTACGCCCGGGACCAAGGTGGTGGTGGGCGATGGCCCGGCGCTGGCCGAGATGCGCCGCCGTTATCCTGATGTCCATTTCATCGGCGCGCTGTCGGGTCAGGCGCTGGCCAGCGCCTATCGCGGCGCCGATGTGCTAGTGTTTCCCAGCCTGACCGACACCTTTGGCTTGGTGATCATCGAGGCGTTGGCCTGTGGCCTGCCGGTGGCGGCCTATCGCGTGGCCGGGCCGATCGACATTCTGGGCCCCGATGGCCGGGGTGAGGGCGGCATTCTGCCGCGTGCCGCCGGAGCGCTGGACGATGATCTGGACGCGGCGGTGGCGCGGGCCTTGCGCGTGGCGCGCGCGGACGCGCTGGCGCTGGGCCGCCGCTATAGCTGGGAGGCGGCCACCGACCAGTTCCTGAACGCGCTGGAGGGGGCGCTCGCGCGCTAAGCGTTTGGCCCGTTGACCCGAATGCGCTAGTCTGCCGGTCCAAGGCGCGCTGAACGGGCGCGCACAAGCGGCGGGGCGGGGCGATGAGTGTGGGTTGGGTGGCGCTGTTCGCGCTGGCCTGGATCGGTATCCTGTTTGCCGTGGCCGCCCTGGCCGAGGCCCGCAACACCGCGCCCAAGGGGGCGTTGCTGCCCCTGACGCGCGGACGCAGCCCGCGTTTGCGGCTGATCGCCTATACGCTGGCGCTGGGGGTCTATTGCTCCAGCTGGACGATCTATGGCGCGGTGGGCAGCGCGGTGCGCGATGGGTGGAACTATCTGCCGATCTATCTGGCGCCGATCCTGCTGTTGTGCCTTGCGCCCCGGTTCCTCTCACGCCTGTCGGCCGCCGTGGCCGAAGAGCAGGCCACCACCGTGTCCGACTTCATCGCCGCGCGCTTTGGCCATGATGGCGTGGTGGCGCGTTTGGTGACGCTGATCGCGCTGGCCGGGACGGTGCCCTATATGGCGTTGCAATTGCGGTCCATCGGGACGGCGGCGATGATGCTGACGGGCGCGCCGGTGATGGCGGGCGCGATGATGGCGGCGGCGGTGGTGCTGGCCGCCTTTGCGATATTGTTCGGCGCGCGCCGGTTTGAACGGGCCGGCCGGTCCGAAGGCATGGTCTATGCCATCGGTCTGGAATCGCTGATCAAGATCACTGCGCTGTTGCTGGTGGCGGGCTTGGCGGTGTCGGTGGTCAGCGCGGTGGACGAAGAGCGCTTGCAGGCGGGCCTGAGCCAGTTGGCCAACCGCTTTCAGCCGGGGCGGATCGGGCTGGAGACGATGGTGATCTCGGCCATATCGGCGCTGGCGGTGCTGGTGCTGCCGCGCCAGTTCTACATGGGGCTGGTCGAGGCGCGCGAGCCGGCCGACCTGCCGCGCGCGCGCTGGGGGGTGGCGGCCTATCTGGCGGTGATGGCGCTGGCGGTGCTGCCGATCGCGCTGGCCGGGGTGGTGGTGATGGGCGATTCCGTCCGCCCCGACTTTTACGTGCTGGGCCTGCCGCTGGCCACCGGGCATGGCGGGATCGCGATTGCCGCATTGATCGGCGGGATCAGCGCGGCCGCCGCGATGGTGGTGACAGACGCCACCGCGCTGGCCACGATGGTGTCCAACGACCTGTTGTTCCCCACGCTGATCCGCTCGGTCATGGGGCGGGGGGGGCAGGAAGGCGCGGGCAGCGATCTGGCGGCGGGCGCGCTGGGGCGGCGGATGCTGCTGGTGCGGCGCGCGACGATCCTGGGCGTGGTGGCGTTGGCGCTGGCATGGGCGCAGATGGTCTCGGCGCGCGAATCGCTGGCCTCGATCGGGCTGGTGGCCTTTGCCGCGATGGCGCAATTCAGCCCGCATCTGGTGCTGGCGGTGTCGGGCGGGCCGATGGGGCGGCGGCGCGATCCGATTGCCGCGCGGCTCAGCCTGATGACCGGTTTCGCGCTGTGGTTCTATACGTTGGCGCTGCCGATGGTGCTGCCCGATGGCTGGCGCGAATGGCTGGCGGGGACGGCGCTGGACCCGCTGCGGCTGTTCGGCATTGGCCGGGCTGGCCCCATCGTCCATGGCGTGTTCTGGAGTCTGGGCGCCAATATGGTGGTCTATGCGGCGGTGGCGGCGCGGCGGATGGAGGCCTCGCCCCTGCCGCTGTTCGAGCGCTGGCAGCGGCGCGTCACCGATCTGTCGGACCTGCGCGATCTGACGGCCAGCTTTATCGGGCGAGAGCGCGCCGAGATCGAATTTCCCAGTGCCCAGCGCGGGATGCCGGTCGATCGCCGCTCGGCGCAGCGGGCGCGGGCGTTGATCGCGGCGGTGGTGGGGACGTCCTCGGCCCGCGCGCTGGTGGCGTCCGCACTGGCGGGGGGCACGATGAGCCTTGCCGATGTCACCCGCCTGCTGGACGAGCGCAGCCATTCGCTGGGCTTTTCCCGCGCGCTGTTGGCGGCCACGTTTGAAAACATGGACAGCGGCATCAGCGTTGTCGACGCCGAGCTGAATCTGGTGGCGTGGAACAGCCGGTACGAGCAGTTGTTCGCCTATCCGCCGGGGTTGCTGTATGTCGGCGCGCCGGTCGCTAATCTGATCCGCCACAACGCGATGCGCGGTGATTTCGGGCCGGGCGATGTCGAAACCCATGTGATCAAGCGGCTGACCCATTTGCGGCGGGGACAGGAATACACGTTTGAACGCCACCGCCCCGATGGCCGGGTGATCAAGATGGTGGGCGGGCCGATGCCGGGTGGCGGCTATGTCACCAGCTTTATCGACATTACCGGCGAGGCGCGGATGCGCGCGGCGCTGGAACAGGCGCTGACCGGGCTGGAGGCGCGGGTGGTTGAGCGCACCGCCGAATTGTCCGAGGCCAACCGCCGTCTGGCACAGGCCGACCGGGACAAGACGCGATTTCTGGCGGCGGCCAGCCATGACCTGTTGCAACCGCTGCACGCCGCGCGCCTGTTCAGCGCCGCGCTGGGGCGCGAGGTGCCCGCCCATGCGCAGGGGCTGGTGGGCCGGGTGGACAGCGCCATTCTGGCGGCCGAGGATCTGTTGCGCGCTTTGCTGGACATCAGCAAATATGACGCGGGCGGGGTGATGGCCCGGCCCGAACCGCTGGCGCTGGGGCCGTTCCTGCATGGGCTGGTCGAAGGGTTGCGGCCGATGGCGGACGCCAAACACCTGCGCCTGCGGCTGGTGATGCCGGGCGATGGCGTGACGCTGCACACCGATCCGGGCCTGTTGCGCTCGCTGCTCCAGAACTTTCTGGTCAATGCGTTGCGCTATACGGTGACAGGCGGCGTGGTGGTGGGCGTGCGGTTGCGCGGCCGCGCGGCGGCGCGCGGCGGCGGGGCGATGGCGCGGATTGATGTGGTGGATACAGGCGTTGGCATCGCCCCCGACCAGATCGAGGCGATCTTTGGCGAATTCACCCGTCTGGGCGAGGTGGAGGCTGAGGGGCTGGGGCTGGGGCTGGCGCTGTCGCGGCGCATATCCCGCCTGTTGGGCGCGCGGATCGAGGTGGTGTCCAACCCCGGCCGGGGCAGCCGGTTCAGCCTGTGGCTGCCGCTGGACATGGGGCTGGTGGCCGCGCCTGTGGCGCTGGCCGGACCGGTATTGGCCACAGGTGTCCTCGTGCCGCCGCAAACGGTGCTGGTGCTGGACAATGACCCCCGCACCGTCGAGGCGACGACCACCCTGTTGGCGGCGATGGGGCATCATCCATTGGGCGCCTATGACGGCGACAGCGCGCGCGCGCTGGCCCGTGCCCATGCGATTGACGCGATGCTGGCCGATTTCCGCCTGACCGGGGCCAGCGGCGATTCGCGCGTAGAGGCCGTGGTCGAGGAGGACGCAGAGGTCGGGGAGGACGATGCCTTGCGCGGTGTGGCGTGGCTGGCCGAGGCGGGGTTGCGCGAAACGGGGCGCACCAGCGCCGAGGATGGGCTGGATGTGGTCGCTTCGGTCCGGGCGATGCATCCTGATCTGCCCGCGTTGTTGATCACCGCCGAAAGCCACCCGGCGATCCGCGCCCGCGCTACCGATCTGGGCGTGGCGATGCATGCCAAACCGATCTCGCCACAGGTGATCGAGGTGTTCATGGCACAGGTGGCCGCGCGCAAGATCGGGTAAAGCCCCGGCGCGGTCAGTGCCGCAGGTCCAGCCCCAGACTGCGCGCCACCAAGGCTGCCTGCGTGCGGTTGCGCACGTCCAGCTTGCGCATGATGGCGGTCATATGCGCCTTGACCGTGGCTTCGGTGATGCCCAAGCCATGGGCGATCTGTTTGTTCAATTGCCCGTCCAGCACGGCCAGCAGCACCTTGAGCTGTGTGGGGGTCAGATCGGCGACCTGACGGCGGATCGTGTCCAGATCGCCATCGCCCTGTTGCGCCGGGGCGGGGATGGGGGGCGTCGCGCTGCCCGATGCGGGCATGGCCGCGCCATGGCCAGCCGATGCGGTGGCGCAAGGCGCGTTGGCATGTTGCGCCCCTGCGGGCGCGGGGCCCAGCACGCGGGTGACTGCCGCCTCGATCGTGGTCAGGTCCGAATCCTTGCCCAGAAAGCCGATCGCGCCAAAGGCCCGCGCCTCCTGCTCCACCGCCGCACCCTCGGCGCTGGAGATCACCAGGATCGGCACCTGCGGCTTTTCCGCGTGCAGCAGGGCAATGCCCGAATAGCCCACCGCGCCCGGCATTTTCAGGTCCAGCATGATCAGCACCAGATCGTCGGCCTCTGCCGCGGCGCGGGCGGCGGCGGCCAGCGTCCCTGCCTCAACCACGCGGGCGGCCGGGCGCGCGCGGCCCAGTGCCAGCACCAAAGCCTGCCGGAACAGCGGATGGTCATCGGCAATCAGGACGGTTTCGCGCAAGGCCAGCTCGTTTCTGTTGTCGTGGCACGCCCAAAGGTGCCTCCCCTTGGGCGCTCAACATAGCCCTTTGGATTGGTCGGGCAAGTGCGCGTTGCCACCGAATACGTGCATAAAACGAAAGACACCGTGCCCGGATGGGACACGGTGCCTTTCGCGTTTCATGCCGGGGCGGGGGAGCGCTCCGGCCGGGGCGCGTGGTTACGCCTGCGCCAGATGCGGGCGGTTGGCCAACAGGTGATCGACCACCGAAGGATCGGCCAGTGTGCTGGTGTCGCCCAGGCTGGACACGTCATTCTCGGCGATCTTGCGCAGGATGCGGCGCATGATCTTGCCCGAACGCGTCTTGGGCAGGCCGGGGGCGAACTGGATGACATCGGGCGTGGCGATCGGCCCGATCTCGTGGCGCACCCACGCGATCAGTTCCTTGCGCAAGGCGTCATCCGGCTCGATCTCGGCGTTGCAGGTGACATAGGCATAGATGCCCTGACCCTTGATCTCGTGCGGCATGCCCACCACGGCGGCCTCGGCCACCTTGGCATGGGCGACCAGCGCCGATTCGATCTCGGCCGTGCCCATGCGGTGGCCTGACACGTTGATCACATCGTCAATGCGGCCGGTGATCCAGTAATAGCCATCCTCGTCCCGGCGGCAGCCATCGCCGGTGAAGTAATAGCCGGCAAAGGTGGTGAAATAGGTGGAGAAGAAGCGTTCCTCGTCGCCCCACACGCCGCGCATCTGGCCCGGCCAGGAGTCGGCGATCACCAGACAGCCATCGCCCGCGCCCTCGATCACCGCGCCGTCATTGTCCAGCAACAGCGGCTGCACGCCAAACATCGGGCGGGTGGCGCTGCCCGGTTTCAGCGCGGTGGCGCCGGGCAGGGGGCTGATCATCACGCCGCCCGTTTCGGTCTGCCACCAGGTGTCGACGATGGGGCAGCGGTTGTCACCCACCACCTTGTGATACCACTCCCACGCCTCGGGGTTGATGGGTTCGCCCACCGATCCCAGCAGGCGCAAAGACTTGCGGCTGGTCTTGTGCACCCAATCATCGCCCTCGCGCATCAGGGCGCGCAGGGCCGTGGGGGCGCCGTAAAAGATCTCGACGGCGAATTTGTCGACCACCTGCCAGAAACGGCTGGGATCGGGGTGGTTGGGCACGCCTTCGAACATCACCGTGGTGGCGCCGTTCATCAGCGGGCCATAGACGACATAGGAATGCCCCGTCACCCAGCCGATATCGGCCGCGCACCAATAGATCTGGCCGGGGCGGTAATCGAACACATATTCATGCGTCATGCTGGCCCACACGGCATAGCCGCCGGTGGTGTGCAGCACGCCCTTGGGCTTGCCGGTGGAGCCGGAGGTGTAGAGGATGAACAGCGGGTCTTCGGCGTTCATTTCCTCTGCCGGGCAGTCGGGCGAAGCGGCGGCCACAGCGGTGTGCCAGTCGATGTCGCGGTGGGGCGTCATGGCCACATCGGCGCCGGTGCGGCGCAGGACAATCACGCAATCCACCCCCGGCGCATGGGCCAGAGCGGCGTCGACATTGGCCTTGAGCGGCACCTTCTTGCCCCCGCGCAAGCCTTCGTCAGAGGTCAGCACGATGCGGCTGTCGCAATCGGTGATGCGCCCGGCCAGCGCCTCGGGGCTGAAGCCGGCGAACACGATCGAGTGGATCGCGCCGATGCGGGCGCAGGCCAGCATGGCAACGGCGGCCTCTGGCACCATGGGCAGATAGATCGTCACGCGGTCGCCGCGCTTGACGCCCTGATCCTTCAAGACGTTGGCAAAGCGGCAGACGTCTTCGTGCAATTGGCGATAGGTGATGCGGCGTTCGGGGTCATTGGGGCTGTCGGGCTCCCACAGGATCGCCACCTGATCACCGCGCGTCGCCAGATGGCGGTCCAGCGCGTTGGCGCAAAGGTTCAGCGTGCCGTCCTCGAACCAGCGGATGCCGAAATCGGCCTTGTGATAGGAGGTGTTCTTGACCTTGGTAAAGGGCTTGATCCAGTCGATTCGACGGCCCTCGTCGGCCCAGAACCCTTCGGGATCGGCCACCGAGCGCGCATGCATGGCGGCATAGCGCGCCTCGTCGATCAGCGCGGTTTGCGCCCAATCGCTGGGCACGGGATAGATGGCTTCGCCCATCTTGGCACTCCTCTCGTCTGTCCGGTCTGGGCCGGCGCGGCTGTTGTTTGATCCGGTCCGGCGGCGTTTGCCCGATCAGTTTATCAGGCAGCGACTGGGCGGCAATGCCGTCCGCGCCTATCCTGCAAAATGACCTGCCGTTTGTGGCCGGATCGACCCGTTTTGTCCGGCGGCAAATCTATCCCTGCGCCCGGCCACCTGAAAGCCCCGACCAAGGTCTTATGCGGACGACGAAGGTCGGGATGGTTCACGGGCGGGGCGGGGCGCATCTTTGACCCTGCCCATGAATGCGAAAAGCGTCAGGCTCAAGGAGAGGAATATGCGTCACAGCATCAAGATCGCCACCGGGCTGTTGATGGCCGCCAGTGCGCTGGCCACCCCCGGTATCGCCCATGCCGCCGCGAAAAAGGCGCATCACAAGCCCAGCGCCACCGCCGCGCGTGAGGCAGCGCTGATGGCCCGGATCGAGAAGCTGGAGGCGATGGTCACCCAGTTGCAGGCCGGCCAGACCGCCGCCGCCCAGACCCGCTCCGCCGAGGCCGCCGCCACCGCGCAGGCCGCCGCCGCCGCCCAGGCGCAGGCAGCGCAAGCCCTGGCCGCGGCACAGGCCGCCAGCGTCAAGGCCAGCGCCGCCGACACCCGCGTTGCCGCCGTTGAGCGCAAGCCTGCGCCCGAGGGCATGCGTTCGGGCGCCACCACGATCAAGATCGGCGGCTTCCTGAAGCTGACGGCTGCCAACAGCAATTACGATGGCGGCACCGTCACCACCAACACGCTGGGCCGCGATTTCTATCTGCCGCAGACCATCCCTGTGGTCACCCCCACCAGCCGCTCGACCAGCGCCACCGATTTCTCGGCCAAGCAGACGCGCCTGTGGCTCAATCTGGACACTACTGTCGCCGGCCACAGCCTCAAGGGCTATGTCGAGACCGACTTCCAGACCACCGCCAGCGCGGTGCAAAGCGTCACCGGCGGCGGCTCGCAGCGGACCACCAATGGCTATACGCTGGCGCTGCGCCGCGCCTATGTCCAGCTGGACAAGTGGACCTTTGGTCAGGACTGGACGACCTTCCAATATACCGCCGCCCTGCCGGAATCGACCGACTTTGTCGGCGCGACCGAAGGCACGATCTTTGTCCGTCAGCCGCAGATCCGTTACAGCACCAAGGCGGGCAAGGGCGTGATGCTGCATATCGCGGCCGAAAACCCCGAAAGCGCGACCGCCACGGCGGGCAGCGCCACGCTGGCCGAGAATGGCACCGACCGTCTGCCCGATTTCACCGCCCGCGTTGTGCTGACCGGCAAGAATTCGGAACTGTCGGTGGCCGGGCTGGTGCGTCAGGTGCGGGTGGAAAATGGCGGCGTGGGCGTGTCGACCACCGGCATGGGTGTGTCGGCCGCGGGCAAGATTTTCCTGAACAGTGCCAAGACCGCCGATCTGCGCTTCATGATGACCTATGGTCAGAACATCAGCCGCTATGTCGGCCTGAACTTTGCGCCTGACGCGGTGCTGCTGCCGGCCAGCAACACGCTGGCCGATGTCAATGTGTTTGCCTCGCTGGTGGCGTTGCGGGTGGGGCTGACGCCCACGGTACGCATGAACGTCATGGGCTCGATGCAGAAGGTCAGCTATGACGGCACACTGACCGCCGCCAGCATTGCCGCCTATAACAAGAAGGCGTGGAGCGCGGCCGTCAACCTGTTCTACTCGCCGGTCAAGCCGTTGGATATCGGCATCGAATACCGCCACGGCGTGCGCGAACTGGCAAATGGTACCAGCGGCGCGCTGGACCGGATCGAGTTTGCCGCCAAGTATAATTTCTGATTTCATCCCAAAAGAAAACCGGGCCGCACAAGAGCCCATAACCCCTGGAGAGTGTGCCATGGCATCGTCTTACGACTCCTTGCCCAAGCATCACACGGCCACCCATGACGAGAAGCTGGTGATCACCGCCAGCTCGCTCGGCACGGTGTTCGAGTGGTATGACTTCTACCTCTACGGCCTGCTGGCCACCTTTATCGCCAAGGTGTTCTTTTCCGGCGTGAATGAAACCACCGGCTTCATTCTGGCGCTGGCGGCGTTTGCGGCCGGTTTTGTGGTGCGTCCGTTTGGCGCGCTGGTGTTTGGCCGGATCGGCGATCTGGTCGGGCGCAAGAACACCTTCCTTGTCACCATGGGCATCATGGGCCTGTCGACCTTTGCCGTGGGCCTGCTGCCCGGGTATGAGACGATGGGCATCGCCTCGCCGATCATTCTGGTGACCTTGCGCATTTTGCAGGGTCTGGCGCTGGGCGGTGAATATGGCGGCGCTGCCACCTATGTCGCCGAACACGCTCCCGACAACAAGCGCGGCCTCTATACCAGCTTCATCCAGATCACGGCCACCTTTGGCCTGTTCGCGGCGCTGTTGGTGGTGATCGGTTTCCGCACCGGCATCGGCGAGGAAGCCTTTGCCGCCTGGGGCTGGCGTCTGCCGTTCCTGGTGTCGATCATCCTGCTGGGCGTGTCGATGTGGATCCGCCTGCAACTGAACGAAAGCCCCGTCTATCAGAAGATGAAGGACGAAGGCACCACCTCGAAGGCCCCGCTGACCGAAGCCTTCGGCCAGTGGAAGAACCTGAAGTTCGTGCTGATCTGCCTGTTTGGCGCCGGCATGGGTCAGGCGGTCGTGTGGTACACCGGCCAGTTCTACGCCATGTTCTATCTGGAAAAGATCCTGAAGGTTGATGGCGTTACCACCAACATCCTGATCGCCATCGCGCTGGCGCTGGGCACGCCGTTCTTCGTCTTCTTTGGCTGGCTGTCGGACCGTATCGGGCGCAAGTACATCATTCTGGGCGGCTGTCTGCTGGGCGCGGTCAGCTATTTCCCGGCCTTCCATGCGCTCTCGGATGCGGCCAACCCCGCGCTCTCGGCCGCTGTGGCCAAGGCGCCGGTGACGGTCATCGCCAATGCGGGTGAATGCTCGGTCCAGTTCGACCCTGTGGGCAAGAACAAGTTCGACACCACCAGCTGCGACATCGCCAAGGCCTATCTGGCCAAGAACGGCATCGACTATCGCAATGAATCGGCCCCTGCGGGCACGCTGGCGACGATCTCGATCGGTGGCACCACGCTGACCGCGCCCGATCCGGCGATGGTCACCGGCAAGGACCGCGCCGCCGCGATCAAGGCCTATGGCGAGG
This sequence comes from Novosphingobium ovatum, assembly GCF_009909235.1. Classification (GTDB taxonomy): domain Bacteria; phylum Pseudomonadota; class Alphaproteobacteria; order Sphingomonadales; family Sphingomonadaceae; genus Novosphingobium; species Novosphingobium ovatum. The sequence continues at coordinate 504,387 of NZ_JAAAPO010000003.1, forward strand.
ACGTCAAGAAGGCCCTGACCGCCGCCGGCTATCCGGCCAAGGCCGACATGGCCCAGATGAACAAGCCGATGGTCATCGCCATCCTGTTCTACCTCGTGATCCTGGTGACGATGGTCTATGGCCCGATCGCCGCGATGCTGGTCGAACTGTTCCCCAGCCGGATCCGCTACACCTCGATGTCGCTGCCCTATCACATTGCCAATGGCTGGTTCGGCGGCCTGCTGCCCACCATCGCCTTTGCCATGGTGGCGGCCACCGGCGACATCTATTACGGTCTTTGGTACCCGATCCTGATCGCTTCGGTGACGGTGGTGGTGGGGCTGTTGTTCCTGCCTGAAACCTTCCGTCGCAGCATTGACGACTAATCCCTGAATACCCCGCCGCGCCCCAGATTTCGGCCATTCTTGGCCCAGATCAAGGCGCGGCGGTTTTGTTTGGCGCATGGGGCCGCCAGCATACATGCGATGGAGTTTTCCTCATGACTTCCGATACCGCTTCCGCCGCCCAGATGATCGCGCTGGCCACCCGTTCGGGGCTGGTGATCGACGCCCGCCCCGCCACCGAGGCGGACGAGCCGGCGCTCTCGGCCTTTTTTGACAAGGTGTCGGACGAGGACCGCCGTTTCCGTTTCTTTGCCGCTGGTGAGCATGTCAGCCACGAACAGCTGGACCCGCTGCTGCATGCCGATCACTTCCGTTCGGAAAGCTTTATCGGCTTTGACCGGGCCAGCGGTGAACTGGTCGCCTCGGGCCTGCTGGCCTGTGACGGGCGGCTGGACACGGCCGAGGTCGCCGTTTCCGTGCGCGCCGATTTCCGTGGGCAGGGCGTGGGCTGGGCGATGCTGGACCTGCTGGCGCGTGAGGCCGAGCGCCGGGGCGTGCGCCGCGTGATCTCGATCGAAAGCCGCGACAACCACGCCGCGATCGAACTGGAGCGCGAAAAGGGCTTTACCCCCGAAGGGTTTGACGGCGATCCCACGCTGGTGATCCTGTCCAAGACGTTTCGTTGATCTGACACCGGCCCCCGCCGCGCCGAAAACGGGCGGGGGCCGACCGACCCTTTGCCGGGACGCATAAGAACGACCGCCCGGCGCAAACCGCATGAGGATGGCGATGAGTGAGGCATACGCGCGCAGCTTTGAAGCGAGCATCAGCGACCGCGAGGGGTTCTGGATGCAGGCGGCTCAGGCGGTGGACTGGGTGCAATCGCCCAGCTGCGCGTATGATCCGGCCGGGGCCGATGGGCGCGGCTGGTTTCCCGGCGCAACGCTGAACACGGCCCATAACTGCATCGACCGCCATGTCGAGGCCGGGCGCGGCGCAACGCAGGCGCTGATCTACGACAGCCCCGTGACCGACACCGTGCAGACCTGGACCTATGCCCAATTGCAGGCAGAGGTGGGGCGCGTGGCCGCCATGCTGGCGCGGCTGAATGTGGCGCGCGGCGACCGGGTGATCATCTATATGCCGATGATCCCGCAGACGGTGTTTGCCATGCTGGCCTGTGCGCGGCTGGGGGCGGTGCATTCGGTGGTGTTTGGCGGCTTTGCCCCGCTGGAACTGGCCAAGCGGATTGATGACGCCACCCCGCGCATCGTGCTGACCGCCAGTTGCGGGATCGAGGGCGCGCGCACCATCGCGTACAAGCCCATGGTGGACGAGGCATTGGCGCTGGCCCAGCATCAGCCCGACCATGTGGTCCTGTTCCAGCGCGAGCGTTTGTCCGGCGAACTGACCGCTCCGCGCGACATCGACTGGATGGCGCTGCATGGCCAATGCGCCGCTGATCCCGTCCCCCCGGCGGCGGAGATGGCGGCCGATGATCCGCTGTATATTCTCTATACCAGCGGCACCACCGGCACGCCCAAGGGCGTTGTGCGCGAAAACGGCGGTCATGCCGTGGCGCTGACATGGAGCATGGCCAATATCTATGGCATCGGGCAGGGCGATGTGTTCTGGGCCGCGTCCGATGTGGGCTGGGTGGTGGGCCACTCGTATATTGTTTACGCCCCGCTGCTGGTGGGGGCGACCACCGTCTTGTTCGAGGGCAAGCCGGTCGGCACGCCTGACGCGGGCACCTTCTGGCGGGTGATGAGCCGCCATGGGGTCAAGGCGTTCTTTACCGCGCCCACCGCCATCCGCGCCGTGCGCAAGGAGGACCCCGATGCACATTTCCTGCGCCAGATTGGCACGGGGGAATGCCGGGTGATCTTTCTGGCGGGGGAGCGCGCCGATCCCGACACCATCGCCTGGGCCGAGGGGATGACCGGCCTGCCTGTCATCGACCATTGGTGGCAGACCGAACTGGGCTGGCCGGGGGTGGCGACCTGCTATGCGCTGGGCGACACGCGGCGGCGGCGGGGCAGCGCGGGCTTTCCGGTGCCGGGCTATGAATTCGCCATTCTGGGCGATGATGGCAAACCGCTGGGGCGTGAGGCTTCGGGCTTTGTCGCGGTGCGCGAGCCCTTGCCGCCCGGCGCCTTCCGCACATTGTGGAACAACAAGGCGGGCTGGGAAAAGAATTTTGCCGCTTTCCCCGGTTGGTACGAGACGGGCGATGCCGGGTTCATCGACGCCGACGGGTTCATCCACATCATGGGCCGCACCGATGACATCATCAATGTGGCCGGGCACCGCCTGTCCACCGGCCAGATGGAGCAGATCGTCGCCGCGCAGGACGGCATTGCCGAATGCGCGGTGATCGGCGCGGATGACGCGATCAAGGGCATGGTGCCGATCGCCTTTGTCGTGCCGCGCGCTGGCGCGGAAAATGACCCCACCACGGCCAAGCGGGTGATCGCGGCCGTGCGGGCCGAACTGGGCGCGGTGGCGGCGCTGAAGACCGCGCATGTGGTTCAGGCCCTGCCCAAGACGCGATCGGGCAAGATCTTGCGCAACCTGTTGCGCAAGATCGCCAATGGCGAGGCATGGACCGTGCCGCCGACCATTGACGATCCCAGCCTACCTGCCGCGATTGCCGCGGTGATGGCGCAGGACGCGGCCCACATGCCGGGGTGATAAGGGCCTGATCCACCGGGCCATAAGGCGGTCTGCGCGATGCCCTGCGCTCCCCACAGGCCGCAGGGGCATGGGCGCGATCGTGGGGTGCGGCAACAACAGCCGGATGGTGCGGGAGCCTGTCCGGCTGTTGTTGTGTCTGCCGCGGGTGGCCGGGCTGTTGCTGCATCGCAACAGAATGTTCGGAAATAGAAACACTTGTGTCAGTGAAGGGCAAAGTTTATTGTCTACCGCACAGGTAGAGCGCAATGTCGGCCCAACGCAGGGGCTTCCCTACCTGCGACAAATGAGGTCGTCATGTCTCCTATTCGTCAGATTTCGCTGGTTTCGGCCAGCCTGTTGGCTGTTGCCATCGCCGTTCCCGCCTTTGCCGCTGATGCCGCGCCCGCGCCCGGTGATATCGTCGTTACCGGCAGCCGCGCCGCCGCCCGGTCCAAGCTGGACACGGCCGTGCCGGTCGATGTTGTCTCGGCAGCTTCGCTCTCGCGGCAGGGGACGCCCGAACTGGCCACGGCGCTGGCCAATGTCACTCCCTCGATCGATTTCCCGCGCCCTTCGGCCAATGATGGCACCGATGCCATCCGCCCTGCGACGTTGCGCGGCCTCTCGCCCGATCAGACGCTGGTGCTGATCAATGGCGTGCGCGGGCATAGCTCGGCCTATCTGAACGTCAACGGCACGGTCGGGCGCGGTTCGGCCGCGGTCGATCTGAACACCATCCCCACCGCCGCGCTGGAAACGGTTGAGGTGCTGCGCGATGGGGCGGCGGCGCAATATGGGTCTGACGCGATCGCGGGCGTGGTCAACCTGCGCCTGCGCGCGGCCGATCATGGCGGTGGGCTGACCGTCACGGGCGGGGTGCATGCCACCAATTACACCGCCGCGCGCGGGTCGCACAGCCGCGTGGGTGAGCCGGTCTATCAGGTGTCGGGCTGGCAGGGGATGAAGCTGCTGGGCGATGGTTACCTGACGCTGTCGGGGGAATATGTCCACCGTTCGCCCACCAACCGCGCCGATCTGGACCCGCGCGTGACGCCCAATGCGGTGATCGCCCGCTTTGGCGACCCAGAGGTTGATTCCTATTCCGCCTATGCCAATTTCGGCAAGCCGCTGGAAAGTGGCGCGCAGATCTATGGCTGGGCCGGGTGGCAGTACCGCAAGAGCCAGTCGGCGGCCTTCCCCCGTCTGGCCAGCGCGATGTCGGCGGTGGGGCTGAGCACGCTCTACCCCAACGGTTTCCTGCCGCTGATCGAAAGCCGCTCGAAGGATTTTACCACCGCGCTGGGCATCAAGGGTGAGCAGTTCGGCTGGGCCATGGATCTCAAGGCCAGCTATGGCCGCAATGTCATTTCGCTGCGCACGCGCAATTCGGCCAATTACACCTATGGCGCGGCGACCCAGACCAGTTTCTATGACGGCGAGTTGTCCTATGGCCAGTTGACCGCCGGGCTGGACGCATCGCGCAAGTTTGACTTGGGCCAGGGGCTGAACGTGGCGTGGGGCGCGGAATTCCGCCGCGAAACCTATGGCATCAAGGCGGGCGAGGCGGCCTCGTATGACTATGGTACGGCCTATCCGACCCAGACGCCGGGCGCGCAGGGCTTTGGCGGGTTTTCGCCGCGCAATGTGGTGAATGCCAACCGCACCGCGTTGTCGGCCTATCTGGATCTGGAACTTCGCCCGGTGCAGGCGCTGTTGCTGGGGGCCGCGGGGCGGTTTGAACATTACGCCGACTTTGGCGATACCGCCAATGGCAAGCTGTCGGCGCGTTATGACATCGCGCCCGCGCTGGCGCTGCGTGGGTCGGTGTCGACGGGCTTCCGCGCGCCTTCGCTGCAGCAGCAGTATTACACCTCGATCAGCTCGGTCGTGACCAGCGGCGTGGTGCAGCTGACCGGCACGTTCCCTTCGGTCAGCGCGGTGGGTACGGCGCTGGGCGGCGTGGCGCTGCGCCCGGAAAAGTCGGTGAACTTCTCGGCCGGGACGGTGGTGCGTCTGGGCGGGCTGGACATCACGGTCGATGGCTATCTGATCAAGGTGCGTGACGCGCTGGCCTTGTCGGAAAACATCGCGGCCAGCTTCAGCTCGCAGGTGTCCACTCTGCTGGCCAGCACCGGCACGGGGGCGCAGGCGGCGCGCTTCTTCATCAACGGTCTGCATGTCACCACGCAGGGCATTGATGTTGTGGCCCATTACAAGCTGAAGGAAACGCCGGTCGGCACCTTTGACTTTACCCTGTCGGGCAATGTCAACAAGGTGACCGTGGATTCGGTGCCTACCAACACCGCCGTTGCGCTGACCCCCACGCCCACCCTGTTTGCCCGCAGCCGCATCGGCGCGATCCAGCAGGGCACGCCGGGGGAAAAGATCGTCGGCTCGGTGGACTGGAGCCATGGGGCGGTCTCGGCCACGGCGCGGGTCAGCTATTACGGCAATGTCACCGTGGTGGGCAGCGCGGCGGCCAGCGACTATCGCACGGGCCGTCATGCGGTGACCGATCTGGAAGTGCGTTTCGCGCCCAAGGGCAGCGGGTTCAATTTCGCGCTGGGCGCCAACAATCTGCTGGATGTCTATCCCGATGCAACGCCGGCCTCGCTGAACAGCAATGGCGTGGTGGCTTTCCCCTATTACTCGCCGTTTGGGTATAACGGGCGCTATCTCTACGCCCGCGTTGGCGTGAAGTGGTAAGCTGATCCCCTGATCCCCGGTGGCCGTTCTGGCCGCCGGGACGGGGTGCTAAAAAGGGGCGCTCTTCTGGTCCAGAAGAACGCCCCTTTCCCTTGCGACCGCGCCAGGGATCCAGATCGGTCAGTTATAGCTGACCATCGCTGAATAGCTGCCGGTGTAGACACCGGGGGTAATTGTCGAGGGCACCGTCAACGTGCCGCCCACGGTAAAGCTGCCGTTGCCGCTGCCGCTGAGCGTGGCATTCAGACGCGAGGGCGTGGTGGTAAAGCTCATCGAGCGCGAGCCGCGCGTCACCGTGCCGCTGGTGGTGGCAATGGCAAAGGCGCGGTTGGGATCGCCCGTCACGCGGAACGAGTCCGCCGTGGTGGACGATCCGGGGACGAAGCGCACGCCAGAGGTCGCCGTGCCGCTGCCCGAGGTGCTGACGACCACCGTGCCGCCGGTGCCCACCGTGAACTTGCCAAACGAGAGCGCTGCGCTGCCCGAGGACGAGGAGGACGAGCCGTGGTGGTCATCATCATCGTCATCATCGTCATCATCTTCATGGCCTTCGCCGCTGCTGCTGCCATGGATCAGGCGGATCGGCTTGACCACCTGAGCGGTCGACGCGCCTGCCTTGGTGCTGGTGTTGCCGCTGGCGGCCAGCGCGCTGTGGGGCGCGGCCAGCAGGGCAATGGCGGTCAGCAACAGGGCCAGCGTAGCGGGCTGGGCAGGGTGACGAGCGAGGGCGGTGGTCGTTTCCATGCCCGGAGAACTACGGGTAACACTGTTTAACGAGTGGTAAGGGGGCTGGCTAACAACAGGTTAACGGCCCGGTAACGCGCAACAGCCGCAGAAATCCGGGCTTTTTGCCTGTAAAAAATCTGCAATCATCGGCAAAAGCCTGTGTGCGGCGCGGGAAAATGCCCATTCTGAACGCAGAGAAGTGTTAACGCGATTCCGCTACCTTGCATTAAGCATGGCAGGCAAAAGCCTGAATAATGTGCGAAAAATGGCAAAATGGGCGCCAACCAGCCGGTCGACGCCCCACAGGCGGCACGCTGGCCGCCCGCCCCCAAACAGGGGATGCTGTGTTCAGTTATAGGTCAACAGCGCGGCATAGCTGCCGCTATAGACGCCCGGCGCGATCTGGGCGGGCACTTCCAGCGTGCCGCCGACGGTAAAGGTATCGCGCCCCAGAATGTTCAACGTCCCGGCGGATTTGGACGGGGTGGTGGTAAAGCTCATGCTGTAGTTGCCGTAAGTGACGGTGCCGCTGGTGGTGGCCACGGTATAGGCACGCTGGGCATCGCCGGTGATCGAGAACACATCGGCGCTGACCGAGGAATCGCTGACGAATTGCACATCGCCCGCCACCGACCCGCTGCTGCCGGTCGAGACCGTGACATGGCCGCCGCCGCTGCCGGTGGTGAACTTGCCAAAGGAGAGCGTGGCCGAGGCAACTGATTGGGTGGTGCTGGCCGCGGCCATCAGCCCGGTGGCGATGCGGCCGTGGATCAGGGTGACGGGGCTGACCACCCGCGCCGTGGCATCGCCCGACCGGGCAGAGGCATTGCCGCCCGCGTGGGCCGTGCCGGCAACCGCCGTGCACAATAGCGCGGCGGTGATCATCAGGCGCCGCATGGGTGAGCGGCAGGGGGAGAGGGGAAACTGGACCATGCCCGCCATTGTGCGGGCTTGGGTTTGCGATGGTCTTCAGTAATGCGCTAAACGGGCGTTAAGGCATTGCGTGGATTGGGTTTTGCGTCAGGCGCAGAATGACGTTAGCGCCGCGTTTACCATGGCAAGGCTCAGTTATAGGCGACCATGGCCGAATAGCTGCCGGTGTAGACGCCCGGTGCGATTGCCGCCGGGACAGTCAGCGTGCCGCCCACGGTAAAGCTGCCCGCGCCCGCGTTGCTCAACGTGCCGCTGAGCGCCGAAGGGCTGGTCGAAAAGCTCATCGAGGCGCTGCCGCGCGTGACCGTGCCGCTGGTCGTGGCGATCGAGAAAGCGCGCGAAGGGTCGCCTGTCACCTGGAATTCATCCTCGCTGACCGAGGAGCCGGGGACAAAGCGCGTGTCGCCGCCCGTGCTGCCCGACCCGCTGGCGCTGACTGTGACCGTGCCGCCGGCGGGGCCTGCGGTGAACTTGCCAAAGGACAGTTCGGCATTGCCAGAGGCGCGGCTGCGCCCGTTGCTGGCGATGGCGCTGACCACCGCGCCGTGGTTGCGGGCGTGGTACAGGGTGATGGGCGCGATGACCTCTGACACCGCAACGCCAGCCTTGGTGGCGGAGGGTTGGGCGGCCTGCGCAACCGATGGCGCAACGCTCAGCAACAGCGCGGCCATGCCGGACAGATGCGGCAGGCGGGGGAGGGCGGAACGGAAAAGCGCAGGCGTCATATACGTTGTTATACGGATGCGCGGTTTCGCGTTTGCCAAACCAAATGCTTAATGCCGGGTAAACTGCGATCCTGCGCGGATACCCTTGGCGCGCGTGGGCGGCCAAGGGGCGCGTGGCAAAGGCGGGCATGTCAGGCCGGCGCTGGGGCGCCCTGTGCCGGGGGCTGTGTGGCGGCCCCCTGTCAGAGCTTTGGCTCTGCCCCGATGCGAATGGCCGGCGGGCGTGAGCAGTCTGACCGGCGCGACCCTGTGGCAGATCGGCGGGCGGGCGCGCGGGCCTCGCTGTGGGGCGCCTGCCGGGGTGTGCCGTCTGCGGTTACGGGCGCGGTGTGGGGGGGTGAAGCTCTGCCCCCACGGCCACCAGCGCCGACCTGTCACCCCACCACCTGCCTGTGCGCGTGGGGCATGGCGGAGGATGGCATGGGGTGTACCGCAGGGGGCGGGGTGTAGGACAGGGGTTTTGTTTATAGTGCTAAGCGCGATCGGCAAAGTAAGGAGAATGACGTGAATGAATCGTATAAATCGGTGCATCCTTCGTTTATTGTTTTTATTTTTTCATAAACGTCTTTATTTACCTGCCATTCATCGAAATCTTGAGGGATGATGGAAAGTCTATCTCCGCGATGTGTTGAGTTAGCATTGTAAGAAATGAGTATTGAAAGCGCCTTTGCCTTGATTTTTATTTTGTTCCAATGCTCTTGAATAATTATGTCAGAGAAAGTGTCATATGGTCCGTGCATGTGAGCAATATATCCTATAGGATATGTTTCTTCACTTTTAAAACTAGATTTGAAATCGTGGTCTTTTAAAAAATCTAAAAGCGATTGATCGAATGAATCGCATATTCTTTTAAAGAGTTCGATGTCTGCTGGGCTTGGGATTTTTTGATCCGAAATTTCCGCAAAGATCCAAGTAAGGGCTGCGGTGAAAATTAAAGCTGCTTTTGGTAAAGAAAATTCACCAAAATTGCCGAGTGGAATACCATTTATAACTGCGCCGACGAATGCAATACCTGCTAAAATTCGCCCTTTTGTGCTGGCTAATGCTTTTGTAATGGGATGAGGGATGTGCATTGGATGAAAATGTCATAAAATTTGTTCAGAGGGAAGTATCGGGATTGCAAACGGCCCCCGCCCTTTGCCCGCCGGAGGCATCTTTCCCCTTCCAAAACCCCAAACAAAAAAAAGCCGGACGGGGCATCCCCATCCGGCCTTTTTTGTGTCTCACGCAACTTTCGCGTCAGGCTCAGTCCTTTTTGCGGCTGGCCTTTTTGCGTTCGTTGGGGTCCAGGATCGCCTTGCGGATGCGGATGGACTTGGGGGTGACTTCGACCATTTCGTCGTCGTCGATATAGGCGATGGCCTGTTCCAGCGTCATCACCTTGGGCGGGGTCAGGCGGATGGCGTCGTCCTTGCCCGACGAGCGGAAGTTCGTCAGCTGCTTGGACTTCATCGGGTTGACCTCAAGGTCTTCCGGCTTGGCGTTTTCGCCGATGATCATGCCTTCGTACAGCGCTTCGCCCACGCCTACGAACAGGATGCCGCGCTCTTCCAGCGGGCCAAGGGCATAGGCCACCGCTTCGCCGGTGCCGTTCGAGATCAGCACGCCGTTCTTGCGGCCTTCGATCTTGCCCTTGTGGGGGCCGTATTTGTCAAACAGGCGGTTCATGATGCCGGTGCCGCGCGTGTCGGACAGGAATTCGCCGTGGTAGCCGATCAGCCCGCGCGAGGGCGCGACAAAGCTGATGCGGGTCTTGCCACCGCCCGAGGGGCGCATGTCGGTCATCTCGCCCTTGCGGTTGGCCATCTTCTCGACGACGGTGCCGGCAAATTCCTCGTCCACGTCGACCAGAACGGTCTCATAGGGCTCGGTGCGGTTGCCGTCCTCGTCTTCGCCGAACAGCACGCGGGGGCGGCTAATGCCCAGCTCAAAGCCTTCGCGGCGCATGGTTTCGATCAGCACGCCCAGCTGCAATTCGCCACGGCCCGCCACTTCAAAGCTGTCCTTGTCGGCGCTTTCGGTGATCTTGATGGCGACGTTCGATTCCGCTTCGCGCTCCAGACGGTCGCGGATCATGCGGCTGGTGACCTTGCTGCCTTCGCGGCCGGCCATGGGCGAATCGTTCACCGCAAAACGCATCGAGAGCGTGGGCGGGTCGATCGGCTGGGCCTTGATCGGCACGGTCACTTCGGGGGCGGCGACCGTGTTGGCCACCGTTGCCACCGACAGACCGGCAAGGCTGATGATGTCGCCAGCGCGCGCTTCCTCGACCGGCACGCGGTCAAGGCCACGGAACGCCATCAGCTTGGAGGCGCGGCCGGTTTCGATCACATTGCCGTCCATGTCCAGCGCGCGGATCGGGTCGTTGACCTTGATGATGCCCGACTGGACGCGGCCGGTCAGCACGCGGCCCAGGAAGTTGTCGCGGTCCAGCAGCGTCGCCAGGAAGGTGAAGGGCGCGTCCACGTCCAGCGCGGGCGGCGGCACATGGTCGACGATCTTCTGGAACATCGGCTCCAGCGTGCCTTCGCGGCGGCTGGCATCGTCGCTGGCGTAACCATTACGGCCCGAGGCGAACAGGACCGGGAAGTCGAGCTGCTCATCGTCCGCGTCCAGCGACACGAACAGGTCGAACACTTCGTCCAGCACTTCCTGGATGCGCTGATCGGGGCGGTCGACCTTGTTCACCACGACGATCGGGCGCAGGCCCAGCGCCAGCGCCTTGCCGGTGACGAACTTGGTCTGCGGCATCGCGCCTTCCGAGCTGTCGACCAGCAGGATCACGCCATCGACCATGGAGAGGATGCGCTCCACCTCGCCGCCGAAGTCGGCGTGGCCGGGGGTGTCGACGATGTTGATGCGCACCGCCTGATCCGAACCCGGCGGCGTCCATTCCACCGAGGTCGGCTTGGCGAGGATGGTGATCCCGCGCTCTTTTTCCAGATCGTTGCTGTCCATCGCGCGCTCTTCGACGCGCTGGTTGTCGCGGAACGTGCCGGACTGGCGGAAAAGCTGGTCGACGAGGGTGGTTTTCCCGTGGTCAACGTGGGCGATGATCGCGATGTTACGCAGCGGCAGGGGCGCGGAGGACATGGTAAACTTCCGGTAAGAGGTTCTGGTCTATGCGGGCAGGCAGGGATCACCCATAGCTTTTGCACCGCAACATGGAGCCGCCCCTAGACCAGACCGCTGAATTGGGCAAGCGGTGGGCGGCATATGCAAGGCGCAAATCTGCGGGGGATTGCTGACAATAATGTCACAATTTGAGATTGAGCATGGTCGCTGCACGCCCTAACACATATGAAAATACCGTTTCGTGCGCCCAACAGGGGACTTTTGGCCGGGTCTGGGCAGGGGAACGGGACCAAAGGGGGACTATTGGGATGCTGAGGGATACGCTGAAATTGGCAGCTTCGCGCGCCGTGATGGTCCGCGCGGTTATGAGTGTTTGCTGTGCTTTGCCAGTGGGTTGGGTCGGGACGGCGCAGGCCGCCGACGCCGCTCCGGCCGCCGCCCCCGTGCCGGAATCGACCGGCAACGAGATCGTCGTGACCGCAACCAAGCGCGAACAGACGCTGCAACAGGTGCCCGTGGCCGTGTCGGTCACCACCGCGGCCGAGATCGCCCGCGCCCATGTGCGCGATATTAACGATTTATCGACTCTGGTGCCGTCCCTGCGGGTGTCCGAGCACCAATCGAGCGCCCAGACCGACTTCCTGATTCGCGGTTTTGGCAATGGCGCGAATAATGCCGGTATCGAACCCAGCGTGGGCGTGTTCATCGACGGCGTGTACCGCTCGCGCAGCGCCGCTCAGATCTCCGACTTTCCCGACATCCGCCGCGTCGAGGTGTTGCGCGGGCCGCAATCCACCCTGTTTGGCAAGAACGCCAGCGCGGGCGTGATCTCGGTCACCACCGCCGAGCCGCAGTTCAAGCACGGCGGGTCGTTGGAAGTGTCCTACGGCAATTACAACGCGCTGGTGATCAAGAGCACGATGACCGGGCCGTTGACCGACAATCTGGCCTTTTCGCTGGCCAGTGGGTACAACCGGCGCGATGGCGTGGTGCATGACGCGGGCAGCGGGCAGGACGTCAACGACCGCAAGCGCGGCTTTATGCGTGGCCAGTTGCTGTTCGCCCCGGCGGATGGCCCGCGCGTCCGACTGATCGCCGATTACAGCACGATCGATGAGAACTGCTGCGCGGTGGTCAACCTGCTCTCGTCCAGCACGACATCGGTGATCCGCGCGATCGGCGGCAAGGTGAACCCGACCAGCGATATCTATGGCGATGTCTATACCAATTTCGGCTCGATCAACCGTATCCGCGATTATGGCGTGTCGGCCCAGATTGACCACACCATCGCCGGGGTCAAGGTGACTTCGATCACCGCGTGGCGCAAGAACACCAATTACAACAATCAGGATTCCGACTTTACCAGCGCCGACCTGCTGTCGCGCAACATGGCGGACATCACCGACACCACCTTTACGCAGGAACTGCGCCTGTCGGCCAAGCTGAACGATCGGGCCAGCTTGTTGCTGGGAGCCTATTACTTCAACGAGAAGATCAGCCAGACCGGGCAGTTGCTGTATGGCTCGCAGATGCGCACCTATGCCGATCAGCTGATCCGCGGGGCCAGCAGCAACACGCTGAACGTCGCCCTGCTGGAGGGGACTTTTGGCGCGTTGGAAGGCAATCCGACCAAATACACCAACCGCTTTTTCGCCAGCGGCACCGGCCTGAACAAGGCCTATGCCATGAAGGACGAGAGCATTTCGGTGTTCGGCCAGATTGATTTCAAGCTGACCGACCGGCTGACCTTTACCGGCGGGTTGAACTATACAAAGGATTCTAAGCGGTTTTCGACCGGCACGGTGTCGTCGGACGCCTTTTCTGGGATCAACCTGAACGCGGCCGCCTATGCGCCGTTGCGTTATCAGTTGCTGTATGGCGGCGCGGTGGCGGCGGGGATGCCCACCACAACGGCCGCGGCCTATGCCAGCGCCAACATGAACAATGCGGCGGTCAACCCGCTGGCGGCGCTGCGCGCGTTGCAGTTCATGCCGCCCTTCCTGAACGTGCCCAATGCGGTGGAATCGGGCCGGGTCAGCGATGACAACCTCTCGTTCACGGCGCGTCTGGCCTATACCGTCTCGCCGCAGCTGAACATGTATGCCAGCATCGCGACCGGGTTCAAGGCGGCCTCGATCAACCTGTCGCGCGACAGCCGCCCGGCCTTGTCGGATTCGGCGGCGATTGCGGCGGGCGGTCTGGCGACGACCAACCTGCGCTATGTCGCTGGTGGTGGCCGCTATGCCCAGCCGGAAAAGTCGACCGTGTATGAGCTGGGGCTGAAGGGCAACTGGGGTCTGGCCTCGGTCAACATTGCGGCCTTTTATCAGCAGATCAAGGGCTTCCAGTCGAACATCTTTACTGGCACCGGCTTTGACCTGCTGAACGCGGACAAGGAATCGGTCTATGGTTTCGAGTTCGAGGGTCAGGTGCGTCCCACGCGCGAACTGACGCTGTCGCAATCGCTCACCTATCTGGTGCCCAAGTATGACAGCTTCACCAACTCGTCCTTTGGCAATGTGTCGGGGATGACGCCGGCGGGGATTGCGCCGCTCTCGATGACGCTGGCGGCGACCTGGGACCATGTGCTGCCCAATGGCCACCATGTGATCTTGCGCGGGGATTGGCATTATGAATCGCCGGTGCAAATTCAGGATGGCCTGCCCGGCTTTCTGTCGGCGGGCGTGTCGGCGGCGCTGAATGCCGCGCGGCCCTATCGCCGTACCGTCAGCCAGATCGACGCCTCGCTGTCGTGGAAGCTGAACAATGGGCTGGAATTTGCCGTGTGGGGCCGCAACCTGACGAATGACCGCTATATCTCGGTGGTGTTTGACAGCCCGGCACAGCAGGGGTCGATTTCGGGCTATGTCAACACGCCGCGCACCTATGGCGTGTCGGCCCTGTGGAAGTATTGAGCGGGCCAGATCGCGCGATCATCGGTTGAATACGAAGGGGGCGGGTCAAACCGCCCCCTTTTTCGTGCCCGCCGATTTGCCGATGTGGCAGAAATATTTGCCTTGTTCGGGCAAACGTGGTGTCCTGTGGCGATGGGCCGGGACGGGCGCGGGACGGCGCCCGGGCCATGTGCGTACAAGGGGGAATGTCCATGGAATTCATGTTGATGCCATACCGGCGCTATGCCGATTTTTCGGGCCGTTCGCGCCGCAAGGAATATTGGATGTTCGCGCTGTTTCAGGCGCTGGTGGCGGTGGTGATCATGGTGCTGATGGCCACGCAATTCCCTTGGAGCAATCCCGACAGCTTTGGCATTGACGGGCCCAGCCCGCTGATGATCCTGTTTGGCGGCTTGCTGGTGGTGTTCTGGCTGGGCTCGCTGGTGCCCAACATTGCCGTCACCGTCCGCCGCTTTCACGATCAGGACAAGAGCGGGTGGATGTATCTGTTGAACTTTGTCCCCTATGTCGGTGGTTTGGTGGTGTTTGTGTTCATGTGCCTGTCTGGCACGCGCGGGCCGAACCAGTATGGCGACGATCCGCTGGACGGCAATATGGCCGACGTTTTCGCCTGATCGCCGGCGGCGTGCAGGATGAAAGGGGCGGGCGCTGACCCGCCCCTTTTGCTTTACAATTCACGCCTTACAACTCACGCAGGGCGGCGGCGGGGCGGGTGCGCAACAGCGGCAATGACGCCCCCAGCGCAAAGCCCAGCACCAGCGCCAATCCAGCGCCCAGCACGCCCATGACGCGGCCCCATGCGGGCATGAAGTCAAAGCTGAACAGTTGCACCACGATCAGCCAGCCAAGGCCGCTGCCCACGCCCAGCGCCACCAGCGCCAGCACCAGCGCCAGCGCGCCATATTCGCCCAGCATCAGCCCCAGCAATTGCCCCCGGCTGGCGCCCAGCACGCGCAGGATGGTGTTGTCATACAACCGCGCCGCCCGCGCCGCCGCAATCGCCCCCAGTAACACCGCGATCCCCGCCAGCACCGCGATGCCTGCCGCGGCCAGAATGGCATCGCTCAATTGCGTCAACAGCCCCCGCGCATCGCGCAGCAGTGGCCCCACCTCGACCACGCTGCTGGTGGGGAATTGGCGAGTCAGCGCGCGCAACAGGCCGGGCGCGGGGGCGGCGGCACAGCCATCCCCGGCACAGCCCGCCACGCGCGGCAGGCTGATCGTGGCGGCATATTTGAACGGCGCATCGGCCAGCGCATTGGGCGAAAACACCAGCACATAGTTGAAGCCAAAACTCTGCCAGTCGATCCGCCGCAGATTGGCGATACGGGCGGTGCGCTCGGCGCCCAGCAGGCCGATGGTGATGGTGTCGCCCACCTTCATGCCGGTCGCTTCGGCCAGTTTGGCGTCGACCGACACCAGCGGTTCGCCGCTATAGCCGCGCGGCCACCACGCGCCCTGCGTCACCACATTGCCCTCGGGCAGGGTGTCGGCAAAGGTCAGGCCGCGCTCGCCCCGCAATTGCCATGCGTCCTGTGGAATGTCGGCCATGTCGGCCACCCGCGTCTGCCGCCCCGCCGGACCATAGGCCAGAATGGCCCCGCGCAGGGTTGGCACCATCGATACGCTGGCCCCCGGCGCCTGAGCCGCCACGGCGGCGCGAAACGCGCTTTGCGCGCCCGGTTGCAGGTCGATGGCGAAATAGTCGGGCGCTTT
Organism: Novosphingobium ovatum; assembly: GCF_009909235.1. Classification (GTDB taxonomy): domain Bacteria; phylum Pseudomonadota; class Alphaproteobacteria; order Sphingomonadales; family Sphingomonadaceae; genus Novosphingobium; species Novosphingobium ovatum. The sequence continues at coordinate 520,182 of NZ_JAAAPO010000003.1, forward strand.
TTGCGGCACGCGGGCGGCGATATTGCCGTCCAGTGATGTCTGCACCACCGCCAGCACGACAAAGGCCGACAGGCCAAAGCCCAGCGCCGTCACCAGCCGCCCGGTCTGTGCGCCGGGGCGATAGAGATTGGCCAGCGCCATGCGCGCCAGCGGATGGGCCGGGCGCGGCAGACGCTGCGCCACCACGCGGATGCCCACGCCCAGCAGCGCCAACAGCCCCAGCAAGCCCGCCGCGCCGCCCAGAAACACCGCCGTCACCAGCGGCTGACTGGCGCCCGCAAAGGCCAGCGCGACAATGCCGCCCACGCCCAGCGCCACCGGCCACGCCGCCGTGCGCAAGCCTCCGGCCAGCGGCGCGACCTTTGCCCGGAACAGCGCCATCGCGGGGAAATCACGCGCCGCGGCCAGTGGCGGCGCGGCAAAGACCAGCGCCACCAGCAGGCCCCAAGCCGCCGCCCGCGCCAGCGCCCAGCCGTCCAGCATCAGCCCCGGGTCCATGGGTAACGCTCCCGCCATCATCCCGCCCGCCAGCGCGCGCAGCAACAGCGGCAACGCCGCCACGCCCGCCAACAGCCCCGCCAGACTGCCCACCAGCGCCGCCGCGCCGATTTGCAGGACATAGATGCGGGCGATGTCGGCGCTGGTCGCGCCCATGACCTTTAACGTGGCGATGGCCCCGCGCCGCGCCTCCAGATAGCTGGCCGTGCCGCCGCCGATGCCCAATCCGGCGATCATCAGCGCCGACAGGCCCACCAAAATCAGGAAATCGCCCATGCGCGCGACAAAAGTCTCGGCCCCCGGCGCGGCTTTGTCGCGGGTGCGGATGTCAAACCCGCCATCGGGGAACGCCTTGGTCAAGGCGTCCGCCGTGGCGGTGGCGTCGCAGGTGGCGGCGCAGGCGATGCGCACCCGGCTGCGATACATCGATCCCAGCGACAACAGCCCCGCCTGATCCGGAAAGGCCGCATCGACAATCACCGTCGGGCCCAGCGCAAAGCCTTCGCCCAGGCCATCGGGTTCGGCGCTGATGATGCCGCCCACGCGCAACGGGCGGCCCGCGATGGCGAATGTATCGCCCGTCTTCAGCCCCAACCGCGCGGCGGCCCCACTGGCGATCCACGCGCTGCCGGGGGCGGGGGCGCCCACGCTGCGCCCATCGGCCAAAGTCAGCCGCCCGACCAGCGGCCAATGCCCATCCACTGCCTTTAACTGCACCGGGGCCGATGTGTCGCCGTGGCTGGCCATGGCCTGCAACCGCCGCCCGTCCGACACCGTGCCGATCCGGGCAAAGGCGGCCTGTTCAGCGGCGGTGAAGGGGCGTTGCCACACCGTCACCTGCACGTCTCCGCCCAGAATGGCGCGCCCGCGCGATGACAGCCCGTCACGGATCGCCCCCGTCAGCGTGCCGATCGCGGCCAGCGCACCCACGCCCAGAAACAGGCACACCAGCAACAGCCGCAAGCCCCGGAACCGCGCCGACAGGTCTCGCCGGGCGATGCGCCATGCCGCGCCCCATGACAGGGCGCTCATGCCGCGTTGCCCGTCAGTGTGTCGCTGGCGTCTGTCAGGGTGTCGCTGGCGATGCGGCCATCGGCGATGCGGATGATGCGCTGGGCGCGTTGGGCCAGCGCTTCGTCATGGGTGATCAGGATCAGCGTGGCCCCGGTTTCGGCCCGCCGCGCCAACAGCAATTCGATCACCGCCTGCCCGGTCGCCGCGTCCAGATTGCCGGTCGGTTCATCGCCAAACAACAGCGTTGGGCGCGGGGCCAGCGCGCGGGCGATCGCCACGCGCTGTTGCTCGCCCCCCGACATTTGCGTGGGATAATGGCGCAACCGGTGGCCCAGACCCACCGCTTCCAGTTCGGCACGGGCGCGGGCGGCGGCATCGGGGATGCCCGCCAGTTCCATGGCCGTCATCACATTTTCCAGCGCGGTCATCGTGGGCAGCAGGTGAAACGCCTGTAACACCACGCCAATCCGCCCCCGCCGGGCGCGGGCCAGTGCGTCTTCGGACAGGGCGGAAAAATCCGCGCCCGCCACCATCAGGCTGCCGCCGCTGGCGCGTTCCAGCCCGGTCAGTACCGACATCAGGCTGCTTTTGCCCGAACCAGATGGCCCCAGCAGCGCCACCGTCTGCCCTGTTGGCACGTCCAGATCCACGCCCCGCAGGATCGGCGTGGCGCCCTCGCCACTGCCCAGCGTCAGGGTCAGCCCCCGCGCGTGGATGGCCAGATCGGCGGAGGTGGGGGCAGGCGCGCTCTTGTGCTGGGGCTGTGTCATGCCGATATGTATGGGCAGCGCGCCCCGCCGCCGCAAGGGCGGCCAAGGGGCAGCGACATTTTGTGACAGGTCGCGCCGGACATCCGGCGTGGCGCAACAGGATAGGCAGGCATGTTCGGGCAACGGTTGACGCGCGGCGGGATGGTGATGGTGGCATCGGCGCTGTTGCTGGCGGGATGTGGCAAACAGGCGTCCGCGCCCGAACAGGGTGGCGGCATGGGTGGTGGGGCCCCGCAGGCGGCGGTCAGTGACGCGCCTTTGCCGCCCGAAGTGCCCGCGCCCCAAGGGCCCGAACGCCGCATTCTGGCGCTGGGTGACAGTCTGTTTGCCGGATATGGGCTGCGGCCCCAGCAATCCTATCCGGCGCGGATGCAGGCGGCGCTGCGGCTGGCGGGGGTGAATGCCACGGTGATCAACGCGGGCGTGTCCGGCGACACGACCGAGGATGGCCGCGCCCGGCTGGACTTTGCGCTGAAGGGCGCGGGGCGCGTCGATCTGGTGCTGATGTCGCTGGGCGGCAATGACATGTTGCGCGGATTGCCGCCGGAAAAGACCGACGAAAATGTGACTGCCATGCTGGCCGCGTTCAAGGCGCGCGGGATTCCGGTGGTGGTGATGGGAATGTTGGCCGCGCCCAATATGGGGCCGGACTATGCGGGCAAATTCAATCCTGTGTTTGCCCGTGCGGCGCGGCGCCATGGGGCGGTGCTGGTGCCGTTTTTCCTGCAACCGATCTATGACAAACCCGCGCTGCAACTGCCCGATCACATCCACCCCACCGCGCAGGGGGTCGAGGCGATGGTGGCGGCCACTTTGCCACAGGTGCGCGCGGCGCTGCCCAAGGGGTGAGTTTGATCAGAATCTGGGGGCTTGTACGTAAAACACCTCCACAGCGGTGGCGTCGGCCGGGATAGGCCGCCAAACGGAGGCATCGGGGGCTGGGGCCGGGCGGGCGGCGGGATTAGTGTCTGGCCGGGCCGTGCCGATGGGCGGCGCGGACGGCAGGAATGGCCGGGGATGTGGGGCCGCCAATCGGCGGGCCGCGCGCGGGGCCGATGCCGTGGCATTGGGTGATCCGCCGTATGACCGCACATGACCGCTTGATTGTAGAGGGGAATGCCGAAGGCGCCGTGGCGCGCACGGCGCTGATGGTGCTGGGCATGCACCGGTCGGGCACCAGCGCGCTGACGCGGGCGCTGGGGCTGATGGGGGCGGCGATGCCCGCCCAGATGATGCCCGCCCGTCCGGGGAATGAGGCCGGCCATTGGGAGAGCGAGGCGGTCTGTGACCTGAACGAGGCGATATTGGCCTCTGCGGGCAGCCATTGGGCCGATTGGACGGCGCTGAACCCGGCATGGTATGATCAGCCCGATTATGCTGCGTGGGTGGCGCGCGGGGTGGATGTGATCGCCCAAGAATTTGGTGATGCGCCGCTGTTCGCGGTAAAGGACCCGCGCAATTGCCGATTGGCGCGCTATTGGCTGGACGTGCTGGCCAGTGCGGGGGCGGTGGCGCGCTGCATCCTGCCTATGCGCAACCCGTTGGAGGTGGCCGCCTCGCTGGAGCGGCGCGACGGGATCGAGGAGCGGGTGGGCCTGTTGCTGTGGCTGCGCCATGTGCTGGACGCCGAGGGGGCGACGCGCGGGCAGGCACGGGCGTTTGTCGATTACGCCGATCTGTTGGCGCAAGGAGAGGCGGCGGTGCGGCGCATCGGCGATGGTCTGGGCGTGGCGTGGCCTCGGTTGGCCACGGCCGAGCCGGGCCTGTTCGCCCATATGGGTGAGGTGCCCGATGCCGGGGTGAGCGCGCAGATGGCCGCTTGGCTGGACCCGGGGTTGCGCCATCACGCGCGCGATGCGGGGGCGGTGCTGCATGATGCGGGGCTGTCGGCGTGGGTGCGCGATGTTTACGCGGTGATGCTGCGCTGGTGCCGCGAGGGGGAGGACGCGCGCGACTATGCCGTGCTGGACGCGGTGGCGGCGGCGTTGAACGCGGCGGCGCCGGTGTTTGTGCCGCTGTTGCGCGGGGCCGATGCGCGGGTGAGCCAGATCGCCGCGCGGCTCTCGACCGCAGAGGTGCAGGTGGCGCACAGCAACGCCCTGTTTGCCGAGGCGGTGGCCGCGCGCGATACGCTGGCCGGGCAATTGGCCGAACTGGGCTTGCGGCATGCGCAGGCAGAGGACGCGCGCGCGCTGGCGGTGCGAGATGTGCAGGCGGCGCGGGCCGAGGCGCAGGGGCTGAGCGCGCAAGGCGCGGCGGCCGAGGCGCGGCTGGCCGAGGCAGAGGCCGAGGTGGCCGATCTGCGCCACGCGCGTGAGGATCTGGAAAGCCATCTGCGCCAGCGTCAGGCCGAGGTGCGCGCCGCCTGGGCCGAGGTGGCCAGCATGCAGGCAGAGGTGGAGCAATGGCGCGACACCGCCGCGCAGGCGCAGGCGCGCAGCGATGGTTTGCGCGGGGAATTGGCCCGGTCCGAGGCATGGGTGTTCCGCCTGTCGGCCGAGCGGGCCGAGGCCGAGGCGGCGCTGCGCCGGCAGGATTGGCAGATGCGCGCGTTGCAGGCGCAAACCGGCGCGACTTTGGCCGAGGCGCGGCGTGAGGTGGCGGCGATGACCGCGCAATATGCCGCCAGCGCACAGGGTTTGCAGTTGGCCGAGGCGCGGGTGGAGCAACTGGCCAGCGATCTGGCCGAGGCGCAGATGATCGCCGATGGCGTGCGCGAAAGGCTGGTGCGGGTGGAGACGGATCTGGCCCATGCGCGGCACCATGGTTCCGCGCTGGAGTTGGAACTGGCCGCGACGCAGGAACAGGCCGCCTGCGAGGCCGAGGTGTGGAGTGACCGGCTGAACGCCGCCACCCGCGCGCAGGCGCAGGTAACGCAGGACTTGGCGCGGGCGCAGGCATTGGCCGCGCAGATCGACGCGGCGCGCATCGCCGCCGATGGCGCCCGGGCCGAGGCGGAGCAGGCCTTGGCGCAGGTGGAGGATCAGCGCGACCATGCGTGGCAGGCGCAGGAGGCCGCCGAGCAGGCCCGCGCCCAGAGCCAGAGCCAGTTGGAGGAACGCTTTGGCGAGATCGCCACGCTGACCGGCCTGTTGCAGCGGCAGGCTCAGGCGGCGGAAAACGCGTTGAATCAGGCCGATCTGCTACGTGCTTTACAGGCAGAGGTGTTGAAGAGCTCCGGATGGTGGGGCTGGCTGCCCGCGCGCTGGCAAAGCCGGGTGCGCTATCGCCGTTTGCGCGACAAGGGGCTGTTTGATGCGGCGGCCTATTTGCAGGCCTATCCCGATGTGGCGGCCAGCGGGATGGACCCGTTGCGCCATTTTGTCCTGCATGGGTTGAACGAAGGGCGGAGCGCGAGCGTTTGATGGGCAAGGCAGATGGCGCAGGCGTGATGCCGCGCGCGCAGGCGCAGGATGTGGCGCGGTTGCGCGACAGCGGGCTGTTTGACGCGGCGTGGTATGCCGCCCGATACCCCGATGTGGCGGCCAGCGGGATGGACCCGTTGGAGCATTACGTCTGGTTGGGCTGGCGGTTGCAGCGCGCGCCGGGGCCGGGGGCGGGGGTAAGCGCGCCCGATCTGGTGGCCGAACGCGCGGGGCTGATCGGGGCGAATGATGCCGGGGCGGATGGCGCAGGGGTGCCGCAGGGCGATTGGCCGCCGCCGCCGCTGGGCGATTTCTGGCTGCCGCAGGTGCTGCGCGATGTGATCATCTCTGGGTATGGAGAGGGGGTCGCGCCGCTCTATTGGTATTTGTGTTCGGTCATGGCGCGCTGGGTGGATGAACCGGATGGGTTCGCCGGGTCGGGCGATGCGGCGCGGCTGGTGGCGCGGTTGCAGGCATTGGCGGCGCGCGGCGATGCGCCGCCGGATGTCAGCGTGATCGTGCCGGTGTATAATCATGTGCTGGACACGATGCTGTGTCTGGTCAGCGTGCTGGAACATGCGGGGAATCGCGCGGTTGAGGTGATCGTGGCCGATGACGGATCGAGCGATGCGACCGCGCGGCTGGTGGGCGCGATTGGCGGCTGTGTGCGGCATGTGCGGCAGGCGGAAAATCTGGGTTTTCTGGGCAATTGCAATGCGGCGGCGGGGTCTGCGCGGGGGGCGCATATCGTGTTGTTGAACAATGACACGCTGGTGCTGCCCGGCTGGCTGGAGGCTTTGCTGGCGCCGTTTGACGCGGATTGGCGCGGCATTCCGGTGGGGCTGGTGGGGGCCAAATTGCTGAACTGGGACGGCAGTTTGCAGGAGGCTGGCGGGATCTATTGGAACGATGGCTCGGCGTGGAATTATGGCCGGGGGCAGGACGCCCGTGCGCCGCAGTTCAACTATGTGAAAGAGGCCGATTATTGCAGCGGTGCAGCCATCGCCATCCCGAACGCGCTGTGGCACGCGCTGGAGGGTTTTGACCGCCATTTCCTGCCCGCCTATTGTGAGGATGCCGATCTGGCTTTCCGTGTGCGGGCGGCGGGCTATGCCACGCTGTACCAGCCCGCGGCAGAGGTGATCCACCACGAAGGGCGCAGCCATGGCCGCGACACGGGGCAGGGGATCAAGGCGCATCAAATCACCAATCAGGCAAAATTGCGTGACCGCTGGGCCGATGATCTGGCGCGGGAACATTATCCCAATGCGGTGAATGTCTGGCGCGCGCGGGACCGTACTGGTGCGCGGCCGCATGTGCTGGTGGTGGACCATTACGTGCCGCAATGGGATCGTGACGCCGGTTCGCGCAGCACGTTTGATTGCATTCAGACGCTGATCCAGATGGGCGTGCAGGTGACGTTCTGGCCCGACAATCTGCACGCCGATCCCGCCTATTGCCCACGGCTTCAGGCGATGGGGGTGGAGGTGATGTATGGCCCGGCGCTGGCGGGGGGCTTTGCCCGGTTCATGGCTGAAAGGGCGGATTTGTATGACGCGGTGCTGTTGAACCGGCCGCATATTGCGGGGGCCTATTATGACGCGATCCGGGGGGAAAGCGGGGCGCGGGTGGCCTATTACGGCCATGATCTGCACCATCTGCGGATGCAGCGCCATCTGGACACCACTGGAGAGGGCAGCGCTCAGGCCATCGCCCGCATGCGCCGGATTGAGCGCGATGTGTGCCTGCGCGCCGATTGCGTGTTGTTCCCTGACCCCAATGAGGTGGCCGCTGTGGCGCGCGATTTGGGCGGGGGGCGCGATTATCTGACTTTGCCGGTGGTGTGCCACGATGGCACGGCGGGGGCGGCGCGGTTGGCGGGCGATGGGTGCGATCGGGGGGCAGAGTTGCTGTTTGTCGGCGGCTTTGCCCATCCGCCCAACCGTGATGGGCTCTTGTGGTTTGTCACCCATGTCATGCCGCTGCTGCGGGGGCGGGTGCCGGGGGTGCGGCTGACGGTGGTGGGGTCGAATGCGCCCGCCGATGTGCTGGCGCTGGACGGTGGCGATATCCGCGTGCTGGGTCAGGTGTCGGATGACGCGCTGGCGGCGGCCTATGACGCGGCGGCGGTGGCGGTGGCGCCTTTGCGTTTTGGCGCGGGGGTCAAGGGTAAGGTGGTGGAGGCGATGGCGCGCGGCGTGCCGGTCGTCACCACCAGCATCGGCGCGCAGGGCATTGCGCAGGCGGATCAGGCGCTGTTCGTGGCCGACGCGGCAGAGGGCTTTGCCGATGGCGTGGCGGCGGCGCTGCGCGATGGCGCGGCGCGGGCGCAGGCGGCGTTGAACGTGGTGCGGCGCGATTTTTCCCGTGACGCGATGGCGGCGGTGCTGGCCCGCGCTTTGGGTATCTGAGCAAAAGGGGCGGCGCGGTGCCGCCCCTGCTGGCGTTACAGCAAATGCCCGGCGCAACGGGCGAAATCCAGCACATCCACCCGGCAATCATCCACCTGGGCGCGGCTGCCCGGCGTCACGTCATGCGCGACATAGGTGGCATAAGCATTGCCCTGCGCGGCGCTGAGCACATAGAACGCGGGCGTGCCATAGGTGTGTGGGAAAATCTCGACCAACTGGCACCGCCGCGCCGCCAGCGCCATCAGCGCCAGCCCCGCGCCATGCAGCGCGACCACATGGCTGGCGCGGGCGATGGTGGCGATCTGCTCCACCAATGGCATTTCGCCCAACACCACCCGGCGATAGCCCAACCCCGCCAGATAGGCGGCCAATTCGGCGTCATTGACAATCCGCCGCCCCGGCGCGTCGGCCCGGCTGACATAGATCTTGTCCGCGGGGGCCGGCATGAAACCGCCCGTCGCCGTTGCCAGCACGCGCAGGCCCAGCCGCGCCTGCAACCAGTCCAGCGCCCAAGGCGCGCCCTTGAACGCGGGGTGGGGCAGATCGGCCAGATCGCTGGTGGCGATCAGCATCCGCGCGCGGATCGCGGCAAACGGCTCGACCACATGCACCCGGTCGGCGGCAATACCGATCAGTTCCAGCGTTTCGCGCTGATAGCGGGTGGGCGATTGGTGCAACAGCACATGCACCTGTGCCAAACCGCCGCCCAGCGCCGCCAGTCGCGGCAGTGCATCAATCAGCCAGTGGCAAAAATTCAGCGGATAGATATCATCGGCCAGCACGATCGCCGTGCCGTCAATATGGTGCGCCTGCGCCGCCAGTTCGGCCACATCCATGTCATACCACGGCGCCAGCCCGGCATAGCGCGACGAGACATCGGTCAGCAGCCTTTGCCCGCTGCTGTCCAGCACCAGCGGCGCATAGGCCATGTTCAGATAGACCCCGCCCGGCACTTCGGCCATGCGCAGCGCGGGGGAATGGGCGTTGGCCACCCCCGCCGCCGGAAAGCATTCGGGCCGCCCGTTCAGAAACACCGGATCGGCCATGCGGCGCGCATAAGGCGGCGCGATCAGCCGGTCGGCCACCCCCGCGCCCGCCGCGCTGACCCGCACCGGCGCGCCCGCGTGGTCCCATGGCGGCGGGCCGAAACCGGCGATGATGTCGGCCACATTGCGCGCCCAAGGGTTCACCTCCACCCCATGATGGGCGGCGATGTCGCGCACGGCGTCCACCTTGCTGACACTGGTGGGGATCGGGGCCGCCAGTGTGGCGGCAGGGCTCAACAATTCCACGGGCATATATGCTCCTGTCTATGGAAAAGGATGTGGTGTCAGGTGGTTATCGGTGCGGCCATATGGGCGTGGTGGGCGTCCTGCGCCTCGGCCACACAGGCGTATTCAGTCAGCGTGCCATCGCGCAGCACCGCCGCGCGGTCGCAATGGTCGCGCACATACCCGGCGTCATGCGACACGATCAGGAACGCCCGATCCGCCCGCCGGACAAACAATTCCTCATGGCAACGCGCCTGAAACCGGGCGTCGCCCACGGCAAACACCTCGTCCAGCAGGTACACGTCAAATTCGATCATCATCGACACCGCAAAGGCCAAGCGCGCCCGCATGCCGGAGGAATAGCTCTTCACCGGCTCGTCCAGATACCGCCCCAGTGCCGAGAAATCGGCGATGAAATCCTGCGCCGTGGCAAAGTCCTGCCCATGTACGCGGCAGATGAAGCGGGCATTGTCCCAGCCGGTCAAACTGCCCTGAAACGCACCGGAAAAAGCCAGCGGCCACGACACCCGCAGCCCCAGATGGACGTAGCCGCGGTTGGGCCGCTCAATCCCGCCGGCGATGCGGATCAGCGTGGATTTGCCCGCGCCATTGCCGCCCAGAATGGCGATCTTTTCCCCCCGCCGCAGCTCCAGATTGACCCCGCGCAGCACGGGATTGGCGCCCCGTTTCGTCGGATAGCTTTTCCACACATCGCGCAGGCACAGTGTCGAGAGCCCCAATTGCGGTATCGCGGGCGCGCCAAACAGGCCCATCATTCGGGCACCGCGCTGCGCGACAGGCGGCGCTCATTGGCCAGCCCCATCAGGCTCAGCCCCAGATTGCACGCCACCAGATAGGCCGTGTCGTAATGCGGCACGATCTGGCTGCCAAACCATGCGGCGCGGATCATCTCGGTACAATGGACCATCGGGATCCAGCCCAGCACCGCCTGAAAATCGGCCGGCAGCGCGTCCATCAGAAACGCCGCCCCCGACAGCGGGAACAACAGATAGGCTGCCGGATGCCACAGCTTTTCCACCCACTCCGACCCTTCGGCCAGACTGCCCAGCATCAGCGCCAGCGCCGCGCCAAACCATGCCGTCAGCGCCCATGCCCAGGCCAGCAACAGAAAATCCTCTGGCGGATCAATCCATTCCCCCGCGATCAGCACCAACCCCAACAGGGTGAAGGACATGGTGGCCCCGGCCGCCTCCAGCGCCACGCGCGACAGAAAAATGTCGGCCACACGCACATGGCGGTGATACAGCAGCGGCAGATTGGCCCCCACCGCGCCCACACAGCGCCCCGGCATGTTGCGCCACAGCAGGATGGTGGAATAGCCCGTCAGCGCAAAGGCCATGATCGGCAATTGCGACCCATGCGTCATCCCCGTGGCATGCCACAAGGCCGTGACGCCCAGCGTGAACAGCATGGGTTCGACAAACAGCCACAGGAAACCGATGTTGTGCCGCCCATAGCGCGTCAGCGTTTCGCGCAGCATCAGCGCCCAGATCACCCGCCGCTGCACCGCGATGGCGCGGCGCAAGGCGGCCCGGTTCAACGCGGGCGTGGTGGCCAGTAACGCCTCAATCATGATGTTCGCGCAGCCCGGCCAACAGCATCGTGGCAATGCCATGCAGCACCAGCCCCGCGATCAGCACCGTCAGAATGCCGCGCAACCGGCGCGGTTCCTCGGCCCGGTCGGGGCGGTTGGGCTCGACAATGCGCTCGATATAGACCTGCTTGCGGCGCGCCTCGCTGCGGGCCTCCTCCAGACTGGCAAAGGCGGCGGTCAATTGCTTGTCGGCGATCTGGCTGGCCAACAGCAATTGGCTGTACCGTTCCGCCCGGCCGGCCAGCGACCGCTGCCCCCCCGCCATCGCCGCCCCCTGCGCGCCGATCTGTACCTGCAATTCGGCCGCGCGCGCCTGTAATGCGCCAATCTGCGGGTTTTCGGGGGCCACCCGCGCCATCTCGCGCAAGGTTGCCTTGGTGGCGATCAGCTCGTCCTGCAACTTGCCCACCATCTGCATCTGCACCGTCGCCTGACGGTCGGGGTCAACCACCCCGGTCTGGTTGCGATAGGCCGCCAATGCGCGCCCCGCCGCCTCGGCGCGCTGGCGGGCGTCCTGCACCTCCCCCTCGGCCTGACGCATCAGATCGTCGCGCGCCCGCGCGTTCAGCCGGTTGACCGTCGATTCCGCCAGCCCCAACAGCCGCGCGTTGAATGCCTGTGCCACATCAGGCGCATAGGCCCGCACCGTCAGCACGCTGATCGTTGTGCCGGGGGCATAGGCCACCTGCACCTTGCGCCGGAAATAGCGGTACAGTCCCTCAAAACCCGGATCCAGGTTCAGCACGTTGAACCGGTCCACCCATGCCACATCGCGCGCGGTATAGGCCGCCGCGAACGCGCCCCGCACCGGGTCCCCGCCGCCGTTCAGCGCCATCAGCCCATCGCGTGAGAGCACCACCGATTGCGCGGCCCCAGCCTCATCCCCGGCACTGGCCACGCCCCCCTTCAGCAACAGGCCCAGCGCGGTGGGGGCCTGCCGTTCGGGCATGCGCAGGACAAAGCGCGATTCGGACACATACACATCCCCCGCCAGCGCCCCGTAATAGACCGTCGCCAGTGCCACCGGCGCGGCCACCGTCAGCATCACCAGGCGCGGCCGCCATCCGTCAAAAGGCCGGGAAAATCGTGTGGAGGAAGATGCAGACATGATCGCCATTCAGCCCATGCAAAAGGTCACAACCGGCGCGGCGGATGGCACAGTGTCATCGCGCGCCCATGACCTTTGGTATGCGGGCGGGGCGGGGCGCGCCGCAATCACAGGGGCATCCTCTTTGGCCCCAAGTGCCGGGATTTTCGTGGTGATGCAGCGGTTTCGGATCAATCAGGCGCCACTCGCGTCTGGAATGCGCGGATCGGTGATTGCGGGCGGGGGCGGGCTGCGGGCATCGTCAGGGCATGATGAAACAGACAAAGGGTGGCCGCGCAGGCGGGCGGATATGGGCTGGTGTGGCGCTGTTGCCGCTGGCGCTGGCGGGCTGTGCGCAAATGGGCGCGGGCGGGCCGCGTACCGGGGCGGTGACGGCCGCCGATGGCCGGGCGATCACGCTGAATGACGGGGCGCAGGCCGGGGTCAACATCCGCGTTGTGCCGGTCGACGCGGCGGTGGTGCGGGCCAGTTCGGCGCAGGTCGCGGCGCAGGGGCTGGGCCGGGTGCTGGGCGATGGCGTGGTGGCCGGATCGGTGATCGGGCGCGGCGATGTGGTGGATATTTCCGTGTGGGAGGCGCCGCCCGCCGTGCTGTTTGGCAGCGGCGGCGAATGGCGCGCGGCGGCCTATGGCACGGGGACGCTGGCGGGCGGGGCGGGGGGATTGGCCACCGCCACGCGGGCGTCCTTGCCAGAGCAGATGGTGGACGCGGGCGGCATGATCACCGTGCCCTTTGTCGGGCCGGTGGTGGCGGCGGGCCGCACACCGCAACAGATCGCGGCCGACATCACCCGCCGTTTGGGTGGAAAGGCGCATGACCCACAGGTGATGCTGCGCGTGGTGCGCAACGCGACGGCCAATGTGACCGTGGTGGGTGAGGTCGCCAGCAGCGCCCGCATCGGCCTGACCGCGCGGGGCGAACGCTTGCTGGATGTGCTGGCGGCGGCCGGCGGCGTGCGGCAACCGGTGGGCAAGGTGACGGTGCAGGTCAGCCGCGCGGGCCGGGTGGCCGCCATGCCGTTGGAGGCGGTGATCCGCGATCCCGCCCAAAACATCCGCATGCAGGCGGACGATGTGGTGACCGCCCTGTATCAGCCCTACAGCTTTACCGCGCTGGGCGCGACCGGCACCAATGCCGAGGTGGCGTTTGAAGGCACCGGCCTGACATTGGCACAGGCGCTGGGGCGGATCGGGGGCTTGCGCGATGACCGCGCCAACCCGCGCGGTTTGTTCATTTTCCGCATCGAACGCGATCCCGCGCTGTTGGCGGCGATAGGTGTCGCGGACGGCGCGCCGGGCGGGGTACCGGTGATCTATCGTCTGGATATGAGCGATCCTGCCAGCCTGTTCTGGGCACAGGGTTTTGCCGTGCAGCACCGCGACGTGATCTATGTGTCCAACGCGCCCGCCGCCGATTTGCAGAAATTCGTGGGGCTGGTCAGTCAGGTGGCGGTGACGGGCCTGACCATCGGCAGCGTCGCGCCCTGATCGCCGCGGCGCTCTACGGTAGTTTCAGGCGATAGCGTTCGCTCATCCGGTCCAACTGTGGATGGTGCAGCGGATCGACATGGTCCACCGTGCCCCAGCGCCGTTGCAGCACCGCCAGTTCGGCGCGATAGCGCGCGATGTGCTGTGGGCTGGTGTCGCGCCCGCGTGACTTGGACTCATGGTGGATCAGTTCCGCCGCTGGCTCATAGATATTGGTCCAGCCCGCCGCGCGCAGTTTCAGGCACAGGTCAACATCGTTGAACGCCACGGCCAGATGCTCGGCGTCAAAGCCGCCCACCGCCGCAAACTTGTGCCGCGCCACCACCAGACAGGCCGCCGTGACCGCGCTGACGCTGTGCTGCGCGTGGGAGCGGGCGAAATAGCCGGGGTCATCCCCCCGCTCAAACCGGTGGGCATGGCCCGCCGCATCGCCCAGCCCGATGGTGACGCCCGCATGCTGCACGCTGCCATCCTCATACAACAGCCGCGCGCCGACCGCGCCCACATGCGGCCGCACCGCCTGCCGCATCAGCGCCGTCAGCCAGCCCGGCTCCAGCACCTCGATATCGTTGTTCAGCATGCACAGATATTCGCCCCGCGCCTGCGCCGCCGCACCATTGTTCAGCGCGGCAAAATTGAACGGACCGTCATCGCGCAGCACCCGCACACGCGGATCGGCGGTGATGCGGTCCAGCCAGTCCAGCGTATCGGCCTGAACGCTGCCATTGTCGATGATCAACACCTCGATCGCGGGATAGTCAGTATGGTGCAACACCCCCGTTATGCACAGGCGCAACAGGTCCAGCCCGTCGCGCGTGGGGATCAGGATGCTGACCAAAGGGGGCGGATCGGGCAGAGGCCATTCCACCCCCACCGTGCCATGCGGCCCGATGCGCGCCACGCCGCCCGCGTTCATCACATGCCGGGCCACGGCGGCGGCGCGGGCGGGGGCGTCTTGTGCCGACACGCCGCGCCGCGCCTGCGCGGAGGGCAGATGCGCCAGCACGCGCGGCACATGCAGCACCTGCGCCCCCTTGCCGCCGGTGATCGCCAGCAACAGCGCATAGACCGCCGCATCCGCCCGCGCCGGGTGCAACGGCAGATGGGCGCGCACCGCATCGGCGCGGATCAGGCAGATGCCCGACAGGTAATCCTGCGCCAGAAACAGATCGGGGTTCCATTGTGGCTTGAACCAATAGGCCTGCCGCTTGGCCCCTTCTGCGCATTCGTCCTGATCGGCATAGGCGACGCAGGCGCCGGAGTTGTCCCGCATTGCGGCGGCCAGATGGAACAGCGCGTCGCTGGTCAGTTGCGCCTCTTCGGCCAGGGGCAGAATATGGTCGCCGCTGGCCGCCTGCATGGCGATGGCGATGGCGCGCGCAGGGCTGTTGGTATGTTCGGCCGTCAACACGATGCGCGGCGCATGGGCCAGACGCGGCGTCTGTATCCCGCGCGCGCAGACCAGCACCAGTTCCCAATGCGGATAGCTTTGCACCGCCAGCGCCGCCAGCATGCGCGTGATCGCCGCCGCCCGCAGCCTGTCGCGCAGATGGACAATCACCGAGATGCGCGGCGGCTGGTCCCATTGCGCCACCTGCGCGGCGATCTGCGCGGCGTTCATGCGGGGCGGCTCGGCCTCTTCCTGCCACAGGCGATAGGCGTGGGCGCTGTCGGCGATGCCCAGCCGCAGCCGGTTGCGCGCCCTTTGCCGCCGCCCGGTGGCGAACCAATACATCGCCTCAACCGCGCGCGAAGGGTGCGCCATCGCGGTGTACCACAGGCGGCGCCACAGGCTCATCCCTATGCCCAGCCCGGCCGGGTGCAGACCGGCGCCAGTGATCCGCCCAGCACATCGGTCCACAGCGCGCGTTGCGCGTCGGCGGCGGCGGCATCGTTCAGCCGCCGCGCCGCCGCCGCCGCCATCGCCGCCAGATCGCCGCGCCGCGCCTGCGCCTGGTCCAGCGTGTCGGCCCAATCGGCGGGCGCATCAGGGGCTGCCCATGCCGCGCCCTCGGCCGCCATCGCCGCGCCCGGCGCCCACCCCGCCGGATAGACGCCAACCGCCCCGCACACCCCATGCTCTCCCAGTTTTGCCGCCGAGCGCGCCCCGTCCAGCCCCCCCGCCAGCAGCGGATACAGCGCCAGATGAAACCGTTGCCGCCCGATCCAGCGGCGATATTCGCTCCACGTCATCGGTTCGATCCGGCGGGCCAGCGGATGATGCTCCAGCGCGGGCGACACGGGCGCTGCGGCCATATAGGTAAAGCGGACCGGCGCGATCTGTCCCGCCGCCGCGCGGTCCAGCAGGCGCAGCACGGCAGGCGCCACCCGCGCCAGCGCCGCCCCATGGCTGGCCGAACCCAGATGGGCGATCTGCAACGTGCCCCCCGCCGCCAATGGCGCGTAATGGGCGGTGTCGGCAGGCGTGCCGCCCCACACCGGATCGATCCGCCGCAGCCATGGCCCCGCACCGCCCAGCCGATCGGCCAGCGGATCGGACGCGGCCAGTACCACATCGGCCCGCGCCAACAGCGGCCCCAGCCAATCGCGGGCAAAATCCCCCAGCCGCCGGGCATAGTCGCGCGGCAGGTGTGGATCGGCGGCCCCGGCGGCAAAATCATCGTCCATCACATAGGCCACCCGCCCGTGCCAGCGCAGTGCCCGCCCCATGGCCAGCGGCGTGTCGCGCCGCACCAGCACCAGCCAGTCCCCCACGGCATAGCTGTTGGCCGAAAGCGCATGGGCGCGGCCGTTGCGCTGTCGGCTGCGCAACATGCTCAGGCTCAGCCCGTCCAGCCCCAGCCATACCCCGCAGGCGTTGCGGAAATACAGGTCGGTCGAAGGCAGGCGCTCCATCCCGGTCACTCAGCCGGGACGGCAACGCGGCGGCGCGGCGCGGCGGGGGCCAGCAAGCGGCGGCGGGCGGCGGCGATGCGCTCGATCGCGGCCTCGGCCGTCAGGGGGGCGCCGCTGACCGGATCGACATAGGCGCTGGCCGCGATCAGCGCGCCATGCACCACATCCACCAGTCGCCGCCCCCCGGTGGCCGCGCGGGCGGGGGTGGGGGGCATGTCATCCTCTGACAAACCCCACCCGGCGTAAAACGGCATGCCAAAACAGCGCAGCGGGCGTTTCCACACCAATGCCTCGAACCCCAATTGCGAACTGACGGTATAGACCGTGCGCGCATGGCGCAGCAGCCGCACCGGGTGGCACGGCGTGCCGATCACCCGGATGCGCGGGCTGCGCAGCGGCCCTTGCGGCAAATAGCCGCCACGCCCGCGCGTCAGCACATCGGGGTGGGTTTTGACCAGCACGGTCGCCTCGGGGTTTTCGTCCAGCGCCGCCTCGATCATGCGGCGAAAGGCGGCCTCTCCGGCCAGCGCCCCGGCGACCGACCGGTCCCCCGCCACCTGATCGACCACCAGCACATAGGGATCGGGCAAAAAGCCATCGTAATCAGGGGCGTGGTTGTATTTGGATACCCCGCCTTCACGCCATAGCCGCGCCAGACCGGCGGCGCGGGCGGCCTGATCGGCGCTGGCCCCGGCCAATATCGCCGCCTCCACCGCGCTGGGCCCAGAGGCATCGTAATAGCAGCCCAGCGGATCGACAATCAGCGAGAGCGCCGCATCGTCCCGCCCGATCGAGCGCAGCAGCCCATCCTCGAGCAGCAGGCAGGGGCGCCCCTGTATCCGCGCGATGCGTTGCGCCCGCGCGCCCGATGGCTTGCGCCCCCAGCCGATCACCGCATCGCGCACCGGCGCGACAAAGGCGGGCAGATGTGCGATACCCTCGATCGCGGGATTGGCCGCCGTCAGCCGCAATGGGGCCGCGCGCGCCGGCGCCGGGGGGATGGCGGGCGCGGTTTGTGGCAGATGCGCGGGATCCTGCAACAGGCGCTGTGCGGCATTGGCCACCAGTGTCGCTACCGCGCTGTCACTGGCCAGCCCGCCGCGCACCAGGCTGCGGTGGTGCAGCACGCGGCAAAACGCGGCCCACAGCGCGGCATCGGGCGGGGTGGGGGCCTGCCAGAAACTGTCCAGACCATTCTGATGCGTCAATCCCGGCAGGGCATAGACCGCGCTGCCCAGCGCCGCCACCGGCACCCCGGCGGCAAAGGCAAAGGTGGCCGAGGTGGAATTGACCACCACCATGCCGCTGGCCCCTTCGGCCCAATGGCGCAGATCGCCGCCGTCCAGATGCACCACGCGCCCGCCGATCCCCAGCGCCCGCGCCCGCCGCGCCAGCAATGGTCCCCACCCGGCCCAGCGCGGGTCCAGCGGATGCGCCTTGGCCACCAACAGCGTGTCAGGCGCGGCATGCGCGGCAAAGCTGGCCAGCACATAATCGACCGCCTGCTCCATCGCGGCAAAGGGCGAATGGGCGCGGATCTGATAGTCCGATGACAATTGCAGCGGGAACAGGAAATAGCGTCCGCCACCCGCGACATGGGCCGCCACCTGCGCCTGCGCCGCGCTGGCCTGCGCGGCGGCGCGGGGGCCGCGGGCCCATTTCAACAGCCAGCCCACCGCCTCTGCCGCCAACAGGCCCGGCCGGTGGGTGCGGTAAAACGGAAACAGCGGCGCCATCGCCACCAGCGCGGCGTAATGACCCAGACTGTCGGCAATGCGGCGGCGCATGGTGGCCTGTACCGGCGGCAGAGCAGGTCCCGGCGCGATCGGCGGCAGCATGGCGGCGGCCGCGCGGATCTGGTCGGCATTGCGCGGCAGCGGCGAATGGCCGTTCACGCCATCAGGCTCCAGCGTCAGCCAGTCGGGGCGGATATACCCCTCTTCGAACACATGGACGGCAACGCCGCGCAGCCCCGCGATACGGTGCGCCGCGCGGTGCAGCGGGCGGCAATCGCCAAAAAGCACCAGATCGGTGATGCCGTGGTGGCAAATGAACCCATCGATATGCAATGGCCAGTCCCGCGCCCGGCCGCGCCATGCCGAAGGAATGCCATTGGCCCGCCCGTCCTGCGTCCAGCCGCGCGGCCAGTCGTGCACATCGCCCCCGTTCAGGTTGATTCGCCACACGCGGTGCCCCGCCGCGCCCAGCGCCCGCCCCAATTGGTGAAAGAACGGCCCCGGCGGCCCCTGTAGCACCAGAAAATGCCGCAGGCGCGGGTGTTGACCCCGGGACGCCGATGCGGAGAACACGTGTGGGGGCGACGCAGCGATGATTTTCACCAGATCCTCAGACAACAAAAGGCGACCCGCACGCTTGTCAAAGCGCGGCGGCAACAGGCAGTGTTTTGCGCGTGGATGTTTTGCAAAAAGGGGAGGGATGTTTCGACAGCCCTTGCAAACCCGCGTTCAATAAAGGGAATTTGGACTTTGCAAGGCATGCCGCGCAAGGCCTGAAACATCCGCTTTTGTAGGCAGATATATTCGTTTTGGGGCTGTGTGCCCCCGCCCCGGGTGTGGGCCTGGTGGGTAACCAATACGGGATCCTACCGGGCGGCGGGCGGGAATCGCGTGGGCGCGTTCTTGCGGTTTTTGCGGCGCGGCGGGTGATCCAAAACGGTACCGGCCCAAATGGCGGGCACCCCTGTCGGCGCGTGCTACCACCTGGCTGACACCGCCTGTTCACAGCCGCCGGTGTTTGGCCGCCGATGCCTTTGCCCTGCCGCGGGCATCGCGCCGCAAGCGCGATGAGCAGTTGCGGAAAATCGCGCGGCAGCAGTGGTTTATCACGGATTGGGCAAGGCAGATGGCCGGGCGTGTGGGGCGGCCGGGCGACATGCGTTCATGCCAAAGGGACGCCGTTACGGCAGGCTCAGGGCTTTGTCGCATCGCCGCAAGCATGGACGAGACAAGCGGACTTGTTACGTATTATGCCATAAAACTACGCTTGCGGTTTGTCTGAAACTCTGCTGCAACGCAACGCGAATAACGCTCGCGCATTCTGCCGGTTTGGGCTCACCTGTGGAACCGAATTGGCTATGGCATAACCGCTGATCATGTTGCCTTGGCTGGCAATGGGCAACGACATGGGGAATATATGGCAAAGATTACTCCGGTGGTTTTGTGTGGCGGCTCGGGTACGCGACTGTGGCCCCGCAGCCGGGCGGTCAAGCCCAAGCCGTTCTTGCCGCTGGTGGGTGATCAGACGCTGTTTGAACTGACGTTGAGCCGCGCGGGCGATACGGCGCATTTCACCGGTCCGGTCATTGTTACCGGCGTTGCCCATCTGGAACATGTCGAGGCGCAGCTGGCTGGCGTGGCTGGCGCGCAGATCATGGTGGAGCCGGCCGCGCGCAACACCGCCGCCGCGATCGCGCTGGCCGCGCTGCGCCTGCCCGAGGATGCGGTGATGCTGGTGTGTCCCAGTGATCACCATATCGGTGATCCCGCCGCGTTTCAGGCCGCCGCCCTGACCGCCGCCGCTCTGGCCGAGCAGGGCTGGCTGGTCGCTTTTGGCATTGGCGCTACCGGGCCGGAAACCGGATTTGGTTATATCAAGCAGGGCGAGGCCATTGCCGAAGGCGCTTTCCGCGTCGAACGTTTTGTCGAAAAGCCTGATCTGGACACCGCCAAGCGCTTTCTGGCCGAGGGTGGATATGCCTGGAATGGCGGGATTTTCGCGTTGCGGGCGGGGGATTTCCTGCGCGAACTGGGCACGCATCGCCCCGACATTCTGGCCGCGGTACAGGCCGCGGTGGACGCCGGGCAGGCCGATGGGCACCGCTTCCAGCCTGATGCGGCGCTGTTTGCCGCCGTTCCCAGTGATTCCATCGACTATGCCGTGATGGAAAAGACCGACCGGGCCGCCGTGGTGCCGGCCGTGATGGCGTGGTCGGACATCGGCAATTGGGCTGCCCTGCACGAGGCGCGCGATCAGGATGCGCAGGGCAACAGCATCGCCGCGCCCGAGGCCGCGCGGGTGGAACTGGTGGATTGCCAGAATGTTTGCGTCGAAACCGATGGGCCCAATGTCTCGATCATCGGGCTGAAGGACGTGATTGTCGTGGTGGATGGCAATGATATTATGGTCACCACGGCCGATGGTGTGCAAAAGGTAGGCAAGCTGTTTGGCGCGGCCAATCAGTAACAGCAAATGGTGACGGTTGTGGCCGAAGCGTTGAATTTGCCAATCCGGTTGGTGGACAAGGTGTGGGGCTGTGATTGCCTGCCCGCGCCTTTTGTCACGCCGGTGGACGCCGATGGCGCGCCACGCCGGGTTGGTGAAATCTGGTTCGAGCCGCCCGCGCTTTTGCCCGATTTGCTGATCAAATACATCTTTACCAGCGAAAAGCTGTCGGTGCAGGTGCATCCCAGTGATGCGCAGACACTGGCGATGGGGATCGGCCGCCAGGGCAAGGAAGAGTGCTGGCTGGTGGTGGACGCGCAGCCCGGCGCGACGCTGGGCATCGGGTTTGACCGTTCGATCTCCACCGACGAGATGCGCGCGGCCGCGCTGGATGGCCGGATCGAGGACATGCTGGTGTGGCACAAGGTCGCGCCGGGTGACTTTTTCTATATTCCCGCCAACACGGTACACGCGATCGGCGCGGGCGTGTCAGTGATCGAGGTGCAGCAGACCTCGGACATCACCTATCGCCTGTATGATTATGGACGCCCGCGCGAATTGCATTTGGACGAAGGCTTGGCGGTGGCGTTGGGGCAGGCGTATGATCTGTCGCGCTGGCATCAGCGGCTGAATGAATCCGGAACGGTCGCTTTGGTCGATGGGCCGCATTTCCGGCTGGACCGTGTTGATGGGGTTCCAGATGCTGCATTGATGAACCGATATGGCACT
The DNA here is from genome assembly GCF_009909235.1 of Novosphingobium ovatum. Classification (GTDB taxonomy): domain Bacteria; phylum Pseudomonadota; class Alphaproteobacteria; order Sphingomonadales; family Sphingomonadaceae; genus Novosphingobium; species Novosphingobium ovatum. The sequence continues at coordinate 541,488 of NZ_JAAAPO010000003.1, forward strand.
GGTGCGGTTTCCGTTATTCCCCTTAAGGGGGATGTCGCGCTGAATGCTGCCGGGGAAGCGCGCGTGATCCATCCGGGCGAATGCGGTGTTGCATCGCATGTGGAGGCAATAGGCTTCGCGGAAGGCGGCCTGTGTCTGATAGCACAATCGCTGACCAAACACGCGATTTAACAGGTTTTTTCGGGACGCATCGCGGAATGTGCTGGCTGGTGGCTGTGGTCGCTGGCGGCGCGCCTCTGTGCCTGCGGTCCAACCTTTGGCCTGATCTGCCTCGGGCCTGATGCCTTGCGCTTGTGTGGTCCTGCGGCTGTGCGCGGGTGGCGGCGCGGGGTTGCGGCATAGCGTCGGCCACGCGGGCGGGCCAGCCTTGGCGCGCCACAGGATGGCATATGCGGCACGGCATTTGGCAACGGAAACCACTGATCTGTAACGCGGATTTGTCCCGGCTCGGCGATCTGGCCCAATGCGGCGCGCGGGTGATCGCGGCAGAGGCGCGGGCGCTGGATCATCTGGCGCGCGCCATGGGGCAATCGCCGTTGGCCGATGGCTTTGCCGCGGCGTGCCGGCTGGTGCTGGGCGCAAGGCGGGTGGTGGTGTGCGGCATGGGGAAATCGGGGCTGATCGGGCGCAAGCTTGCCGCCAGTCTGTGCGCGACGGGCAAACCGGCCTGTTTCCTCCACCCGGCAGAGGCGGCGCATGGTGATCTGGGCCTGTTGATGGCGGGCGATGTGGTGGTGATGCTGTCGAATTCGGGAGGGACGCGCGAATTGATGCCGGTGCTGGGCCATGCGCGGCGCATCGGGCTGCGGGTGATCGGCATCGTGGGGCAGGCGGGCAGTTGGCTGGCCGAACGCGCCGATGTCGCGCTGATCCTGCCCAAGGTGGCCGAGGCCGAGGGCGTGGCCGCCCCCACCACCAGCACCGCGATGCAGATGGCGATGGGCGATGGCTTGGCACTGGCGGTGATGGCGGCGGGTGGGGTGTCGGCCGACAGCGTGCGGGCGCTGCATCCGGGCGGCAGCATCGGGCTGGCGCTGACGCGGGTGGGTGATGTGATGCACCGGGGCGATGGCGTGCCGTTGATCGATCGGGGCGCGCCAATGGCGCAGGCGGTGGCGGCGATTTCGCGCCACCGCTTTGGCATTGTGGGCGTGGTGGACGGGGGGGGCGTGCTGGTCGGGGTGATCACCGATGGCGATTTGCGCCGCCATGTGGCGATGCTGGGCCATGGCCGGGCGGGCGATGTGATGACGCGCCGTCCGCGCTGTGTGGCGGCCGATACGTCGGCGGCGGACGCATTGCAGATGATGAACGATGCCAAGATCACGGCGATTTTTGTCGTGGAGCAGATGGGCGGGGCGGCGATGCCCTGCGGCATCATCCATATGCATGATTTGTTGCAGATCGGGCTGAACTGAACAGGGGGACGGGGATGGAAAACGGGCGGCATGGCGGACCGATGATGTGGCATCAGCCGTGGGAGGATGGGGGCGATGCGATGGTGCCTGCCGCGCGCGTACTGGTGCGTGGTGCCCCGCGTGAGGGGGGCACGGCGGAGGTTGCGGTATCGGCTTCGGCGTTGCGGGTGGCGGTGATCGTGCCGGCGCGCTTTGGCTCGAGCCGGTGTGTGGGTAAGCCTTTGGCGATGTTGCGTGGGGCGGGGGGCGTTGCGCGTCCGCTGATCGAGTGGAGCTGGCAGGCGGCGCGGGCGGCGGCCGAGGCGCTGGAGCGTCAGGGGGTGCCTTTGCCGACGGGCGGAACGGAAACGGCGGGCGCTTTGCTGCGGGCCGATCTGGACGGGGACGCGCGGGGGTTGAGCCAGCCTGATGCGGCTTTGCCGGTCCGGGCCGAGGTATGGGTGGCGACCGATGACGCGCGGATTGCCGATTGCGTCCGCCGTTTTGGCGGGCAGGTGGTGATGACCGCGCCCGATTGCCGCAACGGGACCGAGCGTTGCGCCGATGCCGTGGCGCGGTTGGGGCTGATGGCCGATGTGGTGGTGAATGTGCAGGGTGACGCGCCGTTGATGCCGCCCGATGCGGTGGCGCGGGCGGTGGCGGCGCTGGTGGGGCACAGCGGCGCGGCGATGGCCACGGCGGCGCTGCGCGGTGGAGCAGAGGGCGCGGCGACAGAGGGCGGGGGGGCAGAGGGCGCGGGGGTGACGATGGTGGTGGCCAATGCCGCCGGGCGGGCGCTGTATTTTTCCCGCGCGCAGGTGCCGTTTGGCGCGGGGGCGGGGGGCGGCTTGGTGCATCTGGGGGTCTATGCCTATGCGCCATGGGCCTTGGCCGACTATGTCCGCCGCCCGCCCAGCGCGCTGGAGCAGGCCGAGGGGTTGGAGCAGTTACGCTTTTTGGAAGGGGCCGCGCCGGTGATGGTGGCGCTATGCGATGCGCCCGGCTGGCCGGTGGTGGAACTGAACCATCCGCAAGACGCCGCGCGGATTGAATCCATTCTGGTACAACGCGGCGTCGACTAGGCGTGGGGGAATTGTATGATTTCTTCATGCCCGCAAATAGAGATAATCCTTCGGAATCGCCGGTTGAACGCCCCCATGCTCTGTCCGATGGGGCCATGCGCTCTGCGGCCGTTGTGCCCGGCAGCGCATTGCCCCCCACCGCCCCCCCCGATCTGACTCCACCCTCGGTGTCAGAACAGGTGATCCGCCTCGACAATGGCGTGACTTTTTCCAACGATCGCAGTTTCGTGCTGATCGGCGGGATGAATGTGGTTGAGGGGCGGGATATTGCCTTGCGCGTGGCTGAGCAATTCGTTGCGGTCGCGCGCAACCTGTCGGTGCCTTTTGTGTTCAAGGCCAGCTTTGACAAGGCGAACCGGTCGAGCCTGCATTCCTATCGCGGCCCCGGCCTGGAGGAGGGCTTGCGCGTGCTGGAGGAGGTCAAGCGCGCCTTTGGCGTGTCGCTGATCACCGATGTGCATGAGGTGGCCCAGGCCGCCCCCGTGGCGCAGGTGGCCGACATTTTGCAGGTACCCGCTTTTCTGGCGCGGCAGACCGATCTGGTGGCCGCGATCGCGCGGACGGGCGCGGTGGTCCATGTGAAAAAGCCCCAGTTTCTGGCCCCTCATGAAATGCGCCACATCATCGCCAAATGTGTCGAGGCGGGCAATCGCCGGGTGCTGTTGGGTGAGCGGGGGACGTGTTTTGGCTATAACAACCTGATCGTCGACATGCTGGGCATGGATGCGATGAAGGCGATGGCGCCGGTGGTGTTTGACGTGACCCACGCGCTGCAACGCCCCGGTGGCCGCGCTGACAGCGCCGATGGCCGGGGGGCGCAGGTGGATGTGTTGGCGCGCGCCGGTCTGGCGGTGGGGATCGCGGGCCTGTTTGTCGAGGCGCATCCCGATCCGTCCGCCGCCAAATGCGATGGGCCATGCGCCCTGCCGCTGGACCGGCTGGAGGTGTTTTTGCGCCAGTGTCAGGCGGTGGATGAGGCGGTGAAATTCGCCCCCGGCGTGATCTGAATACATGCTGCGGCAGGCGGCGTTCCTGCGCGTTCCGCCTTTTCCGGGGCATCGGGCGGGCGCTTTGCTGGGGCCGGGCGATGGTGTGCCGCGCGCGGAGCTGGGCCCGTTGGCGGCGGCGTTGGCACGGTGGCGCGTGGGCGGGGCGTTCTGGCACCCGGCGCATGATCCTTGGTACGACAACGTACGGGGGGCAGAGGCAGATCTGGCCCGCGCGCTGGCGGCTGGTGGCGGGCATGACGCCTTGGCCGCGGCGCTGGCCGGATATGCGCCGCGCGATCCGTTTACGGGCGCGTCCATGGGCTGGGTTGCGGCGGCGCGGCTGTTGGCTGATTGGCGCGCGTTGATTGACGGCAACCGCCGGATTGGCGCGGTGCTGGGCGTGGCGCGGTGGAAACGGGCGATGGTCGATCCCTTGCTGTGGGATGGCGGCGGGCCGGTGCGGCATCGGCGGCGTGTGGGCGATATGGCGGGTGATCAGGTGGCGCTGTGCTGGGTCGCGCGCACGGGGGGCGCGGCGCTGGCGGCGGCAGGGGGGCGCTTGGCAGAGATTGAGGATGGCTATGTCCGTTCCGCCGGATTGGGGGCCGATTGCGTGCCGCCATTGTCGGTGATCGTGGATTTTGGCGGCAATCCTGTGGACCCGGCGCGGGTCAGCGATCTGGAGGCGCGGTTGTTGACCGGGCCGGTGGAGGCGGCGGCGCGCGGCCGGGCGCGGGCTTTGCGCAGCGCATTGGTGGCGGGCGGGATTGGCAAATATGGCGCAGGCGGCGGCGGGGTGGATCTGCCGCCGCGCGATGGCCGCCGCCGGGTGCTGGTGGCGGGACAGGTGGGCGATGATCGGGCGATGGCGCTGGGCGGGGCGGGGGTGGACAACCGCGCCCTGTTGCTGCGCGCCCGCGCGGCCGAGCCGGGGGCGGAGATCTGGTTCAAGCCGCATCCCGATGTGTTGGCCGGGCACCGGCGCGGGGCGGTGGCGGATGCGGCGGCGTTGGCGGACAGGGTGTTGGGCGATGAGCCCATGGCGGCGGTGTTGGCGGCCGTGGACGGGGTGCATGTGGTGTCGTCGCTCACCGGTTTTGAGGCTTTGTTGCGCGGGTGCGATGTGACCACCCATGGCGTGCCCTTTTACGCGGGCTGGGGGCTGACGCGCGACCTGGGGCCGGTGCCGGGGCGGCGGCTGAACGCGGCGCGGTTGTGCGTTGATGATCTGGTGGCGCATGTGCTGGTGGATTATGCGCGCTATGTTGATCCGGTGACGCGGCTGCCCTGCCCGGCAGAGGTGGTGGTGGCGCGATTGGCGCAAGGGCGCAGCGTGCCGGGCGGCATGGCGGCAGCGCTGATCGCGGCGCGGCGCTGGCAGGGGCGGGCTCGGCGGTGGTTCGGGACGCCTATGGCGTGGGCCGCGCAATCCGGCTGACGGCGCCATCGGCGACGCGCCATGTCGCGGCATGGGGCAGGATCTCGGCAAAGGGGGCCTCTTCGGTGCCGGTCATCCAGACCTGTGCGTTGGTGGCGGCCAGACGTTCATACAACGCGCCGCGCCGCACCGGGTCCAGATGGGCGGCCACCTCGTCCAGCAGCAACAGGCGCGGGCGGGGCGGGGCATCGGCGACGGCCTCGTCGGCCAGAGTCATTTCCGCATGCGCCAGCGTCAGGGCGATCAGCATCGCCTTTTGCTCTCCGGTGGAGCATTCGGCGGCGGGCTGGTTTTTTGCGGCCATGGTGGTGTGGAAATCATCGCGGTGCGGGCCGGTAAGTGTGCGCCCCGCCGCCCGGTCCCGCGCCCGGCCATCGGATAGCGCCTGCGCCAGCGCGTCGCGCGTGGTGGGGCCGCCGGGCGCATAGGCCAGCGTGGGGCGGGCAAAGGGCGAGGGCGGCAGGCCCGCCAGATGCGCCTCCATCGCGGTGAGCAGGCGGGCGCGGGCGGTGGCCAGCGCCGCCCCCGCCTCGGCCAATTGCGCCTCGATCGCGTCCAGCCAGCGCCCGTCGGGCATCTGTGGCAGCGACAACAGCCGGTTGCGTTCGCGCAGCGCCTGTTCGGCCCGCGCCGCGTGGCGCGCGTGGCCGGGGATCAGCGCCAGCACCAGCCGGTCCAGAAAGCGCCGCCGCATCCCCGGTGAATCGGTGAACAACCGGTCCATCGCCGGGGTCAGCCAGAACAGCCCCAGCCATTCGCCCAGACTGACCGCGCTGGCGTCCGCGCCGTTGATCCGCACCAGCCGCCGTCCCGGCCGGTCGGGCGCGGTGCCGGTGCCGATGCGCATGGCGCCGGCGGGGCTGGCCAGTTCGGCGCTGACGGCAAAGCTGCCATCGCCATCGTGCCCGGCAATATCGGCCAGCGCGGCGCGGCGCATGCCCCGGCCCGGCGCGAACAGGCTGATCGCCTCGAGCACATTGGTTTTGCCCGCGCCATTTTCGCCGATCAACAGGTTGAAGGCGCGCGTGCCCTCGATCGCGGTGGCGCGATGGTTGCGAAACCAGCCAAGGCGGATGTTGTCGAGCGCCATGATGCCCGCCCTATCCCAAAGCCGCAGGGGTGGCCAGAGGCGCGCAAGGGCAGCCCATGACGCGGCGGGAATTTATCCCAAGCCATGGCGAAATCCGCCGATAGGTGGCGGGCAGGGCGTGCATGGCGGGCGGGGGGACCGGGAACAATCGTGCTTTTGTCCAATTGGCACGCCCCCTGCATTGATGGCGCCAAGCGTGGGCGCATTGGCCCCGCCAACAGGAGGAACCCGATGAACACTGATCCCTATCGCCCCGGCCAGAGCGGCTTTCGTCTGGACAAGACGCGCGGCAAGCTGTTCGGCGTGTGCGCTGGTCTGGCGCGCTATTTCAACATCGACGTGCTGTGGGTGCGGCTGGCCTTTGTGCTGGGCACGGTGTTTGTCTTTGGCGCGCTGGCGGTGGTGTATATCGCGATCGCGCTGCTGGCAGACTGAGCCTTTATTGCGGGCGGATTTCCAGCTGCACCGGGGCGGGGGCGCGCTTGGCCCCCACCACCACGCGGTATTCGCCCGCCATGCGGATTTTCAGGTTGCGCGCCTGATCGGGGCTGATTTCGATCCGGTATTCGCCCGGTTTCAGCAATTCGAACAGGAAGAAGCCGTCGCCCTCGGTCCGCACCTTGGCGACGCGTTTGCCGCTCATGTCCATCAGGAACAGCGTCACGCCCGACACGCCGCGCCGCCGCGTGCCGTCGGAGAACATCGCCTTGCCCTCGATTTCCGAGAGGTGCTGAATGGCAAAGCGGGTGATGTGGATGCGACCCGCGCGCGGCAGGATTTCGTACCCGACCGAACTGGGCGCCATCGAGATGTCGGGCAGGGTGGTGGCGTCGATCTTGACGGCCGTGCGGTTGCCATCGCCAATCCCGCCCATCAGCGCCTCGCCCTTGTCGGTCGAGGTGACCTGCTGCGTGCCGGTAAAGAACGTCACCTTGCCGATCTGCTGCTCGCCTTCGTCCTGCGTCTGATTGCCGTTTTCGTCGCGGAAGGCGCTGACTGCCACCGCGCCGCTGTTCGACAGGCCGGGGCGTTCGACAAACATGCGCTGCGACAACGGGTTGCGGCCAAAGCTGAAGCCCAGGCGCAGCCCCACAGTATAGGCCTGACGCGGGAAGGCATAGCTGCTTTCCACTGATAGCGAGAGCGGGCCAAAGCGGCGCGAGCCCGACAGGCCGACACTGCTCTGCCCGCTGGCCAGCACATGGCTGGCGGCTGCTTTGACGGTGAAATTGTCGGCGATCGGGCGGTCCATTTCCAGCCCGATGGCGTTCAGCTTGGGCGTGGGAACGACGCTGTATTGCACCGTCGCGCGGTATTGCGTCGTGCGCCCCGTCAGCGTCGAGATATCCATCGCCCCGTTCATCTGCATCGAACTGCCCAAGCCCGGCGAGGCGCTGGCCGCCATGTTCAGCGTGTTCGACACCATGAAGCGCTCGATCATCGTGCTTTGCCGCAAGGTGGCGGCGATCTGTTCCTGCCCGCTGGTAAAGCGCAGCCGTTGCAGGCTGAGCATGGTGGGCAGGTTGTGCCCGGCGATCTTGAACGTGCGGTTGAGGTCCAGCTGGGTGACGCTGGACAGGCGTTGGCTGCCTGAACTGCGCATTTCATCGATAAAGCCGCCCTGATAGATCGCGTGGCTGCCGACATAAGATACGCCCAGCAACCGCCCGCCCAGACCAATTACCCCGGCCGTGCCGCCCGTGTTGTCCATCCCCGCGTCCAGCTTGATCGCCAGATTGCCGATGCCGGTGCGCAAACCCGCCGTGGTCAGCCAGCGGTCGGCGCCTTCGGACCGGTACATCGCGCCCGATGCCACCACCGTGAGCCAGCGCGCCAGACCATATTGCAGGATCGCTTCATGGCGATAGGCGCCGTAGTCGGCGCTCAGGGTGGCTTTGGCGTTGCGGATGCCGGCGACCGACATCTCGCGCTCGACGCTGCCAAAGTAATAGATGAGCTTGCCCGGCTGGATGCGACCATCGCCCACGCTGATGCGGCGCACTTCCTCGCGGCGCTGGCCCAGCGGGCCGTAAAACACCAGCCGGAACACGTTGATGCCGAAATCGACCGGCACCTGCAGGAATTCATACTGGCCGTTCACCTGCTCGCGGGTGGAGCCGACCAACTGGTCGTTGCGGTAGAGTTCGACCTCGTAATCCTTGGGCAATTCGCCGCGGAAGTCGATCTTGTCGAACACGCTGGCCTGTTCCAGCGGGGTGTTGGTCACATAGGCGCCGCGTCCGCTGATCCCGCGCAGACCCAGAGGCAGCGAGGCAGTGCCGATGTCGCCGGCCTGAAACTCGGTCGCGTGCAGGGGGCCCAGCAGGCGGGCGGTGGGATCGCGCCGTCCGATCTGCACACTGGCCCCGGTCAGCCCGCCCTGCGTCGAGGTGGCGACATAGGTGCGCGCCGTCATGAAGGCCAGATCGCCCGATGCGTGCAGGTCGAAATCGGTGCGCGGGCCGGATTCGCCGTCGGTTTGCGCCCGCCATTCCACGTCAAAGATCGGAAAAGTCAGCCCGCGATAGGGGGTTGTCTGGCGCGGGAACACCGGGCCAGAGCCTTTGGACTGGCCGCTCAACCGCTCACGCGCGGCCTCGCGCGCCAGCTTTTCCTGAAACGGGAACAGCTCCTTGGTCGTCACCGTGATCAACGCCGATCGCATGTCGATCTTCAGCGTCATGGGGAACAGCTCTTCGAACTTCTCCGCCTTCAGATACATTTCGCCGTTAAAGGCGGTGGCGTCCCCCGGTTTCAGGGCAATTTCCTTGCCCATGATCACCATCACGCCCTGACGCAGGTTGATCTGCAACGTCCGGTTTTGCCGCAGGAACCAGCCGCTGGCGTAATGGCCATCGTCGCTGACGGTGATCGACAGGTCCAGAAACCGCACCATGTCGGAAAACGGCAGGTACAGGCCGCTGCGCAGGCCATAGCCGGTCAATGTGTCGCTCATCTCGCGGTTGACGGTCTGGATTTCCAGGATCAACTCATCGCGCGACGAGAGTTTGACGCCGGGCAGGGCGGTGGCATGGCCGGTGGGGGCGGGCTTGCCACCGGCGGGCGGCGGCGGCGGGGCCGAGCGCGAATTGACCTGTTCAGGCGGGGTGCCCGCCGCCAGCGCCAAGCCGGGGGCCAGCAACGCCAAAAGGCCGCCCACCAACAGGCAGGCAGCCAAAATTTGGCGTAAGTACCGGGATATCAGCCCCCCCGGCATATGGTCCCTCACACGTTGTGTCCCGTGCCCTTATGGCACAACAAAATCCACCCGGGCTAGTTGTTTTCCCGGAGTCACGTCATCGTCAACATAGGTCACCGTCAGCTTGGCGCCAGCGGCGGTCAGCTTGGCATCCAGCGCCTTGTCCACCGGCACAGAAACCTTGCGTTCGGCCAGTTCGGTATAGACGCCCACGCCCTTGAGGAAGGCGACAGGCTTGGCCGCGCCGGGCGCGGTGATGGTGATGTCGCCAAAGGCCGAACGGGTGCCCTCGCGCGTCACGGTAAAGCTGAGCAGGCGCGTGCCATCGGGCTGGGCGGTGACCTTCAGGTCTTTCAGCCCGGCGTTCAGCGTGGTTTCGCCCACGCGGATGATCACCGGGATCGAAATGCCAAAGCGCGGGGTGATCCGCACGCCGATGCCGGTCGGAGTCTGCTGGCCAGCGGTGGCCTGATCGATCGACAGGCCATCGGTGCCCGGCGGCACCGCCACCGCCGAAAAGTGCGAGCGATATTCGCCCGCCGGCAGGTTTTCAGGTACGCGGGCCATGATGCGCACCATCTGCGCCTCGTTGCCGGGCAGGGTCACGCGGTGCGGCGACCAGCGCACGATTTCGCCCGCCGAACGCAGCTTGGTACGCATCGGATCGCCTTCGGGCAGGCTGTCCAGCGTGACCAGGCGGCCATCGGGCGTCATCACCATGTCCGAGATGTCGATGTCATAATCGCCGGTGTTGGCGGTGCGGTTGTACAGCCCCACGCTGGACACGCGGTTGCGGTCATCGATGACGATGCGCTTGGGATAGAGGTTGATGTCCCCCATGCCGCCCACCGAGCCTTCGGGCGCGGCACCGGGCGCGGCGGCGGGAATCGCGCCGCCAGCGGCCGGGGCGCCTGCGCCAGCAGCGCCAGCAGCCCCTGCCGCCGGGGCAGCAGCACCAGCGGCCGGAGCCGCAGGCGCAGCAGCCGGAGCCGCAGCGGCGGCCGGCGCGGGCTTTGCCGCAGGGGCTGCCTGCGCCCAGACCGCAGCGGGGCTGACCAGCGTCAGGGACAGGCCAGCCAGCGCGCAACCAGTGCGGGCCAGACGCGAAATCCGCCCAGAGCGAAACCGTGCCAGACGGTCGTGGTCCATGCGGGCGTAGGTGGACATGTGGCAAACTCCATAGCTTGCAAGAAAAAGGCGAAAAGGGATGGCGACCGGAACATCTGCTTGGCTCGGTGCGTCCGGCCATAGGTAGTTTTTCGCAGGGAATGGTGAATTCTTGGTGAATTGGCAAGAGGGATGCGCAGCGTGCAAAACGGCCGAATTTTGGGAAAATCGCACAGTATCAACGACAAAAGCCGGCTCTGGGCCGGCTTTTTGCGGATTTGGACGTTCACGCGGAAACGCAAGATCCATTGGGAAATGGCAGGGCGCCGATCCGGGAAACAACCCGCGCCCTGCCATGCCCTGAAAAACCTTAGTTGTACGTCACCGTGGCGCTATAGCTGCCGGTGTACGAACCTGCCGTCTCGTTGCCCGCCACGGTCAGCGTGCCGCCCACGGTGAACGAGCCCGAACCCGCGCTGTTCAGCGCGCCGGTGTTGGCCGAGGGCTGGGTGGTGAAGGGCATGGTCTTGGAACCGTTGCTGACGCTGCCGGCAGTGGTCGACACGGCATAGCTGCGGCTGGGGTCGCCCGACAGGCTGAAGGCGTCAGCCGTGGTCGTCGAACCGGGAACAAAGGTGACATCTGCCGTGGTCGAGCCCGAGCCCGAGGTGGCCACAACCACCGAACCGCCCGTACCTGTGGTAAAGCGGCCAAAGCTGAGCGCAGCGCCCGAATTGTGCGACAGCACGACCGGGGCCACAACATTGGCGGTCGCCGTGCCGGTGGCGGTCGAGGTGCTGCCCGAACCCGCGATTGCCGGGGCCGACGTCATCGCCAACAGACCCACAGCCAGAAGCATCTTCTTCATTTTCCAGACCTCCGTGTCTGTCCGGGCATCGGTGAATGGGAAAGCCGAGCCGGATCAATTCTGATCAGCCGCATGAGCGCCCAATGGGGAAGGGATCGCCGTCTGCTGCCTGCTGACACGGATTAAAGGAAAATGATTAATGACCAGTTAGGCCTAAAAACTTAGGCAAAATTACACATTCGACGCCGTGGCGCATCCGTGGCGCGCAACGCAAAACCGGGCCCGACCTGTTGGTCGGACCCGGCTGTGTGTGTAATCCTGCGCCCCTGGGGGCAGTGGATTAGTTGTAGGTCACGGTGGCGTTGTAGCTGCCGGTGTAGACGCCAGCAGGCTCGGTGCCGGCAACCGTCAGCGTGCCACCGACGGTGAACGAAGCGGCGCCCGAAGCGCTCAGCGTGCCGCCCGAAGCCGAGGGAGCGGTCGTGAACGACATCGAACGCGAACCGTTCGAGACGCTGCCGCTGGTGGTGGCGATCGAGAAGCTGCGGTTCGCATCGCCCGTCAGCGAGTAGCTGTCAGCCGAGACGGTCGAGCCGGGGACGAAGCCCACGTCAGCGGTGACCGAACCCACGCCAGCGGCGGTGACAACCACGGTGCCGCCCGTGCCGGTGGTGAACTTGCCAAAGCTCAGAGCGGCGCCCGAGGCGTGCGTCAGAACGATGGGGGCGACGACTTCGGCGGTCGCGGTGCCAGCGGCGGTCGAGGTGTTGCCCGAAGCGGCATAGGCCGGAGCAGCGGAAACAGCCAGAGCAGCGGCAGCGATCAGAAACTTCTTCATGGTCTCAATTTCCCCATTCAAGAGCCCTGGATCTTTCCCATTCAATCCAGGGTGGTCAAAATTAACGCCCGGGCCGCTTGGCGGAGGTGGTCAGGCCGCCCGTCGTTGATCCTGTAATAGGTTAAAGGCCGTGAACGGGTTCCTTGCGAATCTACTTAATGCGGCAGTAACCGAAAATAAGTTCAAAAAATGCCGGAAACCCTGCGGGAATCGGCGCTTTTGGGTGGGGTGTGGCGGCCGCTTCTGGTGGCTTTGACGCTGGTTGGCGCGTTCTGCATTTGGCCGATGTTAACCAGTTGGCCGCATCCGTGGCGCGCAACGCAAAACCGGGCCCGACCTGTTGGTCGGACCCGGCTGTGCGTGTAATCCTGGCCCCTGGGGGCAGTGGATTAGTTGTAGGTCACGGTGGCGTTGTAGCTGCCGGTGTAGACGCCAGCAGGCTCGGTGCCGGCAACCGTCAGCGTGCCACCGACGGTGAACGAAGCGGCGCCCGAAGCGCTCAGCGTGCCGCCCGAAGCCGAGGGAGCGGTCGTGAACGACATCGAACGCGAACCGTTCGAGACGCTGCCGCTGGTGGTGGCGATCGAGAAGCTGCGGTTCGCATCGCCCGTCAGCGAGTAGCTGTCAGCCGAGACGGTCGAGCCGGGGACGAAGCCCACGTCAGCGGTGACCGAACCCACGCCAGCGGCGGTGACAACCACGGTGCCGCCCGTGCCGGTGGTGAACTTGCCAAAGCTCAGAGCGGCGCCCGAGGCGTGCGTCAGAACGATGGGGGCGACGACTTCGGCGGTCGCGGTGCCAGCGGCGGTCGAGGTGTTGCCCGAAGCGGCATAGGCCGGAGCAGCGGAAACAGCCAGAGCGGCGGCAGCGATCAGAATCTTCTTCATGGTATATTCCCCATTCTGCAGTCCCGGATCTTTCCCATTCAATCCGAGGCGGTCCAAGTTAACGACGTCGGGCGGTGATGTTTTCGCTTCGCCACCCGGCGTGGTTTCTGATTAGGCCCAGACCGTTAAACAGAGTACTAGTGGATACACCTAATCACCTGTTAACTTTAAATTTATGACGGCGTTTTCGGGTAAAGCCTCTAGTTAATATTCAATATATTGTCGATACAATGTGGTTAATATTTATATTAATGCACATATTTATCACCGACAACCGTTAACTTATAAAGTAATGCCTCTTATCTGTCTTGGCTAAAGTGTGTCGGTCCAGAACGCATTCTGCGATATGGTGACGCTGTGTTACGGGTATTGGCGGGTGCGTTGCGGGGAGTTGTTGCGTAATCAATACGCAGTCGCGCCTATGGTGGCCGGATTCCGCCACGGTCACCACTTGGCCGCGCGAATTCAGATATAGGTGACGATCACCGGTACCGTGGCTGAATAGGCCGCCGAAGCGGAGTTCAGCGGCAGAATCAGCCTTCCGCCGACCGAAAACGTGTCCTGACCCGACGAATCCAGCCGGCCAGTGGTGGCAGACCCCGTGCTGGCGGCAAAAACCGACAGCGAATCGACCGTCACCGCCTTGACCGCCTGCCCGCGTGTGCTCGGCTCCAGTGAAATGCCCTGCGCGCTGACCTCGGTCGGGACGGAGATCGTGTAAAAACGCTCCGCCTCACCGGTGACCTGAAATTCGGCCACCGCCACGCTGCCGCAGCCCGACAGGCCGCACAGCGGGCGCGCCCCGCCGGTATAGGTCGCCCCGCTCTTGTCCGCGGCCACCGTTACCGTGCCGTCCTGGCTGAAGGCCATGGTGATATTGCCGAACACCAGATCGCTCAACTTGGCCACGGTCAGCGGGCGGATGACGGTGGCCATCGCCGCGCCGGTCGCGCTGCTGCTGTGGCCCGAAGCGGCCTGCGCCGCGCACGGCAGCGCCAGTCCCACCAATGCCGCGATTGCGATCAAGGGCAGGGGGGCGCGCATCGGCTCAGTTCGCCATCTCGATCACGTTGACCGCCAGCGGCAACGGAAAACGTAAGGGCGCCGAGGCCAGATTGCCCGACAGGTCCAGCCGGGCACCAACGCGAAAACTGGTGGTGCAGACCCGCGCATAACAATTGGCCAGCGTGAAGCTGCCGATATTGCCCGGTTGCAGCGTGCCAACCCCGGCGATGTCGGTGCGGAAATTGGTCAAAGTGCCGCGCACGCCGTTGACCGCGCCAATGTCCACCGCCGCCAGCACCAGTTGCACCATCAATTGATAGCCGCCGCCTGTGGTGTTGCCGCTGTCATAGGTGATGGTGAATTGCGCCGGGCGCGCGGTGCTGTCGCCCAGCGGGACAACGCCTTCGTTATCCACCGCGCCGTCGGGGTGGATCGTGCGCGATCCTGTTCCCACCGCGACGATGGTGCCAAAGGTCAGCATCTGATCGGCCGTGACGATCAGCGAAGGCGTTCCCGCGCGGGCCAGTTGCGGGCTGAGCGCCAGCGAGGCGGCGGCCAGCAGCAATGCCCGCCGCACGCCCGTGCCGCCGCCGTTGGCGGGGCTGTGGGTCAGGGGCAGGGCGAGGGTGGTTGACATGGGGTGATGCGGTTTCCTGTGGTCGCTCGAATAATGCTTACCAAAAACTTGCCTGAACGCTGCATGAGCGCAGTAACCTGAAATTTACCAGTTGTTGTGCGTTTTTCGAGAGGTCTTTGCCCGCCTATCCCCGTCTGTCTGTTCCAATACGGCACGAAGGGGGCCAAAGACCGGGTGGCGCGGCGGTTAACGCGCGCGCAAGCAAAAGGCGCGATCACCGACCGATGACCGCGCCAAAAGCAAAAAACCGTTGTGATTACCAATGTTTAACGGCGGCTTGGCCGGATTAGACCTCTGCCCGGAAGGGGGTGAAATTGGTGTGTTCGTCAAACACATCCACCCCTTCGGCGCGTTTGAGAAAACCGACCACGGCATAGGTCGCGGGCGTCAGCAATATTTCCCACGCCACCTTCAGCGCCCAATTGGTGATCAGCACCATCACCACCGCCTGCGTCGTCCACACCCCCAGAAACGCCAGCGGATAGAACAGCAGGCTGTCAACCGCCTGTCCCGCGATGGTCGAGCCCCAGGTGCGGGTGAACAGATATTTGCCGCCCGTCCACACCTTCATCTTGGCCAGAACCAGCGAATTGACGAATTCCCCCGCCCAAAAGGCGATGACGCTGGCGCCCACAATGCGCCAGGTGCTGCCGAACACGCTGACATAGGTGGACTGGCAGATCGCGCCCGCGCCCTTTTCGCCCAGCACGGCGGCAAACATCGGATCGGCGCTGGCGGCGCATCCCCAATCGGCCTTGGGCGGCATGGCGACCACCACCAGACTCATGAACGCCATGAAGATCAGCGCGAAGAAGCCAACCCATACACAGCGCCGCGCCCGGCCATAGCCATAGACCTCGGTCAACACGTCGCCCAGAATATAGCTGATGGGAAAGAACAGGATGCCCGCGCCAAACACCAGATCATGGCCAAACAGGGTGATCTGCGTCGTCTTGGCCGCGCCGATCAGGTTGGACAGCAACAGGATCGCCACAAAAGCCGCCATCATGACGTCGAAATAGCGCATCGGCTTGTGCGCCAGTTGGGCGGCATCGACGTGAGGCAGGGGGTGATCGGGATGGCTCATGGTGGGGGCGGTCCTGTGGCTGGGGCGGTTGTGGCCCCGTTTTGCCAGAGCGGACAAGGTTGGCAAGATGTTAACGCGGGCATGTCTGCCGCCGCCAACGGTAAAAAGCCCGCCGCGCCTGTGGGTTATTGCCCGGATCGCGCTGGCCAGCGGTTGCGCCCCCTTGGCGAAGGCGGCCGGATGTGGTTATGGCAAAGCGCGATCCATATCGCCGCGCGCCCGTAGCTCAGCTGGATAGAGCACGAGCCTTCTAAGCTTGGGGCCGCAGGTTCGAACCCTGCCGGGCGCGCCATTTACTGACATTGCGATGGGCGGGCATCGGGCAGGGCGATCTGGCCCCGCGCGGACAGCCGCCATTGCGCCGTGCCTGCGGCGATGGCGGCCCGGCGCGCTGCGGCCTGCCACAGGACGCTTTCCCCCGCACCGTTTTGGGCCGCGCCAAAGGTCGGGTCAGGCTGCTGCCTGGCCGCAGATATGGGCTTCGTGCAAGGCGATGTTGGCCGGGTTTTCGGGGCGGATGGCGTTCAGCAACACGTCCACCTGCGCGCGATAGGCGTCCAGATGGGCGTCATGCTGTTCCAGCGCCCGCACCAGCACCGCACCGCCCGTCTGCGCGTCGAAATCGGGATAGTAATAGCCGTAATCGCGCATAAATTCCGAATTGTGGATCAGCGGGAAGCCACCGCTCAAGATTTCGTAATAGAGATAGTTCAGCCCGTTTTCCCAATGATGCGTCACCACCGCGTCAGCGTGGCGCGCCATGAAGTCAAAGGTGACAAAGCGCTCCTCCAGCGAGAGCACCTTGGCCTTGGCGCTGGGGAGCATGCTGGAAAATTGGCGGAAATGGAGGTTGTCGATGCTACGCACAGCATTGGTGACATAGATCTTTTCAAACAGGTCGGGCTGCGCGCGATAGCCTGCGTCACACACCAGCATCGGCATGTGCGAGCTCTTCATCACCGTCACATTGGGGTCAAAGATCGCCACCCGCCAGCGCCGCCCCGCGCCTTGGCTCAGCGCGGGTTTGCCGCCCGGCTGGTATTGGCACACGGTGTGTTCCTTCTGGCTGTACAGTTCCAGAAAGCCACTGTCCCAGATCTGCGGCACTTCGCGCACCGGCACGCGGTACAGCGTTTCCAGCCATTTGCCATAGGAGCGCGTGTGCTGCGGCGTCATCAGCACGCTGTCATACCAGTCCCGGTCGAAATAGCGCTCGCAATAGCGTTCAAACCCCGCCCCCGTGACGCCTTCCATCGAGAGCACCGCCGAATTGCCGCCCTTGTAATTGATCAGCGGGCAACCGCGCGCTTTGAGATGGGCGCGCTGTTCGGGGCCGGGCGTGGTGCCGATCACCAGCACATGGGTGACCTCGTCCTTGATGTCGTCAAAGCGGACGACGGCATCGGCCGGAATGCCCATCACGCCAGCGGGGAACTGGAAATCCGGGCCGCCCAGATTCCAGATCCACACCTTTTCACAATTGGGCGAGGCGGCAAACAGGCGGTAGAGGAACACCGCGTTCTGGCGCAGGCCGTTGGTGAACAGGCCGCCGAACGCCTCGTCCATGAAGTCGAGCGTGATGGCGATCTTGTAGCGCGGCACGGGGGGGATCTGGGACATCTGGGGTCTTTCTGCTCAGGCAGCGGCGGGCGGGCGGGCAAAGGCGTCGGCAATCAGATCGGCGACCTGTCGCTGATTGGCCGGATTGTCCAGACTGGCCTGCCAGAACAGCGCGCGGCGGGCCTGCGCCTGACGGGCGTGGGTGGCGGCATGGTCGCGCGCCGCCTCCAGGATCGCCGCGCCCCCGCCGATCGGGTCAAACGTGGCATAGTGATAGCCGACATCGGCCAATAGGTCGGAATTATGCACCAGTGGCCAGCCAAAATGCAGCGTTTCAAAGAACAGATGTGGCGCCTGATCGGCCCAGCGATGCGCCACCACCATCTGGATCTCGCGGCCCAGCATCAACATGGTGTTGAACCGCCCCTCCAGCGAGACCGTCCCCGGCGTTGCGCCGATGTCCAGTTCGCTGATCATTTCATTGACATGCGCCGCCGCCTGCAGGTGCAGCGTGTTGAACAGCAACAGGCGCGATATGGCGGACCGATCGGTGCGCCACGCGTGTTCGGCCGCCAGCAGTGGGAAATGGAACCCGTCCGACACATTGGCATTGCCGTCCAGACAGCCCAGCACGAACTTGCCATGTTCAGGCGGGCGCCAGAACGGGTTGTTGCCCAGTTCCATCGCGGCGCGTTCGGCCATGATGGGCGACCATAATTGCGGCATGTCGCGCACCTGCGGCGAATAGATCGCGGCGCAATAGGACTGGTTCATATGGCGGTGCTGCGGGTGCAGCCATGCCGCGTCATAGCCCTGCGCGACGGGGATGTCGCCGCCGGTCTGGCCATGCACCACCTCTTGCATGTTGCGCAGCATCAGATTGTCCGGGACATAGGCGATGATCCGCCCGCCGCGCCGGTGCAATCGGTCAAACCCGTTCTGGTTCAGCCATTTGGCATCGCATTCAATCAACAGATCCAGCATTTCGACCGCATCGGCCGGTTCGACCACGCGCAGCCCTGCCCAGGCGGCCAGCGGATGCACCGCGCCTCCTGTGGGCGCGACCAGCAGCACCTCGGCCACATCGGGCAGGCGGCGCAGCATCATGGCCAGCAACAGGCGTTTTTGATTGGTGCTGCCCACCCACAGATCGTGGGCGCCGGGTTGATCGGCGGCCGCCGCGGTGATCCCCACCACCAACCGTTTGCCAAGGCTCATGCTATGCTCGTTCCCTTGCCTGTGAAGCTGTTCGTCATGTGGTCGTTTTGGTCAGAAAACCGCATACTTTTGATCGGCTTCTGGGTATGACTGCGCCGTGCAATGATCAACCGGGAAGCAGAATGATGCGCCGTATTTTTTCCATGGCTCTTGCCACTGCCATGCTGCTGGGTTCCGCCCCGGCGCGGGCTGATGGCTTTATCAACAGTGGCCAATTGTGGGGCCGCCTGTCTCCGGCTGAAAAGAGCGCCTATGTGCTGGGGCTGAATGACAGCATCAACTATGTCTTTGTCGATGACACGCTGGTCAACGCGCTGGCCAAACGCGGCCGCACCACCTGCCTGCGTGAGCTCAAGATCACCCCGCAAAGCCTCGTCGAGAAGATCGACCTTGGCTATCGCGACAATGCCATGCTCGGCTTTCCGCCGGCGGTGATCTACATTCTGAAAATGAGTGAGGTCTGCAAGGTCTACGTCGACCGCGAGCGGGCAGCGTTTGGCCTTGGCCCGTCCTGACCGTTTTGCGCCGTCAGACAGAAATCGGGCGCGCCGGGGATAACCGGCGCGCCCTTTTTCATGGCTTAGGCTCTGGCGATCAGAACTTGATGCTGGCGCCGACGCCGCCACCCACCGAGTCACCCGAGAAGCCGACCGTGCCACCAAGGCCGATGCCGCCCTTCGAGACGATCTGCGCGCGCACGGTGCCAGCGACCTGGCCTTCGAACACGCCCACGCCACCGGCAACACCGCTTTCGCCATTGGCCAGGTTCATCGGCGCGGCGTTGGCGGCAAAGGCCATCGCAACGCCCTGGAACGCCTTGCGGTTCTGGCGGCTCAGCAGGTTGAAGTGGGCCGCTTCACGCGCATCGAGCGCGCTCACGGTCGAGCTCAGAGCGGTCAGCGCCTGATTGGTGGCGAACAGCTGCTGCCCGGTCACCGCGTCGGTCGAGGTGGCCGACAAGGTGGCATTGCCCAGACCGCTGATGCGGTTGGTGCCGCCGCTGTTGATCGTCACCGTGCCGGCCTGCATCATGCCGGTCGAGGTGCTGATGTTGCCGGCCACCGTGGTGTAGTTGCCAGCCACGCTCAGGTTGCCGCCGAACTGGCCATTGCCCGTCACCGTGCTGTTGCCCGAAACGGTGCTGTTGCCGCCGACCGTCAGGTTGGTGCCGACCGAAGCCGCGCCGGTGGTCGCCAGCGTGGTGGTGGCGATGGCGCCGGTGTTGGTGATGCCATTGGTGGTGGTGGCGCCGCTGACCGTCAGGTTGGTCAGGAAGCCCGAGGTCGCGCTGACCGTGCCAGCCGAGACCGAGGTGGCCGACACCGAAGTGGCCGACACGTTGGCCGCCGAGACAGTGCCGGTCAGCGTGGCGTCAGTGCCAGCAAAGGTGGTGGCCGAGACGGTCGTTGCCGACACCGTGGTGGCCGACACGTTGGCCGCCGAGACAGTGCCCGTCAGCGTGGCGTCAGTGCCAGCAAAGGTGGTGGCCGAGACAGTCGTTGCCGACACCGTGTTGGCCGACACGTTGGCTGCCGAGACAGTGCCGGTCAGCGTGGCGTCAGTGCCAGCAAAGGTGGTGGCCGAGACGGTAGTTGCCGAAACGGTGTTGGCCGAAACGGTGTTGGCCGAAACGGTGCCCGCCGAGACCTGGGCCGTCGACACGCTACCGGCCAAAACCGTACCGGTCACCGAAGCCGACCCGGCATTGACGATCGTGGCCGAGACGTTGCTGGCCGACAGCGTGGCGGTGCTGACATAGGCCGTGGCTTCCACGCCCATGGCATAGACGTTGCTGGTGGCATAGACGTTCGACGCGATCGCGCTCGTTGCCGAAACCGTGGTGGCCGAAACGTTGGCCGCCGAAACGGTGCCCGTCAGCGTGGCATTGGTGCCAGTGTAGCTGGTGGCGGCAACCGAGGTGGCCGACACGCTGCCGGTCGACACGCTACCGGCCGAGACGGTGCCGCTCAGCTTGGCGGTGGTACCTTCGATCGTCGTAGCCGAAACCGATGCCGCCGACACAGCGCCGGTCACCGAAACCGAACCAGCCCGCACCGTGGTGCCCGAAATGGTGGCGCCGCTGATCGTGGCTGCCGACACGGTGGTGGCCGTGACAGCGTTGGTGATCACGCTATTTGACGACACATAGCCGCTGAGCGTCGCGCTCGCGCCGGTGACGGTGAGGGCCGACACAGCCGTTGCGGAAACGGTCGATGCCGTCACCGCGCCTGCGACCGAAACGCTGCCTGCCTTGACCGTGGTGCCCGATACCGTGGCCGCCGACAGGGTGGCGGTGCTGACATAGGTGCTGGCCTGTACGCCGTTGGTATAGACGTTGTTGCTGGCGTTGACGTCAAAGGTGTTGACGAAGCCGGTCGTGACGGTGTTCGACGAAACCGTGCCGGCCGAGACCGAAGCAGCCGTCACCGCGTTCGTGACCGAGACCGAGCCAGCGTTGACGGTCGTGCTGGACAC
>NZ_JAAAPO010000004.1:0-460000 GCF_009909235.1 Novosphingobium ovatum
TCAGGCGAATCGCTTCCTCAACCGCGATCTCGTCGAACGGGTTCATGCTCATCTTGACGTTCGCCAAGTCCACACCCGAACCATCCGCCTTCACCCGAGGCTTCACGTTGTAATCCATCACCCGTTTTACGGGTACCAGCAGCTTCATGTGCGCGGTTCCTTTCCGCAATGAACGAAGAAATGGGCAGAAATGCTATGCGGCATGACAATCATGCCATCAAACGTCAAGCCCCGCAGCACCATCAGCGCTGCGGGGCCATCCGTATCACATGCGTGACTGCCTGTCGGTCAGGGCCTGCATCTTCAGGCCCCGATAAATCAGGCCTTGGCCTTGTTCACTTCGGCCACGATCTTGACGGCAGCGTCGCCCAGATCATTGGCGGCCACGATCGGCAGGCCCGAATTGTTCAGCAATTCCTTGCCGGCTTCGACGTTGGTGCCTTCCAGACGGACCACCAGCGGCACCGACAGGCTGACTTCCTTGGCCGCCTCGATGATGCCGGCGGCGATGACGTCGCACTTCATGATGCCGCCAAAGATGTTGACCAGAATGCCTTCGACCGCGGGGTCCGACAGAATGATCTTGAACGCGGCGGTCACCTTCTCGGTGGTGGCGCCGCCGCCCACGTCCAGGAAGTTGGCGGGGAAGGCGCCGTTCAGCTTGATGATGTCCATGGTGGCCATGGCCAGACCCGCGCCGTTCACCATGCAGCCGATGTTGCCATCCAGCTTGATGTAGGCCAGGTCATACTTGCTGGCTTCCAGCTCGGCCGGGTCTTCCTCGGTCTCGTCGCGCAGGGCCATGACCTCGGGGTGGCGGAACAGAGCGTTGGAATCAAAGCTCATCTTGGTGTCCAGCACCAGCAGGTTGCCCGACTTGTCCTCAACCAGCGGGTTGATTTCCAGCATGTCGCAATCCAGCGCGACAAAGGCGTCATACAGCTGCTTGCCCAGCACCTGCGCCTGCTTGTTGGTGTCGCCCTTCAGCTTCAGGGCGAAGGCGATGGCGCGGCCGTGGTGCGGCTGGAAGCCCGACGCGGGGTCGATGCTGATCGTGCTGATCTTTTCCGGCGTGTTGTGGGCCACGTCCTCGATGTCCATGCCGCCTTCGGTCGACACGATGAACGAAACGCGGCTGCTCTTGCGGTCAACGACCAGCGAGAGGTAATATTCATGGGCGATGTCAACGCCATCGGTGACATACAGGCGGTTCACCTGCTTGCCAGCTTCGCCGGTCTGGATGGTGACCAGCGTGTTGCCCAGCATTTCCTTGGCGTGCGATTCGACTTCGTCCAGGTTGAAGGCCAGACGGACGCCGCCCTTGGCGTCAGCAGGCAGTTCCTTGAACTTGCCCTTGCCACGGCCACCGGCGTGGATCTGCGACTTGACCACATACAGCGGCCCGGGCAGCTGCTTGGCGGCGGCGACGGCTTCTTCAACGGTCAGGGCAGCATGGCCGGCCGGAATGGCCACGCCGAACTTGGCCAGCAGTTCCTTGGCCTGATATTCATGGACGTTCATCGGTAAATCCCGCTATTGCTGGCCTTACGGCCCTTTGTCTGGCGCGGGCATAAGCACAGCCGGCGCGGATTGAAAAGACTTACGTGTGCGAATGATTATCAATTGCAAACTTTGATCGGACCGCAGTGGACGCATGATTGACCGGGCGCATCTAGAAAACATCATCCGCAATGCGGGCAAGATGGCCATGGCGTTCTGGCCTGGGCAGGGCAATCATCTGAATCATTGGGAAAAAGCGCCAAATAACCCGGTGAGCGAGGCCGACATGGCGGTGGACGCCTATCTGAAGGACGCGTTGGGCAACCTGTTACCTTCGGCAGGGTGGCTATCAGAAGAGACAGGGGACAGTTTGGCGCGCCGCGAAGGCTCGCTGATCTGGCTGGTGGACCCGATTGACGGCACGCGCGACTTTATCGCCGGGCTGGGCGGCTGGGCGGTGTCGGTTGCGCTGATTTCGGCCGGGCGGCCGCTGATCGGGGCGCTCTATGCTCCGGCGCGCATGGTCGATCAGGGGGGCGAGTTCTGGTGGGCGGAGGCGGCGCGCGGGGCAACCCGCAATGGCACCCCGTTGCGAGCGAGTCGCAGGACCGATCTGCCCGGCGCGCGCGTCCCCACAACCGTCCTGCCGCCCGACCTGCGGGTGCCGCTGACCATGGTGGACAAGCCGAACTCGATCGCGCTGCGCATGGCGATGATCGCCGCGGATGAGGCGGATATAGTGGCCAGCACCCGCTGGGGCTATGAATGGGACATCGCGGCCGCCGCCCTGATCCTGCACGAGGCGGGTGGGCGCGTGACCGATGCCCATGGCGAAAAGCTGAGCTTTAACAAGATGAACCCGCGCGATTACGGCGTGTTGGCCACCGCACCCGACATCCACGCCGATGCGTTGGCCTTTCTTCAGAACCCCGTGGGCGGGCCGGGATAAGCTTTCCTCCGCATGGCCCTTCGCGCGCGCGGCAGATGCTGCTAGGGAAGGGGGGTGATGAACTTTCCCTGGACGGATGTGGCCGTCATTTGCGGCCTGATTGTGCTCAATGGCCTGTTTTCCATGTCGGAACTGGCGATTGTGTCGGCGCGTCCGGCGCGGCTGCGGGTGGCGGCCGATCGGGGCAACCGGGGCGCGCGTGTCGCGCTGCGGCTGATCGACAATCCGGGCAAGCTGCTCTCGACCGTGCAGGTGGGGATCACGGTGATCGCGCTGGTGACGGGCGCCTTTTCCGAAGGCGCGCTGTCGGCCCCGGTGGCCCAGCGCATGGCGGCGGCGGGCATGTCGGGCGAATTGGCCGAGCATCTCTCGAGCATTCTGGTGCTGGCCGTCACCACCTTTGTCAGCCTGATCATCGGCGAACTGGTGCCCAAGCAACTGGCCCTGCGCCATGCCGAGGCGATCGGCTGCTTCGCCGCGCCGCCGATGGCGCTGATGGCGCGGATGATGGCGCCGCTGGTGTGGTTGCTGGATGTGTCGACGCGGATGATCCTGCGGCTGTTTGGCCGGGTGGACACTGACGCCAACCGCATGACCGAGGAAGAGATCCACCTGATGTTTGCCGAGGCCACCCGCCATGGCGTGATCGAGGAGGAAGAGCGCGCGATCATGACCGGCATCATGCGTCTGGCCGACCGGCCGGTGCGCGAATTGATGACCCCCCGGACCGAGATCGACTGGATCGACCGTCACGCCAGCGAGGCCGAGATTCGCGCCGAATTGCGCGGCAGCCCGCACAGCCTGTTGCCGGTGGCCGATGGCTCGCCTGACAATATCGTCGGCGTGGTCAAGGTGCGCGAGGTGCAGGCGGCCTTGATGGCGGGCGGGCCGCTGGATCTGGGGGCGCTGTTGCGCAAGGCCGAGGCGGTGCCTGACCAGCTGGACGCGATGGACGCGCTGCGGGTGTTGCAGCAGTCGGGCGTGTCGATGGCGATGGTGCATGACGAATATGGCCATCTGGAGGGCATCGTGACGCCCGCCGATCTGCTGTCAGCCATCGTCGGCGATTTCGTCAGCCATCTGGACGAAGGTGACGTGCCGATGGTGGTCGAGCGTGAGGATGGCTCGATGCTGATCGCCGGGGGATTGCCCGCTGACGCGCTGGCCGACCGGCTGGGGCTGGATCTGCCCGATGACCGCGATTACGCCACCGCTGCCGGTTTCGTTCTGGAAGTGCTAAAGCGCCTGCCGCGCGAAGGCGACCATTTCATCCATGACGGCTGGCGCTGGGAAGTGGTGGACATGGACCGCCGCAAGATCGACAAGCTGCTGGTTTCGCGGCTGGAACCGGCCTCCGAAAACGCCTGACACTGGACAGACGATGGCCAATAAAAAAGGCGGCCCTGCGATTGTGCGGGGCCGCCCTTTTGCTGTTGGGTGGGGGCTTACTGCCCGGTCACCCGCGCCTCACGGCCGTCACCGGCAGGCGCGGCGATGATGTCGCTGGTCACGCCGCCCTTGGTCGCGGTCAGCGTGCGCGGATCGGCCACGGTCGAACGGATCGAGGGATCGGGCGCGCCGGTACGGGCGGCAACGCTACGCTCCACGCCGCTGCGCTGTGCCGGGCCGCCGAACATCGCGTCCAGCGTTTCCTGCTGCTGCGTGCGGCTGGCGGGACGGGGCGCGCCCGGCTGCGGCGGAGTCAGCGCGAAATCGGGCGGCACCCACAGCGGCGCCTGACGCTGCACCGCGAATTCATCGGGACGCACGCGATTGAACAACCCGCCCGCACCACAACCGGTCAGCAGGACAGTGGTGGCACAGGCCACCAGAACAGCGGAAATCTTGCGCATATACTCTTAACTCTCCGGGGCGGGATAGGCCGGTTCAGACGTGTCGCCGGCCTGCTTTTCGCGCGAAAGAAACGAACGGGCAAGGATAATCAGGACGCCAAAGGTGATCGCCACATCCGCCAGGTTGAAAATCAGGAACGGACGCCACGCGCCAAAGTGCAGATCGGCGTAATCGACCACATGGCCCAGCGCCACACGGTCCAGAATATTGCCCAGCGCGCCGCCCAGAATCAGGCCCAGCGGCAACGTGTCGGCGCGGCGCGTTTCGCGCAACATCCAGATCAGCACCCCTGCCGCGATCAGCCCGGTCATCGCCACCAGCGCCCAGCGTTGGGCATCGGAATTGGCGGTGAACAGGCCCAGCGACACGCCGTAATTTTCGGCCCACGACAGACCAAAGATCGGCAGCAGCGGGATATCGGGGGTGGCGGCATCCCATTGGCCGTTGATCACCCGGCCTTCGTGCAGCGCGCGCAGCGCCAAGGGCCCGCTGACCAGCCATTTGACCAGCTGATCACCGGCGAAGGTGGCCACCGCCACCCACAATCCCTGAATATGCGCGCGCAATATCGTCATTCCGCGCCGTCCATGCCCGACACAACCTGATCGCAACGTGAACAAAGATCGCCGTCCTCGGCAACCTCGGGCAGGTGACGCCAGCAGCGGCCGCATTTGTGGTGCCCGGTCTTTTCCACCTTGGTCTCAGGCCCGGTGTGGACGGCCGCAACGATGAAGATTTCGGCCAGATCGGTGTCGCCCGGATCACCGGCATAGGTGTATTCCGCCTCAAGGCTGGACTTGATCACCTTTTCCCGGCGCAGCGGCTCGATCGCTTCGTTGGCGGCCATGCGGGTGGCGCGGATCGCGGACCAC
This sequence comes from Novosphingobium ovatum, assembly GCF_009909235.1. GTDB lineage: Bacteria > Pseudomonadota > Alphaproteobacteria > Sphingomonadales > Sphingomonadaceae > Novosphingobium > Novosphingobium ovatum. Next base: position 5,176 of record NZ_JAAAPO010000004.1, read on the forward strand.
TTGTCCTCATCCACGCTGGACTGCGGCAGTTCGGGCCATTCCAGCAAATGCACGCTGTCCGCCTCGGGATAGCGCGATGCCCACACTTCCTCGGCCGTGAATACCAGCACGGGCGCGGCATAGCGGATCAGCGCGTGGAACAGGATGTCCAGCGTGGTGCGATAGGCCATCCGCTTGGGATCATCCACCGCATCGCAATAGAGGCAATCCTTGCGGATATCGAAGAAGAAGGCCGACAGATCCTCGTTGCAGAAGTCGGTCAGGGCGCGGACATAGCTGTTGAAGTCATAATCCGCGATCGCCTGACGCAGCGTGCCATCCAGCCGCGCCAGCAACGCCAGAACATAGCGCTCCAGCTCGGGCATGGCGGCCACATCGACGCGTTCGGCGTCGCTGAACCCGTCCAGCGCGCCCAGCAGATAGCGGAAGGTGTTGCGCAGCTTGCGGTATTGGTCGGCGATGCCCTTCAGGATCTCGTCACCGATGCGGTGGTCCTCGGTATAGTCCACCGAGAGCGCCCACAGGCGGATGATGTCCGCGCCATAGGTCTCCATCACCTTCAACGGATCGACCGTGTTGCCCAGCGACTTGGACATTTTCATGCCCTTTTGATCCATGGTAAAGCCATGGGTCAGGATCGCCTTATACGGGGCATGGCCGCGCGTGGCACAGCTTTCCAGCAAGCTCGACTGGAACCAGCCGCGATGCTGGTCCGAGCCTTCAAGGTACAGGTCCGCCTTGGGCCCGGTATAGCCTTCGGGGCGCAGCAGGTCGGGCCACTTGCCGCTTTCCAGCACAAAGGCGTGGGTGGAGCCAGAGTCAAACCACACGTCCAGAATGTCGGTGACGCGCTCGTAATCCTCGAGGTTGTAGTCAGCGCCCAGATATTCCTGCGCGCGGGCGTCTTCCCATGCGTCCACACCCTCGGCGCGGATGGCATCGATGATGCGGGCGTTGACGGCGGGGTCGTTCAGATATTCGCCCGTTTTGCGATCCACGAACAGGGTGATCGGCACACCCCACGCGCGCTGGCGCGAGAGCACCCAGTCCGGGCGGCCATCGACCATGCTGCCGATGCGGTTGCGGCCCTTGTCCGGGACAAAGCGGGTGGCGTCAATCGCCGCCTTGGCGCGGTTGCGCAGCGTGTCGGGCGAGAGGATCGTGGCGAGGTCAAACATGTCCTCGGCCTCGTGCAGGGGGGCCAGATCCTTGTCCATCGGCACGAACCATTGCGGCGTGCAGCGATAGATCACCTTGGCCTTGGACCGCCACGAGTGGGGATAGGAATGCTTGTAATCGGCGCTGGCCGCCAGCAGGCCGCCATGGCCACCCTCGTTTGCTTCGCGCAGGGCGGTGCAGATCGGGCCATCGGGGGCGTTGAACTTGGGATTGATGACGCTGCCTTCGCCGCCCAGCCACGGCCAGTCAGCGCGATAGCGGCCATCGCCATCCACGGCGAACACCGGGTTGATCTTGTTCGCCTTGCACAGGGCAAAGTCATCCTCGCCATGGTCGGGCGCCAGATGGACAAAGCCGGTGCCCGATTCCACCGTGACGAATTCACCCGACAACAGCGGGCGCGGGCGGGTGTAGAATTCGGATTCGGGGAAGGCATGGGCCATCGGGTGGCGCACCTTGGTCCCGGCGAGCGAGGCACCCTTTACAAAGAAGTGCAGGTCATGCGTCTCATGGCCCAGACGCTTGATAAAGGCCTCCACCAGCGGTTCGGCGATCAGGTATTTGTTCCCGTCCGCCTCGATCAGGTGGTAATCGATATGCGCGCCATAGCCGATGGCCTGATTGACCGGCAGCGTCCAGGGCGTTGTGGTCCAGATCACCACATAGGCGCCAATCAGATCGGTATCGACCGCCTCGACGATTTCAAAGGCGACGTCGATCTGGGTGCTGGTGATGTCTTCATATTCGACCTCGGCCTCGGCCAGGGCGGTCTTTTCCACCGGCGACCACATCACCGGCTTGGCGCCGCGATACAATTGGCCGCTGCGGGCGAACTTCAGCAATTCGGCAACGATCGTCGCCTCGGCGGTAAAGTCCATCGTCAGGTACGGGTTGTCCCAGTCGGCGTTGATGCCCAGACGCTTCAACTGCTCACGCTGGGCGTTCACCCATGTCTGCGCATAGGCGCGGCATTCGGCGCGGAATTCCTTGGGGGGAACCTCGTCCTTGTTCTTTTTCTTCTTGCGGTATTCTTCCTCGACCTTCCACTCGATCGGCAGGCCGTGGCAGTCCCAGCCGGGAACATAGGGCGCGTCCTTGCCCAGCAGCGACTGGCTGCGCACCACCATGTCCTTGAGGATGTGGTTCAGCGCGTGGCCGATATGCATGTTGCCATTGGCATAGGGCGGACCATCATGCAGGATGAACTTTTCCCGGCCCGCGCGCGCGTCGCGCAGGCGGCGGTACAGGTCCTGATCCTGCCATCCCTTCAGAATGCCCGGTTCCTTTTGCGGCAGGCCGGCCTTCATGGGGAAATCGGTCTTCGGCAGGAAGACGGTGTTACGATAGTCGCGCTTTTCGGTCATGGCCGGGTGCCTTAGCGTCTGGCGCGGTTTCCTGCAAACCATGATCGGCCCGGAAACATCAGGGCAAACACGGATTCTGCGCGGTGATCAGACCGATTCCAGAATTTCCCGCGCCGCATCACAGTCATGGCCGATCTGCGTGGTTAACGCCTCCAGCGACTCGAACCGCGCCTCGCCCCGCAAAAAGGCGTGAAAGGCGATCTCGATGTCCTGTCCGTACAGGTCGCCGGCAAAGTCAAAGAAATGCGGTTCCAGCAGTTCCTTGGGGGGCGTGAAATGGGGGCGGATGCCGATATTGGCCGCGCCCTTCAGCACGCGGCCATCGGGCAAACGCCCCGTTACCGCATAGATGCCATAGGCGGGCCGCAGATAATCGCCCAGCGCCAGATTGGCGGTGGGAAAGCCGATGGTGCGTCCGACCTTGTCGCCATGCTGCACATGGCCGCGCAGGGCAAAGGGGCGGGTCAGCAGGCGCGTTGCGGCGGCCATGTCACCGGCCTGCAACGCCCGGCGGATGCGGCTGGAGGACACCACTTCGCCCTCATCGGTCACCGGGCCAATCGCGCGCGAACGCAGCCCAACCTCTGCCCCCAGTTCGCGCAGCGTGGCGATCGTGCCCGACCGCCCCTTGCCAAAGGTGAAGTCTTCGCCCGTCACCACGCCCGCCGCGCCCAATTGCGCGCCCAGCACGCCATGCACCCAGTCATGCGCGCTGCTGGCCGCCATGGCGGCGTCAAACACAAACACCAGCATCGCGTCCGCCCCGGCGGCGGCAAACCATTCCTGCCGCTGATCCAGCGACGACAGGCGGAAGGGCGCGGAGCCGGCGGCAAAGAACTCGACCGGATGGGGATCAAAGGTGGCGACGATGGCCGGGCGGCCCTCGGCCTTGGCCCAGGCGATGGCTTCGCCCACCACGGCCTGATGGCCGCGATGAAAGCCGTCGAAATTGCCCAGCGCGATGATCGCGCCGCGCAAGGCTTCGGGCAAGGGGTTGCGGGAGGACACGCGAATCATGGGAAGCCGCCTATACCGCCCGATGCAACGTGGCAAAAGCAAAGGCTGGCCTGCCTTCTTGGGCAGGGTGATCGCTGCGGGCCACCTCGACCCATTCGGCCCCCGGCATGGGCATCAGCGTATCGCCGGTGGGGGCGGCATCGATATGGGTGATCTCGATCACATCGGCGCGCGGCAGGAACTGGGCATAGATCTGCCCGCCGCCCACCACGCACACCTGTGGCACATCGCCCGCCAGCGCCAGCGCGGTATCGATATCGGGCGCGGTTTCGGCCCCCGGCGCGGCCCAACCGGCATCGCGGGTCAGCACGATATGGCGGCGGCCGGGCAATAGGCCGGGCAGCGATTCAAACGTCTTGCGCCCCATGATCATCGGGTGGCCCATGGTCACCGCCTTGAAATGCTTCAGGTCGGCGGGCAGGTGCCACGGCATTGTCCCGTCGGCGCCGATCACGCCATTGGCGGCGCGCGCCACAACAAGGACAATGCGCGTCATCCCCGCGTCACAGAGTCAGGCGCGTGACATGGCCCATCTTGCGCCCGGGGCGGGCCGCGGCCTTGCCATACAGGTGCAGATGGTTGGCCGGATCAGCCAGAATCGTCGGCCAGTCATGCGCATCATCGCCGATCAGGTTCTTCATCTCGGCACCCTTGACCGCCAAGGTTGTCAGGCCCAGCGGCAGGCCACAGATCGCGCGGATGTGGTTTTCAAACTGGCTGGTCAGCGCGCCCTCGATCGTCCAGTGGCCCGAGTTGTGGACGCGCGGCGCCATTTCGTTGAACACCGGCCCATCGGCGGTGGCAAAGAATTCCAGCGTCAGCACGCCGACATAATCCAGCCGCTCGGCCACCTGACGCGCCAGATCGCGGGCGGCGGGCACCTGATCCAGAATCAGCGCCGGGGCGGGCACCTGCGTCACGTCCAGAATGCCGCCCTTGTGGATGTTGAGCGCGCTGTCCCAGAACTGGATGTCGCCATCCGCGCCACGCGCCAGAATGACGCTGAATTCAGCCTCGAAGGTGACAAAGCCCTCATAGATCAGCGCCTGATCGGGCAGGTCCAGCCCTTCGGCATCGGCAGGCGACATGATGCGCCACTGTCCCTTGCCATCGTACCCATCGCGGCGGGTTTTCAGGATGCCCGGCGTGCCGATGGTGGCCATCGCCCGGTCCAGATCCGCCCGGCTGTCCACCGCCATAAAGGGCGCGGGGCGGCCACCCAATGCGGTGACAAAGGTCTTTTCGTTCAGGCGGTCCTGCGCGGTTTCCAGCGCGCGGGGATGGGCCAGCAACGGCACATCGCCCAGCGCGGCCAGCGGGCCGACCGGCACATTCTCGAACTCATAGGTGATGACGGCGCAATCGGCGGCAAATGCCGTCATCGCCGCCGTGTCATCCCATGCCGCACAGGTAAACGCTGCCGACACATCGGCCGCGATGCTGTCAGCCTCGGGCGCGAAGATATGCACCCGATAGCCCAGCCGCGCGGCCGCCACCGCCAGCATGCGGCCCAATTGGCCGCCACCCAGAATGCCGATCGTCTCGCCCGGAGGAATCATCGCGCCAATTCTGCTCCGCTCAGTCGACCGGACGTTCAGCAACGCTGTCGGTCTGCGCCACGCGGAACGCCTTCACCCGCTCGGACAGGGCCGGGTCGCTGGTCGCCAGCATCTTGGCCGCCAGCAGGCCGGCGTTGGTCGCGCCCGCCTCGCCAATGGCCAGACAGCCGACCGGCACGCCCGCGGGCATCTGCACGATCGAGAGCAGCGAGTCCTTGCCCGACAGCGCCTTGCTCTGCACCGGCACGCCCAGCACCGGCAGATGCGTCATGCTGGCCACCATGCCCGGCAGATGCGCCGCGCCGCCCGCGCCCGCGATGATGATCTTGAACCCTTCGTCCGCCGCGCTCTTGGCAAAGTCGATCAGGCGATCAGGCGTGCGATGCGCCGAGACGATGCGCACATCATGCACCACGCCCAGCTGGGTCAGGATATCGGCGGCCTTTTTCATGGTGTGCCAGTCGGACTGGCTGCCCATGACGATCGAGACGAGAGCACCGGGACGGGTCATGACTTAACGCTCCGAAAGATAGTAGCGGTCGGTGGCGACCAGATTGTCGTCCAGCTCATAGATGATGGGCTGGCCGGTGGGGATCTCCAGATTGAGGATGTCCTCGTCCGAGATGTTCGAGAGATGCTTGACCAGCGCGCGCAGGCTGTTGCCATGGGCGGCGACGATCACCGTCTCGCCCTTGGCCAGCTGGGGGGCGATGGCCTGCTCGTAATAGGGCAGGACGCGCTCGATCGTCAGCTTGAGCGATTCGGTGCTGGGGATGGCAATCCCGGCGTAACGCGGGTCCTGCTTCAGGTCGAATTCGCTGCCGTCTTCCAGCACCGGGGGCGGCACGTCGAACGAACGGCGCCAGATCTTGACCTGTTCCTCGCCATGCTTGGCGGCGGTCTCGGCCTTGTCCAGCCCGGTCAGCCCGCCATAGTGGCGCTCGTTCAGGTGCCAGTCCTTGTATTCGGGGATCCAGCTGCGACCGGCGGCATGCAGCGCCAGATGCAGCGTGCGGATCGCGCGCGTCTGGAAACTGGTAAAGGCGACGGTGGGCAGGATGCCCTTTTCGCGCAGCAGGGCGCCGGCGGCGCGGGCTTCGCCCTCACCCTTTTGCGTCAGATCGACATCCCACCAGCCGGTGAAGCGGTTTTCCAGGTTCCACTGGCTTTGGCCGTGACGGACAAGAATAAGGCGAGGCACTGTAATCCCACTCCCTCTTGATGGGTGTATGCACAGATTGGCGGGCGCGACGCGCGCGTGATCCCGCTGTTTATCCGGCCCCTAGCCCCTTGGGGGGGGTTTGGAAAGGGCGCGTTTTGACCCAACCGCCCGCCGATCAGCCGCGTGATTCGGGTGATGGCGCGGGGGGCGGGCCATCCTGCGGGCGGGATTCGCCGGATTCGCCGCCTGCTGTGCGGGCGGCGGGTGGGGTGATGGCGCGGGCCTGCGCCTTGCGGCGGTGGAGATTCTCGCGCAGCTTGGCGGCCAGAACATCCTCGCGGCTTTGGGGCCTGGCCCCGGATTCTGCGGATTTTTCGGTCATCATGGGGCTCTTTCGGCGCCCCTTGTGCCGCCTTTGTTGTATTTGCTCAAGAAACAACTGCATCGACCGCTTGACATTCGTGTTTTCCCCGGCCAATAGCGCGCCTCCAGCCGAGGCCCAGCAGGGCTAACCGGCGAGAAACTGTGGTGTGCTGCTGTAGCTCAGTGGTAGAGCGCATCCTTGGTAAGGCTGAGGTCGGGAGTTCAATCCTCCCCAGCAGCACCACAGTTCCCGCCTGCGGGCGGTATCCCCCACATCCCGGATTTGCGGCTCATTGCGCCCCCATCACGATCAGCGCGCGCGTTGTGCCGGGCGCGGGTGAACGCCCTCGATCATCCCAAAAGCCAATGATCAGTTCGCCTGTCCGGCCAGATGTTTTGTGTAAAAGCGCTGCTGTGCCTGTTCCTTGCGGGCGTACAGGGTTGCGCTGTTGGTCAACCCTCTATTTGGATTGGCCATAAGGATAGGCGTCGATCCGCCTTTGCCTCCGTAAACGTTCGCGCATGACCGGGCCATACAGACGCCCGGCGGTTGTTTACAACGGGGAGGCATAGATGATTACATTCCGCAACTTGCTGCTGGTATCGGCAGCGACGGTGCTGCCGCTGGCCGCGCCGCAGGCGATGGCCCAGACCGCGCCCGCCGCGCCCGAGGCCAACAGCGGCCTGAGCGACATCATCGTCACCGCGCGCAAGCGGGTCGAGAGCGCGCAGTCGGTGCCGGTGGCCGTGACCGCCATTTCGGCCAAGACCATCGAAACCCGCGACATGACCAGCATCGAAAAGATCGCGGCTGCAACCCCCAGCCTGACCGTGGGCCATGCCTCGAACGGTTCGGCGGCGCAGGTGACGCTGCGCGGCATCGGCTCGTCCTCGACCTCGATCGGTATCGAGCAGTCGGTCGCCACGGTGGTCGATGGCGTCTATTACGGTCAGGGCCGCGTGCTGGAAGAAGGCTTCTTTGATCTGGCCGGCGTCGAGGTGCTCAAGGGCCCGCAGGTGCTGTTCTTTGGCAAGAACGCGACCGCAGGCGTGATCTCGATCAAGACCGCCGATCCGACCGCCACTTGGCAGTCGACGCTGCGCGCCTCGTATGAGGTGGTGGGGCAGCAGGCGCGTCTGGAAGGCATGGTTTCGGGCCCGCTGAGCGATACGCTGGGCATCCGCGTGGCGCTGCGTGGCACGCGCGGCTGGGGCGGCTATTACGACAACGTCTCAACCGCCCACACCATCACCTATCCCTATTCGCCCACGCCCAGCGCGGCCTATACCTCGAACCCCACCTCCAGCGACCAGCCCGGCGCCAAGGAAATTCTGGGCCGCGTCACGCTCAAGTGGCAGCCCAGCAGCGACATCACCAATACGTTCAAGGTGGCGTTTGACCTGAACCGCACGGCGAACGCCTCGTACAACTATGTCGCCTACTGGTGCCCGACCGGCAAGACCGGCCTGTCCGGTTACAGCTGCGGCTTCAATTTCCAGACGCATCAGAACGATCTGCCCGCGCAAGTCGCGCGCAACTTCCCGTTTGCCGAGGATGGCCGCCTGTACAACCGCTATCGCTCGGTCGCGGTGACCAACAATTTCAGCTATAATCTGGGCTCGGTCACGCTGACCAACGTCACCAATTACAACTGGAACAACAACCGCTGGCTGTGCGCGTGCGAGTTCGACTCGAACGCCTTCTCGGTCTGGGCGACGGAAAATTCCAGCTGGAGCGCTTTCTCGAACGAGACGCGCGCGCTGACCAGCTATGACGGTCCGTTGAACCTGATGGCCGGCGTGCTGTACCAGAAGACCCGCCGTGATTTCGCGCAATATGTCTCGTACAGCCTGACCAACGCCCCGGCACAGGGCGCCGATCAGTATATGGACGGCACCAAGGCCAGCCGTACCGATGGCGAGACGATCTCGGCCTTTGGTCAGGTGATGTGGAAGCTGCTGGAAGGCTTCGAGCTGGACGCGGGCGTGCGCTACACCCACGAGACCAAGGACAGCTGGTTCATCCAGCCCTATACCAGCCCGGCCTTTATCGGCGTGTGGCCTTCGGGTTCGGCCTCGCGCGTGACGGCCCATCAGGTGTTCGACAACTGGTCGCCCGACGTCACGCTGACGTATAAGCCGATGCGCGATGTCATGTTCTATGCCGCCTACAAGACCGGCTACAAGTCGGGCGGTTTCTCGAACGGGGGCATCTATTCGCTGGCCTCGGTCAACCCGGCCAACCCTTCGGCTGACTTTGTCTTCAACCCCGAAACCGTCCATGGCTTTGAAGCGGGCGTGAAGTCGACGCTGATGCACAATCAGCTGCGTCTGAACTTGTCTGCCTATAGCTACAAGTACAAGAACCTGCAGATCGACTATTTCGACTCGGTCAAGGTGGCGTTCCAGACGCTGACGGCCGATGCCATCACCAAGGGCGTCGAGCTGGAGTTCGAGTTCGCGCCGCGTGCGGTGTCGGGCCTGAACCTGCATGGCAATCTGAACTACAACGATGCCAAATACAGCCAGTTCTCGGTCGCGCCCTGCTATGGTGGCCAGTCGATTTCCGAAGGCTGTAACCTGACCGCGACGGGCGCTGCGATTGGCGTGGGCGGGACAGGCGTGCGCCAGAATCTGACCGGCCGCGGGCTGGGCATGGCGCCGCATTGGACGGGGGCGATCGGCTTCTCGTATGACACCTCGATCAGCCCGACGCTCAAGGCGGGGATCAGCGCGGATGTGCGCTATTCGTCGGCCTATCTGGTGTCGGGCTTTGCCCAGCCGGATTCGCGCAACCCGGCCTATGCCGTGCTGGACATGGCCGTGCGCATCGGTTCCGAGGATGACCGCTGGCAGTTCGCCGTTCTGGGCAAGAACCTGACCAACAAGCAGTACATCAACGGTGGCGTTGACGGCCCGCTGACCGGCAGCGGCACGGGGACGGCTTCGGGCGTGCATGCCGATCAGTTCGGCTTTGGCGCGATGCCGCGCACGGTGCAGTTCCAGGCGACGATGCGCTTCTGATCCTGCAACAGGCTTAGGGCAAAAGGCGGGGGCCGCGCGGTCGTGTGCAGACACGGCGGCCGGCCCCCTGCCTGTTTTGGGCGTCTGCTTTTAAGGCAGGCGGAGTCAGGCGGGGGCAGTGCTGGCCTCGTCCACCGGCAACACATCCACCCCCACGCTTAACGATTGGCCGCCGCCGCCGTGGAACACCCCGTCCAGCGGGGCCACATCGCCATAGTCGCGCCCCATGCCCAGCACGATATGGTCGCCACCGGCCAGACAGGCGTTGGTCGGATCAAACCCCACCCAGCCGATGTCCGGCCCACACCACAGCGCCACCCATGCATGCATCGCGTCGGCCCCCACCAGCCGCGGCTGGCCCTTGGGCGGCAGGGTGCGCAAATAGCCGCTGACATAGGCGGCCGACAGACCCATCGCCCGCGCCGCGATGATCATGATATGGGCAAAGTCCTGACACACCCCATGGCGCGCCTGAAACGCCTGAATGGGCGGGGTTTGCGCGGTGGTGGCGGTCGGATCAAAGCGGAAATCGGCATGGATCGCGGCCATCAGCGCCCGGCCCGCGCCGATCACCCCCATCGCGTCCTGCACCAAGGGCGCGGCCCATGCCGCAATGTCCGGCTCTGCCCGCGCGATGGGCGAGGCATGGCAATAGGCCGCCGGTCCGCGCGGCCCCAGATCGCGCGATGCCAGCACCATCGCGCGCACCGCCGCCACGCTGGGCCCGTCGCCATCGGGCAGGGCGGGCGGTGTGACGGTCACGCGAAACCGGCTGATGATATCCAGAGCGCTGATCGGCCCGCCCATGGTGATCCGTGTCTGCGACAGGCCAAAAGCGCCCGTTTCCTGTCGCCATACGGCGGGCGTGGGCGTGATGGTCAGTGTGGGATTGGTGACCTCCTGCCCTGGCCAGGGCGCAGGCGTCAGCCGCAACAGGAATTGCGCCAGTTGCACCGGCCCGGCGTAACGCTGGCTGGTGGTATGCGTCACGTCATAGATCATGCCAGCAACGCCTCTGGCCCTGTGGCGGCCTGCCGCTCGACCGGCAGGAAATAGCGCGCCGCGATGGTTTCAGACAGCGTCATCAGCCGGGTTTCGATCTCGTGCAACCGGGCCTCGTCGATATCCTCGACCGACAGGGATTGCAGCAGCGCCAACACCCCGCGCGCGCTGCGCAACGGGCGTTCGGGCAGATTGTCGTCGCGCAACCGTGGCAGCCCCGCCAGATGGTCGCACAACCGTTCCACCTGATAGACCAGCGAGCGCGGGTTGTCCGGGTCCAGCAGCACCAGATCCAGCACTGGCAACCGCATCGCCCCCGCCAGATAGCGCGCGCGATAGGTGATCTGTGCCAGACACAGTTCCAGCAGCGCGTTCAGCGCGTCGACATCGGCGCCCGGCCGGGCCAGCACGCGGGTGACGTGGCAGATCGACAGCGCCCGTTCCAGCCGGCGGCCCATGTCCAGAAAGTCATAGGCGGGCCCGCGCACCATGTTTTCCGCCATCTGCCCGGCCAGCGCGCCAAAGCGTTCCAGCAATTCGCGCGTCCAGCGCATCAGCCCCTGCGGGTGGGTATCGCGGATCGGCGGCAGGGCGCGGTTGGCAATCCGCCAGAAATCGCGGGCAAAGCGTTGGCGCAGGCCCAGTCCGGCCGTCTGGAACCGGCGGACCAGCGCGTGGATGCCGCCGGGCAATTGCGCCTCGGCCAAGGCGGCGGCGCACAGGCGGTCCAGCGGCTGCCCCACCGTATCGGGCGCGATCGCCCCCCATTGCACCAGCAATTGCACCATGGCGTTGGTCGCCTCGGCCTCACCTTCGCCCGCGCCGTCGACCTCGATCGAGCTGCCCAGCAGATTGCCCAGCACCCGCAGCGTCATTTCGGCCCGTTCGCCATAGCGGGCGAACCAGAACAGGTTGTCGGCCGTCTGGCTGGCCAGAATGCCACCACCGCGCCGGATCGGGGCGGATGGCGTATCGCCGATGGCTTCGGGGCGGGGTTGGGGCAGGGGATCGACCACCCACACATCCGCCGACAGATCGCCACTGTCCAGCAAGGCGCCGGGCATCGCATCGGGCGAAATCAGCCGGGCAAAGCCGCCCGACATCACACTCCACCCGCCATGCCCGTCGCGCGCGACAAAGGCGCGCAGCGTGAACGGGCGCGGCACCAGCGCGTCCCCCACCAGCGCGGGGGTGGTGGCCATTTGCAGGATCTCCTGCCCGGCGTAATCCATCGGGCGGCGGCGCATCGCGGCGATCAGTTCGGCACGTTGCGCGGCGGTCAGGTCCGCGCCCACCACCCGGCCTGATGCGGGCAGACCCACAGCCTGCGTGCCAAAAGCGCTGGCGATCACCAGATCGTCGATCCGCGCGATCACATCCTCGGCCTCGGCCGGTTGGCCACACCACCATGTGGCGATGTTGGGCAACAGGGGTTCCTCGTTCAGCAAGACCCCGCACAGGCGCGGCAGGAAGGCGGCCATGGCGCGGCTTTCCAGCACTTCGACGCCGGGCCAATTGGCCATTTCCAGCCCGCCGCGCGCCCATGCGCCAAACAGGTCGGGCACCCCCAGACTGGAGCGCGCGTCAAACGCCAGCGGGTCCAGCGCATTGGTGTCCAGCCAGCGCCACAATGCGTCGATCCGTTTGGGCCCGGCGATGGTGCGCAGATACAGGCGATCCTCCTGCACCATCAGGTCGCGCCCTTCGACCAGTGGAAAGCCCAGATAGCGCGCCAGATAGGCCTGTTCGGCGTGGCTTTGATTCAGCAAACCGGGCGAGAGCAGCGCGATGCGCGGGTTTTCCCGCCCGCAATCGGCGGCAATCCCGCTGCGCAGATCGGCGAAAAAACCCGACATGCGCCGCACATGCACATCGCCCAGCAGGCTGCCGGTCTGGCGGCTGATGGCCAGCCGGTTTTCCAGCGCATAGCCCACTCCATTGGCCAGCCGCAGCCGGTCGGACAGGATGCGCCATTGTCCGTCCGGTCCGCGCGCCAGATCCACGGCATAGACATGCAGGTAATGGTCGGCCAGCGGCCGCAGCCCGCGCATGCTGCGCGCGAAATAGGGGCTGCCGGTGACAAGCGCTGCGGGCACATGACCATCGGCCACCAGCCGCCCCGCGCCATAGATATCCCCGGCCACCGCCTCCATCAGGCGGGCGCGCTGGATCAGGGCGGCCTCGATCTGCCCCCATTCGGCGGCATCGATCAACACCGGCATGGCGCTTAACGGCCAGTCGCGCTCGTCCGCATCGCCCGTCAGGCGATAGGTCAGGCCCAGATCCTGCACCTGCCGCGTCAGTTGTTCCTGAAACGCGGACGGCTGACCATCAGACAGCGCCGATAACCCGCAGGCCACCTGTTGCCAGCGCGCGACCATATCCGGGCTGGCGCCGCGATACAGATCCCCGCGCCCACCCGCCGGGGCATAGGCCGCCAGCCAGTCGCCCATCAGCGCGCTATCCAGAACAGGGTCAGCGGACATGGACTCCGCGCCGCAGATCCAGCGTCATCGGAAATTCTCCCGGCAGCTCCTCGGGCGGCGGAGCGATTGTGCCCGGTGTGTGGCCCATATCGGCAAAACGCGCCTTGCGCCGTGCCTCTGCCTCATAGCTGTTGACCGGTACCGTATCGTAATTGCGCCCCCCCGGATGGGCCACATGATACACACAACCGCCCAGACTGCGATGGTTCCACGTGTCCACCACGTCAAAGGTCAAAGGCGCATGGGGCGGCATCATCGGATGCAGGCAATTGGCGGGCCACCACGCCTTGTACCGCACGCCGCCGATGGCTTCGCCCGGTTGGTTGGTGGGCGTCATCGGCACGCGGCGGCCGTTGCAGGTGATGATGTGGCGGCCCGGTGTCAGGCCGGTGGCGCGCACCTGCAACCGCTCGGTCGAATTGTCGACATAGCGCACCGTGCCGCCAATCGCCCCGGTTTCGCCCAGTACGTTCCACGGCTCCAGCGCATGGGTGATTTCCAGCTGCACGCCGCCGGCCTGCACGCTGCCATGGATGGGGAAACGGAACTGGCGCTGGGCCTCGAACCAGACGGGGTCGAAATCATAGCCCGCGCGGCGCAGATCGTTCAGCACGTCCAGGAAATCATCCCATACGCAATGGGGCAGCATGAAGCGGTCATGCAATTGCGTGCCCCAGCGCACCAGCATCCCGTCCTGCGGCTGGCGCCAGAACCACGCGGCCAAGGCGCGGATCAGCAATTGCTGGGCCAGACTCATCCGCGCCTCTGGCGGCATTTCAAAGGCCCGGAATTCCACCAGCCCCAGCCGCCCGGTGGGGCCATCGGGGGAAAACAGCTTGTCGATGCAGATTTCGGTGCGGTGGGTGTTGCCCGTCACATCGACCAGCGAATTGCGCAACAACCGGTCCAGCACCCATGCCAGCGGCTGTGGCTGATCGGGGCCGGGGATTTGGTCCAGCGCGATCTCCAGCTCGTAGAGCCCATCGTGGCGGGCCTCGTCGATGCGGGGGGACTGGCTGGTCGGGCCGATGCACAGCCCGCTGAACAGGTAGGACAGCGAAGGGTGCCGCTGCCAATAGAGCACAAAGCTTTTCAGCAGATCGGGGCGGCGGATGAACGGGCTGTCCAGCAGGCTGGGCCCGCCCAGCACGATATGGTTGCCCCCGCCCGTGCCCACCGCGCGGCCATCGGTCATGAAGCGATCAGCGGTCAGGCCGCATTGGCGCGCGGCCTCATACAGCTTTTCGGTGATCTCCACCTGCTCGGCCCAACTGGCGGCGGGGTGGATGTTCACCTCGATCACGCCGGGGTCGGGCGTCACCTTCAACACGGCCAGACGCGGATCGGAGGGCGGGGCATAGCCCTCGATCCGCACCGGCAGGCTTGTGTCTTCGGCCACGGTCTCGATCGCGGCGATCAGCTCTAGGTAGTCCTCCAGCGTTTCGACCGGGGGCAGGAAGGCCACCAGATAATCGCCATCCGCGCCATGGCGCACCTCAACTGTGATGGCGGTGCGCACCGCGCCCTCGATCGCGCTGGGGTGGATTTGTGGCTGTGGCGCGACATAGGGCAGCGGCGCCAGTTCGGCCAAGCGTTGGCGCGCATCGGGCAGTGGCGCACGGGGCGCGGCCGGGTCCTGCGGGTGGATATAGGGATATTGCGCCGGCGTGAGATAGGGCAAAGACCCCAGCGGCAGGCGATAGCCCAGCGCCGAATCCCCCGGCACGGCATAAAGCACCCCGCGCCGCGTGCGCCATTTCTCGGAAATCCAGCGGCGAACAGGCTGCACCTTGGTCTGCCAGCGCTGCACCGGCAGGGCATGGCCAATCGGCGTCGACAGCCCGCGCTGGAACGTGCGCATGAAGCGTTCGCGCACTTCGGGATCGTCCAGCTTGGGATCGGTGGGGCTGGTGTTTTCGGGCAGCTCGGCCTCACGCAGGATCCAGTCGATGGCGTCCTCATACACCGGCTGGACATAGTCCGGCTCCACCCCCAGCGCGGTGGCCGTGGCCGAGAGGAAGCGCGCGGCATCGTCCGCGCTCAACGGCACGGGGTTGGGCGATTGCCCGGCGATCAGGCTGGCATCGCGCCACACCGGCACGCCATCGCGCCGCCAATAGATCGAATAGCCCCAGCGCGGCAGGCTTTCCCCCGGATACCATTTGCCCTGCCCATGGTGCAGCAAGGCGCCCGGCGCGAATTCGTCCCGCAGCTTGCGGATCAGCCGGTCGGCGTACAACGCCTTGGTCGGGCCGACGGCATCGCCATTCCATTCGGGCGCGTCAAAATCGCCGTCCGCGATAAAGGTCGGCTCGCCACCCATGGTCAGGCGCATGTCCTGCGCGCGGATGTCGGCATCCACCTGCTCGCCCAGCGCCAGCACCTTGGCCCAGCGTTCGTCGGTGAACGGCTTGGTGATGCGCACCGCTTCGGCGATGCGGTCCACGCGCATGTCGAAATGGAAATCGCTGTCGACGGGCTTGCCGTCCTCGGTGGTGTAACCGCCGCTGATCGGCGCGGCGGAGCGGTAATGCGGGGTGGTGCAAAGCGGAATGTGCCCTTCGCCCGCAAACAGGCCCCATGTCGCGTCCAGCCCGATCCAGCCCGCGCCCGGCACATAGACCTCGGTCCAGGCGTGCAGGTCGCACACGTCCTGTGCCACACCGGCCGGGCCGTCCACCGCCACCACATCGGGCGTCAGCTGGATCGAATAGCCCGAGACAAACCGCGCCGCAAAGCCCAGCCGCCGCAGCAATTGCACCAAAAGCCACGCCGAATCCCGGCACGAGCCAGTGCCCACCTCCAGCGTTTCCTCTGGCGTCTGCACCCCCGGTTCCATGCGGATGACATAGCCAACGGTCTGGTTCACATGGGCGTTGATTTCGACCAGAAAGTCGATGGTACGCCCCGTGTGGCCGGTGAATTTCTCCACCATCGCCTCGAACAGCGGGCCTTGGTCCTCGGTATCGTAATAGGCGGCCAGATCCTCGGCCAGCGTGGCGTCATAGGTGAAGGGATAGGTCTCGGCGTAATCCTCGACAAAGAAGTCAAAGGGATTGATCACCGCCAGTTCGGCCAACAGATCGACCTCGATGGCGAAATGGTCGACCGGATCGGGAAACACCACCCGCGCCTGCCAATTGCCGTGCGGGTCCTGTTGCCAGTTCAGGAAATGGTTGGCCGGGCTGATCTTCAGCGAATAATTCGGCACCGCCGTGCGGCTGTGGGGTGCGGGCCGCAATCGGATGACCTGTGGGCCCAGATGGATCGGCTTGCTATAGGAATAGCGGGTGAGGTGGTGAAGCCCGGCCTTGATCATGGGGCCATGTTGTGCGCCAAACCATTTTGCACCGCAACATCGAAAATGACCGTCCCACCCCCGGCATGCGTATTACCACATGGCCGGGGGCGGCACAGGGTCATGCGCCCGCTTGCGCTTCCTCGACCCGCGCGGTGAGCGCGGTGCGGTGCATCCGGCCCCAACTGCCCCCGCCCTGCAAAAACGCCACCCAGCCCCAGATCGCCCCGGCATGGCGCAGCAACTGGAAACAGAACGGCTCGACAAAGCTGGCCAGCAGCGCCGGGCCCAGATCCAGCCCTTCGGTCTGGCCGGTCCAGCGTTTGTAGATGCCGATCGACCAGATGTGGAAGGTCAGGTCCACCGCCACCTTGGCCAGCATGATGGCGATGATCGGGCCAGCGGCATAAAACCGTCCCGTGGCGATCAGATAAATCAGGATCAGGAACGCGGCCATGCCATAGATCGGCTGCACCGTGTCCAGCGCCTTGACCGGCAACATCCGCGTGCCCAACCGGCCATAGGCGGCGTTGCCCACCATGTCGCGGTTCCAGCGCTGTGTTTGCAGGAACCCGCCAAACCAGCGGCGGCGCTGGCGCAAAAAGGCCATCGGCCCGGCCGGCGCATCGGTACTGGCCAGCGCATGGCCGATGACGCGCACGGTCCAGTCCTGACACGTGTCATGGGCGTGGCGGTGCAGGCGATGGATCAGCTCGTAATCCTCGACCATGCAGTCATCGTCAAACCCGCCGACTTCCATCACCGCATCGCGGCGGAACCCGGCAAAGGCGCCCGAAATCAGCAACAGCGCGTTCTGCCCCATCCACGCATAGCGCGAGAGGAAATTGCGGACATATTCATAGGACTGGAACCACTGGAACGCCCGCGCCATGGGCGATTTGCCACAGATCGGGGTCAGCACGCCGGTGGCCGCGACCAGTTGCGGTTCGGCGGCAAAGGCATCGCGCATCGCTTTCAACGCGCCGGGGGCGAGCAGCGTGTCGGCGTCCAGCGTCACCACCACTTCGGTATCAATCAGCGGCAGCGCGGCGTTCAGCGCCCGCGCCTTGCCGCCATGGGGCAGGCGCAGCCAGCGCAGATTGGGCCGCACGGGCGAGGGCGGGCTGATCGTGCCCAGCATCGGCGGCTCCAGCCCATAGAGCGCCTTCATCACCGCCGGGCTGTCATCGTTTGACCCGTCATCGGCCAGCAGGATCAAATCGGGCGCGCCGTCCTGATCGGCCAGCGTGTCGATGGTGATGCCCAGCACGGGCGCCTCGTTGCGGGCGGCGATGATCACGCCCAGACTGGGGCGCGGCGCGTCATCGGGCAATGCGGTTGCGGCATTTTCCGACGCGATGAGGGATCGGATCTGCCGCGCCGTAAAGCCCAGCAGGAACGTGTCATACAGGATATAGACGATGCCCACCGCCCAACCGGCGATGCTGCTGCGCAGGAATGCCTGCGCCGTCAGGATCAGGAACAGGATTGGCCCGATGCTGCCGATCACCACGCTGATCCATGGCACGGCCCGCCGCCGGTGACGCGGCGATGCCTGCGCAAAAGCAGCCGCCATCTGGGAAGACATCGAGTTCATCATCGCACCCTAATCGTCGAGCGCAGGTGAATGGCAGATTGCCGTTCCTGCACGTCTGTCATACGAACGTCGCAAGGTTGGCCCTTAACCAAGTGGTCCGTTTTGCGCGACCCAATCAACGTATCAAACCGTAACAGGAGGCGGGACATGAGCATTCAGCGTTATTCGGGGGTGGCGATCGTGCTGCACTGGCTGATAGCTGTCGGCATCATCTATAACCTGGTGGCCGGACTGGGGCTGGAAGGTCTGTGGCATCAGGTTGAATTGGAACAGCTTCCCGCCACCGCCGCGCGCGCGGCCACCGATCTGCACAAATCGATCGGCATCACGGTGCTGGGCCTGGTGGCGATGCGCGTGCTGTGGCGCATTGGCCATACGCCCCCGCCCCTGCCCGAAGGCACCAAGCCCGCCGAAGCCAAACTGGCCGCCGCGATCCACCACACGCTCTACCTGCTGATGGTGCTGGTGCCGCTGTCGGGCTGGCTGCATGATTCGGCATGGAAAGGCGCGGCGGAAAACCCGCTCAAGCTGTTTGGTTCCATCCCCTTCTTCCGCCTGCCGGTGTTTGGCGGCATGGACGAAGTGACCAAGGACGCATGGCACGGCGGTCTGGGCGAAGCGCATGAGATCATGGCCTTTGTCCTGATCGCGGCCGTGGCGCTGCACATTCTGGGCGCGCTCAAGCACTCGCTGATCGACCGCAAGCCGTCGCTCTCGCGCATGTGGTTTGGCAAGTAAGGTTTCGCGGTTTCGCGTAACGGTACGCGGGGGAGGGGCGCTGGCCTTTCTCCCGCGTTTTGCGTTTTGGAGGGGGGGGGCCTCCGGCGGGTTAAGGGCGGGAGCCCTTAACAATCCCGTTAATCGGGGCGGTTCTGGCGTTGCGCTGTTGCGCTATGGGTAAAGCCGCTTCGCGGGAAGACAAGGAATACGCTCTGCCGCGTAGCGGCCTTCACATCGATGCCATAGCCATCAAGTGCGACGCCGATCAGCAAACCGCGTTGCCATTATGGGGATTGTTAAGGGCGTAACGCCCTTAACCCGCCGGAGGCACCAAACCACCAACCCCATCAAATCCCGTGATATTCCTTGTACCACCGCACAAAGTTGGGCACGCCGACATCGATGCTGGTGGTGGGTTCATAGCCGTGGTCGCGGCGGATCGCCTCGATATCGGCGAAGGATTGGCGCACATCGCCCGGCTGCATCGGCTGGAAATCGATCTCGGCCTTTTTGCCGCATTGCTCTTCCAGAATCTCCACCACCTTCATCAGGTGCTCGCTCTTGTGGTTGCCGATGTTGTACAGGCGGTGTGGTTTGGTGCTGCCGCCTGCCTTTTCCAGCCCATCGTCGGGGGCGGGATTGTCCAGCGATGCCATCACCCCGGTGATGATGTCGTCGATATAGGTGAAGTCGCGGTACATATCGCCGTTGTTGAACACGGGGATCGGGCGGCCTTCCAGAATCGCCTTGGTAAAGATCCACATCATCATGTCCGGGCGGCCCCACGGCCCATAGACCGTGAAAAACCGCAGGCCCGTCAGCGGCACGCGATAGAGGTGGGCGTAGGTTTCGCTCATCAGCTCATCCGCCTTTTTCGTGGCGGCATACAGGCTGACGGGCTGGTCCACCCGGTCCTCGACGGCAAAGGGCAGTTTGGTGTTGCCGCCATAGACCGACGAACTGGACGCATAGACCATATTCTCGACCCCGCGGTGGCGGGCGATTTCCAGCATGTTCAGGTGGCCGGCCAGATTGGCCGACAGATAGGCGTGCGGGTGGGTGATCGAATAGCGCACGCCCGCCTGCGCGCCCAGATGGACGATGCGGTCAAAGCTGTGCTCCTTGAGCGCTTCGACCAGCGGGGTATATTCGGCAAAGTCCTGACGGACAAAGGCAAAGCGGTTGCCGCCCAGTTCGCGCAGGCGGGCCAGACGGGCTTCCTTCAGCGTGACGTCATAGTAATCATTGACCACATCCAGCCCGATTACCGTATCGCCGCGCGCCAACAGCCGCACCGCCAGGCTATAGCCGATGAACCCGGCCGCACCTGTCACCAGAACCTTCATGAAACGCCTCCAACCTGCCGGGGTGTGATGCCCGGTGTCCGCCCCCGACATATCGCCCGACCGCCTAACAAAGCATGACTGCCGCCAAAAGGTGAATTGCCTCCGTTTGGGTTGGGCCATCCGGCAAGGCCCCTAGGTCGGCCGGGCGCGCGGCTGTGGTGGCCTGCGGGACGGGCTGTGGAAAAAGCCGCGTGGAAACCGCGCTTTATCGCGGAAATCCGGGCGCGGCGCGGGTTAACAGCTTGTTTAAGCTTTTGCCCGAAAATCCCCGTAATTCCAGGAGGTCCACGGTGAAGCAGCACTGGCGATTCGCGCGTCCGCAGATTGACGCCGCACAGGCGGCGCCAAACGGATTCGGTCGCAAGCTGATCGCGGATGACAGCGGCGCGATCGCCATGGAATTCGGCCTGATCGGGCCGATGATGATCGCGCTGGTGCTGGGCATCTTGAACATCGCGCTGATTTTTCTGGCGCAACAGGGCCTGCAATCCACGGTCGAGGAAGCCGGGCGCATTGTGATGACCGGTCAGGCCCAGAACGCCTCCATGACCCAGGCCCAGTTCAAGACCGCCGCCTGTGCCAAGCTGCCCCCGTTCATGTCGTGCAACCGCCTGTATGTCGACGTCAACACCGCCGCTTCCTATGCCACGGCCACCACGGGCCGTGTGACGCTGACCTATAACGCGTCGGGTGTGGTGACCAACACCATGAACTATACGCTGGGTTCGCGCGGTGACATCGTGGTGGTGCGGTTGATGTATCTGTGGCCCACGGCCGCATCGGCCTTTGCCGGCAATCTGGTGACCGATCAGGGCGGCAACCGTCTGATCACCGCCGTCACCGTGCTGAAAACGGAGTATTACTGATGCGCGCCCTGCGTCCTTTGGCCGCGGTGTGGCGGCGGTTGTGGGCCGATCAGACCGGGTCGATCGTGGTCGAATTCGCCTTTGCCGCGCCGATCATGATTTCGCTCTACACCATGACCTATGTCCTGTCCGATGGCTTTGCCGCCTCGCGCAAGGTGACGGTGACGGCCCATGTCATCACCGATCTGGTCAGCCGCAACGCCAGCGTCACGCCCAGCCAGTTGACGACCATGATGGCGGCCAGCACGCAGGTGATGCTGCCCTATAACGCGACGGGCGTGACGATCCGCATTTCCCAGCTGTTGGTGGCCACCGGCAACAGCGCCACCGTGGTGTGGAGCCAGGCGCAGAACGGCACCGCCCGCACGGTGGGGTCAAGCGTGGCGATGCCCTCCGCCATGGCCAGTGTGGGCACCTATGTCATCTATGGCGAGGTGACCTATCCCTATACCAGCGCGCTGTACCGCAGCCGCACGCTGAACATGACCGAGACGGTGCTGATCAGCCCGCGCTTGTCCAGTTCGATCCCGCTCAATGCCAATTGACGCCTGATGCCTGTGCCCAAAGGTCGCCCTTCCATGAACGCTCCCGCCCTGATCCGCCGCCTGATCGCTCCCTTTGCCGCGATGCACGTGCTGGCGCGCCGGTTGCGCGATGACACCTCTGGCAACGTACTGATGATTGCGGCAGGCGTGTTGATCCCGCTGACCTTTGCGGTGGGGTTTGGCGTGGATTACGCCCGCGTGATGAAGGTCAAGAGCCAGTTCGACGCGGCGGCGGACTCGGCCGCGCTGATCGCGGTCAGCGCCACCAACATGCAGAACTCGCAAGGCAGCATGGGGGCCGTGTCGCGCAAGATGTTCACCGGGCATATTGGCGAACTGCCCAGCGTCAGCTTCAATCAGGGGCAGGACCTGAACATTGACATCAGCACGGTGGGCGCGCTGAACAACGGCCGTCTGGCGGTGGTGACGTGGCGGGCCAAGGTCAACACGCTGTTCGGCAGCCTGCTGGGGCTGAGCCAGTGGCCGATTTCCGGCGTGGCCAAGGCGCAGGCGACCAAGGCGCCCTATATGAATTTCTATCTGGTGCTCGACACCAGCCCCTCGATGCTGCTGGCCACGACCAGCACGGGCATTTCGGCGCTGCGGGCGGTGACGGCGCCCTATTCGTCCAATCCGGGCTATGGCATCGGCTGCGCCTTTGCCTGCCATGTCCAGAACCCCAGTTGGGACGGCGTTGAAATCCGCACCATCGCCGGGCAACGTTCGGGCGTGCCGGGGGGCGTGCGCATCTATATCGATCCCACCACATGGACCAGCTATGCGTTCAAGGACGTCAACAACGCGGGCCAGTTTCAGGTCTACAACCCCGACGGCACGACCCAATGGCTCAGCACGACGATCTCGAACCGGCTGAAGATGGTCGACAGCTGGTGGATCGCGCGCAACATGGCGGTGTGGTTCCCATCCTATGGCAACGTCAACCTGCGTCTGGATGACTCGCGCGCGGCGGTGCAGCAGTTGATCCCCTATGCCGGCAGTCAGGCCACCGCCAATGGCGTGGTGTACAAGATGCAGATGTACGGCTTTGACTATCCGCGCGAGGGGCAAAGCAATTCGGCCCGCACGCTGACCAGCAGCATGGCCGATTTCACCACCATGAGCGCGTCGTCAGTGCCCGATCTGGCGGCCGCAGAGCCCTATCTCTACAGCTCGGGCTGTCCGACGACCACCTATTGCAACAACGCCGTCAGCACCCGCATGTATGCCATGCTGGGCGAAATGAACACCGCCATGGCCACCCCGGGCGATGGCCTGACCGCCAGTAGCCCGCAGGGGGTGATGTTGCTGATCACCGATGGCATGCCCGACGACGATCTGTATGGCGGGCGCTATTATCAATACATGACGTCTGACCATCTGGCACGCTGCACCGCGATCAAGAACCGGGGCATCCGGATCGCCATTCTGTACACCGAATATGTGGCGTCCTCGATTGATTACCATTCCGGTGTCAGCTGGCTGGTGCCTCTGTTGCCCACCGTCGAAACCCAGCTCAAGGCTTGCGCCTCGGTGGGGTCGGACGGGTCGCCGCTGTTCTACAAGGTGACAACCAATCAAAGCATCCCGACCGCGCTGCAAACGCTGTTCTCGCTGACGGTGCAACAGTCGCACCTGGTGCAATAAGGCGCGGCTTGACGCGATAGGGCAAGGGGCGCACAGGCTGTGCCCCATGCCTTTCCTGTCCGACAATGCCGCCGCCGTTCACCCCGCTGTCTGGGCCGCGATGCAGGGGGCCGATGGCGCCGACCGGCCCTATGACAATGACGCCCTCTCGCAATCGCTGGACGAGGCGTTTGGCGCGCTATTTGGCCGGGAATGCGCGGTGCTGTGGGTGGCCAGCGGGACGGCGGCCAATTGTCTGGCGCTGGCCGGGATGGTGCAACCGCACCGGGCGGTGATCTGCCACCGCGCCGCCCATATTCAGGTGGATGAATGCGGCGCGCCGGGGTTCTTTACACATGGGGCGGGCTTGATGCTGGTCGATGGCGACCACGCGCTGATCACGCCCGAGGCCATCGCCAATGCCATCGCCCCGCTGCGCCGCGATGTGCATCAGGTCTGGCCACAGGCGGTCTCGATCACCCAGGCCACCGAGGCGGGCTGCGTCTATACCCCCGCGCAAGTCGCAGCGATTGGCGCGAGCGCGCGCGCGCATGATCTGCGGCTGCATATGGACGGGGCGCGCTTTGCCAATGCGGTGGCGTTTCTGGGCTGCACCCCGGCGGCGGCCAGTTGCGATGGCGGGGTGGACGCGCTGTCCTTTGGCTGTGTCAAAAACGGCGCCATGAACGCCGAGGCGCTGGTGTTTTTCGATTCCCATCTGGCCGATATCACCCGGTACAACCGCAAACGCTCTGGCCATTTGCAGTCAAAAGGGCGGTTCATGGCGGCGCAATTGCTGGCGATGCTGCGGGGCGATCTGTGGCTGGCCAATGCGCGGGCTGCCAATGCGGCGGCGGGCGAAATCGCCGCTGCCGCGCCGGGCCGGTTGCTGCACCCGGTGCAGGCGAACGAGGTGTTCATGACCCTGACCGCGACTGAACGCGATGCCCTGCGCGCGCAGGGGTTTGCCTTTTACGACTGGGGCGCGGATGGCGCGCGCTTTGTCACGGCATGGGATGCGGACGCGGGCGAAGTTACGGCGCTGGCCCGCGCCTTGGCCGGCCTGTGATGGGGGCGACACAGGATCGGGGGCTGTCGGGCCGGGCGCTGGCGGGCTTTGTCCTGCTGGCACTGATCTGGGGATCGACGTGGCTGGTGATCAAGGACCAGATCAGCGCCACGCCGCCTTCGTGGACGGTGACGTGGCGTTTTGCCGTGGGCAGCATCGGTATGATCGCGCTGACGATCGCGCGGCGCGAAAGCCTGCGTTTGCCGCCCGGAGGCATGGTGCTGGCCGCTTTTGTCGGGCTGGCGCAGTTTTTCGGCAATTTCCAGATGGTCTATCGCGCCGAACATTACGTCACATCCGGGCTGGTGGCGGTGATCTATGCGTTGTTGATGGTGCCCAATGCGGCGCTCTCGCGGCTGGTGCTGGGCACGCGGATGTCGGGGCGGTTTGTCGCCGGGTCGCTGGTGGCGATGGCGGGCATCGCGCTGTTGATGGTGCAGGAATGGCAAAGCGTCGATCGCGCCCATGTGCTGACGGGCGTGGGCTTTGCGCTGGGCGGGCTGGCCTGTGCCTCGGTGGCCAATGTGGCGCAGGCAACGCAGGCCGGGCGGCGGATGCCGGTGGTGCCGATGCTGACATGGGCGATGCTGTTTGGCACGCTGGCCGATGCGCTGTTCGCGCTGGTGGTCGATGGCGCCCCGGTGATCGAAACGCGTCCCGGCTATTGGGCGGGGGTGACCTATCTGGCGCTGGTGGGATCGGTGATCGCCTTTCCGGTCTATTTCGCGCTGATCCGCGCCATGGGCGCGGGGCGGGCGGCCTATAATGGGGTGGCGGTGCCGGTGGTGGCGATGGCGCTTTCGACCGTGTTCGAAGGCTACCACTGGAGCGCCTTGTCGATCGGGGGATCGGTGCTGGCGATGCTGGGGCTGGTGCTGGCGCTTTCGGGGCGGCGTTAAGCGTTTTCGCCCCGCCAGATCGCCCGCAACCCTTCGGCATAAGTGGGATAGAGCAGCCGCCAGCCCAGCACCCGTTTCGCCCGGCCATTGGCCACGCGGCGGTTCTCGGCATAGAACGCGCGCGAGGCAGGCGGCAGGCCGGGATCGTCCAGCGCCATCAGCGGCGGGGGCGCGATGCCCATCAGGCGGGCGGCTGCCTCGATCACGGTGTTTTGCGATGTGGGCAGGTCATCGGCCAGATTATACGCCCCCGCCGGCGCGTCCCCGTCTATCGCCGCCAGCACGCCCCCGGCAATGTCCTCCACATGCACCCGGCTGAACACCTGATCGGGCAACGCAATCCGGTGCGCCCGCCCATCGCGCAATCGGTCGAACGCGGATCGCCCCGGACCATAGATCCCCGGCAGGCGGAACACCCGCGCCCCCCGCGCCAGCCACGCCGCATCGGCCATGACCCGGGCCGATCGGCGCCCGCCTCCGACCGGCGCGGTTTCATCCACCCAGCCGCCGCGCGCATCGCCATAGACCCCGGTGGACGAGAGATAGACCAGCCATTTCCCCGCCAGCCCATCGCCATAATGGCTCAGCACCGGGCAGGCGCCATCAACGGGCGGCACGGTACTGATCACGACATCGGCCTGCGCGAGTCGAAGCGCCACCATATTGCTATCATTGAAAGCAAAATCACCCGCGCTGCCGGTGCTGCTGACCTGCCACCCACGGGCAAGCATTTGCCGCCCGATCGCACGACCGGCAAAACCGTAACCGAATATCATCACCCGTTTCATGCGCATTTCCATAAAGGCAAAGGGTGGAAAAGCGATAGGCTTGCTCTAGAAAGGGGGGATGATGGACAGCGTCTCGACCCAACCGCCCGCCCCTGCCACCCCCACCGTGATCCGTCGCGAGGACTATACCCCGCCGCGCTGGCTGGTGCCCGAAGTGGCGCTGGATTTCACGCTGGATCTAGAGAAAACAACGGTTTGGGCCACGCTGAACGTGGTGCGCAACCCGGCTGGCGATGGCGTGCAGACGATCCGCCTGAACGGCGATGGGCTGACCCCCGGCGTGATCCGGGTGGATGATGTGGTGCGCAATGACTGGCGGATGGATGGGCATGACCTGTTGATCGATCTGGCCGATGACACCCACACCATTGAAATCGAGACCACCATCAGCCCCATCGCCAATTCGCAACTGATGGGCCTTTATGCCAGCAACGGCATGCTGTGCACCCAGTGCGAGGCGGAAGGCTTTAGAAGGATTACCTTTTTCCCGGATCGCCCGGACGTTCTGGCGATCTATCGCGTGCGGATGAGCGGCGACAAGGCAGCCTTTCCGGTGCTGTTGTCCAACGGCAATTGCGTGGCCACGGGCGACAATGGCGATGGCACGCATTGGGCCGAATGGCACGATCCCTGGCCAAAGCCGTCCTATCTGTTCGCGCTGGTGGCGGGGCAATTGGTGGCCAACACCGCCCGGTTCACCACGATGGAAGGGCGTGATGTCACGCTGAACATCTGGGTGCGGGGCAGCATTGACGGGCAGGGCGATGAAACCCGCACCGACCATGCGATGCGCAGCCTGATCGCCTCGATGAAATGGGACGAGGACGCGTTTGGCCGGGCCTATGATCTGGACCTGTTCAACATCGTCGCGGTCAGCGATTTCAACATGGGGGCCATGGAAAACAAGGGGTTGAACGTGTTCAACACCCGTTACGTGCTGGCCGACCCGGACACCGCGACTGACGCCGATTTCGACGCGGTTGAGGGGGTGATCGGGCACGAATATTTCCACAATTGGTCGGGCAACCGCATCACCTGCCGCGACTGGTTCCAATTGTCGCTGAAGGAGGGGTTCACCGTCCTGCGCGACCAGATGTTCAGCGCCGACATGGGATCGCCCCCGGTCAAGCGCATCGAGGATGTGCGCATCCTGCGCAGCGCCCAGTTCCCCGAGGACAGCGGCCCGCTGGCCCACCCGATCCGCCCGGATTCCTATCAGGAAATCAGCAACTTCTACACCGCGACCGTGTATAACAAGGGCGCCGAGGTGATCCGCATGATGCGCGTCATGGCGGGCGAGGAACGGTTCCGCAAAGGCACCGACCTGTATTTCACCCGACACGATGGCGAGGCCGCGACCTGTGAGGATTTCGTCCGCGCGATCGAGGAAGGCGCCGGGCTGGACCTGACTCAATTCCGCCTGTGGTATAGTCAGGCCGGAACGCCGCGCGTCACCGTTGCCCTGCGCCACGAGGGTGACACCGTCACGCTGGACTTTACGCAGGAGGTGCCCGCCACCCCCGGTCAGCCGGACAAGCAGCCCGTGCCGATCCCGCTGCGCACCGCCCTGTTCGATCCGGCCACCGGCGCGCATCGCGGTGAGGAACTGATCATCCTGACCAAGGCATCGGAATCGCACAGCTTTTCCGGCTATAGCCAGCGTCCGGTGCTGTCGATCAACCGGGGCTTTTCCGCGCCGGTGACGGTGTTGACCGATACGTCAGAGGGTGATCTGGTGTTTCTGGCGGCCCATGACGATGATCCCTTTGCCCGGTATGAGGCGATGCAAAGCCTGATCGTCGCCCATCTGGTGGCGGCCGTCTCGGGTGATCTGAGCGATGCCGCCCGCGCCAAGGGCCGCTTTGCCATCGCCAACGCCTTGCGGGCGATTGTGACCGATGCGGCGCTGGACGATCTGATGCGGGGTGAGCTGATGATCCTGCCCGCCCACGCCTATTTGTCGGAACGCCTGCCGGTGGTCGATCCCGGCCTGCTGCATGCCGAGCGCGAGGCGTTGAAGGCATGGCTGGGCGCGGAACTGGCCGAAGAACTGGCCGCGTTGCATGACCGGGCCAGCGCCGTGCCCTTTGGCCATGATGCCGCCGCCAAGGGCGCGCGCAAGGTCAAGACGCAGGCGCTGGTCTATCTGGCGGCTGGCCGCCCCGATGACGCCGCCACCCGCGCCGCCGCGCAATATGACGCGGCCACCAACATGACCGACCGTCAGGGCGCGCTGATGGTGCTGTGCGGGCTGGAGACGCCTTTGCGGGCCGCCCGTCTGGCCGATTTCCGCGAGCGCTACACCGGCAACGCGCTGGTGATCGACAAGTGGTTCTCGCTTCAGGCGGGGTCGTTGCACCGCGATGTGTTGCGCCATGTGGGCGAATTGGCCGGGCACCCCGATTTCACCATGCACAACCCCAACCGCGTGCGCGCGCTGTATATGGCCATGGCGGTCAATCCGGGGGCGTTCCATGACGCCAGCGGGGCGGGATACCGGATGATTGCCGATCTGATCATCGCGCTGGACCCGATCAATGCGCAGACGGCGGCGCGCTTTGTCCCGCCGCTGGGCCGGTGGCGGCGGATCGAACCGGCGCGCGCCGCGATGATGAAGGCGCAACTGGAGCGAATCATCGCCACCCCCGGCCTGTCCAAAGACACGTTCGAGCAGGTGAGCAAGAGCCTTGGCTGAGGCAGGGTTTGACGGCCCGGTGGAGGTCGTGCGCAGCGCGGGCCTAGCGGGCGTGGCGCATGGCTTTCTGGGGCGGCGCGGGGGTGTGTCACAGGGGGCTGTGGCGGGGTTGAACGTGGGGCTGGGATCGGCGGATGATCCGGCCGCCGTGGCTGAAAACCGCGCCCGCGCGGCGGCGGCGGTGTTGCCGGGCGCGCGGCTGGTGGGGCTGTATCAGGTGCATTCGCCGACCTGCGTGGTGGCGGGCGACTGGGCCGAGGCTGACCGTCCCCATGCCGACGCGCTGGTGACCGATCGCCCCGGACTGTTGCTGGGCATTTTGACCGCCGATTGCGCGCCGGTGCTGTTTGCCGATGTGGCGGCAGGCGTGGTGGGCGCGGCCCATGCCGGGTGGAAGGGCGCCTTTACCGGCGTGTGCGAGGCGACCGTGGCGGCCATGGAAAAGCTGGGCGCGAGGGCCGAGCGCATCACCGCCGCCATCGGCCCGTGCATCGCCCAATCCAGCTATGAGGTGGACGAAACCTTCCGCCAGCGCTTTGTTCAGGCGGGCGAATGGCAGGAAACGCATTTTCTTTTGGGCCGCGAAGGGCACTGGCAATTCGATCTGAGCGCCTATGTCGCCCATCGGATAAGGGCCGCAGGGGTGGTGCGAATCGACCCCCTGAACATCGATACCTATCTGAATGAAGACAGGTTTTTCTCGTTCCGCCGATCCACCCATCAGGCCTGCGCCGACTATGGGCGGCAGATTTCGCTGATCGGTTTGGACTGATTGGCGCGCGCTTCACGGCTCGTCGCAAGAAAAAGGCGGTTGGCAGTCCCTGTTTTGATGTTTATCAAACCCAAAAAGGCCGGCGTCCGTCAGGGGGCTATTTCTGAAAGAGCGTCGGCGCTGGGGATTACCTGAATACACGCGGCGAAGCGCGCTTAAGTTGGTTTCGTTTCAGGCCCTTCGGACCCGGAGGGCCTATTGGTGCAAGGCATTGGCGTAAGGCAAGGGTCGATCATGACACAGACTGCTGTTGCAGACACTTCAGATGACGCCGCACAGGGGGTGCGTCGGCGCGATTTCATCCATGTTGCCGCGGTTAGCGCGGCCGGGGTAGGCGCAGCCTCCACCCTGTACCCCCTGGTCAGCCAGATGGCCCCTTCGGCCGATGTGCTGGCCGAAAGCTCGACCGAGATCGACATCAGCAAGATCCAGCCGGGTCAGGCGATCAAGGCGGTGTTCCGTAAACAGCCGGTTTTCGTGCGCAATCTGACGCCGACCGAAATCGCCGAGGCGAAGAAGGTGGACGTGGGCTCGCTGCGTGATCCGCAAAGCCTGGATGACCGGACCAAGCCCGGCAAGGCCAACTGGCTGATCACCATGGGCGTGTGTACGCATCTTGGCTGTGTGCCGCTGGGCGCCGGCGAGGGTGAGGTGAAGGGTGAGTTCGGGGGCTATTTCTGCCCCTGCCACGGTTCGTCCTATGACACTGCCGCCCGCATCCGCAAGGGTCCCGCTCCCAAGAACCTGGAAGTGCCGCCCTACGAATTCACCTCCGACACTGTCGTCAAGATCGGCTGAGGTAAGATCCCATGAGCTTTCCCTGGGCAAAAGAATACACGCCGAGCCACCCGGCGATGGTGTGGCTGGACGAGAAGCTGCCTTTGCCGCGCTTCGTCTATAACGCGATCGGTGCCGGCTATCCGGTGCCGCGCAACCTGAACTATTTCTGGAACTTTGGCGTGCTGGCCGGGTTCTGTCTGGTGATCCAGCTGGTCACCGGCATCGTGCTGGCGATGCATTACGCCGCCAACACGGGCGTTGCGTTCGATTCGACCGAACACATCATGCGTGATGTGAACTGGGGCTGGTTGCTGCGCTATATGCACGCCAACGGCGCCTCGGCGTTCTTTGTCGTGGTCTATGCGCATATCTTCCGCGGGTTCTATTTCGGCTCGTACAAGGCCCCCCGCGAGATGATCTGGCTGCTGGGCGTGCTGATCTTCCTGCTGATGATGGCCACCGCCTTCATGGGCTATGTGCTGCCGTGGGGCCAGATGTCGTTCTGGGGCGCCAAGGTCATCACCGGCCTGTTCGGCGCGATCCCGGTCGTGGGCGAACCGTTGCAGATCTGGCTGCTGGGCGGTTTCGCGCCTGATCAGGCCGCGCTCAACCGCTTCTTCTCGCTGCACTTCCTGCTGCCGTTCGTCATTCTGGGCGTGGTGATCCTGCATATCTGGGCGCTGCATATCCCCGGTTCGTCGAACCCCACCGGCGTCGAGGTCAAGACCGAGAGCGACACCGTGCCGTTCCACCCCTATTACACCGCCAAGGATGGCGTGGGTCTGGCCGTGTTCCTGTTCCTCTATTTTGCCATGGTGTTCTTTGCGCCCAACGCGCTGGGCCACCCGGACAACTATATCCCGGCAAACCCGATGAGCACGCCCGCGCATATCGTGCCCGAATGGTACTTCTGGCCGTTCTATGCGATCCTGCGCGCCTTTACCGCTGACTTCTTCATCATCCCGGCCAAGCTGATGGGCGTGCTGGCGATGTTCAGCGCGATCCTGGTGTGGTTCCTGCTGCCTTGGCTGGACAAGTCGCCGGTGCGTTCGGGGACCTATCGTCCCACGTTCAAGAAGTTCTACTGGCTGCTGGTGATCGACGTGCTGGTGCTGGGCTACTGCGGCGGCGCGCCGGCTGCTGAACCCTATGTGATGATCTCGCAGATCGCCGCCATGTATTACTTCCTGCACTTCTTCGTGGTGATCCCGGTGGTGTCCGCCATCGAGAAGCCGCTGCCGCTGCCGTTCTCGATCACCGAGGCGGTGCTGGGCAAGGACGAGGCCGCCACTGTGGCCCCGGCTGAATAAGCGCAAGACGAGGAAAGAGAGAAACCATGATCCGCATCTTCTCCATTCTCGCAGGCGCCTTCTTCTCGGTGGCGCTGCTGTGGTCCTTCGGCAAGGGGGCGTCGAGCTACGTCTCCGAGCCGCCCAAGCCCACTGTGGAATCGGTCTATCACAAGCATGCCGAAGGCCCCGAGGGCGGCTTCAGCTTCGAAGGCGCCTTTGGCAAATTCGACAAGCAACAGCTGCAGCGCGGCTTTCAGGTCTACACCGAGGTGTGCGCCACCTGCCACGCGCTCAAGCATGTCGCTTTCCGCGACCTGAAGGAGATTGGCTATAACGAGGCCGAGATCAAGGCGATCGCCGCCAAGTACAAGGTGCCCGAGTACAACGCCACCACCGGTGAGGTGAAGACCCACGATGGCGTTGCCAAGGACCACTTCCCGCCCGTGGTGTACGGCGGTCAGGGCAGCCCGCCTGACCTGTCGCTGATCGCCAAGGCGCGTCATGGTGGCCCGAACTACATCTATGCGCTGCTGACCGGCTATCAGCCGCAGCCGGCCGAAGTGCTCAAGCAGTTCCCGGATGCCAAGATCCCGGCGGGCCTGAACTGGAACCCGTACTTTGCCAACCTGAACATCGCCATGCCGCAGCCGCTGGTGAGCGAAGGTCAGGTGTCGTACAAGGACGGTACCAAGCCGACCGTCGAACAGATGTCGGCGGACGTCTCGGCCTTCCTGATGTGGACGGCTGAACCCAAGCTGGAAAAGCGCAATCAAACCGGCTGGCCGGTGCTGGGCTTCCTGCTGTTCGCGATGGTTCTGGCCTATATGTCCTATCGCACGGTCTGGGCTGACAAGAAGCACTGATCGACCGCGCTAAGGCGTTGACGAAGCCCCCTGCCTCGGACAGAGGCGGGGGGCTTTCTCTTTTGGCGGAAGGCGTTTGATGGAGGCCCGATGATGACCCCCGACGAGCTGAAGGCGCTGGTGCGCAGCGTGCCCGATTTCCCCAAGCCCGGTATCCTTTTTCGCGATATCACCACGCTGATCGGTCATGGCGCGGGCTTTGCCGCCAGCGTGGCGCTGCTGGCCGACCGCGCGGCGGCGGCTGGCGCGCAGGCGATCGCCGGCATGGAAGCACGCGGTTTCATCTTTGGCGCGGCGGCGGCGGCGCGCTTAAGCATTCCCTTCATCCCCGTGCGCAAGCCGGGCAAGCTGCCGGTACCAGTGCTGGCGATCGACTATGCGCTGGAATATGGCACCGACACGCTGGAGGTAGACCCGGGCGCGATTACGGCGGGTGAGAATATCGTCATCATCGACGATCTGATCGCCACGGGCGGCACGGCGCTGGCGGCGGCGCAATTGCTTCGGCAGGCGGGCGCGCAGGTGGGCCATGCGCTGTTTGTGATTGATTTGCCTGATCTGGGCGGCGCGGACAAATTGCGCGATCAGGATATTGCCGTGTCCGCGATCATGGATTTCCCCGGCCACTAAATCGCAATTGCCGCAAAGCCGCGCGGGCGCCCTTGACGAAGGGGCGCATCGCGTGGCAAGCGCATCAACCTGAAGCGGGCGGGTATAGCTTAGTGGTAAAGCCCTAGCCTTCCAAGCTAGTTATGCGGGTTCGATTCCCGCTACCCGCTCCAATTTCCAGACCATCACCGTTCACCACCGTCTGGACAAAGCCCGGAAAACAGGATGATTTGGCGCTATTCGGTCGCTGGTGAGCGCCTATGTGCGCCGATAGTTGCCCCGCAATGGGGGGCAATGTGGGGGCCAATCGCGGTGCGGGGCGCAGCGTGGATCGGGCTGCGCGCCCGGTTCATGGCCAGATGATGCGGGCATGGCCGGGTACCACCACGGCCATGCCCGGACATCACATCAATCCAGCGCAACCACCACAACGGCCTTGGCCGGAATGTTCAGTACCAGTTTGCCTTTGACGATCCGCCCGCCAGTATAGGCGGCAGGCGCGATCGCTTCGGGCGTGCCGGGCACATTGTGCGCGTCCAGCTTGGCGGCGGTCAAAACCTGCCCGCTCACCTTGCGTGCCTTCAGCGCGCCCAGATCCAGCGCCAGCGTATAGCCGTGGTCCTTGTCGGCATTGGCCACGGCAACATGCGTACGACCATCCTTGGCCTTGGCGGCGCTGACGCTGAACGCGGGGAAGCTGCCGCTTTCGGCCTTCAGCATGGGAGCGCTGACCTGCACCGGCAGGAAGGTGGCGTCCTGAAACGGCAGATACATGGCAAAGGTGTAATATGTCGGCGTCTTGGCCAGCTTTGCGCCGTCCGTCAGCAGCATGGCCTGCAACACATTCACCGCCTGCGCGATATTGGCCATGCGTACGCGATCGGCATGGGCGTGGAAAATGTTGAGCGTGATCGCCGCCACCAGCGCATCGCGCAGCGTGTTCTGCTGATACAGGTGGCCCGGTTCAGTGCCCTTTTCCGTGGCGTACCACGTGCCCCATTCATCGACATACAGGCCGATCCGCTTTTTCGGGTCAGCCTTGTCCATCACGGCGATATGGGCCTTGAGGATGTCTTCCATCCGTGCGGCCTGGAACAGGATCTCGTTCCAATGGGCATCGGGAAAGCCGGTGGCCATGGCGGTGTTGCGCTGTTCCCAATCGCCGTGCCAGACGGTGTAGTAATGCAGCGAGATCGCGTCCATCTGCGGGCCAGCGGCCTTCAGCACGGCTTCCATCCATGCGGTATCGCCATTGTTGGGGCCAGAGGCCACCCGCAGAGCGCTATTGTCGTTGTGCATGTGGAAGGTGGAGCCGTTCTTGTGAAAGAACGTGGCGAATTTGCGATATTCGTTGGCGAAATATTCGGGCGTCATGGCGCCGCCACAGCCCCATGCCTCGTTGCCGATGCCGACAAAATCGACCTTGAACGGCGCGGCGCGGCCATTGGCGCGGCGTTCCTGCGCCAGGGCGTCATCCCCGCGCGAGGTGAGGTAGTTCATCCAGTCACGCATCACTGCCGGCGTGGCAGTGGCCATGTTGATCGCGACATAGGTGTCAGCGCCAATCTGTTCGGCAAAATCGAAAAATTCGTGCGTACCAAACGCGTTGGTTTCCAGCCCGCCCCACCAGTCATTCTTGCGCGTGGGACGCTGGGCGCGCGGGCCGATGCCATCGCGCCAGTTGTAGATGTCGGCAAAGCAGCCGCCGGGCCAGCGCACCACCGGCACGCGGATCGCGCGCAGAGCATCGACCACATCGCGGCGCACACCGCGCGTATTGGGGATGGGGCTGTCCGGGCCGACCCAGATGCCGTCATAGATGTCACGGCCCAGATGTTCGGCGAACTGTCCCTGAATATGGCGCGACAGGACGGGGCCGGGTTGGTCCACGGCAATGGTACCCGCGATCGGGGCGGGCGCGCTTACCGGCGTTTGGGCAGAAGCAATTGATGAGGTGGCCAGCAGGGCGGCCATGGTCATCACTGAGACAAATCCACGCATGTGCTTTTCTCCGTCTGGCCACATCCGCCCGGACTGATGCTTGGCCCGGTATCGTGGCGGCAGGCGCCAAAAAAAGAGGGCGGGCAAAGTGTGTTCGACACTCTACCCGCCCTGTCAATTTATGCCGACATTGGAATTATCGGCAGGGAGGACATCAGAACTTGTAGCCGGTGCGGATGCCGTAGGTGCGCGGCTCCTGGAAGGTCACCGTTGCCGCGATACCCGACGAGGCCGAAGCCACGGTGATCGCGTTTTCGATGTTCTTCACAAAGCCCTGAACGTACCAGCGGTTGCCGTTCGCCTTGTAGCTGACGTTCAGGTCGGTCTTGGTGTAACCGGGCTGACGGAACAGCAGCAGATACGACAGGTCCTGCATGTAATAGGCGCTCGACAGCTTGGTCGCGACGCCCGCTTCGATCGAGGCGCCATTGGCCAGCGGCAGCGTGTGGGTATAGCCCAGCGTGCTGGTCCACTTGGGCGCCTGATCCAGCGGCATGCCGGCAAAGTTGCGGCTCTGGCCCGATGCCAGCGCGGGGAAGAAGCTGCTGTAGCGCGCGTTGGTGTAGTTCAGCGAGGCGTTGAACTGACCACCGGCCCAGGGCGAGAACGACACGTCGGTTTCGACGCCATCGACCTTTGCCGTGCCCGCGTTCTGGATCAGCAGTTGCGGCGCGTTGTTGACGGTGATCGCCTGGCTCAGCTGCATGTTGCTGTAGTCATAGTGGAACAGCGAGGCGTTGAAACGCACCTTGCCGTTCAGCAGCTTGAACTTGATGCCTGCTTCATACGCGGTCAGCGTTTCGGGGGCATAGTACAGCTGGCTTTCGTTCAGGCCACAGCCGGTGCCCTGACCGGTGATGCAGCCATCGTTGAAGCCGCCGGCCTTGTACCCGGTCGAGACGCTGGCATAGGCCAGACCCAGACCCGGCACGTCATAGTCCAGGCCAACCTTCCACGTCACCTTTTCAAACGAGCGCGCGGCCACGTTCAGGTTCAGCACGCAGGTGGTGGCGCCGCAATACGAGCTGGCGGCGGTCGGGAAGTACAGCACCGTCTTGCCATCGCGGCTCTTGTCGTCGTGGGTAAAGCGGATGCCGCCCGTCAGGTGCAGTTCGCTGGTGACGTCATAGGTCAGCTGGGCAAAGGCAGCCTTCGAGGTCGCCTTGACCGGGCCCTGCGGGAAGGAATAGCCGATCGCGTTGGCCGAGATCAGCGAGGCCAGCGGATTGCCCAGATTGTACTCGAGGGTGGTTTCCTCGTTGAAGTAATAGGCGCCGACCTGGCCATGCAGCGGCAGACCGCGGCCAAAGGCCACACGCACTTCCTGCGAGACCTGCTTGAACTTGCCGTTGAACACCGCCGGGTTCTGCAACACGCCGAACAGCAGCAGTTCACGCACGTCCGCGCGGTCGGTCTTGCGATACGAACCGACATAGGTGACATCGACGCGATCGGTCAGCGGATAGCTGAATTCGCCCATGATGCCGTAGTTCTTGTTGTTCTTCGCGCTGGGGTTGGCCAGCTTGTAGCCCAGCGCCGCATAGTCAGCCGCCGAACGGTTCAAGAAGGTCGGGTCAACGCCGATCGTGTTGATGTTGCTGTAGAAGTTGGCCAGCGTGACCTGATTCAACAGCGACCCCTTTTGCTGCGAATAGTCGGCGCGGATGACAAACTTCAGCTTGCCCAGATCGCCGCCGAACGACAGGCGGCTGGAGAACACGTTGCGATAGGCGCCCGTGGCATAGATCGCGCCGCTGGGCTGGGTGATGGTGCTGTCCATGCGGTCATAGTTGGCCGCAAAGCGCAGGCCCAGACCATTGCCAAAGCCATAGTTCAGCATGCCCGTCAGGTTGACTGCATCGTAGTTGCCATACTTGGCATCAAACGAGCCTTCGAACTTGTCCTTGGGGCGGGCGGTGATGATGTTGACCAGACCGGCGGTGGTGTTGCGGCCATACAGCGTGCCTTGCGGACCACGCAGCACTTCGACGCGCTCGACGTCAAAGAAGCTGCCCTGCTGGTCGGCGGGACGGGCGATGTAGATGCCGTCCATCAGGAACGCGGCCGAAGGGTCGCCCTTTTCGGTGCCATCGGTGCTGGTCACGCCGCGGATCGAGATGCGCACAGCGTCGCCATTTTCGGTGATCGCCAGGTTGGGGACCACAGCGGCCAGCGAACGCGCATCCTGCACGCCCGAATTGCGCAGGCCTTCGGCGCTGATCGCGGTCATGGCGATCGGCGTCTTGGACAGCATGGTCGACTGACGCGTGGCGGTAACGACGATATCGCCGCTGTTGACGGCCGGCTCGGCGGCGGGTTGGGCGGGGGCTTCCTGGGCGAAAGCGGGCGCGGCAATAAAGGCGAGAACCGCAGCGGTTCCCACCATCAGGTGTGATTTCATGATATGCCTCTCCATCGAGGTTTGCTGGTTGCTTTGGCGGGCAGAGATGCCGCCGTGTGTGATGGCGGCCCGGTGGCATTTTTCTGTCAGCGTTGTCAATGTGAGGTGGGTAAAGTTGGACTAATTAAAGGTTGATTTTTCGGCCAGTGTTGCGCAAACGGCACAGGTTTCCGGCTCGGTCAGCCGAAATATACTGAAATATGGGCGTTAAATGCCTGAAATGCCGGCCCAGCGGATGGGTTTGGGAGTAATCCGGAAACTGGTACTTTAGCTTTAGTTTGTCAAAAAGAAGAGGGTGCCCATGTCGAACCAGTGCAGGATCTTGGCCGCGTCGGCTGTATTTTTGGCTTCTTTGTCAATACCTTCAGCAATCATCGCAAAAACGCAGGCGGTAACGCCAACGCTGCCCGACCGCATCCTGTTCGGTGCGGCCTATTATGACGAATATGCTCCCGCCGACCGGCTGGAGCAGGACGTCGCGATGATGAAGGCGGCCCATATCACCGTGGTGCGCATCGCCGAATCCACCTGGGGCACGATGGAAACCGCGCCTGGCGTTTTTGACTTTCACCATATCGATCGCGTGTTGGCCGCCATGCACAAGGCCGGGATCAAGGTGATCATCGGCACACCCACCTATGCCATCCCGACATGGCTGGCCAATCAGCACCCCGATGTGCTGGCGATCACACCGCAAGGGCCGTACACCTATGGCCGCCGTCAGAACATGGACATCACCAATCCGGCCTTTCGTCAGGCGGCTGAGCGCGCGATCGTCGCGCTGGTCTCGCATGTCAAAGACCACCCGGCGGTGATCGGCTATCAACTGGACAACGAGACCAAGGCATATGGCACCAGCGGCCCGAATGTGCAGGCGGCCTTTGTTGCCCATATGCAGCGCCGGTTCAAAGGCGATCTCAACGCGCTGAACGCGGCTTTTGGGCTGAATTACTGGTCCAACCGGATCAACCGCTGGGAGGATTTCCCCTCCACCAACGGGTCGATCAACGCCAGCCTGTCGGGCGCCTTTGCCGCGTTTCAGCGCGATCTGGTCAGCCAATATCTGGCGTGGCAGGCCGATTTGGTGCGTGCCCATGCCCGCAAGGATCAGTTCCTGACGCAAAATTTCGATTTCGAATGGCGCGGCTATTCCTATGGCGTCCAGCCCGATGTGAACCATTGGCAGGCCGCCCGGGCGCTGGATGTGGCCGGGGTGGATATCTATCATCCGGGGCAGGACAAGCTGACCGGCGCCGAAATCGCCATGGGCGGCGATCTGGCCCGATCGATCAAGGGCGGGCAGAACTATCTGGTGATGGAAACCACCGCGCAGGGCTTTCCTGAATGGACGCCCTATCCGGGGCAGTTGCGCCTACAGGCCTATGCGCATCTGGCATCGGGGGCCAATATGGTGGCCTATTGGCATTGGGGCACGACCGCCCATGCGGCCGAAACCTATTGGCGGGGGCTGTTGTCGCAGGATTTTCAGCCCAACGCCACCTATCGCGAGGCAGCGACCATCGGCGCTGATCTGGCGCGTCTGGGGCCAAAGCTGGCCAATATGACCAAAGCGAACAAGGTGGCGATCTATGTCAGCAACACCGCTCTGACCGCCTTTGACAGCTTCAAGCCGCAGGCCGAGGGGCGCGCCATCGGTTACAACGATGTGATGCGCGCCTATTACGATGCGCTGTATCGCCAGAATGTCGAGGTCGACTTTATCACACCCGACAACGCGGCCGATTTGTCGCGGTACAAGCTGGTGGTGGTGCCCGCCTTGTACGCGGCCAGTAACGCGGACATCGACCGGCTGAACGATTACGCCAAGGCGGGCGGGCATGTGCTCTATACCTTCAAAAGCGGTTTCGCCGATGAAAACACCGCCGTGCGCTATGCCGATCAGCCGGGACGCATCGCGGCCGCCGCGGGCATTCGCTATCAGCAATTTGCCGCGCCTGTGGGGGTGACCTTGGATGGCGATCCGTTCAAGGTCGGCGAAAAGGCCAATGCCGTGCGGTGGTGGATGGAATTTGTCGAACCCACCACGGCGCAGGTCGTCGCGCGCTACAAGCATCCGTCCTGGCCGTCCTATGCCGCGATTACCCGCAATGGGTGGGGGCGTGGTCAGGTGACCTATGTCGGCTTCATGCCCAGCGACGAGGTGTTGGGCGCTTTGCTGCAAGAGGAGGTGCGGCAGGCCGGGGCCGAGAGCGGCGAGACGGTGCGCTATCCGTTGATCGTGCGCAAAGGGCGACTGACCAATGGGCACAACGTCCGCTATGTGTTGAACTATTCGGCCAATAGCGCCATCTATGACGCGCCAGCGGCTGGTCAGGATCTGTTGACCCAGCAAAAGGTGGGCGCCGGGCAAAAGCTGGCGCTGACCGCGTGGGGCGTGCGCATTCTGGAAGAGGATGGGCATTGATCCAGAGCGGCGCAGGCATGGCGATCCCCGATGGGATCGCGGCAAAAGGGGGCGTGCATGCAAGTAGGTGGCACTAGTGGACGAGGCTGATGCGCCATCACTTGCTGTGGACGTGACACCCAAACGTGCGCCGCGCGGGACCGGCCGACGGTTGCAGGGCGCAATTGCCCATCGGCTGGGCACGGATATTGTGTCGGGCGTCTATGCGCCCGGCACAATCCTGTCGACCGAGGTGGAATTTGCCGAGGCGATGGATGTGTCACGCGGCGCTTTGCGCGAGGCGATGCAGGTGTTGAGCGCCAAGGGACTGGTGGAAAGCCGCCCCAAGACCGGCACGCGCGTTCTGCCGCGTGAAAGGTGGAACCTGCTGGACCCTGACGTGCTGGCATGGGCCTTTGCGGGCGAGCCGGACCCGGCGTTCGTACAGGGTATTTTTGAGCTGCGTTCGGTGGTGGAACCGGCCGCCGCGCGTTTTGCCGCGCAGCGACGGGATCGTGACGATTTGCGCCGCATGAAGGACGCCTTGTCGGCCATGCGCCGTCATACGCTGGCCACCGATGCGGGCCGCGCGGCCGACCGCGACTTTCACGATGCGGTGCTGCGCGCCACGCGCAATCCGGCCCTGATGGTGCTGTCGGCCAGCATTGGCGCGGCCGTGCATTGGACTACCCAATATAAACAGCGCGCGCGCGCCTTGCCACGCAACCCCATCCCCGATCACGTGCGGGTGTATGACGCGATCGCGGCCAGTGATGGCGATGGCGCGGCCGCCGCGATGCGGGTGCTGGTGGATCTGGCGCTGGATGACACCGCCGCCTTGATGGAGCAGGCCCAGACCGATCCGGCCTGAGCCTGCTTCCGGGAATTAATGGTTGTCGCGCGGCAGGCCCATGGTCTGGGCGATGCGCTGATATTTTTCCGCGCCTTCCAGAATGGCGCCCGAATTCATCTGCCCGACCAGCGCGCGCTGGATCTCCTGCCACGGCGTCTGGCTGGCCGGATAGGCATAGCCGCCCGCCTCGATCAGCGCCTTGCGACGGGTGTCGAGTTCGGCCTCGCTGATCAGGACATTGACCGTGCCCCGGCGCAGATCGATCCGCACCCGATCGCCCGTTTGCAACAGCGCCAGCCCACCATTGGCCGCCGCCTCGGGCGAGGCGTTCAGGATCGAGGGGCTGCCGCTGGTGCCCGACTGGCGCCCATCGCCCACACAGGGCAGCGCCGAGACGCCCTCGGTGATCAAATAGGCGGGCGGACGCATATTCACGACCTCTGCTGCGCCAGGATAGCCGATCGGGCCAGCCCCACGCATGAACAGCAGCGTTTCGGGCGTGATGCCGACCGCGGGATCATCGATGCGGGCGTGGTAATCCTCTGGCCCGTCAAACACCACCGCCGGGCCCTCGAAGGCTTCGGGATCGTTGGGGTTGGACAGGTAACGGGCGCGGAATTCCTCGGAAATCACGCTGGTCTTCATGATCGCCGCGTCAAACAGATTGCCCGTCAGCACCAGAAAGCCGGCCTCTTCCTTGATCGGCTGGTGGAAGGGACGGATCACCTTCTCGTCCTCGATCGTGGCCGTGGCACAGTTTTCGCCCATGGTCTTGCCATTGACGGTCATCGCGCCTTCGCGGATCAGGCCCTGGCCCATCAATTGCGCGACCACCGCCGGCACACCGCCAGCGCGGTAATAGTCTTCGCCCAGATATTCGCCCGCCGGTTGCAGATTGACCAGCAGCGGGATCTTGTGGCCCACATCCTGCCAATCCTGCAACGGCAGGTCGACGCCGACATGGCGGGCAATCGCGGCCAGATGGATCGGGGCATTCGTGCTGCCCCCGATGGCCGAGTTCACCGCAATCGCATTGTGGAACGCATCCAGCGTCAGGATGTCCGAGGGCTTGAGATCCTCATGGACCATTTCCACGATGCGCCGCCCGGTGTGATAGGCGCATTCCTGCCGGTCGCGATAGGGCGCGGGGATTGCGGCGCTGCCGGGCAGCATCATGCCCAATGCCTCGGCAAGGCTGTTCATCGTCGAGGCCGTGCCCATCGTGTTGCAATAGCCCGTGCTGGGCGCGCTGGAGGCGACCAGCTTGATGAAGCCTTCGTCGTCGATTTCGCCCGCAGCCAGCATCTGGCGGCCCTTCCACACGATGGTGCCGCTGCCGGTGCGCTCGCCCTTGTGCCAACCGTTCAGCATTGGCCCGACCGACAGCGCGATCGCGGGAATGTTCACCGTGGCCGCCGCCATCAGCAGGGCGGGCGTGGTCTTGTCACAGCCCGTCGTCAGCACCACGCCATCCAGCGGATAGCCAAAGATCGCCTCGACCAGCCCCAGATAGGCCAGATTGCGGTCGAGGCCAGCGGTGGGGCGCTTGCCCGTTTCCTGGATCGGATGCACCGGAAATTCCAGCGCGATCCCGCCCATTTCGCGGATGCCCTCGCGCAGGCGTTCGGCCAGCACCAGATGGTGGCGGTTGCACGGCGACAGGTCGCTGCCGGTCTGGGCGATGCCAATGATCGGGCGGCCAGAACGCAGCTCTTCCA
Organism: Novosphingobium ovatum; assembly: GCF_009909235.1. Lineage (GTDB taxonomy): Bacteria > Pseudomonadota > Alphaproteobacteria > Sphingomonadales > Sphingomonadaceae > Novosphingobium > Novosphingobium ovatum. The sequence continues at coordinate 47,471 of NZ_JAAAPO010000004.1, forward strand.
GACTGATCCCGAAATTCAGATAGCGCTCCAGATAGAGCGAGGTCATGTCGATATTGTCGGGATTGTCGAACCAGGCGCGGCTGCGGAGTTTGGGTTTTTCGGTCATGACGCTTTCTTACTGCGAGACGGACAGGCGATAGATCATCGCGTGCCGATAGGGTTTGCCCGGATCGATCCGGGCCGAAACAAAGCCGGGCTGGTTGGGGGCATCGGGAAACTTTTGCGGTTCCAGCGCGATGCCATCGCCCATGCGATAGAGATGGCCATGCTTGCCAATCAGCGTGCCATCCAGAAAATTGCCGGAATAGAATTGCAGGCCGGGCTCGGTCGACAGCACCTCCAGCACACGGCCAGAGGCGGGATCGGTCAGCCGCGCGGCCAGTTGGGGCGTGGGCGTGACGCCTTTGTCCAGCGCGTAATTGTGGTCATATCCGCGCCCGACAACGATTTGCGCGTCCCGCCCATCGCGCAGCGCGTCATTCAACCGGCGCGCCTTGCGGAAATCAAAGGCCGAGCCGGCCACAGGGCGCAGTTCTCCGGTCGGGATCAGCGTGGCCGTCACCGGCGTATAGGCGCGTGCCGGGATCGTCAGGCGGTTGTCCATCGCGCCGCCCGCGCTGCCTTCGCCCGCCATGTTGAACAGCGCGTGATTGGTCATGTTGACGATCGTGGGCTTGTCGCTGGAGGCTTCGAACAGAATGCCCAGATTGCCCTTTTCATCCAGCGTATAGGTGACCGTGGTGGTCAGCGTGCCGGGATAGCCCGAATCGCCATCCGGGCTGACGTGGGCCAGCACCACCTTTGCCACCGGGCCTGACTTGACCGCGACCACCCGCCACAGCGCCTTGTCAAAGCCACGGCCGCCGCCATGCAGCGATTGGCCATTGTTGTTCTGCGGCAATTGATAGGTCACCCCGTCCAGCGCAAAGCGGCCATTGGCGATCCGATTGGCATAGCGACCCACCGTCACCCCGAAATAGTTGGGGTGATCAACATAGGAGGCTAGGTCGTCATAGCCCAGAATGACATCGGCGCGCCGCCCATGCCGGTCGGGCGCGATCAGCGATTGCAGCGTCGCGCCATAGGTCAGGATACGGGCCGAAACGCCGTTGGCGGCGCGCAGGGTGATGGCTTCCACCGCGCTGCCATCGCCCAGTTTTCCCGCGTTTTCACGCTGTGCCGAGGCCGCATGGGCGGGCGCCGTCATGGTCAGTGCGATGAAGGCTGCGCAGGCCAGATGGCTGGACCTGATGACAGAAAATTGCATTGCGAACCTCTCCCGGTCGGTATCGGCCATTGACGCGACCGCACCCTCACTATAGTCCGACAATTAAAGCAAGCGCAAGCCGCTATGCCTGCCCATCGCAGATGGCTAGTCTTGCCCCGCTATCAGAGAGGAACCGCATGCCCCCCGTCACATCCGGCACCGCAGCCCAGATCGATAACGCCCATGGCCAAACGGCGCGTTATGGGTCGGCCTTGTCACTGTTGGCGACGCTGTTTTTCATGTGGGGCTTTATCACGGTGATCAATGGCACGCTGTTGCCACATCTGCGCAGCGTGTTTGATCTTAGCTATTTTCAGGCGGCGCTGATTGAATCGGTCTGGTTCATCGCCTATTTCTTCGCCTCGATCCCGGCGGCCAAGCTGATCGAGCGGATCGGTTACCAGAAATCGCTGGTGACCGGGCTGTTGATCATGGCGGCGGGCGCGCTGGGGATGGTCTTGGCCGCCTCGATCCCGTCCTATGGTATTACGCTGATCATGCTGTTTGTGATCGCCAGCGGCATCACCTTGTTGCAGGTCGCGGCCAATCCCTATGTGGCCGTGATCGGCAAGCCCGAGACGGCCTCTTCGCGGTTGAATCTGGTGCAGGCGATGAATTCGGCCGGAACGATGCTGGCGCCGATGTTTGGCGCCTGGCTGATTCTGGGCCGGACCAAGGGTGGCACGGCCACGGCTGGCACCGTCCTGACCCCGGCCGAACGTCTGGCCGATGCGCAGTCCGTGATGTTGCCCTATCTGCTTGTGGCGGCGGTGCTGGTGGTGTTGGCGGTTGTTATTGCGCGTTTTCCGCTGCCGGCGATGGGCGCTGCGGCCCGACGTGTGCGTTCGGTTGAGGCCCCGGTGGGGTCGGCTTTCCAGCGGTTCTGGAACCACCCCTTGTGGCAACACCGCAATCTGGTCTGGGGCGTGCCGGCGATCTTCATCTATTTGATCGCCGAAATCGGGGTGGGCAATCTGTTCGTCAATTTTGTCAGCCGGCCCGATGTCGGCGCGATGACGACGGAACAGGCTGGGCGCTATCTGACGCTGTTGTGGGGCGGGATGATGGTGGGCCGCTTCATCGGCTCGGCCGTGATGCAAAAGGTGGATGCCGGGATTGTGCTGGCGGTCTTTGCGCTGGGCGCCTTTGTGGTGATGGTGATCACCGTGGTCAGCAGCGGACCTGTGGCGATGTGGGCGCTGATTGCGGTGGGCCTGTTCCATTCGATCATGTTCCCGACCATCTTCACGCTGGGCATTCGCGGGCTGGGCGCCTTGACCGAAGAAGGTTCGGGCCTGTTGATCATGGCGATCGCAGGCGGCGCGCTGGTCGCGGTGCAGGGCTATTTGGCGGATCACTACGGATTGCAGGCGTCCTTCATCCTGACCGCCGTTTGCGAGCTCTATGTGGTGTTCTATGCGCTGTGGGGTTCGCGTCCCACGCATGCCTTGCCTGATGCCGACGCGGCCGGGCTCTGATTTCTACTCGGACTAAAGGCGTGGGCGCGGGTGCGATGGCACTGCCCTCACGTCTGCCCGCATGACTGGAGTTTTGCGATGACTGAATTTCGTTCGATCGACGCCGCGACGGGCGCGCCGTCCGGTCCGGTTCTGGCCGTTGATGGCGTGGCGCAGGTCGAGGCCGCCTGCGCCGCCGCAGACGCCGCCTTTGATGCCTATCGCGCCACTGACCGCCACGCCCGCGCCGCCTTTCTGGAGGCGATCGCGGACGAGATTCTGGCGATTGGCGATGACCTGATCGTTGCCGCCTGCCGTGAAAGCGGTCTGCCGCGTGCCCGTCTGGAGGGCGAGCGTGGCCGCACCATGGGCCAGTTGCGCCTGTTTGCGCAGGTGTTGCGCGATGGCGCGTGGCAGGGCATCCGCATTGATCCCGCGATGCCCGATCGCGCGCCTTTGCCGCGTCCCGATTTGCGGATGCGGATGATTCCGGTCGGGCCGGTGGCGGTGTTTGGCGCGTCCAACTTCCCGCTGGCTTTCTCGACGGCGGGTGGCGACACGGCCTCGGCGCTGGCGGCGGGCTGTCCGGTGGTGGTCAAGGGGCACCCGGCCCATCCCGAAACCGGCGCGCTGGTCGCCGCCGCCATTGCCCGCGCGGTGGCTGCCTGTGGCCTGCCCGCAGGGGTGTTTGGCCATTTGGTTGGACCTTCGCAGGAACTGGGCGCGGCATTGGTACGTGATCCACGCATTGCGGCGGTGGGCTTTACCGGTTCGCGCGCGGGTGGTTTGGCCTTGGCGGCGCTGGCGGCATCGCGCCCCGTGCCGATTCCGGTCTATGCCGAAATGAGCAGTATCAATCCGGTGCTGTTGATGCCGGCCGCCTTGCAGGCGCGTGGCGCGGCATTGGGCACGGCGTTTGCCGGGTCGCTGACGATGGGGGCGGGGCAGTTTTGCACCAACCCCGGCCTGTTGCTGGCGATCGAGGGCGAGGGGCTGGACGCATTTGTCGCCGCAGCAGCAGAGGCTGTCGCGCAAGCGCCTGCGCAGGTCATGCTGACGGCCGGCATTGGCGCGGCCTATCGTGACGGTGTTGCGGATTTGGCGGCTGCGTCGGGCGTGACGCAACTGGCCGCTGGCGCGCCGGGCGAAGCGACCAGCTGTGGCGCCGCGCTGTTCCAAACCACGGCGGCGGCCTTTTTGGCCAATCCGGCGCTGGCGCATGAAGTGTTCGGGGCGTCCTCGTTGCTGGTGCGCTGCGCCGACGAAGCGGAATTGCTGACCGTGCTGCGCGGGCTGGAGGGGCAATTGACCGCCACCTTGCATCTGGACGAGGCGGACGGCGATCTGGCCGCGCGCGTTCTGCCGGTGCTGGAGCGCAAGGTTGGCCGCATTCTGGCCAATGGCTGGCCCACCGGGGTCGAGGTGTGCCACGCGATGGTGCATGGCGGGCCTTACCCGGCCACCACCGATCCGCGCAGCACCTCGGTTGGCAGTCTGGCGATTGAGCGCTTCCTGCGGCCGGTTTGCTATCAGAACATCGCGCCCGCGCTGTTGCCGCCCGAACTGCGCGATGATGCGCGTGGGGATGGTGCGCCGCGCCTGATCGATGGCGTGTTGCGCCTGGCCTGACTTTTTGTTGATGGGCCCTCACGTTGTGACGTGGGGGCAAGGAGAATTTTCCATGGCCTTGCGCCTGTTGCAACATCGCGCCGATGATGGCGCGCGTTCTGTCATTCTGGCTGATGGCGATCAGGCGTGGTTCCTGAACGGCGTGGCCTCCACCCGCGAACTGGCGTTGCGGGCAATTGCGGCGGGCCGTGCGTTGGCGGCCGAGGCCGAGGTCGCCGGCAAGGGCGCGGCGGTGGATATTGCCGCTGAACTGGCAGCGGGGCGGTTGCTGGCCCCGATTGATCATGATGATCCGGCGCATCTGTGGATGACGGGCACGGGGCTGACGCATCTTGGCTCGGCCGAGGGGCGCAACAAGATGCATGCGGCAGCCGCAGCGGGCGAGCAGTTGACCGATTCCATGCGCATGTTTCTGGAAGGCGTGGAGGGCGGCAAGCCTGCCCCCGGACAGACCGGCCAGCAGCCCGAATGGTTTTACAAGGGCGATGGTTCACAGATGGTCGGGCCCGAGCAGGCGTTGGTCATGCCCGATTTCGCGCAGGATGGCGGCGAGGAGCCGGAACTGGCCGGGGTCTATCTGATCGGGCCGGATGGCACGCCGTATCGTCTGGGGCTGGCGCTGGCGAACGAGTTTTCCGACCATGTGACCGAGCGCCACAATTACCTGTGGCTGGCCCATTCCAAGCTGCGCCCTGCGGCTTTGGGGGCGGAACTGTTGATTGATGCCGTGCCCGACGATGTGCGCGGCACCTGTCTGATCCGGCGCGATGGCGCGGTGATCTGGGAAAAGCCGTTCCTGTCGGGCGAGGCCAACATGTCGCACGCCATCGCCAATCTGGAACAGCACCATTTCAAATATGGCCTGTTCCGGCGCGCAGGCGATGTGCATGTGCATTTCTTTGGCACGGCCACGCTGTCGTTTTCCGATGACGTGCGCACGCAGCCGGGCGATGTATTCGAAATCGCCGCCGCGCCCTTTGCCCTGCCGCTGCGCAACCGGCTGGAACGGGCCGCTGCCGATCCTGTCCTGGTCAAGGCGCTGTAAGACATGGGGGCCATTCGTTTTGCGCTGATCGGCGTGGGCAAGATTGCCCGCGATCAGCATTTGCCGGCCATCGCGGGCAATCCGGACTTTGATCTGGTGGCGGCGGTCAGCCACCATGATCCTGAATTGGACGTGCCGTGGTTTGCCACGCTGGACGCGCTGATGGCATCGGGCATCGCGGTGGATGCGGTGGCGCTGTGCACCCCGCCGCAGGTGCGCCATGCGCTGGCGGTGCAGGCCTTGCACCATGGCCTGCACGTCTTTCTGGAAAAGCCGCCCGGCGCCACGCTGGCCGAGGTCGAGACATTGCGCGCCATCGCCGATGCGCGTGGACGCACGCTGTTTGCCTCGTGGCATTCGCGCTATGCCGCAGGGGTCGATCTGGCCAAGGCGTGGTTGGCCGAGCGCCAGATCCGCGCGGTGCGCATCGTCTGGCGCGAGGATGTGCGCGAATGGCATCCGGGGCAGGAATGGATTTGGCAGGCGGGCGGTCTGGGCGTGTTTGATCCGGGCATCAATGCCTTGTCGATTGCCACACATATTCTGCCGCAACCCTTTCACGCGACGCAGGCGGTGCTGTATGTGCCCGCCAACCGCGATGCGCCGATTGCCGCCGATGTGGCCTTTACCGATGTGTCGGGCACGCAGATGTCCATGAACATGGATTGGCGGGAAACCGGCGCGCCGACTTGGGACATCACGGTCGAGACCGATGACGGCACGCTGCGGCTGTCGGTGGCGATTGGGCATGCCCGGCTGGTTCTGCCCCACGCCTTGCACGAAGGACCTGATCGCGAATATGCGGCGCTATATGCCCGCTTTGCCCGACTGATCGCCGATGGCATCAGCGATGTGGATGTGGCGCCGCTGCGCCATGTGGCGGATGCCTTTTTGCTGGGGCAGCGGCGGTTGGTCGAGCCATTTGTGGAATAGCGTTCCGCGCTGCCGGGGCATTAGGTATCTATTCTGATGTCGGTTTTGACCGAGGTTTAGCGGGATTAACCATATCCTTGCGCCCTGATCCGCAGCGGGCGCAAGGATACGCCGCATGGCCACGCAATTTGCCACAGATGCCTTTGGCCATGGAGACCATGTCTCGCATGGTGATGATTTCGCGCGTCTTGCCAGCGACATCTATGGTCACATCAGCCATTTGGCGATCCGGTTGAGCGATATCGTCGGCAATGCCGAACATATCGCGCAGGAAAGCCGCAGCGGCAGCGACGCGGCCGGGCAGTTGAAGCACGCCACCGCCGCCTTTACCCGCGAAACATCGGCCCTGACCGAAGAGATGCGCCAGATCGTTGGCACCATCGCCAGCGCGGCCGACCATCTGGACACGACGAGCACCAAGATCGCCACTTCGCTGGCCCAGACGCAGCAATTGGCCGGCGCGGTGCGCGATGCCTCGACCTTGCTGTCGGCGCTACAATCCTCGTTGGGCGAAGCCTCCAAGATATCGAACGACATCCGCTCGATCGCGATGCAGACCAACCTGCTGGCGCTGAACGCCGCGATTGAGGCGGCGCGGGCGGGTGATGCCGGCAAGGGCTTTGCCGTGGTCGCGCATGAGGTGCGCATGCTGGCCAACAAGACCCAGAACGCGACGCAGGAGATCGACAAGACGCTGAACCAGGTGACCTCCAGCGCGCGCGAACTGATCACGCAGGGTGAGAACAACATCAAGGTTGCCACAGCCGTCGAGGCAGAGACCGGCACCATCATCGAGATCACCAACCGCGCCGCCGCCAATCTGCACGAGATCCGGGAACAGTCGGGCCATGTCATCGCCGTGACCGAAGAGCACGAGCGCGCCTTCAACGGCCTGACCGAGACGATCAACCATGTCAGCAACGCGCTGATCGCCACCTCGACCGAGATTGGCGAGGCATCGCAAGGGTTGAACGATCTGTCGGATGTGGCCGAGGTGTTGCTGTGGACCATCGCCCGCGCCGAGGTAAAGACGCAGGACACCGCCATCCTCGAGGCGACCATGGCCGCCGCCGCACGGATCAACGCCGCCTTTGAACAGGGCGTGGCGTCGGGGCGCATCAGTCTGGGCGAATTGTTTGACGAGGCCTATCACCCGATCCACGGCACCAACCCGGTCCAGCACATGGCGCGCCATACCGATTTCACCGATGCCACCCTGCCTGCAATACAGGAACCGCTGCTGGAACTGGACCGGCGGATTGTCTTTGCCGCGACCACCGATCGCAACGGTTATATAGCCACGCACAACCGGATCTATTCCCAGCCGCAGGGGCATGACCCGGTGTGGAACACCGCCCACAGCCGCAACCGCCGTCAGTATGCGGACAAGGTGGGGCTGTCATCGGCGCGCAGCCGTGATCCATTCCTGTTGCAGATCTATCGCCGGGACATGGGCGGCGGCAAATTCGTGCTGATGAAGCATGTGTCCTGTCCGATCACCGTGCAGGGCCGCCATTGGGGGGCGCTGCGTTGCGCCTTTGCGGCGGATTGATGATGGTGTTTCACAGGTTCATGCCGGATTAAACGGCTAATCGACGACCGCGCGGCGGGCTATATCGGCACCAACGTCAGACGACAGGAGTGCGCAGCATGATTACCCGCCAATTGGGCCGCCATGGCCCCACCGTTTCGGCCATCGGCTATGGCTGCATGGGGCTGGACTTTGGCTATGCGAACACGCTGGCCAAGGAAGATGGCATCGCCATGATCCGCGCAGCCGTGGAACGCGGCGTCACCTTTTTCGACACGGCCGAAGTGTATGGGCCATGGGTCAATGAACGCCACGTGGGCGAGGCGCTGGCGCCGTTCAAGGGGCAGGTGACGATCGCCACCAAGTTCGGCTTTGCCATCGATCCTGACACCGGCGCGATGCAGGGCGTGTGCAGCCGCCCCGAACGCATCCGCGCCGTGGCCGAGGCCAGCCTGAAGCGGTTGCAGGTGGAGACGCTGGACGTGTTCTATCAGCACCGCGTCGATCCCAAGGTGCCGATCGAGGATGTGGCCGGCACGGTGCGCGACCTGATCGCGCAGGGCAAGGTGCGCCATTTCGGCATGAGCGAGCCGAGCGCCGCCACTCTGCGCCGCGCCCATGCGGTGCAGCCTGTGGCCATGGTGCAGAACGAATATTCGCTGTGGACGCGGCAGGTCGAAACCAACGGCATTCTGGAGGCCTGTGGCGAGCTGGGGATTGGGTTGGTGCCCTATTCGCCGCTGGGCAAGGGGTTCCTGACAGGCGCGATGACCAGCGCCGATGACGTCAGCGCGGGGGATTTCCGCGCCTCGCTGCCCCGGTTTCAGGCCGATGCGATGGCGGCCAATCTGGCGCTGGTTGATGCCCTGCGCGAGATTGCCACGCGCCACAACGCCACCCCGGCACAGATCGCGCTGGCCTGGCTGTTGGCGCAGCGGCCGTGGATCGTGCCCATCCCCGGCACGACCAAGCTGCACCGGCTGGAGGAAAATCTGGGCGCGGCGCAGGTGGTGCTGAACGATCAGGATCTGGCCGATATTGCCGCGCGGCTGGCCGCGATCGAGATCCACGGCGCGCGCTATACCCCGGCGTCCGAGGCTATGACCGGGCTGTAACCGGCCTGTGCCTGCCTAATGGAAATCGCGCGATTTTGGCAGGATACGGACATTGCGCGGGTGACTGCGCAAGGGTGGGCGGATGCGGCTGGAGGGAGCTGCATCCGTCTCGCTCAATTGGCCCAACAGATCGGTGCGATCAATGATGCGGCGGGCCATGACATGCACCACGCCTTCCTTGCTGCGCTGGATGCTGCCCTCGATCAGCATCAGGCGGGCGGCCATCACGGCGCGGCGCTGAGCCTCCATGTCGCGCGCCCATAACAGGGCGTTGGCGATGCCGGTCTCGTCCTCGATGGTGATGAACACGGCGTTGCCTTTGCCCGGCCGCTGACGGGTCAGCACCACGCCTGCCACGCGCACCGGGCGGCCATCGGGCATGGCCTGGGCCTGCGCGCAACTGACGATGCCCTGATCGTTCAGGCGTTCGCGCAGGAATTGCAACGGATGCCCCTTTAGCGAGAGGCGCAAAGTCTGGTAATCGGCCACCACCTCTTCTGCCGGGGGCATGGCGGGCAGGGCGGCGTCAGGCTCTGCGCCCAATTCGGGGGCGTCACTGGCGGCAAACAGCGGCAATTGGCGCGGCGGCAGGCGGCGCACTTCCCACAAGGCATCGCGGCGGCCATGGCCCAGCGAGCCAAACGCATCGGCATCTGCCAGTTTGCGCAAGGCTTGCGGTGGCAGGTTGGCGCGGGCGGCCAATGCTTCGGCATGGGCAAAGGGGCCGTGGGCCGCGCGGGCGGCGGTGATCGCGGCCGCCCATTCCGCACGAAACCCATCCAGCCGGGAAAAACCCAGCCGCAGCGCCAATGCGCCCGCCCCGTCGCGCTCCAGCGAGCAGTCCCACGCGCTGGCGTTGACATCGACGGGGCGCACTTCGACCCCGTGTTCCTGTAGGTCGCGCACCAATTGCGCTGGCGCGTAAAACCCCATCGGCTGGCTGTTCAGCAGCGCGGCGGTGAACACCGCCGGGTGGCGGCATTTCAGCCATGACGAGACATAGGACAACCATGCAAAAGCCTGCGCGTGGCTCTCGGGAAAGCCGTAATCGCCAAAGCCCTTGATCTGTTCAAAACAGCGTTCGGCAAAATCATGCGCATAGCCGCGCTCGACCATGCCGGAGAGGAAACGGTTGCGGTGGTTCTCCTCGATCTGGCCATTGCGGCGGAACGCGGCCATGTCGCGCCGCAGGCGGTCGGCCTCGGCATCGCTATAGCCGGCCGCGACGATGGCCAGTTTCATCGCCTGTTCCTGAAACAGTGGCACGCCCAAGGTGCGCCCCAGCAGATCGCGCAACGCCGGGCTGGGATAGGCCACCGCTTCCTCACCATTGCGGCGGCGCAAATAGGGGTGAACCATGCCGCCCTGAATCGGCCCCGGCCGCACAATCGCCACCTGAATCACCAGATCATACAGGCACATCGGCTTCATCCGGGGCAACATGGCGATCTGCGCCCGGCTTTCCACCTGAAACGTGCCGATGGAATCGCCTGTTGCCAGCATCCGGTACACTGCCGGATCCTCTCGCGGGACGGTGGCCAGCGTCATGTCGGCCAGCCCCGCGCCGCGCATCAGATCGAAACTGCGGCGGATACAGGTCAGCATCCCCAGTGCCAGCACATCCACCTTCATCAGGCCCAAGGCCTCGATGTCGTCCTTGTCCCATTCGATAAAGGTGCGGTCCGGCATGGCGGCGTTATGGATCGGCACCATTTCGTCCAGCCGGCCCTGCGTCAGGACAAAGCCGCCGACGTGTTGCGACAAATGCCGGGGATGACCCAGAAGTTGATCGGTCAGCGCCTTGACCTGCGCGATCACCGGATTGGCCAGCGAAAAGCCCGCCTGTTCCACCCGCGCATCGGGCAGATCATGCCCCCAACTGCCCCAGATGGTGGAGGACAGGCGGTTGGTCACATCCTCGCTCAACCCCATCGCCTTGCCCACTTCGCGCAGGGTGCTGCGCGGGCGATAGTGGATCACGGTGGCGGCAATCCCCGCCCGGTCGCGGCCATAGCGGGCATAGATGTACTGCATCACCTCCTCGCGGCGCTCATGCTCGAAATCCACGTCGATGTCGGGTGGTTCGTCACGCGCCTCGGACAGGAAGCGGCTGAACAACAGCTTGTTCTGCACCGGGTCGATCGGGGTGATGCCCAGGAAATAGCATACCAGCGAATTGGCCGCGCTGCCCCGCCCCTGACACAGGATTGGCGGGTCCAGTTGGCGGGCGTAGCGGACGATGTCGTATACCGTCAGAAAGTAATAGGCGTAATTCATCCGCCGGATCAGGCCGAATTCCTGATCCAATACCGCTTGATAGTCCAGCGGCAGGCCCATGGGGAAACGCGCCCGTCCGCCCTCGGCCACCAGATGCTCCAGCCAGTCCTGCGGCTGCCAGCCATCAGGCACCGCCTCATGCGGGTATTCGTACCGCAATTCGTCCAGCGTAAAGCTGATGCGCCCCAGCAGGTCGCCGGTGGCCGCCACCGCCTGTGGGCAGGCGCGGAACAGGCGGGCCATTTCGGCGGGGGCTTTCAGATGCCGCTCGGCATTGGCGGCCAAAGCGCGCCCGGCGGCATGGATGGTGGTGCCGGTGCGGATACAGGTCAGGATATCGTGCAAGGGCCGCGCGTCCGGCGCGGCATACAGCGCGTCATTGCTGGCGACCAGTGGCACGCCGGTGGCATTGGACAAAGCCTGCGCTTGTGCCAGACGGCGCGCATCGGTTCCGCTGCGGTGCATGGTGGCGGCCATCCACACCCGGTCAGGGCAGGCCTCGCGCAGGGCATCCAGCACCGCGCGGTCCCGCCCCGTGGCGATCAGCAACAGATCCTGCGCATGCGCCAACAGATCGGCCAGATACAGCGTGCAGTCGCCTTTGGTGGCGCGGCGATTGCCCAAAGTCAGCAGCCGCGTCAGCCGCCCCCAGCCATATCGCGTCGCGGGATAGGCGATGATGTCGTCACTGCCATCGGCAAATACCAGCCGCGCGCCCACCACCAGCCGCAATCCGCTGGCCTCGCGCCCGATGGCCTTCCACGCGGCATGGGCGCGCACCACGCCCGCCACGCTGTTGCGATCGGCCAGCCCCAGCCCCGCCATCCCCAGATGATGCGCCCGCGCGACCAGTTCGGCCGGGTGCGATGCCCCGCGCAGGAAACTGTAATTGCTGGCCGCGATCAGCTCGGCAAAGGGCGGCGTGGTCATGCGAATTGCCCGTGGATGTACCAGCGCGGGTCGGGCTTTTCCTCATACAGCCCGTGGCGAAAGATCCAGTAACGGCGGCCCGCCTTGTCCTCGATCCGGTAATAGTCGCGCGTCAGGCCCGGTGCGTCGCCATGCAGCCACCATGGCGCGGCGATGCGCTCGGGGCCTTCGAACAGGCGCACCTCGTGCAATTGGCGGCGCCAACGGAAACGTTGCGGGGGGCCATCTGGCACCTCGGCGATCACCTCTACCGGCTGGGGCGGATCGAACAGGAACAGCGGGCGCAGCGGCGGTTCGGCGGCGGGTGGCGCGGGCCAAGGGGCGGGGGTGTTGCCCTGTGCCGGAATGGCGCGCTGGGCCTGTTCGGGCAGGTGGCTGTCATAGGGCACCAGGCGGCGCAGAGCGTCCGGCCCCAGCCGCGTGCTGAGCCGGTCGATCAGTTCGGCCAGCGCGTCGGAGGCCTGCCCCGCCCCATCCAGATCGGGCTGGACCGCGCGCAAGGGTTCGGTGTGCGGCACGCTCAGCCGGATCTGGTCATAGCCAAAGCCGGGGTCCAGCGGATCAGCCAGCGCAGCGATGCGTTCATCGAACAGGCGCAGCACCAGCGCGGGATCGCGGGTGGGCTGGCCGGTTTCGATCATCAGGCGGTGGCGGGCGCCATCGCTGCGATACAGCGTCAGGACAAAGGCGCGCCCGCCCAGATCACGCGCCATCAGCACCGCGGCGGCCTGATGCAACAGCGCGGCAAAGCTGGCCGCGATGGTGCTCTGCAGGCCTATGGGCTCGGCAAAACGCCGGGTAAAGCGCAAGGGCGCAACGGGGGCCAACGCGGCGATGGGGGCCTGCGCCTCACCACTCAACCGGCGCAGGGCAGTAACGGCATCGGCGCCAAAGCGGGCGGCGATGCTGGCCATGGGGCGCGTCAGCAAGGCGCCGATATCGGTCAGCCCCGCCCGTTGCAGCGCCAGCGTGGCCTCTGAGTCCAGTCCCAGCGCGGTGACGGGCAGGCGGGCGATGGCGGCGCGCTCATCGGGGGCGGGCGTGGTGGCGTGCCGGGCCAGCGCCTGCGCCGCCTCTGGCGTGGTGGCCAGCGCGTGGCGCAGCGTCAGCCCCAGCGCGGCAAAGGCGTCCTCGACCTGCGCGCTCAGCGCGGCCTCGCCTCCAAACAGGTGATCGGTCCCGGTGATGTCCAGCGTGATGACATCGGGCGGCAGCGGCGTCACCAGTGGCGACCATTCCAGACAGCGCTGTGCCAGTTGCGCCAGCCCATGCGCGTCACCGGCCGGATCGGCGTCGGCCACGTACAGGTCGGGCAACAATGCCCGCGCATCGGCCAGCGCCATCCCCGGTGCGATGCCCATCGCCAGCGCGGCCGCATTCACCGCGCTTAGCCGCAAGGCGCCGCGCATCCGTTCCACCAGCGCCATGGGCGCGTCAGGCGGCGTGGCGTTGGGGGAACAGGGGGACAGGTGGCTGTGCAGCCGGTCGGTCGGCAGGAACGGAAACCACAGCGCCAGATAGCGGCGCCTCCCGGAACATGCGTTGGTCACGATCCCACTCCACCCGCCAGCTTTGTCCGCAAGGGCCAGACCGCTGGCGCAGCAAGGTTACGTCAAAGGTTGGCGCGCCCGGCGCCCGCGCCTCCAGCCCGGCCGAGGTGGCGGCGGCCACCTGCCAGCGGGTGCGCGCGGCGCTGGGCACGGGGGAAGCATCGCTGCGCAACAGCAACAGCGGCACGCCCGAACGCTCCGCCGCCAGCACCAGACGGCGGCTGGCGGTCAGGTCCAGCGCCTTCATCGCGCCCCAGCTTTCCACCACCACCGCGCTCAGTGCCGCACAGCGCAGACCATCGACCGCCGCGCGCAACAGCGCCAAGTCATCGCCCACCACGCCCACCAGCGCCGGGCCGGGCATGCCGCCCATCTCGGCCCAGCCTGGGGCCTGCAACACGCCCGCGCCGCGTACCGCCCGCCGTGTGCGCAACCACAACAGCCCGCCCGCAGGCGCGCAAAACCCCGTCGCCACACCCAGGGCAAAGCCGGTGGCCGCCGCCACATCAGCAGCATCAGCGGCATACACCTCATGCACGCAGCCGCGCGCCATACCGCCATGTAGCGCCGCATCCAAAGGCGCAACGCCGCTGGCCCAAGGGGCGGGAGAATCGGGGGTGGGGGATGGGGCGATTCGCATATGTTCATATTATGTTCCAACCCCGGAGCGGATCAAGCCCCCCGTTGCGCCCCATCCACGGCGGCAACAGGGGGCGATGCGATCAATGCGCGCCGCTGGTGTCGATTGGCCCCTTGGGCTTGGGCGCCAGCCAGATCACTGCGGCGGCCAGCACAAACAGCGCGGCAATCTCGGCAAAGACATGGATGCTGGCCAGCATCACGCTCTGCCCCTGCACCAGCGCGTCCAGCATCCCCACCGCGCCTTCATGGCTGAACCCGCCATCCTGCATGGCCTCAATCGTGGCGGTGCCTTGACGGGCCATGGCGCCAGCGATCTCGGTCTGGTTGGCACTGGCGTCATTGGCCCATTGTGTCTGCACGATCGAGGTCGCAAACGCCCCCGCCAGCGTCCGGGCAAAATTGGACAGGCCGGCTGCGGTGGCTTCCTCGCCCGGGGCGACAGTGGCCATCGCCAGACCCGTGACCGGCACAAAGAACAGAACCATGCACGGCCCCGTCAACAGCGTGGGAATGGCCATCTGCCAAAAGGTGACGTCAGTCGAAAACCATGTGCGCCATGCCGTGACGCCCGCCAACCCCAGAATGCCGATGCTGATCAACCGGCGCGGATCGACGGTTTCGGCCATTTTGCCCACGATGGGGGCTGACAGCACGGCGAACACGCCCATCAGCCCGGTGGCATAGCCCGCCCAAGTCGCCGTATAGCCCAGGTTCTGTTGCAGCCACAAAGGCAGGATCACGATGCTGGCAAAAAACGCGGCAAAGCCCAGCGAATAGGTCCCCGCCGCCGCCGCAAAGCCGCGATGGCGGAACACCCGCAGATCGACGATGGGGTGCTTTTCGGTCAGTTCCCAGATCAGGAACGCGCCAAAGCCCAGCGCGGCCACCACCGCCAGCACGCACATCTCGGTCGAGGCGAACCAGTCATGCTGGCGCCCTTCGTCCAGCAGGATCTGCAAAGCGCCGACCCAGACGATCAGCAACCCCAGCCCCACCGTGTCGATGCGCGCGCTTTGCGTGGGATCGGGTTGGCCGCGCAACAGCGTCATCAACAACAGCCCGCCGCCCAGCGCCGCCGGCACGCCGATGAAAAAGATCCACGACCAGCCCACCGTGTCGCACAATGTCCCGCCCAGCACCGGGCCGATGATCGGCCCGATCAGCGTGGTCATGGCCCACATCACCGTGCCCAATGTCTGCTTTTCGGGCGGCAACAGGCGCATCAACAGCGTTTGGGCCAATGGCATGATCGGCCCGCCGCACAGGCCCAGCACGACGCGGAACCCCACCAGCATCCCCAGCGAGGTCGACAGCCCGCACAGCAGCGAGAATACGCCAAAGGCAAAGTAGCAGGCCAGAAACACCCGTTGCGCGCCAAACCGGTTGGCCAGCCATCCGGTCAGCGGCACGGTGATCGCCTCGGCCACGGCATAGGAGGTGATCACCCACGTCCCTTGTGATGCCGACACGCCCAGCGACCCGGCAATCGTCGGCACCGAGACATTGGCGATCGTGGTGTCGAGCACCACCAGCAGATTGCCCATCCCGATCAGGGCTGCGGCCAGCACCAGCCGCGCGCCGCTCAGCGGTGCGGTTTGGCCAGTGCTCATCGGGCGATATCGATATCAGCCGTCATCGACAGGCCAACGCGCAAGGGGTGGGCGGCCAGTTCCTTTGGCTCCAGCGCGATGCGCACCGGCAGGCGCTGCACCACCTTGATCCAGTTGCCGGTGGCATTCTGTGCCGGGACCACGGCAAAGGCCGCCCCCGTCCCGCCCGAAAAGCCCACCACGGTCCCGTGATAGACCACGCCCGAACCATACAGGTCGCTGGTCAGCGTCACCTTTTGCCCGGCGCGTACCTTGGTCAGTTGCACTTCCTTGAAATTGGCATCGACATAGGCGGTCTGCACGGGAACGACCACCATCAGCGCCTTGCCCGGTTCGGCGCGTTGGCCCACCTGCGCGGTGCGGCGCGTCACCACGCCATCAAATGGCGCGCGGATCACGGTGCGCTCCAGATTGACGCGGGCCTGTTCCAGCGCGGCGCGGGCGGCCAGCACTTCGGGGTGAGTGTCAGGCGCGGTGCCATCGATCAACACGCGGTTGGCTTCACGCGTGCCGGCGGCGGCGTCGCGGTTGGCGGCGGCCAGCGCCACGGCGGCCTGCGCGCTGCGCAGATTGGCCTGTGCGGTGGCGGCGGCATTGCGGGCGCTGCTCAATTCCTCGCCTGAAACGGAACCAGAAGCGGCCAGCGCTTCCCGCCGTTTCAGGTCGATGGCGGCGCGATCCGCGTCAGCCCGCGCGGCGATCAATGCGGCATCGGCGCGGGCCTGATCGGCGGCGCGGGCGGCCACTTGCGCGCCCAGCCCCATGTCGGTGGCGGACAACCCGCGCACCCGCCGCAAAGTCAGCGCCAGATCGGCCTGTGCGCGGGCCAGCGCCAGACGGGCATCGGTATCCTCCAGCCGGATAAGCACATCGCCCGCGCGCACCGTGGCGGTGTCTTGCACCAGAACCTGTTGCACCGGCGCGCTGATCTGGGCGCTGATTTGCGCCACATCGGCCCCGACATAGGCGTTGTCGGTTTCGACATGGCGGCTGGCGACAAAATAGTCATAGCCGCCATAGGCCAGCGCCGCGACCGCTACGCCCAGACCAAAGCGCAGGAACAGCCCCTTGCGCTTGTCGGCGCGGGCGGAGTCCTGCGCGGCTTCCTGTGCGGCGGCTTCCTCGGCGTGGATCAGGGCGATCTTGGATTGCGGGGTGCTTGACATCGGGGGTGTCCTTTATGCGCGATAGCCGCCGCCCAGCGCGCGGATCAGCGCGACATCCAGGGCAAAGGCACGGGTCTGAAGAGTGGCGGTGGCGCGGCGCGCGGCGATCAGCGCGTCTTGTGCGGTCAACACATCCAGATAGGTCGCCAGTCCGCCGCGATAGCGGTTGCTGGCCACAGTATAGGCGGCCTGTGCGGCGGCCTGTGCGGCCTGTGTCTCGGCCAGACGGGTGGAGAGCGCCCGGCGGCTGGCGGTGGCATCGGCCACTTCGCGCAGGGCGTTGATCAGCGCGCCGTCATATTGGGCGACGGCCGCGTCATATTCGGCCTGCGCGCCATGTTTGCGCGCGGTCAGGCGGCCCGCGTCAAAAATCGGCAGGGTAATCGCCGGCCCGACCGAGCCCATGTCTGATCCCGCGTTGAACACCCGGTCCAGCCCCAGCGCCTGTAGCCCCACCATCGCCGACAGGTTGACGTTGGGATAGAAAGCAGCCTTGGCCACACGGATGCGGGCCGATGCGGCCAGCGCGCGGGCGCGGGCGGCGGCAATGTCGGGACGGCGTCCCACCAGATCAGCGGGTAGATTGGCAGGCAGATCGGCGGGCGCGGTCACGCTGACGGCGGGGCGGGTGATCGCCTGCCCCCGCTCTGGCCCGGCGCCGATCAACGCGGCCAGACGGTTGCGGGCCAGTTCGATCAGTTCGGCAATGGCGGCCTGTTCGGCGCGGGCGCTGGCCAGACCCGCGCGGGCACGGGCGACTGCTCCGGTGTTTTCCAGCCCTTCGGCCTGACGGCGGGTGATCAGGTCCAGCGTGGCCGCGCGCACCTTGACCGCGTCTTGGGCAGCGTCCTGTTCGGCATATAGCGCGGCCATGTCGGCATAGGCGGCCGCGATCCCCGTCGAGACCGCCAGACGCGCGGCGGCCGCTTCGGCTCCGGCGGCGGCCTGATCGGCGCGGGCGGCGGCCAAGGCGGCGCGGTTGCGGCCCCAGAAATCGATCTGCCAATCCAGATTCAGCCCCACCTGGCCGGTTTGCAGCCAGCCCTTGGGCGCAAAGGCGGCGGGGAACAGATAGTTATAGCTTTGCTTGGCGTAGCCAGCCGATCCTGATGCGCCCAGCGTGGGAAACAGATCGGCATGGGCGGCGCTGCCTTGGGCAGCGGCGGCGCGATAGCGGGCATCGGCTACGCGCAGGTCGGTCGCGCCCTTCAACCCTTCGGTAATCAGCGCGGCCAGTTGCGGATCGGCATAGCCTGTCCACCACTGGTCGGCGGGCCAAGTGGCGGTCGCGGCGGCAGGTATGGCGGCAGGCGCGGTTTGGGCCGCCACGGGCGGGGGCAGCATCAAAAGCATGCCTGCCAGCACGGCGCGGCCAATGGGGGGACGACTCACGCGGATCACCTTTAAAACCATACTGAACGGTTCAGTTATCCATTCCCCTTGCGCCGTCAAGCAAAAACTGTACAGTTCGGTTTAGAAAAGGAGTGGAGAGCATGCGGGTAAAATGCGACAGCCGCAGGCGCTGCATATTGGATGCCGCGATCCAGCTGTTTCGCGACATCGGCTTTGACCGGGTCAGCATGGCCCAGATTTCCGCCCGTGCGGGCGGGTCCAAGGCGACGCTCTACAGTTACTTTGCCTCGAAAGAGGAGCTGTTTGCCGAGGCGATGGTCGACGCCATGCAGGAGGAGGGGCACAAGATGCTGGGCCTGCTGGACCCGGACGAGGCGGATGTGCCGCTGGTGCTGGGACGGTTCGCGCGGGCCTATCTGCATTTCCTCAGCCGCCCCGAAGGGTTGAACTGTGTGCGCACCTGCATCGCTAATGGCGGCGAGGGCGAGTTGGGCAAGGCATTGTACCGGCTGGGCCCGCAAAAGGGCTGGCGCGAGGTGGCGCAATATATCGCGCAGGTGATGGCGCGCGGCCTGTTGCGCCAGACCGAGGCGATGCCCGCCGCACTGCAACTGCGCGGCATGCTGGAGGCAGGCTATATCCAGCCGTTGCTATATGGCGCCGAACCCGAATTGCCGCTGGAGGAAGCCGCCGAGCGGGCGGTCGACACCTTCTTGCGGGCCTATGCCGTGCAGCAATAAGGGGCGCTGCACACAGGCGTCATCGCGGCTGGCCGGATGCCCGGCAGGTCAATGTGCCCGTCTCGCGCCGCGGTGTGCAGAAATAGGCCGACAGCGCGCGCTCCAGCATCAGGGCGGTTAGCGCCAGAGCAAAGCCCATCAGCATGTCCGACAGGTAATGTGTGCCTTCGACCGGCGTGGACAGCAGCATCGCCACATTCAGCGGCACCAGCACATAGCGCAGCCGCCGCATGGGCCATGCCGTGACGATATACAGCGTGGCACACACGGTGTGAAAACTGGGGGCGCAGACCAGTCCGCGCAGCGCGCCCAGATTGATTTCGCCGAATGTGTGTTGGCGCAGGGCCGGGATGATGCTGCCCTGATACAGGTTGGTGGTGGGCATATAGGGGATCGGCCCATGCCACAGATATTCCAGCGCGCCTTTGGCCGGAAACAGCGGGAACAGTGCCAGCGTCATCGCCGCGCCCAACCAATAGGTGAACAAAAAGCGCTGCGCGGCCGATCGGTTGCCCGACCATGCGATCGCCCCCAGCAGAATGACCGGCGAGACATAGATCGACCCATATGCCGCCGCGCCCAGATGTTGCAGGATCGGGTGGTGGATGACGGTTTGATACCAGGTCAGCCAGTTGAAATGCAGTTTGGCGTCAAGTCCGGCCAGAAAGGGATCGACAAAGCCCTGCGTGTCGCTGGCCGCGGCATAGGAAGCGACCCCGCCGATGGCGCTGGCGCAGATCATCAGCATTGCATATTCGGAAAAATCGCGGGTGCGGCGTTGTGCCGGCGTCAGGCCTGGATGGGTCAGGAAACGGGCCAGCCCCAGCGCCGCGATGATCCCGACAAACAGCCCAAATGACCCGTCGCGCCAATTGATGCCCAGCCCGTTTTGCACCATCAACCCGGCCACGACCGCACCACTGCCCATCAAGGCCATCGCCAGCCAGCGCAGCGGAATGCCTGGCCGGTCTGGGCGCAAGGACAGGGTTTCAGGGGTTTGCCCAACAAGGCCAATGGGTTGTATGGTCATGGGTAGGCGTTCTCTTGGGGCAAAAGCCTGAATATCCGAGGGCTGGGCTATCTTGGGTCAGAGGGTGGGGGCGCCCGAAGATTGGCGCGTCCTTGTTGGCTTGTCACAAAAAGTTCAAGGGAAAAGGTGCAAGGTGAATATGTGACGGTGTTGCGGCGATAATGTCGCCATCAGCCTGGATCGGAATGCCGGGCGCGGCATCGACAGTGATTGTCCGGGCGCTTTGCCGGTGCCACAGCCGACTGCCCAGTGCGGGGTGCACAATCGCGGCCAAGGCCAGACGCAGCAGATTGCGCCGTCCGGCGCGGGGCAGGATCAGCACCTGAAAGCTGTCATTGCGCGTGCTGGCCCGGCGGTCGATCATCCACGGTCCGGCATAAAACCGGCCCTTGCACACGAACATCGCCTCGCCCTCGACACTTTGCCCGTCCACCTTGAAGCGGAAACTGTGCCGAGGCCAACGCCAGAGCATGCCCAGCGCCGCCACTCCATAAGCCAGCCGCCCGATCCGCCGTTTCAGCCAAGGCGAGACGCGCGCGACGACTTCGGCATCGGGCCCTACCGAGGCACAGCACAAAAAGGCCTCATCATTGATCAGGCCGAAATGGCTGGGCTGTGGCTTTCGTGTGGAGACAAGCCCGGCAAAGCGTCTGGGATTGGCCGGATAGCGCCCTTCTCTGGCCAGCAGGTTGATCGTGCCCGAAGGATAGGTGCAATAGGCCGCCCTGCTGGCCGCTTCGCCGTTCAGATCGATCACCGTGCGCGCTGTGCCATCGCCGCCATAGGCGCAGATCAGATCCACCCGGTCTTCGGACGAAATGCGAAACGTCCGGCTGTTTTCCACGCGCACGTCATGGCCCTGCGCCATCAGGGCCTTGCGCAATTGCGCCAGCAGGTCGGGGCAAAAGCTGCCCGACGTGGGATTGAAGGCCAGCACAATCCGCAACCCGGGCAGGGGGGGATTGTCGGCGCTGGGGGATGGCGCATACGATGAGGAGAAGGGGGCGAATTCGGACAAAGCAGGCTCGTTTAGGGGTAAGAGGGCCGGTGGTAGCCATGATGCTGCCGAATATCCACCTTTGGAAAACGGGCGGGTCCTTGCTGCCACTACCGCTTGCCGAATGCGGGGCCGTCCATCAAGATGCAATCCGTTGCAAATTCAGTTTGATCGCCCATTCCGGGGGGCAATTCCAGAAAATCTGGCGCGCGGCGGGTTTGGGCAATCACGCAGGCAATTTTGCAAACATGCGCTGCTTGCGGGCGAATCGGGTCCATCCGTTGCCCTTTTGCGCCTGTTCGATCGCATCGGCTGCTCAACCACGGTTCCAGCTACCGGGCCAGCGTTTGCCGCCAATCTGTGGCCCTGTCTTTCCACCTTTGGCGATGCTCGCTAACGCGGGCTCGAGGCCGCGCGCAAAAGTGCTTTAACGTTTTGCCTGCGATTCTCTATGGAGGCTGGATTGGTTTTTTCCATCGCCACTTGCGCGGCTTTGCGCGACCGCCAGCCTGTATAAGGGCAGATCGACAGGTTTTTGAATTGCAATGAATTATCGCCATTCCTTCCATGCTGGCAATAGTGCCGATGTTGTGAAGCACGGGTTGCTGATCGCGCTTGTGCGGGCTTTGCAGCACAAAGACAGCGCGCTGACCCTGATCGACACCCATGCTGGTTGCGGGCTGTATGACCTGAACGGTGAGGAAGCCGGGCGCACCGGCGAGTGCACGCAAGGTGTGCTGCGGGTCTTTGCCGATCGGGACCCTTTGCTGGACGATTACCGTGCCGCTGTGCAGGCGGTAAATGTCGGGGCTGATGCCGGAGAGGGGCCACAGCTCTATCCTGGCTCGCCCAAGGTTCTGGCGCAGTTGCTGCGCCCGCAGGACGCCCTGATCCTGAACGAAAAGCATCCCGAGGACGCCTATACCCTGCGCGGCGTCATGCGCGGCACGCCCGCGGCGGTGCATCAGCGCGACGCCTATGAGCTTTGGCTGGCGATGGTGCCGCCCCGCACGCCGCGCGGTGTGGTGGTGGTCGACCCGCCGTATGAGCAGACGGACGAACGCGCGACGATCACAGCCACCCTTGCCGCGGCGCATCGCAAATGGGCGCATGGCGTGACCGTGATCTGGTATCCGCTGAAAGAGCGCTCCACCCATGCCCAGTGGAAGCACCAGTTGCGCAAGCTGGGCATTCCGAAATTCCTGAACGTGGAGCATTGGCTGTACGACAGCGATCAGCCCGGCATCTATAATGGTGCGGGTCTGTTCATCGTCAATCCGCCCTATGCCTTCACGCAGGCCCTGCCGCCCCTGCTGGAAGCCATGCGCGCCGCGCTGGCGCCCGAAGGGCATAGGGGCGAGATTACAACCGATTGGTTGGGCAAATAGATCAGCGCGCTTTTTGCCATTGTCGGCATGGCGGCGGCGCAGGTTGCAACAACACAATCGCGTCCGCGCGGCCCGCTGATCAAAGGTGACTGAGGGCCATCATTGCGTGCGATTTACGGTCACCGGCGAAAGGTGGCAGGCTTGGGGCGGCGCGCAATCGGGGTGAGCCCGCTTTTCCCTACCCATTCGGTACGGCGCGAGTCTTGATACGCGAAATGTTTGAAAAGATTGGCGCACCCGACAGGATTCGAACCTGTGACCCCTGCCTTCGGAGGGCAGTACTCTATCCAGCTGAGCTACGGGTGCGCTGGATGCTGGCCCGGTTAGCAGCGCTTTGCGTTCAGTGCCAGCCCCTTTCACATCCTTTTGCGGCAAAACTTTGCATTGGCTTGCGTTCGCCCGGTTTAGGGTTTTGGAAAGAGGCCGTGTGCTAGGACCAAGAGCATGAACGCCATGCCGCCCGAATTCCACGCCCAGATTGCCGCTCCGCAGGCTGATGCGACGCTGTTGGCGCAGTGGCGCGCCTTGGCCAAGGCGGCCAGCGCGATTGCCGCTTTGGCAGGGCCCAACGTGGCGCGGCAGGCGGATGAATGTGTGCAGATCCCGGCGGGGTTGACCGGCGCGTCACAGCGCCGTCAGGTGCTGATCAGCCAGACGATCGGCGATCTGGTTGCCGTAATGGAACCGGGGCTCAAGGCTTTGCTCGAGGTGCATGCGCGTGGGGTTTGCGCGCAAGCCCCGGCCTTGGCGTTGTGGCAGGAATTTGTCGCCGCGCGTCAGGCACTGGTGATGTTGGCCGCGCCGGCTGCCGACAATTGCGACCGCGTCTGAACGGCTGACCGCAATCGCCCTTTTGGGCGGGTTGCAAGTTCTCTTTATGTTCCTATGATGCGGGGCATGAACGCTCTGCTGCCCGATTCGCCCTGTCCGGTTGATCCCCTGACGCCCGGCGCCGTTGACGCGGCGGCGGTGGCGCGCGGGATTTCGCGGCTGTTTGCCCGCAACGATATCTGGTGCCTGCCTGAAATGCCGCTGCGCAATGGGCGGCGGGCCGATCTGATGGGGGTGGACGCCAAAGGGCAGGTGATCATCGTCGAGATCAAGGTGTCGCGCGCCGATCTGTTGGGCGATGGCAAATGGACCGACTATCTGGACCATTGCGACCGGTTTTTCTGGGGGCTGGCCGCGCATCTGGACCACAGTTGTATGCAGACAGAGGCGTTTCGCCCCGACAGTTGCGGGTTGATCGTGGCTGATGGCTATGACGCGGAAATCCTGCGCCCCGCGCCGTTGCAGCCCCTTGCCGCGGCCCGCCGCAAGGTGGAGGTGGAGCGGCTGGCTCGCGCGGCGATGCGGCGCCTCTCGGTGCTGGGAGATACGGCCGGGTTGCGTTAGGGAGGTGCGTTAAGGGGCGGAGGCCGGACGGGTCTGGATCCGCGCCAGCACTTCGGCCTTGGCCTGTGGGGCCATGGTGGGCCAAGCGGCGATTTCGTCCATGCTGCGGCGGCAACCGATGCACCAGCCGGTGGCAGTATCAATCCGGCATACGCGGTTGCAGGGGGATGGCGGGTCGATCATCGCGCGCTGTGTGGCGCGGCATCAGCCTATCGGCAAGCGTGCATTTTGATCAGGCGCGATGGCCTTTTGTCCATTTGCGCCCGCCCCCGCGCCGCGCCATAATCGCGCCATGGACCAGCCCACCCTGATCGCCGCGATCCTTTCCGCTTTGGCCATGACGGCGATTGTGGCGTTGCGCTATGTGCTGGCCAGCGGCGGCTTTGCCTGGGCCACCCATGTGAAAAAGCCGGGGCTGTATGGGCCGATGACGCGCCAAATCCGGATGGAGATCGGCTGGTCATTGGTGTCTTGCGTGATCTTTGGCCTGCCGGCGGGGATCGTCGCCTGGGGATGGAAAACGCATGGCTGGACGCGGATCTATACCGATGCGGGGGCGATGCCGCTGTGGTGGTGGCCGGTCTCGATCCTGATCTATTTGGCCGTACATGATACGTGGTTCTATTGGACGCACCGCTGGATGCACCGTCCGGCCGTTTTCCGCGTGGCCCATGCGGTGCATCACGCCAGTCGCCCGCCCACGGCTTGGGCCGCCATGTCGTTCCACCCGACCGAGGCATTGACGCAGGCGCTGGTCATCCCCGCCTTGGTGTTTGTCGTGCCGATTCATGTTGGCGCCTTGGGTGTGGTGTTGACGGTGATGACGGTGATGGGCGTGACCAACCACATGGGCTGGGAGATGTTTCCGCGCTGGGTGGTGCATTCGCGGCTGGGCAATTGGCTGATCACCGCCAGCCACCATCAGCGCCACCATGACCTGTATCTGTGCAATTACGGGTTGTATTTCCGGTTCTGGGACCGGTTGTGCCGCACAGACAAAGGGTTGGGACGATTGGACTGAAGCGCGCCGTCCTGACATTCGCCAGCCGATAATCCCGGCGCGCGTGGCTTGTCATGGGGCGGTCGGCGGCCTAGGCAATGCCCCGTGTCAGCCAGCCCCACCCCACCAACCTATCTGCCCGATACCGACAAAGGGACTTTCTCGCCATTTCGTTACCCGGCCTATCGGGCGATCTGGACGGCCAATCTGGTGTCGAACACCGGGTCGATGATCCAGACGGTCGCGGCCGCATGGCTGATGGCGGGGCTGACCCATTCGCATCAATGGGTGGCGATGGTCCAGACATCCTCGGTGGCGCCGGTGCTGGTGCTGGGGATCATCTCGGGCGCGATTGCCGACAATTACGACCGCCGCCGGGTGATGATCTGGGCGCAGCTGGGGATGTTGATCGTCTCGGCGGTGCTGGCGGTGGTGACGTTGCGGGGCGACATCTCGCCCTGGCTGTTGCTGGCCATGACGATGGGCGTGGGGGCCTGTACCGCGATGAACCAGCCTGCATGGCAGGCATCGGTCCGCATGCAGGTGCCGCGCGACGAAGTCCCGCAGGCGGTGTCGTTGAACGCCGTCTCGTTCAACGTGGCGCGCTGTCTGGGCCCGGCGATGGGCGGGCTGTTGCTGACCATGGCGCATGTGGGCTGGGCCTTTGCACTCAATGCGTTGTCGTTTGTTGGGCTGTTGTGGGTACTGTTGCGCTGGCGGCCGGATGCGCCGCCGCGCGTGCGCCGCCCGATGCTGCCCGCCATGGCCGAAGGTTTGCGCTATTGCGCGGGATCGCAGCCGATCCGCCGCGTGCTGGGCCGGGGGCTGACGATGGGGTTTGGCATCATCGCGTTTCAGGCGTTGCTGCCGATGATCGTGCGCGAAGGCCTGCATGGCACCGAGGTCAGCTTTGGCGTGGCGCTGGGGCTGTTTGGCATTGGATCGGTGTTGGCCGGGCTGGTGGTGACGCCGCTGCGGCGCAAATGGGGATCGCGCTGGGCGGTCAGCTTTGCCACGCTGGCCTTTGTGCTGGGGCTGATGCTGATGGCGCTGGCGCCGGGCTGGGGCGGCCTGGGGCTGGCGGCGGCGGCTTCGCTGATTGCGGGAATGGGTTGGATCGTGGGCATGACCACGCTGAACATCGTCATGCAATCCCATGCGCGTGAAGACATTCTGGGCCGCTGCATGTCGCTGTATCAATCAGTGACGTTCGGAGCGATGGCGTTGGGGTCGTGGGCGTGGGGGCTGGTGGCCGACTGGGTTGGCGCGGTACAGGCTTTGCAGGTGGCGGCGCTGTATCTGCTGGTCGGGCTGGTGGTGATGCGCTGGTGGTGTCCGGTCCCCGACAGTCATCGCCCGCCGGCCCGGACGGGCTGATCGCCAGGAATTTGGCGCAACTTTAAGGGTCCGTTTACCCAGTTGCGCCAAATTGCGCCCAACAGGGAATCGGGGCGCACAGCATGGATATCAACCACAGCCAGTATCAGGACCGCGTTCAGCCCGCGGACTGGGACGATGATGACATCGGCGAGGAAGTGCTGCCCACGGTCGGGCAGGACGAGCGCCGGATGCAGGTGCGCGCCTATAACCATTGGGCCGGGCTGTTGGGGGATGGCGCGGTGCCACCGATCGCGGCGCTGAAATTGGACCATGTGCCCGACATCGCGATCAACGCCGTGCTGCTGGATCTGAGCGCTGACGAGGCGGATCCGGGCATCAGCTGGCTGGGGGCCAAGCTGGCGCTGGAATCGGGTGTGGACCGCTTGGCCGTGACACGGCTGGCCGATGTGCCGGGCCAATCGCTGACGGCGCGGATCGGGACGCATTACCGGCAAGTGCTGATCAACCACGCGCCGGTGGGGTTTGAGGGCGAATGCGTCAACCAGCGCGGCGCGACGATCATGTATCGCGGTATCCTGTTGCCATTTGCCGATGCGGCCGGGCGGATTGCCCATGCGCTGTGCGTTGCCAACTGGAAGGAAGTGGCCGATGCTGGCCTGAGCGCGCAATTGCTGCGCGAGATCGGCGGCGCCTTTGCGCTGGATCTGCCTGTCGAGCGGGATCTGACGCCCGAGGTGCCGCTGGAATTATGGGCCGATGGGCCGCTGGCCGATATCGGGGCGATGGTCGATGCCACGCCCGATCCGGCGCAGGCGCTGGGCGAATTGCTGGATGTGGCGCGGGCTTTGGCGCGGGCGGCGGGCAGCGGGGGTGAGCGTAATCGCCATGCGCTGTATGCAGCGATTGGGGGCGCGCATGACTTTGCGCTGGCGGCACAGGATGTGCCCCATGCCTTGGCCGATCTGATCGCGCAGGCCGGGCTGACCGCACAGGCGCGCGCGCCGCTGATTCCGCTGGTCAAGCTGGTGTTTGGCGCGGCCTATGACAAAACGCGCCTGACCGAATACGCCACCGTCCTGACCCATGCGCAACGGCTGGGTCTGGGGCAGGGCGAATTGACCGCCTATCTGACGGTTGCACCGGGCGGGCTCAAGGGCATCATTACCGAGGAGCGCCGTTTGCGCCTGAGTGGTGAGCGGCCCCCGCGCGCCATGGAACCGGCCTTTCCGCTCGACGATCTGGCGGGTGCACCCACCTGCGCTCCGGCGCAACTGGCGCTGGATGGCGAATATGCCGTGGCGGTGCTGCGCCGTTTGCCCGATGGGCGGATCGTGGTGGTGGGCCAGACGCTGGAGGACCCGCGCCTGTTGGCCGATCTGGCGCGCCGGGTGGCCTGAGCCCCGGCAAAGGGCGCCGAAAATTTTCAGCACAGGTTCAGGCAGGCATGATACGCCTGCCGGCCAATGCCGATCCTGCGCTCTTCCTTCGCCCGGCCCGTGGCCCGTTGCCTGACCGCTTTGGCTGGTGTGCTGTTGGCGGTCCAGCCCGCCTATGCCCAATCGATCCTGCGCGACGCCGAAACCGAGGCCCTGTTCCGCGAGATGTCGGCCCCGCTGGTCAAGGCATCGGGGCTGGACCCCAAGAATGTCGATATCGTGCTGGTCAACGATCCCGATGTGAACGCCTTTGTTGCGGGGGGGCAGGCGGTCTATATCCATTCGGGCCTGATAAACGAGGCCGACTCCGCCAACGAGGTGCAGGGCGTCATCGCCCACGAGTTGGGCCATGTGGTCGGTGGCCACGCGATTGACGATCGCGGCGCGAAAAAGGCGGGCAATATCTCGATCCTCTCGCTGTTGCTGGGCGCGGCGGCGGCGGCGGCCGGCGGGGCAGAGGCGGCCATGGGCATTTTCATGGCCGGGCAACAGGCGGCGATGGGGCAATTCCTGGCCTATACCCGTGGCGAGGAGCAGGCCGCCGATTCGGCTGGCGCGCGTTTCCTGTCCACCGCCGGCATTTCGGGTAAAGGTTCGGTCGAGTTCTTTCACAAGCTGTTGGTGCTGGAAAACCGCCATGGTTTCACCCGCAGCGATGATGTTGCCTTCTATTCCACCCACCCGATGACAGATGATCGCATCGCCTATCTGACCGATGTGTACCAAAAGGACCCGGCGTGGACGCGCCCCAGCGATCGGGCGTTGGAGGCCCGTTTCGCGCGGGTCAAGGCCAAGCTCTATGGCTATCTGGCGCAGCCTGCCGATACGCTCAAGGCCTATCCCGAGGCCAATCTGTCGGTCCCGGCGCGTTACGCGCGGGCCTATGCCTTTCACAAGGATGGCCTGTTGCCCCGCGCGCTGGCCGAGGTGGACGCGTTGTTACTGACCGCCCCCAACGACCCCTATTTTCTGGAGCTGAAGGGACAGATCCTGCTGGAGGCAGGCCATCCGGCCGAGGCCATTGCCCCCTTGCGCCGCGCGACCGAGATGACCGGCGCGCAACCCCTGATCGCCACCACTTTTGGCCATGCGCTGTTGTCGGCGGACGAGCGCGTGGCCTCGACCGAGCATCTGGCCGAGGCGCAGCGCATCCTCAAGGCCGCGGTTGGGCGCGACCGCGAGAACCCTTTCGCATGGTATGTGCTGGGCGTGACATATGAGCGGCTGGGCGACCATGCCCGCGCCCGTCTGGCCAGTGCCGAACAGCAATCGCTCTCTGGCCGCTGGGCCGAGGCGATGGCCAGCGCCAGCGCGGCCATGGCGGGGCTGCCGGTGGGATCGTCCGATTACCTGCGGGCCGAGGATATCGCCATGGAGGCCCGCTCGGCTCTGGCCAAGCAGAAGAAGCGCCGGTAAGGCCCCGCCCATTCCCCTGTTTTCCAGCATAAGGCATTGATCAACATGACCCAGCCCACCCCCGTTGCGCGCCCCTTGTGGCAGGTCGGCCTGGTCGGGTTGGTGGGCGGCGTGGTGGGCGCGGCGCTGTTGCAGGCGGTGCCATTGCCGCTGCCGCGCGCGGGGGCGGATCAGGCGGTGCGCGATTATATCCTCTCGCACCCCGAAATCCTGCCCGAAGCGGTCGACAAGCTGCGCAATGCCGAGGCCGACAAGGCCATCGCCGCCGTCCGTCCCGAGGTGGAAAAAGCCTTTCCCGGCGCCGTTCTGGGCAATCCGCAGGGCAAGCAGGTTTTGGTGGAATTCATGGACTTTGCCTGTGGCTATTGCCGCAAGAGCGAGGAGGATGTCGCCCGCCTGATTGCCGCCAACCCGCAGCTCAAGGTGGTTCTGCGCCAATTGCCGATCCTCTCGCCCGAAAGCACGGATGCCGCCAAATGGGCGCTGGCCGCGGCCGAGCAGGGCAAATATGCCGCATTCCACCATGCGATGTATCAGGCGGGCCGTCCCGATGCTGCCGGCATCGCGGCAGCGGCCAAGGTGGCCGGGCTGGACATCACCCGCGCGCAGGCCACCATCGCCCGCCCCGACATCCAGGCCGAGATCGAGCGCAATCTGGATCTGGCGCGCAAGCTGGGGCTGAATGGCACACCCAGCTGGATCATCGGCGGGGCGGTGCTGGGCGGCGCGGTGGGCCATGACGAGCTGGCCAAGGCGATCGCGGCGCAGAAACAATGATCCGATCTGGCAACACGAGCATCGCATGGCGCGGCATTCTGCGCTAGGATAGGCGCGTGATGGCCGTTCTCCCTTTTCGCCCCACCCCGTTTTTCGCCAACAAGAACAAGGCGTTCTGGCGATTGCAAGTGCTGGGCTGGACCGGCGCGTTGTTGATGCGCTCGATGTCCAGTCTGGCCAATCAGCCCGCCAGCTTTCTGGTGCTGGTGCTGATCGCGACGATCACGGGGTTCTCGATCTCGTTGATATTGGCGGTGATCTATCACCAATTGATCGGTCAGCGCCCGTTGATCACATGGGGCGTCACGGCGGTGGTGCTGCCTTTGGCGGTGTCGCTGTGGGCGTTCATGGATGGCTGGGTGATCATGCTGTACCGCGCCGACGGGGCGGCCAATTTCGCGCAGTTGTTTATCGGTGTGTTCTACCTGGACGCGACGCTGCTGGGGGCGTGGTCGGCGCTGTATTACGCGATCAACTTCTACCTGAGGGTCGAGGAGCAGAACGACCAGCTGATGCGGCTGGAAAATCAGGCGACCAGCGCGCAACTGGCGATGCTGCGCTATCAGCTCAACCCGCATTTCCTGTTCAACACGTTGAATTCGATCTCGACCTTGGTGCTGCTCAAACAGACCGAGCCGGCCAATGCCATGCTGACGCGGCTGTCCTCGTTCCTGCGCTATACGCTGGTCAATCAGCCCTCCTCGCGCGTCACGGTCGCGCAGGAGGTTGAGACGCTCAAGCTTTATCTGGGGATCGAGCTGATGCGGTTCGAGGAACGGCTGCGCACCACTTTCCGCATCGACGATGGCTGCGAGGAGGGGCTGCTGCCTTCGCTGTTGCTGCAACCGCTGGTTGAAAACGCGATCAAATATGCCGTCACCCCGTCCGAGACCGGCGCCGAGATCACCATTGCCGCGCAGATGGTCGGCCAAAACCTTCGGATCACCGTATCCGATACGGGGCCGGGGTTGCAGGGCATGGGGGGCGACCACAGATTGTCGGGCATGAGCTTTGACGGAGGAGAGCCGGTGTCGACCGGCGTTGGGCTGGCCAATATTCGCGACCGGCTGGCACAGGCCTATGGCACGCAGCACCGCTTTGAAACCTATGAGCCGCCCGAGGGGGGCTTTGCCGTGACGATCGAGATTCCGTTTGAAAAACGCCCCCCCGTTACCCCCGCAATGCAGGCACTCAGCCAGCGTTCAGGCGGGATGCGCTGAATGCCCCTTTGCTTAACCCTGTTGACCGGACCACGCCCATGACCATTCGCACGATCCTTGTCGATGACGAGAAGCTGGCCATTCAGGGGCTGCAGCTGCGTCTCGAAAAATTCCCCGATGTCGAGATCATCGACACCTGCAACAATGGCCGCGAAGCCATCCGCAAGATCAAGACCGAAAAGCCCGATCTGGTGTTTCTGGATATCCAGATGCCGGGATTCGACGGGTTCTCGGTGGTCAAGGGCGTGATGGACATCGAGCCGCCATTGATCGTGTTTGTCACCGCCTATCAGGAACACGCCGTCCGCGCGTTTGAGGCGAACGCCGTCAATTACCTGATGAAGCCGGTGGACGAGGACAGGCTGGCTGACACGCTGGAGCGGGTGCGGCTGCGTCTGGCTGAAAAGCGCGCCGCCGAGGAAGCCGAAAAGCTGAAGACGGTATTGGCCGAGGTGGCCCCCGACGCGATCGAACAGATCGAGGACGAGCCGGTGGACCCTGCCGCGGGCCGCTTTGAAAAGATGTTGAACATCAAGGATCGCGGCCAGATTTTCCGCATCGATGTCGACAGTATCGAGCATATCGAGGCGGCGGGCGATTACATGTGCATCCGCACCGCTGACAACAGCCTGATCCTGCGCGAAACGATGAAGGATCTGGAACGCCGTCTGGACCCGCGCGTGTTCCAGCGCGTGCACCGTTCCACCATCGTCAACCTGAATCAGGTGCGTCAGGTCAAGCCGCATACCAATGGCGAATGCTTTCTGGTTCTGGAATCGGGCGCACAGGTCAAGGTGTCGCGCTCCTATCGTGATGTGGTGGCTCGATTCGTCCACTGATCCGCGTTATGGGCGGCGGCATGACTGACTTCGCACTTCCGGGGTTCGACCTCGCCGCCTATGTTCGCAACACCCTGGACGAGGATCTGGGCGTTGGCCTGCCCGGCGGCGGGCAGGATGTGACCAGCGACAGCGTGATCCCGGCTGATGCCCGCTTTGCCGGCGTGATGGACAGCCGCGACGCGATCACCGTGGCGGGATTGCCGATCGCGGCGGCGTTTTTCCGCGCGCTGGACCCGGACGCACAGATCGAGCTGTTGGTGGCTGATGGTGACCGCGTGGCCCCCGGAACCCATCTGATGCGCATTACCGGCAATGCCCGCGCCATGCTGACGGCGGAGCGCAGCGCGCTGAACACCGTGCAGCATCTGTCGGGCATCGCCACCATGACGCGCGAATATGTCGATGCGATGGGCGATACGGCCGCCCGCCTGCTGGACACGCGCAAGACGATCCCCGGCCTGCGCATGGTGGAAAAATACGCCACCCGCATGGGCGGGGCCAAGAATCACCGCATGGGCCTGTGGGATGCGGCGATGATCAAGGACAACCATGTGGCGGTGGCGGGCGGCGTTGGCCCGGCGGTGGCGCGGGCCAAGGCGGCGGGCGTGCGCGACATCATCTGCGAGGTCGACACGCTGACGCAGATCGAACCGGCGCTGGCGGCGGGGGCAACGCATCTGTTGCTGGACAATATGGGACCGGACCTGCTGGCGCAGGCGGTGGCGATCATCGCGGGGCGCGTTCCCGCAGAGGCCAGCGGCGGCGTGCGGCTGGACACCATCGGGGCGATCGCGGCGTCCGGCGTGGACTATGTCTCGGTCGGGCGTTTGACGCAAAGCGCACCTGCCGCCGACATCGGATTGGATTTCGCACCATTGTGAGCGCATCCTTGCGGGGATGACGCCATCCCGGTCTTATCCGGGCAAGCGTCATCATGCGCCAACAGATAGCCTGCATGTCAGAAGCATCGCCGCTGACATGGAGGGCTGTCAATGCGTCCGCTTGCCTTTGGTTTTCGCACGCCTGCCGCGCAGGATCATCCCGCCGCTGACCGCCGCCCGCTGGGGTTGAGGGTCTATGCCCGGTGCCATCTGGCCGCGATGGTCGTTGGCGTCATCGCCAGTTTTATCGCGCAGGCCGCCGTGCAACTGGTGCAGGAACCGGGCCACGCCAGCGGCCTGCCGATCCCGTCATTCGCGCCCGGCTTTGTGCTGGACATGCTGTTGTTCAATCTGGTCAACGGGCTGTTGATCGATCTGGCGCTGTGGCTGGTGCTGAACTTGCGCGGGGGTGTGCTGGCGCGATGGCTGTTTGTCGCGCTGGTGGGGTTGCATGCGCTGACCTTGCCGGGGGAATTGGCGCGGTATGATGGCGTCTCGCGTCTGGTGCAGGGGCTGTCGGTGGCCGATCTGGCGCTGCGGCTGGTGGCGGCATGGGCGCTGGTGCGTGGCGGCAGGTGGGGGCGTCCTGCGCCCACGTCGCACGGTGCAGAGGGGCTTGCCCCGCCGCCGGTTCCGGCGTTAGGCATGAACCCGTAACGCGCGGCGGGTTGCGGCGCGATCCATTCAGGGGGCCGCCGATGACCAGACTGCCGTTGATGATTGCCGCCGCGCTGGCCTTGATCGCGCCGGTCACGGCCATGGCACAGGGCAACAGTTGCAACGTGGCGGGCGCGGCTGTGCGGCAATGGTCGATCCGGCCCGATGCCTCGACCATCACGCCGCAACAGCAACCGATCACCAGCTATACCTTTGCCCTGACGTGGAGCCCGCAGTTCTGCGCCGATAATGCCAAGCAGGTGGACACCGCGTTTCAGTGCGGGGGCGGCAACCGTTTCGGCTTTGTCGTGCATGGGTTGTGGCCAGAAGGGCCGCGCTGGTGCAGCAGCCAATCGCCCGCCATTGCCGACATGCAGGGGGCGATGTGCACCACGCCGTCATCATGGACGCTGACGCATGAGTGGTTGAAGCATGGCAGTTGCGCCTTTGCCCGCCCGGCCGATTACTATGCCAAGGAGCGGGCCTTGTTCGCCGGGTTGCGG
Organism: Novosphingobium ovatum; assembly: GCF_009909235.1. Taxonomy (GTDB): domain Bacteria; phylum Pseudomonadota; class Alphaproteobacteria; order Sphingomonadales; family Sphingomonadaceae; genus Novosphingobium; species Novosphingobium ovatum. The sequence continues at coordinate 81,599 of NZ_JAAAPO010000004.1, forward strand.
ATGCCCAATATGGCGGCATTGGCAGCGCGTGGCGGGCTGACGGCGGGGGCTTTGCGCAATGCGTTGGTGGCGGGCAATCCGGCGCTGCGGGCGACGCAATATGACAGCCCGCGCGGCAAGCGCTTTGGCATCGGGATCAAGACGGCAGGCGACCGGATGTCCCTGCGCGAGGTGACGTTCTGTCTGGACCCACAATATCGCTTCATTGCCTGTCGCGGCGCGGCACAGGGTGCGTGGGACGATGACGCGATTCGCATTCAGCCGGTGCCCGCCGGGCGCTGACCTAACGCCGCGCCTGGAAGAAATCGCGCAGCAGGGCTGCCGCTTTGGCCTCGCCCATGCCAGCGTAGACCTGTGGGGCATGCAGGCATTGCGGGTGGTCAAACACCTGTGCCCCATGCTCCACCGCGCCGCCCTTGGGGTCAGAGGCGGCGTAATACAGGCGCGCGATGCGGGCATGGGCAATGGCGCCCGCGCACATCGGGCAGGGTTCCAGCGTCACCCATAATTCGCAATTGCTCAGCCGTTCATTGCCCAATGCGGCGGCCGCAGCGCGAATCGCCAATATCTCGGCATGGGCCGTGGGATCGCATTGGGCGCGCGGGGCGTTGTGGGCGGCCGCGATGATCTGTCCGTCCTTGACGATCACCGCGCCAATCGGCACTTCGCCCGCATCGGCGGCCATCCGCGCCTGTTGCAGGGCGGCGGCCATGGGGGCAGGAAGTGGCCAACGGGTCATATTCCTTCTTTAGGCAAGGGGATGGTCGCGTGCAACTTGACCTTTTCCACACGAATCGCTAAGCGCGCCGCTCACCCGTTGTTGCGGGCACCAGATTCTATTTGAGCGAGTAACACCCATGTCCCGTATTTGCGAACTGACCGGTAAGGGCCGTCAGGTTGGCCAGAACGTCAGCCACGCCAACAACAAGACCAAGCGCGTGTTCCTGCCCAACCTGCAGAACGTCACGCTGCTGTCGGAAGGTCTGGACCGCAGCTTCAAGTTCCGCGTGTCGACCCACGGTCTGCGCTCGGTCGAGCACAATGGCGGTCTGGACAACTGGCTGCTGAAGACTTCGGACACGAAGTTGAGCCCGCGCGCCGTCAAGGTGAAGCGTGAGCTGGCCAAGAAGGCTGCTGCGGCTGCCTGATCCGGGCTGACCGCCTGATTGCGGGCGGTTGGTACGACGAAAAAGGCCCGGTGGGATTCCCGCCGGGCTTTTTCGCGTGTGTGGTGTATGATCGGCGCGCGCCGGGGTAGCCTTGGCTATCGCGCCCTGTGCCCGTCTGAGAACACAGGGCGCGTTTTGAGCCTTATTTGCGTGGTTTGCGGCTGGCGTCGCGGATGGCGCGGAATTCGTCACCGGGGCGCCAATTGGGCCACATCCGCCCATCGGCCAATACCCGGCCCAACCGGTAATATAGGCGCACGTCCTGACTGATGCCGCTCCAGTCCCAATCGGGCGCATAGGCGTCCGAGGGTTGGTGGTAGCGGATTTCGTTATAGTCACGGGCGGCCGCTTCACCCGCGGCGCGGCCACCGGCAACCAGATCGCTGCCCCGGCTGATGTCGAACATCGGCACGCCGCGCTTGGCCAGACTAAAGTGGTCCGAGCGGTAGTAGTGGCCGCGCTCGACATGTTCCTCCGGCCCTTCGCGCAGGCCTTGTTCGTTCAGAACATTGCGGAAAATGTCGCTCAGTTCGCTCTTGTCGCCGCCCACCATGGCGTAATCGCGCGATGCGCCGCCGGGCAACAGGGCGTCCATGTTCACCCCGCCCACCGTCTGCGCCAGCGGGTATAGCGGGTGGCGGGCGTAATATTCGCTGCCCAGCAGACCCGATTCCTCCAGTGTCAGCGCGACGAACACCTGACTGCGCGCGGCGGGGCCGGCCTGTACGTTGGCCTTGGCCAGCGCCAGCAGAGCGGCGACTCCTGTCGCGTTGTCCACCGCGCCATGGCAGAAGCGATCGCTGCCCTTGGCCTCTGGCGCGCACAGGCCCAGATGGTCCCAATGGGCTGAATACAGGACATATTCCTTGGGCGCGACCTTGCCCGGCAGAATCCCCACCACATTGTGCGAGGTCGAGCGGCGGATGGCCGTGTCAAACGACCACGAGGCCTTTACCCCCAATGGCACCGGGGCAAAGCCCTTGTGGCGGGCTGCTTCGACCAGAGCGGGGTAATCCTTGCCGGCGGTGGCGAACAGGCGCTGGGCGGCGGATTGGCTGATCCAGCCAACAGACTGGGCATTATCCATGCCCTTTTTGTTGTCACTGACAGCATATTGGGCGCCACTCCAGCTGCTTTTGACCACGTTCCAGCCATAGGCGGCGGGGAAGGTGTCATGGATGATCAGGGCGCCTGTGGCTCCTTGGCGGGCGGCCTCTTCGAACTTGTAGGTCCAGCGGCCGTAATAGGTCATGCGGCGGCCCTTGAAGGTGCCGGTCTCATCCTGCGCCATCCAGTCGGCGTCATTGATCAGGATGACCGCCACCTTGCCGCGCATGTCGACCCCGGCATAGTCATTCCACCCCAGTTCGGGGGCGTTGATGCCATAGCCCACGAACACCATCGGGGCGTCGGTGATCTGCGTCTTGGGCACTTCGCGGAAGGTGACGGCGACATAGTCATCGCCATAGTTCAGTGACAGCCCGCCCACGGTGATCGGCGTATGTTTGCCCGATGTCAGTTCGACCGTGGGGACGGTGTGCAGCCATCCGCCCTTTTCGCCGCCGGGCTTCAGCCCCACGGCTTTCATCTGGGCGATCAGGTATTTCAGGACCTTGGCCTCGACCGGGGTGGAGGGGGCGCGGCCCTCATAGGCGTCAGAGGCCAGCGTTTCGACCGTGCGCTGCATCAGCGGCACGTCCAGGCGCGGGGCGGAAGGCGCGGCAATCGCCACGCCAGCGGCCAGCGCCGCCGCGCCAACGCTTGCGATCAGGAACAGCGAACGGCTCACTTCTTGGCTCCCTTCTTGGCCGGGGCAGGCTTGGGCGCGGCCAGTCCGCGCGCCTCCAGCATCGGCTGGACGGACGGGTCGCGCCCGGCGAAATTGCGGTACATCACGCTGTAATCGCGGGCATATCCTTGGCTCAGGATCATGTCGCGGAAACGTTGGCCATTGGCGCGGGTCATGCCGCCGTTCTGCACAAACCACGCATAGGCGTCATGATCCAGCATCTCGGTCCACAGATAGGCGTAATAGGCCGAGGCATAGCCATTGGCCCAGATATGGCGGAAATAGCTGGTGCGGTAACGCGGCGGGACCAGATCGGTGGCAAGGCCGGTGCTTTTCAGCGCCTGCGCTTCGAAGGCATCGACATCGGTGGGCGTCGCGCCGGGCTTTTGCATGTGCCACGACATGTCCAGCATGGCGGCGGCCACCACTTCGCCCATGGCATAGCCCTGATCGACCCGGCGCAGCTCCTTCAGCTTGGCCACCATCGCGGCGGGCATCGGCGCGCCGGTTTGCCAATGGCGGGCATAGCGGGCGATCACCTGCGGGTGGGTGGCCCAATTCTCGTTGAACTGGCTGGGGAATTCCACGAAATCGCGCGCCGTGTTGGTGCCCGCGATCGAGGGATAGCGCTGATTTGACAGCATCCCGTGCAGCGCATGGCCAAATTCGTGGAAGGTGGTGATCACATCGTCAAAGCTGATCAGCGCGGGCTGACCAGCGGCAGGCTTGGTGTAATTCTCGACGTTATAGATCACCGGCTTTTGGCCCAGCAGGGTGGACTGGCGGACGAAATTGCTCATCCATGCGCCGCCCTGCTTGTTGTCGCGCTTCCACGGGTCGAAATAGAACAGCGCCAGTTCGCGCCCGTCCTTGTCCCGCACGGTATAGACGGTGACATCGGGGTGATAGACCGGCAGATCGGTCCGCTTTTCAAAGGTCAGGCCATAAAGCTGGTTGGCGGCATAGAACACGCCATCCTCCAGCACGCGGGTGATCTCGAAATAGGGCTTGGCTTGCGCCTCGTCGAACTTCAGCTTGGCCTTGCGCACGCGCCCGGCATAGCGGTCCCAGTCCCACGGCTGGACCTTGAACTTGCCGCCATCGCGGGCGATCAGGGCGTTGATGTCGGCGGCCTCGCGCCGGGCCTGCGCGGCCAATGCGGGCACCATCGCCTGCATGAAACCCATCGCCTTTTCCGGGGTCTGGGCCATCTGGTCCGACAGGGCATAGGCCGAATAATTGGCAAAGCCCAAAAGGCGCGCCTTGTCCGCGCGCAGACGGGCGATCTTCACCGCCAGTTCGCGCGTGTCATTGGCGTTGCCGCGCTGGGTGCGGGTGATGCTGGCGTTGTACAGGGCCTGGCGCGTGGCGCGGTCGTTCAGGCTGCCCAGCAGCGGCTGCTGCGTGGTGTTTTGCAGCACGATCACATGCTTGCCCGCCTGCAACCCGCGCTCCTTGGCGGCGGCGGCGGTGGCGGCGATCTCGGCCTGCGTCAGGCCGGACAATTGGCGCGCGTCATCCACCGTCAGGGCGCCATCCTTGGTCGCGGCGGTCAGCTTCTGGCCAAAGCTGGTGGAAAGCGAGGCAAGCTGTTGGTTGATATCGGCCAGCTTTGCCTTGTCAGCGTCCGACAGGCGCGCGCCATTCTGGGCAAAGGCCTGATAGGTGACTTTCAGCACCTGCCGCTGGTCAGGCTCCAGCCCCAGCGTGTCGATGCGGTCATACAGCGATTGCACGCGGGCAAACAGCCGGGCGTTCAGCAGGATCGAATCGTTCAGCGCCGCCAGCTTGGGGCTCATTTCCGTGTCGATCGCGTCCAGCGTGTCATTGGTGTTGGCCGACACCACGCCCGAAAACACGTCCATCACCCGGTCCAGCATCTGGCCCGAACGCTCCATCGCCTCGATCGTGTTGGCAAAGGTGGGGGCGTCGGGATTGCCAGCGATAGCCTCGATCTCGGCGCGTTTCAGGGCGATGCCGCGCAGGATGGCGGGCTTGTAATCGGCGTCCTTGATGCGGGCGAAATCGGGCGCGAAAAACGGCAGCGTGCTGGGCGCGTCAAACGGGCCGGGGGCTGGCACCGGGGCCGCAGGCGCGGCGGGCGCCTGTTGCGCGACAGAGGACACCGCCGGCATCAGGGCCAGCGCGGAAACGGCAACAGCAAGCAGGGGGCGTTTGGACATCGGACCTCTTCCGTTCAGGGATGGGGATGGGGGATCGGCGCGACCGGATGGGTCGCGGGCCGGGCGGGAATGGCATCATCGGCATAGCCCAGCGCGGCGATCCACGGCTGCAACCGGGTGGCGATGGGGGCCAATGGCTGGGCGTAGCGCCGCCAGCGTCCGGCGGCGCGGGTATAGATCGGCTCGGTGACCTGAGCATAGCTGGCGGTGATGACGGTGCCGCGCGCGCGGGCGGCGGCGGTGTGGTCGGCCCCGCCATCGGGCCAGTCCAGCCCCAGCCAGCCAAACAGCGGTGCCAGTTCGCCCGCGCTGTCGGCCACCAGCCTTTCATACACCACCGTGCCCACCGGCAGGTGCAACAGGCCACAGGCGTGGGTCCATTGGGCAAAGGCTTGTTCGTACAGATCGGCCGCATCGTTCAGGTCCAGAAAGCTGGCCATGGCATTGTTGGGTCGGAAATTCGTCAGCCAGCAGGACAGCACCACGTCACACGGATGGCGCAGCGCCAGCACGAAACGGCTGTCGGGGAACAGGCGAGCGATGACATGGGCATGGCCCAGATGCATTGGGTGTTTGTCGACCAGAATGGTGTCGGGGCGCAGATCGGTAAGCGTAGCCGCGCGGGCGAAATAGCGCGCCTGTGCCGCCGCGATCTGGTCTGGCGTCAGGCCGGGCAGCGCGGCCACTCCGCCCAGTTCGGCCAACAGGTCGCTGATCAGCGATTCCTCTTCCAGCACGCGCACGCGCGGTTCGGCCATCAGCATCGTGTCCAGCAATGTCGTGCCCGACCGGGGAAAGCCCAGCACAAAGATCGGCGCGGGGCGGCCTAGCGCCGGGGCGGGCGGCCCCCATGCGGCGGCCCATTGCGGCGTCATCAGCGCGGTGTTGGCGGCGATATCGGCGCGATATTGCGCGCCGCGCGCGCGCGGGTCGCTGATATCGGCGGCAAAGGCGGCGTTCATCGCGGCAAAACTGGCAAAGGCAGCGTCAGCGCGGCCCAGCCGGTCGAGCAATACGCCGCGCAGATGCTGGCGCTGGGCGGGGTCGACCACGTCCTCGTCCGCCGCGTCCAGCGCCGCCAGCGCTGCATCATAGCGGTGCGCGCGTTTGTGGCGCAGCGCGTCGATGAACGACAGCGCGCCCGGCGCGATGCCATGCCCGGCGGCGGTGTCACGCAGCAGGTCCAGCTCGTCCTCGCGGTTCAGCCGTTCCAGCAGGCTGGCCAGCCCGACCCAGCCCTGTGCCATCGTCGGATCGGCGGCCAATGCCGCGCGCAAGGGCGCCTCGACCTGATCGAACCGCGCCAGCATGGCCGCGTGCTGGCCCAGATCCAGCTGGATCAGCGGATGGGTGGGGGCCAATGCGCCCGCGCGGGCCAATGCCTCATGCGCGGCCTCGGCGCTGCCGCGCGCGCGCAACAGGGCAAAACGGGCGTAATGCACCTCGGCCTCGTCCGGCAGGGCGGCGGCCAGCGCGGTCAGGATCGGTTCGGCCTGATCCAGATCGCCCGCCTCGATCAAGGCGCGGGCAAGGTTCAGATGGATCGGCGCCGAATCAGGCGCCAGCGCGGCGGCCCGGCCCAAAGCCTGCACCGCGCCGGTATGGTCATCCATCTCGGTCAGGGCATTGCCCAGATTGTTCCACGCCGCCCAATCGCGCGGATCCCCCGCAACGACGATGCGGTACAGCGCCACCGCCGTGGCAAATTCGCCCGCGTCCTGCGCCAGATGGCCACCCAGCCGCGCCAGACGCAGGCTGCGGTCGGCCTGTGCCGCCTGAGGCGTGCACAGCGCCAGAGCGCCCGCGTGATCCTGTGTGTGATACAGCGCGTCGGCCAGATTGGCGCGCACCGTGATATCCTGCGGGCTGTCGCGCAGCGCGGCCTGCAAAGGAGGCACTGCCGCGTCAAACCGGCCTGTCGCGCAGGCAATCGCGCCCTCGACCGCCCAGAACACCGCGCCTGACGCGCCGCGCGCCCGCGCCGCGGCCACCGCCTGCGCCGCCTGCGCCATCCGCCCCGTCCGGGCCAAGCCGATGATCTGTTGCAGGTCGTCCTGTTGCGCGGGGTACATGCGGCACTCTGTCAAAAAGGGGGGGAGAGGCGGGAGCCTGCGCCCGTTTCTCTGGCGCGTCAAACGACCTGTCGCGCGGGGCGCGAGGGGCCGCAAACGCCAACGGCGACCCTCCCCATGGGGAAGGCCGCCGCCGGAATGATGTGGGTCAGACCCGCATCAGAAGTTGAAGGTCGCGCCCACGAACAGGTAACGACCCAGGGCGTCATAGGTGCCCGGATAGGTGTTGCCGTTGCAGAACGTGCCCTGGCAGGCGCTGGCAACGCCCGTGCCGCCCGAGCTGACCAGCGGCGGATCCTTGTCCAGCAGGTTGTTCACGCCCAGACGGATCGAGGCCAGACGACCGATCTTGCCCTGAACCATCAGGTCGAAATAGCTGACGGCCTTGAGGTGGCTGTTGTACAGGCTGTACGAGGCGTCAGCCAGCGTCGCGCTGGGGTTGGTGTAGTCGACGTCCACGCCGCCGATATAGCGCCAGGTCAGCGCGACATCGATGTTCTTGGGCGTCTGCCACATCAGGCGGGCCTTGTGGCGCCACTTGGGCGCCGGACCGCCGCAGGTCACGCCGTAATAGCCGGCGCAGTCATAGGCATCGGTCAACCCGTTATAGGTCGACTTTTGATCCAGCATCGTGCCGGTCAGGCTGAACACCACGCGGCCCGCGCTGCCCAGATTGCGGTTGTAACCGATGTTGAACTCCAGACCGCTGGTCTTGGTCCAGCCGATGTTGGTGTTCAGGTCGGTGACATAGCCGCCCGAGGTCAGCCACAGCGAACCGGCCGCGTTGCGGTGGATCAGCGAGCAGGCCAGCGCGTTCAGGCCGGTGGTGCAGGCCGACAGAATGGCGTCCGCGCCGAACGACTGGATGGCGTTGTTCACCTTGATGTCAAAGTAATCGACGCTGACCGAGAAGCCCGGGATCGTGTGCGGCTGGATCACCATGCCCAGCGTCTTGGTCGTGGCGACTTCGGGACGCAGGGTGGCGGTGCCGCCCAGATAGCCGTTGTACTGCGAGGCCGGGTTGGGCGACACATATTGCCCCACGCGCAGGCCCTGCAGCAAGCAGCCCGTGTCGGCCGCCGTGATCGTCTTGCCCGAGCACGGATCGGTCGAACCGTCGAGCGCCACATAGTTGGCCGCGAACAGTTCCTGAATGTTGGGCGCGCGCACGGCGCGGTTCAGGCTGGCGCGCAGACGCACGTCCTCGATCGGGGTGAAGTCCAGCTCCAGCTTGTAGGTGTTGGTGTTGTACTTCTGACCGTTCGACACGCCATAGGACGAGTAACGATAGCCGCCGTTGAAGGTCAGCATGCGATCGATGATCGGCACGGCGACTTCGCCCAGCACTTCGGTCACGTGATAGCTGCCCGAGATCGGCAGGGTCGGACCACCCTGACCGGTCAGGTCGCCGGTGCTGAACGAATCGTCGGTCTTCAGATACAGCTTTTCCGTGCGGCGTTCGATGCCCAGCGCGATGTTCACGCCATCGGCCGCCCACGGCGACTTGATGCCATAGGTGCCCAGATCGCCCGTCAACGAACCCGACAGGATCGTTTCGGTGGTGGCGCCATTCTGGAAACCGGTGCCCGCCAGATAGGACAGCGAGGCCGCCGAGGGCGAACCCGACCAGATGTTGTAGGGCACGCAGTTCGAGCTGGGGTAGCTCAGCTTGATGCGGCAGACCGGCGCGCCGGTGCTGGGATCAGCCACCACATCCAGCGCCAGCGCCAGACGCGAGGCGCTGAACTCGTTCGAGTAGACCTGCGAGTAGTTGGTGCGGCCATACTGGAAATAGGCGTCATACTTCCACCCATGGCCCAGTTCGCCCTTGGTGCCCACGACCGTGCGGAACGCCTGGTGCTTCAGGTCGCTCTGACGGAAACCGCCTTCGACGTTGCGGCGCAGCAGCTGGAAATAGGCGGTGCTGGCGTTGGGCGCGGCGGTGGTGATCGCCTGGCTGGCGGCGGGCAGCGCGTCATATACAGACTGCACCAGCGGGAACGTGCCCAGATAGTACTTCACGATATTGGCCGAATTGCAGATCTCGGCCTTCTGCGCCGCGCTCATCAGCGGGTTGTCGCAGTTGATCGTCATCGTGTTGCCAAAATCGCCCGAAGGCGCGATCTGGGCCACGGTGCGATCGTCCATGAACATGAATTCCATGTACGGATGGACCGCGCTGCTCACCTCGTAATCGGCGAAAAGGCCGGCGGTGTAGCGATCGTCGGGGCGCTGGTAATAGTTGCTGGGCGCAAAGTTGTAGCGGGTCAGCGCGCCATTGGTGAAGGTGCCATTGCCCAGCGTGCCCACCGTCGAGGACGAGCCGCTGGCGGGCGTGAAGTAGAACGCATTGCCATTGGCCGAGGTGGCCGAACCACCGCACTGCAGGCCCGTGCGGTTACGCGAACGGTTCTGGATGGTGCAGGACGAGAAGTCGCGCGTCGACTGCAGCATCGCGTTTTGCTTGCGATAGCCGAAATAGGTCATCAGGTGACCCTTGCCATCGGCGAAATGCGTGCCAAACGCGATCGTCGCGTCAAAGCCGTTGCCGTCGAAACGGTTGCCGGTGGGATAGCTGTAGCCCGACAGGCCAGCGGCCGAGCGGGCGTTCAACAGGCCCTGCACCATGGTGCTGCCGTTGTTGTGCTGATAGATACCGTCGTTCAGCTCGACGCGCAGGCCGTCAAAATCCTTGTCGATGACAAAGTTGACAACGCCCGCGACCGCGTCCGCGCCATAGGTGGCCGAAGCGCCGCCCGTCAGCACGTCCACGCGCTTGAGCAGTGCGGCGGGCACGAAGTTGACGTCCGCTGCCGACGAGCTGGTCGGGCTGGGGTCACCGGGGACCAGACGGCGGCCGTTCAGCAGCACCAGCGTGCGCTTGGGGCCCAGACCGCGAAGGTCGATTTCCGCCGTACCCGATGCGCCGTTCGACAGCGTCGAGGACTGCGCCGCGAACACCTGCGGCAACTGGTTCAGCAAGTCCTCGACGCGGCTGGTGCCGGCGGTCTTGATGTCCATCGCGGTGACGGTGGTGATGGGAGCGGCCGAACGCAGGTTCGGATTGACGATGCGGGTGCCGGTGACGACGATGGTCTGATCGGCGGCCGGCTGAGCGCTGACGGCGCCGCCCTGTTGCGTCACGTCGGGGGCGGTCTGGGCCATGGCTGGTGTGGCCAGCATGACCGCGCCGATCATTGGCGCCACGCCGCATTTCAGTGCGGCTGTCATCGAAAGTTTCATTCTGTACCCCTGTCTTGGGCCGTCACGGGGTGGTGACCGGGTGACGGTGACTAGCACTGCGTTCCAGACGCCTGATCCGACCCTCCCAAAAAGGACCCCATGCCGAACCGGGCGCGCGTGGTTGCAATGTACCAACTGTGGCGGATAAGCCGCACCGGGGTAAAGGCGCTGACACATATGTCAGTCAGAAATGTTGCCAATGTTGCAGCAATGTCACAATTCAGGGCTAATCATCCGCCCTAGGGAAAAGCCTTACTGCTGACAATTTTGAAAGGAAAAATGCTCCGACTGCCGGTCACTCGCAATTTCCTGACAAGGCTGTCGATAGGCCGTGCAACAAAATGGCAATGTGGTGCCGCCGCCGTCTTTGTCGCAGGATGGGGCGATTGCCGTTGATTTGTGTCAACGTTTGCATGAACCAAAGGGCAAAACCCGCGCAGCAGGCCTGACGCGGGTCAAAATGGCGGGAATAAAGGGGGGTGAATCAGCCCGCCGACAGCGCCGGAGCGATCAACAGCGGGTCCAGCCGCGCCTCGCGCCAGCGCAGGCCCCAATGCAGATGCGGGCCAGAGGCGCGCCCGGTCATCCCCACCTTGCCGATGGGTTGTCCCTGCGTCACGCGGTCGCCTTCGCGCACCAACAGGGCGCTGGAATGCAGAAACGCGCTGACCAGCCCCATGCCGTGATCGACCATCAACAGATGGCCCTCCTGCGTAAAGGGCGTGTCGGCCACGGCCAGCACCACCACCCCATCGGCTGGCGCGACATAGGGCGTGCCGGTGGGCAGGGCGACATCGGTGCCACCGTGATAGCTGCCGGGTGCGCCCTGATAGACGCGCTGTGCCCCGAACAGGCCCGAGATCCGTCCCTTTGCCGGCCAGACAAAATCCTGTCGCCAGCCATCCGAGGCACTGGCCAGCGCGCGGGCGGCGGTGATGCGGGCCAGTTCGGCGCTGCGGATGCGGGTGAATTCGGCGTCGGGCAGGGCGGGCGGGCGGAACGGGGCGTTCACCTGCTCGATCCGCCAGGCGCGCGGCGTGATGGTCAGCGCGGCCTGCGCCTGTGTGCCATCGGGCGCGGTGCCGATCAGCGTTGCGCCCTTGGCGGCGTCCCGGTCAAACCCGACAAAAAAGCGCCCCTGCGCATCGGTCGGGATCAATGCCCCGTCCAGTGTGACGCTCCACCCGGCGGGCGCCTGGCCCTGCGCCCAGCCGCCCTGAGTCGTTTGCCCGCGCGGGAATGACAGCGGCGTGACATCGATATTGATTGCCCGCGCGGTCATGGGGGCGATCAGGCCACAGCCCATCGCGCCCAAAGCCGCCCGGCGCGACAGGATCATTGGCCCAGCAGGCGCTTGGTGGCGATCTCCGGGGTGGCATAGGCCTCCTGCCGATCGACGCTCCAGTAACGCAGCGCCTCGAGCGGGATTTTTTCACCGGACACGGCGCAAACCACATGGTTGCCCCGTGACAGCATCACAAAGCCGTTGGGTTCGTAACGCAGCATGGCCGCACGGTCGGGAGAGTTCATCAGCATGGGCGCCTTATAACAGCATCAGCCGAACAGGTCATCCTGTTGTACGGCCGGTTTCGTCGGGGGCGATTTGGGCCGCGCCGGTTTTGCGGCGGCAGGCGGCATGGCCGGAGACGGCTCGGGCGCGCCATCGGGCACCACCTGCAACAAGCCATCGCGGAAATGCAGCGTCAGATGGTTTTGCCCGGCGGCCGCGCTTTGCGACACCAGCGTGCGGCCATCGGCCCCGGTCACCCGCACATAGCCGCGCGCCAGCACCGCGTCCGGGTTCAGGCTGGCCATGATGCGGGTGGTTGCGTCCAGATGGCGGCGGCCTTGGGTGATGCGCTGGGTGATCAGGCCGGGCGTCAACCGGGCCGCCTCCAGCCGCATCCGCGCCCGCTCCAGCCGGGCCGAGAGCAGGGGCAGCGACAACCGCCCCGCGACACGCTGCAACTGGCCTTGCGCCACCTGTGCCCGGCCCGACAGCCCGCGCCGCAGCCGGTCGGCGGCATCGTCCAGCCCTTGCGCCTTTTGCGCGATCAGCGTGTCGGGCGAGGGCAGGCGTTGCGCCCGCACCTCCAGCCGTTCCCGCCCCAGCGCGGCCAGACGCACCACGGCGCGGCGCTGACGCAAGGCCAACTCGGCCAGCGCGGCGTTCAGCTCCTCACGCACCGGGACCGCCATTTCGGCCGCCGCCGTGGGGGTGGGGGCGCGGCAGTCGGCGGCAAAATCGGCCAGCGTGGTGTCCGTTTCATGGCCCACGGCGCTGATTACGGGGATGGAGCATTCGGCAATGGCGCGCACAACGATTTCCTCGTTGAACGACCACAGATCCTCGATGCTGCCGCCGCCGCGCCCGACGATCAACAAGTCGGGGCGGGGGATGTCGCCCCCCGGCGCCAGCGCGGAAAAGCCGCGCACGGCGGCCGCGATCTGCTCAGCCGCACCCTGACCCTGCACCAGCACCGGCCACAGGATCACATGGCTGGGAAAACGATCGGCCAAGCGGTGCAGGATGTCGCGGATGACGGCGCCTGTCGGGCTGGTGACCACGCCGATCACGCGCGGCAGATAGGGCAGGCGGCGTTTGCGGCGGGGATCGAACAGCCCCTCGGCCTCCAGCCGCGCCTTGGTCCGCTCCAGCAGGGCCAGAAGCGCGCCTTCGCCCGCGATTTCCATGCGTTCGATGACGATCTGATAGTTCGATCGGCCCGGATAGGTGGTCAGCTTGCCGGTGGCGATGACTTCCAGCCCGTCTTCGGGGCGAAAGTTCAGCCGGGCGACATTGCCCTTCCACATCACGCCGTCCAGCCGCGCGCCCTCATCCTTCAGCGCCAGGTAGAGATGGCCTGACGCGGCCCGCTTGACCCCCGACAATTCGCCCCGCACACGTACAAATCCGAAGCGGTCCTCGACCGTTCGCTTCAAAAGCGCGGAAATCTCGGTGATCGAGAGGGGTTCCGCGTTGTCGCCGGGCGCGCTCTTCGCTACCAGCCCGCCAGAGTTCAGATCATCGGAATCGAAAGAGGCAGGCATGAATATCCTTTTGCTGGGTTCGGGCGGGCGTGAACATGCTCTGGCGTGGCGTCTATCGCAATCCTCGCTGCTGGCAAACGGTGGAAAGCTGTATGCGGCCCCCGGCAATCCGGGCATCGCGCAAGTGGCCGAATGTGTCGCGCTGGATGTGACCGATCATGCCGCCGTGGTGGCGTTCTGTGATGCCAACCGCATCGGCTTTGTGGTGGTCGGGCCAGAGGCGCCGCTGGTCGATGGTCTGGGCGATACGTTGCGCGGTGAGGGCATCGCGGTGTTCGGGCCGAACAAGGCGCCCGCGCAACTCGAAGGCTCCAAGGGCTTTACCAAGGATCTGTGCCAGCGCGCCAATATCCCGACGGCGGGTTATCAACGTGTCACCTCGCTGGAACAGGCGATGGCGGTGCTGGGCGAATTTGGCGCGCCGGTGGTGGTCAAGGCCGATGGTCTGGCCGCCGGCAAGGGCGTGACGGTGGCCATGACCATGGCCGAGGCTGAAGAAGCCGTGCGCGACATTTTTGCCGGGCGTTTTGGCGAGGGCAGCGCCGAGGCGGTGATCGAGGAATTCATGACCGGCGAGGAGGCGAGCTTTTTCGCCCTGACCGATGGCGCGACGATCATGGCCTTTGCCAGCGCGCAGGACCACAAGCGGGTGGGCGATGGCGACACCGGGCCGAACACCGGCGGCATGGGCGCCTATTCCCCCGCCCCCGTCCTGACGGCCGAGCTGGAGGCCGAGGTGATGACCAAGATCATCGCTCCCACGGTCAAGACGCTGGCCAATGAGGGCATCCCCTATTCGGGCGTGCTGTTTGCCGGGCTGATGCTGACCAGCGAAGGGCCCAAGCTGATCGAATATAACGCCCGTTTTGGTGATCCTGAAACGCAGGTGATGATGGCCCGCCTGCAATCGGATCTGGGCGAGCTGTTGCTGGCTTGCGCGGAAAACCGGCTGGCGACGATGGCCGCGCCCAAATTTGCCTCCGAAACGGCGCTGACGGTGGTGATGGCGGGCACGGGCTATCCGGGCACCCCGGACAAGGGCGCGGTGATCACAGGGATCGACGCGGCCGAAGCCACCGGGGCCAAGGTGTTCCATGCGGGCACAGCGGCCAAGGACGACGCGATTGTGGTCAATGGCGGGCGCGTGCTGAACGTCACGGCGCTGGGCGCCAATGTCACGGCGGCGCAGGCCGGGGCCTATGCGGCGGTGGACGCGATTTCCTGCGACCAATTGTTCTGCCGCCGCGACATCGGCTGGCGCGAGGTTGCCCGCGAGCGCGGCTGATCGCCTGATACCCCCGGCGCAAGGTGATCGCGCCAGGGGTATTTTCTGTCAGGCATTTGCGTCAGGCATAGACGCTATAGGTCGATCCATTCCCCGATGGTCCCGACCCATGCCCCCCCGACGAAGGCGTGGGGGTGTTTTCGGCCGGGCTGGTGCCGCCGGTCGCGCCCGAAGCAATCGCCTGCATCGATGCGGCCAGCGCGGCGTTGGCCGCCGCATTCGCCTGCACGGCGGGGGCGGCTGAAACGGTCATTCCCATGGTTTGTCCTTTCAGGCGTAGATGTTGAATCCGTCCAGACCATTGTTGGCCGGGCGGGGTGTGGCGACATTGGGGTCGTAACGGCTGGGCGGCTCGGCCTTGGGCTCGGCGGTGGCCTTGGTCACGGCGGGGGTGACGGGGGTCGCCTCATACTGCGTGCGCGAAGCCGGGGTGCCCTTGGTCACGGGCGACACTGGCGATACTCCTGCGGTCATGGCACATGTCCTGTGTGTGGCGCGGCTCTTTGGCGCGCATACGACAGGACGGAAAAAGGCCGGCCTGTTTAAGGGCCGGCCTTTGCTTTTTTCGTGACGTGGGCGGTTCAGCCCAGCTTTTGGGCGATCAATGCCTTCAGGTCCGCTTCGGGGCGGGCGCCGTAATGGCTGATGATCTCGGCCGCGCAAATCGCGCCCAGACGCAGGCTTTGCGTCAGGCCCATGCCGCGCACATGGCCAAACAGGAAACCGGCGGCAAACAGATCGCCCGCGCCCGTGGTGTCGATCACGGCCTCGACCGGCTCGGCCGGGACATGGGCGTGTTCGCCGTTGCTGATGGCATGCGCGCCTTTTTCGCTGCGGGTAACGACCACGGTCGGCACCTTGGCGGCGACCTGCGCCAGCCCGGCGTCAAAATCGTCCTGCCCGGTCAGCGCGGCCAGCTCATGCTCGTTGGCGAACAGGATGTCGATTTGCCCCGCATCGATCAGCGCGCGGAAATCATCGCCATGGCGGGCAATGACAAAGCCGTCGGACAGGGTAAAAGCCACCTTGCGCCCGGCATTGCGCGCGGCATCGATCGCGCGGCGCATGGCACGGCGGGGTTCCTCGGGGTCCCACAGATAGCCTTCGAGGTACAGCACCTGGGCGTTGGCGATGGCAGCCTCGTCCAATGCCTCTGCCGGCAGGAACTGTGAGGCCCCCAGGAAGGTGTTCATCGTGCGCTGACCATCGGGCGTGACAAAGATCAGGCAGCGCGCCGTGGGCGGATTGCCCGCGCGCGCCGGGGTGGAAAAATCAATGCCGCCCGCGCGGATGTCATGGGCGAACACTTCACCCAGCTGATCGTCGGCCACCTGACCGATGAAGGCGCATTTGGCCCCCAGCGCCGCCAGACCCGCCAGCGTGTTGGCCGCGCTGCCGCCCGAAATCTCACGCGCGGGGCCCATCGCGCCATACAGCCCATGCGCCTGATCGGTGTCGATCAGCATCATCCCCCCCTTGGTCATGCCCAGCGTATCGATCAGGGCGTCTTGGCAAGGCGACATCACATCGACGATGGCATTGCCGATGGCGATGACATCGGTGGTGGGCTGGGTCATGAAACGGGCGGCCTTTCACAGCAGGAATGGGATGGCCGTCCCTAGCCTTGCGCGCCCGGCCCGGCAAGAGAGCGGGCACGACACACCGGGCCAAAGCTGCGCCGGAATGGCGGGGCGGGCGTTGACAGCGGCCGTTGGGCGGGCAATCGATGGCGGGATGAGCCGCCACACCCGACCGCTTCGCCTGCCTGCCTGCCTGTTCGCGCTGGGGGGGGCGTTGTTGCTCTCGGCCTGTGCGGGGGATGGCGGCGGGCCGGGCTCGACGCCACGGCCCCAACCGCATCCTCAGCCGCGCCCGCATGTCGTGCCGCCGGTGCGCGTCACGCCGCCGCCCGCGCCGCGTGTGCTTAGCGCGCCGGGGCTGGAAGGGGTGATCGGGGCGGGGACCGAGGATCTGATCCGCCAGTTTGGCGTCCCCCGTCTGGACGTGACCGAGGGCGACGCGCGCAAGCTGCAATTTGGCGGCAGTGCTTGCGTGCTGGACATCTATTTGTACCCGCCACAGGCCGGGGCCGCCCCGCGCGCCACCTATGTCGAGGCGCGCCGGGCGACCGACGCGCGCGAAGTGGATCGCGCGGCCTGTGTCGCCGCCCTGCGTCGGGGATAGCGGGCGCCGGAATGAGGGCGCGCCGGGGTCAGGTCAGACGGTAAAGCTTTCGCCGCAGCCGCAGGTGCCCTTGGCATTGGGGTTGGCAAAGACGAAACCGGCGGTGAAGTCATCCTCCACCCAGTCCATCGTGCTGCCGATCAGGTACAGCACGCTGGCGCTGTCGATAAAGAACACGCCGCCGGGCGTTTCGATCCGTTCGTCCATCGGGTTGGCGGCGGTGACGTAATCCACCGAATAGGCCAGTCCCGAACAGCCCCGGCGCGGCGTCGACAGCTTTACCCCGATGGCATCGGCTGGCGCGGTGGCCATCAGATGCGCCACACGCGCCTGCGCGCTGTCGGTCAGGACAACGGCGGCGGGGCGGGGTTTGCGCGCGGGTTTGGTGTCACCATCGGCCATTACAGCATTCCCAGTTCAAGGCGCGCTTCATCGCTCATCTTGGCCGGATCCCATGGCGGATCCCATACCAGCGTCACCTCGGCCTCGCGGATGCCGGGGACGGCCGAGACGCGCATCTCCACCTCGCCGGGCATGGATTCGGCCACCGGGCAATGCGGCGTGGTCAGCGTCATGGTGATCGTGGCTGCACCTTCGGGCGTGATGTCCACGCCATAGATCAGCCCCAGATCATACAGGTTGACCGGGATTTCGGGGTCGTAAATCTCACGCAGGGCGGCAATCACCGCCTCATACAGTGTGCCGCCGGGGCCGTTGGGGTCCAGCCCCGTGGGCTGCTGCGCCAGAAAGCCGTCCAGATAGTCCTTCTTGCGCTCCAGCTTGTCGGCGGCGCTTTCCTCCACCGCCGGGGCGGCCGACAGGTCAACGCGGGCGCGTGGCGGCGTGGGGGCGTCGCTCACTTCCTCGACGGTGAAACGGGGCGTCTCGTCACTCATCCGAAGATCCTCTTGGTACGTTCGATGCCGGCGATCAGCGCGGCAATATCGGTGTCATCACTATACAGGCCAAAACTGGCGCGGGCGGTGGCGGGCACACCCAGATGGTCCATCAACGGCTGAGCGCAATGGTGGCCAGCGCGGATGGCGACATTGGCCTCGTCCAGAATGGTGCCCAGATCGTGGGGGTGGATGCCCTCCAGCGCAAAGGAGACGATCCCCGCGCTGTCCTCTGGCCCGAACAGGCGCACATCGTTCATGCCGCGCAGCGCGTCACGCAATTGGCGGACCAAAGCCGCCTCATGCGCGTGGATGGCGGGCAGGCCGATGGCCTCCACATAGTCAATCGCGGCGGCCAGACCGATCGCCTCGATGATCTGGGGCGTGCCGGCCTCGAACCGCTGGGGCGCGGGGGCATAGGTGGTGCGGTCAAAGGTCACGCGGTCGATCATCGCGCCGCCGCCCATCCACGGGGCCATGCCGTCCAGAATATCGGCCCGCGCCCACAGGGCGCCGATGCCCGTCGGGCCATACAGCTTATGCGCGCTGAACGCATAGAAGTCGCAGCCCAGCGCCGCCACATCCACCGCCAGACGCGGCACCGCCTGGCACCCGTCCAGCAGGATTTTGGCCCCCACCCCATGCGCCAGCGCCACCGCGCGCGGGGCGTCCAGCACGCTGCCCAGCACATTGGACACATGGGCCAGCGCCACCAGTTTGTGCGCGGGCGTCAGCATGCGTTCGGCGGCATCCAGATCGATCTGGCCATCTGCGGTCAGCGGGCAGACATCGATCTCCACGCCCACTCGGTCGCGCAGCAATTGCCACGGCACGATGTTCGAATGGTGCTCCAGCGTGGAGATCAGGATGCGGTCGCCCGCGCGCAGATGGGTGTTGCCCCAGCTGTGGGCCACCAGATTGATCGCCTCGGTCGCGCCGCGGGTAAAGACGATCTCGGCTTCGGCCCCGCCGATGAAGGACGCCACGCGGCGGCGGGCGGCCTCGAACGCTGTGGTCATGTCGGCGCTGCGGGCATAGACGCCGCGATGCACGGTGGCGTAATCGGCCCCCATCGCGCGCACGGTGGCGTCGATCACCGATTGCGGCTTTTGCGCGGTGGCGCCGCTGTCCAGATAATGCCACGGCGCGCCATCGCCCGTCTGCAGGCCGGGAAAATCGGCGCGGATCGCGGCGGTGTCCAGCGTGGCAGTGATGGCGGCAGTGGTCACAGGACTGCCTCCAGCGCCGCCTGCGCCAATGCGCGCAACTGGTCCTCGTCCTGCGCGCCGTCAAAGGCTTCCGCGACAAAGGCCTGCAGCATCAGCGCCTTGGCGGCGGCAGGCGGCAAGCCGCGCTGGGCCAGATAGAACAATGCGTTGGCGTCCAGTTCACCCACCGCACAGCCATGGGCGCATTTCACGTCGTCGGCGTAAATCTCCAGCTCGGGCCGGGCGTTGGCCTGTGCGCTGCGGTCCAGCAACATGGCGCGCACGGATTGTTCGCCATCGGTGCCATCGGCGCCCTGCTCCACCGCCACACGGCCCAGATAGCTCACCGTGGCGCCAGCCCCTGCCACGCTGCGGATCAACTGGCGGCTGATGGCGTCAGGCGCGGTGTGGGTCACGGTGGTGACGATCTCCAGCGTGGCGCCAGCCCCCGCGACCTGCGCCGCGCCCAGCGTAAAGCTGGCCCCGCGACCCAGCCGCACCGACACCGCCACCCGGCCATAGGCCCCGCCCGCATTCAGGATGCGCAGGTCCATCGTGGCGTAATCGGCAAGGTCAATGGCGATTTCGCGGGCGTGGTGTTCGCCCTCACGCGCGATGATCGACAGGGCGCGGCTGTCACCGCTGGCCACGGCGATCTGTTCGGCCGCGACCGGCCACAGCTGCGCCACCGCCGCCTGATCGGCATAGCGCCAATCCTCCGCCTTGGAGGTGGGGGCAAGGGTCTGCGTGCTCACGCCGCGACGCCCTCGTAACCGCCCTCTTCCAGCTCCAGCGCCAGTTCGGGGCCGCCCGATTTGACGATGCGGCCGCCCGCCAGAACATGGACAAAGTCGGGCTTCACGTAATCCAGCAGGCGCTGATAGTGGGTGATCAGCAGCACCGCCTTGTCGGGGGCGCGCATGATGGCGTTGATGCCCTCACCACAGATGCGCAGCGCGTCGATGTCGAGGCCGCTGTCGGTTTCGTCCAGAATCGCCAGCTTGGGGTTGAGGATGCCCATCTGCACCATCTCGGCGCGCTTCTTTTCGCCGCCGCTGAAACCGACGTTCACGGGACGCTTCAGCATCTCCATGTCCATCTTCAGCAGGGCCGATTTCTCGCGCGCCAGCTTCAGGAATTCGCCGCCCGACAGGGGTTCCTCACCACGCGCCTTGCGCTGGCTGTTCAGCGCCTCGCGCAGGAATTGCAGGTTCGACACGCCGGGGATTTCCACCGGATATTGAAAGCCAAGGAACAGGCCAGCGGCGGCGCGCTCATGCGGTTCGAGGGCGAAGAGGTCCTGCCCGTCAAAGGTCGCGGTCCCCTCGGTCACGTCATAGCCCGGACGCCCGCCCAGCACATAGCCGGTGGTCGACTTGCCCGCGCCGTTCGGCCCCATGATCGCGTGGATTTCGCCCGCGTTGATGGTGAGGTTCAGACCCTTGAGGATCGGCTTATCCGCGACGGAGGCGTGGAGGTTTTCAATGGTGAGCATAATTTAAAGGCCCTTGAGCGTTTCTGCGCCGGCAACGAGAGATTTGGCAAAATGGCCACGACCATGGGTGTTGCCCTGCGGCTCAAATCCGTAGGCATCAAAACAAATGATCAGGCTTGCGATTGTATAGGTGGCGGCACGCGCTTCAGCAGGCGTTCGCGTTCGCATCGAGATCACGATATCATTGGGGGCAATGCGAAAAGTGCCGCCAGCATTGCCGATACGCTCATTGATATCGGCCACATCCGCAGGTGCCAGCGACGCTGGATACAATTCGCCCTCAAGATAGGCGTCCTTGCCATCAACCGTTACTAAGGCGCCATTGGTGACGACCTTTGCGGGCGCAAAGACCGGGAATCGCTTAATCAAAACAGGAAAATGCTGATTTGCGAGACATTTCTCGACAGCTATGGTGGTTGGCCAAGTGTCGTGAGCTAAAATGGCATAAAAATCGATGCTCACCCCACGCTCCCTTCCAAGCTAATCCCCAGCAGCTTCTGCGCTTCCACCGCGAATTCCATCGGCAGTTGCTGCAAGACCTCCTTGGCGAAACCGTTGACGATCAGCGCCACCGCCGCTTCCTGATCCAGCCCGCGCTGCATGGCGTAGAACAGCTGGTCGTCGCTGATCTTGCTGGTGGTGGCCTCATGCTCGATGGTGGCGGTGGGGTTGCGCACCTCGATATAGGGGACGGTATGCGCGCCGCAGGTCTTGCCCAGCAGCAGGCTGTCGCACTGGGTAAAGTTGCGCACGCCATCGGCATTCGCCCCCACGCGGACAAGGCCGCGATAGGTGTTCTGGCTGTGGCCCGCGCTGATACCCTTGCTGATGATGGTGCTGCGCGATCCCTTGCCATTGTGGATCATCTTGGTGCCGGTATCGGCCTGCTGATAATTGTTGGTCACCGCGACCGAGTAGAACTCACCCACCGAGTCCTCGCCATTGAGCACGCAAGAGGGGTACTTCCACGTGATGGCAGAGCCGGTTTCCACCTGCGTCCACGACACCTTCGACCGCTTGCCCTGACACAGCGCCCGCTTGGTCACAAAGTTGTAGATGCCGCCTTTGCCCTGCGCGTCGCCGGGATACCAGTTCTGGACGGTGGAATATTTGATCTCGGCATCGTCCAGCGCGACCAGTTCGACCACGGCGGCGTGCAATTGGTTCTCGTCGCGCTGCGGGGCGGTGCAGCCCTCCAGGTACGAGACATAGGCGCCCTTGTCACAGACGATCAGCGTGCGTTCGAACTGGCCGGTGTTCTCGGCATTGATGCGGAAATAGGTGCTCAGCTCCATCGGGCAGCGCACGCCTTCGGGCACGTAAACGAACGTTCCGTCCGAAAACACCGCGCAATTCAACGCCGCGAAATAGTTGTCGTGCATTGGCACCACCCGGCCCAGCCAGCGCTTGACCAGATCGGGGTATTCGCGGATCGCCTCGGAGATCGAGCGGAAGATGACGCCTGCCGCCTCCAGCTCCTTGCGGAAGGTGGTGGCGACCGAAACCGAGTCGAATACCGCGTCCACGGCCACCTTGCGCGCGCCCTCGACACCGGCCAGCACTGCCTGTTCCGACAGCGGGATGCCCAGCTTCTCGTACACGCGCAGGATTTCGGGATCGACCTCGTCGAGGCTCTTGGGCCCGTCCTTCTTCTTGGGCGCGGCCCAGTAATAGGCTTCCTGATAGTCGATCGGCGGCACGTTCAGCTTGGCCCAGTCGGGCATGGGCATGGTCAGCCAGTGGCGATAGGCCTTCAGCCGCCATTCCAGCATCCATTCCGGCTCGTCCTTCTTGGCGCTGATGAACCGGACGGTATCCTCGGACAGGCCCTTGGGGCCATATTCCTGCTCGATATCGGCCACCCAGCCATGCTCGTATTCCGCCACCTTTGCGGCGGCGTCACGGGCGGCCTGATCCTTGATCTCGATATCGTCGCTCATTGCATTGCTTCCATCATCTCGTCACCGCCCGCGCTTAACGGCAGGGCAGGGGTCGCCGGGCGACCATTGGCGGCCAGCGCGCTCAGGCTGACCTCGGCCAGCGCCTTGCGCAGCGCCTCATTCACCATCGGCCAGTGCGACCGCATCGAACAGCACGCGCCCAGCGCGCAATCATCGCCCGATTTGTCGCTACAGGTGGTCAGCGCGATTGGCCCCTCCACCGCCTCGACAATGTCAGCCAGGCTGATCGCGGCGGCCGGGCGCGCCAGCCGCAATCCACCACCAATGCCGCGCGCGCTGTGCAACAGCCCCGCGCCCACCAGCCGGCTGACCAGCTTTTGCACGGTGGGCGTGGGCAGCCCGGTCTCACGCGCCAACAGTCCCGCGTTCAACGTCAACCGCCGCCCTTCCAGCGCATAGTTGGGCGTGCCCCCGCAATGGCTTGCGGCGGCGATCATCGTGACGACGGCGTAATCGGCCATACTCGACAATCGCAAGGCGGGCGGCTCCCAAAAGGATCAGCGGTGGGAAAAACGGGGTTGGCGACAAATCAGATCAATTTCTTCTGATTTGGCCCTCTAGGCTGATTGCGCAAGAATGGCAATCGCCTGACAGGGCAAAAGCACGCCTGTTGGGGGGGCGAAAACCGACCGGCGGCGCGGGCGTTAAAAAAGGCGGTGCCCCATTGGGAGGGCACCGCCTGAGTTTCCAGAACTCTTAGACATCAGCCTAGAGCCCTTCGGGTCGCAGGGATCTCTTACGCAGCAAGGCGGCATAAAAATTGTAGAGATTCGCCACCGCGGCGCAGCAAAAGACGCTTTTCGCGGGAAAATGCGTAACTTTGGGCACGGGTGGGACAAGTGTCGTAAAGCCATGTTGCCATGCAGAACGATTGCATAACCGCGGGACCTGACCGTCGCGTCCGGCCTGGGCGAATCACTGCGGCAAAGGTCGACATTGCCGGGCCGATGCCATAGGCGGATCGCCATGCTGTACGACCTGATCAAGCCGTTCCTGTATCGATTCGACGCCGAAACCGCCCATGGGCTGGCGATCGCCGGGCTAAAGCTGTGGGGTGGGGCCGCGCCTGCCGTGCCCGCAACCGGGCGGTTGGTGTCCACCGTGGCGGGGATCACCTTTGCCAATCCGGTGGGCATGGCCGCCGGCTTTGACAAGGATGGCGAGGTGCCTGACGCGCTGCTCGGCCTTGGCTTTGGCTTTGCCGAGGTGGGGACGATCACCCCCTTGCCACAGGCGGGCAACCCGAAACCGCGCCTGTTCCGTCTGGTAGAGGACCGCGCGGTGATCAACCGCATGGGGTTCAACAATGGCGGTTTGCAGGCGGCGCATATGCGGCTGGCGGCGCGGGCGCGGCGTGGCGTTGTGGGCATCAACGTTGGTGCGAACAAGGAAACCGCCGACCGCGTGGGGGATTACGTCACCGGCATCGCCACGATGAAGGGGCTGGCCGACTATATCACCATCAACATCTCGTCCCCCAATACGCCGGGCCTGCGCGACCTTCAGGGCGATGCCGAGTTGGAGGCATTGTTGAGCGCCGTGGCCGCCGCGCGTGCGGCGGGCGATCCACCGATCTTCCTCAAGGTCGCGCCCGATCTGGATGACGAGGCCCCCGCCCGCATCGTGGCCGCCGTGCGCCGCCACGGGATCGATGGCATCATCGTCAGCAACACCACCATCAGCCGCCCGCCGCTGGCCAGTGCGCATGGCGGGGAAACCGGCGGGCTGTCGGGGGCGCCTTTGCGCGATCTGGCACAGCGGCGCATCGGTGATTTCTATCGCGAGACGCGCGGTGACATCCCGCTGATCGGGGTGGGCGGGATTGCCAATGCCGATGATGCCTATGCCCGCATCCGCGCCGGCGCCAATCTGGTGCAGGTCTATTCGGCCATGGTGTACGAAGGCCCCGGCATCGCCCGCGCCATCGCCGATGGGCTGGACGCATTGCTGGCGCGCGATGGTTTTGCCCAAGTGGCCGATGCGGTGGGCGTGGACGCGTAAAGATGTCGGCGCTTGCCGCGCTGGCCGGGCGGGCCTAAACTGGCGCTCTGGGGGGAGCCGGGCGGCAGACATGACCGTCGCAACGGCTGACCGGGGGCAGGGGACAACGGCGTGCAGCTTTCTGATTTCGACACTTGTGCAAACCTGATCGACCTGTTCCTGGCCCGCGCCGATGAACGCGGCGATGTGCCGTTTTTGTGGGCCAAGCAGGACGGGGCGTGGGAATCGCAAAGTTGGTCGCAGGTGGCGGCGCGGGTATGCCTGTTGGCGCAATCGCTGGTGCGGCTGGGCTTTGCGCCGGGCGACCGGATCCTGCTGGTATCGGAAAACCGCCCCGAATGGCTGATTGCCGATATGGCGATCATGGCGGCGGGCTGTGTCACGGTGCCGGCCTATACCACCAACACCGAACGCGATCACACCCATGTGCTGGAGAATTCCGGCGCGCGCGGGGTGATCGTCTCCAATGCCAAATTGGCCAAGCCATTGCTGCCTGCGGTGATCCGATCGGGCGTGGCGGCGCATGTCATCGGCATCGAACCGCTGGGCATGGCGCAGGCGGGCGCGGTGGAATATCACGATTGGGATGACCTGCTGACCGGCGATCCGGTGGCGGCTCGTGCGGCGGTGGATGCGCGCCGGGCGGGCATCGGGCGGGGCGATACGGCCTGCATCATTTATACCAGCGGCACGGGCGGCGCGCCGCGCGGCGTGATGCAACACCATGGCGCGCTGTTGCACAATGTGGGTGGCGCGGCGCATGTCGTGGTCGAGGATTTCGGCTGGGGCGAGGAGGTGTTTCTCTCGTTCCTGCCGCTGTCCCACGCCTATGAGCATACGGCGGGCCAGTTCCTGCCGATCGGCATGGGCGCGCAGATCTATTACGCCGAAGGTCTGGACAAACTGGCCGGCAATATCGAGGACACGCGCCCGACGATCATGGTCGTCGTCCCCCGCCTGTTCGAGGTTTTGCGCAGCCGGATCATCAAGCAGATCGAGAAACAGGGCGGCGCGGCTGTCTGGATGATGGAACAGGCCATCGCGCTGGAGGGGCGGCGGATGGCGGGCGGCCTGCGCTTGCTGGACTATCCGCTGGACCTGTTGCTGGAAAAACTGTTGCGACCCAAGATCCGCGCCCGTTTCGGCGGTCGGGTCAAGGCGCTGGTGTCGGGTGGGGCGCCGCTGACGCCGGACGTTGGGCTGTTCTTTCAGGCGATGGGACTGACGCTGTTGCAGGGCTATGGCCAGACCGAATGCGCGCCGATCGCCTGCGTCAACCGGCCCAGCGCCGGCGTGCGGATGGAAACGGTTGGCCCGCCGATGCGTCACGTCGATCTGAAAATTGCCGAGGATGGCGAGATCCTGATCGCGGGCGAATTGGTGATGCACGGCTATTGGCGCAACGAGGCCGAGACGGCCAAGGTGCTGATCCCCGATGCGGGTGGCAGGGTGTGGCTGTATACCGGAGACATCGGCCATCTGGACGCTGTGGGCCGCTTGCTGATTACCGACCGCAAGAAGGACATGATCGTCAACGACAAGGGCGACAATATCTCGCCCCAGAAGGTTGAGGGGATGCTGACGCTGCAACCCGAGATCGCGCAGGCGATGGTGATGGGCGATCGGCGGCCCTATGTCGTGGGGCTGATCGTGCCGGACGCCGAATGGATGCGCGATTGGGCGCGGGCGCAGGGCGTGTCGGGCGAATGGGCCGATCTTTGCGCGCTGCCCGCGTTTCGCGCGGCGGTGCGCGCGGCAGTGGACCGGGTGAACGTCGATCTTTCCGTGATCGAGAAGGTGCGCCAGTTCGCCTTTGCCGACGAGGCGTTCAGCATCGACAATGCCGAAATGACCCCCAGCCTGAAGATCCGCCGCCACAAGCTGAAAGAGCGCTATGGCGAGCGTCTGGACGCGCTGTACCGGGGATAGGGCGCTGTACGGCGGGTGAACGCCGGGGGCGGATTGCGTTCATGGATGTGTGTTTACGATGCGGGGGCGCAGGCCTCTGCATCAAAAAAGACGCATGTTTGACACAAATCAATTGCGAACAGTTCTCATTAGCGTTAGCAGGACCTCATCGATCACGAATCAAGGGGCCTCCCATGCGCGTCTCGTTTGCCAAGCTTACCGCTGCCACTGTCCTTGCTCTGGGTGTGGCCAGCCCTGCTTTGGCGCAGGCCGCGGCCCCCGTTGTTCCGGCCAAATTGTCGGTCGCCGAAATGTTCCTGAACGCCGATTGGGTGGTCAAGGTGGTGATGGCCGGGCTGGGCGCGGCATCGGTGGCCACATGGACAGTGTTCGGGGCCAAGCGCCGCGAACTGGCCCGCGCCGCCGCGCAATATACCGCGCTGCGCGACACGCTGGCACAGGCGCGCGGGCTGGAGACGGTGCGCGGCCATGCAGAACTGGCCTCGCCGTTGCTGGATGCGGCGCTGACCGAACTGCGCCTGTCCAGCGATGCGCTGCACGACACCGATGGCGTCAAGGAACGCATCGCCACCCGCTTTTCCCGCATCGAGGCAGAGACCGCCCGCAACCTGACCAAGGGCGTCAACCTGCTGGCCACGATCGGCGCGACCGCCCCGTTTGTCGGGCTGTTCGGCACGGTGTGGGGCATCATGAACGCCTTTGTCGGCATCGCGGAAAAGCAGACGACCAATCTGGCCGTTGTCGCCCCCGGCATTGCCGAGGCGCTGCTGGCCACGGCTGTCGGTCTGATCGCGGCGATCCCGGCGGTGGTGATCTACAACCACTTTTCGCGCAAGGTGGCGCATGTCCGCGCGCTGTTGGGCGATGTGGCGGCCAATGTGATGAATCTGGTCTCGCGCGATTTGTCGCGTGGCGCGGCGGGCAATGCCGCCCGTCTGGTCCAGGTGGCCGAGTAATCCGCCATGGCCTTTCGTTTCAACGCCAGCGATGACGGCGATCTGCCGGTCAATCACGACATCAACGTCACGCCCTTTATCGACGTCATGCTGGTGTTGCTGATCATCTTCATGGTGGCCGCGCCTTTGGCGACGGTCGACATCAAGGTTGACCTGCCGGTGGCCAATGCCCAACCCGCGCCCCGCCCGGACAAGCCGGTGTACCTGACCATCCGCGAGGATGGTTCGACGCTGGTGAACGAGCAGGTGGTGCCAGTGGCGGCGATTGGCGCGCAGGTGCGTCAGGTGACCGGATTGTCCAGCCCCGATGGTCAGCGCGTGTTCCTGCGCGCCGACCGCAAGGTGCCGTATGAAAAGATCATCGAGGCGATGAATGCCTTGCGCGCTGCGGGCTATTTGCAGATCGCGCTGGTGGGCCTTGAAGGCGGGGCGGCACAGTGAGCGCAGCGCTGGCCTCTGATCCGGTGCCAACCCGCTGGGGCGGCGCGCTGGGCATGGCGGCGGCGGGCCATGCGGTGGCTTTGGCGGGGGTGTTGTGGCTGGGCTATCACGCCGCGCCCAAGCCCGAGGAGCCGGCCATCCTGGTCGAGCTGCCGCCGTTGCCGCCCGCCATGGCGCAGGCCGTGGCACAGGCGCAGGCCGTTGCCCCGCAGACGCCGCCCGATCAGCCCGAGTCCACCCCGGTCGAGGCACCGCGCATCGCCATGCCTTTGCCGGCCGATGCCGTGACCGTCCCGCCCAAGGTCGCGCCCCAGCCGCAGGTGCAGCCCGCGCCCCAGCCCGCCCCGGTGGCGCAACCCGCGCCTGCCCCCGCGCCCGTGCCCGCCCCTCCGGCGCCGCCCGCCGTGGCGCAGGCCAGTGTGCCTTCGCCCTCGATCGGGGATGATCCGCGGGCGCAAAAGGCGCAGGCCAATTATTACCAGCAACTGATGGCCTATCTGGCTCGGCGCAAGGACTACCCCGCTGAAGCGCGTCAGGCACGTCAGCAGGGCGTGGTCACAGTGCGTTTCACCATCGACCAGAATGGCAATATTTCGGGCGAAACGATCAAGCGCGGCAGTGGTTTTGCCGTGCTGGATAGCGCGACTTTGGCGCTGCTGCGCCGGGTCTCGCCGGTTCCGCCGATCCCCCGCGACATGCGGCGCGACAGCATCACGCTGTCTTTGCCGATCGAATATTCTCTCACCTCCAAATAAGAATGCCTGTGGAAACAGGTGTTTGCTTTAACAGGGAATTGCTAATGCGAACCAATCGCGGCATCATCCGCCCCGCCAGCCTGCGTCAGCGCAGCGCTGCTCTTGCCGCCGGCCTGAGCGCGGCCGCTGCCATCGCCACCCCCGCCATTGCCCAGACTGCCGCTCAGCCCGCCCCCGCTGACGAGCAGGAAGTGCAGCTGGACACGCTGAAGATTCAGGGTCGCACGGCTGACGTGAACCCCTATGCGCAGGAAGGCGCGCCGTACAAGGCCCGCGTGTCGGGCGACAGCCGCCGCACCCGCCCCCTGGCTGAAACGCCGCAGACCATCACCGTCATCACCGAAACCCAGATCAAGGAATCGGGCCGCACCGATCTGCGCTCGATCCTGGCGTTGCAGCCGGGCGTGACCGTGGGCACGGGCGAAAACGGCAACAAGTTTGGCGACCGCTATGTCCTGCGCGGGCAGGAACTGAAGAGCGACGTGTTTGTCGACGGCCTGCGCGATCCGGGCATGACCATCCGCGAAAGCTTCAACGTCGAGCAGGTGGAACTGACCAAGGGGCCCTCCTCGACCTTTGCAGGTCGTGGGTCGTCGGGCGGCGCGGTCAACGCAATCACCAAACAGGCCAGCACAGAATACAACTTCGTCAACGCCGATGTCACCGGCGGCACGGACGAATATGCCCGCCTGACCACCGATGCCAATATCAAGCTGTCCGACAGCTTTGCCCTGCGCGGCAACGTGCTCTACAGCCGCGAGGACGTGCCCGAGCGCAGCCCGGCCAACCGCAAGCGTTTTGGCACCTCGCTCTCGGCGCTGATGAAGCCGGCGCATAATTTCAGCATGACGGTCGATTATTACCACCTGACCGCCAATGACTACCCCGATCTGGGCACCTATTTCAGCGCGGCCGGTGGCACCCCGGTCAAGAATGTGCCGGTCTATACCCAGCAGGGCGATTTCGTCCGCTCATCGGTCAACACGCTGACGGCCAAGATCAAGTGGAACATCGCCGACGGCTTCCGTCTGGAAAACGCGGCGCGCTATGGCACGGCGCACAACGGCTTCGTCAACACTGGCGCGCGTCTGGCCACCCGTTCGGCCTCTGACCCCACGGCGCCGGGGGCGGTCGATACGGTGCTGGACACCGGCCATCAGGGCTGGCAGCGGATCGAATATCTGGTTGATCAGCTGAACCTGTTTGCCGATGCCAAGCTGCTGGGGATGAAGCACAGCTTTCTGATCGGCGGCGAACTTTCGCACAACAAGGTACTGAACGGCACCTATACGCTCACCCGTTCGGGTGCGTATAACTGCGCCACCGGCACCTCCACGACGCTGAACGCGTGGTGCGTGGGCAATGGCGTTGCCAACATCGATACCGTGCAGGGCAAGTCCTATGTGCAGGGCGCATGGAACGTCGACTGGCAGGTGGACACGCGCTCGGTCTATCTGATGGACACGGTGGACCTGACCAAGTGGCTGACGCTGTTTGGCGGCGCGCGTCTGGACAATTACGATTACAAGCTGGTGACGCAAAGCGGCACGACCCAGACGCCCTACAGCTATTCGGGCAATCTGTGGAACTTCCACGGAGGCCTGTCGGTCAAGCCGGTGCATGACGGCCAGTTCTATTTCAGCTTTGGCACCGCGACCAACATCAATGGCGGTGAATCGGATGTGGGCACCAGCTGTGGCTATGGCGGGTTCTGCACCGTGTCGGGCACCAATTATTACGGCAGCCCGGTCAAGACGACCAATTTTGAAATCGGCACCAAGTGGGAAATCTTCAAGCATACGCTGATGCTGACGGCGGCCGCGTTCAAGCTGTACAAGGATGGCGTGTTCCAGACCGCGACGGGTGACAGCTATTCGACCTCGGGCACGCTGAACACCGGGCGGTACAAGGTTGAAGGCATCGAACTGGGCGCGGTGGGCAACATCACCCCCCGCCTGTCGACCCAGATCGGCATGAGTTTCCTGCGCAGCCGCGTGCTGGCCTCGACCACGGCGGCCGAGGTGGGCAAGAAGCTGTCGAACTTTGCCAATGTGCAGATCAACGCGCAGCTGAAGTACCAGCTGACCGACAAGCTGGGCATTGGCGGCAACGTCAACCACCGTTCCAGCATGGCGGCAGGTCAGCCCGACACGGCGGCGGTCTATTCGACCACGCTTGGCACCTACAGCTATCAGTTGCCCGCCTATACCACCTTTGACGCCTTCGCCACGTACAAGGTCAACAGCCATTTCGAGGCGCGGGTGAACGTCCAGAATGTCGGCAACACCGACTATTATCTGGCGGCCTATCGCAGCGGCACCTTTGTCTATATCGGTGACAAGCGCCGCGTGACCTTTACCCTGTCGGGCAAGTTCTGAGCCTGATGGGCGGGCCGGGCGATCCCGGCCCAAGGAAAGACTGACATGACCCAATCCCCCGTCCTGCCCGGCCACATGCTATGCCTTGACGATTATGCGCAAGGGGCAAAAAGCCGGGTAGAGGCGGGGGTTTGGGCATGGTTGGAGGGTGGCAGCGGTGACCTGAGCGCCCGCAAGCGCGAGGCCGAGGCACTGGCCGCCCACGCAATCGTGCCGCGCGTGCTGGCTGATGCGGCGGGCGGATCAACGCGGCTGCGGCTGTTGGGCCATGATCTGGCGCATCCGGTGATTCTGGCCCCGGTGGGCTATCACGCGCTGGTCCATCCACAGGGCGAACTGGCCACGGCGGCAGGCGCGCTGGATACGGTGCTGACGGTGTCCACCATGGCCTCCCGCCCGGTCGAGGATATCGCCCACGTGGCCGAAGGGCCTGTGTGGTTTCAATTATACACCCAACCTTCGCGCGGGGACACGCTGGCCCTGATCCGCCGGGCAGAGGCGGCCGGCTGCGGCGCGCTGATGGTGACGCTTGACACGCCGGTACAGCCGGCGGGCCTGTCGGCGATGCGCGCGGGCTTTGCCATGCCGCAGGGCGTGCGGGCGGTGCATCTGGACGGCATCACCGCGCCAGCGCCGGTGGCGGGGCATTGGTACAATCCGGTGCTCAACCCCCTGACCGCCGCCGCGCCGACATGGGATGACGCCCGCTGGCTGCGCGAAGTGACCGACCTGCCGCTGATCGCCAAGGGCGTGGCCCATCCCGATGATGCAAGGCGGCTGATCGACCTGGGCTGGGACGCGGTGGCGCTGTCCACCCATGGCGGGCGGGCACTGGCGGCGGTGGCCGCGCCCTTGCGCCTGTTGCCCGCGATGCGTGCCGCGCTGGGGCCGGACGTGCCGATCCTGCTGGACGGTGCCATCCGCACCGGGGCCGATGTGTTTTGCGCGCTGGCGCTGGGCGCCAATGCGGTAATGATTGGCCGCCCGCAGCTGCATGCGCTGGCGGTGGGGGGATCGCTGGGCGTGGCCCATATGTTGAAATTGCTGCGCGAGGAGCTGGAGCTGACCATGGTGCTGGCCGGATGCCCGACCATCGCCAGCATCACGCCCGCCGCGCTGATGCCTGTGTGAAAGGGCGACCATGCTGATCGTGATCGAAAACCTCTTTACCCCCGACGAAGTGGCCGAAATGCGCGAAGCGCTGCTGTCGGCCGCGTGGGAGGATGGCGCGCGCACGGCGGGGAGCCGCTCGATCGCGGTGAAACAGAACCTGCAAATGCCCGAGGACGCGCCCATCGCCATCGATCTGGGCAACCGCATCCTGCGCCGCATTGGCGGGCATCCGCAATTCATCTCGGCCGCGCTGGCCGAGAAGATCTATCCGCCCAAGTTCAACCTGTATCAGGACGGCGGCCATTATGGCGTGCATGTCGATGCGGCGGTGATGCGGGTGCCGGGGGCGGATGTGACGTTGCGCACCGATCTGTCGGCCACGCTGTTCCTGAACGATCCTGACGACTATGACGGCGGCGAATTGACCATCGAGGGCCCGTTTGGCGCGCAGGCGGTGAAATTGCCTGCGGGCGACATGGTGCTCTATCCCTCGACCAGCCTGCATCAGGTGACGCCGGTGACGCGCGGGCGGCGGATCGCCTCGTTCTTTTGGCTGCAAAGTCTCGTGCCCGACGAGGGCCAGCGCTCGATCCTGTATGATCTGGACCAGTCGATTCAGGCGTTATCGGTGGGCCGGGCGCGCGACGATGCGGATATCGACCGGCTGACCTTTGTCTATCACAACCTGTTGCGGCGCTGGGCGCAGGTCTGATTCACAGCACCCAGCGCCAGACGCCCGCCAGAATGTGGTTGGCATGGATATGGCCATAGGTCGCCGCCAGCCACACCAGCAGCGCAATCCCCCACAGCATGGGCGAGACCTGCGTCAGCCGGGCGAGTTTCAGGCCATAGGTGGTGCGGGCCGCCCACGCCGCCCACGCCTGCCCCATCAGCGCGGCCTTTTTGCGGTCCTGCAACGCCGCGCCCACCAGCGCCAGCACCGCCATCGCGCCCATCAGCACGATCACCCGCGGCGTGGGCGCCACCAGCACATGCGCGGCCGCCCATAACGCGATGCCCCACATCATCGGGTGGCGCGTCACGGCATAGACTCCGGCGGCGCGGGCCTGCGCCACCGTTTCGACCGGCGTATTGGGCAGCGCCGGATTGCCGCGCAGCGACCCCAGCACCAGCGTGATCCCCACCAGCGTCAGCCCGCTGGCCAGCGCCCAGACCGCCGGTCCGGTGCCATCCCACAGCATCGCCCCGCCCGGACCCACCGCGCGGAACGCCACCACCATCGCCCCCATCGCGGCAAAGGCCACCAGCGAATAGAGCCCGGCAAAGCCCTTTTCCCCTAACAGCCCCACCGCGCAGGCACGCAAAGGGTGCGACAGCACGAAATGCCCGCCCACAAAGGCCAGCGCCGCGATGATCAGCCACAGCATGGGTCAGTTCACCCCATGCATCCAGCGGCGCAACCAGCGCGCGCCGATCAGCAACAGCACGCCCACGCCAATCGTGATCAGCCCGAACTTTTCATAGATCGCCAGATAGGTCTCCAGGCTCAGCTTGGGATTGGTCACCTCGCCGCCCACGGTTTCGACGCTGGCCGATTGCGCCAGCAGCCCGGCCAGCGATTGCGCCAGCGAAATCGAGAGGAACCACACGCCCATCATCAGCCCGGTGATCCGCGCGATCGACAGTTTGGTGATCATCGAAAGCCCCACCGGCGAGATGCACAGTTCGGCCGCCGAATGCACCACATACAGCGCCGCCAGCCAGAACAGGCCAACGCGGAACTGGTCATCGGCAAATTGCGCGCCCAGCACCAGAATCAGGAAACCCGCGCCCACGCCAATCAGCGCAATGCCGAATTTCACCGGGATCGAAGGCTCACGCCCGCGCGCCGCCAATGCGCCCCACAGCGCGCTGAGGATCGGGGCCAGAATCACCACCGAGATCGGGTTGAAATTCTGCGTCTGCGGGGCCGACATCTCGAACAGGCCGAACACGCTGCGATCCGTATTGCGGTCGGCAAACAGCGAGAGCGAGGAACCCGCCTGTTCAAACAGAGTCCAGAACAGCACGTTGAACACCACCAACACCATCGCGGCCAGCATCATTTCGAATTCCTGCCGCGATCCGGCGCGCCACGCCCAGACCAAAATGCCCGGAATGGCGATCAGGAAGGTCAGGTTCAGCACCTTGGTCAGCACAGGCAGGGCCATGATCATGCCGATGATGCCTGCGCCGGGCGTGGGGCGCGGGGCGCTCATCAGGTTGGAGAACAGCCAATAGAGCGCCGGAATCGCCAGCAGCGCCAGCACATAGATCACCACGCCACGGTCGCGCGTCTGGCCCAAAGGCGTATCGCCCAGCCCGTTCAGCCGCCCGCCATGGAAGGTCACCAACGCAAACGAGACCAGCATCCCGATGCCTGCAATGCCAAACCCGCCCCACCAGCCGATGTGATCGGCCAGCAGCGCGCACAGGAACTGCCCCAGGATCGAGCCCAGATTGATGCCCATGTAAAAGATGGTGAAACCTGCATCGCGCCGCGAATCGCCCGGCGCATACAGCGCGCCCACCATAGTCGAGATGTTCGGTTTGAAAAAGCCGTTGCCCACCGCGATCGTCGCCAGCGCGGTCAGCAGGATCGCCAGATGCAGCGGGTCCTTGTCGCTGCCTTCCTTCAGCGCGCCCTGAGGCAGGCTGCGCGCCACCGCGCCATCGGCAGAGATCAGGTCGATGCTGCCATCGGCCTGCCCCTTGATCGTCAGCTTTTGCCCATTATCCAGCACATAGCGCGCCTCGTTGGCGGCGCTGGTCGGGCCATCGCGGAAGTTTTCGACGATGATCTCGTGGCGTACCCCGTCATATTCGGCCCAAGCCTTGGACGGCGCGCCGCCAAAGGCCAGCGCGATATAGCCCGCCGCCATCAGCAAGGCGCCAAAGCGCACCGACCGCTTTGCTCCCAGATATTGGTCGGCGATCAACCCGCCCACCAGCGGCGTCAGATAAACCAGCGCCGTATATCCGCCATACAATCCGGCCGAGGCATGATCGCCCAGCACGAAATGCTTGGTCAGATACAGCATCAACAGGGCGCGCATGCCGTAATAGCCAAAGCGTTCCCACATCTCGATGGTGAACAGGCGGGCAAGGGCGGGGGGATGGCCAAACCAGCCCTTTTGGCCGGTGGCGGGTGTCGCGTCGGTTTCAGTCATGGGCGCGCACCATAACGGCATTTTGCGCGAATGGCAGAGGGCATTTGGGGCTTTGTGAACATTGCTGTCAGCAGGCGGGGCTGGCGTTTGTCGCAGCGGCCGCCGCCTTGCGTGCAGCGCTGTATTATGGCACTAAGGCAGCATGTCGACCCCGTCCCGCCCCGTTTACCTGCGCCTGCGTGATCTGATCAGCGCGTCGATCATTGATGGCACCTATGCCGAAGGGGCGCTGTTGCCATCGGTACGCTCGCTGGCGGCCGAACAGGGGGCGAATCCGCTGACCGTGGCCAAGGCTTACCAGCAATTCCAGACCGATGGTTTGGTCGAGGTGCAGCGCGGTGTGGGGATGATGGTCCTGCCCGGTGCCGCTGCCAAGTTGAAAATGGCGGAAAAACGCCGTTTTCTGGCCGAGGAATGGCCTGAAATCTCGGAACGGATTTGCCGCTTGGGCATCACGACCGAGGAACTGCTGGGCGCGGCGGGCGTGGCGGTGCAATAATCGGCCCGGCATTTCTGGCCACCATTGCGCAAAGCCTTGAATTCTGCCAACTTGGCGGAATCACCGATAGAATATTTTCGGGATAGTGGGATAATGGATGCCGGGATCGGTGCGACATGCCGTGTCCCATTGGGGGTGTCAGTATGATTCGATCCGAATTGTTGCAAGCTTTGGCCAAGGCCAACCCTGAATTGCGCGCTGATGACGTGGAAGCGATCGTCGATGTGTTCTTTGACGAGATCGCCCAGCGTCTGACCGATGGTGGCCGTGTTGAATTGCGCGGATTCGGTGCATTTTCAACGCGTGAGCGTGACGCGCGCAAGGGGCGCAATCCCCGCACGGGCGAATCGGTCGATGTTCCGGGCAAACGCGTGCCCTTTTTCAAGCCCGGCAAGGAAATCCGCGCCCGCCTGAACGTCTGACCGGCACAGGCCCAGGGCAATGGCGTGGGCCGGCTGACCGCCGGTCGCGCTGCTGCTGGTGCGAAACGCCGTTCACCCGTGGGCCGTCGATTACGTCTTGGCGGTCTTCCACCCGTTGGTCGCCCGCCGGCCGGCGGCGCATCGCTCGCCGATCCCTTGTCCCATTTTCCTGTCGCCGCGCCTTTGCGTTGCGGTTGCGGCCATGATTCCCCGCTGTGCGCCCTGCGTGCGGCGGGGCTTTGCGTTTTGCCCTGCGCCATGTGGTCGCTGCCGCCCATGCGCGCGTGGCGAGGTGATCTGCCCCCTTGCCGCATCGGGCATGATCTGTCATCGCGGCGCGGCCCATGCGGATGTGGCGGAATGGTAGACGCCGGGGACTTAAAATCCCTTGAGCTTTGCTCGTGCGGGTTCGAGTCCCGCCATCCGCACCATGGGCCTTTTCTCCCTGCCGAATACGCGATTCCGCTTAAGGTCCGCGCCACGTGGCCGAAACGTGCGCGCGTGCATGATTGGCCCGCGCAAACGCCCTGCGTCTGCGGCTTTGCGCGGGTTGCGCAACATCGGGGCACCTCCGGCGGGTCGGGGAAAACACCTATGGCGTTAACCATTGCTTATCCATTTTCCTTCACCTCCCAATAGGACGGCCATCGGGGCCAATCACGTAGGGACTGACCATGGGACAGCGGGGCGAAATGGTTGTGGGTACGCAGGGCGACGGCATGGTGGATGTGGCAATCATCGGGGCCGGCCCGGCAGGCCTGACTTCGGGTTATTTGCTGACCAAGGCGGGCCTGCGGGTGGCGATCATCGAGAAGGATGAGCGCTATGTCGGCGGCATCAGCCGCACGGTCGAGCACGAGGGCTATCGCTTCGACATCGGCGGCCACCGCTTTTTCAGCAAGTCGCAGCAGGTGGTGGACCTGTGGAACGAGATCCTGCCCGATGACTTCATCCAGCGCCCGCGCATGAGCCGGATCTACTACGAATCGAAGTTCTACTCCTATCCGCTGCGCGCCTTCGAGGCGCTGCGCAATCTGGGGATCTGGCGCTCGACCACCTGCATGGTCAGCTATGTCTGGTCGCGGCTGTTCCCGATCAAGGACGTGCGCAGCTTTGAGGACTGGACCTCCAACCAGTTCGGCAAGAAGCTCTATTCGATCTTTTTCAAGACCTATACCGAGAAGGTATGGGGCATGCCCTGCAACGAGATGAGCGCCGATTGGGCCGCGCAGCGGATCAAGGGCCTGTCGCTGTGGGGCGCGGTGGTCGATGGACTCAAGCGCTCGCTGGGGCTGAACAAGCGGCCCAATGACGGCATGGCGACCAAGACGCTGCTGGAAAGCTTCCGCTATCCGCGCCTTGGCCCCGGCATGATGTGGGAAGCCGCCCGCGACAAGATCATCGCCACCGGCAAGGGTGACGTGCTGATGGGCCATGCTTTGAAGCAATTGGCGCAGGACGCGCAGGGCAATTGGCGCATGACTGCCACCCATGCCCAGGGCGAGACGGTGATCACCGCCCGCCATGTCATCTCCAGCGCGCCGATGCGTGAACTGGCCAGCCGGATCCATCCGCTGCCCGACAGCCTGCCGCAGGCGACGGAGCTGAAATATCGCGACTTCCTGACCGTGGCGCTGAAGATCCGCAAGGGCGACCTGTTCCCCGACAACTGGATCTATATCCACGATTCCAAGGTGCAGGTGGGCCGCATCCAGAACTTCCGCAGCTGGTCGCCCGAAATGGTGCCGGATGCCGATGTGGCCTGCGTTGGGCTGGAATATTTCTGTTTCGAAGGCGATGGCTTGTGGTCGCAGCCCGACGATGACCTGATCCATCTGGCCACGCGCGAGATGGTTACGCTGGGCCTGATTCAGCCCCACGAGGTGATCGGCGGCGCGGTGGTGCGTCAGGAAAAGGCCTATCCGGTCTATGACGAGACCTATGCCGCCAATGTCGCGGCGATGCGGGTGGATCTGGAGGCGCGCTTCCCCACGCTGCATCTGGTGGGGCGCAACGGCATGCACCGCTACAACAATCAGGATCACGCGATGATGACCGCCATGCTGACGGTGGAAAACATCAAGGCGGGCGAGCGTCTGTACGACACGTGGTGCGTCAACGAGGACGCCGAATATCACGAAGCCGGTGACGAGGGCGACGAGAAGGTGCTGGCCGCGCGCGAAGCCGCCGCACAGCGCGCCGTCACGCCCGATCAGGCCGCCGCGCTCAATTCGCTGCGCGATGTGCCG
The DNA here is from genome assembly GCF_009909235.1 of Novosphingobium ovatum. Classification (GTDB taxonomy): domain Bacteria; phylum Pseudomonadota; class Alphaproteobacteria; order Sphingomonadales; family Sphingomonadaceae; genus Novosphingobium; species Novosphingobium ovatum. The sequence continues at coordinate 120,048 of NZ_JAAAPO010000004.1, forward strand.
ACGCGACTGCCGGCTGAAACCGAAACCGCCCAAACCGCTGACCGGGCCGCGGCCTGAGCCTGTCGGGGAGCCACGCGATGCGCGCGCTGATCGATCATCCGGGCCTGCGCTATCTGGGCGCCAGTGTGGTGGCGCTGGGGGCGGACATGGGCTGCTTTCTGGGGCTGTTGCGGCTGGGGCTGGCGGCGGCTGGAGCTTCGGCGCTGGGCTATGGCGTGGGGATCATCGTGCATTGGCTGGTGACATCGCGCGCGGTCTATGCCGATCAGGTGGCCATGCAGGGCGCACAGCGCCACCGGCAAAAGCTGTTGTTCGTGGCCTCGGCGCTGGTTGGGCTGGGGATCACCACCGGCATGGTCGGGCTGGCCGCGATGGCCGGGTTTGATCCGCGCATGGCAAAACTCGCCGCGATTGGCACCAGCTTTGTCGCGACTTGGGCACTGCGCCACCATGTGGTGTTCCGCGCCCCCGCGCTGAGCTGAAGGCGATGCGCGCCCTCATGCCAATGTTGCGCGCGGTGGGACTGGCGCTGCTGCTGATCGTGGCGATGCAGTGGGCCACCAGTCTGGTGGCGATCACCAACCTGTATTTTCCCGATCCTGATGACACGCTGCGGCTGGTGCAAGTGCGCGACTGGCTGGGTGGCCAAGGCTGGTATGACCTGCACCAACACCGCATCGATCCGGCCCATGGCGGCGTGGCGATGCATTGGACGCGGCTGGTTGATCTGCCGATTGCCGCGATCATCGTGATATTGCGCCCCTTTGCCGGACAGGCGGGGGCGGAGCTGGGTGCGCTGTTGATCGTGCCGGTGCTGACGCTGGCCGCCGCGCTGTTGCTGACAGGGCGGGTGATCGCCGAAAGGATCGGCGTGCAGCGGGTGCTGATCGGATGTCTGTTGCTGGCCATATCGGTGCCGGTCTCGACGCAGATCCGCCCGATGCGCATTGACCACCATGGCTGGCAGGTTGTCGCCGCATTGCTGGCGGTCCACGGGCTGATGACACGCCATGCGCGCCTTGGCGGCTGGCTGTCGGGCGTGGCGCTGGGCGCGGGGCTGGCGATCAGCCTGGAGCAATTGCCTCTGACCGCCGTGTTCGCCGCGATTGGCGCGTGGCGCTGGCTGCGCGGGGGTGAGGAACGGTTCTATCTGGCGCATCTGGCCGCCGGTCTGACGGTGACATCGGTGCTGGGGCTGGCGCTGCTGCGCGGGCCGGGGGATTTGATCACCCATTGCGATACGATTGCCCCGGTGCATTTGGCGGCGATGGCGTGGGGGGCGATGGTGACCGGGGTGATGACCCGCCTGAACGTCATCCGCAGCGGCTGGGTGCTGGGCGGCTTTGCGCTGGCGGGCGCCGGGGCGCTGGGCATCTATCTGGGCGCGGCGCCGCAATGTGTGGGCGGGTCGTTCAACGAACTGTCCCCGATGGTGCGTCAACTGTGGTACGAAAATGTCGCCGAAGGCCTGCCCATTTGGCGGCAGGATTGGCCTACCGCGCTGCAATTGCTGGTGCCGGGCGGGCTGGGCCTGTGGGCCAGTGTGCGGCTGATCGCTGTCCAGTCGGGCGAAGAGCGCGTGTGGTGGCAGGAATACACATTGTTGCTGGGCGGAGCCTTGGCGATTGCCATCATGGTGACGCGGGCGGGCGCGGTGGCGGGGGCTTTGGCCGCTGTGCCGCTGTGCTGGCTGATCGGCGGCTGGCTGGACCGGCTGGGCCAGCGGCGCTGGGCCTATGCGCCCGCGATCGTGTTGGCGCTGATGCCGTCCTTGCCGCTGACGCTTTATGCCATCGCACTGCCCTATGTCGATCCAGAGGTGGATGAGAGCATCAATATCGGGTTGGGCCTGGGCAATTTTGCGCCCAATGGCCGCGATGGACCGGATCCGGCATCTGCGATGGCATCGGCGGTGGCGCCTGGAGCCAGTGGCGACTTGGCGCAAGGCAATGGCGTGACGGTCAATTTCCACGTCTCGTCCTGCCGCATTCCAGCGGCGGGGGCGGCGCTGAACGCCTTGCCGACGGCCGCGATTCTGGCACCGCTCGATATCAGTCCCGACCTGATCTATGCCTCGCATCACAGCGTGCTGGCCACCGGCCACCATCGCGGCGCGCGGGGCATGAACGCGGTGATCGCCGCCTTTACCGGCAGCGCCGATCAGGCCCGCGCTATCGCCAAAGCCAATGGCATGACCTATGTCGCGATGTGCCCGCGGGTTGGTGAACCCACCGTCTATCGCAAGGTCGCGCCCAAGGGCTTTGCCGCGCAATTGATAAGGGGGCAGGTGCCGGGCTGGCTGCAACCCGTACCCCTGACCGACAACAGCGGGCTGCGCCTGTGGCGGGTGGTGGGCTGATTCAGCCCGCCTGCCTGCCGCGCAGGATCGACCACAGCCGCCGCTTTTGCCCGCGCGCGCCCTGTGGCCCGGACTGCATCACCCGGCGGCGGAAGATATGCGCGCCGCCCCGCACAAACACCGCGACACACAGCACCTGCCAGCCCAGCGCGGCCAGATGGGGCCAGATTTCGCCATGGATGGCCGCCCGCGCCAGCATCGTGAACGGCGAGGAAAAGGGAAAGGCGATCGCCGCATATTCGGTCGGCGTCCCCTGATGCGCCATGGCATAGGTGGCAAAGAAGAACACCAGCAGCTGCATCATCGTCACCGGCATCGAGAGCGTCTGCACCTCGCGCACGGTGGAGGCCATCGAGCCGACCGTGAGGAACACGCTGCCCAGCAAGAGATAGCCCATCGAGAAATAGACGATGCCCAGCGCCACAAACAGCGGCCAGCCTACCGCAGGCGTGGGCAGGGATTGCAGCGTCTGACCACCGCCGATCAGATGCACCCCGCCAATCGTTGCCGCCCAGACCGAAATCCCGACCAAAGACACCGCCAGCATCGCGAACAGCTTACCCAGAAACACCGCGTCCATGGGGATGGCGGCGGCCAGTACCTCGATGATCTTGTTGCCCTTTTCCTCGACCAGATTGGACAGGACCATGCCCGCCAACAGCATGATCAACAGGAACAGCAGCGTTTGCGCGCCTTGGGCCGTGACCAGCCGCCCGGTGGCCTGATCGGCGGTGCTGGTGGCGGTGGGGGCCAGCGCGACCTGTGGGAAGGCGTCGGGCCCATGTCCTGTGGCCCGCGCGGACAGGATCGAGACGCTGCCTTGCCAATCGATGATCCGCCCCTTTGGCCCGGTCAGCACCGGATGCGCCGCGCTGCCCGACAGGATCGCGGCCAGATTGCCGCCATTGGTCCCCGTGTCATGCAGGGCGGCGGCCGGATCGGCACTTTCGCCCGGCTTCAACCGGCGCACCACCACCAGTTCGGGCAGGCTGTCCAGATGCGGGGCCAGCGCCTTTTGCGCGGTCAGCAGCGCATCGATGTCATCGCCCGCCAACACCATGCCCAATTGCGGCCGTTCGGCCGAGTGGCGGATTTCGCTGCCCACGCCGCCCGCCAGCCCGCCGACAATCAGCGGAAACAGCGGCCCCAGCAGGAAAAAGATAAAGCTGCGGCTCCACAGGATGGCGACAAAATCGCGCCGCGCGATGACAAAGGCGGCCGCCAGCGTCGAGAGGCGGCCGGTGCGTTGCGTGGGGTTGGGCGCGCTCATTGGGCGTCCTCCGGCTGGGTGGTGTTCATGGCCTGCGCGACCGCCTCGCCCGCGATGGCGACAAAGGCGTCATGCAATCCGCCCCGTTCGATCGACAGCGACAGGATGCCCGCCTCGCCCTCGATCAGGGCGCGCAGCAAGGGTTCGATCCCGCTGTCGGGTAACGAGAAATACCAGAACGCCCCGCCGTCCGAGCGCAGATCACAGCGCGCCTCGGCGGGAATGGCGGCGCGCCACGCGCCCTCTACGCGGGCCGTTTCCAGCCGCACCTGTGGGGCGATACGGTCGCGCGCCACATCCACCGGCCCGGCAAAAGGCACCCGGCCCCCGGCGATGATCGCCACCTCGTCACACATGCGTTCGGCGTGGGCGATGACATGGGTGGAAAAGATCACCGTGGTGCCGCCCGCCGCAAGCTCGCGGATCATGGTTTCCAACCGGCCCTGATTGATCGCGTCCAGCCCGGAAAAGGGCTCGTCAAACACCACCAGTTGTGGCGCATGGACCAGCGTGCCCAGCAATTGCACCTGTTGCGCCTGCCCCTTGGACATTTGGCGGATTTGCCGGTCGGCCAGATGGCCCAGCCCGTGTTTTTCCATCAGGATGCGGCCCCGGCGGCGGCCTTCGGCCTGTGGCAGCCCGCGCAGCGCGCCCAGAAATCCGATCGCCTCAAACGCCTTCATTGAGGGATAAAGTCCGCGTTCTTCAGGCAGATAGCCGATGGCATGGGCCATGTCATGGGGCCGCTCACTGCCCAGCACGCGGCGCATGCCCGCATCGGGATCGATGATGCCCAACAGCATGCGCAAGGTCGTGGTCTTGCCCGCGCCATTGGGGCCAAGGATGCCATAGATCGCGCCCTGTGGCACGCGCAGGTCCACCCCGTCCACCGCCGTCACGCCGTCAAACCGCTTGACCAGCCCCTGCGCCTCGATCGCCCAATCGCGGCTGTCGTTGCGAGCCATCGCTCTTACTCCTAAACCGGGGCGTCAGGCATCGCGCGATGTCGCCCCACCGGAAACCCGTCTGAACCGCTCAATGACCACAAATCTGAACACATTCAAAGCGCAACTTGTCGCGCAGGCCCATGCCTTGGGCTTTGCCGCGGTGGGGGTGAGCGGGGCGGACGAGGACAGCTTGCGCGCCGCCCGGCTGGAAGGCTGGCTGGAACGGGGGTTCCATGGCGACATGGGCTGGATGGCGGATCGGTTGCACCACCGCCGTTCGCCGCAGGGCTTGTGGCCAGAGGCGGGCAGCGTGATCGCCCTGGGGATGAGTTACGCCCCGGCAGACGATCCGTTGGCGCTGGCGCAAGTGGCTGATCGCGGGCGGATTTCCATCTATGCGCAAGGGGCCGATTATCACGATGTGGTGAAAAAGGCGCTGAAAGCGCTGGCCCGCTGGATGGTGGAGCAGGGCGCCAAATCCGGTCTGGGCGAGGTGGCGTTGAAGGTATTTGTCGACACCGCCCCGGTGATGGAAAAGCCGCTGGGCGCCGCGGCTGGCCTTGGCTGGCAGGGCAAGCATACCAACATGGTCAGCCGCCAACACGGTAGCTGGTTGTTTCTGGGGGCCATTTACACCACCCTGCCGTTGGAACCGGACGCGCCGGGGCGGGACCGTTGCGGCTCGTGCCGGGCCTGTCAGGATGCCTGCCCGACCAATGCTTTTCCCGCGCCATATCAACTGGATGCGCGGCGCTGCGTGTCCTATCTGACGATCGAGCACAAGGGGCCAATCCCCCACGAGTTCCGCGCCGCATTGGGCAACCGCATCTATGGCTGCGACGATTGCCTGAGCGTGTGCCCGTGGAACAAATTTGCCGATCTGGCGGCGAAAAACCGCGCTTTTCTGCCGCGTGCGGAATTGACCGCGCCGCGTCTGGCCGAATTGCTGGCGCTGGATGATGCCGGGTTCCGGCGGCTGTTCTCGGGCTCTCCGATCAAGCGGATCGGGCGGGACAGGTTTGTCCGCAACTGTTTGTATGCGGCCGGAAATTCGGGCGATGGCACGCTGTATGCCCTGGTGGCGGCGCTGACCACAGACCCCGATCCGGCGGTGGCTGATGCGGCGCAATGGGCGCTCCCCCGCCTGCCCGCGCCTGCGGTTTGAGCCAGTGGCGCGGGGGGTAAAACCCGCGCACAACCCCACAAAACCATAGATCGAGAGGACCGCCCCGCCATGACCACCTTGCACCTGCCGCGCACGATCCATGTCGGAGGCGGCTCCTTGGCGCAATTGCCCGCCGCGATGGCACAGGCCGGATTGTCGCGCGCTTTTGTTGTCACTGATAGCTATATGGTGGCCTCTGGGATGGCACAACGCGTGGTTGACGTGCTGTCATCGGCGGGCATGGCCAGTGTGGTCTATGCCGACACCGTGCCCGACCCGACGGTGGCGGTGGTGCAGGCGGCACTGACCGCTTTGGGTGCCGGGCAATGCGATTGCGTCATCGGCCTTGGCGGCGGCAGCCCGATCGACACGGCCAAGGCGATTGCGGTGCTGGCGGTGCATGACATGCCGGTCTCGGCGATGAAGGTGCCGGCGGCCAATGACGTCCCCGGCCTGCCGATCATCGCCATCCCCACCACGGCGGGCACCGGGTCAGAGGCCACCCGTTTCACCATCATCACCGATGAGGCATCACAGGAAAAGATGCTGTGCGCGGGGCTGGCTTTCCTGCCGCAGATTGCCATCGTCGACTATGAACTGACCATGGGCAAGCCGCGCCGGTTGACCGCCGACACCGCCATCGATTCGCTGACCCATGCGATCGAGGCCTATGTCAGCGCGCGGGCCAATCCGTTCTCTGACGCGATGGCGCTGTCGGCGATGCGGCTGATCGCGCCCAACATCCGCCGCGCCTGTGCCGATGGGCAGGACCGCGCGGCGCGCGAAGCCTTGATGGTGGGTGCGCATCACGCGGGGATCGCGTTCTCCAATGCCTCGGTCGCGCTGGTGCACGGGATGAGCCGCCCGATTGGGGCGTTTTTCCATGTGGCGCATGGGTTGTCGAACGCGATGCTGTTGCCTGCGGTGACGGCGTGGTCGGCGCCGGCGGCCATGGCGCGCTATGGCGATTGCGCGCGGGCGATGGGTTTGGTGTCTGAGGGCGAGGGCGACCAATTGGCCGTTGCCCGGCTGATCGAGGAACTGACCGCGCTGAACGATGATCTGGATGTGCCCAGCCCCGCCGCCTATGGCATTGATGCCGGGCAATACCGCGATCTGATCCCGGTGATGGCGGCGCAGGCGCTGGCCTCGGGCTCACCGGGGAACAACCCGCGCGTGCCCAGTCTGGACGAGATCGCCATGCTGTACGAACAGGCGTTTGGCGCGTGATGCTCTGGCGGGCGGGGGCCGCAACAGCCCCCGCCCGCGCAGGCGTTACATCAGTTCCTTCAACGGCACGCTGGCATCGGCCAAAGCGGCGATGTCGGGGGTGGCGCCCGCCTCGACCAGCTTGCGCCCCTGGACATAGTCCTTGACCATGTTGACACAGTCCAGCGCGATCACCCGGCCGCCTTGCAGGTAGACGATGCTGAACGAGCGCGAGGCCATGTCGCCGCGCAGCACGGTCTGATCGTACCCCAGCGAGATGCCGGCGGTTTGCAGTTTCAGGTCATACTGGTTCGACCAGAACCACGGGAAGGCCTTGTAAGGGGCCGATGTGCCGCATAGCGCCTTGGCGACGCAGGTGGCCTGATCATTGGCATTCTGCACCGATTCCACCCGCATCACCGTGCCCCCGGCATAGTCGCAGGCGAAAGACGCGCAGTCTCCGATGGCAAAGACATCGGGCAGGCTGGTGCGGCAATATTCGTCGATATCGATGCCATTGGCGCCTGCCGCGCCTGCCGCGATCAGCGGGCCAACAGCGGGCACGATGCCGATGCCCACGATCACCGCGTCTGCCGGAACAATGCTGCCATCGCCCAGTTTGACGCCCGTGACGCGGCCATCCCCGACCAGCGAATCGACCGTCACGCCGGTGCGCAGGTCCACGCCATGGGCGCGGTGTTCGCCCTCATAGAAGGCCGAGAGTTCCGGCCCGGCCACACGGGCCAGCACGCGCGGCGCGGCCTCCAGCAGGGTGACATGGCAGCCCAGCTTGGTCAGCACGGCGGCCGCCTCCAGCCCGATATAGCCGCCGCCGATGACGGCGATGTTCTTTACGCCGCCGTCAACCTCACCCATCAATTGGTCGCAATCGGCGCGGGTGCGCACCGCGTGGATGCCCGACAGGTCCGCCCCCACACAGGACAGGCGGCGCGGATCGCCCCCGGTGGCCCATACCAGATGGCCATATTCCCGGCTGGTCCCGTCCGACAGGGTCACGACATGGGCCACAGGGTCGACCGATGTCACCTCGCGGCCCAACAGCATCTGCACCTCCTTTTCGTCCCAGAACTGGGGCGGGCGGATGTACAGGCGGTCGAATGTCTTTTCGCGGGCGAAATATTCCTTGGACAGCGGAGGCCGTTCATACGGCGGTTCGCTTTCGCGGCCGATGATGGCGATGCTGCCGGTGAAACCATTCTGACGCAACGCGATCGCACATTGTGCGCCCGCATGCCCCCCGCCCACGATGATGATGTCTGTTTTGTCCATGGGCGGGGGAAATCGCCAAAAACGGTGCCCTCGTCAATGGACAGAACCGACAGGTACAGGTGTTGATCGGGCACCTGTGGCGGGGATGCAGCGGTGGGGCGCTAGCGTGCCAGCACGTTGTCCTAGCGTGCCAGCACGTTATGCTAGCGTGCCAGCACGTTGCGCGCCTGTGCGGCGATCTGGGCCAGAATGGCGGGCGTGGTGACAGGCGCCAGCCCAGCCCGCGCGATCAGGCGGTTCAGCCGGGCGATATCGGCCTGACGATCGGCCAGCCATGCCCCCAGCGCGGCGGGCGCCTCCGCTGCCGAGCGGCAACAGACCCGCGCCAGAAAATCCAGCCGCATCTGGCCAAAATCGCGCACCAGACCCGCGACCAATTGGCGCTCCCACGCATCGGTGGGGGCCAATCGGGCGGCCTCTGCCTGCGCCCAGTCCAGCCCCAGTTGCGCCCCCAGCGTGGTGAACCCCTGCGCCAGTGTCAGTGCGGGCAGGCCGCTGTCGCGCGACAGGCGGGCGATGCCCACCGCTCCGTCCAGATCGAACAGCGCCGCGACCATCGCGCTTTCCCGCTCTGGCGCGCCCAGATCGGCCAGATCGCCGCGCAGCCGGGCCGAAGCCGCCCGCCCCGCGTCGGTCAGCAGGCTGTCGAGTGTCTGTCCTAACTGGCGTATCGCCGGAGCCAGCGCATCGGCCAGATCCGCCGCCGATCCCCGCCCGGCGCCAGCGCGCAACAGATCGGCCATCGCCCCGCGCAACGCATGGGCCGCGCGGTCAAACAGGCGGATGCGGGCCGGTTCGGGCATGGGCGCGGTTTCGATCGCGCGCCAGATCGGCGCCATGTCAAACAACCGCTCTGCCGCCAGAAAGGCCGCGCCCACCGCGGCCAGATCCACGCCTTCGACCTCGGCCAGTTCGAAGGGGTGGACAAAGCCGATGCGGTTGACCAGCCGGTTGGCGATGCGGGTGGCCAGAATCTCGCGCCGCAGGCGGTGGGTGGTGATGTCCGTGGCAAAGCGTTCGCGCATTTGCGGCGGGAAAGCCGCCAGCAATTCGCCCTCCAGCGCGGGATCATCGACCACGGTGGACTGTTCCAGCGCGTCCTGCAACGCCAGTTTGACGCTGGAGAGCAGCACCGCCAGTTCGGGCCGCGTCAGCCCGCGCCCCAGCCCCATGCGGCGCATCAGCGCGTCATTGTCGGCCAGCCCTTCTGTCCGGCGGTCCAGCGCGCCCTGTTCCTCCAGCAGGTCGATCAGCCGCAGGCACGAAGGCACCGCCGCCGCGCCGCCGCTTTCGGCAATCGACAGGCCCAAGGCTTGCAGCCGGTTGTCCTCCAGCACCAGATCGGCCACCGCATCGGTCATCTCGCGCAACAGGGTGACGCGCTCGTCCTCGATCAGGCGGTCGGCGCGCATGGCGCTGGCCAGCGCGATCTTGATGTTCACCTCGTTGTCCGAACAATCGACGCCGGCCGAATTGTCGATAAAGTCGGTGTTGCCGCGACCGCCATGGCCGCCATCGCCCTCTGGCCCGCCGTGCAGCGCATATTCGATGCGCGCGGCCTGCGTGCAACCCAGATTGGCGCCCTCGCCGATGACGCGGGCGCGGACATGGCGGCCCTCGACCCGCAGGGCATCGTTGGCCGGATCGCCCACATCGCCGTTTGCCTCATGCGCGGCGCGGACATAGGTGCCGATGCCGCCAAACCACAGCAAATCCACAGGCGCGGTCAGGATGGCGCGGATCAAGGCGTCCGGCTCCATTGCCTCGGCCTCCAGCCCCAAGGCTTCGCGGATTTCGGGCGACAGGGGGATCGCCTTCAGGCTGCGGGCAAAGACCCCGCCACCGGGTGAAATCAGCCCCTTGTCATAATCGTCCCAACTGCTGCGCGGCAGGGCGAACAGGCGGCCGCGTTCGGCCCATGCGGCCGCGGCATCGGGGGTCGGGTCCAGAAAGATGTGGCGGTGGTCAAACGCCGCGATCAGGCGGATCGATTGCGACAGCAACATGCCATTGCCAAACACATCGCCCGACATGTCGCCCACGCCCACCACGCGCACGGGGTCGGTCTGGACGTCCACGCCCATCTCGCTGAAGTGACGCTGGACGCTGATCCATGCGCCGCGCGCGGTGATGCCCATCGCCTTGTGGTCGTATCCCTTTGACCCGCCACTGGCAAAGGCATCGTCCAGCCAGAAGCCATGCGCCTCTGCCAGCGCGTTGGCCGTGTCGGAAAATGTCGCCGTGCCCTTGTCCGCCGCGACGACGAAATAGGGGTCCTCGCCATCGCGGATCACCATATCGGTGGGGTGGGTGACGCGGGTTTTGACGATATTGTCGGTGACGGAGAGCAGGGCGCGGATAAAGATCTGATAGGCTGCGCGCCCCTCTGCCGCCCAAGCATCGCGGTTGCGCGTGGAATCGGGCAATTGCTTGGGATAGAACCCGCCCTTGGCCCCGGTGGGGACGATGACGGCGTTCTTCACCCGCTGCGCCTTCATCAGGCCCAGGATTTCGGTGCGGTAATCATCGCGCCGGTCCGACCAGCGCAAACCGCCGCGCGCCACAGGGCCAGAGCGCAGGTGGATGCCTTCGACCCTTGCGGCATAAACAAAGATTTCGCGCCATGGCACCGGGCGCGGCAGGCCGGGGACGGCGGCCGAATCAAACTTGAACGCCAATGCCTCGCGCGCGGCCGGGGTAAAGGCGTTGGTGCGCAATATCGCCAGCACGCAGGCGCGGAAAGCGCGCAGCAAACGGTCATCATTGATGCCGCTGACCTGTGCCAGCCCATCGCGGATCAGCGCCTCGGCCTCGGCCTCGACCGCCAGACGGTCGGAGCCGACATGGGGCTGATGGCGGGCGCGGAACAGATCGACCAGCGCCATGGTGACAAAGGGCGCGCCCATCAGCGCGTCCACCGCCGTCTGGATGCCATAGGTCATCCCGGTTTGCCGCAAATAGCGATACCATGCCCGCAGCCAGTTCGCCTCACGCGCGGACAGCCCGACGCCCACGATCAGCCGGTTGAAGGGATCATCCTCGCCATCGCCGTTCAGCATGGCGGACAGGGCGTCCTCGATGATGGGGGTGTGGCCAGACACGGTGGCCATCGCCTGCCCTGCCGGCAGGGCGATCAGGAAATCATGGATCGATCCCAGCGGATCGGTCGGATCGGCATGGCCGCCGGGGCGTTCCTCCAATGCGGTGGGGATATTGTCGATCACGCGAAAGCCGAAATTCTCCAGCGCCGGGACGATGTCGGAGAGCACCAGATCGCCATGGCGTTGATAGAGTTTGAGCCGCATCTGCCCTTCGGCATCGCCGGGCAGGCGGTAGAGGCGCACACCGCGATGGGGCAGGGGATCATCATGCACGGTCGCCAGACGCCGCAGGCGGGCAATGTCGGTGGCAGCCTCTGCCGGGCCGTACAGGCTGCGATAGGCGGGGGGGAAGGCCTCGGCAAAGCGGGCGGCGATGGTGGCCGCGCGCGAGGGTTCCTCGGTGCGGGCGATCTCGGCCTCGACCGCGTCACCCCAGCCGCGCAGCATCGCGCGCAAACCCGCGTCCAGCGCCGCCTCGTCCGGCAGGCGCAAGGGGGCGTCATCCTCGTCCATGGCCAGCACGAAACGCAGCTGGGCCAGGTTTGACCCCTCGACCTCCAAGCCCCAGTCCAGCACCCGCGCGCCCGCCGCATCGGACAGCATCTGCGCCACATCCAGCCGCAACCGCGTCGAGAGCGCATCGCGCGGCAACCAGACAAAGGCGTGCAAATGCCGCTCCATCGGCGCGGCGACGATCGCCAGACGCGGGCGGGGGCGGTCGATCAGGCTGATCATGGCCAGCGCCACGCGTTCCAGATCGCCATCGGCAAAACCGATCAGCTGATCATGCGGCAACCGGGTCAGCGCATGGGCCAGCGCCTTGCCGGTGTGGCTGTGCGCGGCAAAGTGGAACTTGTCATGCAGGGCGGCCAATTGCCGCCGCATCAGGGGCACCTGCGCCGGGGGCGTGGCCAGCGCGGCGCTGGTCCATACGCCGGCATGGACGCTGATCGCCACCACCTGCCCGCCCTCGATTACCGGCACGATGAACAGGTCCAGCGGCACGCGGCGGTGGACATGGGCAAAGCGGTTGGACTTGACCATCAGCGGCAGCCGCCCGGCCCCGCCCTGCGCGGCAAAGCTGTCAAACCACGCAAACACCCGTGCGAAACTGGCCGCCGACAGCAATTCCCACGTGCTGTTGCGGCAGATGCCATGCGCGCTGGTTTGCGTGCCATCGCGACGGCGCAGGACATGGCCCAATTGCGTCACCATGCCATCGTTCAGCCAGCGCAACAGCGCCGCGCCCTCGCCCCGGTCCAGCCGGTCCAGCGTGGCGGCATCCTCGGCCATGGCGGCGCGCATCGCGGGCCAATCGGCCACCGCCGCGCGCACATCGCCCAGCGTGATCGCCAATGCCGCCTGCAGTCCGGCGATGGTGCGCGCGTCAGCCCGGCTGGTTTCCAGATAGACCATCGATTCGGCCAGCGCCCCGGCCGTTCCCGCCTCTGGCAAAGCCAGCAGCGCGCCCGCCGGATCGCGTTCGACCGCCACGACCGGGTGGATCAGCCGGTCGATCGTCAGCCCGTGGGCGGCCACGGTGGTGGCGATCGAATCGACCAGAAAGGGCATGTCCTCGTTAATCAGGGCAATGCGCATATAGCGCCGGGCCGGGCTGGCGGGCGGCGCGTCGGGATCGGGCGGGGCGGGGGTGACATTTTCCACCGCCAGCGCGGTTTGCGCTCTTTCACGGCGCAGCGCGGTGGTCAGGATAAAGCGGGCGGCGGCCTCGATATCATGGGGCAGGGGATCGCCCTGCGCCGGATCGGCATCCCCCGGCAGGATCGCGGCGGTCAGGCATTGCGTCAGGCGGGCCAGCATCAGCGGGTCCAATTCTGGCGCAAGAGGGGTGGCGGACGCGTCGGGCTGGGGCGCAAAATGTTTCATCGGCATCGCTGATCCCTGATGCCGGCGGGTCAGAAACGGCCGCGCCGGTCCTTGTTCTTGATCGCCCTTCTACCGCGATGTTGTTACCTTTTCCTGCCGAAAAGCCCCCGTTTCGCCGTCTATTTGCCCGTAGGCGCCGGGGACGCGGTGGTAACCGTTGGCTGGGTGGCGGGCAGTTGCGCCAGATAGGCCGCCGCGCGCTTGGCCGCGTCGCTGGCAGGGGCTGACGCGATCACCGATTCCCAGCTTTTGCGGGCCGCCGCCTCGCGGCCGGACAGCATGGCGATGACGCCCGCCTCCAGCCCGACATCGGGATCGCGCGGGGCCAGCGTGGCGGCGGTCTGGATCTGGGCCTGGGCATCGGCCAATTTGTCCATGCGGCGCGACAGCGTGGCCGACAACAGCCAGCCCTGCGCCTCATTGGGCGCGATGGTGCGCGCGTCGGTCAGCGCCATGGCCGCATCGGGCAGGCGCTTCAACGCGACCAGCGCGCGGGCGCGGTCAATGGCGATACCGCCGGTCAGCTCGCTTCGGCCGGTAGCCATCGCCTGCGCGCGCGCGGTGTCCAGCAGCATCAGCGCGCCCACCGCATCGCCCGCGGCCAGCGCCGCATTGCCCGCCATCGCCCCCAGTTGCGCGCGCATCATCCGGTCATCGGCGCCCGCCATGTCCAGCCCCGCGACAAAGGCTGTGCGGGCGGCCTCGAACTCTTCCTGCGCGGCCAAGGCGGTGCCAAGGCACAATTGCGCCTGCGCCTTGACGCTGGCCTCCTGCGATTTGGCGCGTTCCACCCATGCGCGGGCGGCGCGTTCGCCCGCGTCAGGGTCTTGCGCCGCCGCGTCCAGACAGATCTTCAGCGGGCTGGGCGGCTGGGGCGTTGTGGGCTGCACCGTGCCGCTGTCCTGAATGATCAGCGGCCCGCGCCGGTTGGGGCCGGTGGGGCGGTCGATCTGGGGCAGGCGCACGGGCGCCGCGTCCCCGATCGAGGGGCCATATTGCAACAGCACCGGCAACAGCATCAGGGCAAAGGACATGGGGCAGGCTTTCGTATCAGGCGGCGGGCATCAGCGCGTGCAGCGTGTGCAGCAACAGCGCGATGTCGCCCGGGCGGCTCAGGCGGTGGTCGCCCCCTTTGATCAGGCTCACCTGAACGTCATCCGAACGCAGCGCCGCCATCAGCCGCATCGAGATATCGGTGGGCACAACGTCATCATCCTGACCGTGCAGCAGGCGCACCGGGCAGTCGAGCGGGATCGTCTGTCCCAACAGGCGATTGGCCTGCCCATCGGCCCAGAACCCGGCGTGGGTGGGCGTGGGGTCATAGCCATAGGCGTTGTCGCGGTAATGCGTTGCTCCGCTGGCCAACAGCGCCTGAGCCTGCGCGTCAAAGCCCCATTGGGTAAAATCGGGCGCGGGGGCGATGCCTACCAATGCCTGCGCCTGATCGCCCAAACGTAGAGCCACCAGCAACATCAGCCACCCACCCATGCTGGAGCCCACCAGCACCACCGGGCCGCTGGCCTTTGCGGCGATCAGCGCGCAGACCTCATCGGCCCAGCGCGACAAGGTGCCGTCGGCAAAGTCACCATCCGACTGCCCGCAACCGCTGTAATCCAGCAACAGGCATCCCCGCCCGCTGGCCCGCGCCCAATCGAACACCGCGCAGGCCTTGCCCCCGGCCATGTCGGACATATAGCCGGGCAGAAAGACGATGGTGGCCGCCCCATCAGGCGCGGGCGTGTGGCGCCAGGCGATGGCGCGGATGGGCGCACCATCGGCAGGTGCATGGGGGAAAAAGCCATCGGGCGCGGGGATCGTGTCAGTCATACACCGAATCTTGAGACGATTTGCGCCACGGGGGCAAGTGCGATGCGCCCCTTGTCCGGCGTGTTTTACAAGGTTGAGCGCAAGGCGATGCGCGGCTAAGGGCTTTTTCCATGTCTGATATGTTCAAGATCACCCTGCCCGATGGTTCGGTGCGCGAAATGGCGCCCGGCTCCACCCCCGCCGATGTGGCCGCCAGCATTGGCCCCGGCCTTGCCAAGGCCGCGATTGCCGCGCGCATTGATGGCGAGCTGGTGGATCTGACCCGAACTTTCACAGGCGATTGCGCGCTGGCGCTGGTGACGAACAAGGACGAGGCCGAGGCGCTGGATCTGGCCCGCCACGATTTCGCCCACGTTCTGGCCGAGGCGGTGCAGGCGCTGTTCCCCGGCACGCAGATCACCTTTGGCCCCTCGACCGACGATGGCTTCTATTACGATTTCGCGCCCGCCGTGATCGATGGCAAGCCGCGCCCCTTTACCGATGACGACCTGCCCGTGATCGAGGCGGAGATGCGCAAGATCATCGCCGCCAACAAGCCGCTGCGCCGTGAGGAATGGAGCCGCGAGCAGTTGATCTCCCGCTGGAAGCAGCAGGGCGAAAGCTTCAAGGCGGAATGGGCCGCCGAACTGCCGGGGGACGAGCCGCTGACCGTCTATTGGTCGGGCGATGACTGGCTGGACATGTGCCGTGGGCCGCATCTGCCCTCCACCGGAAAGCTGGACGCCGCCGCCTTCAAGCTGACGCGCGTGTCGGGCGCATACTGGCGCGGCGATCAAAAGAACGCGATGCTCAGCCGCATCTATGGCACCGGCTGGCTGAACAAGAAGCAGCTGGACGCGCATATGACGCGTTTGGAGGAGGCCGCCAAGCGCGACCACCGCAAACTGGGCGCGGAGATGGACCTGTTCCACCTGCAGCACGAGGCGCATGGCAGCGTGTTCTGGCACCCCAACGGCTATACCATCTATCGCCAGTTGGAGGACTATATGCGCCGCGCGGTGCAGGCCGCCGACTGCAAGGAGGTGAAGACTCCGCAGATCATGGACGCGCGCCAGTGGGAGCAGTCCGGCCACTGGGGCAAGTATCGCGAGAACATGTTCGTCATCCCCGACGAAACCCCCAATACCGAGGATGAAGGTCCGGTCATCAGCGGCGAGGCCGACTGGATGGCCTTGAAGCCGATGAACTGCCCGGCGCATATCCTGATCTTCAAGCAGGGGATCAAGTCGTACCGCGACCTGCCGCTGCGCATTGTCGAGAACGGCTGCTGCCACCGCAACGAGCCGCATGGCGCGCTGCACGGGCTGATGCGCGTGCGTCAGTTCACGCAGGACGATGGCCACATCTTCTGCCGCGAGGACCAGATCGTCGACGAGGTGAAGGCCTTCTGCGAAATGGCCGACCGCGTGTACAAGCATTTCGGCTTTACCTATGCGATCAAGCTGGCGCTGCGCCCGGACAACCGCATCGGCAGTGACGAATTGTGGGACAAGGCCGAGGCCGAACTGCGCGACGCGGTGGTGCGCGCGGGGCTTGCCACGCCCGAATATGGCTGGGAGGAAATGCCCGGCGAAGGCGCGTTCTATGCGCCCAAGCTGGAATGGCACCTGACCGACGCGATTGGCCGCACGTGGCAGGTGGGCACGATCCAGTCCGACCGCATGCTGCCCGAACGTCTGGACGCCAGCTATGTCGGCGAAGACGGCAACAAGCACCGCCCGGTCATGCTGCACCGCGCGATCTTTGGTTCCTATGAACGCTTCATCGGCATCTTGATCGAGCATTTCGCCGGCCGCCTGCCCACGTGGCTGGCCCCTTGCCAAGCGGTGGTCGCCACCATCGTGTCGGACGCCGACGATTACGCGCATGAGGCCGTGGCCCAATTGCGCGCCGCCGGCATCCGCGTCGAATCCGATCTGCGCAACGAGAAGATCAACTACAAGGTGCGCGAGCATTCCTTGGCCAAGGTTCCCTATCTGCTGGTGGTGGGCAAGCGCGAGGCCGAGGAAGGCACCGTGGCCGTCCGCACGCTGGGCGAGCAGCAACAGAAGTTCATGCCCCTGTCCGAGGCGATCGAAATGCTGAAGGGCGAGGCCACCGCGCCTGACCTGCGATGATCCAGCGCGAACATCTGGGCAGCGCCCAAGTGCCCGGTGGCGAGGAATTGCGGCTGTACAAGCATGACCGCGATTTCATGATCACGCTGGGCCATAACGAGCTGATGTCCACCCGCAAATGGGGGTCAGAGGTGGCGCTGGCGGAGCAGTCCATCGCCCGGTTGCAGGATGGGCGCGTGCCGCACATCCTGATTGGCGGCTATGGCATGGGCTTTACGCTGCGCGCGGCGCTGGCGATCCTGCCCGCCAATGCGCGGGTGACGGTGGTGGAACTGGTGCCCGAAATCATCGCCTGGGCGCGTGGGCCGATGGCCGATCTGATGGCGGGCTGTCTGGAGGATCCGCGCGTGCATCTGGTGATGGGCGATGTGGGCGATGCCATCCGTCAGGCGCATAACCTGTATGACGCGATTCTGCTGGACGTGGACAACGGCCCCGATGGTCTGGTGCGCGAAGGCAATGACGCGATCTATGGCCGGGGCGGATTGCTGGACGCGCGTGATGCGCTGACGCCCGGCGGGGTGCTGGCGATCTGGTCGGCCGGGGCTGATCCGGCCTTTACCCGCCGCCTGCAAAAGGCGAAATTCGCCGTGGATGAGGTGAAAGTGGCTGCCCGCAGCAATGGCAAGGGGCCCAAGCATGTGATCTGGTTCGCCACCCCCGCGCTGGGCGGGGCCTAAGGCGCGGCCCTAAGGGATCAGTGCAGCCATCCGGCCAGCGCCAGCGCGATGGCACAGCCCCAGACGATGGTGGCACGGGCGGCCTCGACGGCGTGATCGGCGGTCAGGTGCAGGGCGATGGCGCGGGCTTTTCTCATGAAGATCAGCCTGCGCCCGAAACCTCGCGGAAAGATTAACGCCCCGCTGGTCAGATCACCGCTTTGGGCATTTGCTGGCTGGAGCAGTGGAACGAGCCGCCGCCCGCCAGAATGGCATCGGCCATGATGCCGATGGTTTGCCGGTCGGGGAACAGCTCGGCGATGGCCGCGACACCTTCGGCGTCATGGGGCGTGCCATAGATCGGTACCACCACCAGATGGGTGGTGATGATGAAGTTCATATAGCTGGCCGGTTCGATCCGCCCGTCACGTTCCACCCGTCCGGGTGAGGGCACCTCGCGCACCACCACACCCGCCGCGCGGGCACGGGCCGCCGCATCGGCATAGATCGCCGCGTTGGGATCATCCGCGCCGGTTGCCACTGGCACCGCCATGGTATTGGGTGCGACAAAGCGGGCCAGATTGTCGATATGGCCATCGGTGTGGTCATTGATCAATCCATCGCCCAGCCACAGCACGCGGCTCTGGCCAAGGTCGGCGCACAGGCGCGCCTCCATGTCGGCGCGAGTCAGGTGCGGATTGCGGTTGGGGTTCAGCAACACCTGCTCGGTCACGCCGATCAGGCCGGTGCCGTCCACCTCGATCGCGCCGCCTTCCAGAATCCAGTCGGCGGTGCGGACATTCATCCCGGCGTCTCGGGCGATGTCCGCGCCGATGGTCTGGTCGCCCTCCATCAGATATTTGCCGCCCCAGCCGTTAAAGCCAAAGCGCTGACCCAGCCGGTTGCCCGCCCCGTCCACCAGCACCACCGGCCCGGTATCGCGCAACCATACGTCACCATAGACGCGGGTTTCGATGGTCACCGCGCTGCTGCACAGGGCGCGGGCGCGTTCCGCATTGGCCGGGCTGCGGGTAATCAGGCGCACGTGTTGGCCGCTGTCGGCAACGGCGCTGGCAAATTGCGCCATCTGCACTTGCGCGGCCTCAAGGAAGCCGGGCCATTCATCGGCATCATGGGGAAAACCGATCCACAGCCAGTCCTGCGGAGTCCATTCGGGCGGGAAAGTCCAGTTGGGCGTGCTCATGGGGCGGGGCCATAGCGGCAAACGCGGCTTGCGGGAAGGGCGGGGCGGGGCCAAGAATGGGGCACAGACGAGAGGAATGATGATGGCGCAGATAACAGCCGATTGGCCCAAGGCGGACTGGCAGGGCGCGCTGACGCGGGCAGAGGCGGGATCGCCGTTTCTGTCGCGCGCGATGGGGCGTTTGCCCGAACTGGTGGCGTTGCTGGCCGCGGGCGATGGCGAAGGCGCGATTGGCTGGAGCCGCCGCGCTGGCGCGGGCGCGCCCGATATCGGCGCGGCGCTGCGGCGCGAGCGGCTGGCGCTGGCGCTGGCGCTGGGGATTGGCGATCTGGCGGGGGCTTTCCCTTTGGCGCGGGTGGTGGAGGAACTGTCCGATCTGGCCGACCGGGCGCTGGACGCGGCGATGGCCCATGCCATCACATCGCGCGTGCCCGACGCGGTCCCGGCGGGCTTTTTCGCGCTGGGGCTGGGGAAACATGGGGCGCGGGAATTGAACTATTCCAGCGACATTGATCCCATCCTGTTGTTCGACCCCGACACCATGCCCCGCCGCCCGCGCGATGATCCGGGCGAGGCGGCGGCGCAATATGCCCGCACGGTGGTTCGCACGCTCAGCACGCCCGACGCCGAGGGCTATGTGTTCCGCGTCGACCTGCGCCTGCGCCCCGCCAGCGAGGTCAGCCCGTTGGCGATTCCGGTCGAGGCGGCGCTGACCCATTACGAATCAAGCGCGCTGGCGTGGGAGCGGGCGGCGTTCATCCGCGCGCGGGCATGTGCTGGCGATGTGCCGATGGGTGAGGCGTTCCTGACCCAGATCCGCCCTTTCGTCTGGCGCAAATCGCTGGACTTTGGCGCCATTGCCGAAATCGGTCGCCTGACCCGCCGCATCCGCGCCGCCCATGGCAAGGTGGAGGTGATCGGTCCCGGTTTTGACATCAAGCGCGCCCGTGGCGGCATCCGCGAGATCGAGTTTTTCGCGCAGGTGCATCAGCTGATCCATGGCGGGCGCAATCCGGCGCTGCGGCTGCGGGGCACGCGGGCCTCGCTGGACGCGCTGGCGGACACCGGGATCATCACCACGCAGGAGGCCGCTGATCTGGGCGCGGCCTATGACCGGCTGCGCACCATCGAGCACCGTTTGCAAATGGTCAGCGACCTGCAAACCCACAGCCTGCCCAAGGATATGGCCGCGATTGACGCGGTGGCGCGGCTGGACGGATTGCCGGGCGCCGAGGCTTTGCTGGCGCAATTGCGCGACATCACCGCCATGGTGGGCGACCGTTATGACCGGCTGGTGGCGGCCTGCGCGGTGCCTGACAGCGTGGGCGGTGGGGGGCCGTCCAGCTTCTCGCTGGAGGAGGAGTTGGAGCGGTTGGGTTTTGCCGATCCGCCGGGGCTGGCCGCGCGGATTGATGGCTGGCGCGGGGGGACGGTACGCGCGCTTCGCAGCGAAACCGCGTTGATGGCGCTGGAGGCGGTACAGCCCGCGCTGTTGCGCCAATTGGCCGCCGCGCCGGACCCTGATCGCGCCATCATCCGCTGGGAGCAGCTGATCACCGCGTTGCCCTCGGTGGTCAACCTGTTCCGCCTGCTGGAGGCGCGGCCCGCGCTGCTGGAGGTGCTGGTGCGAGTGTTGTCGCTGGCCCCGCCGCTGGCCGATGCCTTGGCGCGGCGGGCGGATTTGCTGGACGCGCTGATCGATGCCAGCGCCTTTGACCTGCCGCCCGCGGTGCCGGTGCTGGCCCGCGACCTGTCCGCGACCGAGGTGGGCGATGATTACCAGCGCCTGCTGGATGGCGTGCGGCGCAAGGTGGGCGAAAAGCGCTTTGCCATGGGGGTGCAACTGATCGAGGCGGCCAAGGACCCGCTGGCGGTGGGCGCGGGCCTGTGCCGCGTGGCCGAAGCCGCGATCGACGCCCTTGCCAACGCCACCATCGCCGAGTTCGAGGCCACCCATGGCCGCATCCCCGGTGGCGAGCTGGTGATCGTCGGGCTGGGGCGGCTGGGCGGCGGCATGCTGACCCATGCCAGCGATCTGGACATCGTCTATCTGTTCACGGGCGATTTCAACGCCGAATCGGACGGGCGGCGGCCCTTGGGCGCGACGATGTATTTCAACCGTCTGGCGCAGCGGGTCAGCGCCGCCCTGTCCGTCCCCACGGCCGAGGGCGCTTTGTATGAGGTCGACACCCGTCTGCGCCCACAGGGGACTCAGGGGCCGCTGGCGGTGGGCTATGACAGCTTTGCCCTGTATCAGCGCGAACAGGCCTGGACGTGGGAGCATATGGCGCTGATCCGCGCCCGCGTATTGTTTGGGTCGGACGCCGCGCGGGCCGATTTTGCCGCCATCACGACGCAGATCTTGGGCGCGCCCAGAGACCGCGCCGCCAT
Source organism: Novosphingobium ovatum (assembly GCF_009909235.1). GTDB lineage: Bacteria > Pseudomonadota > Alphaproteobacteria > Sphingomonadales > Sphingomonadaceae > Novosphingobium > Novosphingobium ovatum. Next base: position 141,474 of record NZ_JAAAPO010000004.1, read on the forward strand.
CACCGCCGACATTCTGGATATGCGCAATAAAATGGCCGCCCACAAACCGCCCAAGGGCGCGATTGACGTCAAATTGCTGCGCGGCGGATTGGTGGACATCGAATTCCTGACCCATTGCCTGCAATTGCGCGAAGGGGTGGGACAGGTGCCGGGCATGGCCGAGGCTTTGGCCGATCTGGCCGAGGCGGGCCATGTGCCATGGGCGCTGACGGGGGCGCATGACGTGCTTTCGCGCGTGCTGGTGGCGGGGCGCTTGCTGGCCCCCGATGCCGAGGCACCCGGCCCTGCCCCAAGGGACGTGCTTGCCAAGGCCTGCGGCAGCGGCGATTGGGACGATCTGATGGCGCGCGTCCATGACGCCCGCCGCGTGGTGGCGCAGGCATGGGCCGGGGTGTTCGGACAGGCTTTGGAGGTGGAATGATGGCACAGGCTGGCGTGGGCGATGTGATGCCCGATGTGGCGATGGAACTGGCCACTGGCGGCACGGTGCGGGCGAGCGATTATGCAGGCCGCAAATGGGTGGTGTTCTTTTACCCAAAGGATGACACGCCCGGCTGCACGACCGAAAATCTGGACTTTACCGCGCTGTCGGATGCGTTCGAGGCGGCCGGGGTGGCGCTGTTGGGCGTGTCCAAGGACACCATCGCCAAGCACCAGAAATTTGCCGCCAAGCATGGGCTGAGCGTGCCTTTGGCCAGTGACGCGGCAGAGGGTGGATTGTCCGACGCGCTGGGCATCTGGACCGAAAAGGTGAATTACGGCCGGACCTATATGGGGATGGTGCGGACAACCTATTTGGTGGGGGCCGATGGCCGCATCGCGCAGGTGTGGAACAAGGTAAAGGTCAAAGGCCACGCGCAGGCCGTGCTGGACGCGGCAAAAGCCCTGTAACGCGGCATTTGCGTGGCGGCTGCCGCGCGGGTAAGGGCGCGGCCATGCACACGGATACCGATCCCCGGCCCAGTCTGGCCGCCGCCATCCGCGCCGCGTTGTTGACCGCCGATCCGCGCGCCAAGGTGATGGCCACCCGCGCGGTGGCGCGTGACTGGCGGCTGGGGCGGCTGGCGTGGCGGTTTGATGTGGCGATGCCCGATCGCCCGGCGCGCCCTGACCGGCCCGAATTGCTGGCGCCCAAACATATGCCCAAACGTGGGCGCGGCGGGTCCGAGCGCGCCCGCATCGCCCTGTGGCATGCCATCGCCCATATCGAATTTGTGGCCATCGATCTGGCGCTGGACATGGCGGGGCGGTTTGGCGCCGAAATGGGGCCGGATTTCGTCACCGATTTCCTGTCCGTCGCCGCCGACGAGGCGATGCATTATGCCATCATCGCCCGTCACATGGCGGGGATGGGGGCAGCCTATGGCGATTTGCCGGCGCATGACGGGCTGTGGCAGGCGGCCGAAGCAACCACGCATGATGTCGCGGCAAGGTTAGCGGTGGTGCCCATGGTGCTGGAGGCGCGCGGGCTGGATGTTACGCCCGCGACGCTGGAGCGGGTGCGGGCATCGGGCGATGCAACGGGCGCGCGCATTCTGTCGCGCATTCTGGCGGACGAGATTCGCCATGTCCGCTTCGGTTCATTGCATTTCTCGGACAACTGCAAAAAGCGCGGAATTCCGCCCGATTCGGCGTGGATGGAGCTTGTCTCCACGTATGTTTCCGGAGCCGTGAAGCCACCATTCAACGACTCAGCGCGTGAGGCAGCCGGTTTGTCGCGGGAATGTTACAGCGCGCTTGCCTCCGCTAACAACCACGGTTAACCCCGCGTCCAGAGACGGCGGGGGGTCCGACCATCTCCAATAAATGCAAAACCGTGGTGGCGGGCTCCTCCATCATCGCGGCAGTCATCCATAGCCGACCATCAGGGGACGAGGGGTCGGCAGCAAATGTAAGGTGCATTGGAGTGGTCGCCATTTCGTACAGCTTTGCCAAGGCCGGCCTACTGGCCAAGATCGGCGCGATTGCCGCCGCTTTGGTGCTGATCCCCAACACAGCGCAGGCCAATAGCAGCGCCAACGCCGACATCGCCGCCCCGCTGCGCGCCGCCCAGGTGCTGCCGCAGGGTCTGCGCGACACGGGCGATGCGCAATTTGCCCAGCTTTTCGGTCAATGGCGCAATATGGACGGCAGCGCGCCGGTTGATGCCAATGCGCGTCCCGTGGCGATCCCCTCGCGCGTGCCGCTGGACGGCGTGCGTCTGACCAGCGATTTTGGCATGCGGACCCACCCGGTGCTGGGCGGCTATCGCATGCACAAGGGTATCGACCTGTCGAGCGCCATTGGCACTCCGGTCTATGCCACCGCCGATGGCGTGATTGGCCGGGCTGACTGGTTCAGTGGCTATGGCCTGTATATCCAGATTGAACATGGCGGCGCGATGCAGACCCGCTATGGCCACCTGTCGCGCCTGAACGTGGCCGCCGGGCAGATGGTACGCAAGGGTGACCTGATCGGTTACGTTGGCACCACCGGCCGTTCGACCGGCCCGCACCTGCATTATGAAGTCCGCATTGAAGGCGTGGCGGTCAACCCGATCCCCTATATGCAGGGCGATGGTCAGGCCCGTCTGGCGCTGGCTGACACCAGCGATCCCAGCGGTCAGTAAGCCCCGCGCCCCCCCAATAAATTTTGTGTTGGGGGCATAAGTGGGCTTTTCCAGACGTATGTCTGGTGCTATGGCGTCATTCAACAGATTAACACAGCCTGAAAAGAGCGTGAATAAAGCTCCACAGGCATGGCATCTTGGAGAGGATGCGCAAAGGGCGGCTGGTGACAGCCGCCCTTTGTTTTTTGGGATAAGGCGGCGTGCATGGCCGCTCCAGCGCCGCCTATGCCGCACATATGACAAGGGGCGCGGAACATTGTCCCGCGCCCCTGTGCAAGTGCTGATGCCGCAATCAGGCGTTCAACAGGCGCAGCGCCATGTCGCGTATTTCCTGGCCCATGTCCTCGCGCGCCAGCGCCAGCGCCAGCGTCGCCTCGACAAAGCCCACCTTTGACCCGCAGTCATAGCGTTTGCCGGCAAAGGTCACGGCGTGGAACGGCTGCGTGCCGATCATCTTGGCCATGGCATCGGTCAGCTGGATCTCGCCGCCCGCGCCCTTTTCCTGACTGTCCAGCACCGTCATCACTTCGGGTTGCAGGATATAGCGGCCCGAGATGATCAGGTTCGAGGGCGCTTCCTCGGTCTTGGGCTTTTCGACCAGCCCGGTCACCTGCGTCAGCGTGCCGTTGAAACCGTCCGGCTTGCCCCCCGGCGCGATCACGCCATAGGACGAGACCTCCTCGCGCGGGACTTCCAGCACGCTGATCAGATTGCCGCCGACCTGTTCATAGGCCTCGACCATCTGCTTCATGCAGCCCGGTTTGCCGATCATCAGCTCGTCCGGCAGGAAGATGGCAAAAGGTTCGTCGCCGATCACCGCCCGCGCGCACCAGATCGCATGGCCCAGCCCCATCGGCACCTGTTGGCGCACGGTCACCAGATTGCCCGGCTGAATGCGCGTTGGCTCCAGCACGTCCAGCGTCTTGGCGCGGCTGGTCATCGTGTGTTCCAGTTCGAACGCGGTGTCGAAATGTTCAACAATCGCCGTCTTGCCGCGCCCGGTGACAAAGATCAGCTGCTCAATTCCTGCCTCGCGCGCTTCGTCCACCGCGTATTGGATCAGCGGACGGTCAACAATGGGCAGCATTTCCTTCGGGATCGCCTTGGTCGCCGGCAGAAAACGGGTGCCCAGACCGGCAACGGGGAACACGGCTTTGCGGACGGGTTTGATTGATTTCGACGTCATGCTGCATCCTGTGGCACGCTTATGTTGCACTGCGTTTAAACCCTAGGTTGCATTGCAACGCAAGTATAACCGCATAGGCCCAGTGAATCTGTCGCAAAGAACCAAGAGCGCCATTGCGGGCGGCGCAAAGGGGCCGTAAACGGGAGGGATGGATAAGATCATCATTCGCGGTGGAAAGCGGCTTTCGGGCGCCGTTCCGGTCTCTGGTGCAAAGAATTCGGCGCTGACGCTGCTGCCATGCGCGTTATTGACCGAGGAGCCGCTGACGTTGCGCAATCTGCCGCGTCTGGCGGACGTGGATGGTTTTCAGCACCTGATGAACCAATTTGGCGTGTCGACCTCGATCGCCGGTGCACGCCCCGAAGATTTCGGCCGTGTGATGACGCTGCAGGCCACCCGCCTGACCTCGACCGTGGCGCCCTATGATCTGGTGCGCAAAATGCGCGCCTCGATTCTGGTGCTGGGGCCGCTGCTGGCCCGCGCTGGTGAGGCGACGGTGTCGCTGCCCGGTGGTTGCGCCATTGGCAACCGCCCGATCGACTTGCACCTGCGCGCGCTCGAAGCATTCGGCGCGACGATCGAACTGGCCGCTGGCTATGTCCGCGCGATTGCGCCCGATGGCGGCTTGCCGGGCGGGCGCTATACCTTCCCGGTGGTGTCGGTGGGCGCGACGGAAAACGCGCTGATGGCCGCCGTGCTGGCCAGCGGCACCTGCCGCCTGCACAATGCCGCGCGTGAGCCCGAAATCGTTGACCTGTGCAACCTGCTGGTGGCGATGGGCGCCCAGATCGAGGGGATCGGCACGTCCGACCTGACGATCCACGGTGTCACCCGCCTGCATGGCGCGACCTATCAGGTGATGCCTGACCGGATCGAGGCAGGCAGCTATGCTTGCGCCGCGGCGATCACCGGGGGCGAGGTCGAGTTGAAGGGCGCGCGCATCCACGAGATGGACGCGACCGTTGCCGCCCTGCGTGAGGCGGGCGTCCATGTCGAGCCGCGCAAGGACGGGTTGTTCGTTGCCGCTGACGGCCCGATCCGCCCGGTCACCCTGTCCACCGCGCCCTATCCCGGTTTTGCCACCGACATGCAGGCGCAGTTGATGGCGATGCTGTGCCGCGCCAATGGCACCAGCGTGCTGACCGAAACGATCTTTGAAAACCGCTATATGCACGTGCCCGAACTGAACCGCATGGGCGCGCGGATCGAAACCAAGGGCCGCACCGCCATCGTCCATGGCGTCGAGAAGATGACCGGCGCCGAGGTGATGGCGACCGATCTGCGCGCTTCGATGTCGCTGGTCATCGCGGGTCTGGCGGCCGAGGGCGAGACGCAGGTCCACCGCCTGTACCACCTTGACCGTGGCTATGAGCGGCTGGAGGAAAAATTCGCGCTGCTGGGCGCCGAGATCGAGCGCGTCGGCAACGAATGAGGCGTGGCGGGGCCGGTGCTTACCCGGCCCCGCGCGCAGATCAGCGCCGCTCGTAATGGCAGCGCTTTTTGGCGGTGATCGCGCGGTCAATCGCCCGCCCGGCAAAGGCACCGCCCACCGCGCCCGCGATCGGCCCGGCAATGCCGCCGCCAATCACCTTGGCCCCAATGGCCGCCCCCGCCGCGCCGCCGCCGATCAGTCCGGCCGTGCCGCTGGAATGGCGGCATACCTTGACATAGCGGGGCGCGTGGTGCGGTCGGGCATCGGCGATGGCGGGCATTGTCAGCATGGCCAAGGCGGCGCCTGTCAGGCCGAGGCCGAAAGTCTTTGTCATTGTGCTCATGACGTTCTCCTGTCGCTGTGGGAACCAGACGCTCAGGCTGTGCGGCGGCGCCCCAATCGCGGATGAACGGGCGTCCGCCACCGCGCGATTCGCGGCAAATTGAGCCTATCGCGCGGTAAAAGCCCGGCTGGCCAGCCACAACCGCACCGCGCCCGCCAGTCCGGGCGGGGTATCGGCGGCGATCCGTTCGACATCGATTCGGGCGACCAGCGCATTGACCGGCACGCCCTCTTCGGCCGCCGCCGTGCGCAGCATGTCCCAGAACAGCGGCTCCAGGCTGATCGAGGTCTTGTGCCCGGCGATCTCGACCGAACGTTTGACCGGCGGATGATAGTCGGTGGTCATCCCCCGCACCCTAACAGAGCGCGCCACCTTGACCAAGCGGGCGCAAAAATCCATGAGCCGCGCCATGACTGCATATAAATCCGGCGATCCCACGACGATCAACCGCCTGTATGGCCGCGCCAAGGGCAAGCCTTTGCGTGCCGGGCAACAGGCGCTGGTGGACAATCTGTTGCCGCAGATCGCCGTGCCGGCCGAAGGTCCGATCACCGCCGAACGTTTGTTTGGCGATGATCGCCCGCTGCATTTCGAGATCGGCTTTGGCGGGGGCGAGCATATGGCCTATCGCGCTGATCTGCTGCCGTTTCATGGCTTTATCGGGGCCGAACCGTTCCTCAATGGCGTGGCGCAGGCGCTGACACACGTCAGCGGCGACAATGGCCAGAACCCGCCGATCCCCAATGTGCGCATCCACCATGGCGACGCGCTGGAGGTGCTCAGCCGCATTCCCGATGGCTCGCTGACGATGCTGTACCTGCTGCATCCCGATCCCTGGCCCAAGGCCCGCCATGCCAAGCGGCGGATGATGAACGACGGGCCCATCGACATGTTCGCGGCCAAGCTGAAGCCGGGCGGCGAGTTCCGTTTCGGCACCGATCACGACATCTATTTGCGCCATGCGCTGATGGTGATGCGCCGCCACACGCATCAGTTCGACTGGCTGTGCGACAAGGCCGAGACATTCCAGAACCGCCCCAACGGCTGGCCCGAAACCCGGTACGAGCACAAGGCGCGCACCGTCTATGGCCACGAGGTCTGGTACTTCCGCTATCGCCGCAAGGGCTGAAGGGCGGGACCGCTCGTGCCGCTGGCCCGATGGCTTGCGGGGGGCTGCGGATAGTTTTGTTCGACAGGTCTGATAGAAAGTCTGTGTTGCCGCCTGCGGCAATATCTACTGTTATGGTAGATATTGAAAATGGGGAGACAGACAGATGCACATCGCCGGACTGGACCTGAGCGCCATACTGCCGTTCATTGGCGTGGGCTTTGCCGCGCAATTGGTGGATGGGGCGATGGGCATGGCCTTTGGCGTCATCACCAATACGCTGTTGGTGGGGATGATGGGGGTGCCGCCGGCGTTGGCCTCGCAGCGGGTGCATGTGGTGGAATGCTTTACCACCGCGGCATCGGGCATCAGCCATATGCTGCATGGCAATATCGACAAGCGTCTGTTTTTGCGTCTGTTGATCCCCGGTGTGGCGGGCGGCGTGCTGGGGACATATGTGCTGACCTCGATTGACGCCGGGGTGATCAAACCCTTTGTGCTGCTGTATCTGGCGGCGATCGGCATCTATCTGCTGGTGCGCGGCATCATGTTCCCCCCCAAACTGCGCGAGGCCAAGCATATTGCCCCGCTGGGCCTGTTTGGCGGGTTCATGGACGCGGTGGGCGGTGGCGGATGGGGGCCGGTGGTGACATCCAACCTGCTGATCCAGAATGTCGATCCGCGCAAAGTCGTGGGCACGGTCAATGCGGTTGAGTTTTTCCTGACGCTGTCGGTGTCGGCCGCGTTCATCTATCAGCTGGGGCTGGCCGATCTGGCGGGGGCGACCTTGGGCCTGTTGCTGGGCGGGGTGGCGGCGGCGCCGTTCGGGGCCATCGCGGCCAAGAAGCTGCCGCTGAAGTGGATGCTGATACTGGTGGGCATCGTGCTGACGCTGACCAGCCTGTATGGCGTGGCCAAGGCGTGGTTGTAACCGCGCAGTAAGCGGGACTCAGGGCGCCGGGTTGGCCTGTTCGGCGCGGGCCTGCGCGGCCTGCTCGGTCAAAAAAGCAACGCGCTGCTCGGTGGGCATATAGCTGCCGTATAATCCCATCATGCGTGACAAGGGGCCGCGATTGGCGCGGTCCAGCCGGGGCGTGGCGCGCGCCGCGCCCATGGGGTCAAACCCCGCGCGCAACAGTAAACGCACACCCAGCGCGTCTGCCTCACGCTCGATCCGTGCGCGGCGGGCGGGGTCGCGCACGGCGGCTTCTTGCCCCGGGCCGCTGTGGCGCAACAGGGCATGGGCGATTTCATGCGCGACGACGGCGGCCAGTTCGTCTTGATCGGTCAATAGCGTGGGCACCCCGGCCTGCACCTCGACCCGTGTGCCATAGGTGCTGGCGTTGTACCCCGGCGCGGTGGTCAGCGCGACCGAGACGGCGCAAGTGGTCGCGCCGGCCAAGGTCACGGTCACAGACCCGCCCGCCCGGTCCACCTGCAACGTCATGTGCCCGGCGGCCTGCGCGGCGCGGGCGGCGGTGAAATAGGCGGCACGCGGGGCGGGATCTGCCTCCCATGCCACGCCGTCCATCGCCGCGATACGGTCGCCCACCTGCAATCCGGCGGCAGCGGCCGGGCCATTGGGGGTTATCACGACCAATTGCGGTTGCGGCGTCAGGCCAATCGCGGTGCTCCACAGATCGCGCACCGCCCCGGCCGCATCGGGCGCCAGATTCAGCGCGAGATAGCCGAAATCGAAGTGTCGGGCATCGGGGCAGCGGTCCAGATTTGCGCTCAGCAGCCGCAGCGCGATGGCGCTGACGCGGGTGTGATCGGCCTGCCACGTGCGGATTTGCGCCGCCGACAGCGCGGGCGCGGCCGACAGCGAAAGGGGCAGGGATGCCAACATCCCCGCCCCCAAAATCAGCATTGCCCGCAGGCCGCGCATGGCTGCAATCAGCCCGTCACGCCCGAAGCCGCCAGAACCGCCAGTGTCAGCACGTCCGGGGCGATCGCGGTCATCGGCACGATCTGCACCGGCTTTTCCATGCCGATCAACAGCGGCCCGATCGAGGTGTTGCCACCCAGTTCGCGCAGCAGCTTGGCCGAGACATTGGCCGATTGCAGGCCGGGGAACACCAGCACATTGGCCGGCGCCGTCAGGCGGCTGAAGGGATAGTTCTTCATCACCGTCGGGTTCAGCGCGGCGTCAGGGGCCATTTCGCCCTCATATTCAAAGCCGGGTTTTTCCGCGTCCAGAATGCTGATTGCGCCACGGATCGGCTCCAGCCACTTGCCCATCGGATTGCCAAAGGTCGAATAGGACAGGAACGCCACGCGCGGTTCATGGCCCAGACGGCGCGCCACGGCGGCGGTTTCCTTGGCGATCACGGCCAGTTCTTCGGCGCTGGGGCGTTCGTTGCAGGTGGTGTCGGCCAGGAAGGTGGTGGTGTTCTTGCCCACCATGACGTGGATGCCAAACGGCAGGTGCCCTTCCTTGGGGTCCAGAACGTGGCGCACTTCCTTCATCGTCTGCGAGAAGGGCCGGGTGATACCCGTCACCATCGCATCGCCCACGCCCAGCTTCAGCAGGGCCGAGGCAAAGGCGTTGCGGTCCTGGTTGACCATGCGCTTGATGTCGCGCTCCAGATAGCCGCGGCGTTGCAGACGCTCGTACAGCATCAGGCCCATGGCCTCGACATGCGGGGATTCGGCGGCGTTGTGGATCTCATAGGCGTCGGGATTGCCCACGCCCAGCTCGACCAGCTTGTCGCGCACGGCCTGCGTGCGGCCGACCAGCACCGGCGTGCCATAGCCGAAATCCTTGAACTGGATCGCGGCGCGCAGGATCACCTCGTTCTCGGCCTCGGCAAAGATCACCCGCTTGGGGTTGGCCTTGACCTGCTCGTACACGCTGGTCAGCACCGAGGTGGTCGGGTTCAACCGCGCCTTGAGCTGGTGGCGATAGGCGTCGAAATCCTCGATCGGCTTTTGCGCGACGCCGGTGTCCATGGCGGCCTTGGCCACGGCGCTGGGCACGATTTCCATCAGGCGCGGGTCGAACGGCGCGGGGATGATGTAGTCGCGGCCAAACGAATGGTTCTTGCCATAGGCCAGCGCCACTTCCTCGGGCACCTGCTGGCGCGCCAGTTCGGCGATGGCATGGGCGGCGGCGATCTTCATCTCTTCGTTGATGGCGGTGGCATGCACGTCCAGCGCCCCGCGGAAGATGAAGGGGAAGCCCAGAACATTGTTCACCTGATTGGGATAGTCCGAACGGCCCGTGGCGATGATGCAGTCGGGACGGGCGGCCTTGGCCTCGGGCGGGGTGATTTCGGGCACCGGATTGGCCATGGCAAAGATGATGGGTTCAGGCGCCATCTTCTTGACGAATTCAGCCGGCAGCGCGCCTGCGGCCGACAGGCCCAGGAACACGTCCGCACCCACCAGCGCCTCTTCCAGGCTGCGCGCGTCGGTGTCGACGGCATGGGCGCTCTTCCACTGGTCCATGCTTTCGGCGCGGCCGCGATAGATCACGCCACTGCGGTCACAGACGATGACGTTCTCGTTGCGCACGCCCATCGACTTGATCAGCGAGGTGCAGGCCAGCGCCGCCGCGCCCGCGCCATTGACCACCACCTTGACGTCCTCCAACTTGCGGTTGGTGATCAGACAGGCGTTGATCAGGCCGGCGGCCGAAATGATCGCGGTGCCGTGCTGGTCATCGTGCATCACGGGGATCTTCATCCGCTCGCGCAGGGCCTGCTCGATGACGAAGCATTCGGGGGCCTTGATGTCCTCCAGATTGATGCCGCCAAAGCTGGGCTCCATCAGCGCGATCGCCTCGATCAGCGCCTCGGGGTCTTCGGAGTTCAGTTCGATGTCGATCGAATCCACATCGGCAAAGCGCTTGAACAGCACCGCCTTGCCTTCCATCACCGGCTTGGACGCCAGCGCGCCCAGATTGCCCAGACCCAGAATCGCGGTGCCATTGGAAATCACCGCCACCAGATTGCCCTTGGCGGTATAGTCATAGGCACAGGCCGGATTGGCGGCGATCGCCTCGACCGGCACGGCAACGCCCGGGCTATAGGCCAGCGACAGGTCGCGCTGGGTCGCCATCGGCTTGGAGGCAATGATCTCGATTTTGCCGGGGCGGATGGTGTTGTGGTAAAAAAGCGCCTCGCGCTCGGTAAACCGGACGTTGCTTTCCTCGGACACCGCACTTTCTCCTTCTTTGGGGCCGCCCTAACCCCATTGCACGCGATCCGATAGGGGAAAGCGTGCGTGCATACCATTCCACGCTATCGATTCTGCGTCTAACGCATAAGCGATGACCCAAGCCAACCCATCCCCCGCTGTTACCCCCATGATGGCGCAATATCTGGCGCTCAAGGACAAGGCGCGTGACTGCCTGCTGTTCTATCGCATGGGCGATTTCTTCGAACTGTTCTTTGACGATGCCAAATTGGCCGCGCAGGTGCTGGACATCGCGCTGACCAGCCGGGGCGAACATGCCGGCGCGCCGATCCCGATGTGCGGCGTGCCGATCCATGCGGCCGAGGGCTATCTGGCGCGGTTGATCAAGGCGGGCTGCCGCGTGGCCATTGCCGAACAGGTGGAAACGCCCGAGGAGGCGAAAAAGCGCGGCGGGTCCAAGGCATTGGTGACGCGCGATATCGTGCGTTTCGTCACCGCCGGCACCCTGACCGAGGAAGCGCTGCTGGAGCCGCGCCGCGCCAATGTGCTGGCCGCGGTATGCGATGTGCGGGGCGAGGTGGGGATTGCCTCGGTCGATATTTCCACCGGGCGGATGGAACTGGAATGCTGCCCGCCCGCGCTGATGGCCGCCGCGCTGGCCCGGCTGAACGCCAGCGAGGTGGTGGCCCCCGAGGGCTGGGAGAGCGCCCCCGAACAGGCCACCCCGCGCGAGGCGCATGAATTTTCCAGCGAGGGTGGGCAGGCCCGGCTGTGCGGCATTCATGGCGTGGCGACATTGGACGGATTTGGCGCTTTCTCGCGCCCGATGCTGGCGGCGGCCTGTGGGCTGATCGCCTATCTGGACCATGTGGGGCGGGGCAAATTGCCGCTGCTGCTACCCCCGGTGGCGCGGGCCGGGGACGCCCATCTGGCCATGGACGAGGCCACGCGCCAAAGTCTGGAGATCCTGAACGCCAGTGGCGGCGGGCGCAAGGGCAGCCTGATCGAGGCGGTGGACCGTTGTGTCACCGGGGCGGGCGCGCGCCTGTTGGCGGATGATCTGTCGGCGCCCTTGCTGGACGCCGGGCGAATCGAGGCGCGACTGGCGCTGGTCGGCTGGCTGCATGATGACGCGCTGTTGCGTGAGGATATGCGCGCCCTGCTCAAGGCGATGCCCGATATCGGCCGCGCGCTGGGCCGGGTGGTGGCGGGGCGTGGGTCCCCGCGCGATCTGGGCCAGATCCGCGATGGTCTGGCGGGCGCGGCGCGGCTGGCCGATCTGCTCTATGCCCGCGATGACGCGCCGGGGCTGGCGCGCGATCTGGTGCCATCGCTTGTGGGCCATGACGGCTTGATTGACCTCTACGCCCGCGCATTGGTCGCAACGCCCCCGACCGAGCGCGGGCAGGGCGGGTTTATCGCGCCGGGCTATGACGCGGACCTTGACCACCTGCGCGCCATCGCCAAGGACGCGCGCGTGGCCATCGCCGCGCTGGAGGCGCAATATCGCGAGACGACCGGCATCCCCGCGCTCAAGATCAAGCATAATGGCGTGCTGGGCTATTTCATCGAGGTGCCGGCCGGGCGGGCGGATGCCTTGCTGGCCCCCGACAGCGGCTTTACCCACCGTCAGACGATGGCCGGCGCCATGCGGTTTAACGCGCTGGCCCTGCACGAGGAAGCCTCGCGCATTGCCGAGGCCGGTGGCCGCGCGCTGGCCGCCGAGGAAGCCCATTTCGAAACGCTGATCGCCGCCGCCATTGGTGCGCGCAACGCGATTGCCGATACCGCCGCCGCGCTGGCCCGGTTTGACGTGGCAGCCGGTCAGGCAACGCGGGCCGCAGAGGGAGGCTGGTGCCGCCCGACGATCACCCCGCGCGCCGAATTGCACATCGTTGGCGGTCGCCACCCGGTGGTCGAGGCCGCGCTGGAGGAAGCCGCGCGCAAGGGTGGGGGCGACCGGTTTGTGGCGAACGACTGTCAGTTGACGCCGTTTGACCGGCTGTGGCTGCTGGGCGGGCCGAACATGGGTGGTAAGTCCACCTTCCTGCGGCAAAACGCGCTGATCGTGCTGTTGGCGCAGGCGGGCGGCTATGTCCCGGCGCAATCGGCCACGGTGGGGCTGGTGGACCGGCTGTTTTCGCGCGTGGGCGCGTCGGACAATCTGGCGCGCGGCCGTTCGACCTTCATGGTCGAGATGGTCGAGACTGCCGCCATCCTGCAACAGGCAACCGAACGCAGCTTTGTCATTCTGGACGAGGTCGGGCGCGGCACCAGCACCTATGACGGGCTGGCGCTGGCATGGGCCGTGGCCGAAAGCGTGCATGGGGTGAACCGCTGCCGCTGTCTGTTTGCCACCCATTACCATGAATTGGCCCGTCTGGCCGACAGTTGCGAGGCCTTGACCCTGCACCACGTCCGCGCGCGGGAGTGGAAGGGCGATCTGGTGCTGCTGCACGAGGTGACCCAAGGCCCTGCCGAAAGCAGTTTTGGTCTGGCCGTCGCGCGGCTGGCGGGTGTGCCGCAGCCGGTGGTGGCGCGGGCCAAATCGGTGCTGGCGCGGCTGGAAAAGGGGCGGGCCGAAACCGGGGGGCTGGCGGCGGGTCTGGGCGATCTGCCGCTGTTCGCCGGGTTTGACGCCGCGCCCGAGCCTGCCCCCGCCGCCGATCCCCTGCGTGAGGCATTGGCGGGCGTGGATGTCGACGCGCTGACCCCGCGTCAGGCGCTGGACCTGTTGTATGAGCTGAAGCGGACGGCGGAGGCCTCTGGATGATTCCTTAACCGGCGGGGCGATAGGCTGGGGCCATGTTCATCCCCGGCCCCCGCCTGACCACCGTTTTCGCCAGCCGCTGGAAGGCCGCGTTCTGGGCCAGCACGGTGTTGCTGACCGCCTATTGCACGGCGCAGGGGGCCAAGGACAAATCCGAGGCGCAGGACGCCGCATCGGCCGCCAGCACGGCGCAGGCCTCACCCTGGGGCGTGGAACCCGCCAGCCACTAACGATTGGCGCCGGGCACCCACAGCACGTCACCACCCAGCCCGTTTTTCGCTGCCCGCGCATTGATCGCGCGTGACAGCACAAACAGGTAATCGGACAGCCGGTTGATATAGGCCAGCGCCGCCGGGTTCACCGGATCGGTGGCGGCCATGGCCACCATGGCGCGTTCGGCATGGCGGGTGGCGGCGCGGGCGATATGGGCGCGGGCGGCGGCCTCGGTCCCGCCGGGCAGGACAAAGCTGGTCAGCGGCGGGACATGGGCGTTTGCCGCATCGATGCAGCCCTCCAGCCAGACCGCCTGATCGGGCAGGATGCGCAGCGCCATCGGGCCGGGCGTAAAATCATCGCCGGGCGTCGCCAGATCGGCGCCCAGATCGAACAGATCGTTCTGGATGCGGGTCAGGATCGCGGCATCGCCCTCGCCGCCCGCTTCAGCGCGCAGGGCCACCACCGTCAGGCCGATGGCGCAATTCGCCTCGTCGACAGCGCCGATGGCGGCCATGCGGGGGGCATGTTTGGCCACCCGCGAACCGTCGACCAATCCGGTCGTGCCATTATCGCCCGTGCGGGTGTAAATCCGGTTCAGCTTGACCATTGTGCCTGCCCTTTCATGCGCTTGGCAGGCGCCTCTATCAGCCCGAACGCCCCGCCGCCAGCAGGATAGCCACCACGATCACCGCCAGCGCCTGATACTTTATACGGGCGAACATCATCTCGTTCTGACGCAATTGCATGGCCGATGGCCCGCCATCGGCGCCATCGCCCTGTTCCAGATCGTGGCGGGTGGATTGCAGGAACGCGGCCACACCCTTGACCAGGCTGACCACGACAAAGCCCATCAGGATGACGACAATGGGCACCAGCACAAATTTGGACATATCGGCTCTCCCGCCTGTTCTGGTTTGTATTTTGATCAGGTTACGCCGGTTCCCGCCCAAACGCCATCGGGAAAGCGCCCGGCCCTTAGGGCATCGGCCAAAGCGCGTCCGTCCTCATGCGCAGCGCGGCGATCGGACAGGGCGGGCGATCCGCGCCGCTTGGCCAGCTTGCGGGGCGGGCCGCCATCGGGGGCGGCCTCTACCAACAGGGCATGGTGATGCCAGACCGGCACCGGCAGGCCCAGCAGCGCCTGCAACAGGCGGTGCACATGGGTGGCGGCAAACAGGTCGGCGCCGCGCGTGACAACCGTGATCCCATCCGCCGCATCGTCCAGCGTGGCCGACAGATGGTAGGATGAGGGCGCGTCCTTCCTCAACAGCACCACATCGCCAAACAGATCGGGGCGGGCGGTCTGCTCTCCGGCGATCTCGTCGTGCCAGGTCAAAACCCCGGCCAGCGCCATCGCCGCGCCCATGTCCAGCCGCCACGCCGCCCCCGCCGGATCCACCGCGCGGCCTCGGCAGGTGCCGGGATAGACCAGCCCGTCCGGCCCATGCCGCGTGGCCGCCGCCGCAATTTCGCTGCGGGTGCATTGGCAGGGATAGAGCAGCCCCATCGCCTTCAGCCGCTCTGCCGCCGCGACATGGCCGCCCACCCGCGCCGACTGCAACACCACCGGCCCGTCCCACGTCAGCCCCAGCCACGCCAGATTGTCCAGCGTCTGCTCGATCAGTTCGGCCCGGCTGCGGGCGCCGTCGATATCCTCGATCCGCAACAGGAACTGGCCGCAATCGCGGCGCGCCCGGTCATGCGCGACAATCGCCGCCCACGCATGGCCCAGATGCAGCGGCCCATTGGGGCTGGGGGCAAAACGGGTGCGGACAGGATCGGCGGCCATGGCGGTGTCTTCCTGTGGATTGTGCCGATGCGCAACCCCCCTTGGCGCTTGACGGCGGGCGGGCGGGGGTGTTGACTGCGCGCCATGAAACGTCGCCATTCCGTCATGTCTGGCTGTTACAGGGGGTCATGCTTCGGGCTGACCTGATTGAGCGCGCGGCCCGTTTCCGCAGCGCCGGGGAGGATCCCTCCCGCCATCTGAGCGATTGTCCCGCATTGGTGCTGAACGCGGATTTCACGCCGCTGTCCTATTACCCATTGTCGGTGTGGCCGTGGCAAACCGCGATCAAGGCGGTGTTTCTGGAACGCGTCGACATCATCGCCAGCTATGACCGAGAGGTCCATTCGCAAAGCGCCCGGATGCGCCTGCCCAGCGTCATCGCGCTGCGGCAATATGTGCGGGTGTCCGAATTCCCGGCCTTTACGCGGTTCAACGTGTTCCTGCGCGACCGGTTCTCCTGCCAATATTGCGGCAGCCCGCATCAGTTGACGTTTGACCATGTGCTGCCCCGGCGGCTGGGCGGCACGACCTGCTGGGAAAACATCGTGGCCGCGTGCAGCCCGTGCAATCTGAAAAAGGGCGGGCGTACCCCCAAACAGGCGCATATGCCGCTGCTGGTGCCGCCGATCCGCCCGACCAGCTGGCAATTGCAGGAGCGGGGCCGCGCCTTTCCGCCCAACCATTTGCACGAAACATGGCGCGACTGGCTGTATTGGGACGTCGAGCTGGAGGCGTGATACGCGCCCGCAACCGTGGCAGCGGGCGCGCGCGCGGTTACTGCGGGATCACCCAGCGCACCGCATTGCTGTAGGTGCCGATGGTGGGCTGGCCGTCCTCGTTCATGGCGGGGGTAAAGCGGGCGCGGCGCATCACCAGATTGCACGTCGCCGCATCCAGCCCGGCAAACCCGCTGGAGCCGGTGACGGTGCAGGATGTCACCCGCCCATCTGTGCCAATCGACAGGCTAAAGCGCGTCACGCCCTCGTGATTCTGGCGCAGGTCCATCGAAGGGTAGTCATCCGCCGTTGCCCAATCGCCGGGGCGGCCCCGCGGGGCTGCGGGTTTTGCCGGGACGCTGGCATGGGTGGCGGTGGGCAGGGGCAAGGGATCGGGGCGGGGCGTGGGCACCGGATCAATGCGCGTGATCGGCCCGATATCAGGCATGCCCAGATCAATCGTGTCGGTCTGGGGGATGGGATCGGCGGTGCGCTCCACCGGCTTGGCCGTGGGCTGGGGCACGGGTGGTTGCGGCACTGGGGGCGGGGGCAGCGGGATGTCAAATGTGCCGGTGCGGGCATGGTCGCGGATCACCCCGGTATAGGCCAATCCCGTCACCAAAACGGCGGCCACGGCCACATGGATGATGGTGACCACACCGGCGGAGCGGATCTGGGCGCGGATGTCTCTGGAGGCTGCATAGGTCATCGCTCACTCTCCCATATATGGGCGGGGCCAGCCTGTGTCCGGTTGGTCCGTCGCCCTGTTGGTATGATACAACGTATCACATTTTTACCCCGCGTCCATACCCCCTCGACCAAAGCCGCAAGTGGTCTTGCCAGACGGGGGTGGGGGCGGCACAATGGCGCATGAGCAGCTATTCCATTTCCGCCATCCTGACCGGCCGCGCCGTGCGTTTTCGCGCCGCTGACGAACAGTCCGCCATTGCCAAGGTGCCGGTCGATGGCGCGGTGCGCGTGACCTTTCTGGGGCTGGCGGGAGATGAACAGGCCGATGCCAAACACCACGGCGGCCCGGACAAGGCATTGCACCATTACGCCGCCGACCATTACCCGGTGTGGGACGCGGAACTGGGCGGGCATGGCCTGTTGGCCTCCCCCGGCGCCTTTGGCGAAAACATCGCCACCACCGGCCTGACTGAGGGCGATGTCTGGCTGGGCGACCGTTTCCGTTTGGGATCGGCCCTGATCGAGGTCAGCCATGGCCGCCAGCCGTGCTGGAAACTGGGCCACCGCTTTGGCGTGACCGACATGGCGGCGCGGATTGTGCGCAATGGCCGCTGCGGCTGGTACTATCGCGTGATCGAGGAGGGCGAGGTGGCCCCAGGTGACGCCCTGATCCGCGATGTGCGCGGGCTGGCGGCTTGGCCGATCGACCGCTTGTTCCATGTGGTGATCGGCGGCGGGCACAAACGCGCGGGCGATGCCTTGCGCGAATTGGCCGATCTGCCGGTGCTGGCGCAGGCGTGGCGCGACCGGGCGGCGCAACTGGCGGGTTAGCGTTTGCCGGCTCCCGGCGCGTCAGCGCTTGCCGGCCAACGCCTTTTGCCGGCGGCGCTGGACCGAGCTGCCCAGCCCGATCGCCTCGCGATATTTGGCCACGGTGCGGCGGGCCAGATCAAACCCGCGCGCCTTTAACAGATCGACCAGCGTGTCATCGGACAGGATCTTCTTGGGGTCTTCGGCGTCGATCAATTGCTTGATGGCGGCCTTGACCGCTTCGGCGGACACCGCGCCTTCGCCATCGGAGGACGCCACGCCGCTGGTGAAGAAATATTTCAGCTCATAGGTGCCGCGGTCACAGTGCAGATATTTGTTGCTGGTGACGCGGCTGATGGTCGATTCGTGCAATCCCACCGCCTCGGCCACGGTGCGCAGGGTCAGCGGTTTGAGCTGACTGACGCCGTGGCGGAAAAACCCGTCCTGCGCCCGCACGATCTCGGCCGCCACCTTCAGGATGGTCTTTTGCCGCTGGTCCAGCGCCTTTAGCAACCAGTTGGCATCGGCCAGCTTTTCCGACAACCAGCCCTTGCCCGCCTTGTCATCGCAGCCGCGCCGCATTTCGACGTAATAGCCCCGGTTGATCACCAGCCGGGGCAGCGTCGCCTGATTGAGCGCGATGTGCCAGCCGCCCTGATCGCCGTCCTTTGGCGGCCGTGCCGTCACCAGAATGTCGGGCACCACCGGCGCCGCCCCGCCGCCGCCATAGCGCAGGCCGGGCTTGGGATCATAGCCGCGTAGTTCGGCCAGCATGTCGGCCAGATCTTCCTCATCCACGCCGCACATCCGGCGCAGGCGGGGGAATTCGCCCCGCGCCACCAGCTCCAGATTGTCGATCAGCCGGGCCATGGCCGGGTCATACCGGTCGGCCTCGCGCGCCTGCAACGCGATACATTCGGCCAGCGTGCGCGCGCCCACCCCGGTCGGCTCCAGCGTCTGGATCAGCGCCAGCGCGGCCTCCGCCTCGGCCAGAGGGATGTCCAGCATCTCGGCCACTTCGCGCAAGGGCGTGGGCAGATATCCCGCCTCGTCCAGCAGGTCGATCAGGAAGCGGGCGATGAATTCGGCGCGCGGGTCGCGGGTGACGGCGCCGATCTGGGCGTGCAAATGCTCGGCCAAGGTTTCGCCATCGGCGGCGCGTTCCTCGATCGGGGCGGCCTCGCCACTGCCCGATGGGCGCTGATCGGCGTCGTAGGCCAGATCGGGGGCATAATCTGTCGCGCCCGCCCCGCCGCTGTCGCCCGTATCACGGTCCGTGTCCAGCGCGGTGGGGTCAATGTCCAGCGGGCGGTCCTCACCCCCGCGCCCCTCACCGATCAACTGATCGACGGGGCTGCTTTCCAGATGGGTACGGCGCAGGTCTTCGGGCGCGTCAGGCGCATCGGGCGCGGCGGGCGCGCCGATCTCCAGCAAGGGGTTGGCCTCCAACGCCTCGCCAATGAACGTTTCGATCTCCAGATTGGACAGCGCCAGCAGCTTGATCGCCTGCTGTAGCTGCGGCGTCATCACCAGAGACTGGCTCTGGCGCAGATCCAGCCGTGGCCCCAGCGCCATCGCCCTATCCCGCCCGCTGCATGGTCAAAGCGTGAAGCCTTCACCCAGATAGAGGCGGCGCACGTTTTCGTCGGCCACCAATGCCTCGGGGCTGCCGGCAAACAGCACCTGCCCGCCATAGATGATGCAGGCCCGGTCGCAGATTTCCAGCGTTTCGCGCACGTTGTGATCGGTGATCAGCACGCCGATCCCGCGTTCCTTGAGGTCGTGGACCAGATGGCGGATGTCGGCGATGGACAGCGGGTCGATGCCGGCAAAGGGTTCGTCCAGCAGGATGATCGAGGGTTTGGCCGCCAGCGCGCGGGCGATTTCGCACCGCCGCCGCTCACCCCCCGACAGCGCCATCGCCGCGCTGCTCCGCAGCCGCGTCAGGCCGAATTCCTCCAGCAGCGTTTCCAGTTCCGCCGCGCGCACCAGCGGGTCCGGCTCGACCAGCTCCAGCACGCTGGCGATGTTCTGCTCCACCGTCAGGCCCCGGAAAATCGAGGTTTCCTGCGGCAGATAGCCCAGCCCCAGAATGGCGCGGCGGTACATCGGCAATTGGGTGATATCGATGCCGTCCAGCAGGATGCGGCCCGAATCCGGCTTGGCCAGACCCATGATCGAATAAAAGCACGTTGTCTTGCCCGCGCCATTGGGCCCCAGCAGGCCCAGCACCTCACCCTTGGCCACCTCCAGCGAGATGTCGGTCAGCACCGCCCGCTTGGCATAGCTTTTGGCGATGGAGATCACCTGCAACCCGCTGAACGAACCGTCCAGATGCAGCGGCGAGAGCGCCGGCGAAACGGCGGAGGCGGCGCCATGGGCGGGGCCGGTGGGGGCAATGGTGTCAGTCATGTCGACCCTGTTTTAAGGCCGCAATCGCCCCCCCGCAAGGCAAGATCGGGCCAATTGGCAGGTTTCATGCATGGTGGGGCAAGCCGTTGCGCCTTCATTACGCCCTGTGCCGTGGCTGGACGCGCGCGAAATGGCACTTGTCAGGGGCAGGCGTTGGTGTTCTACTGCGACAAATAAATACAAAAGCGGAGAGCAGGATGGCCAAGGTATGGGAGCATCCCTTCAGCGCCGGTTTCCACAGTGACCCCGTCGCCCGCCATCAGGCGCAGGCGGCAGAGGACGCCCCTGTGATCGATTGGCGCCACAGGATGAGCGATCACATCGCTTATGCGCTGCTGGTCTATACCGGCTTGCAGATTTTCGTGACGATCGGGGCCTTGCGGGCAGAGGGGCCTTCGCTGCTGCCCTATCTGGCGCTGGTCATTCTGGTGGCGGGGATCATCCCGGCCTGTCGCGGGTTTGAACGGCGCTGGCAGGATATGGGGCAGGCGCAGGATGATGCGCAGGCGCATGCCACGCTGGCCACCCGGTTCCGCCGCGATTGCCTGATGCTGTGGGCGATGGCGATTGGCCTGCCCTTTGTCATCACCGGCCTGTTCGCCCTGCTGAACCTGTTGTTTGGCTGATGCCGCTTTGATCGGGGCGGGGCTTTCGCGCCCTGCCCTTGGCGGCTATAGCGCGTGTCCAATCCCGGCGCGTTACTGGCGTGCCGGGGCTTTTGCGCATTGCCTAATCAGGGACATATCCTTCACCCATGCTTACGCCCAATCAGGCCCAGGAACGCGCGGTCGCGCTGGTTGAACGCGCCCGCCGGGCCGGTGCGGATGCCGCCGACGCGGTGTTCATCGCCGATTCGTCGGAAAGTGTGTCGGTCCGTCTGGGCCGGCTGGAAGATGTCGAACGGTCCGAAAGCGAGCATATCGGGCTGCGGGTGTTTGTCGGGCGGCGTTCGGCCAGCATCGGGTCCAGCGACCTGTCGGATGGCGCGTTGCAGGAACTGGCCGAGCGGGCGATTGCCATGGCCGCCGCCGCGCCAGAGGATCCCTATGCCGGGCTGGCGCCAGAGGATCGCCTGTTGCGCGGGCCCTTGCCCGAACTGGACATGGCCGAAACCACCGAGCCTGGCCCGCAGGACCTGCGCGCGCTGGCCGACGCGGCCGAGGACGCCGCCCGCGCCATCCCCGGCGTCACCAATTCCGAAGGCGCGGGCGCCAGCGCCGGGGCGGGCGTGGTTGCGCTGGCCACCAGCCATGGCTTTGCCGGGGGCTATGCGGGCACCAACCGGTCGATTTCGGCCAGTGTGGTCGCGGGCGAAGGCGGCGCGATGCAGCGCGATTACGGCTGGCGCACCGCCCGCCACATGGCCGATCTGCCCAGCGCGGCCGAGATCGGCACCATGGCGGGCGAACGGGCCGTTGCCCGGCTGAACCCCGGCCGGATGAAAAGCGGGGCGATGCCGGTGGTGTTCGATCCACGTGTGGGTGGATCACTGATCGGCCATCTGGTCGGCGCGATGTCGGGCAGCGCGATTGCCCGCCGCTCCAGTTTCCTGCTGGACCGGTTGGAGGAACAATTGTTCGACAGCGCGATCACCATCACCGATGATCCGCACCGCCTGCGGGGCCTGCGTTCGCGTCCGTTCGATGGCGAAGGCCTACCCTGCGCGGCCTCCAATCTGGTGCAGGGCGGGCGGCTGACGGGCTGGCTGATGGACAGCGCGGCGGCGCGGCAATTGGGGCTGGAACCAACCGGCCATGCCGCGCGCGGCCACAGTGGCGCGCCCGGCGTTTCGCCCAGCAACCTGCATCTGGCCCCCGGCAGCCTGAGCGTCGCCGAACTGATCGCCGACATCACCGAAGGCGTGTTCGTCACCGAGCTGATTGGCCATGGGGTGAATGGCGTGACGGGCGATTACAGCCGGGGCGCGTCAGGCTTTCGCATCGTCAATGGCGAAGTGACCGAGGCCGTGGCCGAGTTCACCATCGCGGGCAATCTGATCGACATGTATCGCGCGCTGACGCCGGCCAATGACATGGAGTGGCACCGCACGATCAATGTCCCCACCATCCGCGTCGACGGGATGAGCATCGCGGGGGACTAAGCGCGGGATAAGGCGGGTTTAAACGCCTCCATAATGCTATCACTGACAACAAAAAGGGCGGGGTTTCCCCCGCCCTTCGCGTTTGCGTTATCGCGGCTGCTTACTTGGCGGCCTGATAGCGTTCGATCGCTTCCAGCACGATGCGGCGGGCATCAGCCGCATTGCCCCAGGTCCCGACGCGCACCCACTTCTCGGCTTCTAGATCCTTGTAGTGGGTGAAGAAGTGCTCAACCTGCTGCGCGACGATGTCGGGCAGGTCTTCCTTCTCGTGAACGTCAGAATAATAAGGGAAAGTCTTGTCGTCGGGGACGCAGAGCAGCTTTTCATCGCCGCCATGTTCGTCCTCGAGGTTGAGCACGGCGATGGGGCGCACGCGCACCACGCAGCCCGCGATAAACGGCGAGCGCGCCACAACCAGCGCGTCCAGCGGATCGCCATCAGGCGACAGCGTGTGCGGAACAAAGCCATAGTTGGCCGGATAGCGCATCGGCGTGTGCAGGATTCGATCCACGAACAGCGCGCCCGAATCCTTGTCGAATTCGTACTTCACCGGCTCGCCCCCGGTCGGGACTTCGATGATAACGTTCAGATTTTCGGGCGGATTATTGCCGACAGAAATTTTGCTGATGTCCATGGCACCGTCTTTTGCGTGTTCGGTGGGCAAACACCATGCCTGCCCCCCATTGCCCCGAGGCCGTTCCCGCAGGGCATTGTGGTGTTGCCCGTAGCCCGCCGCCTATTGCATTGCAACAGGCAGGGGGTCTTACGACTGATAGGGATTAATGCCTGCGCCCGGTAGAAGCGCCCAAGCGGCGCGGTGCCAACAGCGCGTCCAGCCGCTGCGGGCCGCTGCCCATCGGTTCCAGCCAGGGGTAGCGCAGCCCGTCATGGTACGCGATTTCAAGGGCTTGCACCTTGTCTCCGCGCTGCACGATCAGGCTGATGGCGGGGCCGGGCTTGCCGTCCTTGCCCTTGGCGGCGGTGATGGCGTCCTTCATCGCGGCGGCCTCATACACTGCCCCGTTCACCGCCAGAACCTTTGATCCCGTCACCAGCCCGGCATTGAACGCCGCGCTGTCCCAGCGGGTGCTGGTGACGCGCCCGCCCGAATCCAGCGTCACGCCCAAGGAATGCAGCAGACTCAGCGACTTGCTGTGCCCCATCCGTCCCTTGTCAAAGGGGTTGGGCGTGTCCTTCCACACCAGCCGGTATCCGGCGCGTTCGATTCCCGCCAGCGGCGCGGGCTGTCCCGGCGTTTGCAGGCGGGTGTTCAAAAATGCCGCCCAATCATAGACATAGACCCCGTTCAGCGCCGCCACCACATCGTCAAAGCCATAGGGCAATTGGCCCCAATCGCCATTGCGCACCCCGAAAAAGGCCGCCGCGAAATCATCAATGCCGCGCGCGCCCTTGGTGCCTTCGCGGATGATCTGGTCGGCCTCCAGCCACACCAGCATGCCCTCGGTGTAATAGTCCTCGTTGCGGGCCAGACTGGCAAAGGGCTTGGGGCGTCGGGCCGAGGTGATGGGGTCATGCGTCGTGTCCTCGACACTGCGCCATTCGCGCCCCGGCCATTGGGTGAACATGCCGGCATTGGTCGCCATCATGCCCAGCACCATGTCCTTGGTCTGCACGCCCGATCGGGCCGCCAGCACATAGCCCCAGAACTGCGTCTGGCCTTCGTACACCCACAACAGATTGTTTTGCATGGGTTGGCGGTAGTCGGGCGTCCACAATTTGGCCGGGCGGCGGTATTTGCCGTCCCAGCTATGGGCGAATTCATGGGGCACCACATTGCGGTCCCAGCCCATCTCGGCCCAGTTCTGGAAGGTGGTTGGCTCCATCGCGTTTTCGCTGGAACGCTGATGCTCCAGCCCGATGTCGCCCAGCTTGTCCGAGAGCGCCAGCAGGAAGTCGTAATGGTCAAAATGCCGCCCGCCAAAGGCGATCAGCCCTTCCTCGGCCAAGGCGCGATAGGTGGCCAGATGCTCGTCCTTGAGCGCTGCCTGTTCGGGCTTGTCGGCAAAGACATTCAGCGCCACTCCATGCCCCAGATCATAGCGGCGATAGTGGCGCCCGGCGAAAATCGGCGAATCGATCAGCGTTTCGTAATCCACCGTCGCCCAGGACACCCGCGCGCCATCCACCTTGCGCCCGTCCAGAGCGGTCGCCACCTGCCAGCCTTCGGGGAAACGCACGCTGGGGGCAAAGCGGATCTGGCGGACGTAATGGCCCGCCGGATATAGCGTCATGCGGTCCCATTGCAGGTTCAGCATGTCGGGCGTCATCGTTACCCGCCCCTCGGACGATTGCAGCGGCGAGGTATGGATGAAGCGCGCCTCCACCGCCTTGGCGCCCTCGGGCAGCTCGACATGGAAGGCGAACACCTCGACCGGATCGCGCCACCAGCGCACCGGCTGACCATCGACCATGAAGCGCAGATCGACCAATTGATCGGCCGTGCCGCGCGCGGCATGATTGCCCGGCAGCCATTGCGGCAATTGCAGGATGATCTGGCGCGTGCCCGGCGCCACCGGCACGGTTTGCGTCACGCGATACAGCCCGCGTGTGATGTCACTGGCATCAATCGACAGGTCGATCACCCCGCCCGGATAGGGCACATCGACAGCGTCTGGCACGCCCGGCACGATCGGCACCGCCTTGGGCGCGGTCTTGTCCGGCGCGGTCGCGGGCGGCGGCGGCGCGGCGGCGGGCGCGGGGCCCATCACCACGGGCGGCCGGGCGGCATCGGCGGCAACAGCGGACAGGGCGACCAACCCCAGGGCGGAAACGGCAAGCGCCAGACGTGTTCTGTTCATCGCTCCATCATGGCGCGGGGTTTTTGCGGGCGCAATCGGCACTTTGGGCGAATATGGGGCAGGGTGCGCGGCGCGGGGGGCTTCACCAAAGGCGCGCGCGAATGTAGGGGGCGCACATGAGCAAGGACAGCAAACCCGCCCGTATCGAGACGCCGCAGGCCATTCGCGGCACGCAGGACATTTTCGGCGCCCCCGCAGAAGCCTTTGTGCGTGTGGTCGAAACCTTTGAACGGGTGCGCAAATTGTACCGTTTCCGCCGGGTGGAAATGCCGGTGTTTGAAAAAACCACGGTGTTCAGCCGCAGCCTGGGCGAGACGACCGATGTGGTGTCCAAGGAGATGTATTCGTTCGAGGACCGGGGCGGCGAATCGCTGACTCTGCGGCCGGAATTCACGGCGGGGCTGGCGCGGGCCTATATCACCAACGGCTGGCAGCAATATGCGCCGGTGAAACTGGCGACCCACGGCCCCCTGTTCCGCTATGAACGCCCGCAAAAGGGGCGCTACCGTCAGTTCCACCAGATCGACGCCGAGATCATCGGCGCGGCAGAGCCCACGGTGGATGTCGAATTGCTGTGCATGGCCGATCAGTTGCTGAAGGAGCTGGGCATTGCCGATGGCGTGACGCTGACGCTGAACACGCTGGGCGATGGGGAAAGCCGTGAGGCGTGGCGCGCGGCGCTGATCGAATATTTCCGCGCCGTTCGCGCCGAATTGTCCGAGGATTCGCAGGAGCGGCTGGAAAAGAACCCGCTGCGCATTCTGGATTCCAAAGATCCGCGCGACAAGGTCTTCGTGGCCGACGCGCCGATGATCGACGATTTCCTCTCGGCGCAGGCGCAGGACTTTTTCGCCGCCGTCACCAGCGGGCTGGACGCGGCGGGGGTGGCTTGGCAGCGCAATGCGGCGCTGGTGCGCGGACTGGATTACTATCGCCACACCGCGTTTGAATTCGTGACCGATCGTCTGGGCGCGCAGGGCACGGTGCTGGGCGGCGGGCGCTATGACGGGTTGATGGAGTCGCTGGGCGGCGCGCCCACGCCGGCGGTCGGCTGGGCGGCGGGCGTGGAACGTCTGGCGATGCTGGTGGCCGATGGCGGCGGCGTGGCCGAGGCGCCGCTGGATGTGGTGATCGCGGTGGAGGACGACACGCTGATCAATCTGGCGATCAAGGCCAGCGCCACGCTGCGCCGCGCCGGTCTGTCGGCCGATATGGTGGCCAGCGGTTCCCCTCGCAAACGCTTTGACAAGGCGGCCAAGATCCCGGCCAGCGTGTTGTTGGGCATGTCGCTGCGTGATGGCGTGGTGACGTTCAACTATCGCGGGGCCGATGTGGCGGCGGTACAGGCGCTGCTTGACCCGCTGAAGGCATGAGCATTTCCGACGCCCGTCTGGCCCAGATTTCGGCGCGTTTTGCCGAGATGGAGGCGCGTCTGGCGTCCGGTACGCTGGAGGGCAAGGACTTCATCACCGCCTCGCGCGACTATGCCGAGCTGGAGCCGGTGGCGCGCGCCGCCGCCGATGTGGCCGCGATGCGCGGCGAACTGGCGGCGCTGAACGCGCTGGACGATCCCGACATGCGCGAACTGGCCGAGGAGGAGATCGCCCGCATCCGCGCCGACCTGCCTACCGCCGAGCGCGCGCTGTCCATCGCCATGTTGCCGCGCGATGCCGCCGACATGCGCCCGGCCATGCTGGAAATCCGCGCCGGCACCGGCGGGGACGAGGCCGCGCTGTTCGCTGCCGACCTGTTCCGCATGTACGAACGCTATGCCGCCGAACAGGGCTGGCGGGTGGAGATGGTCAGCGCCAACGCCAGCGAGATCGGGGGCTTCAAGGAAGTGGTCGCCCATGTCAGCGGGCAGGGCGTTTTTGCCAAGCTGAAGTTTGAATCGGGCGTTCACCGCGTGCAGCGCGTGCCCGTGACCGAAAGCGGGGGCCGCATCCACACCAGCGCCGCCACCGTTGCCATCCTGCCCGAGCCCGACGAGGTGGATGTGGCGATCGAGGACAAGGATCTGAAGATCGACGTCTATCGCGCCAGCGGTGCGGGCGGGCAGCACGTCAACACCACCGATTCGGCGGTGCGCATCACCCATCTGCCCACCGGCACCGTGGTGACCTGTCAGGACGGGCGCAGCCAGCACAAGAACAAGGAAAAGGCGATGCAGGTCTTGCGCGCCCGCTTGTTCGAAGTGCAGCGCGAGGCAGCGCAAGGCGAGGAGGCCGAGGCCCGCCGCGCCATGGTGGGCAGCGGCGACCGGTCGGAACGCATCCGCACCTATAATTTCCCGCAGGGGCGCGTGACCGATCACCGCATCAACCTGACGCTGCACCGGCTGGCCGAAATTCTGGAAGGGCCGGGCTTGGCCGAACTGATCGACGCGCTGATCGCCGAGGATCAGGCCAAGCGGTTGGCGGCGCTGGGTGAATGAGGGGGCCCCCCAGACGGTGGCGCAGGCCATTGCCCGCGCGGCTGGCCTGTTGGCGCTGACCAGCGATACCGCCCGGCTGGACGCAGAGGTGTTGATGGCCCATGCGCTGGGCTGTGGCCGGTCTGACCTGTTGCTGCGCCGGATGGGTGATGCCGCTCCCGCATGTTTTGCCGATATGGTACAGCGCCGTGCCGCCCATACGCCCGTGGCGCATATCACCGGTGAGCAGGACTTTTACGGCCTGCCTTTTCGCGTCACGCCTGACACGCTGATCCCGCGCGGGGACAGCGAAACGCTGATCGATCTGGCGCAACAGGTGTTTGCCGCTGGCGCGGGCCGCGTGCTGGATCTGGGCACGGGAACGGGCTGTCTGTTGCTGACGATGCTGCATCTGTGGCCTGACGCGCGGGGGGTGGGGATCGAACGCTCGGCCCCGGCGCGGGGCGTGGCACAGGGCAATGCGGGCGCGCTGGATTTGGCGGCGCGGGCCGATATCCGCGATGGCGACTGGACACAGGATGGCTGGGCCGATGGGTTGGGGCAATTTGACCTGATCCTGTCCAATCCGCCCTATGTCGAAACGGGGGCCGATCTGGCGCGCTCGGTGCGCGACCACGAACCGGCCAGCGCGCTGTTTGCCGGAGCCGACGGGCTGGACGATTACCGCGTGCTGATCCCGCAATTGCCCGGATTGTTGGCGCCTGGTGGGGTGGCCATTGTGGAAATCGGCCACCAGCAGGGCGAGGCGGTGGCCGCGATCGGCGCCGAATCAGGCTTTGCCCCCAGCGTGCATGCCGATCTGGCCGGGCGGGCGCGGGCGGTGATGCTGCGTCCGCGTTAGGGTGCGCGGCATCTATGGCATTGAAACCGCCCGTCGAAATGCCGCGCTGCGAACAACATGGCGATTTTTAACTTTCTGCTTGGCTTTTTCGGGTAACAGCCGTAATCGATGAAACGGACGCCATAGGGACGCAATATTCCCCTTACGGCAATCCAGCTTCAACATGAGCGACAGCGGATCTGGCCCCAAGGGCTGGCCCGCGATCATGTTTGGGTCGACGGTCCCGGTAAAGGGTCGCAAGCTGAAGGATGGGCGTAACGCCCGCTGGCACAGGGTCCGGCGGTGCTTCGCAAAGGTAAGGAAGCCTCACCCTTGAATAACAATCGTGGGAATAACCGTCGGCGCGGGCGTGGCAATAACAACCGCCCGCAGGGTGGTGGCCAGCAAACCAACCGCATCGACAGCCGGGCGCGTGGCAATGCGCCGCAGTTGCTGGAGAAGTATCGCAAGCTGGCGCATGACGCCCATTTGAACGGTGATCGCGTGCAGGCGGAATATTACCTGCAGTTTGCCGACCATTATTTCCGCGTCATCGCCGACACGCGCCTGCGTCAGGAGGAAGCCCGCGCCCGCCGCGAGGACCGCTGGCAGGAGAATGGCGAGGCGTTCCGCGAGGAAGAGAACGACGGCACCGATTTTTCGATGGATGCCGATTTCCCCGCGTTTGACCAGCCCCCGGTGTACACGCGCCGTGAGCGTGAGGACCGTGAGCCGCGCGAACAGCGCGAGCCTCGGGCTGAGCGCGAGCATCGCGAACCGCGTGAACCCCGCGCCGAGCGTGAGCCGCGCGAGGAGCGCCGCCCCCGCCGCGAGGACGCCCCCTTGCGTGACGAGGCCCCTGTGGCCGAAGCCGCCGAGGCGGATGACGCGGCCGATCAGCGCAACATCTATGAGCCGGCCGAGAACCCTTTCCTGCGCGAGAACCGCAGCAGCCGTGGGCTGCGTCCGCGCCGTGAGGACCGCCGTCCCCGCCGCGATGACCGCGCCCCGCGTGAGGATGAGGTGAACGCCGATACCCCGGCCGAGGGTGCCGGTCTGGAGAGCGCTTTGCCGCCCGCCATTTCGATCCCCCGCCGCGAGGCCGAGGTCGAGGCCGCCCCTGTGGTGGACGAGGCCGCCGAGGCCCCCGCGCCCAAGCGCCGTGTGCGCCGCAAGCCGGCCGCCGACGCCACGCCCGCCGCCGAATAAGCGGCCGGGATCGCACAGAACAAAGGGGCTGGCCGCAAGGCTGGCCCCTTTTGCGTTGGTCGGGTGGCTAACCGCTTGGCGTAGGGGCCGGGGGCGGCTAAGCCGCTTGTCGCCATGGCCAAATTGACCGACGCCCAGCGGGCACAGCTGAAGTTGAAACTGCGCCTGTGGGGGCGCAAGTGGTGGAACCGTATCTGGCCCGCAGGCGCGGTGATCGCGCTGGGCGCGGGGGGCGCGACGGGGTTTGAACCGTGGCACCTGTGGCCGCTGACGCTGCTCTCGATCGCGGGGCTGGGCTGGCTGGTGTCGCGCGTGGCGGGGCCGGGCTGGGCGTTTTTCTGCGGCTGGCTGTGGGGCGTTGGGCATTTCAGCGCGGGCAACAACTGGATTGCCACCGCCTTTACCTATCAATCGAAAATGCCCGCCGCGCTGGGTGGGGCGGCGGTGGTGGGCTTGTCGCTGTATCTGGCGGTGTGGCCGGGGCTGGCGGCGCTGCTCGCGTGGTATTTCCGCGACCGGCCGGTGGCGCGCGTCACCGGCTTTGCCGGGGCGTGGATCCTGGCCGAGCTGGGGCGGGCGTGGGTGATCACCGGCTTTGCCTGGAACCCGCTGGGCGCGGTGTTGCTGGGCGGGTTTGCGCATCCGGGGCTGGCGGGGCTGGCGCCTTGGCTGGGGACCTATGGCCTGTCGGGGCTGGTGGTGCTGTTGGCGGGCTGTTTGGGCGAAGGCGTGCGGCTGTGGCGGGACATCCGCGCCGCGCTGGCGCTGCGCCCCGCCAATGATGATGGCGCCGATCCGCGCCGGGCGTTGCGTGTGGCGGGGGCTTTGGTGGCCGGGCCACTGGTGCTGGTGGGGGCGGGGATGGTCTGGCCCACGCCTGCCGAACGCGTGGGGCGCGTGGCCTATACGCTGATCCAGCCCAACGTCAGTCAGGAGGATCTGGACGATCCGGCCCATTTTGACGCCCAGTTCCGCCAATCGGCCGCGCTGTCCGCGCCGCGTCCCGGCCCGCATTGGCGCGCTGGTCAGCCGCGTCTGGTGCTCTGGCCCGAAAGCGGCGTGCCGGAATTCGTGCGCGATGGCTATCCCGCGTGGTATTACGCCTATACCTTTGGCAATGATCCGTGGCTGGCGCGGTTGCGGCTGGGGCGGGTGATCGGGCCGGGCGGGGTGCTGCTGACAGGCACGGTCGATCTGGACCTGAAGGGCGAGGAGGCCGTGGGCGGCCAGAATGTCATCACCGCGATCAACGATCAGGGCAAAATCACCGCCACCTATGCCAAGGCGCATCTGGTGCCGTTTGGGGAATATCTGCCTTTTCGCTCCATTCTGAAACCATTGGGGCTGGAGCGGCTGGTGCCCGGCAACATTGATTTCCGGCCGGGGCCGGGGCCGGCCACGGTTGATCTGGGGCCGCTGGGCCGGGCGGGGATGCAGATCTGTTACGAGATCATCTTTTCGGGCCAGACCACCGACCGCGCCCACCGTGCCGATTACCTGTTCAACCCCAGCAATGACGGCTGGTTTGGCGCTTGGGGGCCGCCTCAGCATCTGGCGCAGGCCCGTTTGCGCGCCATCGAGGAAGGGTTGCCCGTGCTGCGTTCGACCACCAATGGGGTCAGCGCCGTGGTCGATTCCAGCGGCGTGGTGCGGGCCCATGTGCCGCGTTATCAGGCCGGGCGGCTGGATGGCCTGATCCCTGCCGCGTCCGCGCCAACGTGGTTTTCACGGTGGGGCAACATGGTTCCTGTTGCCATTGCGGTACTTCTTCTTGGGGCATCGACGCTTGTGTTGCGCTCGCGCCGGGGCTAGATAGCGAACCGTATAAAGCAACCTTTATATCGTGACTCCAGCAACGGTAGACCACATGCGCAGCGATTATCTTTTCACGTCCGAAAGCGTTTCCGAAGGCCATCCCGACAAGGTGGCGGACCAGATCAGCGATGCCATCG
Organism: Novosphingobium ovatum; assembly: GCF_009909235.1. Taxonomy (GTDB): domain Bacteria; phylum Pseudomonadota; class Alphaproteobacteria; order Sphingomonadales; family Sphingomonadaceae; genus Novosphingobium; species Novosphingobium ovatum. Next base: position 173,029 of record NZ_JAAAPO010000004.1, read on the forward strand.
TCGATCTGTTCCTGAGCAAGGATCCCGAGGCGCGCATCGCCTGCGAAACGCTGACGACCACGCAACTGGTGGTGCTGGCCGGTGAGATCCGCTGCAAGGGCGTGTATGAAAACGGCGCGTGGGTGGATGGCGCCAAGGAAGAGATCGAGGCCGTGGTCCGCGCCAAGGTCAAGGCGATCGGTTACGAGCAGGACGGTTTCCATTGGGAGAAGTTCGAGTTCATCAACCGCCTGCATGGCCAGTCGGCCCATATCGCGCAGGGCGTGGACGCAGACGCCGGTGCCAACAAGGATGAGGGCGCGGGCGATCAGGGCATCATGTTCGGCTTTGCCTGTGACGAAACGCCCGACCTGATGCCCGCGACGCTGTATTACAGCCACAAGATTCTGGAGCGGATGGCCGCTGACCGCCATTCGGGCGCGGCGCCGTTTCTGGAGCCCGATGCCAAGAGCCAGGTGACGCTGCGCTTTGCCGATGGCGTGCCGGTGGCCGCCACCGCGATCGTCGTGTCGACTCAGCACGCGCCGGGCTATGACGAGGGCGCCAAGGAAGCCGAGCTGCACGCCTATGTGAAGGCGGCGATTGCTGCGGTGATCCCGGCGCATCTGCTGTCGGACGAGACCGTCTATCACATCAACCCCACCGGCTCGTTCGAGATCGGCGGCCCCGATGGTGACGCGGGCCTGACCGGGCGCAAGATCATCGTCGACACCTATGGCGGCGCGGCCCCCCATGGCGGCGGCGCGTTCTCGGGCAAGGACCCGACCAAGGTGGACCGCTCGGCCGCCTATGTGTCGCGCTATCTGGCCAAGAATGTGGTTGCCGCTGGTCTGGCCACGCGTTGCACGATCCAGTTGGCCTATGCCATCGGCGTGGCGCGCCCGCTGTCGCTGTATGTCGACACGCATGGCACCGGCACCGCGTCCGACGCCGCGCTGGAGGCCGCCATTGCCAAGGTGGCGCAGGACAAGCTGGGCGGGCTGACCCCGCGCGGCATCCGCACCGGGCTGGGCCTGAACAAGCCGATCTATGGTCCCTCGGCCGCCTATGGCCACTTTGGCCGCAAGGCGCAGGGCGACTTCTTCCCGTGGGAGCGCACCGATCTGGTCGAGGCGCTGAAGGCTGCCGTTGCCGAGGCGCATCAGCCCGCCTGAAGGACGCGCCCGTTGGGCTGAAAAGGGGCGGTGGCGCGATGGCGCTGCCGCCCTTTTTGCATGGCGCGTGCTGGTTGACCTGAATCATGGTGCTGGCATCGCGCGCTGGGCACACTATCTTCACGTTTGGGGGGCACCCAACCGGGAGAAGTACGATGCGCTCGATTGTCGTCTATGCCGACCGTTCCGATGCCATGGCGGCACGTCTGGAATCCGCTCTGTCGCTGGCCCGCGCAACCGGAGGGCATATTAGCGTTCTGGTTGATACGCCAGTGGCGCGTTTCATGTCGATTGATGCGATGGGCACCAGCTATCTGGCGGCCGATGCGGTGCGCGATGCGGTGAACCGCGATGACGAATATGCCGATGAAATCGCCGAACATCTGCGGCGCGAGGATGTGCCGTTCGACATCATGCGCGCCGAGGAGGAGCCCGTCGACGCGTTGGGCGAGATGGCGCGGTTGGCCGATGTGATCGTCTTGTCGCAAGGCTGCGACTTTGTCGGGCAATTGACGGTGGGATCGCGCGCGCCGGTGTTGCTGGTGCCGCAGGATGGGGCGGTGACGGCGCCGTTTGGCTCGATCTGTGTGGCGTGGGACGGCGGGTACGAGGCCGCCGCCGCGCTGAAGGGCGCGTTGCCGCTGCTGAAGCTGGCCGATACGGTGCGGTTGCTGACCGTGGGGGAAAAGGCAGGGGCGTTTGAACCGATGGACGCGCTGCAATATCTCTCGCGCCATGGGGTGAAGGCCGAACTGGTGCAATTGGAGCGCGCCGGGTCGATCGAGGAAACGCTGTCGGCCGCCGTGGCGCGGGTGCAGGGCGATTTGCTGGTCATGGGCGCATTTGGCCACAGCCGCCTGCGCGAGTTCTTCATGGGGGGCGTCACCAGCTTTTTCCTGGAGCGCAAGCACGGCACGGCGCTGTTGTTGGCGCATTGACCGCGTGTGGTTCGGAGCCGTTGCGCCCTTGGTGACGGCGGTGTGGCGGGTGTTGATCGGGTGGCGCGTGGGGCGCCACCCGGCGGCACGGGCCGTGATCGGATTGGGATAGGGGCTGCGTTGCGTTTCATGCAGCCTTGGTGATGTTCGCTTTGCCCAGATGGCGGGGCACGTGGCCTTGGGATGGCATTTTTTGGGGGCAGGGGCGGTTGCGCCATGCGGGTCGGAAACCGGATTGGTTTTCGGCCCATTGTTTTTGCCAAAACGGTTTCCAATATTCAGGATATTTGCCCAATAGGATTTCTGGCCGGTCGTGATTCGGGCGATCGGCCCGTGCTTTGGTCCGGCCTGACCGTGCTGCGTTGCAGCGCGATACGTATGCGTGCGCGGCTGGGGCGATCCCGGTGAATTTTGGTTCAAATAAAACCTAGTAAAAACAGGTGCCTGTGCGTTGCAGTTGCGTTTGTTGCGTAAATTGCAACTGACAATGATGTTTTGTCATTTGCTAAGGTTCGGTCCGATCGGCATATGGAAAAGGCCTTTCAGGCATCCTCTCCCAAAACTTTCACGACCCGGTCGGTTTCGACCGGGTCTTTTTTTGCCCGCGCTCCGGGCGGGGCGGCGGCGCTGCGCAAGGTTTGGCTATCGCTGTCAATGGCGGATACGCGGCCTTTGCAAAGGCGCGGCGCGGGTGCGAACACGATGGCTGGCGGAGCAGGGGATTGAGGCCGCGCAATTGCCTTGGCGTTGTGCGGGCGGGAGTGTTTGTCACTGGACGCAATGGTCGTTGCGGAATTTGCAACTCGACCTATCCTTTTCGCACTTGCACAATGAACGAGTCGCGCGCATATAGGACGTGCCTTTCAGGCATCCTCTCCCAAACTTCTACGACCCGGTCGGTTTCGATCGGGTCTTTTTTTGTCCGCAGTGGGCGCAAGCCGCGCGATGAGCTAAGGAAAATCCCTATTTGGTGGATTTTCACAATGCCTCATCCATATGGGTTATTTCACCCTTGCGGCGGCCTTACGTCTCGGTGCACAGCGCGTCGGGCATGGTTTCGCGCAGCCATTCCAGCATCGCCTCACGCATGGCAAAGCGCAGGCTGGCCAGCGCCGTGGGATCTGCAGCGCTCATGATCAGTTTCAGCTCGACCGAACCGACTCGCGCCTCGGCCACTTGCAATTCGCCGCTGCGCCCATCCCATTCGGGCTGCGCCGTCAGCAAAGTCAGATAGGCATCGCGCATGGCGCTGATCGCAAAACCGGGCCGGATCGGCAAAACCACCGAGCCGGTGATTCCCCCCACCCGCGTCCAGTTCTGGAATGAACTGTCGAGGATCTTGGTCGTCGGCACGATCAGCCGCCGCTCGTCCCCGGTGCGGATCACGACATAGGACAGGCGGATGTCCTCCACCCGGCCGCTTTCGCCCTCGACCACGACGAAATCGCCGATGCGGATCGGTTCGGTCAGGACGATTTGCAGCCCCGCGATCAAGGATTTCAATGCCGGTTGCGCCGCCGCGCCTACCGCCAGACCGATCAGGCCTGCCGATGCCATCAGCGTCGCCCCGACATGGCGCACCGCCGGCACCGTCAACAGCATCATCGCAATGGTCAGAAAGATGATCAGAAACCCGCCCGCGCGCGCCAGAATCGTGATGCGAGTGTGCCGGCTGCGGCCCGACATCTCGTCGTCGATCAGCGCGTTGCTGCGCACCAGAATATCGGCAAAGGCCTGTAGCAGCGCATAGAGCACCCAGCCGGTGATCGCGGGCACCAGCACTTGCGCCACCGGCACCCATAATTTGCGCAACAGCCGGTCGAAATTGTCCGCCATGCCCAGCGATGTCACCACCACCGCCCAGCGTGTGGCGTGGTACAGGCGCTGCGCCGCCAGTTGCGCGATTTCGCGGCCGCTGCGTTGCCACAATCGGCGCAGCAGCGTGTAGACGCCCAGATGCAGCGCCAGCCCGATGGCCAGCGCAATCCCCGCCACCACCGCCAGATGCGTCAGGCGGGTGGACCAATGCATCAGCTCGTTCCAGCTGGGCAGGGCGTCTTCGGCCATGGCCGCCCCCGGCAGGGCCGAGGGCAGCGACAGCGGCAGGTTTTGCGCAATCGCGTCAAACGAAAGCGAGGCAGGCAGGCGAATCATGCCGTCCCCCATGCCCCCGCATCGATGAAGCCGCGATGAAGCACTTAATGTGCCGCGCCCCAGCTGATCCCATGGCCGATCTCCACCCCCAGCGGGACCGAGATCGCCACCGCAGGCCCGGCGGCCTCCTCCATCACGCGGCGGATGACGGCGCTGGCGGCCTCAATGTCGGTTTCGGGCAGTTCGAACACCAGTTCGTCGTGCACCTGCAACAGCATCCGCACATGCCCCAGTCCGGCCGCCTCCAGCGCGGGCATCATGCGGGCCATGGCGCGTTTGATAATGTCGGCGCAGGTGCCCTGAATCGGGGCGTTGATCGCGGCGCGCTCGCTGCCCTGCCGTTCGGCCTGATTCTTGGCGTTGATGCGCGGGAACCAGCATTTGCGGCCAAACAGCGTTTGCGAATAGCCCCGTTCGCGCACCGTCGAGAGCGTGTCGTGGATATAGCGTTGAATGCCGGGGAAGCGGGCGAAATAGGTGTCGATCATCGCCTGCGCTTCCTCTGGCGTGACACCCAGACGCGGCGCCAGACCCCAGCGCGAAATGCCGTACAGGATGGCGAAATTGATCGTCTTGGCCCGGCCGCGCGTTTCGCGGGTGACCTCGCCAAACAGTTCCTGCGCGGTGGCGGCGTGAATGTCGGCCCCTGCCGCAAAGGCATCCTTCAGCGCGGGCACATCGGCCATATGGGCGGCCAGACGCAGCTCGATCTGGCTATAGTCGGCGGCCAGAATGACATTGCCGGGCGCGGCCACGAAACAATCGCGGATCTGGCGGCCGATTTCGGTGCGGATGGGGATGTTCTGCAGGTTCGGCTCGGTGGAGGACAAACGCCCGGTCTGCGCGCCCACCAGACTGTATGATGTATGCACGCGCCCCGTCACCGGACTGATGGCGGCCTGCAAAGCCTCGGTATAGGTGCTGCGCAATTTGGCCAGTTGGCGCCATTCCAGCACCTTGCCCGCGATCGCCACGCCCTCGCCGCTCAGTTTTTCCAGTACCGACTGGTCGGTGGAATATTGGCCCGACTTGCCCTTTTTGCCGCCCTTCAGCCCCATCTGGTCGAACAGGATTTCGCCCAATTGCTTGGGGCTGCCGATGGTAAAGGGTGCTCCGGCCAGCGCGTGGATCTCGGCCTCCAGCGCGGCGATGGCTTCGGCAAATTGCTGCGACAGGCCGGCCAGACGTTCGCGGTCGACCAGAATGCCAGCGCGCTCCATCGCGGCCACCACCGGCACCAGCGGGCGGTCGACGCGTTCATAGATGGTCGTCGCGCCCTCGTCCGACAGACGCGGTTTCAGCACCCGGTGCAGGCGCCATGTGACATCGGCGTCCTCGGCGGCATAGGCGGTGGCGCGGTCCAGCGGCACTTCGGCAAAGCTGATCTGCTTCTTGCCGGTGCCGCACACGTCCTTGAAGGCGATGCAGCTGTGGCCCAGATGGCGCTGGGCCAGCTCGTCCATGCCGTGCCCCCAGATCGCGTCATCGCCGCCGCCTGCGTCCAGATCAAAGCTGATGACCATCGTGTCATCCACCGGCGCGACATTCACCCCATGGCGGGCCAGCACGTTGATGTCATATTTGATGTTCTGCCCGACCTTCAGCACCGCATCGCTTTCCAGCAGCGGTTTGAGCAGGGCCAGCGCGGTGGCCTTGTCGATCTGTTGCGGCACCTGCGCAAACATGTCGCCGCCGCGATGGCCCAGCGGGATATAGCAGGCCTCATTCGGCCCCACCGCCAGGCTGATGCCCACCAGATCCGCGCCAATCGCGTCCAGCGCCGCCGTTTCGGTGTCAAAGGCCACGACGCGGGCGGATTGGGCGCGCGCGATCCACGCCTCCAGCGCCTCCACCGTCTGCACACAGGCATAGGCGGCGTGGTCAATCGGCGGCATGGGCGCGGGTGGGGTGCGGCCCGATGTGGGCGCGGCGCTGACGGTGACGGTTTTGGCCGGGTGCAATTGTGTCGTGCGCTCGGGGCTGCCGCGCCCGGCGTCCAGACGCTTCAGCAGGCTGGTAAAGCCATGTTCCGCCAGAAAGGCCGCCAGCGGTTCGGGCGGGATCTCGCCCAGCTTGAACGCGTCCAGCGGCAGGGGCAGGGGGGCGTCCTCCTTCAACGCCACCAGCACGCGCGAGAGGCGGGCCATGTCGGCCTGCTCGATCAGGTTCTCGCGCAGCTTGCTGGCCTTCATCGCCGGGGCGGCGGCCAGCGCGCTTTCCAGATCGCCGTGTTCGACAATCAGTTTGGTCGCGGTTTTGGGGCCGATGCCGCGGATGCCGGGCACATTGTCCACCGCATCGCCCATCAGCGCCAGCACATCGCCCACCTTGTCCGGCGTGACGCCGAATTTTTCCTCCACCTCGGCGATGAAGATGCGGACGTTTTTCATCGTGTCCAGCATGTCGATTCGCGCGCCGCTGTCATGCGGGCCAACCAGCTGCATCAGATCCTTGTCCGACGAGACGATGGTCACATCCCACCCCTGCGCCGCCGCCGCGCGGGCATAGGAGGCGATCAGATCGTCGGCCTCCAGCCCCGCTTCCTCGATACAGGGCAGGGAAAAGGCGCGGGTGGCATCGCGAATCAGGGGGAATTGCGGCACCAGATCCTCTGGCGCGGGGGGGCGATTCGCCTTGTATTCGGGATAAATGTCGTTGCGGAATGACCGCCCCGCCTTGTCCAGAATCACCGCCAAATGGGTCGGGCCATCGGCCTTGTGCAGGTCTTCGGCCAGTTTCCACAGCATGGTGGTATAGCCGAAAACGGCGCCAACAGGGGTGCCAACGGGGTTGGTCAGGGGCGGAAGGCGGTGATAGGCGCGGAAAATATAGGCCGAGCCATCGACCAGGTAGAGATGCGGCCGTTTGTCCATAGTCTGCCGTCATAGGCGCAGAATTCCGCCACGAAAAGCCGCCGGAGGGGGCTATGCACGGTGGCGTTGTGGGCGTTGGACGCGCGCGATTGCACCGAGGTGGCACAAAAATCCCCCAAGAAAATCGACGGACCGAGGCCTTGGCTGCGACAAACCCTTGCATCCCATTCACAAGCCGTTTATTTGGCAGGCGAAGTCTACTCCTGCGGTAGGCTTTCCGCTCGGCGCACCACGCATGTGGAGCCGTGCGTGGTCCACTCGCTGTTCAAGGATACACACATGCGCAAGATCGTTCTCGCTGCTGCCGTTGCTGGCGCTGCTCTGTCGCTGGCCGCTTGCTCGAAGGGCGGCGACGCTGCTTCGTCGGCTGACTCGGTTGCTTCGGAAGCCACCTCGGTTGCTGACTCGGCTGCTTCGGTTGCTGACTCGGCTGCTTCGGAAGTTTCGTCGGCTGCCGATTCGGCTGCCTCGAAGTAATCTTTCGCGCTTCGGCGCAAAGATTCCGGATTTGGCGCGCGGGAGCAATCCTGCGCGCCTTTTCTTTTGTCTGTCGCAGGCGGTGCCGCCGGCGAAGGCATGAAAAAAGGCGACCGCCCACCGGCAGCCGCCTCTTTCTGATCGATCAGCCCCTGCTCAGGGCGTCGGCACCAGTTCCATCCCTGGCGTCGCGACGGTCAGCGTCGACACCGGCTCGGCGTGATAGCCCTCGTAAATGGCGCGGGCGATGGTGGCGATGCGCGAATCGCGCCCCGGTTTGCCCCCCTGACCCGTGACATAAATTGCCACCGCGATCATCCGTCCGTCAGAGGCGCGGATCAGCCCGACATCGCTGGAGGTATTGTTCAGCGTGCCCGTCTTGTGCCCGACCATCGCGTCGGCGGGCAATTGGGCGCGCAGGCGGCTACGGCCCGTGACGCAACGGCTCATCGCGCCCAGCAAGACGTCCCGGCTGGAATTGCTGAGCCATTGGCCCTGATAAATGCCCGCCAGCAGCGTGGCCATCGCCTGCGGCGTGGCGCTGTCGCGCGGGTCAATCACCCGGGCCGGGTCAATCGCGCCGTCATCACGCACCAGCGTGGCGATATCGCGGTCCAGGCGCATGCCGTGCAGCCCGGCGCGCTTCATCCATCCGGTCACGGCCTGCGGCCCCCCCACCGCCGCCAACAAGGCATCGGTGGCGTGGTTGTCGCTGCGGGTGATGGCCAGTTCGATCAGTTCATGCGCGGTCAGGCTGGAGCCGGGGCGGACCGGGGCCACCACGCTGGAAAACCGGGCCGAGGGCACCGGCATCATCAGCGGGAAACGGTCTGTCAGGCGGAACCGGCCCTGATCAACGCCCTCCAGAAAGGTGGCGACAATGGCGATCTTGCTGGTGCTGGCCATGGGAAAGGGCTGATCGCCCATCACCGACACGCCCTTGCCCGTGGACAGGTCGACCGCCGCCACGCCAATCCGCCCCATCGAGGCATTGGCCAGACGGGCCAGTTGCAGCTCAAAACCGGGGGGGAGGGCGATCGGCGGCGTGGCCGACGGGGCGGGCGGGGCATAGGCTCCCACGCCAAAGGCACGGTCGAAGCGGGCGTCGACATCGCTGCCGCGTGCCTGCGCCACCGGGGCCATGCAGATTGCCGAGGATGCCAGCGCCAGCAGCGCGGCCATGCGGGAAAGGCGAGAGGAGGGGCTGTTCATCACGCTTCTGGGAATACGATTTTAGGGATGAGGATCAATTACCATGCAGGGTTAACAAAACCAAGCGCGGCGGCGACGAAAGGGGGCTTTGCTGCGGTGGTTGCGGCACAGTTCTGCCGCCATTGCGGTGCAATCGATCGGCAAATTGGCGCAATCTTGGCGTTTTTGCCCAATGCCATAGGGATATTCCCTAGGCTTTCCGCGCGATTCGCATAAGCAAAAGCCCGAGGGGATCGCTCCCCCCGGGCTTTCACAGGTGTACCGATGGGCGTGGACTTAGAAGTCCATGCCACCCATGCCACCACCCGGCATCGCGGGCATGGCGGGCTTGTCTTCGGGCTTTTCGACGATACCGGCTTCGGTCGTGATCAGCAGGCCAGCCACCGACGAGGCGTTCTGCAGGGCGGTGCGGACAACCTTGGTCGGGTCGATCACGCCAGCGTTCAGCAGGTTCTCATAGGTTTCGGTCGCGGCGTTGAAGCCCAGCGTCTCATCCGACTGGTCCAGCAGCTTGCCAGCCACCAGCACGCCGTCAACGCCAGCGTTCTCGGCGATCTGCTTGATCGGGGCGGTGATCGCCTTGCGGACGATGTCGATGCCGCGGGTCTGGTCTTCGTTGGCGCCGGTCAGGCCAGCCAGAGCCTTGGTCGCGTACAGCAGAGCCGTACCGCCGCCGGGCACAATGCCTTCCTCGACAGCGGCGCGGGTGGCGTGCAGGGCATCGTCCACGCGATCCTTGCGCTCCTTCACCTCGACCTCGGTCGAACCGCCGACCTTGATCACGGCCACGCCGCCAGCCAGCTTGGCCAGACGTTCCTGCAGCTTTTCGCGGTCATAGTCGCTGGTGGTGATTTCGATCTGCGCCTTGATCTGCTCGACGCGGGCCTTGATCTCGTCAGCCGAACCCAGACCGTCGACGATCGTGGTGTTGTCCTTGTCGATCGTGACCTTCTTGGCCTGACCCAGCATGCCCAGGGTGACGGTTTCCAGCTTGATGCCCAGATCTTCGCTGATCATCTCGCCGGCGGTCAGCGTGGCGATGTCGCCCAGCATGGCCTTGCGGCGGTCGCCGAAACCGGGAGCCTTCACAGCGGCGATCTTCAGGCCGCCGCGCAGCTTGTTGACCACCAGAGTGGCCAGCGCCTCGCCTTCGATATCCTCGGCGATGATCAGCAGCGGACGGCCCGACTGCACCACGGCTTCCAGAATCGGCAGCAGCGACTGCAGCGACGACAGCTTCTTTTCGTGGATCAGGATATAGGGGTTATCCAGTTCCACCGTCATCTTTTCGGGGTTGGTGACGAAGTAGGGCGACAGATAGCCACGGTCGAACTGCATGCCTTCGACGACATCCAGTTCAAATTCCAGACCCTTGGCTTCCTCGACGGTGATCACGCCTTCCTTGCCGACCTTCTCCATCGCTTCGGCGATCTTCTGGCCGACTTCGACGTCGCCATTGGCCGAGATGATGCCGACCTGGGCGATCTGGGCCGAATCGGTGACGGGCTTGGAACGGCCGGCCAGATCGGCAACCACGGCGGCAGCCGCGGTGTCGATGCCGCGCTTCAGGTCCATCGGGTTGATGCCGGCGGCAACAGCCTTCAGACCTTCGCGCACGATGGCCTGCGCCAGCACGGTGGCGGTGGTGGTGCCGTCACCGGCCTTGTCGTTCGACTTGCTGGCGACTTCGCGCAGCATCTGGGCGCCCAGGTTCTCGAACTTGTCCTTCAGTTCGATTTCCTTGGCAACCGACACACCGTCCTTGGTGATGCGCGGGGCGCCGAACGACTTTTCGATGACGACGTTGCGGCCCTTGGGGCCCAGCGTCACCTTGACGGCGTCGGCGAGGGTGTCCACGCCCTTGAGAATGCGTTCGCGAACGTCGCGACCAAATTTCACGTCCTTGGCGGCCATGATCTATTCCTTTGAAATGTCGTGTTGAAAGGGGAAAGTCTGGTCCGGCTGATTAGCCGATGATGCCCAGAATATCCGATTCCTTCATGATCAGCAGGTCTTCACCGCCGACCTTCACTTCGGTGCCCGACCACTTGCCGAACAGCACGCGATCGCCAGCCTTGACTTCCAGCGGGGTGATCACGCCAGCTTCGTTGCGCGCACCCGAACCGACCGAGACGATGATGCCTTCGGCGGGCTTTTCCTTGGCGCTGTCGGGGATGATGATGCCGCCAGCGGTCTTTTCTTCGGCTTCGACGCGGCGGACCAGCACGCGGTCGTGCAGAGGACGGAACGACATGAGATACCTCTCTCAATGTTGAAAACAGGGTTTGGCACTCTGGCATAGAGAGTGCCAGCGGCGCGGATATGGGTCCCGCCCCCAACAGCGTCAAGGGCCACCCATGCGATTTTTTTGCGCGCCTGTGCCACCGCGCCAGAATGGCACGCATCGATCAGCGCGGGGCCATCAGCGCGGGGCCATCAGCCCCAGTGGGCCGCGCCGATGCCAGCGCCAGCCCAGTCCGATCGAAACCACCACCAGCCCAGCCGCCAGCCCGATCCACACGCCCAGCCCCCGCAACGGCGTCATCAGCCCCAGCCCGGCGGCCAGACCGAACCCCGGCAGCCAATAGCCCGCCAGCGCGATCCCCATCGGCACGCGCGTGTCCTGCAACCCGCGCAGCGCTCCGGCCAGGATCGCCTGTGTCGCGTCAAACAACTGAAACGCGGCGGCGATCAGCATATATTGCACCGCCAGCGCCAACAGCGCCGCCTGCGCGGGCGCGCCTATGTCAACATAGGCCGACAGCATCAACCGAGGGGCCAGCACCATTGCCGCGCCCGAAAACAGCGCCGCGCCCAGCCCGATCACCACCGCGCAGGCCCCCGCTCGGCCCACGCCCGCCTGATCGCCCGCGCCATAATGGTATCCCACCCGGATCGAGGCCGCCTGTCCCACGCCCATCGGCAGCATGAAGGCAAAGGACGCGATCTGTAGCGCCAGCGCATGGGCGGCCAGTTCCAGTTCACCAATGCGGCCCATCAGAAAGGCGGCGATGTTGAACAGGCCAGCCTCGGCCAATGTCGTCCCCGCCATCGGCAGACCAATGCGCAGCAATTGCGCCAGACGCGCGCTGTCCACCCGCCACAGCCCATGCAACAGGCGATGCGCCCGCAAGCCCGGATCGGCATAGACCGCCACGCCATAGGCCGCCAATGTCACCAGCGCGGTGATGACATTGGACCACGCCGACCCCGCCAGCCCCAGCGCGGGCGCGCCCCAATGGCCAAACACCAGCGCGTAATTGCCCGCCGCATTGGCCGCGATCGACAGGGCGGTGATGACGGTTGCAAACACCGGCCGCCCCAGCGCCGAGACGACCTGACGCAGCACGCCTGCCATCAGCATGGGAATGATCGCCCAGCGCAGGATGCTCAGGAAAGCTTGCGCGCCTTGCGCCACATCCTGCGTTTGCCCGGTGGCCAGCAGGATGGCGCGCCCCTGACCCGCGATCAGCATCGCCACCGCCCCCAACCCCGCCGACAGCCACAGCGCCATGCGTGTCGTGCGGCGGATGGCGCGGCGGCCTTGGGCCGGATCGCCGGTTTCGCCCGCGCCCAACTCGGCCGCGATCACCGGAGCGACCGCGCCGGTCAGCGCGAACAGGCTCCACACCATCAGGGTGAACACCGCGATCGACAGGCTGGACACTGCCAGCGCCCTTTGCCCCAGCCGCGCGACAAAGATCACGTCGATGGCATAGACCGCCATCTGCATCAGATTGGCCGCCGCCATCGGCACCGCCAGCATCAGGCTGGCGCGCATTTCCTGCCCCCAACTGGCCGTGTGGGGAGCGCCCGGAACGGGGCTGTGCGGGGTGTGTTGCGGGTTGGCCATGGTCGCAGGGCAAATAGGCGCTTGTTGTTTTCGGACAAAGAAAAAAGGACATTCCGCCGCCAAGCCGATCCCGCTACAGCGCGTGGCGCGAACATACCCCAATTGTTCAGGAAGGAATTCCCATGCGTTCGATCACCAAGATTGCCCTTGTGGGCGTGTTGTCGCTGGCGGTTGCCGGTTGCGGCGGCTCGTCCGAGCCTGCCTCGTCGGCGGATTCGGCGGCCCCTGCCGCCGACAGCGCCGCGCCTGCCGCTGCCGCTGAAACCCCGGCCGCCGCGGTTGCCGGCGCCGAGCCTGCCGAATTCGCGATGTGCAAGACCTGCCACTCGGTCCAGAAGGACGTGAACATGGTTGGCCCGTCGCTGCATGGCGTCTATGGTGCCAAGGCTGGCGCGCATGCCGGTTACACCTATTCCGAAGGCTTCAAGACGCTCGGCTACAGCTGGGATGACGAGCATCTGGACAAGTGGCTGGAGAACCCGATGAAGACGGTTCCGGGCACCAAGATGGCCTATGCCGGTATCCCCGATGCCGCCAAGCGCAAAGCTGTCATCGATTATCTGAAGACGCTGAAGTAAGCGTTTTTCAGCAGCAAGCCGGGCCGGGGGGGAGCGATCCGCCCCGGCCTTTGCGCGTCTGAGGCCCGTGTCGGGTTTACGCGATCAGGCGGGCGCGCACATCATGCAGGTCGGGCGCGATGTGATGGCACAATGCGGCCAGATCGGGCGCGGGTTGCAACAGATCGGGCACCATGATCGCCACCATCCCGGCGGCATGGGCCGAACGGATGCCATTGGCCGAATCCTCCAGCGCCCAACAGGCCTGCGGAGCCACGCTCAGCCGCGCCGCCGCCGTCAGAAACGGATCGGGCGCGGGCTTGCCTCGGGTGTAATCCTCATGCGTGATGATCGCGTCAAACCGCGTGGTCAGGCCATGCGCGTCCAGAAAACGTGACGCCACCGCGCGATAGGCGCCCGTTGCCACCGCGCGCGGAATGGCCAGATCATCCAGCGCGTCCAGCAATTCCACCACCCCCGGCTTCATCACCAGATCGGTGGGCGTCATGCGGTCAAACGCGGCCAGCCAGTCCTGACGGAAAGCCAGCGGATCGCCCGCATCGCCCAGCACATCGGCCAACAGCTTCCACGTTTCGGGCCAGCCAAGGCCGATGGTCTGCGCCTCGACCGCCTCGGTAATGCGGTCGCGCAGGCCCAGCCGGTCAGCCGTGGCGCGCAGGGCAATGCCATACAGCCGTTCGGTGTCGAAAATCAGCCCGTCCATGTCAAACAACACGGCGGACGGGCGGGGCAGGGGAGCGGGGGGCATGGTCATGGGGTGGCGATAGGCGGGCCGGTGCCACCTCACAAGCCGCGCATGCAAAAAGGGCGGCGCCAGATGGCACCGCCCCCTCTGTTCGGTCGGAAGATCCGACCGACGGCTGTTGAAGTCTTACTTGACTTCGACGGTGCCGCCGGCTTCCTCGATCTTCTTCTTGATGTCTTCGGCTTCAGCCTTCGACACGCCTTCCTTGATCGCCTTGGGAGCGCCTTCGACCAGCGCCTTGGCTTCGGTCAGGCCCAGGTTGGTGATGGCGCGGACTTCCTTGATCACCTGGATCTTCTTGCCACCGTCGCCGGTCAGGATGACGTCGAATTCGGTCTTTTCTTCGACGGCTTCAGCAGCGGCGCCGCCGGCGGCCGGAGCAGCAACGGCAACAGCGGCAGCAGCCGAAACGCCCCAAGCCTCTTCCAGGGCCTTGGCGAGTTCAGCGGCTTCCATGACGGTCAGAGCCGACAGTTCTTCAACGAGCTTGGCGATATCAGCCATGATGTACACTCCAGATTGGTTTGCCGGGCGCCCAAATCAGGCAATGACCCGGAAAATGGGGTTTGATAAGTCTTATGCCGCGTCCTTGGCGTAAGCGCCGAACACGCGCGCCAGCTTGGCCGCCGGAGCGGTCGTGAGCTGGGCGATCTTCGTCGCCGGAGCCTGGATGAGGCCAACCAGCTTGCCACGCAGTTCGTCGAGGCTGGGCATCGCGGCCAAAGCCTTGACGCCATCAGCGTTCAGAACCACCGAACCCAGCGAACCGCCGACGATCTCGATCTTGTCGGTCGTCTTGGCGAATTCGACGATGACCTTGGCAGCGGCAACCGGATCGACCGACCACGCAAGCGCGGTGGGGCCGGTCATGAAGTCGCAGATACCAACGTAATCGGTGTCTTGGGCGGCAATCTGGGCAAGACGGTTCTTCGCAACCTTATAGGTCGCACCGGCTTCGCGGATCTTGTTGCGCAGCACGGAGGACTGAGCCACCGTCAGGCCAAGGTTGCGGGTGACAACCACCACGCCGACCTCGTTGAAGACCGCGTTGAGCTGGGCGACCGAATCGGCTTTCTGCGAACGATCCATGCCTTACTCCTTCACATGTGGCCCTTTGGCGTTGGCCGCCGGGCCGGCTACTTTGTCCAAGCAGGCACGGCAAAGCCGCGCCCACATGGGCGGATAGTCCGTGACAAGGGAAGGAGAAGGGCCGGCAAAACCGGACCTAGAGGGCGCCGCACAGCCACAGGGGCGGGCGGGCCGGAAATCTCTTTTCCCCGTCTAGGCTGGAGATTAAGCGGGGCATATTCCCCGCACCAACTGTCTCGGACGGATGAGAACGGCGGGCAGGCCCACCGCAATCGAGCGCGCCTTTACGCGCGGCCGGGGGGCGAGTCAAGCATTGCCTGCCCCCCCGCCGCCGTGCGCGGGTTGGGCGCGGGTCGTGCGCGGGCCGGGCTCTGCGCCCTTCCCCTAGGAAGTTGTTAACCTTGTTTGCCTAGACCTTTCCCAGAAGGCCCGCGACCCGTTCCGGCGATTCTGCGGGCGTGGTCGATGGGCCGCCCGATGGCCTGCAAAAGGGGATTCGAGTGAGCATTACCCAGACGCCTCCCGCCCAGACGCGCGCTGACGATGGCTGGCTGGACCGGGCCTTTGCCCGTGTCGCCCCGCGCACGCTGGACCGTATCGAGCAGGGCCTGATCCTGACGCTGTGGGTGGGATTGGCATGGCGGGCGATCTCGTCCTATCTGACCGATCACAACCCGCTGGTGCTGTTGCTGCCGGTGGGCGAATTGACGGTGCTGATCTTTGTCATGATCCGCCGGTCGACGCAGAACATCAGTCTGGCGCTGGGGGACTGGTTGCTGGCGATCACCGCCACGGCCGCCCCGCTGTTGATCGAACCGGCCCATGGTCATGTCTGGCCTGATGCGCTGGCGTGGCTGATCCCGGCCTTTACGGTGATGTGGGTGGTGGGCAACCTGTTCCAGATCTGGGCCAAGTTCTCCCTGCGCCGCAGCTTTGGCATTGCCCCCGCCAACCGCGGGATCAAGGTGGATGGTCCCTACCGCTGGGTGCGTCATCCGATGTATGCGGGCTATTTGTGGGTGCATGTGGCGGTGCTGGTGATGAATCCGCTGCTGATCAATGTGGTGATCTATGGCATCGGCTGGTGGGCCCAGATCCTGCGCCTGAAGGCCGAGGAAAAGCTGTTGTCGCAAGACCCTGCCTATCGGGAGTTCTGCAACAAGGTCCGTTATCGACTGGTTCCGGGGCTGTTCTGATCCTGTCTTTGTGCTGACATCAAGATTGCCCATGGGGCCTTGTGCCACCCGCGCTTGAGGGAGTGTGGGGCGGCGTTGCGGGAGCCATCGGGTTTGCTGGGGAAAGGGCGCGGCTGGCCATTGCCGCGCCCTTTTCTGTTGTCTCCGTTGCGGAGCGGTTTGTTGCTCGCCCGTGCCGTGCTGCGCCTGCGAAAACATGCGGGGAAAGTTTGACTTTTCCGGGGGTTTGGCCTAAGTGCGGCCCCGTTCAGCGCTTCGAGCAAGGCTGGCCCAGCGCGGGGGTCGGCATCGGGAAGGAGGCGCTGTCATCCATCTGACGCTGACGGCTACGGGCTGTGATTCTGTCGAAAGTGGCGGGATTGCAATGGCTTGTGGCCTTTTTTGCGTCTGATCGGATGTGCCATGCCGCGCGTGGCGAAACGTTTTCGCGTGCCCTGCGAATCAGGGCGCGCATGAGAAAGAGGCAGAACCCGTAATGGCGACCAAGCCCCAGCAAAGCGGACGTGCATCGGCCAAGCGCCGCATCCGTCGCATCTTTGGCGACATCCACGAAGTGACGCAGATGCCGAACCTGATCCAGGTTCAGCGCGAGAGCTATGAGCAGTTCCTGCGTTCCAATCCCGCCGTCGGCTATGTGTCCGGCTTGGAAAAGACGCTGCGCAGCGTTTTCCCGATCCGCGACTTTGCCGGCACGAGCGAGCTGGACTTCGTCAATTACGAGCTGGAAGAGCCCAAGTACGACATCACCGAATGCCGTCAGCGGGGCATCACCTTTGCCGCGCCGATGAAGGTGACGCTGCGCCTGATCGTGTTCGAGGTGGACGCCGAGACCGAGACCCGCTCGGTTCTGGATATCAAGGAGCAGGACGTCTACATGGGCGACATGCCCCTGATGACGGAGAACGGCACCTTCATCATCAACGGCACCGAGCGCGTGATCGTGTCGCAGATGCACCGTTCGCCGGGCGTATTGTTCGACCATGACCGCGGCAAGACGCATTCGTCGGGCAAGTATCTGTTCGCCGCCCGCGTGATCCCGTATCGCGGTTCGTGGCTGGACTTTGAATTCGACGCCAAGGACATCGTCAACGTCCGTATCGACCGCAAGCGCAAGCTGCCGGTGACGGCGCTGCTGCATGCGCTGGGTCTGAACGACGAAGAGATCCTGCATCATTTCTATCAGCGCATCGTCTGGAACCGTGCCAGCGGTGGCTGGAAGATCCCCTATGTCGCCGAAGCATGGCGCGGTGCCAAGCCGACGTTCGACATCGTGGATGCGGCCAGCGGTGAGGTGGTGTTTGCCGCCGGTGCCAAGATTTCGCCGCGCGCCGCCAACAAGGCCGAGAAGGATGGTCTGAAGGATCTGTTGATCCCGACCGAGGAAATCTTTGGCCGTTACAGCGCCAATGACGTGATCGATGAGTCGACCGGCCGCATCTATATCGAAGCGGGCGATGAAGTGACCGCCGAGAATCTGGCCGCGCTGGACGCTGCGGGTATCGACACGTTCGAGCTGCTGGACATCGACCATGTCAGCACCGGCCCGTGGATTCGCAACACGCTCAAGGCTGACAAGGCCGAGGATCGCGATCACGCGCTGGCCGACATCTATCGCGTCATGCGCCCTGGCGAACCGCCGACGCGCGAAACCGCCGAGGCGCTGTTTGCCGGCCTGTTCTTTGACGCGGATCGCTATGACCTGTCGGCCGTGGGCCGTGTCAAGCTGAACATGCGTTTGGGCCTGACCGTCGAAGACACGGTCACCACGCTGGAAACCAACGACATTCTGGCGGTGGTCAAGGAGCTGGTGAACCTGAAGGACGGCAAGGGTGAAGTCGATGACATCGACAACCTGGGCAACCGTCGTGTGCGTTCGGTGGGCGAGCTGCTGGAGAACCAGTACCGCGTCGGCCTGCTGCGCATGGAACGCGCCGTCAAGGAGCGCATGAGCTCGGTCGACGTGTCGACCGTCATGCCCAACGACCTGATCAACGCCAAGCCGGCGGTGGCCGCGGTGCGTGAATTCTTCGGCAGCTCGCAGTTGTCGCAGTTCATGGACCAGACCAACCCGCTGTCCGAAGTGACGCACAAGCGTCGCGTGTCGGCGCTTGGGCCGGGCGGTCTGACGCGTGAACGCGCCGGCTTTGAAGTCCGCGACGTTCACCCGACCCACTATGGCCGTATCTGCCCGATTGAAACGCCCGAAGGGCCGAACATCGGTCTGATCAACTCGCTCTCCACCTTTGCCCGCGTGAACAAGTATGGCTTCATCGAGACGCCGTATCGCAAGGTGACCGATGGCAAGGTGACGAAGAACGTCATCTATCTGTCGGCGATGGAAGAGCAGAAGCACACCGTCGCGCAGGCATCGGCCGCCACCAACGAGGATGGCTCGTTTGTCGAGGAACTGGTTTCGGCGCGTCAGAATGGCGAATTCGTCATGGCGCCGCGCGACACCATCACCCTGATGGACGTTTCGCCCAAGCAGCTGGTCTCTGTCGCGGCCTCGCTCATTCCGTTCCTGGAAAATGACGACGCCAACCGCGCGCTGATGGGCTCGAACATGCAGCGTCAGGCTGTGCCGCTGGTCAAGGCCGATGCGCCTTTCGTCGGCACCGGCATGGAAGAGACGGTTGCGCGCGATTCGGGCGCGGCGATTGCCGCCGCGCGCGCCGGTATCGTCGATCAGGTGGACGCCACCCGTATCGTGATCCGCGTGTCGGGCGATATCGAACCCGGTCAGTCGGGCGTCGACATCTATACCCTGCAAAAGTTCGAGCGTTCGAACCAGTCGACCTGCATCAACCAGAAGCCGCTGGTGAAGGTGGGCGACACGGTGGAAAAGGGTGACATCATCGCCGATGGTCCCAGCACCGAGCTGGGCGAGCTGGCGCTGGGTCGCAACGTGCTGGTCGCGTTCATGCCCTGGAATGGCTACAACTACGAAGACTCGATCCTGATCAGCGAGCGTATCGTCAAGGAAGACGTCTTCACCTCGATCCATATCGAGGAGTTCGAGGTCATGGCCCGCGACACCAAGCTGGGGCCGGAAGACATCACCCGCGACATCCCGAATGTGGGCGAGGAATCGCTGCGCAATCTGGACGAGGCGGGCATCGTCTATATCGGCGCCGAAGTGCACCCCGGTGACATTCTGGTCGGCAAGATCACGCCCAAGGGCGAATCGCCGATGACGCCGGAAGAAAAGCTGCTGCGCGCCATCTTTGGCGAAAAGGCCAGCGATGTGCGTGACACCTCGCTGCGTCTGCCGCCGGGCGTTGCCGGGACGATTGTCGACGTGCGCGTCTTCAACCGCCACGGTATCGAGATCGACGACCGTACCCGCGCCATTCAGGCCGAAGAGATCGAGCGTCTGGCCAAGGACCGCGAGGACGAGCGCGGCATTCTGAACCGCGCCACGTTCAACCGTCTGAAGGACATGCTGATCGGTCAGGTCGCGACTTCGGTGCCCAAGGGCCTGAAGAAGGGCGTGGACATCACCGAGGAACTGCTGGCCGAGGTCGAGCGTCACGAGTGGTGGAAGTTTGCCGTTGCCGATGAAGCGCGCCAGCAGCAGCTGGAAGCGGTCAAGGCGCAGTATGACGCCACGATCAAGGCGATCGTCGAGAAGTTTGAAGACCGCAAGGCCAAGGCCGAAGCGGGCGACGAACTGGCGCCGGGCGTGCTCAAGATGGTCAAGGTGTTCGTCGCGGTGAAGCGCAAGCTGCAGCCGGGCGACAAGATGGCCGGCCGTCACGGCAACAAGGGCATCATCAGCCGCATCCTGCCGCAGGAAGACATGCCCTTCCTGGAAGACGGCACGCCGGTTGATTTCGTGCTGAACCCGCTGGGCGTGCCCAGCCGCATGAACGTCGGTCAGATCTTTGAAACCCATCTGGGCTGGGCCGCGCGCGGCCTGGGCAAGAAGGTCGGTGCGGCGCTGGATGCGTGGCGCGAAGCCAACCCCAACCCCGAGGCTGGTCAGCCGCCCGAGGCAGTGCGTGAGCTGCTGAAGGACATCTATGGCGAGAACTACACCGCGACGCTGGACGGCCGCAGCGACGATGAAATCGTCGAGCTGGCGCAGAACGTGCGTAACGGTGTGCCGATGGGTTCGCCGGTGTTCGACGGCGCGGTCGAGGCGGACGTTTCGGCCATGCTGCGCAAGGCGGGTCTGGATGAATCGGGTCAGGTGACTCTGTTCGACGGCCGCACGGGCGATGCCTTCGACCGCAAGGTGACGGTGGGCATGAAGTATGTGCTCAAGCTGCACCACTTGGTCGACGACAAGATCCACGCACGTTCGATCGGGCCGTACTCGCTGGTCACTCAGCAGCCGCTGGGTGGTAAGGCGCAGTTCGGTGGTCAGCGCTTTGGTGAAATGGAAGTGTGGGCGCTGCAGGCCTATGGCGCGGCGTACACGCTTCAGGAAATGCTTACCGTCAAGTCGGACGACGTGGTGGGCCGCACCAAGGTGTACGAAGCGATCGTCAAGGGCGACGACACGTTCGAGGCGGGCATTCCCGAGAGCTTCAACGTGCTCGTCAAGGAAATGCGCTCGCTGGGTCTGAACGTCGAGCTGTCCTCGCTGACCGATGACAGCGACGACGACGATCTGGCCGAGGCGGCGGAGTAAGGGATCACGGGGTGGGCCCACAGCCCGCCCCAACCCCCTTGAGCCCCGAGAGATTTGACCCCTAGAGGGACGAAAACATGAACGACCTGACCAAGTTTACCAACCAGATGGCGAAGCCGGAAACCTTCGACCAGATCCAGATCGGTCTGGCGAGCCCGGAGCGTATCCGCAGCTGGTCCTTTGGCGAGATCAAGAAGCCCGAGACGATCAACTACCGCACGTTCAAGCCGGAACGTGACGGGTTGTTCTGCGCCCGCATCTTTGGCCCCGTGAAGGACTATGAGTGCCTTTGCGGTAAGTACAAGCGGATGAAGTACAAGGGCGTCGTCTGCGAAAAGTGCGGCGTCGAAGTCACCGTGACCAAGGTGCGCCGCGAGCGCATGGGCCATATCGAACTGGCCGCGCCCGTCGCGCACATCTGGTTCCTCAAGTCGCTGCCCAGCCGCATCGGCCTGCTGCTCGACATGCAGCTCAAGCAGCTGGAGCGCATCCTCTATTTCGAAAGCTATGTGGTGATCGAGCCGGGCCTGACCCCGCTTGAAAAGTACCAGTTGCTGACCGAGGACGAGCTGCTCGACTATCAGGACGAGTATGGCGAGGACAGCTTCAGTGCCGGCATCGGCGCCGAGGCGGTCAAGCACATGCTGATGAGCCTGGACATGGTGCAGGAGCGCGAGGACCTGCTCAAGGAACTCGAGACCACCAAGTCGGAACTCAAGCCCAAGAAGATCATCAAGCGGCTGAAGGTCGTGGAATCGTTCATCGATTCGGGCAACCGTCCCGAATGGATGATTCTGGACGTGGTGCCGGTCATCCCGCCAGATCTGCGCCCGCTGGTGCCGCTGGACGGTGGCCGTTTCGCGACGTCGGATCTGAACGATCTGTACCGCCGCGTGATCAACCGTAACAACCGCTTGAAGCGCCTGATCGAACTGCGCGCGCCCGACATCATCGTGCGCAATGAAAAGCGCATGTTGCAGGAAGCGGTTGACGCGCTGTTCGACAACGGCCGTCGTGGCCGCGTCATTACGGGTGCGAACAAGCGTCCTCTGAAGTCGCTGTCCGACATGCTCAAGGGCAAGCAGGGCCGCTTCCGTCAGAACCTGCTGGGTAAGCGCGTCGACTATTCGGGCCGTTCGGTCATCGTGACCGGGCCTGAGCTCAAGCTGCACCAGTGCGGCCTGCCCAAGAAGATGGCGCTCGAGCTGTTCAAGCCGTTCATCTATGCCCGTCTGGACGCCAAGGGTCTGTCGATGACCCTGAAGCAGGCCAAGAAGTGGGTGGAAAAGGAACGCAAGGAAGTCTGGGACATCCTGGACGAGGTGATCCGCGAACACCCCGTCATGCTCAACCGCGCGCCCACGCTGCACCGTCTGGGCATTCAGGCGTTTGAGCCCGTGCTGATCGAGGGTAAGGCGATCCAGCTGCACCCGCTGGTCTGCTCGGCGTTCAACGCCGACTTTGACGGTGACCAGATGGCCGTCCACGTTCCGCTGAGCCTTGAGGCCCAGTTGGAAGCGCGCGTGCTGATGATGTCGACCAACAACATCCTCTCGCCCGCCAATGGTAAGCCGATCATCGTGCCCTCGCAGGACATGGTGCTGGGCATCTATTACCTGTCGATGGACCGCGCCGGTGAGCCGGGTGAAGGCATGCTGCTGGCCGATATGGCCGAAGTGCATCAGGCGCTGGAGGCTAAGGCCGTCACGCTGCACTCCAAGATCATCGCCCGCGTGCCGCAGACCGACGAGAACGGCCAGCAGTACCTGAAGCGTTTTGAAACGACGCCGGGCCGCATGCTGATCGGCGAATGCCTGCCCAAGAGCCACAAGGTTCCCTTTGAAATCGTCAACCGCCTGTTGACGAAGAAGGAAATCGGCGACGTGATCGATCAGGTCTATCGCCACACCGGCCAGAAGGACACGGTGCTGTTTGCCGACGCCATCATGACGCTGGGCTTCCGCCACGCGTTCAAGGCGGGCATCTCCTTCGGCAAGGATGACATGATCATTCCGGACTCGAAGGATGCGCTGGTGGCCGAGACCAAGGAATTGGTCGCCGATTACGAGCAGCAGTATCAGGACGGTCTGATCACGCAGCAGGAAAAGTACAACAAGGTTATCGACGCCTGGAGCCGTTGCGGCGACCAGGTGGCCGCGGCCATGATGGAAGAGCTGAAGTCCAGCCCGATTGATCCGGAAACCGGCCGTCAAAAGCCGATCAACGCGATCTACATGATGTCGCACTCGGGCGCGCGTGGTAGCCCAACCCAGATGAAGCAGCTGGCCGGTATGCGCGGCCTGATGGCCAAGCCCTCGGGCGAGATCATCGAAACGCCGATCATCTCGAACTTCAAGGAAGGTCTGACCGTTCTTGAATACTTCAACTCGACCCACGGCGCGCGTAAGGGTCTGGCCGATACGGCGCTCAAGACCGCGAACTCGGGTTACCTGACCCGCCGTCTGGTCGACGTGTCGCAGGACTGCGTGGTCATCACGCCCGATTGCGGCACCGAGCGTGCGCTGGAAATGCGCGCCATCGTGCAGGGCGGTTCGACGATCGCCAGCCTTGGTGAGCGTATTCTGGGCCGTACCCTGGCCGAGGACATGGTGCAGAAGGACGGCACCGTGATCGCCGCCAAGGGCGACCTGTTGGACGAAGCTGCCGTCGCCCGGATCGAGGCGGCTGGTGTGCAGTCGGCCCGCATCCGTTCGCCGCTGGTCTGCGAGGCCGAGCAGGGCGTGTGCGCCACCTGCTATGGCCGCGATCTGGCCCGTGGTACGCCGGTCAACATCGGTGAAGCGGTGGGCGTTATCGCCGCCCAGTCGATTGGTGAGCCTGGCACGCAGCTGACCATGCGTACGTTCCACATCGGTGGCGCGGCGCAGGTGAACGAACAGAGCAATCTGGAAGCGCTGTGTGATGGTACGGTCGAATATCGCGACATCCCGACCATCGTGGACAAGCGTGGGCGTCTGCTCTCGTTGGCCCGCAATGGCGAGATCGCGCTGATCGACACCGATGGCCGCGAGCGCGCTGTGCACCGCGTGCCCTATGGTACGCACCTGCTGCACAAGAGCGGGGCGAGCGTGGCGCAGGGTGATCGTCTGGCCGAATGGGATCCGTTCACCACGCCGATCATCACCGAAAAGTCGGGTGTGGTGAAGTATCAGGACCTGATCGACGGCCGCACCCTGACCGAACAGGTCGACGAAGCGACCGGCATGACCAGCCGCATCATCACCGAAAACCGTTCGACCAGCCGTGGCAAGAAGGAGGACCTGCGTCCTCGTCTGACCCTGCTGGACGAAAGCTCGGGCGAGGCGGCACGCTATATGCTGGCGCCGGGCACGACGCTGTCGGTTGAAGATGGCCAGTTCGTGGAATCGGGCGACGTTGTGGCCCGCGCCAGCCGCGAAGCCGCCAAGACGCGCGACATCACCGGCGGTCTGCCGCGTGTGGCCGAGCTGTTCGAAGCGCGCATCCCCAAGGACAATGCGGTGATCGCCAAGATCGCTGGCCGCATTGAGTTCGTCCGCGACTACAAGGCGAAGCGCAAGATCGCCATTGTCCCGCAGGAAGGCGAACCCGTCGAATACCTGATCCCCAAGAGCAAGGTGATCGACGTTCAGGAAGGCGACTGGGTCAAGAAGGGCGACAACCTGATCTCGGGCTCGCCCAACCCGCATGACATTCTGGAAGTGATGGGTGTGGAGGCCTTGGCCGAATACCTCGTTGCCGAAATCCAGGAAGTCTATCGCTTGCAGGGCGTGAAGATCAACGACAAGCACATCGAGGTGATCGTTCGCCAGATGCTGCAAAAGGTCGAGATCACCGATGGTGGCGACACCACCCTGCTGCCGGGCGAACAGGTCGATCTGGAAGAAATGAACGAAACCAACGGCCGTCTGAAGGAAGGCCAGCGCAAGGCTGAAGGCAAGCCGGTGCTGCTGGGCATCACCAAGGCGTCGCTGCAGACCCGTTCGTTCATCTCGGCCGCCTCGTTCCAGGAAACCACCCGCGTGCTGACGCAGGCGGCGGTTGAGGGCAAGAAGGACAGCCTGATCGGTCTGAAGGAAAACGTCATCGTTGGCCGTCTGATCCCGGCGGGCACCGGTGCGGGCATGAACCGTATGCGCGTGGCGGCTTCGTCGCGCGATGCGGCGCTGCGCGCGTCCTACCGCAAGCTGCAGGAGCACCTGATCGCGCCCGCCAGCGCTGCTGAGGAACATGCCGCCGAACTGGCGCAGGGTCCCGAAGCTGCCGGCTTGATCGATCCGCTGGCCCCGATCGAGGGTGAAGCCCACGGTCTGGACGCCGATGCCGGTGATTACCTGCTGAAGGGTGACGAGGCCGAATAAGCCTCGCCGCGCTAATAGGCCAAATACACAAAACCCCCGTCGGAGCGATCCGGCGGGGGTTTTGCATGAGCCTGCGCCCGGCCCGGCGCCGGGCGGGATGGGGCTGGTGCTACTTGCGCGCGGTGGCCTCGCGCGCCTTGATCCGGGCGGCCAGTTCATCGGGTGAGGGGATGATCTGGCGCAACTCGGCGATCACCGCATCGGCGTCGATATACATCGCCGCCGGCATATCGGCATCGCCCGCATTGCCAAACATCACCAGCGCAACGCCTTCGACATCATTGGACTTGCCCCACTGAAAGCCTTTGAACCCTTTGGCCTTGGCCAACAGGGCCGCGTGCAGCATCAGCGCGTCGGGGCGAACAAAGACCGGAATGGTCGGGTCGGCCGGGAAGGACATGAAATAGAATTTGGAATTGCGCACCGGCTTTTCAGCGATATAGCGCGACTTGTCTGTATTCCAGACCGGCCGGCTCAGCTTTTCATAGGCGTCGATCTGCGCATAGGGCAGGATATTGGTATAAAGCGTGCGGTTATTGCTGTCGGTTTGCAGCATGCGGGCCATAGCCCTCCGCCGCATGTCCTGCCGCAGTTCATCGCCGCTTTTGCCCAAGGCGCCAAACAGCTGTTCCGGGCGGGCGCCCCGGCGCAGCATGTCGGTTGCCTGCACCACCGCGCCAAAGCTGACATCCCATTGTGAACGGGCAGCAAAATTGCGCCGCGCCTCGTCCACGCGGCCCTCGTGGTGGAGGACCAGCACGTCCAGGAAATCCAGCGCCTCGATCACGTTCGAGCGTTCGGAGTCAGGCTTGCCTTCCTCGTCCAGCTTGTCCAGCTGCGCGCGGGCCCGCAGCGCGCGCGCCTTGGATGCGTCCCAATCGCCAGCCAGCGCATGGCTGATGGCGGCCGTCACCAGCGGCCAACTGCGCGTGCTTTCGCTGTTGATGCTGTTCAGGCGGTTCAGCCAGGCCTCACGCAGGGCGGCGGCGTCCTTGAAGCGGCCTTGGTCCTCCAGACGGTTGGCATACAGGTTCACCGCAGTGCTCAACATGCGGCCGCGGATGGCATGGGCGCGCTCTTCGTTGGCGTCCATGCGGTCGTTCATCCAGCCATAGTCCTGTGCGGTCAGCACCGGCAGAAAGGAATAGGCCATGCCGTCCAGATGCGACAGGCTGACCGCGCGCGCGCCTTCGCCATCGCCCAGCCGCAACCGGGCAAAGCTGTCAAAGCGGTCAAAGGACAGGCCCATCGAACGGTCGAAATAGGGATTGCCGGTCAGGCCCGCGGCCTTGGCCTCGGCGCGGGCCAGCGCCACATCGGCCAGCGCGTCCTGATATTGCTTGGCCTCGATATGATGGGCCGCGCGCGCCAAAATTAGCGGCAGGCGGCGCAGGGTGTTCTTTTCCCGCGTGGCGGCGGCGGCATCGATCAACTGGTTGCAGGCCTCGACCCCGGCGGTGCCAAACAGACGTTTGGACGCGTCGGCCTGTTCGGGCGCGGGGGCAAAAAGCGACAACAGCGTCAGCGCGCCCATGATCCGGGCAAAGCTTTCGATGTCGCTCATCTGTGGTGGTTTGCCGTCGCAGCGCACATGCAGCGAGGCCTGCTTGACCGGTGCGGCGGGCGCGGCCGCGGGAGAGGGCGTTGCCATCGGCGCAGGCGGCGCGACCACAACCGGCGGCGCACTTTGCGCCCAGGCCTGCGCGATGGGCGTGGCCAGCACACAGGCGCTGACGGCGCAGCCCATCAGGGCGCGCGCTTTACGATGCAATGTCACGAAAATTTCCCCCCAAACATGTCGTGGCCGGAATGTTAGCGCGGCCGGCCACAATCGCAATGCCATTGGCAGGTGATCGAAAAGCCTGTCGCGGTGCCTTGCCCCCGGCTCCAACGCCGCCTAAACCGGGGCTATGCCAGACACGCTGAAAATCACGCTTGCCCAGTTGAACCAGTCGGTGGGCGATCTGTCCGCCAATGCGGCCGCCATGTCGGCCGCCCGTCAACGCGCGGCCGAGGCGAAATCCGACCTGATCGCTTTTCCCGAATTGCAGTTGATCGGCTATCCGCCCGAAGATCTGGTATTGAAGCCCAACCTGATCGAACGCGCCGCCGCCGAGCTGCAAAAGCTGGCGCAGACCACCGCGCAGCCCGGCCCGGCGATGCTGGTGGGCAGCGTGTTTGTCGCCGATGGGGCGCTGCATAATGGCGTCGCCCTGCTGGATCAGGGCAAGGTGCAGGCGATCCGGTTCAAGCATGAACTGCCCAATTACGGCACCTTTGACGAGGTGCGCCTGTTCCAGCCCGGCCCCTTGCCCGAACCGATCATCCTGCGCGGCACGATGATCGGCGTGCCGATCTGCGAGGACATCTGGCACCCGGCCGTCTGCCGCCATCTGGCTGATTTTGGCGCGGAAATGTTCGTCTGCGTCAACGGCAGCCCGTATGAGATCGACAAGGACGCGCTGCGCATTGATGGCGTGGCCAAACGCCGCGCGGTCGATGCCAAGGTGCCGCTGGCCTATCTCAACCGCGTTGGCGGTCAGGACGAACTGGTGTTCGACGGGGCGAGTTTTGTCGTCAATGGCGACGGGTCGCTGGCGGTGCAGATGTGCGATTGGGCAGAGCAGGAGGTCACCACCAGCTGGACCAAGACCGCGACCGGATGGCGCTGCAACCGGGGCGAGATCGCCCAACTGGCCGAGCATCCTGAGGACATTTATTCCGCGATGGTTCTGTCGCTGCGCGATTACGTCAACCGCAATCGCTTTCCCGGCGTGGTGCTGGGCCTGTCGGGCGGGATCGACAGCGCGCTGTGTGCGGCGATCGCGGTCGACGCGCTGGGCGCGGACCGGGTGTGGTGCGTGATGCTGCCCAGCCGCTATACCAGCACCGAAAGCCTGGTGGACGCCACGCAATGCGCGCAAATGCTGGGCGTGCGCTATGACACCATCCCCATCGTCTCGGCGGTCAAGGCCTATGAGGAGATGCTGGGCGGGGTGTTCTCTGGCCGCGCCCCCGACCTGACCGAGGAAAACATCCAGTCGCGCATTCGCGGCGTGACGCTGATGGCGTGCTCGAACAAGTTTGGCCACATGCTGGTCACCACCGGCAACAAGAGCGAGATGAGCGTGGGCTATGCCACCATCTATGGCGACATGAACGGCGGCTACAACCCGTTGAAAGACGCCTATAAGATGACGGTGTTCGCCCTGTCCAAATGGCGCAACCAGCACAAGCCGCGCATTGGTCTGGGGCCGAACGGCCCGGTGATGCCGGACAATATCATCACCAAACCGCCCAGCGCCGAACTGCGCCCCGACCAGAAGGACAGCGACAGCCTGCCGCCCTATGACGTGCTGGACGCGATCCTGCTGGGGTTGGTCGAGCAGGAGAAGAGCGTCGAGCAGCTGGTTTCGGAAGGGTTCGACCGCGATACGCTGGCCCGGATCGAGCGTTTGCTGCATCTGGCCGAATACAAGCGCCGTCAGGCCCCGCCGGGGGTCAAGCTGGGAACGCGCAATTTCGGGCGCGACCGGCGTTATCCGATCACCCACGCCTTCCGCACGGCATAAGGCGCGCCGGGCCGCAGGCGTCACCTGCGGCCACAACGCCCGGCGTCAGATCAGCGCCGGGCCGCCAAAGGCGCGCATGCTGGCGCGGCGGCGTTGCACGTCCTTGGCCGCGATCAGGCGGCGGTCGGCGGTGCCGGTCATCTCGTCCAGCGTGCGGCCATCCTGCGGCCATTGGGCATAACCGGTCGAAATGCCCACCACCACATGATGCCCCGACGCCTGAAACGGCGCGTCAAAGGCGGCGTGTACCCGCGCGCACAGATCGGGCAACTGGCGGCCGCCGGCAACGCCCGCGTCATGTTCGGGATCGGTGGTGGTCAGGATGGCGAATTCATCGCCGCCCACGCGGCACACGGTCGCGCCTTTGCCCACGGCGCGGCGCAGACGGTCGGCTACCTGACGCAGCACCTCGTCGCCGGTGGCGTGGCCGTGCATCTTGTTCACCGGCTTGAACCCGTCCAGATCGATCTGGATCAGCGCCGGGCGTTCATGCGTCATGCCGCCGCTGCGCGCATCCTCGATCAGCGCGGTGAAACGGTCGGACAGGGCGCGATGGTTGACCAGCCCGGTCAGCGGGTCGCTCTTGGCCTCTTCGCGCATGACGTGTTCCAGCGACAACAGCGCCACCATGCGGTGCGATTGTTGGGTCAAGGCGCTGCCCAGATACAGGCTGGTGACAACAATCAGCGTCGCGACCAGACGATCGGCGGTGTCGCCCGCCACGGCCATCGTCAGGGCGATCGGGGTGATGCCGGCAATCAGGTTGGCGATGCTGTTTCGGACACACATGCTTTGTGCCAGCACAGGTGTCAGCGTGGAGAGCGTAACGATCGTCGGGATCAGGACAGAGGTATGCTCTGGCGCGCTGGCCCAGCTATACGCGCCCCAGATGCTGCCGCAGCCGGCCATGATGGTCGAGATGATGCCCGCATTGGCCACCGCCTTTGCCGCTTGTGCCGGGGTCGCGGCATCAGGCTTGCGGCGCAACCAGACAACCAGGCGATAGGCCGCAACGGCGATCAGCACGCATGGCAGGAAAATGCGGGTGAGCGGATGCACACTGGGCGAGGCCGCCGAAATGGCGATGATCGACATCGTGATCAGGGCGATATAGCCCAGCGGCGCCTGCGTCACCAACGCGCGGTACTGCTCCAGCGCGAGTGCCTCACGCACACGCGGGGTCACGATCTGCGGTTTCAGGAGGGAAAACGGGCTGGGCTTTGTCATCCGCACACAAGTAATTGCGAAAGGTCAAATACCCGTAAATTCACGTATAAAACTTTGTAATCCGACGGTCATATGGCGGTGCGTGACAACAGGGTTTGACGTGGCGCGCAGGCGGGCTTAACCGCGCTTTTCATGGCTATTGTGACGCGTTTCGCCCCTTCGCCCACCGGGCACCTGCATATCGGCAACATCCGCACGGCGCTGCATAACTGGATGCTGGCGCGCCATGGCGGCGGGCGATTCCTGTTGCGAATCGATGATACCGATCTGGCCCGCAGCCGCGAGGAATATGTCGATGGCATCCGCGCCGATCTGGCATGGCTGGGCCTGACGCCAGAGGCCGAGGTGCGCCAGTCGGCCCGCTTTGCCCTGTATCAGGCGGCGGCCGACCGGCTGATCGCCGATGGGCGGCTGTATCCGTGCTGGGAAACCCCGCAGGAACTGGAGCTCAAGCGCAAGGTGCTGTTGGGCCGTGGCCTGCCGCCGGTCTATGACCGCGCCGCCTTGACGTTGAGCGAGGCCGACAAGCAGGCGCGCATTGACGCCGGTGACATGCCGCATTGGCGCTTCAAGCTGGACCATGACACGCCGATCCGCTGGACCGACGGTGTGCGCGGCGAACAGACTTTTGATCCGCGCATGATTTCCGATCCGGTCGTGCGGCGCGCCGATGGTTCGTGGCTGTATATGTTGCCCAGCGTGATCGACGATATCGACATGGGCGTGACGCAGATCCTGCGTGGTGAGGACCATGTGTCGAACACCGCGACGCAATTGCAGATGTTCACCGCGCTGGGCGCGCCGATGCCGGGGCTGGCGCATACCGCGCTGCTGACCGGGGCCGAGGGCAAACTGTCCAAGCGTCTTGGCTCGTTGGGCGTGGCCGAACTGCGCGAGAGCGGGATTGAGCCCGAGGCGATCATCAGCCTGCTGGCGCGGCTGGGCACCAGCGATCCGGTCGACCCGGCACTTTGCCTCGAGGAACTGCTGGCCGCGTTTGACCTCTCGCGCTTTGGCCGGGCGCCTGCCCGCTTTGATGAGGCGGAACTGGCCCGCGTCAACGCCGCGATCATCCACCGTCTGCCCTATGCGCAGGTGGCGGGCCGCCTGCCCACCGGCATGGGCGAGGAGGGGTGGAACGCCATCCGCCCCAACCTGAACACCGTGGCCGAGGCCAAGGATTGGTGGGCGATCGTCACCGGCCCGATCACTGCGCCTGCGCCTGATGCGGAAACGCGCGATTTCCTGAACGCGGCGGCCGATGTGGCGGCTGGGCTGGCATGGGGCGCGGATGCGTGGGGGCAACTGACCGCCGCGCTAAAGGACGCCACCGGCCGCAAGGGCAAGGCCCTGTTCCTGCCGCTGCGTCAGGCGATTACCGGCATGGACCACGGCCCCGACATGGGCGCGCTGTTGCCGCTGATCGGGCAGGACGCGGTGGTGGCGCGGCTGCGGGGGTAAGGCGGTTTGCGAAGCCGGGGGTGTTTGGCCTCCGGCGGGCAAAGGGCGTTACGCCCTTTGCAATCCCCATGATGGCGGTGTGGGCGTGCCGATTGCCGTTGCCTAACGGCGCGATGTCGTGGGTTTTGAAGGCCGCTGCGCGGCATGCAGCTCCGCAAAGCGGCTTCATTAACGCGGACACACGCGACGGCGCCTGCCTGACACCACCGATACGGTAATGGGATTGCAAAGGGTCCCCGCCCTTTGCCCGCCGGAGGCAAATTCCGGCGCCCGGCGCAACTTACCCCGCCACTTCCACCACATCCTCGCTGGCCGCCTCCAGCAGGCGTTTTTCGACCGATTTCTGCCGCCCGCCGCTGTCGATTTTGCCGCCGAACAGGTCGGTGACGTAAAAGGTGTCGACGGCGCGTTCGCCATAGGTGGCGATATGGGCGGAGTGGACGATCAGCCGCGATTCAAACAGCGCGCGGGCCAGACGGTTCAGCAGTGCCGGGCGGTCGCGGGCGGAAATCTCCACCACCGTGAACCGGTTTGACGCCTCGTTGTCGAATTCGACGCGGGGGCGCACCTCGAAGGCTTCGGCGCGGGGGCGGGCCAGGGGGCGCGCGGCCAATTGCGGCACCAGTTTCACCCGGTTGGCCAGCGCGTCACCGATGGTGGTTTTCAGCCGGGTCAGCTGGCTGTCTTCGGAGAAGGGGCGGCCCAGCGGGTCCTGCACCAGGAAGTTGTCCACCGCCGTGCCATTGCGCGTGGTGTGGATGCGCGCGTCGATGATGTTGCCGCCCGCCAGATGGATGCCCCCCGCGATGCGATAGAACAGCCCCGGATGGTCGGCGGCGATCACCATCACCAGTGTCGCCGCGCGCGCCGCGTCATAGGTGGTGGTGATGGTCAGCGGCGCGCCTTTGGCCTCGTCCAGCTGGACCAGATTGAGCGCGATGACATCCTCTGGCTCGGCGATCCAATAGGCGTCGGTAAAGGCGCCGCCCAGCTTCTCGACCAGATCGGCGCGCGCGCCCAGACGTGTGGCGACATCGGCCTTGCGGGCGGCGATGCGTTCGGCGCGGTGGTGTTTGACATGGCCCAGACGCAGCCGTTCCTCGGCGGCGGCATAGGCCTCGTGCAGCAATTGGCGCTTCCAGCCGTTCCACACGCCCGGCCCCACCGCGCGGATGTCGACAATCGTCAGCATCGTCAGCAGCCGCAGGCGTTCAAGCGTTTCGACCGCCGCGACAAAATCGGTGATGGTCTTCCAGTCGGCCAGATCGCGTTTAAAGGCGGTGGCGCTCATCAGCAGGTGCTGACGCACCAGCCAACTGACCAGCGCCGTCTCCTCGTCCGACAGGCCCAGCCGCGGGCACAGCTTCAGCGCGATCTCGGCGCCCAGCACGCTGTGGTCGCCGCCGCGCCCCTTGGCGATGTCATGCATCAATACCGAGACATAGAGCGCCCGGCGATGCTGCACCTTGCCCACCAGTTGCGTGGCCAGCGGATGGTCGGTTTCCATCTCGCCCTTTTCGATGCGGGCCAACAGGCCGATGGCGCGGATGGTGTGTTCGTCCACCGTATAGTGGTGGTACATGTCGAACTGCATCTGGGCGTTCACCCGGCCGAATTCGGGGATGAAACGGCCAAACACCCCGCCTTCGTTCAGCCAGCGCAGCACGGTTTCGGGGTCGTTGCGGCTGGTCAGCAGATCCAGAAACAGTGCGTTGGCGCGCGGGTCATGGCGCGCGCCGTCGATCAGGCGGCAATCGCGGTTGATCTGGCGCTGGGTTTCGGGGTGGATCTCATACCCCTCCTTGTCGGCCAGAACATAGATTTCCAGCAGGCGGATCGGGTCCTGCGCGAACCATTCGTCATTGGGGGCGGCAATGCGGCCATGCGCCACCTGATAGCCCTTGACCAGTTTGGGCCGCGCCCGCAGCCCGGCAAAAAAGCCGCGCTTGGCCTTGGGGGCGGACTGTTCCTCCAATTGCGCCAGAAACACGCCCGTCAGGCCGCCGACCGTTTTGGCCTGCAAAAAGAAATACTGCATGAAGCGTTCAACCGCGCTTTTGCCCGGCCGGTCGGAAAAGTTCATGCGGGCTGCCACCTGTCGTTGCAGGTCGAATGTCAGGCGGTCCTCGGCGCGTTTGGTGATGGTGTGCAGGTGGCAGCGCACCGCCCAGAAAAAGTTCTCGGCGCGGCGGAAGGCGCGGTATTCGTCCTGCGTCAACAGGCCGACATCGACCAGTTCGCCCGGTTCACGCACCTTGTACTGGTATTTGCCGATCCAATACAGTGTGTGCAGGTCGCGCAGGCCGCCCTTGCCTTCCTTGACGTTGGGTTCGACGACATAGCGGGAATCGCCCAGCCTTTTGTGCCGGTCATTCCGCTCGGCCAGCTTTTGCGCGACAAAGCTGCGCTCGGTGCCATGCACCACCTCGGCAAAGAAGCGGCGGCGCGCCTCGTCAAACAGGGCCTGATCACCCCAGACATAGCGGCCTTCCAGCATGGCGGTGCAGATGGTGATGTCGCCCTTGGACATGCGCACCATGTCGTCCAGCGACCGGCTGGAATGACCGATCTTCAGCCCCAGATCCCACAGGAAATAGAGCATCGCCTCGATCACCTGTTCGCACCATGGCGTCTGTTTGATCGGCGTGAGGAAGGCAACGTCGACATCCGAATGGGGCGCCATCTCGCCCCGGCCATAGCCGCCCACGGCCATGATCGTCAGCCGTTCGCCCGCGCTGCGGTTCGACACGGGATAGACATCGGCCACCACATGATCATGGATCACCCGCAGCAACTGATCGACCAGAAAGGCCTGTGCTTCGGCCACGTCATGCCCGCTGCCGGGCTTGGCGGTCAGGCGGCGGCTGATTTCCTCGCGGCCCGTCTCCAGCGCCCCGCGCAACAGTTCGACCACGCCCATCCGCCCCTTGGCCGCGCCCTGTTCGGCCACCACTGCGCCAATCGCCACGGTCAGGGCGCGCCGGTCGATCACGGCGCGCGGATTGGGAATGCGGATGGCAGACATCACAGGCTTTGCTTTCAACCAGAACGGGGGCGTGGCGCAATATCCATGCCCGGCGTGGGGATATGGTTAAAGCACTTATCAGCGCGGTGATGCCAAACAAGCCCCTGTTTGCCGTGTGGCCTTTGTCATATGGCTGTGGCAAAGGCGGCAAGAACCGGCCCCTTTTCATGCCTTGCAGGATGCCCATGCTGATCGATCTGCTTTCCGCTGCCACCGGCGCTGTGCAACCCCCGCTGATGTGGGCCGATCTGGGGCTCAAGCGCGGGATCGATCTGGGTTTTTTCACCCTGCGCTATTACTCGCTGGCCTATCTGGTGGGGATCCTGTTCGGGTTCTGGCACATGGGCCGGATGATCCGCCGCGCCGGCAGCCCGCTGGCCCAACGCCATGTCGATGACCTGTTCCTGTGGTGCACGATCGGTATCATCGCGGGCGGGCGACTGGGCTATGCGCTGTTTTACATGCCCAGCCTGTTCACCCACCCGCTGGACCTGTTCAAACTGTGGGAAGGCGGGATGTCGTTCCATGGCGGGCTGATTGGCGTGGTTGTGGCGATCTGGGGCGTGTGCCGGGCTGGCGGGCTCTCGTTCATCCGGGTGTGTGACTATATGGCGCCCTGCGCGCCGGTGGGGCTGTTGCTGGGCCGTCTGGCCAATTTCATCAATGGTGAGCTGTGGGGCCGTGTGACCGACAGCAATGTGCCATGGGCGATGGTGTTCCCTGATCCGGCGGCGGGCCAATATCCCCGCCACCCCAGCCAGCTGTACGAGGCGGGTCTGGAGGGCGCGGTGTTGCTGGCGGTGCTGATGGTGCTGTTCTGGCGCACACAGGCGCGCTGGCGTCCGGGGCTGATGATGGGCGTGTTCGCGGCCGGTTATGGCGTGGCGCGCTTTATCGTCGAATTCTATCGTGAGCCGGACCAGCAATTGGAGGCCTTTGCCCGCGCCACCCATATGTCGATGGGCCAATGGCTGTGCGTGCCGATGATCGCGCTGGGGCTGTGGCTGATCGCGCGTGCGCTGACCCGCCCGGCATTGGGCGCGGGCGTGCCGGTCAGCGGGGCCAATGTCGGCTGATGGCTGACGACACCGCATTGGGCGCCCAGTTCCGGCGCCTGATCGCCAATCACGGGGCCATCCCGATCACGCTGTGGATGGCGCAGGCCAATGCGGCCTATTACGCGGCGCGCGATCCGCTGGGGGCGGCGGGCGATTTCATCACCGCGCCCGAAATCAGCCAAATGTTTGGCGAGATGGTGGGGATCGCGCTGGCCGATGTGTGGCGGCGGGCGGGGGCGCCTGCCGATGTCCTGTATGTCGAGCCGGGGCCGGGCAGAGGCACACTGGCGCGCGATGCCTTGCGCGTGGCGGCGCGGTTTGGGCTGCGGCCTCGGGTGCATTTTGTCGAAACCTCGCCGGTGTTGCGGCAGGCGCAGGCGGGGCTGTTTCCCGATGCGGTGTGGCACGATGATCTGGGCACGATCCCCGATGACGCGCCGATCCTGTTGGTCGCGAACGAGTTTCTGGACGCGCTGCCGCTGCGCCAATTGGTGCGCACGCCGCAGGGCTGGCGCGAACGCATGGTCGGGTTGGACAGCCGGGCCGATGACGCGCGGTTTGTGCCGGTGGCGGGCAACATGCCGATGGACGCGGCGGTGCGGCCCGAATGGCGCGACCTGCCCGCCGGCACCATCGTGGAAAGCTGCCCCGCCGCGGCCGCCGTCATGGGCCAGATCGGCGCGCGGCTGGCGGCGCAGGGTGGCGCGGCGCTGGTGATCGACTATGGCCACGCCACGCCGCAGGTGGGCTCTTCGTTGCAAGCCTTGCGGGCGCATGCCCATGCCGATCCCTTTGCCGATCCGGGCAGCGCGGACCTGACGTGGCTGGTCGATTTTGCCACCGCCGCTGACGCCGCCACGGCGCAGGGCGCGCGGGCATGTCCGCTGGCGACCCAAGGCGACTGGCTGGCCGCGATGGGGATGGGGGACCGCGCCCGCGCCTTGATCGCCGCCGCGCCTGACCGCACAGATGATGTTGGCCGCGCCCTGCACCGCTTGACCGCGCCCGACCAGATGGGGACTTTGTTCAAGGTGCTGGGCCTGTTTGGCGGCGGCTGGCCAGCGCCGCATGGCTTTCCACCCGCCGCCTGACGCGCGGTTGTCGCCAGCGGCCGGGGTGGCTTTGCCGCCTGCCGCCGGGGCGGCTTTGCCGCAGGGCGAACAGGGCGCCCAAAGGTTAACGTCGCCTTTCGCGCGCCGTCTTGCATTGCAGCATCAGGCGGTACACCATGCGCGCCATGACGGGATCGCTGACAGGCGCCGGACGGCGCGAATTCGCTATGGGCTGGCCGATGGTGCTGGCCGCCGCCTTTGGGGTGGCGCTGGGCACAATGGGCATGGGGTTTTACTCGCTGGGCCTGTTTGTCAAACCGCTACAGGCCGAATTCGGCTGGAGCCGCGCCGCCGTTTCGGGCGCGGCGACGTTCCAGCAATTGGGCATTTTCCTGTCAGCGCCGGTGGTGGGGCTGTTGGCCGATCGCATCGGCGTGCGGCCCATCGCGCTGGCCAGCTATATCGCCATGCCGCTGGCGCTGGTGGCGCTGAGCCATACGGGCAATTCGGTGGTGGAATGGTACGCGCTGTGGCTGCTGGTGTCGCTGGCGGGGTGTGGCACGGCGCCCACGATCTGGGCGCGGGCGGTCTCGGCGCGGTTTGACGCGGCGCGCGGGCTGGCGCTGGGGCTGATGTTGATGGGCACGGGCAGCGCGGCGGTGCTGGCGCCCGCATTGCTGGGCCCGGTGATCGCGGCGCATGGCTGGCGCACGGCGGCGCAGATCATGGCGGGCGTGGCGCTGGTGGGGGGCATTGCCGTCAGCCTGATGACCCCGCGTGAACTGCGTGCCGCCGACCGTGCGGCCCGAGTTTCAGGCCGGTTCGAGCGCAACCGCGCGACATGGCTGTTGCTGGCGGTGGGCGCGGCGCTGGGGCTGATTGTGGCGGGCTTGATCATCCATCTGGTGCCGATGCTGGTCGATCGCGGCATGGCGCCGGTTCAGGCGGCCTCGATGGCGGCCAGTCTGGGCGTGGCGGTGATCGTCGCGCGGGTGGCGGTGGGCTGGCTGTTCGACCGGTTCCACGCGCCTTATGTCGCGGCGCTGTTCCTGTCGTTGCCGGTGCTGTCCTGCGTGCTGCTCTGGGCGCATGGGCCGGTGCTGCCCGCCGCCTTGATGCTGGGCCTTGCCGCCGGGGCAGAGGTCGACATGCTGGCCTTCTTTACCGGGCGCTATGCGCGGATCGAGAATTACGGCGCGACC
The DNA here is from genome assembly GCF_009909235.1 of Novosphingobium ovatum. Lineage (GTDB taxonomy): Bacteria > Pseudomonadota > Alphaproteobacteria > Sphingomonadales > Sphingomonadaceae > Novosphingobium > Novosphingobium ovatum. The sequence continues at coordinate 210,892 of NZ_JAAAPO010000004.1, forward strand.
TATGGCTGGATTTTGGGCGTGTTTGCCGCAGGCGCCGCGCTGGGGCCGTTGCTGGTGGGTTATACCGTGGATGCCACCGGCAATTACGATCTGGCGCTGATCGCCTCGGCGGTGGGGTTGCTGGCGGTGGTGGCGGTGGTGGCCTGCCTCGGGCCCTATCACCGCGCGGCTGATCCGGCCTGAACGCCGGACACGAAAAAGGGCGAGGTGGTGGTCAAGTCCGCCTCGCCCTTTTCGTGTGCCGCGCTGGCGCGCCGGTCGTTACGCCGCAGCGTTCGCGCCCGACATTGCCGACGAGGTGCTGTTGAAGGTGGTCTTGAGCTGGTTGCCCAGACCGCGCATCGCGGTGATCGAGGCGACCGCCACCAGAGCGGCAATCAGCCCGTATTCGATGGCCGTGGCGCCGGTATCATCGGCAGCCAGCCCGGCCAGGCGGCTTTTCAGCGAGTTCAACATCTTTGGTCTCCGGTCTGTTAGATCTGCCCCCAAGCGATCAGTGAGGACGGAATGCCGGAATGCGCTTACCAAGCTCTTAATTTTGCCCGTATAAAGGCCATATAGATAAGCAAATACCCTTATATTTCAGCCCTCTGACTCTAACCGGGTGGTCAGCTGTGCGATCTCTTCGGGATCAAGAATCCAGGTACGAGTCGCCCTTCCCGCACGATGAACCGGTTTGGTCAGCAAGATTCGCGCCTGAGTCTTGGCATGTGGCTTGTACAGACCGAAATGCATCGCACAGTCGCGAATCGTCCCGATGATCGGCGCGCGCCCTTCCAGATCGATCATCGTCGCGGGTTGATCCCACGGGATGTCGGCCACCCCCGCGCGGCGCATGGCCGGCGCGGGCGGCGTCACATAGGCGTCGATCGAGGTGAAATCGCGTGGCTGCCCGCCGTTGCCCTCAGGCGCGTCCTTTTGCCCCATCGTCAGACGTCCAGATTGGCCACGTTCAGCGCGTTTTCCTGAATGAAATCGCGGCGCGGTTCGACCACATCACCCATCAGGCGGGTAAAGATCTCGTCCGTGACGTCGGCGTCCTCCACCTTGACCTGCAACAAGGCGCGGTTGTTCGGGTCCAGCGTGGTCTCCCACAGCTGTTCGGCGTTCATCTCGCCCAACCCCTTGTAGCGCTGGATCGCCAACCCCTTGCGCCCGGTCGAGAGCACCGCGTCCAGCAACTGGCTGGGGCGGGTGATCAGATCGTCATTGGCGGTCGGGCGGGCTGCGACAACGGGCGCTTCCTCGGCGGTGTCATCGGCGGGTTCCTCCACCACTTCCACCTCGACCGCGGCCGCACTGGCCCGGACAAAGCGGGCGGGGGCGGCATAGACCTCGGCGTTTTCAGCCGCGATGCGGGCCAGCTTGCGCGCCTCGGCGCTGATCAGGAAAGCGGCCTCGATCTTGTGGTAATCGGTCACGCCGCGCCATGTGCGATAGAACTCGACATGACCGTCCTCGGTCAGGGCGGAGGACCACTTGGCCTCGGTATCGGCGCGGCCCAGCCATTGGGCGGCGCGGGTCAGGGCGGCGCGCCGTTCGTCCGCGCTCAGCCCATGCTCCAGCGCGCCGGCCAGCGCCATCGCCTCGACCACGGCGGGGTTATACTTGCGCGGGACAAAGCCCATCAGGCCACGCAGGCGCATCGCATGCTCGACCAGGCTTTCCAGATCCGGCCCGCTGCGCGCGCCGCCCGCCGTTTCCAGCATGCGGCCCGACAGCCCTGCCTCGACCAGATAGCGGTCCAGCGCGGCATTGTCCTTCACATAGACCTCGCTGCGGCCCTTGGTCACCTTGTACAGCGGGGGCTGGGCGATGAACAAATGGCCGGCGCGGATGATGTCGGGCATCTGGCGGTGGAAGAAGGTCAGCAGCAGCGTGCGGATATGCGCGCCGTCGACGTCAGCGTCGGTCATGATGACGATCTTGTGGTAGCGCAGCTTGTCCAGATTGAACTCGTCGCGGATGCCGGTGCCCATCGCCTGGATCAGCGTGCCCACTTCCTTCGACCCGATGATCCTGTCAAAGCGGGCGCGTTCCACGTTCAGGATCTTGCCCTTGAGCGGCAGGATCGCCTGATAATGGCGGTCGCGGCCCTGCTTGGCCGATCCACCTGCCGAATCACCCTCGACCAGGAACAATTCGCATTTGCTGGGATCGCGCTCCTGACAGTCGGCCAGCTTGCCGGGCAGGGAGGCGATGTCCATCACGCCCTTGCGGCGGGTCAGTTCGCGGGCGCGCTTGGCGGCCTCGCGCGCGGCGGCGGCATCGATCACCTTCTGGATGATCTGCTTGGCATGGGCGGGGTTTTCCTCCAGCCATTCGGTCATCTTGTCGGCCATCAGAGCTTCGAGCGGCTGACGCACTTCGGAACTGACCAGCTTGTCCTTGGTCTGGCTGGAAAACTTGGGATCGGGCAGCTTGACCGAGACGATCGCGGTCAGGCCCTCGCGCATGTCCTCACCGGACAGCGTGACCTTTTCCTTTTTCAACATGCCCGACCGGTCGGCATAGCCGTTCAGCGTGCGGGTCAGCGCGGCGCGGAACGCGGCCAGATGGGTGCCGCCGTCACGCTGAGGGATGTTGTTGGTGAAGCACAGGACGTTTTCGTAATAGGAATCGTTCCATTCCAGCGCGACATCGATGCCGATCCCGTCCTTGTCCGCCGTGATGGCGATAGGGTCGGGCATCAGGGCGATCTTGTTGCGGTCCAGATATTTGACGAAAGCGGCAATCCCGCCCTCGTAATAGAGGTCGTGTTCCTTGACGCTTTCGCCGCGCAGGTCGCGCAGCAGGATGCGCACGCCGCTGTTCAGGAAAGCCAGTTCGCGGTAGCGGTGCTCCAGCTTTTCAAAGTCATAGACGGTGACATTCTTGAACGTCTCGTCGCTGGCCAGGAAGGTGACGCGGGTGCCGTTCTTGACCTTGCCCTTGCGGCCGCCCTCAACCGCGATCGGCGCGTCGCCACGCACGATCAGCGGGCCGACGGCATCGCCATGGGCAAATTTCATCCAATGCTCTTTGCCTTCGCGCCAGATCGTCAGTTCCAGCCATTCCGACAGCGCGTTCACCACCGAGACGCCCACGCCATGCAGACCGCCCGAGACCTTGTAGGCGTTGTCGTCGCTGGTGTTCTCGAACTTGCCGCCCGCGTGCAGCTGGGTCATGATGACCTCGGCCGCCGAAACGCCTTCTTCGGGGTGCAGCCCGGTGGGGATGCCGCGCCCGTTATCCTCAACCGAAACCGACCCATCCGGGTTCAGCTCGATCAGCACCAGATCGCAATGGCCGGCCAATGCCTCGTCGATGGCGTTGTCCGACACCTCGAACACCATGTGGTGCAGGCCCGATCCGTCGTCGGTGTCACCGATATACATGCCGGGGCGTTTGCGTACCGCGTCCAGCCCCTTCAGGACCTTGATCGAATCGGCGCCATACGCGTTGGTGTTGGGGGTGGTTTCGCTATTGCTGGACATGCCCGGGCTATAGGCAAGGCCGCCGCGCAAAGGAACCTCTTTTACGGCCGGAACGCTCCGGCATCCACAGGAAAGGCGCATATTTGCGCGGGATTGGCGCGGTAAGGGTGCGATCTGTCGCGCGGGGGTGGCGGCTGGTCGCAAAATGCTGCCATGCAGCAAAAAGGGCGGGCGTGATATGTTGTATCATTCCTATGATCCGGCTAGGGCCTTGCCCATAGGCCGCCCGCCCCTTCGGGTGGCGCCATAATAACCATGAGGTCCTCCGTGTCGCTTCGCCCCCTTCGTTCCCGCCCGCTGATTCCGGCGCTGTTCCTGGCCGCGCTGGCCCCGGTGGCCGCCCATGCCGATGACGCGCCCGCCCCCGCGCCTGTTGATGCCGCCCACCTCGCCGCCCCGGCCGAGATCGTCGTCACCGGCGCCCTGTCGCGCAGCCGTCAGGATGTGCTTTCGGGCGTGGCGGTGCTGTCGGGGGCGCATCTGGATCAGGTGCTGCGCGCCTCGGTGGGGGAAACGCTGGCGCATGTGCCGGGCGTCTCGGCCACCAGCTTTGGCCCCACCGCTTCGCGCCCGGTGCTGCGCGGGATGCAGGGCGAACGGGTGCGGCTGCTGGTCGATGGGATCGGCTCGATCGACGTGTCGAACACGTCGGCCGACCATGCCCCTGCCGTCAACCCGCTGCTGGCCGAACGGATCGAGGTGCTGCGCGGGCCGCAGTCGCTGCTCTATGGTTCGGCGGCGATCGGCGGGGTGGTGAATGTGATCGACCGCCGCATCCCCACCCGCGTGCCGGACGAGGCGGTGCATGTCGACGCCATCGCCACCTATGGCACGGCGGCGCGTGAACGCTCCTTTGCTGGCTCTGCCGAGGCCCCGCTGGGCGGCGGCTTTGTCGCCCATGTCGACGGCAGCCGCCAGGTGTCGGGCGATCAGGCGATCCCCGGCCATGCCATGACGCCGGCCCTGCGCGCGCAGGCCTTGGCCACGGCGGCGGCGGGCACCGGCAATCCCGATATCGATTATGCCGCCAATGCCAATGTGTCGGGCCATCTGCCCAATTCGGCCGCCAGCAGTTGGGCGGTGGGCGGCGGTCTGGCCTATGTCAACGACCACGGCAATATCGGCATCGCGTACAGCCATACCGACAGCCTGTATGGCGTGCCGCTGCGTTTTGCCACGCTGCCCGATCAGGATCAGGAGGCCCCCCGCATCGCCATGGTGCAGGACCGCGTTGACCTGCGCGCCGAGGTCAAGCCCGCCACCGGCCTGTTTGACAAGCTGGCGCTGCGGGTGGGCAATGCGGCCTATCACCACTTTGAACTGGACGACACCGGCGCCATCGGCACCCGTTTCTTCAACCACGGCACCGAGGCGCGGTTTGAGGCGTCTCAGCGTCAGCGCGGGGGCTGGCGCGGGGCGTCGGGCGTGCAATTCGTCGCGCGTGACTTTGACGTGCAGGGCGATGAGGCCTTCCTGCCCAAGAACACCACCCGCCAATTGGGCCTGTTTTCCGTGCAGGAAGTGGCGCTGGGCCATCTGACGCTGGAGGCGGGCGCGCGGTACGAGCACAGCAGCCTGACCGCGCTGCCCACCGATGTCCAGCCGCAGTTCTGGGCGGGCACGCGCCGCTATGACACGCTCTCGTTTTCGGGCGGGGCGGCGTATCAATTGACGCCTTTGTGGAAACTGGCGGTGAATGTGTCGCGCAATGAACGCGCCCCTTCGGCCGAGGAACTGTTTGCCAATGGCCCCCACGCCGGGACGCAGTCCTATGAGCTGGGCGATACCGGGCTGAAAACCGAACGCGCCACCAGTGTCGAGGCGATCCTGCGCGGCGGCAATGGCGATGCTTCGTTCGAGGCCTCGGTGTACCATAGCTGGTTTGCCAATTTCATCTATGACACGCCCACGGGCGATCAGCAGGATGGCCTGCCGGTCTATGCCTATGCGCAGGGCGCGGCGCGCTATTACGGGTTCGAGCTGCAGGGCAAGGCGACCATCGCCCGTTTTGGCGCGTGGCGTCTGGCGGCGGATGCCATGGCGGACGCGGTCTGGGCCGATATCACCGGGGTTGGCCCCGCGCCGCGCATCCCGCCGCTGCGCCTGCTGGGCGGGGTGGAGCTGACCAGCGCGGCATGGGACATCCGCGCCGAGGTGGAGCGCGTCACCGCCCAGAACCGTGTCGCCGCCAATGAAACCGCCACGCCCGGCTATACCATGGTCAATGCCCAGATCGGCTGGCGGCCGTGGGGGCAACAGCGTCCGGTGTCGATTACGCTGGGGGCGAACAATCTGTTGAATGTCGATGCGCGGCGCCATGCCTCGCTGATGAAGGATTACGCCCCGCTGGCCGGGCGCGACTTCCGGTTGAGTGTGCGCGTGTCGCTGTAACGCCGCGCAAGGGCTATGCTGCATATGCGAGAAGGGCGGCTTTGCATCATAGCAAAACCGCCCTTCTGTCTGGGTGGGGGAGTGTCAGGGCCTCTAGAGGCCGCCGGCGGGTCTTAGACCAGCGTGGCGGCGAAGAGCAGGCCGCTGACACCGAAAGCGGCAGCCAGAGCCACCAGATTACGGGTCACGTCCATTGTTTTCCTCCTGATCGGGCAAGGGCAGGAAGCTACGCCAGATTGCGTATGGCGCCCTTGCTTTCGCATATGCAATATAAGCGAAATGGTAGATTTTGCACTTGCGAAGGTGTGTATCGCGATTGCATAAAACGCAACAGTTATGCGTATCTTTGCGTGTGACAGGGATCGGGCCATCCCGCCTTTTGTGATCAAGCGGAAAATGGCCGCCATTCTGCCCCCGCAACGCCATATTTCGCGCCTTTCCCCACTGGACAGGGCGCGCGCGTGGCCCTAACCGCCAGACATGACTGTCCAGCCTTCCGACTCCATCCTTATCGTTGATTTCGGCAGCCAGGTGACCCAGCTGATCGCGCGCCGTGTGCGCGAGGCTGGCGTCTATTCCGAAATCGCCCCTTTCACCATGGCCGAGGCCGCCTTTGCACGGATGCAGCCCAAGGGCATCATCCTGTCGGGTTCGCCCGCCAGCGTGCTGGACGCCAATGGCCCGCGCATTCCGCAGGTCATTCTGGACAGCGGCTTGCCGATTCTGGGCATCTGCTATGGCCAGCAATCGCTGATGCATCAACTGGGCGGCGCGGTGACCGGGGGTGACGCCGGTGAATTCGGCCGCGCCTTTATCGAGATCAACGACACCTGCGCCCTGTTCAACGGGCTGTGGAACATCGGTGAAAAGCATCAGGTGTGGATGAGCCACGGCGACAAGGTGACCAGCCTTGCCCCCGGTTTCCGCCCTGTCGCGGCCAGCCCGGGCGCGCCCTATGCCGTCATCGCCAATGACGAACGCCGCATCTATGCCATGCAGTTCCACCCCGAGGTGGTGCATACCCCCGACGGCGGCAAGCTGCTGAAGAACTTTGTCCGTCACGTCTGCGGTCTGGCGGGCGATTGGACGATGGCCGAATTCCGCAAGACCAAGATCGAGGAAATCCGCGCGCAGGTGGGCAGTGCCCGCGTGATCTGCGGCCTGTCGGGCGGCGTTGACTCGGCCGTGGCCGCCGTGCTGATCCACGAGGCGATCGGCGATCAGCTGACCTGTGTTTACGTCGACCACGGCTTGATGCGCATGGGCGAGAGCGAGCAGGTCGTCAGCCTGTTCCGTGGCCATTTCAACATCCCGCTGGTGCATGTCGATGCCAGCACCCTGTTCATGAAGGGCCTGGAGGGCGTCACCGACCCCGAGGCCAAGCGCAAGTTCATCGGCAAGACCTTTATCGACGTGTTCGAGGCCGAGGCCCGCAAGATCGGCGGCGCCGACTTCCTGGCGCAGGGGACGCTCTACCCCGATGTGATCGAGAGCGTCAGCTTTACCGGCGGCCCGTCAGTCACGATCAAGAGCCACCACAATGTTGGCGGCCTGCCCGAACGCATGAACATGCAGCTGGTCGAGCCCTTGCGCGAATTGTTCAAGGACGAAGTGCGCGATCTGGGCCGCGAACTGGGCCTGCCCGATGTGTTCGTCGGCCGTCACCCGTTCCCCGGGCCGGGTCTGGCGATCCGCATCCCCGGCGCGGTCAGCCGCGAACGGGCCGATGTCCTGCGCAAGGCTGACGCCATCTATCTGGAAGAAATCCGCAATGCGGGGCTCTATGACGCCATCTGGCAGGCGTTTGCCGTGCTGTTGCCGGTGAAAACCGTGGGCGTGATGGGCGATGGGCGCACCTATGACCATGTGTGCGCCCTGCGCGCCGTGACCAGCACCGATGGCATGACGGCGGACATCTATCCCTTTGACGCGGCATTCCTGTCGCGCGTCGCCACCCGCATCATCAACGAGGTCAAGGGCATCAACCGGGTGGTCTATGACTACACCAGCAAGCCGCCCGGCACGATCGAGTGGGAATGATCCAAATATAACAAAGGGGAGAGCCGGTGGTTCTCCCCTTTTTGCATGGGGCGGCGTGGTCAGCGGATCTTGCCGGCGTTATTCCGGAAAAAGATAGCCTTCCGGCACGAATTCGGGCCTGTCTTTCCATGTTCCGGTACGTTGCCAATAAAACAACCGCGTCTGGCAATGCAGGCAGCGTGACATCAGGTGCACGTTGTCATGCCGTGTTCGGCGCTTGTTTCGTTTGTGGATGCCCCTGCGGCAATAGAGCAAACGATTGAGTTGCGACCACAGCATTTTGAGCATTCGGCACTCCGGATGACGGGCACGGCGCGGCCTTTGCCGACTGGCGGCGGAACGGCGCGACTGCGGCAGGAAAAAGGACGGCCCAGGCCAGAGGGCGTGTGAGGATGAGGTCGGCCTGGGCCAGGTATTGTTTTTTTGTTATTGCTCTAAGAAAGAGGACGGAATGTTCCTATTTCTGGGAGGTGTGGAGCTTGTAGCCAAAGCCGTTGATGCATTTCAGCGTAAAGCCATTGACCATTTTCTTGCGCATGCCGCAGGCAATGACTTGAATGTGCTTGTCGGTGATTTCCGTTCCCGGCCTTTCCAGCAGGTTGCGGATTTTGCGATAGGAAATGTTCTGTTCTTTGCTTTCGACTGTATTGATCAGGATCTCTTTTTCCCGGTCGGTCAGACGCGCAACATCGGCAATCTGGGCCAAGCGGCGAAAGCGCTGCTGCTCTTCGGAATGACGTTGAAAAGATTGCAGATAACGGTTCCACATCGCGCGGATGCGATAGGTCGCCTCACGCGGGGCGATGCGGTCAATATCCATGGCATCGTCAAACCCGGCGCTGATGGCGCGCGCGCGCTTGGGCGGCGTGGTGTTTGACAAAAGGCACAGTTTCAGCTTGTTACGCAGGATCGGGGCATAGGTGCGCAGCACCTTGACGATGCGGTTGACGTCATTGCCGCCGATGATCAGCGCGTCATAATCGGAATTTGCGGTGGAGACGAAATTGGTCTCCTGTTCACTGTAACCATATTCTTCGTAAAAGTGAAAAACACTCTTGAGCCATTCGGTGCGGCCCCAAGCGGTGTAATCATTGAAGGATAGGTAGCGAACACGCATCTCATCAGGGAATATGATGTCGACGTCGAACTGAAAAGCCGGACGATCATCTCGTGAATTATGAGATAGCGATGCATCGATATTTTTTGTGCTTATCGCCATGTCTCCACCTTTTTGATGCGGTCATTAAGTATTTATGCGTCTATCTAGCATATTGAAATTAGTTTCCTTTCGTGGTGAAAAGTTAACTTTCCATTATCCCTATAATGTAGAAAATATCTATTTTTCATATGGTTGAGACAAAATGTCCTATGCTGGATGCGCCACGAACCGCCAACCGGCCAGCGCAATAGCGACGAAGCGATGCTGGCTTGGAACGGGGGAATGGCTGTGACTGGATTGTTGCACTTTGCACCGGGGCCACCGCAGGCTAAACAGCGCGGTATGGATGATGGGGGCAAATCGCAGGGCATACCGCGCTGGTTGATCTGGGCGTTTGCGGCCAAAATGGCGCTGGTGGTAGTGGTGGTGGCCGCCGTGATCTGGTGGGCCAACCGGTGAGCCGCGGTCTGGACGTGGTGCTCAGCGCCTGCGCGGCGGCTGGGATCGACACGCTGTTCGGCATCCCGGACCCACAGTTTTTCGCGCTTTTTCAGGCGGCTGGTGCGCAAGGCTGGACGGTTGTCGCCCCCCACCACGAAGCCGCCGGCGGCTTTATGGCCGAAGGCGCGGCGCGGATCAGCGGGCGCCCGGCCCTGTGCGTCGGGACGATGGGGCCGGGGGTGGCCAATCTCTTGCCAGCTATGGCCCATGCCTTGGCCGAACATGTGCCTGTGCTGTTTCTGGGGGGCGCCCGCGATGGGTCGGACGAAACGGCACAAACGGGGCGATTTCAGCAATTTGGCCAGATGGCGGCGGCGCGGCCTTGCGTCAAATGGGCGGGCCGCGCGACATCGGGGGCGGATCTGGGCGCTGTGTTGACACAGGCACTGGCCGCGATGCGCCAGGGCACGCCCGGCCCTGTCTATGTCGAGATTACAGGCGCGGCATGGGACCAGCCCGCCGTCTGGGAACCGCCCGTAACAGAGGCGCAAATGCCCGATATTCAGGCGGTTGTCGATATGGTCGCGCAGGCGCAATGCCCGGTGATCCTGTCGGGCCATGGCGTGCAGACCGCGCGGATGGGCGCAGCGGTGGCCGATCTGGCCTGCCATCTGGGCGCGCCGATCATCCTGACACCGGGCGGCGCGGCGGTGGCTGAGGCGGGGCAATCCCGCGCTTTTCCCTATGGTTTTTCAGCCGTGACGCGCGAAGTGATCGCCGCGGCCGATCTGGTGATCGCGCTGGGCACGGCATTGGGCGATACGCTGCATTTTGGCACGGGGCGGCACTGGGCGGCGGGCCACACCGCGCGCCGGTGGGTGCAGGTGGAGGCGGATGCGGCCACCATCGGGCGCCACCGGCGGATTGACGCGGCGCTGGTGGCGGATCTGCGCGTGGCGGTGCCGGCGTTGCGGCAAGGGCTGACGGGGCGGGGGGATCACCCCGGTCTTGCGGGCTGGATAGCGGCACGAAATAGCTATCATCTACAACAAAAAGAAGCCGCTTTGGCCGCGTCATCTTCGCCGCTGCATCCCGCGCGTCTGGTGCGGGCGGTGGCCGATGCGATGCCGCCCAACGCGATCCATGTGCGCGATGGCGGCGCGCTGGCGCTGTATGATCTGGCGCTGCGGGGCAGTCTGCCGGGCGATGTGTTGTGGAGCCAGAACATGGGCCATCTGGGCACTGGCCTGCCGATGGCGGTGGGGGCGGTGTTGGCCACGGGGGGCCGCCGGGTGGCCAGTGTGCTGACGGGCGATTCGGCGTTGATGTTCCATTTGGCCGAACTGGAAGTGGCCGCGCGGCTGCGTTTGCCGATCGTGTGTGTGGTGGGTGTGGACCACCAATGGGGGCTGGAGGTGGGCATGGCCCAGCGCCTGAATGTGGACCCCGCCCTGCCCGCGCTGTATTGGGGGGCGGGGATGCGCTTTGACCGATTGGCGCAGGCGATGGGCTGTTCCGGCCTGTATGTCGATCAGGCCGACATGCTGGAAAACGTTCTGGAACAGGCGTTTGCCATCGCGCAAACTGGCGGGCCGGTGGTGGTGCATGCAGCCCTGGACGCGGCTGCCCATGCGCGCGACATCCCCGCCTTGGGCGAATTTGCCAGCTGGTTTACCCCGCCTTCGCCATGATCGCCTGTGTTTCATACAGTGTCACTGGCCCATGGGGGATGGTGGGGATGCGGCCAAACGGGTTGAGCGCCAGATAGGCATCACCCTTGGAATCGCTCGGCGCCATGGGCACCAGCGCCCAATCGGCCCCTTTTACTGGGCTGGCGGGGCGGCTGGTGCTGGTGCGGGTTTGGGCGGGCGGGCATAGGGGACGAATTCGTTCAGCCCAACCATCCCGCGCATAAACCCGTTCATGCTGCGGTCCAGCAATTGCACCATGTCCAGCCGGCACAACTGGTTGCTCCACGTCTTGGTCAACAGCACGTCATCCGAACCCAGGCTTTCGGGGAAGGCGGGGCGGTTGACGTAGAGCACATTGCCCGCGTCATAGACGATGGCGGTTTTGTCGATGATCGTGGTTGACCGGATTTCGGTCAGTTGAATGCAGTCGACCGGCTTTCCGGGGACGCGGTCCTTGATCAGCTTGGCCAGTTCCTGTTCGGGCGTCAGGCGTTCGCGCGCGTTGGCGGGCGCGGTCCACAGCACGACGGCGCCGAGCAGCGCCGGGATCAGCATTTTGCACATAGTGGCGGCCATTGCCGTTCCTCCTGTCTTGCGTTGCGCCCCCGAATGTTGGCGAGGCTGCGCCCTGTTTGATGAACCGGGGATGACTGTTCAGCCCGTGCCGCCCACGGTCAGCCCCTCGATCAACAGGGTGGGCTGGCCCACACCGGCGGGGACGGATTGACCGCCCTTGCCACACACGCCCACGCCTTCGTCCAGTTCCAGATCATTGCCGATGCCGATCACGCGGGTCAGCACGCTGGGCCCGTCGCCGATCAGTGTCGCGCCCTTGATCGGCGCGCCGATCTTGCCATCCTCGACCAGATAGGCCTCGGTGCAACTGAACACGAACTTGCCGCTGGTGATGTCCACCTGCCCGCCGCCGAAACTCTTGGCGTAAATGCCCTTTTTCATGCGGGAGAGCAGTTCGGCCGGGTCATCTTGGCCCGCCCGCATAAAGGTATTGGTCATGCGCGGCATGGGCGCATGGGCATAGGATTCGCGGCGGCCATTGCCGGTGGGGGCAACCCCCATCAGACGGGCGTTCAACCGGTCCTGGATATAGCCTTTGAGGATGCCGTCCTCGATCAGGATGTTTTCCTGCGTCGGGGTGCCCTCATCATCGACCGAGAGTGAGCCGCGCCGCCCCTGACCCTGTGCGTTCAGCAGGCTGCCATCGTCGATCACCGTCACGCCGGGGGCAGCGACTCGCTGGCCGATGCGGCCGGCAAAGGCCGATGTGCCCTTGCGGTTGAAGTCGCCCTCCAGCCCGTGGCCCACCGCCTCGTGCAGCAAGACGCCGGGCCAGCCGGGCCCGCACAGCACGGGCATTTCGCCCGCAGGCGCGGCCACCGATTCCAGATTGGTCAGCGCCTGCGCCAGCGCCACGTCAATCGCGCGGTTCCACGTTTCGGGTTTCAGCAGGTCATCATACAAATAGCGCCCGCCAATGCCAAAGCTGCCGGTTTCGCGCCGCCCGTTCGCTTCGGCCACGATCGAGACGTTGAGCCGCACCAGCGGGCGCACATCCAGCACTGGTTCGGCGTCGCCGCGCACGATTTCCACCACCGACCAACTGGCCGCAAGGCTGGCCGACACCTGTGCCACACGCGGATCGCGGGCGCGGGCAACGGCGTCGATCTGCTCCAGCAGGGCGACCTTGGTCGCAAAATCCACCGCGTCCAGCGGCGAGGCGTCCGTATACAGGTGCCGGTTGGTGCGTGCCGGGGGCGCGGCCTGCGGCCCGGTGGCCGGGTCCAGCAGGCTGAGCGTTTCGCCCGCCCGCGCGATGGCGGCGGCGGAAATCTCGTTGGCATGGGCAAATCCGGTCATCTCGCCCGAGACGCCGCGCAGGCCAAAGCCCGATTCGCGGCTGTAGTCGGCGGTCTTCAACCGGCCATCGTCAAAGCCAAAGGCCTCTGACGCGGTGAATTGCAGGAACAGTTCGCCATCGTCACAACGCGACAGCGTGCGCCGGACCAGCGCGGTGGCCTCGTCCGGGGAGAGTTGGCCAGAGCGGTACAGCAGCGAGCGGGGGTCATTCAACGCGGTCATGCGCCTGATATAAGCGCCCTGTCGTCCCGCGCAACAGGCGGGCGCGTTACAACGCCCGCCCAATTGCCCGCCGTCTCACCCGACTCAGTGGTGGCCGTCGCCTTCCAGCACGAAACGCTTGTCGCAATAGGGGCAATCGACAAAGCCGCGCTCGTCGATTTCCAGATAGACGCGCGGATGGCCCAGCGCGGCGGCCTTGACGGCGGCGGTGCTGCGGATGTCACCCGCGCCATCGCAGGACACGCGGGCGGTGTGGACGGAAACGGTTTCTCGGGTCTGGGTCATGCCCGCCCGATAGCAAAGCGTTTGCCCCATTTCCAGTCCGCAGCGCCCCTGAACCGCAAAGATGGCGAACGGCGCGTTCATGCAAGTTTTTTATGTATCGTTTGGTACCGGTTTGCGACAAGATCGACGCAACTCCTGTTGGCGATACCAATTGCGACAAATTTGCGCTGATCGCTGTTCTGGTGCTGCGATAAGGCAATATGCTGCAATACGCTGGCAAACTTGACGGGCTCCATAGTGGTATGCCGAAACTGCACAATGATCTGCTGATCTGTGACCTGACCCAAAGCTATGCCCCCACGGGCGGCGGTGGGGTCAGCACCTATCTGCGGGAAAAGCGCCGCCATGTGCTGGAACGCACGCCCCACCGCCTGTTGCAGATCGTGCCGGGACCAGAGGACCGCGTGGTGGAAAACGGCCGCCACATCTGGGTCGAGGTGGCGGCAAAGCAAGTGCGGGGCAGCCCGAACTATCGCTTTATCCTGCGCACGGCGGCGGTGCGGGCGGTGCTGGAACGCTATCGCCCCGATGTGATCGAATCGCTGTGCCCATGGGTGCTGCCCTGGACCGCGATCGGCTATCGCAATGCCCATCCCGAATGCACGCTGGTGGCCGGCTATCACACCGATTTCCCCAATGTGCACATCCACCGCGTGGGTGAGGCCCTGTTCGGCCGGCGTGTCGCCCATGCCTTGCGCAAGGTGGCGGTGGGCTATGCCGGGGTGACCTATGGCGCGTTTGACAGGCTGTATGCCCTCAATCAGCCGGTGCGGGACCAATTGGCAGGGTGGGGAATCGATCATGTCGATGTCCTCTCGCTGGGGGCGGACACCGATCTGTTCAGCCCGGCGCGGCGTGATCCGGGCTTTCGCGCCTCGCTGGGGCTGCCCGAAACGCATGGGCCGCTGCTGACCTATGCCGGGCGGATCGACAATGAAAAGCGCGCAGACCGCCTGATCGAGATGTTCCGCCGCCTGCCGCCGCAGATGGGCGCGGTGCTGGCGATGTTTGGCGATGGCAAATTGCGCGACCGCCTGATCGCCGAAACGCGGGGCATGGCTGTGGCGCTGCCCGGCTTTGTCGATGACCGGCGCTATCTGGCGCGGGCGCTGGCGTCTTCGGACATCTATGTCTCGGCGATGGCGGATGAAACCTTTGGCATTTCGGTGATCGAGGCGCAGGCGGCTGGCCTGCCCGTGGTGGGTGTGGCCAGTGGCGCCATGCCCGCGCGGGTGCCGGCGGGGCTGGGCTATCTGGGGCCGGTGGATGACGTCGAAGCGATGGCCGCGCATGTGCAGGCGGTGTGGGCCGGTGGCGCGGCCGCGATGGGCGCGCGGGCGCGCGCGCATGTGGTCGAACGCTTTAGCTGGGAGCGCACCTTTAACCGCCTGTTGGCCGATGTGTATCCCGCCGCCATGGCCCGCGCCGCCCAGCGCCGTCAGGGGCGGTGGCAGGTGGCGCAGACGCAGGGCCCGATGCCGGCGCTGGCACGGGTGCGGGCGGTGGTGCGGGCCTGATCGTTTGCCGCAACTGATCGGTGGCGCGGTGGTTGCCAGCGGTGCGATCGGGGCCTAAACACCGGGGCATGAGCACGCCCCCTGTCAGCGAAAACGCCGCCATCTCGATCCGCAATGTCGTCAAGCGCTATGCGCCCTCTGGTGGCCCCGGTTCGGACAAGGAGGGCAAGCTGGCGCTCAAGGGCGTCAGTTTCGATGTGCCGCAGGGGCAGATCTTTGGCTTGCTGGGCCCCAATGGCGCGGGCAAATCCACGCTGATCAACATCATGGCGGGCATGGTGATGAAAACCAGCGGCGAGGTGTCGATCTGGGGCTTTGACATTGACCGCCAGCGCCGCAACGCCAGCCGCGCCATCGGCATCGTGCCGCAGGAAATCGTCTTTGACCCGTTCTTTACGCCCTATGAGGTGCTGGAAAACCAGGCCGGTCTGTATGGTATCGCGCCGCCTGCGCGCCTGACCGACCAATTGCTGGCCGATGTGCATCTGACCGACAAGGCGCGCGCCTATGCCCGCACGCTGTCGGGGGGCATGAAGCGCCGCCTGCTGGTGGCCAAGGCGATGGTGCATCAGCCCCCCGTGCTGGTGCTGGACGAGCCGACGGCGGGCGTGGACGTCGAATTGCGCCGCCAGTTGTGGGAGTTGGTCAAGCGGCTGAACGATGAGGGGGTGACCGTGGTGCTGACCACGCATTACCTGGAGGAAGCCGAGCAATTGTGCGACCGCATCGCCATCATCAACCATGGTGCGTTGATCGCCAACAAGCCCACCCGCGAATTGGTGGACATGGCGCGCGAAAAGGTGGTGGTGCTGACGCTGGACCGCGAACCGCAGGCTTGCCCGACGCATCCCGCTTTCATCAAATGCGTGCGGGGCGGCGACCAGAAGATCGAGATCACCTATAACAAGGACCGCACCAACGCGGGCGAGATCATGGCGCTGGTGCAGGCGCAGGGGCTGGGCATTGTCGATGTGACAACGCGGGAGGCCGATCTGGAGGATGTGTTCGTCCGCTTGACGAGTGAGGCGGCGCTGGCCGTTTGATCGGGCGCGCGGTTCTGGCGCGCCTTGGCCCCGAGGGCGGCCTGTCGCCAGCCGCCCGCGCGGGATCAGTCTTGCGGCTTGACCGCGATGGGGGGAGACATGGAAGAGGCTACGCCACGACGGCGGCCGGCTTCATCGGTTTCAACATCGTCAAATACCCAGCGGCCTTTGTCCAGTCGCCGGATTGGTTTGTTGCAACGGCGGCAATAACCGATGAAATTCAGCCCATCCCATTGCACTTTGCGCCGTCTGGGCGAATGTCGGGAAAACAGGCAGAGAACGCGTAAGGGCATGATGACAACCGTTCAAGTGAGGGGGCGGAAAGCCCAAGCCCTATCATAGGGTTTGCATATTCCATTTATATTACAGACCTTTGCGCGGCAATGCCGCAGTGGGCTGTTTGTGCAGCGTTTGCCCGAAATTGCATACGCAAAACTGCCTATCGCGACTGGAAAGGGCCGTTTCCCCGCGCAGCGGCCAGAGGGGCAAACTGGGTCTGGAGATGCCGCGCCCCCTTTTCAAATCGTCAGCAATCGGCAAAGCAGCGGGAATGATTCCTTCTGTCGCCCCGTTTCGCCTGTTTTGCCCTGCCTTGCGCCGGGGCGCCCGCGCATGAGCCAGGCTGACGTGATCATCGTCGGGTCGGGCGCGGCAGGGCTGACGGCGGCCTTGACGCTGGCCGATCGGCTGAAGGTGACGGTGCTGGCCAAGGGCAATCTGACCAGCGGATCGACCGCATGGGCGCAGGGCGGGATCGCCGCCGTGCTGGACGCGGGCGACACGTTTGAAGACCACATCCGCGACACGATGGTGGCAGGCGCCGGGTTGAACCGGCAGGAAACCGTCGAATTCGTGATCGAGCGCGCGCCGCACGCGATCAACCGGCTGATCGGTCTGGGCGTGCCGTTCAACACCGCCAGCGACGGGCAGGGGGGCAATGGGCTGCACCTCACGCGCGAAGGCGGGCATTCGCATCGCCGCATCGTGCATGTGGATGATGCGACCGGCTGGGCGGTGCAATCGGCATTGTTGGCCGCGGCAGAGGCGCACCCCAATATCACCCTGTTGCCGGGGCGGGCCTGCATTGACCTGATCAATGGCCGCCATGAAATGCGCTATTCCGGGTCGGGGCGGGTGTGGGGCGTCTATGCCCTGGACGAGGCGACCGGCCGGGTCGAGGCCCACACCGCCCGCGCCACCATTCTGGCCACGGGCGGGGCGGGGCGCGTGTACCAGTTCAGCACCGCCCCGCGCGGCGCGACCGGGGACGGCATCGCCATGGCGTGGCGGGCGGGTGCGCGCGTCTCGAACATGGAGATGATGCAGTTCCACCCCACCTGCCTGTATAATCTGGAGGTCAAGAACTTCCTGATCACCGAGGCGGTGCGTGGCGAGGGCGGGCAGTTGATCAACCCGCGCACGGGCAAGCGCTTCATGCCGTTTTATGACGAGCGGCTGGAACTGGCCCCGCGCGACATCGTTGCCCGCGCCATCGATGCCGAGATCAAGAAATTCGGGCTGGATTACGTCCATCTGGACATCAGCCACATGCCCGAAGACTTCGTGCGGGGGCATTTCCCGACCATTTATGAAAAGCTGCTGGCGCTGGGCATCGACATGACGCGCCAGCCGATCCCGGTTGTTCCGGCCCAGCATTACACCTGCGGCGGGATCATCACCGATCTGGACGGCCACACCGATCTGCCGGGCCTGTATGCCGCCGGGGAATGCGCCGAAAGCGGGCTGCATGGGGCCAACCGTCTGGCCTCGAACAGCCTGCTGGAATGCTTTGTCTTTGGCGAGGCGGCGGCGGCCGACATACTGGCGCGCTGGGATGAATTCACCGCGCCGCCCGCGATCCGCGCATGGGATGAAAGCCGGGTGGCCGATTCCGACGAAGAGGTGATCATCAAGCAGAACTGGACCGAGATCCGCCGGTTCATGTGGAACTATGTGGGGATCGTGCGCACGACCAAGCGGCTGGAGCGCGCCGCCCACCGCATCGCCCTGTTGTTTGACGAGATCGAGGATTATTACGGCCATTTCCGCGTGACGACCGATCTGATCGAACTGCGCAACCTGCTGCAAAGCGCCGATCTGATCGTCAAGTCGGCGCTGAAACGCCATGAAAGCCGGGGTTTGCACTATACGCGGGACTATCCGGCGACCCATGTCGAACCGCGCGACACGGTGCTGGTGCCCTAAGGGCCGCCAGCACCGCGCTTGGCATCAGAACGGCACCGCCGGGGCTTCGGCGTCAGGCAGGTGCGTGCCCATCAGGCGGGCGATGGTCGGTGCGATTTGACGCATGTCCACCACGCCCAGATCGCGGCCCTGTGGCACGCCCGCGCCCATCAGCAACAGGGTGGACCGCATCCGCACGTCATCCGGGAAATAGCCGTGCATCCCCTTGTAGGGCGAAGGGAACAGCATCGGCATGCCAGGTCCGCGCCATGGGGCGGCCATCACCCCGTTGCCCAGATTGACGTAAAAGGCGGCTTGGGGATTGCCCCCGCCCTGCGCGATGGCGTCGGATTCAATAACGCGCTCGATGCGGCTGGCTGGATCGGCCTTGAGCCGCGCCAGCAGGTCGCGCACGCGGGCCTGCAAGGCCGCGTCCGTTGGCCGGGCCAGCACCACCGCGATCGACCCGCCCGAAGGCCATGGCACCGCGTCCCAGCCCGCCACCTTGACCGCGCCGGTGGCATCGGGCGGCGACAGGCGGATCAGCCCGGCATCGATAAACGGGCGATAGAGGTTGAGCGCCGTGTCCACCGGGGCAAAGCCATGGTCGGACACCACCGCCACCACGCCATTGCGATGGGCGGCGATATGCGCTGCCACCAGCCGTCCGACAATGGCGTCGATGCGCTCCAGCACCGCATGGGCGGGCGCGCTGTCGGGGCCATGGACATGCTGATTGTGGTCCAGCGCGGTCAGGTACACCGTCATGAACCCGGGACGATGCGTTGCGATCAACCGCGCGGCATAGCGGCCACGGGTCTCGTCGCCGTCGATGTCCTCGTTGATGCCGGGGGCGTAATGGCCCTCATGCGCGCCGATTTGCGCCAACAGGCCGGGAGTGGACAGGTTGGCCACCAGCTTGTCATCGTCACCATGGCCGGTGCGCCAGATCTGCGGCAGGTTATAGGTCACATTTGCCCCCACGCTGACCGGCCAATGCACGTTGGCGGTGGTCAGCCCGGCGCGGCGGGCCGCATCCCACAAGGTGGGGCGGGTGATGTCGCTGGTGTACCAGTACCAGCCTTCCTGATTGATCTGCGTGGGATCAAAGGTGGTGTTGCTGACCACGCCATGGCGCGCCGGGGCGACCCCGGTGATCAGCGTGGTGTGGCTGGGATAGGTCACGGTGGGCAGCACGCCCACAACGCCCGTGGCCGACGCGCCTTGGGTGATGAAGCGGCGCAGGTTGGGCAGGTTCAGCCCGCGCTGGGCGGCCTGTGCCACATCGGCAGGGCGCAACCCGTCGATCGAGATCAACAGCACCGGATGGACGGCCGATGCGGCCGGGCGGGCCGGCGCGCGGCGGGCCGGCGAGGCCAGCGCGGGGGTGATCCCCACGCTGGCCAGCACCATGGCCGCCGCGGCCATCAGGCAGGCGCGCCGCGCATACCGCCCGCGGGCGGCAGCGACCGTGGCGATAGGCGCGGCGCGGCGCATCAGAAGCCCGCCTTGACGCTGGCCATGATGGTGCGCGGCGTGCCCACCATCATCGTCTGATTGTCACCCACGCTGCCAAAGCCATTGGTGCCGATCGAGGCGATATACTGACGGTCGAACAGGTTCGCGATGTTCAGTTGCAGTTCGATCGGCTTGGGGGTGAAGTTGGTGGCGACCTTGTAGCCCAGCGCCAGATCGATCAGCAGGCGCCCACCGACATAGCCCAGACCATCGCTGTCGCTGCGCAGGCCGTTGGTATAGGTGAAGTAGCGCTTGGACATGTAATTGCCCGCGATCCGGCCAAACCACGTCGTGCTGTCATAGGCCATTTCGGCCCGCGCGGTGTGGCGCGGGGTGTCGACGGTGGTCTTGCCCGCCGTGGCGATCACCGCGCCGGTCGAGGTGACGACATTGTTGCGATAGGTGCTGTCGTTATAGGCATAGGAGCCGGTCGCGGTGAAGCCACCGCCCAGCTTGGCGCTCAGCAGCGCCTCGATGCCCATCGAGCGCACCGAGCCGACGTTTTGCAGCACGGTGGGATTGCCGATGATGCCAGCGCCCGTCGACAGGCCCAGCAGGCGGTTGTGGAAGTTGACCAGATAGGCGCCCACGGTGCCGTTCAGGCGGCCATCGGCAAAGCGGTAGCCGGCCTCATAGGTGTCCGAGTTTTCCGGCTTCAACCGGCCTTGCAGATAGGCAAAACCGGCCTGCGTCGTGGCAAACGGGCTGGAGCCGGTGGCCGCCGCGACAAAGGCGCGGGTCGACTGGCTGAAGCTGGCGAAGGCTTCGCCATGGGCGCCGACCTTATACGTCAGGCCAACATGGGGCTGGAACCAGTCGGTGCTGCTGATCCGGCCGGTGGCCTGCGAGCCCTGCACGATCGGGGCAGAACGGTTGATCACCTGAAAGCCCTTCCAGCCCAGATTGACCGTCACGCCGCCCAGACGGATGCTGTCCTCGACGTGGTATTGGAACGTGTCGGTGTGGAAGGCGTATTCCCACTGGGTGTAGAACGGGTTGCTGGGCCAATCCAGCAGGCCCTGACCCGGATCGGTCCGGCTGGCCACGGCGTAAAAGCGGCGAGCCTGGTTGAAGGCGTTGCTTTCGATCCAGCCGCCCACTTCCAGCTTGTGCGCGCCGATTTCGCCGTTGATCGTGCCAAAGGCGCCGCCGCGCTTGATGGCGTATTCGGTGGTGCGCAGCGCCATCGGCACGCCGTTGGGGCTGTTGACATAGGGGGTCCACCAGAGGCCACGGCCGTTGTTGGCGTGGTAATAGCCCTTGATGCTGGCGGTAAAGGTGCCGATCGGCGCCTTCAATCCGACATAGCCCAGATAGTCACGGCGCAGGCCGCCGCCCGAGTAATAGGCATCATCGCCATTGGTGATCGGCGAGGGCCAGGCCGTGCCCGCCGAAGGGTTGGTCGACACCGCGCCGGTATAGCCATTGTTGGCGCCAATATCGGCCAGACGCACCGCATAGGCATAATCGCCCGAAACGTTGTCCCAGCGGTAACCCAGACGGCCCAGCATCTCCAGGCTCATGTCCTGATAGTCGACTTCGGCGCGGTCAGAGAAGCTGAAATAGCCGGTCAGTTCGGCCCCGCCCAGCGGCAGCACGCCCTTGGCATTGACCATGTGCTGACGCTGCTGGCCATAGCCCTTCCACTTGTCGGTGTTCTGATAGGCATAGGCGACAAAGCCGCGCGCGCCGCTGTCGGCGGCAATGTTGGCGCGCACGAACAGGCGCTTGGCCGACCAGCTGCCATAGGTGGCGGCGGTGTCGATGCCGGTGCGGCTGGCCGGATCCATGCTGGCGAATTCCACCGTGCCGCCCAGATTGTTGGTGGCCTGCGCGCCCAGATTGCCCGCCCCCTGCGAGACGCGGGTGGCGCCCAGATTGTCGGTGATGATCGCGCGGCTGATGTGCAGGCCGTTCAGATTGCCATAGGACGCGTCGCCCAGCGGCACGCCATCCAGCGTAAAGCCCAGCTGGTTCTGGTTGAACCCGCGGATCGAGACGCGCTGGGCCCATTCATACGAACCAAACGGATCGGCCGACTGGAAATTGACCGAAGGCAGCGCCTCGATCGCCTTCATCGGGCTGACGCCGGGGATCATGATCGCGATGTCGCGGGCGGTGATGGTCTGGGCCTGACGGGCCTCGCCCCGGCCGATGACGACAATGGCATCGGTGGCGCTGATGTCGGCCCCTGCGGCGGGCGCTTCGGCGGCTTCGGCGTGGGCGGCGATCGGCATCAGGGCCGAGGCGGCAAGCAGGACGGTGGCAAAACGGCGCATGATATCCCCCATGTGGCTGCGCTGACGAAAAGGTCAGAGCGGCGCTAGACCGGGGATGTTACTGCGGCGCGGCAGAGCGGTTACGGCGGCGTGACGGGTTCAAGACCGGCAGGTTACAATAGAAAAGCCAATGGGTTGCGGTAAGTCACCCGACAATTGGCCGTGGTTTGTGTTAAGTTGGCCTGGCGGCGCGCCGGCCGGACCTGGGCGTGAATTTGTGCATCGCACAATTGCCCGGGCGGGCTGTTGGCGCGCTGTTCATGGGGCGCCGGGCGGGTTTAGTGCCAGCCCAGATGCCGCCCGATGAAGATCAGCGCCACAGCCCCCACCAGCGAGGCCAGACAGCCCGGCCGACTATAGCTGCGCGCGCCGCGATTGACCGCCAGATCGGCCAGCAGCGATCCGCCCACGCCCAGCAGGATGGTCATGCCCAGCCCCATCGGCACATCGGCAGGATACAGAAACCGGGCCGCCAATCCGATGAAAAGTCCCGAAAACAGCGCGCCAATCACACGGAACATGGCAAATGACCCCTAAGCTTTGTGTAAGGCGCGCGGGCAGCTTTGCGGGTCTGTCGGCGCGTGATGGAGCGAGTCTGCGTCACTTGTCCGGCGTCGGCAAGGGGAATTGCATAGGCCGATATGGGCCGGGCGGCGATCTGCCGGGCGGCGGGGGGAAGCGGGAAATAGCTTTCCACAGTTTCATTTTGCCTCTTGCGCGTGGGCGCGCTCCCCGGAAATCCATGCGTCGCTGCATTGCAGCATAATCTGAAGCGGGGCGATTTGCCGCGTTTCAGGCAGATCGCGGTGTTTCCCCTCTTGCGGCTGAAATCACCTTTGCGCACTATCGGTTGTGTCGAAAGGGGTGGACCTACCTCTATACCTTGTGGTTGCCGGTCAGTCGGGCGCATCGCTGCGGACAGTGACCAAACCGCCACAGGGCGCAGGGGCAGGGCGGCTGGCAGAAGCGTGGTTATGGAGCATGTTCTTGTTTCATTCCGGTTCTGCTATGTGGGTTTGCCCGTTTGAGTCGCGTGCAAGGCACGGATGAGGTGGCCGTTGGGTTGGTCCTGTGTCCGGTTTTTGCGTGTGGGGTGCATGGCATCATGCAGCCTGTGTGTTTTTACGTCGCTTAGGGGGGCGTTACGTGGAATTCAGCAATAGGGACGAAGGGTCTGTGGCCTCGATCGAGGGATCGCAGAACGATACCGGCGCCAGCGCTGTCCGTGCGCCGCGTGGCAAAACCAATAGCGCCGTCCGAGCGAATGAGGAGGCGGGCCAAGGCCCGGCTGTACCAATGAACGAGAAGACCGATATCGCCACCGACCTGTTGTCGGCCGCCATGGCCAGTGTGGTGAGCGCGCCAGCCGCGGCCGCCCCTGTGGCCGAGGAAAACTCGCGCACGGTGCGCGCGCGCCGGTTCAGCATCACGACGGACGCCGCGCGCGATGCGCTGCTGACCGATTTTGGCAAGGAAACGCTGGACGACCGTTATCTGCTGCCGGGCGAAAGCTATCAGGACCTGTTCGCGCGTGTGGCCGACGCCTATGCCGATGATCAGGACCACGCGCAGCGGTTGTATGATTACATTTCCAAGCTGTGGTTCATGCCCGCAACGCCGGTGTTGTCGAACGGTGGCACGGGGCGCGGGTTGCCGATCTCGTGCTATCTCAACACGGTCGAGGACAGCCTGGAAGGCATCGTCAACACCTGGAACGAGAACGTCTGGCTGGCTTCGCGCGGGGGCGGCATCGGCACCTATTGGGGCAAGGTGCGCGGCATCGGTGAATCGGTGGGCCTTAATGGCAAGACCAGCGGCATCATCCCGTTCGTGCGCGTCATGGATTCGCTGACGCTGGCAATCTCGCAAGGCTCGCTGCGGCGCGGCTCGGCGGCGGTCTATCTGGATGTCTCGCATCCCGAGATCGAGGAATTCCTGGAGATCCGCAAGACCAGCGGCGATTTCAACCGCAAGGCGCTGAACCTGCACCACGGCGTGCTGTTGACCGATGAGTTCATGCAGGCGGTGCGCGATGGCGCGCAATTCCCTCTGCGCAGCCCCAAGGACGGCACCGAGCGCGGCAAGGTCGACGCGCGCAGCCTGTTCCAGAAGCTGGTCGAGGTGCGGCTGGCCACGGGCGAGCCCTATCTGGTGTTCAGCGACACCGTGAACCGCATGATGCCGCAGCATCACCGCGATCTGGGGCTCAAGGTCTATACCTCCAACCTGTGCAGCGAGATCACGCTGCCCACCGGGCGCGACCATTTGGGCAATGACCGCACGGCGGTGTGCTGCCTCTCCTCGCTCAATCTGGAAACGTGGGACCAGTGGCAGGGCGACAAGCGCTTTGTCGAGGACGTGATGCGCTTCCTGGACAATGTGTTGCAGGACTATATCGACCGCGCCCCCGACGAGATGGCCCGCGCCAAATATTCCGCCGGGCGTGAACGCAGCGTGGGCATGGGCGTCATGGGCTTCCATTCGTTCCTGCAGCAAAAGGGCATCGCGTTCGAAAGCGCCATGGCCAAGGCGTGGAACATGAAGATGTTCAAGCACATCAGCGCCAAGGCCGACGAGGCCAGCATCATGCTGGCGCAGGAGCGCGGTGCATGCCCGGATGCGGCGGACATGGGCGTGATGCAGCGTTTCAGCTGCAAGATGGCGATCGCGCCGACCGCCAGCATCAGCATCATCTGCGGCGGCACCAGCGCCTGTATCGAGCCGATCCCGGCCAATATCTACACGCACAAGACGCTCTCGGGCAGCTTTGTCGTGAAGAACCCCTATCTGCAAAAGCTGCTGGCAGGAAAGTCGAAGGATTCCACCAATGTGTGGAACTCGATCCTGGAGCAGGGCGGGTCAGTGCAGCATCTGGACTTCCTCTCGCCGGAGGAAAAGGCGACCTACAAGACCAGCTTTGAGATTGATCAGCGCTGGTTGCTGGAATTTGCCGCTGACCGCACGCCCTATATCGATCAGGCGCAGTCGCTGAACCTGTATATCCCGGCCGACGTGGATAAGTGGGATCTGATGATGCTGCATTTCCAGGCTTGGGAAAAGGGCATCAAGTCGCTGTATTATCTGCGGTCCAAGTCGGTCCAGCGCGCCGGTTTTGCCGGTGGTGTCGAGGCCGACAACACCAGCGAGGCCCCCAAGATCGAGTTGAGCGCCAATGGCGACCAGACCGATTACGAGGAATGTCTGAGCTGTCAGTAAGCAGGTAAGGGCGCAGGGAATGAGAGGGGCGGGCCTTGGCCTGCCCCTTTTCGTTGGGCGTCTGACCGCCCTGTGGTTACACTCCGCGACACTTTATCACGGCGTGAAACTTGCGAATCCGCAAGGAAAGCGGGCAAACGCGCCGTTACATCATCACCGTCCGGGGCATGCCGGCAGGAAAAAGGGAATTTCGATGCGCAAGTGGCACCGTTGGCTTAGCCTGTTCTTTGGCGTGTTCATGCTGTGGATGGCCGTGACCGGCGTGCTTAGCCAGATCGTGCCTTTGACCCAGTCGCGTGGCGAGGGGCCGCCGGCTGCTGGCGCCGCGCCCGCCTCTATGTCCAAGTTGCAGCCCGATTTCGTCTGTCCCGCGGATGTGATGTGCCGGCCCAAGCAAAAGGGCACCAACATCGTGGGCCTGCTGCATCACCTGCACTCGGGCGAGACGTTCGGTCCGGTGGGCGTGGTGATCTCGACGCTGACGGGTTTCGCGCTGATCTTTTTCAGCGTCTCGGGCATCTGGCTCTATGTGCAGATGTGGCGTTTCCGCAAGGATCGTGGCCTGGCCCCCAAGTGGCTGTGGAAGTGATCTGACACGAGGGTACCTTTCGCGGCCCACAAGACCGGCCCCGCCATCCGCGCGGGGCCGGTTTTTTGTGGCCGAAATGGCAGGGGCGATGGTCCAAAGGGCAGCAAAAAATCCACCGCGAATCTGTGGGTAAACGCCCTGGCCCTATGCGCGCGGGCGGGCGATGGTGTTAGACATGGGTTCTGCGGTATGTGTTGCAAGGCACAACCCCTTGTGGGTTGGGCGCGCGATGCACACCTATCTGTTGAGACGCAGAATGCCGGGGCAAATCCGCTTTCCCCACATTTTGCGCCATGATCCAAGGCCATTCTCGGAGTTTCCCCGATGCCGCTGCTCGAAGCCCGCAAGACGTACAAGCCGTTCGAATATCCGTGGGCGTATGACTTCTGGAAGCGCCAGCAGCAGGTGCATTGGCTGCCCGAGGAAGTGCCTTTGGGTGAGGATTGCCGCGACTGGGCGCAAAAGATCTCCGAGCATGAGCGCAACCTGCTGACGCAGATCTTCCGCTTTTTCACCCAGGCCGACGTCGAGGTGCAGGACTGCTACCACGAGAAATACGGTCGCGTGTTCAAGCCGACCGAGGTCAAGATGATGCTGGCCGCCTTCAGCAACATGGAGACGATCCACATCGCCGCCTACAGCCATCTGCTGGACACCATCGGCATGCCCGAAACCGAATATGGCATGTTTCTGGAGTACGAGGAGCTGAAGGCCAAGCATGACTACATGCACACCTTTGGCGTTGATTCTGACGAGGATATCGCCCGCACGCTGGCGATGTTTGGCGGTTTCACCGAAGGCATGCAGTTGTTTGCCTCCTTTGCCATGCTGATGAACTTCCCCCGCTTCAACAAGATGAAGGGCATGGGGCAGATCGTGTCGTGGTCGGTGCGCGATGAATCGCTGCACTGTGAGGGCATCATCAAGCTGTTCCACACCTTTGTGCAGGAACGCGGCTGTCTGACCAAGGCGGTCAAGGAAGACATCATCGACTGCTGCCAGAAGACCGTGCGGCTGGAGGATGCGTTTATCGATCTGGCGTTTGAAATGGGCCCGGTGCCCGGCATGAACGCCAAGGATATCAAGCGCTATATCCGCTATATCGCCGATTGGCGCCTGCGTCAGCTCAACCTGCCCGAGATCTATATGATCGAGGAGCATCCGCTGCCCTGGTTGCAGCCGCTGTTGAACGGGGTGGAACACGCCAACTTCTTTGAAACGCGCGCGACCGAATATTCCAAGGGCGCGACGCGCGGCGACTGGAACACGGTGTGGGCCAATTTCGATTCGCGCCGCAAGGCCAAGGCCGCCGATCCGGCCGCCAATGCCGATGCCGGTGATGGCGATACCGAGGACATGTTCAAGGCGGCGGGCATCGCGGCTGAGTGATTCTGCGGTCGATGGCATAAGCGATCGATTGCATGGAAGGAGGGCGGTAACCGACGGGTTGCCGCCCTCTTTTCCTGTGTGGCCGGTGCCGATCGGTGGGCCGCATGGCGATGGCTGGGTGGAAAATCCCGGTGTGTCAGATGCATGGTGGAAATGCGGGGGCGTTTGGCGCGCCATGCGAACTCGCGAATCTACATAGACGGCGATTCCGCCAGCGTTTAATCGCCCGATGTAGTCTGAGAAATGGACCGGGTGGCATGTTGCGCATCCTGGCCGGCAGGCGACATGACACACCTATACCCCAATCATGCGATCGATATCTTGCTGGCTGGCGCTTCTGCTGGCGGGCGGGGTGATGGCGTGCTGTGGGCCGCCGGGCTGGTACTGGCGGGGCTGGTGCTGTTGCTGGCGCTGGTGGTGCGCCGGGCCTATCTGCGCGAATTGCGCGAGGATCGAGACCAGCTTTGCGCGGCGCTCAACGCCTATGGTTCGGCCGAAAGCGATGTGTTGCAGCTCTCGTTGCGCAACGAGGCGTTGCAGGATGTGGCCGAGGCGTGCGACCGCCTGTTGCCGCGCTTGCAAACCACCATCGCGATGCTGGAATGGTCGGCGCGGCATGACCCGATGACCGATCTGTTGAATTCGGCCGCGTTCAAGCTGGCCGCGCAATCGGCGCTGGCCGCGCGTCAGGGGCAATGCAGCGCGCTGATCGTGATGGGCATCAATCAGTTGAAAAAGGTGAACGACAGTCTGGGCCACGCTGGCGGCGACCAGCTGTTGTGCGCGGTGGCTGATCGTCTGCGCATGACCACCAACGCCTGGCGCGAGGCCCGGATCGAGAGCGAGCCACAGCATGAGGTGTTCGAGCCATTGCTGGCACGGCTGGGGGGGGATGAATTTGCCATCCTGATGCCCTGTGCCGAAGGGCGGACGGAAATCGACCGCTTTGTCCAGCGGTTGCAGCGCGTGATTGGCGATGCGATCCATGTCGGGGTGCAGTCGCTGCGGATCAAGCTGTCGATCGGCATCGCGCTCGCCGAGGACCATAACAACCATTACGACGAGCTGTTGGCGGCGGCTGATTCGGCCATGTCCAACGTCAAGGCCGAGGGCGAGGGCGGCTATCTGTTCTACAGCTCGGAGATGCGCCGGGCTGCTGACGAGTTGTTGGCGCGCGAGCTGGACCTGCGCCATGCGCTGGAGCGCGGCGAATTCTGTCTGCATTATCAGCCGCAATTGAACATGCACACCGGCCAGATCGATTCGGTCGAGGCGCTGATCCGCTGGAACCATCCGACGCGCGGGCTGGTCTATCCGGGCGATTTCATTCCCTTTGCCGAAACCTATGGCCTGATCGACGACATCGGCGACTGGGTGATGCTGGAGGCGGTACGCACCGCCGCGCGCTGGGATCAGGAAGGGATGCCGCTGCGTGTCTCGGTCAATGTTTCGCCGATGCAATTGTACCGGGTGGAGCTGATCCCGATGATCCGCGCCTGCCTGACCCGTTTTCAACTGCGCCCCGAACTGCTGGAAATCGAGATCACCGAAGCGGCCATCATGCGCAACGAGGAATTCTCGCTGGAGCGGATCGAGGGCCTGCGTCGTGATGGCGTGACGGTGGCGATGGATGATTTCGGCACCGGCTATTCCAACCTGTCGCAGTTGATGAGCCTGCCGATGGACCGGCTGAAGCTGGACCGCTCGCTGGTCGACATGCTGGAGACCGATCCGCGCAAGCGCACGGTGGCCGCTGGCATTATCGCAATGGCCCGCAATCTGGGGTTTGAGGTGGTGGCTGAAGGCGTGGAGACGGATGAACAGATCGCATTGTTGCGTGCGGCGGGGGCCGATTATGTGCAGGGCTATGCCTTTGCCAGGCCCATTCCCGAGGCGGCGTTGATCGAGCGCTTGCAGCAAACACGCAACTCTCCGGATGTGCGCGTCGCCTGAGGTTTAACCACGCGACGCCTAGGGTGACGATGCGCCGGAGGGACGAAGTTCCGCCTCTGGTTCAGGGATGGAAATATAGGCATGTCAAAGTTTTCAGGCGTCAGCCTGACCGCCCTTGCGGTGCCGGCATTGCTGGCGGGGCTGATCGCGGCCCCTGTGGCCCATGCGGCTGACAGGGCCGCCTTGGAGGCGCCCGATGGTGGCCCCGTGCCGGCGATCATCGTCAATGGCGAAGCCGGGCAGATCTCGCCCGCCTTGCGCGAAGGCGAAGGCCGCGCGCTGCTGGACATGAGTCTGGAAGAACTGCTGGCCGCCGAGGTGACTTCGGCTGCCAAGCGGGTGCAGAGCATCGGCGATACGGCCGCGGCGATCTATGTCATCGGTCAGGAAGACATTGCCAATTCGGCCAGCCACAGCCTGTCCGATCTGTTGCGCATCGCGCCGGGGATGGGGGTGTATCAGGCCAATGGCTCGATCACTTCGGTGTCGGCGCGCGGGGGCGATTCGACCTATAGCGCCAACATGCTGGTGATGGTCGATGGCGCGGCAATCTACAGCAGTTCGCTGGCGGGGATGTTCTGGGATCAGGCGCTGAGCCCGATGCAGGACATCGAACGGATCGAGGTGATCCGAGGTCCGGGCGGCACGTTGTGGGGCGCCAATTCGATCAATGGCATAATCAACATCATCACCCGCCAGTCGGTCGACACACAGGGGCTGCGCGCCGATCTGCGCGGCGGGGTCGATGGTCAGCGGATCGAGCTGGGCTATGGCCGGCAGCTGCAAGACGATATGTCGCTGCGTGCCTATGCCACGGGGCTGCGCGATCGCGGGGTGGATGGGGTCAACGGCCACACCTTTGACAATTACCGCGAGGCGGGCATGTTCGGCCTGCGGCTGGATGCCGCGCCTTCCGGCAAGGATACGCTGGTGGCCTTGGCCGAGGTGTCGGGTTCAAACTACCGCGAGCCGCGATACATGCTGGGCGGCGCGTCGACCGGCTATTACGAATATGTCATCTCCGAGCCCAACAATTTCCGCACTTTTCACACGTTGGCCCGGTGGCACCATCGCGCGTCCGATCGGCTGGATTTCAGCGTTCAGGGCTATTTCAACCAGTTCTATCGCACCATATGGGGCTCGCAATTGTCGCGGGACCTGTATGACCTGTCGGTCGAAGGCCACTGGCACCCCAACCGCCGCCACGAGTTCAACTTTGGCCTGTCGGGCCGGATATCGCGCGATCGGCTGACGAGCGGGCCACTGGTGGGCCTGCGCAATGATGCAGCGACCGACCGCTGGTTCAACTTTTACCTGCAGGACGACATCGCCCTGCTTGGCAACGCCTTGCGCGTGACCGTCGGGTCCAAGTTCGAGGTCAGCAATTTCGCCGGTTTCCTGGCCCAACCCGCCTTGCGGCTGTTCTGGAAGGCGGGGCGGCATACATCGGTGTGGGCGGGCGTGTCGCGGGCCATCCGCACGCCGCAATTGCGCGAAAGGGCGATGGAATCGACCTTCCCCTCGTTGCAAAGCCTGCCGGGCATTCCGTTCCCGGTGCCGATGCTGTTGCAATACCATGGACAGGGCGGGACCGTGCCGGAAAAACTGACCTCGTGGGAGATGGGGCTGCGCTATAGCCCTTCGCCGCGCTGGATGCTGGATGTGGCATTGTTTTATAATAACTATCGTGATCTGAATACCGCAACGATCACCAATCAGGCCCTTGTCGGTACACCGGGGCGGGGCTTTTTCGCGCTGGTGATCGATGCGACGTCCGGCAATAGCGCCAGCGGCCGTTCGTGGGGCGCCGAAGTCCTGATCAAGGGCCGTCCGACCGGGCATTGGATGACAGAGCTGTCGTGGTCGTTCATCGATATGGATGTACAGGTGCCGGCCGCCATGCGCGCCATCGTTTTTCCCTTGATGGATGCAGCGGCCACCACGCGCCACCAGTTGCGCTGGAAAAACGGGGTGGAACTGACCGATAGCGTCTCGGCCGGGGCGATGCTGCATTATGTCGGCGCGTCCAATGACGGGCGGCGGCGGCCCTATACCGATCTGGACCTGCGTCTGACGTGGCGTCCGCGGTACAATCTGGACCTGTCGCTGGTGGGGGACAATGTCCTGCACGACCGCCATGTCGAGATGGTGCAGACCATCCTGCCAACGCCTTTGGTGGCGGTGCCGCGGCGGATCTATGCCGAAGCCAAGGTGCGGTTCTGATGCGCGCGCGTCGTTTCCATCGCGCCATGCGGGTGGCGGTGCTGGCCATGCTGGGCGGGGGGCTGATCTGCCTGACGCCGGCGCCGGTGGCGGCCAATGGCGGCAATGGCGTCAAGGCCGCGATGATCTATAACATCCTGCGGTTCATGACTCTGCCCGATGCGCGGCCGCGTGTGCGATTGTGTGTGCGCCGGGCCGACGAACTGGCCCCTGATCTGCTGAGCCTGAATGGCGAACCGGTGGGGGCGGGCCAGTTGGAAGTGGTCCCGTTGGCCAATCTGACCGACGCGCGCGGTTGTGACGCGCTATATGTCGGCAACGCGCCGATCACCTCGGCTCCGGCACCGGGGCGCGGACAGGTGCTGATCGGCGATGGCGGCCATTTCGCCGAGGATGGCGGGACGGTCGGACTGATCTCGTTTGGCGGGCAGACCCGTTTTGCGATCAACGCCCGTGTGGCGGCGCATAGTGGAGTGCGGATCAGCTCACAGGTGATGCGTCTGGCGGCAAGGATCGTGAACTGATGTTGCGCAAACTGATCCCGGGGGCAGGCCAACCCACCTTTCGCACCAAGCTGACCGAGATGACGCTGCTGGTGACGGCGCTGGCGCTGGTTCTCTCGGGGATGGGGCTGATTGCGGTGCAATACAGCTATGAGCGTGCCCGCGCCGATCGCTCGTTTCGTCAGTTGGCCGATGTGCTGGCCACCAATCTGAGCGCGGCGGTGGTGTTTGGCGATACGGCGGCGGCCGATGGTCTGGTGCGATCGGCGCAGAATGTCTCCGATATTGTATGGGTGGATGTCGACGGGCCCAACAACAAGCATGTTGCCAGCTATCTGGCCAAGGGCATGACCGAGAGGGAGCAGCGCGCCGCCGCCCAAGCGGCCGTGGCGCCGGGGCAAAGCTATAGCGCCGTCTCGCTGAGCGAATTTGGCTATCACCGGGTGCCGGTCATGGTCGATGGGCGCTCGGTGGGCACGCTGGTGCTGGGCTATCGTTATCGCAGCGTCGGGGCGATCACGCGTGAGAACCTGCCGGTGGCGGTGGTGCTGCTGGCGCTGTGCATGTCGATCGCGGTGGCGATCTCCACCCGGATGAAGCGCATGCTGTTCCGCCCACTGGACCAGTTGAAGCAGACGATGGCGGGCGTGCGCCGGTCGGGCGATCTGGGCGCGCGCATGGCGTTGTCGAATGATCCTGATTTTGACGACATGATCACCGCCTTCAACCGGATGCTGGACGAGATCGAGAACCACAACCAGAAGCTGACCGGGGCGATGAGCGAGCTGGAGGAGGCGCGTGACGCCGCCCAGTCGGCCAGTGTCGCCAAATCCGAATTCCTGGCCAACATGAGCCACGAGCTGCGCACGCCGCTCAACGCCATCATCGGCTATGCCGAGGTGCTGCGCGAGGATCTGGCGCGCGCGGGCATCACCCGCAGTCTGGAGGATGTGGGCTGGATCTGCTCGTCCTCGCAGCAATTGCTGGAACTGATCAATTCGCTGCTGGACCTGTCCAAGATCGAGGCCGGCCGCATGGAGCTGGACCTGCACGCCTATGACCTGCGCAAGATGCTGGGCGAGGTGGAGGCTTTGCTGGTGCCGCTGGCGGCCAAGCAGGGCAATACGCTTTCGATGCGGATCGACCCGGCGATCGACACGGTGTTTGGCGATTCAACCAAGCTGCGCCAGTGCCTGCTCAATCTGGGCAGCAATGCGTGCAAATTCACCAAGGCCGGTTTTGTCGAGGTGCAGGCCCGCCCCGAAGGCCATGATCTGGTGTTTCAGGTGTCGGACACCGGCATCGGCATGAGCGAGGCGGATATCGCCCGCCTGTTCCAGCCCTTTACCCAAAGCGATGCCAGCACCACGCGCCGCTTTGGCGGGACCGGGCTGGGGCTGGCGCTGGTCGACCGTTTTGCCAAGATGATGGGCGGCGCGATCGAGGTGACGAGCGAGCCCGGCTTTGGCTCGGTGTTCACGATGCGCATCCCTGCCCACATGAATATGACCGAAGGCGATGACATGGCCGCCCAGGCCGCCGCGCTGGGCGAGGGTCTGCCCGTCGCTGCCACGCCCGTCGACAGCCCGGCAGCCGTCGCGCCGCGCGTCCGCCCGCTGGCCGTGGTGATCGAGGACGAGCCAAGCAGCGTCGAACTGCTGCGCCGCATGCTGGAGCGCGCCGGATATGATGTGGAACTGGCCGCCGATGGACAGGTCGGGCTGGATCTGGCGCGGCGGGTGCGGCCTGATCTGATCCTGCTGGATCTGACGCTGCCCACGCTGGACGGCTGGAGCGTGCTGGAACGGTTGCAGGCCGACGCCCAACTGGCGCAAGTGCCCACCGTGATCGTCAGCGTTGATGACCGCAAGCGTATCAGTCTGGAAAAGGGCGCCAGCGATCATCTGGTCAAGCCGGTCAAGGTGGATGAGTTGGAGGCGATCCTGCAACTCTATGCCGCGCGCCAGTCCGGCACGATCCTGCTGGTCGAGGACGATGACGCCACGGCCGCCCTGTACGAGAACGGCCTGCGTCAGGCCGGCTTTGCGGTGGTGCGTGCCAGCGGCGGCGACGAGGCCGAGAACCATCTGCGCCAGCGCCAGTTCGCCATGGTGATCACCGATTTGAAAATGCGCGATGGTGATGGCTTTGCCCTGATCCGCGCGATGCACGACATGCCCGAAGACGCCCGGCCGCCGGTGATGGTGGTGACGGGCCGCACCCTGTCGGGCTGGGAGCGCGAGATTTTGAGCGCGCGCACCCAGGCCGTTGTGCCCAAGGCCGGCCTGTCGCCCCGCTCATTGGTCTCCAGCGTGACAGAGGTGCTCGATGTCGCCTGAAACTGTCGCCTTGTCATCCGTCCTATGTCTCGACATGCAGAATCGGAAAATCCCATGAACGCTCCCACAGGCCGTCTCAAGCGCCCCGTCGTGTTGGTGGTGGACGACGTCGAAGGCAATCGCCAACTGGTGTGCCGTCGTCTGGCTGATCACGGCTATGACCTGCATCAGGTGGAATCGGGTGAACAGGCGCTGGATTTCATCCGCAACAGCAAGCCCGATCTGGTGCTGCTGGACTATATGATGCCCAATATGAACGGCATCGAGGTGCTGCGCATCGTTCGGCAGGATTGGCAAATGGCCGGAATCCCGATCATCATGCTGACCGCCCGCGCCGAGGGCGAGGCGGTGGTCGAGGCCCTGGAAGCGGGCGCCGACGATTACGTCACCAAGCCGATCGATTTCGAGGTGTTGAAGGCCCGCATCGAAACCCAGATGGCCAAGCACCGGTCGAGCGACCAGTTGCGGCAGACAAATGCCGCGCTGGATGAGCGCGCGACGATGCGTGTGCTGGCCTTTGACGAACTGCGCGACGAATTGGAGCGCGAGATCGGCCAGCGCCGCCAGTTGGAGCGCCAATTGGCCGAGGCACAGCGGCAATTGGCCCAATGCGGCGCGTGTGGGTCACATCCCGGCAATGGCGCGCGCATGGTGTCGCTGACCGCGGAACGCCCGCCTGCCGCCAATGGCGACACCGGCGGGCAAAGCGCGCGGGCGTTGGAGATCATCGATGCGATCACCCGTTCGGTCGAGACGGGCAAATCGGTCAATCCGGCGCTGTTGTCGGCGCTGCGGATGCAGGTGAACGCGCTGGCTGGCGGCTGATCGCGCCGGTTCTCCGCTGGGCGGATAGCGGCGGGCGCAACCGGCCTGTACAACCCGGCACAGCTATACCGCCGTTCCAGCGGGAGCAGCCGGTGGTCGATCGCCGGGCCGATAACACCCCGCCTGTGTGGGGACCATGATTACCAAGGCCTATGCCGCCACGGATGCGGGGCAGGTGCATTACCGCCATGTTGCGGGTGATGGCGTGCCGGTGGTGCTGTTGCATCGCACGCCGGTGTGTTCGTCGGGATTTGACGCGGTACTGCGGTTTTTCGCGGCGCGGGGGCGGGCGGCCTATGCGCTGGACACGCCCGGTTTCGGCGCCAGTTTCATGCCTGATGGCGCGCCATCGGCGGCGGACTATGGCAACTGGCTGGCGCAGGCGTTGGCCGCGATCGGGCTAACGCGCTATCATCTGGCCGCGCATCACACCGGTACCCATTTTGCCACCGAAATTGCCGCCGCGCATCCGGACCGGGTGGCCTCGTTGACGCTGTCGGGGGTGTTGCTGGCCCCGGCGGACGAGCGGCCCAAGTTGCGCGCCGATATCGGCCATGCGCCTGATGTCGATGCCGATGGCACCTATATGGCCGACACGTTCAAGCTGATGAAAAGCCTGTTCCTAGATCCTGCCCCGGCGCTGGTCCATGACGAGGTGATGGGCGCGCTGGTGTCGGGCCATGGCCGGGATCTGGCGTTTGACGCGATCTTTGCGCAGGATTTCGCCGCTGTGCTGGGCCGGGCGATTGGCGCGGGTGTGCCGGTGCAGGTGGTGCAGGCCGCCGACGATCCATTGACGCTGAACGGCATGCTGGGCCGTTTGCGCGAACTGCATCCCACCCTGCCGGTGACGATCACCGGCCCCGCTTTTCTGGCCACCCCCGAACGGCAAAGCGGGGCCTTTGCCCGCGCCGTTCTGGATTTTGCCGCCGATCAACCACAGGATATCCCCATGACCAACCGTCGCTATGAACTGGTGCAGACGCCCAACGGCTATGATCTGGCCCGCGCCGATGGCCCGATCCCTGTGCCGGGCGAAGGCGAAGTGCTGGTGCGGGTGCGTGCCGTTTCGCTCAACCGCCGCGATCTGGGGGTGCGTGATCTGTCCTATCCGGTCAACGGAGCCGACCATTTCCTGCCCTTGTCCGATGCGGCGGGTGACGTGGTGGCGGTCGGGCCGGGCGTTACCGGCTGGGCCGTGGGCGACCGCGTCACCTCCACCTTTTTCCAGCACCACCCCGGCGGGCGTCTGACCCTGCCGGCGGTGCTGTCCTCGCTGGGGGCGGGCGGGCCGGGGGTGTTTGCCGATCATGTTGTGCTGGCTGCGGGCGGTCTGGCGCCGATCCCCGATGGCTGGACCTATGCGCAGGCGGCCTGTCTGCCCTGTGCGGGGGTTACCGCATGGAGCGCGCTGATGACTCTGGGCCGGTTGCAAAAGGGCGACCGGGTGCTGGTGATCGGCACGGGCGGCGTGGCGCTGTTTGCGGTACAGATCGCGGCGGCGGCTGGTGCGCAGGTGATCATCCTGTCCTCCAGCGCGGACAAGATTGCCAAGGCCAAGGCCTTGGGCGCAACGGACGCCATCAATTACCGCGACACCCCCGATTGGGCCGAGGAAGTGCGCAAGCGGACCGGGGGCATGGGCGTGGATCATGTGGTCGAACTGGGCGGCGTGGGCACGCTGCCCAAGTCGATCGCGGCGCTGGGGCTGAACGGGCATCTGGCGTTGATTGGCGCGCTGGACGGCTTTGGTGGCGAGTTTTCGGCCCTGCCGCTGATTTTCTCGGCGCTGCGGGTCAGCGCGGTGATGGTGGGATCGCGCGCCGATCATCTGGAACTGGCCGCGTTCATGGCGCAGCATGGCATCACCCCGGTGATCGACAGCACCTTTGCCTTTGACGATGCCGAGGCCGCCTATGCCCGCGCCAATGAAGGCGCGTTCGGCAAGGTGGTGATCGAGATGGGTGAGCCGTAAGGCAAATGGCGCTGATCCCCGGGCCGGGCGCCGCGGCTGGCGGGCGATTCGGCCATGTGCCGGACGAAGCGGTGCCGTGGCCTTGGCGGATCAGCGTTTGTGGCTGGGCTTTGCCCTTTGGGGCAGGGCTGGACGGTGATTTTTCGTTCCGGTGGTGCCGAAGCCTCCGAGGCAAACGGCCAATGGTGGCAAGTGCCTGAAAGATAGGTTCTTCCTGTGGTGCGGTGCGGCCCTTGGTGGCCATAGGCCGCGCGGGGGAAAGCCTTAACACCACGCCAAGAACTGCGCCTGTTGCGGCGCAGCCGCGCAAATTCGCGGCACTCCGGCCGGATGCGTATTTGGGCCGATTTTTCCATATGATATAGGCATGAGGACGGCCCGGGAAAGGCGCTTTTCCGGGCGTTTTAGCTCCGTTCTTGCCCTTATGTGTCCACTCAGCAACAGCCGGAGAACTTCTGCAGCGGCGCAATGCAATCAATTGCAAAAGTGTTTGCAATCGATTTCCGGATACGACATGACAATGCCCAGACAGCCGACTCTGCCAAAGCGGGGCGGCCTCACAAAACCTCTAGGGGGAGGAAGAAAATGAAAGCATTCTTGCTCAAGTCCTGCGTCTCGTTTGCCGCCATGGGCGCCGCCAGTCTGGCCATGCCCGCCTTTGCCGCCGATGCGGCGCCGGCACCGGCTGCTGACAATCTGGACGTGATCGTCGTCACCGCTTCGACCGGCGACAAGACCAAGCTCAACAGCTCGATCTCGATTTCCTCGGTCAGCGCGCAGGCCATCGCCGATTTCCGCCCGCAGTCGCAGGGCGATCTGCTCCGCCTGCTGCCGGGTCTTCAGCCCAACGTGTCGGGCCCGGGCGGTAACGGCAACTTTGCCGTGCGCGGTCTGCCGGTCGCCACGGGCGGCGCCACCTTTGTCCAGTTGCAGGAAGATGGCCTGCCCACCGTGCTGTATGGTGACATGCAGTTCGGCAACAACGACTATTTCACCAAGTTTGACGCGCTGACCGACAGCGTGGACGCGGTGCGCGGCGGCACGACCAGCACGCTGGCCAGCCAGGCGCCGGGCGCGGTGATCAACTACATCTCGGCGACCAAGCGCGCCGAGGGTGGCTATGTGGAATTGGAGAAGGGGGTCAATTACGACTATACCCGCGTCAATTTCCGCCAGTCGGGCAGCATCAATGACTCGATGTATTACAATATTGGCGGCTTTGCGAACATCGGCCACGGCCCGCGCCATGCGGCCTATAACGTGTCGAAATCGTACCAGATCCGCGGCAATGTCACCAAGGAATTCGCCGACGGCAAGGGCTATCTGCGGATGCTGTTCAAGGTGGCCGACACGCAGGAGCCCAACGACACGGGCGGCATCGTCTGCGCCAACATTTCGGGCGGCACGGCCTGGGGTGGCAAGGTCTCGAACATCCGTCCTTGCGGCAATTACGACACCCGTACACAGTCGCCCTATTCGCTGAACAACAGCAGCTTCTATTTTGTCGACACCGACGGGGTGCGCAAACAGACTCCGCTGAATGGCATCACCACCCAGCAAAAAACGCTGCAGGCGCAGTTGCATTATGAGTTCTCCGACCGGCTGAAGCTGGACGAGAATATTCGCTACAGCAACATCAGCGGCGGCTTCTCGTCGGGCTTCTTCAGCGCTTCGCCCAGCAGCGGCGTGCTGGGCAGCACCGTCAATGGCGCGACCGTGGCCGCGCTGCGTTACGCCAATGGCGTCAATGCGGGCGCGCTGTACACCAACAGCCTGATCAACACGAACACCAACGTTTACACCCGCATCCGCGACGTGGGCAGTCTGGCCTCTGACCTGAAGCTGTCGGGCAAGTTCGACATCGGCAGCGGCCTGAAGGCTACGGTGAACGCCGGCTGGTTCTATATGAGCCAGAACATTGCCATGGATTGGCACACCAACCAGACCTACAGCGAGGTCACCGGCAACAATGCCGCGATGATCAACCTGTATGATGCGGCTGGCAACATGCTGACCGCCAATGGTATTGCCGGTTACAACAACAATTGGGGCACGTGCTGTGCGCGTACCTATGACTATACCTTCACCGACAATGCGCCCTATCTGAACCTGAACATCGATGGTGGTCGCTGGCAGATCGACGGCTCGATCCGCGAAGACTTCAACCATGGTCAGGGTTCTGGTTCGGTCAGCACGGGCCATGTCTATACCGCGGCCGTGGTGCAAAAGAACCCGGTGACCGGCGCGACCGTGACCACCAACATTCCCTATCTGCTGCCCGATGGCCCGGCCGAGGTGATCAACTACAGCAAGAACACCACCAGCTGGTCTGTGGGCGCGCTGTACAAGCCGGTCAACAATCTGTCGGTGTTCATCCGCGCCAGCCGTGGTGCGCGCTTCAACGCGGACCGCATGACCTTCAACGGCTATTTCAACGCCGATGGGTCGCTGAACAGCACGACGGGCGCGGCGGCCGTGATCGACTATGTCAACCAGTACGAAATCGGTTTGAAGAACCGTGGCAATGTGCTGGGTGGCCGATACACCGCCGAACTGACAGTCTATCGCAGCAATTTCAACATCACCACCTATGAGCTGTCGGCCACCAAGTGCGGCGGTGTCGCCACGGGCTGTATCGTCGCCAACAAGTACAAGACGATCGGCGCCGAATTCTATGGCACCTATACCCGTGGCGCGTTGAGCCTGATCGCCAACATGACCTATAACAGCGCGGACAAGATGCCCGCCGGTGCCCCCAGCTATGTCCGTTCGGACGGCATTCCGGGCCTGTCGTACACCTTTGCCGCCAATTACAACGTGGTGGAAAACGCCTCGATCGGCGCGAACATCACCGGCATGACCAGCACGGTCGACAGCAATGGTCTGGAATATCCGGGCTCTGCCGTGGTGGGCGTCAATCTGAAGTACAGCCCGATGAAGAACCTGCAACTGGGCGTGAATGTGTCGAACCTGTTCGATACGCTGACGCTGATGGGGCCGGGCAACAATGTGGTGTCGAATACCGGTGGCAATGCCATCATCAACGTCTCCAGCCTGCCGGGTCGCACGGTGACGGGGTCGGTGCGCTTCTCGTTCTGAGGCGTGCCGAGGCGGCCCCGGCACCTCCACTCGGGGCCGCCTCCCAAACTGGAACGAGAACGGGGATTTCCCAGAAGGGGCGGGACGGCAAGGCGACTTCCGGCCCGCCCTTTTCGCATGTAGAACACGCAGGACGGGCGGGCGCTGATCGCCCGGCGGGAGAGGACAGCGATGAACGGCATGGCGCATCAGGCGGGGGCGCAGACAGCGGGTGACCGGCGGATCGGATCGGTGCTGATTGTGGGCGGTGGGTCGGCGGGCTGGATGACCGCGGCGATGCTCTCGCATGTGCTGAAAGAGCATTGCACCATCACCTTGATCGAGTCCGACGAGATCGGCACCGTCGGCGTGGGCGAGGCGACGATCCCTCCCATCCGCACCTTCAACCAGACGCTGGGCATTGATGAGCGCGAATTCGTCAAGGCGACGCAGGGCACGTTCAAGCTGGGGATCGAGTTCGTCAATTGGGGGGCGCTGGGCCACCGCTATTTCCACCCGTTCGGCCCGCATGGGCGCAATTTCGACATGGTGGCGCTGCACCACTATTGGCTGCGGGCGCGCGAGCAGGGCGAAACCGCGCCTCTGGACGATCACGCGATGGCCTGGGCGCTGGCCAAGGCGGGGCGGTTCACCCCGCCTGTGGCCGATCAGCGCCATGTGCTTTCAACACATGACTATGCCTATCATTTCGACGCGGGGCTTTACGCGCGTTACCTGCGTGGCTTTGCCGAGGCGCGTGGCGTCCGCCGGATCGAGGGCAAGATCGCGGGCGTCAACCTGCGCGGCACCGATGGCTTTGTCGAAAGCGTGACGATGGAAGGCGGGCAGGTGGTCGAGGCCGAACTGTTCATCGACTGCTCCGGCTTTCGCGGGTTGCTGATCGAGGGGGCGTTGCAGACCGGCTATGACGACTGGTCGCATTGGCTGCCGTGTGACCGGGCGGTGGCGATGCCGTGCGAGAATGTGGGCGAACCCACCCCCTATACCCGCTCCACCGCGCAGGAGGCCGGGTGGCAATGGCGCATCCCACTGCAACACCGCACCGGCAACGGCTATGTCTATTGCAGCGCGCATATGCCCGATGACCGCGCCGCCGATCTGTTGGCCCAGCGCATCGATGGCCGGGCGCTGGGCGCCCCGCGTCCCTTGCGCTTTACGGCGGGGCGGCGGCGGCTGCACTGGAACCGCAATGTGGTGGCCGTGGGCCTGTCCAGCGGATTTCTGGAGCCGCTGGAGTCGACCAGCATCCACCTCATTCAGGCCAATATTTCCAAACTGATGGCGCTGTTCCCAACGCGCGATTTTGATCCCGCCACGCGCGATGAATTCAACCGCATCGCCACGACCGAGATGGAGCGGATCCGCGATTTCATCATCCTGCATTACAAGCTGACGCAGCGCGATGACACCGAGCTGTGGCGCTATGTCGCCGCGATGGAGGTGCCCGATAGCTTGCAGTTGAAGCTGGACCATTTCCGCCGCCATGGCCGCCTGATCGCGCGTGAGATGGACCTGTTCGGTCCGCCCAGCTGGCTGTCGGTGCATATCGGCCAGAACAACTTCCCCGAAGGGCTGGACCCGTTGATCGATTATCGCGGGATCGACGCGCGGCCGTGGTTGGCGCAATTGCGCGCCGCCATGGTGGCAGAGGCGCACAAGGCCCCCACCCATCAGCAATTCATCGATCAACATTGCAAGGCGCCCGCGATGGACGGCGCGGT
Source organism: Novosphingobium ovatum (assembly GCF_009909235.1). GTDB lineage: Bacteria > Pseudomonadota > Alphaproteobacteria > Sphingomonadales > Sphingomonadaceae > Novosphingobium > Novosphingobium ovatum. The sequence goes on from NZ_JAAAPO010000004.1 coordinate 252,845, forward strand.
GTGAGCCCACAGGTGCAGGCCGCGCTGGATCGTGCCCGCGCGGCGCGGAGCGCGCAGGATATGGCCGGGGCCGATGCCGCCATCACACAGGCAGCGGCGCTGGCGCCTGATGATCGGCTGGTCGCTTTCCTGCTGGCGCAATTGCGGTTTGAACGCGGGCTGGCGGCGGCGGAGCTGTTCACCCGCGCCGCCGCGCTGTGGCCTGACAACCGCGATGTGACGCGCAACCACGCGCTGGCCTTGGCCGCAGAGGGGCAGGTGGCGGCCGCCATCGCCCTGTTGGCCGATGCCGTGAGGCGGACGCCCGACTGGCTGGACGGGCATCGGGTGTTGGCCTCGCTGCGGTGGGTGATGGGCGACAGGGCGGGGTTTGACGCTGATCTGGCGCGCGCGGCGCGTGGCGCTGTGGGCCATGCCGGACTGTGGCTGGGCTGGTTTGCGGTGGTGGTGCAAACGCGTGACTGGGCACGGGCGCGGGCGATCTTGGACGAATGCGCGCCCGCGCTGGGCACCCATGCCGGGCATGTGCAGGCGCGGTTGTTTGTGGCGGGCGAAACCGGCGATCTGGCGGCAGAGACCGCGCTGTTGGCGCAGACCGCCGGGCGGCAGGACGCGTTCCTGATGATCGCGCGCATCCGCCACCATTTGCGTGGGGGGGATGCGGCGGCGGCGCTGGCGATTGCTTTATCGCTGGCACAGGCGGGTGGGGCGTTTGCGGGGCAGGTTTGGCCCTATGTCTCGACCTGCTGGCGGCTGTTGGGTGATGCGCGGGCCGGGTGGCTGGATGGCGATCCGGCGTTCGTGCGGGCGATGGATGTGGGTCTGACGGGGGCGGAATTGAACGAATTGGCCGATGTGCTGCGCGGGTTGCATCAGGCGCAATTGCCCTATGCCGAACAATCGGTGCGCGGCGGGACTCAGACCGATCGCAGCGTGCTGTTGCGCCATGAACCCGTGATCGAGCGGACTCGCGCCGCGCTGATGGCCTGTGTCGCGGACTATGTGGCCGCTCTGCCGCCGCTGGATCCGGCTCATCCGCTGTTGTCCCGCCCGCGTGGGGCCTTGCGGATTTCGGGCAGCTGGTCGGTCCGGCTGGAGGGCGGAGGCTTCAACGTCACCCATTCGCACCCGATGGGCTGGATCAGCAGCGCGTTCTACGTCAGCCTGCCCGATGCGGCGCAGATGGGCGCGGCGCCCGCCGGCCATTTCCATTATGGCGCGCCACCGCCTGAATTGGGGCTGGATCTGGCGCCCTATGCCACCATCGCGCCGCGTGTCGGGCAATTGGTGCTGTTTCCCAGCACGCTGTGGCACGGCACCGTGCCGACTCTGGGCGGAGAGCGGTTGAACATCGCCTTTGACGTGGTGGGCGCGGGGTAATCAGTGCCGGTCGGGGCGCAGCACCAGCGTCAGCCCCGCCGCCGCCGCCAGTGACGCCGCCGCCACCGCCATCGTCCACACCGGTTGATCGGGGAACCACGCGCGCAGCACCGGCCCCATGACCGTCGCCACCGCGATCTGCGGCAAGACGACAAAGATGTTGAAGATCCCGGTATAGGTCCCCAGCCTTTGCCCGCCCAGCGCGTCGGTCAGCATGACATAGGGCAGGGTCAGCATGCTGGCCCATGCCAGCCCCAGCAGCGCAAAGGGCACAAACAGCGCCACCGGATCGCGCAGCACCACGATCAGCAAGAACCCGCAGACCCCCGCGCCAAGGCAAGCGGCATGGGTATGCGCCACGCCCCACCCCCGCGCCAGTCGCGGCAGCGCCAGCAGGCCAAACAGCGCCGCCACCACATTGAACCCGGCAAACAGCACGCCCACCCAATCGGCCCCGGCTTCATATGCGGCACTGCCCGCGCGGCTTGCGCCAAACACATGGCGCGTCACCACCGGCGTCATGAATGGCCACATGATGAACAGGGCGAACCAGCTGAAAAACTGCACCACCGTCAGCCGCCGCAGCGAGGGCGGCATGGCCACAATATCGCGCCACAGCGCCATCAGCGGGTTGCCGGGCGAAGGCTTGTGCGCCACTGCGTCCGACCCGGCAAAGGCGGCTTGTTGCGCGGGGGTATATTCGCGGATGCGCCACAGCGTGTATCCGGTGCCCAGCAGCATGACTCCGGCCGACAGCATCAGCGCAAACCGCACCGAAGGCGGTACCCCGCCGCCCGCCGCCGCGCCCGCGTTCCAGCCGAAATGCGCCAGCAGATAGGGCGCCAGAAAGCCGCCGACCGCCCCCAGACAGCCCAGCGCCGCATTGACTGACAGGCCCTGCGCGCGTTGATCGGCGGGGACCATGTCGCCCACCAATGCGCGGAACGGCTCCATCACCACATTCAGCGCCGCGTCCAGCAGCCAGAAACAGGCGATCGCCACCCACAGCACTTGTGCATGGGCCATCCCCCACAGCGCCAGCGACGAAGCGATCGCGCCGCCCGCCATCCATGGCAGCCGCCGCCCGCCCCAATCGCCGATCCGCACCCATATTCCATCGCTCAGCCGGCCGATGATGGGTTGCACGATCAGGCCCGTCACCGGCCCGGCGATCATCAGGATCGGCAGGTCATCCATCCGCGCGCCCAGCGTTTCAAAGATGCGCGCGATATTCCCCTGTTGCAGGGCAAAAGCGATGGCGGTGGCGAAATTGGCGGTGGCCATGGCCACCAGCGCCGATGGCGCCAGTCTGGGCTTTGCCTGCAATGATCTTCCCCCGCGCCGGGCATCTGTGGCCCTGATTCTGTGTTGCAGGAACCCTATCCTGTTTGCCGGGCGGGGGCAAAGTCCGCGCATCCCTATTCAGGCGGAACCATGTAATAATACGGGGCTTGAAATCCTGACGCGCAGGCCGGACAATGCGCGGCCGGAGAGAGGAACAGTCCATGGCCAGCCCCATATGACACGTATTCGCAACATCAAGGAGCTGGCCGAACTGGCGGGTGTATCCACCGGCACTGTGTCGCGGGCCCTGGCCGGATCGGAACTGATCAGTCTGAAAACCCGGCAGCGTATTCAGGCGCTGGCCGATGAACATGGCTTTCGTCCCAATGTGATGGCCCGCAATTTGCGGATTCAGCGCACCGGGGCGATCGGGGTGCTGATCCCGCTGGGCCATGAAACCGGGCAACATATTTCCGATCCCTTCTTTATCACCATGCTGGGCCTGTTGGCCGACGCCCTGACCGAGCGCGGCTATGACCTGCTGCTCTCGCGCGTGATCCCCACCGATACGGCATGGCTGGAACGCTTTGTCGATTCGGGGCGGGTGGACGGGTTGATCGTCATCGGCCAATCCGATCAGGCCGCCACGCTGGACAAGGTCGCCGCCCGGTACAAACCGCTGGTGGTGTGGGGCGGCTATACGCCGGGGCAGGTGCATTGCTCGGTGGGATCAGACAACGCCAAGGGGGGCGAATTGGCCGCCGCCCATCTGATCGCGCAGGGGTGCGAACGCATCGCCTTTTTCGGCGATCCGCGCGCGCAGGAGATCGGGCAACGGCTGGAAGGATGCCGCGCCGCGATGGCGCGCGCCGGACTGGCGGATCAATTGTCGGTGCTGCCTGCGCATCTGGTGGCAGAGGTGGCCCATCCCGATATCGCCCAATTCCTCGGCTCGACGGCACAGCGCCCGCAGGGGATCGTCGCTGCCTCTGACGTTATCGCGATGAGCGCGCTCAGCGCCTTGGCCGATCAGGGGCTGTCGGTGCCGGGCGATGTGCGGGTGATCGGTTATGACGGCCTGGCCATTGGCGAACAGACCGTGCCGCGCCTGACGACGGTGGCGCAAAACCTGACGGCGGGGGCGGCGCATCTGGTGGACATGCTGCTGCGCCGCATCGCCGGAGAGGACACCGACAGCGTGGTGATGGACCCCGAACTGGTGGTGCGCGCGTCTGCTTGATCAGGCGCTTTGCGCCTTGGCGCAATCAGGCGTTTTGTGCGACCGCCCCCAACGCCACCGCCAACGCGCCCAGCAGGCCGGCGTTATTGCCCAGCCCCGGTGGCACGATGATCTGCGCCGCATCGCCCACGAAATAGCCCGCACCCGCCTGCACGGCATGGGCGCGGACACGCGCGATCAATCCGGGGGTGGCCATTACCCCGCCACCCATGACAATGCGCGCGGGCTCCATGATCGCCTGAAATGTGGCGGCGGCCTGACCCAGATACCACGCGATGATATCCGCGCCGGGATGGTCGGCGGGCAGGTCCGACAAGGACGCTCCCCACCGCGCGATGATCGAGGGGCCAGCGGCCAACCCCTCCAGACAGGCGCCATGGAAGGGGCAATGCCCGGCAAAGGCCAGATCATCAGGATGGCGCGGAAGGCGGATATGGCCCATTTCCGGGTGCGACAGGCCGGACAGCAACCGCCCACCCGACACAAACCCGCCGCCAACCCCTGTACCGATCGTCAGATACAGCACCGAACCATGGCCCACCCCCGCGCCCCAGCGGGCCTCGGCCAAGGCGGCGCCGTTGACGTCCGTCTCGATCCCCACCGGCACGCCATAGGCGGCGGCAAATGGTCCCACCAGATCGGCCCCCGACCAATGCGGTTTGGGTGTATTGGTGACACGCCCCCATTGCGGGCTGTCCCGGTCCAGACACAGCGGGCCAAAGCTGGCGATGCCGATGGCGGTGGGCGCCAAGCCCTGCGCCGCAAACCAGTCCAGACAGGCGCCGATGGTCTCATCGGGCGTGGTGGTGGGGACTTGGTGTCGCGCGGCGATCTGGCCCGCGACATCGCTGATGCCCAACACAAATTTGGTGCCGCCCGCCTCGATCAGGCCATATTGCGCCATGCTGTCCTCTCCCGTGTCAGCCGGCCACGCGGGCCGAGTCGCCATCCAGCGCGATGCGGAACACCGGGGCCGGGGTGCCGCCGAAATGGGCGCGCCGCCATGCCGGATCGTCCACCCGCGTCTGGGCCGTGCAATCAGGGTAATCGACAAAACCCCATACCGCCAGATCCGCGTCCACCCACCAGCTATAGGTCTGGAACGGCGCGCGGACCGGATTGGCCGCCACCAGTCCCGTGCCGTTCAGCGGGCGATAGGGGCCAAACAGTGCATCGGCCACCATGCCATAGACGCCATTGGGGCCGGTCGGGCCATCGGGGGCGAACACTTTGCGTTGGGTGGACCAGAACAGGTAATAGCGTCCGTCCCGGTGGATCAGGATGGGGCGTTCCTGTTCATTGTTCAGCCCATCGGCATGCATCAGCGGCGGCAGAATGTCCCATTGCGTCAGATCGGTGTTGGTCGCGCGGGCGATGCCGATACAGCCGTTGAACGGATGATCGGACGCCCGCCACGATGCGGTAAAGACGATATAGGTGTGCCCATCCACCGGATCACGGAAATGGGCCGGATCGCGGAACCCCTTAATAAAGCCGGGGACGCCCTGTGCCTGATTGACCACGACATAGTGGTGGTCATCGGCGGCCACGCTTTCCTGTGGAGGGCTCCAGCCGGTGATGGCGATGGTATCGGCGCTGATGTCCAACCGTCCGCGCGTCTGGAACAACCGCTGGGCAAAGGTGATGGGCGATTCCCCACGCACCCCCGCGACGGTATAGAACAGCGTCACCTCGCCCGTGTCGGGGTGGTACAGCGCGCTGCCAGCCCATTCGCGGCTGCCGGGGTTCAGGTCATCGGGCAACGCGTGGCCATGGTCGCGCCACATATCGTCGCCCGCATGGTGCGACATCAGGCGGATGCGCACGAAATCGTGGCGGCTTTCGGGATCGGGGCGGGCGTCGGCGCATAACACGAACCACAGGCTGTACCCGTCAAACAGCGAGGTCGAACCATCGGCGTTTTGCAGCGGCCACAGGTCCCACAGATCCACCCCCGGCAGGATCGGGCGCAGCGCGGCCGGATCGACACGCGGGATCAACAGACGCGCGGGCAGCGCCTCATGCGCGGGCAGGGCGGCGACATGCGTTGCGGTCCATGCCGAAGGCGCGGAAGGGGCGGCGGTAGGCACGGTAATCATCTCCCTGACGCCTGGCTGTGCGCGACTACACGGCAGGCCCGATTTGCGACTCTGTCTCTGTGCAACGCATTTAACAATCGATTGCAAAAATGGTCAAGCCGCGTATTTGCCTATATGAAAAGCTTTGCATGGCAACCATAAACCGTGCTCGCGCGCAAGCGGGTTAATCCAGCGCGGTCAAACGCCAGACCAGCCCACTTTCTCCCTGCATCGGCGGCAGCGCCAACCCCATGCGGATCGCCCAAGCGCCCGCGATGTCCTGTTGCGTGCCGTCGCCGCGCGTCAGGCGATAGCTGCGCGTGCCATCCAGCATCGGCAGGCGCAGGTGTGGCTGATGGCGCATGGTGGTGGGGGCGGTGCGGGTGATCAACAGGTGCAGATCATCAACATCGCCATGCGCCTGCCACACCACACCATCGCCCACCTCGCCCTGCCAGACGCGCACGCCATGCAGCGCGCCGCGCATCGCCTTGTACCGGGCGATGGTGTCGGCCAGCGCGGCGGTGTCGGCCGCGTTCAACTGGCGCAGGTCCAGCTCCACCCCGAAATGGCCGGGCAAAGCCACATGCGCGCGAAACGCCATCGCCTGCATCCGCCCGGTAGAATGGGCCGGGCACGCGCCGACATGACTGCCCATCACCTCTGGCGGCATGTAACGCAAAAAGCCGCGCTGAATGCCCACCCGGCTGATCGCGTCGATGCAATCGCTGGTCCAGAAACGATGTGTATGGGCGATGATGCCCGCGTCGATCCGGCCACCACCACCGGCGCAGGCCTCGATCTCCACCGCCGGGAACGAGGCCCGCAACCGCGCCATCAACGCATAGGCCCCCGCCACCTGCGCCCGGAACAAGGCCCGGTCGCCCGCATGGGTCAGGTCGCGGTTGTGATCCCATTTCAGGTAACCGATCGGCAGATCGCGCAACAGCGCCGCCACATGGTCGAACAGATAATCGCGCACGTCGTCCCGCGCCATGTTCAGCACCAACTGATTGCGCGCGCACAACAAAGGCCGCCCCGCCACCTGCAACACCCATTCGGGATGGGCACGATACAGGTCGCTGTCGGGGTTGATCATTTCGGGTTCGACCCACAGGCCGAATTCCATGCCCAGATCGGTCACATGGCGCGCCAGCGGACCCAGCCCATCGGGATATTTGCGCGGGTCCACCCGCCAGTCGCCCAAGGACGATGTGTCATCATCGCGCCCCTTGGCCGCGCCGCCGAACCAGCCATCGTCCAGCACATAGCGTTCGATGCCCACCTTTGCCGCCGCATCGGCCAGTTCTTTCAGCGCGGTTTCGTCATGGGTGAAATAGAACCCCTCCCATGTGTTGAGATGCACCGGGCGCGGGCGCATCGTGCCACCCGGCCCATTACCCGGCCCATTATCCGGCCATGTCATGCGGGCGCGGATGGCGCGGTGGAAGGCCCATGCCACGCCATTCTCGCCTTCTGCCGATGTGGCGCACAACAGGTCGGGCGTGGTCAGGCTGTCACCGGGGGGCAGGCGCACCTCGCCGGGGGCCAGCCATTCGCCCATTTGCCACTGGCGGCGGCCATCCTCGATCCATTCGATCGTTTGGGCGTGATTGCCGCTCCACGCCAGTTGCGCGGCATAGGCAGAGCCATCCTCGCAGGTCACCGTGGCGCCGGGATAGCAATCATGGCTGGTCAGCCCGCGCCGGTTCTCGCGCCGCCATTGGCTGCGGGTCAGGGGATCGCGGATCTCGACAAATTCGGCATTGTGGCGTCCGCCATGGCTGATCACCTGCGCCGCATCGGCGGGCAGGGGGATGGTTCCCGCCGCCAGCCAGCCCACGTCCAGCACCCCGTCGCCCCGGTTGGTCAGCGTGGTCGAGAGTGTCAGGGTGTCCGTTGCCGGGTCCAGCCGCGCGGTCAGGGCGATGGCGATCCGCGCAACGGCGTCCTCCATGCGGAACAGGATGGTGTCAGGCGCGGGGCGCTCGATCTGGCAATCGGTAATGGCCAGCGTCCAGTCCGCCCCCGCGCGGTGGGCCAGCGCCGCGCTTTGCCCGAACCACCCCATGCCCAGCCCCGGAAACAGCGACAAGGGCTGATCGAAATGCAATGAAAAGCTGGGCTCTGGCCGGGTTGCGCGCAAAGCGGCGGGCGGCACCACGCCATCGGGCAGGCGCGGCCCCCAATAGCGCCACAAGGGTGCTTCCCCCTCTCCGCATTCCCAGATCGCGGTGCAGGCGGGCGAATGCAGGGTCAGGAAACGGGGGGCGGTCACGCGGCGCGCTCCGGCACGCGTACCCACAGCATCGTCACCGCCGCCGCGATCAGCAAGCCGCCCGCGCAAGCAATGGCGTTGCGCGAATCCGCGCCGAGCAAATGGCGATAGATCCAACCAAATGTCAGCCCGTTGATCAGCATCGGAATGACGATCATCATGTTGAAAATACCCATATAGACGCCGGTTCGTTCGGGCGGCACGCTGCCGGCCAGAATGACATAGGGATTGCCCATGATGCTGGCCCAGCCCAGCCCCAGCCCCAGCGCCGGGATCATCAGCGCCAGATGGCGGCCCAGTTCCGGCATGGCCATCGCCACCATCCAGGCGGGCGCCTCACCCATCGAAGGCCCGATCTGCGGCAGGTACAACAGCCCCAGTCCGCACAGCGCCAAACACACCATATGCACCCGCCCCGCGCCCAGCCGCCGCGCCACCGGCACCATGGCAAAGGCGGCAAAGAACCCGATCAGATTGTAAAACGCCCCCAACTGCTGTGTCGTGAGCACCGCGTCACGGAAGGCCGCGCTGGTCTTGTCCGTGGTGTCATACACCGACCGCCCGATCGATAGCGCGCCATACGACCAATAGATCGAGAACCCATACCACTGGAACAGGCTCATCCATGCCATTTGCCGCATGGCCTGTGGCATGTCGCGGATCGCGCCCCAGATTTCGGCCAGTGTCGCGCCCAGTGAGCGGGGGGCTGCCGCGATGCGTTCCAGATCCGCCGCCGGAATGGGCAATTCGGGCACGCGCAGCACCGACCAGACAATTGTGCTGATCGACAGCACCGCCCCGATCAGAAAGCTGATGTGGGTGATGGTGGGGATGTTGTGCGCGTCCACCGCGTTGCGATCCACCCCGAACCAATAGACCAGTATCGAGGGCGACAGGAATGCCAGGCACTGCGCCAGCCCGGTAAACGCGCTTTGCGAGAGGAACCCGATCTCATGCTGATCGGCGTTCAGCCGGTCCGAGACATAGGCGCGGTAGGGCTCCATCGTGATGTTGTTGCCCGCATCCAGCAGCCACAACAGGCTGGCCGCCATCAGCAGGCTGGCCGAATGGGGCATCAGGAACAGTCCCAGGCTGCACAGCACCGCGCCAATCAGGAAATAGGGCGTGCGCCGACCCCAGCGGCTGGCGGTGCGATCGGACAAGGCGCCCACCAGTGGCTGCACCAACAACCCGGTCATCGGCCCGGCCAATTGCAGGATCGGCAGGCTGGCCTCATCCGCGCCCAGCCACGAATAGATCGGAACCATATTGCCCTGTTGCAGGCCAAAGCTGAATTGCAGGCCCAGAAAGCCCAGATTCATCTCGACAATGCGGATCAGCGACAGGCGTGGTTTGGGCGCGGCGGCGGCGGGCAAGGGGGCATCGCTGGCCAAAGAGGCGGCATGGGCCATGGCATCTTCTCCCGGCGCGGGTTGTGTGGGGCGCCTGTTGTTGCAGTCCATACCATAACGCGCGCGTCATGCTGTTGCAACAATCGATTGCAAAGACCTGCCGCATGGACAGGGGCTGCGTCCATTCCGGTGCGGATCAGTGCAGCGTGGGTGTGTCGGGCTTTTCGCCGGGCATGCCAAACCGCGCGCGCACCGCCATGAACATGGGCGAAGCCATCAGCGTGGTGACAATCGCCATCAGCACCAGCATGGCAAACAGCGCGGGGGTAATGATCCCGGCCTGTAGCCCGATGTTGATGATGATCAGCTCCATCAATCCGCGCGCGTTCATCAGCGCCCCGATGGCCAGCGATGTCGGGTGATCCTCACCTACGGCCCGCGCGGCGACATAGCACGCCCCGCCCTTGGCCAGAATGGCCGCGACCAGCACGGCCAGCGTGACGCCCAGCATCCCGCCCCCACCCAGCATCTGCAACTGTGTGTTCAATCCGGAAAAGGTGAAGAACATTGGCAAGAGGAAGGTGGTGGCAAAGGGCTCCAGCCGGGCGCGCAGCCCATCGGCCAAGGCCCCGCGCGGCATCGCCGTGCCCAGCAGAAACCCGCCGAACACCGCATGCATCCCCGCCGCGTCCATGGCAAAGGCGCATAGCAGGAACAATCCCAGCACCAGCGCCAGCGTCGCGTCATCCACCGCCTGACCGGCCACCACGCGGCGGCCCAGCGGGGCCAGCAGGCGCGGGGCCAGTGTCACCATCACCAGCGCGAACAGCCCGCCGCCTGCCGCCGCTTTCCAGGCCAGCGCCGCGCCTGATCCCAGACTGGCCAGCACCAGCGCGACGACCACCCAAGCCCCCGCATCACCAATCGCGCCCGCCGACAGCGAGATCGTCCCCAGCCGTGTCCCGGCCAAGCCCTGTTCGTGAATGATCCGCGCCAGCATGGGGAAGGCGGTGATGGCAATCGCCGCGCCCAGAAACAGCGCGGCCTGTGTCGTGCCTACCTGCGGCGTGAACAGCCCGCCCGTGTCGATCATCCAGGGCGCCATCGCCGCCGCCACGGCAAAGGGCGCGGCCATGCCGCCAAAGGAGACCACCGCCGCGCGCCCGGCGCTGTTGCGGAACTCGTCGCGGTCAAACGTCAGGCCGACCAGAAACATGTACAGCCCCACGCCCAATTGCGCGCCGACATACAGCACCTTCTTGGTCTCGGCCGGGAACAGCGCGGCCTCCAGCCCCGGCGCCAGCGCGCCCAGCACCGTCGGGCCCAGCACCACGCCGGCGATCATTTCCCCCACCACCTGCGGCTGGCCCAGCCAGCGCCGGGCAATCCAGCCCACCACACGGCAGGCGGCGATGATCACCGCCATTTGCAGGAAAAACAGGGTGGACAGTTGGCCGTTGCTCATGGGCTGCGTTCATCGCCGCAAATGTGGCCTGTGGCAAGGCGTAGCCCGACAGCGAATTTTGTGTGCATTGCATACAATATGCGCTGGTCTTTGCGGGCAAAAACCGGCAAGGCTGCCGCCAAAGGCATCAGACCAGACAGGGACAGGACACCATGGATTTCACCGGCAAACATGTGGTCATCACCGGCGCGTCGACCGGCATCGGTCAGGCCACCGCGCGGCGCATCGCGGCGGCGGGCGGCAGGCTGACACTGATCGCCCGGCGCGAAGGGTTGCTGCGCGAACTGGCGGCGGAACTGGGGAATGGCGCGGGTTATGCGGCGGCGGACGTGGGCGATCAGGCGCAACTGACCGCCGCGCTGGATCATGCGCTGGCCACCAACGGGCCGATTGACGGGCTGTTTCTGAACGCGGGCACGGGGGGCGCCTTTGCCCCGGTGCAGGCCTATGCCGACGCCACCTTTGACGAGGTGATGCGGGTGAACACCACTTCGGTGTTCTGGGCGGTGCGCCATGTGTTGCCCGGCATGATCGAACGGAAAAGCGGGGCCATCCTGATCACCGGCAGTCTGGCGTCCGAACGCGGCATGGCGGGCAATATCGGCTATCTGGCCAGCAAGCACGCCGTTCTGGGCATCGCGCGCGGCGTGGCGATGGAGGCCGCGCCCCATGGCGTGCGCTGCAACTGCCTGCTGCCCGGCTTTATCGAGACGCCGATGCTGGCCGATGTGCCTGATTCGCAGCGCCCGGTGATGGCCGCCCGCGTGCCGCAGGGACGGATCGGCACTTCGGCGGAAACGGGCAATGTCGCGGCCTTCCTGCTCTCGGACGAGGCGAGCCATGTGACGGCGCAAAGCTGGGCGGTGGATGGCGGCATTTTGGGGACTTTGGTGCTGTAACGCGCGGCCCGGCCGGGCGGCGATTCCCGCACAGCGAACACTTGCCGCCTTGATCCGAACACGCCTTGGCCCCTTGGCCTAGTCGGCTGGCACCATCGCGCCCATATGACGCGCGGCAATGCCACACAGCCGGAAAGGACACGCCCCCCATGAGCTATACCGATTTCCTGAAGCAGCAGGCCTATATCGGCGGCGCGTGGGTGGATGCCGATTCGGGCGGCACGGTGCCGGTGACCAACCCCGCCAATGGAGAAGTGATCGGCACGGTGCCCAACATGGGCGCGGCCGAAACCGAACGCGCCATCGCCGCGGCAGAGGCGGCTCTGCCCGCATGGCGCGCCAAGACTGCCGGGGAACGGTCCAAAATCCTGCGCAAGTTCTTTGACCTGATGATGGCGCATCAGGCTGACCTTGGCGAATTGCTGACCCGCGAACAGGGTAAGCCGCTGGCCGAAGGGCGCGGCGAGATCGCCTATGGCGCCAGCTTTGTCGAATGGTTCGCCGAAGAGGCCAAGCGCGCCTATGGCGAGGTGATCCCCGGCCACGCCGCCGACCGCCGCATCGTGACGCTGAAGCAGCCGGTGGGCGTGGTAGCGGCGATCACGCCTTGGAATTTCCCCTGCGCGATGATCACGCGCAAGCTGGCCCCGGCGCTGGCGGCGGGCTGCACCATGGTCTTGAAGCCCGCCTCGGCCACGCCGTTTTCGGCGCTGGCGCTGGCCGCTTTGGCCGAAGAGGCTGGCGTTCCGGCCGGTGTGTTCAACGTGGTGACCGGTAGCGCCCGCGCCATCGGCGGCGTGCTGACCGCCAGCCCGGTGGTGCGCAAGTTGACGTTCACCGGCAGCACCGAGATCGGCCGTGACCTGATGCGCGACTGTGCGCCCACCATGAAGAAGCTGTCGATGGAACTGGGCGGCAACGCGCCCTTCATCGTGTTTGACGATGCCGATGTGGACGCCGCGGTGGAGGGCGCGATGGTGTCGAAATTCCGCAATGGCGGCCAGACCTGCGTCTGCACCAACCGCTTTTACGTGCAGGAAGGCGTGTATGACGCCTTTGTTGAAAAGCTGGCCGCGCGGGTGCGCGCGCTCAAGGTGGGCGATGGTCTGGGCGAGGGCGTGGCCATCGGCCCGATGATCGACGAGGCGGGCGTGGCCAAGGTCGAGGAGCATCTGGCTGACGCGCTGGCGGGCGGGGCGACCGTGCTGGCCGGTGGTGGCCGCAGCGAGCTGGGCGGCACCTTCTTCCAGCCCACGGTGGTGGCCAATGTCAGCGCCGACATGCTGTTGGCGCGTGAGGAAACCTTTGGGCCGCTGGCGGGCGTCATCCGCTTCAAGGACGAGGCCGAGGCGATCCGCCTTGCCAATGACACCGAGTTTGGTCTGGCGTCCTATTTCTATGCCCGCGACCTGTCGCGCGTTTGGCGCGTGGCCGAGGCGCTGGAGGCGGGGATGGTGGGCATCAACACCGGCCTGATCAGCACCGAGGTCGCCCCCTTCGGCGGCGTCAAGCAATCGGGTCTGGGCCGCGAGGGCAGCCGCCACGGCCTGGATGACTACATGGAGATCAAATATCTCTGCATGGGGCTCTGACAGAGCCCAAACGACGGGGGAGGGGCGCGGCCTCCCCCCGTCCGCTCATTTCAGGATCACCACCGACCCGGCAAAATCGGGCAGCGCCAGCATCGGCGCTGGCACCTTGGCCAGAAATGCCTCTACCGCCTGGCGCACGCCCATATAGCGGCGGTTGTTGTAATCATGGACGAAGATATATCCGCCCGGATTGAGCCGTTCATAAAACCATTCCAGCCCGGCCAGCGTCGGGGCGTACAAATCCACGTCCAGACTGACAAAGGCAAAGCGCGCCTCTACCCCTTGGGCCGTGGCGGGGAAGAAGCCCTGGTGCAGCGCGATACGCTCTGGGTGCGGCATGCGCGCCAGCACGCGCGCCACATCGGTGTCCTGAAAATCGCCCGCATGGGCATCGGAAAAACCGCGCGCGGTATCGGCGGCGACATCCGCGCTGGCAAAGCCTTCGAAGGTGTCGAACAGGTGTAGATCGCGGTCGGGGAACAAGCCGTTGAGGAACGCCGCCGTTTCCCCCTGATACACGCCCAGTTCGGCAATCGCCCCCGGCACATCGCGCAGCGCGATGGTCTCAGCCGCCAGATGGATAGCCTGCCGTCGGACAAAGTCTGACGCGCCGCCCGCCTGTTGTGCCACCGCCCCTTGATGGGGCCACAGATACATGGTGGCGATCCCCGGCATCGGCAGGTTCAGCCCCAGCACGTCATTCATCCGGGCGATATCTGCCCCTACGGCCCGCGCCAGATCATCGGAATAGGATGGATAATAGGCCGCGATCCGTTCCGCCGCGATACCCAGACCGATCAGTTGCGCGCGAATCGGATCGACCGCACGGGCGGCAATCACGCAAAGGTCAAACTCCATCGCGGGCAGATCAGCGGGCGCCACCACCGGGAAGCCCAGCACCTCCTGCCCGTGCAGGCCGGCGTTGTTGTCGGCCAGCGCCACCACCTGCGCCGTTTGCGGCAAAATGCCCAGCAGATCACGCAGCGCGCTGCCCGTGCCGAAAATCACCAGCTTGCCCACGTTTCCAATCCCTTCGCCCAATTTGTGCGGCAACGATAGCGAGCCGATGCGATGCTTGCCAGCCCCTGCGTTTTTGCCGCAGACTGGGACCAGAGAAAACTGCAAGGCCTGCCGGTCACCGGGGATTCACCGGTTGCGGTGTATGCCGGGTCGTACAGATCGAAAGCAAGACAATGACCGAAGAAGAAAAACTCTCCCGCCGCCGGTTTTACAAGGCGGAACAGGAAGCCGGATTCGTCGCCCGCCATGAGACGCGCACCGCCCAGACGCAAAGCGCCAGCTACAAACTGGCCTTCCGGGACGAGGAGTTCCTGCTGCGCGAGGAATTGCGCCCGGTGCGGTTTCAGCTGGAACTGCTGAAGACCGAGATGCTGCTGGAGGAGGCGGGGATCGGCTCGACGCTGGTGTGTTATGGCTCGGCCCGCATCCCCGCGCCCGAAATGGTCGAGGCTAAGCTGGCCGCCGCCCAGACGCCCGAGGAAAAGGTCGTGGCGCAAAGGCTGGCCGCCAATGCCCGCTATTATGACGAGGCCCGCCAACTGGCCCGCATCGCCAGCCAATGCGCGGTGGTGGAAAAGGGGATGCGCCAATTCGTCATCTGCTCTGGCGGCGGGCCCTCGATCATGGAGGCCGCCAACCGGGGGGCAGCGGACGTGGGCGCCGAAACCATCGGGCTGAACATCGTGCTGCCCCATGAACAGGCGCCCAACCCCTATGTCACGCCGCGTCTGGCGTTCCAGTTCCACTATTTCGCGCTGCGCAAAATGCATTTCCTGCTGCGCGCGCGGGCGGTGGCGGTGTTCCCCGGCGGGTTTGGCACCTTTGACGAATTCTTTGAACTGCTGACGCTGATCCAGACTGGCAAGATGAAGCCGATCCCGATCCTGCTGTTTGGCAGCGAATTCTGGGACCGGGTGATCAACTGGGACGCGCTGGCCGAGGAAGGCGTGATCAACCGCGACGACCTGAAGCTGTTCACCCGCGTTGAAACCGCCGAGGAAGCGTGGAGCCACATCACCGGCTTTTACGGGCTGGATTGCTGAGGGCGGATCAGCCGCCCATCAGCCAGCGCGCCAGCAACCGGTTGAAGACAAAGGTAAAGCTGCCCGCGATCAACAGCCCGCCAATCGCCATGCCGCGGATCGCGCGGGCGTGGCGGGCGATATTGCCGCGCCGCGCACTGAACACGATGATCGGCAGGTTGATCAGCGTCCACACCGACAGGATGTGGATGAGGCTGAAATGGCCGGGGCGCAATTCATGCACCATCAGGCTGAGCGCGGCCGTGCCCGTCATCGCCAGCACCCAGACATAGCCCAGCGCGCGATGCGGCGGATCGCCGCGCCGCCGCCACAGCATCACCGGTGTCAGTGCCAATGCCACCAAGGCACAAACCAGATGCCCCCACACGGGCCCAGGCACCTGATCCCACCGCCCCGCGCCGCGCGCGATGGCGGCAATGGCCGCGATCAACAGCGCCAAGGCGCCGCCACCGATCAGCCGGTCCAGCAGGGTGGGGGTTAATGACGGGGCTTGGCTGGGACTGGGCATGGGATGGTCGCTCCCCCGTAAGGATAAGGCCCAGATATTTCAGCCCAAAGCGGAAATGTCCACCGCCTGGTGCCCCAATGGCCCGTGGCCTGCGCCAAACCCCGGTGCGGCCAACAGCCCGGCCCGGACAAAGGCCCGCGCCCGCGCCACCGCATCGGGCAAAGCCATCCCCGCGCCCAATCCGCAGGCAATCGCGCTGGCCATGGTGCAGCCGGTGCCGTGCGTGTGCCGCGTGGCGATGCGCGGGGATTGCCAGACCTGTTCGCCGCCTTGCCAGATCAGGCGGTCGGTCAACGTCTCGTCCTCGCCGTGGCCGCCCTTGATCAACAGGGCGGGGGTGCGCGCGCGCACGGCGTCCTCTCCGCCCAGCGCGGCCAGTTCGGGCAGGTTGGGCGTGGTCAGCGTGGCGCGCGCCATCAACCGCGCAAACGCCGCCACCGTGTCACCATCGGCCAGAATGCCGCCGCTGGTCGCCACCATCACCGGATCAAACACCACCGGCACGTCCAGCGCCTCCAGCCGGTCGGCCACCAGATGGGCGATGGCCGCGCTGCCCAGCATGCCGATCTTGACCGCGTCCACGCCAATGTCGCCGATGCAGGCGTCGATCTGTGCGGCCACCATGTCGGGGGCCAGTGCCTGCACGGCAAAGACGCCCGTGGTGTTCTGCGCGGTGATGGCGGTGATCGCGCTCATCCCGTAACCGCCCAGCATCAGGATGGTTTTCAGATCGGCCTGCAATCCTGCCCCGCCGCTGCAATCCGATCCGGCGATCGTCAGGATGCGCGGCGGTTGAGGGACGCGTTGCCCGGCCTGTAACGCGGCGACACAGCTCATCCGTGGTGCCGCTGGGTGCTGGGCGGGTATTTGGCCTGCAGCTTTTTCGCGCGCGTGGGCCGGTCCATCAATTCGCCGCCGCAATTGGGGCACAGATCGTCCAGCTCATCGGTACACTCGGCGCAGAACGTGCATTCCATCGAACAGATGAACGCGCCGGGCGCTTCGGCCGGCAGGTCACAACCGCATTTTTCGCAATCGGGGCGCATCTCCAGCATCAGGCGGCGGCCTCCTTCACCGCGGCGCAAATGGCATCGACCACCTGCTCGACCTCGGCGGCATCGTCGCCCTCGGCCATGACGCGGATGACAGGTTCCGTGCCCGACGGGCGGATCACCAGACGGCCCCGGCCGGCCAGTTGCGCCTCGGCATCGGCGATCACCTTTTGCACGCTTTCGGCCTCCAGCGGCTTGCCCCCGGCAAAACGCACGTTCTTCAGCAATTGCGGCACGGGATCGAACAGGTGCAGCAGCTCGCTGGCGCGCTTGCCGCTTTTGACCAGCGCCGAGAGCACCTGCAAGGCGGCCACCGTGCCATCGCCGGTCGTGCCGTGGTCCAGCATGATCATGTGGCCCGATTGCTCGCCGCCGACGTTGAAGCCGCCTTCCTTCATGCGCTCCAGCACATAACGGTCGCCCACCTTGGTGCGTTCCAGGCTCAGGCCCTGACCGTTCAGAAACCGCTCCAGCCCCAGATTGGACATCACCGTGGCCACCACGCCGCCGCCGCGCAATTCCCCGCGCGCGGCCATCTGCGTGCCGATCAGCGCCATGATCTGGTCGCCATCGACCGTCTGGCCCTTTTCATCGACCACGATCAGCCGGTCAGCATCTCCGTCCAGCGCGATGCCGATGTCCGCGCCCGATGCCACCACCGTCTCCTTGATCAGGTCCAGATGGGTCGATCCGCATTTGTCGTTGATATTCTTACCATTAGGCTGCACGCCGATGGCGATCACCTCGGCGCCCAATTCCCATATCGCGCTGGGGGCCACCTGATAGGCCGCGCCATTGGCGCAATCGACCACGATCTTCAGCCCGTCCAGACGCACGTCCTGTGGCACGCTGCCCTTGACCGCGTGGATATAGCGGCCACGCGCGTCCTCGATCCGGCGGGCGCGGCCGATCAGCGGCGCATCGGCCAGATCGATCTGCGCGCCCAGCATCGCCTCGATCGCCAATTCGTCCTCGTCCGACAGCTTGAACCCGTCCGGGCCGAACAGCTTGATGCCGTTGTCCTCATACGGGTTGTGGCTGGCCGAGATCATCACGCCCACATCCGCCCGCAATTCGCGCGTCAACAGCGCGACAGCGGGGGTGGGCATCGGCCCCAACAGCACGACATCCATGCCCACGCTGGTGAACCCGGCCACCATCGCGTTTTCCAGCATATAGCCCGACAGGCGCGTATCCTTGCCGATCACCACGCGGTGGCGGTGGCTGCCGCGCAAAAAGTGGGTGCCTGCGGCCTGCCCCACCTTCATCGCGATGTCCGCCGTCATCTTGCCAGCGTTGGTCCGGCCGCGAATGCCGTCCGTGCCGAAAAACTGCCGTCCCATGCCTTGCCCCTTCGCGCAATGAAGCTACCCTTGGGGCAGCTATGTCGCGCGGCCGGGTTAATGTCACGCGAACAAATGGGCAGAACCGATACAAAAATGGCGGAAAATCGTGGATAGAGACGGTGAACAGGCGCAACCTGCGGTGATCGACGGGCCGCGTTTGCCCGATATCCGCGTGCCGGCAGTGTGGAGTCTGGCGGCTTTGGCGGCGGGCCTGCTGGTGGGCAGCGTGGTTGGCGCGGTGCCCGTGCTGCATGGGGTGGCCCTGGTGGCCGAGCCGCTGGGCGAATTGTGGCTGCGGGCGTTGCGGATGACGATCCTGCCGCTGGTGATCTCGCTATTGGTGCTGGGCGTGGTGCAAACGGCGGCGGCGGCGCGCGCGGGGGCGGTGGCGAGGCGCACGGTGGCGTGGATCTTTGGCACCTATCTGGTCAGCGGGGCGGTGGCGATGGTGGTGATGCCGCTGTGGCTGTCGCTGTGGCCGATACCGCGCGCGGCGGCAGGCGCGCTGGCCGCCGGGGTGGGGCAATCGGCAGGGCCCGTGCCGGGGCTGGACGCCTTCCTGCTCTCGATCCTGCCGACCAATATCTTTGCCGCCGCCGCCGGGGGCGAGATGCTGCCCTGTGTGGTGTTCTTTGCCCTGTTTGCGGTGGCGATGGGGCGCTTGCCCGAAGCACCGCGCGCCGCGCTGATGACGCTGTTTCAGGGCGTGGCCGGGGTGATGATGGTGATGATCGGCTGGGTGCTGGCATTGGCGCCGGTGGGGGTCTTTGCGCTGGCCCTGACGCTGGCTGTCAAGGCGGGGGCGTCCGCGCTGGGCGCATTGGCCCATTATGTGGCGCTGGTGTCGGGCGTGGGCGGATTGGTGCTGTTGGCCGGGCCAGTGGTGGCGGTGGTGCTGGGCCGGGTGGCGTTGCGGGCCTATATGCGCGCGATGATGCCGGTGTTCGCGGTGGCCGCGTCCACGCAAAGCTCGCTGGCCAGCCTGCCCGCAATGCTGGGCGCCTGTGGGCGGCTGGGCGTGCGGGCCGAAACCGCCGAGTTCACCCTGCCGCTGTCGGTCGCGCTGTACCGGGCCACGGGGGCGGCGATGAACATCGCGGTGGTGCTGTATGTCGCCCATCTGACCAATACGCCGGTAACGATCTGGGCGATGGTGGCGGGCGTTCTGGTGGCGGCGCTGGCCGAACTGGGGACGCCGTCATTGCCCGGCGCGATCAGCTTTGTCCTGTCGATCGGGCCGGTGGCGATGGTGATGGGCGTACCGGTGGGGCCGCTGGCGCTGTTGGTGGCGGTGGAGATGCTGCCCGATCTGATGCGCACATTGGGCAATGTGGCGATGGATGTGGCGGTCACCACGGCCGTCGACCGCGCCGACAGGGGGAAGGGGGCGGCCTGAACCGCCCCGGCGATCCGGTTACAGAGCCTTTTCGTAGATCATGTATTCCTTGTTCACGTGGGAATGGATTTCCCGCGCGATGGAATTCATCCCCTGATTGTCCTCCAGGATCCAGCCGATCTCGCCCCGGGTAGCGCCATAATTGGCCACCGAATTGCGGCGGATATATTCGATCATCATAAAGGCGAGCTGGCTGGCCATGCGGCTGGATTGCAGCTTTTTGCGCACGCCCATCAGCGGGACGCGCATGGTGCGCACGCGGGTTTTGACAAACAGCCACCACAGCAACCGCGCCCCGCCCAGCGGCGAAGGCTTGGGCCCGATCTTGGCCAGCACCTCGTTCATGTCGGGCAGGGTCATCATGAAGGCGACCGGTTCGCCATCATATTCGGCGATCTGCACCAGATCGGATTTCACCAGCGGCTTCAGGTTCTTGGCGGTATAGGCCACCTCGGCGTCGGTGATGGGGACAAAGCCCCAATTGTCGCTCCACGCATCGTTCAGGATGTCGAGGATGATCGCCGCGTCACGGTCGAAATGCTTGAGGTCCACACCGCGAATGTTGATGCGCGGGTTCTTTTCGCCAGACTTGATGATGCGCTGGATCAGCGGCGGAAACTCCTGCGTGATGTCCAGCTCATAGGTTTTCAGCAGCTTGGCCGGGGTGTAGCCCGCGCTCTCGATCCACGGCTGGAACTTGGCCGGTTGGTGGCCCATCATCACCGTGGGGGGATGGTCGTGGCCCTTGATCAACAGGCCCGGCTCTTCCCACACCGACAGGTTCATCGGCGCCAGCACGCGGGTCATGCCCTGTTGGCGCAGCCAATCCTCGGCGGTGGCGATCAATTGGTGGGCGATGGCTGCGTTCTGCGCCTCCAGCGCGCCCCAGTTGCCGGTGCCCGGCCCCATGCCCTGCTCGGCCGGTTGGCCCACGGCCAGCGCGTCAATATGCGCGGCGATGCGGCCAACGATCCGGCCCCCGTCACGCGCGATGAACAGCTGGCAGGTCGCGTGTTCATGAAAGGGGTTGCTGCCCGGCGTAACCTTGCCCAACTCCTCTGTGCGCAATTGCGGCACGTAATTGGGATCACCGGCATTGGCGACATAGACGTAATCCACCCATGCGGCGCGCTCGGCCTTGGTGGTCACGGGCGTGATGGCGATGGTGGACATGACGTTATTCTCCCCGGTCAGGCGATGGTGTGTAACCGCGCGCGCCCAAATGGAAAAGGGGGCACGGTGGCCCCCTTTGTCACATTCCTTGCCGCGGCTTGGCTCAGGCCTCGGTGTCCATGCCCACGGCCTCTGCGGCATGGGCGCGGATCTGGTCTTCGGTCGGGGCCTTGGCATCGGCGGCCAGCTTTTGCGCGTTGGCGATGGCGCGGCGGCGCGGGTGGTCGCTGGCGATGCCGCCCGACAGCTCCTTCACCCACGGGTATTTCTTGGCCACTTCCTCGGTATAGCCCAGATTGAAGACCGTGGCGCTGCGGCCGGGGCGGTCCTTCTTTTCGTAATAGGTGCCCAGCACGTGGTCCCAGAAATAGTTGGTGATGCCGAAGTTGCCGTCCTCATCGACATAGTGGTGCTCGTTGTGGCGCTGCTTCATGTGCTGCACCCACTTCCACTTGGGCTTGAACGCCAGATGCTGGATGCAATGCATGAATTCGTAATAGCAGGTCGTCAGGATGCCGATGGCAAAGGCCAGCGCCGCGCCGCCGATGCGGTGGCCATCCTCGGCGATCAGCGCGCCCACCGGGGCTGTCGCGATAAAGATCGTGGGCACCGTGGTGTGCAGCGCGCCAAACAGCACCTCCAGATGGTTGGGGTCCTGATGGTGGTCATAGTGGATGCGCTTCCACGTGCTGGCCAGGATCTTGATCTTGTAGGGCCACTGACCGTGCAGGATATATTGGTGCAACATGTGCCACACCAGCGGATAGACCGCCGCCGCCGCCGCGATGATCGCCACCGCGCGCAACAGGCCCGTGGGGTTATAGGCGAACACGCCAAAGCCCAGTACCGCCAGCGCCAGATAGGCCAGAATCGTGTAGTGCTGGAAATAGGCCACCACCAGATCGCGCAAATTCATGCGGTCCAGATAGTGTGACCGCTTCCAGAAAGGGAGCTGGCTGTTGTCCAGCGCGGGCGTGCTGTCGGTCTGTGCCACGGTGTCGGTCCTGTGCGTTTCAAACGTGAATGGTCATATGCGGCGGCTATTGCCGGAACGGGCTATCATGGCAAAGCTGCACTTTGGGGTGCGCCCCGCCATGGTCCCGCGCTGTGTTGGCGGCGATAGAGCATCGCATTGCGGCGGCATTAGGGCGGAAATGTATCGCGCGCCGCCTTGGACAAAATCGGCCAACCGGGTTGACCGGCCTATTCCTCGCTGCGGATCAGCACCGCCTCACCCACCACGGCAAACAGCAGGAACGGCGCCCATGCGGCAATCAACGGCGGATAGCCGCCAAAATTGCCGATCGCCAAAGCCATGTTGTCCACCACGAAATAGGTAAAGCCCAGCGCCATCCCCACCACCGCGCGGATCAGCAATTGCCCCGAACGCGCCAGCCCGAAGGCCGCGACCGATCCTAGCAGCGGCATCAGCAGCGCGGCCAGCGGCCCGGAAATCTTGTGCCACCATTTGCCGTCCAGCTCTGCCGTGCGGAAACCGTTGGCGCGCAACGTGTTGATCGAGCGGCTGAGCGCGAACAGGTTCAGCCAGTCGGCATCGACGCGGGTGATGCTGATCTGGCGCGGGGTCAGCGCGCGGGCCACCACCGCAAAGGGCAGGTGCTGTGTCCGGGCGGTGGCGGTGTCGAATGCGGCGACATCCTCCATCCGCCAGCCCGGATTGGCATAGACCGCGCGCGGGCTGCGCATCTGGGTGTTGATCGTGCCATTGCTGTCGCGGCCGTACCAGGTCACGCCGGTCATCTCGATCGCGGCACCCGCGCCCGTCATCGTGTCGGCGGCCAGAATGTTCGTGCCATCGGTCATATAGACATTGCTGCGTACCTCGGGCCCGGTGGGGACCTGCCCCCATCCGGCCTCCTGCCACGCCTTGAGTTGGGCCGTGGAGCGGGTGACGACCAGCTCGTTAAAGGTAAAGCTGACGCCCGACACCACCAGCGCGGTGGCCATCATCGGCGCCAGAATCTGATGCGCCGACAGGCCGGCGGCGCGCATGGCGATCACCTCGCTGTTCTGGTTCAGCGGGAAAAAGGTGAACAGCGTGGCCAGCAGCACCGAATAGGGCAGAAACCGCGCCACCAATTGCGGCGTGCGCAGCGTGACATAATGCAGGATCTGCGCCTGCCCATTGCCTTCATGCGCCAGAATCGCGCCGCTTTCCGACAACAGGTCCAGCACCTGCAGCACCAGAACCAGCATGATCAGCACGCCCAGAATGCGCGTGACAAACAGCCGGGCCAGATAAAACGCCAGCGTGCGCGAGGGGAACCAGTCGGTCAACATCGCTTATGCCCCCCTGCCGCTGTGCTGACCGGGCGCGGGCAGCGCGCGTGGGCCACGGCTGAATCGGCGGGCCACAGCGCCCAACCACTTGCCCAATTTCCCGGCAAAGCGTTCCAGCACGCCGATCGGCTGTCCGCCCGGCACATAGGCCAGCGTGTAATACATCCAGCCGATGATCGCCGCAAAACCGGCAAACGGGCCCCACAGCGCCAGCGCCGGATCAATCCGGCCCAGTTCGGCGACCGATTGGCCGTATTCGTTCACCTTGTGATAGGCGACCACCATGACGATCGAGAGGAACACCCCCAGCGAGGATGACGAGCGTTTGGGCGGGACCGCCAGTGCCACCGCCAGCAGCGGCAGCATCAGGATCATCACCACCTCGGCCATGCGATAGTTCAGGCTGGCGCGCACCACGGTGCGGTCGCGATCCGACGCCTTGTCCGACCAGCCGATGCGCAACAGTTCAGGCAGGACATATTCGCGCTCGCGCCCGCCGCGCTGGCGGAATTTCTCGATCGCGGGCAGGTCGATCGGCAGGTCGTGCTGGGAAAAGCGCAGGACGCGCGGGGTCTGGCGCATCGGGTCCTGCACGATCTGGCCATCGGTCAGGCGCAGGATCACCGTATCGGGATTTTCGCGCAGCGCCAGAAAGCGGCCCTTGGCGGCGCTGATCGACAGCATCTCGCCGTTCTCGTCCTTGACGCGGGCAAAGATGCCCAGCAACTCGCGGCCATCATCGCGGCTGCGCTCGATCCGCAGGGCGACACGACCGGCCAGCGTGTTGAATTCGCCCACCTTGATCGAGGCCCCCAGCGCGCCCGAGCGCAGTTCAAACTCCAGCTGTTCGTAATAATAGCGCGACATCGGCTGAATGAACCCGACAATCGCCAGATTCAGCCCCGCCAGCGCCAGCGCGATCAGGAAAGGCACGCGCAGCAGGCGGGTGTATGACATCCCCACCGCGCGCAGCACGTCCAGTTCACTGGTGGTGGCCAGTTTGCGGAACGCCAGCAAAATGCCCAGCATCAGCCCCAACGGCACCGCCAGACTGGCATATTCGGGCAACAGATTGGCCAGCATCTGGAACACGATGCCGATCGGCCCGCCTTCCTTGGCGACGAAATCGAACAGGCGCAGCATCTTGTCCAGCACCAACAGGCTGGCCGCGATGACAAACACCGCCAGCATCGGCATCAGCACCAGCCGGAAGATGTAGCGGTCGATGGCAGTAAACAGTTTCACAAGCGAGTTTCGGATCCGCCACGCAAAGGGTCTTTGGCCGATAGGGTGCCGCGCGCGCCGACGCAAGAGGCGCAAGGGCGCAGTGTCGCCTTGGTCAGGGGCGGGGCGCCCGAACAGCGATGAAAGGAACCCGCCGCGCGATAAACCGCTGACGGCCACCCGGCAAATCAGGCCTTTTCCAGCGTGCACTGCAAGGGGTGATGATTGGCCCGGGCGCAGTCCATCACCTGATTCACCTTTGTCTCGGCGATATCATAAGGGAAAATGCCACAGACCCCGACGCCGCGCTGATGCACATGCAGCATCACCTGCGTCGCCTGCTCCAGATCCATGTTGAAAAAGCGTTTGAGCACCATGACGACGAATTCCATCGGCGTGTAATCGTCGTTCAGCATCAAAACCTTGAACTGGCTTGGCTTTTTCGGCTTCGCCTTGGCGCGGGTGGCCAGGCCCACCTGCCCGCCGCCGTGGCGGTCATCGCCGTCCTGATCGCTGGCCGTGACGGCCACGCCCGCGCGCAGCATGGGCCCGGCCGCCATGCAGGGGCGCGCATCCGACAGATCGGTAACAGGAATGACAGGGTAAGGCATCGCGTAATGATACCTCAAAACCCCCTTGCCCGACAAGAGCGCGTATCGCGGCCCATGGCGGCGTTTTGCTTCAAATCGGCACGGATATCGGGGTTTTACGGGGCCTGAAAACAGGACGGGCGGCAGGCCATTCGACCTGCCGCCCGGCGCTGTGCTTGGGTGTTGTGGGCTTAGTTGCCCGACTTCACCTTGTCCACGGCCAGCGAGACGCGGCTGGAGATCGGGGCGACAACTTCGCCAGCCAGCTTCAGCACGGCTTCGCTTTGCTTCGAGCTGAAGGCGACGGCGGTGTCGAAATGCTTCTTCATCAGGTCGTTGTGCAACTTGAAGAAGTCCGAGGGGGTCTTGGCGGCGGCCAGTTCCTTGACCTCGGCGGTCATCGATTCAAACGCCGAACGGCTGTCAGCGACCAGACCCGAGGTCATTTCCTGCAGGCCACCGGCCAGGATCTTGCCCGATTCGACCACGGCCTCGACGTTGCCCTTGGCAAAGTCGTTGTAGTCACCAAACGCGGCCTGGCTCTTTTCGATGGTTTCCTGCGCCTTGGTCTGCATGTCGGCAAAGGCGGTCTTGAACGGCTCGGCAAAATCAAAGCTGGGGATGGTGGCCATGACGGGCTCCTTGGGTTGTTCGGGCTGGGTTGGCTCCGGCACAATGATGGGTTCGGGTACGGGGTCGGGCGCGACAGTTTCCACCACCGGGGCCACAGGGGCCGGATCGGCGGGCGCAGGCGTGACCTTGACCGGGGCGGCGACTGGCGCGCTGACCGGCTTGGGAGCGGCCTGTGCCATCTTGGCCTCGGGCGCAGGCGTCACCACAGGCTTCGGCGCGACCGGAGCCGCGGCCGCGACCGGCTTGGCCGGGGCGGACTTGGCGCGAGGGGCGCGGTTCGGGGTCTTTCCAGTGGGCTTGGCCATGGTGAAATCCCTTTAACGAAGGCTGCGGCGAATCTCTGATCCAAAAGGCAGAGGGCGGGACTGTCTGTGTTGCACTGCACAAATACGCTTTCCGCGCCCGCTGTCAAGGGATATTGTGCGGTGCAGCATGACCATTTTGGTGGTTTGGACGCATCATGGATGAACGTCCAAACTTACGCAATTCCGGGGCCGCAAACCTATGCGGGCGGCGCGGGGTGGATGTCCCCTGTCCCGGTCGCCGTCCCGACTCTTGTGCCCCTGCGAAGTACGTAATTCGCCATTATCGCATCCGCACATAGGTCCCCGGCGCATCGCCCAGAACCTTGTCCCCGCGTCCGCCCGGCACACGCTTGCCCTTGGCCGCCACCTCGGCCGGAGTCACCCCGCGCAGCCACGCCGCCCAATGCGGCCACCAACTGCCCGGCGTTTCCTTTGCCCCCGCGACAAAGGCGTCCAGCGTGTCGGGGGCGGCGTCATTGGTCCAATATTGGTATTTGCCCCCGGCGGGCGGATTGACCACCCCGGCGATATGCCCAGACCCCGCCAACAGGAACACATGGGGCGCCTGGCCCAACAGACGGGTAAAGCGCCACACGCTCTCGGCCGGGGCGATGTGGTCTTCCTTGCCGGCCTGGATGTAGCAGGGCGTGGTGATCTGCCGCAGGTCGATCGGCGTGCCACCTGCCGACAGCGCATCGGGCTGGACCAGCAGATTGTCGCGATACAGGTTGCGCAGGTAATCCAGATGCCATCCGGCGGGCAGATTGGTGGTGTCGCCATTCCAGAACAACAGGTCGAACGCGGGATATTCCCGGCCCAACAGATAGTTGTTGGTGACATAGTTCCAGATCAGATCGGTGCCCCGCAACAGGTTGAACGTGGCCGCCAGATAGCGCCCGTCCAGATAGCCATCGGGGGCCAGCGCCGACAATGTCGCCAATTGCTGATCATCGACAAAGGCCTTGAGGTCGCCCGCCTTTTCAAAATCGACCTGTGCGGTAAAGAACGTTGCGCTGGCCACCTTGTCGGCCTGCCCCCGCCGCGCCAGCACGGCCAGTGTCGCGGCCAGTGTCGTGCCTGCCACGCAATAGCCGATGGTGTGGGCGGACGGCGCCTTCAGCCGTTCACGGGCAACGTCAATCGCCTCGATTTGCGCTGCGATGTAATCGTCCATCGTCACATCGGCCATGCTGGCATCGGCCGATTTCCAGCTGACCATGAACACGGTGATGCCCTGATCCACCGCCCATTTGACAAAGCTTTTCTTGGGATTGAGGTCCAGGATGTAGAAGCGGTTGATCCACGGCGGAAAGATCACCAGCGGCGTTTCCAGCACCGTGTCGGTGGTGGGGCTGTACTGGATCACCTCGAACAGGCGGGACTGGTGCACCACCTTGCCCGGCGTCACGGCGACATTGCGGCCGATCTCGAACTGGTTGGTGTCGGTGTGGCTCAACTGCCCGCGCCGCAGGTCGTCCAGCATATGCGCAAAGCCCTTGACCAGACTTTCGCCGCGCGATTCCAGCGCCTGCTCGATCACCAGCGGGTTGGTCATGGGGAAATGGTCGGGGCTGAGCGCGTCGACCAGCGTGCGCGTGACAAAGGATAATTGCGCCTTGCGCTCCGGCTCCAGCCCCTCGGTCGCGTCGGCCATGGCGATGATCTGTTCGGCCATCATCAAATAGGTCTGATGGATCAGCGCGAAATAGGGATTGTCGCGCCATGCCGCATCGGCAAAGCGCCGGTCATGCCGGGGCAGGGCGGGGGCGGGCTGACCGTTGGGCGTCTTGCCATCCTCGCCGGGGGTGTATTGCGCCATCACCCCCTGCCACAGCGCCATGCTGTCGGCCCACAGCTTTTGCTGCACCTCGGGCTGGGCAAAGGGCATGTGGCGGCTCCACCCCTCGACCAGTTTTTCCCACTGACCGGGCGCGGTGAAAAAGGGCGTGGCCGATAGCATGTTGTCCAGCACCTTGGGCGCGGCTGCGGCCAGCTTCTCGCTTTCGGCCAGCGGGTCGGTGGCGGCCAGCTTGGCGGCCTGCTCGGTCTGGAAATCCAGCCACATGGTTTGCAGGCGGGCGCTGATCTCGGCCCAGCGGGCGGCGTCATCGGGATCGGTCAGTGGCGCGGCGATGCCTGCTGTCGCGGGGTTCAGGGCCGGGTTCAGCCACTGCTGGGCCATCGGCGCCAGCGCGTCCATGCCGGGGATCTGCATCATCCCTTCCATCATCTGGGCAAAGGGGTTGGGGGGCGTGGTGTTGTCAGGCATCAGCTCTGTGTCCGCATGTGCAGGGAAAGGAGGGCGAGATCAGCGTGCGGCGCAACTGGCCTTGCCGTTGCGGACATAGCTGGCGTCAAACTTGGGCATGGAGCTGGAGCGGCTGTCCATCTGATAACGCTTGTCGCCCAACCCCAGATAGATTTCCGGCCGGTCGGGGCGTTCGCCCTCGGACAGGCTGAGGCCCAGATTCATCTTTGGCCCATCGCCCCAGCGTCCATGGCCCGTCAGCCAGTCCTCCTGCGTGCGTTTCCACAGGAAGCGGAACAGCGTGGGGCCGCAAGTGCCCTTTGGCCCAACGGACACGCCACAGAAATCCTTGCCGCAGGGGGCGATGTCGATCACCCGGTATTCGGCGGCGCGGGGGGTATAGCGGGCCTTGGGCTCCTTGATCGTCCAGCGCCCGAACAAGGGCGAGGCCGCCCCCGGCAGCGCAGGCGGCGTGGCCCGCGCCGTCCCGGCGCCAGCCAGCGACAGCGTCATCCCGGCGCCCCCCAGCGCCAGCGCGATGGCGGCAATCCGCATCGACTTTGCCAAATGGGCGTGGAATAGGGCGGTCATGGGCAAATCCTCCACCAGTCAGCAAGCGGGCGGCGCGCCAACACCGTCAGTCATGGCGGCGGGGATGGGGCGCTGGCTACTGCGGATTGTCTTAGCATCCTTTGTCTGGCTCGCAATGCGCACCGCCCTGCGCGGTGTGGAAGCCGCATTCGATTCGGCCGATTTTCCCGAGGATCTGGCGATCAAGGTCGAATTGTTGCCGGTGGTCTTTCCGCTGCACATGGTGACAGGGGCCGCCGCATTGCTGGCCGTGCCGGTGGTGGCATGGCTGGGCGCGCAGGGGTTGGCGCGGGGCAGAGGCTGGGCGCGGGCGCACCGCTGGGCCGGGCGGGGAACGGCGCTGATCGTGGCGGTGGCGGGGATCACGGCCTTTCCGGTGGCGCTGGTTCAGCCGGTGACGCAGCTGTCGGCCGCCGGATTTGTCGCACAGGGCGCGGCATGGCTGGGCCTGCTGGGCGCGGGGGTCTGGCACATTGCCCATGGCCGGGTGGCGGCCCACCGTGCCTGCATGATCATGATGTGCGCGGTGACATCGGGTGCAATTTTTTTTCGCGTCTATCTCGCCTTCTGGGCCATTTTGGCGCAAGGACGCTTCTTCGCGGTGTTCTATGCCTGTGATGCGTGGGTTGGCTGGCTGTTGCCATTGGCGGTGGCGGCATGGATGACCCGGCACGCATGGCGGGATGCCGCGGCGTTTCCGCCCCCATAGCGTTTGCCCGGCCCTTGCGGCGGGAGACGGGGGCGGCCATACCCCACTGCGCGGCACATTCTGCCGCATAATCGTACTGGAAAGGTCCAATGTCCGAAGAATTCTACCGCATGAAGCGACTGCCGCCTTATGTCATCGCCGAAGTCAATGCGATGCGGGCCGCAGCACGTGCGGCAGGCCAGGACATTATCGATCTGGGCATGGGCAATCCCGATCTGCCGCCGCCCGCACATGTCATTGACAAGCTGTGCGAAGTCGCGCGCAAGCCGGACGCGCACGGCTATTCCGCGTCCAAGGGCATCCCCGGCATCCGCAAGGCGCAGGCCAATTATTACGCCACCCGATTCGGCGTGGAACTGGACCCCGAGACCGAGGTCGTGATGACCATGGGCTCGAAGGAAGGTCTGGCCAGCCTTGCCACGGCGATCACCGCGCCGGGCGATGTGGTGCTGGCGCCCAACCCGTCCTATCCGATCCACACGTTTGGCTTCATCATCGCGGGTGCGACGATCCGTTCGGTGCCGACCACCCCGGATGAGCGCTATTGGGATTCGCTGGACCGGGCGATGAAATATTCGGTGCCGCGTCCCTCGGTGCTGATCGTCAACTATCCCTCGAACCCGACGGCCGAAACGGTCGATCTGGCGTTTTATGAGCGGCTGGTGGCTTGGGCCAAGGAGAACAAGGTGTGGATCCTGTCCGACCTTGCCTATTCCGAGCTGTATTTTGACGGTCAGCCGACGCGCTCGATTCTGGAAGTGCCGGGGGCCAAGGATGTGGCGGTGGAATTCACCTCCATGTCTAAGACCTTCAGCATGGCTGGCTGGCGCGTGGGCTTTGCCGTGGGCAACAAGACGCTGATCACGGCGCTGACGCGGGTGAAGTCGTACCTCGATTATGGCGCGTTCACGCCGATTCAGGCGGCGGCCTGTGCGGCGCTGAACGGCCCGCAGGACATCGTCGAGATGAACCGCAACCTGTATCAAAAGCGCCGCGATGTCATGGTCGAGGCGTTTGGCCGCGCCGGTTGGGATATCCCCAGCCCCAAGGCGTCGATGTTCGCATGGGCGCCCTTGCCGCCCGCGCTGGCGCATCTGGGGTCGCTGGAGTTCTCCAAGCAGTTGCTGACCGAGGCGGGCGTCGCGGTGGCACCGGGCGTGGGCTATGGCGAGGATGGCGAAGGCTTTGTCCGCATCGCCATGGTCGAGAACGAGCAGCGCCTGCGTCAGGCCGCCCGCAACATCAAGCGTTACCTGAGCAGCATGGGCGTCAACACGCCTGCCGGGCTCAAGGCGCTTTGACCGGGCCTGGGGCGCGGCCAGACGGCGGCGCCCTTATAAATAAATGTCAAAGGGGGCGTCGGCGGGGCGCCCCCTTTTTTTGCGCGTCCATTACGGCCGGACCCGTTGCCCAGAGCGAAATGTCTGATCCTGCGCCCCTTTTTCCGAAGGGCGACCAAGGGCGCTGAACGCCACCGCCTGTCTCGTCCAAAAGTGTGATTACAAAAATGTAAGATATTGGCAAAAAAGGAAAATCACTCCTAGTATGGATAAGCGCCGTTAATGATGTGCTTTGACAGGGCCATAATGGGCCGTGCGCAACAGCGGCAGAACCGGCTTGTGAGCCGCGCCATCCCGTCGGCGCGGCAAAGGCTGGGTTGGGGAGGCAAGGGGTGAAACAATTCTCATGGTTCGGTCCGGGCGACATGCCAGACTGGGCTGACCTGCGCCTGCATGGCTGGACACTGATGCGGCTCGATATGGGCACGCTGGCGCAGTCGGGCCCGCATGGCGGCGGCTTCATGTTTGCCAATGACAGCCTGTTGAGCGGGGGAGACCTGCCTGACCATCCGATCCTGTTCGATGCTACGCAGGCCCGGACCCGCCTGTGGCGCGAATTGCTGGCCGATCATGCCCGGCCCCGGCGACAGCGGATGATCGCCGTTGGGGTGCGGCGCGGCCGGCAACGAGGCTGGCTGCTGGGCCGGGGCTTTGGCGATGCGATGCCGCTGGACGATCCGGCCCCCGGCGCGCTGCGGCGTGAAATTGTCGCGCGTGCCGAAAATCTGGCTAATCGCCTGACGATGCTGGAACGCTGGCGGCGGCTGGGCGCGCTGCGGCTGGATCTGCTGATGCGCGAAGGCTATGTCGAGGCCGAGCCGCTGGGCCTGAACCCGCGCGAATTCGCGCTGTTGTGGCGGCTGATGGCCTGCCCGCAACAGCCCGTCGACAAGGTCGACCTGCTGCGCGATGTGTGGCAATTGCGCCATGTGCCCGAAACCAACAGCGTTGCCGTCCACGCCAGCCGCCTGCGGGCCAAACTGGTGCAGGCCGGGCTGCATGGCTGGCTGAAAAGCACGCCGGGGGGCGGCTATGTCCTGACCCCCGACGATGGCGATTATGTGCTGGCGGCGGGGCGGGGTTAACCGCCCACCTGCGCCGTCCAGTCTGCAAGGTTATAATAGACCGAAACGCGGCTGATTTTGCTATCACTTACAACAAAAAACGCGCCGGCCGGCAGGACATAGGTCTGCCCGGCGGCTTCGGGCAGGCCTTCGTCGGTGGCCAGATATTCGCCATGCACGACAAATTCGGCCGCCGCGCGGGTGCCATCGGCGTTGGCCATCAGGACGATATCGGTCAGTCTTTCGCGGTAGCACCGGTCCATATGCGCCAAAAAAGCCCGGAATTGCGCGATTCCGGTCTGGCGGCTGCCCTGATTGATGTCATGGGCGATGTCATCCGACAGACAGTCCAGCATCCCCTGATTGTCGCCCGCATTGAACGCGGCGTAATAGCGCTCCAGCAGGGCAAGGGTTTCGGCTTGGCTCATTTTGTAGCGCTCTTTCAGTGGCTTGCGGTCAGGCGCGTAATGGCGGCCAGCGCGATGGGCGACAGGGCGGCATGATCGGCGGCGGCTATTCCGGCCTTCATGCGCGGGTCCCAGAATTTGGCGATATGTTCCTGCGTTTCGGCTACCGCCTGATCATGGCCCATTGCGGCCAGATTGGCAGCGATCTGATTGGCCATGCGAATCAAGTGGTTGTTCGTGTCGTGCCCGTTGCTCATTCGGCCGCCTCCCGGCTGATGCGGCGCGACTGTTCGGCCTGATTGGCGTAATCGCGCTGCCATTCGGTCGGGCCGTTGGAGGGCGTTACCTGCACCGCCGTCACCTTGTATTCGGGGCAATTGGTGGCCCAGTCGCTGTTTTCGGTGGTTACCACATTGGCCTGTGTGTCGGGGTGGTGGAATGTGGTGTAAACCACACCCGGCGCCACGCGATCAGTCACCAGTGTGCGCAGCGTGGTTTCGCCCGCACGGCTGGCCAGACGCACCCAATCGCCTGATTTCAGGCCGCGATTTTCCGCATCGGTAGGATGGATCTCCAGCACATCCTCACCATGCCACACGCTGTTTTCGGTACGGCGAGTCTGTGCCCCCACATTGTACTGTGACAACACGCGCCCGGTCGTCAGCAGCAGCGGGTAACGTGGCCCGGTGCGTTCGTCGGTGGGGATGTATTCTGTCACCATGAATTTGCCCCGGCCCCGGACAAAACCGTCGACATGCATGATCGGGCTGCCATCCGGAGCGGCCTCGTTGACCGGCCATTGCAACCCGCCCTCGGCGTCCAGCCGGGCGTGGCTGACACCGGCAAAGGTGGGCGTCAGGCGCGCGATTTCGTCCATGATTTCCGAGGCATGGGTGTAGTTCCAGCCCAGATCCATAGCGTTGGCCAGCAATTGCGTGACCTCCCAGTCCTCGTAACCATTGGCCGGGTCCATCACCCGCCGCACCATCTGGATGCGGCGCTCGGCATTGGTGAAAGTCCCTGTTTTCTCGAGGAAAGTGCTGCCCGGCAGAAAGACGTGGGCGTAATTGGCGGTCTCGTTCAGGAACAGGTCGTGGACGATGACGCAATCCATCGCCGCCAACCCGGCCGCGACGTGGTGGGTGTTGGGGTCGGACTGCAAAATGTCCTCACCCTGGATATAGATCGCCCGGAATGTGCCATCCACCGCCGCGTCCAGCATGTTGGGGATGCGCAGGCCCGGTTCACTGTCCAGCGTCACGCCCCAGTCGGCCTCGAACAACGCCCGTGTGGCCGCATCGGAAATATGACGATAGCCCGAAAGCTCGTGCGGGAAGGAGCCCATGTCGCAGGAGCCTTGCACATTGTTCTGTCCGCGCAAGGGGTTAACCCCCACGCCGCGCCGGCCAATATTGCCCGTCACCATCGCCAGATTGGCAATCGCCATCACGGTCGACGAGCCTTGCGAATGCTCGGTAACGCCAAGGCCATAGTAGATCGCGCCGTTGGGACGCTTCCTCTGGCCTGACGGCCAACCGGGGCCGCCGGTCGCAAACAACCGCGCCGCCGCCCGCAATTCGGCCGCTGGCACGCGCGTGACCGGCTCCAGCGTTTCGGGCGAATGGCGGGCATCGGACACGAAACGCGCCCAATCCTGATATTCGTCCCAATCGCAACGCTCACGGATAAAGGCCTCGTCGGCCAGACCTTCGGTGACGATGACATGGGCCAGCGCCGTCAGCACCGCGACATTGGTGCCCGGTTGCAGCGCCAGATGGTGGTCCGCCGCGATATGGGCCGAACGCACCATGTCGATCCGGCGCGGATCGATGACGATCAGCTTTGCGCCCTGACGGATACGCTTTTTCATGCGGCTGGCGAACACCGGGTGGCCATCGGTGGGGTTGGCGCCGATGATCAGGATGACGTCGCTATCTTCAACGCTGTCAAAGTCTTGCGTGCCCGCAGAGGTGCCGAAAGCACGGCTCAGGCCATAGCCGGTTGGCGAGTGACAGACACGCGCGCAGGTGTCGACATTGTTCGACCCGAACCCGCCGCGCACCAGTTTCTGCACCAGAAAGGCTTCTTCATTGGTGCAGCGCGACGAGGTGATGCCGCCCAGTGCCCGCGCGCCATATTGCGCCTTGATCGCGTTCAGGCGGTTGGCGGTAAAGCTGATCGCCTCGTCCCATGACACCTCGCGCCATGGCTGGGTGATGGCGTCGCGGATCATCGGCCGGGTGATGCGGTCGGCGTGGTTGGCATAGCCCCAGGCAAAGCGGCCCTTGACGCAGCTATGCCCGCGGTTCGCCTTGCCATCCTTCCACGGGACCATGCGGACCAGTTGGTTGCCCCGCATTTCGGCGCGGAAGGTGCAGCCCACCCCGCAATAGGCGCAGGTGGTGACGACCGAGCGCTCGGGCTTGCCAATCGCCTTGACCGATTTTTCCGACAGGGCGGCGGTGGGGCAGGCCTGTACACAGGCGCCGCAGGACACGCATTCGCTGCCCAGAAAATTGTCCGATTTCTGCCCGGCGCTGACGGCGGATTCAAACCCCCGGCCCTCGATCGTCAGGGCGAATGTGCCCTGCGTTTCCTCACACGCCCGCACACAGCGCGAACACACGATGCATTTGTCGGGCGCGAAAGAGAAATAGGGGTTCGACAGATCAGGCGCGCTGCCCAGATGGTTCTCGCCCTGATAGCCATAACGCACATCGCGCAGGCCCACAGCGGCGGCCGTATCCTGCAACTCGCAGTCATTGTTGGCCGCGCAGGTCAGGCAGTCTAGCGGGTGGTCGGAGATATAGAGCTCCATCACCCCGCGCCGGATCTTTTCCAGACGTGGCGTCTGGGTGCGCACCACCATGCCCTCACGCACCGGCGTGGTGCAGGACGCGGGCAACCCGCGCATCCCCTCGACCTCGACCAGACACATGCGGCACGAACCGAACGCCTCGACGCTGTCGGTGGCGCACAGTTTGGGGATTTCGCCGCCACACTCTGCCGCTGCGCGCATGACGCTGGTGCCTTCGGGCACGGTTACGGCGCGGCCATCGATGTTCAGCGTGACATTTGCCGCGCCCTGCTTGGCCGGCGTGCCATAGTCTGCCTGACGTTCATAACCCATGGCGGGTCTCCCGGATGATGTTCTGTATGGCCGCCAGATCGGCGGGGGTATTGATGTTGGCCGGATGGCGGCGCAGCGTAACGGCGCGGGCTTCCACGGCATGGGCTAGCGCGCGCATCGAATGCTTGCCGTCTGCGGCCAGGATGGCTTGTGCGGCATCGGCGGCACTGGCGGGCCACAGACCGATCACTGGCTGACTGTCGACATAGGCCGGCGCGCCGCCCAGTTCGGTCAGCAGGCCATCGTCCAGCCCCACCGAGTCCACAGCGCAGGATAGCACGGCGCGATAGCCATTGTCGCGGGCATGGCGCAGCGCGGCGCACAGCCCCGCCAGCGGCCCCATGCCGGGCGCGGGCCAATCGGGCAGGCACAGCGCGGGGGCAGGCGCCGCCTCGCGCCCGACCACCACCACGCGGGCGCATTGCGGGGCCAGCGTGGCGACGGCATGTGCCAGCAGCGTCTCGCCCTGCCACAAAGCCACCGCCTTGTCCGAGCCAAAGCGGGTCGAGCGCCCGCCAGCCAGGACCGCGCCCAGAATCACTGGACGTCCCCGTTGGTAAAGTCCTCTGGCCAATGCTTTAGCGCCGAGAGCACCGGATAGGGCGCAAAGCCGCCCAGCGCGCAGAGCGAACCGAACTTCATCGTCTCGCACAGGTCCTCAAGCAAGGCGATCTCCTCGTCCACGCTGCGGGCCGATTTGCGGGCGTTGTGCATCTGGGGCATGGTCGAAAGCGGGTCGGCGGCTTGCGCCCCGCCATGACGGATGCGGTCGATCACCTCGACGGCGCGTGTCGAACCGATGCGGCACGGGGTGCATTTGCCACAGCTTTCCGCCGCGCAGAACGCCATGGCAAAGCGGGCCATTTTCCCCATGTCCGCCGTGTCGTCAAACACGGTCACGCCGCCATGGCCAATCAATGCATCGGCGCGGGCATAGGCCTCGTAGTCAAAGGGGATGTCGAACTGGTCCGGGGCCAGATAGGCGCCCAGCGGTCCGCCCACCTGCACACCCTTGACCGGGCGTCCCGATGCCGTGCCGCCGCCGATGGCGTAAACCAGATCATGCAGGGTGATGCCAAAGGCGGTTTCATACAGCCCGCCATGCTTGATATTCCCGGCCAATTGGATCGGCTTGGTGCCCAGGCTGCGGTCGACGCCCAGCGCCGCATATTCGGCCGCGCCGCCTTCGCTCAGGATATGGGGGATGGCCGCGATGGTCAGCACGTTGTTGACCACGGTGGGGCAACCGAACAACCCCTCCAGCGCGGGCAGGGGCGGCTTGGCGCGTACCACGCCGCGCTTGCCCTCGATGGAGTTGAGCAGGCTCGTTTCCTCGCCACAGACATAGGCGCCCGCGCCCTCGCGCACCTCCATGTGGAGCGGCGCGATGATGTCGCGCGCGGCGATGATGGCGGCGCGCATCTTGGCAATCGCATGGGGATATTCGCTGCGGGTATAGATATAGGCGGTCTGCGCCCCCACCGCATGGGCGGCAATGGCCAAGCCCTCGACCAGTTGGAAGGGGTCGCCCTCCATCAGCATGCGGTCGGCAAAGGTGCCGCTATCGCCCTCGTCGGCGTTGCAGACGACATATTTGCGGGTGCCGGGGGCATTCGCCACGGTCTGCCACTTGATCCCCGCCGGAAAGCCCGCCCCGCCGCGCCCGCGCAGGCCCGATTGGGTTACCTCGGCAATGACATCGGCGCCGGACATGGCCCGCGCGCGGTGCAGCCCCGCCCAGCCGCCGGTGGCCGCGTAATCCTCAAGGCTGAGGGGCCGTGTGCGCCCCGCCCGCGCAAAGGTCAGGCGCTGTTGCGGTTTGATAAAGGGATGCTCGGCAATGGCGCCGATGTTCAGCGCGCTGCTGCCGTCCAGAATGGCGGCCACATCGGCAGGCGTTGCCGGGCCATAGCCCACGCCGTCCACCTCGACCAAAGGCTCCAGCCAGTGCATGCCCCAGCTGCTGGTGCGTTCAACAGTGCAGCCCGCCGCGACAAATGCCGCCGCCAGCGCGTCCGCGCCCACAGCCAGGCTCAGCGAATCGTCCGGGATGCGGACGGTCTTGGTCACAGCACTCATCAGGCGTTCTCGATCACTTGGGCCAGCGTGTCGGCGGTCAGCCGGGCGTGCAGATGGTCCCCACCCGGACCAATGGCGCGGGCGGCGGGGCCAACGCTGCACAGGCCCAGACAATACACGGTCGCCAGACGCACGCGCTTGCCTGCGGCCGCCTCGGCAGCGGCGACCAGCGCCTCGACACCGCGCGCCTGACAGGCCTCGGCGCGGCACAATTGCACGCAGGGGCGCGGGTCGGGCTCTTCCGTAAAGTCGTGATAGAACGACACCACGCCATGCACCTCGGCCCGGCTCAGGTTCAGCGCCAGCGCGATCTGCGCTTCGGTTGCCGCGTCCACACAGCCAAGCGCGTGCTGGACATCATGCAGGATCGGCAGCAACGGCCCCTCGGTCCGGGCGTGGGTGGCGATGATCGCCTCCACCGTTTGGGCGCGGGTGGTGTCGTTCATGGGATGGACTTTCGTCTTAGCCGGCGTTCGGCGCAAAGGCGCAGATCTTGTTGCCGTCCGGATCGCGCAGATAGGCGCCATACTGATTGCCGGGCGAGTTGGGGCGGTTGCCCGGCGCGCCTTCGCACGTACCGCCATTGGCCAGACCCGCGGCATGGAAGGCATCGACCATGGCGTAATCCTTGGCGACAAAGCCCAGCGTGTGGCCGTTTGAGACCGTGTGTGCCTCGCCATTGGCAGGCTTGCCCACGATCAGCGCGCCCGTTTCCGACGGGAACAGCGTGCCATGCGGCAGCGGCACGGCGGCATGGCCCAGCGCGGCCATCACCGGGGTGTAGAACGCGCGCGACTTTTCAACGTCGTTGGTGCCCAGATAGGTATGGGTAAACATGTCTCTCTCCCGTTGGGGCGGTGGCCCGTCAGTCAGATATGGGGCAGGGCGCGGCCTGTTGGCCTGACGCCCTGCCGGTATGGGGTTCAGAACACGATGACGCTGCGGATCGATTCGCCCGCGTGCATCAGGTCAAACGCCTTGTTGATGTCTTCCAGACCCATGACATGGGTGATCATCGGATCGATCGAGATCTTGCCCTCCATGTACCAGTCGACGATCTTGGGCACGTCGGTGCGGCCCTTGGCCCCGCCAAAGGCGGTGCCGCGCCAGTTGCGGCCCGTCACCAGCTGGAACGGACGGGTGGCGATTTCCTTGCCCGCCTCGGCCACGCCGATGATGATGCTGGTGCCCCACCCACGGTGGCAGCATTCCAGCGCGGTGCGCATCACTTCGGTGTTGCCGGTCGCGTCAAAGGTGTAATCCGCGCCGCCATCGGTCATCAGCAGGATCTTGGCGATGGTGTCCTCGCGGCTCATCCCCTTGGTGTTCAGGAAGTCGGTCATGCCGAACTTGCGGCCCCATTCCTCGCGGTCGGGGTTGATGTCGACGCCGATGATCTTGTTCGCGCCGGCCAGACGCGCGCCCTGGATGACGTTCAGGCCAATGCCGCCCAGACCAAAGATGACCACATTGTCACCCACCTGCACCTTTGCCGTGTTGACCACCGCGCCCACGCCGGTCGTCACGCCGCAGCCGATATAGCAGGCCGACTGGAACGGCGCGTCCTTGCGGATTTTGGCCAAGGCGATTTCGGGCAGCACGGTGAAATTGCTGAAGGTCGAGCAGCCCATGTAATGGAAGATCGGCTCACCCTTGTAGCTGAAGCGGGTGGTGCCATCGGGCATCAGCCCCTTGCCCTGCGTGGCGCGGATCGCGGTGCACAGGTTGGTCTTGCCCGACAGGCACGATTTGCACTGGCGGCATTCGGGGGTGTAAAGCGGGATCACATGGTCGCCCGGCACCACGCTGGTGACGCCCGCGCCCACTTCGCGCACGATGCCCGCGCCTTCGTGGCCCAGAATGCTGGGAAAGATGCCTTCCGAATCGAAGCCGTCCAGCGTGTAGGCGTCGGTGTGGCACACGCCGGTTGCCATGATCTCGACCAGAACTTCGCCCGCCTTGGGACCTTCCAGATCGACTTCAACGATTTCCAGCGGTTGCTTGGGCGCAAACGCCACTGCGGCGCGGGTCTTCATGGGGTTCACCTCTCCTGATTGGTACGTGACGGCGTGCTACCGACGCTACGGCCATTTTGTTTGCCTCACTTACAAACAACCCATGGCGCAGGTCAACGACAGATGTCGATAAGCCATCATGCAAAAGCGTCAATGGGGCGCAAGGGCGATCCGGCGCGTATAACGATTGTTATCATTGCCTGCGGGCGCGACGCGCCCGGCGCGCCCGCGTGTCAGAGCCGGGATGACAAATCGGCATCTCAGGCAAAAAACCAAGTTGCCATGGGCCGCGCGCTCGTCTAGTGGCAGCCCCTCACCGCAGGATGGCCCGATGGCGGAGTGGTGACGCAGCGGACTGCAAATCCGTATACGCCGGTTCGATTCCGGCTCGGGCCTCCATCCTTTTCCCTGCATATCGCGATCTTGCCGCGCTTGGCGGCGGGCCGCCGGCGGCGTGATCGGCCTCCGGCGTCAGGCTGTTGGGGCGGCCGAACAGATGGCTTTGCGCCTTGTTGCAGCCCTCGGCCCAGCGGCGCCATGGGGTCGGGCGTTTGCCTCCCTTCGGTCAGCAGCGGGTTGTTCAGGCTGCCGCCCAGCGCCCAACCGCTGGCGATTTGCGCAACCAAGGCGGAAGGCGCGGTCAGGCGGGCGTTTCGGGCTGATTGGCCATGTGCCAGCCCAACGCCTCGACGCGGGTCAGGATCTCGTCGGCCATGGGTGAGGGCGGCACCAGTTCCCCCCATGCCTGCCGGAAACAGATCAGCCAGCCATTGATTTCGGCTGGCCCGATTGGGGCGACGAAATGGCGCATCCGCAGGCGCGGGTGGCCATATTTGTCAGTATAAAGCGGTGGCCCGCCCAGCCATCCGGTCAGATATTCGAACAGCTTTTCCTGCGCGCGGTCCAGCGATGGCGGATGCACCGCGCGGCAGGCGGCGGCCTGTGGCAGGCTGTCCATCAGCGCATAGAACCGCGCTACCAGCGCCCGGACAAAAGGCTCCCCGCCCAGCGTGGCATAGGGGGTGGTATCGGTCATGCGCGGGCCCATTCGATAATGCGGCGGGCGTCCATCGCGCCGGCCTGACGTTTGATTTGCCGCCCGCCCTGTAACAGCATCAGCGTCGGAACCGCAGCGGAAGAAGGCTGAGGCGACATGCGTTGCATCAGCGGCGACTGTTACCCGGTGCGTGATGAGCGGCCCAAGGCGCGCAGATTGGCAGCAGGCTCTCGCGCTGTAGCTAGCATAGCGCTGGCATAAACCCAATGGGCGCATGCCAAACCCACCCGGCCTTGCGGCGGGGTATGCGAAAAACGCTGATTTTTCATGGGATGATGGCGGAGACGGAGGGATTCGAACCCTCGGTACCAGATTTACCAGTACGACGGTTTAGCAATTCACGACCCGAACGCGCGGAAAGCGGCTATTTCCGGAAATATCGCCTGTTTTTATGGCGTTAGGGTCTGCGCAGAACGCGCAAGACGCGCATCGAAGCGCAACACCTTCCGTCACAAAAGTCGGCACACCTCCTTTGGCCCCTTGGGCCATGCTGAAAACCGTTGTTTTGACGCCAAACGCGCAAGACACGCCATGACGACAGTGAGTGAACCGTTGGAAGGTCTGCCACCCTTGCCTTCGGCCCAACGCATAGCTGCAAAGCTAAGGCTGCTGATTATCTTGCCTCGCGCGCAGGGGCAAGATTTGCATCGAGGGGAGGGGCAACATGAGCACCACCCTTGCCCATAGGGGCCTGCCTTCGGGTGTTGGCCGTTTCGACCTGCTGCGTCTGTTTGAGCAGGTGGCGCGTCCCGGTTTTGGCCTGTCATCCACGGCCGTGGCGTTGGTCCGGCACTACGTCCTCAAGACCATGGATGGCGACTATGTGTCGGGCCGGATCTGCGCGGTATGGACGCAGGCTTGTCGCTTCGCCGAAGCTTTGGGCCTGACGCCGCGTTCGATCAATTCGGCCGAGCGGGAACTGGAGCAAGCCGGCTTCATCATCCGCAATGCCGGTATCAACGGCGAGCGCGCAGGCGACCGGCAGGACGGGGTCGTGATCTGGGCGGCAGGCATCAACCTCGCCCCACTGGTCGAGCGCTTTGGCGAGATGCAAGCCAAGGCCGAGGCGCTGGAATTGCAGGCTCGCGCCATCCAGCAATGCCGCGCAGAGATCCGCCAGTTGGGCCAGCGCATCCGCGAGGCTGGCGATGATGATCTGCGCGAGCGGGCCGAGACCATCCTGCCTGATGGCCGCACGGCGCGGATCACCAA
This sequence comes from Novosphingobium ovatum, assembly GCF_009909235.1. Classification (GTDB taxonomy): domain Bacteria; phylum Pseudomonadota; class Alphaproteobacteria; order Sphingomonadales; family Sphingomonadaceae; genus Novosphingobium; species Novosphingobium ovatum. The sequence continues at coordinate 294,856 of NZ_JAAAPO010000004.1, forward strand.
TATCGACCGCCTGATCGCCATTCGCGAGGCCTTGTCCGCCATGCTCGCCGCCATCGAGTCCGCACCCGATCCCGATCCTCGTGCACTGAAAACTTCCGACGCGCCGGAAGAAAACTGCGCACCCAATATACAGGACAAAAACTCATCACGAAGGCGTACTCCACCAGCGCGCGATCCGCTCGATCGCATCCGCCCCGCGACCGCGCTGGTGGTGGCCACCGAGAGCTATCGCGGCATCGTCGAGGCGCTGGGTGGGCCGAGCTGGCCCAATCTTGTCGAGGCATCGTGGCGCAGTTGCGGTCGCCTTGGCATCGCCCAGAGCACTTGGGGCAAAGCTTGCCGGCAGTTCGGGCGGGAACGAGCAGCGCTCAGCGTGCTGCTGATAGACAGGAATGCCGAACTGCCGCTGGGCCACCGCTATCGCGTGGCCTCACCAGCAAGGTGCCTGGCGGGTATGGTGCGGCGGGCGGGCTCGGCAGGCGTGAACTTCGCAGGACTGTTCCGGGCCACCGAGCGCAACGTTCAGGAGGTGCCTCCACAAGCTGCGCCGCTTGAGCCCCCCATCGAGCCGCAAGTTGGCCCACTGGCCAATCTGACCGCAAGGCTGATGGCCAGTATGGAGCGTCGCGTCGCGCCTGACGGGTGAAGCTGCTCAGCATTTCACCTGTCCAAACGTCCACACACTCACAAGCCCACACGCCCACATGTGAACGGGCTAGGAAATCGTCATGACCATCATAGCTATCGCCAGCCAGAAGGGCGGCTCGGGCAAAACCACCCTGTCGGTAAACCTCGCCGCCGCTGCTGAAGCCGCTGGTGCCATCGCGCTCATCATCGACACCGATCCCCAGGCAACGGCGAGCCAATGGGGCGCATGGCGAGCCGACAAGGCGCCGGAGGTTATCGACAGCGCCCCGCCACGTATCCAGGCTAAGGTCGAGGCCGCCCAGCGCCAAGGCGCGACCTTTATCGTGATCGACACGCCGCCCCATGCCGATAGCGCAGCCAGCAGAGCGGTGGAGGTGGCTGATCTGGTCCTGATCCCTTGCCGCCCGAGTGCCTTTGATTTGGCGGCCATCCAGACCACGGTCAGCCTCGTGCGTCTGTTCGACAAGCCAGCCTATGTGGTGTTCACTGCCGGCCCGCCCCATGCACCGCGCATGTATGAGGAGGTCATCGAACTGGTCCAGGGATTCGGGATCGAGGCTTGCCCGCATTACCTGCCCGATCGCGCAGTCTATCGCCACGCCAGCGCTGCGGGCGCTTCGGTTATCGAGTTCGAGCCCGACGGCAAGGCTGCCGCCGAGATCACGGCGCTTCACTCGTGGATCATCGCAATTGTGAACACGTCCACAACCGCACATGAAGGAGTGTGAGCTGATGAGCCGCTTCGCCAACCTGGCCGACAAGCCCAAGGCCAGCCCCAAACCGCAACCCCAGCCTGCCGCGCCAGGCCTAGAACAAGGCGCCAACGCGACAGCATCGCTCGGCGTCCGCCCCAGATCGAACAGCCGTGCTGGGCGTAAGGCCATCGCCGCCTACTTCTCGCCCGAGATGTCCCTCGCCATGCATGTCTGCGCTCGCAGGCATGGCCTCAGCCTTCAGGAACTGATGACCGAGGCTTTCGATGATGTTCTGCGCAAATATGGGCAAAGCCCGGTGGGGGAGTGATGCGGCTACACCTGCCTGGGGCATCCATCGTCAGGAATAGGGGAAGGCATCTCCTCTTCCACGATGACGGCAAGGCTTTTAGAACTCAGGTCACCAGCTAGACCTGCCGCTATGCGCTCCCGCAGCAGGCTTGCAAGATCGGCTTGATGCATAACCGGCGAAGCGGATTCAGACATTCCACCACGAACTCAATAATTGGACTTCAAATGTGGGCGGCCAGCAGCCATGGCTCTGTTCTCAATCCTCGCCAGCATCTCGCGCTTGGCTGGCGTGCGTGTCTTGCCCGAGTTGCGCAGGTCATCAGTGCTGGCCTCGTCATCGATCCAGCCGATAGCCGCCTTCTTGCGTTCGACAGATTCGCGCAGGGCGGTGAAAGCGATTGTCTTCATCAGTCCGCGCCATCCCTTCCGTCCAGCAGGCCGAAATCTCCGCCTTCGTCACCGACGCGCGACTGCAAATAGCCCAGATCGAGATCATCGGCCAGTCGGAACAGCAACTGGGCCTGCGCCAGCCTGCTGTGATCGCGTTGGTTGGATGCCGCATATTGCCCAAGCCGGTCCGCAATCATGTCCTCGAAAGAAGGAATGACAATGCCCTTGGCATCCTGAAACAACACGCGGATGAGGCGCGTTCTATCAGCACGGCCATCAAACAACTGCCCTGATATCGCCTCGACCCCATATTCAGGATAGTCTGGGTGATAGAACCCACCAGCCAAGCGCCCCAACCTCTCCTCGCGGACAAACCCCGATTGGAGCAACGCCGCTTCCAAGGCCGCATCGCTTGGCGCGTAAAGATCCAGATCGCCCGACATGAAGGCCCCTTGGGTCTGCACTGCCACCGCGCCGCCGCCGACCAAAACCGGGCTATGCCCTGTGGTTGCCTCGTACCACTGAAAAGCACTGGCCAAGACTTCGAGCAGGGCGAGGTAGGTGTCTGGTATGGCCATTTAGGCAATCTATCGCATGGGGCATATGATAGCCAGAGCAGTCCTGTCGTAACTTAACCTTTGAGCGACAATCCAGTTTTTGCCCTCCGGAAGGTAGATTGGCTCAGTTTGGGCAGAGCACGGAGACGGGATCGCACCCTGCCCTACGATCAAGCGGCTGCGTTGGCTGCGCTCATTTGGCTAGATGTGGTGTTGAAGGTGGTCTTGAGCTGGTTGCCAAGCCCCTTCATTGCCGTGATGGAAGCGACCGCGATCAGCGCGGCAATCAAGCCATATTCGATCGCAGTTGCCCCGTTCTCATCACACATCAGGGCTTTCAACCTGGAAATCGATGTATTGAATGTCATTGCCATGTATCCGTTGGCTCTTCGCTTCCCCAAGCGAATGCCGTGCGTTAGTGCCAATGAATGCCTGACATCGAATTAACAGGAGTATCTAAAGGTCATAAAGACGCTGCTTCCACCCAAAACCACAGGAAAACGTGGCAATGCGCTTCACTGGGCAAGATTACCGAAACTGCTGCGACAGGGCGTGGTAGAGCTTGGGGGGGCATACTTTGCTGCTAACCCAATCGGCGATCAGCGCGGTGATGAACAGCGGCAGGATCATGGCCCTGTCGGCCGTCATTTCCATCACGATAATCACCGCCGTCAAAGGCGCGCGCACCACGCCCGTGAAGTAGCCAGCAACACCCAACAGCACTAAAGCGCCCGACGGCTCGGAACTGAACAGGCACGATGCCAATTGGCCCAGCCCCGCCCCTACCGAGAGCGAAGGCGCGAAGATACCGCCTGGTGCACCGCTGAGCGCGGTTGCCAGCGTGGCGATGAATTTTGCCGGGCCGAACGAAAGTGGCGCCTGCCCACCTCCCAGCAAATGCCGCGTGGTTTCATAGCCCGTGCCCCAGCTCAAGCCGCCACTGAGCAAGCCGACACCAGCCACCACCAGACCACAAGCAAAGGCCCACGCGGCCGGATGTGCCCTGGCCAAGGCAAAGGGGAGCCGCTTCGATGCAGACATTGCGATCAGCAACCGTGAGAAGATACCGCCAGCGACCCCGCCCAAGATGCCCATAACGGGCGCCATGATGGCAATGTCCCTGATGGCCAGATGACGCGTCATAGTGCCGAAATAAACGTAGTCACCCGCAAGGCCGAGGCTGACGAGGCCAGAGATCATCACCGCGGCCATCACCAGCACCGCAACCTTTTGCTCGAAGGCTGCAGCCAGTTCCTCGATCGCAAAGGCAACGCCAGCCAATGGCGTGTTGAAGGCGGCCGCCACCCCCGCCGCGCCGCCTGCGATGATCACACCCGCATTGACCGGCACCCGCAACCAACGATGCACCGCCACCATCAGCGCCGCGCTGATCTGAACCGTTGGCCCTTCGCGTCCCACTGCGCCGCCGCCCAGCAGCATCAACAGCGTGCCCACGAATTTCGCCCCCGCTGTACGCAGCGAGATCAGCGGGCCATCGGCGCTGGCATTGGGATTGTGCCCAGCTGCCATCACTTGCGGAATTCCTGAACCGCGCGCCGCTGGAAACCACCGGCGGGTAAGGCCAACCACAGTGACAAACACGAATGGCGTGGCCATTGCTGCCCATAAGGGATGCTCGGCATAGATCCGAACAAAGGCCAGCTGTGCCCATTCGCCCGCCTTGGCAAAAATGATCGCCGCCAAGCCGAGTAACACCGCGCCGATGACCGCTGCCGCACGCAGCAACAAGTCATTGCGATTGAAACGATATCGCGGGGGAATGAGGCTGGCCAAAATGCTCATGGGGGCTGCTTAAAGCATGATCCTTCCTTAGCGACCACCCGCTTTGCGCAGCAGCATCGGCACCGTCAGCCCCTGCACAAAGATCGAGAAAGCCACCACGGCAAAGGCAACGCTGACGAGCGCATCATGTTCAGGCAGGCTGCGCGGCGCGCCCAGAGCCAAAGCCAGCGCCAAAGCCCCCCGCAGGCCACCCCAGAACAGGATATGGCGGGTAAGCATATCCGTGGCCATGGCGGTTTTGCGGAACAAGGGCGTAATCGGATAAATCGCCACAGCGCGGCCAGCCAACACCGCCACCGTGCCAATCAGCGCGGGCACCCAGAAACTGGCGATGGGCTGGGTTGCCTCACGGCTGCCGATCAGCAGGAAGACCACCGAATTGGCGAGAAAGGCCGCGAAATCCCAAAACTGGATGACCGCCTCGCCCCCTGCTTCGCTCAAACTGCGCCCCTTACCCCAATTGCCCACTAACATGCCCGCCGACAAAGTCGCCAGAACGCCGGACACATGCAGTTCCTCTGCCAGCAGAAAGGAGCCATAGGCCGCCAACATCGTGAGCGTGATCTCGACCAGATGATCCTCGGATCGCCCAGCGATCAACATCAGCCCCGCCGCCACGGTCAGTCCCAGCAAAACGCCTCCGCCCACCGTGGTGACCAAGGTCATCGCAATGCCGCCCGGCCCGGTTGCCGTCCCCGCAATCCAAGCCGCCACCAACGCAAACAGCACTGCTGCCGCGCCATCATTGATCAGGCTCTCCGCCTCCATGAGAAAGCGCAGCCGCTTGTCGGCCTTTTGCTCTTTCATCATGGCAATCACCGAGACCGGGTCGGTTGCGGCAATCAAGCTGCCAAACAGCAAAGAAGCGGGCCAACCCCAGGCTGCCAGCCAGTGCATGCCAGCAGCCACCACACCGGCGGACAGCAATGTACCGCCAAAGGCCAGGCTGAGCACCAATGCGCCCTCGCGGCGGAACTGCTTCCAGCCCAGATGTAGCGCCGCTTCAAACACCAGCGGGGGCAGCAGCACGCTGAACACCAACTCAGGCGTCAGCGCAATGCCGCTCTTGTAGCCTGATACGCTCAGTCCAATGCCCGCCACGACAAGGCCAATCGCATAGGGTTGGCCAAAGCGGCGGCAGATGATGGCCACCAGACAGGCGATCAACAGCAGAAGGCCAAGGGTCAGACTGTCCATTCCATGCATGGCGTTAGGTTCCCTTCGCCGCAGTGCTGGGTTTGATCGGGGCAAGTTGCAGAAGGCCCGCATGATACGTGCCGCCCGCAACCGGTGTGATATCAGCATCGGATGCAATTTCACCAATCGCCTTGGCTTCGGTCTGGAGCGCTGAAGGATGCGCAGGCATGGCGGCAAGCCAGCCCGGTATGCCCAATGCGGCCCAATTCCAGCGTTTGGCAGCCCAGATGTTGGTCTCCACGGAGGCCATGGCTGCGGAAGACAGCTGTCCATTGCCCGTCAAAGGAACGGGCAACAGGTTCAATCCGGCAGACGGTGTTAATGTGATGGTCCAGCCATCGGCGACGGCGGCGATGCGCTGCTCCAATGCGTGATAGGTAGCAAGATCAGCACCCGGCAAGAGCACGGCTGCCACCTGCGCTCGACGGGCTTCGCGGTCGATCAAGACATCATCAGGCGCTATTCCTGCGGCAATGGCCAGCATAATCCGGATATGCTCGGTCTGGCGCTCCTCCATCTGCAGGTCCTGTGCACGGGCAAGTGCAGCTTTGGCGTCATCCAGCCCGTTTGACGACGGTGCACGCAAGACTTGATCGGCCTGAAGCGCTACCGCCTGACCAATGCGTGCCTTGATGGCATTGGCAAGCTGGGACGTTGAAACTGCCTTTTGACGCGGCGTAATGATCACGGTACGCACCGCGATCGGTACAGCCTGAAAATCAATATCAAGCTGCGTGATGCGAGCTTCGCGCCCCGACGCTTCAGCAAGGGCTGCGCGGATCTGGTTGGTGATGACCGCTTGACTGGCGATATGTTCCAACGAGAGGCCGAGAGGCACCGCCATTGCCACAAAGGCACCCAATAACAGTCCGGTTTGTAGCCACGTTTGATGCGTGGAGAGGTAATGGCCAAAGCCATAGAGCCGCGCCATGATCGTGGCCGACAGGGCAATCGTAACAAAGTTGGTTGCGAACAGGGCCAACGCGCCCCATGCAATCGCGCTATTGCCGGTGGCCAGCCCAAAGCCCACGGTCGCCAATGGCGGCATGAGAGCGGTGGCGATGGCAACGCCCACAATGGTCTCGCCCTTGCCGCGGATCAGCGCAAAACTGCCCGCCAGCGCGGAAAACAGCGCGACAACGAGGTCAAACAGATTGGGCTGCGTGCGCGCCAGAATTTCCGGCGTCGCCGATTGCAGAGGAGAGCACAGCACGATCAACGCGGTGAAAGCTACGGCCAATGGCACGGCCAGCGCCAGTGCTGCCATGGAGCGGCGCAGTCTGGCAAAATCAAACAGCGCCAGGCCAAAACCCAGCCCCATGATCGGGCCCATCAACGGCGAGATAAGCATGGCCCCGATGACCACCGCCGGAGATGACTGCAGCAAGCCGAGTTCTGCAATGCCCGCCGACATGACAACCATGAAGATGAAGCGCGGGCTCCATCCACTTTCATCAAAAATGCGGCGCACAACAACGGGATGATCGATTTCCGCATTCACGTGGGCACGCCACCAGCGGATCAGGCCATGGGGGGGAGCCATAGGCACAATTCTCCAGGTCGAGTATTCTCACCGGCGGCCCGACCGATGTACCAAACCTGCTCATTCACGTTGGAATGATGCACCCACATTCCGTATTGCAGCTGTTTTTGGATGACACAACCTCAATCGGGTTGGCTAAGTAGCCAACAAATTGACTTTCCCAGCCACACGCCGTTTTCTGTCATAGGCAAATTGTCCAAATTTGATCCAGGCCGGTGACACGCCTTAGCAAAGGCATTAAGCGCTTCGTTGATCATGCAATCATTCCGCGCCTTTTTCCTGTCCCATCGCCGCGTGACCGCATTGCTGGTCGCGTTGGCTTTGTGCATGAAAGCGCTGATTCCTGCCGGTTATATGCTGGGTGGGGAATCTAAAACCATCACCGTGCAGATCTGCGCCGACTCACTCGGCCACCAGATTACCAAGCAGATCGATGTCGGGACCAAGGATCACGGTAAGGCTAAGGCCGACGCCCCTTGCGCCTTTACCGCGCTGACCCATGGTGTGCTGGGCGGGGCTGACCCAATCCAGCTTGCCCTCGCGCTGCTGTTCATTCTGACGCTTGGCTTTGCGCCGCTCCTTCCCGTAGGCGTAAAGCGCGCCCATTACCTCTTTCCGCCCCTGCGCGGACCGCCTGCGCTGGCCTGACAGAACCTTCCCTTTTCTGTCGGATAGGCCGGTGCGTTGGCCCTCCTTCCCACAAAGCTGACGCCCCGGCCCTGCCGGAGTAGCCTTTCATGTATGAGATATTGTGCCGCTCGGCTGAGCGGCCCTTTGCCCTGAGCGCGCGCAGCGATGTGCCGCAAGGGGGTCACGCAGGCCTTGTCCTGCATATGCGCGAGAACCGCTCGCATTTGAGCGAGCCCGCCCGCCAGAGTTTTGCCGTGCTGGGCGCGGCGATGATGGCGCTGTCGATCCTGCCCGTGCTGTCGGGCCATTGGCTGGTGCCGGTGTTCTGCCTGATGGCGATAGGCGGCTTGGTGTTTGCTCTGGAGCAGCATGCGCGCAGCAAACCCGATGGCGAAGTTCTGGAAATCGCCCATGGCACGATCCGCCACCGCGATGCGCGGGGACAAGCCTCCCACATGCCCTGCCTGTTTGCCAAGCTGGACGCGCAGGCGCCCACCCCATCCTCGCTGCGCCTGATCCTGCGCAGCCCCAATGCCAGCGTCGAGATCGGCCGCTGCCTCGGACTGGAGGAGCGTCAGGCTTTGGTCCCGGTCATCGCTGCCGCCTTGGCACAGGGGCGACGCTGATGCCCGCCCACATCAGCCACCTGCGCGCCATTCGGCGCCGAGCATGGGTCCTGGTCGCGCTTGGCCTCGTTGGCCAGATCGCTGGCGCAGCGCTGGATCCCACCACCCCATCCGGTGCTGCCATGGCGGCGCCCATTCAGGAGACAGTCCGATGATCATGCGCCTCGCCGCCACCCTTATGCTCGCCACGCTGACCGGCGCGGCATCGCCCGCTTTCGCCCATGCTGGCCACCATACCGCCGCCCGTCAGACCATCGCCATCACCAACGCCTGGGCCCGCGAAACCGCCCCGGCGCAGGTCAATGGCGGCGGGTTCCTGACCTTCACCAACAAGGGCAAGGTGGCCGACCGTCTCGTCTCGGCCTCGTCACCCGTGGCGCCCACCGTCCAGCTCCATACGATGAGCATGGATGGCGGCGTGATGCGGATGCGCGAATTGCCTGATGGCATTCCCGTGCCCGCGCAATCCGTGGTCGAACTGAAGCCGGGCGGGATGCACATCATGTTCATCGGCCTGAAGGCCCCGCTCAAGCCCGGCCAGAGCGTGGCGCTCACGCTCCGCTTTGAGAAGGCTGGCTTGGTGAAAGTGGCGATGCCGGTGCACGCCATCGCCGACATTGGACAGAATATGGGCGGCGGCCATGACCACCACTAAGCCGCCCTCGCGCGGCGCCTTCATCTGGGGCGGATTGCTGCTTGCCGCGTTGGCCTTCGGGCTTGGCCTTGCCGCCTATCTGGGCAGCGAGGTCAAGCCGCAAGCTAATGCCCAGAGTGACGGCCCCGGCGGCCCATTCACGTTGGTTGCCAGCGATGGCAAACCTTTCACCTTGGCCAATGTGGGTGGCAAGCCTTACGCCATCTACTTCGGCTTCACCCGCTGCCCCGATGTCTGCCCGACCAGTCTGGCCAAGATGGCGCGGTTGCGCGCCCGGATGGGTAAGGATGGCGAGAAATTCGCCATGCTCTTCGTCTCGGTCGATCCGGGGCACGATAAGCCCAAGGACATCGGCCAATATGTCACACTGTTCGGCACGCCCATCATCGGGCTGACCGGCAGCGAGGCGCAACTGGCCGCCATCGAGAAGTCCTATGGCGTCTATGTCGCCAAAGTGCCGCAACCGGGCGGCGACTACACCATCGACCACACCGCCGCGATCTATCTGATGGATGCCAGGGGCGGCTTTCAAAACATGATTGGCCACGACGAGAGCGACGATGCCGCCCTCGCCAAGCTCAAGCAGCTTGTCGGCTGAGAACCGAACAACAGGGGGCTTTATCTCGCTCTCATCATCCAATTGAAGGCTTTGGCCAAAAACTGATTTTTACCCCATTTGAAAGAACAGCCATGATGATTTCCCGTTTTGCCGCCCTTTTGCTGGCTGGCGTATCTACCCCCGTTTTTGCCCAGCAGGCTACTACCGCTCTGCCCGATGTTGACGTGAATGGCGCCGGCGCTTCCAACCCGTCACAAGCCACCCAGCTTGTCGAGCGCGCGGCGATACGCGCGCGACAAGCCAATACCAGTGATACGGCCGACCTGCTCACACAAGTACCCAGTGTGTCATTAAACACAGGGGGCGGCATTTCCAGCATGCTCTCTGTGCGCGGGCTTTCCGAACAAAGGCTGGCCATCACCGTGGACGGTCATCCGGTGGATTCGGCATGTCCGAATGACATGAACACGCCGCTGTCCTATACCGATCCGCAGACGGTGGATGCCATTGCGGTGATCACCGGCGTATCGCCCGTCAGCATGGGAGGTGACAGCATTGGCGCAGTCATCGCCGTGACCAGCCAGCCCCCGCGCTTTGCCCGTGCAGGGAAGCTTCTTACCACTGGCGAAGTCTCCACCTATTACCGCAGCAATGATGGCGCGGCAGGCGTGGCGGCCAGCTTGACCGTGTCCAGCGCGTCTCTCAGCGCGACCTATAGCGGCTCCTTTGCCTCGGCAGGGCGCTATTCGGGGGGCGGCAATCTGGGCTTGGTGCGCTCCACTGAATATCGCAAAACTGATCACACGCTGGCGCTGGCCTATCAGGGAAACATCGGCTTGATCGAGCTGAAGGGTGGGTATCATTACGCCCCCTACGAAGGCTTTCCCAATCAATATATGGATATGACCAGCAACAAGGACTGGTTCATCAACGGCCATTGGCATGATGAGCTCGATTGGGGCACCCTTGATGTGAAGGCGAATTATCAGGCCGTCGACCATGAGATGAACTTTCTGGCTGACAAGGGCGGCACGGCCAGCGGTGGCATGCCGATGAACACCAAGGTGCGTTCGGCCGGCTATACCCTCCGGCTCGATCTTCCGGTCGCCAAGGTCCATGCGCTGCATCTGGGCAGCGACTATCACGCGCAGAGCCTGAACGATTGGTGGCCTCCGGTGGCTGGCAGCATGATGATGGGGCCGAACACCTATCTCAACATCGCCGATGGGCGCCGCGACCGCCTGGGTTGGTTTGCCGAGGTGGAATCGCGCTGGGCGGAGAATTTTACCACCCTGGCAGGCGCGCGCTTTGACCGTGTGATCACCAATGCCGGGCAGGCGCAGCCCTATGGCACCGGCATGATGAACATGGCCGATGCCATGGCCGCCATGGCCTATAACGCCATCCCCCATCGCCGTGCCGACAGCAATTGGAGCGCATCTGTGCTGGCCACCTGGACGCCGGTGCCGGGCGTGGCGGCTGAACTGGGCTATGCCCACAAGGTGCGTTCGCCCAACCTCTATGAGCGTTACAGTTGGGGAAGGGGCACCATGTCGACCAGCATGATTGGCTGGTATGGCGATGGTAATGGCTATGTGGGCAACGTGGATTTGCGGCCCGAGCGGGCTGATACGGTCAGCCTTGCCATCACTGCCAGTGGCGGCGGCAAGGGGGGCTGGTTCCTCAAGGCCGCGCCTTATTACACCCATGTGGATGATTATATCGACGCGCGTGTGCTGAAGGCGCAGACCAACATGATGGGCATGCCCACGGGGTTCAACCAGTTGCAATTCGCCAATGTGCAGGCGCAATTCTATGGCATCGACCTTTCCGGCGCCGCTCCGGTGTGGAATGGCGGTCGCTGGGGCACGACGCGGGTGACCGCTTCGCTGGCCTGGCTGCATGGACAGAATTTGACCGCGAATACCCCGCTCTATCACCAGATGCCGCTGGATACGAAGCTGGGCCTGGCCCATACGCTGGGCGGGTTTGAGGCTGGCGCGGAGATGGAGGCGGTCTCGGCCAAGATCCGCGTCGATCCGGCCCGAAAGGAGCCAGTTACCAGCGCCTATGCTCTGGTTAACCTGCGCGGAGCCTACAACTGGAAAGCCTATCGCCTGAGCCTTGATGTCACCAACCTGCTGGACAAGGCCTATGCCTTGCCGCTGGGGGGCATGTCTCTGGGGGATTACAAGGCCAGCGGCAGCACGCTGCTCCGCCCAGTACCGGGGCGTGGGCGCTCGATCAATGTCGGGCTGTCGGCGCGGTTTTGAGTGATGGCGGGCCAAGGGTTCCTTGCCCCACAACCCTTGTCGCGCAGGCTGTTGACAGCGGCCTGCGTGCTGGGGGGCCATGCGCTGGCCCTAGGCCTTGCCCTTTGCATGCCACCGCAGCACGAGAGCATGCGCGGGAGGACGCCCTCCTCGCGCGTGCTGGTGATGCAAGTGCCTTTGGAAATGGTGCCGGTTTCACCTCGGCGTTTTGCCAAGACTGTCTGGCAAAAGGCAGTAATCGCTCCTGTGCAGGCCCCCGCGGCACCCTTGAATCAGCTTGCCCCTAAAACCGTTGCCGATGTGATCGCGCCTACGCATGTGGCTCTTCCAGCACCTGTCATGGCAGTTGAGCCATCAAAACCTGTTATGTCCCCTCCTACCGCCGCTGATCCCTTCGCCACCTATGCGCGTGTCTTGTGGCAGAAAGTGATGGCCCATCGCCCGGCAAGCATCAAGCTTGAGGGCCAGGTCATCCTTGGCTTTCGCCTGGACCCCGGCGGCCGATTGACCGAGGCGCATATCGTGCAATCGAGCAACATCGCGATGCTTGACCGTCAGGCCATGCGGGCGCTGCGCGAAGCCAGCCCTTTTCCACCCTTGCCCGAGGGGACCGGTCCCTCGGGGCATGATTTTACGGTCCCCATCAATTTCCATCCTTAGACGCCGCGATGGAGGCGTTGAGTGTGGCGCGGATGGGGCCAAACGGACCATATTTGTGCTGAATCGCAGGAAAACTATCCGCATAAGGCCCATAAGGTGCGTCTACAGGTTTTTCATTCAACTTTGGATAGTCCCGCTCCAAACCAGCCATATGCGGCCTTGGTTGAGCCTCAAGGAATGCCGCGACATCCCATGCGTCCGCTTCGGTCAGGCTTGGGGCGGGCCATGATGTGCCATGGGGCATGTTGTTGCGAATGAAAGCGGCTGCAGTGGAGAGGCGGGCCATCCCTGCGCCATCGTTGAAGCTGTCATCCCCCCACAGGGCGGGAATAGCAAAGGTTGGATCACCGGGGGCCGCGCGCTGCCCCTGCCCATTGCTGCCGTGGCAAGCGGCGCATTGTGCTGAATAGATGTCTTGACCTCGTATGGGGTCGGCGGCCCGCGACATGGTCTGAATTGGGCCGGGGCCGCGTGTGCTGATCGGCGTACCGACCTTTGAACCAAGAGATAGAAAACGCAGATAGGCGATGATGGCGGTCATTTGCGCGCTGCCTTCGGGCATTGGCTTGCCATTGAGGCTTCGTGTCAAACAACCATTTATGCGCTCGGGTAGCGTACCGACCTTGCCTTCGCGCGCGCGATAATTGGGGTAATCGGCAAAAGCGCCGGTCAACGGCAGGCCATAAGCCTTGGTGCCGGCATCAATGTGGCAACTTTGGCAGGCAAGATTGTTGCCTGCATAGCGCAACGCCGGGTTCTGAGCCTGCGGGCCGATCAACTTGGCAGTCTGCGTCAAAAGGTCGCGGCCGTAGCGTACAGTCGCCCCCCAGGCATCATTTGGCAGCGCTGCGGGATCGGGCGCCGTCAAAGCAGGAGGGGACGGCTCTGCTGCATGGGCCAGGCAAGCGCCTAAAGCTGCGGCAATGGATAACCCCAGAGTTCCAAGGGCTTTGTTCATGCCGCAGGTTTCGAGCTGGGCTGGTTGCGGGCTTGACGGATTAGCTCTTCGAGTTCTGCAAGATCAGGGGCGCCGAACGCCCGCGTGGTTCCAACCAACAGGCCCGGCGTCCCTTCAAAGCCCAACGTTTTGGCGGCTGCATCGCTGCGTCCCATCAAGCGGGCGATCTGACGGTCATGAAGAGCAAGGTCGCGTTGCAGCTGGCCCCAATTGACGCCCGCCTGACGCGCTGCCAAGCGCAGGCTTGCGTCATCGAGGTGCCCTGACAGTGCAAAGAGAGTATTGTTGAAGGCCTCATATTTGTGTTGAAATTGGCTGGCGATTGCCAATCTGGCGGCGCGTGCGGATGCTTCCCCGAAAATCGGCCAGTCACGGTAAACGATCCGCACTTTGTGATCGCGTTGCATCGCTTGCTGAAGAACGGCATGCAAACGCATGCAGTATGGGCACCGATAGTCCGAAAACACGACGATCGTGACGTCGTGACCAGCGGGTGCCATTTTCGGGGCAAGCGCTTCCTCGGTAATCTCGGGCCAAGCGGCAGGCGAGGCGGACGCCGGAGAAGCAGAGATCAGCGAAGTAGCCAATACGGCTGACAGGTAGAGGCGGGTTATCATCGCTTCGCTTCTAACGCCTCTCGCCCCGAAATACCGCCATCAATTATGCTGCGGCAAACTGATCGTAGGCCTCCACCGCTTGCGCTGCATACATCAGGCTAGGCCCGGCGCCCATGTAGATGGCAAGGCCCATGGCATCCATCACTTCCTCGCGGGTAGCACCATGTTTGACGGCGGCCTGAGCGTGAAAGGCTACGCATCCATCACAGCGGATCGCGACTGCAATGCCAAGGGCAATCAGTTCCTTGGTCTTGCTGTCCAGTGCGCCGTTGGCCGTTGCCGCGCTGGCCATGGCGGAGAAGTTCTTCATCACATCCGGCGCGCCAAAGCGGACTTCCTTGATAGCGCCTGACAGTTCCTTGGCCATCTGTGGCCAGTCCTTGTGCATGGTCAATCTCCTGTCAGGGGGTAATCTGCCCAGCCAGCGCATTCAATTGCCATGCGGCGATCATGCGCTGCCCCTCGGCTTCGATTGCGGCTGCGTCCGCTGCGGTGGCCTCACGCTCGGCGTCCAGCACGGCGACCGTTGGTTTGGCGCCGACCTTGGCTTCCAGTTGGACGCTGCGCAAAGCCTCTGCGGTAGCGGCAGAGCGGGCGGCGCTGGCCTCCACCATACGGTGCGCGGTTTTCAGGCTGGTCCATGCGGCGATGACTGCCGCGTCGATCTGCTCACGCGCCTCGCGGGCACGGGCTTCGCTGGCATCCAGCGTGGCATCGGCTTCGTGGATTTTCGCTGCCGTGCGGCCACCGGCAAACAAGGTCCAGCGGCCCCGGATACCCACGGCCATGGCATCGGCGCGGTAATCGGGGAAGAACTGGTCGCGGGTGCGGGTCGCCTCGGCAAAGGCGCCGATGGTGGGCAGGCTTTCTGCCCTTGCGCCGCGCACCCCTGCGCGCGCGATGTCGATGCCCTTTTCGGCCTGAGCCAGCATTGGGTTGCTGCGATGGGCGCTGTCTAGCGCCTCGTCCAAAGTCGGCGGTGTCGCAGGCAGGGCGGCTAAGGGGGCAAGCGCGCCGGCTTCATGCCCGGTCATGCGGGCATATTGCGCCTCGGCGGTGATGCGGCGCCCCTGTGCGGCGGCAAGGCCGGCCTCACCCTCAGCGCGGCGCGCGGTGGCGGCGGCAAGGTCTGAGGCGGGGATTTCACCCGATTGAAAACGCAATTTGGCCTGCCGCTCGACTTCGGCAAGTTCGCTGGCCAATTGCAGATAGCGGGCTTCGATGCGTCGGGCGGCCAAAACCTCGGCATGGGCCGCGACCGCGCCCACCATCACCCTTGAGCGCGCATCGGCCAGCGCCAGCGCGGCCATTGCTTGCCCGCCTCGCGCCTGATCCACGGCAGCAGCAACGCGGCCCCCGGCATAAAGCGGCATCTCGGCCCCCGCACGCAAGGCCAGCGGTGTGACATTGCGCGCGGTAAAGCCGAAGAAGCCGCCATTGTCGATACGGCCTGCGCCGATCTGCCCCTCGACACTTAGCATCGGGTTGCCCTGAGCCTTGGCGCCATCGAGCCTCGCTTGGGCCTGCGCTTCCCCAGCCTGAGCCTCGGCAAGGACGGGGGCGTGAGCCAAGGCATCGGCGATGGTGGCGTTAACGTCTTGGCCCTGCGCCCACGCCGGGGCGGCGGCCAGCAAGGGCAGAAGCATCATCAGACGGCGCATCGCATCAGCCTTTATTTGAACGTGCAGCCCGGTTTCACGCCCATGGCGCGGAACAGGATGGCGGCAGGGCAAAAACCCGTAACGCTGGCCTGAAGCATGTTGGCTCCGGCAAACATGGTGAGGTAAATCCACGAGGGGTTAACAAAATGGGCGGCCAAGGCGCTGCCCAGAACAACGGCTCCGGCAAAGCGCATCACGGCACTGTCAAGGCTCATCGCACATCCTCCTTGGTGGTTTCTTTCAACTTGTTGATGCCCAGCACTTGCAGGGCCAGCTTTTCATAAAAGGGCTCGCTGACGCCCGAGCGGACCTTTTTCAGGAAGTATTTTTCAAAGCCGACTTTAGCGAGGTGAACCCATTTTCCATGCGACGACCAATTGACATTGCGCGGCGGGATCTGGGGCTGGGCCACAAAGGCCACACCGCCATCGCCGAAATCGGCAAGGCATACCGCGTTCCAGCTCGGCACTTCATTGGGTTGGCGCCCATCAAGTTCGGCGGCGATGTTATGGGCAACGGCCGTCACCATGCTCTCGATCATGAAGCCGGTCTTGGGCACGCCCACGGGCACCGGCGTTGGTCCCATGGGCGGGATCGCCACGCAAACGCCCAGCGAATAGACGTTCTTGAAGTTCGGATTACGCTGGTGCTTGTCAGCCAGAATGAAACCGCGCGGATTGGTCAGGCCCTCAATGCCGTAAACTGCCTTGATGCCGCGAAAGGCGGGCAGCAGCATGGAAAAGCCGAAGGGCAGGTCGTGGGTCTTTTTGACCGCGCCATCTTCGCCCACTTCCTCGACATGGGCCATGCCATCGTCAAAGCGGGTGACGCGGGCGTTGGTCACCCATTTGATGTGCCGCTCACGCAACTGGCTTTCCAGCAGGCCCTTGGTGTCGCCCACACCATCAAGGCCCAAGTGCCCGATATAGGGTTCGCTGGTGACGAAGGTCATCGGCACCTGGTCACGGATCTTGCGGCGGCGCAATTCGGTGTCGAGGATCAGCGCGTATTCATAGGCAGGGCCAAAACAGGAGGCACCCTGCGCGGCGCCAACAACGATGGGGCGCGGGTTCTTGCAGAATTCATCGAAGGCATCGGCGGCGTGAGCAGCATGATCGGTCTTGCAGACGGAGACGGTATGCCCATCAGGCCCGAAACCGGGGATCTCGTCAAAGGCCAGTTCCGGCCCGGTGGCGATCACCAGCCAGTCATAGCTCATGGATGAGCCATCGCGCAGTTCCACGCGGCTTTCTGTGGGGTGAACCCGCGTGGCACCCACGCTGGTAAAGCCGATGCCCTTTTGGGCCATCACCGGGGCAAGGGGAACGCGAATCGCGTCTGGCTCACGCCAGCGCACCGCCACCCATGGGTTCGACGGCACAAACCAGTAATCCTCGCTGTCAGACACAACGGTGACTTCTGCGCGGCCTTTGGTGGCATCGCGGATTTCGTAGGCCGCGATTGTGCCGCCAAGGCCAGCGCCGAGGACAAGAATGCGGGGCAAGGTGTTTGCAGGCATTGACATGGAACTGCTCTCCCAAACTGTGCGGCCCCCTTGGTCGGGTGATAATGGGGGACTCGATAGCCGCTTCAATCTTGCTTGACTAATATTACTATCAAACAATATAAGCAAGTCATGTTTTTCCAGCGCCATCGCGCGCTACGGGTTTGGAGTCGGGATGATGGTCTTTGGTTTTGGAAAATCGGCGAAACATCGGGAGATCAGCGCTTCGGAACTGGCCGCGATGGTGCAGGCGAATCAGGCCCTCGTCATCGATGTGCGTGAAGTGGACGAGTTTGCGGGAGGTCATATTCCCGGCTCGATCAACATGCCCTTGTCCACCTTCCAGCCCAGCAGGCTGCCCGACCCCGATGGCAAGCAACTGGTGCTGACCTGCCTTGGTGGCAAGCGGTCTGGCATGGCGCTCGATAAATGCGCGGCGGCTCAAGCCAGCGTGGATACGCATCTGGCGGGCGGCTTTGGTGCCTGGGCAAAAGCTGGTTTGCCGGTTGAACGCTAAGGGCAAAGGCAAAAGGGCGGGACGGGAGATGACGATGCGTAAAGCTATGCAGGCCAAGGCTTGGTTGATCGCGATCATGGCGGCATCGCTGCAGGGATGCGGGCAGGATAAGCCTGCGCCAGAGGCGGCGCCCACCGCCACCGGGCCGCGCCTCACCATTGCCGCCAGCGAAACGCCCGATTGGCAAAGTGTTTCTGCGCAAGTGACCACGCAGGATCAAGCGCAGGTGCTGGCGCGCATTCCGGGTTTGCTCTCCACGCTATCCGTGCGTGCGGGCGATATGGTGCGCAAAGGGCAGGTGATCGGGCGCATCACCGACAGTCAGCTTGCCTATCAATCCGCCGCCTATGGCGCGCAGGCCGCCGCCGCGCAGGCGCAGGCGATGCAGGCGCGGGCCGAACTGGATCGCGTGAAGTTCCTCGCCGCCAATGGCGTCTATGCCAAGGCGCGGTTGGAGCAGGCCGAAGCGGGCGCCAGCGCCGCCAGCGCCCAGACCCAGGCCGCTCGTGCCCAGCAGGCCAGCGTGCGCGCGATGGCGGGCCAGGGCGCGGTGGTGGCGCCCGCCGATGGCCGGGTGCTGCGCGCCGATGTGCCCGCCGGATCGCCGGTGGCGCCGGGGATGGTGGTGGCGGTGATCACCTCTGGCCCGATGGTGCTGCGGCTTGATCTGCCCGAAGCGTTGGCGGCCAAAATTCGCCCCGGCGCGCGGGTCCGCGTGGATGGTATGGCGGGCGAGGGTGGCGTGACCCGCATATATCCAGCTGTGACAGCGGGTCAGGTGAGCGCCGATGTCGCGATGGCGGGGCTGGATGCCAGCCTGATCGGGCGCCGCTTGGGCGCGCAGTTGGCGGTGGGAACCCATCGGGGGATCATCGTGCCGCGCGCCTTTATTCTCACGCGCTATGGGCTGGATTATGCGCTGATGGCGGGCAAATCCGGCGCCGTCACGCAGGTGCCGGTGCAGACAGCGCCTGCCGATGATGGCCGGGTCGAAATCCTGTCTGGCGTGGCCGCTGGCGATGTGCTGGTGGGCGCCGGAACGGGGGCGGGGCGATGAAGCTGGGCCTTTCGGGTCGCATCACGCAGGCCACCATCGCCTCGCCCCTGACCCCGCTGTTTCTGTTGGCGGCGATCCTTGTGGGCCTGATCGCCACGATCACCATCCCGCGTGAGGAAGAGCCGCAGATCAAGGTGCCGATGGTGGACATCCGCGTGGCTGCGCCGGGGCTATCGGCGGGGGATGCGGTCGAACTGGCGGGCAAGCCGCTGGAACAGATCATCAAGAGTATCGACGGCGTCGAGCATGTCTACACGCAGGCGCAGGATCATGGCGTGATGGTCACGGCCCGCTTCAACGTGGGGCAAGACCCGGAGGCCGCCGCCACGCGCGTGGACGAAAAGATCAAGGCCAATATCGACAAGATCCCCACCGGTATCCAGCCGCCCCAGATCACCGTGCGCGGCATTTCCGATGTGCCGATCGTGGTGCTGACTCTCACCCCCACAGGCGCCGGTTGGGACGAGCGCAGCCTTTACACGCTGGCTACCAAGCTGCGCGGCGAGGTGGCCAAGGTGGACGATGTGGGCCTGACCTTCATCACCGGCGGCCAGCGTGAGGCGATCCGGGTGATCCCCGATCCGGTGCGATTGGCGGCGGCGCGGGTGCCGCTCTCCAGCCTGATGGAGGCGATCCGCCAAGGTGGGCGCAGCTTCCCCGCTGGCACGGTTCGCGAGGATGGCAGCGCGATGGCGATCACCGCAGGCGCGCCCTTGGCCAGCGCGGATGATGTGCGCCGCCTGACCCTGCGCGCGGCGGGCGGGGCGCCGGTGCTGCTGGGTGATGTGGCGCGGGTGGAAACCGGCGCGGCGCAGGATCAGGCGCACAGCTGGCGCTGGGCGCGCGATGGGGGCGCATGGCAAATGGCGCCCGCCGTTTCCATCGCGATCGCCAAGCGCAATGGCGCCAATGCGGTGAATGTGGCGCAAGGCGTGGTGGCGCGGGTCGAGGCGCTGAAGGGCAACCTGATCCCGGCCAGCGTGGCGGTCAATGTCACCCGCAATTATGGTGAGAGCGCGAATGAGAAAGCCAACGAACTGATCTTCCACCTCGCTTTGGCCACGGTTTCCATCGTGATCCTGATCGGCTTTGCCATTGGCTGGCGCGAGGCGGGGGTGACGGCGATTGTCATTCCCACCACCATCATGCTCACCATGTTTGCATCGCGCATCATGGGCTTTTCGATCAACCGCGTGTCGCTGTTTGCGCTGATTTTCTCCATCGGCATTCTGGTGGATGACGCCATCGTGATGATCGAGAACATCGCCCGGCATTGGGGGATGCATGATGGGCGCAGCCGCCAACAGGCCGCCATCGAGGCGGTGGCCGAAGTGGGCAACCCCACGATCATCGCCACGCTGACGGTGGTGGCCGCGCTCTTGCCGATGCTGTTCGTGTCGGGCCTGATGGGGCCGTATATGGCGCCGATCCCGATCAACGCCAGCGCGGCGATGGTGTTCAGCTTTTTCGTGGCGGTGGTGATTGCGCCATGGCTGATGATCCGCTTTGCGCGCGGGGCCTTGGCGCATGGTAGCCACGAGGATGGCGGCAAGCTGGGCGGGATCTATGCCCGCTATGCCGGGCGGGTGATCGCCACGCGCGCCAGTGCCAAGCGCTTCCTGTGGGGCGTGGGGTTGGCCACAGTGGTCGCCTGTTCGATGTTCTATTTCAAGGCGGTCACCGTCAAGCTCCTGCCCTTTGACAACAAGAGCGAGGTGCAGATGGTGATCGACATGCCCGAGGGCACCGCGCTGGAGCAGACCGCGCGCGTGGCCGAGCAAGCCGCCGCCATCGCCCGCCAGATCCCCGAAGTGACCGCGATGGAGGCCTATGCGGGCACAGCGGCACCTTTCAACTTCAACGGCCTTGTGCGCCACTATTTCCTGCGCGCGCAGCCGGAGATGGGGGATGTGATGGTTGCCCTCTTGCCCAAGGGCGAGCGCAGCCGGGCCAGCCACGCCATTGCGGTTGATCTGCGCGAAAGGCTGCGTGCCTTGGCTCTGCCGGTGGGGGCCAGCATCAAGGTGGTGGAAACCCCGCCCGGGCCGCCGGTGCTGGCCACGCTGTTGGCCGAGGTTTATGGCCCGGATGAGGCGACGCGCCAGAAAACCGCGCTGGTGCTGGAGCAGATTTTCAAGTCGGTGCCCTTCATTGTCGATACCGATACGTCCTTTGGCACGGCTCGCCCCACGCTGCGCCTTGTGCCGGATCGCGCCAAGCTCGATCACTATGGCATCGCGCAAGGGCAGGTGATGGACAGCATGGGCGCGCTGATGGGGCAGCAGACGCTGGCCTATGTACCGCGAGGGGCTGACCGCGATCCGCTGCCTGTGGAGATTGGCCTCGATCAGGCACAACGCCAGTATAGCGGGGCGCTGGCCGCGACGCCGGTTGCCGCGACTCCTTCGGGCCAGTTGCTCAGCCTTGGCGAACTGGTCGATGTCCGGCGCGAGATGGGCGGGCAGGCGATTTTCCGCCGCGATGGGCGCGGGGCAACCATGGTGATGGCCGATATGGCGGGCCGCTATGAAGCGCCGATCTATGGGCTGCTGGCGGTGGACAAGGCGGTGGAGGCCTATGACTGGGCGGGCCATGGGCTGACCAAGCCGCGCATCCTGATGCATGGCCAGCCCGATGACGAGAGCACGCCAGCGATCCTGTGGGATGGCGAATGGGAGATTACCTGGGTCACCTTCCGCGACATGGGCGGGGCGTTCATGGTGGCGCTGCTGGCGATCTATGTGCTGGTGGTGGGGCAGTTTGGCAGTTTCAAACTGCCGTTGGTGATCCTCACTCCCGTGCCGCTCACGCTGATCGGGATTGTGGCAGGGCATATGCTGTTTGGCGCGCCCTTTACCGCCACCAGCATGATCGGCTTCATCGCGCTGGCGGGCATCATCGTGCGCAATTCGATCCTGCTGGTGGATTTCATCCGCCACAGCGCCACGCCCGGAAAGCCTTTGCGGCAGGTGTTGATCGAGGCGGGGCGCATCCGCGTCAAACCGATCGCGCTGACCGCCGCCGCCGCGATGATCGGGGCCAGCGTGATCCTGACCGATCCAATCTTTCAGGGGCTGGCCATCTCGCTGCTGTTCGGTCTGGCCTCGTCCACCCTGCTCACCCTGCTGGTGATCCCGGCAATCTATGTAGTCTTGCGCGATGATGGGATTGCCCTATCTGAGGAGGCACGATGAAACCCACCGATCTTTCCGAGTTGAAAGCCAATGCCAGCCATATGGCCGCACGCCTGAAGGTGATGAGCCATCCTGAGCGCTTGCTGATGCTGTGCCGGATGGATGAGGGCGAGGTGAGCGTGAATGAACTGGTGGCGATGACGGGCCTGTCGCAATCGGGCGTGTCGCAGCATCTGGCGCTGTTGCGGGCCGAGGGTGTGGTGAATGTGCGGATCGATGCGCAATTGCGCTGGTATAGCCTGAAAGACCCCATCGTTTCGGGCGTTATCCACGCCATGTGCGCCCTATGCGATGCCGGGGCCCTTGGATTCTGCGACACGCGCTGATTGTACAATCAACGCCAGTTCGGTGCGATTGCTGACCCCCAATCGGTCATAGATGCGGTGGAGATAGACCTTCACCGCCCCTTCCGACAGGTCGAGCCGTTCGCCAATTTCGCGGTTGCGCAAGCCCTGGGCCGCGCATTCGGCAATGCGCCTGTCGCGTTCGGACAGCGTGTCGAGTGGATGGCTGCGCGCCGGTTCGCAAGCTAGTGCCAGCGCGCGTTCCATCAGAGGCATGGCGATCGCCCGCTCGCCCGTCAGCGCCGTGGCAATGGCCTGATCCAGCACGGCAATATCGGTGTCCTTGAACACGATGCCGTTGACCCCAAGCCGGATCGCGGCCAGCAGGCTGGCATCATCCACCTCTGCGGCCAGCATGACCACGGGGCGCTGGTCGCCGGCCCCGCGCATCGCTTCCAGCACGGCCAGCCCGCCGCCGCCCGGCATGCGCAAGTCCAGCACCACGACATCAGGATTATGCGCGTCCACCGCCGCAATGGTCGCCTGCCCGTCGCCCACAGAGGCAACGATCGTGTGCCCGCGCGCGCTCAACACCTGTTCCAGCCCGGCGCGTAAAAAGGCGTGATCGTCGGCAATCAGGATGTTGGTCACGCATGTGGCTCCATGGGAAGGGTGATGTCGACGCTGCTGTGCCCCGGTCGTGAGATGACTGTGATCTGACCGCCAAGCGCGGCAACCCGTTGCGCAATGGACCGGGGCAGGGCGCCGGGCAAGAAGCCATCGCCGTTGTCGGTGATCGACAGGCGCAGGCCATCACCGGTCGGCTCGATCGCGATGGCAACGGCGCTGGCCTTGCCGTGGCGCACGGCATTGGCGGTGCCTTCGCGGATGATCTGCTGCATGGCAAAGTTGAGCGCGGCCGGGCCAATGACCGCTGGCCAGTGGGGCGCCACCCAAACCTGCGCGGCCCACTGGCTTGACAGGTGCTCGGCCAGCGTTATTGCTTCGTGGTGTAGGTCGCGCTGGCCCGGCTGGATCCGGCCCAGACGCAACTGGCCGATGATGGCGCGCAGATGCTGCTGCTCGGCGGCGATGGCGCTGGTAATCTGGTCGATCTGGGCGGATGCATCGTCGCCCGCATCGGCCCGCAAGGCCTGCAACCGATACCGCGCCCCGGCCAGCGTTTGCACCACGCTGTCATGCAAATCCGCCGCGATTTGCGAGCGTAGCCGCGACATGGCCACTTCACGGGCCAGCGTTTCGGTCTCTTCCTCGTCCAGCGCCAAGGCGATTTCGCGGGCCATGCCCTGCGCGGCCAGCAAGTCATCTCCGTTGGGCCGTGCCATGCTCCACAGCAGCACTTGCCCGCGCCCTGTCCGCGTAATAAGCGGGATGGCCAGCCCCTCGGTCACGCCCAGGGCCGCCGCCAGCGCGCAGGGGGCAGCCTGCGCCAACACGCCGCGCCGGTTGTCATCACGGAGCGCCATGCGCCGCGCGCCGTCAAACAGAAAAGGCAGGCCCCCGTCGGCATCATCGATCCGCAGCGCCTCATGCTCCAGCCATGCTGGCGGATTGGCCAGTCCAACCGTGCACAATTGCGCCCGTGTTTCGCCCATGGGCAGCCAAGCCAGCGCGCCGCCCGTCGCCCCGCAAAGGTCCATGGCATAGGCCAGCGCCGCGTTGAGCGTGTCGGGCGTGGCCTGTTCATCATCGGCGGCCCCGCCATGGCGATGATGGCGCGGCGTGGCCAGCCCGCGTGTGTTCAGCGCGAACCAGCCCAGCATCATCAACAACACCATCAGCGTGCTGAAGCGGCGGATGAATTTCGGCATGTCGAACCCGGTGCCATGGCCATCCACCAGCCAACCGGCCAACAGGAAACAGGCCGCTAGTCCCAGCATCACCAGCAACATGCCGCGCCTGCTCCATCGCGCGGCGGCGGTCAGCACGAGAAAGGCGAAAAGCGTGAGGAAAGCGCTGAAGAAATCCAGCGTGACCGCGCGCGTCCAATACAGGCCGACCAGCGCGGTCATGGCATCAATCGCAAAGGCGGGCCCCGCCAGCCGGTGGTCGTGCCACCAACTGCTCCAGGCGACCACGACCATGCCCACCGCAAACAACAGATAGGCCGCGAACAGCGCAACGGCGGCATGTTGCCCCGGCATGCTGCGAGGCGAAGCCAGATCCAGCCATGCCACGAACAGCAGCGCCATCACCACCCGCATCGCGGCCAGTACCACGCCCGAGGGGATCCGCCGCGGACGGATGGCTGAGGCCAATGTGGGCAGGGGCTGTGGGCGCATGGGTATTCTCTTGCCATGAAACGGGGGGCAGTCAACCGAACCACAGGGGCTGTGGCTATGTCACAAAAGTGAAAATAACGATGGATAGAGAGCGGTGTAACCAAAGTTACGCAACCGCGCGGCCCCTCTCCATTCCGGCTGCGATCCTCGGAGGACAAGACGGTGAATCACAAAAAGGCCCTTCTCGCGCTGCCGCTTTCGGCGCTGGCGTTCATGCATGGGGGCATGGCGCAAGCTGCCGATGTGGCGGCGGATCCTGCCCCGGCGGCTGAAGGGCAGGGGCTGACCGACATTGTCGTTACCGCCACCAAGCGCGAGACGAACCTGCAGAAGACACCGGTGGCGATCTCGGTGGTCAGCGACCAGATCATCAAGGACCGCCATGTGCAGAGCCTGATCGATCTGGCCGATGGCGGCGTTCCCAGCTTGCGCGTCGCCACGTTCGAGGCGCGCCAGTCGGCGCTGACCGTGGGCATTCGCGGCATCGTGCCGTTTGACCAGAACCAGACCGCGCGCGACACGGGCGTGGGCGTGTATATTGATGGCGTCTATCTCGCCCGTTCGCAGGGCCTGAACGCGGCCCTGTTCGATGTGCAGCGTATCGAAGTGCTCAAGGGGCCGCAGGGCACGCTGTTTGGTCGCAACACTGAAGGCGGCGCGGTCAGCATCGTGACGCGCGATCCCACCGGCAAGTTTGGTGGCCGCTTTGCTGCAGGCCTTGGCAATTACGGCAGCCACACCGCCGAGGGCCACATCGACCTGCCCGAATTCAATCACATCGCCATCAAGATCGACGCGGTGGAGCAGCATCAGGACCCCACCGTCAAGAACCCGCTGGCGGGGCAGGCCGGGTGGAACCAGTATGAGCGCGCCGGTGGCCGCATCCAGGCCAAGTGGACCCCGTTCGACGGCTTCTCGGCGCTGGTCAGCTATGACAAGGCAAAGGACGAAAACACGCCCAACTTCAGCCAGTTGCTGAACTACAATCCGCTGGGCAAGACGGTGGGCCAGTATATCGCCAACCCCAATGGCAACGGCAAGTACATCCTGGTCGCGCCGGGCACCACCACGGCCTGCTCCGCCTGCATCGCGCCGCTCTCGCCGCTGGTGACGCCCACGGGCAGCAACCGTCTGGCCACTGCGCAAGTGGGCGTGCCCCAGCAACCCAGCGTGGACCGCACTGAAGGCACCTCGCTGCGCCTGAACTACAAGGTGATGCCGGGGATGGAGCTGCGCTCGATCACCGCATGGCGCACCGTTTCGACCGAGCAGTGGGACAATTCGGGCGGCCCGGCGCGCACCATCTTTGCGCCTAACACCGGCTTCAGCCGCTACAGCCTCTCGTACCTGAATCAGCGCCAGTTCAGCCAGGAACTGCAACTGGTGGGCAGCCTGCCGCAGATCGACTATGTGCTGGGCGGCTATTACTTCAACGAACGTGCGCAGGAACAGGCGTCCACCCCTTCGTCCAACACGTGGAATGTGGATGGCACCAGTTACACGATCAACAGCGAGACCGTGTCGGGTGCGGTAACCTCGTCCAATCAGGGCTGGGCGCTGGGCCAGCAATTCCTGCAACGCGCCAGCCAGGCCTTCGCCAAGAGCTATGCCGCCTTTGGCCAGGCGACCTACACGCCTGATTTCCTGGGCGGCAAGGCGCATCTGACCGTGGGTGGCCGCTACACCAACGACAAGCGCAACGGCTTGCTCTATCTGGTGCAGGGCGTGGCCACCAACTTCACGTTCAACGCCAGCGTCAGCCGGTTCGACCCGCTGGTCGTGTTGGCCTATGATGTGGCGCCCAACGTCAACACCTATGCCAAATACTCGACCGGCTATCGCGCGGGCGGCGCCAATGACCGTTCGCAGACCTTTGCCGCCTTCAGCCCCGAAGTTGTCCGGTCCTATGAAATCGGCACGAAGATGGACCTGATGGACCATCATGTGCGCCTCAACCTTGCTGGCTACATCATGGATCGTACCGGTACTCAGACCGATTTCGACAATGTCGACACCAACCCGACCAGCCCCACGTTCAACCTGCACACCGAGGAAACCCGCAACGCGCCGGGCACCTCCAAGATCCGCGGGTTGGAAGCAGACTTGACCGTTAAGGCGACGCCCGAACTGACGCTGGGCGCGTCCTATGCCTACACCTACACCTTCGTTCCGGCGACGCCCAACCCGTTCCTGAACAACGCGCTTTATCAGGTGTATGTGGTTTATACGCCGCGTAATGCTGCGTCAGCCTATGCCGATTACCACCGCGCCGTGGGGGGCAATGGGTCTGAACTCACCGTTCACCTCGACGCCAACTATGCCCAATCGCAATACAGCTTCCAGAACGAACCGGTGAAGACCGACTCCAGCTTTGTGGTCAACGGTCGCATTGCGCTGGCCCATGTTCCTATGAAAGGCGACACCAAGGCCACTTTCTCGCTGTGGAGCCGCAACCTTCTCAATACCACCTATGTCTATCGCCGGTCGGGCGCCAATGATGCGGTGCTGGGCGATTATGGCAATTTCAATCCGCCGCGCACGTTCGGTGCCGAACTGCAAATTGCGTTCTGAGTAACAAGAACATAACTTCTTCAGTATACCTTGATGGGTGGCT
Source organism: Novosphingobium ovatum (assembly GCF_009909235.1). GTDB lineage: Bacteria > Pseudomonadota > Alphaproteobacteria > Sphingomonadales > Sphingomonadaceae > Novosphingobium > Novosphingobium ovatum. The sequence goes on from NZ_JAAAPO010000004.1 coordinate 322,110, forward strand.
GAAAAGCCGTCCCTTTGCTTGGATAAAGGGCGATGGTGCGGTGCGCCAGCACCATACTATCAATATGGCCAGCATGATCGCTGCAGCTACTGTGCTGGCCAGTCCATCCACCGCCAGATGCGGATCCTTGCCAATCAACCGCGTGGGCAGGAGGGCGGGTAGCAGAGCCGACTCCACTGTGAATGTGTCCGCAGGCTAGCGGCGATCCACCAAAGGCTTGCGCGACGATCCAGTCGGGGGTGAGAAAGGGAAAGAGACTTCACTATATTGCAAATCTGGCATATTATAAAAATCTGCAATTGGTAAGCGAATTTGCCGGGGGCGAACTGACCGTTGCACGCCGCCTGCCATTGCCTGTGTTGCGCACTATTGCGCAGCCTTTCCGAGGGGATATGTCCGATGGATATGGCGGTTGTCGAATTATCCCGGCTGCAGTTTGCGCTGACAGCCATGTATCACTTTCTTTTCGTGCCTTTGACGCTGGGCCTCTCTTTCATGCTGGTTATCATGGAGAGTGTTTATGTCATCACTAAACGCCCCATCTGGCGGGTGATCACCCGCTTCTGGGGCAAGCTGTTCGGCATCAATTTCGTGCTGGGCGTGGCCACGGGCCTGACCATGGAATTCGAGTTCGGCACCAATTGGGCCTATTACGCGCATTATGTGGGCGATATCTTTGGTGCACCGCTGGCGATCGAAGGGCTGATGGCCTTTTTCCTCGAAGCGACGATGGTGGGCGTGATGTTCTTTGGCTGGGATCGCATGAGCCGCCGCCAGCACCTGCTGGTGACGTTCCTCACTGCGCTGGGCACCAATCTGTCCGCTCTGTGGATCCTGATCGCCAATGGCTGGATGCAGAACCCTGTAGGGGCAGAGTTCAACCCCCAAACCATGCGGATGGAGGTGACCGACTTTAAGGAAGTCCTCTTCAACCCGGTGGCTCAGGCCAAGTTCGTCCATACCGTGAGCGCGGGTTATGTCTGCGCCTCCACCTTTGTGATGGGTGTTTCCGCACTTTACCTGCTGCGCGGCAAATATACCAACATTGCCCGCCGCTCGATGATGGTGGCCTCGGCCTTTGGGCTGGCCTCGGCGCTCTCGGTGGTCGTGCTGGGCGATGAAAGCGGCTATGCGCTGACCGACAACCAGAAGATGAAGCTGGCCTCAATCGAAGCGATGTGGGAGACCGAAGAGGCGCCCGCCGCGATCACGCTGGTCGGCCTTCCCGATGTGGCGGCGCGCACCACCCATGGCGCGATCAAGATCCCCTATGTGATGGGCCTTATCGGCACGCGCAGCCTGTCGGGCAAGATCGACGGGATCGAGGAACTGGTGCTGAGCGCCGATGAGCGTATCCACAGCGGCATAATCGCCTATGACGCGGTTGAGACGATGAAGGCGGATCGCGCCAATGTCCCCGCGCGCGCCGCGTTTGAGGCGCATAAGCGCGACATCGGCTATGCGATGCTGCTCAAGCGCTATGTGGCCGACCCGCGCAAGGCCGACGACGGGCTGATCCTGAAGGCGGCGTGGGATACGGTGCCCAATGTGCCGGTGATGTTCTTCCTGTTCCGCGGCATGGCGGCGCTGGGCTTTGGTTTCATCGCCTATTTTGCCATGGCCTTCTACTGCGCCTCGGCCTGCCGGTTTTCGAAACGCTGGTTCCTGAAGCTGGCGGTGGTGATGATCCCGCTGCCGTGGATCGCGATTGAGGCAGGCTGGGTGCTGGCCGAAATCGGGCGCCAGCCTTGGGCGGTCGATGGCGTGCTGCCGACTTTCCTTGGCGCATCCTCGCTGACCGTGGCGCAGGTTTGGGCAACGATTCTGGGTTTTACCGCGCTTTACGGCACGCTGGCCGTCATCGAGATCCGCCTGATGATCGCCGCCATCCGCAAGGGGCCGATCGAGCACCACGAACCCATCGCGCAGGCGCAGGGTTTTGCCCCGTTGCCCGCCGAATAAGGGGATAGGACATGCATATTCCTCTCGATTATGAAACGCTGCGGGTGATCTGGTGGGCTCTGCTGGGCGTGCTGCTGATAGGCTTTGCGCTGACCGATGGTTATGACCTTGGCGTGGGGGCGCTGCTGCCCTTCGTCGGAGGCACCGACCAGGAACGCCGCCTTGTCATCAACGCTATAGCCCCACATTGGGAAGGCCACCAAGTGTGGTTCATCCTTGGCGGCGGGGCGATCTTTGCCGCATGGCCCTTCGTCTATGCGGTCAGCTTTTCCGGCTTCTACCTCGCAATGTTCCTGGTGCTGGCGGCGCTGATCCTGCGGCCGGTGGCGTTTAAATACCGCTCCAAGGACACCGATGCCGGATGGCGCAGCCGGTGGGATTGGGCGCTGTTTGTCGGCGGCTTTGTTCCCGCACTGGTGTTCGGTGTTGCCGTCGGCAATGTGCTGGTGGGGGCGCCCTTCCGCCTCGATAGCGATCTGCGCATGACTTATGAAGGCACGCTGCTCGGGCTGTTCACGCCCTTTACGCTGCTCACCGGTCTGTTGTCGGTGGCGATGCTTGCGCTGCATGGTGCCGGTTGGCTGGCTGTGAAGATTGAGGACGGGCCGGTGCTGACCCGCACCCGCGCCATTGCCCGCATCGCCGCCTTGGCGAGCATCGCGCTGTTCTTGATCGGCGGGGTGATGGTGGCCAAGGGCGGCATGGGATTAGCGCTGACCAGCGCGGTTGATACCCAAGGCCCGTCGAACCCGCTGATGTCGGCCAGTGTAGCCGCGCCTGGTGGCTGGCTGGCCAATTATGGCGCCCATCCATGGATGGTGTTGGCACCCGCTTTGGGCCTGTTGGGACCGCTGGTGGCGCTCGCTGGGATTGCCAAGCGTTCCGGAGCGATCAACCTCATCGGCACTGCGTTGGCCACCACAGGGATTATCGCCACGGTTGGCCTCTCGATGTTCCCCTTCATCCTGCCATCCTCCATCGATCCGCGCTCCAGCCTCACGGTCTGGAATGCCTCATCCAGCCATATGACGCTTTTCATCATGCTGATCTGCACGGTCATCTTTCTGCCGGTGGTGCTGGGCTACACGGCCTGGGTGATGAAGATGCTCGGCGGGCGCATCACCTTGCGCGATGTGCAGACCAACCCTGATTTCTACTGAAAGGAACTGCCATGTGGTATTTTACATGGGTGCTGGGTTTGGGCCTTGCGGTGGGTTTCGGCATCATCAACGGCCTGTGGCATGAGTTCAACTCGCCGATCGACGATGATCCTGCGGTCTGATCCATCACGGTAAAGCCCATCAGGACGCAGCGGCGCTGGCCCTTCCCGCCGGCGCCGTATTGCATGATATTTGAAAGCGAACCAACATGAACAGAATTTCTCGCTGTATCGCTTTGGGCATTATCGGGGTTGGTCTGGGGCTTCCCGGGCTGGCCATGGGCAAAGCGCGGCAAGTGCCCGCAACCCAGCCTTATTATGTTTTCCAAAAGGTCGTCTATCAAAACGATAGCGGATGGCCAGATGACAAGGCCTATTTTAACCGCCTGTTGCGCCACATCGGCGCGCATATCGCCGCCACCGATGGCAAGGTGGAAATCCGCGTCGTCAATTTCGCCGCCGGGGTGAAGCTTTTCGTCATCGCCAAGGAGGACGCCGAATTGGCCAAGGCCATCGACGGATTGCGGGCCAAGGGCGTGCGCTTCCTGATCTGCAACAATACGATGCAAGGGATGAAGCTGACCCCTGCCGATCTTTATGGGGTAAAGCCCGATGATGTCGTGCCCAGCGGCGTGGCTGAAATCGCTCGGCTGCAGGGTAAGGGCTATGTGTATCTCCACCCTTGATAGCCGATGACCCTTGTCGATCACCTCTTGTATGCCGTGGCGTGGGGGCTGTTTGGGCTGAGCCATAGCCTTCTGGCCGGGGCGGGGCCGCGGCAGGGGTTGGGGCGCCTGTTCGGGCGGGCACACCGGCTTGCCTATAATGTTCTGGCTCTCGTGACGATTGCATTGGTGCTGGCGCTTGGCGTGTGGTTGTCGCGCGGCGACCACGGTTTTGCCATGCCGCGCTGGCTGATGGCATTGAGACTGGGCATAGTCGCCAGCGGTTTGGTGCTCGGCTTGTTTGCCTTGCGCGCTTATCGTCTGGGGCCTTTCGTCGGTTGGTCGCAATTTCGCGGCGAGGAAGATGATGGGCAGACCTTGGTCGTGACCGACCTGCATCGTCATATGCGACATCCGTTGTATACGGCGGCCCTTCTCCTGCTGTGGGGCAGGGTGGATGGCGAACTGACGCTGGCGACGGCCATCTGGGGCAGCCTCTATCTTGCCGTGGGCAGTCATTTTGAAGAGCGGCGGTTGATGACGCGCTATGGTGAGGCCTATCGTCGCTACCGCGCCATCACACCGCGCTTTTTTCCGCGCCTGTTTTAGACTGGTTTTCGCGCGACCAGATCAATCAGCGCTGAGATGCCGCTATGGCCGCGCCCTTCCTCGAGGATGCTGTCGTGGCTGGCTAAATGCTCGATTTTCCAATCAGCAAAGGCCTCGCGCAGCATATCCTCAGTGTAGAGATTGTCCGGCATACCCGGCCCGCCCGTGCCATAGGCGATCTGTTCCGGCCGATAGCCTTGAAGCAGGATCAGGCCGCCGGGGCGAGTGGCGCGCTGCATTCCGGCGAAGATCCGCGTGCGCAGGGATGAGGCGGCAAACTGGATGAAGATCGCCACTACCGCGTCAAAACAGCCTTCCGGCCAGTCCCATGTGGCGAGGTCAGCCTGTTGCAGGTCCAGCGATACGCCCCGCTCCTGCGCCAGCTTGCGAGCCTTTGCGAGGCCGACCTCGGCAATGTCAATGCTGGTCACATCATGCCCCAGAGCCGCCAGCCACACGCCATTGCGCCCTTCGCCATCGGCCACGCACAGCACTTTGGCCTCTGTGGGTAATTGCTCTGCCTGTTGCGTCAGGAACAGGTTGGGCTCCGTGCCGAACACATAATCTTCCGCCGCAAAGCGGGCGTTCCATTGGCTTGCATGGTTCATCATCCGCGAGCCCATTCAACAATGCGGCGCGCATCCATGGCGCCTGAAATCCGTTTCACTTCCCGTCCCCCAGAAAACAGCATCAGCGTCGGGATCGACTGGATGCGATGCGTCGCGCCCAGCGCCTGCTCAGCCTCTGTGTCCACCTTGAGCAGGCGCGTGGAAGGTTCCAGCATTCCTGCGGCCTGTTCAAAGGCTGGCGCCATCGCGCGGCACGGGCCGCACCATGGCGCCCAGAAATCAACCAGCACCGGCAGCGTGCCCTTGCCGACATGCGCAGCAAAGCTGGCGGCATTCACGGGCAAGGGATTGCGCATGAACAGCCCCTTGTGGCATTTGCCGCAGTTGGGCGCATCTCCCAGCCTTTCGCGCGCGACGCGGTTGGCACCACCGCAATGTGGGCAAATCACGATCTCGCTCATGCCGATCCTCCCGAAAGTGCGGTCCAACTGCGCCACAACATGTAGAGCGCCACCACCACAATGCCAGAGGCGAAGATCGTGTTGAGCAACCCCTTGGCACCTGACAGACGCCGTGAACTCCATGTGCCTAGCACCGTGCCGCCGATCCCGCCCAGAATGAAAGTACCCGCCAAGGCCCAGTCCAGCATACCGGAAAGAGCGTAATTTGCCGCGGTGGTGACGCCAAAGGCAGTGACCGCCATCAATGACGTGCCGATCGCGCGATAGATCGGCATGGAGGTGGCCGCGACCAAGGCGGGCACGATCAAAAACCCGCCGCCGATCCCGAAAAAACCCGACAAGGCGCCCGTGCCCAGGCCAAAGATCAAAACACGCGGCAGGTTCTGGCGATGGCACACCACGCCCTCAACGCCTTCCTCTCCACGCCCACGAAACATCGCCCCCGCCACCACCAGCATCAACAGCGCGAAGAGCGCCAGCAGGCGATGCCCATCGACGACCTTGCCAAGGCTGGACCCGGCAAAGGCACCCATAATCCCCGCCGAGGCGAAGGCCGCGCCGCAGCGCCAGTTGACATTGCCGGCACGCGCATGGCCCACCAGCCCCGCAAAGGCATTGGCGGCAACCGCCAAGGCGCTGGTGCCAATGGCCAGATGCGGCTGTTTGACCCCCACCACATAAACCATCAGCGGCACAGCCATCACCGACCCGCCGCCACCCACCAACCCCAGCGTGAAGCCGACAAGCACGCCGCTGCCAACAGATAGGGCGGCGTGAAGCAGGTCGATGCTCACAAGTGGCTCCTTCTCACAGCAGGTTCAGCGGCAGTTTGAGGTAGCTGACCCCATTGCTTTCCGGTTCGGGCATGCGCCCGCCACGCATATTGACTTGCACCGAGGGCAGGATCAGGCGCGGCATGGCAAGGGTTGCGTCGCGGGCCTGGCGCATCGCGACAAACTCTGCTTCTGTAATGCCGTCATGGATGTGGATATTGGTCTTGCGTTGGGCCTCCACCGTGGTTTCCCAGACGAATTGCTCGCGACCCGGCGCCTTGTAGTCATGGCAAAGAAACAGGCGGGTCGAGTCAGGCAGGCTGAGTAAGCGGCGGATCGAACGATAAAGCGTGGCCGCATCCCCGCCCGGAAAATCGCAGCGAGCGGTGCCGTAATCCGGCATGAACAAAGTATCGCCAATAAAGGCTGCATCGCCCACGATATAGACGAGATCGGCGGGCGTATGGCCCGGCATGTGCAACGCGATGGCCGGAATTTCGCCAATGGCAAAGCCTTCGTAATCGTCGAACAGGTGATCGAATTGCGATCCATCGCGGGCGAAGAGCGGGCTCTCGTTGAACACTTTGCCGAAGGTGTCCTGCACCGTCAGGATATGGCGCCCGATGGCAATCTTGCCGCCCAGATGCGCTTGAAGATAGGGTGCGGCCGACAGGTGGTCGGCATGGGCGTGGGTTTCCAGTAGCCATTCGACGCAGAGACCCGCCTCGCACACATGGGCGATCACTTGATCTGCATGGGTGGTGCTGGTGCGGCCAGAAGCGGCGTCGAAATCCAGCACGCTGTCGATGATGGCGGCCTTGCCCGTTGCCGGGTCGGACACGACGTGCGTTGCCGTAAAGGTCGCTTCGTCAAAGAAAGTGGTGACCTTTGGGCGTGCCGGATTGCTGGCAATCTCCTGGGCTTTGTCAATGGGAAGGTCAAACATGGCCGATCTTTGCGATCTTTCAACAACGATGCGCTCATTATATTAGTATAAAATAATATATCAAGAGGCGATCCTTCATCGCCCCATCTCACCGAACATTTTGCGTTGAGCTGCCTCGATCTCTTCCAAGTAACGACGGCGCGTGTGGCGCTCGGTTAGGATGCCCACCACCTTTCCTTGTGCATTTACAACGGCGAGCTCGTCGGCCATCGCGCTGTCGAAACACGCGAGCACAGTTTTGATGCCGGTCGCCGGATTCAGTGTGGTTTCAGCCAAGCCCGCCAACGAGCCAATGCTGGCCATCGGATCAGCTTGCGGCGCATAAGCAGCGGCGGTTGCCACGATGCCTTGATAGTGGCCATCGGCATCAGTGACGATGGCCTTGGTTGTGGCGCCCAGTGGCACGGTCTGGCGGAAGTGGGCGATGGTCATGCCGGCCTCCAAGCTGATCCAGTCACGCCGCATCATGCGCCCGGCGGTCAGCGTCAGCATCCAGCCAATGTCTCGCGGGCTGCGGATGTCCGACCCGCGCACATGCAGTCGCCAGGTCGAGAATGAATAGCCGAACAGTTCTCGCGTGAGGCTGGTCGAGATCAACGCTGCAGTCAGCACAACGCCCATCAGCGCGAAATCGTGTGTTGTTTCCAGCATCAGCAGGGCCAGCGTCATCGGGCCGCCTACGATCGAGACGCTGAGGCCCGCCATGCCAACCAGCGCCGCATCCACCGGGGACAGCGCCAGACCCCAAGGGTTGAGATTGAACATCTGAGCAAAGGCCTGCCCCAGCAGCGACCCCAGAAACAGCGAGGCAAAGAAAAGCCCGCCCCTAAAACCGCTGGCCAGCGAGATGATCGATGCGACAACCTTCAGGGCAAACACAAACAGCAGCAGCGCCAGCGGCGGTTGCAACACCAGATCGAGATGCAGTGCACCATGGCCCGAAGACAGCGTTTGCGGCGAAAGCAGCGCCAGCCCTGCGAGTATCACACCGCCAACGACTGGTCGCCATCGTGCCAGCCATGGCCACGCCTGAAACCAACGCTCCGCAATGGTGACAAGGCGCATGACGCCAATGCCCACCAACGCGCACAGGCTACCCAACGCGGCATAGGCACCATAATCAACGATAGTAATTGCGCGGGTGACCGTGGTTGCAATCAGGTAGGGCTCACTATGCAGTCCACGCAGCACCAAGACGGCGGCCAACGCTGCCGCAATGACGGGGGCGACCGAGGCTGTGCTATAGGCCCCGATGACAATCTCGAAGGCGTAGAACGCGCCGGTCAAAGGCGCCCCAAACGCTGCCCCCACCGCCGCCCCGGCGCCCGCCCCCACCAGATTGCGCAGATCGGCCCGCCGCAACCGCAGCAATTGCCCCAATAGCGAGGCGATGCCGCCGCCCATCTGGGCATAGGTTGCCTCCAGCCCCACAGAGGCCCCACAGCCGTTGGAAAGGATGGTTTGGGCCGCGATCACCAGATTGTCGAGAACCGGGATCCGTCCGCCATGCAGGGCATTTGCCTCTACCACGTCGATTGGGGTGCGGCGATGGCGCGACAGGGCCTGTCCCATCAACAGCAGCAACAGTCCGCCCAAAGGCAAGGCCAGCAACTTCCACGGGTGATGGATCGTTGCCAGCGCGCTCAACCGGTTTGAGGTGACGCCGAAGAGAAGCCCCTGTATGCCATGGGCCAACCATCCTTGCGCGGCAGTGGACACCCCGGCCAAGACCCCCACCGCCATGGCCAGCGCGATAAAAGCCAACTCGCTGCTGCGCAGCCATTGGCGCAGAGCCACGGTGGTACGGCGCAGAGCATGAAGGGGAGGGCGCATCATCGCCCTTTGGTTATGGCGCCAAGTCTTTGCGTCAAGTCTGTATACAAGTGATTTGGTGTCAGCGCGTGGTCATGTGCGTTACTGCCCGGGCGACAAGCCAACTTGCCGGCACCGACAGCCGCAAGCCCAACCCGATCGAGATCAGAATTGTACGCCCACTGGTGTAACCCGGCGATGGTCGCTGTCGCCGCGATGCCCATAATGGTGGTGGCGATCGCAGAAAACAAAACCATCATAATCCGGAAAGTCATGACGCAATGTCCCAAACTAAGCAGGATGCGACCGTCGGGGGTATCAGCTCGTTGGTGATTGTGGGGCCTGCGAGAATGGGTTTCCTTGATTTGGTGTAACGAATTTTAAGAATATAATGATTTTGTGTTTTTATGGGGATTTCGGAGGGCGGTGCTCGGTCGAGAATTGGTTAAATGCATGGCGGGCCGATGACGAGCGCAACGAATTGCACGTTTGGCAAACCATAATTTCAATCAGCGCCGCCGCTGCATCGCTAGGCGGTGTGATACTACATTCATTTTTCTGGATCGCCCGTTCGCTGCAGTCAATGATAAGGCCTGCTTCGTCCGAGTTATCTTTCGCTTTGTCCGCGTAATTTCATGAAGGCCTCGTTGTAGGCGCGCAGATCCTCGCCGCTGTGGATGGCATCGCCATGGCCATCAGGATACCAGCCCGGCACCTCGACGACGCGCGAGAATGGGCCAACGTATACCATCAGCGGGCGTGTGTCGCGGCGCAGTTTCTGACCCGTCTCAGGGTGAATTCGCGTCTCGCTCATCTTGAGCTTCCTTGAAAGATATCAGCGCGACACCGATCAGCCTCTCACCGGCAAACCTGACCAAGGTCGCTTGGAGTTCTTGATCTGGGCCGCTCGGATGCCCCGTCAACGGTCAAGGTAACCGTTGGAAAACGCGTTTTTTCGCAAAAAGTCGGCACAGGGGGGTACGTAATCTTAGTTGCAACTTATGCCTATAGCACTGATAATGGGTGTATAATCCATAGGGCTGTGGCTAAAGGCATGCAAATCCTTATCCATCGAACCGTCGTGCCCCCGAAAAAGGTCGGCACAGTAACTTGCGCGTTTGGCGTGTTTCATCGATGTCGGGGAGGGTTTGGGCGCTAAATCGTTGATTTACAACGATGGCGGAGACGCCGGGATTCGAACCCGGGGTACCCCAGTTAGGGTACGACGGTTTAGCAATTCACGATCCGAACGCTCCCAAAGTGGCTATTTTCGGGAATATCGCCTGTTTTTATGGCGTTAGGGCCTGCGCAGAACGCGCAAGACGCGCATCGAAGCGCAACACCTTCCGTCACAAAAGTCGGCACACCTCCTTTGGCCCCTTGGGCCATGCTGAAAACCGTTGTTTTGACGCCAAACGCGCAAGACGCGCAGTGACGACAGCAAGTGAACCGTTGGAAGGTCTGCCACCCTTGCCTTCGGTCCAATGCATAGCTGTAGAGCTACAACTGCTGATTATCCTGCCTCGCGCGCAGGGGCAAGATTTGCATCAAGGGGAAGGGCGCCATGAGCACCACCCTTGCCCATAAGGGGCTGCCTTCGGGTGTTGGCCGTTTCGACCTGCTGCGTCTGTTCGAGCAGGTAGCGAGGCCAGGCTTTGGCCTGTCGTCCACCGCCGTGGCGCTGGTACGGCATTATGTGCTCAAGACCATGGACGGCGACTATCTGTCTGGCCGCATCTGCGCCATCTGGACGCAGGCTTGTCGCTTTGCAGAGGCCTTGGGCCTGACGCCGCGCTCGATCAATTCGGCCGAGCGAGAGTTGGAGAAGGCTGGCTTCATCATCCGCAACGCTGGCATCAATGGCGAACGCGCAGGTGACCGGCAGGACGGGGTCGTGGTCTGGGCCGCAGGCATCAATCTGGCTCCGCTGGTCGAGCGATTTGCCGAGATGCAGGCCAAGGCCGAGGCGCTGGAACTGCAAGCCCGCGCCATCCAGCAATGCCGCGCCGAGATCCGTCAACTGGGCCAACGAATCCGCGAGGCCGGTGACGAGGATCTGCGCGAACGGGCTGAAACCATCCTACCCGATGGACGCACGGCGCGGATCACCAACATCGACCGCCTGATCGCTATCCGCGAGGCCTTGTCCGCCATGCTCGCTGCCATCGAACACAATCCGGAATCCGGGCTAGAATCTTATCCCCGTGCACTGAAATCTTCCGACGCGCCGGAAGAAAACTGCGCACCCAATATACAGAACCAAAACTCATCACGAAGGCGTACCGCGCCAGCCCGCGATCCGCTCGAACGCATCCGGCCTGCAACCGCGCTGGTGGTGGCCACAGAGAGCTATCGCGGCATCGTCGAGGCGCTGGGTGGGCCGAGCTGGCCCAATCTTGTCGAGGCGTCGTGGCGCAGTTGTGGGAGGCTTGGCATCGCCCAGAGCACATGGGGTCGAGCTTGCCAGCAGTTCGGTCGGGAACGAGCGGCGCTCAGCGTCTTGTTGATCGACCGGAATGCGGAATTGCCGTTGGGACACCGCTATCGGGTGGGCTCACCAGCAAGGTGTCTGGCGGGCATGGTGCGTCGGGCAGGCTCGGCAGGGATGAACCTCGCAGGACTGTTCCGGGCCACCGAGCGCAACGCTCAGCAGGCGCCGTCACAATCCCCTGTGCCTGAGCCACCCATCGAGCCGCAAGCTGGCCCAATGGCTCATCTGACCGCGAGGCTGATGGCCAGCGTTGAGCGGCGCGTCACATCTGACGGGTGAAGCTACCCAGCATCTCACCTGTCCAAACGTCTACACACTCACAAGTTCACACGTCCACATGTGGACGGGCAAGGAAATCTCTATGACCATCATAGCCATCGTCAGCCAAAAGGGAGGCTCGGGCAAAACCACGCTGTCGGTGAATCTCGCCGCCGCTGCTGAAGCTGCTGGCGCCATCGCGCTCATCATCGACACCGACCCGCAGGCCACCGCCAGCCAGTGGGGTGCTTGGCGATCTGACAAGGCTCCGGAAGTGATCGACAGCGCCCCACCGCGTATTCAGGCTAAGGTTGATGCTGCCCAGCGCCAAGGCGCGACCTTCATCGTGATCGACACGCCACCCCATGCCGATAGCGCAGCCAGCAGGGCGGTTGAAGCCGCGGATCTGGTGCTCATCCCTTGCCGTCCGAGTGCCTTTGATCTGGCCGCGATCAAGACCACGGTCAGCCTGGTGCGCTTGTTCGACAAACCCGCGTTCGTCGTGTTCACTGCTGGCCCGCCCTATGCGCCGCGCATGTATGAGGAGGCTGCAGAACTGGTTCAGGGCTTCGGGATCGAGGCTTGCCCCTACATCTTGCCAGATCGGGCTGTCTATCGACATGCCAGCGCAGCGGGTGCTTCGGTTATTGAGTTCGAGCCTGACGGCAAGGCTGCTGTCGAAATCACGGCGCTTCGCGCGTGGACCATCGCACATGTGAACACGTCCACAGCCGCACATGAGGGAGTGTGAGCTGATGAGCCGCTTTGCCAACCTCGCCGACAAGCCAAAGGCCAGCCCCAAATCGCAACCACAGTCCGCTGCGCCCGGATTGGAAGACGCCCAGACAGAAACCGCAACGCACGCCGCCCCGCAGAGATCGAATAGCCGCACCGGGCGCAAGGCCATCGCAGGCTACTTCTCGCTGGAAATGTCGCTGGCTATGCATGTCTGTGCTCGCAAGCATGGCCTTAGCCTTCAGGAGCTGATGGCCGAGGCCTTCGACGATGTCCTGCGCAAATATGGGCAAAGCCCTGTGGGGTATTGATCGGCGCGCCGGACTCTCCGGGGCGGATCATTTCGTTCTTAAATTTGGTCGAGGTAGACGTTCGTTCAAACGCCTTCAAAAGCGACCTCAGAACGGCCAATCTGTCGACCGATCCTGAGCGGCCGCCTGCTTCAGGCATGCAAGTGGGGGGCAAAAAATGCCACAAGGTCATGATCGTTCAACGGCAGGGCGAATCGAATCGCGATTAATGGATTACATCACAGGAAATTTTGGCTAGATTCTCCTCACAGCCGATTTCGTGCTGAAAAATTCTGGACCGAAACACAAAAGAAATGGCCCGCGCCGATCATCTCGTCTCTCTTGTTCGCGCCAGCGTTGCTGGCGACCGTGAGACACTGCGCGCCGCCGCCGAGGCCATTGTCGCGGACGAACGGGCAAAGAAGCACCACATCGTCGCAGACCGCATCGAGCGCGCACTTGGCACCGTACCGGTCACGCCGCCACCACTAACCACGTCCCAGCCCCAGGTAGGACCTGGCCGGGACACGATCATCGAGATCGAACCGCGGGTCCGTTTTGACGATCTGCTCCTTTCCTTGCCCGCGCGCGAGAATGGGCGGCAGCTCATCGAAGAACATGTGCGTGCCGAAGTCCTGCGCGCACATGCCTATGAGCCGCGCCATCGGATCCTGCTTTCCGGCCCACCTGGAAACGGAAAAACCTCCTTCGCCGAAGCAATCGCGGAGGCGCTTGGCCTCCCTTTCTTCGTTGTGCGTTATGACGCCCTGATTGGCAGCTATCTCGGCGAGACCAATGCCAGGCTGCGCAAGCTGTTCGACTATGTGCGTACCCAGCCGAGCGTTCTGTTCTTCGACGAGTTCGATGCCATCGGCAAGGAGCGCGGGGACACCCACGAGACCGGCGAGATCAAGCGCGTGGTTTCGTTCCTGCTCATGCAACTCGATCAGTTGCCGCCATATGTGATTGTTATTGCAGCGACGAACCACGCTGAGTTGCTGGACCGTGCGGTGTGGCGCCGTTTCCAGATGCGGCTGGCCTTCCCCGAACCCGATCGCAAACTTCTCGAGGTGTTTCTGGACCGCATCATTTGCGGTTGGCCGGAGGCGCCACGCATGACGGTACAGAAGCTCGCAGCCCGCCTCGGCGCGGTCAGCTATGCCGAAGCGCTCGACCTGTGTCAGAATGTGAGGCGCAGGCAGATATTGGGTTTGGGGGAGATCAGTATCGATGATGCGCTCGCGAGAGAGCTTGAGCTTTGGAAGTCGCGCGTTCGGCCCGGGACTGTAGATGCCGAGCGATTTGACAAAGCCCCTGCTGAGGCTGACGCCAGACCAGCCAAGACCCCGCCCCGCCGGCCAGCAAAAATTCCCCCGGCCACCTGAATCTTTCCCTCGGGATCGTCAGCAAGCCACATTCGCGCCGAAATTCGACCGCCTGGGCCAGGCTTTGGCGCGAGATCCCGGCGGCCTCGAACTGCGTGCCGATCCGGCTGCCCTGGCACCGGAGAGATTGCTCGTCTTCGAAGTCCGTGGCTCGGTGAACAATTTTGCCGCAGCCGTTCAGCGGGTGCCCGGCCTCGAACTGATCGACGAAGAGGAGTTGGGCAGCGACGACGACAAGGAACCCGTCGCCTATCTCCTTGTTCCGGACGCGCGCGCGCTCGCAGAATTGCTCTCTCTTTGGAGGCGCTGGAACGCCGATCAACTGCAATTCGGGGAGACGCCTTGGCGTGGCGTGTTCGAACTGCTTCGCGATCTGCGACCATGGGGGCCGCAGGACAGGGTCCAACGACTGGACGCCAGTTTTCTCGCCGAGGAGATCGAGGGGCGCAGCGAGGACGAGCTTGTGCCGCTGGAGATCGAGTTGATCTACCGAGCCTCTGAGGTTCAGGCCCAAGCACGGGAAGATGAAGTGCGCGCGGCAGTGTCCGCACGCGGCGGGCAGATCATCTCGCGTGCCCGGCTGCCCGACATCGCCTATCATGCCCTGCTCGTGGATTTGCCGGTACGCGCGATCCGGGAGATCATCGGACGGGCGGAAGGCGGCATCGCCAATCTCGAGCCGGTCATGCACATCCGCCCGCAAAGCCTAGCGACGACGATCGAGATCGAGGACGTCACAGACGCCGGCGCCCCTGCTGCGGTCGGCGAGCTGCGCGAACCGATCCTAGCCCTGCTCGATGGGGTTCCGGTCGCCGCACATCCGCTGCTCGCTGCTCATCTGGTCGTGGATGATCAATTCGATCTCGAACCCAATGCGCCCGTGGACCAACGCGTCCATGGCACTGCGATGGCGTCGCTCCTCGTGCATGGCGACCGGAACAATCCCGCACCGGCATTGCCGCGACGCATTCACGTCGTTCCGGTGATGGGTGCAGGGGACTGCTTCCCGGCACGACGGCTTGTTGTCGACATCATCTTTCTCGCCATTAGAGCGATGCGGGAAGGCGCGGATGCAACGGCGCCGGGCGTGCTGATCGTAAATCTTTCGCTTGGCAACGAGCGGCGTCCCTTTCAGTCATCGCTGTCGGCATGGGCACGGCTGCTGGATCGACTGGCGTACCGATACGGCATTCTGTTTCTGGTGAGTGCCGGTAATGTGAGGGAGACCTTCGGCGTCCCAGCCTTCGCGACCGGAACGGCCTTCGAAGACGCAGACGCCGCCGCTCGCTGTGACGGCACACTGACCGCGATCGGTAATTTGATGGCTGACCGGCGTATATTTTCGCCGTCCGAGGCAATCAACGCAGTTACGGTCGGCGCGTCCAATGACGATTGGGTGTCGGCGGCGGACCGCCGCGCCGCGCGCACCCTCATCGACCCTTTTCCGGGCATTCGTGCCGCCAACCCTTCGAGCGCTCTCGGCCCTGGATTTGCCCGATCGGTCAAACCCGACATTTTGATGCCGGGAGGTCGCGAGCACCTCCGCCAGATTCGGACTGACGATCATGTCTTCGTCAGACCGGCTCCATCGACGCGCCCTGCTGGCCTCAAAGTGGCGGCGCCTCGTACCGGCGGTACCGGGATAGCCGAAGGCTATTCGGGCGGGACCAGCGGCGCAACCGCGCTGGCATCACGCACATGTCATCGGATCCATGACGCACTGGAGGCGGCGTATCCGGATTTTGCGGGCCTGCCCCACATTCAGCGGGCGGTCCTGCTCAAGGCGCTGCTTGTCCATCCCGCCCGTTGGCCCGATGACATTGCTGCACGGATCAAAGCGATCATCGGCCCGGTCGGCGGGCATCACAGCCACATCAAGGACAGTATCAGGCGCTTCCTGGGATTTGGCTATGTCGACGCCGACGACGCAGTAACGTGCGCGGAGGACCGCGCGACGTTCTGGGCGGTTGGAGAACTTTCACGCGACCGTGTCGCCACTGTCCGTGTCCCCGTACCGGCGGTCATGAGCGGTCAGGCCCGGCCCCACAGCCTGTCGGCGACGCTGGCATGGTTCACACCCGTGCAACCGGGACGCAAGAGCTACCGATCAGTTCGCCTCAAACTGCTTGATCCAGCCGAAGCCGGAATGTTGAGCGTTTCTCCGCGTAGCCTTCAGCCTGACGGCAATCAGACCAATCGCGGCACCATATTTATGCGCTGCTGGGAAGGTGACCGAGCGCCGGTTGTCGGTCCTGAAATGACAATTGACCTCGTAGTTCAGCGCGATCCGGATCCCGGCACCCCGATAGATGAAGCCGTGCCATTCGGCCTTGCGGTTACGATCGCCATGCCCGGGATTGTGGGCCTCTACACACAGGTCGCGCAGCGCCTCGGCATCGCTCCGCGTCAGCCGGGCTAATCACTGTCCTTCATGTCATACTGCTGCTAAGCATGAAAAATGGTAACCATTCCAAACTGGATCCTCAAAAGCCGGGAGGCTTCATACTGCGACCAAGGTGGCGTGGAGGACTGCTCACGATGCGGCGCTCGAGGCTCGCGAAAGCCTTGCATAAGGGCTTTGCACCACCGACGTCACCAAAGAGAAAGTGGGAGGAATAGCTTTCGAGTTCCCCGAACCCGAAAGGATTTTCCATGCATCCCAACGCACTGGAGCCCGCAGCGTATGTAAGCCAGCTTGCGGAAGCTTCGCTCCGTTTAATTCCGCATCTGTCCGCCAGCGTAAAACTCACCCGGCGGATGGTCAATCAGGCCATGGAGGAGGCAACCGGCTCCACTTCGGCCTCTGGAACCTGGTCCCAGCGTGACAGCTGTCAGGTGCTGGAAATGGCTGTGCTTCGCTGGCTTGCCGTGCAATCGATGCCCTCATCGGCCGAGCAGGCACTTTCCTTTCTGCACAATCTCGAAGCCCGCCTACCAACCCAGACCGTCCGCAGTGAAGAACAAGTTGAGCGCCAGCATTTCTCAACGCCGTTGGGATTGGCTTGGTTGGCGGCTCACTTTGCCGACATCCGACCTGACGAAGTGGTGTTCGAACCCAGTGCGGGCACTGGAATGCTGGCTATCTGGGCGAGACATGCTGCCAGTCTCCATCTTAACGAGATCGATCCGGTCCGTCAGGGGATCCTGCGCCATTTGTTTCCCGATGCGACCGTGACCGGCCATGATGCCGCCCGCATCGCGGCTCATCTGACCCAGCGGCCCAGTGTGATTCTCATGAACCCACCCTTCGCCCGCAACGCTGCTGGCCTTGAGGATCCGACCACGGGCGCACGCCACCTGGCCGCGGCACTGCGCGTTTTGAAGCCCGATGGGCGCCTCGTCGCCATCATGCCCGACAGCTTCCAGCCCAGCGGTCGCCGCGCGGAACTGTTCCAGCGCGCGCTGCAAGGCGCAAGTGTGGCGTTCCATGCCCGGCTTGAGGGTGCCTTTGCCAGACAGGGCACCTCGATCGCGGTGCGCTTGCTGGTGATCGACAAGTGTGCCGGCTCCATCAACACCACCGTCATCAACCGGGATACGCTTGCCGATCTGGTGCCCTTCCTGTCCAAGGTTCCACCGCGCCGTCGAGGCGCAACTGAATTGGCGCTCGTGGCCAAACCTCCAGTTTCGCCTGCCAAAACCACGTCCACCTTGCTGGGCGGATTCCGATCAGCCACACCGAAACTGGCCACAGCAGCGTCGCGCGGCGATGCCACCGGCGCCATAACGCTGGCCTATACCCTTCGCGACACTATCGCCGATGCCGAACAGGCGGTGGGCGTCTATGTCGCCTATCGGCCCCAACGCCTGATCTTCGAGAACGCGGCCGACCACCCCACCCAATTGGTGGAATCTGCAGCCATGGCCTCAGTGGCGCTGCCAACACCAAGCTATGTCCCCCAGCTTCCTGCCAAAGTGATCCGTGACCGTGTTCTGAGCCGCGCCCAGCTTGAAACGCTGGTCCATGCGCTCGATGCGACCTCGTCCGATCTTCCCGGCCGCTATCGCGTGCCAGAACGCGGCCTCGAGCTGGTGCCGGATGCCGATGGTGCGATTTACCGGCGCGGCTTCTTCCTCGGCGATGGCACTGGTGCTGGCAAAGGCCGCCAACTCGCCTCGATCCTGATGGATCAATGGCTGCGCGGTCACCGCCGCCATCTCTGGATCAGCGAAAGCAATGCCCTGATCGAGGATGCCCGCCGCGACTGGCAGGCGCTGGGCGGCATTGCGCTCGACATCCAGCCCCTGTCGAAGATCAAGCCCGAGGCCAGGATCCGGCAGGCAGACGGCATCCTCTTCGCCTCCTATGCCACGCTGCGCAGCGGCACCGGCGAGAAGACCCGCCTCCAGCAATTGCTGGAATGGATGACGCCAGATTTCGACGGTGTGATCCTGTTCGACGAGGCGCATGCGATGGGCGGTGTCGCCGGCGGTGAAGGCCGGTTCGGTGCTACCAAGGGCTCGCAGCAAGGCATCGTCGGCGTCGAATTGCAGAACCGCCTGCCGCGCGCTCGCGTGATCTACGCTTCGGCCACTGGGGCCTCGGACGTGAACAATCTGGCCTATGCTGTCCGGCTAGGGCTGTGGGGCGAAGGCACAGCCTTCCCGGATCGCAGCTCGTTCATCGCCCGCATCCATGAGGGCGGCATTGCCGCAATGGAACTGGTCGCTCGCGAATTGAAGGCGATGGGCGTCTATACGGCTCGCGCGTTGTCCTACGCTGGCGTCGAATACGACATCCTCGAACACGCACTGACCCCGCGCCAGATCGCGGATTTCGACGCCTATGCCGATGCCTGGGCGATCATCCACCGCAACCTTGAGGCCGCGCTGGGCGCTTCGGGGGTCACTGATCCGCTCGAGGGCAAGACCCTCAACGGTCAGGCGCTGTCGGCGGCGCGCTCGCGCTTCGAGAGCTCGAAACAGCGCTTCTTTGGCCAGCTCCTGCTGTCGATGAAGCTGCCTTCGCTGCTTCCCGCTATCGAGGAGGCGCTGGCCACGGAGCACAGCGTCGTCATCCAACTGGTCTCGACCGCCGAGGCCTTGCTCGACCGGCGTCTCGCCGACCTCTCTGCCGAGGACCGTGCCGAGATCCAGCTCGACCTTTCGCCCCGCGAGATCGTGGCGGACTATCTCGACAATGCGTTCCCGACCCGCGCCATGGAAAGCTACTGGGACGAGGACGGCAATGAGCGTTCACGCCCGATGGTCGATGAGGCGGGCAATCCGGTGCATTCGCAGGAGGCCTTGAGGATCAAGGCAGAAACGCTGGAACTGCTGGGCGCACTGCCACCGATCGTCCCCGCGCTCGACGCCATCATCTCCCGCTTCGGCACCGATGCCGTGGCTGAGATCACCGGTCGGACGCGCCGATTGGTGACCTTGCCCGACGGCAGCCAGCGGCTTGAATCGCGCACCGCCAACCAGTCGCTGGCCGATGCCAATGCTTTCATGGGCGGTGCCAAGCGCATCCTCGTGTTCTCGGATGCCGGCGGCACGGGGCGCTCCTACCACGCCAGTCTCGATGTGAAGAACCAGCAGCGCCGAATGCACTTCCTGCTTGAGCCGGGGTGGCGCGCGGACCGCGCCATCCAGGGGCTTGGCAGGACCAACCGCACCCATCAGGCCTCGGCGCCGGTCTTTCGTCCGGTCACCACCGATTGCCGCGGCGAACGGCGTTTCATCTCGACGATCGCCCGCCGCCTCGATGCGCTTGGCGCGCTGACACGCGGCCAGCGGCAGACGGGTGGGCAGAACCTGTTCGATCCTGCTGACAATCTCGAGAGCGATTATGCCCGCGAGGCGCTAACGCGCTGGTATCATCTGCTGCATCAGGGCAAGCTGAGCAGCATTGGCTTTGCCGATTTCTGTGAGCGCACTGGATTGCAGCTTGAGCAGGAGGGCTGCCTCACCGACAATCTCCCGCCGATCCAGCGTTGGCTCAACCGCATTCTGGCGCTGCCGATAGCACTCCAGAACGCTGTCTTCGACGAATTTCTGGGGCTGGTTGAGGCGCGGATCGATGCGGCTCGCAAGGCAGGCACTTTCGATGCCGGCGTCGAGACCTTGGTGGCCGACAAGCTGACCATCATCGAGGAGCGGATCCTGCGTGAGGAGGCCAATGGCGCCTCGACCCAGCTTCTGACCCTGGAAGCGCAGTGGGCGCCCAAATTCACACCGCTTGCCGAGATCGTGAAGCGCATTGGCCTCAAGACCCGGCTGCTGCGCAATGGCCGCTCCTCGCGCGTGGCTCTGCTGATGCCCGATCGCACGCGCCTGATGGACGATGGTACGCCGGTTGCCAGTTTCACGCTGCACCGGCCTGGTGGGCGAAACTGGCTCACCGCCGACGAACTCGCCGAGAGCCACTGGGATGATTGCGAGCGTGAGGTCTTCGAGCAGGCCTGGCAGACTGAGGCCGATGATCTGGCGGCCAAACCCTATACCGAGCGCTTCTACCTCGCGACCGGCCGCCTGCTGCCGATCTGGAACCTGCTGGGCGATGAGGCGCAAGTCCGCCGCCTCGTCACCCAGGATGGCCGGTCTTTGCTGGGACGCATTGTGCCCGCCGAGGGGGTCAACATGCTCCTCGACAAGCTGGGCATCGGCGATCGCATCGCGCTATCGCCTGAGCAACTGGTCGATGCGGCGCTAGGCGGCAAGGTCGTGCCCATCGATGCCTTGTCTGGCGCCAGCCTCAAGCGCTCCCGGGTCAACGGTGAGCAGCGGCTTGAGGTCATCGGCTTTGATCCCCGCGCTTTGCCTTCGTGGAAGGCCAAGGGATGCTTCACCGAGATCATTGCCTATCAGACCCGCCTGTTTATGCCGGTGAACAGCGCCTGCGACATCGTGGCGGCACTGGCGGCTTAGCGGCTGCTCAGAGAGAAGCCTTCAAGCTGCGGCGTTGCGCACGCCGCGCTTGATGCGCTTGCCAACAGGTAATGCCGAGCCTTCGTGCCGCGTATCCTGCGCCATGGCTTTCGGGGCCGTCATGCGGAATGATCGCAGAGTTGCGACCTCCTCAGGATGACGGGCCAGAATTTCGATCAGGCCTACCGCCGCGTCGCTCGGCGGCGTGCGCCCGCTTTCATATTTCTGGAAAGCCCGCTTGCCGCCACCGATGATGATGCCTGCCTCTTCCTGGGTCAGGCCCAGCTTCTTGCGCACAGTCTTGATGCGGGCGGCATAGGCCTCGCGCAGTTCCTTGAATGCCTCGTTATAGGCGCGCAGATCCTCGCCACTATGAATGGCATCGCCATCGCCTTCGGGATACCAGCCCGGCACCTCGACGACGCGCGAGAGCGAGCCGACGCACACCGTCTGCGGGCGCGTGTCGCGGCGCAGTTCCTGCCCCGTCTCGGGGTGAATTCGCGTCTCGCTCATTTCAAACCTCCTTGAAGGATGTCAGCACGACATCGATCAGCGTCTCGCCGGCAAACTTCAGATACAACCACAAGCCATCGCAGGGGATGTTGTAGGTGTCGTGCCATAGCCGATGGTTCGGCGGATTATGTGCCGTCTCGGACTTGATGAAATCGCCCGGTTCCAGCGCCTGCACGACATCGACAATATCCTCGAGCGAATAGCCGATCTTCTGGGCATCGCGGGCCGCCTTGCTCGTGATCTCAAGCGTGTCCACATCGGCAAACTTGGCCTGGATCGCTTTGAGGTCATGGTGCGGGGTCCGCTTTACCGGCATGTTCAATACACCTTAAAGGTCATTTTTGCAAGAGGCGCTTTTGCAAGGCTGCACGGGGGAATCGGCGATGCAAACGGTTCGGATTGCTGCCTTAGCGGCCCACGCGCCGTGAGGAAACAAACGCCCAGAGAAAAGGGGAAAGCCATGGGGGCGAGGCCCCCTGGAGGCGAAAGCGTCTCCATGATCCGGGCCTCTCGACCCAAGCGCGGGAGACCCTATCATGCAGTCCACCACCCTGACGCACGCCAAGCTGCGTCTATCCGAGAGCAACGTCCGTAAAGCCAATGGCGACGCGGGTCTTGAGGCCTTGGCCGCCAGTATTGCCGAACACGGCCTGTTGCAGCCCCTGATCGTCAGTCCTTCGGCGGGCAGGAAGACCCTCTACGATGTCCACGCCGGGGGCCGCCGTTGGCGGGCGATCGGCTTGCTGATCGAAAGCGGCGTGCTGCCGAAGGATTACGCGATCGACGTGCGGCTCTGCGAGAACGAAGACGCCGCCGCGCGCGAGATCAGCCTTGCGGAAAACCTGATCCGCGAAGCCATGACGCCGGCGGATGAGGCGCGGGCCTATCGCGATATTGTCGATGGTGGCGCTGATGCCGAAGCTGTGGCGCGTCGCTTCGGCGTCACCGTCCGCCATGTTCAGGGTCGCTTGCGGCTTGCTGACCTGGCCGAGCCGATCTTCGCGGCGCTGGCCGCTGGCGAAATCACGCTCGATGTCGCCATGGCCTATGGCTCGACCGGTGACCGCGAGCGGCAGGCAGCGGCATGGGAGCGCCTGTCGACGAGCTGGCAGGCCGACAATCCCCAAGCGATCCGCCGCGCGATTGCTGAGGAAAGCCTCTCGGCCGATCACCCCATCGCACGGTTTCTCGGCGAAGCTGAATATGTGGCCTGCGGTGGCCGGATCGAGCGCGATCTTTTCGCCGCTGAGGGCGAAGGCCGGTGGCTTGATGGCGATCTCGCCATGGACCTCGCCGCCAAGAAGCTGGCGCATGAGGCTGAAGTCGCTGAACTCGGTTCCAAGCTCGCCTGGGTGAAGCCGACATTGGCGACCCATGTCACCTATGACGAGACCAAGGATCTCCACGCCTACTGGCCGCGCCGGGCCGCGCCCAGCGCTGAAGCACAGGCCCGCATGGACGAAATCTCGGACCGGATGACCGAGATCGCCGAGATCCTCGACGCGCCCGATGACGGCGATGATGTCGAAGCGCTGGAGGCGGAATACAACGCGCTCGATACCGAGCATGACCAGCTTGCCGACACCGACCTGCTGATCCCCGAAGAGGACAAGCCCAACGTCGGCACCTTCCTCGTGCTGGGCAAGGATGGTCAGCCGCGCCTGCTGGAAACCTATTATACTTCGGCCAAGCCCGCGCGGCGGCCATCTGCATCGTGCGAACCCGTTGGCGGGGCCGAGATCGAGGGCGAGGAACCTGCGCCTTCGGCCAGCCTCCCACGCTCGCTCGAAGAGCAGATGGCCAAGGATCGCCGCGACGTTCTGGCGCTCCACATCGCCCATGATCCGGCGCTGGCGCTCGATCTGGCGATCTTCAGCCTGGCGCGCGACCACGCTGGCCATTTCGGCTATTCGGACACCGGCTGCACCATCCGCATCACCGACCGCAATGAGCCATCGGGTCTGACCGGCATTCCGGCGAGCCTCGCTGTGACCGAACTCGAACAGCAGCGCGCCAGCCTGCCCAATGACTGGGCCAGCGAAGAGGACAGCTTCGCGTCCTTCCTCGCCTTCCGGTCGCTGGAAGATGGCGTGAAGGCGGGCTGGCTCGCCTATGCCGTCAGCCAGAGCCTCAAGGCGAGCCTCGCCAGCGGCGCGCACGCCAGCACCTTCCAGAGCCGCCTAGGCGCCGAGATCGGCATCGACATGGCCCAGCACTGGCGGCCGGGTGCGGAAAACTTCTTTGACCGGATCAAGAAGGCGCAAACCTTAAGCATCCTCGGGCAATTCGATCCCGAAATCGCCCTGCGATATGCGGCGGCGAAGAAGGCTGAACTGGCGACGGCTGCTGCGCGCCTGTGTTCGGGCGACACGATCATCGAGCCGGAGATCAAGGCCAAGGCGCTCGCCTGGGTGCCCGATGTGATGCGCTTTGACGGCGTTGCGGGTGATCTGATCGACAGCGGGATGGCCCTCGACGACGGGTATGAGGATGCCGGGGACGTGCCGCTCGACGCGGCCAACCAGAACGATGTCGACGACCCGCTCAATCAAGCGGCCTGACCCTCAACCTCAAACAGCCACCGAACCGATCCTCCTTCCGTGCCAGAGCGGGAGGAGGATGGCGTGCCTCGCGAGCAAGGCCCGGATCAGGAGGAGACCATCCCATGAAGCCCCGTCACGACATCTACGCCACTGTCACCGCCCAGCTTGTCGCCGCGATCGAATCCGGCGCAGGCGAATGGCGAATGCCCTGGCACCATTCCGGCGCGCCGGTCATGCGCCCGACCAGCGTGGCTGGCCGGCGCTATTCCGGCATCAACCGTCTGGTCCTCTGGGCCACGGCCGATGCCTGCGGCTACGCTTCGGGCATCTGGGCGACCTATCAACAATGGCGCGCCCATGGCGGCCAGGTACGCAAGGGTGAGATCGGCACCCACGTCATCCTCTGGAAGAAGGTCGAGCGCGGCGATGCCGCCGTCGAAGCGGGCGACGAAGGCGACAGCCGCGCTCGCTTCTTCGCGCGCAGTTTCGTCGTCTTCAACCGCGATCAGGTGGACGGCGCCCAGGAGGCTGCCGAGAAGGAAGTCGCGCCCATCAGCACCTCGGTCGCCGATGCGCTGACATTTCTCGAAGGTCTCGGCGTCCCGGTCGAATATGGCCTGCACGACGCCCATTACCGCCCCGACATCGACAAGGTCTTCATACCCGGGCGCACGGCTTTCGACCATGACCTCGACCTTGTGTCCACGCTCGCACATGAGGTCATCCACGCGAGTGGACATGTGGACAGGTTAGCTCGTGAGACGCTGCGCGACTATCACAAGGAACGCAGCATTCGGGCGCGCGAAGAACTCGTGGCCGAGCTAGGCGCCAGCTACCTGATGGCCGATCTGGGGCTCGCCTACACGCCGCGGCCCGACCATGCTGCCTACCTTGCCAGTTGGCTGGGGGCTTTGCGCCACGATCCCAAGGCGATCTTCAACGCCGCCGCGCAAGCGCAGGCCGCCGCCGACTGGATCCACGCGGCGCACAAAGCTGCGATTGCGCCGCTGGCGATTGCGGCATGAGGCAGGCCACAGCGCCCGCGCGCCTCTGGCCCGATGGCGCGCAAGTTGGCTGCCGCCCTGTGTCGGGCATTCTGCCCGGCGAATGGCTGCAAGCCTACACAGCCATGGTGGCGTCGATCCGCACCGGCATGGCTCGAGAGATGCGATCCTTCGCGCCTGTCCACCGCTGGCGCGGAACGGCGCACAGGGTGCTGCTGCGCAATCCCTATGCCGACATCGGCCTGACCTGTCTCGACGGGCAAGCCGCCGTCTGGATCGGCGAGCGGATCGACCATCACTATCGCATCCGCTGCGAATGGAGCGATGTCTCTGGGCCGGCCCATCACTGGCTCGCCAGCATCGCGCCGACTTTTGCGGCCTGCGCCGAGCGCATCGGCTTTACCCCCATCGACACACCCATCGATCAGCCTTGGCTCGAAGCCGCATAATCATGTTCCTTCAGGAGATACCCATGTCCCGACTGCCCACTTCCGGCGATTGGCGCGAAGGCAACCTTGGCCGCACCACTGCTGACTGGCCGTTCGACTGGGTCGCCGAAATCACGGCGATCGACCCTTTAACCCATAGCTACACTTGCATCGGCACGGTCCGACAAGCCGGCACCCGCCGCTATGACGAGGCGCTGGCTAACCTGCGCCTTATGACCCGCGCACCTGCCATGCTCCGGATCCTGCAAGCTGTCGCGCAAGTGCTCGACATGAGTGACCCTGACCACGATGCCTTTGTCGATAGCGCCGCGGATTGCCTTGATCCGCTGCTTGAGCAGCAAGAACCTTTGCGGGCGTTGCTGGCAGAATTGAAATCTGCTCCGCTGGCTGCGGCGGGAGGAGTGCCGCAAATACCTCTCAGCACGGGAGCAATGGCGTCATTCAGTGAGCAATAGGCCAAAGCTCACGCTGGCAAACACCCGCTGTGGCTGTCGATTGCGGCGGCAAAGCCCTGCATCAAACGCTTGTGGGTTTCCGAACCCGCGTCTTTGCCGGTCTCCGCATCGGCCAGGGCTTGGGCTGCCTCGTGCAACTCGGACCAACTGATATGGCAGACCTGTAACCTGTTTGAGGCATCCTCGAACAAGTCGCCGTGTTCGGCAAGCAAGCGTTCCAGCAGCGCGTTCTTTTGGGACTGCGGGATCGATGCCAAGAAGTCTTCAGGCAAGTTGCCGTCCGAGGAACACCCTGCTTGCGCCAACACGGCAGAACCGTCGCGATGTGGTGTCACATAGAGCAACCCAATATGCGAACGCGTTCCGGTCAAACGCTCCTCGCATACCATCAGTGCAAGATATTTCAGGACCTGACCGGGCCATGTCTTCGATCCGAGCTTGAGCTCAACCCCGACCAACGCATCGTCCGCGACGAAGAAGGCATCTTGCTGGGTTACGTTGCCGCCTGCCATCTCGGGATAGCGCGCTGCGACTTCCCTTCCCAGTCGTTCCACTGGGCCATCGCCATCAAAGTTCAGCGGTGAGAAAAAAAAGGCGCCGTATCGTTTGGCTGGGAGCAATGCCGAAAGTGATGTCGAAAATATGATTGAGCGGCTCTTCGAGACGTCTCATTCGCTCGGCATTCTCTCGCGCCGTACCTTTGCGAGTGTAGATTGATCCGCCATTTTGGAGATGGCTGCTGGGAATGGTCACGGTCGCGCCATCGACTGTCCATTCGCGCTTGGGGATCGATGTCAAACCTAGCAGGCCCGGACTCCAATAGAGCTGATCAATCGTATCCCAGTATTTCAAATGCCAAGACAAGGCTGGCTCCCTGGATCTTTCCGAACGGTGTTAACTGTGCCGGTCATATGGGTCACCTGACGAATGCTATTCGTCGATCGCCACGGTCAGCTTCTTGCGCCGCGTCGCCTTCGGCTGAGGCACAGGAGCAGCCTCGACCACCGCCTTCGGCTTGCGGCCGAGGCCGATCTTCACCGCCAGCTCCTTGCGCTTTGCGGCATATTCGGGCGCGACCATGGGATAGTCGGCGGGCAGGCTCCAACGGGTGCGATATTCGGCTGGGCTGATTCCATGGTCGGTCGAGAGATGCCGCTTGAGCATCTTCATCTTGGCCCCGCATTCGAGGCAGGCGATGGCATCGGGCTTGACCGACGAGCGCACCGAGACGGCAGGCTCACGCTTCTCTTCCACCGGCGCGGGGGCTTGGCCCAAGCCCGCAAGCGAGGCATAGACCGACTGGATCAGCACGGGCAGTTGGTCAGCGGCAACGGCGTTGTGACTGACATGGGCGGAAACAATATCGGCAGCCAGCGTCAGCAGCGTTTCATCGGCCATGGAAATAACGTCCTCATCCGTTCGGCGACGGCACATGCATAGCGTAATATTTCCCAGTCACGAGAGGGCAATCAGGCAATACCCCCAACAAATCCCTTCGTTTCGCCGCGATGGGGCAGCGCGAGGCGCATCGCGCCCTTGCAGCCACGTTGCTTGCATCGGGCACGGGTCTGCACTTCCGACAACCACAGATGCCCGAAATCGCCCAGAGCCAACAACTGTGCCGGCGTCACGAAGCGCACCTTGCCGCAGACGCGGCAGGTAAGCTCAAGCCGTGTGTCGGCATCGAGGTCGCGCAACTGGATGGCATCGAGCCAGCTCACCAGCTGTCCTCCGCCTCGGGGATCCGGGTATAGCTGATCTTCGACCCGACATTGCCGCCGACGGGAGGAGCCCACGGACCTACGCTCACCACCGTCTGGCCGAAGCGGGAATTGAGACCATCCATGGTCCGGCTCAGCGCCTCGCAGCGCTGCCGCTCCTTGTCGTCATTGGCGAACAGATCGGGCTGTCGCGCCGTGTCGAGCGTCAATTCGCCCAAGGTCACGCTGACCCGCATGATCTTCGTCGTTGGGGGAATAACAGCCGTCACGCGCTCCCACAGTTCACTCAGCGCGGCAAGAATGGCCATGTCGTCCTGAACCTCGCCCAAGGGCGCCACATTGCCCCAGCCACGCTCAAAGCCCTTGAGCCAGAGATAGAGCGCCGAGGCGTAGAAATTGGATCGCCGCATTCGTCGCGCGGCCTTCACCAGCAGCAGGCGGGCAATGGCGCGGGCATCATCCAGACTGCGCTGGTCAGGCGGCAGGACGCGGGCATGGCCGAACATGTTCCGCTCCGTCTCAGGCGCCTCCACGGCATAGCCATGGAGCGCATACCACAGCCGCTCGCCGGTTACGTTGCGCCAGATCGCCCGCATCTGCTTGGGCTGTAGGGCCAGCAGGCCTGGCACATCCCCAACGCGGGCCGCGGCAAGCCGCTTGACCATTGCCCGCCCAATGCCGGGAATTTCCTCCAGCTTGAGCCGGGCAAGCTGGGCCGGAACATCCTCTGGATACCAGATCGTCAGGCCATCGGGCTTTTTCGTGTCGCTGGCGATCTTGGCCAAATGTCGATTGGCGGCAAAGCCGATCGAGCAGGTCAGCGTGGCGCCGATATTGTAGCGGATCGTGTTTTTGATCCGCTGGGCAAGATCGCTGGGATCACCCCTCTGCGTATCGTCCAGCCAGCACGAGACTTCGTCGATCGATTTCACCTGATCGACCGGGATCACCGACCCGATCTCGGAGATCAGGGCATTGTGCGCTCTGCGATAGAGGTCCGGTTTTTGCGGCACGAAAACAATGTCCCGGCAGATCCGGCGCGCTTCATCGACCATCATTATGTTTTTCACGCCGCGCGCCTTCGCCTCGCGTGAACAAGCGATGATGCAGGTGCGCCCGCCACCGGCATAGGGGATCACACCAACCGGCCTACCCCGAAGGCGGGGGTCGCGCAGTTGCTCGACGGACGCAAAGAATCCATCAAAATCAAGGTAAAGGTGTTCAATCGTTGTTGGTTTTCGCATGGGCTCCAGCCCGAATCGGGTGAGCCACAAATGAGAACATAATGGGAACTTGTAGGCAATAGGGCCGCACCCAGCATGAAAGCGATGGGCACTCAGATCATTGGGAAATTTGGCTTGAAATTGCGTAAATCAAGCCGGATCTGGCCCCGAGCTACCGGCGAATGCAGCTCAAGGCGAATTGAGAAAGGCAATTTGCTCCAGCAATCCCGCAAGTACGGGGCGGATGCGGAGAAGTTCTGTGCGGTGTGCCAGCGTCAGTTTGGCAAGCGTGGTCTCGGCGTTCTTGGTTAGCCCCAGCACAACCCTGCGCCGATCAGCCTCACTCGGCTGCCGAACGATCAGACCCAAACGGACCAGGCGATCAACCAACCCGGTCACGCTGTGTGGACGCAACAATAGTCGGTCGGCCAATTCTCCGACCGAAATCTGACGTCCCCGGGCCGCACGGATAGCCAGCAAAGCCTGATGCTGCTGTGGCATCAGGCCAACATTGTTCGCGGCAGCCTCGCTGAAGTGCAAAAAGCCGCGCATGGTATGGCGAAATTCCGCCAGCGCCTCATAATCGGTATCGGTAAGATCAAGGGACTCAGGGAGATGGGGCTGACAGGGAGCAGGTTGCAACATATCGCATTACGATATAATGGGTCGCACCCTCCAGCAACCAGAGAATGGCGCGCATGCCAAAAAAATACGGGCTTTCAGAGCATTCGAACCGTTTGACCTTTGGTTGGTCCGGTGGCCAAAGGCAAGGTGTGAGGCTGTGAGCACGTTTCAGCGCGTTACATCCGCCAGGATTTTCGCGGAATTTGGCGAAAGCTTGCGCGCAGGCCTGGGCATCGTGTTGGGCCTAGCCTTAACGGGCCTTGTCTCTGGCGCGATTGCAGGCGGTTGGAACAGTCCGGTATTGCTTATCGCCCCGATGGGTGCATCTGCTGTCCTGCTGTTTGGCGTTCCGGCGAGTTTGCTCGCGCAGCCCAGGGCTATCATCGGCGGAAATCTCATCGCCGCTTTTGTCGGGGTGAGTGCGGCGCGCTGCATACCCTCGCCTTTCCTTGCAAGCACCGTTGCGGTCGGAGTTAGCTTTGCCGCCATGACGATCTGTCGCTGCGTTCACCCGCCAAGTGGCGCCATCGCCCTCACCGCTGTGCTGGGAGGGCCGCAAGTTCTTGCCCAGGGTTATGGATTTCTGGCCATTCCAGTCGCGCTTAATAGTCTGGTGCTGGTACTTGCGGCCTACGCCTACAACAATCTGACTGGGCACTCCTACCCGCACCACGCACACCTTCCCGCGCATCCGCATATGGGGTTGGCGCAAACCACCCTTGAGGCGAGCGACTATGAAGAGGTGTTGGCCGACTACGGCGAAGTGCTCGACATCGGTCGCGAGGATCTGGAGGTCCTGTTCCGAGAGCTTCTGGCCCGGATGCAGGAAAAAGCAGGTAATTAGTAGATAGTTGATGGAAGAGATTTAAATCTTGTTTCCACACCATGCACAAAATACGCAATTTTCATCATTGGCCAGCTCATTAACGTGCCCGCAAAGCGGGCAAATTTTGATGAGTAGCAGCCTGCGCAGTGAATTGCGGATGGTTCGAAAAAGTGGCGAGAGAACCATAACTCTACCTTTCCGTCTTTCGAGCATTTTCAGCTCGTGCAAGCTCCTCATATCTGCATAGCGGGATCGAATTTTGGGTACTGCCCTGCAAGGCTTGCTCAAGGTCGGCCAGCAGGTCCTCACAATGCTCCAGTCCCACAGACATGCGCAGGAGATTGTTCCCTATCCCCGCTGCCTGACGTGCCTCCTCGCCCATGTCGGCATGGGTCATGGTCGCCGGATGGGCGATGAGACTTTCGACGCCCCCGAGCGATTCGGCCAAAGTCAGAACCGAAATATTGGAAACGAAGTGGCGAACCGCCTGCTCACCGCCGGACAGTTCAAAGCTCAGCATGGCCCCAAAGCCGGATTGCTGCAAATCGGCCAGGAGATGACCGCAATCTGTTGGCAGCCCCGGATAATGCACTTTGGCGACAGCAGGATGTTGCGCCAAAAAGGTGGCAAGTGTCATCGCGGTCGCTTGTTGCTGCGCCGTGCGGGCAAACAGGCTTCTGAGCCCGCGCAACGTGAGCCAGGCATCGAACGGCGATCCGGCAGTGCCAATGATATTGCACCACTGCTTCAAGGCGGTAACGTCAGCGCCATCTGCAGCAATGATCGCACCGCCGATGACATCGGAGTGGCCGTTCAAAAATTTTGTTGTCGAGTGGACGACGTAATCGGCACCCAGCGTGATCGGACGCTGACAAGCCGGCGATAGGAACGTGTTGTCGACAGCCACCTTCGCCCCCACGGCATGGGCCATCTGACACAGGGCCGTGATATCAACAACACGCATCAGCGGATTGCTTGGCGTCTCGATAAACACAAGGGCAGGATGGCGTTTGCAGGCTTGTGCCACAGCATCTAGGTCAGTTTGATCGACAAAATCGAGCTGGAAATGTCGCCGCTGTGCACGGGCCTTCAACAGCCGCATTGTGCCGCCATAGCAATCATGAGGCGCCACGATCAGATCATCACCCGACAATTGCCCGAGTACGAGATCGATGGCGGCCATTCCGCTAGATGTGACGACCGCCCCGGCTCCGCCTTCCAGCTTGGCAAGGGCCTCGCTCAAAAGATCCCGCGTGGGATTGCCCGCCCGGCCGTAATCATAGGGGCCAGCCTGGCCGAATCCTGAAAACGCATAGGTGGTTGAGAGGTATAACGGGGGTGCGATGGCGCCGAAGGTCGGGTCCGTGGCTACGCCATGGCTTGCGGCGATCGTTTCGCTGTGGAGACGGCGAGATTTGATCATGGCCGTGCCTCCGCTTGTGTGCCCGTGGGCGGCATCAGGTGGTCGCGTGCACCAGAAAGGCGGCTCAAGGCGACGCTTGCTAGACTATGCTTGTCGAGTTCAGCAAGGAATGCGCGCTCGGCCGCTTGCAAGCGGAATTTGAGTCGGCATTGGCCGTCCAGTGAGCAATCGCGTGGTTCATGGGCCAGACAGTCCACGAGTGGGTGCCCTTCCTCCAGGTGGCGAATAATCTCGCCCAGCGAGATGTGAGCTGGTTGCCGGGCCAGGACAGATCCGCCGCCGCCGCCACGGCGCGTTTCAACAATACCAACTTGCGCGAGCTTTTGGATGATCTTGGCGAGATGGTTGCGCGAAAGGCCCAACTCATCCGCCAATTCTGCGGTTGAGAACACACGTTCAGGCACGCTGGCCATGCGCATCAGCATACGAAGCCCGTAATCCGTGAAAGCGGTCAAACGCATGGCCGTTACCTCTGTGTATGGATGAATGGGTATTTACAATACGCATTAACAGGCGTAGCCACGCCTTGCAAGTCAAGGCTGGCGCCATCCCGACCCGTTGCCTCCTTGAGAAATGGAGCAGCCCATCGTGACAGACACCCTTATTCTCGACCCAGTGATCCTGACCAATCACATCGAAAAGCACTTCCATGCGCGGCATCGTGAACAATTGCCCTTGCTCATCGAACTGGCGAATAAGGTGGAAGCCGTGCACGCCGCTCATAGCGATGCCCCGCACGGGCTGGCGGCAGCCCTGAGCCGTTTCCACGACGATTTGGTGGAGCATATGCACAAAGAGGAAGTCATCCTGTTTCCTGCCATGCGGCAGGGCGGGATGCCAGGCATTGAGCATCCGATCCACGTCATGCGCGCCGACCACGCGGACCACATCGAAACCGCCGAGGCTATCCGCAGGCTTGCGGGCAATCTCGTGCTGCCTGAGGGGGCCTGTCGCACATGGGCCGCGCTCTATGAGGGCCTTGGCGAATTTCTGGCTGACTTTGCGGACCATGTAAGGACCGAAAACGAGCAGCTTTTTCCGCTTTTCGAGCACTAAACCCAATTCATCCTTGCGAGCCAGAAGTGAGCCGGAATGTGACCAGCACCGCAGAACAGAGCCGATCATGGCAGGGGCCAGCGCTTTTCGCCTATGGCTTCAGGCCGTTCTTTCTGGCAGCAGGCCTGTGGGCCGGATTGGCCATGGCACTGTGGATCGGCATGTTGGCTGGCAGGTTTGCCCTGCCCACCGCCTTCGATCCGGTCAGCTGGCATGCCCATGAGTTCCTCTACGGCTATCTGGGCGCGGTGATGGCTGGCTTTCTGTTGACTGCCGTACCCAATTGGACGGGGCGGCGAGCGTTGACCGGTTGGCCGCTGGTCGGGCTGTCTGGCTTGTGGGTGCTGGGGCGTTTGGCGGTTGCGCTGTCGCTGCGGCTTTCCCCCGTCTGGGTGGCGGTGGCCGATCTGGCCTTGCCGCTGGCCCTGTTCCTGGTGATCGGCTGGGAGATCATCTCCGGGCGCAATTGGCGCAACCTTGGTGTCCTGGCCTTGCTGGCCATTTTTGCGCTGGGCAATGCGATTTTCCATTGCGACGGGGCCCGCAATAATAGCCCCGCGCAAGGCATGGGGCTGCGGATCGGGGTGGCTGCGGCCATCCTGATGATTGCTGTGGTCGGGGGGAGGATTGTTCCAGCCTTCACGCGCAACTGGCTGACCAGGAACAATCCCGGCAGGCTGCCTTCACAGCCCGAGCAGGCCTTTGACAAGGTAGCGCTCGCCGGCCTGCTGCTGGCGGGTTTAGGCTGGATCTTCAGCCCGGCGGCGGGGCTCACCACCGCGCTGCTGGCTATTGCGGGCCTGCTCCATCTGTTCCGGCTCGCCCGCTGGGCCGGGGATCGCACGCGGGCAGAGCCCTTGGTGTGGGTGCTGCATCTGGCCTATGGCTTTGTGCCGGCAGGCGCGCTCGCGCTGGCCGTGGCCAATGTCGCGCCGGCCTGGGGCAATCGGGCTGCTGGCCAGCATCTGTGGATGGCCGGCGCCATCGGCATGATGACGCTGGCGGTGATGACCCGAGCGACGCGCGGGCACACCGGCCGCGCGCTGGCCGCCGATCGCACGACGGCATGGATCTACATCGCCCTGCTGGCCGCCGTGCTGCTGCGCGTCGCCGCCGGCTTCTGGCCCGAATTGAGCGGCACGTTCTATACGCTGGCGGGCACGGCATGGATCGGCTGCTATGCCGGCTTTTGCTGGAGCTATGGCCCCATGCTGCTGCGCCCCAAGCAGGGCTGATGGCGCGCGCGGGGCCTATTCGAGAACCGGATCGGGCCGCACAAAGGCTTCAAGCGCGGCCCGGTCGCAGATCGTCACCTGTGCGCCATCGGTTACTACACCATGCTTGGCCAATACGCCGAAGGCTCTGGACATGTTCTCGGGCGTCATGCCCAGCAGCGATGCCAAAACGCGCTTTTCGGCGCGCAGTATCACCCGACCATTGCCATTTTGCCGATGATCCTGCTGCAGAACCAGATTGCCCAATCGCTCGGCCGACTGGCGCAACTTTATATCGGTCAGCGCCCGGGCCATATCGCGGTAGGCTAAGGCTAGCTCGTGCATGGTGGCCTCCATCAAGGCCTGGTCCTTGCGCACGATTTCCCGAAGGAGGGCGGCTGGAACCAGCAGGATACGCGAGGACATCAAGGTTCTTGCTGACATCAGATAGGGCATATCGGTGACGGCCGCCGCGAGGATGAAGCTCGACGCCGGCTCCACGATCCGCATGGTCGTGTCCCGCCCTGCGCCATGGCAGTATAACTCTGCCATGCCATCCACGAGCACATACAGGAAATCAGCCCTTTGCCCGATCTCGAATAGAGTCAACTGAGGCGGGAATACTTGCAAAAACGATCCGGACAGGATACGCTCCTGCTCGGCAGGGGCCATTTGGCTGAACAACGGCAACTGGGCGATTTCGGGGCGTTCTCCGGGGCGCACTGTCACAAAACTCCATGCCGGGCGAGGCGCCTGCCTAGGGCCTTAATTAACATATATCAAGTCACCCATGGATCCATATTTGGCGTAAAGCCCCTTGAAATCAGGCCAAGTCGATTTTGACCGTGCCGCCTTGGTCAAATTGATGCGGATCAAGCCCCGGCTTGCGCCATAAGGCAATGGGCTATCGCGAAACTTTCTGCGGGATGGAGCACGGCTATATGCAACCGCACCATAGCATTGGCAAAACAGATCAGAACAGGGCGCTAGGCCTCAGCACCTTCGCCTTCACCATCTGCTTTGCCGTCTGGACGATCTTTGCCATCATCGGCATCCGTATCAAAGCCGAGTTGGGCCTCAACGATACGCAATTTGGCTTGCTGGTTGGCACGCCGATCCTGACCGGATCGCTGGTTCGCCTGATGCTGGGCGTATGGGCAGACCAGTATGGCGGGCGCATTGTCTTCCCGCTCACCATGCTGGCCTCGGCTGGCTCTACCTCGCTGCTGGTTCATGCGGACAGCTACCCGCTGATGCTGCTGGCGGCGCTGGGCATGGGGCTGGCAGGTGGCGGCTTTGCGGTTGGTGTTGCCTATGTTTCCAAATGGTATCCCCAATCGAGACAAGGCGCTGCCCTGGGCTTTTTCGGCATGGGCAATGTGGGGGCTGCGGTCACCAAATTTGCCGCGCCTTTTGTCATGGTCGCGCTGGGCTGGCACGCGGTGGCGCAGATCTGGGCGGCCGTGCTTGCCTTTACCGCCGTTTGCTTCTTCCTCTTCGCCAAAGACGACCCGGAACTGGCCGCCCGCCGGCTCAGCGGTGAACGCCCAATGGGCCTGGCTGAACAACTCGCCCCGCTGAAGAACGAGCAGGTCTGGCGTTTTTCGCTTTATTACTTTTTCGTGTTCGGCGCCTTTGTGGCTCTCGCCCTGTGGCTGCCGAAATATCTGATCGGCGTTTATAGCCTCGATGTGAAAGTGGCGGGCATGCTGGCGGCCACCTTCAGCCTGTCGGCCAGCCTGTTCCGCGCCTATGGCGGCATCCTGTCCGACCGCTATGGCGCGCGCCGCATCATGTACACCACCTTTGGCGTTTCGATGCTGCTGCTGTTCATGCTGTCCTATCCGGCCACCGACTACACCGTTCACGGTGTGAAGGGGGCGATCCACTTTTCAACCTCGATAGGGCTGGTGCCCTTTGTGCTGACGATCTTTGTGCTCGGCTTCTTCATGTCGCTGGGCAAGGCGGCGGTCTACAAGCATATCCCAGTCTATTATCCCGATCATGTTGGCTCGGTTGGCGGGCTGGTTGGCATGGTGGGCGGCCTGGGCGGCTTTGTCCTGCCGATCATCTTTGGCGTGGTCAGCGACCTGACCGGCATCTGGACCAGTTGCTTTGCCGTGCTATTCGCGCTCGTCCTTGTGGCGCTGGTATGGATGCACATTGCCATCCGCCAGATGGAGCAAAAGGCCAGCGGGATCGACCGCCGCAGCCTGCCGCAATTCCCCGAGATGGCGGGCCTGCATGATCCGGCGCGTCATACACCCGCCCCCACTGGCAAGGTGCTGGCCGATTGGCGCCCAGAAGATGCCGATTTCTGGGGCCAGACCGGCGAGCGCATTGCCCGTCGCAACCTTTACATTTCCATCCCCGCCCTCCTTCTTGCTTTTGCGGTGTGGATGGTCTGGTCCGTGGTGGTGGCCAAACTCCCCCTCATCGGGTTTGACTATACCACGGACCAGTTGTTCTGGCTGGCCGCATTGCCAGGCCTGTCCGGCGCTACGCTGAGAATTTTCTACAGCTTCATGGTGCCGGTTTTTGGCGGACGCTTGTGGACGACGCTCAGCACCGCTTCGCTGCTGATCCCGGCCTTTGGCATCGGCTATGCCGTGCAAAACCCCGAGACGCCCTATTTCATCTTTCTGGTGCTGGCGCTGCTGTGCGGCTTTGGCGGCGGCAATTTCGCCTCTTCTATGGCTAATATCGGCTTTTTCTTCCCAAAAGCGAGCAAGGGCAATGCGCTGGCTCTCAACGGCGGTCTCGGCAATCTCGGCGTGTCCGCGATGCAGTTTCTGGTGCCTGTTGTCATCACCAGCGGGGTGTTTGGCGCGCTGGGCGGCACGCCGGAGGTCACCGTCAAGGGCGCTCATCTCTGGCTGCAAAACGCCGGGTTCATCTGGGTGCCCTTCATCATCGCCTCCAGCCTGCTGGCTTGGTTTGGCATGAACGACATTGCCGATGCCAAGGCCAGCTTTGCCGAACAGGCCATCATCTTCCAGCGCAAGCACAATTGGCTGATGTGCTGGCTCTACACCGGCACGTTTGGTTCGTTCATCGGCTTTTCCGCCAGCCTGCCCCTGCTGGCCCGCAAGGAGTTTCCCGAGGTTGATGCGCTCAAATATGTCTGGATCGCCCCACTGGTAGGCGCGATCAGCCGCGCTGCCACAGGCTGGGTCGCCGATCGCTGGGGCGGCGCAAGGGTCACGCTTTGGGTGTTCATTGCCATGATCGCGGGCACTTTCGGGGTGATGCATTTCCTCCAGGCCAAGGACTTCAACGGCTTCCTCGCGATGTTCGTTTTCATGTTCTTCGTCACCGGGGTTGGCAATGCATCGACCTTCCAGATGATCCCCAACATCATGCGCCTCGAAATTCCGCGCCTGATGCCTGCACTTTCGCGGCCCGACGCTGAAAAGCAGGCTGCCAAGGAATCGGCCGCGATTGTTGGCTTCACTTCAGCCATCGCCGCCTATGGCGCATTTTATATCCCCAAGGCCTTTGGCAGCGCGATCACGCTGACAGGCAGTCCGCTGCCCGCGCTTTGGGGTTTCCTCGCATTCTACGTCAGCTGCGCCGTGCTGACCTGGTGGGCCTATTCGCGTCGTGACGGCCTGCTTCACGCCACCGAACACGGACAGCCCGCCCGTCCTGCCCAAACCCAAGGAGCCTCCGCATGAGCCATTTGCTCGATCGTCTTACCTTCTTTCGCCAGAAGAAGGAACCCTTCTCCGACGGCCATGGCGTGACCACCGGCGAGGCGCGAGACTGGGAAGACAGTTATCGCCAGCGCTGGCAGCACGACAAGATCGTGCGCAGCACCCATGGCGTGAACTGCACCGGCTCCTGCTCGTGGAAGATCTATGTCAAGGGCGGGATCATCACCTGGGAAACCCAGCAGACCGACTATCCCCGCACCCGCCCCGAACTGCCCAACCACGAACCGCGTGGCTGCCCGCGCGGGGCCAGCTACTCGTGGTACATCTATTCGGCCCAGCGGCTGAAATACCCCATGATCCGCAAGCGGCTGGTGCGTATGTGGCGCGAGGCGCGCCGCAACCTGCCGCCCGTGGCCGCCTGGGCCTCGATCCAGAACGACCCCGCCAAGCGCAAAAGCTACACCGCCATTCGCGGCCACGGCGGCTTTGTTCGCTCGACGTGGGACGAGGTCAACGAGATCATCGCGGCCGCCAATGCCTATACCGCCAAGATCTATGGCCCCGATCGCGTCATCGGCTTTTCGCCGATCCCGGCCATGTCGATGGTGTCCTATGCCGCTGGCGCGCGTTACCTCTCGCTGCTGGGGGGCACCTGCCTGTCGTTCTATGACTGGTATTGCGACCTGCCGCCCTCCAGTCCGATGACTTGGGGCGAGCAGACCGATGTTTGCGAAAGCGCCGACTGGTACAATGCCGGCTTTCTGATGCTGTGGGGCAGCAATGTGCCGCAGACCCGTACCCCCGACGCCCATTTCATGACTGAGGCACGCTATCGCGGCGCGAAGGTGGCGGTGGTCAGCCCCGATTATGCCGAGGCCACCAAATTCGCCGACCTGTGGCTCAACCCCAAGCAAGGGACCGATGCCGCGCTCGCTCTGGCCATGGGCCATGTCATCCTGCGCGAATTCCATCTCGACCGGCAGGTGCCCTATTTCGAGGATTATTGCCGCAAATATTCCGACATGCCGATGCTGGTCCGCCTGGTGGAGCAGGATGGCCGGCTGGTGCCCGAACGCCTGCTGCGCGCCAGCGATTTTGCCGGCAACCTAGGCGAGGGCAACAATCCCGATTGGAAATGCGTCGCCATTGATGAGGACAGCGACGAGGTGGTCACCCCTTCGGGCACCGCCGGCTTCCGCTGGGGCGAAAAGGGCAAATGGAACCTTGAGGAGAAGGACGGCAAGGGCAAGCCTGTCAAACTGCGCCTGACCGCCATACTGGACAAGGACCATGACGAGATCGTCGAAGTGGCCTTCCCCTATTTCGGCAATCGGGAGCATGACCATTTCGCGGGCACCGACCATCCCGACGTGCTGAACCGGCGCGTTCCGGTGCGGGAAATGGAGCTGGCCGGAGGCCGCGCCTATGTCGCCACCGTGTTCGATCTGCTCTGCGCCAACTATGGCCTGGATCGGGGTCTTGGCGGTGATTTTGTAGCCCGCGACTATGCCGAAATGGCGCCCTATACGCCGGCGTGGGCCGAGAAGATCACCGGCATTCCCGCCGACCATATCATCACCACCGCCCGCGAATTTGCCGCCAATGCCGAGGCAACCAACGGCAAATCGATGGTGATTCTGGGGGCGGGTCTCAACCATTGGTATCACATGGACATGAATTACCGGGGGATCATCAATCTTCTGGTGATGTGCGGCTGTGTCGGCCAATCAGGCGGCGGCTGGGCGCATTATGTGGGGCAAGAAAAGTTGCGCCCGCAAACCGGCTGGGCGCCGCTGGCCTTTGGGCTCGATTGGGCACGCCCGCCGCGCCACATGAACGGCACCAGCTTCTTCTATGCCCACACCGACCAGTGGCGCTATGAAACGCTGGGCGTGGAGGAAATCCTCTCTCCCACCGCCCCCAAGGGCGATTGGGACAGCAGCCTGATCGATTACAACGTGAGGGCCGAACGCATGGGCTGGCTGCCCAGTGCGCCCCAACTCAAGAACAATCCGCTTGATGTCGGCAAGGCGGCGGCAGCCAGCGGCAAGGATGCCAAGGACTATGTCGCCGATGCGCTCAAATCAGGCGAGCTTGAGCTGTCCTGCCTCGACCCCGACGATCCCGCCAACTGGCCGCGCAACATGTTCGTGTGGCGCTCCAACCTGCTCGGCTCCTCGGGCAAGGGGCACGAATATTTCCTCAAACACCTGCTGGGCACCGCGCATGGCGTGCAGGGTAAGGATTTGGGCGAGGCCGGGCGCCAGAAGCCCAAGGAGGTCAAGTGGCATGACGATGCGCCGAAGGGGAAGCTCGACCTGCTGGTCACGCTCGACTTCCGCATGTCCACCACCTGCGTCTATTCCGACATCGTGCTGCCAACGGCCAGTTGGTACGAGAAGGACGACCTCAACACCTCCGACATGCATCCCTTCATCCATCCGCTGTCGGCGGCGGTCGATCCGGTTTGGGAATCGCGCAGCGACTGGGACATTTACAAGGGCCTGGCCAAGACCTTCTCGCAAGTGGCGCCCGAAGTGCTGGGTGTCGAACAGGATGTGGTACTGACCCCGATCCAGCATGATAGCGCCAACGAGCTGGCCCAGCCCTTTGATGTGGCGGACTGGGGGCAAGGCCAATGCGAACCCATGCCCGGCAAGACCATGGCGACCGTGGCGGTGGTGGAGCGGGATTATCCCAATCTCTACAAGCGTTTCACCGCGCTGGGCCCGCTGATGGACAAGCTCGGCAATGGCGGCAAGGGCATCGCCTGGCCCACAGCGCATGAGGTGGAAAACCTGCGTCAGTTGAACGGCACTGTGCAAGAAGATGGCCCCAGCAAGGGCATGCCGCGCATCGACACCGCAATCGATGCGGCAGAAGTGCTGCTGATGCTAGCCCCGGAAACCAACGGCGAAGTGGCCGTCAAGGCATGGGCGGCGCTGTCCGAAAACACCGGGCGTGATCACACTCATCTGGCGCTGCCCAAGGAAGACGAGAAGATCCGCTTCCGCGACATTCAGGCCCAACCCCGCAAGATCATCTCCTCGCCCACATGGTCGGGCATTGAGAGCGAACATGTCTGCTACAATGCCGGCTACACCAATGTCCATGAACTGATCCCCTGGCGCACACTGACTGGCCGCCAGCAATTGTATCAGGATCACAAGTGGATGCTGGCGTTTGGCGAGGCGCTGTGCGTCTACCGGCCGCCGATTGATACCAAGGCGGTCAAGCCGATGCTCGACCGGGCTGCGGGCCAGAACCATGTGGTGCTCAACTTCATCACCCCGCACCAGAAGTGGGGGATCCATTCCACCTACACCGACAATCAACTGATGCTGACACTGTCACGTGGCGGGCCGATCGTGTGGATGAGCGAGGTGGACGCTACCAAAGCCGGTCTGGTCGATAATGACTGGGTGGAGACGTTCAACGCCAACGGTGCGCTGGTCGCCCGCGTCGTGGTGTCGCAGCGCATGAAGGAAGGCACGCTGTTCATGTATCATGCGCAGGAAAAGCATGTGAACGTGCCCGGATCGCCGCTGACCGGACAGCGCGGCGGCATTCATAATTCCGTGACGCGCGCCATCCTCAAACCCACCCACATGATCGGCGGCTATGTCCAGCAGGCCTATGGTTTCAACTATTACGGCACGGTCGGATCGAACCGCGATGAATTCGTGATCGTGCGCAAGCTGGACAAGGTCGACTGGCTCGAAGGGCCGCTGGCCGAAGGGGAGAATGCAGCATGAAGGTCCGCGCTCAAATCGGCAAAGTGCTCAATCTCGACAAGTGCATCGGCTGCCACACTTGCTCGGTAACGTGCAAGAATGTGTGGACCAGCCGCGAAGGCGTGGAATACGCCTGGTTCAACAATGTCGAAAGCAAGCCCGGCGTGGGTTTCCCCAAGGATTGGGAAAACCAGAAGCGCTGGAACGGCGGCTGGGAACTGCGCCATGGCCGGTTGCAGCCACGCATGGGCGGCAAGTGGCGGCTGCTGGCCAAGATTTTCGCCAACCCCGATCTGCCCGAGATCGATGATTATTACGAGCCTTTCACCTTCGATTACGCCCACCTTCAGCAGGCGGGCGAGAGCAAGGCCTTCCCCACGGCTCGCCCGCGCAGCCTGATATCGGGCGAGCGGATCGAAAAGATCGAAGGTGGCCCGAACTGGGAGGAGATCCTTGGCGGCGAATTTGCCAAGCGCTCGGCCGATTACAACTTCGAGGGCGTGCAGAAGGAGATCTACGGCGAGTTTGAAAACACGTTCCTGATGTATCTGCCGCGCCTTTGCGAGCATTGCCTCAACCCCACTTGCGTTGCCGCCTGCCCCTCCGGCTCGATCTACAAGCGCGAGGAGGACGGCATTGTCCTGATCGATCAGGAAAAATGCCGGGGCTGGCGCATGTGCGTGTCGGGCTGCCCGTACAAGAAGATCTACTTCAACTGGAAAAGCGGCAAGAGCGAAAAATGCATCTTCTGCTATCCCCGGATCGAGGCGGGGCAGCCCACGGTATGCTCGGAAACCTGTGTGGGCCGCATCCGCTACCTAGGCGTGATGCTTTACGATGCCGACCGTATCGAGGAAGCGGCCAGCGCCGAGAATGTCGAAGACCTCTATCAGGCTCAGCTCGACATCTTCCTTGATCCCACCGATCCGGAGGTGATCGCGCAAGCCCGCAAGGATGGCGTGCCAGAGGCATGGCTGGAGGCCGCAAGGCACTCGCCGGTGTGGAAGATGGCGATGGAATGGAAGGTCGCTTTCCCGCTCCATCCCGAATACCGCACACTGCCGATGGTCTGGTACGTGCCGCCACTCTCGCCAATCAATTCGGCGGCCAGCGCGGGCAAGATTTCGGCCCACAACGGCATGCCTGATGTGCGCAGCTTGCGCATCCCGGTGAAGTATCTCGCCAATTTGCTGACTGCAGGCAAGGAGGAGCCGGTGATCGACGCCCTGGAGCGGATGCTGGCGATGCGCGCCTATATGCGCGCCAAGACCGTCAAGGGTGTGATCGAGGAGCCGATCGCGGCAGGTGTGGGCCTGTCGGGCGCGCAGATCGAAGAGATGTACCGGATCATGGCCATCGCCAATTACGAAGACCGCTTTGTCATTCCCAGTGGCCACCGCGAGGACACCGAGGATATGTATGACGAACGCGGCAGCTGCGGATTTTCCTTTGGCAATG
Source organism: Novosphingobium ovatum (assembly GCF_009909235.1). Classification (GTDB taxonomy): domain Bacteria; phylum Pseudomonadota; class Alphaproteobacteria; order Sphingomonadales; family Sphingomonadaceae; genus Novosphingobium; species Novosphingobium ovatum. Next base: position 364,994 of record NZ_JAAAPO010000004.1, read on the forward strand.
GCTGTTCTGGCGGTTCGTCCAGCGCCAACCTGTTTGGCGCAACATCAAAGGCTTCAGGCCGCAAGAAGCTGGAAACGCCGTCGTCCCATATTGCACCTGCAAGGGAGGCATTGTGATGCGCCACACGCTGCTCATTCTCTCGCATTTGTTGCGATATCCAACCGAAGGCTTGCAACAGGCGGCCCCCGAATTGCTTTCCATGCTCGAACTCGACGGGGTACTGGAAGGCCGGCAGATCGAGAAGCTTCAGCCGCTGATCGACGCGATCATTGATGAGGAGTTGCTCGATCTTCAGGAGCGTTATGTCGGGCTGTTTGATCGCGGCCGTGCGATTTCCCTGCATTTGTTCGAGCATGTGCATGGCGAAAGCCGGGATCGCGGTCAGGCCATGGTTGAACTGCGCAGCCGCTACATCGCGTATGGCCTTGAAATCACGGCAAACGAACTGCCTGATTATTTGCCGATGTTCCTCGAATACCTGTCCTGCCTTCCCCTTGAGCAGGTTCTTGAGGAACTGGCACAACCAAGCCTCATCCTTCAGGCTTTGGCCGAAAGGCTGGACGAGCGCGATACGCTATACGCTGCCCCCATGAAAATCCTGGCCAAGCTTGCCGGTTCCACTGGTGAGGCGCTGGCTATCGCGCCGGCCGACGATCCCGATGATCTGGCCGCGCTGGACGCCATCTGGGCGGAGGAACAGGTTCGCTTCGATGCCCCTTTGCCAGGCGGCAGTGACAGCGCCTGCCCGAAAGCGGCGGCCATGATCGCCCGCCTCCATGCCCCCGAGCCTGCAAGGAGCCAGAACCATGGCTGATTTCCTTCACCATCTGCTCTTCGGAATTTACCCTTATATTGCGCTGGCCGTTTTGGCGGTCGGCTCGGTGATCCGCTATGACCGCGAGCCCTATTCCTGGCGCGCGGGCTCAAGCCAGCTTTTGCGGCGCAAACAGCTTATCATCGGCTCGGTGCTGTTCCATCTGGGTGTGCTGATGATCTTTGCCGGGCATTTGGTTGGCCTGCTGACGCCCATCGCCATTTGGGATGCTCTTGGTGTGCCCCATGGCGCCAAGCAAGTGCTGGCCATGAGCGCGGGCGGCGTGGCGGGCATTATGGCGATTGCCGGGGCGACGCTGCTGATCCATCGCCGCTTCTTCGATCCGCGCGTGCGCGCAGCGTCAAATTTCAGCGACAATCTCGTGATTCTCTTGCTGTGGATGCAACTGGCGCTGGGCCTGTCGACCATTCCGGTATCCGCGCAGCATCTCGACGGCCACGAAATGGTCAAGTTTATGGAATGGGCACAAGGCATCTTCACCCTGCGCGGTGATGCGGCCGACCACATTCGCGATGTCGCGCTGGTGTTCAAGTTGCATCTGATGCTGGGGATGACCATCCTGCTGCTATTCCCCTTCACCCGTCTCGTTCATATGCTGAGCGTTCCGGTGCGCTACATCTGGCGTTCGGGTTATCAGGTTGTGCGCTCGCGCAAACTGGCGGCGCGTCATGGCTGAAACGCTCGAACACGCCCGCGTGGCGGTCAATGGCACAGAAATCCCGCCAGCTGCCATCGCCGCCGAAGCGCAGCATCATCCCGCCGGCACTCCGCAGGAAGCCTTGAGGGCCGCCAGCGAAGCGCTCGTCATCCGCCAGCTCCTGCTCGACGAGGCGGAGAGGTTGGGCGTGGAGGGCCATGACATCAACGACGATGAGGGACGGCCCCTTTCGCGCGAGGAAGCGCAGATCGAGGCGCTGCTTGCGTCGCAAGTAAAAACCCCGAAGGCCGACGAGGCCACTGCGCGCCGCTATTACGAGGGCCATCGCGCACGGTTCCGGTCGCCGGTGCTGGTGGAGGCCGCGCATATCCTGTTTGCGGCAGACCCTGCCGACCCCATGGCCTATGGCTTGGCCACGGGCGACGCGCGCAATGCCATCAAGGTGCTGCAACGACAGCCTGAGCGCTTTGCCGAATGGGCGCAGAAGCATTCGGTCTGCCCCTCGAAAGCGCAGGACGGGATGCTGGGCCAGATTGCCCCCGGATCGCTGGTGCCCGAATTTGAGGAGGCGCTCTTCAAGCTGGAGGCTGGCGCGCTGCACGCAGAGCCGGTCAAGACACGCTTTGGCGTCCATGTCATCCGCGCCGGGCGCCGGGTGGAGGCGCAGGATTTGCCCTTCGAGGCGGTGGAGCGACAGATCGTCGAGTATCTCGAAGAGGCTAGCTGGCGGCGGGCTGTGGCGCAATATGTCGGGCTTTTGGCCGCCAATGCCCAGCTGGAAGGCGTCGAAATTGCCGCGGCCAACGGGCCACTCGTGCAATGACCTCGCCTTTGCACAATTTGCGCGATGGGCATGGGCGCAGCTTTGAATATCTGCGCCTGTCGCTCACCGATGTGTGCAATTTTCGCTGCACCTATTGCCTGCCCGATGGCTATCGCAAGCAGGCGGGAAAGCCGGCAAACCTGTCGGTGGCGGAGATCGCCCGGCTGGTGTGCGCCTTTGCCGCCCTGGGCTTGTGGAAAGTGCGGCTGACCGGCGGCGAGCCAAGCCTGCGGGCGGAAGTGCTGGATATCGCCCAGACGATTTCGGGCACTGCGGGCATTCGCAGGCTGGCCATGACCACCAATGGTTATCGTCTGGCCGAGCGGGCCAAAGACTATGCCAGCGTTGGCATCACCTCGCTCAACCTCTCGCTGGACTCACTCGATCCGGCCCGCTTTGCACAGATCACCGGCCATGATCGCCTGCCGGAAATTCTGGCTGGCGTTGATGCGGCCCGCGATGCGGGCATCGAGAGCATCAAGCTCAATGCGGTGTTGATGAAAGGCATCAATGACGGCGAACTGCTTGCCTTCATGGATTTTGTCGAGCGGCATGACCTGAGCCTGCGCTTCATTGAAGTCATGCGCACCAATGACAATGTGCCCTTTTTCAGGCGGTATTACCTGCCCGCCGCCACGGTCATCGCACAATTGGAACGCGCTGGATGGCAAAGGCTTGCCCGCGCGCCGGGCGCCGGGCCAGCGATAGAGTTTGCCCATCCGGCTGGCCGGGGCCGCATCGGCGTGATCGCCCCCTATGCCAAGGATTTCTGCGCCAGCTGCAACCGTCTGCGAGTGTCGTCGTTGGGCAAACTGCACCTGTGCCTGTTTGGCGATTTCGGCGTGGATCTGCGCCCCTTGCTGGCCGATGACGCTCAACAGGACGAACTGCTGGGGCGCATCGAGGAACTGACTCGAACGAAAAGCCTGTCGCACCGCCTGTTGCAGAACGACAGCGGCGCCACGCCCCATCTCGCTTCTATCGGAGGCTGATTGCCATGCCCGGAATTGACCAAAACCTGCCCTTTTATCCCCTCGGCATGGCTGTTCTGACCATCTCTGACACGCGCGCCATGGCAACCGACACCTCCGGCGGCCTGTTGGCCGACAGGTTGGTGGCCGCTGGGCACAGCCTGCTCGACCGTGCCTTGGTGCCCGATGACATTCCCGCGATCCGCGCGCAGATCGAAAGCTGGCTTGCCCGGCCAGAGATCGAGGTCATTCTGACCACGGGCGGAACCGGTTTCTCGCCGCGAGACAACACCCCCGAGGCGGTGCGCCCACTGCTGAAGCGCGAGATGGACGGGTTCTCCGTGGCCTTCCATCAGAAGAGCCTTGGCACCGTGGGCGTCGCCTCGATGCAATCGCGCGCCTTTGCCGGGCAGGCTGGCGATGCCTTCATCTTCTGCATCCCCGGCTCCACGGGCGCTTGCCGCGATGCCTGGGACGGCTTGCTCGAACTGGAGTTCGACAGCCGCCACAAGCCCTGTTCCATCGCGGGGGCTTTGCCGCGCCTGCGCGAGGTCTGCGCATGATCGACTTCGATGAAGCGCAGAAACTGTTGGCCGAGGCGGTCAAGCCTTTGGCAATCGAGCGCGTTGCCCTTGCCGAGGCCTTTGACCGTGTGTTGGCAGAGCCGGTCCATGCCGCCATTTCCGCGCCGCGCAGGGCGGTTTCGGCCATGGACGGCTATGCCCTGCGTGACAGCGACGCTGCCATCGGCGCCACGCTAAGGATTGCTGGGGAGAGCTTTGCCGGCGGCCTGCTGCCACCGGCGATCGGACCGGGCCAATGCCTGCGGATCTTCACCGGGGCAGCCCTGCCCGAAGGGGCGGACCGGGTCATCATGCAGGAGAATTGCTGCGCCGAAAATGGCAGCATGACCATTGTGGCCGCGTATGGGCCAGGCTGGCATGTACGCCCCGAAGCCAGCGATTTTGCGCAGGGAGACCTGCTGCTTCAACAAGGCACCTTGCTCACGCCTCGTGCGATGGTGACTTTGGCTGGGGCCGATGTCGACACTGCTCTGGTCTACAAGCGTCCCCGTGTTGCCATTATCGCCACCGGCGATGAACTGGCCCCGCCCGGAACGGCCAGAAACAACGTTTTGAAAATCCCAGAATCAGTCTCTTTTGGCGCCGCCGCGCTTGCCCGGGAATATGGCGCAAGCATTGAAGCGCGCTTTACCGGCGCGGATGAGCTGGCAGACCTTCGCAGGCTGGCTGATCGCGCGCTGACGCTGGCCAATGTTGTCGTGGTGACGGGTGGCGCCTCGGTTGGAGAGCGTGACTTTGCAAAGGCCATGTTTGACGACCAGAATCTGGAAATGCTGTTTACCAAAGTGGCGATGAAGCCCGGCAAGCCGATCTGGATCGGGCGTGCCCAGGGGCGGTGGGTGGTGGGGCTGCCGGGAAACCCCACCTCGGCCATGGTCACCGCGCGGCTGTTTCTGGCTCCGCTACTCGCGCTGCTGCAAGGCCGGGCCATCGGCGATGCGGTCAATTGGCTGCACCTCCCGATTACTGGGCAATGGCCGCAAAGGCAAACTCGCACCAATTTCGTGCGCGCTTGCATGACTGATGAAGGACTGGTCCCAACGCAGAATCAGGATTCTGGCGCTCAGCTCCCCTTACAGGAGTCCGACTGGCTGGTGCGTATCGACCCAGAGCACGACGATGCCTCACCAGAATTTTTCAAATTTACGGCCAAAGCTTTGCAGTTTTAACTGCCGGCAGGCGTGTCCGACGGCTTTGCATGGGCGTCAGATTTAAGTATTTCTGCTAGATAGGAAAAATCAGACCATGCGCAAGCCTTCGTTCCGAGCTGATCATGTTGGCAGCCTGCTACGCCCGGCGCGAATTGCCGCAGCGCGCCAAGCCGGTGCCAGCCCTGCCGAACTGCGCGCGATCGAGGATGAAGAAATCCCGGCATTGATCAAAATGCAGGAAGACATCGGCTTGAAAGTGGTCACCGATGGCGAGGTCCGCCGTGCTTTCTGGCACTTTGACTTTATGGGCATGCTTGACGGCATGGAAATGCAACGGGGCAAGGATGGGGTTCAATTCCACGGGACGCGCATTCCCGCAGTACGGCCTGTTATAACCGGGGAGTTGGGCTTTCCCGGGAACCACCCCATGCTGGAGCATTTCACTTTTGTGAAAAAGCATGCCGCCGTTTGCCCCAAGATCTCCATTCCAGGACCATCCTGCGTACATTTTCGCACCGATCCATCCGATGTCTTCCCGGAAATATACCGTGATCCCGAGATCCTGTTCGCGCATATCGCCGCAGCTTACAAAAATGCCGTTCAGGCATATTATGAGGCGGGTTGCCGCTATCTCCAGCTCGATGACATTTTTTTCGCCTATCTAGGCGACCCGGTGCAGCGCGAAAAGCGAAACGCGATGGGGCAAAACCCGGACTGGTTGATCGATCGCTATGCTTGGATGTTGAACGAAGCGATCAAGGACCGCCCGTCCGACATGCTGATCGGCATGCACATGTGTCGCGGCAATTTCCGCTCCACCTTTGCCGCTTCGGGCGGATACGATGCTGCCGCCGATGCGATATTCAACCAGACCGATGTCGATATCTACTTCATGGAGTATGACACAGACCGGGCTGGCGGCCTGGAGCCGCTGAAATTGCTGCCCAAAGGGCACAAGCGCGTGTTGGCCGGCTTCATTACCACCAAAAGCCCGATGCTGGAGACGGCCGATGATCTGGCGCGGCAATTCGAAGCGGCTTCTGCTTATGTGGACATGGATCAACTGGGAATTGCCCCCCAATGTGGCTTTGCGTCTACCGAACACGGAAACGCGCTGAGCGAAGATGATCAACGCCGAAAGCTGGAATTGGTTTTCAAGACAGCTCAAAGACTTTGGGGCGAAATATAGTACCTTAAGTGGGATCCGGCTCTCGCCACCATGGGGCAAGTGATCTTGGCCATCATGCTGGCGGACTGTTCGGCGTCAGCACCTATGGCCCAGAAAAGGGGTTGCGGCTAACGGAGGGATTGGGTCTCGTCGTAGTGACGTAAGGAACGCATCTATGGACGCCTCCTGCGCAAGGCAATTTTTCGATCGTACGAACGGCTTACTATGCGTGAATCTATCCGGCCTCTGTTTGGAGCGATAAAACTCCGGGCCATGATGGGAATCCGCGTTCTTCAATGCCTTCTAAGATGAGCGGCCTGAGATGGCCATCGTTCCTTGCAGGCTGTGAAGGGGCGACGCTTGCCGTTGCACCATCAATTTCTCACCTCGCATATTGTCACGGCCGGGGCAGCAATTCCAATCAAGCCATTTGAAAATCCTTCTCTGCACGCAGCATCGCCCACGCCATGCGGACAGTCTTGTTGGCCATGGCGACGGCTGTCTTGTTGTGACCAGCGCGCGCGAGCAGTTCTTGCGCCCATTTGGCGAGCCGATCATTGCGCTTGGCAATTGTGAGTAGCACAGCTCGTGCTCCATGGATCAACTGTCGCCGACGATAATGACTGGCCTTTTTGCCAATTCCACCGAGCCTGGGCTTGCCTCCGGTGGTGTATTGGCGGGGAACCAGACCGACCCAAGCCGCCATCGCCCGACCTGAAGAAAAATGCCGACCATCATCGACGGCTGCAACGAGCGCGGTCGCTATCACAGGGCCAACGCCCGGGAGTGTCGCCAGGCGGCGGCACCGCTCGTTGTCGCGGCAAATGGCGACGAGCTTTCGGTCAAGATCGACCACTCGCTCATCAAGCGCCCGGAATTCGCTTATCAGGGCTGAGAAAAGATCGGAGGCGAGTTCGGACAATGGCGCACTGGCTACCGTTTCGGTAATTTGCTTTCGGAATCTGAAGGCACCTGCTGAGAGCACGACGCCGTACTCACCAAGCAGGCCTCGAATATGATTGATTAGTGCCGTAGGTCGCGTCCCGGGACGTGGTGTAGGATCTGAGGGTAGCGCTGCTGGCCGGACGCGCGCTTTCCATATAGCGCTGTAGCGTACGGCCAGCAGCGCGGGTGGTCACCGTGATTTTCGGCTAGGTTTGGGTTGCGAAGCTCGAACCTGGAGAACCACGATGACCGATTCCATGATGCACCTGCGCGCGCTGGTCGAGAAGGCCCCTGACGCGGATATTTTGCGCGAGATGATCTCGTTTGCCGCCGGGCGGTTGATGGAGATGGAAGTCGGTGGCCTGACGGGTGCGGGCCACGGCGAGAAGTCCGCCGATCGGCTTGTCCAGCGCAACGGCTATCGCGACCGCGACTGGCAAACCCGCGCGGGAACGGTGGAACTGCGCATTCCCAAGTTGCGCAAGGGCAGCTATTTTCCCGGTTTTCTGGAGCCGCGTCGGATGGCCGAGCGGGCGCTGACGGCGGTCATCCAGGAAGCCTATGTGCATGGCATCTCGACGCGATCGGTCGATGACCTGGTCAAGGCGCTGGGCATGGATGGCATCTCCAAAAGCCAGGTTAGCCGCCTGTGCGAAGAGCTCGACCAAAAGGTGCATGCCTTCCTCGATCGCCCGATCGAGGGCGACTGGCCTTACCTGTGGATCGACGCCACCTATGTCAAAGTCCGCCAGAATGGCCGTATCGTCTCGGTCGCGGTGATCATCGCGGTGGGCGTCAACAGCGACGGTCGCCGTGAAGTGCTGGGCATGGATATCGGCCCGTCGGAAGCCGAACCCTTCTGGACCGCGTTTCTGCGCAAGCTGACGCGCCGGGGCCTGCGTGGGGTGAAGCTGGTGATCTCCGACGCTCATGAAGGCATCAAGGCGGCGGTCTCCAAGCTGCTGTGCGCGAGCTGGCAGCGCTGCCGCGTCCACTTCATGCGCAACGCGTTGGCCCACGCTGGCAAGAGCGGGCGCCGCGTCGTCTCGGCATTCATCGGCACCGCTTTTGCTCAGGAGACGCCCGAGGCCGCCAGTCAGCAATGGCGTTCCGTTGCCGATCAAATGCGCCCAAAACTGCCAAAACTCGCCGCGTTGATGGACGACGCCGAACCCGACGTGCTCGCCTACATGACGTTCCCCAAGGAGCACCGGGCCAAGTTGCACAGTACGAATCCCATCGAGCGCCTGAACGGCGAGATCAAACGCCGCACCGAAGTCGTCGGCATCTTCCCCAACGAAGCGGCAATCACACGCCTGATCGGCGCCATTCTCATGGAACAGTCCGATGAATGGGCCGTCCAGCGCGGCCGCTACATGTCACTTGAAACCATGGCGCCGGTGAGCGACAATCCCATCGTCATGCTCTCGGCTGTACCTGGCGCATGACCGGCTCAAGCTTATGCCGAAATCGCCGGTGGCCCAAATAAACTACACCACGCCGTGGGACACGATCGTGCCGTACGCTCACCAACAACCCGGTCTCGCATCCGATGAAGCATTTGCAAATCCTGCTGGGCGAGTGTCTTGACTGGCACGAAGCGCATCGTGGGACGAGACGCAGCTTCATAAATCGCTTCGGCATCAACAGCGTCGTTCTTGGCACCCTTCACAAATGGTTTGACGAAACGTGGGTGGATCAAGCGAATGGTACACCCATGAGCCTCAAGCGCACGCCCCCAGTGGTGGGCACTGGCGCACGCTTCCATGGCCACAATTGCCGGATTCAGGCGTTTTACAGCATCGAGGAATTTTGCCCTGCTCAGCTTTCGGGAGATGATCTCGCCATCTCCTGAAATGCCATGAATGTGAAATGACTGTTTTCCAAGGTCGACTGCCAAAAGTTGCATAACACCGACTCCTTGCTTTGAGGCCAGCTACGATCTCTGAGGTTGCAGGAGGCGTCCATCCCATAAGATGAGACCCAATCCCTCCAGCCCAAAATCGGCTGCCAAGCCCGCCAAGAAGCCCGCCGAGGTGGTGGTGAAAGATATTCGCCGTGCCACACGCCGGCATGTCTCGGCCGAGGATAAAATCCGTATCGTGCTCGAAGGCCTGCGCGGCGAGGAGAGCATTGCCGAGCTTTGCCGCCGCGAAGGCATCGCCCAGAGCGTGTATTATGCCTGGTCGAAGGAATTCCTCGAGGCCGGCAAGCGCCGCCTGGCGGGGGATACCGCCCGCGCTGCTACCAGTGACGAAGTCAAGGATCTGCGCCGGGAAACGCTGGCCCTGAAGGAATGCGTCGCCGACCTGACGCTCGAGAACCGCCTACTGAAAAAAAGCATGATCGCGGATGGGGACGGCGTCGCATGAGGTATCCCGCCGCAGAAAAGCTCGAGATTATCCGCCTTGTTGAGCAGTCCCATCTGCCCACCCGCCAGGTGCTGGACCAGTTGGGCATCGCCCGCCGCACCTTTGCCCGCTGGTATGCCCGCTATCTTGATGGCGGGCCCGAGGCGCTCGAAGACCGCCCTTCGGCGCCAAACCGGGTGTGGAACCGGTTGCCCGATGATGTGCGCAAGCAGATCATCGACATGGCTTTGGAGAACAGCGAACTCTCGCCCCGCGAACTGGTCACCAAATTTACCGATGAGAAGCAATACTTTGTCTGCGAGGCCACGGTCTATCGCCTGCTCAAGGCACAGGATCTGATCGCCAGCCCGGCCTATATCGTCATCAAGGCCCGCGACGAGTTTCACACCAAAACCACCCGGCCAAACGAGATGTGGCAGACCGATTTTACCTACTTCAAGCTGATCGGGTGGGGCTGGGTCTATCTCTCGACCGTGCTCGACGATTATTCGCGCTACATCATCTCGTGGAAACTCTGCACCACGATGACGGCGGGTGACGTGACGGACACGCTGGACCTTGCCCTGGTCGCCTCGGGCTGTGACAGCGCCACAGTGCTGCACATGCCGCGCCTGCTCTCGGACAATGGCCCAAGCTATGTCGCGGGCGAACTGGCCGCCTATATCGAAGCCCAGGCCATGAGCCATGTGCGCGGCGCGCCCTTCCACCCGCAAACACAGGGCAAGATTGAGCGCTGGCACCAGACCTTGAAGAACCGCATCCTGCTGGAGAATTACTACCTGCCCGGCGACCTCGAAGCCCAGATCGAGGCCTTCATCGAGCATTACAACCACCAGCGCTATCACGAGAGCCTGGGCAATGTGACGTCCGCCGATGCCTACTTCGGCCGTGATCGGGAGATCCACGCCCAGCGTGCCGCCATCAAGAAGCAGACCATCGAACATCGCCGCTTGCAACACCGCAAGCTCGCCGCCTAAAAGCAAACCCCAGACGAGGCCCTATCTCCGTTAACGATACGCCTATTTTGCGCCAAATGTTTCGACGACGGACAGAGCCTTTTGCTGTGGCCGGCCTATGGCGGGCGACCGAGGAATGGGGCGATGCCTACACCATGGTCATGGTCGAAAGCTCGCCCCAGATGCGTGAGGTCCATGATCGGATGCCGGTGATCCTGAGGCAGGAGCAATGGAAGGCATGGATCGAGGCCTCACCACGGGAAGCCTTTGGGCTTTGCCGGACCTGGGAGGATGAACTGGCCGTTGAGCAGACCACGACCCGGTGGGCGGGGCGCGGCCGCATGGGAATGCTGCCGTTCGAGTGAAGCATTCCGCTGCAGGCATCGATCGATGCGAAGAGCGGAGGTGGAGGCGGCGGTGCGAGCAATTCCGCTCGCCCGAGAGTTCTCGCCTCATGCTCACCGACAGCGAACGCTTCGCCTTCACAGCCCAGCGCATCCATAGCTTTGCCAACACCGGGAATGCCTATGACGCCACGCAGACCGACGAACAGATCACCAGCGGTGACGCGCTGCTGATCCTGCCGGAGGGCGTTGTCGGCGTGGCTCATTGTTGGCCCTTCGCCGTTACGCAGGTGACGGGCAAGCTCCATGGCGTTCAGCCCAAGGCGCATGAAACGCTGGGTGATTTCACCGCCGCTTTCAACCTGACTACCGCCGATATTGAGGCTGCCATCGCGCTGGCCACGGCGCTCGGCTTCGTCGTCGATCCAGCGCTGGCAGCGCTCGTCACGCCCGCCGCCTAAAGCTCATCCACCGGAGAACCATCATGCTGACCACCGCCACGCCGGCGGGCGCTGACGCGCGCCTGGAACAGATTGCCCGGCTCAATGATCGCACCCGCCTTGGCCTCGACCGCAGCGCCCGCATCGTCATCACCCGCAATTGCCTTGAACGTCTTGCCGAGGCCGAAGGGGCGCCTGAGGAAACCATCGTGTTGCAAGCCCGCCTCATGGCGGCCTTTCGGCATTGCACCTTCTCGGAAGATAGCCCTGAACGGGACTTTGCCGCGATCGAGTTCCTCGGTCGCAAGGTGTGGATGAAGATCGATTACTACGACGCGGCCATGGAATTCGGCTCGGAGGATCCCGCCGATGCCTCGATCACCACGCGGGTGATGACCATCCTGCTGCCCGAGGATTACTGATGTGCGGGCAGCTTGTCGTCGACCGCGCCCACGAAAGGTTCGGCGCCGAGGTCACCATCGCCGACCTCGCGCGCCATTCCTTTCTCGACTTCAACTGCAACCTTGTCCACATTTACGAGGTCTGGGAAAGGCTTGAAGAAGACTGGCGCTTCGAACTCGACCGCGACGCCAGCACGCTGGAGTATGCCACGGGTGTATCCGCGCGCTTCAAGGACGGCTCGACCCTCCACATCAGCGCCTGGGCCGATTGCTGCGACGGCTCTGGCTGCCGCCATTGCCGCGGCTGAACCCATCCCACCAAGGAGCCTTCCATCATGCGCTTTCAACCCACCGTCGAGACGCTGGCCATCGTGCAGCGCCTCGGCGGACATTGGAATGGCCGCTATGCGCTGGTGCCGTGCCCGGCGCATGAGGATCGCACGCCCAGCCTGTCGATCCGGCAAGGGCGGAATTCTATCCTCGTCCATTGCTTCGCTGGATGCGATGGCGGCGATGTTATGCAGGCCATCCGGCATGTGCTGGGGCATCCGGTTGGCAGCCAGCGGGCTTTGCCCGTACCAGCCAATGACCGGATCGCGCCCTTTCAGCGCCTATGGTCCGAAGGGGTGGCGATCGCCGGGACGCTCGCCCACCGCTACCTGCGCGAGATCCGGGGCATCACCTTGCTGCCACCTGATGTCCGGTTTCATCCTGCTTGCCCGATGGGGCGCGGCCCATCGCCCAAACGCCTGCCAGCCTTGCTGGTCGGCGTTTTCCATGCGCAGCTCCTTATTGCCATTCAGCGGCTGTTCCTCGACCCTGTGACCGGTCAGCGCACGCATCGCATGATGCTGGGAAATTCGCGGGGCGGAACCTGGCCCGCCAGCTTGGCGGGCGACACCATGCGGATTGCGGAGGGCTTTGAGACGGCGTGCGCCTATCACCAACTCACGGGGCGTGAGGCCGGAACCAGCTTTGGTTTGCGTAACTTTGCTGGCTTTGCCGTCGGCTCCGGCATCCGGCAGGTCATTCTCCTGCCTGACAACGACCATGAGGGAATGCAGGCGGCAAGTGCTGCCATCGCTGCGCGGCAATCGCCCGAGCAGTCCTTCAGGCTTGAGCGCTGCCCTGCTGGTTTCAACGATTGGGCGGAGATGACACGTCCACCTGTTCACATGTCAACGGCTTCATAGGTCCGCATGTGAACAGGTGAACATGTGGATGATGCCACAGGTGGCAGAGTCGAGAGGGCGATGGGTGGGTAACCTGAAAGGAGGCCCAAAACCCATGTTCATCATTCCCGAACTACCCGCTCCAGGCTCGCTTGCCGATCCCAGCTTTATGACCAGCGACGCTGGCGAAAGCTGGATCGGGGCGCTGGCCGAGAACTTCCCGCACACCCGCTACTGGCGGGACCGCTCCGACTGCTGGTCGCTCAAAAGCCTCAACGCCTTGGCCGCGCGGATCATCGACGCCCGCTATGACGGCAATGCTATTGAGGATGCCATGGAGGCCGAATTCCCGCCCGCCGAACCTTACCAGACCTGGTATCACGAGGTGGCGCCGCAATTGCGCTCGTGCTTGCATGAGGCAGACCTCGACGATGACAGCGAGGCCATCGACGCCATTCGCTATGCCTGGGAGGACCATGCTGCCGAGCGCGATGACAGCAGCGTGGCCGATCTCTTCGCCAGCTATGACCGCTGCGAATTGCTGTTCCGCTTCAGCGCCGAGCGCTGGCTCGATGATGCGCTGGTCTTCTCGCATCGCCCTTGGCCTCAGGCCAGCGAGCTTGCCATCACCGCCAATCTGCAATTCGCGCTGAACAACCTCGGTTACACTATCGGTGAGTTCCGCAAGGTCAGCGGCAACCGCCATCCCGCCGACCGCGCCCTACCACGTCATTCCCGGCGGCGGCGCGCGCCGATCATCAGTCACGAGCAACTTGCCGAAATCATCGACAATGCTTGCTCCACTTCCTTCCTCTTCTGCCTTTATGCGATCGTGCCGATCCCGGACCTGATCGCGCTAGACCTCAGCCGTCCCGTCACTTTCGAGAAATGCTGGGTGGCGACGATGGACCCGATCAACGGCACCTTCTTCGACGTGCCGGCCAACGGGCCGGTGACTGTGAAGCCGGAGGATGGACGCTTCCTGTCCGGCGGGCATCTGCGCTGGTCGCCGGAGAACATCTGCGGGCTGCATACGCCCTATTATCATGCTTCAGTGAAGCAGCCTGCGCCTGAAAACTGCTGATCGGTGCGAGAAGGAGAGCGGGTGGAACGAGAGTGTCATGGGCGCTGGCGCCCAGAGACACATCCCACCCTCCGGCCCCTGGAATGCAAGACGGGGCCTTTGCCAAAGGAAACCTGCATGAACATCGGCACCATTCGCGCCAACGATCGCGGCGCGCTGACCGGCAGCATCGCCACGCTGACCGTCGCCATGAGCTTCGCCCTGCGCGGCGTGGCCTCGAACCACCCCAATGCCCCGCGCTATGAAATCTGCACGCGCAGCCCCGCCGGTGCCGCCGTCCAGGTTGGCGCGCTCTGGGAGCAAACCTCGAAGACGACCGGCGAGTGCTTCCTGCAAGGCCGGATCGATGATCCCTCGATGGCGCGGCCGCTGGCGATCAGCGCCTTTCGCCAGAGCGACGGTAGCTACAATGTCGCCTGGCTGCGCCCCCAGCGCCGTTCCGGCTTAAGTGTGTCGGCCTCGGCGAACGACAATCCCACTTATCTGGACGCGGCCTGACGGCTTTCTCGCGATGCCTCGGGTGACGTTCGATGGGGGCATCATTCTCCTGCCTGCGGCGCTTGGCGTCATGCCGGGATGCTGGCCTTTCTCGGCTCCGGCGGCGCGGGCGCTGGGCGGCCACCGGGCGGGGAAGAGTTGAGGGGAATGAGGATAGGTGTCTGGGGCCAAGGGGCCAAAGACGCGAACCAACCTTCGGCACCCAGGACGCAAGAGGGTGTCGGGCCAGAGGAGAATACGGCCATGAATATCGGTGAATTGAAGCTCAACGGCGCTGGCGTTTACATGGGCAAGATCCAGACCGCCACGCTTGACCTCGTGGTGGGCCTGCGCCCGGTCAATTCCAGCAATGCCGCCGCCCCCAAGTATGACGTGATGGTCCGCGCCAAGAATGGCCAGTTCATCCCCGTCGGCGGCCTGTGGGAGAAGACCGCGAACAACGGCGGCGGCACCTTCCTTCAGGGCCAAATCGATGATCCCAGCTTCGAGGTGCCGCTGTCGATCGCGCTTTTCGCGCAGGCCGATGGCGCGCTCAACATTGCCTGGTCGCGTCCGCGCCGTCGGGCCGAGGCTGGCTTTGCCGATACGGCCGTGATGGGCGCGGCCAACGATGGCTTCGGCGCCGGTGATGATGCTCGCCGCGACGCCTCGCCCTTTGGCGATCTCGAACCGGGTCTTGCCAAGGCGGCCTGATCCTAACCTCCAGAATGCTTGTTCCTATGGGCGGCCCGTCTCGCGACGGGTCGCCTATTTTCGTTCAATGCTTGATGGGATCATCGAGATCGGGGCGGACCAAATCGACATGGCTGACGCCCAGCGCCAACGACAGCTCGTAAAGCGTGATGACGGTTGGATTACGCCGTCCACGCTCCAAACTGCTGAGATATTGCTGGCTAAAGCCAGAACGCTCCTCGACCTGCTCCTGAGTCAGGCCCTGATCCCGACGCAGGCGCGCGAAATTTCGGCCAACCAGTTTACGCATGTCCATGCGCAGCAGGATCGCGATTTACATACTTTGAGTTTATCAACTTCTCTATTCGTCAAGGGGAAGCATTGATTCCCCAGCGATTGGCTTCGCAAGCCGGTAATGGTGCTGCTCCCGACCAGATTACGTCGTTCCGATGCGGTGCTGGGAATGTCGGTTCACCCCGACACCTTCCGTTCACGGCTCCTCGAACTGCGAGCCTAGGCCGCTGACAAAGCCGACCTCCGCTGACCTAGTTTCCGTCGTCAAAAGCTATTCGCCTGAAAATCAGCTTGCCTCCTGACTTTATGACAAAACTGACCTAAGCAAGAAACAGGACCAGAAAGGGAACGGATGACGCGCAAACTTTTCGTGATCGGCAATGGCTTCGATCTGCATCATGGCATTCGGTCAGGATACAGCGATTTCGGCCGCTATGTGAAGTCGGCCGATCCGGACGTCTACGCCCTCATCGAGGAATATCTTGGCATCGATGATGACTTCTGGAAAACCTTCGAGGAGCGACTTGCTAGCTTCGACTCCGACACAGTGATCGATAATGCCGAGCAATTTCTGGTGTCCTATGGTTCGGATGACTGGAAAGACTCGGCCCATCATGATTTCGAATACGAGATCGAGCGGGTGGTCAGCGGGCTAGCGGATGGCATGCGGGGCCGATTCGCCAAGTGGATCCGCCAGCTGGCGATGCCGGCGGCAGGCAGCTTTACGGCAGTTCGCTGCATCGATCCGACCGCCGCTTTCCTGAATTTCAACTACACGCCCACGCTTCAGCAACTCTATGGGGTGCCGGATAGCAACGTGCTGCACATCCATGGCCAGGCATCTGACCAGGATGCGCAGATCGTCCTGGGACATGGCTGGGATCGGAGCGCCGAGGACAGGCTCTCAAACAGCGTTGACGAAGACACGGACACGCGCGTTGCCGGTGGTTATCGGCTCATCGATGACTATTTCGCCCGGACCTTCAAACCGACCGAGCAGATCATCAAACGAAATCGATCGTGGTTCGACAATCTCGTTGACGTTAGCGAAGTCTTTGTGCTCGGTCACTCGCTCTCTGATGTTGATGAATCGTACCTTCGTGAGGTCGCCAGTCACGTCGATCCAGCGGCGCGGTGGACCGTCAGCTACCGCAGCTCCCTGACGCACACCTGCGAGCGCTTCGCGAATTTTGCTGTGCCACGATGTACCGTCACCTTTGCCGGCCTCGCGTCGCTGTAATGTCAGGGGTATCACTGGCTCCGGCCTGAGACTCGTCACTTCGCGTGAGCAACCCATGCGTATCTTCATCGATGAGTCGGGAAATTTCAGCGGGACGGGCGACGCAAGGTCCGCAGTGTCCGCCATAGGCGCGCTTTAGCTCGAAAGCGCGACGCTGCCACGCTTGTTCGGAAAATAAGCAAGGCTTCGAGCCAATTTACCAAGAAGCAGGACGGGTGAGGTCAAGGGTAGCGGCCTCGATGAATGCCAGATCGCAGAACCCGACCAGTATACGCAGTTTAGCAAATGGTGCTTGAGAGTCCCATCACCCCGCAACTCGTGACGGACAACGCCCGGCAGGCCATCACTGTTTCATCTAGCGCAGGGGTCATTCGGCAATGGAGGATAGCCCCAGACTGGCGATTTATGCCGATGGTGATCTATTCAAGCATCTCACCCCTCGCTCTGCCAGCAGAGGCAGCGCGATCATCAATCCCGCATTGCCAATCTGGATCAGGGCCACGATGCCAGCATCTTGCACCACGCCTTTGACCAGCAACAGCATGCCCGCGATCAGGATGCCGTGCAGGGTCAACCCTAAGGCAACCACAGCCACAACAACCGCCTTGGTCCACAAACGCGCCCCCACCAGCACCCAAAATGCCAAAGGCAGGAACACTGCCACAGCGGTGAGCAGGCCCGGATTGTAAACGCCGCCATCGGCCAAAGCTCGCCCGATATGCGCCAGCATGTTGACTGCGATCACGCCATAAAGGCCAAGGCCCGCCCATGGGTGGCGCTTGGCCAGCCATGCACCAAGGGGCGCGGCAATCCAGAACAGGGGTACGTTTACTGCGGTGAACACCGCCCCCGGCACGGGGCAAACCGGGTAAAGGCCCGGAAAGCCGAACATCGCGCAGAACGCCTTGGGGAAGGCATCGGCATCCCCGTGGATGTCCAAGCCATATTCCTCGACATTGTGGACCAGATAGGCCGCCACCCCCACCCAAGACAGCCAGCCCCAATCACGCCAGCGCGCAACAGACCGATCCATGCGCAAGGCATTGCCCGCCAGCAAAGCCACCAGCGGGATGGCGGCCACCAAACCGATCCACGGGAATGCTGTGTCGAGCAGTGCCATGCCTCTCTCCTAACCCAAAGCTTCGGCGGGGCCAAAGAACTCATAGTGGCGGTTTTCTGCTGGCAGGCCAATTTCGGCCAGCGCCTTGTTCACAAAACCCATGAAGGGCTTGGGACCAAGGAAATAGGCATCCGCATCAACCGGCACCCATGCCTGAAGCTGGTCCAGCGAGGGGCGGCCCGAGAGGCCATCGCGGTGCTCGCCCTGCTCATACACCACATAGGCGGAGAATCGTGGATGGGCCGCCCAGCCATCGATAAGATCGCCAAAGGCGTGGACATCGCCGTTCCGGGCATAGTGGATGAAGATCACATCGCGCTTACCCGCCGCCAGCGCGGCCTGCGCCATGGCCAGCGTGGGAGTGATGCCCACGCCGCCGCTGATCAGCGCCAAAGGCGCATCGCCATCGCGCAGCACAAATTCGCCAGCGGGCGGGAACACCTCCAGCGTGTCGCCCACCTGAACATGGTCATGCAGATGGTTGGACACCAGCCCGCCCTTCTCGCGCTTCACGCTGATGCGCAGGGTCTGGCCATCGGCCATTTGCGAGAGCGAGTAGTTGCGCCGCACCTCCTGCCCGTCAATCGTCAGGCGCAGGCCCAGATATTGCCCCGGCTGATAGGCCACCACCGCCCCGCCATCGACAGGCTCCAGCGTGAAGGAGGTGATCTCCGCGCTCTCGGCCACTTTGTGCGCGACGCGGAAATCGCGCCCCCCGCGCCAGCCACCGGGCGCTGCGGCAAGGCGTTCATATTCCGCCGCCTCGGCCCCGATCAAGATGTTGGCCAATTGCCAATAGGCCTCGCCCCACGCTTCGATCACGGCATCGGTGGCAATCTCCTCACCCAAAACTTCGCGGATGGCGCGCAGCAGGCAGGCGCCCACGATGGGGTAATGTTCGGGCAGGATTTGCAGCGCGACATGCTTCTGGATGATCTGCGCGGGCAAGGCACCCAGCGCGCCCAGATTGTCGATATGGCGGGCGTATTGCAGCACCGCATTGGCCAGCGCGCGCGGCTGTGTGCCATGGGCCTGATGCGCCTGATTGAACAGGGGGCGCACCTGCGCATATTCGCTCAGCATCATCGTGTAGAAATGGGTGGTCAGCGCCTCGCCGCCGGTTTCCAGCAGCGGCACGGTGGCTTTGATGATGGCGGTCTGTTCAGCGCTCAGCATGGGGTATGTCCTTGGGTTTGTGGTGTCGATCCGACTCGTAATCATGCATCTCAAATGCTAGATATAGCCGAAGGCATAATGATGCAAATGAAATGCACCTTTAAGGACACAACCTATGCGCCTGACCCGTTTCTCCGATTATGCCGTGCGCGTGATGCTCTATCTCGCCACGCATCCAGACCGCCTCTGCTCCGTCGGCGAAATCGCAAAGGCTTACGATATATCGCAAAATCATCTGATGAAGGTGGTGAGCGATCTTGCCGCTCATGGCTATGTCGAGGCTTTGCGCGGCCGCAACGGCGGGCTTCGCCTTGCCCGCCCCGCGCCCGACATCAACATCGGCCGCCTGATCCGCCACACCGAGGGCGAGATCGATCTGGTGGGCTGCTCGGAATGCAAGCTCAACGGAGCCTGTAGCCTGCCCGATCCGCTCGATCAGGCGCTGACCGCCTTCTTTGCGGTGCTGGAACGTTACACTCTGGCCGATGTGCTGGGCGACAAGGCAGAGCGCCTCCTTGCGCGGTTGAATTGAATGGGCAGCGTTTCACCAATGACTGGTTCCGAAGTAACGTGACTCACCCAGAAGCGACGGCGACCGGCGAATTTGTCCCACCCTCAGCCTTTGCCGTCATCGGCTAATTCCCCTGACCATCAGATGACTTCGGTAGGAGCAACAGGTCCGCAGCATTGATGCCCAGCCCCTTGGCGAGCCGGTCGACCACATCAATGCTGGCGGAATAGACGCAGCGTTCTAGTGCGCTGATGTAGGTCCGATCAATGTCAGCCCGATAGGCGAGCTCTTCCTGCGACAAGCCAGCGGCCTGCCGGTGTCGGCGCAGATTGGCGGCAAATATCTCCTGGATCTCCATGACCCGGAAAAGCCGCTCTTGATGAGTATTTAACCACGGAGTATTCTCGACAAACAACGCCGTGGGGTTCCGCTTGCAATGTTCCAGTTCCGATTGAAGTCCCGCTTGGGGTCATGCTTCTCTGCGCAGTCGGCGCGGGGCCGCTGCAAGATGGGGTCGGAAGGTCCGGCGGGTCTTATCTATAGTGCGGCATATGGTTGGCCAGTTGATAACGCGACCTCGCCGTCCCAACCTCCCTCGCGGGAACTTCTTCCGCTGGCGCGGAAACCTGTCAGCCTTTGGACGTCACACCTCCTGCGCTGCCCAGCGGAAATCAGTGCCATCGGCCCACATGCGATGGAGGATGACCCCCATCTTGCGGGCCAAGGCTACGACCGCCTTCTTCCTGCCGCGGCGCTTGGCAAGGCGCATTGCCCAAGATCTCAAAGCCGATGGTTTCGCGACGCGGGTCATCAGCACTTGGGCGGCCTCAAAGAGCGAGGCGCGCATCATGGCGTCGCCCGCTTTGGATATTCGGCCAGTCCAATCGACTTCGCCGGATTGGTATCGCTTCGGAGTGAGGCCGAGGTGCGCCCCAACGGTGCGAGATCGGCTGAAGCGCGATGGCACGTCGATCGCAACTCGGAAATTCATGGCCACGACGGCACCGACGCCGGGCATGGTCATCAGCCGGCGGCAGACGGGATCCTCTTTGACGACCCGCAGCAGGATGCCGTGCAGTTCATCATACTGTCGGCGCATAGCGTTCCGCGCGATCAGCATGGGTTCCACCACCTCGGCCAAGAAAGCGTCGAAGGCAGCGAGGTCGCGAATTCGCTCATCGAAGGCCTTGGGCGTGACCTTGCCCACCTTCAAGCCAAAGTTTTTGAGGAGGCCCCGCAGGTCAGCCTCGATGTCCAAGAGCTTGGACTTGAGGACTTTGCGCGCCTGAAGCAGCACATTGAGCCGTTGGCTGCGGTCAGACTTGATGTGAACAGGCTTGAACAGCCCGACGCGCATCATCAGCGCGAGACCGCGCGCGTCGTTCCGGTCGGTCTTGTTCATGGTCTGCGCCCGCAGCACTTGCGCCATATGGCGCGCTTCGACGCAAACCACCGGCAGGCCCGCTTCGGCCAGCGCAGAATAGATGTGCTGCGAAAGCGGTCCAGCTTCCAGCCCAACGCGCTCAAGGTCTGCCGCCAAGGGGCGCAGCGCCGCCACAAGGTCTTCCGCCTCGCTGGGCACCTTCAGTTCGCGAATGATCTCACCGACAGCATCGACAACGCAGATGCTCGTCAGGTTCAGGGAAACGTCCAGTCCTGCAAAATAGGCCATTTCGAGTCTCCATGTTTTGATGGAGCCACATTCAGATGGGGCACGCCGCGACGAATACCACCATCTATAATATGTAAATGATCTTGCAGGACGATCCCTCGGCCCCTCGTGGTGGCCAATCCGCGTTAAGTTTCGGCTTCCCGAGCGTTGTAACGCCTGTTTGCTAATCTGCGCTTGTCAGAACAGCCCTGCCAAAGGCCTCACATCATGAACGATCAACGCATTCCGCTCACCCACGCCGACTATCAGGCAATCAGTGCCACACTGGGCGAGATAAAGTCCCGACTCTCCGACGCTGGGGATCTGATGGCAGCCATGCACATCGATCATGCGCTGCAATGCCTTGATCCCGAAAATCCGCTCAACCAGCAGGCCACCGCTCAGGCCTGAACTTCCAGTGGGCACCGACGCGGCTGTTTTGGCGCGCCCGTTCCGTTTCGGATAGGCGCAGCATCCCGGTGACGATCAGCTTGTTGCCCCATGGAGCTTCGAGGCGACCGCCTGCCGGGTTTCATGCCAAGGGTGGAAAGCTGCGGGTCGAAGCCAAGCCATGCTCCGGACCCTTTGTCTGGCGACCATTGAGCGCCAGCGCGAGAGCGTACGGGCAAGCTAACCCTTGGCAAGCGCCAAGCATGGCACCTGATTCCAGGGCGGCCCGACAGCCAAGCACAACCTTGGTCACACATCTCCGGGCAATCTGACCGGCAAGCCATCCCGCCAGAGAAGGGATGAACACTACGCCCGCGCGGGACCGCCGCAACCCCCATTTGTCGACCGAGTTCTTCGCTGCGCTCAGGCCCGCACCCCTCGAAAAATGGAGGTTCCCCTGCGCTTCGCTCCGGTGCGGCGGTCCCTCAATCGCGGGCTGCGCTTCAGTTCATCCCGGCGGGAAAGGCTCGCCGGTAAGATCTGGAGACATCCCATGAACAAGGTTTTCCTGTCCGGCCGCATCACCTCCGACATCAGCCGCTTCGGCACCGACAGCAAGGGCGGCGTCAGCTTCACCCTCGTCACCAGCAGGCCGGTCATCAAGGATGGCCAGGTCGTCAAGGGCGACGATGGCTACGCCGAAACCTACGACCAGTTCCACACCATCAAGGCCTTCAACGGCCTCGGCAAGTCGATCGCCAACCACAAGAAGAAGGGTGAAAAGCTGATCGTCACCGGCGAGATCCGCTACACCAAGAACGAGAAGGACGGGCGCACCTTCTACAACACCGAGATCGTCGCCGACGAGATCGAGTTCATCTGACCAAGACGGGCGGCCCCACGGGCCGCCCTTCCTTTTTCGGGAGTAAGCCCATGTTTTACACCTCGGCCTTCGATGAATTCGCCTGCGTCCCCTGCGGCATCACCGTCACCAACCCCGCCATGGTCGCCCGCATCCGCGCCCATGCCGCCACGATAAGCGATTACGAGATCGCCGCCCATCTGGGCAACGCCATCGCCTCTTCGACCGACGCCGCTCACGCCCTTGCCTGGGAACAGAGCCAGCTTGGCGAAGTCAGCGCCGAGACGCTGGTCGACGCCGAATATTTCGAGGAACTGGTCGCCGCCTGGAGCCTGATCGCCAGCGAGCGCGGCATCGACAGTCTGGACGGGCTACTCATCGATGTGGTGGCGTTGCATTGAGTGGCGAGCTGGTAGCGCCGATCGGCGCTGCCAGCGGTCCGCTAAAAGACAAATTCCACTTTGCCGATTACCAAGCGACCGGCTTGTGAACCGAGCCGCTGATCGTGGCGACTGGATCTGAGAATTGCGATGAGACCAACAAGTGCGTTCGCGGTTCGACCTTGAAGTCGGCAAGTCGCTTGAGCTCTACGCTCCCTTTCGGGCGAGGCGGAGCGAGGCCAATGGTCAATCCGCAGTCAGCTTTGGCCATACGAATTGGCGTTAACAGGTCAGAATCATTGGAAATGATCACGGCGCATTGACAGGCCGAGCGGTAAGCATCGCGCAACAGATAAGCGGCAAGATTGACATCCGAGCCTTTTTCTTCGGTCTTGTGGACCTAGGCCTTGTCCAGCGCTCCCGTTACAGGATCAGCCTTCAAGACAGGTTGTCCGCCAGCTTTCATATATCTCCCAGTGGCTGGATCCGTTGCAACCACCACTTGGCTTACAACGGAGCTCATGAAGGTTCCTAAATGAACTTCGACACGAGGAAGGGTCGCCAAGGCATTGAGATAGGCCTG
This sequence comes from Novosphingobium ovatum, assembly GCF_009909235.1. Classification (GTDB taxonomy): domain Bacteria; phylum Pseudomonadota; class Alphaproteobacteria; order Sphingomonadales; family Sphingomonadaceae; genus Novosphingobium; species Novosphingobium ovatum. The sequence goes on from NZ_JAAAPO010000004.1 coordinate 388,275, forward strand.
CTGGCGCACTGGTTGATCGGGATCTTGGGGGCGGGCATCGACTTTGGCCGTGAAATAATATATCTTCTCGACGGTATTTTTCGGGAGCAACTGGTCACAGAAGCGCTCCAGATCAAGCCACTTGAACGCGGTGCCCTTCAACAAGCCATAATAGAGGTTGAAGCCGTCGATGTAGACGTGTGTGTCCAAAAGGCTGTCCCGAAAAGAGCAACGGCGGGCTTTCGCCCGCCGTGCGCCCGGCAACCGAAGCTGCCGGGGGAGTAGTGACGATGAGATAGGCTTGCTGGCAGAATTTTTCAATCGCTTTCTTTCTGATCAGCAGGATCATGAGATCGGGACGCCTGCCCGCCAAGGCGGTCACCGCGCTCTATTCCGCCCAAAACCCTGATGGGCTCCGGGCTCCACCGAGCCCCGTGTGGGTCTCGGCCCATTCGGGTGACGATCGCATGGCGCAGGGCGCTTGGGGCACCGTAGCGTACCCCTGAAACCAACAATCTCTTTCTCGTAGTCCTATTATGGCAAGCTGGCCGGGCGCTTGTGCAAGGATGCGCGGTGCCCCCAATTTTGCGGCGGGCCAGCCCACCACAAAATCGGCTCCCCCACGCCCCGCTGGCGCGGCGTCAACCGGGGTCCGTCCGCGCTTTTTGGTCGCATCGCTGTTGCCAAAAACCGGTTCCCACTTTTTGGCGCGATGCTCCGGCGCTCCCGGCTTCCCGGCCAACGTCCCTGACAAGCTGGTCCAGCTCGCCCTCTGACCTCCCGTCATCACGAAGATGACGAACAAGAAGCCTTCTGGAGGTCACCATGACGCAAGCATTCGCCAACTTTGAAGCCCCCTCTGCCTTTTACCGCGAGCAGATCGAAGTCCCCGGCTTTGACACCGCCTTCACCGAGCAGGGCAGTATGGCGCAACTATCCGTCCACGACGAACCCGTCGCCACCGACATGCCCGACCCGCAGGCCGCGCGCGGCGCGATGGAAATGGTGATCGGCACCGTCTTTGACCTCTTCCATGGCACTCGCATGGAGGAATTCGGCCAGGACATCGTCTGGGGCATCGTCAACAGCTTCCACGTCACCTCGCAGCGCATCGAGAAGCGGGAAGATGAAGCCACCAAGAAGCTGGGCGACATGGCCCGCGCCTTTGACCCTTCTGAAATCTACGCCGTCGAACTGGAAGAGACGCAGCGCATTGCCCAGACGCTGATGGACTGCCGCGAGGCCATGGAGGCCATGCGCGACTACGCCGGTGAGATCTACCGCGTCGAAACCGGTCGCCCGTTCTCTTGCCTGAAAGGCACCCGCGTGTCCTCCGGCCTGACCGCAAGCCAGATCGACGCCCGCGACTTCCTCGCCGCCCGCGCAGCCAAGCGCCGCGAAGACCACGCGCCCACTGGCCCGGTGGTGATCTTCTCCGGCGGCACCGACTGGCACGACCACGAACTGCTTTGGCAGGCGCTCGACGAGACCCACACCCGCGTGCCCCACATGATCCTCGCCACCACAGCCCAGCACAAAGGCTGCGACCAGATCGCCCACGCCTGGGCCGCCGCGCGCGGCGTCAAGACCGTCCGCTTCACCCTCAACCGGGCACTGGGCAAGCGCGCAGGCTTCGTCCGTAACGAGCAACTGATGAACCTCAAGCCGGTCCACGCCATCGTCTGCGAAGGCTCGGGACTCCAGTCCAACCTCTTGAGCCGCGTGCGTGAGGCGAACCTGCCCCACCATGCCTTCGCCCAGCGTCACCAGCGCATCGCTGCCTGACGTTTCGGAGGGCGCCGCTTCCGCGGCGTCCTCCTTCTATTTTTCCGATGGCAGGAGGCACGCGGACGTAGAGGTGGGACAAGCCCACCTCATGCCGCGCGCCTGTTGGAAACGGCGAGAAACACGAAGCTGGCCACAAACCCACATTTGCGGTAATGATGGATCGTTGTAATCGCCAAGAGGTCGTCATGAGCCGCCTGACCATCGACATTACCAGCCAACAGCACCAAAGCCTGAAGGCACTGGCTGCCCTTCAAGGTAAGACGATCAAGCAATATGCGCTCGAACGCCTGTTCCCCGCTGATGCCAGCGGCGATCAGGCTTGGCGCGAATTGCAGGTGCTGCTGGGCGAACGCATCGAGCAGGGCTTGGCCGGACAGACCTCGGCGCTGAGCATCAGTGCCATCGTTGATGAGGAATTGGGCACGGGCCAAGCCTCTTGAGCCACGCCTATGTTCTGACTGCGGCGGCCGAGGCTGATGTCCGGTCGATCATCCGTTACACGCGCCAGCAATGGGGCGAGGCGCAAGTCCGCGCCTATATGGCCAAAATCGAGCAAGGCATCGCTCGTCTCGCGCAAGGCTTGGGCTCTTACCGTGACATGAGCGATATGCATCCCGGCCTGCGGATGGGCCGCTGTGAGCATCACTATGCCTTCTGCCTTGAACGCGACATCGATCCACCGCTGATTGTCGCCATCCTGCATGAGCGGATGGACCTCATTCAGCGGCTCGGCGACCGGCTCTCATTGACTTGAATTGCCATGATGCAGATGGCTGGTCGGCGACTGGGCAGCGGCCAAGAACCCGGTGATCGGCAGCCTTTGCCAAGCATCCACGATCAATCTTAAATGCCCAGTTCCTGAAGGGAGCAGCAGCACACCGAACGCGGAGGACCGCTCAGTGAAGGGGTGGGCTATGGCTAGATAATTCATTTAAAAACAATAGTATGCTTGTTGTATTCCGCCTCCGGAATTGCAAAAATGCGAATTCCGTCGGTAGAATAATAGGCCATGAGTAGGCCTATGTCGAGGCCTTCAATACATAAAGCATTGATATTCATATGAATTGCCATTCCGCAGGTGGAATGGTCATTCCGTCATCATTCCGGCTACGGAAGGCCACCCGCTTGCGCAAGGTCCGTCAGCAAGCTAAACATCGTCCTGCGATAACCGGACCAGGCTTCTCCTTGTGAGGAGCCGTTGTGACCAAACTGATCCAATGCGGCTTGAGCGTCAGCCCGCCGCAATACGAGCGCATCAAACGGCTCGCCCAGCAACACGGCCGTCGTCAGTCCGAGTGCATTCGCTCGATGATCGACTTTGCCCTGCCGCTGTTTGAACTGGGCCAGAAGGTCGATTTCGCCCGGCTGATCACCATGCTCGAGTTCAACACGCTCGCTCTCGACACGCTGGTGCAGAAGGCTGCGCCTGATGAGGCAGACCGCCTGCTCGACCTCGCCATCGAACATGCGCAGACCTACCATGGCGCGTGATGGGGATATCCGTTTCGACCGACGCCCCGTGGCGGTCGAGCATGAATCGGCGCGCGGCGAGATCGTTCGCAACGTCGGGGCCTTCACCCGTGGGTCGCAGCTTATCCGGCTGCGCTACATGATGATGATGGAGGGTCTGCGCTGGCCGATCCTGGCAGCGGTCCTCAGCTTCAGCCTCCTATTAGTCATTCTGCTGGCGCTGCTGATGCGCGAGCATGAGGTTCAGCTTGTTGAGATGCGCCTCTTCGCCGACCTTTGGGATCTGGTCGATCTCGATCCAGGCCATAGCGTCAACCTGACTTTGCCGGACGACAGCGTGGTGCCGATGACCATCGGCGACGTGCCCGACTATCCCGATGTCGCGCAGGCCTGGACCAAATTCGTCCGATGCATGGTCGTGGCTCTGGCCGGTTCGCTGTTCTTCAGTGGCCCGCTGGCGACCTGGTTTGTCCGCCTATCGCAGAGAATAGGCGTCGACATCCTAAAGGAGCGCCACGAGCGCGGTGCCATGCTGGTCAGCGCCGCGGTGCTGACGGGCGAGATTGATGCACATAATGCTGCCGAATTCGACGCCGAATTGGCCGAGAGACACCCCACTATGGCTGCCGACCGCGTGGCTCGCGCCACCATCGCCGAGCGCGTCGCTTTGGGGCTGCATGTGCCCTATGCCATGGCAGGGATCGCCTATCCCTGGCGGCTTGAACAGACCCACGCCATGCTGATCGGCACCACTGGCGCGGGCAAGACGACGCAGCTTCGCAAGCTGGTAATCGAGGCGCGCGAGCGCGGCCAGCGCTGCGTGGTCTTCGACCTCACGGGTGCCTTTGTCGAAGCTTTCTATGAGGAAGGGCGCGACCACATCCTCAACCCGATGGACCAGCGCTGCCCGCCTTGGACTATCTTCAACGATTGCCAGAACTATGCCGATTACATCTCGGCTGCCGCGGCACTGATCCCCAGTGACGGCGGCAATGCCGAACCGTTTTGGGCCATGGCGGCGCGCACGCTCTTTGTCGAAATGTGCGTGAAACTCGCGGCGTCGGGCGAGACCACCAATGGCGCAATAGCCCATCACCTTATGTCTGCCGACCTCAAGGCCGTTCACGCCAAGCTCGCCAACACCATCGCTAGCCCGCTGACTGCCACCGAGGCGGCGCGAATGGCGGAATCCATCCGCGCCGTGTTCAACACCAATGCCCAGGCGATCAGATTCCTGCCTGATCCAGTGCCGGGAGAGCGGCCACCGTTCTCGATCCGGCGCTGGGTGCAAGAGGAGCCGGTTCCGGGTTCGATCCTGTTCATCACCTCGACCCATACCGATCTGACGCTCAACCGCGCGCTTCTCACCCTTTGGATGGATCTGGCGGTCAATGCACTGATGGGAATGCCGCGCACTCGCGATTTGCGCATGTGGTATCTCTTCGACGAGGTCCACGCGCTCCACCGGATGCCGGCGATTGAGCATGGCTTGCAGACCGCTCGCGGCTTCGGCGGGGCCTTCGTGCTTGGGATGCACAGCTTCGACAAGCTGGCGGAAACCTATGGCGAGGAAGGCGCGATCAACCTTGCCTCGCTGGCACGCACCAAGCTGATCCTCGCCACCGCTGACAAAAACACCGCCGAGGTTTGCTCGAACTTCATCGGCTTTCGCGAGGTGCGGGAGACCGATGAGGCCTATTCGATCGGCGCGAGCCGGTCACGCGATGCGGCCACCATCACTCCGCGCACCGAGGTCAAGCCGCTCGTCATCCCCGATGACATCATGAACCTGCCCTCGCTCCACGGCTATGTGAAGTTTCCCGAGGGCTTTCCGGCAGCACGCATCCGCCTTGTCTGGCGCGACTATCCCAAAATCGCCGAACCCTTCCTGCGCAAGAGCGATATGCAATTGGCTGCCTACGCTCCTCCGGGTGAAGGCGATGAAGAAGCCGCTGGCGGTGATGGTGGGCCAGCGCCTGTCGTTGGGTCAGCCGAGCGGGCGATGGCCGAGCCCGAGACCGAACAAGATGCTCGGCAAGAGGATGCCGAACGCCAGCCAATCGATGGGATCGATCCCCGCGAGATGACGACAGCGGAGGTCCAGGCCGATACGCGCGCAGAAGGGAAATCCCAGACCAAGGCAGAGGACGACGCGCCTGCCAATGCCAAAGATGCTGGCAATCTGCGCGACAGCTTACGCCGCCCGCGTTCGGCGCCGATGCGGGATGGAGCCGTTTCAACGCGCGAGGAGAAGGGCAGGGACGAGCAATCCTCATTGATGAAGCCCAACGTCCATTCCTCGCCCCAACGCCGCGAACAGCAGATCACCATCGAGGAGCGGACCGGCCAGTCCTTCACCGATCCGGCCGAGAAACACAGCCATCGTGCGGCCCGAGAGGATCATGAGGCATCGCCCGATCTTGGCGATGACATGGATATGGGGCTCTGACCCGTGCTCTCGGTTGCATCTGTGCGTTCCGCGGGCGGCGCTGCAAACTATTTTGCCAAGGATGACTATTACGTTGGCGAGCACGCCAGCGAGGTCAGTGGCTGGGGTGGAAACGGCGCCGCCGAACTCGGCCTTTCCGGTGAGGTAGAGAAAAAGGCCTTCGAGGATCTCCTCAAGGGCCGCTTACCCGACGGTGAGCAAGTCGGTGATCCCGAAAGGCGCAGAGCGGGTATTGACCTGACGTTCTCCATGCCAAAATCCGCCAGTGTCCTTGCCTATGTCGCAGGAGATGAGCGCCTGCTCGCCGCCCACATGCAGGCGGTTCGTCAGACGATGGGGTGGGTCGAGAAGACCTTCGCCGAGGGGCGGTCCTATGTGGACAATCCCAAAGGCGATCCCATCCGTACCGGGCATCTGACCTATGCCTTGTTCCAGCATGACACGAGCCGCAAGCTCGACCCGCAGGCGCATATCCATGTGGTCATCGCCAATCTGACCAAGGTTGCAGGCAACTGGCAGGCCCTGTTCAACGACGAACTCTGGAAGAACAATTCCCTGATCGGCAGCGTCTATCACGCATCCTTGCGGGCGATCGTCGAAGAACTCGGCTATCAGACCCTTCAGACCGGAAAGCACGGCCAGTTCGAGATCGAGGGCATTCCCAAGGACATTCTCACGGCCTTCAGCCAGCGGCGCGAGGACATTCTTGCCAAGGCATCAGACCTTGGGCGCGATGGCCGAAATCCCGAACTGATGCGCGAGATCACCAAGCGCACCCGCGATGACAAGATCAATCTGGACGACCGCGATGGTCTTCGCGCGGAGTGGGGGGAGCGGGCTGCGGCGTTGGGGTTTGATGGCAAGGCCGTCGTTACCGAGGCCGAGGCGAGGGTGGGGCTGGCAGCGCGTAGGCCTTTCGGGGCCGGGGCTGTGCGCCATGTGATGGAAGCAGCGGCCGGTTGGGGAGAAGCGCTGCGTGAATGGCTCAAGCCTGGAGATCCGTTGCTCACGCGGGGCTTGGCGCGGTTGGGACTGTCCTCCGCTGAAATCGGCGCCGAAATGGCGGTCGCTTCTGCGGTTCGCATCTTGGGGCAACGTGAGGCAGCCTTTCCGATCCACGAGGTCTCCCGTACAGCGCTGAATCTGGGGCTTTCAGGTGTGACCATCGAGCATGTCGAGGCGCGAGTCCAGGCTCTCGCGCACAAGGGCCTTCTGATCTTTGGCAGTGTGGGTCGACCCGACGGGACCACCACCCATGTCACGACACCCGAGCATATCGCGCAAGAGAGGCGCTTGCTTGAAGGGCTCGATGCCGGGCGGGGAAACGCACCGATAGTTCTCCCTGCAGATCAGGCCGCCATCCGCCTCCAGCAGCAAGCCGGTTCGCGACCGCTCAATGAGGAGCAGTTGGGCGCCGGCATCATGGCGCTGTCGAGCAGCGACCGTGTTGTGGTGATCCAGGGTGTGGCCGGGGCAGGCAAGACCACGCTCGTTTCGACACTGGCGCAAGTTGCTCGAGGCGAGGGGCGGCAGGTGCTTGGCCTTGCGCAGGCTAATACCATGGTGGAGATGTTGAAAAGCGAGGCGAGAATCGAGGCCCGGACAGTCTCGTCTTTCGTGAACCAGCATCTGCGTGCGGCTTTGGCAGGCCAAGGGGCAGGCTTTGACGCATCCCGCGCCATGCTCAAGGGCACAATGCTGATCCTCGATGAGGCCTCGCTCGTAGCGAACAAGCCGATGAATGATCTGGTGACCATCGCCAATCGACTGGGGGTGGATCGACTGGTGATGATCGGAGATCGTGCGCAGTTGCAGCCGATCGATGCCGGCAAGGCCTTCACCCTGATCCAGCAGCACCGGCCCGCACTGACCGAACTTCAGACCAGCCAGCGGCAAAGGACGGAGAGCATGAAAGCGGTCGCTGCGCTCACCCGATCGGGCCATTTCGCGTCTGCCTTCAAGGTTATGGGGGATCGCGTTGTAAGTGCAGGGAGTGATTTTCGGGAAGCGGCAGCCCGCAAGTGGCTGGAACTATCGGCTGAGGACCGTGAGCGAACCGCGCTCTATGCCTCCGGCCGTGAGAGCCGCGCAGTGCTCAATGCGCTGGTACAGGAAGGCCTGAAGGCCGAGGGTTCGCTCAGCGGAGAGGGTATGGCCATCACCTGCCTTGAAAGCCTTCATCTCACCCGCGAGGAATTGCGCTTCGCCCAGAATTATCGGACCGGCCAGGTTCTGGAAGTGATCGGTAAGCATCGGCCCGCTGGTTTGGATGCTGGCACCTATGAAGTGACCCGCGTTTCTACCAAGGGTGTCGTCAGCCTGCGCGATAGCGAAGGGCGGACCATCAAGTTCAGGCCTGATCGCCTTGATCCCAGCGACAAGCATGACAGCCTGACTCTCTCCCAGCGCGAGAACCTGGTCCTTTATGAAGGCGATCGCATTCGCTGGACTGCCAATGACAAGCAGCGGGGTTTGCTCAATTCCGCTGAGGCGCGGGTTGTCACCATCACACGTGAGGGTGTGGAGATGCGGACAGGTGAAGGTGTGAACATGTTGCTGCCGCATGGCGACAAGATGCTCTCACGCCTCGGCCTCGCTTACGCAATCAATATGCATCAGGCGCAGGGCATGACGACCGACAATGGCATCGGCGTCATGCATTCTGCCGAGCGCCATCTCTCCAACCAACGCCTGACCCATGTGATGGCCACCCGCGTTCGCGACGAGCTGACCGTCTTCACTGACGATCGCGCCGCCCTGCTGCGCGCGGTCGAGAGCAACGCTGGGGACAAGGCCAGCGCGCTTGAACATGTCGGCAGGGCTCCAAGCGCAGCATCACCAGACGGCCGAGGCCGAGGCGAAGGGACGCCGGCAAGTGCAGGTGATGGCGCGCGCAATGTTACTTTCGCGATCGATCCTGCGACGATCCGCAGCCGACTAGGTCGGCAAGCATCGCCTGTGCCTCAGCCTGAGCAGCCCACCATCGGCCCGGAAAAATCGATGGAGTTGGGACTCTGACCCGGGCCGGCGTCATGTCGGCCGCTCTTCCGCGGGCGGGGCCTCACCATGGGGAATGGCCTCACGCCTGCTCAACTCTGGGCAGTGTTCTCACTGATGCAAAGGATGATTTATGCGGATTTCTGCAAAAGACACGATTTGTGGCCTGCGTCCGGCGAAACTCAAGGACCTGTTTGCCAGGAATGATTTCAGCACACTGCGTGCTGCCAAGAAGCTGGGTATAGATGTGCGTCAGGCGAGCGAGACGCTGATTGCCTTGTGTGAAGCAGGTTGGATTTGTTTCAACGGCACACGCGATTATATCGACCATTGGATGGTCTCTGACCGGGGCCACCGGCTCCTTGCAACGCCGCTTGTGCCGCGCTTTCCGCGTGAGGAAGGTCGCCGCATTGTGGACGAAGTGATTGAAATGGCGAGAGCCATCAACAGTGAACCGGAGCGTTCTCGGCGGATCAAGGAGATCCGGCTCTTTGGCAGTGTGCTCACTGGTTCGTACGATGAAACCGTTGGCGATGTTGATATGGTGGTGCTGGTTGAACGGCGCGTCCTGCCCAGCGATGTCTTTAAGGAACTGGAACATGCCGAATGCAAGGAGGCGCCTGTGGGCATGGACTATGTCGACCAGCTCTTCTGGTCCCGCAAGCAGATCCTGCGACGCTTGAAAAAGGTGTCCCGCAAGCTTTCCCTTCATGACGAGGATGACCTGCGCGCGCTCAATGCACCTTATCAGATGGTCTATGCCTATGACGTCGAGAAGGAGCGTGAAGTGCCCTTCGATACCGCGGTAAAAGAGGCAGAATTCTCAACTGATACTGCTGAAACGGCGAGCGATTTCAACTGGCTCGCCAAGCGCCATGGAGACAGAATCGATTTTCCGGAAATGCCTGCCAAGGCGCCTAGAGAGGCCTATGTCAGTGCGAGCGCATTACAACAGGCGTTGCATATGTGGCTGCGCGGTGCGCCGATCGAACTGATCGCCAAGACTGTCGGCATGTCCAAATCCGGCGTGTCGGCTTATCTGGCCAGTTGCCATTCACGACGGCCCGTCGATTTCAAATTCGACAGCAGTTTTCGGGCAACGGTGAGCCAGGCACTGGAGCCACAGCGTGATTACTGGATTGGCGTTAAACTCGACGTTTTGGCACCCCGGCAAGTCATGATCGAAGTCAATGCTAAACGATCGGACAACCGGAGCATTGTCGGCAATGCCCGCCTTGGCGTGAACCACGATATCGTTTGCGAGGGCGATAGCCGCATATTCCCAACGCTTGTGAAGATCGTCGACTTCGCGTTGCGCTGGTACAGGCATATGGGCAAGCACTTCGGCGAGTTGCGCTGCATGGTCTCGACCGCCTTTTCTCCAGAGGACAAGCCCGAGTCTCTGGTCGCGCCATGGCCCATCGAATTTGGCATTCTGGAGCCTTCGATGGATGAGGCTTTGCGCAAGCGAGTCTCGGTCGCAACCATGGCATCGCCTGCAATGCTCGAGCTTACCATGACTGAGCGGATCCAGATCAAACAGTATGAGGAACGGGGCAGCCATTTCTTCAAAACCCGCAGCATCCTCGGGCGTGAAGCAAGGAAGCTGGCGTCGCTGGCACATACCATCGCCGCCAAGCGGCGACCGATGGCTGGTCTCGATGAAACGCTACGATTCTATCATTACATCGAGCCTGCCCGCCAAGCCTCCTAACCCAAGCTGGTGGAGGTCAGTTTTCGGCAGGGACGAACCTGGCCTCCATTGGATCATACCGAACCTGTGTGACGCTTCCGTCACTGATCCGGGAGATCAGGTCGTCGATCGCCTGGAACGGGATCAGGAACCATTCGCGCGGCTGGACGGTCCGGCCGAAGCGATCACCGGCAGCCAGGTCAAGCCGGGCCGCCGCCAAGGCTTTATGGATTAGGCCCTCCATTTTGGTGCGGTTTATGTTGAAGAGCTGGTATTCGGCGACAACCTCGACATCAGCCAGCAGGAAGGTCGGGTCATTGCGCGCATTGGCCACACGATGCGCGACGCTCTGGCCTGTCACGCCGATCTTATGGATCAGTTCCCGGTGCTCGGCGACATAGGGGTGGGCCGACTTGCTGCGCAGGACGTAAATCGTCCCACTGGCTAGATCATCAGGCTCGGCCACATCGCCAAACAGCGGGCCTGCACTCAAGTCTGTGATACGCCGCGCAGTCTCATCGCGATAGAGCGCCTTTTGGAACGACCGGGCCAGCATGGTGACTTCGGTGCCATTGTCATAGATGACTCGCACGCGCCGATCCTTGCGTTCGTAATCCGTGACAAATTCATCAGATGTATCGGCGATCATGGCCATCTGCCCGGCCACAATGAAAAGCTTGCCAGGATGAATCTCGGCAAGGGTAACCTCGGTCTGGTCAATCACCTTGGCCTGTCGCGCACCCTTTGCCAGTTCGGCCTGCACCCTGTCAAATTGCGGCTTGAAGGTCTCGAAATCCTCGCACTTTTCGCGATTGGCGATTTCTTCGGCTGCGCGCTTTTCTGCACGGGGAGGCACGTGGCGCAACTGGGTGATGTCGTCAGATGCTCCGGGAGCAATGCCAAGTTCCGCTAGCAGGGCATCGTCGCCCAAGTCCTGCGGTGGCACAGCCACCGGGCCGTTGCCATCGAGCAGGCCATCCTGATCGAGGCTTGCCAACAACGCGCGTGCTTCGGGCAGGGCGCGCAGGCGGTCAAGCCGAACAGCATAGAGGCGTTCGAAAATGTCACGGTCATCGCCATGGCGGGGCGAATGCCCATGCTCAGTCACAAAGCGCTGAATATCCTCAAAACCGGCAATTATCCGTTCTTGAAGCGGGGTCAAGGCTCGCTTGGGTTCCGCTGCGGTCTCGACGCCCAGTTCGGCCAGCAGTTCAAGATCGCTCAGCTCAGCCATCGGCCGCTGCCTTTGCCGCATGGCGTTGCAGGAACGCGATGCCTTCTGCCATCTTGCGCTCCCAGGCGTCCTGCGCGGTCAGCGAGGGCAGGCGCCCTCGCTCGCGCTTGAATTCCAGCGCGCGTTCGGCCAGCATTCGTGCGTCTTCGTAAGTTAGCTTTTCTTTCTTGGCGTTGATGATCGCCTGCACCTGAATCAGGGTCTTTTCATCCATCGCCTTGGCCAGCACGGCATAGGTCGCGTCGAACGGATTGACCCGGTCGATCAGGTCGATGTCGAGATCGGTGACGCTCAGGGCAAATTTGCGCACGCCATCAATGAAGGCTGTGCTGCCCGTAAATTCCCCATCGACCACATCGCCTACCATGGCAGCTTTGGCCTGCTGGGTCAGGGTTAGGGCAGCAATGGCGTGCTGACGAACCGCCTCCTGATCTTCATCACTCAATTCAGGAAACTTGTCGCGGATGATCTTGCCCATTTTCAGCTGAGTCAGCTCTTCGGGCACGACCTCGGTGTCGAACATTCCGCGCTCGAGAATGGATTTGTTCTGCACAAAGCTGGCGATCACTTCGTTCAGATCCTCGCGGCAGATTCGCGTCGCCTCGATGCTGGTTGGCAGCTTGAGGCCCTTGATCTCGAAATGCATCTGGCCCTGCGCGTTGACGCCAATGTTGGTCGCGCCTTCCTGATAGCCGTCCGGGCCGTAATCGAAATCGGGCTTGGGCCCAGCGTCCTTCGGGGTGAATTCAAAGCGAGGCGCCAGCACCTGTTCCATCAGCAGGCTGGCAGCAATGGCCTTGAGATAATCGTTGATCGCGTCCACCACCAGCGGATCGTCCGCAGCCGGTTCCGCGATCAGATTGGTGAAGCGCGCCCGCATCTTGCCTGGCGCATCGCGGGTGGCCCGGCCGATGATCTGGATGATTTCGGTAAGGCTGGAGCGATAGCCGACGGTCAACGCATGTTCGCACCAGATCCAGTCGAAACCTTCCTTCGCCATGCCCAGCGCGATGATCACGTCGACAAAGTCCCGCTCGCTGCGCGCAGTGGCGGATTTCAGCGAGGCGACCACGCGGTCGCGCTTGGAGGCATCGTCATCGACCAGATCGGCCACGCGGATCATCGCACCACCTGCAGTCTTAAGCAGGTGGAAGCCGGTCTCTGGATCGACACCCTGCCATTCGCCGAGATGGCCCATAATGTCCTCGGCCTCGCGATGCTTGTCCTTCAGGCTTTCGCGCGAATTGACTGAGGGGATATGGACGATCGTCTTGACGGTTGGATCCAGCAGCGCCGAGATCTTGTCGGTATAGGGACCGGTGTAGAAACTGTAGCCGATGTCCAGCACCTTGAGATACTGGTAGCCGTTGAGCTGCTCATAATAGGTGTAGGTGACGGTCTCGAATTTGGCCTCGTCGTCAGGCGCCAGCACGGGGATCGCATCGCCGCGGAAATAGCTGCCGGTCATGGCCACGATATGGGCCTTGTCGCGGGCAATCAGTTGGGCAAGCTGCGCCCCTAGGCGGTTGCCCGCGTCGGCCGAGACATGGTGGAATTCATCGATGGCAATCAGCGCATCGTCGAAAGCCTCGACACCCAATTCGTCAAAAGCAAAGCGGAAGGTGGCGTGGGTGCAGACCAGCACTCGGGCGTCGCTGGCCAAAAACTCGCCGACCGCCTTTACCTTCGATTTGGCCACCTTGGGATCATCGGCACCCGGCGCGTTGCACAGGTTCCACTGCGGTGCGACTTCCCAATCGGCCCAGAAGCCATGCTTGCTCAACGGTTCGCTGTTGAAGCTGGCCCCGATGGAGCGTTCCGGCACACAGACAATGGCCTTCTTCACACCCTGGTTGGTCAGCTTGTCCAGCGCGATGAACATCAATGCCCGCGACTTGCCCGAGGCAGGCGGTGACTTGATCAGCAGATATTGCTCGCCGCGCTTGTCGAAGGCGCGGGCCTGCATCTCGCGCATGCCCAGCTCATTCGCCTTGGCGGTTGCGCCAGTGCCGGCGGGGCGGAAGGTGACGGTGGGGATGATGTCGGCATTCTGGGTCATTTGAACAACTCGCTATGGGTTCCGGCGCGCACGAAGACGAGCGTTCCGCCCGGTCCCGCTGTGTCGTCCACTTCGTAGATCAGCAGGAAATCCCCGCCGATATGGCATTCTCTCGTGCCTGCCCATTCGCCTTTCAGCGCGTGGTCTCGCCACTCCGGAGGCAGCGGGGCATCGTTCGCGATCAGCAGCAGCATGGCCTCTTTGAGCTGGCGCATGTCGTAACGGCCAGACCGCGAGAGGCGATCCCAGTCCTTCCTGAATGCCTTGGCCAAATCGAACGTGCGCGGCAGGGTCGCCGCTTTATCCCTCTTTGCCATCGAGTTCGGCAAACATGGCATCAGGATCGGTAAAGCGGGCGCGGCGCTGGGCGATGATCTCGCGCGCCTCGTCCAGCGCGGCGCGGGTTTCGGCGTTGGGCACCTTCAGCTCCAGCGGGAACGCCTGGTCGACCGCGATCCGGTGGAACAGCAGGCGCACGGCATCGGAAGCCGTCAGCCCCATGGCTGCCAGCGCTTGCGTGGCTTTGGCCTTCAGCTCATTGTCCATGCGGATATGCAGCATGGAGCTTTGTGACGGCACATGAGGTGCGTTCATCGGGAACTCCTGTATCTCAAATGAGAGATACGCCAAAGTCGCCAAAAGTCAACCGAGCACCCCTCATGCCGCATTCTTGCCGCCGGTCATCTTGGTGTAGAGATCGAACAGCTTTTCCAGGCGTTCCGTGTCGTTTTTGAACCGTCGGCCAATGTAGATACGCTCCAGCACCTCGTCGTTGCGCTCATGCGCGTGGCGCAGGTTTTCCGGCATTTTCTCTGGATCATAGAGATCCGCGATGGTGGCCGGGAAATGCGCCTCGCGCGCCAGAAGGATGTCCTCGGCGCAGCGGGTGAGGTCGGCCTTGTTCTGTTCGGTCAGTTTGGGGACGGGGAAGGTGTTCCAGCCAAGGGTGTTGGAGTAGGAGAAGTCGGTGCGCATGCGGACGCAAACGGTGCCGATCCAGACCCAGTGCAGGCGAGAGGCGATCAGGGCCATGTTCCAGAGTGGTGCGTCGTAGAGAGCGTAACACTTGTTTGAGACGGTGCTATGCTGGTCGACAACGCCCACCGGCAAAAATGGACGCTGCTCTGATGAAATTGCCGGTACTACTATTGTGTGCTGCTGGCCGATCCGCATGAGCTTAAGCTGATGGGCGCGACGGGCAAGTGCATTTGCGCCCTTATCAGGGCTTGCGAGCCTCACTTGGCGCACAGCTTCGATGCGTTGACGGATTGCATCAATCGATAGGGCCTCATCCAAAAACTCATCCTCGATCCATAGGCAAAGCCGTTCGCCACCGTTGATGAAATTCTCGGAACCATAGATTCGGCGCGTGAATTTCATTTGTTGCGTGGCATTCAGTTTAAGTCCCTTTAGATCGTCTCTGCTGAGAAGCAGATGGCCACCATCGCTTGGCTTGTTTCCAAACTCCATAATGGCCAAATCACCATTTGGCGCACTTCTCTTTTCGACGATTACAGTTTCACCCAGCGTGAGATAGGGAGTAATCGAAGGGCCTTCTCTCGCAATTACCTCACCTTGAGCACCACTTTCAAAAAGCGAACAAGCCGCTGTTGAGGTAGGACAAATTCCAATGATTGCCACCGTTACGCCAGCCTTATTGCTGGCCAGATTTGCCCATTTGAAAGAGCGGTGAGCAAATCTGATTTGGCAACCTGCATTAAAAATAACTGGCCACAGGATAGGTACAGATTGTCCTTGGCAAATCGAATTCGTGCTTACGAAAGCTGCCGCACCTTGAACGTGGTTTAACCAGTCAGCCGCTTTTATAAACCAGCCAGATACATAATCGAGAAAGCCGCTCGATTTCGACCTGCCAGCTAAAACGTCTCGAATATCGGCCTTTTGTTCAGGGCTCTGCCACGTATTTCCTAAGTACGGCGGATTACCGCATATATAAGTCTCACCGCCCTCATTCTCGAAATCGATCTCGGTCTGGTTCAAAGGCGTGTTGAACAGGTCATCCCCATGCACTTTTACACCCTTACCGGTGGGGGGGCAAAGGCTCAGCCAGTCGATCCGCAACGCATTCCCGCAGGTGATCCAGTTCTGGCTGTCCAGCGGCAGGAAATCGGCCAGCGCTTCCTTTTGCCCGCGATAGAGCACATCGCACTGAAACTCGGCGATGATCAGTGCAAGGCGGGCGATCTCGGCGGGGAAGGGGCGCAGTTCGATGCCCCGGAAATTGGTCGCGGGAATCACGCTCTTGCGGTCCGGTTCGCCGCGTCGTGCGTTGATGGCCGCCTCGATCTCGCGCATCTGCTTGTAGGCGATCACAAGGAAATTACCGCTGCCGCAGGCCGGGTCAAACACGCGAATACGCGCCATTCGATTGCGCAGGTTAAGCAGCTTGCGCGGATTGTCGCCCGCTTCCTCTAGCGCCGCCCGCAGATCGTCGAGGAACAGCGGGTTGAGCACTTTCAGGATGTTGGGCACGCTGGTGTAATGCATGCCCAGCGCGCTGCGCTCATCATCGTCGGCCACAGCCTGGATCATGCTGCCGAAAATATCAGGATTGATCTTCTGCCAGTCCAGATTGCCGATCTGGATCAGATAGGACCGGGCAATGCGGCTGAAGCGCGGCACATCGGTGCTGCCCGAGAAGAGCTGTCCATTGACGTAAGGGAACACGTCGGCCCAACGCGGGGTGCCTGCGGCCTTGCGATAGCGGTCGTCCAGCTTGCCCTCATGGCGCGTGGGCGTATCCATCGCCTTGAAGATGGTGCTGATCACCTCATGCGTGTTGCTGGAATCGCGCTCCGACATGCGGTCGACCGTGGCGGTGAACAGCCCTTGACCGTTGAAGATGTCGGTATCCTCGGCAAAGAAGCAGAAGATTAGCCGCGCCATGAAATGGTTCATGTCGGCGCGCCGCTCGGCAGCCGCCCAGTCGGGGTTGTCCTTCAGCAGTTCGACATAGAGCTTGTTGAGGCGGCTCGTCGCCCTGATGTCAAAGGTGCTCTCACGGATCTGCTTGACCGTGGTGATGCCTGCCAGAGGCAGAAACAGCCCGAAGTGATTGGGGAAATCGGCATATTGGCAGGCGACGGTTTCGCCGGTGGCCAACTCTTCTGCCTGAAAGTCCGCCCCATCGGTGGCGAGGATGAACTTGGCCTTGGCGGCTTGGGTCTTGGGGCTGGCGCGCAGGGCCTGAAGCGTGGCATCGACTTCGCCCGCGGGGCAGGTGGCAATGTGGATGTTGCTGCGCTGAAGAACGCCGCCCGGAATGTCCGAACCGTTCGACGCCCCAGTGCGCAGCTTCTTGAGCGTGGTGGCTTTGTTTCCAAAGGCCTCCAGAAAGGCATACGGAAATTCCGCCGCATCAAACGGAGCGGCGGCAAGGTCAGTGATGGCTTGTTCGATTTCAACGGCGTTCATGGCTGATCACTAGGCCAATTGCGGTATCTGTCGCAAGCCGAAGGCGACTGGATCGGCTGCGTATATTGCCCGTTGAGTAGGCAAGTTGGTGCCCTGTAACCAAATTGGTGTTGTGATTGGTGTTTGAAAATGCTTGCTTTCAGCACGCAGTCCCACTTGCGGCACACCGGCTGCTGGCTATTGTGTAAGAGAATTCAACAAAGGAATTGGTCTTGAAATTTCTCAAGGGGGCCTTGACCTACGTTCTGGCATTCATTGCCTGCATGTTTGTTGTGGTCACGGCACTCGAAAGCTGGCCAGCGGGCATGCAGATGCTATTTGCATTTGGAGTGCCAGGGGGCGTGGTCTGGTGGAGGCGATCAGTGTCTGAAAAGAAGATCGCCAATCGTCCTTCATACCATCCAAGACAAGATAATGCCGAACTCATCAAGGCATCGCGGGCGAGAGCAGAAAGAATTGCCCGTGAGTCGGCAGATAGTGTGCAAAGCCTGAGCGTCACTGACACTGCTGGCGATATCGTGAGCCCTCGGGCGCGCGGGCATTCTGCTTTGACACCTTATCAGCCTAATCAGGACAACGCGCAGCTTATTCAGGCTGGGCGTGAGGCGCGTTCAGCATTGGCAGAAGCCGCACAGCGCAGAGCAGCATCAGTCCAGAAAATCCAGCAGACCAGCCATTTGCAAGGCTGGGTGCCAAAGGGCCAGACGGTTGTTATCGCCGGCCGGGTCTTGCCGGGCATGGTCTACGTTGGGGCAGCTCCAAGTGTTGTCGGCGGTGGCTATGGCGAGCGTTGCCGTGCCTATATCGATCAGAAACAGTCGGTATCATCCGTCCGTGCGGGCAAGAGCGAAGATTCCATGCCGTACTGGCCTGGGTATTCCAGTATTTCATCAAATTGTCGGGCAACTTATCTCGACTGGTTGGCAGATGGCGCCAAGGATCCCACCGTTAATCCAGGCTATATGTTTCTCTATTTTTATGGATTGGAACGACGCTTTCTCGTCGACAATCCACCTGAGGATGAAAAACGAGAGATTCTCGCTGAGGTTCAGCGCCTGCGAGAGCTGTTCAGTGCGAACCATTCGGTCCAGCGCTACCTTGGCGATTTCATTGACGTCGCCGGCCTCGTCCTCAGCGCCGACGATCTCAAAGCGCCCGTGTTCAAGAGTTGGACCTGGGAGCTTCCGCTCTCTTTGAAGGTCACGCTTGGGGGTATGATCGCCAATGACATTCCGTTGAGCGCCGATTGGCTGCTGAGTTGGTTCCTTTGCCACGGCGAAAAGCGGCTTCGCACACCAGCGCACCGCTGCGAGGATGAGTTTAAAGCGCTCTTTTGTAAAAAATTTGACCAGAGGTATCCCAAGGGTTTGAAGGTCGCAAAATCCAAAAAACAACTGAAATGTAGCTATCGCGCTGCTTCCGGCGAGTTCAGTAGAGATCTGCCAGTGACGGCAAACGGGCGGCCTGTGCTGGATGTTTCGGGTCTAACCAAGCCAGTCACTCTGGCACAGGCCATAGCCGATGAGGCGATGGACGAGTTGGATAAGCTCAGTCGCTTTCTGGGGCGCAACCCGGAACGCAAAGGGAGTTTTGAGGCCCATGCCTTGTTGCCAACCTGCCTTTGGGACCAGTTCCCATCCGAGCAGCGTCAGGATCTGATCAATTGGGTCAAGATTCGCATCGAAGCGGGAGGTTTGGTCCCCGTGGGCGAGGTGTTCGGCCAGATTGGGAATCAAGCAGCAGGAAAAAGAACCAAGCGCCAGCTAACCGACTTGGCCGACGCGTTGGGCAGTCTTGGGTTCGGATTGGCACCCGATCCCCGTTATGGCCTTCGCATGCCAAAAGAACGTGAGCCCGTCGTCCTTTTTGAATGGGATGGATCCTGGGATGCCGAATGCGCGTCCACTGAATATCGCAATGCCTTGATCGAGTTGGCGCTTGGCGCCTTTATTGCACAAGCCGATGGCCAAGTGAGCGAGAGTGAGCGGCATGCTCTGTTCAACCGGATAGCACGAGTGAGGGACGTTTCTGCGCTCGAGTGCAGGTTGCTTAAGGCCAATTTGGATTGGTTTCTGGCTGTTCCGGCCGATATTGCGACCTTGCGAAGCCGACTCAAGGATGTCGATGGCGATCAGAAGATGGCCTTGCGATCTGCAATGATTGCGATTGCTCATGCCGACGGCTTGATCAAGACCGAGGAGGTGGCCGGAATCGAAAGGATCTATCGCATTCTTGGGCTTGACCCCTCAACCGTCTACTCTGATTTGCATGCTGGCGAAGTCTCCGACGCCCCGGTGCGCGTGAAGGCGGCAGAGCCGGGCGCGCCAGGAGAGGCCATTCCAGACGATCCTTCGACTCCACAGTCGCGGCTCGATCCGAGCCGGATCGCGGCCATACGCTCTGATACGGCCCGAGTTTCTTCCGTGCTTGGACAAATTTTCCAGAGTGAGCCGGATGTCGAGCCAGAGCCCAGCACTTCAGTGTCACCCATTGCTGGCCTTGATGCAAAATGCGCCGCTTTGGTCCGCGATCTTATAGCGAAGGACTATTGGAGCGAGGACGATTTCACAGATCTGGCCAAACGGCACGGCCTGATGCCTTTGGGCGCGCTTGAGGCCATTAACGAATGGTCGTTTGCGACCTATGACGAAGCCTTGCTGGATGAGCATGACGGTTACGACGTCACGGATGACATCGCGCAAGCGCTGAAAACGCAATTTGAGAAAGAGGTAGCCTGATGTCGAAGCTTAAGCCCCGCGAACGTGACGCCATCGTTCAGGCGCTCCGCGCAGGCGTTGTCCCGAAGCTGGGCTTGAGGCATCTCCAGGTCGGGCGGGCGCACGAGATCGAGGAACTCGTCAAGGATATTGATCGGATAGCTGATGGCGGTTCTGCCATTCGGTTTATCATCGGCGAATATGGCTCTGGCAAAACCTTCTTCATGAACCTCATCCGGCTGGTGGCGCTGGAAAAGGGGCTGGTTGTCATGTTTGCCGATCTCGCGCCGGACCGCCGATTACATGCGACGAGCGGACAGGCGCGCAGCCTCTATGCCGAAATGGCCCGGAATCTCGCCACGCGCTCCAAGCCTGATGGCGGAGCCTTGACCAGCGTGGTTGAGCGCTTTGTCAGTCAGGTGCAGCAGGAGGCGGAAGCCAAAGATCAGTTGACTGGAAGTGTGATCCGGGAGCGCCTTTCCCACTTTGAGGAAATGACGGGTGGTTTCGATTTCGCGGAGGTGATCCGGCGGTATTGGGAGGGGCATGAGGCAGGCGATGAGGATCTGAAATCCGCCGCTCTGCGTTGGCTGCGTGGCGAATTCTCAACCAAGACCGATGCCCGCAAAGCGCTTGGCGTCCGCACGATCGTTGATGATGCGAGCGTTTATGATCATCTGAAGTTGATGTCTGCCTTCGTCTGCGAGGCGGGATACAAGGGCTTGCTCGTCGGCCTGGATGAAATGGTGAACCTCTTCAAGCTAAGCTCGGCGCAGGCTCGAAATGCCAATTATGAGCAGATTCTGCGGATTCTCAATGACGTGCTTCAGGGCAGCGCCGAACATCTGGGTTTTCTATTGGGAGGCACGCCGGAGTTCCTGATGAACACCCGCCGCGGCTTGTACAGCTACGAGGCATTGCAATCCCGACTGGCTGAAAACACGTTCGCTCGTGACGGCCTGATCGATTTGTCAGGGCCAGTCATTCGCCTTGCCAGTCTAACGCCGGAAGACCTGTTCGTCCTTCTGTCCAATATTCGCGCGATCATGCAGGGGGAGGACGATGCATTGCCCGATGCCAGTTTGGAGGCATTCATGGCGCATTGCTCTTCGCGGATCGGGGAGGCGTATTTCCGCACGCCCAGAAACACCGTGACGGCATTCGTCAACATGGTGGCGGTCTTGCAGCAAAACCCTGGCACTGAATGGACCGACCTGATCGAGAAGATTGAGGTCAGGGAAGACCGGGGCGATGACATGGCCGACATCGATGAACAAGTCGGGGCTGCACCGGTCGACGATGACCTCGCCGCTTTCCGTTTGTGACTTCCGCTTTCGATAAACTCGCCAGGCCAGTCCAGCGATGGATCCGGGCTCAAGGCTGGCGAGAATTGCGCGATATTCAAACGCGGGCGATTCATGTCATCAGGGACTGCCAGGCCGATGTGATCGTTGCCGCATCGACAGCGGGCGGCAAGACCGAGGCTGCTTTCCTGCCCTTGATTTCCGATGTCCTGGAAGCGGAGGTCGGCGGAATTGGAGGGTTTGATCTACTCTATATAGCGCCGCTCAAGGCGCTGATAACCGATCAGGCAAACAGACTGGAGGCAATCTGCCAAGAAGCGGAACTTCCAGTTGTGCCTTGGCACGGTGACGTTGCGGCTTCGATCAAGACCCGGGCGACCAAGCGCCCGCGCGGCATTTTGCTGATCACGCCTGAATCGCTAGAAGCGCTGTTCATTCGCCGTGGACTTGATGTTCCGCGGCTTTTTCGTTCTGTACGTGCGGTCGTACTCGACGAAGTCCACACCATGCTCGACAGTGAGCGCGGCGTTCAACTGCGCTCACTGCTCACTCGCTTGGAACTGGCCATCGGCCGGCCAGTCAGGCGAATAGGGCTTTCCGCGACCTTGGGCGATATGGCACAGGCTTGTGTTTATCTGCGCCCTGATGATGCCGCCAATGTTCAGGCGATTGAAGCGGCCGGCGGAGAGGCTGAGCTTCGTTTGCAACTTCGAGGATACCTGGCGGGCGGAACTGACAAAAGCATCCCGGCGCCAACAGACCTGATTGCGAAGCATATATTCGATCACTTGCGTGGAACCGACAACCTGGTCTTTGCGGGCTCACGCCAATCGGTTGAAATCTACGCTGATCGCTTGCGGACTATGTGCGAGGATGCCCGCCTCCCGCAGGAATTTTATCCTCACCACGCCAGCCTTTCCCGCGACCACCGCGATCTTGTCGAACGGCGGCTCAAGGATGGCAGATTGCCCACTACGGCAATTTGTACCTCCACATTGGAACTGGGGATCGACATCGGGGATGTAAGCTGTGTGGCGCAGATTGGCGCCCCTTTCAGCGTTGCCTCTCTCCGGCAGCGCCTCGGTAGATCAGGGCGCCGCGCTGGCAAGCCGGCGATCCTGCGCCAATATGCTGTTGAAGCTGCGCTCGACTCGAAAAGCAGTTTTGCCGACAGGCTCCGGCTAGGCCTCATCCGATCAACCGCCATGATCGAATTGTTACTCGAGAAATGGTGCGAGCCAGCGCAAACTGGGGCTTTGCACCTCTCGACGTTGGTGCACCAGATATTGTCGATTATTGCCGAAAAGGGTGGTGCCCATGCCCCTCGGCTCTATCGTATTCTCTGTCAAGACGGACCGTTCCGCCAGGTCAGTTCCGCCATTTTTGCTGATGTTTTGCGCGCCATGGGTCAGGCAGATCCCGCTCTGATTGAGCAGACCAAGGACGGCCTATTGCTGCTGGGGCCGATGGGAGAAACTTTGGTTTCCCATTACAGCTTTTACGCCGTTTTTCAGACACCGGAGGAATATCGCCTGATTTCTGATGGAAGGGAGTTGGGTACTCTCCCGGTCGACAATATGGTCGCGCCGGGCATGATGCTCATATTTTCTGGGCGGCGCTGGTTGGTCCAAGAGGTCGATGATCGTGCCAAGGTCATTCTTGTCACGCCTGCGAAGGCCGGCACCCCACCGATATTTGGCGGTGATGCAGGTATCATTCATGACGTCGTGATTGAGCGTATGTTCTCAGTGCTGAAGCGGAATGACTGCCCCGCCTACATGGACGCTACGGCTCAGGTGCTACTGGCGGAAGCGCGCTCAAACTTTTCCCAAATGCAATTTTCTCGGGGGAGGATCGCACAAATCGGCGAAGGTGAGTGGATTGTCGCTACTGGCTGCGGGACGGTCAAGACAACCACGCTTGCCTTTGCATTGAGGGCGCGGGGCTTTACCGTTCAAATCTATGATGGCTTCCTTGAAGTCTTGATTGCAAAATGCACGCAGCCTCTTGAAGTAGTGCTGAGAGACCTTGCTGATGGCTGCGATGCCAAGCTGTTTGCCGATAATGCCAATTTGATGACGGAGAAGTTTCATCCTTATCTTTCACGAAGGTTGCTTGAAATTGACGCATTGACGGTTCGTCTTGATGAAAGCTGCCTACCTACGCTTTCTGAAACTATCCTTTTCGATAGCCAGTTGGTTCACCTGGCGTGATTTGGGCTGTGGAGAGCCTTGCTCCATCTGCCCATTCATCGGTGAGTAGTTTTGTTTGCAATATGTTCCTGTTTTGCCTATTCTGTTGCTATGTCAGAACTAGACGAAATCTCCCAACTCAAGGCTCAGGTCGACCAATTGACTGCTGAGAATGCAGCCTTGCGCGAGGCTGGCTTTCGTGGGTCGAAGGCCGAAGCGCTGATGGCGCTCGAGTACGATCGTATCCCCACCTTCCTGAAGAGCAATCAGGCCATTGCCTGGCAGCGAAAGATCGCCACAGCGGTGATGGTTGTCGTGCCGTTGATACTCGTTGCGGTTGCTGTTTTTGGCGGGCTTTATGCTTATCGGGACCATCAGCAGTTGGAAGAAATGCGGCGGCTTCAGGCAAGCGTTGAACATGATTTCTGGAAAGATCCCGCCTTGAAAGCGAAAAAATAGATGTACGTTTCAAGGCTTGTCGTCGACATCTCGTTTAATGCCCGCATTTCGCGGCGCCCGTTCCGCCGCCTTTTGCTGGAACGCTTCCTGGGCCCCGGCGTCATCCCGAGCCACCTCTGCCGCACCACGCTGAATTGCTGCCCTAGCAGCGTCATCGCCCGGCGCATGACGGCCCGTTCCCGACCCATCCGCCGATCCTTGAGGCGCATGGCGAGCCGCTGATCGTAAGCCGCGGCGCCCCTGCGGTCGAGGCGTTTCCTCTGGCATGGAAAACTCAGCGGGCGCTGGCACGCCCCCCATCGTTGTAGCCGGATCTACCAAAACCGCCCGAACCGGTTCCAAGCCCTCGGCCGCATATTGCTCCAGAATACGCCCGACGATCATGTTGCGGACTTCGCGCTGATGGGGGGATGGTGTGGTGTTGGTGAGTGAGGGCGCGCCCAGATCGCGGAATTCAGGGCTTGCCGCCATTTCGGCATAGCGCGAGGCAATGACCTGGCTCATGTCGTCGGAGATCTGGTAGCCGTTGCTGCGCGAGAGCGAGGCCATACTTTCGAGGCGCGAGCCGACCTCATCGGAGCGGGTGGCCTGACGCTCGAGCGATTGCGCTTCAGAAAAGTCGCGCTCGATGGCGTGCCGCTTTTCGGCGAAGTTCTCGACGCGGTGGAAGGTGCCATCACGCCAGTAGCCGCCATCGGTGAGCGTGATATCCTGCCCATTGGCATGGTAGCGGGTGACGTTGCTGCCCTGGCTTTGGCTGAGGCTGTCGCTGGTTCCATGGGCTTCCTGATCGCCGGTGGTCTTCGCCCATCGATGATCCCATGTGCCGCCTGCCGAGGCGCCGACTTCGGCCCCCAGCACCTTGCCGCCGACGCCCGCCTTCGCGCCCGCATTGATCCCAAACGTGTTGGTCTCAGTATGGCCCAGCGAGCGGCCCGAAGTCAGGGTCTCGCCAATCGTGCGGTTCGTGCCGGTATGTTGCTTCGAATCGGTCCCCTGCCGGTCGGACAATGTTGTGGTGTTCCCGCCCTGACCGCCTGTCGCCCCTTCGCTACCGCTCGCGCGGCGCGAACCGGACGAGAGACTGTCGAGGGTGCGCATCCCATGGCTCCAGCGCTCGGCCGAGGTTTCCCGCATGGCATTTGCGCGTGTGTGATACTGCGCGCCGGTTTGCTGAAGGTTGCCCGTGACGCTCTGCATCTCACTGGCCGAGAAGCCGAAACGGCTGATGCCTTGCGAAGTGTTATAGACCGTCGAGCCGTCGGGCATGGTCGAGGTGATCGTGCCATTGTCGCCGCGCATGTTGACCTGCGGGATCGGGCTGGCTGAGACGGTCCAGGTGGGCGCGGTGTTGACCTGATGGCCGGTCACATTCTGGAACTGGCTGTTGCCATAGGCATAGTTGCCGGTGGTGCGCTCGACGGCGGCAGCCTCGGCCGCATGCATTGCGGGCGCCAGCATGGCGGTGGTGTTGGACGCAATCGACATGGCGCCCTTGGCCATGCCGGCGGCCATGACCGGCACGAACATGAGGAGGTAGCCGGCCAGCGTTTCCATGTTCTGGTTGACGGAATCGATGCCCGCCATCGTCGCCATCGTCATCCCATTCGGCGCGAGCGCGGAAAGCTGGGCCGCCGAATATTGCGTGATGAACATGTGGAGCACCGCATAGATCGGTCCCCAGGATGCGAGATAGAAGAAGCCCGTGAGGTAGCCCTTCAGCAGCGCCGGCCCGGTCTGCGGAAAAAGGAAGAGCGGGAAGACCACCGGGAACATCGCATAGAAGACGATGGTCAGCACAAGGTTCAGCACCGGCACCCAGGTCATCGCCTGCCGCGCGGCGGAGATGTAGCTGTTCTGCGCCTGCACATCGGCGTGAAGCGCGGCGAAGGTGTCGCCGCCGCCCGATCCGAAATTGGCCCGCGCCTCCATGAAGGCGTTCACCAGAGAGCGCTGCTGGAAGATTGTCTGCGCGCTCATCAAGG
The DNA here is from genome assembly GCF_009909235.1 of Novosphingobium ovatum. Lineage (GTDB taxonomy): Bacteria > Pseudomonadota > Alphaproteobacteria > Sphingomonadales > Sphingomonadaceae > Novosphingobium > Novosphingobium ovatum. Next base: position 414,036 of record NZ_JAAAPO010000004.1, read on the forward strand.
TGCCGCCGTAATAGGCCTGCGCCATGGTCGGCAGATCACTCTTGAGCTTGGTCACTGCGCTGGCGGCAGGCAGGTTGGGATAGAAGGCGGGCGCCGCTGCGTTGATCCCAGCGTTGGTCAGGGCTGGAAAGGCCTGAACAATGGCCTGATAGGCGCTCTGGCAGCCGATGATCGTGGCTGTGCCTCCGCCGGCAGGGATCCAGGTTGTCGAGCGCGCCGGCGAGCCCGGGCCGATGGCGGAGAGCAGGTCAGGCGAACTCGCCAGTGTTGACCAGCCATTCCCTTGGCCCAGCAGGATGTCATAGAAGGTGCATTGGGCCAGATAGCCCTCGACATTGGCCTTCATGATCGGATCGGCGATCGTGAACTGGCTGGTGAGATCGTTGAGACGCGTGGGATAGATCATCCCGCCCGCGCTGTAGGTCAGCGCCGATGGCATGGTGAAAACGCTCTCTGCCGTCTTTGTCAGCCAATTGTTCACTTGGGCGGAGAAGCTGGCGACCATGGCAAGGCCGATCGGCACATTGGCCACCGCGCCATTGCCAACCGTCGGGTTGATCGTGTCGGAGACGACCACCGTGGTCGTGGGCACGATCATGCACATGTACATGGCGGTGGCCGAGAGGAACCAGTGGAACAGCACCCGCCAGTTCAATGAGAAGGCCATGACCAGCAGGCTGTAGCCAAGGCCCATCACCATCACGACTTGCAGCATCGAGCGGAAACCGCCGCCGCCGGTCCAGGCGGCGACGGCGTTCAGGACGTTGACGATATACTGACCGCCCCCGCTGGTGATGACATTGACGGTCATGGGGCTGATCTCACTGAAGGGGGTGCTGGCCGAGCGACCTCTCGAACTGGAGGGCGGCGGTCATCTGGGGGGACATGGTGTTGCGCAAAGTGGCCTCGATACGGATCGTGCGCTCGAGGATCTGCTCGGTGCGGGTCAGGCGCTCGGAATTATGGACCACCTGCGCGTCCAGCGTCTTGGTTACATCGCGGAGCTGATCCTGCCACTGCTTGAGGGTCAGCGGATCGGCGTTCTGGAAGGAGGACTGGCCGTCGGTGACCATCTTGTAGAACTGGCCGACGATGGTCTCGAGCAGGTCGACCGAGGTGATTTCGGCAAGGCTGGAAATGTCCGCCGAGTTCATGCCGCCAAAGCTCGCCGCGGCATTGACCACCATGATCTTGTAAAGCGGGATGGTGGTGGCGCCGAGCAGGCCGATCTCTTCGGAGGTCAATTGCTGGTTGCCCTGGATGCGCCCGGCAATGTCGATCAGCAGGTTGTAGACGCGGGTTTTCAGGGCATTGCTGGTGCTGACCGAGAGGCTGGTCTGCGAGGGGTTGAGGCACTTGTCGGTGGTGTCGCAGGCATAGACGGTGGCGCTGTTGCCGCCATCGAGCAGCGCAGTGATGAGCGCTGGATCGCCTTGGCCCAGAAACTTGAAGGTTGGGCCTTGGGTGTCGCTGGTGCCGGGTTGGTAGATCACCGTGCCGACAAGGCTCATCAGATATTGTTTAAAGGCCGTGTCGAAGCTTGGGTATTTCTGGCTCAGCATCGACCAGGTATAATTGTAGGGGCCAGCAGGGATTGTGCTGTCGGAATTGCCCTTGATGGTCGAACTTTGGCTGCCGCCTGTGCCGCAGCCCTGCTCGGAAGAGGCCCAGTCAGAGAAGACGCCCTGGCTGTTGCCGATGATCTTGCAGAATTGGCTGTCGCGCGCGCCCACCATACCGGCAAGCCCGGCCGCGACCTGTTGGCCTGCCTGACACGCATCGAGGCTGTGCTGGGTGAACTGCTGGACCTTCTGCATCATCTTCTCGATCGAGGTGCCGATCTGCGAGGAGATGGCGTTGATCGCGAGGTCAAAAACGAAGGCCAGCGCGCCATTGGCCGCCGCCTTCATGGCCGCCACGATCTGGTCGGTGTTGATGAAGGAAAAGCCGCCGGTGAAAATGTCGATGCCGCCGCAGCCCGCCTTGACGCTGGGCATTTGCAGCGAGCCCAACTGGTAGGTCGTTTGGGCGGGGAAGCGCACCCAGAGGTTGCCGCCCGAGTAATACCCGCCCTGTTGGCCGTTATAGGCGACCGGGCCGGTGGCGTTGGCCGCCCCGCCAAGATTGGAAAAGAAGGAGTTGAGCTGGCCGTTGACGTCTGCCTGCGCGGTCTGGAGGCAGAGCAGATTGCTGAGCGCCAGCACCGTGAGGGCGCGGGCCAGCCAATGGCGGATCGCATGGGGCCAGCGCATCAGAAGTCGCTCCCCGGTTTGACGCTGGTGAGATAGAAGATGCGTTGCAGCACCTCATCCTCGGCCATGATGCCGTAACCGATGGGGATCGGCTTCTTGAGATAGGTGTCGAAGAGCACGAGCGCCGGCACCTGACCGCCTTCAAGGCCCATCTTCTCATACTGGCCCTGATTGACGACATAGCGCGGAAAGGCGGGGGTCGGGCCGCCGTCCATCGAGACCGGCAGGACCGAGAGGTGGTATTTGTCCGAGAGCGTGCGGACGATAGGCGAGAAAACCTCGCAGGCCCCGCAGGATGACGAGTAGAAGAAGAACAGTCCATAGCGTTCCGAGAGCGAGGCTATGACGGCCTCGCGGTCGGTCTTGCGTTGGGCGAGCCATGCCGTCTTGCCAAGCGTGCTGACCGGGCGCTGGAGCGTGTAATCGAGGTCGGGGTGCTGCCAGATCGCGCGTTCCCAGACATCGGCAAAGGTAGAGGCGCGGTCGAGCTGCTCGCGCTGGTAGCGGACATAGGCGATGATGTTGTCCGAGGTCGGCTCGAGGATCGCCTTGGCCTTCAACTCTTCAAGCCGCGCACCGATCTTGTCGAGCTGCTGGCGGTAGGTTGGAGAGGCGGCGCTGGCCGAGGCCGCCGGCTCGCTGGGCTTGGGTTTCGGGCGTTCGCAGTAGAACCAGGTGCCCAGCTTGCGCTCGCCGCAATAGAAGGGATCGCCGGTAACGGTGGACGTGTCCACATGTTCACCTGTGAGGCTGTCCACCTGTTCACGCGTGGACGGGTTCGCATCCTCACGATTGGACACGTCCTCCTGTTCCAGTGTGGGGCTGGCTTGCGGGCTGTCCATCGCCATGAGCGGGCTGGCCGCAAGAAGACTGACGCCAGCGAGTAAGGCGGCGAACGTGGCGGTGATCGGGCGTGAAGCTTTGCACATGGCGTCAGGATCCTTGACCATGGGTTTGGTAGTAGGCTTGGACCTTCTGCTGGATCTGGGCGGAGGTCTGGAGCGAGGCGGGCAGCGAAACGGCGCTGGTGAAGTCGGCAAAGACTTCCGCGAAATCCATCTTGGAGAGATCAAGCTTGGAGAACTGGTCGACGGTGAAGCCGGTGCAGGTAGGCGATTGCGGGCTCCCGAAATCCAGCCCCAATTGCGCACGGCCCTGCTCCTGGATCACACGGGCAAGTTTGGACTGGTAGCAGCAGTAGCTCTTGCGCATGGTGGTGCAGACAAAGAGCGCCTTCTCCGAGCAATATTCGCCGACATAGTGGCACAGGCCCATGCGGTCTTTGACGTCGAGCTGCATTTCCTCACCCGAGCACATGAAGAGCGGCAGGAACTGGGTTACAAGGCCAAGCAGCATGGCCGGATTGCCCGAGGCGAGGCCGATGGCGGCCGTGGCGGCCGCAGCGCCGGTCAACAGGCCGGAAACCTTGCCTGCACAGCAATTGACAAGGCCGAACAGCGGCTTGTGGCAGCCGGTGGCATCGCCATCAAAGATCGTCAGCTTGTTGGCGTCAAACTGCTGCTTGGCGTCCTTCATCGCGTTCATCGCGACCAAGGTCTTGGCCAGATCAGGCGCTGGCGAGGTCGGAAGCTGGGTGCAGCTTCCATCGATGCAATAGACGTCCCCGCTGCACGAATAGGCCTGGGTGGTCTGGCTCGTGGCCGGGGTCGTGCATTTGTAGACCTCGCTCTTGACCTGGCAGGCGCCAACCTGCGGGCTGTCGAGGCAGACCTCGTGGTCGAAGCTGCAATTGCTCTTGGCCGACAGCGTTGCGCAGTCGTTCGCATTCGAGAGTGTGCTGCACTGGTAACTCGCCTGCCATTGCCAGCAATCGTGCGTGACCGCGATGCCGTTGATGCTGCGGGTGGCAGGCGAGGCATCGACGCAGACCTGGCTGGGTTGCAGGCAGGTCTGGCCCGTGGGCAGAGCCTTCAGCTTGGCCTGGCAATCGGCATTGTCGACGCTCGAGCCCTGATAGATCTGGATTGGCCCGACATAGGCCGCGCCCGGCACACCCGGCGCCTGATCCTGCGGCGGAGGCTCGAAGCAGAGCGTCGTGTGATTGATGCAATAGGTCTTCGAGGCACTCGCGCCGTAATTGGTCTGCGCGCCGCAATTGTAGGTCGTATCGGTCTCGGTGAAAACCATGCCGAGGCCCGCGCCGGGCGGCCAGTTGGTGACCGAGGGCTTCTTGGTCTGGCTGACCTGCGTGCAGGAAGACTGGCTGGCGAAACTGCCACAGTCTGAAACCTCGCCCCAATAGAACGTGCCGCCGGTGTTGGGGTTGTAGATGTCCCATTCCGATGTGTGGCAGGTGTATTGGTAGGCGCTGGTGAACTGGTTGGTCCAGCCAATCGTGCAGGAGAAGCTGCTGTCGGTTTCGGCCGTGCCAATCTGGCAGGAATCGTAATAGGTGCTGCTCGTGCCGCTGCTGGCCGGAATGGGCTGGCAATTGCCCTGTGAACTCCCCACTATCCCGGTGTAGCTCGTCGGGCTGCTCTCGACCTGCTTGGCGCTCGAGAGGCCAAGGCTTGAGGCATCGACCACTGGTCGGTTCGGGTTGGTGACGATGGCATAGGGCTGCGAGGTGACTGCGGCGACCGCGCCGTCCCCTGCAAGGCTGTTCGGGTTGGACAGATACTGGCCTTGCGGCAGATCGGCGCCGCCATAGCCCGGCACGGCATTGGGCGCGGACTGGCTGGTGACATTGCCGGTGACCTGGCCCTGCAACTGGCTGGCAATCGCGCTGGCCGCAGCCTTGGGATCGACGGTCTGGGCGGAAAGCGGCGTGCTGGCCAACAGGGTTGAGGCCATTAACGCGCTGGAGGCCAACCCGCGAAGCAGGATCGCGCGCGCCGTCATTGTGCCCGCTCCAGATTGGTCAGCGCTTGTTTTGCAACCGGCGCTCCGGGGCCACGCCCTTGCGCGATGGTCTCGAGCGCGAAATGGGTCGTCACATTGCCCGCGATCCGGTCATAGGGCGTCGGGCTGCTGGCACAGTCTTCCCCAGAGCAGAGGTCGAAGCTCGAGGATGCCGCGACATAGGTGGGCACCGCCTCAATGCCATAGGCCCGGAAAAGCCGTGGATCGATGCTGATATGGGCGCCGGACGTATCGCCGATGGCCTCATGCAGCGCGGCCATGAAGGGCTTGGGGCCGCCTGGCGAGAAGCCACGAAAAACCACCATGCCGCCTGCCTTGGATACGTCGGCGATCATCCGCTTCAGGGATTCAGGCGGCATCGACAGGCTGGCAAAGGCAATCAGCATAGGCGCCGATTGCGGAGTTGGCGTCATGCTGCGCCCAGCGTCGGCCACCAGCGCATCGAGATCTACCGGATCTCCAGTCGGGTGCGGCTTGGCCCTTGCGGCCGCCTCGGCCTTCACCTTGGCCTGAGAACTCTCAACTAGCGCGGACACATCCTCAGCAAGATCGGCGCTGGCCTCGGCCTGATGGCCGAGCACTTGATCGACGAATTGGCCGAGGTTGCGGGCATGGGCTTGTGCGGCCTTGTTGATGGCATCGAGATCAAGCCCATCGACCGTAGTCTGGGCCAGTACGGTTCCGACACCGCCGACGGCGACCAGCGAGCCGAGCAGAAGGAGAGATTTGCGCATCTTTGACCCTCCCATCAGAACGCGCAGCAATTGCGCTTGCGCCACAGGAGGTAGCCAACGTCCTCACCTACCACCGGATAGGTGTGCGAGGTGAGCTGGACGGCGGTCGATCCACCGGGAGGCTGACAGGCATAGCGGCCCGTGGTGGCCGCGACCGGGTTCACCATTTGCAGCCGGTATTGCTGTTTGCGCATGATCGGCATGATGTATTTGCCGCAGAGGCCGGACTCGCCCATCGTGCCCCAGGCGAGCGCGGTGCGGTGCATCTTGAAGACCATGCGCTCGGCCGCGAGCCGCATTGACTGGTCCATCGTATCGTTGTTCCCGATGTTGCCGGTCATTGGGTACATCGAGCCATTGCAGCCCGCGCACCAGAAGAGCTGATCGAGCGGCAGCGCGGCGGTGGCGGCGACGCAATCGGCGGCACAAGCAACCTGTGCCAGCGGAAAATCGAACATGACCGTTTCAGGATAGACGAGCGCGGCCAGCGTATCGTCGTTCCAAGTCGGGTCGATCTCGGTCATATAGGCGAGATCGAAGGAGGCGGATTCAAAGCAGATGAAATCCCCCAGCAACTCCAGCAGATAGAACAGCGGGTAGACGTAATAATGCGCCTGATACTGGGCGCTCATTTGCGTGTTTCCGCCCTTTTGCGCGGCGGCCGAGACATGGCCGTTGCCCACATACATGCCCGGATTGATCGTCAGCCCGCCCAGGTTGGGGAAGCAGAAGGGCTTGGTGGTCACGTCGATCAGGCGCACCGGCTCCCAGAAGCCGAAGGATAGGCCCGGCCGGATGCCGCACAAGCACACCGGCAGGCTGGGATTTCCGGGATCGGGTTTGTCACTCGGCCAGAGGTCGAAGCCGCCGATTGACAGAGGGAAGAAGCAATCCCAGCAGATGTCGGTGATGGGATTGGGGAAATGGCCATGACAGGTGGGCGAGCCCTGCGCCTGCGCCACTTGCGCCGAGCCGAGTGCAATGCTCGCGGCGATCATGGCCCAGAACTTGCCCATGCGGCGGCGGGGCGCGCGGCGTGTTGCCTTGCCGGTGTCGAGCCCACGCCCGAAGCGTTGCCAGAAGACAGGCCGGATGCGCTTCATCGGCGATCTCCCGCCCGTTCTCCGGTTACTGGCAGCGCCACCTCGCGGATGTCGAGAAGGTCGCCCTGCTGGACGAGCAGCGCGGGCGTATGGGCGATGCCGAACTTGCCCGTCAGGCTTCCCATCTGGTCGAAATAGAACCGGCGCTGGGTCGCCTTCATGAGATCAGTGGGCGAACCTGCGACCAGCACGATCCAGAGTTTGTCCGGCGCGCCCTGGTGCAGAGCCCACTCGCGTTCCACCGCGCTGTCTCCATCGATGAAAGCAAAGCTGTGGGCGAGATTGAGATGGGTTAGCGGATTGAAACGCTGGCCCTGCGCGGCAATCAGGTTCCCGCGCGCATCGCGGATGTCCTGTGAAAGCGTAACGCTGGGATCGAAACTCCAGTGCCGGTCGCTGGTGGCAGGGGTGATGCCCGCCACGGTATGGGGTCGGCGCACGCTCGCCTGTGCCGCTTCGACGAAGCGCTGGTTCATCGCATCGAGCTTGCCGTTCTGCCTTGCTGCTTCGAGCCGCGCCTTGATGACCGCCAGCAGGTCCGGCTCGGCAATCGACCAGGTCGGGCCGAACGTCCCGAAATCACGTGCGCTCGCCATCATCGGCGCCGAGCCAATGCCCAGCACGGCGAGCAGGATCGAGGCGGGACCGGCGCGCCTCACAGGATGGGTGTCCCGATGCCGATCAACCGGTCGCGGCAGACAAACCCGATCGCGGCATAGCGGCTGTCGAACCCGTCCTTGTGCGAGCTTCCCGCATAAATGCACCCTGGTGGGATCGTGCCGATGGGGCCGGGTACGAGATCCTCGCCCTGATGGGTCTTGGGCTTCAAGTGGGCGATGGTCTTGCCATTCACCCGCACGGCGTCGCCTGTGCGGGTGACGACATCGCCCGGCACGCCATAGGTGATCTTGGCGAAGGGCTTGGGATCAGCCCCGAAATGCTTGATCACCAGTGGATCGTGACCCGGCGCGAAAACGACATAGTCACCGCGCGCCGGAAAGCGCCCAGTCTCGACCAGCAGCGCCCAGTTGGGAAGCGATTCACTGGCGTTGATAAGGAAGGCATGATGGTCGTGCCAATCCTTGAGCGCTGACCAACTCAAGGCCGCACCGCCGATCAGCGCCATGCCGCCCAGCCTCAGCCGCCATGATGTTTGGCGCTGAGCCGGCACAGGCGCGATCTCACTTGCCGCTGCCATGGTCGGCTCCCTTGGCATCGAAGAACTGCTGCATCTGGACCGATGGGCTCGGCGCTGATGGTGCAGCAGCCCCGCCTTGCGGCTTGGCGAGGCTGGCATAGACCTCGTCGCGAACCTGCGGCGTGATGTCGGGGACATCGCCGGCGACGACGGCGTTGCTGAGCAGCAGGACTTCGCCCTGAGCCGCGTGGCGGGCAACCGCGAGGTTCAGCGCTTGAAGGTAAGCGCCGGTCTCCGCCGTAATCTGGTCAGGCGTAGCCCCGCTGCGGGCCTGTCCTTGCACATACTCACGGACGAGATCGGCCAGCGCCACTTTCCGGATCGTGGTCACGCGCTGCTCAAGTCCCAGCAGCTTGTGTGTGGCCCAGCTTCCCCAGAGCAGGCAGGCGCCGGTGAGACCCATGGCCAGGATCTGGCGACGATTGCCGACAAGGAAGGCAAACAGAGCGCGGCGCTTGCCAGTCACGTCAGTGGGCGAACCAGCGGCTTCCAGCCCCAAAGGCAGTTCGCCCTGCGGCTGTGGGGTATCGTCATGCATCGGTGGAATCCTTGTTGCCAATGGGGTCTTCAAAGGCCCGGGCAAAGCCGCTGCGGCGGAAGAAGGCGACAGCCAACAGGATCGCGAAGAAGCCGATGATGATCTCTTGGTCGAACTGGTCGCGGCGGATGGCGTTGGCCGCGACATAGCGGTCAGCGAGATTGGCAAGCTGGGCCATGGTGATGGGCAATGAGAAGTCGCCGATGGCAAAGAGGATCAGCGCCATCGCGCCGGCAGCGGCCAGCACATTGACGGCGAACCAGCCCGTGAGGCGTAAGCCGCATGCGGCGACTGCCCCCCAATTGATGGGTGTTGCGCGCCGCGTCATGGCCGCACTCCCACGGCCTGACGATCCAGCCCATAGGCGGCGCATTCTATTGCCTCGGCCATAGTGGCACCGCGCGCGACCTCGGCCTCGATGCGGGCATAGACAGCCGGGCTTGAGGAATAGAGCGTGCCGGAAAAGGGATCGAGCACGAGACGGCAGACCGTCTGCGTGTCCGGGCCGCGGATCAGCAGGTCGGAATATTCGGTGCCGTTGCGCTTCAAGGAACGCAGCAGCGCGTCGGTGAAATTGTCCATTTCGAAGCGGTCGGACTTGCGGAAATCGGCGATGGTTTCCGGCTTCTGCTGGAGCACCAGCATCCAGTCGGAGTTTTCAAGCGCGGCCTTAGAGCCGCCTGATTTGTAGAAGTCGTTGATCGACTGGGTCGCGGTGATGAGCGAGGCGCCATATTTGCGGCAAGTGCGCGAATAGGTCTCCACGAAATCCGCCATCGCGCCGCCTTTCAGCATCGCCCAGGCCTCATCGATGATGAGCGCCTTCGGGATCTGCCGGTCGAGCTTCCTCATCGTCTGCGAGGCAACGAACATGATCGAGGTCAGGACGACGCTGCGCAGTTCCTCGCGTGAGGAAAGGTCCGACAGTTCGAAGACCGTCAGATCGGCCGAGAGATCGAGATTGGTGTCGCCAAGGAAGAACGGCCCATACGTTCCGGCGTCAGAGAACGGTAGCAGCGCCGTCGCCAGATCATCGGCCTGCGGGTGACCGGCAGCGCGCAACGCAGCAATGATGCCATCGACGGTGCCGTCACGCGCCTTCTCGTTCCATACGGCATTGACTGCGGCATCGATCAGCCCGCGCTCGGTGTCGTTGAGCCGGTTCTCGTAGCGCGCCATCTGACTGATGATGGCCTTGAGCATCGCGAGGCAGTCGACGAGATAGTCCTCGTCTCCCGCGGCAAGCTCGAGGTCTATCATGCGGAATGGGTTGATCGAGATGCCAGACGAGAGCTTGAACTCGGTGAAGGTGCCGCCCAAGGCTTTCGCCATATGCTCGAAGGAGCGCCCATCATCGATGACGATGGTCTTGGCGTTAACCCCGGCAAAGCTGGCGGTCAGATCCTGAAGCAGCACCGATTTGCCCGAGCCGGACTTGCCCGCGATGGCGACATTGTGGTTGCCGGCATTGTTCTGAAAAGGCGACCAGAACTGGGGCTGACCGCGCCGCCCGATGAACAGCAGGTGCGGGATCGCGCCGCCATTGTATTCGCCCTGGACGGGCGCGAGCGCTGCCACATTGGCCGAAAGCACAGTGCGGAAGCGCCGCATCCGCATGAGATCGCGCGAGAGGCCATCGGCCAGCGTCAGCGGGAAGGATGCCAGCAGTCCGCCCGTCTGAAGGTAGGTCTCGTCGATCAGATCCCAGCCAGCGGCCTTGTAGATCGCCTTGAGGGTGCGCTCATTCACATCGCCTCGGCCAAGCGGCGAGACCATAGTGACGCTGTAATAGATCTGGACCAGTTTCTGCCCGAGGCGCACTTGCGCCTGCACATGCTCCCACTCAGCCGATTGGGTCTTGAGGCTGGGCACGAGGCGCGCGGCTTTGCCATCGGCGAGCGCCGTCGTGCGAGTGAATTTCCAGCCCGCCTTGGCTTCGGAGGTCTCGGCCGACGGGATGATCCCCGCGATCGACTGGAGCACCGGGCATGGCAGGCAGAGCTTGGGATTGAAGATGTCGCCGATGACCTTTTGCGTGTCCCAGGGTGCCCAGCGTTCGGGGAAATAGCGCACCGACATGGTCCGCACGTCGAACTCATGCGGGCTCATATCCGCCATCTCGGGGGCGCCATCAATGACCACGCCGGAGGGGCGCAAAGAGGGCGCCTCAAGGATCAGCCGGTCCTTCTCAACGCGGGTGACGAGATCGCGGCGGATGCATTGCTCGTTGATCGGATCGAAGGGGCTGTAATCGGGCGCGTCATCGCCTGCGCCCGTCGCGGGGCAGACCACATCGTCGATGAAACGGATGAGCTCGGTCGGACTGAAGATCCGCGTCTTGACGTTGATTGAGTCGAGTGCCGAGGTGATCCCGTCGCGGATGCCAAGCAGCGTCTCGGTATCGACGCCCGAACCCACGCCAACGCCTACAGCAAAGAGCACGCGGAACTGGCGCAGATGGAAGGGGCCGTCGGAGGCGAGGGAAGACCAGGCGCCGCTGCGCAGCAGGTCGAGCCGGTAACGGGCCAGCTTGTTGAATACCGCGCCCGCCCGGATGCGGGGCAATGCCCATTCTTGCAGCTTCTCGGCAATACGGGGTGACGCATAATTGATGATCTGGAATTCGCAGCCCGCCACCAGCACATCGGAGATGATCGAGGTCAGGATGTCGCCGATGCGCTCATCGGCCCCCATGAGCGGGGCCAGTTCGAGGATGAAGCCCTTCGAGCGGGTGAGATGGAAGATCTGCGTTTCTGCCGCATAGGCGCGGTAGCCGAGGAAGCTCGCGAGCATGGGCACATCGCGCGTTTCTGCGCGATGCTCTGGCGCCTCGCTGTCGCCGGTGACGAGTTCTATGAGCCGGGCGAGCATGGCGCCTCAGTCCACCTGCGGCGGGAAAGTCGCCGCGCCGCTCTTTGGCGTTATGGTCTGAGGTGTGGTGGGCTTCGGCGGGCTGGGCTGCGCTTGGGGCTGGTTCAGGATCGCCTTCACCTTGTCCTTGATCGCTGCCGTCGGATCCGTGGGCAGTGCCGGTGCGGGCTTGTCGCCTTCGGGCGACTTGGTGGTGGCCGGTGCCATCAGCGCCATGTCGGGCGCCATTTCCGCGAGGGTGAGCAGGCTCATGTCGGCGCCTGCGCCCATGGACTTCGCCCCCCAAACCATTCCGCCCTGCGGAGCGCTGGACACCTCGGTAAGATGCGGGGCATCGACGGGGACAAAACCTGTGGTGCGGGGATGGAGGCGACCCGATCCGTCGCGCCAGGGCATATAGACAATTCTGAGCACCGGCCTGAGCCCAGAACGAACCGGCCCGACGAAGGTCCATGCCTTCTTCTCCTTGGGATTGGTGGATGCTTGGAAACCGTTGGCGGCGGGCACGGCATCGGGCGTGGGCGGCGCGTCCTTGGCTTCAGCCTCGGCATCGATCGCGTGGATGGCGCTGTCATCGATGGTGGTCGATGGCGCGCAGGTGCCGCGCGGCGCGCTGCACACGAAACCGCCTTTGACGTTGGAGTGGAGCATTGAGCAACCAGCCAGCGGCATTAGGCCAAGCGCGGCGATGATGGGGGACATGCGCATGGTTCAGGCGCCTCCCTTCAGCCAGCTTTCGAGGAACTCACGCGGGCGGAAGCCCAGCAGCACAGCGCCATCCTCGCGAACCAGCACGGGCGTGCCGGTGAAGCCATGGGTGCGCGCGAAGGCCTCATTGGCATCGAGGCCGCTGGTGTCGCAGGCGCGTGCGCCTTGATCTTTTTGGGAGATGTCCTGATCGCCGTAAGCCCGCTCCATGGCGGCGCTCGTGTCCTCGGCGCAGATCACGGCTTCGGAAATTGCCCGTGTGCCGAGGATCGAGATCGGCCGCTCGGTGACGCGCGCTCCAATCGCCTTGAGGGTTTGGTGCAGCGCCCGGCAGTAGCCGCAGTGGAAATCGCTGAATACGGTGACCTTGGGAGCGTTGGCCGCGCCTCCCCATTCGATGGCGCCATTGGCCGGAAGGCTGGCAAGGCTCACCTTCTGAGCGGGAACCGAGGCAGGAGCGGACGCAGATTGGGGATGCGATGGCGCGAGGCCCGCGCTGTTCGCTTCTGGCGCCTTGGCTGTGGCCGAAGCGCCAACCAGCATATCGGGATTGATGGCGAGCAAGCGCGCCGCCGTCAGATCCTGATGCGTCTCCATGTCATAGATCCGCCCGACGATGAGGTAGCGGGCTGAGGGATCGATGTAGAAGAGGTTGGTCCCCGCCTGCACCTCGCAGATGCCCGGGATTTGGCCGCAATCGACCTTGGTGACGGTGGTGCGCGGAAGACGCTGGGTCAAAGCCCGCATCGCTGCCGCATCCCTCGCCAGAGCAGGACGAGTGCGCGTGGCCGTCGCGGCGCGAGCCTCGGCGATGGTCGGTAGAGTGCTCAAAGCCAGTCCGAGAACGGGTAGCAGGCGCAGGAATGATCGGGAGTGAGACACGCGAGGTTTTCCCTTCAATTGCGGATGAAGACGCCGTCGAGGAACACCACCTCGACATCGAGGCCGGTCGGCATTTCCACGACAGGCTGGTACTGTTCGGCGCGCTCGATCAGATATTTGGAGACCATGTCGCCGGACTGGGCGACGCCCTGGCCAAGCCCACCCTGGGCGATGTCCGAGGGCGAGAGCGTCGAGCGCTGGCCGTTCACGCTGACCGTTGGCGAGGTCAGATAGGCCGAGGAATTGGTCGAGAAGCCGCGCCCGAAACCGCCCAGCACGCCGGCGATGAACGCCTGACCCACCAGATTGCCCGAGCGGTTGACCACGCGGCCGCGCACGCCGGTCTTGCCGCCAAAGGCGATGAAGCCCTTGACCTCGCTCACCGCCACCTTGCCGCCCGGCTGCGGGCAGGTCATGCGCTGGAGCTTCACATAGACCTTTTCCGAAGAGAGGTCGGCGAGCGCCGCGCCATTGACCATGCAGCCCACGATGTTGGTCTTGAGCAACTTGCCAGCCACATAGACCGAGCGTGCCGGGCCAGTGATGCGCAGCACCACAGGCAGCGGGTCAGTCTGGCTCTTGGTGTTGGTCGTGGCGTCGACGCCCACCACCACCTTGGCCGTCGCGATCGAATTGGGCGGCAGGTAGTTCTCGCTGTCGGTGAACTGGGTGGTCTTGCCTGGCACCATGCGTGTGCCCGTTCCGCCAGCATCGCCTCCGAAGGACAGCAGTTTGACCTCGCTGGAACGCGGCGCGCTGGCCGGATCGATCGCGCTGCGAGCCGTATCACCCGATGGTGGTGTCAGAGGCGAACCACTGGGGATGGACGACGACCGCTGATAGGTGGGCGGTGCGCCCGTTCCATACAGCGCGCTTGGCCCGGCGGTCGCCCGCTGCATCTGGGTCGAGAGCGCGGAAATTTGGGAGCGAAGCTGGTCGTTCTCGGTCTGATAGGCCGAGAGTACCTTCGATCCATCGGTCTTGAGCGATTGGTTCTGCCCCTGCAAATCCTCGATCTGCTTTTGAAGCTGGTCGAGCCGGACGGAATCGCCTTGCAGGGTCTTGATCTGGTTGCCCTGCGTCGAAAGCTGGTTCTCCGACAGAGCCATCCATTCCTTGTCGGCCATCGAGCGGTTGACCATGTCATCGGTCGAAATCTTGATCGCCTTGGGGTCGTCTTTCTTATCGGCGCTGCCCGTCTGGGGCGCAGGCGAAGCCAGAATCCACCACATGCCCGCCATCACCAGCACACCGCCCAGACCCCACATGGCAATCTGTTGACGGCGGCGGGTAGCAGCATTGCGGGCAAGATCATCCGTCGGCGATGGGGGGGCAGCAGGGCTACCCTGTGCGCTCGGCGCGTTCATGGCTGACCTCCGGTCTCTGTGCTGCGCTGGACAATGAAGGCGGTGGTTGCCTCACCGGGCGCCAGACGGGGGTTGGTGATGCTGACTGCGATGGCGTCGGCGGGCGCGACCTTGTCGTCGATCAGGACCGCGGGCTTGTTGCCGCGGTTGGTGATCTTGAGGAGCTTGCCGGTATAGCTCGCCCCGACATATTGCCCGACCATCTGGACAGAGAGCGTGTCGATGTCGACGGGCACCAGCGCGCGCCAGGTGATGTCGAAACCTTCAACCGGCTTCTGAGCATACATGGCCGCGATCAGATGCGCCGAGGCATCCTGCGGTGACAGGCCGGCGGGCCATGTCTCACCGACCGGGCGCGGATGTTCGACATCGGCATTGGCGATAAACACCTGCCGCGCATCACTGCCGCCCACCGCGCAAATGAATTTATAGACGAAGCCTTTGCGGGTCGTGCCGAAGAAGGAAATTGTGGGCTTGGAAAAGCCATTGGCGACCGAAAGGTAGATGTCGCCGCGCAGGGGTTCATTGACCACCTGAAAGTCATCGGCGGGATTGGGCGCCTGCACCTTGGAGACCGAGGCGAACTGGTCATCCTTCAGCGAAATCCGCGTCAGATCCTTGGCCGAGGCCTCGCAGTGGACGGTGCCATTGTCGGCCACCAGCAGCGTCTGATCGGCATAGGCTGGCGCGGCCGTGGCAAGGCCGGCGCTCACCAAGGCGATGCCGAGGGCGCGCTCAGCCCACAAACGGCGCGGGGCAAGGCTTGCCCCTGCCGACAATTCCAGAATGGCCATAAAGGAAAACCCTTGTGGGATGGTGCCGGGGAATGGGCCGCTCATGGCGTCTCCTCCGGCTTGGCGATCATCCCGAAGCCTTTAAGCTTCAGGGAGACGCCGTTGTAGGTCCAGGTGAAGCGGAATGTGCGATGCTCGGTGGTCACCTCCTTGGAGGCGACGACGGTGTGCAGCGTGCCGCCGACCGTGCTGGTCAGCGTATCGGGATCGACCCACATCGCATCGGGCGTGAAAAACTGGGTGATCTGCGAGCCTTGCTGCTCGGCCACCACTTTCATCAGCGCCTTCTTGACTTGCCCACGTGCCTGCTCGTCGGTCACTTCAAGGATGGAATCCATCCAGTAGGTCAGGCTCTGGGGCGAACGGTTAAGGGCAACCATCGCGACATCGCGGGTCACCATCTCGAGATAGTCGGGCGAGACCTTGGCGCTGGTCAGTGTGAGCGGTGTGCGCAACGTCGGCACCAGCACGACCTCGCGGTCCTTGCGGCCGGCGGAGACCACGCTGCTGACGGCAACGAGACCGAGGGCCAGCGAGAGCAGCGCCAGGCCATTGCGCTGGCGCAGAACCGCTTGCGATTTGTCGTGGGCGAGATCGATGTCCATCTTAGCCCGCCAGCACGCGAAGATGGGACGGCGGGAAGCTCCTCATGGCGAAAAACTCGCCAGGAAGGTGCCAGTATCCAAAATGCAGGATCCAGGCCATCGAGCGTCCGGCGCGGAGTTTGCGATAACCGAACCAGGCCACGGTGGAGAACACCAGCCCGATGACGATATGCGAAGCCAGAATGCCCCAGATGAAGGGGGTGACCATCACCAGGAACTCGTCCAGCGTCCAGAACCCGATAAGTTCCGGATCATCCAGATGTTTGGGGATCGCATAGCGTTCCATCGCTGCCCGCCGTCACAAGAGTTGGTGGGGGATCGGGCCGGTCTGCACGGGGCGTTGGGAGGGGCAAGAAGCCCTGCGCAGCCGGCCTTGTCGTCAGATGGTCGCGGTGACCATCGCGGTGACGATCGGCACGCCCGTGCCGGCGGCGACGCCGGTGCCGACCGGCACGGCGACCTGCGCCAGCGAGAAGCGGCCCGAGGCCAGACCGACGATGCCGCCGGCCAGGCTCAGCACGGTGATCACCTTGCCGCCCGAACCGGACAGGAAATTGGTGAACTGCGTCAGCGCTGTGTTGAACGAGGTGTCGGTGCCGGCAAAGGCGGCGCCCGGGCCGAGTATGGCGGCCGCCACCACGGCGATGCCGAGATAGGGCAAGATCGAGGCGCGTTTGGGCGCCGGCAGTGCAAGGGACGTCATGGGGTAAGTCCTTTCGAGAGGGCCAGGACGCAATGTGTTCCTGTGCCGATCCGAAGGCTCCGCCAGACGGGGACTCACCGACAAGTCGGGTCCCGCCAAATTGGCGCTAAATCAAGTAAATTTCTGCGTCCTGACTTATGCTCGAACTGATTCGGCCCACAGGGGGTTTCGCAAGCGCCCGGCACGGGGCGCAAACGAAGCTGGGCCCGTTTCGATCTGGCACGTCAATGGGCGCAAAGCGCCCATCTATGGGCTGAAATCTTGAGGAAACAGGAGTTTGACATGGGGGCTGTCAATGAAAGAGGATCAGACAGGGGATAGTCATCGCTCGCGATCCCAGACCGCACATCGCTTGAAGATGAGCCCGGCGGCGTTCCGGGCGCTCAGCTTGGCGCTGCACAATCTTTCCTCGCGCGAGCTTGAGCTTTGCTCACCCAGACGACTGCTGACCACGGTGCTCTCGTCATCGAAGCGTGAAATATTCCATATACCTTTGAGTGACTTGGATGGAATTTGCCATCACGACGCGTTGGTTGGCGAGGTAGCGATCAACATTCGGATCGACTCCAGGATCAATGATCGGCTGCGTGATTTTCGTGACGATGCGGGCCGTAGGCTCGGCCGATCGGTCAGCGTGATCGAGGCGATCAACGCTTGTGCCCATGTGCTGAACGAGGGTCTTTGAGCCAAAGCAACGACTTTGCCTGCAACTTGACAAAGGTCACCCTCCCGCGCCGGTATTGGTTAACGCCGCAGCGCGCCGAGGAGTATTATGACTGAGCCCATCACTCCAAACACTGACTATACTTTAGTATCCCAAGGACGCGCGCCCTCGGACTCTGATGCCCCGTTTTCCGAGAGCCATCGCGCCCTGCTGAGCAACAAGATTAACCGGGATGGTCGGCCATTGGCGGAGATCGCCGCCTTGGCAAAGATGAGCAGACGCCAGCTCGGCCGTATCCTTGCCGGCCAGAAACCGTTGCGGATCAGCGATCTCCGACGTTTGTCGGACATTCTCGGGCTCAACGCTGCACGGGCCGTTATTGCCATTGAAGTGATCGGCGACTGGAGTGCCTATGACGACCCGATGCTGGGCATCCTCATCG
Source organism: Novosphingobium ovatum (assembly GCF_009909235.1). Classification (GTDB taxonomy): domain Bacteria; phylum Pseudomonadota; class Alphaproteobacteria; order Sphingomonadales; family Sphingomonadaceae; genus Novosphingobium; species Novosphingobium ovatum. Next base: position 431,780 of record NZ_JAAAPO010000004.1, read on the forward strand.
GGATGTTGGCGCCGGTCTTCAGAAAAGTGGACGCCATCGCCGACTTTCCGATGGAGCCATTGACCGAAAAGGCTCAGGAAGAGTTAACAACCCGGCTTGCCGAAACGCTCGTCACCAACCAGGCGCAAATCCGTCAAAGGCGGGATCAATTCGTCAGCACTTCATCGCTTTGAAATCCCCTCGGCCCGCACAGCAAGGGCAAACGGCTGCATCCCCTTCGGGTCGCCAGCAGCCGCAACGAAATGAGGGAGCCAGAGCTATTCGCGGAGTGGCATTGGCGCGGAAAGCTGCCTTCGCATCGTCACCAGAATGTTCGAGACATAGTGGATGGTCTCAGTGATGCGGGGCACCCGACCTCTCGCTCGCACGCGGCCTGCGCCAGCATTGTAGGCGGCCAGCGCCAGATCGAAACGACCGAATTCATCGAGCAGGGATCGCAGATAGCGCGCACCACCACGCATGTTCTCACGCGGGTCCAGTATGTTGCGCACACCAAGGATGCGGGCACTGGTGGGCATGAGTTGCGCTAGGCCAGTCGCGCCCTTTGGGCTGATCGCGACGGGGTTGTAGCGGCTTTCCTGGATGATGAGGGCGTCGAAAAGGGGAGCTGGCACGCCCGCTTCACAAGCGGCTTCCGCCATAGCCGGATACCAGATGGCACGGCGCTGCTCAGCCGCTGCGGTAAGTCGGGGGCTCGGGGCGTTGCGTGGGTAGTCGCATCCCTCCCACGGGCGGGCAGCATCGAAGCGTGACGGGAGGGAGGCAGGCTTAGTGCCCTTGGCCATCTTTTTGCCGCGATGAACTGAGGTGTCCGACTGGGCTCGGGATTTCTCGGCTTCAAATGCGACGGACTCTTTAACCAAGCCGCCGAAGGCGTCGAGTTTGGGATCGCCTTCTATTCTGTCCCACCCTGCCACTTGGAGGGAAAAAGGTTGCTGACTACCGCTAGCAAGGGGGAACGTCTTCAGGGCTATCCCCTGAGCATAAGTGCTTGGAATGACCGCCAACGAACAGGAGCTGGCTAGAAACAATCTTAGGATCATGGCCCAATTCCATGGTTGGGTCGGGTTCGGTTATCGCACCAACACTATGGGGTATTTGGTCCTGCTTGCGCAAGCATTCATGCCCCAAAAGGTGACGCTCGTCTGGAAGATCGAACCACCGATCAAAGCGATTGATCGGGAGGCTTCCGAAGGACTTGATAATGCTGAATAGAGCGACGCTGCGCATTGGAATTTATCAAATATCCCCGTAATGTCGGATGTGAAAGGGGATCGCATGGACAAGTTGCGACAGGTTGCAGAAGAGGCTTTGAACACGTTCGGCGCTATTGCCGATGCGGCAACGCTGCGGCTTCAAGAAAAGGGCATCAGTCTCGGCAGCCTTGCCGTTGTCAACGAGGCAACGGCTGAAAGCATCGCGAAAGACATGCGCGAGCGCAACGCTCAGCGCGTCAGCGACTGTCTGCACCTTCGCCGAGAACCCACCATCGCACGCCTCGTCGTCGCCGACGATGATGACCGCGAAGAAGTGATCTATATCTCGCCCGTCGGCACCGTCGATACGCGTGGCATCAAATCTTGCAGCTATCTCAGCCCCAAGGGCCGCCTAGCCGCGCTTAGACCCGGCGATGGCGAAGAAATCCATATCCCCGGCGGCAAGCGTTGGTTCTATGTCGTCGAGAAAGTTACCTTCCAGCCGGGTGAATGGAGCGGCGAATGGGATTCGCGGCCGGCGGTGGAGTTCCGTGAACAGGAGACGCCCCGCACGATCAAGTCGCTGCGCGAGTTGCTCCGCGGTGGCTTGGTCCTTGAAGGGGAGCAGGACGCTCTTGCAGCGTGGTTGGGTAGCGATGATGAGTACGAGAATGGACTCATCGAGGACGGCATCGTTAAGGAGACGCTGACGGCCATGCAACTGCGGGTGAAGCAGTTGCTCGACCGCTATCAGGACGAGATCCTGCGCTTGCCGCTCGATACTAGGATTGCGGTGCTTGGCCCACCGGGCACCGGCAAGACCACAACCATGATCAAGCGCCTGCGTCGCACCGTAGATGTCCGCCATCTGGAGGAGGCCGAGCAGGAACTGGTAATGGAAGCCAGTCAGAGCAGCCTTGATCACGCCGATAGCTGGATCATGTTTACGCCCACGGAGCTCTTGCGCCTCTACGTGAAGGAGGCGCTGGGGAAACAAGGCGTTCCTGTCCACGACCAGCGCCTCCAAGTCTGGGATGATTACCGCCGCGAGATCGCTAAGCGGCCTTTGAACTTGCTGCGCACCGCTGTCCGACGTGGACTGGTGCTAAAATCCGATGCGGGTATTCTGCAGGCCGACACCCTGACCAACCAGACCGCTTGGTTCGAAGCTTTTGACGCCTTCCAGCGCGAGGATTTCGCTAGCCAGCTTGTGGTCGAGGCCGAACGCCTCGCCGCGAGCCAAGATGCCCGCCAGGCTTTGGCTGGTCGGCAGGTCAAGGGCGCCATCGATCGGAGCGCCGAGCGCGTTACCGTGCTGCTAAGCGAACTAGCAGGGCGATCCGCCGAATTGCGCGAGATTGCCGCAGGGATTGGGCAGGAAAGTCGCGTGGACCTCCAGCGGCCACTCGACAGCTTTGCCCGATCACCTGGCTTTCTTGATGCCTTGGCCGAATTTGTGGGCTCGCTCTCGGCGGATGCCGAGGATGACCTCGACGACGACACCGAGGACGAAGATGACGAAGTCGAGAACCAGAACTCGCTCGTCGGGCGCCGCCAGATCGCTGACATTTTCCGGCGAGCCATGCGCGCACGTGCCATTGGACAGGCCTCTGGGCGCGCTCCGGGCGCGAACACGCGGGCCGGCAAGATTCTTGCTTTCATCACCGCACGCGGGCTTGAATTGCCCGACCTGCGTCGGGTTGGCGAGCGGCTCCTTATCCAGCGAGCAGCTAGTCGTCTGGCTCGCGCGCCGCACGCCTGGCTTTCGGGATTGTCGCTCCGCTATCGCAAGTTTCGCCGCGCCATGCGCGCAGAGGGGCAGTGGTATGCGCCAGGCCCGCTCGGCGCTCAGGATGTTCAGCCGGCCGAACTCGATCTTATCATCCTCGCGATCCTCTCGCAGGCCCGCGAGATGACAACCAATGTAACCTTGATGGTCCGGCTGGGTGACAATCGCCCGGCCTTGTTGGAGGCGGCGGCCGAATTGCGTCGCAACCAGGTTCTGGTGGATGAGGCGACAGACTTCTCGCCACTGCAACTCGCCGCCATGCGCGCACTCGCTGATACGCGAACCGACGCCGTGTTCATCTCGGGCGATTTCAACCAACGCCTGACGATCTGGGGCAGTCGCTCGACCGACGAGCTCGAATGGGCAGTGCCCGGTGTCAAGGTCTCTCCAATTTCGGTTACCTACCGGCAGAGTCGCAAGCTCGCTGCCTTTGCTGGCTCTTTGGCTCAGTTGCAGGGAGCGACCGTTACCGAGCAATCGCCCGAGGACTTCAAGGACAATGAAGGGTGGAACCCCGTGCTCGGCACCGGACTTGCCGATCCGGATGATCTGGCAGAGTGGTTGGCCGAGCGCATTCGCGAGATCGGCGTCCTGATGAGCGATGGCGTGATGCCCTCGATCGCCCTACTCGTCGATGACGAGGGCAAACTAGACGATCTGGCGGCGGCTCTGAATCCGCGTCTCGAGGAGATGAACATGCGTGCGGTCGCTTGTCCTCGCGGCCTCGTGAAGGGCCAGGAGGGCGACATCCGCATCTTTGATGTCCAGCACGTCAAGGGTCTCGAGTTCGAAGCTGTTTTCTTCATTGGCATCGAGAATCTTGCGATCCACAAGCCCGACCTGTTCGATCGCTACCTTTATGTCGGCGCCACCCGCGCCGCCACCTTCCTCGGCCTTGCTGTCGCTGGCGATCACCTTCCCGAGGGCATTCGTGCCCTTGAATCCGATCTCATCAATCGCTGGCCCGCCCGAATGTGATCTCGACCGAAGAGTGCCTGCGCTCGGTTCACCCGATTTTCTTGGTGGAACCGGGCCAGGACGCTTGCAGCCACAGCTACTGCCACCCAAACTGCCATTGAAGGCATTATAACTGGCTGAAGGAGGCTGACGTTCAAAGTCTTTGGCAGCAGCGTCGGAGGCGGTCGTTAGTTCACCCTCAATCGCGGTGTTTTGGACTGACGGGCCGCTTATTGTAATCGTCAAGGTTCTCAGAGAGCGGTTGGCATTATGTCTTTGCAGGTCCGAAGCGCGCGATCGTCTACGCAATAATCGAACGGCCGTTTCCCGCCGAGTTTCGGGTTCGACGATTTACACCAAAGCTCGGCTCTCGCTGGGTCACGCGCGCGTTTTCGGGCAAGGGTGATCAGCTCCACTCGATTTTTCTCCAATGCGGCTTGCTGACGCAATACCATAGCCTCTCGGGCTTCGGCATCGCGCCGTTCGTTGTGCAATCGCGCAAGTTCCGACGTGGCACGCACCAGACCATCGTCGGATTGGGTTGCGAGATCGAGCGGTGTCTTGCCATCAAGCTGATCGTTTGCTGCAAGCAGCCAATTCTGCGCTAACTCGCCCAGCACCGACGACGCTTTGTCCTCGATCCTCGAAATCCGCCGATCCTGTTCAGCCTGCAACAATCGGGTGACCCGTTCCCGCTCATTTTGAGCCCGGCGGTCCGCCTGCGCGATCTCCTGGCGCATATATTCGGCTTGTAACGGAAGTCCCAGAAGGTCATCGACAAGCTGTCGACCGCTCACCACCATACCATATATTGCTTCATGGAATGCGCGCGCTTCTCCCACATCATATGAGGTCACAAACCAATCGACCCACTTGGCCCGATCAAAGCCGGCGGTTTCGCTCTCCGGGATGTCCGATAAAATCATATCAAGCCAATCGGTCACTTCCTCTTTCCGCTCTCGCTCCTGCTGCCAGCTTGCTTCCTGCTCCTCGCGGAGGTGCACGGCACTGCTCGACGGCAGCCATTTTTTGCCGCCGACGCGCTTCGAAAACATCCAATGCTGGTCTTTCAGCCATTTGAGATAGCTGTGAACGGCGTGCCAAGGATCCTGAAATGCGGGAAAATCCTGTTGCATCCTGGCAGACGTCTCCTTGGAGATACGGTTGAGGCCCGGCCATATGAGGTCTCTGACATAGGCGAGGGCGTCACCGGTTTCGAACACGCTCGCTGACGCGGTCGCTTTGTCCCAAAGAAAGCGGTTCACCAACCGAGCTTGCCAATAGATGGGAGACACCCGGAAGCATGCTGCCCCTTTCACTGCATGGCCGATCTTCTGAGAAAAGCCGCGCTTCAACGCCAGACCATGTTGCTCGGTCAGATGCTCGTTTGGCTCTTCACGGACCGTCTCGACCTTGCTCCAGATTTCCGCGATCTTCTCATATTCGGCATCCAGAACTTGCTGCTTTGCCTTGGCTTCTGATGCTGCCTGTAACTCCATGCCATCCTGAACTTTGGCCGCTATGGCATTATGCAGCCATTCGCGAGGTGCCGTTTCCAGGATGGCGTCGTTCCATGCGCCGCGATCGTCCCAATCGAGCTTCGACAGGTCAATCTCGACCGAGGAAATGCCCCGGCTTCTGAGCTTCTCCAGCTTGATAGGGTCGACACGATGGCGGACATAAATTTCGATATGTAGAGCCTTGCCACGGTCTGTAATAAGAAGCAGGTCCGGTCGGACATTGCCGTCTGCTTTCTCGACTTTCACTGCCGAGAATCTAAATTGCTGGCGGTTCGAAATCGACTCAGTTCGTCCCGCCGCCTTGGCCTGAACGGCAGGTATCCAGAGCCATAGCTTCTCCGCCAGCAAGGTCTTGGCGAAGAAATGCAACTCCGATTCCGGGGTGGGCCTGCAATTGGTGGGAGCGTGGTGGGCAAAATGCCAGCGCACTTTAGGGCCTTGCTTGGCAAGTACAGGCTGGCCGCATTCGTAGCACAAACAGCGACATTGCAGACCGTTGGCAACATCCTTGACGTCAGCCCTTTCACCGTCAGGCCCGACCGCTTGCGTGGGGTGCCAACTGTCTTTCACGGATATCCAGTCTGGTGATATGGCTGCATAGAAATCTGATAGTAGCGCAAGGGCTGGCGGGCGCAATGCCAAGCGCAGCATTCAGTTTAACGAGAAATTGCGCTTCATTTCCACTCTCCGGTGGCCAGAGAAGTGTTTGTCATCGCAATTCAATTACGTGGAACTTTCCGTTTCGGAACGTCTGCCGACTTTGCTCCTAGAGTTAGTCGTGTCCGAAATATTCCGCCCGACCATCGCGATGAATGACCCAACGCCCAAAATGCTTTTCGGCCTGATCGACGATCCAGACTGGCAACAGGAGAGAAGCAAAGAGGGTTGCTGTGGTTTTGACCTCGAAGAGGCCTTTGAAAAGGGCAAGGGCCAAGGCGATAAGAGCCAAGGTCGCTGCCCCCAGTGCGATGGCTTTGACGATGCCAATGTACCTCGGGATCAAGTGATGGCGGACACGTTCGAGTTCATCTTTGGCTTGCCTCATCTCCTGACGCAGTGCGAGGCGGTCAGCCATCAGCTTTTCTACCGGAGGGCTGACGGCCTTCATCGCGGCTAGGAGCCGTTCGTCGGCAATTGGTGAAACTTGGTTGTCGTTCATCTCAGGCGCTCAAGGCAAAAATTTTCTCACTCATGGCAGGGCTGATCTCGCCATGTTCCAGCAGGTATTGAAACAGCGCGCCGCCGAGTTTGATGAGGGCGTCCTGTTCCACATCGTCGCCACCGCGGCTCAGGAAAGCCCAAGCGGTCGCGATTGAACGGGCATAGATACTGTCCAGGCTTTCGACATCCGGTCGACCTTCGCCGGTCAGAAGCCAATTTGCGCTGATGCCGTAGACTTGGCTGAAGGCAAGGATCGCCGAGGCTGGAGGCTCACGCCCCTTTTCATAATTGACCAAGGCGCCGTGCGAAATGCCGATCGCTTCCGCGACATCGGTCTGCTTCAGCCCCTTGGCCTTACGGATCTCCAGAAAACGCGCGCCGATGCTCACACTGCACCGCCGCACGATTCCGCCTTGACGAAACTCACAAACATGAGTTACTCCAACTATCGTGAGTTTCTGCCAAACTCTAATCTCAAACTACTACAGAGGTGAAAGTCATGCAATTGCTGACACTCCCCAAACTGGCCGCTCAAAGTGGCTGGCCCGAATCTCGTATTCGACGAATGGTGGCTCGAAAGCAGCTTGCCCACATCCGCGTGAATGGCCGGCTCATGCTGCCGGAGACGGCAATCGACGACTACGTCGCGAAACATTTTGTCGAAGCAAACGGCTCCGGATCGGCTCAGCCTGCCGGGGCATAGCTGTCGCCAGGATCGAAATCACATCAGTCGTGACCAGAGGAGGACCTCGATGCGAGGTGCCGACTACAACGAACCGCTTGGAATCGAGCGCGTGTCTATCAGTCAGGCAGTTCAGATCTCCGGTCTGAAGATGCGGACCCTCCAAAATCTCGCTGCCCAAGGTGTCATTCCCGGTGCTGCCAAGCCGGCAGGCCGCTGGACCTTCGATATTGCCCAGCTGCGGCAATGGGCGCGGCAAACACCGGAAAACACACTGCCATGCCGAAAAACATCTTCATTCGTAACGGCGTCTACTGGGGCCGTTTCCAGGTCGCCGGACGTGAGTACCGCAAATCTCTACATGTCCGTGTTGAACCAGCGCGGCGGGCGGAGGCAAAGGCGGCCCAAGCGCTAGAACGCATCCGCGCCCAGATCGAAGACGAGATACGCCATGGGATTACGCCGCCCAAACTATGGGAAGAAGCGGTGATCGCATGGCACGAGCAGGCGCATGCCTCGCTCTCTGAGAAAGCGCTCAAGCGCTATCTGGTTAGCTTGAATCAGTGCCGATCTTGGCTGGATGGGAAGGCGATCCATCAGATCGACGTGGCAAGGCTGCGGGATATGCTGAAAGGGCGGCGAGCGTTAGGTTTGAGCAATGCTACACTCAGGCGCGACCTTACAGCAGTTTCCGCAGTGCTGACTGTGGCGCAGGATGAAGGTTGGATCGAGGACAATCCAGCTCTCATGATCAATCGAAAACGGATGCCTGAGCGGCGAGATCCGATTATGCTGCCGACGGACGCTTCTATCGATGCCATGCTCGAGGAACTCCCCCCTAAGGTCGCCGATATATGCGCTTTCGCGATCGAGACAGGCATGCGTCAGGATGAGATCGTGCAACTCGACTGGAATTGCATAGACCTGGGTCGCGGTATCGCCACGATACATAAGACTAAGGGCAGTAAGCTGCGCGCCGTGCCGTTGACGGCCAAGGCCATGGCGATCCTCAAGCGGCAGCCAAAGTCGCCCCATTCGCTCATCGTCTTTCACCGGTCGGATGGCCAGACGATGGATTGGGTTTCCACTCAGTTCGGCAAAACAGCCCGACGTTTGGCAAAGGCCCCGGCACAAAAACCGGCACAGGGGTCGGCACAAAAGTCGGCACAGTCCCGGCGCACTTTTGTGCGCTTCAGATTCCACGATTTGCGGCACCTTTTCGCGGTCAGATATCTGCAAAATGGCGGCTCAATCTACGCACTTCAGGGGATTATGGGTCACACCAGCGTCAAGACCACAGAGATCTATCTGGCCTACCTGACGCCCGATCAGCAGCTCAAGTCCAAGATGGGGTAGGCACAAAAGTCGGCACAGCGCCAACGGTTTTACGCCGGGTGGCGCCAAGAGCGAGGAAAGAGGCTGATGGAAAAATGGCCTAAATCAACGATCTTGGCGGAGACGCCGGGATTCGAACCCGGGGTACCCCAGTTAGGGTACGACGGTTTAGCAAACCGTTGGTTTCAGCCACTCACCCACGTCTCCGGATCGCAGCGGCGAGGGCGGCCTATAACGGGGGTGTTCCAACCTCGCAAGGGGGTATCGGCATAAATTTGCGCTTGGCACAGATATCTCTGAATTCTAGCCGCTTACGGCAAAGCCCCTAGCGATCTGTCGCAAGCACGACTCGGCTCGTCGCCGGACGTTTGCAGGCTGTGTTCACATCGATTCAGCTATGGCATTGTGCCAGATGTCTGCCCGGTCGGAACGGTGGGCCAACAAGGATTGGATGGGATCATGTCGTCAAAGCAGAATTCGTGGCTGTCACCGTTGCGGGGGCGTGTGGCCGTGGTGGCTGGCGCGCTGGCGATGGTGATGTCGGGCTTGTCGGGCAGCGCGCTGCATGCCGCGCAGCAGGCCGGGGTGGATGCCGATCTGGTCAAGCCGCAGCCGACATACCAGCCGCCGTATCAGCCCCAACCCCAGCGCCAGCCCCAAGCGCAGCCGTATCAGGCCCAGCCTGCATACCAGCCGCAGCCGCAGCCTGCCTATGCACCACCGGCGGGGCATGGCGCGCCCTATGCGCCTCCGGCCGCGTCCGCCCCGGCACAGGCGGGCGGTTATGCGCCGCAGGGTGGCGCGCCTGCGGCTGGTTACGCGCCCCAGGGTGGGTATCCGGCACAGGGTGGGTATCCGGCCGCTCCGGCACAGGCCGGGGGCTATTCGCCGCCGCGTGCCTATGGCCCGCCACCCGCCGCCGATGGCCGCACCTATCACGAGGACGACCTGATCGGCGCGGCCGAGGGCGTTTTTGGCAAGGGCGCGCGCGGGCTGGCCGATGTCATCAGCAGCATCCTGAAAAAGCAGGGCGAGCCCAACGCCTATATCACCGGCCGCGAGGCAGGTGGCGCCTTTGTCGCGGGCCTGCGCTATGGTTCGGGCACGCTGTACCACCGGGTCGAAGGGCGCCTGCCGGTCTATTGGACGGGCCCTTCGGTCGGATTCGACGTGGGAGCCAATGCGGCCAAGACCTTTGTGCTGGTCTATAACCTGTACAACACCGACGACATCTACCATCGCTTTGCCGCTGGCGAGGGGCAGGCCTATTTTGTGGGCGGTTTCCACGTGTCCTATCTGCGGCGCGGCAATGTGGTGCTGATCCCGGTGCGTCTGGGCGTGGGGATGCGTCTGGGCGTCAACGGCGGCTATATGAAGATCACGCCAAAGTCGCGCTGGCTGCCGTTCTGATCGCGGCGCTGGGGCGGGGTGGCATTGCCCCTTGCCCCGGCCCGCGCATGCCGGTATGGGCCGCGCCATTATGTTGACGAATCTCCAGCAGCAGCCCGCCGACGCGCTTCTGGCGCTGATCAAGCTCCACAACAACGACCCGCGTCAGGACAAGATTGACCTTGGCGTGGGGGTCTATCGCACAGACACCGGCGCCACGCCCGTGTTTGAGGCGGTAAAGGCCGCTGAAAAGCGCCTGCTCGAAACGCAGGACTCCAAAGCGTACCTGGGCCCCGAAGGCGACATGGGCTTTGTCCATGCGCTGATGCCCTATGTCTTTGGCGCGGCCAATCCGACGATGGATGGCCGCATCGATGGCATGCAGGCCCCCGGTGGCACTGGTGCGGTCCGTCTGGCGGTGGCCTTGGCCAAGAAGGCGGGCGTCAAGCGTGTGCTGATGGGCACGCCCAGCTGGCCCAACCACGCCCAGATCGCCGCCGATGTCGGCGTTGAGGTCAAGGGCTTCAACCACGCGACCAAGGCTGGCTTTGCCGACATGGACGCCCTGCGTGCCGCCATTGCCGCGGCTGAACCCACCGATGCCATCCTGTTGCACGGCTGCTGTCACAACCCCACCGGTATTGACTACACCAACGCCGAATGGGACGAAATCGCCGGTCTGATCAAGGCCAAGGGCATTCTGCCGCTGCTGGATCTGGCCTATCAGGGTCTGGGTCAGGGCATGGAAGAGGACGCCTATGGCCTGCGCCGCGTTCTGGCCGAAGTGCCCGAGGCGCTGATCGCGTATAGCTGTGACAAGAACTTTGGCTATTACCGCGACCGTGTGGGCGCGCTGTATGTGCTGGCCCAGAACGCGGAAAGCCTGAACATCGTGCTGTCGAACGGCGCGACTCTGGCCCGCGCCAACTGGTCGATGCCGCCTGATCACGGCGGCGCGGTGGTGCGTCTGGTGCTGTCGGACGCGGCGATGACCGCTTCGTGGCTGAACGAGCTGGACGTGATGCGCGCCCGCATGAACGAGGTTCGCGCCAAGCTGGGCGCCGCCGGCACGCAAGGGTCGGTCGATTTCACCCCGTTCGGCACGCAGAACGGCCTGTTCTCGATCGTCCCGCTGACGGGCGATCAGGTGCTGGCGATGCGGGAAAAGCATGGCGTGTATATGGCCGGTTCGGGCCGTATCAACGTGGCGGGCCTGACGATGGGCAACATCGACAAGTTCATCGCCGCCGTGGCCGATGTGACCGCCTGATCGGCGTCACCAGCAGATAAACGAAAGGCCCGGCGGGAAACCGACCGGGCCTTTTGCTGTATGGCGGTGGCAAAAGGGGATCAGCCCTTGAGCGCCTGCATCCGCTTCAGATAGCGAGCCAGCACGTCGATCTCCAGATTGACGGCATCGCCTGCCTTCAACGTGCCGATGGTGGTGACATGGGCGGTGTGGGGGATGATGTTCAGGCTGAAATGGCAGCTGCCATCGTCCTGATCGGCAATCGCGTTGACGGTCAGTGACACGCCGTCGACCGTGATCGACCCTTTGGCCGCGATATAGGGCGCCAGATCGGCGGGGGCGGCAATGTCAATGCGCAGCGAATCGCCCACCATTTGGGACAGCACCACATGACCCACGCCATCGACATGGCCGGTGACGATATGCCCGCCCAATTCATCGCCCAGCTTCAGCGCGGGTTCCAGATTGACTTGCGTGCCCGCGCTCCAGCGGCCGGGGACGCTGCGGGCGATCGTCTCGCCCGAGATGTCGACCGCGAACCACGCGTCGCCCGCGGTGCCGCCTTTGTCCACCACCGTCAGGCAGACGCCCGAATTGGCGATGGACGCGCCAATGGCGATGCCTGCCGGATCGAACGGGCAAGTGATGATGGCGTGGATGTCGCTGGTGCCGCGCACCTCGCGGATGGTGCCTATGGCGGTGATGATGCCTGTGAACATGGGGACCGGTCGTAAACCTCCAACCCGTCGTTGCCAAGCCGTTGGCTGCGGACAAAGCGCCATTGCCCATGCGCGTCAGCCAGACGTGACAGCCCGATGTCGGCAATCCCCGGCCGGCCGCCACCGATGATGATCGGCGCGCGATAGATCAACAGCCGATCCACCAGTCCGGCCGCGACAAAAGCCGCCGCCGCGCCCGCGCCGCCTTCGACAAACAGATATTGCACATGGGGCATCACGCCGTGGATCGCATCGGGCGCGGGCAGGGCGCGCCAGCCTTCGGGCACGGCCCCATGGGTCAGCACCCACCGCTGCGGGCTTTGCGATTCCAGGCCCGGCAGGCGCACGTCCAGCCGGGGCGCATCGGCGCGCAACGTGCCGCCGCCCACCAGAATGGCGTCCGACCGGGCACGCATCAGATGGGTGTGTGCGCGCGCCTCCGGTCCGGTGATCCACTGGCTTTCGCCGCTGGCCATGGCGATGCAGCCATCCAGCGACAGCGCCAGTTTCAGCGTCACATGCGGCCGGCCGGCGGTGCGCTGCATCAGGTAGCCGGCCAAAGACTGATGCGCCATCGGGCAATCGGCCTGATCCACCGTGATGCCGGCGGCGCGGATGCGGGCGATGCCCGAGCCCGCCGTGCGCGGATCGGGGTCGCCACAGCCCACGACCACCCGCGCCAATCCAGATGCCGCCGTCAGATCGGCACAAGACGGCCCGCGCGCCGAGATATGCGCGCAGGGTTCCAGACTGACATACATCGTCGCCCCGCGCGCGGCGGTGCCTGCGGCGGCAAGGGCGATGGCTTCGGCATGGGGGCGGCCACCGGCCTGTGTCCAGCCGCGCGCCACCACCCGGCCATCGGCGACGATAATCGCGCCCACGCCCGGATTGGGGCGGGACAATGGCCTTGCGCGCAGGTCAGCCAGCCGGGCGGCCGCGGCCAGCCAGCGGCGGTCCTGCGCCGATACCATCAACGCCCCGCCGATACCGCCGCACCCGCGCCGCCGCGGACATTGGCGTCATGTTGTGCCTGCCCCTTGGCAGCGGCGGCCTCGCGCGCCTTTTCGGCGGCGGCGTCGCGCTTGATCTTGTCGACATCCATGCCCGAAATGCGGCCCAGCGTTTCGTAAAGCTTGCGCGTCTCTTCCTCGGCCTGTGCGCGTTCAGCGGCCACCTGATCCTTGATCCACTGGTTCTCTTTGTTCGAGGCCTTGATTTCCTCGTCCGAGCGGTCGGCCCGCCAGCTGTTGATATAGGTGATCGAGGGCGCGCGCGGCGGGGCGCGATGCTCTTCCTGAATGATCAGCGAGAAGATGGCAAAGGTGGCCAGCGCCGCCAGCGCCAGAAACCACCAGCGGTCGCGGCCAGCAGAACGCCACACCAGCAGAAAATCGCTGATGGCGCCGGTGGGCGACACGTCTTGCCACATGGGATTCTTGCGCTTGAATATCATGGTCGCTCAAATAGGCAGGATTGGCCGCGATTACCAGCGCCGCGCAGACGAATGGTCAACAGAGCGCGCGCAGTTCAGGCAAAATGCGCGTAAAGGCTGCGTCCGTGCCGTTTGAGCCAGCTGTTGGCGGTGCCCATATCGCCTTCGAACAGGGAGCCCAGTAGCGCGTGAAAGCGGGGCGAATGGTCAAAATGCACCAGATGCGCGACCTCATGCGCCACGACCGAGCGGCGCACCGCGTCAGGCGCCATCACCAGCCGCCAGTTCAGTCGCACCGCCCCGGTGGACGAGCAACTGCCCCAGCGCGCCCGCGCGTTGGACAGGGCCAGCGGCGGCATCGGCACACCCGCCCGCGCGGCATAGTCGGCCAGATCGGCGGCAAACAGCTCGCGCGCTTGCGCCTTCAGCCAGCGGGCCAGCCGGGGCTCGATCGATTCGACCGCACCCCCCAGCATCAGCAAATCCCCCTGTAGGCGGATTACGCGCCGCTCCGCCGGATCGTGGCACAGCGTCACCAGCCGCCCGCGAAACGGCAATTGCATACCAGGCAGGATCTGCTGCACCGGCCGGGCATGGGACAATTGCCCCTCTATCCAGTCGATGCGGGCGCGGGCGAAATCCAGCGCGTCCTGCGTCATACCCCATTTGGGCATGGTAACGCGGATCTCGCTGCCATCGGGGGCGAGGCGCAACGTCATACGCCGGGCTTGCGCCATGCGCCGGATGGCCAATGGCAGGCTGCGCCCGCCCACCGCCAGAGTGGGTGTGTCCTGTGGCTTGCGGCGCAACCAGTCCAGCATCAGGCGTTCGCGGCTCCTATTAAGGCTCGCCGTCCGGGTCTTCGAACATCTCCAGCGGGGCCATGCCTTCGGGCCAGATGATATGGTTTTGCAGCGGCCCGGCAAGTGTTTCCGAAATCGCCCTGCCGACAACCGACACCCCCGCGCGGTGCACCCCCTGCTCATCGCCCGTCAGCAGGTAATGCCAATCGGGCAAAGGCTCGCCATTGGCCAGCCGGCGATAGGCGCAAGTGTCGGGCAGCCATGACAGGCGCCCGGCTGATTTGGCGGTCAGCTTGATGCAATCAGGCACGAAATCGCGCCGGTTGCGATAGTCGCTGCATCGCGCCGTGCGCAGGTCCAGCAGCTTGCAGGCGACATTGGTCATATAGATGTCGCCGGTGTCCTCGTCCTCCACCTTGTGCAGGCAGCATTGGCCACAGCCATCGCACAGCGCCTCCCATTCGGGCTTGGACAGCTTGTGCAAGGGGGTTTCCCAGAAACGGTCGCGCAAAACGGTGCTCATCGTGGGGTCACTTGATCCATTTGGCCAGATCATCGGCCACCGCCTGCGGGCCGCGATCGACCGGCAGCATGGTGATCGGATCGCCATTGGGGGCCATCAGAAACGCGCTGCGGCTGTGGTCCATCAAATAGCCGCCATCGGCGCTGTCCTTGCCCCGCGCGTAATAGGCGGCAAAGGCCTTGGCCGCCGCATCCACCTGTTGCGGCGTGCCGGTCAGGCCGATCAGCCGCGGGCTGAAGGCGGCGGCGAATTGGCCCACGACCTGCGGCGTGTCGCGCGCCGGGTCGATCGAGATAAAGATCGGGCGCAGCGCGTCAGCTTGTGCGCCATGGGTTTTGGCATAGATGTCCAGCCCGCGCATCGCCACCGCGACATCGGTCGGGCAGGCGTCCGGGCAGAAGGTATAGCCGAAGTAGACGATGCGGTAATGCCCGTCAAAATCGCTCCACCGCACGGTCTTGCCGCTCTTGTCGATCAGGGTGAAAGGCCCGCCGATCTTGGCCCCCGCCAGCGGATAGTCCACCGTCGCGGCCCCCGGCCCGCCACAGGCGGTCAGCAGCAGGCAGGCGGGCAGCAGCGCCACGCCCAAGGCGCGTAATACGGAAACGGCGGGATTTTTGAACGCAAGTGTCATGGCGCAGCGGTTCATGCTCTGCTAAAGCGCGCGGTGCAAGGTGCGATTGCGGGCAATGCGCGCGGCTTTGGCCACAGGGGCGGCACGAGACAAGGCAACGCGGGCCCGCACCGGCACAGGAGGATGAATACAGTGAACTTTGCGCGTGTTTTCCGCTCGTACCCCCCGCAAGGGATGGCACAGCGCGTTTGGGTTTCGATGATCGCGGCGCTGGCCGGGCTGGCGCTGTTGGCGCCCACGCCTGCTGCCGCCCAGTTCCAAAAGGGGTATAAATTCCTTGAATCCGTGCGCAAGCGCGAAGGACAGGAAGTGACCGATGCCTTGTCCGAACCGGGCACGACGATCGTCAACACGCAGGACAGCACCACCGGCGAAACCGCGCTGCATATTGTTACCGCCCGGCGGGACGCGGCCTGGATCGCTTTTCTGATCAGCCGTGGGGCTGATCCGAACATCCGCGACAACAAGGGTGCGACCGCGCTGGTGATCGCCTCGAATCTGGGTTTTGTCGAAGGGGCGCAGGCGCTGATCAATGCTGGCGCGCGGGTGGATGAAACCGGCAGCACGGGCGAAACGCCGCTGATCTTTGCCGTGCATCGCCGCGATCTGGCGATGATGCGGGTGTTGCTCAAGGCGGGGGCCAATCCCGACCGCGCCGACAGCTCGGGCCGCAGCGCCCGCGATTATGCCAAGCTGGATCGCGGCGGCACAGTGTTGCAGGAGATCGAAAGCAATGCCAAATCCGGCCCGGCCGGTGGCGGCCCGGTCTATGGCCCGCGACTGTAAAGTGGGGGCGTGATGGTGGCGACAAGCATGCAGGACGATCAGACGCTGGACGCGATCCGGTTGCGGATGGCCCCGGCGTTGGCCGATGCGGCGGTGTTTGACGGCTGGACAGCGGCGGCGGTGGCTGATGCGGCCGCTGTTGCCGGTGTGCCTGCTGATGTCGCCGCCTATGCCTTTGCCGGTGGGCCGGTGGCGATGATCGCGGCCTGGGTGGCGCATATCGATGCTGAAATGACCGCTGCCCTGCCTGCCGATCTGCTGGCCAAGCTGCCGGTGCGTGAACGGATCCGCCGCCAATTGGCGTTTCGCCTGATGGCGGTGGCCGGGCGCGAGGAGGCGTTGCGCCGCGCGCAGACGCTGATGGCACATGTTCGCCATATGCCCGACAGCCTGCGGATGGGCTGGGCCAGCGCCGATCTGATGTGGCGGCAGGCGGGCGACCGCGCGGCTGACTATAACCATTATACCAAGCGGACGACTCTGGCGGCGATCTATGCCGCCTGTCTGGCGGTGGTGGTGAATGACACGTCGCCGGACAAGGCCGAGACGATGGCGTTTCTGGAGCGGCGGATCGACGGCATCATGCGCTTTGAAAAGGCCAAGGCGCAGCTGTTGCGCAATGATGGGATGCATTTCAGCCCGGTGCGTCTGCTGGGCCGGTTGCGCTATCCGGCGCGATAGGGCTGTCTCGGGGTGGGGCAATCTGCCACAGGTGGGTTATTGCGAACCAGTTGCAATTAATCCGCCTTTCTGGCAGCGTCCCCGACCATGAGCACCGTCACAACCATAACACTGGATAATCTGCCCACCGATACGCCCGCGCGGATCAGCGCGGTCGACTGGTCGCAATTGGTCGAGGAAGAGGCGCGGCGTTTGCGGGCGCTGGGGCTGGATGTGGGCGCGGTGGTGCGGGTGGAGCATCGCGGCGTGCTGTTCGGGCGCGATCCGTTGGCGATCCGCATCGGCCGGATGATGGTGGCGCTGCGCCGGGTGCATGCCTGCGCAATGTCGGTCGAGGCGCTGGTCGAGGTGGGGGCATGAGCCGGAAACGCTCTGCCGCGCTGGTTGGCAATCCCAATGCAGGCAAAAGCGCGCTTTTCAATGCGCTGACCGGGGCTCGGCAGAAAATCGCCAACTATCCCGGTGTTACGGTCGAGCGTAAGGCGGGGCGCCTGATCCTGCCCAGCGGCGAGCCGGTCGAATTGACCGACCTGCCGGGATCGTATGGCCTGCATGCCACAAGTCCCGACGAGGAAGTGACCCGCCGCGTCATTCTGGGCGAACTGGCCGGAGAGGCCGCGCCCGATGTGCTGGTGATCGTGCTGGACGCCAGCAATCTGGAACAGCATCTGGTGTTCGCGCAGGAAGTCATCGCGCTGGGCAAACCCACCGTGGTGGCGTTGAACATGGTCGATCTGGCCGAGCGTGACGGGCTGGTGCTGGACCCGCAGGTGCTGGCGCAGGCATTGGGCGTGCCGGTGATCCCGACCGTGGCGGTGCGCCGCCGTGGCCTGACCGAACTGGCCGCCGCCATTGCCGAGGCCGAATCGCATGCCAGCGATACGCCCCATCCGCGCGCGCATCTGGACATGGTCGAACGCCGGGTCGAGGCGCAGGCCATCGCCAGCGCCGCGATCATTTCCGAAAGCGCCAAGCATCGTCTGCATTCGCGCGTTGACCGTGTGCTGTTGCACCCGTTTATCGGGCCGGTGTTCCTGTTTGCGCTGTTGTTTGTGGTGTTTCAGGCGGTGTTTAGCTGGGCCGCACCTTTTGCCGATGGGTTGGAAGGCGCGGTGGGGATCCTGACCGAAATGGTCAAGGGGCACATGGCCCCTGGCCTGCTGCGCGATTTTGTCACCGATGGCGCGCTGGCGGGGGTCGGATCGGTGGTGGTGTTCCTGCCGCAGATCATCATCCTGTTCTTCTTCATCCTCGCGCTGGAAGCATCAGGCTATATGGCGCGGGCCGCGTTCCTGATGGACCGCCTGATGGCGGGCGTGGGCCTGTCGGGGCGCAGCTTCATCCCGCTGCTGTCCAGCTTTGCCTGTGCGGTGCCGGGGATCATGGCCACACGCTCGATCACCGATCCGCGCGACCGGCTGACCACCATCCTGATCGCGCCCTTGATGACCTGTTCGGCGCGCTTGCCGGTCTATGCGGTGATCATCGCGGCGTTCATCCCCAATAGGCCGGTAGGGCCGGGCGGGATGATCGGCATGCAGGGTCTGGTGCTGTTTGGCCTGTATGTGATCGGCATTGTCGGCGCGATGCTGGCGGCGCTGGCGCTGCGCGGCACTGTGACCAAGGGCGCGGCCAGCGGGTTTATCATGGAACTGCCCAAATATCAGATGCCACGCCTGCGCGATCTGGGGCTGGGCCTGTTTCAGCGCGCGTGGATTTTCCTGCGCCGCGCGGGCACGATCATCTTTTACGTGACGGTCGTGCTGTGGCTGTTGCTGAACTTTCCGCGCGCCGGACAAGGTGAAAGCCAGGTTGACGCGTCGATCGCCGGGCGAATCGCCAATGGCATCGCCGTGGTGGTGGAGCCGATCGGGTTCAACCGTGACATTGCGCTGGCGCTGATCCCCTCGATGGCGGCGCGAGAGGTGGCGGTGTCTTCACTGGCGACCACCTATGCCGTGGACAGCAGCGACGAGGATGAAACGGCTCACCAACTGTCCGATCAACTGGCCAAACGCTGGAGCCTGCCAACCGCACTGGCGTTTCTGGCGTGGTTTGTGTTTGCGCCGCAATGCATTTCCACCATCGCTGTCACCCGGCGCGAAACAAATGGGTGGAAATGGCCGGGCTTCATGCTGGCGTATCTGTTTGGGCTGGCCTACGTCTTTGCCGGAATCACATATTGGGGGGCGATTGCCCTCGGGCTATAGGCAAAGAGGCGAAGAATGGCAGGCAGCGTCAACAAGGTCATCCTGATCGGCAATCTGGGCGCCGATCCTGAGGTGAAGTCGTTTCAGAACGGCGGGCGCATTGCCAATCTGCGCATCGCCACCAGCGAGCAGTGGAAGGACCGCACCACCGGTGAGCGCAAGGAGCGCACCGAGTGGCACAGCGTTGTGCTGAACAGCGATGGTCTGGTGGGCGTGGCCGAACGTTTCCTGCGCAAGGGGAGCAAGGTCTATATCGAAGGCCAGCTGCGCACCCGCAAGTGGCAGGACCAGAGCGGCAATGACCGTTACACCACCGAAATCAGCGTGGGCGGCGTGGGCGGCGTGCTGACCATGCTGGACGGCGCGCCGGGTGCTGGCGGCGGTCAGGGCGGCGGCGGCCGTTCGTCGGGCGGTGGCGACTGGGGCGGTGGCTCTGGCGGTGGCCGTTCGGGCGGTGGTGGCGCATCGGGCGGCGGCGACTGGGGCCGTTCGTCGGGCGGCGGTAATGCTGGCGGCGGTTCGTCGGGTGGCGGCAGCGATTGGGGCCGCACCTCTGGTGGTTTCGCCGAGGATCTGGACGACGACATCCCGTTCTGAGGATCGACCTTTCTGATTAACGGGAGGGCGGCGGCGCCATGACTGGCAAATATTGGTTCCGGGGCGTGCCGGGCCGCCCCTCCAAATATGTGCCGACATGTTGGCAGGGCGTGGCTGTCTTAGTGGCTGCGCCGGTGATAATGGTGGGCGTTACTGCTACCGTGGCCCGCCTGTGGTCTCCTGTTGCGGGCCTGATCGCCTTCCCCTTTGTTTTATTCGGCGGCCTCGTCTGGCTATTTGTATTTATAGCCAGACACAGTGAGCCTTAATCCTTTTTCAGCGCGGCCAGCGCGGCAAAGGGGCTGGTGTTTTCCAAGCCCAGCAGGCCCGATGCGCGCACGGCTTCGGCCTCTGGCCCCTCGGCATAGGGATCGAAGGCCAGACCCAGCGACTGGGCCACTGCCTCGCCCAGATCAAAGCGGTTGTCGGCAAAGGGGATCTCGTCGCAATCGGTCTCGGTGATCTCGATCTCGTCGTCGGGTTCGATGGCGGCGGTGGATTCGGGGACGAATCGCAGCTTCAGCGCCTCGTTGATCGAGACCGGCAGATCCTCGCCCGAAATGGCGCAGGCCTGCACGATCGCTGCCTGCATCCGTCCAGTGGCGGTCACCACCGGCCCCTCGCGCAACAGCGTCAGCTTGACCGACAGATGCTTGACCACGCGCAGGTCGAAGCGGCGGGCCAGATCCTTGCACTGTTGTGGCGTGGCGGTCAGGTTCAGCGGGCCATCCTCGTAATGGCGCAGGTCGATGACGTGGCTGAATTCGCCGCCTGCATGCTGGTTGCTCATCGTGCAATGCTCCCGGCCAGCAGGGCATCGGCCCCGGTGGCGTCCAGATCGCGCGCCAATTGGCGCAAGGCAAGGGCGAGGGCTGCCGGATCGGCGCCTTCGTTCAGGCTGACGTTGCGGAGAACCGCGGCGGTCAGGGCGGTATCGTCGCAGGCGGCCAGACCATCGCGATAGGCACCCAGACGGCCACCCAGCGTGCTCATCAACCGGCCCATATGCTTGCCCACCACCATGTCGCCCACGCCTGATTCGCGCAACTGGCCGTCCATGTCGGTGACAAACAGCTCGGTCAGCAGGACCGATGGCGTCTTGAGCGCGTCATCGGCCTCCATCCGCACCAGCACGGCGGACAGCACCATGGTGATCGCGTCAAATCGCCCGCCCAGCGTGTCGGCCACGCCATGGGTGGCGTACCACGGTGTTTCGCGGGCGATCTCGACCACGCGGTGCCACAGCGGGCGTACCGTCTCGACCGGGTCAGAGCCCGAGCCAAACACTGCCCGGCACAGGCGGTTGAGCAGCGAAGGGCTGGATTGCGCGGGATTGGTCATCACTATGCGGCCTTTGTTCCATGCTGCGGGGCCAAAACGCGTGGGTCAGGTCCGGCTTGTTCATCCACGATTAAAGCCAGCCAGCCCAAGCGCATCCCAGGTGCGATACGATTTGGTTGTGCGGGGCCGGTTTGCACGCCTTGGGCGGCGCCAGCCTTTCACTCGCCCGTTGCCACGGCGCGGCCCTCGTGCCAAGCGCCATTGCGAAGCGGGCATTTGGGCCGTAAGGCTGATGCAAACCCCGGTGGGACCGGATCGGGGCAACCGGGCGGCAATCGTCCCGGCTGTTCCGGCCGATGTTTTGAGTTTGGAGCGTGAAACGCAATGCTGGCTAAGGCGATCAAGGCAAAGGGCTGGACGGGCGGCAAGCTGGGCGCGGTGGCGCTGGCGGTCAGCCTGTTGGCAGGTGGCTGCACCTCGATCCGCGATCACCGCGGCTTTCTGGTTGATCAGGCGCTGATCGATTCGGTGCAGGTGGGCGTCGATAACAAGCAATCGGTCGAGCGCACGCTGGGCCGTCCGACGCTGGCCAGCCAGTTTGGCGATCAGGTGTGGTATTACATCGCTACCGATACCAAGCAGATGGCCTTCCGCACCCCCCGCGTGGACAAGCAGACCATCCTGCGCGTGCGTTTCGATCCCAAGGGCAACGTGCTTTCCGTTGACCGCGCCGGGGCCGAACGCGTGGCCCAGATCGTGCCGAGCAAGGAGATAACGCCGACGCTGGGCAAAAAGCGCACGCTGCTGGAAGACTTGTTTGGCAATATCGGCACGGTGGGCGCAGGCGGCGGTGGCGCGGGCGCTGGTGGGCCCAGCGGTGGCGGTCGCGGCCCCAACGGCAGCTGACACGCATGATCTTGCGGGGGCGGTCTGGACATTGCCACGACGCCCCCCATATCGCTGCGCATGGATAGCAGCAGCAAAGCCGGCCACGGGCTGATCGAGTGGCATGGCACGACCATCATCGGCGTCAAAAAGGGCGGCAAGACCGTCATCGCGGGCGATGGTCAGGTGTCGATGGGCAACACCGTGATGAAGCCCAACGCGCGCAAGGTGCGCCGCATTGGCAATGGCAATGTCATCGCCGGTTTCGCGGGTGCGACGGCGGACGCCTTTACCCTGTTTGAACGGCTGGAGCGCAAGCTGGAGGCGCATCGCGGGCAATTGATGCGCGCCGCGGTGGAACTGGCCAAGGATTGGCGCACCGACAAATATTTGCGCAATCTGGAAGCCTTGATGATCGTGGCGGACGCTGACACGATGCTGGTGCTGACCGGCAATGGTGACGTGCTGGAGCCGGAGGAAACGGGCGAAAGCACCATCACCGCCATCGGCTCTGGCGGCAATTACGCGCTGGCAGCCGGCCGCGCGCTGGCCGATTACGAATCCGATGCCGAGGTGATCGCCCGCCGCGCGATGGCGGTGGCGGCGGATATTTGCGTCTTTACCAACCACCGCGTGACGGTGGAAACGATCGGCTGAGGGGACAAACCATGCGTGACAATCTGACCCCCCGCGCGATCGTGCGCGCGCTGGACGAACATATCATCGGTCAGGCCGAGGCCAAGAAGGCCGTGGCCGTGGCCTTGCGCAACCGTTGGCGGCGCCAGCACCTCTCGCCCGATCTGCGCGACGAGGTGACCCCCAAGAACATCCTGATGATCGGCCCGACGGGCTGCGGCAAGACCGAGATCAGCCGCCGTCTGGCGCGTTTGGCCGACGCGCCTTTTGTGAAGGTCGAGGCGACCAAATTCACCGAGGTCGGCTATGTCGGGCGCGATGTCGAGCAGATCGGCCGCGATCTGGCCGAGGAAGCAATCCGGCTGGAAAAGGAGCGCCGCCGCGAGGCTGTGCGCGAGGCTGCCAGCAAGGCTGCCATGGACCGTTTGCTGAAAGCGCTGGTGGGGGAAAACGCCAGCGAAGCCACCCGCGAAAGCTTTCGCCAGCGTCTGAACGAGGGCGCGATGAACGCGGTGGAGGTCGAGATCGAGGTCGAGGCCAGCCCTGCCGCTCCCATGGAGATCCCGGGCATGGGCGGGGGCGTTGGCATGATCAACCTGTCCGACATGCTGGGCAAGGCGATGGGTGGCAAGCCGACCAAGCGCCGCAAGATGCGCGTGGCCGACGCCTGGGACAAGCTGGTGGACGAGGAGTCCGAAAAGCGGATGGATCAGGATGACGTCGCCCGCGTCGCGCTGGCCAATGCCGAGGCGAACGGCATCGTCTTTATCGACGAGATCGACAAGATCGCGGTCAGCGATGTGCGCGGCGGTTCGGTCAGCCGCGAGGGTGTCCAGCGCGACCTGTTGCCCTTGATCGAGGGTACCACGGTGGCCACCAAATACGGGCCGATGAAGACCGACCATGTGCTGTTCATTGCCTCTGGCGCGTTCCATGTGTCCAAGCCCAGCGACATGCTGCCCGAATTGCAGGGCCGCTTGCCGATCCGCGTCGAACTGACGGCGCTGTCCGAGGACGACTTTGTCCGCATCCTGTCGGAAACCCGCGCCAATCTGGTCGAGCAGTACCGCGCCTTGCTGGGGACCGAGGAGGTGACGCTGGACTTTACCCCCGAGGCGATCCGCGCCATCGCCCGCACCGCCGCGCAGGTGAACGAAAGCGTCGAGAACATTGGCGCCCGCCGGTTGCAGACCGTCATGGAAAAGCTGCTGGAGGAGCTGTCGTTCGAGGCGGAAGACCGCAAGGGCGAGACGATCACCATTGACGAGGCCTATGTTGCGGCGCGTCTGGACGGGCTGGCGCGTGACGCTGATCTGTCGAAATACATTCTGTAAAGGAGGGCCGTGATGTCTGATTCCCCCCAGGACGCCAGTTGCGAACTGCCCCGCCCCGCCCATCTGACCGAGGATGACCGGCCGATCTATCGCCTGTTGACGGGTAAGGACGACCGCGCCTTTTGCGAGCGCGTGGCCGAGGCGCTGTCGCAGGGCTGGCGGCTGTATGGCTCCCCCACCATGACGTATGACGTTGAAAATGCGTGCGTCAAAGTGGGGCAGGCGGTGGTGTGGAAGGATGTGGCGATCTGATCGTCCGCGCCGTCCACGCGGTGTTTTCGTACATATGGGCCCGGTTTCACCAATGGGTGCGGCCGGGCCTTGTGCTGCGGGCGATTTGTTCGCCACGCGGGTAGTTGCCGAAATGGCACAGTGTCGTTCCAATGACGCGAAAATGTAACGCGGTATATTGTGCAGCGCACAAGGGCGGCATAGCAATGTCCGCGTCGCGGAGATCAACCCAAAGCGAGGTAGGCACGCTGACACGCAGGTAGGGATCCTGAAAGATTAACGAAGAGGGCTCCTTATGAAGATCAAGTTCGCTAGCGCCGCTGCTGCGGTTGCCATGGCTTTCGCCGCTCAGGTTGCTCACGCCGAGGAAACCCCGGAAATCACCTTGACCGGCAGCGCCGCTGTTGTGTCGCAGTACCGCTTCCGCGGTATCTCGCAGTCGGACCAGAAGCCGGCCGTGCAGATGTCGGTTACCGCCACCCACAAGTCGGGTTTCTACGTGTCGGTCTGGGGTTCGAGCGCTAGCGCCGGCCAGAGCGCTGTGAACATCGGCGGCACCGAAATCGACGTTTACGGCGGCTACTCGAAGGCTTTTGCCGGCATCACCTTTGACGGTGGCGTCTATGGCTACATCTATCCGGGTGCGCCTGCTGGCAACTATTACGAGCTGTACGGCTCGGTGAGCAAGACCATTGGGCCGGTCTCGGCCAAGGCTGGCCTGTACTGGGCGCCCAAGCAGGACTACTTCACCACCTTTGGCACCGCGACCAAGTTCAGCGTCTACAAGTATGCTGACCTGTCTTTCGCCGTTCCCGAAACCCCGCTGACCTTCACGGCGCACATCGGTCACACCGCCGGTGGTTTTGCCTGGACCAAGCCCTACATGGACTACTCGGTCGGCGTGGCGTACAAGATCAAGGCGATCACCGTGGGCGCCCAGCTGGTCGGCACCAACGTGTCGAAGGCTGACGCTGGTGGCACCAACGAAATGTATCGCGCCACCAAGACGGCCGCGGTGCTGTCGCTGACCGCCAGCTTCTAAGCGATCCGCTTGGGGCCTGACGTCAGGACCACAAAAAAGGCCGGGGGACCAGCAATGGTCTCCCGGCTTTTTTGCGTGGGATTGGCGGCCTTATTGCGCGGCCTGATCGGTCTGCACCTCGTTTGCCTGACGCGCCCACATTTCGGCATACAGCCCATCATAGCGCAGCAGCTCGGCGTGGCTGCCCTGTTCGGCCAAACGGCCTTCTGACAGGACGATAATGCTATCAGCGTCAACAATTGTGGACAGGCGGTGGGCGATCGACAGGCTGGTGCGGTTCGCGGCCAGCGTGTGCAGGGTCGCCAGAATGTCCTGCTCGGTGCGGGTGTCCAGCGCGCTGGTGGCCTCGTCCAGCAACAGGATGCGCGGGTTTTTCACCAGCGTGCGGGCGATGGCCACCCGCTGCTTTTCCCCGCCAGACAGCTTCAGCCCGCGCTCGCCCACTTCGGTGTCCAAACCGGCCGGCAGACGCTCGATCAGGCCCATCAGCGCGGCCCCGCGCGCGGCTTCCTGAATGTCGGCCATGCTTGCGCCATCCCGGCCATAGCCGATGTTATAGCCGATGCTTTCATTGAACAGCACCGAATCCTGCGGGACAATGCCCAGAATCGCGCGCAAGCTGGTTTGCGTGACCTGCGCGATGTCCTGACCATCGATCAGAATGCGGCCCGACCACGGATCGTAAAAGCGGAACAACAGCCGCCCGATCGTGCTTTTGCCCGCGCCCGATGGGCCAACGATGGCGACATGGTGGCCCGCTGGCACCTCGAAGGACAGGCCTTTGAGGATGGTGCGGTCACGGTCATAGCCGAACACCACATCGTCAAACACCACGCTGGGCTGGTGTGCGATCAGGGCCGGAGCGCCAGCGACATCGCGCACCTCGACATGGGTGTCGATCAGGCGGAACATTTCGGCCATGTCGATCAGGCCCTGACGAATGGTGCGATAGACCATGCCCAGCATGTCCAGCGGGCGGAACAATTGCGTCAGATAGGTCTGGACGAACACCAGTTGGCCCGCGGTATATTCGCCATGCGCCCAGCCCCACACGGTATAGGCCAGCGCCCCCGCCATCAGCAGATTGACCACCAGCGCCTGTGCGATGTTCAGCAGCCCCAGCGAGTTTTCAGAACGCACCGCCGCATCGGCATAGGCCCGCGTCGCGCTGGCATAGCGTTCCTGCTCACGCGCTTCGGCGCCGAAATATTTGACCGTCTCGTAATTCAGCAATGAATCGACCGCGCGCGACAGGGCGTGGCCATCCAGCCGGTTCATCTTTTCCCGCAGATGGGTGCGCCATTCGGTGATGGTCCGCGTCACCCATATATAGGACGCGATCGCCGCGGCCGTGGCTGCCACCAGCCCCCAGCCGAAATTCAGCTGAAAGATCACCGCGACGATGATCAGTTGCAACACCGTGGGGGCGATGTTGAACAGCATGAAATACAGCATCGTGTCGATGCTCTTGGTGCCGCGCTCGATGGTTTTGGTGACTTCGCCGGTGCGGCGGGCCAGATGGAAGCGCAGCGACAGTTGGTGCAGCCGGGCAAAGACGTTCTCGGCCAGCACGCGGGTGGCGTCCTGCCCGACGCGTTCGAACACGATGTTGCGCAGATTGTCGAACAGCGTGCCGGCAAAGCGCCCCGCCGCATAGGCCAGCACCAGCCACATCGCCAATTGCATCGGGCGCGGGCCGGACAGGCCGCCGTTTGGCCCCATCGCGTCGATCGCCCATTTCAGCGCATAGGGCAGCGCCAGTTGCGTGGCGGTCGACAGCAGGATCAGCCCTACCGCCGCCGTGATCCGCCAGCGCAGCGCGCGATTATCGGCGGGCCACAAATAGGGCAGGAAGCGGCGCAGCGTCTGCCAGCCATCATGGCGGGCGGCTTTGTCGGCGGATTGGGGCGTTTCTGGCGGCATCGCGCCTATGTAGGGCGGCGCCACCAAAACAAAAGCCCAAAGCGCGGGGTTAGCGTGCCGTGATTGCCTGATGCAGCGGGCGTAGCCGGTGACCGCCGGGCAGATGGGTGATCAGCCCGAACAGATCGTCCAGCGCGGGATGGCGGATCAGCACCAGCGTCACCAGCCACAGCCCGATGCCCGCGCCCACCGCCGGGATCAGCACCGGCAGGGTGATGACGCGTGGCCCCATCCACAGCGCATAGACCGCCGCCAGCGGGGCCAGTGCGGCCAGCGTGGCGATCCCGCTTTTGGCATAGGTGATCAGCAGGGCCCGGACGTCAAAGCCGACCAGTCCTTGTAGAAACCGCGCATAGAGCGCCACCCAGAACACGCCATAGACCACCCGTGATCCCGCCGCGCCCAGCGTGCCGAACCACAAACACCCCACCGCCAGCAGCGACAAGGACATCACCGTGTCGATGACATTGAACACCATCAGCTTGTTCAACCGTCCCAGCAGAATCGGCAGATCGGTGTGCAGCGGCAGCATCACCAGGAATATCTCGGTCAGCGAGATGGTGGCCAGCAGAGGCGCGACCTCCATCCATTTGTCGCCATAGAGCAGATGGACCACCGGTTGGGCGGCCAATGCCAGCCCCGCCATCCCCGGCCAGATCACCGCCGTATAGCCTGCCACCACGCGCAGATAGGGCGGGCCCAGCGGCTCACCCGCGTCGCGTTTGCGGGCAAAGGCGGGAAAGAATACGCTGCCGATCGCGCCAGAAATCAGCATGCGGAACTGGTCCGACAGGCTGGCCGCGCGGCTGTAGAGGCCGACCGAGAGCAGGCCCAGCAGCTTGCCCACGATCATGTCGGGCGTGCGGTTGCCCAACGCGCCACAGGCATACAGAGTCGTCAGCCGCGATCCGGTCGATACAATCGGCAACACCCCGTCAAAGCGCAGCGGCCAGGGCAGTGCCGGACGCAACAGTTGCGCGATCATCCCCCGCGCCACGCCATTGGCCAGCGTTGCCCAGGCCAGCGCAAAGGCCTTGAAGCCCAGCCACGAGAGGACCAGTGCCACCACACCTTGTGCCAGCGCCCCGCCGACATTGACGGCAAAGTGGCCGTGAAAGCTCATCTTGCGGCCCATCAGCGCCATCGGCACCACGGCAAAGGGCACAAAGACATAGCTGCCCGCGATGATCAACAGGATCGGCGCCAGATCGGCATGGCCATAA
>NZ_JAAAPO010000005.1 GCF_009909235.1 Novosphingobium ovatum
CGCGCTGTGCGTTTTCGATCACCTTGGCCGCCTCGGCGGCCTTGATGCTGGCGGCGCGGAACACGCCCCCGCTGGTGATCGCGTCATACAGGGCGGCGACACGCTCCAGCACTTCGGGCGTCTGTCCGGAAACCACTTTGGTGATTTTGTCGATCGTGTGCTCGCGGTCGCCGGGGTTGATGCGTTCAGGCGAATAGCCCAGATAGAAATCCCGTCCGCATTTCAGGCCCGATCCTGCCTCCAGAATGGGGGCGCAGACCTCCTCGGTGACGCCGGGATAGACGGTCGATTCATACACCACTACCGGCGTGCGCCCTTCGGCCACGGCCGCGACCAGCATCGCCGATACGGTTCGTGACGCGGCCTCAACCATGCGCAGATCGGGGCGGTTGGCGCCGTCAATCGGCGTTGGCACCGTGACGATATAGAAATCGGCCGGCGGGCAGATCGCCGGGTCCGCGCTCAACGCCAGCGTGCTGGCCTCCAGCCGCTCCGCGCTGATTTCATTGGTGCGGTCATACCCCTTGGCCAGTTCGTCAATGCGGCGCGCGTCAATATCCAGCCCCACCGTCTCGAACCGCCCGGCCAAAGCCACCGCCAAAGGCAGCCCCACATAGCCAAGTCCCACCACAACGACTCGCGCAGCAACTGCGTCCGGCAGCACCGAATCAAGCGAAACCGGGGTCGCGTTCTCGCACGCGGCATTGCTGTACATATAGGTCAAATTGGCCCCCTCTGGTGGCTCGGCAATCGGTCAATCCAGCGCATTTAGGCATCAGGCTCTTATTTCGTGGTTAACACCAAGGCCAAATTACCGCTTTTCCCACAATGGTTTACAAATCGTTTTCCCGGCGCTTTTCCCGTTCCCGCTTTGAACGCTTCAAGCAGCGGTCGTAAATGCGGCGGGCTTCGGCGGCCAAGGAAAGGCGGAGCGCCGCGATCTCGGACAGCCTGTCCTTCTCGTCGGCGCGGAGGTATTTCTTCCAATCCATGTCCGCACTATAGCGCGGAATTCCACTATCAGGAAGCGGACTTTTTGCCGCCAGTGTCGAATTTCAGCATAGCCGCCGTGCCTAGCTTCCGGCGATTCACGCGGGCGGCGTAATGCTCGACCATCTGGATGCTCTGCCCGGTGATCGATGAAACCTCATGCAGTGTGCAGCCCGACTCCAGGAGCGCATTCACCGCGTTTTTGCGCAGGCCGTGGGGGACACATTTTCGACCAAGCCCGGTGGTGAAGGCATCGATCAGATCGCGCAGGCGGGCGGGCTGCATTGGCGCGCCCGATTCCGTCAACAGGATGTAGATCCCGCGCTTGGGGGTTTGATCCAGCTCGGTGGCCAGCTCGCTATGGAGCGGGAACACTAGTTCGATCTTGGTCTTTTGCTGGACGAAGGAAACCTCCCCGGCGCGCACTTGCCCCCAGCGCATCTTGCAGACATCGCCGATCCGCTGGCCGGTGTAATAGAGCAGGCGCACGGCAAGGCGAATGGTCGCATCATCCGCCTTTAGCCCAGCCTCCAGCATATCGTCTGGCCATGGCTCATGTTGCCCCATCTTGGCCTTGTCGATGCCGTCTGTCGGCGTGACGGTGGCCTTCCCGCGCTTCTTTGCCCAACGATACATGGTGCTGATCGCCGCGGTAAATGCGTTGATCGTCCCACCGCCCCAGCCTTCCGAATCGATCACCCTTTGAACGTCATGCGGGTGCAGGTCATCGACCGGAAAGTCACCGAAGGCCTTTTCGGCTTTGGCGAGTTGGATGCGATAGAGGTTCTGTGTCGCGGTGGCCTTCCCCGCCAGATCCGCGCTGGACAAATATTCGCCAATCAGGCTGGAGACGGTCGGCCCTGCTTTTGCGCGCTTCGTGCGCCCCGCCAGATAAGCCGCATAGCTGGCGTAAAATTCCGGCGCAGATGGATCGGGCAGGCGGGCATAAACGGGCTTGCCACTCACCGTCTGACCGGTGTTGAAATAGGCGTAAACATGCACCTTGCCGCCGAATTTCCGGCGGACAAACTTTACGTGCGGGAGCTTACGCGGCGTTGCCATAGTGCTGGTTGAACCTTACTCGATGCGCGGGGAGAGGATCGTTTTCGCCGGTAATGGCGCGGTCGATGGCATCCTTGAGCCACCGCTCTTTGCCATCCCCCCACCGTTGCGGCGAGGGAAGCCTACCGGCTGCCACGTCCCGTAGGAAAGCGGCTTCGCTCATATCGACATAGGCCGCTGCGGTCTTGCGCAGCATTGCTGCGGGCCAGCTCATTTCCCCCTGCCTCCTTTCGCCTCGGCCTCGATCTGGCGGCGGGCCTCGTCCATGTAGTCGCGGATGTAGGAGCCACCGTCATAGGCCCCGTTGCGTGCGGCGCGTTCGACCACAAGGCCACGCGGCTGGGCGGCAATGAACAGTTCACGCGCGCGGATGGTGATGGGGTCTGGGGTGGTCATGCGAACAAGTCCCCCTTTTCAACGGTGGTCGGTGCGCACCGCCCGCCGGGACGAATCACAATGCTTTCGATTGCGTAGAAGTTCGGCCCCGCCTCAATGATGTCATGCAGCTCGAACAGTTCTTCAAACGAGGCCATGCGAACCTCATTCCGCGCATCGTGGCGATAGGTGATGTGCGCGGTCCAGCGCTTAAGGGTGATGACGTCTGCGGTCATGCGGCCACCCCATCAATCGCGCTTTGCAGCATCTTGGCCCAGCCATGCACGTCACGGCGCTTTAGGTCTGTGCTGACTGCCGCGCTTGACAACAGGCCGGAAAATTCCAGCATTTCAGCATATCGCAGGTCGGCAATAGCAGCGAAAATGGCCTCGATCTTTTTGACGGGCTTGGCGTTCTGTTGGGTCATGGTCTGGTCCAATTCCTTGAATGGTGTCTGGTACGCAGGGATATGAGGCTTGAATGCGCGCTCGGGCTTTGGCTTGGCTGGCGTGGGGTGATGCCGTTCCGCCCCCATCGCCCGCAGTTCCCGGCGAACGACTGCCAGATGGTTCGGTACTGCCCGACAATCGCTTGGCGTTGTGGCAATCACGACCATTCGCGTCTGGTCCTTGAATTGCAGAACCATTTTCGAATGCTTGCCCTGTGGCGCGAGGGTCATGCTTGCCCCCGGCCATCCCTGCAATTCGCGTTCGGTGACGGTGATGAGTTCCTTGCTCACAACACCACCTCCCCTTCCCCCGCCATCAGCGCGTCCAGCGCACCACGGCGGCTGCATTCGGCATAGCAGGCCATCACATCAGCGACGGTGCTCCACCCCTCGTGCTCGTCCAGCAGGTCAACGCCGGTTGCGTCTTCAATCCGCAGCCCAATCTCCAGCCGGGCGATGGCGTCAATGCGCAGTTCGGCAAGCGTGGTGGTCGGCTCGTCCAGCAGACGCGCAAGGCCGGGGTGCGTCAGGCTGGGGGCGATCAGGTCGGAGGGGGTCATGGGCAGTCGGTCAGCCATTGGCCACCTCCCTCGCGCGAAGGGCGGCGGCACACAGGGCAAGGGCCGGTGTGGCGGCTTTACCTCTAGCCTCACCATCCGAGAAGTTGTGCCAGCGCCCACCATTATGGTCATGCGTCCCGACAACATCACAACAACTTGGCGCACCCGGCCACATGTTCAGCCGATCAATTGCCCATCCCTCCGGCAACAGCGTCAGGGCTGCGTCGATGGAGACGGTGTAGCTGGGAATGGTTTTCAGGACCGAATTGTTAGACATGCTCGTTTCAACCAGACTGCCGATCCCAAACATTGTAAGCATTTCTGATATTGAGTGTCGGCACCCGTCTATGTGTAACCCGATTTCAGCAGCAATCAGGCAATCCAACTCCCGATCCGGCCCCGTCGCGGCCTCAATGCGTTCGATCGGCGTCATGCCGCACCACCCTTCTGGCGCTCGGCCATCATGGCATCGGCCATGGAGCCAGCCTGTCGTGCAAATTCTGCTGATGTCCCATAAGCAGACTGTGCGATCAGCCCCGTCAGCGCCGCCATTGCAAATTGGTCGCGCAAAGTGGCTGTCGGCGCGTCTTTCAGCATCAGCGCATCGCCGAAAATGAACCACAGCAGCAGCAGGCCGGACGCCAGCAGCATCAGCCCGGAGACGTGAACGTTCGGCACGAAGGCCGATGCAATGGCCAGCGCAATTGACGCTAGGCCGGGGAAATAGGTGCGCATGGAATTAAACGGGCGCGCTTCTTAGGCTGGCCGCCCGGTCCCTTGGGGGGTTAAAACGGAATTTCGTCGTTGAGGTCATCAGCGCCCCAATCGCCATTGCTGGCCTGTGCGCCGCCCTGCGTCCGGGTGTCCTGCCGATGGCCGCCAGCGTTGCCGCCCGCCTGCCCGGTGCCGTTGCCCTGCGGCCCGTCCAGCATGGTCAGGACACCACGCGGCCCAAGCACAACCTCAGTGGTGTATCGGTCGGCCCCGCTTTGGTCCTGCCACTTGCGGGTGCGCAGTTGGCCCTCGACGTAGACCTTGCTCCCCTTGCGCAGGTAGCGTTCGGCAACGCCGGTCAGGCCATCGCCCGACAGCACGACGCTGTGCCATTCGGTGCGCTCCTTGCGCTCGCCGGTCTGGCGGTCCTTCCAGCTTTCGGACGTGGCGATGCGCAGGGTCGCAATGCGCCCGCCGTTCTGGAAGGACTTCACCTCGGGGTCTGCGCCAAGATTGCCGACCAAAATCACCTTGTTCACGCTGCCTGCCATTACGACATAGCCTTACGCTTGGCCGTCAACGCGGCATCAATCTGCGCCGCCACATCGTCAGGCAGACCGGCCCGGTGCTGGACGAACTCGTCGTCGATGACCTTGAGATACGCCGGGTTCTTTGCGGCCTCGATCCCGCCCAGCAGGCGGCGCACCAGCGCGGCATAGGCCGGCTCATCCTCGGCCCCGTCAAACTGGTCGCCGTGGTCAGCATCGGCGCGGCCATATTCCGGCTCGGCCTCGGCCTCGGTGGTTTCGGCGTCCTCGATGACCTCGCTTTCAAGTGCTTCGAGGCGCGACAGGCGCGGGGCTTCAGCTTGCGGAGCTTCGACCTGCACCGTTACCAGCTCAGGCCGCGTATCCATCGTGGGGTCTTTGGCGAAAATCTGGTCTTCAAGATCGGTGCTGGACGGCAAGCGCTTTGCGTACCGGCGCATCACGGTCTTGCGCGCCATTTCGCTCCACCAGTCTTTCCAAGGGCCGCTGTCCTTGGCCCGGCTGACATTGCGGACGCGCTCGATCTGCTCGACGTTCATGATTTCAGGCGGGACAATCTCCCCCGATTTCAGAACGGCAATGGCATAGGCCCCGATGGGTTCGCCGCGATTACCGAACCAATCCGGCTCAAACACCGGCTGCATATCGATGCCGGGGCGATAGGTGAACTTGTCGTTCTGATGCACCACATGGCAATCGATCGATGCCACCTCGCCGGATTGACGGATCTTCTTCAGGACACCGGCAATCATCGGCATGGCCTGAACCTTCTTGGTCCAGCCGTTGCCCTGCTTGGCGTTGAAGATCACCAGCGCCGCCTCGCGGCCATCAGGCAGCAGGCCATCCTGCGCCAGTTTGGTGCAGGCGGCGAACAGCGAACCACGGTCAGCATTTTGCAGGTCAGGCGAGGTGAGAATGGCGGTCTGCGCCACGCGAACGAACTTCTCGACAGGGATGTGCGGCGGAAGCGCGGCGCGAAATTCCGGGGCCAGTTTCGCCACCGAATCCTTGATGACGGCGACGGGGTTGTTCGGCTGCGAAGCCATTATGCGATCTCCTTGATGGTCAGGCGTCGGTATCCCTTGCGCCCCTTGATGATTTCGCCCGCCACAGCCTCACGGTCGGGCGTGGCCTTGATGGTGGTGGTGCGCAGCGTGAAGCCGTTCAGCAGCCCGACGGACGCGGTTTTGATCTTGTCCATCAACTCGGCCTGCGCGGCATCCTTGCGCGCCTGCGCTGCCTTCACGGCCTCGTCAGCCGCCAGATATTCAGCCGCCGCAATGGCCGCCAAATTGTCGGCCGTCAGATCGGCAACCTCGTCCATGCCCACGCCGTAAAGCTCCTTGATCGGCTCAAGGTCGCGGGCGTAGTTGGCGGGCGGTGGCGTCCCGGCGCGCACGGATTGCCAGAACGCGGCAACGCGGCGCTCGATCTCGGCATAGAGCTTGGGGCGGAAGTCGATCTCAAACCGGCGCAGTTCGTTCCCGCCGACCAAAATCACAATGTCGCCCCAGCGGACGCCGGACAGGCCCATGTAAGCCATCACCTGCAACTGGTATTGCAGCGGCGGCTCGTCGCCCCACGACTTCGCTTGCAGCCAATCGACCGTCTTGACCTCAAGGATGCCTTCGCCGCGTTGGGGGCAAATCACGCTCTGGTCGGGATGGCCGCCCAGCCCGCGCCCATTGTCCAGGCGCTTGGGGGTCGGCATCTTGCGGTATCCCCACTTGTCGCAGGCCCAATCAATAATCGCGCCTTCAAGCCGAATGCCCGCCTCGATCCGCTCGTCGCCACCAAAGTCAGGCGTGGCAATGGTGCCGTTCTTGCGGTGCCACAGCTCGAAATGTGTCAGCCACGAATTTGCATCAAACAGCGCCGACACCTCAGAGCCGCCCACGACCGTTTCGCGGAACTTGTCGTCGCCGTCGCCAAGCTGGATGCGGGCGGGAGCGTTCATTGAATTTCCCTTTCCTCGCGCTTGATCTCAAACAGGCGGAGGTTGATGCCGGTGCGGCGGGCGTGCGCATCGCGCTCGGCCTTGGCCCGGTGGATGCTGTCAAAGGCCATCATCTGACGGCCACGCGGTGAGCGAAGTTCGTAAGCAATCATGGCTCAAACTCCTGAATGGGTGCCGGTGGACGGGGGGATGGGAGGGAAACCGCCCACCGGCGTTCAGGCTGGCCGGGTCGCAGTCGCCAGCCTGAAGGGGGTTAGGAAGCGATCAGGGCTACAAAACCAATCGCCATGGGGATGACGAACATCACGCTAAACACACCGGCGGCGGCGGACAGATGCTCCGAGGCGGGCTGGCTGGTGAACAGCGCGATAGCGGCCTTCACTGGTCGGCTCCGTCAATGCGGGCGAGGATGGCGCGCATGGTGTCGTGATCGGCCTTGGTGATGCCGTTCTCAGTCATCGACCGCATCACCGCGACCATGGCGGGGACTTGTGCGATGGCGCGGGCGTTGGCAGGTTCATTGCCGCCAACAAAATGGTTGGCAGTAAATGCGACCGGAGCCTCACGCCAACCGCCGTATGCGGTTTCGATAACGTGGTTCTCCCTCTTTTCCTGATATGTCGCCTGCCAAGGCCCCGGCGTCCCCTGCGGATGCCACTCGATCTTGTCAGCCATTGTTGTTCTCCACGGCGTTAGTCGCAGCCTGTGCGATGCCGGACATCGCGCAGCAGGCCCATGCGAGGCTGCCAGCGGCGATCAGGATGATTGCGGCGATGGTCAGGATGGTGGCGGTCACTTCGCACCCCCTTCCGGCTGCTTGACGCGCCAGAAGCCGAAGTGACCGCTGATGATGGCGGTTTCACGGGCGGAACTGATGGCGGCAAATCCCTGCCACAGACCGCCAAGCGACTGGAGGCACACAGCCTTAACGCCGCGCTCCTTGGCGACACTGGTCATCCAAAAGTTGTTGTGAGCCATGTCAGGCCTCCCATTCAGCAATCAGGCGGGCGCGCTTGACCGCGTCCATGGCGGCGAGCTCAGCGCGGGCGGCGGCGATGTTTGGAAAGCGCGTGGCATCGGTCACATCTGCCGGGGCGGAAACCGGGGCGAACAAAACGCCCAGCGGTTCACGCGGTTCAATGAAGCGGTGGAAGCCCATCACGCGGCCTCCACCATGCCCAGCGCGTGGTCGGCGCGGTCGGCCTCGTATTCGGTGCGCCAGTCGTCATAGGCACCCTGCGCAATGTCCCACACCGCGTCCCACAGGGCATCGTCGGCATTAGGGATCAGCTCGGGATTGCCCTCGACCCACACCGCCTTGGTGATCTGCAATTCCTCATCGCCGTCAAAGCTGAATTCAACTTCAACAGCGCATTCGATCTCGCGGCCACGCCAGCAATCGGCGGTGAAGTAGACGGTGTCGGTCAGGTGTGCGGTCTTGGGCATCGAAGGTCTCCAACCTTGCCGGGTCTGCGCGAAAGCTCACCGGCTGTTGGACCCTGAATAAATGCGCATGCGCATATCGTCAAGGAAAAAATATGCGTTGGCGCATTTTTAGCGCACGCAGTCACGGCACGCAAAAAACCCCGCCGGGGCTGTCCAGCGGGGGGGGGTGGCACATCAATTCTTGCCGTTCGCGCTTATCTCGGCGCGCTAGATCAACACCGCCTGATACAGGCAAGCGCACTGGTCGGGGTGGGTGCAGTCAGGCAATGGGACTGGCTGCATATCACCAGCCGCCAGTTTGCGCTTTGGCATCGCGTGAGCTGCCGGGCATGGTCCCGCAAGTGCATTTGATGGATGGAATATTGCTCGCAGGCCCATGCTGGCAATGTCGCGTTTTTGCTGGACAAAGGCCTTGGCCCTCGCCTCCTCAGCAGCCCGGAGATTTGCCTCTCTTCGCATTGTCATTTCCGCCCATCACCTTTCGATGGGGATGCAGCCATTTGGCGTGTTAGCCGCTCAGTTTCTTTGACAACTTCTGCCGTGCACTTTGTCAAAAGCTGAATATAGAGCGTTGAATCATCATTCTCGAACGCGACTCCACCGGCTCGAGAATAGACATAGTTTTGAAATCCAGTGTAGCCGCCATACCCATTGCGGGCGTTTACCTTGCCGTCACAAACAAGACCTGCCGCCGCGTATATCTGCAACGTAGAATCGTCAAAATCAGCAGACTCAGGATCGCGCAATAAAGCCGTCACAGCCTTATGCGCCTCGCTCTTCAGCTTGTATTCCGGGCTAAGGGCCTCACAGCCTGTTAGGGCTAACACCCCTACGACAAGGCACATCCGAATCATCAATACAGCCTCCGCCCTGAAATCCATCAATCCGGAATGATCGCCTTCACCCGCGCTGCCCAGGTGATTTCGACATCTTCAATCAACGGCGCATTTGTCGAGGCCAGATGATAGCGTTGCGGTGCGGTGCCGCGAATGACACGCTTGACCAGCATTCTCCCATCAGCGAGCTGGACGACGCAAAGGCGATTGAGGATTTCCTCCTCAACAACGGCTTGCTGCCCAGCATAAACAAGCCGCCAGCCATCTTCCGCAACAGGGAAAAGGCTATCACCACGCACTTCGACAGCCACGGCCTGCCCGGTAACAAAAGGCGGGCGCTCCACAAAATCCATTCCGTCTCCGCGCGGGTAATCATCGTATGGGTAGATTGCCGATCCAGCGCCAACGAACCCGACAACCGGGATGCTATCGGCTGGCCGAACGGCAATATCATCGGTGCCGATCAGCATTTCGACCGTTGTGTTGGCCAATTCGGCGATACGGTGAAGCATAACCCCATCGGGCAATGCGCCACGCTCCCAACGCGACACCGTGCTTTGGTTCGTCTGAAGGCGCTGACCGAACTCATCCTGCTTCAGGCCAAGCGATAGCCTGATTTTCCTGATCTTGTCTTTAAGTTCGCCAGCCATGCGCCCCGCATAAACCGGCGGCTTGAAGAAATCCAACTCGCCAACGCATATCATGCTTGATCTCCATATGCGCATGCGCATATAAGCATGGCATGAGCGATATTCAGACAATCCGAAGCCAGCTTGGGCTGTCGCAAGCCGAGATGGCTGAGCAGCTCGGCCTGCATCAATCGACCATCTCCCGCTTTGAGCGGGGCGACCTGATCCCGGACAAGCGGACGCTGATTGCCGTCCGCGCTCTGGCATCCAAGCCCCGCCGCGCCCGCAAATCCCCGGAGGCCGCATAAATGGCGTTCGCAGAGGACATGGCCAAAGCCTTGCTGGCTGCCCCCGCCTTCACTCCCTGCTCTCCAGAAGAAGCGCGGTTGCATGAAGCTGCGAGGCAAGAGTTGTTGGCGGCACGTCATCGCCGTGCGTCTGCTGCAACATGCGATCAAGAAGCGCCGCAAGGGATCGCAATTCAGCTGCATAGCGTGACGAATGCTGATCGGTCAGAATGCCCTGTTGGTGAAGCGCCCGCGCCTGAATGTCCGCAATGTTCAGCAGGTGCAGGACAATCCCCGGCAAAAACGGATCATTGGTCAATTCCGACTCCTGAATACAGCAAAACCAAGGGCTGCATGATGGAAGTCGGCCCTGTGATCGTCAATTTTACCGCCGACCAACTGGCTGCTGCGATACGCGCGGCTCTGACCGACATGGCCGGTGAGGCGGGTGAAAGCCTGCCCCACATCACCCGTGAGGAGATGGCGCAGCGCATATACGCGGCCCGGTATCCCGGAACCAGTTTTGACAGTGTGACCGGCGCCAAGCGCGCCAAGTGGCTGGACCGCGCAGAGCGCGCCATCGCCACACGCTGATCGTTCACCGCTCATGCTGACGGCATGGGCCTTTTTTTGGGGATGGCAATGACGAAGATCGAAGTCTCCCATTGTGAGACAGATACCAGCCAAGAGTTAATGGGCGGTAAAGAGATTCCGTCTGGTGGATGGAGGCTGGCGGCATGATGTACGATTACGTCACGCCCGCCGGTGCGGTCATCCCGGCATCGCAGATCGACACGGCCCGCATTGTTGCGGCCTATCGCGCCAAGCCCGTTGCGCAGCGTCAGCCCCGACAGGCTAAGCCTAAGCGGCAGGCGATGGACAACAGCCCATGCCGGGGTTGCGGCATTCCCGGCGGACGCGGCTGCGATCACCAGTTGCCGTGGGTGCCGCCTAGCGCCGACATCGCGGACACCCGGACGACAAGCGATTCGTCGAACGTGATGCCGGTTGGCGAGATCGAGGTTCTGGAGCGCGACATCGCGGCCTTTTGTGAGCGCCACGACCTGACTATGGAGGCGTTTTGCCGCATGGTTCGGCGTCCGGCGAATGGGCTGAAGGGGTTGCCCCACGCGCTGGAAACGCGCGGCATCCAACGCCCCTCTGCTGAGCGCCTGCGGACCATCATGCGCATTCAGGATGCGGCATTTGACCGGCAGGCCGCCGTCCGCGCGCGTGAAGAGCGTGAGGCCGCATTTCGAGCCACGATCAAGGCCGCGTCCAAACTGCCGACTGATGTTCTGCGCGATGAACTGGCGCGCCGGGAGGGCCTGTGATGCGCCTGCCTTGGACCAAGCCCGCCGCCGCGCCCGCCGCGCCGACCCCTTCCGATGCCGCCCGCACGCTGGCCCAGCATGGCCGCGATAAAGACCGGGCATTCTACCGCGCCACATGCCGCGAACTGTGCCGCATCAACAATTACCCTGTTCCTGCACCACTGGAGAAATAAGACATGAGCGAAGCCGATGAACGCCTGCGCCTGCTGATCGAACGGATTGAGCGTCTGGAAGAAGAGAAGAAGGGTATCGGCGACGATATCAAGGACGTCTATCTAGAGGGCAAGGCCACCGGCTATGACCCCAAGGCGATGCGCCAGGTGGTGCGTATCCGCAAGATGAAGCCCGATGACCGCAGGGAGCTGGAAGCGCTCACCGAGGTCTATAAGAACGCGCTGGGCATCGACTAACCCCTATGCCCACGCCTGCCTTCCTTGTGCGCCTGATGGCGTATCGCAAGCTCTCCGACCGGATCAAGACCGGGCCGGAGGATTGCGAATGCTTGGCCTTTGTGACCGAGCTGCGCGTGGCCACGCTGGAAGGCAGGCTTCGGGCTGTCTGGACGCACCCTGCCAACGAACTGGCCGGCATGGTGCGCAAAAGCCCGCGTGGTGGCGTCGCCGTGCCGCCACAGGTGGCGCTGGCCCGCGCGCTTGGCCTGATTACCGGCACCAGCGATTACCTGTTCCTGTGGGACAGCGGCGCGCTGGCGATGGAGTTCAAGGCAGGCAGCAACCGCCTGACGGACGGGCAGAGCGATTTCAGCGAGTGGTGCGCCCTGATGGGTGTGCCGTTTCATTTGGTGCGCAGCGCAGCCGCAGGGCTTGAGGTGCTGCGCAATGCGGGGAGATTGGTGTGAGGCGCAATTCTGCCCAGCACGATAGCCGCCGCCGTCAGGCCGCGCAGGTGATTTGCCCGACCTGCGGCGCCCTACCCGGCTTCCTGTGCATCGGTGTGCGCGGCGCCACTCGGACGGCCCTGCACGCCGACCGCATCGCCACATGGCGGGGAGAGCGTCCCCTGTGAGCGGTTTCATCGCCCTGCACCGCGAGGCATTCAGTCATCCCGTCCTCAAGGACGCGGACCGCTTCCGCGCGTGGTTCTGGCTGGTTGCGCACGCAGCATGGAAGCCCACGCGGCACGATGCACGCGGGCGCACCATCACCGTGGAGCGCGGCCAAATCTGCGCCGGGCGTGAGCATCTGGCGAAGGAATGGAAGTGGTCGCCAAGCGCTGTCGAGCGGTTTTTGACACGTCTCGAAACCGAACAGATGATCGAACGGGAAACCGGACAGGGAAAGACCATCATAACCATCTGCAATTACGACAAATATCAGGATTTCGGGGCGGAAACCGAACAACTGTCCGGACAGCAAACCGGACAGAAATCGGACAGAAACCGGACAACAAAAGAACAAGGGAAACAAGGGAACAATAATCCTTCGGATACTTCGTATCCTCAGGATTTAGAGCGCGCGCCGCTGCCTGATGCCCATTCTGACGAAATCCCGGCCAAGCCCAAGCGCAAGCCGCCCATCAAGCGAACTGCCGGTGTCGATCACCCCCTGCCCGCCGACTGGCAGCCGATCCTGACGCTGGATGCGCAGACCACCGTGGATGGATGGCCCCCCGGCATGTTCGACAAGCAGCTCGCCGCCTTCCGCGACCACGCCGCCGACAAGGGGCGGATGTCGAAGGATTGGCAGGCCGCCTTCCGCACTTGGATACGAAACGCCAAAATCTGGACACCCGCAAATGACCAACGACCCCAAGCCCATCGCGGAATCCCTGCCCGACCTCAGCGGGTTGACGGTGCAATCGCAGCCCTTGACCGCGAGCTGCACCGCACCGGCGCAATCCCGGATGAATGGCGCTGATCTGATAGCCTGCGAGGCGGTGATTGCGGCTGGCCTGCCCGCGCTGGAACCGACCAATCCCGACCATTTTGCCAAATGCCTGCGGGTGCTGCTGGCCGCTTTGCCCAAGCGCAATCAGGATGACCTCTCGGGCGAGCTGCTGGTGGCCGCCTATCGGCGCAAGCTGGGGCATATGCCGGTGGCGCAAGTCAACTGGCTGGCCGACCAGGTGCTTGAGCGGTGCGAATGGTTCCCGACGATCGCGGAATGCCTGACCATCGCCGCTGAGTGGCAGCGCGACGACGAAGCCCTACGCGAATACCGCCGCGCCGAAACCGCGCTGTTCTGGGAGCGGCAGAGGGTTTTCGATGATACCATGGCCGCCCTGCGCGCCCGCGAACTGGCGCCGGACGCGATTGCCGCGCTCCCCGAGGCATGGCTGCGCGCGGCCCACACCTACGGGCATATCTACCCCGATGCCGATGCGCCGGGGGGATGGATCTACGCCGCCGAGCTGCGTGCGCGAAACACCGCGGTGCAGGAGCAGGCCGCATGAATGACGCCGAAGCCCGCGCCAACCTGACCTGCCTGCGCGCCATGGCCGATTACGCGCTGGCGAACGGCCCTGGCAGTCTCGCGCGGCTGGACCCTGACGCCATCGCCGCCAAGCACCGCGCTTGCCCGTTTCTGATCCGGCTGGTGGTGGGCATGATCTGCCCGGCCAATGCCGAATGCGCGGTGGCGTGATGCCTGCTGGGCTGCACATCACCCGTCACGCTATCCAGCGCTATATCGAGCGCGTTGAGGCGGTGCATCCCGTCCGCGCTATGCGCGCGCTTCGTTCACCGGCCATTGCTTCCGCCATGACGTTTGGTGCGCCAATCGTGAAGCTGGGGACGGGGCAGCGGGTTGTCATTCGCGCTGGCGCCGTCGTCACCGTTCTGCCGTCCGACATGTCGCCGCACCGTCTATCCATGGCCCGATTTGATCTGGAGCGCGATGATGATGGTTGACCACCAGCGCCGCCGCTGCCGCCTCGTTCTTTCGGTGGATGACCTGCCATTGTTCGGATGGTCGGGGAATCGCCCAATAGAGGAGAGGAAGCGGCGCGCTGATGGCCGCCCACATGACACGGGGTTGATTAAGCCGATCCGGCCCTGCCCGCCGGATTTCCGCGAACGGTTCATCGAGTTGGGCTGGGAGGGCATCTGCCATCACTACCGTGCGAATTGGCGCTGTGTGCGCCGCTGGGTTGACGAAACTGGAAGGGAGCAATTGGTGAAGGACCGGGCCACTGAGGTCGCGCGCCTTGGGCGTAAGAATCTGCATGTCACGTCGGTGGATCAATGCCTCGCTGACAGGCAGCGTCGTCGCAGGCGGTATGTGCTGGGGCAGACGTTGAGCGGGAGGGGGGAATGACGCTGACGCCTAAGCAGGAGGCATTCGCTCTGGCCTATATCGAAACTGGCAATGCGTCAGAGGCCTATCGCCGCACCTATGACGCCGCAAAGATGAAAGACGCGACGGTTAACCGCAAGGCCAAGGAGCTTCTTGATAACGGCAAGATCACGGCAAGGGTCGATGAGTTGAAGGCCCAGCACGCCGAGCGCCATGGCGTTACCGTCGATGATATCGCCGC
Organism: Novosphingobium ovatum; assembly: GCF_009909235.1. Taxonomy (GTDB): domain Bacteria; phylum Pseudomonadota; class Alphaproteobacteria; order Sphingomonadales; family Sphingomonadaceae; genus Novosphingobium; species Novosphingobium ovatum. Next base: position 14,682 of record NZ_JAAAPO010000005.1, read on the forward strand.
CATGCTCCGCGAGGATAGGGAGTTCGCGCGCAAGTGTGAAACGCCCGCCGCCGCAGTGTCGGCCACGATGGGACTGGCAAAGCTCTATGGGCACCTGAAGGACAGGCACGAACATACCGGCAAGGACGGGAAGGATCTGCCCACCAGTCCGGCTGTGGCCATTTTCGCGCTTCCTGACAACGGGCGCAACGGATGAAACCACCTGCTGGCATGGGCCATAATGGCGGCCCTGCGATTACCGATGAGACGATCAAGCCGCAGCCCGGCCCGCAAACCGTGTTCCTTTCATCACCTGCCGACATAGCCATTTACGGCGGCGGCGCGGGTGGCGGTAAGACGTGGGGGCTGCTGATGGAGCCCCTGCGTCACATTGGCAACTCCGGCTTTGGCGCTGTGTTTTTTCGCCGATCCACTGTCCAGATCCGCAACGAGGGCGGCCTGTGGGACGAAAGCGCCGTGCTGTATCCGCAGATTGGCGCCGATCCCAAAGAGCATACCCTGTCCTGGGCATTCCCATCCGGCGCGTCGGTCAGCTTTGCGCACCTCGAACACGACAAGACGCGGTTCAATTGGCAGGGGTCGCAGATCCCGCTGATCTGCTTTGACGAGCTGACCCATTTCAGCGCGGTGCAGTTCTGGTACATGGTTAGCCGCAACCGATCGATGTGCGGGGTGCGACCCTACATCCGTGCGACGTGCAACCCAGATGCTGATAGCTGGGTGGCCGAGTTGATTGCATGGTGGATTGATCAGGATACCGGCCTGCCGATCCCGGAACGCGCCGGAAAGTTGCGATGGTTTGTCCGCGTTGGTGAAGAACTGAAGTGGGCCGATGATCCGGCGGATCTAGCCTGCTTTACGATGCTGGATGAGGCGGGAAAGGCGGTGCCGATCCCGGCCAAGTCTCTTACATTCATCCCCGCCAAGCTGACCGACAACAAGGCACTTATGGCAGCAGACCCCGGCTATATGGCCTCACTGTTGGCTTTGCCATTGGTCGAACGTGAGCGCCTTTTGGGCGGCAACTGGAAAATCCGCCCGGCGGCGGGCCTGTATTTCCAGCGGGCATGGTGTCCGGTGGTCGATGCGATCCCGGTTGGCACCGTGTTCTGTCGCGGATATGACTTGGCTGCCACCCCGCGAAGTGCTGAAAATCCAGACCCCGATGCAACAGCGTCCGTCAAGATCGGCAAAACGCCAAGTGGCCGGTTCATCGTGGTGCACAGCACAAATGACTGTGTGGGCCCATCTGGTGTCCGCACGATCATCAAAAACAACGCCAGCGCCGATGGAAAGGCCTGCGTCATTTCCTTGCCGCAAGATCCGGGGCAGGCGGGCAAGAGCCAAGTGCAAAGCATCAAACTCGAGCTCGCGGGCTATATCGCGCGCTCCAGCACTGAGACTGGTGACAAGGTGACCCGGTTCGGGGCATTCAGCGCACAGGCTGAGGCTGGGAACGTGGACATTCTGCGCGGCGAGTGGAACGATCGATGGTTTTCCGCGCTTGAGAATTTCCCTGCCGCCAAACATGACGATGATGCCGACGCCACCTCCCGCGCGTTCAACGAGATCGCGCTGGGCGGCCCACGCTACAACATCGGCGCGCTGAGTTGACGGCGGTAACGCCTCTATCGCCCGTCAGATAGGCCGCAACCATGCGTATCCTTGCCAACTTCGCCGACAGCCTGCGCAACGCCATCACCGGCGCTGGCACTTCACGCGACGCCCGCCAAGCAGGCCAATACCACCAGCGCGCGCGGCTGAGCCAGCAGCAGATTTACGCGGCCTATTCCGGCTCCGGCCTGATGCGCAAGATCATCACCATCCCGGCGTTGGACATGATCCGCGAAGGCCGGTGCTGGGAGATGGAGCGCGATCAGATCGAGGCGCTGGAAGCCGAGGAAAAGCGGCACGGGCTGGCGCAGAAGCTGCTGGCGGCCGAGGTGTTGCGTGCGCTGGGCGGCGGTGCGCTTGTGCTGGGCCTGCCGGGCCTGCCTCAAGACCCTGCCCCGGCCACGGTCAGCAAGGGCGGGCTGGCATTTGTGAACGTCGTCTCGCGCTGGCATCTGAGCTTCACCGAATTGGCCGATGACCCAACCAAGCCCGGCTTTGGTCAGCCTGCCATGTGGCGGATGAACACGGCAAAGCGCGGTCAGATCACCATCCACCCAAGCCGCGTCATTCCGTTTCGCGCCGACACGACCGCCGCGCTGGCATCGTCATCCGTCGCGGGCATGGCCGACCAGTATTGGGGCGAAAGCACGGTCGAGCAGGTGCTTGACGCGGTGCGGGACAGCGACACGGCGCGCGCTTCCTTCGCGGCGCTGCTGCACAAGGCCCGCCTGACGCGCATTGGCATTCCCGGCCTGAGCGAGCTGGTCTCTACGCCGGACGGCGAGAATGCCATGGCGGCACGGCTGAAAACCATGGCCATGGCGGAGTCGATCTACAACATGGCGATCTATGACGCTGGTGGCCCTGACATGCCCGGCGAGGCGATCACCGACGTGGTATACAATTTCGCGGGCGCAAAAGACGTACTGAACGCCTACAACGAGTTCGCCTGCGCCATCTCGGACATTCCGGCCACGCGCCTGCTGGGCCGTGCACCGGAAGGCATGAACAGCAGCGGTGACAGTCAGCAGAAGGACTGGTCGAAGAAAATCCGCGCCAAGCAGACACTTGAGCTTGGGCCCTGCCTTGATAATCTCGACCGCTACCTTGTGCCGTCTGCCCTCGGCTCGGTGCCCGACAAGGTGGATTACGACTTTGCCCCGCTGGAGATGCCGGACGAGGACAAGGCAGCCACGCGCTTCAAGACCACCGCCGACGCGCTCAACGTCGTCGCCAATCTGCACGCCATGCCAGATCAGGCATTCGCTCAGGCCGCGCAGAACGCCATTGTTGAGGGCGGATGGATGCCGGGGCTTGGGCAGGCCCTTGACGGTATCCCTGAGGCACAGCGCTTTGGCATCACCTCGCCGCCTGCCGCCGCCAACCCGCCTGCGCTAGGCCCGGATGGCACACCCCTCACCGACGCCGCGCCGCGCAGCCTATACGTTTCCCGGCCCGTCCTGAACCGCGCCGATCTGCAACGCTGGGCAACCGAGCAGGGCCTGGGCGAATTGCAGCCGGACCTGCATGTCACCATTGCCGCCTCGCGCGCGCCGGTCGATTGGATGACGATCAGCGAGGAGTGGAGCCAAGCGGATGATGGTTCGCTGACCATCCCGCCCGGTGGCGTCCGCATTGTCGAACCGCTGGGCAATCGCACCGCCGTGCTGCTGTTCACCTCGTCGCGCCTGTCGTGGCGACATGAACAAATCCGCGAGGCGGGGGCATCGTGGGATTTCGAGGCCTACCAGCCGCATGTGAGCCTGACGGGTGCGCCGGTCGATCTGGCGGGCGTTGAGCCGTATCGCGGGCCGATCAAGCTGGGCCCCGAGGTGTTCGCGGAGTTTAACGGCGGCGGCGATTGATGCGCTACGATCTGGCCGGGCTGGTGCAGCGCGCAGGCCGCACGCGCCGCCGGGAAATCGTATTCCGCGAGGTTCGGCTGCCGGGGACCCTCGCCAGTGACCTGTACGCGGCGATCTATGCCCCGGTGCTGGACGTATGGGGCAAGGCTATCGCCCCGTTGATTGACGAATACCAGCGCAGCCTGTCCGAGATCACCACCGACGCCGCGCCTGAGCTGTCTGGCGTCATCACATCGACCGATGCCGCGACTGCCGCCCTGCTGGTTACCCTGCGGGTGCGGCTGGAGCGCTGGGCCGCGATGGTCGAGGCCGCGCACAGGAGCAAGTGGCTGGCATCGATCAACCGGGCCACTGGCATCGATGCGGGCATGATGATCGGGCCGGGCGACATGCGCGCCACGCTGGGCACGGTGATCGAGCGCAATGTTGAGCTGGTGCGATCGGTCTCCGATCAGGCCCGCAGCCGGATCAGTGATGCCGTGTTTCGCGGCCTGACCGAAAAGCGCCCCGCCCGTGAGGTGGCCGCGCAGATCCGCGAGGCTGTGGCCATGGGACGCCGCCGCGCCCTGAACATCGCCAGTGATCAGTTGAGCAAGGCCGCCGAAACGCTGAACGACCAGCGCCGTGCCGAGGCGGGACTGTCAACGTGGGAGTGGGTGTCGAGCCACAAGGCCCACCCGCGCGCAGAACACGCTGCACGCGACGGCAAACGGTATGACGACAAGGCCAAATCCGGCCCGCACAAGCCGCCGCAGGACAGGCCGGGGCAGCTTATTCACTGCGGCTGCACCAGCCGGGCGGTGTTGACGCTAGATGGTGAGTTTTAGCCACGGCAAAAAGCGGCAGGAAAAGCGGCAGGAAAAGCGCGCCGCTGTTTTCCGCCATTTGTCCGCCTTCTGACGGCGGTAAAACCTGCGCATTGCCGGGCCTATCCGTCGTTCATGCTGTTCTCTGACACCCTCATTCTGGATGTGAAGCGCCAAACCGCTGGCGGGTATATGGCCGTTCGTGCCAAGGTCGCGCGCACCGGCGTCTATGATTACCTCGGCTCCGAGATCGACCCGCAGAACGCGCATGGCCTGCGTGATCGGGGGTTGGTCAAGGTGCTGCGCGATGAGAGCGCCGTGTTTGACGAAGCCGCTGCACGCAGCTTCATCGGCAAGCCCATCACCGACAACCATCCGCCCGTCCCCGTCACCGCTGAAAACTGGCGCGACCATGCGCGAGGGGTGGTCATGGGCGCAATGCGCGATGGCCAATATCTGGCGTTCGACCTGCTGCTGACTGACGCGGCGATCATTCGAGAGGTGCGGGGCGGTAAGGGCGAGCTGTCGAATGGCTATGCCGCCGGGATCGAGTTTGGCGACTTTACCGCCCCGGATGGCACCAAATGCGTAGCGCGGCAGACGACGATCCGGGGCAATCATGTCGCGATTGTCGATCATGGCCGCGCAGGCCCCGAATGCCGCATTGCCGATCACGCGATCTGCGATGCTGTAACCGCCGACGAGCTGAACCGGCTCAAGGCCATTTTCTCCCAAGACGAAAGGAAGCCAGCGATGGCGAGTATTGTTGTGGACGGCCTGCCCGTGTCGCTGGCCGATGAGAACGCGGTGCGTGCCGTGTTCGACAAGAAGGACGCGGCGCTGGCTGACAGTGCCAAAGCCCTGACCGATGCCAAGGCCGAACTGGCCGCCCGCGATGGCAAGATCGCCGCGCTGGAGACCCAGCTTGCCGACGCCAAGGCTGCGACTGCCCCTGCCGCCATCGACAAGCTGGTCGCTGACCGTTCGGCGCTGATCGCGCAGGCAAAGGCGGTGGTTCCGACCATCGTCACCGACGGCAAGACGGCCGAGGAAATCCGCCGTGCCGTGGTCTCGGCCAAGCTGGGCGACAAGTGCCCGGTCGAGGATGCTGCGGTCGCTGGCGCATTTGCGGTTCTCGCCGCCGATGCCAAGCCCGTGGCCCAGACCATTGTTCCCATCGGCGCACCCGCTGTCCTGACTGACAACGCCACCGCCGTCGCTGGCCTGCGCGCCATGCGCTACGCCCGCTGAGGAGATAGATCATGGCTGAATTGCAGACCACCTACACCGACACGATTGCTGCCGCCTATCCGGGTATGATCGCCAATGGCGAGAGTGGCAACCGCATCTCGCGCACCTGCGAAACCTCCGCTGGCATCGGCTTCGGCAAGGCCGTGTTCCGTGGCTCTGGCGACCATGGCTGCGTGCTGACCCAGACGCTCACCGCGACCTCGGCGGCGTTCTCGGGCAACACCGGCAACGGCGCCATGGGGACCGTCACTGTCTCGGCCGGGGCCAAAATCGGCGTCTACTCGCTGGTGGTGATTGAGCCCGGCACCAACGCGGGCAAGTTCACCCTGACCGACCCCGACGGCGTTGTGGTCGGCACCGGAGCCGTTGCGGCAGCGTTCAGCGCTGGCGGGCTGGCATTCACGCTGGCTGATGGCGCGACCGACTTTGCCTCGGGCGATGGCTTCTCGCTCACCGTGGCGGGCAACGCGTTCCTGGGCATCTCCATCGCGACCAGCGACCTGCCCCTGATGCCGGGTGCCGATGCTGACGAATATCAGCAGTACGACAACGTGGCGATTTTGACCGGCGGCACCCCGATTTGGGTCACGGCTGGCGGTTCGGTGACCGATGGCGCGGCAGTGTTCGTGGACAGCGCCGGTGATTTCGTCGCCAGCGGCGGCATTCCGCTGACCGATTGGACTTTTGACACGACGGGCGCCGATGACGCGCTGGTCAAGATTGTGAAGCGCTGAGGAGGCGGACATGAACGCGATTGCCAATTTCTATGACTCCGCCTCGGGCCGCATCACCGACCCGCAGATGTTCATGCTGGCCGACGCCGATCTGAAGCGGCAGGTCATTGCTCTGTGGACGAACGACAACGCCCGCCACGCATCGACCTTCGCTGACAAGATCGATGCGTTCTTCTCGGACGCGCAGGTGGGCTATGCCTTCCTGACGCCGCAGTTGCACCGCATCGAGGCCGAGGTCTACATGGCCGAGTATCCCTCGTTCGACATCATGCGCTTCATGGACGTGGATTCGTCGGGCGACATGTGGGACGTGGGCACGCTGGTCCTGTCCATGGATCAAGTCGGCAATGCCGAGTTCCTCGCTGCCGGGGCGTTTGATATGCCCTATGCCTCGACCAAGATGGCGCAGGCTACCCGCAACTTCCATCTGGCCGGTATCGGCTACGAATGGAACACGCAGGAAATGCAGCGCGCTGCCAAGATGGGACGCGCCCTGTCGTCGGACAAGGCATTGGCCGCTGGCATGGCCGCTGATCGCTTTATCTACGGGATCGCCATGACCGGCAAGACGCCCGGCGGTGTTAGCGAGAAGGGCTGGACCGGGTTCGTGAACAACGGTTCGTCGCCGTCGGCGCAGGTGGCGGCGAATGGCACTGGTTCGTCGCGCCTGTGGACGAGCAAGACGCCGGACCAAATCTTGGCCGACATCAATGAGGCGATCACCGCTGTCGAAACCGGCACCGGCGAGACCCATGTGGCGAATACGCTGGTTCTGCCGACCAGCGTCTACAACTACATTGCAACCACGCCGCGCTCGACCGGCTCGGATATGACGATCCTGTCCTATCTCAAGGCGAACAACACGGCGGGCGAATCGCTGACCATCCTCAAGAGCCGCGCGCTCGAAACGGCGGGCACCGGCGGCACCACGCGCCTGATCGCCTATGATCGCAACCGTCAGGTGCTGAAGTTCCACCTGCCCGGTCCGCACACCTTCCTGCAGCCGTTCCAGAAGTCCAGCATGGTCTATGAGGTGGCGGGCATCATGAACGTGGGCGGCTTTGAAGCGCGCCTGCCCAAGGCCATCGTGTATCGGGATAGCTTCTGATGACGCTGGTCCGTAACATCAGCACCGGCTCGCGTGGTGTCTGGCATGGCGGCAAGCTGGTCATGGTCGAGGTGGGCGCCTCGGCCATGGCTGACGATTTCGCGCCGGAATGGTTCGAGGTCATTGACGCTGACGACACCGCCGACGCCGCGCCCGAACTGGCCAAGCTGACTGTCGCCCAGCTCAAGGACTTTGCCGCGCACGAAGGCATCGACCTTGGCGAGGAAACGAAGAAGGCGGATATTCTGGCCGCCATTGAATTGGCGTTGGAAGCGCGCAACGCCGCCAACTGATCCCCCCTGCGACCACTCTGGGGCAACTGGCCGTCGGTTCACACCGGCGGCCTTTTTGCTGTGACGGCGGTAACGCCCCTGCCCTGTCTGCGCCATTCCAGCGCCATGGCATACACCGCGCCCACCCCGACCGACCTAAAGACCAGGTATCCAGCCTTGTCTGCCGCGTCTGACGAGGCCGTCACGTTGTGGCTGGCGGAAGCGGCGGTGGATTGCGCTACGTTCCCCGAAGCGATCCGGGCGCGCGCTGAAATGGCCTATGCCGCACATCGTCTGGTCGAGGTCGGTGTTGTGGCCGGGGCCGTCCCTGCGGGCGTCACCTCGTTCAAGTCCGGCACCTTCTCGGCCACCGTTGCAGACGCTGCGGCATCGCGCACTGGCTTTGCCGCCACGGCCTACGGTCAGGAGTTCATCACCCTGCGCCGCCGTGCGTTCGCTGGCCCGCGCCTCGCGTGGACGCCTCCTGCCGGGATGGACTGCTGATGTTCGCCGGGGCCTTTGCTGCCATCGCGCGCGGCTTCTCGGCGGCCTGTGGCGGCCCATTTGCGGACGTGCAGGTCTATATCCCCGGCTCGCCCACCTTTGACGCTGGCGGGTCTATTGTGACGCCTGCGGCTGGGCAAACGCTGACCTGTCAGGCGATGTTTGATGCGCCGACCGAGAAAATGCGCAGCGACCCCGGCTTTGTCGAGCGCGACATGCGGGTGGAGGTGCTGGCTTCCACGCTAGCTGGAGCGCTCACCACCGCTTGCCGCTTGATCGTGGCCACCGGCGCGAACGCGGGCGTCTGGCAATTGCAATCGGTCGATCTGGACCCTCTGGGCATCGGATACGAATGCCGCGCGCGAAAGGTGGCCTGATATGGGGTTCAAGGGCAAGGATCGGCATCTGCGGCGGTTGCGCGGGCTGAGGACGGGCGCGATCGATGCGGCTGGCAAGGTCGTATTCGTCGGCTCCGACATGGTGCGCGCAGAGGCATTCCGCTCAATCTCGGCCGGAGCAGTGTCTGGCAAGGGCCATGTGCCATCGAAACCCGGTGAGCCGCCAAACCGCGACACCGGCGTTTTGCAGGCTCACATCACCAATACCAAGACTGGCGCGCTCTCCGCTGAGGTGCGATCCGATGCGCCCTATGCGCTCGGGCTAGAGACCGGCACATCCAAGGTAGCAGCCCGGCCCTACATGCGCCCTGCCCGCGATAAAATGGCGCCGGTCATCCGCAAGCTGTTCGCCCAGGAGTTGGGCAAAATCCTGAAAGGCGCGAAATGACCAAGATCACCCTCGCACAACCGTGGACCTATCGCACGCCGCTGGTGACCATCGATTTCCCCGCCGGTGCGCATGAGGTGGATGAGGCCATCGCCGCCGCCGCGCCGCCGCTGCCCGAACCTGAACTTGAACTGGAGGCCGTTGATGGCGACCACCCTGCAACGCCTCGTGCGCCGCGCACTGCTCGCGCACCTAAAGGCTGACACTGGCCTGACGGACCTCGTGCCCGCTGGCTCGATCAATCCTGCTGGCGTGCCCACATGGCCGCATATCCTGCTACGCGCGCCGCTGACGCGCCCGTTCTACGCCGCTGCGGTCGAGGGGGCAGAAGTGTCGTGGGATGTTCATGCCTTCGCCGGGCCGCGCGAAAGCGCCGGGGCTGTGGCCGAGACGGCAGAGGATCACGCCGGTAGCATCGGCGGCGCCATTGAGACGGCCCTGTCGCCGCGCTGGATCGATCTGGAAGACGGCGGGCGGGTGCGTGTCCGGTTGTCCGATATCCGCCTGCTTGAGGATGGCGACCGCGACCATTACCACTGGTTTGCCCAGATCAACTGCCGGGTGTTGGCGGCCTGACGCAGGCGTGATAGCCTTCGGGCATGGATTATCTCTCGAAAGAACAACTCGGCTCGCTGATGGCCGTGCTGATCGCGCAGCTCTCCCGCAACAAGGTGCTGTCGCCAGAGGATTTCGACATGATGAAGGGCCGGCTGATCGACGGTGGCGACGAAGAGGTGGCCGATGCGATCGATAGCGTGCTGCTCTCCGACATGCTGGGCGACCCGGAACGCCGCCGCGCCAGCATTCACGCAATCCGGCCCGCTGACGGCGGTAAAAGCGAGGGGTAGCGCGGCCTAAGCCCTCGGCACGCTACCGAGGAGCCGCGAAAATGACCTTCCCGACCGAATTTGACTTCTTCGTGCTGAAGATTGGCGACGGGGGTAGCCCGTCCGAGACATTCACGATTTCGTGCGGCAAGGCGGACGTTAACATCAACGTCAGTGCCGATAGCAGCGACCACTATGTCCGTGATTGCGCAAAGCCCGGCGCGGTGCCGGCGCGCAAGGTTCGCTTCTCGGGCAAGAAGCTGGACGTGACCGCAAGTGGCCTGACGAATGCTGACACCTATGCGGATGAAATCGATCTGGTCGGCACCAAGGTCAATGTGAAGGTCGAGTATTGCGCCGAAAACGGCACCGACGGCGGCGTGCTGCTGGGCACTCTCGCCTGCAAGATGGGCATCACGGCCCTGAACATCACTGGCCCGCGCGACGGCAACAGTTCGTGCGAAATCACGCTGGTCAGCGATGGGGCATGGACCTACACGGCGGCCTGACGATGGAAACGCGGGTCGAGGCTGATTTTGCGGATGGGCAGTATGTGTTCTGGCTGCCCATGCCGCAGGTCATCGAGCTGGAGCGCGCCGCTGGTGCCTCTATCCTGACAATCGAGGAAAAGCTGCGCGCCGGGATCGGTCAGGACAAGGACGGCAACATCGTTTTTGCTGGAGGCGGCGGCGCGACGGTGAGTGAGATCCGCGAGACAATCCGGCTGGGCCTGATCGGCGGCAATCGGGCAATGGTGGATGGCTCCGAAGCCGAGGTTGGCCCGCTGCGCGCGGCCGAGCTGGTGCGCGGCTATGCCTATCCGGCCCGCCCGCTCGCCGAGAGCGCGGCGCTGGCTTGGCGCATTCTGAGCGCGGCGATCTTTGGTGTGCGGCTCAAAAAAAAAGCGATGGAAAGCGCGACCGGGTAGCGCGCGCGCCTGAGCCTTACCGAAAGGGGCAGGTGCTGTCGAATTGCGGCGCAATGGGGCTGGATTGGCGCAGCTTGTCGCTGAGCGGGTATCTGGAGGCGCTGGAGGCCCACAACGAGGCCCACGACCCGGATTACAAGCCCGAGCCGCAGGTCACGGCGGACAAGGATAGGCTCAAGCGGTTGCTGAATGCGCGGGCGGGTGGGGAGCGCCGAGAGCCACGCCCCTGACGGCGGTAACGCCCGCCCACCCTTGAGCGATAGCAGTCTCCGTTATTTGCGGAGGCTGCCGTGGCTGAAATCGACCCCCTTATCCTGCAACTGCGGGCAGACCTGAACGGTTATCTGACGGGCATTCGCAATGCGACCACAACGGTTGATCAGCAGCTCGGACGCCAAGAGGCGCGGGCGCGGCAGCTAGAGCAGGAGTTCAGCCGCACCAGCGGGTCGATCAAGGGGCATTTGGCAGGCATCGCGGGAGCGCTGGCGGCGGGTTTTTCGGTGAACAAGGTTGTCGAGATGGCCGACAGCTTCACCCGGTTCCAAAACAGCCTGAAGGTGGCCGGTCTGGAAGGCCAGAGCCTTGCCGCTGTGCAGGAAAACCTATTCCAGATCGCCAACAAGTATCAGACGCAGCTTGAGAGCGTGGGCGGCCTGTATGGCCGAGCGGCGCAGAATGCTGATGCGCTGGGGGCATCGCAGGCGCAGCTTGTGGGCCTGACAACTGCCACCTCTGCATCGCTGAAGATCAGTGGCACGTCAGCGGTGGCGGCGCAGGGGGCGTTCCTTGGACTTGGTCAGGCTCTGGGGCAGAGCCGCGTATCAACCGAAGAATTTAATCAGATGATGGAGGGGGGGCTTTACCCTGTCCTGCAGGAGGCAGCCAAGCATATCGATGGCACCGGCGGGACTCTCGCGGGTCTGAAAAACAAGATGCAGGACATGAAGGGCGCGGGCGTGTCCAACGTCCAGCTTTTCCAAGCCATCACCGCGAGCGTCGCTGATCTGGAAAGCAGGGCCGCCAAAGCCAGTGGCACGATTTCCGGCGCATTCACCGTCTTGAGCAACAACCTGACGCGCTATGTCGGCGAGGCTGACAAAGCCAACGGCGCGACAGCGGCTATGACGCAGGCGATCACTGGTCTGGCGAACAATCTGGACACGATCATCCCGGCGCTGGCCACCATCGCGGCGCTGGTGGGCGTGAAGTATGTGGCGTCGGCTCTGGCGGCGGCTGGGGCAAACGTGGTCAAGGCGGCGGCTGACGTGCGAGCAACGCAGACGGCATCGGCTCTGGCTATCGCGCAGGCTGAGGTTGCCGGGATGATGAACGCGGAAGCCATGGCGGCAGCGCGGGCCTCGGCGGCTGTGACGGGGCTGAGCGTGGCGCAGGGCGTGGCGATGCGGGGTGGCAGCGCACTGGCGGCGGCGATGGGCGGGCCTTGGGGTATCGCGTTGGCGGCTCTAGCGGCTGGCCTTGTCTATATCGCGATCAAGACCAATGAGGTTACCCCGGCCACCAAGGCCTATCAGGTCGCACTGGATCAGTCGGCGTTGTCCAGCAAGAACGCGGCAGACCTCGCCATGAAGCTGTCGAATGCCCACGGCGCAGCGCGTGATGCAGCGATTTCGGCAGCCCGTGAGTCGAAGAAGCTGGCAGAGCAGAACCTCAAGACGGCCAAAACCGATCTCATTGCCGCGCAAGCTGCCCTGAAAAAGGCGCAGGCGTATATGGCAGCGATGGATGCTGGCGCGCTCACCGGCGCCGAAACGTCAAACAGCGTGCTCTTGGATCAGGAGGGGCAGGCGCAGGCCAATGTCAGGGCGGCCAGTGGCCGAGTGAAAAACTACGAAGCGCAGATCACCCAACTGTCCTCCGCAATCGCGGCGGCGGAAAAGCCGATAACCGCCGGGAAAATGGGTGGTGGTTCGACGCCGAAAAAGACCGGCCCAACCGTCGCTGAAACTGCCGCCCGTCATGAAGAGGAAATGCAGCGCCTCGCTCAAGAGCAGCTTCGCGCCGAACTGGACATCACCACTGATGCGGGGCAGCGGGCCAGCATCAGCCGCGATCTGCTTGATGCCGAATACCGCGAGCGCCGCGCCCAAATCGAGGCCGACAAGCACTACACGCAGGCGCAGAAGCAGGCCCAGATCGCCGCGCTGAACAAGCTTTACGGCACCAGCGGTCTGGACGCGCAGGGCAATATTGTGGTGAGCGGCAAGCCAACCCCGATGCGGCAGGCGATCAAGAATGATGAGCAGCGCCAGCTTGAACAGGAAGCCTCCGATCTGGCGCGGGCGCAGTATGACGCCCAGCGAGACGCTTTGCAGCAGCAGTTGGACTTGGCCGACAGCACGAGCGAGCGGCGGCGGATCGCGCTGGCGTTGGTCGATCTGGAATACCAGTATCAGAAGAGCATTCAGCAAGCGATTTTGGCGTCAGGGACAGCGACGGCGGCGGAAAAGCAACGGGCCGCTATCGCGATAAAGGCGCTTGATGATCAGCGGGCCGGGAAAGTCACCGCCGCTGAACGGTCAAACGAAAGCCCCCTTGCCACCTATGCGCGCGGCCTGAACAAGAGCGGCGGTGCGATCACCGATCAGGTCGAGGGCTATGTGGTGGACGAGCTGAACCACGTCCGCGACGGCATCACCTCGGCGATCACCAAGGCTATCGGCACCGATGATCCATTGATTACCGGCCTGCTGAACATGCTGATCGAGCAAATCCTGCTGAAGCCCATTGCCAACGCCTTGCAGGGCGCCACCAGCGGCACGGGTGGCGGCGATTTCTTCTCTGGGCTGCTTGGCTCCATTACAGGCATGTTTGGTCGTGCGTCGGGCGGTTCGGTGCAGGCAGGGCAGACCTATCGGGTAAACGAGGGCGCGTCTTCTGGCCGGGTCGAGTATTTCCGGCCGGACGTGTCTGGGCAGATCATCCCTCTGGGGCGCGTGAATGCCCTTGGCGGCGGTGGCGGCGCTAACGGGCGCGTGTTCAACATTTCGGTTGACGCCCGCAACTCTGTCACGCCTGCCGGGTTTGCCCAATCGCTGTCCAAGGACATTCTGGCGCAGGCCCAGCAAATGGACGTGCAGACCGCAAAGGCCGTCACGCGCAGCGTCCCGACGCGGATGAATGGCTATCAGCGGGACGGATACTGATGCCCGCATACCGCGAGAGCTATGTTTTCCGCATCGAGACGGACGATCCGGCGTCATTCTGGACCGGCCACGGCCCCCTGTTGCTCCCCGCCGATGCTGTCTTGCCTGAGAACACGATTTTCTCCGGCATGGGGCAGTTGGTCGAGATTCCAGACCTCCAGCAGATCATCAACGGCACGGCACAGCGGTTGGACGTGAGCCTGTCGGGTGTGAACGAGGAAACCATCGTTTTCGCCACAGAGGAGGCGTTGCAGATCCCCGGCGCGCTGGTGTGGATCGGGCGCGTGCAGTTCGATGATGCGTGGCAGGTTTCAGCCGTGGAGTGGGAATGGTGCGGCGAAGGCGTCAAGCTGACGGTCGATAGCGACGGCAGTAACGGCGACCGCGTGCGATCGATCAAGTTGACCGTGGCCGCTGGCGAAACATCGCGCCGACGTGCGCCCAACGCCTATTTCACCGATGCTGACCAGCAGCGTGACTACCCGGGCGACACCTTCTTTAGCCATGTCGCGCAAATCAGCCGAGGCGTCGTGCGGCGCTGGGGGCCCGTCTGATGGACCTCGGCTCTTACCTCGCCCAGGCGGCTATGCGGCACCATCAGGTCGGTATCTGGGACTGCTGCATCTTTCCCGCCGATTGGGTGGTGGCTAACGGCTATCCAGACCCGATGGCCGATTGGCGCGGAACATACGCCAGCGAAGCAGCGGCGGACACGCGCGGCGGCATCGAGGAGGCGTTTCTCACCGGCATGGAGCGCGCAGGGCTTTCACTCGCCGCCGAACCGCTATCCGGCGATGTGGGCCTGATCGAGGTGGCCGGCCAACATGCGGGCGCAATCTGGACCGGGCGACGGTGGGCATTTGTCGCGCCGCGTGGGCTGGCGGTGGCCAGTGTCGCACCTGAATATGTCATCGGAATTTGGCGGGTGGTTTATGGGTAAAGTTCTCGGCGCGATCCTGTCGATCATCACCTTTCTGGTGCTGGTTCCGTTCATCGGCCCTATTGGCGCAGGCATCGCGGCCTCCGTGGTCGGTTATGTCGCCAACTCGCTATTGGGCGGATCTGCGCAGAAGCCTGAGACGACCGAGGGCAGCATCAAGAACCAGCGCCCGCCGCGTGTGTCTGCTTATGGCCGGTCTCGGCTTTACGGAGCCTATGTCCTCTATGTGACCTCCAGCAACGGCACGGCGATTGATATCTACGCCATCCATGATGGAAAGCTGGATGGGATCGAGACCCGGTATTTGGGCGACGATGCCATGGAAATGCTGGGCGATTTCGTCGGTGGCGGTGGCGATGGCCGATACAGCGATTACAAGGTTAGCCTATACACCACGGATGGCAGTGCGCCGGGGACAGCATTCGGAACTGCTGTCGGCATGTTGCCCGGCGTCTGGACCTCCAGCCATCGCGGCGATGGCGTGGTGGCGCTGGCCTTGTTTTCGGCCCCTGTCAGCAACGAAAAGTTCAGCGAGATCTATCCGCAGGGCGTCCCGCCGACGCCGTCGCTGGTGGCGCGCTGGCAGGCTTGCCCTGATCCTGAGGCAGAAGACCCGCTAGATGAAAGCGGGTGGACGTGGACGGAGAACCCAGTCCGCCACCTGCTGCATTACATGATGGTGCGCGAATTTCGGCCGGAACTGCCCAAGGCCGATGCGGGATATGCCGCCGCGTTGCGCGCGATGCGCGAGGAATGGTGGGCACGCAAAATCGCGCCGACGCTGGAATACTGGATTGCCGCTGCACAGGACTGCGAACTTGAGCGCGCCTTGAGTGACGGCGGGACAGAAGCCCGCTATCGCTCATGCGTCTCGCACAAGCACACGGACAAGCACCAGGCCACCAAGGCCGCCATTCTTGCCACGTTCGACGGCTGGATGGCGACCCGTGCAGACGGGGCCTATGTGATCTATTCGGGCCGCTATTACGCGCCGACCGTCACCATTGGGCCTGACGAAATCGTGTCCTACACTTGGCAGGGCGGCGGCGTTGACGACGACGAGGCGGTCAACCATCTGGTGTGCTCTTACGTGTCATCGCTCCATGCCTATGCGACTGTCGAGTGCGACCCGTGGCGCGATGATACTGATATCGGCAATCGCGGGCAGGAGCTGTCGGAGAGCTTCGACCCGGCCGTGCCCAGCCATGCGCAGGCCCGTTATCTGGCCAAGCGCGTCATGGCGCGGCGAAACGCGGTCAATCGGGGGACCGTCACCACGAATATCGCGGGGCGCATCGCGCGCGGGCAGCGGTTCATCTGGCTGCATCTGGCCGAGGGCAATGCCGTGTTTTACGATGGCCCGGCCGAAATCACCGCGCTCAGCCGCACACTGAGCGGCGGCGTCACGTTCGAGTGGGTGCAGGCTGATCCTAACATCGACAATTGGAACCCGGCGACAGAAGAAGGTGAACCGGCGGCGGTCGGCAGTGAAGTGGCGCTCGAATCTCTGGCAACGCCAACCATCGACAGCGCTGCGGCGATCTATGACGGGGCATCCGTTCGCTTGCAGGTGCAGGTCAATGGCCCTGACCGCAGCGACCTGACATGGTATGCGCACTGGCGCTTGGCCGGGGCGTCTGTCTGGGGCGCTGACGAGGCATATTCTGACGCCGATGATGGCTCCGCGATCATCCTGAACACCTCTGTCGTCCCGTCCAATGCCTCTGTCGAGGTGCAGGTGGCCTATCTGGTTGGCGATGGGCGGCGCTCAGAATGGTCGAGCACCACGACGGTCAGCACGGCCCTGTCGGCTCTCGCGCCATCGAATGTCACCTCTCTGGCCGCAACCGGCGGCACAGGGTCGGCGGGGATTTCTTGGCGCAACCCCACGTCATCGAACCTCGGTTATGTCAGGCTCTACCGCTCTGCAACGTCGTCGTTCTCCGGCGCAGCGCAGATCGGCGGCGATGTATCCGGCGGCCTTGGCGAGGTCATGTCGGCGACCTACAGCGGCGCGGCGGGCACGCATTATTTCTGGGCCCGGCCCTACAGCAGCGCGGGTGTGGCCGGAACGCTGTCCGGTCCGGTATCGGCGGTCATCACCTGACGGCGGTAAAGCGGGCGCATGGTCGGGCATAGGCAAGCCACATGCTTGTTTTTCCGACCTACGCCTTTTCGTTCAGCGGCATGAATGCCGACATCGAACGTCGCGTCACGTCTGGCGGCACGTCGCTATCCGGGCAAGAGGACGTGGTTTCGACCGACGGCGGCGGACGGTTTGCGGTCGAATTTTCCGCGCCATATCTGGATGAAATCGCAATCGCGCGGGCATGGCGCGCATGGTCGGCTGAATTAGCAGGCGGTGTGACGGCGGTAATCGTGCCCATCGCGGACCTGCGCCACCAGTTCAATCAAGACATTCGCGTGCCGACCACCCTGCCCTTCTGGACCGAAGCAGAGGCCATCAGCACCGACACGGGCGTCACTCTGGCGGCAGACGCGGCCTTGCGCGCGACCACTCTGGACCTTGCCATCGCCTATCTGCCCGGCCCGATGGAAGCTGGCATGTGGCTGTCCATCGACCATGCCACGATGCGGCACCGGGCCTATCGCATTGCGCGCGTTGTCAGCCAGACGGCGACCACCGCGAGCGTCACCTTGTCGCACCCCCTGCGCGAAGCGGCCACCGCTGGCGATCCGGTCGAGATGATCGACCCGCGCTGCGTCTGTCGGCTGGACGGAGATATGACCTCGCCGTCAGAAATCGGGTTCACCTCCAGCGACAAGGTGCGCTTTGTCGAGGATTTCCGGGGGAGCTACACATGATCCTTGGCGCGCAATACGACATCGCGGTCAATCGCTGGTCGCCCGCCACGCTGGCTATCGCGTTCACCGGCTTTGATTTCACGGGCGCGGCGGCTGCGCTGCATGTCCGGGCCTACAAGGACGCTGGCGGCGACCCGCTGCTGTCTCTGTCGGTGGGTGATGGCATCGCAATTTCGGTGGCGTCTGTTGATGGCCTCTCCACCTCCACTTTGACCCTGACCTTTGCCGAGGCCGATATCGAGGCGCTGCCGTTCACCGCGCCGCGCGGGGGCGATCTGGTGCTGGCCTATGATCTGGTCATCACCGGCGGCGGTGTGGGCAAGGTCCGCTGGCTGGAGGGCAAATTCACGGTGCGCGCGGGGGTGACTGTATAATGGCCGATGTGACGATCACCGTTTCGGATGGCGCTGCCATCGTTCAGCCGTTCGGCGCCGATGCGTTGACGCCTTTTCTCACGGCGGCATCCGGCTTGGCAACGGCGGCGCAAGGTAGCGCCAATGACGCGCAGACCTCTGCCGCGCTGGCTTCTGGGGCGGCAAACTACCGTGCCACCTTCGCCGCCGCGCTGGCTGATTTTGCGGTGGGCGAGGGTTTCACGACTGACGCGCTGGGCCGGATGGCAGCCTATCGCCGGATCTCGGCGGCACCTGGCTATGAGTTCGTGGCGGTGTCCATCGCCACTGATGTGCCTGTTTCGGCTGAGGCATATGAGACTGCGCCGGTGTCATCGCTTACCGCTGTGACCGGGACGCTGGCTGGCACGGTCCATGTTCAGGCTTCGACCGATGGCGCGCCGGTCCCGGCGGCTGACGGGGTGCTGTTTGACAGCGCGGGCGGTGATCTGATGACGGCCCTGTCCTATCCGGCTGATGCCGCGCTGACGGTGGCGAGCGGATCGATCGCATTCGCCAATGCCAGCACCGACAAGGCGCTGGACTGCATGATCAAGGGCCCGGACGGGAACCTGCTGCAATGGTGCGGCGATGCGGTGACTGTGGACGCCACGTTCACATTGACCAGCTTCCCTGCCGCCGATCGCACGGGCGCACTGGTGGGCGCTGTGAACAATACGCTGGGGCTGTATGCGGCCGAGCTGAAGGCGCACCCCAGCGCGGCCACTCGCGCCTTTGCCCGGTTGTGGAATGCTGGGGCCATCCGGGCGAGCGACAGCAGCTATTATGCTTTCTCGGCGGGCGCATCGATCCGCGTGCGCTATGCCTATGTCGGCAATCAGGTCACCGCGACATGGACCTATCCCGCGACCGCCGACCACGTTCTGACCGAGACGCAGGTGTTTGCGCATACCTCTGACGAAATGCCACGGATGTTCTCGACGCTGGGCGTGCGCTTTGTGTCGGGCGCGATGTCTCTGACCGCGCTCAAGGTCAGTGCGCCTTACGCCGGTGCCACCTTCGCGTGTCTGGGCAACAGCCTGACGCAGGGCCGGGAGGCGGCGTCCTATGCCAATGGCTGGGCCTCGCTGCTGCGGGCTGATTATCCGGGCGATGTGCTGATTTTCGGTGCCCCGTCCTCGAAAACCTCCGATTGGATCAGCAACCATGCGGTCACGTCGGTGGTGGCGATGGCTCCGAAGTATGCCTTTGTCGAACTGGGCACGAATGATTTCATCGCGGGCCGCACGCTCTCGGCTATCGAGGCGGACTATACCACGCTGATTGGCCAGTTGATCGCGGGCGGTATCACGCCGATCTGCCTGACCGCGCCGCCCATCGGCAACGCCAACGTGCCCACGTTCAACGCGTGGCTCAAGGCGCAGGCGTGGCCGGTGATCGACATTTACGCCGTGCTGGTGGGCACTGGAACGGCGCTGAATGCCACCTATGACAGCGGCGACCATACCCATTGGAACGACGCTGGCCATGCGGCGGTGCGGGCGGCTGTGCGGGCCTATATCGACGCGCAGGGCTTGATCGCGCAGGCGCAGGAGCCGTATCTGATCAGCAACACGCTGACGGACAACGCGCGGCGCGTCCCGACTTCGCACGCGGTTTATGCGGCGCTGGAGGCATTTGACGGGCAGTTCGCCGAAACCGCTGACTTGGCTGCGCTTGACGCGACTGTTGATGGTCTTTCGACCACCGTGGCTGGCCACACCACGTCAATCGCCGCGCTGAACGGCTATCACGCTGATGAAACGACCGTTGGCGAGGAGATTCGCACGGCGGCGGATGCTGCTGCGGGGCGCAGTGCGTTGGGGCTAGGGACGGCATCCACACGGGACACGGGCTATTTTGTGGCGGCCAGCGCGATAACCAGTGGCAGTGGAACAAGTAGTCGATGGCATAAATTTCCGGATGGCTCTGGCGGCTATTTCCTTGAACAGTGGGGCTATGTCCCCGGTGGGAGCGAGGGGCCGTTCACGGTATCTTTCCCGGTTGAATATTCGCATGTGCCAAGCATAGGCGATATTCAACTGACAGGCGTGATCCCATCGAATGGTGATTACGACACTTGGCCTCAGCTTATTGATGGCACGATCACTGCTGCTGGTTTTCAGGTGCGTGTGCAGTGGAGCGGCGGAACGGCTGGAAGCACGCTGCATAAAATCACGTGGCGCGTGAAGGCGCCGGCATGAGCGATCCGGCGATCATCCCGGACGCCTATGTCTGGACAGGCGGCGCGGGAATGCTGGGCCGCCTGATGTTCCACGCGCGCGAGGTCCAGCGCGGCAATCGCAAGCCATGGTCTGCGGCGTTGCTGTTCGATCTGCCCATCGCGCTGGGCATGGGCTGGGTCGCCTATGGCTGCTGCGCGTGGTGGCATCTTGACCTGCAACCCACTGTCACCGCCGCGATCATCGCCAGTTACCTTGGTCCCTACACGCTCGACCGCTTGGTCGCGCGCGCGGCGGACAAGTATTTCGGAGCGGAAAAGCAATGAGCAATTCTCTGGCCGCATACCCCCATCTGACCGCGCCCGATGCCCCGCGCATGATCGCGGTGGCCGTGCCCCTGTTGGGCGTGGCCGAGGTGGTGGGGCATGGATCGAACGCCACCATCATCAGCTGGCGCGACGAGCTGGCCGCCTCCGGGGTGAACGTGGCCGGACTTTCCGACGATGACGTGCCGTGGTGCGGGCTGTTCGTGGCCCTTTGCGCGCACCGCGCGGGAAAGCCGGTGGTGGCCGATCCCCTGTGGGCGCGCAACTGGAGCAAATTCGGGACCCGCGCCGACCGCGTGTCGCTGGGCGATGTGCTGGTGTTCAGCCGCAAGGGCGGTGGCGGCCATGTCGGCCTGTATGTGGCCGAAGATGCCCAGCAATACCACGTCCTGGGCGGCAATCAGGGCAACCGGGTGGCGATCGAAACGATCCCCAAATGGCGCTGCATCGACCGCCGCCGCCCGCCCTATCATCAACAGCCCGCCAGCGTCCGCCCCTATCAGGTGGCCGCCGGGGGCGTTGTTTCCATCAGTCAGGCATAGGAGGCCGACATGCGTTTGACCCTGATCGAAAATTGGGCGCGGCATCTGTGGGCCGCGTGGTCGGTGCGGATCGCCTATCTGGTGGCGCTGCCCGGCATCGTGTGGCCGGTGATCCCGGATGATGTGCGCGCCGCGTTGCCGCCCGAATATGTCCAGATTTTTGCCATCGTGGCCGCCGTGTCGATCGCGGTGGCGCGGGTGGTGCAACAGCCCAAATTGACCGGAGTGGGCCAGACGGGGGCGGGCGAATGAGCGCCGCGATGATGGCCGTGCTGTTGATCGGCGCACATTTCATCTGCGACTATCCGCTGCAGGGCGATTTTCTGGCCAAGGCGAAAAGCCGGGTTGCGCCTATCCCCGGTGTGCCATGGCAGCAGGCGATGGCGGCCCATTGCGCCATCCATGGCGCGGCTGTCGCGATCATCACCGGCCTGTGGTGGCTGGCATTGGCCGAGGGCTGCATCCACTGGATCACTGATGATGCCAAATGCCGGGGCCGACTGTCATTTAATCAGGATCAGGCCATCCATGTGGTCTGCAAGGCCGGGTGGCTGTTCGCGGCTGTTCTGGCGGGCAACGCGGCATGACCGCCACCGCGATCTGGGCCGCCGTGCGCGCGTGGCGGCTGTGGGCCGCGCTGGGCGGCCTGTGGCGCGAATGTCTGGACCGGGCGGGGGGTTGGCTGGTGCTGGCGTTGTTCGCGCTGTGTGGCGTCCAGACGGTCCGCATTGACGGTTTGCATATCAGCCTGCCGTTGATCTGGTGGCGCGTGCCGATTGTCAGCGTGGAGGGGTGGCGGCCTCGCGCGCTGACGGCCGAGGCGACCATCGCCGAAATCACCGCCGCGCAAAAGTCCGCCGCCACCGCGCAGGCCACCGAAAACCACCGTCCCGCCGCGATCAGTGCGGCCTTGGCCAAAGGGATCGATCATGGATCAGCCGAATTTGACGCCGCCGTCACCGCCGCCGCCCGCCGCTATGCGGCTGCGCATCCTGCTGGACAGTGCGTGGTGGGCCTCAGCGCTGGCATTGGCCGGGCTGGCGGTGGCGCTGGCGGGCTGCGCTCACCCGGCGCTGTCGGTGGCCACGGCGCGGCCGATCTGCGCGGAGCCGATCACGCTGCCCCGCGTGGCGGTGGCGCAGACCTATCTGCCGAGCTGGTGGCCGTCCCAGCCGCCGACGTTACCGGCTGCACCGCCAACACCGCAGACCTCATCAAACTGCGTGCCTGGGCCGCAGGGATGATCGCGGCTGGTGTCGCCAAAGTGGAGGATTGACCGATGGTATCTCAAGTTTCCGCCCTTGCTGGCGCAGATCGCACATACAAGGATTTGGGCGATGGCGTGTTTATTCAGCTCGTCTCGGTTGTGGGTATGGATGCCTTCGCCGCCACCAGTCAGCCGGTCAGTGGCACGCTTTCGGCTTCCGGCAACAGCGGGGAGTTTACGCCGCAACTGGCGCGTCCGATCTGGGTCACCCTGTCAGGGTCGTGGGCCGGCAGCGTCCAGCTGAAACGCTCGATCAATGGCGGCTCGACATGGCAGGCGATCACGACCGGGAGTGGAACGGTGAAGGGTGTTTGGACGGGCAGCGTCAATGCCCAGATCACCGAGGAAACCTGCTCCCGAGCCATCTACCGCCTTGAGGCCACCCTTACCTCCGGCGCCCTGACCTATGAGGTGTATCAATGACCATGGACTTTGATGCGCGGGACGAGGCGGAGGCTGCCCGCGCTTTGGCGCTGAATGCGCAAGGCGTGGGGGCGTACCGCGACCAGTTCGGTCAGATCGCCGCTGCGTTTCGTCAGTCGCAGTCGGGCAATGTCTATACGCGCCCCCCGCTGATTGCGCCGCCCGCGTGGACCACCAGCATGACCGTTGCGCGTGGCGATATGGTGGCCGCGAACGGCTACTGGTACGCTGCGATACAGGCTGGAACGACTGCTTCAAGTGGCAGCGGCCCCTCGTTCGTAACGAACTATGCCAGCGATGGCACCGTTCTGTGGTCCTATGTCGGACCCGCACAAATCAGCACGAATGACGCCACCGCGCCGACTGTCGCGCAGACCACAAGCGACCCGGCCTATGGCAATTACTCGTGGAAATACAAGGACATTCCGTCTGCGTTTTCGCTATTCGGGGCGTATGCGGCTTATGACGGTGCGAACCGACTGATCCCCACCGGCTTTAACGCCAAGGCCGCAACACCGTCCTACACGCCGGGGCGGCGCATCGAGTTCCATTGCGACAGTTCGCGGGTTGTCATTGACGCGGCTGGATCTACCTCAACGTCCTCTTGGCGGATCGCCGTTGACCAGTATGACGGCCAAGGGCTGCGGTTCATCAAGCCGGGAGGCTTTCCGCTCGCCAGCCCGTATATTTCGCTGACCTGGCCCGCGATGAAGCGGCGGCGGTATGTCATCTTTCTGTCGGCACAGGGGTATGACGCATTCAACCGGGTTGAGATCGACGCTCAGGCGCAGGTTTGGACCGAGCCGGGTAAGGTCATGCGCGGGGTGGTTATCTCTGACAGCACCGTTGCTGGGTCTGGCTGGGGGCCGTGGCTGGCCGGAAATGACGTGTGCAACCGCTTGGCGATGACGCTGGGCGTTCAGGATATGTGGTCGTTCTCGACTGGCGGGACGGGTGAGCTGAATCCCGGTGGATCGTCCTATTACAAGTACGGTGAGCGGATTGCCGAAGCGCTGGCGCTCAATCCGGCGTTGTGGTTTATCGCAGGTTCGGTCAATGATCGCACCGGCAATGGATACACGTCCGCGCAATTGACGGCGGCAACTACAGCCACGATGCAGGCCATTCGGGCGGGTGGGAATACCGGCGTCATCCTGCGCGGCGGCGTGTTTCCGCTGATCGACAACAGCGACCTGACAACGGCGGAGACGGCGATCAAGGCGGGGTACGATGTGTTCGCCGCGACCGACCAGTACCCCCACGGCTGGGTGCCTGCGTCCAGCGCTGTTCCGCCGATCATCACATGGGGCTACAACAGCGCGTCCGGCATTTGGGGGTCGAACAACGGGCGCTATCTCGGCGGTGACGGCCATCCCATTGACCGGGGCACGGCGCATCTGTCCGACCGTTACGCGGCGGGCATTATGACCGCGCTGTCCCCGTATTTGCCGTGACACAACACGGGCCGCTCTCACCGGGCGGCCCTTTGCTGATCGTCTGTGAGCGTCAAGCGGGGTTGATGTTAGCGGATGGGGGTTTGGCGGTCGTCAACCGGCCTGCGCGCCTGTCGCGCCGTGCGGGTGGCAGCCGTCTCACCCACATGCACCGGCCCGGTACTGCCCAGCACAAAATCAGCAGCGGCCATTAGGCTGGAGGCGTCTGCGCCGTCCGTGTTGATCTCGATCGGCGGCGAGCCATTTAACTCCCATGCCTCGCGGATTGTCTCGGCGCGCTCGATGATTGCGGCCTCTGCCTGCCGCAATTGATCCCACGCGCCCTGCGGCACTGGATTGCGGCCCGCCGACCATGACTTGACCGTATCCAAACGCACCCCGTGCAGCGTTGCCGCCTCGGCTTGCGATAGGCCGAGGCGGGACAGGCAAGCGGCATAGAGGGTTCTCATTTACCCACGCCAGCGCGAAGGCTTGCACGAAATCCGTTCAGCATGAATTCGCTGCCGAGACCCGCTGCAATCACTGCATCGTCATGGCGAGATGCCAGAACAAGTTCACGCTCTGCCATCATAGTCTTGCGGCGGCGGGCGGCGACATTAGGTGCCATGCGGGCCAGAGCGCGTTCTTGTTTGGCGGTCAACTTGATCATTTGAGGTCTCCTTACCTATCGCGGTGGGCCATCCCTCCGCTCTTGATGCGCTCAATATACACCATCCGTGTATAACGTCAACACCCATTCGCAGAAAAATCGCGATGCTGGTGAGATTGTCAACCGGCCTGCTTGGCAAGAAAAGCGCGGGCTTTGCGGACAACGCCGCGCCATGCTGCACGGGCGTTCTTATCGCCATTTGCACCGTGGAAGTTCGACTGATCGTGTTGATTTATGGCACCAATAATCGCCACCGCCTCGGCAAGCTGGGCGCGCAACCCGCATTCGGGCATCCCATACTCGCCGCAAACCAGTTGCTCCGGGTGGACGCATTGGCGCGCCAGCAGTTCTTCACCCTCGCCCACCACCGCCCGCAACTGCTTGATCTCGGCGGCTTTGGCTGCGGTATACTCCCATTCCATCACGCCCCTCCCTTCACGACTTCGGCGAGGTCAAGGGCGCGGATGTAATTGTTGTGATCTGCGTGGCCATCTTCCCATGCACAGACATAATCACCACGCGAAAGATTGACACGCTTCGCCCAATCGGGGTTATCGCTAGGACATGACACTCCTTTTTTCGCCGCCTCCTGCATCAACCTCGCGCCGATCAGCTTGCCCTCTGCCAGCGCCTCGGCCCGCGCTTGGGCGGCGTGGCGGGCGAGAACGCCGATGATCGCTTGCACATCGGCCCGATGCTGGCTTTTCGTTGCGCATCCGCAAATGAGGTCAGCCAGCGCTTCGGCGTCCTTGTGCATCGCCTGCGTCACAGTCACGTCAGTCATTGCCACCCCCTCTGATACTCACGGCATAAACCAGCACGGTCCCGTCCTCCATTTCGACCTCACGGGCGACAGCAAAGTCTGGGCCTGTGAATTTAGCTTGAGCAAGAAGTTCGTCTGTCATTTCGACAAGCATCTGCTCAAGATCGCCGTCTCTCATGTGCTTGTCAGTCATTGCTCTTGCTCCTGATGTGGGCGAGGGCGTGACTGGCAAAGTGCGACATTTGTACTTCTGCATCTGCCCCACCAAAGCCATCGAAGCGCTCGATTTTCTCCAGCGCCTCCACCAGCATATCGCGCTCGGCTAGGGTGCGGGCGAGTTCATCGACCAGCCAGCTAGGCACAGGGTCAAGCCCGCGCATGGTGCACATGGCCGCAACTTCGGCTCGTTGCGCGTCTGTCGGTTCAATCGTCATGCGAAAATCCAATCCAGATGATTGCAAGGCGGCAATGCGCTTTCGTCCAATTGCAGCGACGTAAGCAGAGGCCAAATCCGAACACATTAAGCAGTGGGTCGAACCGCTTGGCCGCTTTCCACCACCACGAATGAAAAGGGTTTTGGCTCATCCCCCGACCCCTTCCAGTTCGCTAATCGGGATCATCTTCACCCCCGGCAGGCGGGCTATCTTGATCGGCTCCTCGGACAGAGTTGCGATGAGGCACAAAAGGATCTCGCGGCGGTCTTCCGGCAGGCTGACAGCGCACAATTCGCCACCATCCACTTCCACCACGATCTGCACGATCTTGAGCTTGGCACTACTCATCCCCCAACCCCTTCCCGCAAGACCTGATCCGGCGTGATCGCCCGCACGTTCGCAGCGCCATCGCACCACGGGGCAGGGCTGAATTGCGCGGCAGTCACGGCGCGTTCGGCGCGGGAGAGAGCAGCCTGCGCAACCTCGCCCAGACACCCAGCCAGCACAGCGCCAGCCTTGGCCTTGCCGCCACTCCACCACGCGGCGGCGATGGCTTCGGCGGTGGTCAGAATGTGGTCGGGCAGGGGCGCAGGCGTTTTCCCGCCACCTCCTATCGTATTGGATTCGTTGAGCGCATTTTTCCCGGACATATTCACAAAACTCCCGGTTTTCTGCGGGGTCGTGATAATTCGTGGTTAACACCTGCGAATGTAATGCAAAGGTCTGATCCGCACACATCCGGACCCTATGCGACATGACTGAGACATCGACCAATCCCGCCCGCATTCTGGTGATTTTTGGCACCCGCCCAGAGGCAATCAAGCTGTTTCCCGTGGTGGCCGCGCTAAAGGCTGATCCGCGATTCGACGCCCGCGTCTGCGTCTCGGCGCAGCATCGCGGGATGCTGGATCAGGTGCTGGAGATCGCGGGAATCACGCCCGATCACGATCTGGACCTGATGCGCCCGAATCAGACGCTGGACGGGCTGACCGCCGCGCTGATCACCGAACTGGGCCGCGTCATGGACGCAGAACAGCCCGCCCGCGTCATGGTGCAAGGCGACACCGCCACCGCCATGGCCGGCGCTCTGGCCGCCTATTACCGCAAGATCCCGGTGGACCATGTCGAGGCCGGCCTGCGGTCGGGCAACATCTATCACCCCTGGCCCGAAGAGGTGAACCGCAAGATCATCGGCGCCATCGCCCGCCTGCATTTCGCGCCGACGCAGGTCAGCCGCGCCGCATTGCTGCGCGAAAACGTACCCGACGCGCAGATCCACGTCACCGGCAACACGGTGATCGACGCGCTGCACTGGGTGGGCGCGCGCATTGCCGAAAATCCGGCTCTGGCGGGCGGCTTGGCCGATCTGGAGGCGCGTTTTGCCGGAAAACGGATCATCGGCGTCACCAGCCACCGCCGCGAGAATTTTGGCGACGGCATGGAGAACATCGCCACCGCCATCCGCACCATTGCACAGCGGCCCGACACGGCGATCATCTTCCCCGTTCACCTGAACCCCAATGTGCGGGCGGTGATGAACGAACGGCTGGCGGGACTCGACAATGTCGCGCTGATCGAGCCGCTGGACTACCCGCATTTCGCCCGGCTGCTGTCGATTGCCGAGATCATGCTGACCGATTCGGGCGGCGTGCAGGAGGAAGCCCCCGCGCTGGGCAAACCGGTTCTGGTCATGCGCGAAACGACCGAGCGCCCCGAGGGCGTCGAGGCCGGCACGGCGCGGCTGGTGGGCACCGATTCTGCCCGTATCGTTACCGAAATCTTCAGCCTTCTGGACGATAAGGCCGCCTATGAGGCGATGGCGCGGGCGCACAATCCATTTGGGGATGGCCAGTCCGCGGGGCGCATCGTCGATCTGATTGCTGGAGACATCGGGGCATGAAATCGGACAACAAGCCGAACGTCTGCGTGGTGGGTTTGGGCTATATCGGCCTGCCGACGGCGGCGATTATTGCGCGCAGCGGGTGCAAGGTGCTGGGCGTGGACGTGACGCAGCATGTCGTGGACACGATCAACCGTGGCGAAATCCATATCGAGGAAGTCGATCTGGACGGCCTGGTGCGCGGCGTGGTGCAGCGTGGCCTGCTCTCGGCCAGCCTGAGCGTGGGCGCGTCGGACGTGTTCGTCATTGCCGTCCCCACCCCCTTTGACAAGGATCACCAGCCCGACATCAGCTATGTGCTGGCCGCCGCGCGTTCGGTTGCCCCGGTGCTGAAGGCGGGCGACTGCATCATTCTGGAATCGACCAGCCCTGTCGGCACGACCGAGGCCATCCGCGACCTGATCGCGCAAATGCGCCCCGACCTGAAGGTGCCGGGCCTGTGTGCCCAAACCCCCGACATCTCGATTGCGTACTGCCCCGAGCGCGTGCTGCCCGGCCGCATCCTGCATGAACTGACCGAGAATGACCGCTCGATCGGCGGGATCACCCCGCGCTGCGCCCGCAAGGCGATCGCCTTCTACAAGCTGTTCGTGCGCGGCCAGTGCATCCCCACCGATGCCCGCAGCGCCGAAATGACCAAGCTGGTCGAGAACGCCTATCGCGACGTCAACATCGCCTTTGCCAACGAGCTGTCGATCGTGGCGGACAAGATGGGGCTGGATGTGTGGGAGGTCATCAAGCTGGCTAACCGCCACCCGCGCGTCAACATCCTGTCGCCCGGCCCCGGTGTCGGCGGCCATTGCATCGCGGTCGACCCGTGGTTCATCGTGGCATCCGCGCCGCAGGAAACGCCGCTGATCCGTACCGCGCGCGGCGTGAACGATGGCAAGATCCACCACACCATCGCCAAGGCCGATGCGCTGATCGCCGCCCATCCCGCCGCCCGCATCGCGTGTCTGGGGCTGGCGTTCAAGGCCAACATCGACGATTTCCGCGAATCGCCCGCCCGTCTGGTGGCCGCCACCTTGGCTCGCAAGTACGGCGAACGCGTCAGCATCGTTGAACCCTATGCCAGCCAGTTGCCGCGCGAGTTTGAGGGCACCGGCGCGCAGGCCATCGATCTGGACGAGGCGCTGGAGGAATGCGAGCTGTTGATCGTGCTGGTCGACCACGACGTCTTCCGCCACGTGCCGCTGGCCGAACGCGCCACCAAGGTGGTGTATGACACGCGCGGCATCTGGCCCGACCAGCCCAAGCCCGACGTCGAAGCCGAGGGCCTGCGTCTGGCCAGCTAAGGCCCGGCGCCCGCCCCAACAAAAACGCCCCGCCGGGAGTGTTCCGGGCGGGGCGTTTTGTTATGTGCGGGATTACTGCCCGGACACGGTGGCCGCCGTGGGCGCGCTGAACGGCTCTGCGGTCACGGGCTTGGGGGCGACTTTGGCAGGCGTGACCTTGGCAGGCGCAACCGGGGCGGGCGTGACAAAGGGTTGGTCAAAGCCACGGCCACAGCTGCCCCCCTTTGTCGCGGCATTGGCCAACAACAGCCGACGCTCGGCCTCGCCCAACAGCGAGGATTGCGACAGGGCGTTGGTGACGATCAATCCGTCCAGCGTGTTGAACCCCTGCCCGCTCATCTGATCACGCACAAAGCGGCAGAAATCCCCAGCCGCGCCATCCTGTATCGTGGCGGCGTTGGCGCTGGTATCCTTGGCCGCCGTCTTGAGCGCAGCGAGCAGCGTCGCCCATTGTTCGTGCTGGCGCAAGAATTTCGAAATCGTCACCGGGTTCGAATAATTGGTCAGAACAGGAAATTCCAATACCGTATTCGGCATAAGCGACGCAGAGGCAAACGCGGCCTTACGCGCCGCATTCAACTTGTTTTCGCAGATTCTCGTCAGACTTGACGCACTCAAAGCATCATTCTGTTCGGAATCGATGAAACGGGTGCCTTCTTTATAGGCACATTCCACCGTCTGGCTGGTGAATGCCGAAACACGCGGCGCGTCAAAAAAGATGTGCCAGCGCCCGATAACGACATAATCCAGATCGTTCAGATTGACGCTTTCGCCGGGCTTGGCCTCCTTCTTGCGGAACCATTTCCCTTCGTGGCGGGGCATGCGCAAAGTCACGGTCATGTTGCGCCACAAGGAAATCCGTTCATCAATATTCGAATCTTCCTGAATACTGGCGGCGGAAAACTGTGAAATGGTGCGGTCAATCGAATCGGCGACCGCGCGACTGCTCTCGCTGGACAATTGCGTCAGCAACGGTGGCGGAGACGCCAACAGCTTGGTCGCGGCGACCACAGCGTTGACGGTCTGGGCCACCGCGCGCGACTGTACCTCACGCGATGCGGCGGTGCGCACCTCGGCGGCGGCCACTTCGGCCGCCTGCCCCCGGCCAACCAGAAAAAGCGGGTAATTCATGGCCTTGTAGTAATTGCCCCGAACGAACACTTCACCCACCTCGCGGTTGCTGGTGTGGGTGAAGGTCGAAAGCACCACAGAAGCCACAAATTGCCCAGCCGAAACTTTCAACGTCGTCGCCTGCTGGTACTTCTTGCCCTCAAAAAAACGGGAAAAAACATCTCTGGTCTTATAGATAAAAACTTCGGGATTGCACTTGGCATCCAAACGATTGGTGACAGATTTGTCACTACAATATTGCAAATCCGACGACAAAGCGGACGCATCCCCGCCGCGCGCCTTGGAACAGTCATCGCCGCTTAGAAAATCAGAGCAAACAACCAGTCGCGTATAGGTTTCCGGCGGGATGTAATAGCGCGGGTCCCCACGCTGCACGCCGGTCAGCGGCGTCATCACCATCGCAGCCAAACGCGCCTCACCCCCGCCCTCTTCGGCGGCGGCGCAGGCGGGCCACAGACCAACCGTCGCCAGCAAGCCAAGACCAACCGTCCCACGCACAGATTTTGATGCAATATTACCCATTATCGCCCCCACACCACGTGTTTGGCGGCGAATATTCATGCATTTTTACTTATGTCCAACGCCAAATAATACAAAATTGGACAATCATGGCAATATGCCTGAACTACAGACACCCCCCGCCGCAAAACGCCAGCGGGGGGATCGGCATTACAGCATAGGGGTGCCTTAGAACTTCATCCCCACCGTCACCGTCCATGTGCGCGGGTCGCCGTAATAGACGGTCTGGATGTTCCCGACCGAGCTGAACTCCTGACCATCGGTGCGATAGAGCGTGTTGGTCACGTTCTTGACCGCGCCGCGCAGGTAATAGCGCTGATCGAAATCGATCTGGGCATAGAGGTTGCCAAGGAAATAGCCCGGCTCCTTCAGCCCGTCACGATTGTCGACCGACAGCCACTGCTTGCCCACATGGCGCAGTTCCCCGCCCAGCGTCAGCGTGGTGTCCGCCCCCACGGCAAAGCGGTAATCGGCCCCCAGCCGCAGCGTCAGCGGCGGGGCAAAAGCGGGCTGGCAGGTGATCGCGCTGCCGGTGGGGTTGCAGCTGAACGCCGCCGCGCCGCCGCCCGCCGCCGTGCGGCGCGGATCGTCGAATTGCAGATATTTGGCGTTGAGATAGCCCACCGAGGCTGACAGCGTCAGGCCCTGGACCGGGCGGACCATCGCCTCGAACTCGATCCCCCAGATGCGCAGCTTACCCGCGTTCAGCACCGGGAAACTGCCCCCCAGCCCGACATTGGTGCCATTGCCCACCCGCGCCTGAAAATCGCGATAGTCGGAATAGAACACCGCCCCCGACAGCATCACCCGGTTATTGGCAAAGCTGCCCTTGGCGCCGGCCTCATAGGTCCAGACCTTTTCCGGGGCAAAGCTGGGATAGATCGTCGTCACGCCGCTGCGCGTCACCGAAATGTCGCCATTGGAATTGACGCGGCCGTTGAACCCGCCCGATTTGAACCCGCGCGCGGCCGAGGCATAGAGCAGCGTGTCGCCGGTCGGCTTGTACGACAGGGTGACGGTGGGCGTCCAGGCGTCAAAGCTGGCGCGGTCATTGCCGGTATAGGGCGCGGGCAGGTTCTGCGGGAAGCAATAGGCGATGCCGTTGAGCGCCCCCAGATTGGACGCCGTAACGGTGCAGCGGTCGTAATGCTTGATTTCCTTGGTATAGCGCAGCCCCGCCGTCAGCGACAACGCGGGCGTGAACTCGTATGTCGCCTGACCAAAGGCGGCGTATGACTTGGTGTTCTGGGCGTCATCGATATAGCGGGTAAAGGTGATCGGCGTGGTGCCAAAGGCGAACAGGTCATTGGCATAGGCCTCCTGATGCGAATCGACCTGTTCGTTCATGTAATAGAGGCCAAACACGCCCTTCAGCTTGGCCGAATTGTATTTCAGTTGCAGTTCCTGACTGAACTGGCGCTGGCGCTGGCCAACGAACACATCGCCCACCTGATATTGCGTGCCGTCGATGTCGACATAGAAATCGGTACGCAATTTGCGCCAAGCCGTGACCGACACCAGCGTGACCGCCGGGCTCAGTTCATAATTGATCGTGCCCGACAGGCCCCAATGGTTCAGCCGCTGGCCCTTGTCCGCGCCCAGACTGGACGAGGCCCGATAGCTGTACGGACCATAGGGATCGGCCGGGGCCAGCGTGGTGACATAGCCCAGAAAGTTGGTTTGCAGCAGCGGCGCGGTCAGATAGCCCAGCGTGGGCGCGGTGCGCTGATGGGTGAAATCGCCGCTGATCTGGATGTCCAGCTTGTCGCTGGGCTTGATCCGCAGGATCGCCCGGACCGAGGTGTTGTCGCGGTCATTGTACAACCGGCCATTGCGCGGATCGGTCACCAGCCCATCGCGGTGGTCATAGATCCCCGCCACCGACAGCGCCATCACATCCGACACGATCGGCGCCGAGACATAGCCCTTGGCCGTGGTCTCGTTATAGTCGCCATAGGACAGCGCGCCCTCACCCTTCAGCCGGGTCAGGTCGGGCTTGCGCGAGACGACATTGACCGCGCCGCCGATGGTGTTCTTGCCATAGAGCGTGCCCTGGGGGCCGCGCAGCACCTCGACCCGCTCGACATCGAACAGGTTCAGCAACGCGCCCTGGATGCGCGCCAGATAGACGCCATCGACATAAACGCCCACCGCCGGGTCAAACGTGCCCAGCGCGTCGGGCTGACCAATGCCGCGGATATAGAAATTGGCGCTGGAGGACGAGCCGCGCCCCTGCACGATGTTGACGTTGGGCACCGCCCCCTGCACGCCCGACAGGTCATTTGCCCCCATCTTGGCCAGTGATGCCGTGTTGATCGCGGTGATGGCGATCGGCACATCGCTCAACCGCTCCTCGCGCTTGCGGGCGATGACGACGATTTCCGCTTCAGAGGCGGTCGGCGCCGCCGTGTCAGCCATCGCCGGGCCAGCCCAGCCACCCAGCCCCAACCCTGCCGCCAGCGCGACAGCCATCACGCGGCGCACATCATTCTGCAACTTGGCCATGTCCTGCTCCTCTCCCGACCTATGGCGTCGGGTCCGTGAGGCATGGATATTGAAAGTTGAACCACCTTTCAACTTTTGATTGCGCGCGGGCGGCGATCAGGCGTAAGTGCGTGACGATATGGCAACAGAACCACCCGAGGATGCCCGCAACAGCGCCGATACCCACCCCGGCGCCAGCCCCGGCAAAACGCCCCGCACCGCGCGCGGGCGGGCCACCATGCGCCGATTGCTGGATGCGGCGGCGCAGGAATTTGCCGAAAGCGGCTTTCACGATGCCTCGATCAGCGGGATCACCCGGCGGGCGGGGACGGCACTGGGCAGTTTCTACACCTATTTCGACAGCAAGGACGCGATCTTTGCCGCGCTGGTCCGCGACATGAGCGCGCAAGTTGCCAAGGCCGCCGCCGCCAAGATCACCCCCGGCAGCAGTGGCATCACGCGCGAGGGCGAGGCATTGGCCGCCTTTCTGGGCTTTGCGCGGGAGCACAAGGAGATCTATCGCATCATCGACGAGGCCGAATTTGCCGACCCGGCCGCATGGCGGGCCCATTACGAAGGCACCGCAAAGCGCATCACCCGCCGCATGGACGACAGCGTCGCGGCCGGCACATTGGCCCCCGGCGACAACGAGGTGCGCGCCTGGGCGATCATGGGGATGAATGTGTTTCTGGGCCTGCGCTTTGGCGTGTGGGCGCAGGACAGGTCGATCGAGGAGATCGTGTCAGCCACCACCGCCCTGTTGCGTGGCGGGATGGGCAATAATCGTTAACGCTCAGTGGTAAGTGGGCTGGCAGGCCATATCGGCATCGCCATATTGGCGCATCATCGCCCCCATCAGCGGCACGGCAAATTCCAGCCCCACGCGATGATCGCGCCGCCAACGCACCGTGGCGGGCAAGACCAGCGCCTCGCCCAGATGCAGGGCGATGCGCTCCCCCGGCTGCACATTGCCGCCGAACAGATCAACACAACACCCCATGGGCGACACATTCACCACCATCGCCCCATGGCGCGCGCCTTCGTGATGATAGGCGGCGTGGATCTCGGCATGACTGCGCGTATGCTTGCGTCGTTCTGGCCACATGGCGGCACCTCCTTACACACAGAGGTTTACAGCAGAACGTCTGAACAAATCCTTTAACGACTGTCGGATGACTTTCCAACTTCGATGATGATATTCATATCATATTTAGCATGTATTGGCCGTTACCACTTTTGGTAAATTCTGAATTAGACATCCAAAGCATTGCCCTCGGCGAAATGCAGCACCAATTGCAGCCCTCCGCCCGGCGCGGGCTCCATCAACAGGTCATGGCCATAGTCGCGCGCCAGATCCCGCGCGATCGCCAGCCCCAGCCCCGATCCAGACCGCCCGCCCGTGTCCCCTGTTGCGCCCACGGCAAACATCGCCTCGTGCCGGTCGGGCGGCAGGCCGGGACCATCGTCGGCCACGATCAGAGCATGGGCCCCACCCGCGCGCCGTTCGGACACGGTCACCCGCCCGCGCGCCCATTTGCCCGCATTGTCCAGCAGGTTGGACAGGATCTCGCTCAGGTCATCGCCGTCCATCGCCACGGGGGCAAAACCGCCCGGCGGCGCCAGCACCACAAAGGCACAGGCCGGATGGCACCGCCCCATCGCCGCCACCAGCGGGGCCAGCACCGTGCCCGGATCGGCCAGCGGCGCCACACCCACCCGCGACCCGCCCGACCGGGCACGGGCCAGATGATAGTCGATCTGGCGCAGCATCCGCTCGCTTTCGTCCAGCAGGGTGCGGGCGGCCTCGGGCGCTGTGCCCTCGGCCAGACGCTCGGCCTCGTCCACCATGATCGCCAGCGGCGTGCGCAAGCTGTGCGCCAGCGCGCCCGCCGCCACCCGCCCGCGCGCCACAATCTG
Organism: Novosphingobium ovatum; assembly: GCF_009909235.1. GTDB lineage: Bacteria > Pseudomonadota > Alphaproteobacteria > Sphingomonadales > Sphingomonadaceae > Novosphingobium > Novosphingobium ovatum. Next base: position 49,986 of record NZ_JAAAPO010000005.1, read on the forward strand.
GGCGTTGCGCGCGGCATAGGCGTTCAGGTCCTGCACCAGCGGGGCGATCTCGTCCGGCCAATCGCCATCGACACGCGCCGCCCGCCCATTGCGCAGAGCATCCACCGCCGCCCCCAACCGCCGAAAAGGACGCAGCCCCAGCGTGATGATCGCCATTCCGCTGGCCAGCAGCGCCGCCGCCAACAGCCCCAGCCACAGCGTCAGTTCACGCGTGAACAGGCGGATATTGCGCAGCATGTGGCGCTCGTCGGTGGCCATGACGAAATGCAGCGGCGTGCCGGGCGCAGCCTGGCGGATAAAGCCATAGACGATGGCATCGCCCGTGGGGCCGTTTTCCACCCGGTGCAGGATGTGGGGCGAATGGGCGATGTCATAATCCAGCGCGCCGCGCGTCATCGACGGCGAGGTGATCGAGCCGAAACCGGGCCGCGTCACCTGCCAGTAATAGCCCGACAGCGGCACGCCATAGCGCGGATCGGACACCGGGCGGATCAGATAGGGCCGCCCGGCACGATCCAGCCGGGTCAGTTCGCCCAGCTCGCGAACATGGACCTCCAGCTCCTCGTGGTATTGCGCCTCGACATGGGTGGTGAACAGGCGGACCGAGGAATACCAGATCGCCGCGATCCCCAGCCCCACCCACAGCAGGATGGAGAGCATGAAACGGGCGCGCAGGCTGGTCATGGGGTCACCTCCAGCCGATAGCCCAGCCCGCGCAGGGTGCGGATCGCCTCACGGCCGATCTTGCGGCGCAGGCGGCTGACCAGCGCCTCGACGGCGTTGCGGTCGCGCTCCTCGTCCAACGCATAGAGTTGTTCCAAAATCTCGTCCTGGGCGATGATATGGCCGGGGCGGCGGACGAACAGGTGCAACAGGGCAAATTCCTTGCGCGAGAGGTCCAGCAGCGCGCCATCCAGCGTGGCGGTCTGCGCCGCCGGGTCCACCGCCACGCGGCCGGCGGTCAGCACCGTGGCGCTGCGCCCGGCCCCGCGCCGCCACAGCGCGTGCAACCGGGCCTGCAATTCCTCGAACCGCACGGGCTTGACGATAAAGTCGTCCGCCCCCGCGTTCAGCCCCTCGACCTTGTCGCGCCAGTTGCCGCGCGCCGTCAGGATCAGGATCGGCACCAGAATGCCCCGCCGCCGCCAGTCGCGCAGCAGGTCCAGCCCGTCGCCATCGGGCAGGCCCAGATCCAGAATCACCGCCGCCATCTGATCCACATCGGGCCAGTCGCGCGCATCGGCGGCATTGGCGGCGCAATCCACCGCCAGCCCCACCCCCGCCAGCCTTTCGGACAGGCGGCGGCGCAGTTCGGCGTCATCCTCGACCAGCAATACGCGCAAGGGGGCGGTCTCCTTTGCCCCGGCCGTAGCGCGCAGGGCTGACGCCATCCTGACAGATTGTCAGGCTGATGTCAGCTTGGTCTGGCAGGGGTCAGACCATGACCCGAAACGCCACGATCGCTTCCGCCCTTGCCCTGTCGCTGTTGGCCGCTGGTGGCCTGTGGTGGCGGGGCGGTTCCTCTGCCCCCCAGGCCCAGCCCGCCGCCGCCCCCGCGCCCGGCACGCTGACCCTGCAACAGCAACAGCGCATGGGGATCCAGACCGCCGCCGCGCAACCGGCCAACAGCAGCGAGCTGGGCAGCGTGCCCGCGCTGGTCACCCTGCCACCAGAGGCGCGGGTGGCGGTGGCCTCGCCGCTGGGCGGACAGGTCGAGCGTGTGTTTGTAGTGAACGGACAGGACGTGCGCGCGGGCCAGCCACTGGCCACGGTGCGATCGGTCGAAGCGGTGCAATATGGCGCGGCGCTGGCGCGCGGTCAGGCGCAACTGGCCGTGGCGCGGGCCAATGCCGCGCGCACCGCGCAACTGGCGCGCGAAGGCATCATCGCCGGGGCCCGCGCCGACGAGGCTCAGGCCGCCCTGGCGCAGGCGCAGGCCGAGGTCGCCGCCAACGCCCGCATCCTGACGCAAGGGGGCGCGGGCGGCAATGGCACGATCACCCTGCGCGCGCCGATCAGCGGGCGTCTGGCCGCGGTCACTGTCCAGACCGGCGGGCCGGTGGACCCGCAGACCGCGCCCTTTGTGGTCGAGAACACCAGCGCCCTGATGCTGGACCTGCAAATCCCCGAGCGTTTGGCCGGCAGCGTGACGCCCGGCACCGCCCTGCGCGTGACGGTGGCGCCGGGGCGCAGCGTGGCGGGCACCATCGTGTCGGTGGGCGGCTCGATCGATCCGGCAACGCGCGCATTGGTCGCCCGCGCCCGCATCGCCAGCGATCCCGCGCTGGTGGCGGGCAAATCGGTGATGGCCGCGTTGCAGGGCCGCACCACCGCGCCGGCCGCCACCATCCCGGCCACCGCCGTGGCGCGAATGGGCGATCAGGATGTGGTGTTTGTCGCCACCTCCACCGGCTTTACCCGGCGGGCGGTGCGTTTGGCGGGGGCGGGCGGCGACATGGCCACCGTCCTGTCCGGACTGAAACCGGGCGAGCGCGTGGCCATCACCGGCATTGCCGAATTGAAAACCCTGCTGGGTGGAGAATAAGCGATGCTGACCCGTCTGGTGGAAAAAGCGCTGAGCCTGCGCATGGCGGTGCTGGCGCTGGCGCTGGCTTTGGCGGCGTGGGGCGGCTGGTCGTTCATGACGCTGCCGATTGACGCCTTTCCCGATATCAGTTCGACGCAGGTCAAGATCATTCTGAAGGCCCCCGGCATGACCCCCGAGGAGGTCGAAAGCCGCGTCATCACCCCGATCGAGATGGAGATGCTGGGCATCCCGCATCAGGCCAATCTGCGCTCTGTGGCGAAATATGCGATCGCCGATGTGACGATCGACTTTGCCGATGGCACCGACATTTACTGGGCGCGCAGCCAGGTGGCCGAACGGCTGGCCAATGTGCAGGCCGATCTGCCCGACACGGTCGAGGGCGGGATGGCGCCGATCTCGACCCCGCTGTCGGACATGTACATGTTCACACTGGAAGGGCCGCAGGATCTGGCGGAAAAGCGGCGAGTGCTGGACTGGATCATCCGCCCGGCCCTGCGCACGGTGCCCGGTGTGGCCGATGTCAACGCGCTGGGCGGCTATGCGCAGACATTCGAGGTCAAGCCCGATGCGGCAGCGCTGGCGGCGGCGGGGCTGACGGTCGACGACCTGAAAACCGCCATCGAACTGTCCAACCGCAACGATGGCGCGGGCCGCCTGAGCGTGGGCGAGGAAGCGCTGATCGTGCGCTCGGTAGGGGCGGTGCGCAACCTGTCGGATCTGGCCTCGGTGGTGGTGCGCACAACGGGCAATGCGGTGGTGCGGGTGGGCGATGTGGCCACCGTGCGCATGGGCCATCTGACCCGCTATGGCGCGGTGACCAAGGATGGCAAGGCCGAGGGCGTGCAAGGTCTGGTGATCGCCCTGCGCGGCGCGGACGCGTCCAAGGTGGTTGCGGGCGTCAAGGCGCGGATGGAGGAGATCAAGCCCAGCCTGCCCACGGGCATGCAGGTCAACGTGTTCTATGACCGGTCGGACCTGATCGGCAAGGCGGTGGGCACGGTGGAAAAGGCACTGGTCGAGGCGACCGTGCTGGTGGTGGTGCTGTTGCTGCTGTTTCTGGGCGATGTGCGCGCCAGCGTGATCGTCGCGGTGGCCTTGCCGATGGCCGCGCTGCTGACCTTCATCCTGATGAAGGGCATCGGCCTGACCGCCAATCTGATGAGTCTGGGCGGGCTGGCGATTGCGGTCGGCATCTTGGTCGATGGCGCGGTGGTGGTGGTGGAAAATGTGGTCGAACGCCTGTCCGACCCGCGCCACGCCAAGGCGGGCAAGCTGCACAATGTGTTTATCGCCGCCAGTGAGGTGGCCGTGCCGGTGGCATCGGGCCTGTTCATCATCGCGCTGGTGTTCCTGCCTTTGCTGACGCTGCAGGGGCTGGAGGGCAAGCTGTTTGCCCCCGTTGCGTTGACCATCGTGCTGGCGCTGCTGGCGGCGCTGGTGCTCTCGCTGACGCTGGTGCCGGTGCTGGCCTATTTCGTGCTGAAGATGAAGGTGGGCGCCCATCACGAGCCTTGGCTGATGCGCCAGATCGCCCCGCGCCATGCCGCCGCGCTGGACTGGGCCTTTGCCAACCGGCGGATGGTGGCGGGCATTGCAGGCGGCGCGCTGGTGGTGGCGGGGGTGGCCTATGCCGTCACGGGCAAGACCTTTTTGCCCACCATGGACGAGGGCGCAACACTGGTGCAGGTGACCAAGGCCCCCAGCATCAGCATCGCCCATTCGGTCGAGGGCGACCTGAAGGTCCAGCGCGTGCTGATGGACAAGGTGCCCGAGATCACATCCGTCATCGCGCGCGTGGGGTCGGACGAATTGGGGCTGGACCCGATGAGCCCCAACGAAACCGACAGCTTCCTGCAACTGAAACCGCGCGAGCAATGGCGCATGGCTGACCGCGATGGCCTGATCGCGGCCATCCGCAAGGCGCTGGAGGACCTGCCCGGTTTCGAGTTCAGCTTTACCCAGCCGATCGAGATGCGCATTTCCGAAATGCTGACCGGCGCGCGCGGCGATCTGGCGATCAAGCTGTTCGGGCCGGACCTGAACGAATTGTCGCGGCTGGCCGGGCAGATCCAGACCCGGCTGCAACAGATCCCCGGCACCAGCGAGGCGATCACGGTCGCCAATGACCGCGTGGATTATTTGCAGATCGACATCGACCGCGTGGCGGCGGGGCGCGCCGGGATGCCGGTGGGCCATTTGCAGGACCAGATGCGCGCCAGCGTCGAGGGCGTGCGGGCCGGTGTGGTGGCCGATGGCATGCGCCGCGTGCCGCTGGTGATCCGGGGCGATGGCGGCGATGGCATGGGGCCACAGGCCTTTGCCGATCAGGCCTATCGCAGCCCCGCCGGGGCGCTGGTCCGCGCCAGCGACATTGCCACCGTCCAGCGGGTCGAGGGCCCGGTCAAGCTGGAGCACGAGAACGGCTCGCGCTATGCCATGGTACAGGCGTTTGTCTCGGGCCGCGATCTGGTGGGCTATGTCACACAGGCCAAGGCCGACATTGGCGCCCATGTCAAACTGCCGCCGGGCTATCGCATCGTCTGGGGCGGGCAGTTTGAAAACCAGCAGCGCGCATCGACCCGTTTGATGCTGGTGCTGCCGGTAGCGGTGCTGCTGATCTTTGCGGTGCTGTATCTGACGTTGCGTTCGGTGCGGGCCTCCGCGCTGATTCTGGTCAACATCCCCTTTGCCGCGGTGGGCGGCATGGTGGCGCTGGCGGTGTCGGGGGAATATCTCTCGGTGCCCGCTTCGGTCGGGTTCATCGCGCTGTTGGGCATTGCGGTGCTGAACGGATTGGTGATGGTCAGCTATTTCCGGCAATTGCGCGAAGGCGGCATGGATCTGGCCAGCGCGGTGCGGCTGGGCGCGGCGCGCCGGTTGCGGCCCGTGCTGATGACGGCCAGCATCGCCGCCTTTGGTCTGGTGCCGCTGTTGTTTGCCAGCGGGCCGGGATCGGAAATCCAGCGGCCATTGGCCATCGTGGTGATCGGCGGCTTGGTCACGGCCACGCTGCTGACGCTGATCCTGTTGCCGATCCTGTACGAACGCTTTGGCGAAAGCGCGGCCGAACGCGCGGCCGGATCGTTGAACACACCCCTGAATGGAGATGCCGCATGACCCGGACCATGATGATCGGGGCCGCGCTGATCGCGTGTGGCGCATCGGTGGCGGGGGCGCAAACGCTGCCCCCGGACGCGGCGGTGCAGGCCGCGCTGGACGCCCACCCCGCCGTGCAGGGCGCCGAGGCCCGCGTGGACAGCGCCCGCGCCGACCAGCGGGCGCTGAACGCCGGCCCGCACGAGTTCACCTTTACCGGCAGCTATGCACGCCGCACCATCGACCGCGAAGGGCAGTTCAACGAATATGACGCCACGCTGTCGCGCGCCTTCCGCCTGCCCGGCAAAGCGCGGCTGGACGCGCAGGCGGGCGCTTTGGGCGTCGAGGCCGCCCGCAACAATGCCGAGGACGCCCGCCATCAGGCCGCGCGGCTGTTGAACGACCTGTGGTGGGAATGGATCGGCGCCAGCGCGCAGGCCGCCGTCGATGCGCAAAGCGTGGCCAATTATCAGCGCACGCTGGACGCGCTGAAACGCCGCGTGTCCTTGCGCGATACCGCCCAGATGGAGGCCGATCAGGCCGCCGCCGCATTAGCCGATGCGCAGGTGGTGGCCGCCCAGTCGCGCGGGCAGGCCGCCTTGGCACGGGTGCGTCTGGCCGCGCAATTCCCCGCCCTGCCCCTGCCCGATAGCGCGCCGGTTGCGCCCGAACCGGTGTTGGCCGACGCCACATTGCTGACCATGCGCGACCAGGTGCTGGAACGCAGCCACGAAATCGCCGCCGCCCAGGCCGAGGCCGGCCGCAGCGCCGCGCTGGCCGAGCGCGCGCGACAGGATCGCATCGCCGATCCCAGCGTGGGCCTGCGCCTGTTCAGCGAACGCGGCGGGGCCGAACGCGGAGCGGGGGTGACCTTCTCGATTCCCTTGGGCGGTGGGGCGCGGCGGGCGGCGGCCGATCGCGGCGCGGCGCAGGCCAGCGTGGCACAGGCCGAACTGGCGCTGGTGCGGCAATCCTTGCGCGAAATGGCCGAGGGCGACGTTGCCCGCGCCCGCTCTGCCTATGCGGCATGGGTCAGCGCCCGCGCGGCACTGGAGGCGCAAATGGCCGCGCTGGCCAAGCTACGCCGGGGGCTGAGCCTGAACGCGGTGGACCTGGCCGATGTGTTACAGGGCGAACGCCTGACCCACGCCGCCTTTCGCACCGAGGCCGACACCCGCGCGCAGGCGCACCGGGCGATCAATTGTCTGCGGATCGACAGCCACAACCTGTGGATCGCCGATTAGGCCGCCCGCCGCCCCGCCCGGCGTGAGGCAAACGGCACCACCTGTTCGGGCGCAACACTGGCGCTGGCATAGGTGATGCCCCCGCCTCCGCGCTGGGTCATGCTGCCGCTCATGCGGAACCGCTGCAATTCGTCCATCAGCGTGGCCGATTGTGTCGCCAGCCCGCGCGCGGCGGCGCTGGCCTGTTCGGACATGGCCGCGTTGCTTTGCGTCAGGCGGTTGATGTCGCCCACCATCGCATTGGCCTGACGCAAGCCATTGGTGCGCTCAGTGATGTCTTGAGCAATCTGGCTGATGACATCGGACACCTGCGTGATGCCCTCGGCGATGCGGGACAGGGTGGAGCCGGTTTCGGTCACCAGTGCCACGCCGCTCGACACATGCCGGGTCGATCCCTCGATGCGGGTCTTGATATCCTTGGCCGCGTCCGCGCTGCGCTGCGCCAGCGCGCGCACTTCGGAAGCCACCACGGCAAAGCCGCGCCCGGCGTCACCGGCACGCGCCGCCTCGACCCCGGCGTTCAGTGCCAGCAGGTTGGTCTGAAACGCGATGCCGTCGATCACGCTGATGATATTCGAAATCTCCCGCGAAGAGGCCTCGATCGCGGCCATGGCGTCCACCGCGCGGGTGACAACCGCGCCCGATTCCTGCGCCCGGCGGCGCGTTTCGGCGACCAGCGTGTTGGCCGATGTGGCCGCGCTGACGCTGTCCTCCATGGCGTGGCCGATCTCGCTCAACTGGCTGGCGGTGGATTCCAGCTTGGCAGCCTGCTGCTCGGTACGGTTCGACAGGTCTTGGGCGGCCTGCTGGATTTCCTCGGCGCCGTTGGACACCATTTGCGCGGTCTGCATCACCTTGCCCATCGATCCGGCAAAGGCATCGACCGCGGTGTTGAACGCGTCGCGCAACCCTTCGTAATCGGCGCGGAACGGGCGCGTCAGATGGCAGGTCAGGTTGCCCGCCGACAATTGGTCCAGCCCATGGCGCAATTCCTCGATCACCCCGGCCGTTTCGGCCAGACTCTGGATCAGCACCAGCACTTCGCCATTGCCATGGATATGGGTAGGGATCAGCGTCACCAGAATGCGCACCACCTCGCCCCGGCGGTTGAGGTTCAGCCATTCAAAGCGCGAGAAACCCTTGGCCATCGCCTCTTGCAGGCGTTCGGGCACATGGACGGCGGTGGGGCGGCCATCGGACTGGGTCGGCGCGGAAAAATCGGCTGGCGTGCGCCCGATGATCTGGCTGCGCGGGTGGTCATACAGCGCCTCGCAGGCGCGGTTGCAGGCGGTAAAGACACCATCCTGAATCAGCAACATGCCATCGGGCGAGCTCTCGAACACCGCCTGCGCGACCAGACTGTCCAACGAGGGTTCGTGATTCTTGCGCCAGAACATGGCTTTGCGTCCCTTGGGTTAATGCGATTGTCATTAAGGTTAACGCCGCAGGGTAAAGGCCATCGCACCACAGGCATCGGTATATGCCCGTGACTGACGGAGGATGCCGCCGCCCTCGCCATTGGTGCGGGGACGTGGTAAATGGGCGGGCACTGATATCGGGAATGCATCAATGTTACGCGATGACCTGGGCGATCTGGCGGCATTCGTGGCCGTTGCCGAAGAGCGCAGCTTTACCCGCGCGGCCGCGCGCCTTGCCACCTCGCAATCGGCGCTCAGCCATGCCTTGCGGCGGCTGGAGGAGCGGTTGGGGATCAAGCTGCTTTCACGCACCACCCGCAGCGTCAGCCCGACCGAGGCGGGCGAGCAATTGCTGGCCACGCTGCGCCCCGCGCTGGGCGAGATCGACCGCAGCCTGACCGCGCTGAACCACCTGCGCGACCGCCCCGCCGGATTGGTGCGCATCACCACCAGCCTGCATGCGGCCGACACCATCCTGTGGCCGGTGATCAGTCAGGTGATGGCCGAATATCCCGACATTCAGGTCGAACTGTCGGTCGATGGCGCGCTGACCAATATCGTCACCGATCGCTTTGACGCGGGGGTGCGGCTGGGCGAAAGCGTCGAGAAAGACATGGTCGCGCTGCGTATCGGACCGGATCTGCGGATGGCGGTGGTGGGATCGCCCGCCTATTTCGCGCAGCGTCCCGCGCCACAAACCCCGCGCGACCTGACGGGCCATGATTGCATCAACCTGCGCATGGCCACGCGCGGCAACCTGTATGCGTGGGAGTTTGAACAAAACGGCCACGCGCTGAACGTGCGGGTCGAAGGCAGCCTGATCGTCAACAATGGCGACATGGCGATCCGCGCCGCGCTGGACGGGCGGGGGCTGGCCTGTGCGCTGGAAACCGACACGTTGGAAGCACATGTGCGGGCCGGGCGGCTGGTGCGCGTGCTGGAGGATTGGTGCGAACCCTTTGCCGGGCACCACCTGTATTACCCCGACCGGCACAACCTCTCGCCCGCCTTTCGCGTGGTGCTGGAGGCGCTGCGCCGGGCGCGCGCGCAATGACCGACGCCGTCCCGCCCACGGCCAAACAACTGGCCGCGCAGGCGCGCTGCGCCGCGATGGTCGCACACGCCCGCGCGCAGATCATGGCCGTGGGGGTACAGCGGTTCAACCTGAACGCGGTGCTGCGCGAAGCGGGCGGATCCAAGGCCACGCTGGCCAAATATTTTGGCGACAAGACCGGGCTGATCGCCGCCGCCATCGGCGAGGAAGCGCGCGAGGCGATGGCCGCATTGGTGCCGGTCGAGCCCGCGCGGGGGCAATCGCTGGAACAGACATTGCAGCAACTGCTGGCCGGTGTCCTGCGGTTTTACCTGCAACCGGGCGCCTTGGCACTGTACCGCGCGGTGATCGCCATGGCCGATCAGACCGAGCATGCGGCGGCCGCTGGCTTTTATGCGGCGGGGCATGGCGCGGTGGTGGACGCCATCGCCCATGTGCTGACCTCCCCGCCCGCCGCCCTGTCGCCCGATGCCGCCCGTGCCATGGCCGACACCCTTACCCACGCCATTCGCGCCGGTGTGTACGAACGCGCCCTGTTGGGGCTGGAGCCTTTGCCGGTGGCCGATGCCGCCATTGCCGCGCAGGTGGCCCACACGCTCGCGCTATGCCTGCCGGGGATCATTGCCGCGCAGGGCTGATGGCTTGACGCTGCCCCTGTCGTGATAATATGTACCGATGGTACACATGATTCGGGGGAGAGCAAAATGACCTATCTGCGCAATGCCTGGTACGTGGCCGCATGGGACAGCGAAGTGCGTGCCGATGCCCCCCTGCAACGCCGCATTCTGGACGAGGCCGTCGTGCTGTTCCGCGATGCCGATGGCGTGGCGCAGGCCGTGTCAGGCGTGTGCCCGCACCGCCATGCCTCGCTGGGGATGGGACGGGTGGCCGATGGCGTGCTGCATTGCGGCTATCACGGGCTGGGCTTTGACGGGAGCGGGGCCTGTGTCCACAACCCCTTCGGCGCGCCGGCCAAGACGATGCGCCTGACGCGCTACCCGGTGGTCGAACGCTTTGCCGCGATCTGGATCTGGATGGGCGATGCCGAACAGGCCGATCCCGCAATGATCGGCGATTTTGCCTGCAACGATCCGGCCGACAATGCGGTGGGTCAGGGCTATTTGCGGGTCGAGGCAAGCTATGAGCTGGAGATCGACAATATTCTGGACCTGAGCCACATCCAGTTCCTGCACCCCACCACGCTGGGCAGCGGGCAGGTGTCGAACGCCAAATATGAATGGTCGCAGGAGGGCGAGGCCATCTGGTCCAAGCGCGACGTGTTTGGCGAGATCATGACCGAAGGGTTGGCCCAAGCCATGGGCATGGCGCCCGGCACGCCCAGCGACCGCTGGATCCACACACGCTGGACCGCGCCCGCCAATATGGTGATCTGGGCAGGTGCTGTGCCCGCCGGCCGCCCCCAATCCGAAGGCCGCGCCACCCCCACCGGCCATTTCTTCACGCCCGAAACGGCCACCAGCTCGCATTATTTCTATTCCATCGCCTTTCCCCGCGCGATGGGGCCGCAGGCACAGGCGATCGCCGACGCGCAGGTTGAATTCCTGAGCGCACCCTTCCGCGAGGAAGACCTGCCGATGCTGGAGGAGCAGCAGCGCAACCTGAATGGCCAATCTCTGCGCGAGGCAAAGTTGGGCTGGTTGCCGGGCGATGCCGCAGGCGCGCGGGCGCGCAACATGCTGTATGCGCTGATCGATGCCGAACAGGGCCATGGCGCGCCCTGAACAGCGGCATGGGGGCGATGCTGTCAGCACGCCCCCGCCCCGCAAAAATCCGGCATTTCCGCCACAATCGCGCGCCCACGGACAAGCGCTGGCCTGCAACGCGGCCACCGCCGACTTTCTGGACGTGCGCGCCGGTTTGTCCAAGGGCGGGCAGAAAGGCCCGCGGCGCACCATCCTGTGCGAGGGCGCCTATGCCGGCAAGATTGTGATCGTGCCCACCACCAATTTCGTCCTGAAGTGGGAAAGCGACACGATCGGCCAGCACAAATTCGACGAGAACCTGTGTGAGGCCGAGGCATCAGGCGGCGCGAAGAACCAGTTGCCGCGCCAGATCGTCAAACGTCTGGCCGAGGCGCTGGAGAAATCGGGCGTCGACATCGTGCCCCGCATCCAGTTCAGCACACGTGGCGAAGGCGGCAAAGGCGCTCATGGCGGCCCTCTGGGCGCGCTGATCGGCATACTGCTCAGCCCAAAGGGGCACGAACTGATCGAGCCGTCCCCACGCGGTGTCACCACCGACAAGAACACGGCGCAAGACGCCTGATCGCATGGCTCCCGGCGGCATCACAACCGCCGGGAGACACGATATGCTCCCCTGCCCTTGGGCCGCCGCGTGACGGAACGCGCGATCCATTCGATCGCAACGCCTTCGCGCTAGATCGCACGCGCAGCCAGATGCCCTTCCCGAATGGCTGTTTGCAGGTAACGCGGTGAGCGTGCATCGCCCACCACCGCAACCTGCCCCGGCCAACCGGCCAGTGCCTCAACCAGATCTCGGTTCGACTTGTTGTGCGATACGAACACCACCGTGTCTGCCGCCACTGTTTCGGGCGCGCCGCCAAAGCGCGTTGAGACAATGGCTTGGCCCTCCTGCACGGCATCAAGGCGAGCGTAGGTCATCAGGCGGAAATCACCGCGTGCCAGACGCTCCAGAGCAGGTTCGGCAGACAGGCTCGCTTCCAGTCCCGGGGCGAAACTGGACAGGCCTGTGGCGAATGTCACCGCAACGCCGCGCTCGATCAGGAATTCGGCCGCGGCAACGCCTTCATAATGGCCGGTATCATCGTAAACCAGCGCGCGGCTCCCCCAATCGCGATTGCTGTTCTCCAAAAGCAAATCGTGACTGGAAATGACCTGGCGGCGCTCCATGCCGGACGCGATCCGCCCCGGCGAGCGGTGCTGTTGACCATCGACACGCGGCAACGATCCGGTGGCGATGATAACCGCATCGGGCGCGATATCGGTCACGTCGTCCGCTTCAACATAGGTGCCCAATCTTACGTCCACGCCCAATCGATAGACTTCGCGTTCAAGCCATTCGGTAATGTCGCCGATGCCGGCGCGGCGCGGGGCCCGCCGGGCCGCATTGATCGCGCCGCCCAGCGCCCCCGATGCCTCCGCCAGGATGACCTTGTGCCCTTTCTTCGCGGCGATCCGGGCCGCTTCCAACCCGGCAGGGCCACCGCCGACCACCAGCACCCGCTTGGGATTGTCGGTTGGCTGTATCAGGTCTTCGGACAGGGTGGCCTCGGCCCCGACGGCGACATTCACCGTACAGCCCATCCGCCCCACGGTGCCCAGACCGCCAATACAGCCATGGTTGCAGCCGATGCAGGGACGCACGGATTCCGGCGCGCCCGCCACGGTCTTTGCCACAAGATCAGGGTCGGCAATATGCGCGCGGGTCAACGCGACCAGATCGGCCGCGCCCTCGTGAATGACCTGATCGGCTTCCTCCAGAGTGCGGAACCGCCCCGTAACAAGGATGGGCAGATCGAGCGCCGCGCGCACCGGGGCGGCATGGGGGACTTCATAGCCCGCCGCCTCATGCATGGCGCCGATGATCTTGTGCGGGTTATAGTCCGTACCCAGCGTGAGGTTCACAAAGTCGATCAGGCCGCGCCTGCGGAATTCGGCCGCGATCATGGCCACATCGTCTTCGGTCATGCCGCCGGGCAACAGTTCGGGCGAAAGCCGGACGCCCAGCGCCATCGTCGGCGGCAGCATGGCGCGCACCATTTCCAGAATTTCCAGCGGCAGGCGCAGTCGGTTCTCGAAGCTGCCGCCATAGGCATCGGTGCGATGGTTGTGCAGCGGCGAGAGGAACTGCTGCATCAAATAGCCATGCGCCATATGCAGTTCGACGCCGTCCAGCCCCCCTTCGATGACAAGGCGCACCGCGGTCCGATAGCCTTCCTTCAGCTCCTCGATCTCGCGCGCGCCCATCGGTTCTGCCTGTACGCCCAAAAGAGCGCCAACAGTGTCCGAAGATGACCACGGCGGGCTGCCGTCAGCCTGAGGGATCTCGTTGCCGAGGTGGCCGATCTGCTGGAACACTTTCATCCCGAACGGCGCAACGCGGTCCATCAGACGCCGATATCCCGAGACCATATCGGCGCCGTGCTGGTTGAAAAACGGATAGGCCGACGATGCCACCGAGAGCAGTTCAATGATCGTCAGGCCTACGCCGCCCCTGGCGCGCGCAACGTGGTAGTCGATGAGCGTGTCATTCATCGTCCCAAGACCCAGCCCGGTACCGTGACCGGTACGCACCACACGGTTGGGCAAGGTGACGGGGCCGACCTTGAACGGGGTCAGAATGTGCCGCAGGGCCATGACGATGCATCCTCTTGTGTGCCGGGCATCCGCCGCGGTCATTGTTTTGCGACGGTCGTTACAAAATGATGCTACGCCCCGCGAGCGTTTGCGCCTCTCGTAAAAGCTAGGTGCCGGCGCGCTTTTAATGCAACAATGTTATCAAATAAACGAAGCGTGACGCGCCTGCGGCCAAACCTTGTCATGCAAGTGCCGCGCACCTCGGGAGAGTGCGGATGAACGATCAGACCATTCACTACGTCGGCTTTATCCGGCGGCGGGCGGGCATGTCCCATGCGGATTTCTCGACGCATTGGGGAACTGTCCATCGCGATCTGGTGATGGGCTTCGCCGATCCCGGCCCCATTCTTCAGTACATTCAGGATGTGAGCTTCGAGAGCCTGCCGGCGGGGTTTGCGAACAGTTTCGACGGCGCGCCCGAACTGTGGATCCGCAGCGAACAAGCGTTGGCGGAACTGTTTGCGGCTGAACGCTTCCAATACGCCTATGCCGTTGACAGTCCGCTGTTCATTACAATGCCCGCGATCAGCTTCTTTGTGAAGGACACGGTTGTTGTCGATGGCCCGGCGCGGGGGGCCAAGCTGCTGCGCCTGATCCCCGCGCCCAGCCCGGCTCAGGCTGAATGCCTGATCGAGGCGTGGACCCAATCCCCCCGACCACTGGGCATGGCTGGTCAATCGCCATCGCGTATTGTCCGCTCGACCATCGTGTCAGCCGAGGCCGAGGGCACCGATCCAGCCGCCTACTTTGGAATAGAAAGTTCATGGTGGCCCGATGCAGATGCGGCCGCGGCGGCGTGGCTGGGCCGGGATACAGACCTGACTGCTGGCGAGCAGGTGCTGCTGGCGCAAGAGCGCACCGTCCTGCGCATGGCGGACGCCAGCGTCTCGTAACCTTTTGGCGATGGCAACAATACTACCGGGAGATGGCAGATGCTTGATTACACGCGCGTATTCCACACTGGCGTTCTGACCGATGATCTGGAGGCTGCCTGCGCTTTCTATTCGCAGGCATTCGGCATCACTTTCGCCGAGCCTTACGAATTTGACGCCTTGCCGATCTGGACGCCGGAACGCGGGCTGCACCATGTCCGCAACCGGTTCACCTATTCGGTGGAAGGCCCGATCCATCTCGAGCTTCAGGGCGGGGAACCCGGCAGCTTCTATGATCCGGCGGCATCGCGCGGGGATCACATCGGCCTTTGGGTCAGTGATGTGCCAGCAACGGTGGAAGGCCTGATCGCACAAGGTTGGGAGGTCATCGCAGCCGGTGCCGCTCCCGAGGATGGCTGGGGGCTGTTCACCTATCTGCGACCGGCGCAGGGGGGAATGGCCGTTGAAGTGGTCTCCGAAACCCTGCAGCCGGTGTTTGCACGCTGGTTCCGCGGTGAAGGGCTGTCGCTTTGATCGACCGGGCGCAAGATGTCCGAACTGCGGCGCCTTGCTGACGAAATCGGCACGCGCGCTGCATGTCGACATCGCGCGCGTGAGGAAATGGCCGCAGCGCTTGCGGGCGGTGCAATAGAAGAGGTGGCAGCATGAAACTGGGTCTGCATCAGATTACGGCCAACGAACTTGCGCCGGTTGATCTGGTCAAGCTGGCGGCGCAAGTGGGGTGCGAAGAGGTATGCCTCTTTACACACATCCCCGCAGCTGCGCTGCCGGGAGACGATGCGCCAACGCTGTTTCCGGTGGTCACGCGTGCTGACGTGGATGAGCTGAAATCTGTGCTTGCCGCAAAAGGTGTCGGGGTGGGGAACGTGGAATTCTTCCCGGTGACCGCCGGTCTCGACATCGACATCTACCGCGAGGGTTTTGAAGTTGCCGCCGCCATCGGCGCGCAGCGCGCCGTCACGCATATCCATGACGGCAACGACGCCAGGGCGGTCGACACGCTTGGACGACTGGGATCGCTGGCCGCCGAGCATGGTTTGCGCCTGGGGCTGGAATTCATGGGCCTCACCCCGGCCTGCGCCTCGATCGAACGGGCGGCCTGGTTCGTGGAGCAGGTTGGCACACGGGTGGCCGGCATCGGTGCGGATGCGCTGCATCTGGTGCGCACCGGCGGCACACCGGCTGATGTGGCCCGCATCGCCCCCGAATTGTTCACCTATGCCCAAATCTGCGATGCCACCGGCCTGCAGGTCACCGGTGATTATCTGCACGAAGCCTTGGAGCGCAAGCTGCCGGGGGATGGCGATTTTCCGCTCGCCGCATTCGTTGCCGCCCTGCCCACAACGGTCGCCGTCGATGTGGAGGTGCCCTCCGCGTCCCGGATCGCCGCCTGCATTTCGCCCGCAGGCCATGCACGCGAAGCTGTCGCTCGCTCCCGGCAATTGCTGGCCGGTTTGGGTCAGATGCGTTGCGGGTAGAAGCCGCTCAGGCAGTCTCTGTGGCCGGCCGGTAGCCGAGACGCCGCAACTGCTTGCGCAGGAACGCGCGCTGGCGGTCGGCTGGCCAGTCGGAGCGGACTTGGGCCACGAGTGTGGCGATACCGTTTACTGCCAGCTGAATTTCGGTTGCGATTTCGCCTGGGTCCTCGGCGGTGATGAATTCGCCGCGCGCCTGAGCCGCCTCAATCAGTTCGACGAACACAGCGTGGCTCGTGGCCACGCTTTCCGCCCAAGCGGCCTCGACCCCCTCGGTGGAGGGTGATTGGCCCCAGAACGCCAACCAGCACAGCCAGTCCTGCCAACGCTGGCTGGTGTTGGGCAGCGCATGGTCAAGGCAACTGGGCAAGTCCTTGCCCATCCGTGCGGCTTTCCGGATGCGTGACAGGCCACGTTCCCACGCCCGGCGCTGGGTATAGGCCAGCATTTCGTGCTTGCTGCGGAAATAGTGGCAGACGATCGTCGTGCTGTAACCGCATACTTCAGCCACGGCGCGGATCGTGACGGCCTCTGCGCCGCCCTTTACGACAAGGTTGGATACCACCTTTGCGATCTCGATCCGTCGTTGCTCATGATCGACAATGCGCGGCATGGTCGGCTGTCACCCTTTTGCTGGAAACCGGGCTTTTGCCGAAAGATTTTGCAGGTGTCATTCGCTGAATGACACCGCTGAACAAACTGTTAGGAAGCCTGACCGCCCCCACTGTGCATCAACGCGTGGTCCAGCCGCCGTCAACGGGCATGGCCGTCCCGGTTACGAATGAGGCATGTGGAGAAAGCAGCCAAAGGATGGCTTGGGCGATCTCGCTCGGTTCGGCGAAACGGTTCATGGGGTGGATCGCCGCCAGGGCCGCGGCTGCATCGGTGTCGACCACATGGCTGACCAAAGGTGTACGCACGATACCGGGGCAGATCGCATTGACACGGATGTTCTTCTCGGCGACTTCCAGCGCGGCGGACTTCGTCAGGCCAACAACACCGTGCTTTGCAGCGGCATAATCCGTGCAGTTGGGCAGGCCGATCAAACCCAGGGCAGATGCCACGTTGACCACGGCCCCTTCGCCGGACTGAAGCATCATGCGCAGTTCGGCTTTCAAACAGGTCCACACGCCCTTCAGATTGACCGCGATCACCCTGTCGAATTGCGCTTCGTCCAGATCGATCAGCGATTTGTCACCGCCGCCGATCCCGGCACTGTTCACGGCCAGATGAAGCCCGCCCAACTGCGCGCCTATCAGTGCGAAAGCGCTGTCCACTTCCGCCATGTTGCTGACATCTACCGCGCAAGCTGTGGCCTTGCGGCCCATTTCACGAATGCGCCGGGCGATGTCTTGGGCACAATCAGCGTTGCGGTCGATAACGGCGACATCAGCGCCCGCCTCTGCCAATGCCAGTGCCACATTCGCGCCAATGCCCGATCCGCCCCCGGTGACTGCGGCAACTTTTCCCTCGAAGCGCATACGGTTACTTCCCCTTGGTGGTCATGATGCGCAAGGCTCCTGGCGTTGCGGCCTCGGGGACGGACGTGTTATCCTGTCGCGCGGGGCAACGGACGAGGCTGTCTGCCAAGTGTGATGCGCAGATTGCTCAGGCCAACCGGGGAAAACGCTCTTCGTCCAGCATGCCAAGATGTGTCAGCCCAGCCGTGTCGAACGACACCGCCGGTCCGCCTGTCCACCGGGCATCTGCGGGGTTCATGATGGCAAGGTAGGTCCAGCGCGGTTCACCAGAGGTATTGGGACCAGCCATGTGCACGGTCAGGTCTGAATGGATGACAACATCGCCCGCTGCGAGTGTCTGAAGCCCCGAAGACGGGCAGGTGTCGGCCAGTTCGGGATAGACATCCAGCAGATTGCCGTTGCCATAGGTACGGTAGTCGCCCATCACACCTTCGCGATGCGACCCACTGAGATAGGCCATCGTGCCATGTTCAGGGGTAAGGTCCACTAGCGCCGTCCAGAACACCATACCACCGGACCGATCGGACACTTGCGCCGCAAAGTCCTGATGCCAGTCGGATTTACCGTGTCCTTCGGTCTGCGCTACCGGCAGCTTGACGCCAAAGAAATCCAGAAAATAGCGGGCCCCTGCGGTCTTGCGCAAATTGCGGACATCAACCGCCGTCCGGGCAAAATGCCGCAGCACGTCGTCGAAGACCGGCTTGCCAAGCCCCATGACAGGCAGAGCGTTGAAATAGTCGAACTTGCCAGGCGTTGCGCTGATGGTCCCGTCCTCACCCATGCGCGCCTTGGCATAGGCCAGCATCCTTGCGGTTACCCCGGGCGGGAGGAACTTGTCCAACCGGGCCCATCCATGCTGTTTGTAGTGGGCGATCTCCGCGGGCGTAATTCCGCGAAAATGCAATATGTCGGCATCGGCCCCGTGGGAGCCGGCGGCATGGCTGCCTACGTCCGTCATGGTGTCCTCTCCTGGCAGCAGGGTGGCTGCTTGCGCGCTACGCCTTATTTCGTAACAATGTTATACAAAGAGGAGCCCTGCATTGAGAACGCGCACTTTGGCTAGGTAGCCATGTGCCCGGCGGTTTGATCCCCACCTGTTGAGGTGCGCCCCGCATTGACGATCGCCGCGTGCTGAACGGCATCTTATGGGTTCTGGGTTCTGCGTTCCGCTGCGCCGTGGCGCGACCTGCCGGAACGCTGTGGCCCGCGCACTGCCTGCTACAATCGCGTTGCACGATGGCGGACGCACTTCCGCCGGGGCGCGTCCCGTTACGACAAGCTTGCCGAAAACTTCCTCGCCATGATCCAGCTCGTTTCAATGCGGCTGTGGCTGCGCGTTCATGAGTCCACGACCTAGTGAACTTACGTAAACATAATTACACATGCGATTGTCTTCAATAATAAAACGGGTTGCATTGCATCAAGTTTGGCAAGCGGCCAATCGATTCGTACTAATTGACATTATTTGCCGCGACTGACGGGAGTTTCAGTTCATGGCATTGATTAAAAAGGAACAGATCGGCGCCAACGCTATCGATAAGGGCGTACTTGCCACCAATGCGCTAAAAGGTGCCAAGACAGCAAGCCGCCCTGTCGCCGCAAAAACGGATCGCGATGCCGAGGCCCACAAGCGTCAGGCCCGCACCTATGCCCGCCAGCAGCAAGCCGCGGAGCGCATCGCGGCAGCCACCACCGAACTGTCAGGCGGCGTGAGCGAGGCCAGTGAAGCGCTTGATCTGCTCCAGACGGCCATGCAGCAAGTGGCGTCCGGTGCTGAGGAAGCCTCCAGCGCGGCCGCCCAGTCGCTACGCAATGTCACCATCATCAATGGCCTGATCCGCGATTGCCGAAAGGCCGCTGATGTCAGCCTTGACAAGACCCGCTCGCTGCAAAATCTGATCGAAGACAACCGCGCGCAGATCGCGGCCTCGGTGCGCGCGCTCGAAACCGCCTCGGAGCGCCAGACGCGTTCGGTGCAGATCGTCAACGAGCTCGAGACCCAGGCGGCCAATATTGGCGATATCGTCAAGGCTGTGGCCCGTATTGCCGACCAGACCAACCTACTCGCGCTAAACGCCGCCATCGAGGCGGCCCGCGCAGGCGAGCATGGCAAGGGGTTTGCGGTGGTGGCCGACGAGGTCCGCACGCTGGCTGAAATCAGCGAGAAGAGCGCCACCGAAATTCAGGATCTGGTCGGGCAGATCCAGGGCGAGGTGAAGGTGATTGCTGAAGGCATCCTGTCCTCGGCCGAGGGCGCTCGCAGCGAAGCCCAGAAAGGCGCCGAAGTGACCGAGCGCCTTTCCCACATCCGTGTCGAAATGACCGCTGTGCTGACCGGCGCCGAGGAAATCGCGCGACTCAACGCAGAATCGGAAACCGCCATCGGCGAAGCGCAGAAAGGCTCTGAAGCCGTCAGCAGCGCTGCGGCCGAACAATCTGCCGCTTGCGAGGAAGCGCTCGCAACGCTCGAACAGCAAGGCGCAGCTCTGCGCGAATCCGACGCCACGGCCCAAATGCTCTCGGAACTGACAGAGGACCTGAAAAACGCCACTGATGTGCGCAAGAGCGCCGAGGAAGTGGCCAGCGCTGCCGAGGAATTGTCCAGCGCGGTCGAGGAAATCAACCGTTCGGCCAGCCAGATCATGGTGGCGATCAGTCAGATCGGCAATGGCGCCGAGGCGGCCGCGGCTGCTGCCAATCAGTCCAGCGCAGCGATCGAGCAGATCCGCAAGGGGGCCGATCGTTCGGCAGAAGCTGCCTCCCTGGCGATCGACAGGGGCACACAGATTTCGCAACTCATTGCCGACAGCCGCTCGGCGGTCGAAGGCATGATCGAGGGGGTCGCCCAATCGGTCGAAAGCAATGCCCGACTACGCCAGCAAGTGGCGCAATTGAGCAGCGTTTCGCGCCGGATCGACAAGATTGTCGACGCGATTACCACGGTTGGCATCAAGACCAACATGCTTGCGGTCAATGGCTCGGTCGAAGCCGCACGCGCAGGCGATTTTGGCCAGGGCTTTGCGGTGGTTTCCAATGACATCCGCAATCTGGCGGAGGAATCCTCGGAGAATGCCGACCGCATCAAGGATATGGTCCGCACCATCCAGGAGCAGATCGGCGATGTCTCGCGCGACCTCGACGATATCAACCGCGCCGCGCTGGACGAAGTGGAAAAGAACAAGGTCATCACCGCCGACCTGACCCGCGTGACGGACGACATGGCCGAGGTGATGGCCGGCAACACATCGATCCGCGAAAACACCGCCGAGATGCTGCGGCAGGTAGGCGAGGTGCAAACTGGTATCAACCAGATCGCCTCGGCCGCGACGCAAGCCTCGCAGGCCTCTACGCAAGCCGCTTCGGCTGCGCGTCAGCAGAGCCAGGGCGCCGAGGAACTGGCCGGCGCTATCGAGGAAATCGCCTCGATGGCAGACGAACTGCAGTCCGCCTGATCCTCAGCTCGTGCGGGGGGCCTTAGTGCCCCCACGCAACAGCCGAGGGAGGCTGACGATGTTGCATTCTCATATTGACCCAAATGCCGAAGGCGTCGTGGCGCTGGAGACTGTGTCGCAGCAATTCACCATCTTTGCGGTGGACGGCGAGAATTTCGCGGTCAGCCTGGATGAAGTGAAGGAAATCATCCGCATGCCTGACGTGGTGCGGGTACCGCTGGCGCCGCCCAGCCTTGAGGGGCTGGCGAATTTGCGAGGCACGGTACTGCCGATTGTCAATGCCCGCCTGTTGTTCGACCTGCCGCGCCGTGATGCGGACGATGCCACCCGCGTGGTCATTCTCGACCATGGCCATCCGATCGGTATTGTCGTCGACAAGGTGGCCAGTGTGGTGACGGTCGAACCCGATCGGATAGAGTCGGCGAGCGAGGTGGAAACCAGTATTCGTTCCGATCTGCTGCGCGGCATGATCCGCGATCAGGACGGCATGGGGTTGGTGATGGTGCTCGAAACCCGCCGCTTGATCGCCCAGGAATTCGAACTGCTTGCCGCTCAGGCGCGGGAGCATGTCTCGAAGCTGGCCGAGGATAGCGCGGTGAGCGCGACCCGTGACGAACCCACATCGGACGATGAAGAAATCCAGCTTGTCAGCTTTGAAGTGGCAGGACAGGAATATGCCTTGCCGATCGCCAGCGTGCGCGAGATCGTGCAGCTACCCGAAAAAGTGACCAAGGTGCCCAAGGCGGCGAGCAGCGTAATGGGGGTGATCACCTTGCGCGAAAGGCTGCTGCCGGTGGTGTCCTTGCGCCGCCAGTTCCGGCTCGAGCCTGCCGAATGCGAAGAGCACCAGCGGGTCGCGGTGGTGTCGGTGGGGCCTCGCCAGACACTGGTGGGCCTCGTGCTCGACAAGGTCAACGAGGTGCTGCGGGTGCGTTCCTCCGGGATTGACGCCATGCCGGGCGTCATGGCCGCCAATGGCGATATCTCCGAGATCACTGCGCTGTGCCGGTTGAATGGTGGCAAGCGTCTGGTGTCCATCCTTTCAGCCGAGGCGATGTTTGATCCCGAAGCGATCGAGGACACCCTCAAGCAAGCAGGTGGCGATGTGAACATGAAGGGCGAGGCTTCGCGCAATCGTGCAGCGGCATCCAAGGTGGAGGAAGAGCAATTCGTCGTCTTCCGCCTGATCAACGAGGAATTTGGCGTTGGCATCGAGAGCGTACAGGAAATCGTGCGCGTGCCCGAGGACGTGGCCAAGATCCCCCGCACCAAGGATTTCATCCGCGGCGTGATGAATTTGCGCGGCTCGGTCATCCCCTTGATCGATCAGCGCGCCCGCTTTGGCCTGCCCGCACTCGAAGCCAATGACCGCCAGCGGATCATGGTGTTCAGGCTGGGTGGGGTACAGACCGGCTTCATCGTCGATAGCGTGTCCGAAGTGATGCGGATTCGCCGCGACCGTATCAAACCCACGCCCGCAATGTCGGAAGGGCAGCGCAAGGTGATCCGCCGTGTAGCCAACCTGCCCGAGGCAAAGCGGATGATCCTGTTGCTCGATGCCGATCGGATGCTTGATGCAAGCGAGATCGAGGCCGTGGCAGCGGCAGCCGCCTGAGCTGCCATAAATTATCGGTAGGCACCGTGCGATGAAGGCTCTTGTTGTTGATGACTCCGCTCTGATGCGCCGCCAGATTGGCGACATTCTGACGCGCGGGGGGTTTGATGTGGCAAGCGCCCGCACCGGGGCAGAGGCCATCGAACGACTGCCGATCGAGAAGCCCGATGTTGTGACGCTCGACATCAACATGCCTGAAATGGACGGGCTGACCTGTTTGTCGCGGATCATGACCGAGCACCCGACGCCGGTGGTAATGATCTCCTCGCTGACCGAGGATGGCGCGTTGGCCACGCTGGAGGCGATTGCGCTGGGCGCGGTCGATTTCATGCAAAAGCCGGGCGGCACGGTTTCTGCCAATTTGCGCAGCTGCGAGGAGATCATCCTCGAAAAGGTGACGGCTGCGGCCAGAGCGCGCCCGCGCCGCACCGCCAATCTGCGCCAGCGACTGCTGGCGCGGCGCGAAACGATCCTGGGGCAGCCTCTGCGCCGTCGCCAGCCGTCCACGAGCGTCGAAGCGCTGACACTGGTGGGCGCCAGCACCGGCGGGCCGGCAGTGCTGGAAGAATTGCTGTCCTGCCTGAGCGCCGACTACCCGATGCCGGTGCTGGTCTGCCAGCATATGCCCTCCAGCGTCACCCGCCATTTTGCCGAGCGGCTCAACCGCATCTGCCCGATGCCTGTGGTCGAGCTGCGCAAACAGACCGAGTTGGAGGCCGGCACGATCTATGTGGCGCGCGGTGACGCCGACATGATCGTGATGATCCGCAATGACAAGCTGGTGGCCACCATCGTGCCGCCCTCTCGCAACTATAGCTGGCACCCGAGCGTGAACCGGCTGGTTGAAAGCGCTATGAAATGCGTGACCGCCGATAGCCTGATCGGCGTGCTGATGACCGGCATGGGCGATGATGGCGCCGCCGAGATGACCGCGCTTCGCAAAGCTGGCGGCTACACCATGGCCGAAAGCGAGGAGAGCTGCGTGGTCTATGGCATGCCGCGGGCGTTGATCGAAGCTGGCGGGGCCTGCGACGTGCTGGACGCCAGTGACATGGCCGCAAAATTGGAACGTGTTGCTTTCACCCGCTCGCGTATCGACGACAAGATTAGGAGCAACTGACGATGGCCCTGCTCAAAGCCAAAGCCGCAGAAAATGTTGCCAATCCGGCGTCTCAATCCGGTGTCTCCCCAGCAAGCCTGGATTCGGACGATCCGATGGAACGGCGCCGCGCGGTGCAACAATGCGTCGAGGAGCCCAATCCGGTCGCCGCACTGCTGGGCCTGTTGCGCGAGGAGCATGAGAACATCGTGCGGCAGGCGGCCTTTACCGAACTGGCAGCGCTGGGCACCAGCGAAGCGGCGCAAGGCTTGGCCGAACTGCTTTCCAACGCCGACCCGGCGCTGCGCAATGGCGCGCTGGAAGCCTTGGTGGCCATGCCCGAGCAGGCGATGGGGCTGCTGGCGCCGCTCGCCTTTTGCGATGACCCCGATGTGCGGATCTTTGCGGTGATGATGGCGAACGAACTCCCCTCTGAGCGCACCGCCGACTGGCTCATCGCGCTCGCCGCAAAGGAGCAGGACGCCAATGTCTGCTCCAACCTTGCCGAGGCAATAGGCGGCACTGGGCGCCGCGATGCGTTGCCAGTGCTGCAGGCGATCATCGAACGTTTCCCTCGCGAACCCTATCTGGCCTTTGCTGCTGAAACCGCCATGACCCGGATCCGGGAGGGTTGAAGCGGTGAATGACATGAGCCGACCGCCCGTGGCGGCCCCTCCCAAGATATCTGCCGAAGATGTCGTGAGCTTTTGCGACTTCTTCTACAAGAAGACTGGCATAAGCATGGATGCCAGCCGGCGCTATTTCATCGACCGCAGGCTCGAAGAGCGCATGGCGGCCAATGACTGCAAGACGTTCCGCGAATACCTTGCTCTGGTCAAATTCCAGCCTGGCGGCGGCGAGATGCAGGCGTTGATCAACGAGATGACGGTCAACGAGACCTATTTCTTCCGCGAAGACTACCAGTTCCAATGCCTTACGCGGCATATGCTCGACGAAATCGCCGACAGGCGCGGCAACAATCGCGCGCCGATCCGCATCTGGTCGGTGCCCTGTTCAACCGGCGAGGAGCCCTACACAATCGCGATCTCGATCCTGGAGAACTGGGGCCGGGCCAATGACTTCGACATCGAGATTCTGGCGAGCGACATCGACAGCAGGGTGCTGGGCCGCGCGCAAGAGGGCATTTACGAGGCCCGGGCGCTCCATCGGGTGCCAACCAAGGTCCGCGACACCTATTTCCGCAAGCTGGATAATGACCGCTGGCAGGTGATTGATGACTTACGCGAGTCGGTCGATTTCAGCCTCGTCAATGTTTGCAACCCGACCCAGATGGCACGGATGCGCGGCATCGACGTGATCTTCTGTCGCAATCTGCTGATCTATTTCGACGACCTCTCGCGCCGCCGGGCCGCCGAGCATTTCTACGAGGCGCTCAATCCGGGCGGCTTTGTGGCGCTTGGCCATTCGGAAAGCATGAGCCGCATATCCAATATCTTCAACCCCCGCAAATTCCCCGAGGCGATTGTCCATCAAAGGCCTGTGTCATGACCCAGCCGCAACACACCATGAGCCCCGCGCCGAGCGGTCCTGCGTCTACGAGCACGCCGTCAGGGGCCACGGCCTGCGCCCCGGAGGATGCGCCTGCGCCCAAGGGTCGGGTTCTGGTGGTCGATGACACGCTGACCGTACGCCTCTACTGCTCGCAATTGCTGAAACGCGCCGGCTATGAGGCGTTTGAGGCGATCAACGGGCTCGAAGGGCTGGAAGTCGCGCTGGGGCAGGCGTTTGACCTGTTCGTCGTCGACATCAACATGCAGAAGATGGACGGCTATGCCTTTCTGGCCGAGGTGCGGCGCCGCTCCGATCTGCGCCATACGCCTGCGGTGATGATGAGCACGGAACAAGGCAGTGAGGACATTGCCCGCGCCTATGCTTCGGGCGCCAATTTCTATCTGACCAAGCCTATCGATCCGACGCGCTTCATCGAGACGGTGCAGCTGATGACGGGAGTAGCCCCGCGATGAGCGACCAAATGGACAACAAGGCCGAAAACGCCGAATTGGCAGCCAGCTTCGTGGCCGAAACGCGCGAATTGCTTGACGAGGCGAACAGTGCGTTGCTCGCGCTCGAACGCAAGCCCGAGGATCAGGAAGCGATCAACAATCTGTTCCGTTGCGTCCATTCGATCAAGGGTGCTGCTGGCTTGTTTGACCTGCCCGCGCTGATCCATCTGGTCCATGCCGGCGAGGATCTGCTGGGCGCAATGCGCGATGGCAAGCTGCGCATGGATGGCGCGGCGACCGATGAGCTGCTGGCCGGGCTCGACCATGTCAACGGCTGGCTCGACCAATTCCACCGCGATGGCAAGCTCGCGCCCGATACCATGGGCATTGCCCGCCAGTTTGCAGCACTCTATCGCGCGCGGCTGGGCGGCGAACGCGCGGCGGCGCAGGCTAGCGGGGACATCGCCTATGACGCGTGGCCCGCTTGGGCCGAGCCCGCGCGCGAGGCGATCACCGCGGCGGCCATGGGCGTAGATGCGCTGGTTCTGCTGCGCTACACGCCCGAGGAAGGCTGCTTCTTTTCGGGCGATGACCCGCTGTTTACGGTCTTGCAAACCCCACAGATGGCCTGGCTCGACATTCAGCCGCGCGAACCCTGGCCCGACCCTTCGCGGTTTGACCCCTACGCCTGCAATCTGATGTTCCTGATCGCTTCGGCGGCCACAAGGGCCGAAGTCGAAATGCACTACCGCTATGTGCCCGACTGCATCGAACTGGTTGAAGTCGCCTTGCAAACGCTGCCCCGCGACACGGTGCCAGAGCAGGCATCAGCATCTGGGCCCAGCGCACCAACCAAGCGCAAGCTCACCGCGCTGGCGGTGGAATTGCTCGAAGCGCAACGCCGCGCCCTTTCCATGCCCGGCCGCCACGGACAGGTTGACGACATCGCCGTCACCTTGCGCAATCTGTGCAGTTCACAAGGCCTGCCTTCCCCGCTGGTGGATCAGGGCGCCACCTCTCAGGATGTGGCACAAGCGATCGACGCGCTGCTTAAACCCGACGCGCCCGCAGGTCCCCCCGATGAAGACAGTGCCGCCCAGTTCGCGCCTGTCCCGCGCGCGGCCGACCTCGCGGTCGAGCGGGTCGAACCGAGTACCGACAAGACCTTGCGGGTCGAGCAGGTCAAAGTCGACACGTTGATGAATCTGGTGGGCGAGTTGGTCGTGGCCAAGAATGCGCTGCCCTTCCTGGCGCGCGATGCCGAGATGAAGTTCGGCTGCCGTGAACTCGCCCGCGAGATCAAGGACAAATATGCGGTGATCGACCGCATCGCCCGCCAGATGCAGAACTCGGTGATGGACATTCGGATGATGCCGGTGTCCGACCTGTTCCGCCGCTTCCCGAGGCTGGTGCGCGATGTGGCGCGCAAACTCGACAAAAAAGTGCAACTGGTCATCGAAGGCGAGGCGACGGAGGCCGACAAGAACATCATCGAGGCACTGGCCGAGCCGCTAACCCATGTGCTGCGCAATAGCCTCGATCATGGCATCGAGTTGCCGGCGGAACGGGCGCGGCTGGGCAAGGACGAAACGGCAACCTTGCGCCTGCGCGCCTTCCAGGAGGGCGACAGCGTTGTGATCGAGGTCAGCGACGATGGGCGCGGCATTGACGCTGGCCGGGTGCGGGCAAAAGCGGTCGAACGCGGCCTGCTTGATGCCGAACGCGCCGGCGGCCTCACCGACGATCAGGCGGTACAGTTGGTGTTCCTGCCCGGCTTTTCGACCGCCGAGCAAGTGTCCGATCTGTCCGGCCGGGGCGTGGGCATGGACGCCGTACGCACGGTGGTCGAGCGACATGGCGGCAATGTCCTGCTCAGCTCTTATGCGGGCGAGGGCACGAAAGTGGTCCTCAAGCTGCCACTGTCCATGGCGATTACCCGTGTGCTCACCATAGAACTGGCAGGCCAGCTCTATGGCGTGCCGATGGATCTGGTGGTCGAGACAGTGCGCATTGGTAGCCACTCGATCCGCCGGATGAAGGAAGCCGAGGCGGTTGTGCTGCGCGACACGGTCATCCCTATCGTGCGGTTACGCAAGATTCTGGGCATGGATCCAGGCGATAAGGCACTCGAGTCGATCCTAATCCTTAAAATTGGCAATTCGACTGTAGGGCTGATTATAGATGATTTTGGCACAGGCATGGACATTATCCTAAAACCTTTTGCTGGCATCCTCATGCACATGGGTGGATTTGCCGGCACAGCGGTACTGGGTGACGGGCGCGTGCTGCTTGTCCTCAACCTCAAGGAGCTGCTGTGATGCCCATCAGCTATTCGACGACCACGGCCAAATTCGTGGGCGAATGCAGTATTGAAGATGCCAGCGAGCTGACCGAATGGCTGCTGGCCAAGCCCGCGCGCAAGGTCGATCTGGCGCAATGCCGCAATCTGCACACCGCGCTTTTGCAGCCTTTGCTGGTGCTGGCCCCAGCGATAAAGGCGCTGCCCAAGGAGGAGAGGCTGGCCCGCTGGATCTCACCTCTGTTGCCGGCGCCTGTGGCTTCCGCCACGCGTATCGCTTCGCGCAAACGCACCAAGCCTTCCATTGAACAGGTGCTGGCATGAAGCACATTCTGATTGTTGATGATTCCCCCACAATTCTGATGAGTATGGAAGGCGTCCTCAGCCGCGCGGGGTTCCAGGTGTCAAAGGCGCCGAGCGGCGAGGATGCAGTGCGCGCGCTGCAAAACGGCGTGCGGCCCAACCTGGTGATTACCGACCTGAACATGCGCGGCATGAACGGCATCGATGTGATCAAGGCGATCCGCGCCAATAGCGCCACCCGCTTTACGCCTGTGCTGATGCTGACCACCGAAAGCGCCCAGGACAAGCGCCAGGAGGCGCGCAGCGCTGGGGCGACCGGCTGGCTGGTTAAACCGGTTCAGCCCAATGACCTGCTTGGCGTGGTGCGCCAAGTCATGCCGGGGGCATGAGGTGGGGGCCTGGTGGAAATCGCTGAGCGCATGGGCCAGCCCGGCTAAGTCCACATATGAGGTGGAGGAGGCCGTTGCGCTTCCGCCTGAGCCAGAAGCAACGCTCGCGCCCGCCCCCAATCCGGAATGGCTGGCGCAGGGGCAAATGAGCGACCTGCCGCAAATGGCCGCGCATGCGCTGAGCCTGGGCCTGCGCCCCGAAACGCTGTCGCTGATCCAGGAAATGGGCAGCTACGCCAACTTTGTCGAAATTATGCAGCGTCATCTTGACAATGTCTGCTCGGGCACCGAGCGCGCTGCCGAGGAGATCATGGGGCAGGTGCTCCACATCGAGGGCGACCTGAGTGGTCTAGTCCAATACGTCACCCACACGGTGAACAGCAGCGAGTTTCTCCACGCGAGCGATGCTGTGATTAACAGCATCGGCGAAGGCCACACGATGATCCGCGATCTGGTGCGCCATCACCTCGCGACGCAATGCCGCATCCGGGACAATCTCTCGGAGGTCAACCGTGTGTCGGTACGCATGAAGGATCACCTCGAGGACATCGAAAAGATCCGCCGCCAGACCGACCTGTTGGCGATCAATGCCCGAATCCGCATCGCCAGCCTCGGTCAACAGACCGGGCTTGATGTGATCGCGCAGGAGATCCGCGGGCTGGCAACCCAGACCGGCGATCTGGCGCAGAACCTGCGCGGCGAACTCAAGGAAATGGACGAGCTGATCCGCAGCCGGCTGGTGCAGGACTTCAACGAGCAGGAAACGCGCGACAACGACAGCATCAATCATCTCCAGACCACTTTTGACCGGCTGCAAGAGAATATGCAGCGCATGATCGCCATGCAGGGCGGCTTGATCGAGGCCGTGCGCAGCCGTGCCCATGAAATGGACGAACCGCTGATGAATCTGGTTGGCTCGATCCAGTTCCAGGATGTCGCGCGCCAGCAGATCGAGCTGGTAGGCCAGGCGTTGAACATGATATCGGACCATTTCGTCTCGCTGAGCCAGGCAATCATTAATGGCGAGGCGCCGCCCGACAGTTCGATTGCGCGCTGCCTGACGCTAATCCTCGAAAACTATGTGATGGAAGAGCAGAGAGCTGCGCATACCGGCCCGGGCGCTTGCGATGGCGGGGCAGCGATCGAGCTGTTCTAGGCGGCGCCATACACGGCGCTCTTGGGCATCGCGCCAAGCCGGCCAGCGCGATCACAGCGATGTGAAGGCTGGCACACATTCACCGAGCATAACCCTGAGCCGGGGCGCATCTGGCAAGCCACGCCTGCTCACTCTCGCCACGGACGAGGGTGAAGCCCCATTTCAAACCTTGGGGCCGCAAACGTCAGCCATGTATGCTGTAAGTGGAGCGGGTGAAGGGAATCGAACCCTCGTATTCAGCTTGGGAAGCTGCTGCTCTACCATTGAGCTACACCCGCATCGCCTGGGTCCGCAGACCGTGTCGCTGCCGCGTCCGAGGAGGGGCGAATGCACAATTCCAAAGCCTTGGTCAAGAGGGTTGTGCGTGGAATGAAACAGGCCAGCGAGCGCCCCTGCCCCGTCAGCCTTACCCCGCCTGATCTACCCCGCCAGCTTCAGCGCGTCGGCCACCCGTTGGTTCAGCGCATGCACCGGGCTCTCGCCGCGCGTGGCCAGCCAGCGTTCCAGTTCCGCCGCAGGCATGGGGCGCGCCAACAAATAGCCCTGAAATTCCTGACAGCCGCGCGCGCGCAAATAGGCGATCTGTTCAGGGCGCTCGATCCCTTCGGCGATGACCTTGTGGCCCAGCACCTGTGACACGGTGATGATCGCGGCCAACATGCTCTCGGTCTTGCCATGGGCGCCGATGCTGGCCACCAGCGACCGGTCCACCTTGAGCGCATCATATTCCAGCCGCGCCAGTTGCGACAGGTTGGAATAGCCGATGCCGAAATCATCAATCGAAATGGCAATCCCCGCCGACCGCAATGCATCCACCCGCTCACGTGTGCGGACGAAATCGGCCATGGCGATGGTCTCGGTGATTTCCAGTTCCAGCAAGGCGGGCGGCAGGTCGTATTCAGCCAGCAGTTCCAGCGTCAGCTCGACAAAGCCGGGGCGTTCGAACTGTACCGGCGAAACATTGACCGCCACGCGCATAGGCTGTCCAGCGTCCTGCCACGCGCGCGCCTGACGGATCGCCATGCGCAGGATTGATCCACCCATTGGCACCATCAGCCCGCATTGTTCGGCAATGCCCACGAACACCTCGGGCGAGACCGGGCCCAGCCCCGGGCAGGTCCAGCGCGCCAGCGCCTCTACTCCGGTGACCGCCATGGTGTCGGCGTCAAACTTGGGCTGATAATGCAATTCCAGTGTGTCGCGCTCAACCGCCTGATGCAATTCGCGCTCGATCAGGGCGCGTTCCTCGACCTTGCCTTTCAACGAGGCGTCAAAGAATACATGGGCGTTCTTGCCGCCTTCCTTGGCGCGATACATCGCGATGTCGGCATAGGCCAGCAACTGGTCGGGCGTGGCCGCATCCTCGGGCAAGCGCGCGATCCCCATGCTGGCGCTGATATGTACCTCGTTGTTGAACACGTTGAAGCTTTCGGCCAGCGCCGCACCGATCGAACGCGCGATGGCGTCCAGCGCGGCGCGCTCATGGTGGCCAGGGAGCAGCAAAAGGAACTCGTCCCCGGCAAAGCGGGCAAAGACCGGGCGGGTGGGACAGCTCTGGCACAATTCGCCAAAGGTAGTGGTGCAATTGTCCAGATCCTGCATCGTCAGGCCCAGACCGCGTTCGACCACGCGCCCGGCCACCTGCCGCAGCAATTCATCGCCCGCGTCATGGCCCAGCGTGTCGTTCACCCGCTTGAACCCGTCCAGATCGATGAACACCATCGCCCCGGCGCAGGCATCGGTCTGGTCGCGCTGTGCCACCGACAGGATGTGCGAAATCACCGCGCGGTTGGGCAGGCCCGTCACCGCATCAGTATAGGCCAGCACGTTCATGCGCAGGATATTGCTGTTCAACCGCCCGACCATGGCGCGGAAACTGTCAGCCAGACCGCCCACCTCGCAGGCACAGTCTATATCGACCGGACGATCAAAATCGCCTGACACCAGCGCCTGTGTGCTGTTGCGCAGGGCGCGGATCATGCCCGCCAGCTTGGACGCCGCGGCAAAGTTGACCGCCACCGGCAGCGCCAGAATGCCTACCAGCACCGCCCAGCGCGCCGGACCTTGCAGGTTGACCCACCAGCCCGACACCAGCCAGGCCACCAGCGCCGACATGACCAGAGCCATCAATGCAAAGCGTACAGGGATGCTGTTCAGGCCCCGCCCCTTGCCCAGCAGATGATCAGTCAGTGCCACGAGCGTCCTTTCGCAATGCCAGCCGCCGACCATACCGGGCCAGTGGCTACGAAGGCACGAAAGGACATGGTTGGACGAAGCTGTGCGTGGTCCTACGCGATGGCGCGTAACGCGGCGGCGGGATCAGCCCGGCAGCTTGCCCACCATCGCGTCCAGCGTTTCCTGACTCATCGGGGCATAGTGATCAAATTGCGGCACGGCCGGATCGAAATGGTCCCAGCCCACCGCCTGCTTCAGATAGATCACCGCCTGCGGGCTGACGTCATCGGGATCATCCAGCGATCCGGCCTGCACCATCACCACCTCTCCGGGCAGCGACCCCGAGGTATAGAGCCGCCCGCCGCAGCGCCCGCAGAAATGGCGCGTCACCGTACCGCCGCTTTCCCCATGGGTGGTATAGGTGGCGGGCGTGCCGGTCACGGCCAGCTGGCTTTGATGGACGCCGATGATTGTGGTGTGGCCGGTTCCGGTGGCCTTTTGGCAATCCTTGCAACAGCACTGTTGCTCGAACAGGCTGGGGCCGGTCAGCGCATAGCGTACATCGCCACAAAGGCACCCGCCGGCATAGGTCTTTCCTGCTGCGATCATTGTCCTCTCCACGTCGCGCCTGTGAAGGCTGGCATGGCAGGCAGGCTGCGGGCAAACGCGCCGCGCGGCAAGTCCCTTTTCCGCCGCCTCCCCCAATCACCGCCGGATCACGCCACCGGCGGCAAGGCGGTCTCGTGCTCGTCCACGATGGCGCAAACCGTGGCCGCGCGGTCAAACACCTGCTCCTCGTCGGCCGCGATTTCCGCCGCGATGTCTGCCTGCGTCAAATAGGCCATGCAGCGGTCCAGCGTGGCGCGGTCGGGGAACCAGATCTCCATCACCACATCATGCGGGCGATCGGTCGCATCCACATCACCCGCCAACGGGTACATGAACCGCCGGACATAGCGCGTGGCATAGCCCGAGAGCACCCGCGCGCCCAGCCGGGCATGGACCGTCTCGTACCGCTCGACAAACTGGGCCATGGTCATGCCCGGCTTGCGCCGCAGCAAAGTCACCAGTTTCACCACTTGCGTGTCCTGCGCCATGTTGTCGGCTCCTTCCCCGTGTTGGCTGTTCTGTGCGCCCTTGAAGCATGGGGGCGGCGGGGGTGACAACCGTGAAAGATGGCAGGTCCCGGACACGGCTGGCGGGGAACGGCGGCGAACCAGCCTCCATGACGCCGCAACGCCATGGAGGCCGCGCAATCAAAAACGTTTGGTGACGATCAAGGCCCATTCGCGCGGACGGGCCGGCTGCCCGCTGGAGAAACCACCCGCTGTCGTCTGATCGAATACGTTGACCAGATAATAGCGATTGGCGATGTTGGTCACTTCAGCCGTGACATCCAGATTGCGCGCCGCATTGCGCCACGTCACCCGCCCGTTCATCACCGTATAGGCAGGCACGGCCGATGTCGGCACATTGCGCGGCTGGGTATAGAAGGTGGACTGATAGGCAACGTCAAAGCGCGGGGTCAGCGAACTCCCGCCGGGCAGTTCGATCTCATACTGCCCGCCGATGCTCCATTTCCACGGGCTGGTATAAGGCGTGATGTCGGTCAGGCGCACCCCATTGGCGCCTGCCGCCGCCGCGGCTGCGATGCTCTTGTACTGGAAATCCAGATAGCTGAGCGAGGCATCAATGCTCAGATGCGCGACCGGCCGCAAGGTGGTCTCGATTTCAAAGCCCTTGACCTCGGCATCGCCGGCATTGGCGGTCATCGCACAGGGCGCCGCCGCGCCACCGGGCGTGAACAGCGGGCATGATGTCAGCACCAGCTGGATATTGCTGTATTGGTTGAAAAACGCCGAGGCATTGAAGCGCACCCGCCGGTCGAACAGTTCGCTCTTCAGACCAATTTCCCAGGCTTTAAGCGATTCCGAGCTGAAAGGCTGCACCTGCGAGGGGAAGAACGGGCGCGGGTTGATGCCGCCGCCCTTGTAGCCGGTGGAGAACTGGGCATAGGTCATCACGCGCGGCGACCATTCGTACTGGATATTCGCCCGATAGTCATAGCGCGTTTCGGCATAAGCCCCGGTCTGCTCATCCAGCGATCCCACGCGCGGCTGTCCGGTCGCGCCATTGGCAAAGCGGCGGGAGAAGGTGTAATCCTTTTGCTCATGCGTACGGCGGATGCCCCCGTTCAACGTCAGATGCGGCAGCACCTCCCACGATGTCTGGGCGAACAGGGCAAAGGATTTGGCCGGCACCGTATCGCCCAAGCTGGCGAATTGCAGGCCCGACGTGCGCAGATCCTGCACATTGGCATAGACCGTGTTCTGATCGCTGTAATAGCCGCCCAGCGTATAGTTCAGCCGGTCATGCAGCGCCTTGCCGTTCAGGCGCACTTCCTGACTGAAAAAGCGCGTGCGCATGTCGGTGTTGGCGCCATTGGCGGGCAAGGGCGTCAGATCGCCGTCGATCGCATAGACGGTGTGGAAATAGCGATAGCCGGTGATCGAGGTCAGTTTCAGGCTGGGCGAAATCTGGACATCGCCCTGACCGGAAAAGCCATAGCCTTCATAGCTGGTGCCCAGCGGGCGCGTCGTGGCATAGGGGATGCCATTGGCCGTATCGGCGGGCATCTGCCCGTTTTCGTAATTGCAATAAGGCCCGCAGACAAAACGCGAATCCAGCGCCACGCCGCTATAGGACCCGCGCACCGCTCCGGCGGCGGCGTTGTTAGCCGTCAACAGGACCGTGGGCGCGGGCGAATGGTTGTCGCTGACATAGTCCGCCGACAGCAGGATATCGAGCGCCGCGCCGGGGTGATAGCGCAACTGGGCGCGCACCGCCTGATAGTCAACATTGCCGTCACGCCCCGTCAGGCATTGACCCGTGGGCCGAGTGGCCGGGATGCCCCCGCTGGTCGGGTTGATCGCGCTGCCTTGTTGGTTGACGCAGCCGAAGTCATAGACATCGACATAGCCCTGCTGCCGCTTGGCCGCCCCAGAAATGCGCGCGCTCAGATTGTCGGTGATGCCAAAATCGCCACTGGCGCGCAGGTCCAGACGGTTACGGCTGCCATAGCCAGCCTGCACCATGCCGATGTTGCTGCCCGTCGGGCGCCGCGAATAGAGCTTGAGCGCGCCGCCGATCGAATTGCGCCCGGCCAGCGTGCCCTGCGGCCCGCGCAGGATTTCGATGCGGTCCAGATCCAGCAGATCAAACATCGCCCCCATCAACGAGGGGTAATAGACATCATCAACATACATGCCCACGCCCGGCTCCACCGCCGGGCTGAAGTCGAACTGACCCACCCCGCGGATCGAGGCCGCCATCGAGGGACCAAAGCTCTGGTTACCCGGTTGCAGGTTCAGGCCCGGCGCTTGCGCGGCGATCTGCGACACGTTCGACTGGCTGCGCGCGGTCAGCATGTCGCCCGAAATGGCGGTGATCGAAATGGGTGTCTTCTGCAAATTCTGCGACCGGAACTGCGCGGTCACCACGATCTCCTCGGCCGTGGGCGCAGCAGGCGCGGCAGGCGCGGCAGGCACCTCTGCTGCGTGGGCACTTGTCCCCAAACCAGCCGCCATGGCTGCGATGGACACCGCGTAGGCATATGTTTTCATGTCTCTCCCCCCTTGTATATTCGTAAGATTTTCGGGCCGCGCGTGGCGGCCATTATGGAATGGTAATCGTCACCGACTGGATGGTGCAGCCACAGCCCTGCGGCCCGCTTGTGTCGCCCAGCGCCGCCTGGCCAATCATCGCATAGCCATTGACCACGCGGTCAAAGCGATCGGCATGCGCCCGCGCCTGCTCAACGCCATCGACCGAAAGGGTCATGTCCACGCCTTGCGCCATCGGCACGAATGTGACCGTGACCTCATGCGCCCCCACCGAGAGCGGCGCGCGCCCGCGCAGGCTGCGCCGCTCTTGCGTGCGGCCGGTCGGGTTGTAATCAAACACCGGCACCCCGCGCTCCAGCTGCAAACCATAGCCCGAGAAACTGGTGCCCGCGTTGAACACCGGCCCGCTGTCATGGTCGCTGGACACCGATAACCGGGACGCCGCCTGCCAGTTGCGCGTCACATTGGCCCATGCAGCGATGGGATAGCGCGTATCGCCCGGGCGGAAGACAATCTCGCCACGCGGTGGAATGGCTTGCGGGCGCAGCCCCGGCGCCAGACGGCTGATGAAATTGCTGGCCAGCGGATAGACATGATTGGCCCGCGCCGCCGCATCGAAACCGGCCTGCAATTCGGCCAGCTTGTCAGGGTGCTGCGCGGCCACATTGCGCGTTTGGGCGTAATCATGCGTCAGGTCATACAGTTCCCAGCGCAACTGGTTGGGATCGCCAGTGTTGAACACCCAAGGCGCTACCGCAGGCACCGTCGAGGCCAGCCAGCCATCACGGTAAAAGCTGCGATTGCCCAGCATTTCGAAATATTGCTCGCGGTGGCGGCTGGGCGCGCGAGCGTCGGCAAAGCTGTAGACCAGCGATGTGCCGTCGATGGGTTGCTGCGCCGTGCCGTCCACCTGTTGCGGCGGGGTGATGCCAATCGCTTCATACAGCGTGGGCGCGATGTCGACCACATGGCCGAACTGGCGGCGGATTGCGCCACGGTCCTGAATGCGGCGCGGCCAGCTGATCACCATGCCGTTGCGGATGCCCCCCAAATGCGAGGCCATCGTCTTGCCCCATGGAAAGGGCGTGTTCATCGCGCTGGCCCAGCCAACGGGATAGAGTCCGGCGGTATCAGGCCCGCCCACACTGTCGATCCGACTCAGGTTCTCAGCCGCGCTGGTATGCACATCGGCAAAGCCGGAATAGACGTTCAGCGTACCTTCCAGATTGTGCATAGCCGCGCCATTGTCCCCCTGAACAAAGACAATCAGCGTGTTGTCATACTGGCCAGTTGCCTTGAGCCGGGCGATGATCCGCGCCACCTGATCGTCCAGATAGGCCAATTGCGCGGCGGCCACCTCCATCATCCGCGCGGCCAGACGCTTCTGGTCGGGGCTCAGGCTGGCCCATGTCGGAACGCCGGGCGGGGGCGGCGCCAGTGTCGCCTTCTCCGGAATGATCCCCATGCGCTTTTGCCGGGCAAAGATTTCCGCACGCATCTGGTCCCAGCCGCCATCAAACCGCCCGCGAAACCGGGCGATCCACTCGGCAGGGGCCTGTTGCGGCCCGTGCATCGCGGCCGGCGCGTAATAGGCCATGAACGGTTGGTCGGGCTGGAGGCTGTGTTGCACATCCAGCCAGTGGATCAGGTGATCGGCGACATCGCGCTCAAAGAAATAGCTGGCGTCGCGCGGATCGCGGCGCACCGGATTGAGGTTCTCGATCAGTTCGGGGTGGAACTGGTCAGTAGCCGCGCCGTTGAAGCCGTAGAAATAGTCGAACCCCAAGCCCAGCGGCCAGCGGTCATAGGGGCCCAGCGGCCCGCTTTCCCATGTCGGCGTATTGTGGTTCTTGCCAAAAAAACCGGTGGCATAGCCATTGTCGCGCAACACCCGCCCAACCGTGGCGGCGCTGCGCGGGATGATCGAGGTATAGCCTTCCTCGTCTACGCCCACATCGCTGATCGAGCCATTGCCCACGGCATGATGGTTGCGCCCGGTCAACAGCGCCGCGCGGGTGGGGGAACACATGGCGGTGACGTAGAATTCGGTATAGCGCAGGCCTTGCGCCGCCAGCCCGTCCAGCGCGGGCGTGGGGATCGGCCCGCCAAAGGCGGACGAAGCGCCAAAGCCCACATCGTCCGTCAGAATCAGCAGGACATTGGGCGCGCCAGCAGGGGCCCGCACGGGCGCGGGAAAATGGTTCCATCTGCCTGGGAGTGGCGCAGGCGCGGCAACCGTGACCGCTCCTGTGGTCTGCGGCGACTGGGACCTGCCCAATCCGGGCGCCGCCAGCGCCAGACAGACCGCCATGACGCGCCCAATCGATGATGCCGACAATCGCTGTCGGACGCGCTTGACGCGAATTGGCATGCTACTCTCCCAAAACATGTTTTGCGGGAGCAGGATGCGGCGCAGGGGCCTTGCAAAGCAACGCACCAACCGTTTATACGATATAGGCAATAGGCTATATATGACATTCACCTTTCGCCAGCTCGAAATCTTTGTGGAAGCCGCTGCGGATGAGAATTTCCGCATCACGGCCGAGCGTCTGGGCATCAGCCAGCCATCCGTCAGCAATCACATCACCGCGCTGGAGAACAAGGCCGGCGGCCAGTTGTTCGAGCGGAGGCGCGGGTCGGCGGCGCGGCTCTCGCCCTTTGGCCGCGATATGCTGGATCAGGCACGGATGCTGCTGCGCGAGTCGCGCAAGATGCCCGACCATGGCCAGCGGCAGGACCCCTCCTATACGCTGCGGGTGGCGGCTGGAGCCTATCTTGTCGATTACTGCATCCGCCCGTCGCTGGCGCAATATTACGCCGCCGGTAACCTGCCCAACATCGAGCTGATACCCGCCTTCCCCGGCAACGAGATGGTCTCGCTGTTGCGCAGCGGCCGGGTTGATCTGGCCTGCTATACCGGACGGCCGATCTCGTTTCCCGACGTGGATTGTGAAGTGCTGCGGCGGGTGTCGGTGGGGCTGTATGGCACCCCGGCGCTGGTCGCGCCGCTGGAGGCCGATATCGCGCGCATCAGCGCCGCGCCGATCATCATGCTGCCCGTGAGTGCGCCCGCGAACGACTGGATGCTCAACACGCTGACCAACGCGGGCATCTATCCCCGGCTGGTGGCCGCGCGCGCGCAATTCGTCGATGTGCTGACCGAACTGGTGGTGCAGGGTGTGGGTCTGGGCCTACTGTTCGACGAGGAAGGGTTGCCGCTGGCCGAAGCAGGGCGGCTAGTGCGCCTGCCGCTGGAGTTCGACCCCGGCTTCCGCGTCATGCTGACACGTCGGGGCTTTCGCGATCCGCGCGCCAAGGGGGCTGTCGCGCATGTTCGCAATGCGTTACTTTCCCCCTCGCGCCGGGCGGATTAGCCCCCCCCCGCGACAATGGGGCAGACCGGCATCCGCCCCGCCCCATGCTGGCCGCCATCAAGGAGTGGCAATCGTCACATGGGCAATGGTGCAGCCACAGGCGCGCGGCCCGCTGCGATCGTCAATTGCTGGCTGCCCGACAAAGGCCTGCCCCGCCATGATCCGGATCACGCGCGGCGTCTCCTGCGTGGCCACCACCGTGCCATCGACACTCAGGCGGATTTGCGCGCCTTGCGTGGCGGGGGCAAAGGCCACCTCCAGCACATGGCTGCCCGGAGCCAGTGCGGCAGGCGCCCGCAGGATCCGGCGCTCCTGCTCCCGGCCGGTGGGGTTATAGGTGAAGACCGGCACGCCGTTCTCCAGCGCCAGCCCATATCCGGCAAAGCGCGTGCCCTGCGCGAAGACCGGGCCGCTGGCAGCGCCCGCCGCGACATTCAGGCTCACGCGGGCTTGCCATCCGGGCACCAGATCGGGCCATTGCTGCGCGGGCAAGCGCGTCTCGCCCGGATAATAGGTGCGGCTGCGCGCCGCGCCCAGCCCGGCCGGGCGCAGATGCGGATTGATACGGGCAAAGAAATCCGCCGACAGGGGATAGACATGGTTTCGCCGCGCCGCCACGTCAAAGGCGGCACGCAATTGCGCCAGCTTTGCCGGGAATTGCGCGGCAACATTCCGGGTCTGGGTTGGATCAGACCGCAGATCATACAGCTCCCATGGCGTTTGCATCGGGTTGGTATGGTTGGGCTCCCACGGGTTCCAGTTCACCGCTGTCCCCGCCAGCCAGCCATCGCGATAATAGGCCCGGCTGCCCAGCATCTCGAAATATTGCTCGCGGTGGCGGCTGGGCGCGCTGGGATGGTCAAAGGTATAGGTCAGCGAAATGCCATCGATCGGCTGTTGCCGTACCCCGTCCACCTGTGCGGGCGGGGTGATGCCAATGGCCTGATAAATGGTCGGCGCGATATCGATCACATGACCGAACTGGCTGCGCATCGCCCCCCGGTCGCGGATGCGGCGCGGCCAGGAAATCACCATGCCATCGCGCAGGCCGCCCAATTGCGAGGCCACCGTCTTGCCCCAGGGATAGGGCGTGTTGGTGGCCAGCGCCCAGCCCACCGGATAATTGCCGAAAGTGTTTTCCGAGCCAATCTCGTTAAGGCGCGGCATGGTATCCGCGTCATTTTCCTGAATGCCCGCAAAGGTGGCATAGGCATTGATGCTGCCTGCATATGTGTGCAGCGCGGCACCATTGTCCCCCTGGATGAAGATCACCAAGGTGTTGTCCAACTGCCCGCTCTCGCGCAGATGCGCAATCACCCTGCCAAACTGGTCATCCATATAGGCCAATTGCGCGGCGGCCACTTCCATCATGCGGGCATACAGGCGCTTCTGGTCTGCGCTCAGGCTGTTCCAGCGGGGCACGCCAGCGGGCATGGCGGGCAATTGCGCTGAAGCCGGGATCAGCCCCATCGCCTTTTGCCTGGCAAAGGTCTGTTCACGCATCGCGTCCCAGCCGCCATCAAACTGCCCACGGAACCGCTCGATCCACGCCTGCGGCGCCTGTTGTGGATCATGCATGGCGCCCGGCGCGTAATACAGAAAGAACGGCTTGTCCGGCTGGACGGCATGCTGGCTGCGCAACCATGACAGCATGTGATCGGCCAGATCGCGGTCGAAATGATAGCTGCTGTCGGCCGGATCGCGCCGGACGGGATTGCGGTTCTCGATCAGATCGGGATTGAACTGATCGGTGGCCGCCGCGTTGAAGCCATAGAAATAGTCAAAGCCCATGCCGTTGGGCCAATGTTCGAATGGCCCCATCGGCCCACCTTCCCACGGGGGCGTATTGTGGTTTTTCCCGAAAAAGGCGGTGTTATAGCCATTGCCGTGCAAGACCCGGCCCAGTGTGGCCGCGCTGGCCGGCATCACCGAGGTATAGCCCGCTTCATCCACCGACACATCCGCGATCGAGCCGGAGCCTACAGCGTGATGGTTGCGCCCGGTCAGCAGCGCGGCGCGGGTGGGGGAACACATGGCGGTGGTGTGGAACTGCGTATAGCGCAGGCCCATCGCCGCCAGCGTGTCGAATGTGGGCGTGGGGATCGGCCCCCCAAAGGTGCTGGACGCCCCAAAGCCG
This sequence comes from Novosphingobium ovatum, assembly GCF_009909235.1. Taxonomy (GTDB): domain Bacteria; phylum Pseudomonadota; class Alphaproteobacteria; order Sphingomonadales; family Sphingomonadaceae; genus Novosphingobium; species Novosphingobium ovatum. The sequence goes on from NZ_JAAAPO010000005.1 coordinate 91,139, forward strand.
ACATCATCGGTCAACACCAGCAGCACATTGGGGGCCCCCGCCGGTGCGGTGGGCACGCGGGGATAGTGCCGCCATACCTTGGGTGCCTGCGGTGACGCCGATGGCGGGACGGATGGCTGCGCCGGTTGCGCGGCCCAGCCCCACGCCGCATGCACCATCATTGCCATCGTCAGGGCCGAACCAACGGCCACTTTTCCCAAACCCAGCCCACAAGACAGGCGCAAAATGGCGGATGATCGGCGGCGAACTGCCGGCTGGTGCATGGTCTTCTCCCGGAATGCATCTGATTTGGCCCGTGATTGCCCGCCTTCCGCCGCGACAAGCAACGCCGTGAAGCGTTATACGTAATAGCCCAAAGGCTATATACTCTCCGGCCGCGCATGCAGGCTCAGACAAGCCGATGCACGACGGAAGGGGGTAAGCTGCCGGTTCGAAGCGAACATAGGGGAGAGATATGGACGAGAGGATCGATCAATTGGCGCAGGCGGTGGCCGACCTGCGCGCGCAACTGGCCACCGCCCAGCGCGCCGCCGCCAAGGCCGACCATTATGTCGAGATCTGCAACCTGCAGGCGGCCTATGGCTATTACATCGACAAGGGCCGGTGGGATGACGCGGCCGACCTGTTCGCGCCGGACGCGACGCTGGAACTGGCCGGGCGCGGGGTCTATGTCGGGCAAGAGCGCGTGCGCGCCTATTTGCACCACCTGCCGCCCTATGGCCACGGCGTGCTCTACAACCACATGCAATTGCAGCCCGTGATCCATATCGATGTGGACGCCGGCACCGCCAAGGGCCGCTGGCGCAGCTTCATGATGGTAGGGGCGCTGAACGCCGAAGCCCGCTGGGGCGAGGCCACCTATGAGAATGAATATAAGCTGGTCGATGGCCAATGGCGCATCGCGCTGCTGCACGGCTATATGAACATCTATACCGAATTCGATCAGGGCTGGAACAAGGGCGGGGTTAAACTGCTGCGCTCGATCGATGGGTTGCAGGCCGATCTACCCCCCACGATGCAGTATGAGGCCTATCCCGAACCGGTGATCGCCCCCTATCACTACGACAAGGTGTGAAAGGGCCATGCGGGGGCGGCATGAGCGCCCCCGCACAGCGCCTACTTTTCCATGCGGTTGGGATCGAAATGCTGCATGGCCGCGCTTTTGAGCGCGGGATCCCAATGTTCGGCGATTTTGCCGTTCTCGATGCGGTACATGTCGAACCATGTGGTGCGATAGGGATGCCCGGCCTCGTCGCGCATCGGGCGCTCGGACATCACCAGCACATGGTTGCCCTCGGCAATGATGTTCAGCATCGGCAACACGATACGGTCTTCCAGCGGGCGCGCCGGGCGCGATCCGCGCAGGAACGCCGCCAGCGAATCCCGCCCAGAGGCAACATTGGGATTATGCTGGATATATTCGGGGGTGAAATAGGCCTCCACCCGGTCGGCATGGCCGCCCTGCACGATCTCGCGGTACATGTCCCACACCAATCGCTTGTTTGCGGCCAGCCGGGGATCGGGGCTGTCCAGCAGGCGCAATTGCGCCTCACGCGTGGTGACGGCCGCGCTGGGCGGCATGGGCGGCGGGGATTGGTCGGGCATGGGTCGATCCTGTGCAAAGGTGGGGGCCGTGGCCGTCATGGCCCAGACCATCAACGCAAGACAAAAGGCGTGGCGTCTCATTTCTGCGGTGCTCCTGCCAAATCCTCATAGCTGCGGCGGGCCAGATAGATGCGGATCGCGTCCAGATCGGCGCGCGTCAGCTGGCCCGCAAAGGAAGGCATGCCGCGCGGCGCCAGCGCCCCGTTCAGCACGATCTGCGGAAAGGCATCGCTCATCACCAGCGGCGACTGGCGCAAATCGGGATAGGCCCCCGCGCTGACCGCGCCCGCCCCGTGGCAACGCAGGCAGAACCGGCCATACAGCCCGTCGCCGCGCGCATATTGGGCGTTGATGGCGGGCGCGACATCAATGATCGCGCGCGGCGGCGGGCCAGAGGGCGCCACCAGCGGCGGCAGCTTGGCCTTACCATCCAGCGCGAACACCAGCAGGCGGTTGGGGCCGATCGTTTTGCCCGCCTGCAACGCCATGACGCCGCCCGTCAGCGGCCAGCCGCCGCCCCAACCGGCCATAACCGCCACATATTGCGTGCCCTGCAACCGATAGGTGATCGGCGGGGCCAGCACGCCCGTTTGCGCCGGGAACGACCACAGCACCCGGCCCGTGGTGTCGTCAAAGGCCTGCAATTGCCCGGCCGTATTGCCGGCAAACACCAGATGCCCGCCCGTCGCCAGCACGCCGCCGTTAAACGGCGCGACCTGTTTGACCCGCCATCGTTCGCGCTGGGCCACCGGGTCCCACGCGATCAGATAGCCCTTCATGCCCGAATAGAGCGCGCGTGTCGCCGCCGCGTCCATATGCCCGCCGCCCGCCATCGCCACGCCCGAGGTATAGGCGCCCACCACCTGCTTTTCCGCATTGGCCGGGGCATAGACCATGCCCACATCCTGTGCCGGAATATAGACCAGCCCGGTCTGCGGGCTGAAGGCCATCGGCGGCCAGTTATGCGCGCCCCCCGAACTGGGGAACTGGAACCGCGCCTGTCCGGTCTGGTAATAGCGCGCCTGCGGATCGATATCGGGCCGCCCGCTGTGCGGATCGATCCCGCGCGACCAGTTCATCGGCATGAACGGCTTACCCGACAGGAACTGCCCCGTCCGCCGGTCCAGCACATAGAAATAGCCGTTCTTGGGCGCCTGCATCAACACATCGCGCGGCGTGCCGTTGATCGTCAGGCGCGCCATCACCATGTTTTGCGTGGCGGTATAGTCCCAGCTGTCGCCCGGCACTTCCTGATAGTGCCAGACATAGCGCCCGGTATCGGCCCGCAGGGCGACAATTGACGAGAGGAAGAGATTGTCGCCCTGCCCGGCCGACCGCATCCCGTGGTTCCACGGGGAGCCATTGCCGGTGCCGATATAGATCAGATCGCTTTTCGGGTCATACTCGATCGCGTCCCAGACGGTGCCGCCCCCGCCATAGCGCCACCATTGCCCCGCCCATGTCTGCGCCGCGCGCGCCATCACCGGATCAGAGGCGGCATGGTCCACCCTGCCCGGCTTTGGCGGAACGGTATAGAACCGCCAGCGCAGCCGCCCGCTGCTGCGGTCATAGGCACTGACATAGCCGCGCGCGCCGAATTCGGCCCCGCCATTGCCGATCAGCACCATGTCCTTGACCACGCGGGGCGCGCCGGTGATCGTGTAATTCACCGCCAGCGGATCGGCCTGATCGACCGTCTGCGTCTGCCACAAGACCTGCCCGCTGCGCGCGTCCAGCGCGATCAGGCGGCCATCGATCGCGCCCAGATAGACCTTGCCATCGGCCACCGCCACGCCGCGCGACACCGGGCCGCAACAGCCCCGCGCCGTTGCCGCGCGCACATCAGGGTCATAGCGCCACAGCCGGTGGCCATCGCGCGCATCCAGCGCCTCGACCACGTCATAGGCCGACACCACATACAGCACGCCACCCACCATGATCGGCGTGGCCTCCTGCCCGCGATCGGTTTCCAGATCATGCGCAAAGGCCAGCCCCAGCCGCCCAACATTGCCCCGGTCGATATCGGCCAGCGTGGAATAGCGCTGAGCATCGGGGCCGCTGTGGCTTTGCCATTCGACATCGGGCGCACTCTTCTGGCAACCGCCCAGCGCCAGCACCAGCGCCAACAGGGTCAATGGTTTACGCATGGGCTGCCTCCCGCATTGCCGACGTGCCGCGCGTGGCCATCGCCAGCAACACGCCACCCACCACAAAGAACAGCGAAAAGGCCGCGATCGACCATTGCAAACCACCCGCAGAGGCCGCCGCGCAGGCCGGACTGGCCGCCACACCGCGCGCGCAATCGGCGGCAAAACCGCCCACCCCGCCATACAGCGCCTGTGACAGCACATCGCTGAGCCGCCCCACCATCGGCGGGCCAAAGCCCTGACCGACCATATGGATGATCACCAGAAACAGCGCCGATCCCGTAGCGCGGCTATAGCTGTCCAGATGGCCGTGCAATGTGGCGATCGCCGGGCCCATCGCCATGTAGAACCCGCAAGAGCCCACCAGCATCAGTCCCACCGCCACCGGCAGCACGCCCGAAGCCATGCCCAGCAGGAACAAAGGCACCCCCAGCCACACCCCGGCCGCCGGCACCCACAGCATCCGCCCAGCGCCACGCCGCGCGGCCCATTGCGCGCCATAGCCCCCCGCCAGCGTCCCCACCATCGAGGCCACGCCCGAGATCAGCCCGAACATCAGCCCGGCCTGCGCGGTATCCATGCCGAAATGTCGTGAAAAGAACGCGGGCAGGAAAGTGTTCACCCCATAGCTGCCCAGCGAGATGCAGGCGACGCCCGCCACGATCAGCGACAGCACCCGGCTGCTGCCCATCAGGCGCAGCACGGCCAGCGTGCCGGGACGCGCGGCGGTTTCGGGGGCCATGCGCGCGGGCTCTTTCAGCCACAACAGGCAGATCACCCCGATTCCCCCCCCCACCAGGCCAAAGGCATGGAACGTCGCCCGCCAGCCATAGGCCTGCGCAATCGCCCCGCCCGCAAACGAGCCAAACAGCGCCGCCAGCGGCACGCCCAGCATGAACAGGGAAATGGCCGAGGCGCGCCGTTCAGGCGGATACATGTCCGAGATCATCGAATGGGGCGGCGCCTCGGTCGCGGCGCTGCCCACCGCCATGCCCAATCGGCACGCCAGCAGTTGCGCAAAACTGCCCGCCTGCCCCAACAACGCGGTAAAGCCCGACCCCACCAGCAGAAACAGCGCCGTCAGCCGGGCGCGGTTGGTGCGCTCGGCCATGCGGGCGATCGGCACGCTGGCCATGGCATTGACAATCGCAAAGGCCGTTCCGCCCAACAGGCCGATCTGGAAATCGTTGAGCAGATAGTCCGCCTTGATCCGTTCAGCCACCAGCGCGACCAGCACACGGTCGATAAAGCCAAACGCATTGAGCAGCGCCAGCAGCAACACCGCGACGCGGCGTTGGGTGGTGGTCATGGGATCCTCTCCTTTTGCGACGGCGATGGCGGCGCGACATGTGCCCGTTCATAGCCACAGCAAAGGCGCCGGAATTGTCGGTCAGCGCAGATTTGTGACTGACCGCGCAATCGCTGCGGGAGAATGGGCGTGTTGGCGGTACTCACGCGGGGTCTGGCCAAAGCGCGCCTTGAACGCGCGGCTGAAATGCTGGGAGTCGGCAAAGGCCCACATATGCGCGATTTCCGTCAATGACCGCCCCGCGAGCGCCGGATCGGTCATGTCGGATCGACACGCCTCCAGCCGCCGGTCCCAGATCAGGCGCGCAACGGTCTGCGCCTCCCCCTCGAACAATTTGTGAATGGTGCGTTTGGAAAAACCAAAGGCGCGCGCGATGCTCTCCACCCCCAGATCGAAATCGGCCAGATGACGGTCGATATAGGCCATCACCTCGGCGCGGCGCTCCTCGCGCTGGTCGCGCAGATCATCGGCCAGAACCGCACGGATCAGCATGTCGGCCTGTTGCACGACATGGCTGCCGATCTGCGCCCGCTCGGCCTCGACCAGAACGCCGCCCGCGTGAATGGCCGCCGACGAGGTCGCGTGCAGGACATGCGCCAGCCCCCGCGTGAACGGGCGCGACATCCGCCACCATTCCACCGGATGATCGGGCCGCGACAGCACGCTGCACGGCAGTGTCAGCGTCAACTGGCGCGAATGGCGCGGCGCATCCAGCACAAAATCCATGTCCTTGCGCACGGCGCACCACTGGCCGGGCTGCAAGGTCTGGGTGTGGCCAGCTTGATGCACGGTCGTACAGCCATCCTCCTGAAACAGGAATTTCAGCGCGGCGGGCGCATGTTCACGCGCATTGTGGCGCTGCTCGACCCGGTGACTGCCCATCGAGACCAGACACAGCATGGCCGGACCAAAGGTCCCGCCCCGCATCGAGGCCTCGCGGTCGTCGGTGAACTCGACCAGCGGGGCCCGTGTCAGCGCGCTCCATTGACGGCTGCGCTCGCGACGGGTGGCCGCGCGCGTGGTAAAGACTGTCAGCATAGCCTCTCTCGCCGCAGGGTCTCGCGTCCCCCGCTCCTTGTTTCGCCAAGGCTATCCTTGCTTGCCCGCCTTGGCAAGGCGGACGCAAGCAGCCCAAGGCCCAGCCATGCGCGCCGATCCCCCTTGGTGCACTGTCAGGCAAGAAGCGGTGGCGCTCTGGCGTTAGATTTCGGGCCTGCTTCTGAAAAAGGGCCCGTCAACGCCATGCGCGACATCGAGAAATTTCTGGACGACATGTCCTGCGCGCCTGCGCAATTCATCGGCGGCGAATGGGTGCGTGCGAGCTCGACTTTGACGGTCGAGGATCCCTCGACCGGAGGCCAGATCGGCCAGATCGGTGCGGGCGACGCGCAGGCGGTGGACATGGCCGTGCGGGCCGCGACAGACGCCATGGCCCCGCGCCGCTGGGGTCCGGCGCAAAGGCAGGACGCGCTGTTGGCGCTGGCCCGCGCGATCGAGGAACAGGCCGCGATCCTGACGGTGCTGGAATCGCGCGACGCGGGCAAGCCGATCTTTGCCACCAGCCACATCGACATCCCCGCCGCCGCTGCCGTGCTGCGCTATTACGCCGGCTGGGCCGCGCGGTTGACGGGCGAAACGGTGGAGCTGGCGGGGCCGGGTGACGGTGTCGGCTATGTCCTGCGTGAACCGGTGGGCGTGGTGGGCCAGATCATCCCCTGGAACTATCCGTTGATGGGCGTGGCGTTCAAGATCGGCCCGGCGCTGGCCACGGGCTGCGCCTGCGTGCTCAAACCGTCCGAACTGACCTCGCTGTCGGCGCTGTGGCTGGCGCGCAGTCTGGAGCGCTGTGGCGTGCCCGCGGGCTATGTCAACATCGTTACCGGCACCGGCGCACAGGCGGGCGCGGCGCTGGTGGCGCACCCGGACGTGGCCAAGATCAGCTTTACCGGGTCAACCGCCGTGGGTCGCCAGATCGCCGCGCAGGCGGCAGGCGCCTGCAAACGGGTGACGGTGGAACTGGGCGGCAAATCGCCGGTGATCGTCATGCCCGATGCGGATCTGGACCGGGCGGCGATGGCGATTGCCATGAACATCTTTTCACATTGCGGCCAGACCTGTTCGGCCGGATCGCGCCTGATCGCGCATGAAAGCGTGGCCGATGATCTGGCCCGCCGCGTGGCACATATCGGCGCATCGATGCGCATGGGGCCGGTGGATGATCCCGATACGCGGCTGGGCCCGGTGATTTCGGCCATCCAGCGCGGGCGCATCGCGGGCCATGTCGACGCGGCGCTGGCGGCGGGCGCGCGGGCGCTGTGCGGCGGGGTGGTCCCGGATGGGCCCGGCTATTACTATCCCCCCACGGTGCTGTGCGATGTCACCCCCGACATGAGCGCCCTGCGCGAGGAGATCTTTGGCCCGGTGCTGACCGTCCAAAGCTTTGCCTCGACCGATCTGGACGCCATCGCGGCCATGGCCAATGACACGCCATATGGCCTGGCCGCCTATGTCTGGACAGGCAATCTGGCATGGGCGCAAGGGATGGCACGGCGCATCCGGGCGGGCAGCGTGCGGATCAACGCGGGCGGCGGCGGTGACATGGCGCTACCCTCGGGCGGCATGAAGATGTCGGGTTTTGGCCGCGAAAACGGCCGCGCGGGCATCGAGGCCTATACCGAACTCAAATCCGTGGCCATGTTGGCCTGATGCGCGAGACCGCCATGACCGATTGCACCGCCCCCACCCCGTTCCTGACCCCGGCCTATAGGCTGTGGCTGGATCGCGCCGCCCCCGCCACCATCGGCACCATCGCCACCGGAGGCCTGCGCCGCATCACCACCATGCGCGACGGACATCTGTCAGGCGACGGGCTGGACGCGCGCCTGGTCAGCGGCAGCGAGACCGAGCTGACCCGCGCCAACGGCCTGACCATCGTCGAGGCCAGCTATGTGCTGGATTGCGGCGGCACGCTGCTGCGCGCCTTTGGCACCGGTTTCCGCAAAAGCGCGGAGGACTTTTCCGGCCTGCGCCTCTCGCTGTTGTTCGAGGCCGCGCAGGATGGCCCGCTGGCCCATCTGGCCACCCGCGCCTTTGTCGCCGAACAGGCCGATGGCGATGACACCCTCTCCATCCACAGGATCGACTGATGCGTCTGGAATTTGCCATGGAAATGCGCCTGTCGCTGGGCGAGCGCCACCATATCCATGTGGCCGATGGCTATACCCGCGGGGCAGTGCTGATTTCAGGCGGCAGTTTCGAAGGGCCGGGCCTGCGCGGGCGGCTGGTGCCGGGCAGCGGGGGTGATTTTCCGATGGTTCGTCCCGATGGCGGCGGCCGGTTTGAATCGCAATATCTGATGCAGACCGACGATGGCGCGATGATCCTGAAACGCAGCACCGGCGTGCGTCATGCCCCGCCCAACGTGGTGGCCGCCCTGCTGGCCAAACAGCCGGTCGATCCGCAAAGCTATTACATGCGCATGACCCCCCGTTTCGAGGCGCCCGAAGGCCCCTATGGCTGGATGAACGAGACGCTGTTTGTCGGCGTGGGGCAGCGCAATCCCGAAGGCTCGATATTCCGTTTCTGGAAAGTGGTGTGATGGAAAGGTTCGACTATGTCATCGTGGGTGCGGGTTCGGCCGGTTGCGTGCTGGCCGCGCGCCTGTCCGAAAATCCGCAAACCCGCGTGCTGTTGCTGGAAGCGGGCGGCAGCGACCGGCGGATGGATGTGCAGATCCCGCTGGCCGTATCAAAACTCTGGCCCAATCCCGATCTGACATGGGGTTTCCTGTCCGAACCAGAGGCCGAACTGGACGGGCGCTGTTTGCCGGTGGCGCGCGGACGGATGCTGGGGGGCACGTCCTCGCTTAACGGGATGATGGCCATTCGCGGCCATGCGGCGGATTATGACGGCTGGCGCGACATGGGCCTGCCGGGCTGGGGCTGGGACGATGTGCTGCCCTGGTTCCGCCGTCTGGAAAGCCATTGGCGCGGCGATACGCCCCAGCACGGGGGCAGCGGGCCGCTGTCGGTGCAGGCGCATCCCGCGCCCAGCCCGCTGTATGACCACGCCGTGCAAGCAGCCCGCGCCATGGGTTTCCCGATCACGCAGGATTTCAACGGCGAACGCACCGATGGCTTTGGCATGCCCGATTTCACCATCCGCGACGGGCGGCGCCACAGCACGGCGGATGCCTATTTGCGCCCGGCAATGGGTCGGCCCAATCTGGAGGTGCGCACCGGCGCGCTGGCCACGCGCATCCTCATGACCGATGGGCGCGCCACCGGCATCGCCTATCGCCAGCATGGGGCCGAGCACACCGTGCAGGCCGCGCGTGAAGTGGTGCTGGCGGGCGGAGCGATCAACTCGCCGCAACTGCTGATGCTGTCGGGCATTGGGCCGGGGGCGCATCTGGCCGACATGGGCGTGGCGGTGCAGGTGGACAGCCCCGATGTGGGGGCACATTTGCAGGATCACCCCGGCGCGGGGATGGAGTTTGATCTGGCCCCGCATCTGGCGTTTGAGAACCAGTTGCGGCTGGACCGCCTGCTGGGTTGGGCGATGCGCTGGTTTGCCCGCAAAAACAGCATTCTGGGCGCGCCGCCGCTGGGCATTTCGGCCAATGTTGCGTCGCTGCCGGGCAATCCGCAGGTCGATCTGCATTTCCTGCTGGTGCCGCTGGCGATGGAATCGCGCGTGTGGATGCCGCCCTTTGTCCGCCCGTTTGGCGCGCGGATGGGGGCGATGTGGTCATTGAACTATCCCAAAAGCCGGGGCCGCCTGTCGTTGCGCAACGCTGATCCGGCGGCGCATCCGCGCATCGCGTTCAACCTGTTGTCACATCCCGATGACCGGGCAGCGATGGTGCATGGCTGCCGCACGCTGCTGCGCCTGCTGGAACAGCCCGCGCTGGCGCAGGTGGTGGGTCCAATGCGCCGCCCCCATGGTCCGCTGAACAGCGACGCGGCGATTTTGGCCCATGTCCGCGCCACCGGGGCGACAGCCTATCACCCGTCGGGCACCTGTCGCATGGGGGGCGATGCCGGATCGGTGGTGGATGGGCAATTGCGCGTGCGCGGGGTCGATGGCCTGCGCGTGGCCGATGCCTCGGTCTTTCCCTGCCTGCCGGGCGGCAACACCAACCTGCCGGTGATCATGGTCGCCGAACGCGCGGCCGATTTCCTGAACAAGGGCTAGAACAAGGAGAGGATCATGTCCGACATCGACGAACTGAAGGCCGAACTGGCGCAATTGCGCGACCGGGTGGGCATGCTGGAGGATCACAACGCGATCCGCCGTCTGCATTATGCCTATGGCTATTACACCGACTATAACCGGGCCGAGGATCTGGCCAATCTGTTTGCCGATGATGCCGAGATCATCTTCCTCTCGGGCATCTATCGCGGCAAGGAAGGCGCGCGGCGCCTGTATGGCGACTGGTTCCAGCAGTTCTTTACCCAGGGGCAGGTCGGGCCGGTCTATGGCTTTTTGCTGGACCATTTCCAGATGCAGGACATCATCACCGTCGCCCCCGACCGCCAAACCGCCAAGGGCCGTTTCCGCGCCGTGCTGTTTGGTGGCAACCACGAGAGCCGCGAATATGCGCCTCCGGGCCTGCCCAACCAGTTCTATGAGGCGGGCATGTACGAGAATGACTATGTGCGCGAAGACGGCGTGTGGAAGATCAAACGGCTGGACTATGTCGTGCAGTGGCAGGCCGATTACGAAAAGGGCTGGTACGGCACGGTAGCGCATCTGCAGCCGCTGACCACATGCTTTCCCGAGGACCCGCTGGGCCCGGACGAACTGATCGAGAACCACCGCCAGACCTGGCCCTATCGCCAGAATCTGGAAATGCACTATGCCCATCCGGTGCTGGGCAAGGCGGTGGGCGGGCTCTGACCTCGTGGTGACGGGACATGCGGCGTGTCGCCGCCGCTGTCCCGCGACACGGGCCGGGCTGGGCCGATACCGGCCCTTCTTCTTGGCGGGTGCCCGATTGCCTATTGCCAATCCGGACGTTTCGAGGCAAAGGCCCCGAACCACCGGGCGCATGGCCAAGACCGAGGCGCCCCACACCATTTATCCGGCCTCCAATCCTCCGGATAAATGGCGGTATATCATGGGATTGGGCGGTTAGCTCAGTTGGTAGAGCATCTCGTTTACACCGAGAGGGTCAGCGGTTCGAGCCCGTTACCGCCCACCATTTTTCACAATTACAACCGGTCAAACACCGATCCCATGCGCGGGCTGAACAACCGCTCATAGGTTTTGAGCAGGTGGGCATCCGTCATCGCCGCGATCGTGTCGCACAGCACACGCGGGTGGCCATCATAGCGCGCCTGCACATCGCGCGGCAACAGGCGCACCGGATCGGCGGCCAGCGCCTCGAACACCGAGACGACCATCGCCTGCCCCTTGAACTCCAGATGCTGCACCTCTGGGCTGGTGATCACCTGATCCACGACAAAGCCCTGCAACACATCCAGAAACGCCCGCTGCGGCTGGGCCACGGCCACGCGGTAGCGCAACAATGGCTCGGCAAATTCGGGATGTTCCACATAGGTGATGGCGGTCAGGAAATGGTGCACCAACCGCCCGATATAGCGTTTGCGCGTGCCTTCATCGCCAAACAGGCCGTCGATCATGTGGGCGGCGACATCATTGGCGCTCTCGCCCGGATATTTGGCCTTCATCGCATCCAGAAACGAAGGGCATTTGTCCTGCAACGCCGCCGCGAACGCCTCACGCGTGACCAGCCCCAACGCGATGGCGTCCTCCAGATCATGCACGCCATAGGCGATGTCATCGGCCGCATCCATGATCGCGCAATCCAGCGATTTATGCCGCGTGCGCGCGTGATGGCCCGCGCGCGGGGTGATCGCGGTAAAGGCGTCACGATCAGCCGGCGACAGCGGATCAAGGATCCAGTCCACCACATCGCCTTCGCCATCCAGATAGCATTTGGGCGGTTTGCAGGCGTGGGGATCAATCACCCGGATGGTGGTGGGGCCGGTCATCAGCGCGGGGGTAATTGCAGGGTTGCGCACCGCGCCATAGGCCGCCGGATATTTCAGCACGCCCAGCATCGTGCGCCGCGCCAGATTGGCGCCCGCCCGCGCCGAAAACTTTTCCAGCCGGGCCAGAATGCGCAAGGTCTGGCCGTTGCCCTCGAACCCATCGTGGTCGCGCATGCAGTAGTTCAGCGCGATCTCGCCCCCATGACCAAACGGCGGGTGGCCAAAATCATGGGCGCAACCAATGGCATGGATCGTCCCGCGATCAGGCAGCAGCGCGGTGGCGGGATGGTCGGGACAGTTTTGCGCCAATTGCCGAACGATCCCGCCAGCGATCTGCGCCACCTCCAGACTATGGGTCAGACGGGTGCGATAGAAATCGCTGTCGCCCAGATTCAGGATCTGCGTCTTGCCCTGCAACCGGCGGAAACTGGCCGAATGGATTACACGGGCGTAATCGACATCACCAATGTCGCGGGCGTCTTCGGCTTGCGGGTTCCAGCTTTCGCGGCGGGCATTCCAATATTGCATCGCCGCGTGATAGCGCAAATCGGGGCACCACCGTCAAGCGCGGCGGCAGTTATCCCCCGCGCCCATTATCCCCCACGCATTGCCCCTTGCAGCTTCTGCAAGATCTGCAACGCCATGCGGAATTCGGCATCGGTCAGCACATTGCTGAACGCGTTTTCCATGCTGAACACACAGGCCCGCGCCTCGGCCAGCTTTTGCAGGCCGGCGTCGGTGATGAACAGGCCCTGCGCGCGGCGGTCACTCTCGATGCTTTCCAGCCGCAGCAAATCCTTGCGCGTCAGGCTGGCGATCATCTGGTGGATGGTGGCGCGGCGCATGCGGAACATGCGGGCCAACTGGCTTTGCGTGATGCCGGGGTTCACCTCAACCAGCCACAGGATCGAGGTCTGCTTGGGCGTCAGTTCGATCAGCCGCAGCGCGGGGTCCAGGTCGAACGAGAGCGCGGCATAGGCCGTGCCAAGGTTATAGCCCAGCAGCATGTCCAGACCATTCATGTTGATCTGGCCGCAATCGCTGCCCTCTACCGGATCGGGGGCCGCATCCAGTACGCCGACCCCGCTCAGCCCGGCCATGGTTGTCACCCGCGTGTCCAGTTTCAGCTCCTATACCTTGTGCAAAAAAACTATTATCAGCGATACCTGTTTGGTGCCTGCACGTTCACACCTTTTTGCGCAAGCGAAATCGCCACCGCTCCGGCACATAGTTTCACCCCGCGTAACGCCCGCAAATCCGGGGTTATCGCGATTGATGCAAACGTTGCCACTGCAAATTTACATAGTTACAGAAGCTTAGCCCTTGCCCCTGCATTGCGCCACCGATCAGCTGGGCGCACGCGCGGCAAAACGCAGTTGCACCCGGCCATGTGCTGGCACCGTCACCACCCACAAAGGCAGGCCATTCTTGCGCCCCAGCCGGGCCGAACTGGTGACGATCCGCTCTCCGGCAAACAGGGGCACGCGCCCCTCAAACCGAATCGGCCAAGGGTTGGCATTGGTCAATTCCGCCCGCACATCGCGGCGGCCCGGCGCAGGCTCGGCCGCACGTACCTGCAACGTCACCTTCTGGCCATCGGCCACCTCGACATCGATTTCCTCGCCCTGCGCCTTGTCGGCCATGCTGCCTTCACCTGCCGGGAAAGTCGCCCCACGCACCGGCTGCCACACGCTGACCTTGCCCGCTGGCAGCGCCATGCCCAGCCCGTCCGCCTTGCGGTTGTGCAGCCGCACGGCCACGCGCGGGTGCAATTGTGTGTCGCCAAACACATCGGCCTTGTACAGCAATTGCAGCTTTACCGGCCGCGCCGCTATCAACGCCACCTGCTTTTGCGCATGGGCGGCCACCGTGGTGGGCATCGGCACGCGATACAGCTTGAGATCGCCCAAGGCCTCCTGACGGACCGTCACGGGCTCCACCCTTTTGCGCGCGGTAGCCGTCACCATGATGTCGGCCATCATCGGCGCGGGCATCGCCATCACCGGGACGGGCGGCGGCGGCGGTACAGGGACCAGTTCGGGCCGCCCGCCACGCACCGGATAGATCCCGCAGCGCATCACCAGATCGGGCGTTTCCACCTGCGCGCCCCGCTGGGTCTCCATGTTGGGCCGCCCGCCGATCACCACCGTCTGCGCAGCCGGAAAGCTGGTGGAATCGCTGCTGGCCAGCGTCACCCACGCCGTCATTTCGGCGCTGCGCGCGCCGGGGGCCAGCTTCAGGACATAATGCGCCTGCCAGTCAAAACCCCACGCCAGATAGGACAGGCTCACCCGCGCCCGCGCCGCACGGGGCGCATCGACCGCCACCGACAAGGTGGGCCGCGCGTTCAGCCCCTGCGGCAAGCCGTCATATACCAGTTGATCCTTCTGCGGCCCGCAATCGGCGATTTCAAACCCGGCGCGGGTCTGGACAATCGCCGCACCATCGGGCGCGCTGCGGATAATCGCGGGCTCTTCACGCGTGGCGCCGGTCTTGGGATCGATCCGGCGCAATGTCACCGGACGGCCAAACGCCCCGCCATACAAGCTGTGGGGGGACAGCAGCGCCGCATCCAGATTCTTTTCCCGCACACCCGCCGGCAGGCCCGCGACCAGCGCGCTTTCGGGCAACATGCCCGCGGCCACGCCTTCGAACCGCAGAACCGAGCGACCAGCAGGGATATCCACCACCCGCGTTTCAGTGATCAACGCATAGCCGCCCAGAAACGACAGCTCCATCGCCGCATCCGCGCCCCGGTCCGTGTCACGATACACGCTGACAGCCACACTGTCGGGCGCGGCGCTGGTCACCACCGGCCCAGCCGCCCCCATCGCCGTGGGTGCTTCGCGGGGCGTATCGGCCCACGCCACCCCCTGCCCCAGCCCCGCCAACAGGGCCATTGCGGTCCAGCCCGGCGCGCGCATCATCCCCACCCTCAGAACGAGGTGTCGATCTGCGCGGTCAGGCTCACCTCGCCATGGGCGGGGACGGTCACCTTCCACACGCGCTCGTCCAGGCTCTGCTGCTTGCCCGGCACGCTTTCGGCCGAGACGCGGGTGTCGTTCCACATCCCGCCAAGGCCTGCCTGCACCACCTCAACCGTTACCGGCTGACTGCGGGCATTGGTCAGCTTGTACCGCATCTGCGTGCGCCAGAACACGCGCGTCTTTTCCACCGTCACCTGTCGCGCCACGCCATCGCGGGTGATGCGATATTGGCCCACTCGCTCCCACTCGGCACTGTCGATCCGCTCGCGCTTGTCCACCACCGGCTGGATCTTGACGTCAAACGCATCGCCCGTTTTCAGCACTAGAGTCGATCCGGCGGGGGTGTGGGCAATGTTGTCCTCACCGATGAACTGCGGCTGACCGCTGGCATCGCGCATATAGACCCGCACCGCGCCCGCCGGCAGCGCGTTGCCCAGCGCCCCGCCCACCGCATTGTCAAACCGCAGCACGCTGGCAAAGCTGGCCGCTTCGTCCAGCCCGCCCAGCCCCGCATTGCGATACCAATAGGTTTTGGCCGCACTGACCGCTTTGGCGTCCAGAAAGGCGATCTGCTTTTGCTGCGCATTGGCCAGCGTGGTGCGGCCCGCGATGGGGTAGATGTGGAAATCGCCCAATTGCTCACCATCGCCGCCGCCGGTGCCCACCACGCCCGCCGGGCGGCGCGGGCCATAGCGCATGGGCTGCGCCTCCTCCCCCACCGATCCGGCCACCAGCATCAGCCGCGCATCGGCAAAACTCGTGCCGGTGGTGTTGTTCAGCGTGACCCAGCCTTGCAGGTCCAGCTTGCCCTGCGTCTCGTCATACAGCGCGACGTAATCCGCCTTCCAACTGAACCCCCGCGAGAGATAGCTGAGCGTGGCGGGCCGCGATCCGCTTGCCGCTGCGTTCAGCCGCACCGAGAGTGTCGGCCGCGCCTTGAGCCCGTCAGGCAGACGGTCGAACACCAGCCGCGCATGCATGTCGCCCAACACCTCGATCCGGCTGCCGATCTGCACCAGCGTGCCGTTGTTGTTGGCAAGGATCCGTCCCCGCTCCACCGTTTCGGCGCCGGTACCGGGATTGGTGCGGATGATCGTCACGTCCTGCCCCACGCCCTTGTCCACCAACCGCTCGGGCGAGAGCAGGTCATAATCAAAATTCTGTTCCACCACGCCCGCGCCCGGCACCGAGAGCGTCACCGTCTCCGGCCGGATCTGGGCCGAAACATCGGCAAATTCGGCCACGCTGATCCCGCCCGACAGGTTCAACGGGCGGCGGTCCTGAATCAGCGCCAGATCGTTGTTATAGATGGTAATCGCCACATCGCCCTGCGGCGTAGCCACCACCGGCACGTCGCGCGCGGCAGCCTGCGCCGCGCCACTGCCAAACCCGATCGCCAGCGCCGCCGCAAAAGCACCACGCGCCCTGCGCTGGGCCGTAAAACCCGGCCGTGCCTGAACCACTGCCCGCATCTCTTCCGCTCCCCCTGTGTCCGGTGCTCAAACGCCCGGCATTGGGGGCCGGACGCCGCGCGACAGGCCTGACCACGGCGCCTCTGGCCCGCGCGGCATGATATCCGCCCGAAACCTGTGGCAACCGCTGCCGGGCATGCTGTCGCACTGCAGCCCGGCCTGATGCCTGACATTAGGGCCCACCCGGCTGAACCGCCACTGAATTCCCAAACGCCATTTCGCATGCCCCCACCATGTCCATACAAAGACTGGCCGCGTCGAGGCCATCATGGGCATCAACGCGGCCATCGGAGCCGTGGGACGCGGATCAAATCACCCGCGCATTGGCCCCCAGTTCGGCGAAATAGGCCGACATGGCATCGGCGGCCTTGTCCGTCAGCGTGATAAAGGCGCGGCGGCGGTCGGTCTCATCCTCGATCCGGCGCAGCAGGCCCGCCTCGGTCATCTGGCCGATCCAGCGCAGCGCGGTCGTGGGCGGCACACCCGATGCGATGCACAGGCTGGTGACCGACACCTTCGCGTTCTCGGCCTTGGCGGCGGTCAGGTCCAGCAGCATGTCCCATGCCGGATCGGCAAACAGGTCGACCTCGAAAAAGCGGGCGCGCATCTGGCGCTGACGGATCAGTTTGCGCACCATGCGCGGGTCGGGCAATTGCGGGCGGGCGGCCTTTTCCGCCAGCTCCGTGCCGGCGCGCGCGCCATCAAAGCGGAACGCCGAAGGTGCCTGCGCGGGGGCCGGCGCAGGCGCGACAGGCGCGGCCGTGCTGGCCGGCGTGCCACCGATGCGGTCCATCCGCTCGGCCATCTGGGTCACCTGCTCGGTCAGGCGCAGCAGCATGATGCGGTCCTGATCGGACAATTCGCGCACCTTGCGCCCGGGCATCCGCGTCATCACCTGACCCAGCGCGACCAACCGTTCCGCCCGGCTGGGCGCTACCAGAATCTGCGGCTCGCACTGATCCAGACAGCCAAACACATCATCCAGCGCGTCCACGCTGGTCGACACGATCAGCTGCGCCCCGGCCCGCGCCGCGCGCATATCCAGCCGCGAGAGCGCCGCCATCGCCCCGCCATCCACCTGCGGGCAATCCAGCAACACCACGTCGCCCAGCGGATGGGCCTCATTCGTCAGCAGCGCCGCCACCGGATCATCGCCCAGGATGCGCAGGCCCGCGCCCTCACCATCCTCGCGCAGTTCATGGCGTTGATGTGCCCTGTCGGCAAATACAGATGCGGTCAAACGCATCCCCGACACGTCATGACCCGCGCCACCATAAGAAAAGTCAGCAGTGTTTTCTGAAAAAGCGGCGAATTGAACATTCGACATCGGCGTAGCCCTCCCGGCGATTGCTCCGTGAATATGCGTAAAGGATAGAACAAAACGCGTTCGCGTCAATACAGACGGGGAACAAACATTAAACATAGAGTGTGCATTTGTCGAAGTTTCACTCCGCATCGGACGAAAGGCGATCCTGCGGATTTTACGTGATTTTCCGTAACAAATGCCTCGTCCGCACCCACAACCCCACCAGAATTGATCCAAAACGGAAGCACCCGCCGTCCACATGCGGAACGGCGGGTGCCCTATATCGCCCGGCGTGATTCGCGCCGGGAACGGATCAGACCGGTTTTCGATCAGTCCTGAAACGGATCGCGCACCAGAATGGTGTCTTCGCGTTCCGGGCTGGTGCTGACCAATGCCACCGGCGTTTCGATCAGTTCCTGCACGCGCTGGATATATTTGATCGCCTGCGCGGGCAGATCGGCCCACGAACGCGCGCCAGCGGTCGTGCCCTGCCAGCCGTCCATTTCCTCATAGATCGGCTCGACCTCGGCCTGATCGGCGGCATGGCTGGGGAAGTAGTCCAGCACCTTGCCATTCAGGCGATAGCCGGTGCAGATCTTCACCTTGTCAAAGCCGTCCAGCACGTCCAGCTTGGTCAAAGCGATGCCGGTCACGCCCGAAATGGCGCAGGACTGGCGCACGATCACCGCGTCAAACCAGCCACAACGGCGCTTGCGGCCCGTGACGGTGCCAAATTCATGCCCACGCTCGCCCAGACGCTGGCCGGTTTCATCCTCCAGCTCGGTCGGGAACGGACCCGAACCAACGCGGGTGGTATAGGCCTTGACGATGCCCAGCACGAAACCGGTCGAGGACGGACCAAGGCCCGAACCCGAGGCCGCGGTGCCGCTGACGGTGTTCGACGAGGTGACGAACGGATAGGTGCCGTGATCGACGTCGAGCAGCACGCCCTGCGCGCCTTCGAACAATACGCGGGCGCCCGCCTTCTTCACCGTGTTCAGACGTTTCCACACCGGCTCGGCAAATTGCAGGACAAAGGGGGCGATCTCGCGCAGCTCGGCGATCAGTGCGGCGCGGTCGACCGGCGGCTGGCCAAAACCGGCGCGCAGGGCGTCGTGATGGGCGCACAGGCGGTCCAGTTGGGGGCCGATCTCGTCCAGACGGGCCAGATCGCACACGCGGATCGCGCGGCGGCCAACCTTGTCCTCATAGGCCGGGCCGATGCCGCGCCCGGTGGTGCCGATCTTGCCAGCGCCAGCGGCCGCCTCACGCAGGCCATCCAGATCGCGGTGCACCGGCAGGATCAGCGGGCAATTCTCGGCAATCGCGAAGTTCTCGCGGTTGATGGTGACGCCCTGACCTTCCAGCTTCTCGATCTCGGCCTTCAGCGCCCACGGGTCCAGCACCACGCCATTGCCGATGATCGAGAGCGTGCCGGTGACAATGCCGCTGGGCAGCAGCGAGAGCTTGTACACCTTTTCGCCCACGACCAGCGTGTGGCCAGCGTTGTGGCCGCCCTGAAAACGTACCACCACATCGGCGCGGCTGGCCAGCCAGTCGACGATCTTGCCCTTGCCCTCGTCGCCCCACTGAGCGCCGACAACGGTCACATTTGCCATGGATAGAATCCCTCACCCTGCCAAGTAAATCCAGAAGCGCCCTTCGACAGGACTCGGCGCAGCGGATGGGACAGATAGGGCGCACAGGCCCCGTGTTTGCGCCGGGCGCGTTAGCCACGCCTGCCCCGCGCGTCAAGCCGGATTGCAGCGCCGCACCAGCGCGGCACGCCCCTGACCACCCATCGGTTCATCGCCCGCACAGCTTTCCCGCGCTACCCTTCCCCCGTCTGAAGGCCGTCAGGAGATCAGGTGGTGCGAACAGGATATGCAATCGCGGGGGCCGCGCTGGCCGCCGTGACACTGGCCAGCAGCGCGCAGGCCGAAGGGCCATTGCGCCAGATGCTGCGCGAACGGATGGCGCAACGCATGGCGGCGATGGATCGGGACGCCCCGCGCGCACCCGCGCCCACCACAATAACCTATGGCAACGATCCGGCGCAGGTGATGGATGTATGGCCCCAGCCCGGCGCCACGGCCCCAGTGCCGCTGGTGCTGTTTGTCCATGGCGGCGGCTGGCAACAGGGGAACAAGGACAACGCCACCGGCAATTGGAAACCCACGCATTATCTGGGGCAGGGCTATGCCTTTGCCAGCATCAATTACCGGCTGGTGCCACAGGCCCGCGTCGAGGATCAGGCCGCCGATGTCGCCGCCGCGCTGGCCCGGATCATCGCGCAGGCCGACACGCTGAAGATTGACCGGCGGCGCATCGTGCTGATGGGCCATTCGGCGGGCGCGCATCTGGTGGCGCTGGTCGGCACGGATGAGCGCTATCTGAAGGCGGCGGGGTTGCGCTTTGCCGATGTGGCGGGCGTGATCCCGGTGGATGGCGCGGCCTATGACGTGCCGCTACAGATGCGTGACGGACCGCAGATGATGCAAAAGGTCTATGCGCAGGCTTTTGGCGATGATCCAGCGCGGCAGGCGGCATTGTCGCCCACGCTACAGGCCGCGGCGCCCAACGCGGCGCGTTTCCTGATCCCGCATGTGCAACGCCCCGATGGCATCGCCCAAAGCGAAGCACTGGCCAAGGCCTTGCGCACGGCGGGCAGCCAGGTCGATCTGGCCAGCATTCCGGGCGAAGGGCTGACCGGCCATATGGAGATCAACCGGCGCATGGGCGATCCGGCCTATGCCGCCACGCCCATCGTCGATGGCTGGTTGAAACAGGTGTTCGGGCAATAAACCGCGCGGGTGCGGATCAGATCCGCACCGCCTCGCCATTCTGCAACACATGGGTGCAACCCAGCCGGGCCGCGTCACAGCAATCGCCCAGCGCCGCGACAGTACGCATGCCGATGGCGCGCAGGCGGGCGGCGGCGGCCACGTCATGCCCCACCGGCAGGAACACCGCATCACGCGCCGGTTCCTGCGCGGCCAGCGCGTCGATCAACGGATCGGGATAGAGCGAGAAGCCCACCGCCGGTTCACCCGCCCCATCATCGGCACCAACAATGCGATAGGATCCGCCACGGGCCACCGCGCCGCGCACTCCGTCGGCAAAGATGGTGAAGCCAAACCAGCTTTGATATTCAAAGCCATGCCGCTCAGTCGGGTCCAGCGTCAGGCGCGCCACATCGGCCAGTCCGTTGGCGGCCAGATGATCGGCGATCTGACGCAGGGCGGCGATGCGGCCATCCAGCACGCCGCCGACCTCCAGCGCCGCCAGACGGTCAATCGCGGCGGCGAACGGGCCGGTGGCGTGGATCAGCGGCAAATAGGCCTCGCCGCCCGCAGCAACCAATGCGCCCGCGTCCTTCGCATCCAGTTCGCGGCGCACCGCGTCCACCGCATCGGCGGCCAAAGGCCAAGGGCCAGTGGCCAGCGTGTCGATCAGATCGGGCAGGGTGAAATCAACGCTGATCCCCGTGGCGCCCGCCGCCTGCAAGGCTTCGACCGCGATGGCCACCAGTTCACCGGCGGCGACAACGCCATCATGGCCGATCAGTTCGGCACCGATTTGCAACCGTTCGCGGGTGGGGTCCAGCCCGTCACCCTTGATCGTCACCACCTGCCCGGCATAGGCCAGACGCAAAGGCCGCGCGGCCGCCGCCAGACGGGTGACGGCAATGCGCCCCACCTGCGGCGTAATATCACTGCGCAGCGCCATCATGCGCAAGGACGCGGGATCGACAAAGCGGAACATCCGGCGCGAACTGATCCCGGCCATGCGGCTGGCCAGCGATTCCTCGAACTCGATTCCGGGGGGCTGCACACGGTCGTACCCGTGCACATCCAGCACATCCATGATCGCGCGCGTCATGCGCGTGGCGGCAGCCGTGGCGCTGGGCAGCCGGTCTTCAAGGCCTTCGGGCAGCAGATCGCGGGTCGGATTGGTCATGGCGGCCCTTTAGCGAGCGTTGCACGATAAGGAAAGGGCGGGAAAGCATCTGCCTTCCCGCCCCGTTTGTTTCCGTCTGGTCCTGATGGATCAGAACGCCAGAGCCTTGACGGTCTTGACGCCCGGCAGCTTGCGCGCGGTGTCCAGAACCGGGCCTTCGACCGGGTTGTCGACCGAGAGCAGCAGCACGGCTTCGCCACCGGCTTCACGACGGCCCAGGTTGAAGGTGCCGATGTTGATGCCGTTTTCGCCCAGCAGGGTGCCGATGCGGCCGATAAAGCCGGGGGCGTCCTCGTTGACGATATACATCATGTCGCCGTCCAGCTCGGCCTCGACCTTGATGCCGAACAGTTCGACCAGACGCGGCTGAGCGTTGCCGAACAGCGTGCCGGCGACCGAGCGGTCACCCTGCGAGGTGTGGACGGTGACGCGGATCAGCGTGTGATAGTCGCCTTCGCGGTCGTGGCGGATTTCGCGCACGTCCAGCCCGCGCTCCTTGGCCAGGAAGGGCGCGTTGACCATGTTCACGGTCTGCGAATAGACCTTCATCAGACCAGCCAGCACAGCGCCGGTGATCGGCTTGGGGTTGAGCTGGGCAGCAGCACCCTCGACCTCGATGGCGATCTTGGTCAGGTTGTCATGGGCCAGCTGGCCCACCAGCGAACCCAGCTTTTCAGCCAGCGCCATATACGGCTTCAGCTTGGGGGCTTCCTCGGCCGACAGGCTGGGCATGTTCAGCGCGTTGGTGACGCCGCCGGTGGTCAGGAATTCGGCCATCTGCTCGGCCACCTGCAAGGCCACGTTGACCTGCGCTTCGGTGGTCGATGCGCCCAGATGCGGGGTGCAGATGAAGTTGGGCGTGCCAAACAGCGGCGATTCCTTGGCCGGTTCGGTGGCGAACACGTCCAGCGCGGCGCCGGCCACATGGCCCGAGTCCAGCATGTCCTTCAGCGCGGCCTCGTCCACCAGACCACCGCGCGCGCAGTTGACGATGCGCACGCCCTTCTTGGTCTTGGCCAGATTTTCGCGGCTCAGGATGTTCTTGGTCTCGGACGTCAGCGGCGTGTGCAGCGTGATAAAGTCCGCCTTGGCCAGCAGCGTGTCCAGATCGGCCTTCTCGACGCCCATTTCCACGGCGCGTTCCGGCGTCAGGAAGGGGTCGAATGCGACAACCTTCATGCGCAGGCCCAGCGCGCGGGCAGCAACGATCGAACCGATGTTGCCAGCGCCGATCAGGCCCAGCGTCTTGCCGGTGACTTCCACGCCCATGAAGCCGTTCTTGGGCCACAGGCCAGCCTGTGTCTGGGCGTTGGCTTCGGGGATCTGGCGGGCGACGGCAAACATCAGCGCGATGGCGTGTTCAGCCGTGGTGATCGAATTGCCGAACGGGGTGTTCATCACCACCACGCCCTGCGCCGAAGCGGCGGGGATGTCGACGTTGTCGACGCCGATGCCGGCGCGGCCGATCACCTTCAGGCGGGTCGCGGCGGCCAGGATTTCCTTGGTCACCTTGGTCGACGAACGGATCGCCAGACCATCATAATCGCCGATGCGGGCGATCAGCTGTTCCGGGGTTTCGCCGGTGATCACATCCACATCACAGCCCATGTCGGCAAAGATGCGGGCGGCATTGGGGTCCATCTTGTCGGAAATGAGTACGCGGGGCTTGGTCATGATAAAGCCTTCCTTGCGTGCCGAAATCGGCAGTCATGTGGGGGAGTGGGGCGGGCGCGAGACATTGCGCGCCCGCCCGGAATATCAAACGTGGATCAGGCCGCGTTCAGCGTGGCGTAGGCATAGTCCAGCCACGGGCCGAGCGCCTCAATGTCCTCGACATTGACGGTCGCGCCGCACCAGATGCGCAGGCCAGCCGGGGCATCGCGATAGCCCGCGATGTCATAGGCGGCGTCTTCCTTTTCCAGCAGAGCGGCAAACTTCTTGATGAAGTCGGCATCGGCGCCGGCAACGCTCAGGCAGACCGAAGTCTTGGAGCGGATCGCCTCGTCCTCGCACAGATGCGAGAGCCAGTCGCGCTCTTCAACGATCTTGTTCAGCGCCGCGGCATTGGCGTCGCTGCGGGCCTGCAAGCCCTTCAGACCGCCCAGATCCTTGGCCCATTCCAGCGCAAAGATCGCGTCCTCGACCGCCAGCATCGACGGGGTGTTGATGGTCTCGCCCTTGAACACGCCCTCGGCCAGCTTGCCCTTCGACACAAGGCGGAACACCTTGGGCAGCGGCCAAGCGGGGGTATAGGTTTCCAGACGCTCCACCGCGCGGGGGCCCAGGATCAGCACGCCATGGCCGCCCTCACCGCCCAGCACCTTCTGCCAGGAGAAGGTGGCAACGTCGATCTTCGACCAGTCGATGTCATAGGCGAACACCGCCGAGGTGGCGTCAGCAAAGGTCAGGCCTTCGCGGTCGGCCGGGATGAAATCGGCATTGGGAACGCGCACACCGCTGGTGGTGCCGTTCCAGGTGAACAGCACGTCATGGCTGAAATCGATCGCGTTCAGATCGGCGATCTGGCCATAGTCAGCGCGGCTGATGGTGGGGTCCAGCTTGAGCTGCTTGGCAACGTCCGTCACCCAGCCTTCGCCAAAGGATTCCCAAGCCAGCGTGGTGACGGGGCGCGCGCCCAGCATCGTCCACATGGCCATTTCGAACGCGCCCGTGTCCGAACCGGGCACGATGCCGATGCGGTGCGTTTCGGGCAGCTGAAGAATGTCGCGCATCAGGTCGATGCAGTACTGCAGACGCGTCTTGCCGATCTTGGCGCGGTGCGAGCGGCCCAAGGATTCGGTAGCCAGCTTGTCAGCAGAGAAGGTGGGCGCTTTGGCGCAGGGGCCCGACGAGAAAAAGGGACGGGCAGGCTTGGTAGCCGGAACAGTAACAGTCATGTAGACTCTCCTCACAGAGAGCACGCGCGGCGTTGGGACCGCGTGGCCCGCCGGCCGCCCTATACATCGCGGCCGCCATGTCAAGCACCGATTTGCCGCCCCGCACAAATGCGCAGGCCTGCGGCAGGACGCCGTAAATCGGCATTAAATCCACCTTAACCAATTGCCGCAGCGCCATATTCACCCCAAAGCGGCAAAATCTTGCCATACGAACTTTTACCGAGGCAAGTATGGCGATCCCTTTTGGCCGACCCCATGGCGCAGGCGCCCACCCAAAGCGGTTGAGCGCGGGCATCGCCCTGCTTTGCCTGCTGGCAACGGGCTGTAGCGTCATTCCGCAGGCCGAACGGCAGGCCAGCTATCGCCCGGTATGGCGCGGCGCGGCGGCACCCTATGACCAAAGTGGTGGCGCAGCCTATCGTGCTGCCCCCGCCTATCAGCCACCGATTGCCGGCGGACAATGCATTAACGATCTAGGTGCCCGTGCCGCCAACTTTACCCCCCTGCCCGACCAGTTCTACGGCGCGGGTTGTTCAACCATTAACACGGTACGCCTGATCAGCCTGTCCAGCGACGACGCGCCGCTGGGGGTCAGCCATCTGGGGCCAGTGACCTGCCCGCTGGCCAACAGCTTTGCCGGATGGGCGCGGTTTGGCATCGACCGCGCCGCGCGCGAAATCCTGGGCAGCCCGGTTGCCCGGATCGAGACCATGGGCAGCTATAACTGCCGCAACATCGCGGGCACTGCCAAACGCAGCGCCCATTCGACCGGCAATGCCATTGACGTCTCGGGCTTTGTGTTGGCCGATGGGCGGCGGTTGACGCTGATGACGCATTGGAGCGCAGGCACCCCGGCGGAACGGCAATTCCTGCGCACGGTATTCACCAGCGCGTGCCGCCGGTTCGGGACAGTGCTGGGGCCGGAATACAACGCCGCCCACCGCGACCATTTCCATGTCGAACTGTCCAGCAATGGCATCTGCCACTGACCGCCCGAACGCTGCGCCTCAGGCCTTGGATTGACGCGTCTGCATCGGAAAATCGGGCAAGCCGTCCAGCGCGGCGCGCAAACTGTCGCTCCAACTGGCGGAAATCACCCGATACCACGGGTCGGTGGCGGTGATGCGGGTTTCCAGCGTGGGCTCCAGCCGGTCGCGCTCGATCACCAGCAGATCCAGCGGCATGCCAACCGACAGATTCGCCTTCAACGTCGAATCAAAGCTGACCATCAACAGCTTGATCGCATCCTCGAAACTCATCGCCGGGTCATAGCCGCGAATCAGGATGGGGCGGCCATATTTCGTCTCGCCGATCTGAAAAAAGGGCGTGTCGGGCGTGGCCTCGATGAAATTGCCTTCGGGGTAGATCAGGAACAGGCGCGGCTCCATCCCCTTGATCTGCCCGGCCAGAATCAGCGTGGCCGAAAAGGTGCCCGATGCCTGCAACCCGTTCGACTGGTCCCGCTCGGCGATGGTTTCGCGCAACGCCTTGCCCACGATGCTGGCGATCTGGAACATGGTGGGCGCTTCCAGCACGCAATTATGCCGTTCTGACGGGGCCTTGGTGCGCTCCTCCAGCTTGGAGACCACGGCCTGCGTCGTTGCCAGATTGCCGCTGCTCATCAGCGCGACGATCCGTTCGCCCGGCACTTCCCAGTGGTTCATCTTGCGGAAGGTGGAGATATTGTCGACGCCCGAATTGGTGCGGGTGTCGCTCATCAACACCAGCCCCGCATCCATCAACATGCCCACGCAATACGTCACGCTCTTTGCCCCCTGTCGAGCGGCCCTGCCATGGTGGCAGCCATGCCCGCCGAATCTATGCGGCGCGAGTGAGCAAATTGCGAAGAGCCGTCAAGGCAAACCCCCGCTCCCCCACCCATTGGATAGCAATTTACCGCCCTTCAGACAGGCGACCACCCCGCCACGGCGCGATTCGCGCCGCCCGTTACATCATCTGCTGCTGCGCCTGTTGCTGGATCTGCTGCTCGGCGGCCACATTCAGCGTCACGCTCAACGTCGCATCGCCCCCGCCCTGCGACAGGCTGGTGACGGGCGCGGCATCGCGGTAATCGGCCCCCACCGCCAGCCGCACATACAGGTCGTTGGGACAGATCGCGTTCGACACGTCAAACGCCAGCCAGCCCAACCCGGCGACATAAACCTCGGCCCAGCCATGGCCGGCGTCCTGCGCCACCCGGTCAGGCATCAGCAAATAGCCCGAGACATAGCGCGCCGGCAGCCCCAATTCGCGCGCCGCGCCGATGAACACATGCGCATGATCCTGACACACGCCCCGCCCGGCGACCAGCGCCTGCTCGGCCGTGGTGGTGGCGCTGGTGTGGCCCGGCGCATATGCCACAGCATCGGCCACCGCCGCCGACAGGTCGTGCAACATGCCAATCAGATTGTCCTCCCGCCCGGCATGACGCTCAAAACGGCTGGCCAGCGCGCGCAGTTTCGGCCCCGGCGCGGTCAGTTCGGTGTGGTTGGACAGCAGCCACAGCGGCATAAAGCCGGTATGCGCCCCCACCACCCCGGCCGCATCGCGCGTGTCCACCGTGCCGCGACAGGTGATGGTGATCTCACCCTCGCCGTTGCCGAATGACACCAGCGCGGTGGCGTTCAGATTGTGGTCCTCATAGGCGGCCTCGATCAGGCCGCCCTCCACCTGCATGTCCCAATCCACCACGGACTGCACGGCGCAATTTCGCGGCCGCAGCCGCAACCGCTTCACCCCATGCCACACCGGCTGGTCAAAGCAGTAGCGGGTCTGGTGCTCGATGGCGATGCGCATCGGTTTGATGTCCCTGTGTTGCGTCGGGCGCGGCGGCCCGGCCTTATTCGGTAAAACGGTAATCGGTGGCGATGGCGTCGGCGATGCGGAAATTGCCGTTCAGCGAATCGGTCAGGAATTCATGCAGACCATAGTCAAAGATTTCGGCGATCGTGGTGCGCCCCAGCTTCTCGGCGGCCTCGCCGACCAGATGGCAGGCCGAGGTGGTTTCGCCATATTCACGGGCCAGCGCCACCACGTTCGAGGCCAGCTTGTTATAACAATAGGCCAGCGAGCGCGGGAAACGCCCATCCAGAATCAGGAATTGGGCAATGCCGCGCGGGTCCAGCGCGCCCGCGTTCAGCCAACGGAACGCCCGTTCGCCCGAAACCGAGCGCAGCACCATTTCCCATTGCGCATTGTCCAGCCGCGACCCCACCCATGCCAGCGAAGGCAGCAGAACGTGGTATTTGACGTCCAGAATGCGCGCCGTGTTGTCGGCACGCTCCAGATGGGTGCCGATGCGGGCAAAGTTGAAGATGTCATTGCGCAGCATCGTGCCTTCCATGGCGCCGCGCACCAGGCTGGCCTGCCGCCGGATCGAATCCAGCACATGCCCCAGATCCGATTCCCTGACCGGGCGGGCCAGCATGTCGCGGATCATCATCCAGCTCTCGTTGGTGGCCTCCCATACCTCGCGCGTCAGGGCGGTGCGCACCATGCGCGCGTTGGTGCGGGCGGCCTCCATCATGGCCAGCACGCTGCCCAGATTGTTATGCCCGCGCAAAATGTAATTGGTGACCGCCGGCCCGGTGTAATCGCCCCCCAGCGCGGCATAGGCATCGTCCAGCCCCAACGTGATCAGCACGCTGCGCCATTCGTCACTGGCGGCAGTGTTGCCGCGCGTCAGCGCCATGCGGAACCCCGCGTCCAGCATGCGCGCGGTGTTTTCGGCGCGCTCCAGATAGCGCGCCATCCAGAATACCCCCCAGGCGGACCGGCCCAGCATCATACTTGCAATCCTTCCTTGCCCGCGCCGCGTGTACCGCGATCCCCGCAGGCCCTCATTCGGCCAGCACCCAGCTATCCTTGGTCCCGCCGCCCTGCGACGAGTTGACCACCAGCGATCCCTTTTTCAGCGCAACGCGCGTCAGGCCGCCCGGCGTGATGTTGATGCCGCCGGGCGACACCAGCACGAACGGGCGCAGATCGACGTGACGCGGCGCCAGCCCCGCCTTGGTAAAGATCGGCACGGTGGACAGCGAGAGCGTGGGCTGGGCGATGTAATTGTCGGGCTTGGCGCGCAATTTGCGCTCAAAGGCGGCGATTTCCGCCTTGCTGCTGGTCGGGCCGATCAACATGCCATAGCCGCCCGAACCATGGACTTCCTTGACCACCAGATCGGCCAGATTGTCCAGCACATAGGCCAGACTGTCCGCCTCGGCACAACGCCATGTCGGCACGTTCTTCAGGATCGGTTTCTCGCCGGTATAGAATTCGACGATCTCGGGCATGAAGCTATAGATCGCCTTGTCATCGGCAATCCCGGTCCCCGGCGCATTGGCGATGGTGATACCGCCGCTGCGGTACACATCCATGATCCCAGCCACGCCCAGCATCGAATCCGGGTTGAAGGTCAACGGGTCCAGGAAATCATCGTCCACCCGGCGATACAGCACATCGATCGCCTTGAACCCGCGCGTGGTGCGCATGCACACCCGGCCATCGACCACGCGCAAATCGCCGCTTTCGACCAATTGCGCGCCCATCTGGTCGGCCAGAAAGGCGTGTTCGAAATAGGCCGAATTGTAGATCCCCGGCGTCAGCACCGCCACCGTTGGCCGGTCCCCGGCAAAGGCGGGCGGCGCGCAGGCCGCCAGACTGCGGGCCAGCGCGCGCGGATAGTCCGAGACCGGCTGTACCTGCACCCGCGTGAACAGTTCGGGGAACATGGCCATCATCGTCTCGCGGTTTTCCAGCATATAGGAAACACCGCTGGGGGTGCGGGCATTGTCCTCCAGCACCATGAAGTCATCCGCCCCGGTGCGTACCAGATCGATGCCGACGATATGGGTATAGACCCCGCCCGGCGGCGTGAACCCGACCATTTGCTTTAGATAGGCGTCGTTATGCGCCAACACCCGCTCAGGTAGCTTGCCGGCCTTGATGATCTCGCGCTTGTGATACAGGTCGTGCAGGAACGCGTTGATCGCGCGTACCCGCTGCTCGATCCCGCGCGACAGCTTTTTCCATTCATCGGCGGTGATAATGCGCGGGATCATGTCGAACGGGATCAACCGCTCCTCGCCCGCCGCCTCACCATAGACGTTGAAAGTAATTCCGGTCCGCCGAAAGAAGCTCTCCGCTTCCTTTCCCTGACGAGACATCCATTTCGGATCCTGCGCGTCATACCACTGGCGATAACCGGCATAGGCTGGGCGAACATTTCCCTGGTCATCGATCATCTCGTCAAATGACGAGATCGCGGTTGACGTCATCAGCCGTGCCCCTCCTTTGCGGTGCCGGGCCGCTGGATCATGGCCCGGCGAATCAAAGCTGCAACAATACGCAGCCCTTGCCAAGGGGGGCTTGCTGCACGTGCGAAGATATTTTTACAATTGTGTCATCTGCGCGCGTCCAGTCGAGGCACCAATCAGTCAGGCCGAGCGATCGGCGCCAATTGCCGGTCATAGCGGTACGGCCCCAGCACCAGATAGAGCGCCACGGTCAGCCCCATCAACCCCACCATCGCCCACAGCGCCGGGACATAGGTGCCAAACCGGTCAAAGCACAGCCCGACCAGGGGCGGGGCAACCCCCATGCCGATCGCCAGAAACGGGGCCTGTGCGCCGCTGATCCCGCCAAAGGCCCGCAGCCCGAAAAAGCGCAGCTGAAAATAGGTGGCCATCGGCCGTTTCGCCCCGGCGGCAAAGCCCATGGCAACGAAAGAGGCAACCATCACCATCTGCCCAAGACCGCTGCCCGACAGGAACAACAGCCCCACCAGCGCCAGCGTGGAAATCAGGCTGAAGGGCGCGGCGATCCACGCCCCGCGCGAATGGTCCAGCGACCAGCCCCCCGCCAGCGTCCCCACCGCCATCGCCACGCTCATCGCCGTCACCACGCCCAGCGCCGATCCCATCGGCACGCCCCGGTCGATCAGATAGGGTACCAGATGGGGCGAAAGGCCAATCGCCGGGATGATCGCCAATACCCCCGCCAGCGTGATGAACCAGAACTGCCGCGTTTTGAGCGCCTGTGCCAGCGGCGTGCCGGGGATGTCCTGCGGATCGGCTCCGGCCTCTGGTCCGGGCGCGGGCGCGTCCGGCTCGGCCAGCCACAACAGCGAGACCGGGACCGTCGCCAGAATGATCGCGCCCATTCCCACAAACACCCCCCGCCAGCCATGGTTAACCAGCAACCACTGGATCAGCGGGATCGACACCGCGCCTGCCAGCGAGCTTTCCACCCCAAAGATCGCCAGCGCCTTGCCCCGGTGCTTGGTGAACAGGCTGGAGAGCACCTTTTGATAGCCGATCGCGGTCGAGCCCAGCCCGCCCAACACGGCAAAGCCGGTGATGAACTGCCACAGCGCGCCATTCTGCAAAGACAGCGCCATCGTCATCAGCCCGACACACACCGTGCCGCCGATCACCATCACCCGCACGCCCAGCCGGTCGACCAGCCAGCCCAGCCACCATGACGAACACGCGCCCCCCAGCATCATCGCCGTCATCCCCAGCGAGAATTGCGTGCGGCTCCAGCCAAATTCGCCGGTCATCGGCAACAGCAACAGGCCAATCGCCATCATCGGCAGCACCGTTGATCCAAACAGCGTGCCCAGAATGATCGCGGCCGAAATGCGCAGCTTGCGCGGGGAGAAGTCCGATTCCTCGGCCACGGCCGGGCCTAAGGGCTGATCCAGATTGGTCATGCGCTGTTCCCTGTCCCATCGCCTGCCGGTCTGACGCCGGTCTGGCGGGTGCTGCCCGCGTGGCGCGGGCGTCGAAGGCATGGTGTACCTTACACCCGCATAAGACGCCAAGAGGCAGAATTTCTACCATCAGCCCGCCTGCCCAGATCGCCCCGGCCCCATGCCCTTTGGCCACCCTTGCGGAACGATTGGCGAACGGCCATACAGCCGCGATGGCCGAACTGATCATCCGCAGAGGGCTGGACGAGCCCGAAACCGACGCCAGCTTTACCCCGCATCGCCCCGCCCGCCCGGCCAAGGTGGCGGACAGCCCCCCCTTGCGCATCATCAGCGACTATACGCCCGCTGGCGATCAGCCGACCGCGATTGCCGATCTGGTCGAAGGCATACAGGCGGGCGACAAGACGCAGGTGCTGCTGGGCGTGACTGGTTCGGGCAAGACCTTCACCATGGCGCAGGTCATTCAGGCAACCCAGCGCCCGGCGCTGATCCTGGCGCCCAACAAGATCCTGGCCGCGCAGCTATACGCCGAGATGAAAAGCTTTTTCCCCGAGAACGCGGTGGAATATTTCGTCTCCTATTACGACTATTACCAGCCCGAAGCCTATGTGGCGCGCTCCGATACCTATATCGAAAAGGAATCGAGCGTGAACGAGGCCATCGACCGGATGCGCCACGCGGCCACCCGCTCACTGCTGGAACGCGAGGACGTGATCATCGTCGCCTCGGTCTCGTGCCTCTATGGCATCGGCTCGGTGGAGACCTATTCGGCGATGATCTTTGACCTGACCGTCGGGCAGGATCAGGATCAGGGCGAAATCATCCGCAAGCTGGTCGCCATGCAGTACAAGCGCAACGAGGTGGCGTTCGCGCGCGGCACCTTCCGCGTGCGGGGCGACAATCTGGAAATCTTTCCCAGCCACTATGAGGACATCGCCTGGCGCATCAGCTTTTTCGGGGACGAGGTCGAGGCGATCAGCGAGTTTGACCCGCTGACCGGCAAGGCGGGCGCCAAGCTGGACAAGATCCGCGTCTATGCCAACAGCCACCACGTCACCCCCGGCCCCACCATGAAGCAGGCGATGGAAGCCATCCGCTTCGAGTTGCAGGTGCGGCTGGAGGAATTGCAGGCCGAGGGCAAATTGCTGGAGGCGCAGCGGCTGGAGCAGCGCACCAATTTCGATCTGGAGATGATCGCGGCCACCGGCTCTTGCGCGGGGATCGAGAACTACAGCCGCTTTCTGACCGGCCGCCTGCCGGGCGAACCGCCGCCGACATTGTTCGAATATCTGCCCGACAACGCCCTGTTGTTTGTGGACGAAAGCCACCAGACCGTGCCGCAGATCGGCGCGATGGCGCGTGGCGACCACCGGCGGAAAATCACGCTGGCCGAATATGGCTTTCGCCTGCCCAGCTGCATCGACAACCGCCCGCTGCGGTTCAACGAATGGGACGCGATGCGGCCCCAGACGGTGGCGGTATCGGCCACCCCCGGCAATTGGGAAATGGAGCAATCGGGCGGCGTCTTTGCCGAACAGGTGATCCGCCCCACCGGCCTGATCGACCCGCCGGTGGAAATCCGCCCCGTCGAGGATCAGGTGCAGGACGCCATCAACGAATGCCGCAAGACGGCCGAGGCCGGATACCGCACGCTGGTCACCACGCTGACCAAGCGCATGGCCGAGGACCTGACCGAATTCATGCACGAGGCGGGCGTGCGGGTGCGCTACATGCACAGTGACGTTGAAACGCTGGAACGCATCGAACTGATCCGCGACCTGCGATTGGGCGTGTATGACGTGCTGATCGGCATCAACCTGCTGCGCGAAGGGCTGGACATCCCCGAATGCGGGCTGGTCTGCATTCTGGACGCGGACAAGGAAGGGTTCCTGCGGTCCGAAACGTCACTGGTACAAACCATCGGCCGCGCGGCGCGCAATGTCGATGGCCGGGTGATCCTGTACGCCGACCGCATGACCGGCAGCATGGAACGCGCCATCGCCGAAACCGACCGCCGCCGCGCCAAGCAACAGGCCTATAACGAAGAACACGGCATCACCCCCGCCAGCGTCAAGAAACAGATCGCCGACATCATCGCCGACACCGCCAGCCGCGATGGCGTGCTGGTCGAGGTGGACGCCGAAGGCAGCAACAACCTCGTCGGACACAACCTGCGCAGCCATATCGAGGAACTGGAAAAGAAAATGCGCGCCGCCGCCGCCGATCTGGAATTCGAGGAAGCCGGCCGCATCCGCGACGAAATCCGCCGGCTGGAAGCCACCGAACTGGGCCTGCCCGAAGGTGATCGCAAAGCGCCAATCGTGGGGCGGTCGAACGAAGGCAAGCCGGGAACGCGCAAGATGCGGTATGGGAAGCAGACGAAGAAGTGGGGGAAGTGAGGGAGAGGTGTGGAAAACCGATTGCGCCGCGACGCAACTTTCCCTCACCAAGGAAAAAATTTATTTTCAATTTGCTGCAATTCGCGTCGTCTAACTATTTTGTCGCCACCGCTGTTGCGCAGAGTTTAGACAGCCTCTTATTGGATAGCTGCCACACGATTCGGAGCGCAGCCATATGACCCCAGAAGCCACCATTGCCCTTGTCTCGCTCGTCACCGCCGCCGTGATGGGAGGGATTGGTCTGGGGTTACAGATCAACAAGCGGAAGTAAATGCGAGGGACTCGTCCCTCGCGCTCCCCATACTGTCAGCCTTGCGCCCTGCACTGAACGGTGGCGCCAGATAGCAAGGATTGCGGGAAAAGGCGGCTGCGCCGCAAAGCACTACCCAGCGCCGCAGGCCTTAAAATCCGGCCACCACACACAACGCCGGAACAGCGCGTCAACGCTTCCATTATCGGGATTGTTAAGGGCGTAACGCCCTTAACCCGCCGGAGGCATAAAGCGCCCCGAACCTAAACAATCACCCCCGCCGCGCGCGCCACCACCGCAGCGCCGCCTCGGCCAGCACCACCGCGACCCCGGCGGCCAGCGTATCAGCCACCCAGTCGCTCCATTGGCAATCGCGGTGCAGTTCGGGGATGGCCTGAAACACCTCGATCAGCGCGCCAAAGAAGGACAGGCGTTCAACGATCCGCCAGCGCCCCGCCGTGGGGAACGCCAGCCGCGAGAGCACCGCCAGCGTGGCAAAGGCGCCCATATGGTTGAACTTGTCGCCCAGCCGGTCGGAGGGCATTTCGGGCGGATGCGGCAACAGCGCCATCAGTGTGGCGAACAGCCCTGCGGCGATCAGCAAAAACAGCCACTTGGGCGCGATGGTCGGGTGGGGAGTCTGGCTCATGGCGGGGATACATGGCCCATGCCCACCCTTTCGCCAAGCCCCCTAGGCACGCCACTGAACAGCACAAGGCCCGGAAAGGTTTCCCCCTCCGGGCCTTGTGCCATCACCTGAATGCCGCTCAGTGGCGATGCCCGCGATAGCCTCCGCCGTAATAGGGCGCGGGGCGGGGCGGCGGCGGCGGCGCGTAATAGCCTCCGCGCGGCCCCTCATACACCGGGCCGCCATAGGCCGGGCCACGCCACGTGCGATAGTAATAGGCGTGGTAGGGATAGGGCCGGTACGACCAATAGCCATCCACAAACACCCACGGGCGATACCAGCTGGGCGCGGCATAGTAATAGCCGGCCGGTTCATAGGCATATTCGGGCGCATCGCGCCGCGTGACATAGCCGGGAGGACAGCCAGGGCTGGTCTCGCGCCCGGACGAGCTGGCCACCGCCGCGCCGCCCACCGCGCCAATCACCGCGCCGGCCGCCATGCCGCCGCCACGGTCGCCACGACCGGCAAGGCCGCCGCCCACGATCGCGCCCAGAATGCCGCCAACCAGTGCGCCTGCCGCCGTGTCGCCCTTGGACTTGACGCAATTGTCCCGCGCCCACCGCTGTGCCTCACGCGCGTATTGCAGGTCCATCGCGCGCTGCGCCTGATCCTGATCCGACGGCGCATAGCCGGGCGGCGGGGGCGGCAATTGCGACCCGTCATAGCCGGCGGGCGCCTGCGGTTCGGGCGGCGGCGTCAGGGTGCGATAATCGCCCCCGGCCGGCGCGCCTCCCTGACCAGAGCCATAGGGCATCGCATCGGGATCGCGGATCTGAGCCTGCGCGGCCACCGGCGCCAGCGTGGCGGCGATCATCGCCAGACCACCGGCCGCCATCGCCCACCGGCCCATGCCCGCCATACCCGCGTTCTTGTCCCGCCGCTCGACCATGCCACGCTCCTTCATCAATCTGTTGCGCCCATCCTGTGCCACATCCCGTGTGAACACAAGCTGACGCGCGCGCCCCGGCGCATACAGGCTGGCATCGCGCCGCCATCCGTGCCAAGGCGGCGGCAATCCCCTTTCCCCGCGTGCGCAGATCCGCCCCCGGCGCGCGCCAACAGGACATACCCGATGAGCGGTTCCGACGAAGATTATGTGTATGACGAAGAGAGCGGCGAATGGATGGCCGCCTCTGAACTGGCGGCCAAGCAGGCGGCCGCGGGCGCGGTGGAAGTGCGCGACGCGGTGGGCAATCTGCTGGCCGATGGCGATCAGGTGACCTTGATCAAGGATCTGGAGGTCAAGGGCGCGGGCCAGACATTGAAGCGTGGGACGTTGATCAAGTCGATCCGCCTGACCGGCGATGCGCAGGAAATCGACTGCCGCTATGACGGCATCAAGGGCTTGGTTTTGCGCGCGGAATTTGTGAAGAAGCGTTGATCCGACTGTGGCGGGCCGATGATGTGTCGGCCCGCCTCCTGACACAGGGGCGCCCTGCATGCACCGCGTTGCCACGCTGACGCTGAACCCGGCCATCGACGGCGCCTGTGAGGCAGAGGCCGTTTTCCCCACCCACAAGATCCGCACCCGCGCCGAACGCTATGATCCGGGCGGCGGGGGAATCAATGTCGCGCGCGTGCTGGCCCGATTGGGCGAGGTGGTCGAGGTGGTCTATCTGGCGGGCGGGGCAACCGGCGCCTTGCTGGACGAATTGCTGGACCAGAACGGGCTGGAGCGCCACCGCATCGCCATCCACGACCACACGCGCCAGTCGCTGGCCGTGTTTGAACGTTCCACCGGCAAGGAATTCCGCTTTGTCCCGGAAGGCCCCTTGGTGGCCGAGGACGAGTGGCGCGCCGCCTATGACCATTGCCTGACGCTGGACCATGGCTGGCTGGTGGCATCGGGATCGCTGCCGCGCGGCGTGCCGGTGGACTTTTACGCCCGCCTTGCCCGCGCCATGCCCGACCGCGACATGAAGCTGGTGGTGGACACCAGCGGCCCGGCGCTGGCCGCAGCGCTCGAGGCGGGCGGGCTCTATCTGGTCAAGCCCAGCCAGGGCGAGTTCGAGGCGCTGATCGGCGAGAAGCTGGACACCCCCGCCGCCGTGGGCGAGGCCGCGATGCAATGGGTGCGCGATGGCCGCGCCGCCCATATCGCGGTGACCATGGGGCACGAGGGCGCGGTGCTGGCCCATGCGGGCGGGGTGATCATCCGCCCCGCTTTGCAGGTCCCGGTCAAAAGCGCGACCGGGGCGGGTGACAGCTTTGTCGCCGGCATGGTGCATGGTTTCCTGCGCGGCGAGGATGCGGCCGGCGCCTTCCGCTGGGGCATGGCGGCGGGCACGGCCGCAGTGCTGAACCCCGGCACCGATCTGGCCCACCCTGACGCCATGCGCTACACATGGTCCGCGCTGGGCGATGTGCGATGAGCCGCGATCCGGCGGCGGTGGCCCTGATCGAACGACTGGGCATGGCGCCCCACCCCGAAGGCGGCTGGTACGTGGAAACTTGGCGCGCGCCTGCCGATGATGGCGAACGGGCCGGATCAACCGCCATCTATTTCCTGCTGGAGGGGGCCCAAGCCTCGCACTGGCACAAGGTGGATGCGGCCGAAATCTGGCTGTGGCATGCAGGCCATCCGTTGCGCCTGCAACGCGCCGCATCCGACGCCGGGCCGGTGGAAACGCTGGCACTGGGCAACGACATTCTGGCCGGGCAATGCGCACAGGCCGTCATCCCGGCGCACCACTGGCAGGCCGCCCGCGCCGATGCGGGCTGGGCGCTGGTCAGTTGCGTGGTGGCGCCGGGGTTTGACTTTGCCGGGTTTACGCTGGCCGCGCCGGGCTGGGAACCGGGCTGAGCCAGACGAACATCGGCAGGTAATAGGCGCGCAGCACCCACAGCATCAGCGCGTTCATGCCGCCTGTCAGCACGGCAAAGATCCATTCGATCACGCCCGGATCCAGCACCACATTCCACCACACGATGACAAAGCTGAGCGGGGCGGTCGCCGCCATCATCAACGGCATGGCGCGATTGGCAAGGCAGGCGATACCGATCACCACCTCGGCAATCTTGACCACGGTGAACAGGCCCGAATGGATCATCGCCAGCGTGAACTCCTGTGCCAGCGCGGTATGGCCCAGCGGTTGCAGCCCCAATTGCGGCAGGAAATATTCACATCCCGAAAACAGGAACCACAGACCAAAGATGATCCGGCTGGCGTGATAAGCGATTCTCATTAGCCCCCTCCGTCGGCCCGCGCGTTGGTGTGGCGTGCCGCTTTGGTCCGGCATTTACCCGAACGTGTAATGGATTGCCAGAGCGCTCCATGCCGTGATTCCAGGCCCAAGCAGCGCGATTGTTTGTCCGACATACGAATACATGCGCGCAGTGTGTCCCGAAATGGTGCATCGCAATATTGGAGAGGCCTGACCCAAAACCGCCATTTTCCGCCGTATTTTAGGGAGTTACCCGGAGCTTCTCGACAGTCAAATTTTGCAGTTGCGAATAACGCAATCGTCGCCCGCAGGAATGCAATTGCGCCCCATCCGCCCACCCGGCATTTCTGTCGTCAACAACAATAAGAGGTGCCCGAGGCAATCTTTCCTCCTTCCAAAGGGATTATTGCCATGTTCAAGACTCTGTTTGCCGCCGCCGCCCTGTTCGCCATTCCCGCCGTTGCCTCGGCCGAGGAAGCCCCGAAGCAGTCCTTCGTCTATCAGGGCGTGACCTATACCTACACCACCGAAGTGCAGAACGGCACCAAGATCCTGCGCGGCTCGGCCTATAACGGCAAGGTGCCGTTTGAACTGCGCGTGACCAAGACCGGCGTGTCGGGCAGCTTCAACCGCCAGCCGGTGGCCTTTGACCTGCACGAGGTCCAGCACCTCGACGACGCGCAGTAATTCGCGCCGTTGCGCCGGGCGTGACCCCGGCACATGATTTGGGCGGCAGGGCATATGCCCCGCCGCCCTTTTTCATGCGAAAATACGGATCGGCGCGGCCTTACAACTTGCCGAATTTCGCCTCATACCCGGCGGTGTCACCACTGGCCAGAAAACCGGCCTGCGCCACCCACTGGTCACGCGTCGCCCGCCCGGCAAAGCTGCCCAACTGCGCGTCGATCGTGGCAATGTCCGCCTCGGTCCAGGCGGCGATCTGGGCAAAACGCGTCACGCCCAATTCGGCCAGACGGGCGCGCAGTTTCGGCCCCAGCCCCTTGATCCGCGTCAGGTCATCGCCATCGGCGGCGGGCCCCTCTACCGCAGGCGGAGCGGTCACTTCCGCTGCCACTTCGGCCGCGACTTCGGCAGATGCGCCGGCGGCCACCACCGCGCCCAGGCCGCCCACGATCTCGGCCGGGCCGCTGTCAGCCAGACCTGCGGCCGTAACGGCCGCCTCGTTCAACGAAACCTGCGCGGCGGCGCTGGGCGCGTCGATCAACGCCTGATTGCGGCGGGTGGGGCCAACGCCCTCGTCCAGCATGTCGGGGGCATGGGCGCGCTGACGCGCAGCGCCACGCCGCCCCCAGATCAGCCACGCCACCAGCAGGGCGGCCATCAGCACCACCCCGAACACCGGCCAATTGGCCTCTACCATCGTCATCATCGCGGTATCAATCCTGCGCAGAAACCTGTTCACCCGCGCGGAGCCTGCCGCCCCACACGCCATAACCGATGCTGATCCCCAGCCCATAGGTCAAGCCCAGCAGCACAGCAATCTCCAGCCACAGCGGCATGGATTGGCCCGGACTGTCGGGGCTGCCGGCAGGATCGGGGGTGTCGATCACCGTGGGCTGCGGGCTGACGGGCGCGATCAGCGCGAATTCGATCCGGCGGTTGGCGGGGTCATCGGCCGCCAGCCCCGGCACCGGCCGCGCCGATCCCAGCCCCTTTGCGCGGATCTGCGCCAGATCGATTCCCTGCCGCCCCAGCGCATTGCGCACCGCCAAAGCCCGCTCACGCGAAAGCGTCAGATTGGCCGCCTCGTCACCCTTGGCATCGGTATGGCCGATCACCGCGATAATCGCCCCGCCACAGGGGCGCAGGCCATTGGCCACCTCGGCAATCAGGCCATGGCTGCCCGGGTCAATCGCCGCGCTCGCCTCGGCAAAACGGATGGAGCGGGTTTTCAGCAAGCCCTCGACCTGTGCCTGACAGGCGCGCAGGGGATCGGCGTTTTCGGCCGCCACGACGCCCGCGCGCGGGGCCCAATGCACGCCGCCCATGCCCGGCACCGCCGCCACGGCCCCAGCCACCGCCACCCGGCGCGCGTTGCTCAACCCCGCTCCGCCCAGCAACAACGGATGGCGCGTCGCCTGCCCGGCCGCATCGGTAAAGCGCGCCACAACACCCCGACCGCCAACGGTCACCAGCGCGGCCTGCGTCTGCTCCTGCAATTGGGCGATCATCGCGGGCGCGCGCCAGCGCATCGCCGCCGCTGTCCCCGCGCCACTGGCCAGAACAGCGCTTGCCACCACCACCGCCAGCACCCTTGCCCGATGCGTTGCGGCGCGTTGCGTCGTCATGCCTGGCTCTCGGCCTTGGGCTGTTTGCGGAACAACACCCGGTCCTCGGGGCCAAAGCCAAAGCGCCAGATGACCAGACAATAAACCGCCAGAATCAGCGGTACGCCCAACCCCACGCGCTGCCATTCGGCGGGGAACTGCATCACCACCCAGCCGACCGCGCTGGCCACCGCCGCCGCCAACAGCAACGACCAGCGCCATGTATTGACCGGCTGTTTCAACTGCCACGCCAGCAGGCGCGATTTGACAAAGGAAGCGATGGACAGCGTCACCATCAGCGCCCCCGCGGCCGATGCCGCCTGATCCATCTCGTTAAAGCCGAAACCGCCCGCGATCAGCATCCCGGCAAAGGTCAGCACCGCCTGCAAGGCGATGGTGGCGATCGACACCCACAGATTGCGCATCGGCGCGGTATAGACCAGCGCGGCTTCGGATACGACGGCGGTGGCCGCGCCCACTTCGGCGCCCAGCAGGAATGCCAGCGCCAGAATCCCGCCGGTAAATTGCGGCCCGACCAGCCCCAGCACGCCATCGCCCGGAATGCCCAGCGCCAGCGCGATGCCCGCCTGCGCGGCGGTGATCCAGAACCCCACCTGGCTGACCTGGCGGGCGATCGCGGCCAGCTTGCCCTCTTTCAGGTTGCGGGTGATGACGGGGCCCAGAATCGGCTCGAAACTGGTTTTCAGCTTTTGCGGCAGGCTGGCCACCTGTTGCGCCACGTAATAGACGCCCACCGATGTCGTGGTGGCAAACT
The DNA here is from genome assembly GCF_009909235.1 of Novosphingobium ovatum. Lineage (GTDB taxonomy): Bacteria > Pseudomonadota > Alphaproteobacteria > Sphingomonadales > Sphingomonadaceae > Novosphingobium > Novosphingobium ovatum. The sequence goes on from NZ_JAAAPO010000005.1 coordinate 132,114, forward strand.
GGCCCAGAATGGCGATGTCGATGCGGCGGGTGCCCCATTCCACCGCATCGGCCACGGCCAGCGGCATGTTGTCCAGCGCCAGCCGCCCGATGCGCAGCGGATGCGGCGTCCAGCGGCGCGGCAGCCCATACGAGCGCCACAGCGGCACCAGCGCTGCCACCGCCGCCGCAAAGATCGAGGCGATGAACGAGAGCGACAACCCGCTATCCCCCACCGTGGTCCAGCCGATGCTGCCGGCGGCAAAGAACACCCCGGCCGCGATCGAGAGCGTCCAGGGCTCCACCACCGAGCGCGCCCGCACCGTTGCCCCCACGTCAAACCGATAGGCCAGCGCCGCCAGCGCGATATCGGTCAGCGCGATGGGGAAGATCGCCAGCACCAGCAGCCGGTCCAGCGCGGTGAACTCATCGCTGGGGAACATGGGATAGGGGAACAGATAAAGCCCCAGCGACACCGGCACCGCGATCAACAGCGTCAGCACCAGCGCGTCAGCGATGATATGGGCCGCATCGCGGTCATCCTCGGACAGGCGCTGAGCGATGCCGCGCTTTTGCCCCAGCGTGCATAATTGCGCCGCCAGTTCGATCACCACCAGCGCCGAGGCAAACCGCCCCAAGGCGTCCGCGCCATACAGCCGCCCGGCAATGAACAGGAACGGCAATCGCGCCGCCAGACGCAGCAGAAAGCCAAAGAAATTGGTGCGCCCGCCCTTGGCCAGAGCCGCAATATCGCGTTCTGACCCGCGATCGGCGGCGGGCGGCGGGGTCTGCGGCAAGGGGATCGCCTCGGTCATGCGGCGCCTCCGGCCATACCCGTTTCGGCGCGCAACGGCCGCGCCAGCAATTGCGCCACCACCGCATGGGCAGGCGCGCTGCCTTCCAGCAGGCTGCACACCGCCTCGACAATCGGCATGGCCAGCCCCGCGGCCCGCGCCAGATCACGCAGCACCGGCGCGGTATGCGCGCCCTCGGCCACGGTCGCCTTGCCGGCCAGCGCCTGCTGCGCGCTTTGCCCCTGTCCCAAGGCGCGACCCAATGAATAGTTGCGGCTGGCCGTGCTGGCGCAGGTCAGCACCAGATCCCCCATCCCGCACAGGCCCGCAAATGTCTCTGCCCGGCCGCCGCGCGACAGGCCAAAACGCGACATTTCGGCAAAGCCGCGCGCGATCAGGGCGGCACGGGCATTCTCGCCCAGCCCCAGCCCCTCGACCACGCCACAAGCGATGGCCAACACGTTTTTCACCGCCCCTCCGATCTCGGCACCCACCACATCATCGGAGTAATAGGGACGGAAAGCTGGACGGGCGATGACTGGCGCAAGGCGCTGCCATTGGTCCTGCCCGCCAGAGCAAGCCAGCGTGATCGCCGTGGGCATGCCCAGCGCAACCTCACGCGCAAAGGTCGGGCCAGAGGCCACCGCGATTCGCGCATCGGGCACGGCGGCGCGGGCAACATCGGCCATCAACCGGCCGGTGCCCGCCTCGATCCCCTTGGCGCACAGCACCAGATCGCGCGGGGCTCCACCGGCGCGCGGCGGCAATTGCGCCAACACCGATCCCACATGTTGCGCCGGGCACACCACCAGCACGGTGGCCAGATCGGCCAGATCCGCCATGGCGGTGGTGGCGGTGACGCTGGGCGGGATGGTGGCGTCAGGCAAATAGGGGGTGTTGCGGCGGGTCTGGTTGATCTCGTCGACTAACGCGCCCTCGCGCGCCCAGAGGCGGACAGGTGTGCCATCGCTGGCCAGCATACAGGCAAGGGCCGTGCCCCAAGCGCCTGCGCCGATCACCCCGACCGGCGCCAAAGGCGCCCCCGCGCCGATGGTTGCGTTCTGCCCGCCGCTCATGCCTTGACCCCCGCGCCGCGCACGGCCTCTGCCGCCGGGTCCAGCGGCCAGCGCGGGCGCGCGGCCACATCCAGCGGATCGGGCGCATGGCCCGCGGCCAGCTTTTCACAGCCCGCCCATGCGATCATCGCGGCATTGTCGGTGCACAGCGCCAGCGGCGGCGCGACAAAGCGAAGCCCATGCGCGGCAGCAAGATCCTCCAGCGCGGCGCGCACCGCCTTGTTCGCGGCCACCCCGCCTGCCACCACCAGCGCGCCCACCTCTCCGGCGGCGGCAAGGGCGCGGCGCGTGCGGTCGATCACGCAATCAATGGCCGCCTGTTGAAAACCGGCGGCGATGTCGGCGGGGGCATGGACGCCCGCCTCATGCGCGCGCAGCACCGCGCTTTTCAGCCCGGCAAAGGAGAAATGCGGCTCGGCCGTGCCGAGCAGCGGGCGCGGCAAAGGCACCGCCTTGGGGTTGCCCTGCGCCGCCAGCCGTTCAACCGCCGGCCCGCCCGGATAGCCCAGGCCCAAGATCTTGGCCGTCTTGTCAAAGGCCTCGCCCAGCGCATCATCGATGGTGGTGCCAAGGCGAGTGTATTGCCCCACGCCCGTCACCTTGAGCAATTGGCAATGCCCGCCCGACACCAGCAGCAACAGGTACGGATAGGCCAGCGAGGCATCGGCCAACCGGGGCGACAAGGCATGGCCTTCCAGATGGTTGACCGCCAGCAAAGGCTTGCCCGAGGCCATGGCCAGCGCCTTGCCCGTCACCAGACCGACCATCACCCCGCCGATCAGGCCCGGCCCGGCAGTAGCGGCAATCGCGTCCACCGCATCCAGCGTCAGCCCCGCATCATCCAGCACCGCGCGCACCATCGGCGCCAGACGATCGGCATGGGCGCGGGCGGCGATTTCGGGCACCACACCGCCAAACGGGCGATGCTCGTCATCCTGACTGGCGATGCGCTGGGCAAGCACCTGCCGGTCGTCGGTGACCAGTGCCACCGCCGTTTCGTCGCACGACGATTCGATGCCCATTACGATCTTCAACGGATGCGGCCTGCGTCCTTCAGGTGTTTCAAGCGCTTCCCCTTAACGAGATTGCCGTCTAGCACAAGCGGCCATGGCTGATTCACCTGTATTCCCTGCCCGGCCGTTGCGCCTTGGCACCCGTAATTCGCCGCTTGCGATGGCGCAGGCCCACGAAACCCGCGACCGGTTGTGCGCCGCGCATGGCTGGTCGCAGGACGCGATCACGCTGGTGCCGGTGGTGGCCGGCGGGGACAAGGTGCTGGACCGCCCGCTGGCCGAAATCGGCGGCAAGGCGCTATGGACCAAGGAGTTGGACGGGTGGCTGTACCATGGCGAGATCGATCTGGCGGTGCACAGTTGCAAGGATGTCGAGACGATCCGCCCCGACTGGCTGACCATCGCCGCTTTCCTCCCGCGCGAGGATGTGCGTGACGCGCTGGTGGGCGCGGCCAGCATTGCCGATCTGCCCCCCGGCGCGCGCATCGGCACCTGCGCCCCGCGCCGCGCGGCGCAAATGCTGCACGCCCGCCCCGATCTGACCATCGTGCCGTTTCGCGGCAATGTCGCCACCCGTCTGGGCAAGCTGGCGGCCGGAGAGGCGGATGCCACGCTGCTGGCGCTGGCGGGGCTGAACCGGCTGGACAATGCGGCGGTGGGGACGGCGCTGGATGCCGATGTCTGGCTGCCCGCGCCGGCACAGGGGGCCATCGCCATCGAGTGCCGCAGCGATGACGCGGCCACCCGCGCCCTGTTGGCCGCGATTGATGACACCCCCACCCGCGCCGCCGTGCTGGCCGAGCGCGCCTTGCTGGCGGCGCTGGGCGGCAATTGCCACAGCGCGATTGCGGTGCATACGGTGGCCGATGGTGACACCATGACGCTACGCGCCCGCCTGTTCAGCCCCGATGGCGCCGACATGGTCGAGGGCAGCGCGCAGGTCACCGGGCCTGACCACGCCCCCGTCTCCGCGCTGGCCGCCGATCTGCTGGCCCGCGCGCCGGTCAGCATCACGCGCCATTTCGCTCCGCCATCGGCGTGATGCGCGCGCCGGTCATCATCATCCGCCCCGCGCCGGGTGACGCGGCCAGTCTGGCCGCCGCCGATGCGCTGGGGCTGGATGCCTTTGCCTTTCCGCTGTTTCAGGCCGCGCCCGTGGCGTGGACGCCCCCCGCGCCCGACACCTGCGACGCGCTGTTGCTGGGCAGTGCCAACGCGGTGCGGCTGGCGGGGGACGGGCTGGATGGGCTGCGACTGAAACCGGCATGGTGCGTGGGCGATGCCACCGCCGCCGCCGCCCGCGCCGCCGGGTTAAGCGTGGCGGGCGTGGGCGCGGGCGGGCTGCAACCGCTGATCGACGCGCATGCCCTGCGGATCGCGGGCGAGACCCCGCGCCTGTTGCGGCTGGCCGCGCGCGACCGGGTGGATCTGACCCCGCCCCCCGGCGTCTCCATTGCCGAGCGGATCGTCTATGCCAGCGCCCCCGTTCCGATGCCCGACACGCTGGGGCGGCTGTTGCAGACCCATGCCTTGCCCGGCTTTGTCCTGTTGCTGCATTCGGCGGCGGCGGCGCGGCATTTCATCGCGCAATGTGAACGGCTGCATATTCCGCGCCACCGCATCGCCGCCATCGCCATCGCGCCGCGCGTCACCGCCGCCTGTGGCGATCCCGCCGACTGGGCCGCGCTGGCCACCGCGCCCGTGGCCGCCGATCAGGCGATGCTGGCACTGGCGGCGCAAATGTGCCAGACACTGCAATCGGTTTTCCCTTCTGATCCGGGTTCAGGACAATAACGCGCATGATCGAGGAATTCCCCAACCAGCCGCGCGCGCAGGCCCGATCGGGCTGCTTGCGGCGCACAGGTGTGGGCCTGTTGTGTCTGGGTGCGATTCTGGGCGGCTGTCTGGGGCTGGCCTATTGGAACGGCGGGGTCCTGTGGCTGCGCGGCCACCTGCCCGCGCCCACCCCCGCTCCGGTGGCGGCCCCGGTGGGCGATGGCGCCATGGCGCGTCAGGCCGGGCTGGAAACGCGGCTGGCCACGCTGGAGGCCAAGCTGACGCAGATCACCATGACGGCGGCAACAGCGGCCGACAATGCGGGCCGAGCCGAATCGCTGCTGATCGCCTTTGCCACGCGGCGGCAGATCGATCGCGGCGCGCCGCTGGGCTATCTCGAGGCGCAGTTGAAGCACCGCTTTGGCGACACGCAGGGCGTGGCGGTGTCCACCCTGATCAACGCCGCGCATCAGCCCATCACCCGCGACCGGCTGATCGCGCGGCTGGACGCGCTGGGCCCGGGCCTGATCGATCAGGGCGCGGCCGAATCGACATGGAGCAAGATCCGCCGCGACCTGTCGGGCATGTTTGTCCTGCGCAAGGATGTGGGCGGGCCCGCGCCTGATCCGCGCATCCGTCTGGCCCATGCGCGCCAATGCCTGCAGGAAGGGCGGGTGGATGACGCCATCGCCGATATCCGCCTGATGCCAGGGGCCAAGGCGGCCGAGCAATGGATCGCCGACGCCCACCGCTATGGCGAGATCCAGCACGCGCTGGACATCATCGAAACCACCGCCCTGTTGACCCCTGCCGAGCAGGCCGAGGCCGCCCGCGTGGCGCAGCCCGCCCCGGCCCCAGCCGCGGCGGTGGTCAGCACCACGCCCTGAGCGCCGTTATTGCGCCTGTAGCAATTGCGGCAACCGGCCGCTGGTGCCGCGCGCCTCGTTCATGAAAAAGCGTTTCAGGCCCGGCATCCGCTGCACCGCGCCCATGCCGATGCGGCGCACCGCGCTGGCGGTGCGGCCCGGCACGCCAAACAGGCGCACGATGCCATCCATCACGCTCATCACGGTAAAGGTGTCCAGCGCGCGCCAGCGTTCATAACGGGTCAGCAATTGCGCGTCCCCCGGCTCCAGCCCCAGCCGCATCCCCTCGATCAACACCTCGACCAAGGCGCCCACATCGCGCAGGCCCAGGTTCAGGCCCTGCCCGGCGATGGGATGCATGCCATGCGCGGCGTCCCCCACCAGCGCCAGCCGGTCACCCACAATGCGCGTCGCGTTCTGATAGGTCAGGGGATAGCACATGCGCTGAGCGATCAGTTCCAGCCCGCCATACAACCCGTCCATCCGCTTGGCGACCTCGGCCAGAAAGGCCGCGTCCGACAGCGCCATGACGCCCGGCCCGTCCTTTGCCGGGACGGTCCAGACCAGCGCGCTGCGGTGGCGGCCATCAGGCAAATCGCGCAAGGGCAACAGCGCGAACGGCCCGGCGGAATAGAAGATCTCCCATGCCACGCCATCATGCGGCTTTTCATGGGCCAGCGCGGTGACGATGGCATGGTGGTGGTAATCCCATGCCACCAGCCCAATGCCTTCCTCGTCGCGGGTGGGGCTGCGGCGGCCTTCGGCGCCCACCATCAGGCTGCCGGTCAGCACGCGGCCATCGGCCAAAGTCGCCGCCACGCCATGGGCGTCACGCTCGCGCTTAACCACATCGGCCTGTGTGTGCCACGCGATCAGGGGCTGGTTGCGCGCCGCCTCGAACAGGGCCAGACGGATGTCGCGGTTGGCAAACATCATCCCCAGCGAGCCATCGCCCGCGTCCGGTTTGAAATCGATCCGCCCCGGCTTCATCCCGTCGGTCACGGCAATCGAGTCAATCGGGCAGCCCAGCGGGGCCAGCGCCTCGGCCAAGCCAATATTGGTGAACAGGTTCCAGCTGGCCGCGCTGATCGCGCTGGCCCGGCCATCGACGCCATCGGCGGTCAGATCGGCGGGGTCGGCGCGTTCCACGACATGCGATGACATGCCATGCCGCGCCGCCGCCAGCGCCAGCGTCATTCCCACCAGACCGCCGCCCAGAATCACCAGATCCCGGCGGTCGGCCGCCACATTGCCCTGCACAGAGTCGTTCATGCAGGGCGGCTTACGCCGATGGCTTATTTCCCGCAACTGTCCGCAGGGCCACCATCAACGTCCAGACAGCGCCCGTCGAACTGGCCCGGCGCGGTCTTCAGCCCGATCAGCGCTGCCAGCGTCGGGGCAATATCCACCGTTTCGACCGGCTGAGGCTGCTCCATGCCGGTCACGCCCCGGCGCCAGAACAGCATCGGCACGCGCCGGTCATAATCCCACACGCTGCCGTGGCCGGTAATCGTGACCGTATCGGCACGCGGCGTCAGCACCGCGACCACCGCCCGCTTCAGCGCCACATAGACATCGCCCGACCGCTGCGGATCGAATGATGCGCGCGCGCGCTGCAACAGGCTCCAGTCCTGTGGCGCCCCGACCGGAACCGACGTCGCCATGATCTGCGCGCGGGTAAACACGGCTTCCACCTGCGGATCGGCGCTCAACCGCTTGACCAATTCGGCCGAAACCGCGGCACGGGTCTCGGGGGGCAGCGCCGGGCTGATCCAATAGTCGCCGCCCACGCCATCGCTGCACACGATATTGGCCGCAGCAGGCGCGTCACTGCCAAAACAGGGCGGCAACAACTGTGTCAGTTTCAGATCGGCCGCGATGGCACGGCCCAGCGTTTCAGGCGCCAGCGGCACTTCGGCCAGATCATGGTCATGGTGGATCTCACGCGGGCGGGCGGCATGCGGCGCGCCCTGTTCGCGCAGACGCTCGGGCGTATCGATGCCGCCATGGTCGGCGGTCAACACCACCGCATAGTCCAGCCCCAACGCGTCCAGCCCCGCCAGAAACACGCCCAGCTTTTCGTCCAGCTGCTGCATCTGGATGCACATTTCCAAGCCTTCGGTGCCATAGGCATGGCCGATATAGTCGGTTGCCGACAGGCTGACCGAGAGCATGTCGGGGGCGCCGCTGGCGTTGCGGCCCAGCTTCATGTCCTTGGCCAGTTGCAGCGCCAGCGTCAGTGTTTCGGCATCGGCGCGCGGGCTGTATTTCATCTGATCGGCAGGCTTGGTCTCGTAATCGTTCAGATTGATCGGAAACCGCCCGGTACCCACGGTGCGTTCACCCGCCTTGATCGCACGGGCGCGCGGGGCGCACCACGCGGGCACGGCCATCGGCGGCGCGCCCTTGCGGATCAGGTTCAACAGGCGCATGTTGGCATCCATCACCGCAGGCGGCAGCGCGGTGCCATTATACGAATAGAACCCCTGCGCGTCATACCAGAACGCCGCGTCGGTCTTGTGCCCGCCCATCATCATCACCGCACGGTCCTTGAACGACACGGCGACATTGCGGCTTTCGGGCCATTGCTGCTTCATCATCTCGCCCAGCGTCGGCACCTTGAGGTGGAGCGGCGAGACGACCGGATTCTTGGGGCTGCTGTCGGGGTCGCGCTCGTTTTCGGCGCAATAGACGCGCTTGTCCCCGCGCGCCTGCGTCATGTCATACCATGTGTTGGCGATGATCCCGGTGCGCGCGGGATGGGCACCGGTCAGGATGGTGGAATGGCCGGGGCAGGTTTCGGTCGCGGCATGGCTTTGAAATCCGCTGGGAAACACCGCGCCGGTCTGCAACCGCGCCAGACCGCCGGTATAACGCGTGCGGTATTGGGCAAACAGATCGGCGCTGAACTGATCAATCGAGATTGCCACCAGCAGCTTGGGCGGCCCCTTGGGCGCGGGCTGGGCGGCGGGGGCGGGTTTGGCGGCGGGCGCGGGTTTGCCCTTGGCCGGGGCGGCGGCCAGCGGCGCGGCGATCAGCGCCGCCACCGCGCCTCCCAGCGCCAATGCGGTCATGCGCGAAAGAGCGTGTCGGGCAATGGCATTGGTCTTGACCACGTAGCTATCCTTGCAAAATCGCCGCAGCGGCGGCACAGCCTGTCATGGCAAGCCCGCCTTGCCGGCGCAAGAGGCCGGTAGGATCGCCCCCACCCGCACTTGCCACGAACAAAAAGGCCAGAAGCTGCATGACGTTGATCCCCGGCGGTTACCGCGTTGCGGTTGCAAATTTGTGGCATGGGCTGATGGCGGCACTGGCCGGGCTGATGCTGGCGGGCGTGACGGCAGCGCAGATGGCCCATGCGCAAGGCGAGGTGATGACCCCCGCGCCGGGGCAGGCGCGCAACCATATCCACGCCGAACTGGTCGCGGAAAGGCCCGCCAAACCGGGCGAGATCGTCTGGCTGGCGCTGCATTTCACGCCGCAGCCGGGCTGGCATGGCTATTGGGTCAATCCGGGCGACGCGGGGTTTGGCATGCGGCTGGAATGGTCGGTATTCGATGTGGCCGTGCGGGCGGCGGGGCCCGAACAATATCCCGTGCCCGAAACGCTGGTGGTCGGCGGGCTGATGAACCACGTCTATAACCACGAATATGCGGTGCTGGTGCCGTTCCAGGTGCCCGATGGCGGGCAAGGCGTCGTGCCATTGCGGTTGCATGCCGAATGGCTGGCCTGCACCGACACCACCTGCGTGCCCGAACAGGCAAATCTGCAGGTGGCGATCCGCATTGGCAGTGGCCCGGCCGACCCCCGCTTCGAAGGGTGGCGCGCCCGCCTGCCCGCCCCGCTGGACCGCGATGCGACCTATGCCATGGCGGGCGACCGACTGCGGATCGCGGTGCCCTATCCGGCCAGCGCGCCGGTTGGGGCGGCGCATCTGTTCATCGCCGGCGAACGCGTCGTGGACTATGCCGCGCCGCAAAGCTTCAGCCGCAATGGTGACACGCTGATCGTGACACTTAAACGCGCCCATAATGTAGTCACTGACAACAATCCAAAGGGCGCGGTGCTGCGTTTGAACGAGGCCGGGGACGGGCTGGTGTTCGCGCTGAAACCGGGGGTGGTGCCGCCTGATGGGGTGCCGGTGGATGTCGCGCCCAAGGGGGGCGATGCGGCCAGCCTGCCACCGCTGCCGGTGCTGTTGGCGATGGCGCTGGCGGGCGGATTATTGTTGAATATCATGCCTTGCGTCTTTCCCATCCTGTCGTTGAAGGCGCTGTCTCTGGCCCGCGCGGGTGAGTCCGAGGCTCAGGCAAGGGCCGAGGGGCTGGCCTATACGGCAGGCGTGGTGGTGGCGTGCAGCGCGCTGGGCGCGGGGCTGCTGGCGCTGCGGGCGGGGGGCGAACAGGTGGGCTGGGCGTTCCAATTGCAGGAACCCGGCGTGGTCGCCGCGCTGTTCCTGCTGGCGCTGGCGATCACCGCCAACCTGCTGGGATTGTTTGAGTTTTCTGTGCCGGGATTTGTGTCCCGGGTGGGCGGCGGAGGGCGCGGCGGGGTCAATGGCGCCTTTGCCACGGGGCTGTTGGCCGCCTTTGTCGCCACCCCCTGCACCGGCCCATTCATGGCCAGTGCGATGGGCGCCGCCCTGCTGCTGCCGGTGGGTCAGGCAATGGCGCTGTTTGTCGCGCTGGGGCTGGGAATTTCCCTGCCTTTTCTGGCAATTGCGGTGGTGCCCGCACTGCGCCGCCGGATGCCCAGGCCCGGCGCCTGGATGGGTTGGTTCCGCCGGATCATGGCCGTGCCGATGGGGCTGACGGCGCTGGCGCTGGCATGGCTGGCCTCGCGATTGGGGGGCATGTCGTTTGCCGGGGCCAGTGTGGTGCTGGGCATTGTCGTGCTGGCGGTGCTGGCGATGCTGGGCGATGGGCAGCGGCGCGGGCTGGCGCGCGGGCGATTGGCGCTGGGGATGCTGGCGGCAGTCGCGGTATGCGCGGCGGTGATCCTGCCCCGCACGGTGCGCGCGCCCGGCGCGGATTCCACCCCTGACCTGTTGAATGCGCAGCCTTTTTCACAAGACGCGCTAGATCAGGCGCGTAGCCGGGGCAAGCCGGTGTTCCTGTATTTTACCGCCGACTGGTGCCTGTCGTGCAAGGTGAACGAACGCGTCGCGATCGAGCGCGAATCGACCCGCGACGCCTTTGCCAAGGCGGGCGTGGTGGTGTTGAAGGGCGATTGGACCCGGCGCGATCCGGTCATCACCCGGTTCCTGACGGCGCAGGGCGCGGCCGGTGTGCCGCTGTATCTGTGGTATCCGGCCGGTGGTGGCGCGGCACGGCCCCTGCCTCAGGTGTTGACTGCCGATTCCTTAAGCCAGTTGGCGCAGGGGCGTTAAGCCCCGCGCCCTGGCGGGCGGGGCACAAGCGGCCATTTTTCGCACAAAAACGCCCACCCAGACGGGCAGGCGAAATAATTTGTACGCTTTGAAAACAAACCTGCCGACATTTGACTTCGGTCAAGGTCTGAAGGCGGAATCCCACATAAAAACACCTTCAAGCAAGGCGGTAGCGGTTTCGCCCTTCCGTCTTACTCAACGAGGCCCCGATCCTCACCGGTGGCATCGTTTTGGGTTTGTGGAACTTTCTCCCCACCTAGGGCGGCTGATCCTTTGGGCAGCCGTCCATTTTTTTGACTGTGCCAGAAACGCGGCAAAGGTCAATGCCCCTTCGTCAGGCGGATAATCAGGAATGCACGCAAGGGCACAGGGTGCGGCGCGCGCGCCACAGTGGCGCGCCCACGCCGCCCCGCCCGATCACACCGCCGAGCTGAAACGGCGCACCGAATCCTGACGATAGGGGTCAAACAGCGCGGCAATCGTGCGCGCATAGGGCAGGCCGCCCGGCAGGATGGTCAACCGGCCCGAATCAAGTTCAGCCAGCCCGTGATGCAGGAAAGGCGACAGCGCTTCGGCCAGCGTCAGGGCCAGCGCCCCGCCGATATCGGCATGGCCCTTGCACAACAGATCGTTGATGATCCGGCCGGTGCGCTGGTCCTCGTCACTGCGCACAATGCCCACAGCGCCGGCCAACTGATCCTGCGAGATCATCATGCGATAGCGCCCGGCGTTCTTCTCGTTCTGGACGATCACATCGGGAAAACACGAGATCGACGAGGCGCCAAGGCCCACCAGCACAGGCGCCTGATCCTCGGTAAAGCCCTGAAAATTGCGGCCCAGACGGCCGGCAACGGTGGCCTGTGCGATGGCATCGCCCGGTCGGGCGAAATGGTCAAACCCCACCGGCACATAGCCGGCATTGACCAGATAATCATGCCCGCGCGCGGCCATCATGAACCGCTCGTCCTGTCCAGGCAGGGCGGTGGCGTCGATCCGGCGCTGGCGCGGCAACATATGCGGCACATGGGCATAGCCGAACAGCGCGATGCGATCAGCCCCCAGCCGCAGCGCTTCGGACAGGCTGTGCTCCAGCATGGCCCAATCCTGCCCCGGCAGACCATACATCAGATCGTAATTCAGCGAGCGCACCCCGGCATCACGCAACAGCGTGGTGCAACGCTCGATATCCTGCGTGGGCTGGACGCGGCCGATGCGCTCCTGCAACGCGGTCTCGAACGTCTGCACGCCCAGACTGGCGCGGCTGATCCCGACAAAACGCATCACCTCGGCCCATTCAGGCGTCATGGTACGCGGGTCCAGCTCGATCGACCACACCGGGTCATCCAGGCTGAAATGCACGGTGATCGCATCGACCAGCCGGACAAAATCCAGCGGCGTGATGGCATTGGGGCTGCCCCCGCCAAAAGCGATCCGCTTAACCTTGATCCGCCCGTCCAGCTTGGGCCCGACAATCGCGATCTCGCGCGTCAGCGCCTCCAGATAGCTGGTCAGGCGGGCGCGCTTGTTGTTGGCCGCCGTGTTGCACCCGCAATACCAGCAGATCTGTTCACAAAACGGGATGTGGACATACAGCGAGACATCGCCGCTGGTCCGGCGCAGCGCCGCATCCAACGCCCCCGCCCCCACCGCCGGGGTGAATTCGGCTGCGGTCGGATAGCTGGTGTAACGGGGCACCGGCTTGGACAAGAGGTCTGGATGATAAGGCCACATGGTGCTTGTCGTAGAAGTTTTCAGGCCATCAGTTCATTGCGCCGGATCAACATCGCGTGATCGACGGTTGCGCTTGCGCGATTGCCCGGTGTGACAACCCTTGGCACAGCAGCCGGGGACGCGCGCACCGGGAATATCCTGCGCGCCCGATGGCACCTGCACGGTGCGCGCCACGCCATCGCCCGTGCACAGAGCCACCGTCAGCGCGCCGCGCGCGGCGGCCGGCGCGACGTTGAACGCGGCGGGCATCATCGCCAGCAGGCCAAACAGGCTGATCCCCCTCATTCGCCGGGCGCGCTGGTGGGCAGGACGGGCGGCAAATCATCGCCCTCGTCATCGATCAGAATGCGGGCGGCCGCGCCGTCCAAATCCTCGAACTGGCCATTGCGCAACGACCAGAAGAACGCGAACAGCCCCAGCAGCCCCATGCCCAACGCCACCGGGATCAGAAAGGCAAGGCCGGTCATTGTGCGGCCTCTGTCCCGCGCGGCGGACGCGCCGGCACCATCATCGCCAGACGCAGCGAATTGCCGATCACGATCAGCGAGCTGGTGGACATCGCCACCGCCGCCAGCAAGGGCGTCACCACCCCCATGATCGCCAGCGGCACCGCCAGCAGATTATAGCCAATCGCCAGCACGAAATTCTGCCGCACAACGCGCATCGTGTCGCGCGCGCCGGCAATGCTGCGCGGAATGGCCAACAGCGAATCGGACAGGAACACGAAATCGGCCGCTTGCCGTCCGACATCGCTGGCCGTCCCCGGCGCGACCGAGGCATCCGCCGCCGCCAGCGCCGGGCCATCGTTCAGCCCATCGCCCACCATCAACACCTTGCGCCCCGCGCCCTGCAGGCGGGCGATGGCGTCCTGCTTGTCCGTGGGGCTGGCGCTGGATTGCGCCGTCAGGTTCAGCGCGGTGGCGGCTTCGGCCACGGCCACGGCATTGTCGCCCGACAGGATGCTGGATTCCACCCCCAGCGCGCCCAGCCAGCCAATCGCGGCGCGCGCGTCCGGCCGCAAACGGTCGGCAAAGGGAATCAGCCAAATGGGATGGCCGGCAATGTCGAGTACACTGGCCATACCCCCGCTGCCAGTGGTACCGCCATTGCCGGCCAGGGTATCGGCTCCGCCCCCGGAACCGAACCCGTTCTGTGCCGGGATCTGGCGCGCGGGCCTGTCCGGGCGGCGCAAGGCAACCGCCTGCCCCTGCCACACCCCGCGCAGACCAAATCCCGCGATCTCTTCCACCTGTTCGACGGCCACCGCCGTTGCGCCGCGCGCCACCAATGCCTCGACCAAGGCGCGCGAGAGCGGGTGGCGGCTGTGGCTGGCCAGCGCCAGCGCCACGCCCGCCGCCTCGCCCGGCAATGCCGCGATCACCACCGGATCGGGCAAAGGCCGCCCCATGGTCAGCGACCCCGTCTTGTCCAGCAGCGCGCGGTTGATCATCGCCATGCGCTCCAACGCTCCGCCATCCTTGACCATTATGCCGCTGCGCATCAGCGCGCCACAGGCCACCACCTGCGCCACCGGCACCGCCAGCCCCAATGCGCAGGGGCAGGTGATGATCAGTACCGCGATGGCGATCTTCAGGCTGGTATACACCCCCGCACCGGCGATCATCCACCCGGCAAAGGACAACGCCGCCAGTGTGTGCACGGCGGGCGCATACAAGCGGCTGGCGCGGTCGGCGATGCGGACATAGGCGCTGCGATGCTGGCCCGCCGCATCCATCAGACGAGCGATCTCGGCAAGGGTCGTGTCCTTGCCCGCCGCCGTCACGCGCACGTCCACCGGCGCGTCGATGTTCAGCATGCCCGCATGCACATCATCGCCCACGGCGCCCGTCACGGCCGCGCTTTCGCCCGTCAACAGGCTGCGGTCAAAACGGCTCTCGCCGGTGGTGATCTGGCCATCGGCGGCCAAACGTTCACCTGCCGCCACACGCATCATCATGCCAGGCAACAGATCGCGCGCGGCCAGCCATTCGACGCTGCCGTCGCGGCCCACCACCATCGCGCCCGTGGCCGCCTGACGCAGCAAAGCGTCCACCCCGGCGCGCGCGCGATCGCGCATCAGCGCGTCCAGCACCCGGCCCGCCAGCAGGAACAGCAACAGCATCAGCGTCCCGTCGAACCACGCTTCCTCGCCATGGGTCAGCGTTTCATACATCGACAGGCCGGTGGCCAGAATGACGCCGATCGAGATCGGCACGTCCATATTGGTCGTCCCCCGGCGCAGCACCCGCCACGCCGAGGCAAAGAACACCCGTCCGGCATACAGGATCGCGGGCACGCCGATCATCGCCGAAAGCCAGTGGAACAGATCCTTTGTCGCGCCCTCGGCACCGGACCAGATCGACACTGACAGCAGCATGACGTTCATGCAGGCAAAACCGGCCACCGCCAGCGGCGCCAGCAAAGGCTTTACCGCGCTGGTGGGCGGCGCCAGATCATCGGCGCGCGGCTGGCTGGCAAAGCCGATGTCAGACAGCGCCGCCACCAGATCGGGCACGCCCAGCGCCGGATCATGCGTCACACTGACCTGCCGCGCCGACAGGTTGACGCGCGCCGATTGCACGCCTGCGCGCGAGGTCAGCGCCCGCTCCACCTTGCCCAGACAGCCCGCGCAATGCATCCCCGGCACCACCAGCACGGTGGAGGCCGATGCCTGTTCAGCCGTGGCAAGCGGGGCGCGGGTGGCCATTACAGGAATTCCTGCGCCCGCCACACATGGCGGCCATTGGCATCAGCGCCATCCAGCCGCAGACGCAGCCGCCAGCGGCCCGCAGGCAGGGCGTCAAACGAGACAAAGCTGCCATCGGCCTGACGGCGGAAACTGACGACGCGATCGGCCTCCTGCCCCAACGGATGCCAGGCCTCGCCGCTGAGTGCGGCGTCAGAGGGGATGGCGGCGGCATCGCTGCCCTTTAGCGTAACAGCCACGCGACCATCGGCGCGGCGCTCCACCTTGGCCGACCAGCCCAGCGCCTTTTCCTTGGCCGCCTCATCCAGCCAGACGTTGAATTCCTGGCTGGCATCATAGGCATTCTTGACTACCACGCCCGAAAAGGTGCTGGTTGCCAGAGACGCCATGTAGACATTGACCGCGATCACCACGCCGAAAAAGGCGACCATGATGATCGCCATATGCCGCCCGGTAAAGCGGAACGGCGGCTTTGCCCCCATGACATGGGGTGCGGTCGGGGCAGTGGGGATCGGCGCAATGGATGACATGGCGGGGGCTCCGTGTCGTTTGAGTTCGGGCCCGATTGCCCTGTCTTGGCGCCTTATGCTTTGCGCAGAATCAATTCAGCCACAAATCCGTAAATACGCCGATGCCGGCATTCAGGGGTATGCGCCCTGAACACCGGCATCAATCGGGGTTACGCGATGGGAACCGCCAAGCCCCCACCCTGGCTTATGGCTGCGCCTCGGGCGCGTCAAAGCGGGCGGCATAAGAGACCGAACCGCCATCAGCATCCAGCGCGCGCAGGGTAAAGGTTACCTTGTGCTCACCCGTGGTCGTGGGCGGCGCAAGCACATAGACGCGCACCGGATCGGTGCTGTCGGCAGGCACGATGCGGATGATCTTGCCCGAAGCCGATGCCATCGGCATGTCCTCGGCCCACATCTTCGCCCCCGGCACGCCGTCCAGCGACAGCTCCATCTTGCGCGGGCGCCCCTCCATGTTCTTCCACCGGACGGCATAGGCGTTGCGCACTTCGCCAGCGGAGAGCAGCATATAGGGTGGGTTGCGGTCCTTGGACACCGCCACCGAGATATGCTGACGGGTGCCCAGCATGAACAGCAGGCCCAGGCCAATCGCCGACCACACGCCCAGATAGACCAGCGTGCGCGGGTGCCAGATCAGCTTGGCATGCGCGGTGGCGGGCTGGCCGGCCTTTTCGCGCTCGGCGTCCTCCAGCGTGGCATAGTCGATCAGGCCGCGCGGGCGGCCGGTCTTGACCATCACCTGATCGCAGGCGTCAATGCACAACGCGCAGGTGATACAACCCAGCTGCGGCCCTTCGCGGATGTCGATGCCGGTGGGGCAAACGGCGGTACACAGCCCGCAATCGACGCAATCGCCCAGCGGTGCGGCACCGGGCGCCGCCTTCTTGCCACGCGGCTCACCGCGCCAGTCCTTGTAGGTGACGATCAGCGACTTTTCATCCAGCATCGCCGACTGCACACGCGGCCACGGGCACATGTAAATGCACACCTGTTCGCGCATGAACGCACCCAGCCACAGCGTGGTGCAAGTCAGCACAAACACCGTGGAATAGGCGATCGAGGCGGCCTTGCCGGCGAAGAAATCGCCAAACAGGGTCGGCGCATCGGCAAAATACAGGATCCACGCGCCACCAGTCGAAAAACTGATGAGAAGGTAGACCGTCCATTTGCTCAGACGCTTGGTGATCTTTTCGACGTTCCAAGGCTGTTTGGCCAAACGGAACTGCGCGTTGCGGTCACCATCGATCCAGCGGTCAACATGCTGGAACAGGTCGGTCCAGACGGTTTGCGGGCAGGCGTAACCACACCATGCGCGGCCCACCGCCGATGTAATCAGGAACAGGCCGATACCGGCCATGATCAGCAGGCCCGCGACGAAGTAGAACTCCTGCGGCCAGATCTCGATCGAGAACATGTAGAAGCGCCGGTGCGCCAGATCGATCAGCACCGCCTGATCGGGCGAATAAGGCCCACGGTGCCAGCGCAGCCACGGCGTGATGTAATAGACCGCCAGGCAAAAGGCCATGATGGCCCATTTCAGACGACGGAACTTGCCATCAATCTGTCGCGGGAAAACCGCTTTGCGTGCTTCATGCAACCCTTGCGGGGCAGCTTTTGGCTGCCCCGCGTTCGGTTGACCTTTGGGGTCAAGGTTGACCATTGGTCGCTCCAGATGCCGCGCCGGCGGGCGCAGGGGCGGCACCGGCCGGGGCGGGCTGCGCAAACTTTTCGCCGCCACCCAGCGAGTGCACATACACCGCGAGCATCTTGATCGTCACTGGGTCAAGTCGTCCACCCCACGCAGGCATCACGCCGGCATGTGCGTTGGTGACCGTTTCGGTCACGTCCTCACGGGTGGAGCCATACAGCCAGATCTTGTCAGCCAGATTGGGCGCACCGAACATGCGACCGCCCTTGGCGTCAGGACCGTGGCAGGCCACGCAGTTGGCGGCAAACACCGCGTTACCGCGCTGGCTGGCGGCGCTGGCAGGTTCCAGACCCGACAGGCTGCGGACATAGCTGACCACATCGGCCACCGCCGCCGGTTGCAGCATGCCATCCCGGCCAAAGGCAGGCATGGCGCTCATGCGCGTGGCCGCATCGCCCGGCTGACGGATGCCGTGCAGCAGGGTGGTGTGGATGTCGGTCAGGCTACCGCCCCACAGCCAGTCGTTGTCGTTCAGGTTGGGGTAGCCCTTGGAGCCAGCCGCGCCCGAACCATGGCAGGGCACGCAGTTCACCTTGAACGCGGCCTTGCCACCCTCGACGGCCTTGGCCATCAAGTCCTTGTTGGCGGGCAGATCCTCCAGCGAGGTCGCGGCAATCGCGTCCAGCGTGACCTGACGGTCAGCCTTGGCGGCGGCCATTTCCTGCGCCAGTTGCCCACGGCTGGTCCAGCCGAACACGCCGTGCGACCCTTCCTTCATGCCCGGCCACGATGGGTAAACCACGCAGTAGGCAATCGCGAAGATGATGCAGGCATAGAAGGTCCAGAGCCACCACCCCGGCAAGGGCGTGTTCAGTTCCTCGATGCCGTCCCACTCATGGCCCATGGTCTCGGTGCCGGTGGGCTCGTCGATACGCTTATTGGCCATTTTCGTCGTCCTCGAAAATCATGTTGGCGGCGTGGTCGGCGGTCTTGCGACCGCCGGGCAGGAACGGCCACACGCATGCCAAGGTGAAGCTGATCAGCATGCCAACCAGCCCCCAGCTGTCGGCGAAGTTGCGCAGGAGCGCATAGGTTTGGGCGCCGTCATTCATCGACCCTTCTCCCGTGCGAGATGTTCCTGCGCAGCCGCGCTGTCGACATCGACCATCGTGCCCAGCACCTGCAGATAGGCAACCAGCGCGTCCATTTCGGTCAACCGCTTGGGATTGCCGTCAAAGTCGCGGATGCTCGCCTTGGGATAGCGGGTGGCCAGATCGCCCGTGTCACCCATGCCCGCCTGCGCCTTGAGATCATCATTGGCGCGGGTGATGTCGGTCTTGGTATAAGGCACGCCGGTCAGGAAGAGCGACTTGAGCTGCGCCGAACGGTCACCGATGGCCAGATCCTTCTTTGCCAGGAACGAGTAGTTGGGCATGATCGATTCAGGCACAACGCTGCGCGGCGCCATCAGATGCTGGACATGCCAGGCATCCGAATATTTGCCGCCCACGCGGGCCAGATCCGGGCCGGTACGTTCCGAACCCCACTGGAAGGGGTGGTCGTACATCGACTCGGCCGCCAGACTGTAGTGGCCATAGCGCTCGACCTCGTCACGGAAGGGACGGATCATCTGGCTGTGGCACAGATAACAGCCCTCGCGGACGTAGATGTCGCGGCCCGCCTGTTCGAGCGGGGTGTAGGGGCGAACCCCTTTCACCTTCTCGATCGTGTTCTGGATCCAGAACAGCGGCGCGATTTCCACAATACCGCCAAACAGCACCGCGATGAAGGCGCACACGCCCAGGATAATGACATTTCGTTCCAGCGTACCGTGCCAGGCGAAAGGTTGCTTGGTTTGAGCAGACATGGCGTTTCCCCTCACGCTGCGTTGGCGGCGACCACAGGCTGGTCGGCGGCGGGGTTGTATTCCACATTGTACATCGGCGCTTCGTCACGCAGCGGGCTGCCGGCGATCGTCTTCCAGACGTTGATCACCATGAACACCGCACCCGACAGGTACAGCACACCGCCCAGACCACGCAGAACATACATGGGATGGATGGCAGCCACCGAGTCGGCAAAGCTGTTCACCAGATAGCCGGTGGCGCCATATTCACGCCACATCAGGCCCTGCGTGATACCGGCCACCCACATGCTGGCGGCATAGAACACGATGCCCACAGTAGCGGTCCAGAAGTGCCAGTTGATCATGCGCAGGCTGTACATGCGCTCGCGGTTCCACAGGCGCGGCACCAGGTAGTAGATGGCGCCGAACGAAACCATGCCGTTCCAACCCAGCGCACCCGAGTGCACGTGGCCGATCGTCCAGTTGGTGTAGTGCGAGAGCGAGTTCACCGACTTCACCGACATCATCGGACCTTCAAAGGTCGACATGCCGTAGAAGGCGATGGACATCACGAACATGCGCAGGATCGGATCGGTGCGCAGCTTGTCCCAGGCGCCATTCAGCGTCATCAGGCCGTTGATCATGCCGCCCCAGCTGGGCATCCACAGCATGACCGAGAACACCATGCCCAGCGTCTGCGCCCAGTCGGGCAGCGCGGTATAGTGCAAGTGGTGCGGACCTGCCCAGATGTACAGGAAGATCAGCGCCCAGAAGTGGATGATCGACAGACGGTAGGAATAGACCGGACGCTGGGCCTGCTTGGGCACAAAGTAATACATCATGCCAAGGAAGCCCGCCGTCAGGAAGAAACCCACGGCGTTATGACCATACCACCACTGCACCATGGCACCTTGAACGCCAGCGAAAACGCTGATCGACTGCGAGCCAAGGAAGCTGACGGGGATGGCGGCGTTATTGACCAGATGCAGCAGCGCAACGGTCAGGATCATCGACAGGTAGAACCAGTTGGCCACATAGATGTGCGGCTCCGAACGCTTGAGGATCGTGCCCCCAAAAACGATCAGATAGGCCACCCAGACCACGGTGAGCCACAGGTCGACATACCATTCAGGCTCGGCATATTCCTTGCCCTGGCTGATGCCCAGCAGGTACCCGGTGGCGGCCAGCACGATAAACAGCTGGTAGCCCCAGAATACGAAACGGGCGAGGCCGGGGAAGGCCAGCCTCGCCCGGCAGGTGCGCTGAACGACGTAAAATGACGTCCCGATCAGCACATTGCCTCCGAAAGCGAAGATGACCGCCGAAGTATGCAGCGGGCGCATACGGCCAAAGTTGAACCAGGGCTCGAGATTCAGGTCGGGAAATGCGAGCTGAAACGCGATCAGCACGCCGACCAGAAAACCGGCAAAGCCCCAGAACACCATGGCGATAACGCCCCAACGGATGACGTCGTCGTAGTATTTCGACTCCGACGGCGCCGGTTCCGACTGGCCCTTGGCCAGCAGGCTATAGTTCGGCTTTGAAATGGAAAACCAAAGGCCGACGAGGCACGCAAGGCCGACAGTGCCCATTTGAATGGCAAAGCCGGTATCCTTGGCGACCACGACAGCCACGACGGATGCAAGCAAAAGCACAAGCCAGATGCTGGCTCGTGAGAGTACGGTAACCATGAGCCTTCCCTCTCATGACGTGATGTCACTAGGCTGCCCATGGGCCCAGCCCCCGGAAACCACATTGATTCCCGTCAAAATCCTCTTAATCCTTCGGTATGAGGCCGGGTATGCGGCGGTGTGCCCCTATTATGGGGCCATATGGCCCATCCGCCGGGCCTCCAGACCAGCGGCAACGCATTGACGCAGATGACGGCGCGCAGGAATCGCCGGCAGCAAGCACCCTGCGCGACTCGGGGCACAGAATCGCTCCCCGGTGATCGCGCCCATCCGCTACTACGGATTTCGCAGGTACGTGCGCAAACTTGATGCAAAAGCGCCACACAGTGTCACCACAAAAGCGCTATTTTGATTCCGCGCAAAACTTCGCTTGCGCATGATCAATGCTGCACCGCCCTATCCGTCGCAATTGAGCCTCAACGCCGCGCAGGACTGGTTCACATCGGGTGAACGGCGCGGCGCAGGATGAGGGAATATGGTCAAGATCTCGAAGCTTGCGGCCGTGCTGACCGCTTTTGCCGCCACTACCGCTCTGGCTGGCACCGCACACGCGGCCGGCAACCCCGAGGGCAAGATCCAGGTCAAAGTGCTGGCCACCGCCGTTCTGCCCGATGGCGCCGTCAAGCGCGTCAACAGCGACGTTGCAGGCCTGGTCAGCTCGGGCGCGGTGCGTGACACTGTCGCCAGCGACAACGTCGTGCCGACCGTTGCGATCGAATATTTCGTGACGCCCAACATCTCGATCGAGACGATCTGCTGCGCTACTGGCCACCACGTCACCATCTCGTCGGGCACTTTTGCCGGCACCGAGGCCGTCAGCAATGTCGTGATCGTGCCCGCCACCTTCACGGCCAAGTATCACCTGCCCCTGCCCGGCGGCATCAAGCCCTATGTCGGCGCTGGCCCGACGCTGTTCATCATGCTGGCTGACGAACCCAGCAGCGCCGTCCGCGGTCTGGGCGTGACCCGCACCCACCTGTCGAGCGAACTGGGCGTGGCCGTGCAGGCTGGCGTCGATGTCGCGATCGGCCATGGCTATGGCATCTCGCTGGACGCCAAGAAGTACTGGGTCGGCACCAACGCCAAGTTCTATGCCGGCGGCACCGAAGTGCTGAGCACCCGCCACAAGATCGATCCCTGGGTGCTGAGCGCCGGCGTGACCTATCGCTTCTGAAGATAGACCCTTTCCGTGAAGAGTGACCACCGGTTCATTGGCTCTGGCCCGTAGGCGCTCTTCACGGAAAACCGGGTGTCGTCAGACACTCGATATCGTCAGATTGGGCGTAGGCAGGCAGGGGCGGGAAGGCGCTTCCTGCCTGCCGCATTTTGTGGCGCAGCGCCATCGCGCGGCGGCCCATGCCCCCCCCCAACAGTGGGCGGGCGATCAGGCACTTCTCTTTGGAAAAATCTGGATCAGCCCGCTTCGGCGACCAGCGCAAAGCGATCCTGGATCACCACCTCACGGCGCGAGGGCAGGTCGATGATCCCTTCCGACTTGAGCCGGGTGAACTGACGGCTCACCGTCTCGATCGTCAGGCCCAGAACATCGGCGATCTGCTGACGCGAGAACGGCAGGACGAAACGGGTGGCATTGCTGCTGCCGTCCGACTCGCAAGTGATCGGCGACAGACGATCCGACAGCTCCATCAGGAAACTGGCGACCTTTTCACTGGCAGACTTGCGGCCCAGCAACAGCATCCAGCGGCGCGTGCGGTCCAGTTCGGTAAGGGTGCGCTGCAACAGCTTGTGCTCCAGCCCCGGATGCTCACGCGCAAAGGCGTCAAAATCGCTGCGGCTGAACACGCAAACCCGCGCATCGGTCAGCGCGGTAACGCCATGGTTGGTCGTGCCACCAAAAGGACGCCCAATGAAATCAGACGGATAAACCACACCGACGATCTGCTCGCGCCCATCTTCGGTGCCGGTCGACAGTTTGAGCACACCCTCGATCACATTGGCGACGAGGACCGAATCCTCGCCCTCCCAGATCAGGGATTCCCCGGAGACCAACGATCGCCGCCGCCCAATCGCGTTGAGCGCGCCGATCTCTTCCTTGTCCAAGGCGGAGCAGATGGCTCTGTTTCGAACCAAGCAAGTGTCGCAAGCTGACATGCGCAAGCGCCTAGCAGGCAATGCGCATTGGGGCAATGCCTGATCCTGTGCGAAAACAGGGCAAAGCGTCTCATCCCCAAGACAGGCACCGCGCCAAGCCCCTGATTTAACGGCATGGCAACAGCACTTTGGCCGCAAGGTGGAGATTTACATGATCTCGGCCACGTCCTTCAGCGCGCTGCGCAGGCGGTCGATGGCCTGCGCCTTCAACTGATGCACGCGCGGGATCGAAACCGAGAGCACCTGCGCGATTTCGGCCAGATTCAACTCCTCGACGAAATAGAGCTGGATGACCATCTGTAGCCGCTCCGGCAAGTCGCCGATGGCGGCCGCCACCGCGCCGCGCAATTCCTGATCCTGCAACAAAGCCAGACTGTCAGGCGTGTCATCGGCAAAGGCCATGTCGCTGTCGGAATAGGCATCGTCCAGCGTTTCAAACCGCAACGGTTCGGAAGAGGCGCGCAAGGCCTCCAATTCAGCCAGTGTCACACCCATCGCTTGTGCCAATTCGGTGTCATTGGGCTCGCGCCCTAACTGGCCGGTCAATTCATGCGCCTTTTCGCGCATCAGGCGGCGGCGTTCGACCGCCCCGCGTGACAGCGGCACGTGGCGGCGGATCAGATCGACCATCGCCCCCCGCACGCGCATCTTGGCATAGGCGGCAAAGCCGTCCTCGCCCGGGCCATTGTGACGCTGGGCACATTCGGTCAGTGCGACCAGCCCCGCCTGCATCAGGTCCTCGACCTCGATACCGTCGCGCCCGCCCTGCAGATGCCACGCCAGACGGCGCACCATCGGCATGAAACGGCGCACGCGTTCGGCCGGGTCCGTGCCATAGGCCGCCGCGGCAGAGCGTATCGCCCCACCACGCGGACGCGGCGCGGATGTTTGATTTTTTGGAGTGAAAGGTCTCTGATCGTGGATCATGCGGCCATGCTCTCGGCAGAGGATTGAACATTGGGCGAAACCCCGTCAGGGGCAGGCAAGGCAGCCATCGGAGCGGGCTCGCCGCCGACAACGGCGATCACTTCGACAGGTTGTGTTTCGGGCAATTCGGCTATGGACATCACCACACAGCCGGGCGCACGCAGCCGCAACAGCGAGGCCAGCGACCGGCGCAGGCGCGGCTGGACGATCAACGCGACGCCAGACTGATTGCCGCGCTCGGCCATGATCGCGCCGACGCGCTCGCCGATGGTGCGGGCCAGATCCGGCTCGATCAAAGGCTGGCCGGTCATGGGATCGACCATCCCTTGCGCGATCATCGCCTCCAGCGCGGCGTCCAGCGTGATGACAGGCAGGCGGTCATTGGGCGAACAGATGCGCCCAACGATCAACCCGCCCAGATCCACCCGCATCAGGTCGATCAGCCGGTCGTGCTCCTGCGTTTGCTGCACGGCTTGGCTCAGGCTGGCCAGAATGGGCAGCGGATGGCCAATGGGGATGCCGTCTTCCAGCAGATTGCGCAGCAGGCGCGTCATCGCGGCCAGCGACATGGGTGCGGGATAGACCGTCTCGACCAGCCCGGCCGCGCGGTTTTTCACGCCCTCGATCAAGGCCTTGACCTCGTCCGGGCCCAACAGCAGTTGCGCCCGTTCCGACAGCATCTGGTTCAGATGGGTGGCGATCACGGTCGCCGCGTCCACGGTCAGGAACCCTTCGGCGATGGCGTAATCGCGGTGCGCCGGGTCAATCCACAAGGCCGGGCAGCCAAACGAGGGATCGGTGGTCGGCTCGCCGCGCAGATTGTGCTGCGAGCTGGCCTCTCCGGCGTCGATCGCCAAAACGCGATCCATCCGCACGCCGGCCCCGCCCAGCGGCACCCCGCCCAGCAGCACGCGGTAATCATTGGGCCCGACATCCAGCGAATCGCGCACCCGGAACTGTGGCACGACAAAGCCAAAGGCCTGCGACAGCTGTTTGCGCACACCGGTGACGCGGGCGACCAGCGGCGCGCCGCGCTTTTCATCCACCATCTGCACCAGACCATAGCCCAGCTCGATCGTCACCAGCGTGTGATCGGACACCTCTTCCAGCGTGATCTTGCCCGGATCAACGGGCGGCGGCGGCGCGGGCGTATCCTCGACCACCTTTTGGCGGTTGGCCCGGTCGCGCAATGACTTCCACAGCCACAGCGACAGGCCGGCGGCGGGCAGAAACACGCTTTGCGGCATGGCCGGGATCATGCCGATCGCGCCCATGATCAACCCGACTGGCAACCATGTGCGCGGATCGGCAAACTGACCGCCGATCTGGCCCGACAGGTCGCGCGGATCGGACACGCGGGTGACGATCACGGCGGCTGCAATCGAAAGCAACAGCGCGGGCACCTGCGCCACCAGCGCGTCGCCGATGGCCAGGCTGATATATTGGCTGGCAGCCTGGCTGGCGGTCAGCCCATGGCTGATCATGCCCAGACAGAAACCGGCGATGATGTTGACGCCCAGAATCAGCAACGCGGCCACCGCGTCGCCCTTCACAAACTTGCTGGCGCCATCCATCGAACCATAGAAATCCGCCTCGGTCGAGACTTCGCGGCGGCGGGTCTTGGCTTCCTCGGCGGTAATCAGGCCGCCCGCCATGTCGGCGTCGATCGCCATCTGCTTGCCCGGCATCGCGTCCAGCGTGAAACGGGCCGACACTTCGGACACACGGCCCGCGCCCTTGGTGATCACCACCATGTTGATGATCATCAGGATCATGAACACGAACAGACCAACCGCGAAATTGCCGCCGATCAGAAACGCGCCAAATGCCTCGATCACATGACCGGCGGCGGCGGTGCCTTCGTGGCCATGGACCAGCACGACGCGGGTCGACGCCACGTTTAGCGCCAGACGCAGCAGCGTGGCAAACAGCAGCACCGTCGGGAAGGACGAAAAGTCGAGCGGGCGGGCCGCATTCATCGAGGCCATCAGCACCGCCACCGACAGGGCAATGTTGAAGACAAAGAACACGTCCAGCATCACCGCCGGGATCGGCACCACCATCAACACGATGATGGTCAGGATACCCACCGGCAGCGCCAGCGCGCCCGGACCGGATTTGGAAAACAGACCCTTCACGCGCCGCGCTCCTTACAAGCCCATGGCGCGCAACCGGCCATAGGCCGCGCGCACATAATCGGGGGTGGTGGCGCCGGTGGCCTCGGCCATGCGGGCGAAACTGTCGGACAGAGCGGCGGTGGTGTCGCCCCCGCCATTGCCGGCAACGGCAAGATGCTGCCCCGATGCGGCAGCGAACTGCCGCGCGATCGGCCCCAGATGGGCGTTGGGGTCGGGAGCCGGCGCAGACGTCATCGGGCCAGACAGCGACGCGGCGCCTGCCAGATAGGCACCCGGCAGCGGCAGACCGTCACTGGTCAAGGTGGGATCGGCCTGTCCTTCGGCGGCCATCGCGCCTGTGATCTTTTGGCGCATCAGGCCCATCACCTCGGACAGGCTGCGGGCGCCGCCATCGGCGTTATAGAAGATCGAGCGATTGGCCGCCGCAGCCGCCGGCATCAGCGCGGCCGCGCTTTGCGATGGGTCGCTGCTCATCGCGGCAAGGAATTTGATCGCACCTTCGGTGCCCAGAAAATGGGCCAGATAGAGTTCGGCGGAATCGGGCGCACGGCCCAGACGCGCGGTCATCAGTTCCTTGTTATCGCTGGCCAAACGCGCGGCCATCATGGCCGACACCTGCGGGTCCTGACGCAGCGCCATCAGCCGCGCCCGCGCCGCCGGATCAGCCAGCGCCGCCATCATGCCCCCAGCCCCGGCCGAGGCGCCGTCGATCAGGCCCATATCGGCCCCATGGCGGCGCAACATGCCCAGCCACGTGGAATCGGTGAATTGAAACAACCCAGTGGCCGACGACGTGGCCGCCCGCGCCTGTGGGTTAAAGCCCGATTCCAGCCGCGCCTGTGCCAGCAGATAGGAGAAATCCACCCCCTGCGTTTGCGCCGCACGGGCCACCGTGCCGCGGATGTCGGCGCGCGATCCCGCACCGCCCGTCGCCAAAACGCCAGCAGCCGGGCTTGCCCCAGCGGCAGGCCCGGTCAGGTTGGTCATGGCGGCCAGCCAATTGGCCGACGAAGCGTCAGGGGTGGTCAATCCTTGCTCCCACGTTGGGGGTGAGCAAGCGAATAAGCAAAGGCTGTGCCAAAAGAGGTGCAGCGTGTTTTGCACAAAGCGCCGTCACCCGGCGCGTCATCCTGCCAAGCGGCCATATGCGGCGCGCCAGGCTCCATCGCCCGTCGCCGCCATCGCTGGGGCGCCGGACAACCGGCAAGGGCCGTGTCAGCCGCGTGCGCCGGTATAGGCATAGGCGGGCGCGGCAGAACGGGCGCGATACAACGCCGGGCTGCCGGTCAACGCCTCGAGCCGGGCCGAGACATTGGCCGCGATCAGGTTGCGCAGCTGGCGATTGACTTCGTTCAACCGGCGCGCCGCATCCAGCAGCCCGCGGCATTCCTCGTCGATCTCGCTGGCGCCGGTGTCATCCATGCGCCCGCACAGCTCGTACTTGTCATAAGCACAGCCCATGATCGCCTCCAGATCCATGCCAGCCAGCGCGTCACGCTCGCTTTGCAGGACATCCACCATCTGGCGCAGCGTCTCGCGCAGGTTGGCGCTCGAACCGGGGTGCATCATGCGGTTTTGCCTCGCAGGATCATGCCAGCGGCGATCATCGCGTCGCTGATCTTGGTGGGGATCACGGGGTAATTGCCAGACTCGATGGCTTTACGGATCGTGGCGACACGTTCCGAATCCACCGGCGCCTGACCGGCCGACAGCGCGGTGGTGGTGACCATCGCCTGCGACTGGGCTGGGGCCGAACTGGCCTTTGCCGTTTCTTGGGTATCGGTCGAAACGGCGCGCGTATCGGTCGAGCTGATCGCCCGCGCCGCACCTACTTCGATTTGTGGCCCTTTACCAATGCCAGGGCCGGGTCCGATGCTTGCCATGGTACCGCTCCTTGGGTTTCCAAGGTCAAGAACGGCTCTGGCAAGGAAGCTTTAAGAGGCTGGACGCATTTTTTTGCGGCGAAACGGCAAAATTTTGCAGAAAACGCTGTGCCGCCTTGCCGGTAAACGGCAACCTGGTGCCGCGATATCCGCGTAAATCATTCACGCAAAGGGACTTCCACCTCGCCGGGGCGCGTGATGCGGGCGCGGATCGGTTCACCCTTGGGCGTGCCGTCGCGCAGGCCGCGCACGCGAATCCAGTCGCCAATCGCTCCGGAATCCATGGCCTCGCCCGACTGGCTGACGGTAAAGCCCTCGCCCACCACCGCGATCGAGACGACCTCGCCCCGGGCGACCGAAACCGCCGCGCCTTCGACCGCGCGCACCGGGACGAACAGCCGCCAACTGCCCGGATCGGGACAAGACACCACCACCGTATCGCGGCTGGCGCTGCGCCAATTGACCGACAAGGGTGCCAGACAGGCCGCCAGACGCAGCCGGCGGTCGACCGGCAATGTCGCGCCGCCCGCCTGTCCGATGCTCTTGCCGGTAAAGGTGGCGACTTCGCGGTCGATGGTGGTCAGATCGGTAAAGGCGGCCTGCGCATGGGCGATAGGCGCGATCAGCGCCAGCGGCAACAGCACCGCCATCGGGCGAAGGGTGGCAAAGGCAAAAGGCATAGGCGGTGTCCCGTTGGCCGCATCCCCAAAGGAGGCGGCAGGTATCGGGGTCATTAACGCAAAACCCGTGCCAGATGCCCGCCGTCAGGGCGCGGGCGCGCGGTCATAGGCCAGCGTTGCCACCGCCTGTTGTGTGCCGGGGCTGGCCGATGGCTCCAGCAACAGGCGCGCGCGCGCACCCACCCCGCCCGCACGCGCCGCATCCCCGGCCAAAGCGATGGCATGGCGCATCGCGGCCTGTTCGGCGCCGGGCGCGTAATGCAAAGTGATGGTCAGTTGCTGACGCGGATCGGGCTGCTGGCTGGTCAGCCACGCCGCGATCGAGGGCGCGCCGGCCGCCTCGCGCCACAGCGCGAGCGGCTCGGCCCGGGCCGGATCAACCAGCGCGGGTTTGGGCGGCGGGGCAGCCGGTTTGGGCGGTGGCGGCTGATCGGCCATGGCCGCCGCCGTCACCATGAACAGGATCAGGGACAAATCGGCCAGCATCGTCTGCCAGCCGATCGAGGTGCGGATGCTCATGACACCGAGGGCGCGGCGCCGCCGGGCCCGCTTTCATGCGCCGTGATGGGCAAGACATCGGGCAAAACGGGATCGAAATCGGCCGCCACCGGGCCGTGATGCACCACTGGCGCGCGATGGCCCGCGCGCGTGGGGAACGCCTGACCCAGTTCCTGCTCGAACCATTCGCTGATCTCGCGGCGGCGGTCTTCCTCGGCCAGGGCGTGGCGTTCGATGGCGCGGTACAGCGGCGCGAGCACCAGATTGGCCAATGCCAGGCCATATAGCGTGGAATGCACCGCCATGCCGATTGCCGCCATATATGCCCCCCGGTCCACCCCATTTTGCGGCAGCCACGAAAGCGAAATCAACGTCCCCGCCAGACCAAAGACGGGGGCCAGCTCAACCGATTGGGACAGGGTGCGGATCGCCTGCTCGATGGGGCGCATCCGCCGCGCGCGGGCCTGCGCCAATACATCGCGCGCAGCCGGGACCGAACGTTGCGTCACCAGCACATCCAGCGCGGTGTCAAACTCTGGATCACCGATCGCATGGGGACGGGCGCGCAACAGGCCATCGCGAGCGATCAGTTGCAACTGGCGGGCCAGCCGCGCACGCACGTCATCCGCGTCAAAGGCCGGCCGCCCCGGCAACAGGTGCCCCAGCGCCCCCAGCGTTGCGCGCACATCTCCCCAGCCGCAACGCAGCAGTGTCGCCAGCATGGTGCCCCCCACGACAATGGCAAAGGTGGTGCCGTCCCAAAATCCGCTGAGTGTCATCGCCATCGGGTTCCTTCCAGCCCGTCAGAACGGAAGAGCCGCGCGCAATTTCACCCCATGGCCAACATTTGCCGCCTGCCGGCAAGGGCTTGCCGCCGGTTTGCCGCCCGCTTGCCGGATTGGCCCGCGCCCACCGGGCAAAAGCGCGCGAAACCGCGCCGCTGCTCGCCCTTGTCGCCAATCTGGCACGCCCATTGCTTTGTCGTGGAGTCCACAAGACCGCCATGCGGCATGGAGCAACACGTGAGCGATCCTGCAAGCAACCGAAGCCTGTTTGGCATTCATGGCATGGCGCTGGAATTGCGTTCGCAGCGCATGGGGCTGTTGTCGTCGAACATCGCCAATGCCGCCACGCCCAATTACAAGGCGCGCGATCTGGATTTCGCCGCCGCGTTAAAGGCGCGGATGAATGGTACCGGCGCCGATCAGGCTTCCACGGCTGCCACTGTGTACCGCGTGCCGGTGCTGCCCTCGATGGATGGCAACACGGTCGAAATGGGCACCGAACAGATCGCCTTTTCGCAAAACGCGGTCGCCTATTCGTCCAGCCTGACCTTCCTGACGGACAAGGTCAATTCCATCCGCCGCTCGCTGAAGGGAGAATGACAATGGCCGGGACCACCTCCGCCAGACCGCTCAGCCTGTTTGACGTCGCCGGGCGCGCTTTGTCGGCGCAGACCGTGCGGATGAACACGGCCGCCTCCAATCTGGCCAATGCCGGATCGGTGTCGGGCAACCCGCAGGACACCTATCGCCCGATCAAGGCGGTGTTTGCCACCCAATATGACCAGGCGACAGGCCTTGCCACCGTCAACGTCAGCCGCGTCGTGCAATCGGGCGCGGCGGCGGTGCGCGAACACAGCCCCGGACACCCGCTGGCCGATGCCAATGGCGATATCTGGGCCGCCCCTGTCGATGAAAACGCCGAGATGGTCGAGATGCTCGAAAGCTCGCGCCAGTACCAGAACGTCGTCGAAGCCCTCTCCACCGCCAAGCAGCTCATGCTCGATACCGTGAGGATGAAATAATGACCACCGTCACCTCGACCAGCACCACCGGCACGACCGGGACCACCACATCGTCCACCACCACCGCCACCACGAGCGGCAGCAGCTCGCTGGGGTTCAAGGATTACATCAGCCTGCTGACCACGCAGCTGAAGTATCAGGATCCGACCCAGCCGACCGACAACACCCAGATGGTGGCGCAGATGGCGCAATTCTCGACGCTGTCGGGGATTTCGGACCTGAACACCACGGCCACCGGCATCGCGTCAAAACTGGCCACGCTGACCAGCCTGAATGACAGCCTGTCGGGCATCTCGACCAAGCTGGATTCGATCATCGCGTCGCAACAGGCCGCCAGCAGCAGCAGCGGCACCACCGCCTGATCCGCCCCTTCCCCTAGACCGCCCCCACACAGGACCACACACCCATGGCCTTTTACACCTCGCTCAACGGCCTGCGCAACGCCCAGACCGAACTCAACACGATCTCGAACAACCTGGCCAATGCCGAAACCACCGGCTTCAAGAAAAGCCGCGTGAACTTCTCGGACATTGTCGCCGGTTCGGCCTATTCGAACCCGAAACTGGTGCAGGGCATCGGCTCGATGGTCAAAACCATCGACCAGAACTTTGCCTCGGGCGCGATCATGTCGACCGGTTCGGCGCTGGATCTGGCGGTCAATGGCGAGGGCTTCTTTGCCGTCACCTCCCCGGTCAGTGGCGACACGCTGTACACCCGCAACGGCAATTTCACCACCGACAATTTGGGCAACATCGTCGACCAGAACGGCAACCGGCTGCAAATTCTGGCCTATAGCGGCGGCAGCTTTGCCACCACGGTGTCCGATGGCGTGCTTTCGCCCACCAATGGCAATGGCGGCAATTACTCTGCGGTGCAGATCAAGACCGACGGGACGATCATCGCCTCCTATTCAGACGGCACGGTCAGCACCGTGGGCAAGGTGGCGCTGGCCAGCTTTGTCTCGCCAGGTGGGCTGTTGCAGGTGGGCAATCAGGACTGGCAGGCCACCGGCCTGTCGGGCGCGGCCACCTATGCCGCGCCGGACGCCAACGGGCTGGGCAACATCCTGTCGGGCAGTCTGGAACAGTCCAACGTCGACATGTCCGAGGAAATGGTCAGCCTGATCACCGCCCAGCGCTTTTTCCAGGCCAACGCCAAAGCGATCGATACCTCGACCGCGGTGGCCGACGCCGTGATCAACCTGCGGTCGTAATAGGTCATGGACCGGCTGATCTACACCGCCGTATCGGGCATGACCGATTCGATGACCCGCGAAAGGGTGATCGCGTCGAACATGGCCAACGCGCAAACCATCGGTTTCCGGTCCGAGGTGATCTATGCCACCCCCGTGACGCTGCGCGGCGGGCCGCTGGAGGCCCGCGCCATGGCCGATTCCGAAGTACGCGGCGTCAACATGACCGGCGGCACCATCACCCCCACCGGCCGCAAGCTGGACATTGCCGTGGATGGCAATGACCTGATCGCGGTGCAGGCGCAGGACGGATCAGAGGTCTATACCCGCCGCGGCGACCTGAGCATTTCGGCCACCGGCGTATTGGAAAACGGCGAAGGCCGCCCCGTCATCGGCAATGGCGGCCCGATCACCGTGCCGGTGGACGCCACCGTCAGCATTGGCCCGGATGGATCGGTGCTGGTGGCGCAGGACGGCCAGCCCGGCCTGCCGCCGCAGCCCGTCGACCGGATCAAGCTGGCCAGCCCCGCCGGCACGCAGGTGCAAAAGGGGCTGGACGGGCTGTTCCGCATCGCTGGCGGCGGCACCCTGCCCGCCAATGCCGATGCCAAGGTCATCCCCGGCTCGGTTGAACAGTCCAACGTCGATCCGGGCGAGGTGCTGGTGCAGATGGTGCAGGCCCAGCGCCTGTTCGACATCCGCACCAAGCTGATCGCCACCGCCAAGGAAGTGGACCAGTCCGGCACCGCGCTGATGCGCATGTCCGGCAGCAGTTGATCGCCCCCACCCCACACACGCTGATCCCAGCCAAAGGTAACGCCCCATGAGCTCCTCTGCCCTTCAGGTCGCCCGCACCGGTCTTTCGGCCCAAGACACCCGCATGCAGGTGATCGCCAACAATCTGGCCAACGTGTCGACCACCGCGTTCAAGCGCGACCGCACCAATTTCTCGACGCTGGCCTATCAGGATGCGCGCGTGGCGGGGCAATTGTCCTCGGCGCAAAGCCAGTTTGCCACAGGGCTCAATCTGGGCACGGGCGTTGGCGTCTCCTCCACCACCCGCATCGATGAGCAAGGCTCGCTGGAGAACACCGGCAACGGGCTGGACGTGGCGATTTCGGGCAATGGATATTATCAGGTGCTGATGCCCAACGGCCAGACCTCCTATACCCGCGCGGGCAATTTCAGCCTGTCGGCCGAAGGGCAATTGGTCAATTCCGATGGCTATCCCATCCAGCCGGCGATCACTGTGCCGACCGGGGCCACCGCGATCACCATTGCGGCCGATGGCACCGTGTCGGCCATGTTGCAGGGGCAGACCGCCGCGACGCAGGTGGGCCAGATCAACACGGCCAGCTTTGCCAACCCCACCGCGCTACAGGCGCTGGGCAACAACCTGTATCAGGAAACCGCCGCCAGTGGCGTGGCACAGGTCGGGGTCCCCGGCACCACCGGGCGCGGCACGCTGAAACAGGGGTTCCTGGAATCCTCGAACGTCAACATCGTGACCGAGCTGGTCGACATGATCGAATGCCAGCGCGCCTATGAGATCAACTCCAAGATGATCTCTTCGGTCGACGAGATGCTGAAGAACGCGAACCAGACGCTGTGAGATCCGCCATGACGCGCATCACCCCATCGCTTCGCCCAATCGTGGCCATTGCCCTGCTGGCGCTGTCCTGCCCCGCGCAGGCCGGACGCCCCCCCGCAGGCTTTGCCGCCAGCGCGCCGCCGGCACTGCCCACGGCGCAGGCCAACGGATCGATCTTTGCCGCGGCCGGATATGCCCCGCTGTTCACCGGCGCGCGGGCGCGCGGCGTGGGCGACATGGTGACGATCATTCTGGCCGAAAGCACATCGACCAGCCGCACCGCCGCCACCAAAACCACCCGCACCGGCAATGGCCAGATCACCCCGCCAACGGCCGGTCCGTTCGTGATTGATCCCAATGCCCTTAATGCTTCGGCCTCCGGGTCGTTCAATGGTCAGGGCAATACCGCCCAGACCAGCAGCTTTGTCGGCACGCTGGCCGTCACCATCGCCGAAGTGCGCCCCAACGGCACCGCTTTGGTCAGAGGAGAAAAGCGGATGAAACTGGTGCAAGGTGAGGAATGGCTGCAATTCTCAGGAATTGTCCGCCTGACCGACATCGACCAGACCAACTCCGTCCTGTCCTCGCAGGTGGCTGACGCGCATATCAACTATGGCGGCAATGGCACCATCATGCGCAGCGCGCGTGAAGGCTGGCTGTCCAAGTTCTTCACCATGATCAGCCCGTTCTGATGGACAGGAGAACCCAGATGACCGCCTATCCCGTCACCATCCGCCGCCGCCGGTCCATGCGCGGGCGGGTCGCCCCGCTGTGGCGGCGCATTGTGGCCGCGCTGGCGCTGATCGCGTGGATCGCGGGGGCCACCGCCCCGGCCCAGGCCGAACGCGTGCGCGACATTGGCGCGTTTCAGGGCGTGCGATCAAACCAGCTGACCGGCTATGGCATTGTCGTGGGTCTGGACGGGTCGGGCGATGACAGTCTGGAATATCTGACTCAGGCAATGAAGGGCGTGTCGGGCCGGATGGGGCTGCAATTGCCCGCCGGTGTCACGCCCGCGCTGAAAAACGCCGCCGCCGTGCTGGTAACGGCCGACCTGCCCGCCTTTGCCAAGCCGGGGCAGCGGATCGACATCACCGTGTCCGCCATCGGCAAGGCCAAGTCCCTGCGCGGAGGCGCGCTGATCCTGACGCCGCTGTATGGCGCCGACGGGCAGATCTATGCCATGGCGCAGGGCAATCTGGCGGTGGGCGGTCTGGGCGTTGCGGCCAAGGACGGATCGCAATTGTCGGTCAACATTCCCACCGTTGGCCGCATTGCCGAAGGGGCCAGTGTGGAACGCGCCGTTGCCACCGGTTTCGAAAATGGCGATGTGCTGCGCTATAACCTGCACGCGGCCGATTTCCTGACGGCGCAGCGCGTGCGCGACGCGATCAACACCCGTTTCCCCGGCATGGCCGTGGCCGAAGACGCGGTGACCATCGCCCTGCGCCTGCCGCCCGGTTCGGACACGCGCTCCAGCCTGCTGGCCTCGATCGAGATGATCGATGTTGTCCCCGCCGAAGCCCCCGCCCGCGTCATCATCAACAGCCGCACCGGCACGGTGGTGATCAACAGCGCGGTGCGTCTGTTGCCCGCCGCCGTCAGCCACGGCAAACTGACCGTGCGCATCAACGAAAAACCCCGCGTCAGCCAGCCCAACCCGCTGGCGGGCGGACAGACCACCGTCACCCCCAACAGCCAGATCTCCGCACAGGAAGATCAGGCCCACATCGCCTTGATGAAGGGCGGCGCGTCGCTGTCCAAGATCGTCGATGCTCTCAACCTGCTGGGCGTGACGCCCTCGGATCTGGTCGCCATTCTGGAAGCCTTGAAACAGGCTGGCGCCCTGAAAGCCGAGATGGTGGTGATATGACCAGCCCCCTGTCCGCCGCCTCTGACGCCGCCAACACCGCGATCAGCGGTACCAACGGGACAGCCCGCGCCACCGCGACCAACAAGTCCGATGCCCGCCAGGCCGCAGAACAGTTCGAAGCGATCTTTTTGCGCAAGATGCTGGCCGAGGCGCGCAAGACGCATTTCGACAATGGGCTGTTCACCGATTCGGGCGCGCAGACCTTTCGCGACATGCAGGATGCGCATTTTGCCGAGGTAGCATCGCAATCGGATGCTTTTGGTCTGGCGCGTATCATCGAAGCGCGACTGGCACGCCAAACCGGCACGGCCAGCGCTGATCCTGCCGCCACCAGCGGCGCCACCAGCACCGGTCAGGGAGGCTAAGCCATGTCGACGGACATGATCACCATCGCCGCCAGCGGCACGCGCGCCGCCCGCGCGATGCTGGATGTGACCGCGCAGAATATCGCCAATGCCAATACCACCGGCTATGTGCGGCGCTCGGTCAACCTGTCCGAATTGTCCTCGACCGGCATGGGGGCCTCCTTTGGCGAGGTGTCGCAATATGGCGTGCGCGTCACCGGCATCACGCGCAACGTCAGTGCCTTTCTGCAATCCGAAGTGCGCCGTACCGGATCGGATTCGGCCCGCGCCGACACGCTGGTTTCGGGCCTGACCAATGTCAGCGATGCGCTGGATCAGTCGAACGTTTACAATTCGATCAGCAGCTTCATGGCCGCCGCGCAAAAACTGACTGCCAATCCCACCGATTCCTCGCTGCGGGCCAACCTGCTGGAATCGGCGCGCACCATGGCGCAAAGCTTCAACACGGCCAGCAAGTCGCTGGATGCGGCCACGCAAGGGCTGCAATTCTCGGCCGATGGCAACGTCACCAGCTTGAACGATCTGGCCCAAAGCCTGGCCGTGCTGAACACCCGCATCCGCGCCGACAACGATCCGCAATCGAACCACGCCACCTTGCTGGACGAGCGGGACAAGATCCTGCAGCAGATGAGCGAATATGCCGACATTACCACCACCGTGGCATCGGACAACACCGTGCAGGTGCAGATTGGCGGCGCCACCGGACAGATGCTGGTGGACAATAACGGGGCCAACACAGTCTCGATGGCGACGGCCGCGGATGGCACGATCACCTATGCGCTGGGCGGCAAGACGCTGACGCTGTCGGGCGGATCACTTGCGGGGCAGCAACAGGCGCTGACCACCGCGGCCAGCGCACGCGCCAAGCTGGACACGATCGCCGACACGTTGATGGAAACCGTCAACGACCAACAGGCCGCCGGTGTCGATCTGAATGGCAACACGCCGGCCGCCGCCATGTTCAGCGGTTCTGGTGCGGGCGGCATGACCATCGCCATGACATCTGGCGACAGCATTGCCACCGCGCCCAATACGGCGCTGGCCGGCAGCAAGGACGTGTCGAACCTGACCGCGCTGCAATCCGCGCTGTCGGACGCCAATATCGCGGGCGACACCAACGACTTGCTGTTCAGCCTGTCGGCAGCGGTGGCCAGCAACACGACCACCCGTGACGCGCTCAGCTCGATCGCGTCCAACGCCAAAGCCGCGCTGAGCGAGGAGGCTGGCGTCGACCTGGATACCGAAGCGGCCAATCTGGTGCGCTATCAACAGGCCTTTCAGGCTTCGGGCAAGGTGATCCAGATCGCCTCGTCCCTGTTTGACCAGTTGCTGAACCTGTGACGAAGGAAGCTGTACGATGACCGCGCTGAGCACGGGCGCCTTTTACGAAAGGGCGATCAACAATCTCACCACGCTGCGCAAGCAGAGCGAGACGCTGCAGGCGCAGATCGCGACCGGCGAGAAGGTCCAGCATTCCTATGAAAACGCGGTAGCCGCCGCCCAGTTGCGCACGCTTTCGCTGGCCAACACCATGGCGGAGGCCGACACGTCGAACATCACCGTCGCCAAGACGCAGCTGACCCAGACCGATGATGTGCTGAGCGAATTTGCCGACATCCTCTCGCAGGTGCAGACGCTGACGACGCAGGCCGCCAGTGCCACGCTGAACGATACCCAGCGCGCCGCGATCGGCACCCAACTGAAGGGCTATTACCAAAATTTGGTCAATCTGGCCAACACCACCGACAGTTACGGCCACGCGCTGTTTGGCGGTCAGGGCACCGGACAGGCCTATAGCTACAACGCCGACGGAACGGTCAAGTATGACGGCACCGGCAGCGCGCCCGACCTGACACTGGGGCCGGGGCTGTCGGTTACGGCCGGGATCACCGGGCCCGAATTCCTCACGACAGGATCTGGCAGCTCGTCGACCAACCTCCTCAACGCGATCAAGGCACTGGGCGACACGCTGGCGGCGGGCAGTGGCGGGTCCACCACCGGCACCAGCGCGCTGGCAAGCGCGGCAAATGCAGCGCTGACACAACTGAACAGCGGGATGGATTCCATCACCACCGCACAAACGGTCATCGGCGCGCGGCTGGCATGGGTGAACACCACCGAAACGATGCAGACCCAGATGAAAACCCTGCGCGAAAATCAGCAGAGCGACATTGGCGGCACCGACATGACCAGCGCCATCGCCCGCCTGCAGGAAACGATGACCGTGCTCGAGGCCAGCCAGTCCAGCTTTGTCAAACTGGCCAACCTCAGCCTGTTTTCGATGTTGAACTAAACACCCTGCCCCGCCGCGACGGGAGCGGCAGGCAGAGCACATGGATGAGGAAATCCGCCAAAGCGGCGTTCCGGGGGATTTGTACAGATGTTTGCTGGTATTGGCATGGTCGTCCTTTTCGTCGCGGTGTTTGGCGTGTTCGCCATGACCGGCGGCGCGCTCGGCCCGGTGTTCGAGGCGATCCCGCATGAAATGGCCACCATCGGCGGGGCGGGCATCGCCGCGCTGATCATCGGCAACGACATGCACGGGCTAAAGGCGCTGGGCGGCGGTTTCGGCAAGGTGTTCAAGGGCCCCAAGCACAACAAGCAGGACCACATCGACGTCATCGCCCTGACCACCAAGCTGATGAAGCTGCTGCGCACCGAAGGCCCGGTGGCGATGGAAAGCCATGTGCAAGACCCCAAGTCCTCGCCCATCTTTGCCGAATATCCGCGCCTGCTGGCCAATCACGAGCTGATCGACCTGATCTGTGACACGCTGACGCTGATCGTGGTGTCGTCGGGCACGTTGGAAGTGACCGCCGTCGAGGATGTGATGGACAATGCCATCAAGACCCACATGACCGCGCTGGAACACCCACAGCATGCGATCCAGGGGCTGGGGGATGCCTTGCCCGCGCTGGGCATCGTGGCTGCGGTGTTGGGCGTGATCAAGACCATGGGCTCGATCGACAAGCCGCCCAGCGTGCTGGGTGCGATGATCGGTTCGGCGCTGGTGGGCACGTTCATGGGCGTGATGATGGCCTATGGCATCGTGGGCCCCATGGCCAGCCGCCTGCAACAGGTGAACGAGGCCGACGCGCAGATCTTTCACTGCGTCAAGCAGGTGATCATCGCCTCGCTGCACGGCTGGCCCCAGCCGCTGGTGGTCGAAAGCGCGCGTTCCGGGCTGAGCCACGATTACCGCCCCGGCCTGTCCGAACTGCTTGACGCATTGCGCGGCCGGTAACGGGGACACATCGCCATGGCTCCGCCGAAAAAGGCCGGCAAGCAGGAGATCCCTGCGCCGATCATCGTCAAGAAGATCACCGTGGTCGCCGCCGGCCACCATGGCGGCGCGTGGAAGGTGGCCTATGCCGACTTTGTGACGGCAATGATGGCGTTCTTTCTGCTGATGTGGCTGCTGGGCGCCACGACCGAAAAACAGCGCAAGGGCATCGCCGACTATTTCACCCCGACACTGGTCAAGATGCGCCAGGAAAGCGCCGGGTCCAATGGCATGCTGGGCGGCAGCTCGCTGACCGATGCCGACAAATATCCGCACCGTGCCGGGCAAACCGGCACCCGCGCCATGACCATTCCGCGCGACACCACCGGCGGGCCCAAGGAAGGCGGCAGCAACGTCAAGAAGGTCTCGACCGTGACGCAAAAGCTGCAACAGCGCATGAGCGCCAGCGAGCGGCTGAAGCGTCTGGCCCGCATCCTGAAGATTACCGCCACCCCTGATGGCATCCGCATCGACATGGTGGATGACGCGAATTTCTCGATGTTCCAACTGGGCACGACGGTATTGACGCCTGATGCAGTCGAACTGATGCACGCCATCGGCGCGGTGATCAGGGACGAGCAAGGCGATCTGGTGATCCGCGGCCACACCGACGGGCTGAAATACCGTGGCGGCGACGGCGCGACGGGGGCAGGCGTCAACAACTGGTCACTCTCGGCCGGCCGGGCAGAGGCCACGCGGCAGGCGCTGATCCGTTCGGGCGTGGGGGAAACCAGGTTCAAGCGGATCGAGGGCGTGGCCGACCGCGAGCCGCTGGTGGGCGATGATCCGGCCGACGCGCGCAACCGGCGCATGTCGATCCTGATGAACACCGATGGCGGCCCGCCGCCGCCGCGCCCCGGCGAAAAACCCGAACCGGAAAAGCCTGCGCCCGAAAAGCCCGCTCCGGCCGGCGCCCATGGCGCGCCACCGCCAGCGCCGCCCGCACGCCCCGTGCCCGCCCCTGCGGCGGCGGCGCATGGCGGTGGGGGGCATCATTAACGCCTGCGGCAAACACGTATACCCCTTACAGCCAAGCCTTCACCTTGATTGCTTACGTCTTGTCCATGAACGGTCGGGGGCGTTCGGTCCCCGCCCAGACCCTTTGGTTTTCTGGACAGGATCGTCACCATGACCGCGCCGATCGCCCCTGCCGCTTTTGCCCCCCTCACCCCCGCGCCCAGTGGGCTGACCGTGTTGCCCGGCCTGCCCGGCAGCGTGGCCGCCAACGCGCTGATCCCGCCGCCCGCGCCCCCGGTGCAGCGCCCGACCGAGGTGTTGCCACATCAATTGCCCGACGCGCTGGTGGCTTTTGGCGATTGCACCGTACTCAGCCTCGACTGTTTCGACACGCTGTTGTGGCGCGACTGTCATGCGCCGGTGCATCTGTTCTCGGTGCTGCCGCAAGTGACGACGATGCAGCGCGGCCGGGCCGAACACAACGCCCGCCGCGCCTCCTCGCTCAGCGGGCGGGGGCAAGATGTGCCGATCGACGAGATCTATCAGCTGTTGATGCCCAACGCCGATGCGCAGGAGCGTCAGGCCGCCATCCGCGCCGAGCTGGACGCCGAGGCGCAGCACTGTTTCGCCTTTGCCCCCACGGTCGAACTGATGCGCCGGGCCAAGGCGCGGGGGATGCGGGTCATCATCGTCTCGGACACCTATCTGGACGAAGCCATGCTGCGCGAATTGATCGCGCGGGCGGCGGGCGATGATGTGGCCGCGCTGATCGATGATGTGTTCGTCTCGTCCCACTGGCGCAAGCCCAAGGCGGCCGGGCTGTATCAGCATGTGCTGGACACGCTGAAGCTGCCGGCCACGACGATCCTGCATCTGGGCGACAACCATGGCGCCGACGTCAAGGGCGTGATGCCCTTTGGCGTGCACACGCTGCACCTGAAACAGTTTGGCGCCGACATCGAGCAGCAGCTGCGGCTGGAGTCCTGCGTCGATTCGATGCTATGCCCGAATGACAGCGAGCTGATCTCGCCCCAGCCGCACCGGGCGGCGGTGGCGCATTGGTCGCCGCAATTGACCGATAAGGCACAGCATTTCGGCTATGCCGTGCTGGGGCCGGTGTTCACCGGCTTTGACCGCTGGCTGGAGCAGGAAGCCAAGGCGTTGCAGGCCCGACATGGTGGCCGCGTCCACTGGCTGTTCCTGATGCGCGATGGCTATTTGCCGATGGTGGTGCATCAGGCCCGCTGCCCCGACGATACGGTACATCAGGTCGAAATCAGCCGCTTTACCTCCACTGCGGCCACCTTCTCCGACAACAAGGCGATCGATGACTATATCGGCGTCAATCTGGGCACGATGCCCGATGTTCTGGCCCGGCAGGTGATGCTGCCCGAAGCTGACGTGCGCCGCCTGACCGCCAATGTCCCGCCGCTGGAAGGCACCGTTGCGCTGCGTCGCCATCTGAACCAACCCTCCACGCGCAAGTTCATCCACAAAGCCGCCCGCCGCATGGCCGACCGCATCGTCACCCATGTGCGCCAGGCCGTCCGACCCGAGGCGGGCGACACGCTGATGCTGATCGATCTGGGCTATAACGGCTCGGTCCAGAACAACATCGACGCCTTGTTGGCCAAGGCGCTGAAGGTGCAGGTCGCGGGCCGCTATCTGGTGCTGCGCGAAACGGAATTCAGCGGGCTGGACAAGGCGGGCTATTTCGACACGCCGCATTATGACATGCGCGCGCTGAACGCGATGACCAGCAATATCGCCGTGGTCGAGCAAATGTGCACCACCGGCATCGGTTCGGTCATCGACTATTACGAAAACGGCAAACCAATCCGCAAGACCAACGACATCAAGCAGACGCAAAGCGCGGTGCGCGAAGCCTGCCAGCAGGGCTGTGCCCATTTCGCCGAAAGCCACGCAGGCCATATCATCCGCGCACAGCGCCCTGACGAAATCACCCAATGGCGGCGCGCCAACGCGGCCTCGATCATGCGGCTGATGTTCCTGCCGCTGCCTTATGAGTTGGGGGTGTTCTCCAGCTTTGAACATGACGTCAATCTGGGCACAGACGAGAAAGTCGCCCTGTTTGACTCCGCCATTGCCGAGCGCGGTCTGCGCCAGCAGGGCATGTTCTACCAAAAAGGCGTGCGGCGCATGTTCCTGTCGGCCGAAATCGCCAATCAGGGGCTGCCAACGCGGCTGACCCATCTGACCTATAACCGCTTTGCGCTGGGCCTGACGGTCAGCGATTTCATCAATGGCGGGATCATGGTGCCCACGATCTATTCCAATGGTCAGGAAGTGGTGCAAACCCGGCTGAACGCCATGCCCACACATGACGGTTTCCACACGCTGTGCATCCCGATCAGCGATTGCCGCTTTACCGCCGCGATCCAGTTTGGCGCGGTGTTCGACTGGATGGAGATTTATAGCGTGTCGGCGATGCCTTCGGCCGAACATCTGAACAACATGCACGACACATGGCAGCGCGAAGTGCCACTGCACCCCATTCTGGACGGGATCGAACAGGTATCGGCCAATCTGTGGCATTGCCAGCGCGAAACCGGCTTTGCCCTGATCAACCCGCCCGAACGGGGGGACAATACGGCGATGACGCTGTTGGTGGTGTTCCGCCCGGTCACATGGCGCGCGGGCGCGCAGGATGCCAATGCGGCGGCGGTCGCGGCCTTTGGCACACAGGCGTAACACGTGGCGGGGTCCGCCCCGCCGGTCACATGATCCAGATCGTGAAAATGCAGGCAACCGGGCGAAGGATCCTTCGCCCGGTTTGCTGTGTGTGCCGGTGGCGACACCGGCGGTACGGATCATAAGGAAGCCAACGATGATGTTGCGGACAAGGGGCGAACCATGGCCCACCTGCGGCGCGTCGTCGGTTTGTTGGCGGATCGCGCCAGAGGCGCGGTGGTCGTGTCGCCGGTGACCAGAGGGATCGGTGGACGGGGGCGCTGCGGGGCAGGGATGGCGGACATGGGCTGCCCTGATGCCATATGCCTTGCGCCGCGCTGTTCCCGTCCACCTTTCCTCGGGACTGCAAACACACGTGACCAGTAGATGCGGCTCTGGCCCGACACGCGATTGCCGCGCCGGGCCGGGGCCGTTCCGGCCGGGCTGCCTGTGTGGCGGCCCGACCGGAGGGAGAGGCTTACTTCAGCAGGCTCAGCACGTTCTGCTGGCTCTGGTTGGCCTGAGCGATCATCGCGGTCGATGCCTGCGAGAGGATCTGGGCCTTGGCCATGGACGTCGATTCCGCCGAATAGTCGGTGTCCTGAATACGGCTGCGTGCGGCCGACAGGTTGGTGACGTTCGCGGTCAGGTTGTTCACCGCCGACTGCAACTGGTTCTGGCCTGCGCCCAAACCGGCCGCCGTCGTCGAAACCTGTTGCAGCAGCGTATCGACCAC
Source organism: Novosphingobium ovatum (assembly GCF_009909235.1). Taxonomy (GTDB): domain Bacteria; phylum Pseudomonadota; class Alphaproteobacteria; order Sphingomonadales; family Sphingomonadaceae; genus Novosphingobium; species Novosphingobium ovatum. The sequence continues at coordinate 175,892 of NZ_JAAAPO010000005.1, forward strand.
CGCGATGGCGGCGCTGGCGCTGCCCGAGTCCGAAACATCGAGGCTGGTCTTCTGGTTGTCCCAGTCAATGCCGTTCGAGGTCAGCGTCACGGTGTCGGTGGCGTTCGCACCCGCCTGAATGGTGAAGCTGACGGCGCCCGACGAACCCGAACCCGAAGTGCCAAACAGCGCGTTGCCGTTGAACTTGGTGTTGCTCAAAATGCTGGTGATCTGGTTCTTCAGCGAGGTCACTTCCTGGTTCATGTCCGAGCGGTCACGATCCTGGTAGGTGGCCGAAGACGACTGGACCGACAGCTCACGAACGCGCTGCAGCATGTTGGTGACTTCGTCCAGCGAACCCTGCGCCGTCTGAGCCAGCGAGATGCCGTCGTTGGCGTTCTTGATGCCCTGATTCATGCCGTTGATCTGGCTGGTCATCGAGGTGGCGATGGCCAGGCCCGCGGCATCGTCGGCAGCCGAGTTGATGCGCTTGCCGGTCGACAGGCGGGTCATGGCCTGCGAAGTCATGTTGGCGGCGCTGTTCGAAGCATTGGTCGCCTGGAGGGCGTTCACGTTGGTGTTGATGACAGTCATGGTCTACTCCCGTTCGTAATCCCGAGGTGCCAGCCTGTCGGCCCATCCGACCTGGCTGCCATCCACTAGGGCGGAAGGTGGCGGGGATTTTTAAGGGCGGAATTTTTCAAAGGCGTCACAAGGGGCCATTTGCCCGGGCAAACGGAGGACGCGGGCCAGACGCCTGACGCCCGCCCGCAAACCACCCAACATGGTTTACCCGCGCTAACCAATGATGGGCCGCATTGGGTGGTGCTGTCGTCCTCCGGCGCCCTCTGCCACACCCCGATCAGACAGGCCCGGCGCGCGCCCCCGCATCACGCCCGCCCGCCCCCGCATGGCCACGCCTGCGCGTCACGTGTGCGAGAGCGGGCGCGAATCACGCGCGTATAAGGCTTGCGGGAGGAACAGCCGCTTCTGATTCGGGAGCAACCGGATATTTACCATATTCCGTCTATGTTCCGCTGGAACGGGCCACTCGCTGCTGATTGCCCGTCAAACACCCGCAAAAAGAATGCAAAAATACGGGTTTTACCGGGGACTTAATTTTCCGCCTCCTTTGACGTGCCCCCCCCATAATCGTCTCGAAAGCAATGCAGCCTTCGGGAAGTTTCGACACCATGCAGCAGTTCGAGTTCGACACCGCCCTGGCCCGGGCCCACGCACCGCTCGCCCAACGGGCGCTGGCCGTGATCGCCGCTTTGGGCCGGCAGGACGAGGTGCGCATCAGCGACGCCCGCCATCCCGCCAGCCCTGTGTCCGACGCAACGCCTTTGCCCTTGGCCGACATCATGCTGGCCCGCGCCGAGACCAGCGCGCTCAGCCGTCTGAACGCGGGACAGCCGCGTGGCACCATGCGCGGCCCGGTCACGGCCCGCTATGCCCTGACCTATGCCGACCCGGCATCGGAAAGCGCGCTGGCGGCCCTGCTGGCCTGTGCCACGCCCGCCGGAGATCCGATCGCGGCCGATCCCGAAAGCCTTTCGGTGCTGGCGCTGGCCGAACGTCTGGCCGCCAGCGACATTCCCGTGCTGATCGGCGGCCCTACCGGCACCGGCAAGGAAGTGCTGAGCCGTTTCATCCATGAACACAGCCCCCGCGCCAAGGAGCCGTTCGTCGCGGTCAACTGCGCCGCCATGCCCGAAGCCATGCTGGAGGCGCTGCTGTTCGGCCACACCAAGGGCGCGTTCACCGGCGCGGCACAGGCCAACGAAGGCTTTTTCCGCGCTGCCCATGGCGGCACACTGCTGCTGGACGAGATCGCCGAAATGCCGCTGGCACTGCAAGCCAAGCTGCTGCGCACGCTGCAGGAGGGCGAGGTGGTGCCAATCGGTTCGACCCAGCCCGTCCGGATCGACGTGCGCGTCATTGCCGCGGCCAACCGCGACCTTCCGACCGAAGTCGCCGAGGGCCGTTTCCGCGCCGACCTATTCTATCGGCTGAACGTTTTCCCCCTGTCGCTGCGCCCGCTGCGTGAGCGGGCCGAGGATATCGCGCCGCTCGCCTTTGCGCTGGTGCTGCGCCACACGCCCGTGGGCAAGCCGATCCCCTGGCTGAGCGATGCCGCTCTGGTGATGCTGCGCATGCATGGCTGGCCGGGCAATGTCCGCGAGCTGGAAAATGTCATCCGCCGCGCCCTGCTGCTGGCCGAAAACCAGCCCGGCGCCAGCGGCCACGAGATCCGCCCCGAACACATCCAGTTTGACAGTCCCGCCCGCCTGGTGGGCGCCGACCTCCCCGCCGCGATCACGCCGATGTCGCATGCCGCCGCAGAAACCACTGGCGGGCGCCGTCTGGCCAATATCGTGCAGGTGAGCGAGGCCAAGGCCATTCTGGAAACGCTGGCCGCCTGTGGTGGCAACCGTCTGGCGGCCGCGCGCGCGCTGGGCATTTCGGAACGCACGCTGCGCTATCGTCTGGCCTCCTTCCGCGAGGCCGGAATCGCCGTGGCGGCAGGAGGCCGTAGATGAGCAGCGTGGGAGGCATTGGGGGCCTTGGCGTTGGTGGCGCAAGCAATATGCGTGACATCATGCAGTTGCGCCAACAGATCATCGAGCGCTCGCAAGTGCTGCAACAGGTCCATGCGCCGCAAGCTGCCCCCGCGCAAGGAACGGCGCAGGGCGGCTTTGGCAATGCGGTCGAAGGCGCGCTGAACAAGGTCAACGCCACGCAGAAACAGGCCGAAGCGCTGACCAACGCCTATGAAACCGGGCAAACGCAGGACATCGCCAAGGTGATGCTGGCCCGTCAGGAAGCCTCTGTCGGCTTTGAAGCCACCCTTCAGGTTCGCAACAAATTGCTGTCCGCCTATCAGGACATCATGAAATTCGGGGTATGATCTAGATGGCCGAGCTTGTCCCCGCCGGTGCCGCCGCCGAGCCCGCCCGTGGCTCCCTGCTGGCGCCGCTGACCGATCCGGCAGGTGGGCCAGCCATGGCGCGCGCGGGCGCGTTCCTGTCACAGCCCCCGGTGAAAAAGGCGCTGCCGTGGTTTGCAGGTGTGGCCATTCTGGGCGCGGGCGCGCTGGCATGGAACAGCCTGTCCCCCGCCCCCCAACGCGTGCTTTACGGCCGTCTGGACGATGGCGAACGCGCCAGTGTGGTCGACGCGCTGGACAAGGCCAAGATCGGTTACACAATCGACACCGCCACCGGCGCGCTGACGGTGGACGAGGCCAATGTGTACAGGGCGCGCATGGTGGTGGCCCAGACCGGGTCGTTGACCATGCCCGACACGGCCAGCGACAGTTTGAACCAATTGCCTATCGGCGCCAGCCGCGCGCTGGAAGATGAACGTCTGCGCGCCGCGCGCGAACGCGAATTGATGCTGTCGATCAAGGAGATCGAGGGCGTCCAATCGGTGCGCGTCCATATCGCCGAAGGGCAGAAATCGGTGTTCGTGCGCGAACAGATCGCGCCTTCGGCATCGGTCATGGTGCGGTTGGTCGATGGCCGCCAGTTGTCGCAGGGACAGGTACAGGCGATCGTCAACCTGGTTGCCGGATCGGTTCCCGGCCTGTCGCCTGACGCGGTCAAGGTGGTGGACCACCGTGGCCGCCTGCTCAGTCAGGGCGGGGCGGCGCAGGGCGATGACCGCCTGGAAATTCAGGGCCGGCTGGAGGAAAAGCTGCAAGGGCAGGTGTCCGCGCTGCTATCCCCCATGCTCGGCGAAGCGAATTTCACCAGCGAGGTGCAGGTGGAGCTGGACATGGACCAGATCACCTCTGCCCGCGAGACATATGACAAACAGGGCGTGCTGCGCAGCGAACAACAGGCGCAGTCCAGCCAGCCGCAGGCCGGCGCCCCCGCCGGCGTGCCCGGCGTCACGTCAAACATTCCGCCCGCCGCCGCAACGCCCGTTCCGGCGGCGCCAGCCGCACCGGGCGCGGCCCCCACGCCGGGCGCAACGCCCGGCCCCACCGTCCCCACCGCCACCGAAAGCAGCGCCACACGCAATTTCGAGCTGGGCCGCGAAGTGGCGGTTTCAAACCGCAGCCCCGGCCGGATCAAGCGGCTGACGGTGGCCGTCGCCCTGTCCAAATCCGCCATGGCACAGGCCAAACAGGCCGATATCGACCAGATCAAGCAACTTGTCTCGTCGGCCGTCGGGGCCGATCCCGCGCGCGGTGACCAGGTGACCGTGGTGGTGCGCGCCTTTGACGCGCCCCCCGCCGAAAAGATCCCCTTTTACGAGGCCCCGTGGTTTGGTCAGGCGCTGCATTATGGCGCGCTGTTGCTGGGCACGCTGATGGTGCTGTTGCTGGGTGTGCGCCCGGTGGTCAAGGCGATCAAGGGCGACCCGCCCAAACCCGCCGCAGCGACCGCAGCCACCACCGAGGCCGAGACCGAGGGCGCGCCCGCCCCCGCCCTGATCGAGGGCGAAGGGGACGCCGCCGCGCCGGACGCCACCCCGCAGGCCGAACCGCCGCGCCCGATCGACGCCGAACTGTTGGGCCAACACGTCAGCCGCGCGCAACAGATCGTCATGCAGAAGCCTGACAACGCGGTGATTGCCCTGCGCGAAATGTTGCAGCCCCCCGCCGCCGATCCGGCCGCCTCATCATAACCCCCGCCCCACGGAAACGCCCCTGCCATGAGCCAAATCGACGCCCTCACCCCGTCTGACGATGATCTGCCGCCGCTCAGCGATGCCGATGCGGCCGCTGTGCTGGTGATGGTGCTGGGCGATGAACAGGCCAGCCGCGTCCTGCAACAATTGGGCCCGGCCGAATTGCAGCTGCTGGGCGAAAAGATGTGCGCGCTGGGCGATATCGGCCCCGATGCCATCGTGCAGGCCGTCGAAGGCTTTGCCGCGCGCACAGAAAAGCTGGGAATCAACGCGCATGGCCGGATCGACCGCGTCCACGCCCTGATGAAAACCGCCATCGGACCAGTCAAGGCCGATAACCTGATGGAGCGCATCATCCCCGATGCGCCCGCCGCCAGTGGGCTGGAAATCATCCGCTGGCTAAACCCATCGGCCATTGTCCCGCTGGTGCGCGGCGAACACCCTCAGGCGATTGCCGTGCTGTTGATCCAGCTGGAACCCGAAGTGGCCGCTCAGGTGCTGCACTCGCTGCCGCCCGAGGCGCAAACGCAGGTCGTCCACCGCGTCGCCACCATGGGCCCCGTCCTGCCCGAAGCGATGGGCATGCTGGAAGAGCTGCTGAGCCGCAAGATCGCCCAGTTCCACGGCAAGGGCATGTTGGCCATGGGCGGCGCCAAACCGGCGGCCGACCTTATCAACAGCAGCGGCAAGGTGGTCGAGAAGCGGGTCATGCCCGAGATCACCAAGATGGACAAGAATCTGGCCAAGGCGATCGAGAACGAGATGTTCAAGTTCGAGCACCTGTTTGCGCTGGATTCCAAATCGATGGGTTCGCTGCTGCGCGAAGTGGAGAGCGACATTCTGATCAACGCCCTGAAGGGCACGCCCGAAGAACAGCGCGGCGTGTTCTTTGCCGCCATGTCCAGCCGCGCCGCCGATGGCATCAAGGACGAAATCGCCGGTCGTGGCCGACTGAAGATGGCCGATGTGATCGAGGCGCAAAAGCAGATCGTTGCCATCGCCCGGCGCCTGGCGGCCGAAGGCGTGATCGCGTTCGGCGCGGGCGGCGACGACGATTATGTCTGATCTGGCCACCGATTCGGGCCGACCGGCGCGGCGCGGCGCGGTGCCTCGGGCCAGCAATGACCTGTCGGCGCTAACCGATCGCCCGGCCGCCGGTTTTGCCCGCGACACGCGGTTTGTGCCCTTGTTTGGACCGCCTCCCGATGACGCGCACATTCCCTTTGCCGCGCTGACGATGGGACAGACCGCGCCCGCAGCCGCGCCCACCGCCGCGCAGCCCGAGCCCCAGACTCAGCCTGACATTGCCCCCGCCCCAGACCCTCTGACCCAGGCGCATGAAGAAGGCTATGCGCAGGGGTTTTCCGATGCGACCCTGGCCTCGCACCAACAGGCGATGGAAGATGACGCGCTGCGCGACAAGTTGCGCCTGTCCTTTGCCCGGATCGATGCCGAAATGGCCGAAATGCTGCGCCAGCGCCTGCTGGACACGGTGGTGGCATTGTGTGAGGCCACGCTGGCCCCGCTGGCGCTGGACCGCGATGCGCTGGCTGCCCGTGTCGAACGTGCCGTGGCAATGTTCGCCCGCGCCGACGATGAAACAGTGATCCGCCTGCATCCTGATGATCTCGCGCTGGTACAGGCGCTGTTGCCGCCCGACTGGACCTATGTCCCCGATCCGGCGCTGGGCCGTGGCGCCATCCGCGTCGAGGCCGGCAGCCGCGGACAGGAAGGCGGCGGCGTCGAGGATGGCCCCGCCCAATGGCGCCGCGCCATCGCCGAGGCGCTGGATATCGGCGGGATCGAATAATGCTGCACCTGTTTGACGACCTGTTGACCGATATGGCGCAGGCCCGCGTTGACATCACCCCGCATCGCTATGGCGTGGTGGTGGCCTGCGATGGCGGCTTGCTGGAGGTAACAGGCCTGTCGGTGCCGGTGGGTGCCTTGTGCCGCATCACCCATGGCCGCAACGCGCGACAGGGCGAACGCAGTCTGGCGGCCGAAGTCATCGGTTTCCGCAATGGACGCACACTGATGATGCTGCTGGGCGATACGGTAATGCTGCGCCCCGGCGCGCGGGTGCGGCCGGTGGGCAAACCCGGCATGCTGCCTGTGGGCGAAGCTTTTCTGGGCCGCGCCGTCGATGGCGAGGGCCACCCGATCGACGGCCTTGGCCCGCTGCATCCGCGCGCGCTGTGGCCGGCGGGCGGCGTGCGCGCGGGCGCGCTGGACCGCAGCCCGGTGCGCCACTCCTTTGACACCGGCGTGCGGGCGCTGAACGCCATCACCACCTTTGGCGTGGGGCAACGCATTGGCATCATGGCCGGATCGGGCGTGGGCAAATCGGTGCTGCTGGACATGATCGCCCATGGCGCCAGCGCGGATATCGTCGTCGTCGGGCTGATCGGCGAACGCGCCCGCGAAGTGTCCGACTTTGTCGAACGGCACATGGCGGGCAAGAAGCGCGCCACCACCGCCGTCATCGCCGTTCCGGCCGACCACGCGCCCAACCTGCGCATTCGCGGGGCGATGCTGGCCACCAGCATGGCCGAATATTTCCGCGCGCAGGGGCGCAAGGTGTGCCTGATCATGGATTCGCTGACCCGCGTGGCGCACGCCGGGCGCGAGATCGGCCTGTTGCTGGGCGAACCGGGCGCGGCGCGCGGCTATCCCCCTTCGGCGCTGGCCACGATCACCAAACTGGTCGAACGCGCGGGCAATTCGGCGCAAAGCGGCGGGTCGATCACGGGGCTGTATACCGTGCTGGCCGACGGCGATTCACAGGATGATCCGGTGGTGGACACGGCCCGCTCGATTCTGGACGGCCACATCGTCCTGTCGCGCGATCTGGCCCAGCGCGGACAATATCCGGCCATCGACATCGCCGCCTCTTTGTCGCGCGTGATGACCGACATCACCGGCAAGGAGCACCAGCGCCTGGCCCGCGAATTCCGCGCCCTGATCGCCGCTTATGAAGCGAACCGTGATCTGGTGCTGATGGGGGCCTATCGCGCGGGTGCCGATCCGCAACTGGACCGGGCGATTGCCATGCACCCCGCGCTGGTCGGTTTCCTGACGCAGGAAGGCGGCAATATCGTCACGCTGGAACAAAGCATCCTGCAACTGGCCAGCCTGATGCAGCCGACGGCCGCATAGGATGAAGGCCGAACGCGCCAAGCTGAAGCGGCTGCAACGGCTGGAAAAGGTGCGCGCCATCGCCAAACAGGTGGCCGTGACCGAGGCCGCCCGCGCCGAAAGCACCCTGTCGCAATTGCAGACGCTGGCCACCCGCACCGGCCAGCTCGCCAATGACTACGCCAGCCGCACCGACATGGCGACAGGCGCCGAACTCTCGCGCATGGGGCGCTTTGCCGCCGGTTTGCAGGGCATTCGCGCGACGACACAGGCTGATGCCGAACGCGCCGCCGCCATCGCCGACAAGCGCCAGCAGGATCTGGCCGCCGCCGAACGCCGCCGCGCCGCCGTCGAGGAACGCGCCACGGCGCAAGCCCGCCAGATCGCCGCAAAATCGCAATATGCCCCGCTGACCGGGCGCACCCCGCGCGATGGTGCCAAGAGCGGCGGCTCGACCGATGGCACAGGTCCAAACGCCTGATTTTCGTCATGTGCGGCCCGCGCTTCCCGATTTGGCACGGCTCCTGCTTAACCTCTCTGACTGGATCAACCCGCCAGCAACGGAGCCTAGCCCATGACTGATCTGTTCTCGTCCGCGACGGCCGCCAGTGGAGGCGGCATGATGGGCGTGATCGGCATGATCGGTTTGGGCGGCCCGGCCGATGGCTTGCCCGCCAGCAATGGCGCGGATGCCGGATTTCTGGCGGTTTTGTCGCAACAGGGCAATGCCACCAATGCCCTGCTGCCCCCCGCTTTGCCGGTGGGCGCTGGCAGTTTGGCACCCGTGGCACCGGTAGCGCCGCTGGACAGCGGCTCGGCCGACTCCGGCCTGACCACGATCCCCGCCGCACCTGACGGCAACGCCGATTTGCCGCAGACCGGCAATATTTTGCCGTTGCCGGCAAAGCTGTTGCCGCCGCTTGCCGGTTTGGCCGCACGCGGCCCGCGCGCCGACACATCAAGCGAGGGCACCGACCCATCGGCCGAAGCCGCGCTGGCCAGCGATCTCAGCCCGGCCAGCACCGACACCACGGCCGCGTCGCTGATCGACATGGCGATGGTAATGCCCGCCCTTGTCGCCACCAGCCAGACGCCGCCACCCGCGCCTGCCGCGCCCCCTGTGGTGCAAAGCTCGACCGCGCAGATGATCGCGGCGCAGGCGGCTGTGACCCAAACCGGCGCGGCGACCGCCCAACAGCCCCAGCGCCCCGCCGCCGCCATCGTGCAACGCGGCGCGCCAGTGGTCAGCAGCGCGGCCCCGCTGCGCGCCGATGCCGCCCCTGCCGCCCCCGCGCCCCAAGGCCCCGCCGTCACCGCTAGTGTGCTGACCGATGGCGAGAGCGCCGCGCCAGTAGATGTCACCCCGGCGCAGCCCCTACACACGGCCCCCGCCGCCCCCGCCCGCGCCGCCGCCGCCGCCAGCCGCCCGGCCACGCCGACCGGACAAACCTCTTCGAATCCGTTGGTCCCCCATTCGACCACGGATGGCACCGCAACGCAGGATCACTCCACCCCGATCCCGCAAGCGGTGTCGGCTGGCACCCTCGCCGATGCTACCCCACTCAGCTCGACGAGTGGTGCCGCCACCCTTCAACCGGTCAGTGCGACCGACAACACCGGCCCGGACATGGCCGCTCTGGTCGACCGGCTGGTCGAAACCCGCGCGGCCGCGCGCACCGCTTTGGCCGGGACCGGCACGGCCGCGCAACTGCACACCGCGATCAGCCATGCCGAATTTGGCCGCGTCTCGATCGCCCTGACGCAGGACGAGGACCACGTCAGCGTGTCCCTGCGCAGCGCCGATCCCGATTTCGCGCCCACCGCGCAGGCCGCTCTGAACCGCAGCGGCCAGACCATCGCGGCGGCCGAAGGCGCAGCGGCCGGGCAGAACAATGGCGGCCAGACCGGCGATCAACCGCGCGGCCAGAGCAACAGCCAAGGCCAGCCCCAGAGCAGCTCTGGCCAGCACGGCACCGGATTGACCGGGCAGGGGCAGGGCGGGAACGGCCAGAGCCAGAACCCGCAGGGCCAGCCCCGTCAGGCTGCCGCGCCGACGATTGATCCGGGCCGCACCGCCGCCGCCTCGGCCACCGCACAGGATGACAGCGGCATTTTTGCCTGACCCCTTTTTGCGGGTCTGACCCGCCGCCCACACCCCGCATGATGAGAGACCGCAGATGAGCAAGGACAAGCCCGAAACCGAAGACGCCCCCAAAAAGGGCAAAAGCCCGATGATGATGATCCTCATTACCGCCGTGCTGATGCTGGCGGTGGGCGGCGGTGGCGCCTTTGCGCTGGTCAAGATGGGCGTGATCGGCGGGGGCGAGGCCAAGACGCACGAACCCGACCTGCCCAAGCTGATCAAGAAGGGCGAGGAAGACCCCTATGCCCCCAAAGGCGAGGGCGGCGGCCATGGCGGCGAGGAAGGCGCCAAGGAAGTCGAGGGCGAAGGCGGCAGCCCGTACAAGACGACCTATTTCAACTTCAAGGACGACTTTACCTCGAACCTCAAGGAATCGACCGCGCTGATTCAGGTGTCGGTGGCCTGTTCCACCCGCCGCGACGGGCGCGTCATCATGTGGTTGAAAAAGCACGAGCTGGCCATGCGATCCGAGATTCTGGCCGTGCTGGCCGACACGCCCGAGGAGGAGATCCACTCGATCGAGGGCAAGGAAAAGATGCGCAAGCGCCTGACCGCCGCGATCAACCACGTCCTGACCGAGGAAGAAGGCTTTGGCGGCGTCGACAACGTCTATTTCAAGAGCCTGATCGTTCAGTGACGCCCCACCGCCCCACTCCTGCACGCAAAGCACGCCCATGAAGCCCCAACGCCAGTTCATCGCCGAACGCGCCTTGGCCCAGCACTGCCCCGAACTGTTGCGCAAGGGGCCGGGCAAGGACGAGCTGTTGCCGCTGCTGGCCCGCATGGGTGAGCGTCTGGCCCGCCGCCTGTCGGGCGCGCTGGCCCCGATGCTGGGTGGCGAGGCGCCAGTGGTGCAATGCACCACCCCACGCGAAAGCGACATTGAATCGATCACCCGTTCGACGGCCAAACTGGCCGCCAACAGCCTGCTGGCGGTGGGGGATCCCTCGACCCCGATGCTGGTCTCGATCGAGGCCGAGCCGGTGCTGCGCATTGTCGACCGCGCCTTTGGCGGCAAGGGTGAGGCCCCCGCCCCCCTGCCTGACACATTCCCCATGGCGGCCGAATTGATGATCGCGCGGCTGGAAATGCTGCTGGGCGATCACCTGACCACGGCCTGCGCCGCCACCAGCGGTCGCGTGGCCAACAGCGATGTGCCCGCAATCATCGCCATGCGCCGCGATTCCAGCCTGCCGATGCTGGCCCCCTTTCCGGCCGAGCAGGTGCTGGCGATGCTGACCATGGAGGTCGATGATGGCGGGGTGCTGCCCTGGCTGATGACCTTTGCCATGCCGATGGGCACGCTGGCCCGCCTGTTCGGCCATGTCGATGCCGAAGGCGTGACGCTGAACAATGTCCGCCACACTCTGGCCAACCCGCTGGAGCGCCCGTTCGGCGATGTACCGCTCCCGGTTGCGGCTGTGCTGGTCGACATGACCATTCCCTTTTCCGCGATCGCGTCGCTGGCGCCGGGGCAAATCCTGCCGGTGGCGGTGGCGCGTCAGGTGCCGCTGCGGGTGGGGGATGCAACCATCGCCCATGGCGCGATCGGCACGATGGATGACCGCATGGCCATCCAGATCACCTCTGCCTTTGCCAACAGCAGGAGCCAATCATGAGTTTCACAGGTTTCCCCACGCGGGGGTTCGATTTCCTGAAGGATGTGGATGTGCGCCTGTCGGTCGAACTGGGCCGCACCGAAATGAAGCTGAAGGATGTGCTCAGCCTGGGCGAGGAGAGCATCGTCATGCTGGACCGCCTGACCGATGAATTGCTGGACGTAATGGTCAACGGCAAGATCATCGCCAAAGGCGAGATCGTCACGCAGGGCAACCGTTTCGGCCTGCGCATCGTCGAGATGGCCGGTGCCGAAAACGACCCCGACGAGGGCCGCGCCGCCGCCGATGTAGGCGCGATGGATCTGGGCGACATCGACTGATGCTGTGGTACATCATCAAGCTGGTTGTGCTCTTGCCGCTGATTGGCGGCCTGATCTGGGGCAGCCTGAAACTGTCCAAGCATCTGCAGGGCCGCTTCATGGGGCAGGGCGCGACGCGCTCGGTGCGAATTGTCGAGACGGTGATGCTATCGCCCACGCTGAAACTGGCGGTGCTGGAATTCCACGGGCGCGAGATTCTGGTCTCTACCGGGCGCAACGGGCTGACCCGTCTGGCCGAAGCCCCCGCCCGCCCGCGTGAGCCGGAGGTGCCCGCCACCGATCCGGCCGCCAGGACCAGCTTTTTGCAAACACTGAAGGCGATGCAGAAATGATCCGCCCGCTTCGACTGATCGCGGCATTGGGGGCGTGGGCCATGCCCGCCACGGCATGGGCGCAGGCCCAGATCCCGCCCGCGCCTGCCGGTGGATCGGCCATTCCGGGCGCGCTGGACCGCGCCTTTGGCGCGATGAACGGCGGGCCGGGCGGCGGCATGACGCTGTCACTGCAGATCCTGATCCTGATGGGTCTGCTGACGATCCTGCCCAGCCTGATCCTGATGATGACCAGCTTTACCCGCATTCTGGTGGTGTTTTCCATCCTGCGGCAAGCCATGGGTTTACAGCAATCGCCCCCCAATCAGGTGCTGATCGGGCTGGCACTGTTCCTCTCGCTGTTTGTCATGTCGCCAACGCTGGACAAGGTGAACCAGACCGCCATCGCCCCCTATTCGGCCGGGCAGATCAACTCGCAACAGGCGATCGGCGCGGCGGGCGCGGAATTCCACCATTTCATGATGCGCCAAACGCGCAAGGCCGATCTGGCGATGTTTGTCGACATGGCCAAACGCCCCGGCTTTGACCGGCCAGAGGATGTGCCCTTCTCGATCCTGCTGCCCGCCTTTGTCACGTCCGAGTTGAAAACCGCGTTCCAGATCGGCTTCATGCTGTATCTGCCGTTTCTGGTGATCGATCTGGTGGTGTCCTCCACCCTGATGAGCCTGGGCATGATGATGATGAGCCCGGCGATTGTCTCGATGCCGTTCAAGCTGTTGCTGTTTGTGATGGTCGATGGCTGGGCGCTGTTGATGGGCAGCCTGGCGGCCAGTTTCGGTTAGGCGGAGACAGGCAATGGACGATATCACCCCGATGCTGGCGCTGGCCGACCGGATGCTGTGGATCGCGATGCTGTGCGCCGCGCCGGTGCTGTTGGCCACCCTGGCAGTAGGGTTGGTGATCTCGGTGTTGCAGGCGGCGACATCGGTCAATGAACAGACGCTGACCTTTATCCCCAAACTGATCGTGACGGCGCTGGTGCTGGTGCTGTTTGGCGCCAGCATGATGGGGCTGATCGGCGATTTCACCAAAGACATCTTTGCCGCCATCGCCCGTCTGGGCACAGAGGCTGGGCGGTGATCGCGCTTGATTTCGGCTTTGGTCCGCTGGAGGCCGAATTCTGGCGCTGGGTGTTTCTGATGACCCGCATCGGCGCGGCATTGGTGGCCGCGCCCTTTTTCGGCACGGCCAATGTCTCGGCCCAGATCCGGGTGATCACGGCCGCCGCCATCGCGCTGCTGGTGGCCAATTGGGTACCGATCCCGGCGCTGCCCAACCTGTTCTCGCTGCCCGGCTTTCTGGCCATCATGGGCGAAGTGCTGATCGGCACCGCGCTGGGCTTTGTCCTGCAATTCGCCTTTGCCGCGCCAACAATCGCGGCCGAACTGATGGGCGGGGCCATGGGCATGAGTCTGGCCGCCACGGTCGATCCGCAAAACGGCCGCCAGTCGCCCGCGCTGGGGCAATATTTCGGGGTGATGCTGACGCTGGTGTTCTTTGGTCTGGGGGCGCATCTGCAATGGATCGGCCTGCTGGTCAAAAGCTATACCGCCTTTCCACCCGGCCAGGTGCTGGGCGCGTTCGGGCCGGACAAGTTCCTGACGATCGTCTCTTTTGCCACCTCGATGCTGGTGACGGCGGTGGTGATGGCGGTGCCGGTGGTCTTGGTGCTGTTCCTGATCCAGACGCTGGCGGGGGTGCTCTCGCGCTCGGCCCCGGCGCTGAACCTGTTTTCGCTGGGCCTGCCGGCGGGGATCATCGGCGGCATAGTCGCGTTGGTGGTCAGCGCGCCGATGATCTCTGACCGGATGGTGGGGCTGACCGCGGACGCCATATCGGCCAGCGGCAGCCTGCTGGTGCGATAGGAGCGCGCCATGGCCGAAGGTGGTGAAAAGACCCACGCCCCAACCCCCAAACGGATCGAGGAGGCCGTCAAGAAAGGCGACGTCCTGCGCAGCCGCGAACTGGGCGTGGCGGGCAGCATCCTCATCGGCGCGGCCTTTTTCCAGATCGCCGGGCCTTGGACATTCCACAGCATGGAGCGCGCCATGCGCCTGTGCCTGCAATGGGAACGCGGCGATCTGGAGGACTTCAACCCCGCTCGCCTGCTGTTTGCGATCGGCGCGGAAATCGCCCCCCCCATTCTGGGGCTGGGCTTTGGCGTGATCCTGATCACGCTGATCACGCAATTGGCGATGGCCGGGCCGGGCCGGTTCGTGCCGCACAATCTGATACCCAAGGGCGGGCGGCTGAACCCGATGAACGGGTTGCAGCGCATGTTCGGCATGAACGGCTGGATCGAGGTGGGCAAGGGCCTGCTCAAACTCGCGCTACTAGGCTCGATCGGCTTTGCCTGGGCGCGTTCACGGCTGGAGGCGCTGATGGAGCTGAACGGCACGCAATTGGCCGGGCAGCTGGACTTTGCGTGGGAGGCCTTCCTCTCGCTGCTGTACCAATTGGGCGCGGGGCTGGTGGTGATCGCGCTGGCCGATTTTCCCATCCAGTGGTTCCGCCGGATGCAGCGCCTGCGCATGTCGCTGGAGGAAATCCGCGAGGAGCACAAGCAGCAGGAAGGCAGCCCCGAGGCCAAGGGCGCGCAGAAAAGCCGCATGCGTCAGGTGGCGATGAGCGCGGTGGCCGGCGCGATGAAGAACGCGCAATTTGTCGTCACCAACCCCACCCATTTCGCCATCGCCATCGCCTATGACCCCGATCTGGCCCCGGCGCCGGTGGTGCTGGCGCGCGGGCGTGGCGAGCGCGCGCTGGCGATCCGCGAGCTGGCGGGGGAAAAGGGATTGCCGGTGCTGGAATATCCCGGCCTTGCCCGTGCGCTGTATTACACCACGCGCGAAAATCAGCAGATCCGCGAGGAACTCTACATGGCGGTGGCCGCCGTGCTGGCCTTTGTCATGGCGCTGACCCGTGGCGAGGCCCGCCCCGCCCCTGATGTCGACGTGCCCACCGAGATGCGCTTTGACGCCGAGGGCCGCCCCGATCCAGACAACCGCGAGACCGTGCCGCCCCCGCCCCCGCCACCATCCGGGCTCGCCTGAACACCCATGCGTGATTTACCGCAGCCCCCGCCTTAACCCCCCGCCACGAAAGCCGTCCTAGATATCATGAGCACCACCACCTCCTCCACGTCGAGCACCACGACCACGACGACGACCAGCACCAGCAGTGCCTCGGTCGGGTCGAAGCTGCTGACCTCGCTGGGGGTGGGGACCGGCATCGACATGACCGAAATGGCGACCAACATCGCCACGGCCGAATATGCCGCGCAGAACGATGCGGTAACCACCCGCCTCTCCAACCTCAAATTGCAGATTTCCGAGGCGGGGCAGTTGAAAAGCGACCTGCTCTCGCTCTCCTCCTCGCTCTCCAGTCTGATCGACAGCGGCGGGCTGCTGCCCGCGCCCACCGTCACCAACAGCAATGTCGCCACCGCCAGCCTGCCTACGGGCAGCTCGGGCACCAAGGGCAGCTATACGCTGGAAGTGACGCAATTGGCCAAGCCGCAGGTGCTGACCACCGGCACCTTCACCAGCGCCACCTCGACGCTGAAACCGGGCACGCTGACCTTCAGCTTTGGCACCTTCACGGGGGCCACGCTGGGCACGCCCACCTCGACCAACACGCTGACGGTTGCCGATGGCGACACGGTCAGCTCGATCGTCAGCAAGATCAACAACGCCAACATGGGCGTCACCGCCTATCTGGCGACCAACGCTGATGGCGTGCAGATCGTGATGAAGGGCACCGAGGGCGCGGCCAAGGCCTTTACCATCACCGCCAACAACACCGATGATGGCAGCTCGACCAGCGCCTATTCGGTGGCGACCATGGCCTATTCGGGGGCGACCGGCGGCGTGGTGACGCGGGCGCAAAGCTCGACCGATGCCGCCTACAAGCTGGACGGCATCAGCCGCACCGCCACCACCAACACGATCGATAGCGCCGCCCCCGGCCTCTCGCTGAAACTGACGGGCACCAACATCGGCAGCCCGACGACAGTCACCTATTCCGACCCGTCCAGCAGCATCACCACGACGATGACCAATCTGGTCAGCGCGCTGAACAGTCTGGTGACCGAAATGAACACCGTGGGATCGGCCGACACCGGCCATCTGAACGGCGACGCCGGGATCAAGACGATGAAACGCGCGTTCTCGGCTCTGGCGGGCACGACGATCATGCCCAACGCGGCCACCGGCGAGCCGGCCACGCTGGCCGATCTGGGACTGAAAACCAATCGTGATGGCAGCTTCTCGCTGGATACGGCCAAGCTGGCCAGCGCGCTGAGCAGCAACACCAGCGCCGTCGCAGCCATGTTCACCAAGGGCATCCATGGCGTCTATGCCACGGTGTTCTCGACCGTCAGCAGCCTGACCACCAGTTCGGACAGCAGTTCGCTGGCCGGATCGATCACGCGCTACACCGCGCTGCAAACACGCGTGGCGGCACAACAAACCAACCTTTCGACACAGGAAACCAAATTGCGCGAACGGTTGATCACCCAATATTCGGCCTCGAACGCGGCCGTCGCCACCTTCAACTCCACGCTGTCCTATCTGAAGAACCAGATCGCGGCGTGGAATAAAACCAGTAGCTAAGGAGGATTGAGCCATGCTGGCAGGGCGCAATCCCACCCTGGTCTATCGCCGCATCGACTTTGACGCCCGCGTGTCGGGCGCCAATCCCCGCGAATTGCTGGCGGTATGTTACGAACAATTGATCGGATCACTGGGCAGCGCGCTGCTGGCCCAGGAACGCCGCGACAATGCGATGAAAAGCCAGGCCCTGACCCGCGCGCTTTCGGCTCTGACGGCGTTGCAGATGGGCGTGTCAGGCGATGGCCCGGTGGCCGACGCATTGCTGCATATGTACACCGCCGCCCGCCGCGCGGTGCTGGACGGGGTGCTGAACTTTGATCCCGTGGTGATATCACAGGTTCGGCAGGACTTTATTGATATCGCTGAAAGCATTTCGCGGGCCTGAACAGCCGCCCCGGCGCCAACTTGCGGCAAGGCGCGTGCTGTTGTCCGCAGACGCACCGGCCGTTGGCCCGTGACAAGCCAAACTGTAAGGCGCAGGCAGTCCCCAATCGTTACATCAACACTCCGTGGCGATTTGAGGAAATTTTGCGGCGCGCGTCGGCGCAAACACGACGACAAACACGATTTTCTTTTCAAGTATGGTCCAAAATGGGAAATCGATTGATCCTTTCATCAAGGACAAAAGATTACTGCAAACAACAAGATAAATTATTAAGACTTCACTAACTCGGCAACGCCGATGCTTTTACTACGGGTTAATACATAATCTTTTCTTATCTCGTCAGCGCATCAGTTCAGGGTACCCCCGAAACGGAGACATCTGAAGGTCAAATGCTACGCACTTGTTGCTAAGCATTAACCATTGGACCAGGGGGACCAAGCCTTGAATAGCATGACCAGCCTTTTCCTCGTCGATGGTGATGTCCGCCGACGCGCAGCTATCTCACACTGCCTTGCCGGCAGCGGTATCCACGTCGAACCGTTCGAGGATGCTTCAGAACTGATCAGCCGCTGGCCCAAGAACGGGCTGCTGCTGGTGCATGATGACGGACGCGCCATCGGCACACTGCTGACCCAGATGGGACGGCTGGGCCAATGGCTGCCGGTCATCGGCTTTGCCCAGGAACCCAACACGCGACAGGTGGTGCGTGCCGTGCTTGACGGGGCGATCGACTATATCGCCTGGCCCTTTTCCGGGGACGAGATCACCAGCCTGATCCGCAGTGCCGAGGAGAAGGCCGAGGTGTTTGGCAGCACCAAGCTGCGCGAGGCGCTGGCCCGAAGCCGCGTCGACCGCCTGACCAAGCGCGAGCGCGAGGTGCTGGCCGGTGTGGCCGGGGGCCTGTCGAACCGGATGATCGGCGAGAAACTGTCGATCAGCCCGCGAACGGTCGAAATCCATCGCGCCAATATGTTGACCAAAATGGGCGCCAACCACACGTCAGAGGCGATTCGCATCGCGATTGAGGCATCACTGGTCAGTTGAACATGCGCGTGGCGGCCGCGCGTCGCCACGCTGTCCATCCCTGATGATCGGACCAGCCAGGAGCAGACAAGAAGGTGGCGGTTGCAATCGCCCCCAATTAGCCCAACTCCCGGCCTTCATCCGCTACGCTGCCCGACCCTCCTCGCGGGCGGGTGACTGATCATCAGGCTGCGGCCGCCCGGCCATGCCGGCAGCCCGTACCGCCCCTTCGGGCATACCACCCGAAGGGGCGGCTTTCTATTGTCGGCCTGCGATCTGCCATGGCAAAAGGGCCGGCCATCCCCGCGGATGACCGGCCCTTTTGGCGTCATGAAGGAACGGGTCAGGCCTGGTTGCAGCAACCGATGACCGCTTCGCCCAGTTGATCCAGCGGCAGGACCTTTTCGCCGGCATTGGCCGCAACGGCGGCGGCGGGAGTTTCGCCCACGGTGGCGGTGGCTGGATCTTCGACAAAGGTGCGGCACCCCGCATCACGCATCAGCCGCAGCCCCTTGGCCCCATCGCCGCCCATGCCGGTCAACACCGCGCCCACCGCTGGAACACCGGCGCGGGCAATCGTGCCAAACAGCAGCGTGGCCGAAGGGCGCGCGCCGTCCACCGGATCACGCATTACCATGCGCAGCTTGGGCGGGCTGCCGGGTTCGAACACG
Organism: Novosphingobium ovatum; assembly: GCF_009909235.1. Lineage (GTDB taxonomy): Bacteria > Pseudomonadota > Alphaproteobacteria > Sphingomonadales > Sphingomonadaceae > Novosphingobium > Novosphingobium ovatum. The sequence continues at coordinate 194,756 of NZ_JAAAPO010000005.1, forward strand.
ACATGCTTTTCGGGGTCAGCGGCGACGTGAATCGTCCCCGCCGTCAGCGCCGCGCCGTCCTTGGCCGGGATGATCTTGCACTTCAACTCGCCCGACAGGCGGTTGATGAAGGTGTCGACCAGCGCCGGCTCGCTTTGCAGAATGATCACGGTGGGCGGGCAATCGGCGGGGAAATCGGCCAGCATTTGTGTCAGCGCGTCGATGCCACCCATGCTGGTGGCCAGCGCGACATAATGGCCGTTCCAGGTGAATTGCACCTCATGCGTGCGCGCCTCGCGGTGGTGCGCGGGCTTGCGGTCCTTGACGTTGGAATTGGCGGCGGCCAACACGATCTTGCCCAGCTTGCCCACGGTTTTGGCGAACTGTTCAGGGGTGGCCTTCAGCGGCTTAGGGAAACACTCCACCGCACCCAGTTCATAGGCCTTGAGCGAGGTTTCGGTCCCGCTTTGCGTCAGCGACGAGAGCATCACCACCGGCAATGGGTTGGTGCTCATGATTTCGGCCAGAAATTCGATGCCGCTCATGCCCGGCATTTCAACGTCCAGCGTGACCACATTGGGCTTCAGCTCGGCGATCTGGTCGCGGGCTTCATCGGCGTTGGCCGCTGTCCCCACCACAGTCACATTCTTGGACTGATCCAGAATATCCGAAAACAGCGCGCGCATGGCGGCGGAATCGTCGACGACCAGCACTCTCGCATCGTTCATCTTGGCTTACTTCCCGGTCTGTATTTGCACGTATCGCACGGTTGGCGCGATAAAAGCGATATACGCCCAATGTCATAGTAATTGGCTGACACGGATTAGGTATTGGACCCTATTCCCGGTCTAACAAGCACTTCGTCATTCTTGGTTAACAACAGCCCATATGCGATTCTTTCGTTGACTGCCTTGGCATTATGCCTGGCCTGACGCGTCTGTGTTCTGGGTGCCTTGCGCGGTTTTTCGCAAAGGCAAGGCCACCAGCCACAGCCCGCGCCGGACCTTACGCAAACTTCCGAGGGGCGCTGCAAACAGGCCGTTGCCATTGCCGCGCTACAATTAACCAAAGTCGCCGTTGGTGCCATGGGTCGCAACCCGATTGGTACTTCGGTCGCATGAAGACGCGAACCTCATCTCGCCCTTTGTGCTGATGGAGATGCGAATGCTGGATTGGTTTGAAACGCAGGCGCCCATTCGCGCCAAATTCCGGGTGATCCAAATGGCGATCACGGGTGTATCCTTGCTGGGACTGCTGGCCACGGTGCTGGCGGCTTATGCTGTGGTCGCGCCCCCGGTCGCTATTGCGGTCTCGCTGCTGGCGCTGATTCTGGCGATGACCACCATTCATCTGAGCGGCAACCGGATTGCGACGCCTTACGTCAACACCGTTGTACGGATGGAGGCATTGGCCGACGGCGATACCGACAGCCAGATCGAACGCACCGAATACCATGATTGTGTGGGCCGCATGGCCCGCGCGATGATGGTGTTCCGCGACAACAAGATCGCCGCCGACGCCAGCCATCGCAACCAGCAGATCATTGTCGATCGGCTGAGCGCTGCGCTGCGCGAACTGGCCCAGAGCCGGCTGGACTGTCGCCTGGATGAGCAGATGTCCGGCCTGTACGAACCGCTGCGCCGCGATTTCAACGCCGCGCTCGATTCGCTGTCGGGCGTGATCATGGCCGTGCGCAGCAGCTCGGACGCGGTGCTGAATGGTGCCAGCGAGATCCGCACCGCCACCGATGACCTGTCACAGCGCAACGAGCAGCAAGCCGCCACGCTGGAAGAAACCGCCGCGGCGATGAATCAGGTGACCGACGGCGTCAAGGAATCGGCCCAAAGTGCCGCCGAAGTACAGCGTGCCATCACCGAGACCCATCAGGAAGCCACCGACGGCGGTCAGGTTGTGACCCGCGCGATCGACGCGATGGCCGCGATCGAACATTCCGCGCAGGAAATCAGCCAGATCATCGGCGTGATCGACGGCATCGCGTTCCAGACCAACCTGTTGGCACTGAACGCGGGGGTCGAGGCCGCCCGTGCGGGCGATGCGGGCAAGGGCTTTGCCGTGGTGGCCAATGAAGTGCGCGCCTTGGCGCAGCGCTCGGCCGATGCGGCCAAGGACATCAAGGCGCTGATCTCGACCTCGTCCGAACAGGTGAGCGATGGCGTCGAACTGGTGCGGGCCACCGGCGCGCTGTTGGGCAAGATCGTCCAGCGCGTGGGCGAGATCACCGATCTGGTGTCCGAAATCGCACAAAACGCCGAGGTACAGGCCAGCAGTCTGGAACTGGTCAATTCGGCGGTGGGTGACATGGACCGCGTGACGCAGCAAAACGCCGCCATGGTCGAGGAATCGACCGCCGCCGCCCGTTCGCTGGCCGACGAGGCGCGGGAACTGGGGCAGATCGTCGCCCGTTTCCGCACCAGCGGAGGGGCCACGGCAACCCCAGCCCTGGCCACCGCCCCTGCGGCAAGCGCCGCGTCAATCGCCACGCCCTTTGCCCGCGCCGGTCGCCGGTCGCGGCCCGCGCCCGCCGCGCCCATGGCCGCGGTGCAGGGCAACGCCGCTTTGCAAACCCAGCCTTCGCCCGCACCGCTCGCCGCCTCTGGCGATGACTGGTCCGAATTCTGATCTGCTGGCCGCATCCACCAACAAAAGGACCCAAGCCGATGCGCACCATTCAACTGCCTCCGCGCTGTGACCGGGCCGCCGCCGAAGCGCTATTGCCCGAATTTCAGGCCGCATTGGGCGCCGGCGCGCTGTCGATTGACGCCAGTGAAGCCAAACAGATCGGTCAGGCGATGCTGCAACTGCTGGTCTCTGCCCGGCGCACGGGCGATGGCGCCCATATCAACCCCAGCCCCGCGCTGATCGAGGCCGCGCGTCTGACCGGTCTGGAAGCCGCCTTGTTTGATGGGAGCGTGGCATGACCCCCGAAGAGATCCAGGGCATTTTCTTCGTCGAATGCGAAGAATCGCTGGCCGCCGCCGAACAGGGTCTGGCCGCATGCAAAGCTGGCACACAGGATGCCGACACGATCAACGCCGTGTTCCGTGGTGTCCACTCGATCAAGGGAGGCGCGGGCGCATTCGGTTTTGGCGCGTTGCAGGCCTATACCCACACGTTTGAAACGCTGTTGTCGGATGTGCGCGAAAATCTCGTGCCGATCACGCCCACGCTGATTGATCTGTTGCTGCGCGCGCTGGACGTGCTGGCCGATCACGTCACCGCCGCGCGCGAAGGCGGCAGCCCGCCCGAAGACGCCGCCCTGATCGCCGAAATGGAAGCCAGCATGGCCAATGCCGGGGGTGGCCACGCCGCGCCGCCCGCGCCTGTGGCCGCCGCTCCCGAGCCCGCCCCCACCGCCAGCTATGCCAGCAGCGATGACGAGGACGAGCTGACCAGCGATTTTGATCTGGACAATCTGCTGAACGATCTGGCCGGCGCGCCGCCCGCCGAAATGCCCGCCGACGAGTCCGATGGGTGGGAGGTACACATCCGCGCACATGCCGGCGCCATGCGCAATGGCGGTGAGCCGCTGTTGCTGCTGCGCGAATTGCAGGCACTGGGCGCGCGTTGCACCAATTGCGACTTTGGCGCGGTGCCTTCGCTGGATGATCTGGACACGCATCAAGGCTATCTGGGCTGGACGTTCACTGTTCCCAGCGATGTGTCAGAGAACGCGGTGCGCGATATCTTTGACTTTGTCGGCGACGATTGTCCGATCGCCATCGGCCCATCCGCGACGATGCCCGCGCTGCAGATCGACACGCCCATGGCCGCGCCGCCCCCCCCCGCCCCCGCGCCGCTGGCGCCGGTGGCCGAGACGCCCGCGCCCATCGTCGCCGCAGCCCCTGCGGTCACTGCGCCTGTCGCGCCCGCACCCGTGGCAGAAGCCCCCGTCGCGGCCGCCAATGGTTCGGCGCCGCCGGCCGCGCCTTCGCCCGGCCAATCGATCCGCATCGATCTGGTCAAGCTGGACCGGCTGATCGACACCGTGGGCGAATTGGTGATCGCGCAGGCCATGCTGGCCCAGCGGTTGCAGAACGAAAACGTCCAGTCGACCGAAGAGCTGACGCTGCTGGAAAGCCTGACGCGCGACATTCAGGAAAGCGCCATGTCGATCCGCGCCCAACCGATCGGCAGCGTGTTCAGCCGTGTGCCGCGCATCCTGCGCGAACTGGCGTCCAGCACCGGCAAACATGTGAACCTGCAAGTGTTCGGTGAAACGACCGAGCTGGACAAGACGGTCATCGAACGCCTGGGCGAGCCGCTGACGCACCTGATCCGCAACGCGGTCGACCACGGCATCGAAAAGCCCGAGGACCGCCTGGCCATCGGCAAAAGCCCCGAAGGCACGCTGACCCTGTCGGCAGAGCACCGTTCGGGCCGCATCCTGATCAAGATCAGCGACGATGGCGCGGGCATCAACCGCGCCAAGGTCTTTGCCAAGGCGGTGGAAAAGGGCATCATCAGCCCCGACGCCCAATTGTCCAAGGAAGAGATCGACAATCTGATCTTTGCCGCCGGTTTCTCGACCGCGGCGACGATCACCAATGTGTCGGGCCGTGGCGTGGGCATGGATGTGGTGCGCTCCAACGTCAAGGATCTGGGCGGACGCATCACCATCGAGACAGAAGAAGGCAAGGGCACCACCTTTATCCTGACGCTGCCGCTGACGCTGGCGATTTCGGACGGCATGATCGTCAAGGTGGGTGACCAGACGCTGGTCGTGCCGCTGACGCATGTGGTCGAAAGCCTGCGGCCCGAGCCCAAGGATGTGCAGGGTCTGGGCGCCAACCGCCAGATGCTGAACGTGCGCGGGCGGTTTATCCCGGTCGTTTCGGTGGGCGCCTCCGTCGGGGCAAAGGGCGCTGTCGGCAACCCCTCGCAAGGTGTGCTGATCGTGGTCGACACCGAAAGCGCGGGCCAGGCAGCCCTGCTGGTCGACAACATCTGGGATCAACGGCAATTCGTCATCAAGAGCCTGGATACCCATTATCGCAGCGTCGATGGCGTGGCGGGGGCGACCATTCTGGGTGATGGCCGTGTGGCGCTGATCCTGAATGTCGACACGCTGGTCGCCAGCGCCGTCGCGCCCGGTTACGGTCTGGAAGCGGCATGAACCTGGCGGCCTCCTTTGCCGACAACATGCCAGGCATCAGCCCGGGTGTGTATGACGAGCGCGATTTTCGCGCCGTGGCGGCAATTGTCTATAAAGAGGCGGGCATCATGCTCCCGCCGGGCAAGGCGATGCTGGTCTATTCCCGGCTCTCGCCGCTGGTGCGCGCCAGCGGGCGGGGCACCTTTGCGGCGTATATCCAGCTGATCGAGCAAGACCCCGACGAACGCCGCAAGGCCACCTGCGCGCTGACCACCAACCACACGTTCTTCTATCGCGAGCAGCATCATTTCGAACATTTCGAACAGCAGGTGCGCCCCACCTTGCTGGAGATGCTGGCCGCGCGCGAAGCGGTGCGGATGTGGTCGGCGGGCAGTTCCAGCGGCGAAGAGGTGTTTTCGCTGACAATGACGCTGCTGGGCCCAAACAAGGGCGAAGGCCGCCAGATAGCCAGCCGCGACATCCGCATTCTGGCCAGCGACATTGCCGACCACGCGCTGAAAAAAGCCAGTGAGGGGGTTTATGACCTGCGCGACATGCAGGGTCTGCCTGCCCCCCTGCGCGAGGCATGGGTGAACGTGCAGGGCCAAAGCGGCGCCATTGCCCCCGAAGCGCGCAATCTGGTGCAGTTCAAGCGGCTGAACCTGCATGGCGACTGGCCCATGCGACGCCCGTTTCAGGTGATCTTTTGCCGTAACGTGATGATCTATTTCGACCAACCCACAAAGGAACGGCTGGTAGAGCGCTTTGCCCACACGCTCGTCCCCGGCGGGTTTTTGTACATTGGCCATTCCGAACGCGTCTCCGGCCCCGCCGAAGCGCTGCTGGAACCGGTTGGCCCCACCATCTATCGCAGGAGAGCCCGGTGACGATCCGTGTTCTGATCATTGATGATTCTGCCACCATGCGCGCCGTGCTGGCCGCTCGCTTATCGGGGCATCCTGATATTCAAGTCGTGGGGCTGGCCAACAACGCCAACGAAGGGCGCACCGCAATCAAGGAATTGCAACCTGACGTGGTGACGCTGGACATCGAAATGCCCGGCATGAACGGTCTGGATTTTCTGGACAAGATCATGACCTTGCGGCCCACGCCCGTGATCATCGTGTCAGGTCTGACGCAGGCAGGCAGCGATGTGACGGCGCGCGCCTTGGCGCTGGGGGCGGTGGATTGCTATTGCAAGACCGACTTTTCCGGCAACGCGATGCAGGACGGGGGCAAGCTGGCCGGGCTGGTCCGGCAGGCAGCACAGGTCAAGATCCGCCGCCGCGCGCCCGAATTGCAACAGATGTCGGCCCCGGTTCGCGCGATCAGTGCGGGCGGTGGGCGCGTCAACACCCAGGTGATCGCCATCGGCTCGTCCACCGGCGGGGTCGAGGCCTTGCAGGTGCTGCTCCGCGGTTTCCCCGAGGACTGCCCGCCCGCGATGATCGTCCAGCATGTCGATTCCCGCTTTGCCCCCGCCATCGCGCGCACACTGGATTCAGTCTCGCCGGCCAAGGTGATGCTGGCCGAACCCGACATGCCGATGAAGCGCGGCCACGTCTATCTGGCGCCGGGCGATGACCGGCACATGCTGGTGGCAGGCACCAACACGCTGCACGTCAAACTGCGCCCCGGCGACCCGATTTCGGGACACAGGCCCAGCGTCGACGCGCTGTTCTTTTCGGTCGCGCAGCGGATCGGCCGCAACGCCATCGGCATTTTGCTGACCGGCATGGGCGCCGATGGTGCCAAGGGCCTGCTGGCGATGCATCAGGCTGGTGCCCACACCATCGCCCAGGACGAAGCCAGCTGCACCGTCTTTGGCATGCCGCGCGTGGCCATCTCGCTGGGCGCGGCAGGGGTTGTGGCCCCCATCGGGCGCATCGCCCAACACGCATTTTCCTGAAGGTGATCGTCCATGTCCTATGAAGCCCCTTCACCTATGCCAGCCATCACCCGAATCAACATTTTGCAGGGTCAGGCACGCGTGTCGGCTGGTCCTCGGGTCGAATTTTCAACGGTTCTGGGCAGTTGTGTCGCCACCTGCCTGTTTGATCCAGAGATTGAGGTTGGCGGAATGAACCATTTTCTGCTCGCGGAGCCACCGCCCGGTGCGCACACGGGCGACTTTGACGAACATTACGGCGTCTATCTGATGGAGCTGCTGATCAACGAGATGTTGGCTCATGGTGCGGCCAAATCGCGGTTGCGCGCACATCTGTATGGCGGCGCGAACCTGAATTCGGGCTTTGCCCGGATCGGCACCAAAAATGCCGAATTCGCCAAAGCCTTTCTGGCCAGCGAGCGCATCACGGTGGTGCGCGCCGATCTGGGCGGCACACAGGCCCGCCGCGTGGATTTTCGCCCCGCGCGCGGTCAGGTGCGTTGCCGAACTGTTGAAAACACCCTTGCCCCCGAACCACGTCCTTCGACCCGCCCGCCCGTTGCCCGCGGCGATGTCGAACTGTTCTGATGAAAGCGAGCCGAGAAATGAGCAAGAATACGCGAATTCTGACGGTTGATGACAGCGCCAGCATGCGCGCCCTGCTGAATCATGCGCTCTCCAGCCAGGGTTTTGACGTAAGTCAGGCCGAGGACGGCGAAGTCGCCCTTGAATGGCTGGCCCTGAACGAGGTGGATGTCGTCATCACCGACATCAACATGCCCCGTCTGGACGGCTTTGGCCTGATCGAGAAGCTGCGCCAGGGCAATCGCCACCGCGACCGCCCGATTCTGGTGCTGACCACCGAAAGCAGCGAGGAAAAGAAGGCCCGCGCGCGTCAGGCAGGCGCCACCGGCTGGATCGTCAAACCGTTCGATCCGGAAAAGCTGGTCGCCGCGGTCCGCCGCGTCTCGCACTAAAACACGACGCCTAAAAACACGACGGCTGCCGCCGTTTCTGATCCACGAAGGAGTATCGGCCATGCAACGTGAATTGATCACCTTTGAGGTGGGTGGCCAGGTGTTCGGCATCGACATCATGGCGATCCGCGAAATCCGCGCCTGGACGCCCACGACGCGCCTGCCACACGTGCCCTATTATGTGGCCGGTGTGGTCAACCTGCGCGGGACGGTGTTGCCGGTGATTGATCTGGCGGCGCGTCTAGGCTGGGAATCGACCGAGCCCACCCCTCGCCATGCGATCATCGTCACCCAATTGGGCAGTCAGGCCTGTGGGCTGATTGTTGATTCGGTGTCGGACATCGTCACCATTCAGCAAGAAGCGCTGCAACCGCCTCCAGTCACGGCCAATGACAGCATCGTGGTGTTTCTGGAAGGTTTGGCCGCGATCGAGGACCGCATGGTCATGGTGTTGAACCTGGGCGCCTTGGGCGATGGCGCGGAATTCGGCGAGGCAGCATGACCACCGACAGCCATGTCGCCGCCCATCTGCTGACGGTGTCCGACATCTTGCTGGAACTGGCCAGCGAGATCGAGGAACTGGGCACGGCGCTCTGCATCGATCCGGACATTATGGCGCGACACATCTCGGCGTTGCAGTCCATTGACCTGATCGCGCAAAAACAGCGCTGGCTATCCACGCTGTTGCGGGCCGACTGTCCGGTGGCCGCCGCCGGCAGCATCGACGTCGAGGCTTTGAAGGCTCGCTTTGCCCCGCCGCCGACGCATTGAATCTGGCCGCGCGCGGCATCTTGGGCCTGCCGAAATCTACCTAGGAGCAGCGCGAAATGCGGCTAAGACATCGCTGCTATACCATGATTCGCCGACCCATGGTGGATGCGCCCCCAAAGTGTCCAACCAGAAACGGGTCGGTTTGATCCTTGCCCCAGCCGCCCGTCCCTCCTCCGGCTGGGGCATTTTCATGTCCGGCGCACAGCCGCCGGTGATCGGATCAATGCAGGCTGGAGCCTGACGGGCGCTGCCAGACAGTCATGTCATCGCCCCGCTCGCCACAGCGCAGCGCGGCGGCGCTGGGGGCGGTATCATCCAGCACGGGCCGCCCATCATCGCCATCCAGCACCAAACCGCCCAGATCGGTCACACTGGCCAGCGCCGCGGCCAACGCCGAGATCAGCGCCAGCGCGGGCGTGTCGGCTTCCGAGGTCAGTTCCTCGTCCATGCCGGGCAGATAGACCGACGCGAGGCACCCCCCATCCCCGGCGCGCGAGATCAGATAGCTGGCCAGCTCGGGCATCAGCGAGAGCGCCGCACTGTCATGCGCGCCAACCTGGATCAGCCGGTCATAGCCCGCACGCGGCGGCAGATGGTCCAGCAGCCCGCTGTTGCCGCCGGGCGCGGCCAGCAACAGGGCATGGGCCAGCTCCAGCATGGCGGCTTCCTCGGCCGGTTCGGCCCCGGCGCAGTCGCGGCACAATTCAGCCATGCGCAGGCGCCATTCGGCCGGGGTCATGGCGATTTCGGTGTGGGTGATGGAGGTTTTCTGTGTCATGTCCACCGGTGTTTGTCAGCCCGCGCCACCGGTCAATGTGGCGAGGCAGCAGGATGGCCGGCAAAATGTCCCCTTTCTGGACAAGCGCCAGCCCGAAAGCCCACCGCCCATACCACCGTCCCATGACAGGACAGCATTCAAGCGGCAGGTAAACGCAAATTGCGCAATTCCCCCGCGTCAACCGATCCGGCGCGAATCAGGGAATTCCACGGAATATCAGTAGTTTTACAGATGTTCGCCCGCATCGGAAATTCAATTCCCGCGCCTAGACATATCGCGCTGTCATCGCCGATTTCGGGATTGATGGCGCCATGTTGCGGGGCATCACATCTCGTGGCCCCCGCCCGCAGGACCACACGCATTTGATGCCTACCGCCGCAGCCCCCACCCCACACCGGACAAGCCGTCCTTTGGCGCCAGAACAGATTGCCGACAATCTGGCCCATGTGCCGATGGCGGTGCTGGGCGGGATGATGAACGCGCTGGCCAGCGCCGCCGCCATGTGGAGCAGCGGCCATCATGGCGCGATCCTGAGCTGGTATGCGGCCATTCTGGGCGTGTGCGGCATGCGGTTGCATCTGGCGCGGCGGCGCAACCGGGGCGGCATCACCACGATCGAGCCGGCCCGCGACGGCCTGATAATCGAAACGCTCAGCCTGATATACGGCCTGATCTGGGGCGTGGGCATCGCGGCCACCGGCTTTATCGCCAATTCCACCCAATTTTGCATCATTGCCCTGTTGTCGGGCGGGATGATGGGCGCGGCCGTCCTGTCATACAGCGCCATGGCGCGCGGGGCGGTACTGTTCATGACGCCAATCGCGCTGGGGACGGTGGTGGCATGGTGGGCCTATCCGCCCGCCGACGTGCGCATTGGGGCGATCTGCGCGATGGCCTATCTGATGCTGCTGGCCTATGGCTCTTACGAGCGGCAGGCCGAATTCGTGCAGCGTCTGGACGCCAACCGCGCGCTGGGGGAAACGGCCGCGACGGTGCAATTGCTGCTCAATGATTTCGAGGCGCAGACCGCCGACTGGTTGTGGCAGGTGGATGCACAGGGGCGCATCGTTGCCCCCAACGCCCGCTTTGCCGAGGCCGCCGGGCGCAAGGAAAGCGATCTGGCGGGACACGCGCTGATCGCGCTGTTTGATCCAGGCCCCGCACGCGACACCTTGGCCCGCCATCTGGCCTCGGGGGCGCCGTTCCGCGATCTGGTGCTGACGCTGACCATTGCCGGGGAAACCTGGTGGTGGAGCCTGTCGGCCCGGCCGATGCACGATGACGATACGCCCGGCATGCGTGGCGTTGCCGCCGATGTCACCGCGCAAAAACGCGCCGAAGAGCGCGTCAACCACATGGCGCATTATGACAGCCTGACCAATCTGGCCAACCGCGTGCTGTTCAACCAGACGCTGACCCAGGCGCTGGAACGGCGGCGGGCAAATGATCCGGCGGTGGCGCTGCTGTATCTGGATCTGGACCGGTTCAAATCGGTGAACGACACGCTGGGCCACCCCATCGGCGACCGCCTGCTGTGCGAAGTCGCCCGGCGGCTGGAGGCGGCGGTGCGCCATGACGATATCGTCGCGCGTCTGGGCGGCGATGAATTCGCGCTGATCATCCGTTCCCCCGCCGCGCATACCATCGCCGAAACCGCCGCCCAGCGTATCATCGAAGCCGTGCGCGAGCCTTGCGTGTTTGACGGGGTGCAAGTGTTGACCTCGACCAGCATTGGCATCGCGGTGGCGCGCCCGGGCGAATGCGACGCGGCCACGCTGATGCAGCGATCGGATCTGGCGCTGTATGCCGCCAAGGCGCAGGGCCGCAATTGCTTTGCCCATTTCGAACCGGGCATGGACGCGGCCGCGCGCGAACGCCGCGACATGGAGATCGACATGCGCGCCGCCCTGACGCGGGGCGAGTTCCTGCTGCATTACCAACCGGCCATCGACATCGCCTCGGGCCAGACGGTGGGGTATGAGGCACTGGTGCGCTGGAACCACCCGACGCGCGGCGTGCTCTACCCCGGCGCCTTCATCCCGCTGGCCGAGGAAACCGGGCTGATCCTGCCACTGGGCGACTGGATCCTGAACCGCGCCGTCGAGGATCTGGCCAGTTGGCCCGACCATCTGCGCGTTGCGGTGAACCTGTCACCCAGCCAGTTGCGCAGCGGCCATGTGCTGGGCACGATCATGCGCGCGCTGGCCCATGGCAATGTCGCCCCGCACCGGCTGGAACTGGAAATCACCGAAAGCACCACGCTGCACAACAACGAAACCAGCGTGGCCCAGTTGCACAAGCTGCGCAACATGGGGGTGCGGATCGCGCTGGACGATTTTGGCACCGGCCATTCCTCGCTCAACTACCTGCGCTCGTTCCCCTTCCACAAGATGAAGATCGACCGCTGCTTTGTCGAAGGGCTGGGCCAGCGCGAGGACGCCTTGCCGATGGTGCGGGCGGTGATCGCGCTGGCGCATTCCCTGAACATGGCCACCACCGCCGAGGGCGTCGAACGCCCCGAACAGCTGGACATCCTGCGCGCCGAAGGCTGTACCGAGGCGCAGGGCTATCTGTTTGCCCAGCCCGAACAGGCCTCGGGCATCGCCGATCTGGCCCAACCGGCGGATGCCTCGCGCCGCAGCGCCTGACGGGATTACAGCGCGGCCAATGCGCGTCCCAGACGCGCCCCGCCCAGCCAATCGCGCAACGCCCACAGCGGCAGATCGGGCCGCGCCAGCGCCTTGTCCACGGCATAGGGCCACCAGCCGGGGCCAAAAGGCACATAGACCCGCACCCCCACGCCCATATGCCGCGCCACCGCCATCGTCGCGCGACGGGGCAATCCACGCAATTGCTCCAATTCCACCGGCGTGCCGGAATCGCGCAACAGGCGCAGCGCGGCCTGCGCCACATCGGGGCGATGGGTGGCCACCGCCACCGGCGCGCGGCGACCGGCCAATAGCCGCACCACCGCCAGATAGGCCTGCGCCGAGGGATCGTCCTGCGCCGGATCGGCATCGGCCCATTCGCCCCGCACCAGCCGGATGCGCGCGCCAGTGTCGCGCAAGGCCGCCGCATCCCGCGCCGTCCGCGCCCAGCGCGTGGGCAGCGCCACCCCCGTGGCCGGGTGATCGGGCAGCAACGCCCGCAACACGCCCAATGTCGCATCGGCGTCCTTTGGCGCATGCGCGTCCAGCAGGATCGAACGCCCGACATCGCGCGCCAACATCGCCACCCCGCCCAACAGGCCCGGATCAAACCGCATCGGCGGCGCCTTGACCGACAGATAGGCATCCCCCGTCAGGCACATCAGCATCGCCGCATTGGCCTGCGCGATTGTCTGAGGATCGGCATGGGTTGCCTGAAAATACCCCGGCGTGGCCGCAATTCCCCTGCGCGTCAGGCGGGCGATCAGGCTGGCGGTGGATGCAGCCACCGGCCCGGCATGATGGGCCTCGATCCAGCCGGGCAGGGCATAGCGCGCATCACGCGCCCGCGCCCACACGCTCTGTACCAAAGCCCGGCTCATGCGCCGCGCGCCTGCCGCCCGATCCAGCGCTGCCGCAGCCTTTCGCGCGCCCACGCCGCCCCGTCCAGCGCCAGCGCCACCGTCCCGCGCAACCCCCATGGATAGGTGCGCAAACGCAGGCATTCATGATGCTCCCGCGTCCAGAACGCGGCAATCCACGGCTCCATCCCGCCCATCAATTCATACGCGGCCAGATTGGCCTGCGCGGCATAGCGCAGCGTGTGTAGCATCAACAATGTGCCGGGCGAACATTTGGCATAGTTCTCGTCAAAGCCGATCTTGAACAGCCAGAAACGATCGGCCATTTCCAGCGCCAGTTGCACCGCCACCGGCCGGTTATCGATCCGCATGAACGCGATGCGCAGCGTGCCCTCATTGCAGCAATCGCGGAAATAGGCACGAAAGAATGCTTCCTTGGCCGGATCGGCGGCGATGGCGGTGCCTGCCGTTTCCTTCCATCCGGCGCGTTCCACCGCGATCGCCTCGTCGAACAAGGTGTCGAATTCGGCCGGATCGGGGGCGATCACCTCATAAAACACCCGACCCAGCGCCTGTGCCCGGCGGGCGGCGCGGCGAAAATCCGATCGGCGGCCCGGGTTGAAATGGCTTTCGGGATCGCGCCAACTGTCGTCCAGCGCGATGGTGGGACACCCCGTGGCGGGGCGCTGCAACACCAGCCCGCGGCCCTTCATCTCGGCGCGCAGGGCGTCTGGCAGTAATGAGTTGGCCGGCACCCGGTCCAATGCGACCGGACGGCGTTGCCGCGCCACCGCACGGGCCAGCATGCGGGCCGATTGCGGGCTGTCATACAAGGCATCGCCGGGCTCGAACACTTCGCGCGCACCCGCCATGCGCCAACGCGCGAACCAGCCACGCGCGCGGCACAATGGCAAAACGCCGCCTACGCCACCGGGGCGGCGCACCATCACCACATGCATTGGCACATCGCGCAACATTGTCCGGGCCAGCGCCTGCGTGAACAGACGGCTTTGCGTTGGCAGAAAGGCGGCCACTTCCAGTTGGTGCCAGGCACGTTGCACCCCTTGCGCCGCAAGGCAGCGGTGCAGGGCGTGAGTCCGGGGCTGATAGATGGTGTCCCCATCCACTGGCCTCATCTGAGAATCGATGAAATCGTGACGCACGCCAAAGCCCCCTTGGCAGTGCGGGGTAACGGCAAAGCGTTGAGAAATTGGTTATGCCGTGGGCATTTACCGTCGCCCCCAGCAGGGGCGAAGCCATGACGGCGGTGCCTGCAACGGACAAAAAAAACCCGGCCGAAGCCGGGCTTTGAAAGTTTTGGGAGAGGATGCCTGAAAGGCCTTTTCCGTTTATTGCGGCGCAGCATTCCACGCAAGGAGAAATTAAAGAAATAATCCATATAGGATAATAAATCTCACCGAGCCTCCGATTTGGGTTAAAATTGCCCGTTTCGTGGCGTTTTTCCGTCGACAGTCCGGTAAAGCTCGGCGAATCACGGCTGCCCCTCCCCTGCCGTCCGTCCTTGGCACAGTGCCTTGCCAGTTTTGCGCAATCCTTTGCCAAACCGGATTGAACCACGGACATAACCTATATGGCTCTTTACAAGCCTGTCATGACGCCACATTCCTATCGCACCGGGGCCAGACGGTCTCCATCACGGCGGCGGAAACTGTCGGGATCGGCCGCCTCCCACCACCGGCGCAATTGTTCATGCCCGGTGCCGTTCAACAATTCGCCCGCCTGAACAAAGGGATAGATCTCGTCCATCTGGCGCATTTCGGCGACATTGATGCGTTGGCGCAGATGCGAAGGGCGGAAATCCGAAGGGCTGTCCAACCCCGCCGCCACCACGATTTCGTGCAAGGCGTGGACCGTTGCACGGTGGAAACGCGCCACCCTTTCAGCCTTTTCCTCAACCACCAGCGCGCGCTGACGCGCGGGCGATTGTGTGGCGATGCCGGTGGGGCAATGGCCGGTGTGGCACTGGCGCGACTGAATGCACCCCAGCGAGAACATGAAGGCGCGCGCCGCATTACACCAATCCGCCCCCAGCGCGGCGTTGATGGCGATCGACGCCCCCGATGTCACCTTGCCACTGGCGGCCAGCCGCACCTGCCCCTTCAGCCCGGCCCCCACCAGCGCGTTGCGCGCCAGTATCAGCCCTTCGCGCAGGGGCATCCCCATGCGGTCGGACAATTCCTTGGGCGCGGCGCCGGTTCCACCCTCGGCCCCGTCGATGACGATGAAATCCAGCGTGATGCCCGTTTCCACCATCGCCTTGGCAATGGCGAACAATTCATGCGGCAGGCCAACGCACAGTTTCAGTCCCACGGGCTTCCCCCCTGACAGCTCACGCAGCCGGGCGGCAAATTCCACCAATTCGCGCGGCGTACGGAATGCCGAATGCCCCGGCGGGCTGATGCAATCCTGCCCCATGGCGATGCCGCGCGTGGCGGCGATCTCTGGCGTGATCTTGGCGGCGGGCAACATGCCGCCATGGCCCGGCTTGGCGCCCTGGCTCAGCTTGATCTCGATCATGCGTACCGAATCAGCGGCGGCATGGTCGGCAAACATCGCCGGATCAAACCGCCCCTGCGCGTCCCGACACCCGAAATAGCCGGACGCGATCTGCCACACCACATCGCCGCCATGCGCCAGATGATAGGGCGACATCGCCCCCTCGCCCGTGTCGTGATAACATCCGGCGGTCTTGGCCCCCAGATTCAGCGCGGCAATGGCATTGGCCCCCAAGGCACCAAAACTCATCGCCGAAATGTTCAGCCGCGAGGCCATATAGGGCCGCGCGCATTGGTCCGACCCCACCTTCACCCGCATGTCCTTGGGCGCGTCAGGGTTGGGCTGCATCGAATGGGCCAGCCATTCATACTCGCCGGAATAGACGTCCAGATCGGTGCCAAAGGGATGCGCGTCCACCGTCCCATGCGCACGGGCATAGATCAGCGCGCGCTCGTCATGGTTGAACGGGCGGCCATCCAACTCGCCCTCGACGATATAGGCGTGCAGATAGGGGCGCAGCCATTCAAAGAACCAGCGCATCCGCGCCGAACCCGGAAAATTGCGGCGCAGCGCATGTTCACGCTGGGTCAGATCGTACAGGCACACCGCCAGCACCGGCAACAGCAGCACCAGCCCCCACAGGCATTGCCGCGTGTGCAGCCCCGCCAACACCGTTGCCAGCGTCAGCCCGCCCGATCCCCACAGCACCCCATTGCGCGTCAACGCCGCATCGCTGAACAATGCGGCAAACAATCCCGGCCGGGCCATCCCATCCTCCCTTTGGTCGCGGCCCGCAGCCTACGCGCGCCCATCCGCCGCGTCGATGATCCGTATCAGCAAAAAGGGGCGGAACAGCCTGTCGCCGCCCGCCCCCTTTTTTGCCTTACGCCGCGCTGATCACCAGATCTTCACACGCTTTTCAGGCGCGATGAACATCTTGTCCGCCGGTTGCACACCAAAGGCGGTGTACCATGCCTCGACATTGCGCAGCGGCCCCAGAATGCGATAGCGCGAGGGGCTGTGCGGATCGGTTGCCACCTGATTGCGCAGTGCGTCCTCGCGCCGCTTGGCCCGCCACACCTGCGCATAGGCCAGGAAGAAGCGCTGATCACCGCTGACGCCATCCAGCGCAGGCGCGGCCTGACCATTCAGCGACCGGCGATAGGCATCCAGCGCCACCTGCACCCCGGCAAAGTCGGCGATGTTTTCGCCCATGGTCAGATCGGGATTGATGAACACGCCCGGCAACACCTCGAAGGCGGCATATTGCGCGCCAAAGGCCTTGGCCTCGGCCTCGAAACGCTTGCCATCCTCGGCCGTCCACCAGTCGCGCACGGCCCCGGTGGCGTCGATCTTGCGGCCCTGATCGTCAAATCCATGGCTGATTTCATGCCCGATCACCGCGCCAATCGCGCCGTAATTCACCGCGTCATCAGCGTTCAGGTCAAAAAAGGGCGGTTGCAGGATGGCGGCGGGGAACACGATCTTGTTCTCCAACCCGCCATTATAGGCATTCACCGTCTGGGGCGACATTGCCCACTTCTTGCGGTCCACCTTTTGCCCCAGATCGGCCATGTAATAGGCGGCGTTGAACGCACCCGCCCGCTGCACATTGCCATACAGATCGCCCGCGACAATCTTCAGCCCGACATAGCTGCGCCACTTGTCCGGATAGCCCACCATCACATCCATGCGCGACAGCTTGTCCAGCGCGGCCGCCTTGGTCGGCGCGCTCATCCAGCTGTTGGCGCGGATGCGGTCACCCATCGCCAGCTTCAGATTGGCGACCAGCACCTCCATCTTGGCCTTGGCCTGCGGGGTGAAATATTTGGCGACATAGGTCTGGCCCACCATCTCGCCCAGACTGCCGTTGACCAGATCGACGCCGCGCTTCCAGCGGGGGCGGATCTGCTGCACGCCCGACAGGGTCTTGGTATATTCGAACTGGCTGTCGACCATCGCCTTGTTCAAATAGGGCGAGGCCTGATTGGCGATATGGAACATCTGCCACAGCTTGAGCGTGGCCAGCGGCGTTTCGCCATACAGCGCGGCCAGATCGCGCACGGCGGTCTTTTCCCCCACGATCATGCGCTTTTGCGGGGCGATATGCGCGCCGGCAAACAGCGCCCCCCAATCCAGCCCCGGCGCATAGGCGGCCAGTTCGGCGCTGGACATCGGGTTGTTCAGCTTGTCCAGATCGCGGCGGCTGGCGATGTCCCAGCTGCGCTTGGCGATCTGCGTCTCGAACGCCAGAATGGTCTTGGCCCCGGCGGCCGGGTCGGCATAGCCAATGGCCTTCAACGTGCGCTCGACATAGGCGGTATAGGCATCCAGCTGCGGCTTGAACCGCGGGTTCAGGTAATAGTCGCGCTCGGGCAGGCCCAGCCCCGATTGCCCCACGCCCAGCACGTTGATCGTCGGGTCCACCGTGTCGGGCATCACGTCAAAACCGATCAGCGAATTGCCGAACCGCCCCATGGTCCCGCCCATGTGGCGGGCAAAGGCAGTCTTGTCCTTGATCGCGCGGACCACGGCCAGATCGGCCATTAACGGCTTGAGCCCCAGCGTCTCCAGCCGCGCCTCGTCCATGAAGCTGGCATACAGCGCGCCATATTGGGTGCCGGCCGGGGCCTGGGTGATGATGCCCTTGATCTGGCCCTGCACATTCTCGCGCAGGTCATAGAACGTGCCCGCGTTCGGGCGATCCGCCTCGATCGGGGTGGTGTCGATCCAATGGCCGTTGACGTAACGTTCAAAGTCATCGCCCGGACGGACAGCCGTGTCGCGCGCGCCCAGATCCACACCCCACGATCCAAACGCCGCCTTGGCGGTGCTGGCCACCGCCGCCCCCGTGCCCTGCGCCGCCAAAGGCACAGCCACCGCCGCGCCCACCGCCGAAACGGCGATCGACAGGGCCAGCATTGTTTTACGACGAGAGGCGGTGGTCATCTTCGCATGTTCCCTTACTGACATTCTGGAAAGTGGGGTGTGTAATACAGCCTTGCGCCCATGCCTAACGGGATTTGCGCCCGTTCATCTGCGGGCAAGCTTTGCCCCGTTCAGTCCGACGCGGCCGCATCCACCAGCCCCAGCGCCATTTCTGCCGCCCGCACCGTGTTTGACAAGAGGCAGGCGATGGTCATCGGCCCCACACCACCGGGCACCGGGGTGATGACGCGGGCATGGTCCATTTCGTCGGCACAGGCATCGCCCACCACGCGTTTCGCGCCATCGGCATCGACAACCCGGTTGATCCCCACATCAATCACCACCGCGCCCGGCTTTACCCAATCGCCGCGCACCAATCCCGGCACCCCCGCCGCCACGACGATGATATCGGCGGTGCGGGCAATGTCGGGCAGGCCGCGCGTGTGGATATGGGTGACGGTCACGGTGCATTCCCGCTCCAGCAGCAACAGCGCGACCGGCTTGCCCACGATGTTCGATTTGCCGATGACCACGGCCTTCATGCCCTTCAGGTCGTCGAACACCTGATCCAGCAGGATCATGCAGCCCAGCGGCGTACAGGGCACTAGCCCGCCCGTGCCCGTGGACAGTCGCCCGACATTGACCGGATGGAACCCATCGACATCCTTGTCCGGCGAAATCGCCCCCAGCACCCGGTCGGACGAGATCTGCTGCGGCAAAGGCAATTGCACCAGAATGCCATGCACCGCAGGATCGGCGTTCAACGCGGCGATCAGCGCCATCAGATCGCTCTCGGCGGTGTCGGCCGGCAGGCGATGCTCGATCGAGCGGATGCCCACCCGCGCCGCCGCCCGTTTCTTGCGCCCGACGTAGATCGCGCTGGCCGGGTCCTCACCCACCAGCACCACGGCCAGCGCCGGGTGACAATCGTGCTGTTGCTGCAATTGGACGATGCGGTCGCGCACCTCGCCCTCGATACGCTGGGCGATCAGATCGCCGCGCAGGATCTCCACCATGTTTCGCTCTCCCTTGGGCGGGAATGGCTTGCCCCGCGCCCGCTCCGTGGGAATGCTATATCACATAGCGAACGCCGCGTCAGCCATGGCTCGGCAGGCAAAGGCGCGATTTGTGAAACACCGCAAGCTTTTGGTCACAGCGCGGCAAGGCGGTCACACCTGAAACCTCACACCCGCGCCACCGCCCGCGCCAATTCGCCCCGACGATAGGGCACCTGTGGCACCTGCGCCGGAGCCGGACCCAGCGCGCCCATCAGCCCGGTCAACAGATGGCCCAGCTTTTCCGGTTTGGAGGTGGTGACGCGCGTGTCCCACGCATGGCCCCCGCGCGCCGCCACCTTGCGCGCGATGGCGCCATAGATGCCCGCCGCGGACAACACCGCCCACCGGCAGCGCCAAGGCAACCGCGCCGCCCCGGCCCTTGCGCTGGCCTCATACACGGCGGCGGTATCACACATCCGCGCCACCATCGCCACCACGGCGGCGCGGTGCTGTGGAGCCATCACGTCCTGCGGCGCGACACCCGCCTGTGCCAACCAATCGCCCGGCAGGTAACAGCGCCCGCCCGCCTGATCCTCGGCAATGTCGCGGGCGATATTGCCCAATTGAAACGCGATGCCCAGATCGCAGGCGCGGTTCAGCGTGTCGGCGTCCTGTGGGTCCACCCCCATCACCATCGCCATCAACACCCCGACCGCCCCGGCAACGTGATAGCAATAGCCCAGCATCTCGACCTCGCTGGCCGGACGCCAACCGGCCGCGTCCAGCGCAAAACCGGCGATCACATCGCCTGTCTGCACGGCGGTAATGCCGCATTCGGCCGCCACCACGCCCAGCGCGTCAAAGGCGAAATGCCCCGTTGCATCCCCCGCCAGCGCGCGCGCCGTCAGCGACCGGATCAGGGCAAAGCGATCCTGATCGGACGCTCCATCTCCCAAAGCCCCGCCATGGTCCTGATCGTCGGCCAGATCATCGCACGCCCGGCACCACGCATACAGCAACCACACCCGCTCACGCGTGACCGGATCGAACAGCTTGCTGGCCGCGGCAAAGCTTTTGGAACCGCGCGCGATGCTGTCCCGTGCCGCCGCCACCAGGGCTGCCCGGTCGGGCTTTACAGACAGGGGCGCGGCCGCGCTCACAGGCTGGCCGGATCCATCTTGGTGATCGGCTCGGCCGGTTCATGGGCAGCCATGCGGTCCAGCAACAGGTCCAGCTCATGCTCGGCGATCAACAGGCCACGGTGCGCGGGCCGGACAAAGCCGACCTCGATCATGTGCCGCCACAGCGCGATCAGATGGTCGTAAAAGCCAAAGCTGTTGAGCACGCCCACCGGCTTGGCGTGATAGCCCAGCTGCGCCCAGCTCATCGCCTCCCACAATTCGTCCATGGTGCCCGTGCCGCCCGGCAGAGTCAGAAACCCATCGCACAGGCGGGTAAACTCGGCCTTGCGCTGGTGCATCGTGGTCACCTCGATCAACTGGGTACAGCCGCGATGCGCCACCTCGGCATTGACCAAAGCCTCTGGAATGACGCCGATCACCTCACCCCCGGCGGCCAACGCGGCATCGGCCACCGCCCCCATCAGGCCCAGCCGCCCACCGCCATAGACCACGCCAATCCCGCGCCGGGCCAGCGTGTCGCCCACCATCCGGGCCAGTTCGACATAGCGCGGATCAGCCGGGCTGGCCGAACCGCAATAGACGGCGATGTGTTTCATGGTTGTCCCTGCAAATCGGAAAGGATGAGGCCAGCGGTCGCCTTGGCGCTGCCGACAACGCCGGGAATGCCCGCCCCCGGATGGGTGCCAGCCCCCACCAGATAGAGGTTGGGGATCACGTCATCGCGGTTATGCCCACGGAAAAACGCGCTTTGCGTCAGGATCGGCTCCAGACTGAAGGCGCTGCCCATATAGGCCGACAGGTCGGTTTCGAAATCGGTGGGGGCATAGTGGAAGCTGGTGACGACACGGTCATGGATGTCGGGGATCAGGCGCAGGCCCACCTCGTCCAGAATGCGCTTGGCCAGAATGGGGCCCACCTCGTCCCAGTCCACCGACAGCTTGCCCCGGTGCGCCACCGGCACCAGCGCATAGAAGGTGCTGCGCCCCTCTGGCGCCATCGAGGGATCGCTGACGCTGGGATGGTGCAGATAGATCGAGAAATCGCGCGGCAGCACGCCATTGTTGTAAATATCGTCCAGCAGCCCCTTATACCGGGGTCCGAACAGGATCATGTGTTGCGGGATTTGCGGGAAGCTGCCCTCCAGCCCGAAATGGACGACAAACAGGCTGGGCGACCACCGCTTGCGCGCCAGGGATTTGGCCTGCGCCGCGCCGCGCGGGCTGTCGACCAGCAGGTCGCGATAGGTGTGCATCAGATCGCCATTGCTGGCCACCGCGTCAAAGCGTTCGCGCCAGCCGCTGCGGGTTTCCACCTCGGTCGCGCGGTTGCCGATGGTGTGGATGCGCACCGCCGGATCGTTCAACCGGATTTCGCCGCCCAAACGTTCAAACAGCGCCACCATGCCGGCGATCAGCCGGTTGGTGCCTCCGCGCGCCCACCACACGCCGCCATCCTTTTCCAGCTTGTGGATCAGGGCATAGATGCTGCTGGTGGCCATCGGATTGCCGCCCACCAACAACGTGTGGAACGAGAGCGCCTGCCGCAGCTTTTCCGACTTCACATAGCCGGCCACGCAATCATACACGCTGCGCCATGCCTGCTGCTTCATCAAAGCGGGGGCGGCGCGGATCATGCTTTTGAAATCAAGGAAGGGCACATGGCCCAGCTTGACATAGCCTTCCTCATAGACGGCGGCGGCATATTCGGCGAATTCGTCATAGCCCTGTTGATCGCCGGGGGCGACGCGGGCTATTTCGCTGCGCAGATGGCCTTCGTCGTTGGAATAATCGAAATGGGTGCCATCGGGCCAATGCAGCCGGTAAAACGGCATCACCGGCATCAGATCGACGTCCTTGGCGATGTCCTGCCCGGTTAACGCCCATAGCTCGGCCAGACAGGCCGGATCGGTCACCACCGTGGGTCCAGCGTCAAAGGTGTGGCCGTCCTTTTCCCATACATAGGCGCGGCCGCCGGGCTTGTCCCGCGCCTCGACAATGGTGGTGGCAATGCCTGATGATTGCAGCCGTATGGCCAGCGCCAATCCGCCAAACCCGGCGCCGATGACCGCGACACGCTTCATGCTGCTGTCCCTTTGCTGGCGCGATGCGCGCCGTTATGTTCCAGAATATCCAGCCGGGCCAAAGCCTGCCCCCGGCCCATCAACGCCCGCACCGCGCGGCCCACCGGCACCGGCGGGCGGCCCATCAGGATGCGCGCGCGGTCATAGGCACGGCTGCGCCCGGCATAGAAACGTTCAACCAGCCCGCGCTCCAGCCGATAGAAATGCTGGAACACCCGGTGCCTCTGTTCGGGCAGCGCCGCCGCAAAGGCCATATTGGCCAGCAAGCGATAGTAGCCGGTCTGATCCCAATGCGCCCGCGCCCAATCATCGGCAAAACGCGCCAGCGCCCCGGCCGACAGGTCGGGCATCTGGGCAATCACGCGGGCCGTCTCCACCGCCTTGGGCAGGGAAAAGCCGGTCAACGGATGGAACAGCGCGGCGGCCGATCCGATCCGGGGCAGCCCCTGATCAGTGGCGCGCCAGAACGCGCCGAAATCGCCACCGCCCACCACCGGCAAACAGCCCACCTCTTCCCGCTCAACCGCCGCAACGCGCAGGCCCTGACGCCCGGCATAGTCCATGATCGCCGCCCGCCATCCGGTCACATCGACATCGGGCGTGTCGGCGTAATAGGTGTCTTCGACAAACAGGCGGTCGGCGGCAAAAGGCAGGGTGTAGACAAAGCGATAGCCGTCGGTCTGGGCCACCTGTGCGTCCATGATTGTCGGCATCGCCTGACCATGGGGCGCATCGGTGCGCAGCATCAACCCGACAAATTTCTGCCAGCCGCCCGACAGATGCGGAAAGGCCGCACAGCCTCGCGCGTCGATCACAGCCCCCGCGGTAAAGCCACGCCCATCGGCCAGTGTGAAACCGCGCGGATGGGCGCTCACCACCTGCGCCCCCGTCATCAGCCCGCCAGCGGGCAAACGCTGCGCCAGCCGGTCGGCCAAGGCCTCGCTGGTGACGCTGGCATAGGGGGTGTCCAGTTGGCGCGCATAGGCGTCAAACCGCACGGTATAGGCGGGCCATTGCACGCTGATCAGCGGATCAATCAGCCAGCGGTCGGCATCCGCGATGTCACTGGAAAAAAACGACCATACGTGGTTGCCGCCGGGTTGCGCGCCGGATTCGACCAGCACCACCCGCAGTTCGGGGCGACGTTGCGCCAGCGCCAGCGCCAGCAGCCCGCCGGCCAGTCCCGCGCCCAGGATCGCCAGATCGAAATCGTCTTGTGCCATCCCCTCGACTGTTACGTGTTTAACGTTGCAAGGGCAAGGCATGCCCCCCGCGATTGCGCCAAAGGTCAGGGTGGCCGCCCCCGACCTGCACCTCTCCCTTACCAGACACAAGCCATGCCCGATCAATGGCTTTACGCGATTCCTTAAGCCCTGCGCCTTAGCATCGCCTGCTGGATCTGGGATTTGTGCATGGCCATTCTGCTTCTGGGCACCGCAAGTGTTTTTCCGGCAGGCGCGCTGCGTCGGCGGCTGGAGGCCTGTCTGCCGCAATGGCGCTGGCTGTGTGGCGAGGATGATGACCGCTCGCGCCCCGATCGACAGGCGATGTGGCAGGCCAGACAGGTGATCATGGGCCGGGCCGATCAGGCCATGGGGCCACCGCCCGTGTTCGTCACGCTGGAATGGCGCATGGGAGCCTATGACGGCCCCGGCCATGACGATTGCCCACCCCACCATAGCCACCTGATCATTGCCCCCCCGACGCTGGACAATCGGGCGCAGGCCGACCTGCTGCGCGCCATCCTTGCCGCAGAAGTGCTGACCGCCGACGATGCGCGCGGCTGGGTGCGGTTCACCCCCGACACCCCATGGCTGTCGGCCGGTGGCGCGGCATTGCTGCCCGCGCTGTTGCAGGATGGCGGCGCTCTGCCCGCGCTGTGCGCCACATTGGCCAACAGCGCCGACTCCCCGCCCCCCCTACCCGCGCCACTGGCCGCCAACAGCCCGGTCAGCCCCCCCGCGCTGGCGGGTTTGGGCGCGGCCGATGCCTTGCCGCCCGACCGGTCGGCCCGGCTGGGGCATGATGTGCTGGCCATTGCCGAAAACGAAAGGGCGCTGGCCCGCGCGCTCTCGGCCGAAGCCTGCGCCGCCCCCACGCCGCACCCGCCCGTGCTGGACGAAACCCCGCGCCCCGACCGCCTGCCCAGCCTGATCATCCTGTTACAGCACCCGGTCGAGATCGACTGGTCCCTGCTGTGCCAGAGTATTGCCGCGATTGACGCGCTGGCCGATTGGCGCTGCGTGGATGGCGCTGGGCCGACCCAAGGCGCGATCGCCTCTTTGGCGCATCATCAACGGCTGACCATCACCCCATGCGACACGCCCCTGCCCGCCTATGGGCTGGAACTGGCCATGCCGGCCAGCCACTGGCTGGAATCAGGCCCGGCATTGCAGGCACTGCGCCACCATGGGGCCTATCTGACGCTGCGCATGGAGCCTGATGACGCCGCCCACGATTGGCCCGCCCTGCGCCGACAAGGCGCCAAGGTGATGGCCATGGCGCTGGCCGTCCTGACCCATGGAGGCGCGGTGGTTGGCGTGATGAACGCAGCCTGCGGCACGCTGTTTACCGCAGATCAATTACCGCGCCTGCTGGCCCCCCTGCACGCCGACGAAGTGCCGCTGCAACTGTTTGTCCATTCCACCTTTCACAGCCTGACGACAGACGCGGTCAGCCTGTCGACCACTGGCCTGCTGCCCTTTGCCGGACACGAGCTGGAAACATGGAACGCGCCGAGCGACCTGGCGCAGGTGGCCGATATTCTCAGCCGCCTGCTGCGCTATTTGATCGCGCATGGCCCGGTGATCGGCCATGGCGACACCGCCGGGCAGGACATCAGCGATCGTGCGTTGCGCTGTTTTCACGGGCCCAGCCGCGCGCCGCGCGCGCAGCACCCCGCCCCGCCCGCGCTGATCGTGGAATTCGAGGGCAGCCCATCCAGCCCCCCGCCGCGCCCGATGCCCTCCATCCCCCGCAGCCTGCGCCGCCCCGGCCAATTCGGCCGCAAGGGGCTGTAATCGCCCCCACCATGCCCCTTTGGCCCTGTCACAAGCGCCCGCTTGCCAAGCCGGGACGCTTGGCCTAACCTGCCTGACGAACCCCCGGGGAGCCACGTGGCTGAGAGGTGGGAGTACCGTGCGCGGCGACCCACTGGCTCGTCATGCTCGGGGCGCCCCACGACCCGCAGAACCTGAACCCGTTAATCCGGGCGGAGGGAGGGAGCGTCTGGCTGGCCATATGGGTGTGCATTCCCACCCCGGCCCCGGCTCCCCCCTTCTCCCGATCGAGAGCAAAGAAAAGGCAAGCATAACGACAATACAAAACAGGAGAAGGTATGCAGGAAATCTGGGATCCAACCGCCTGGAGCAGCTTGCTGCTGGGTCTGGCCGCTCTTGCGGCGGGATCGGGCGCATTACGCAAACCGGGTGTATGGCAAACGATGATTGGCGAGGTCGAAGCCTCTCCGGCGCTGCAATTTGTCTGCGGCATGCTGGAACTGGTGGTGGGCGCGCTGGTCTATCTGTCCAACCCGTGGATTCCGGCCGACCCGCTGACCTGCATCCTGAAATCACTGGGCGGCGCGATGATGATCGAAGCATTGGCGATTGTCGCCGCCTGTGACCTGTACACCCAGATGTGGCTCAAATCCCTTGGTAATTTCCACAAGGGCTGGGCCGGCATCACCACCACCCTGGGCCTTGCCCTGACCATCGCCGGCATGGCGCGGTTGGGATAGCGCCCGCACCACCAACCAACCCCCAACCGCCAAAGGTAACCGACACTCCATGGCTGATATCAACTCCCGCCTTGAAATTGGCGTCACCACCGGTCCGATCCGTGGTTCGAAAAAGATCCACGTCCCCGTCCCCGGCAAACCCGACATCAAGGTCGCGATGCGCGAAATCTCGCTGGAGCCCGGCTCGGGCGAGCCGGCCGTGCGGGTGTATGACACCTCTGGCGCCTATACCGACCCCAATGCCACCATCGACATCGCGGCGGGCCTTGCCCCCATCCGCCGCGACTGGATCATGGCGCGCGGCGATGTCGAGGCCTATGACGCCCGCACCGTCAAGCCCGAGGACAACGGCCAGTTGGGCCCGGATCGCAGCGGCGGCGTCCCCGCTTTCCCGGCGGTCAATGCGCGCCCCCTGCGGGCAAAGGCCGGCATGAACGTCAGCCAGATGCATTACGCCCGCAAGGGCATCATCACGCCCGAAATGGAATATGTGGCCCTGCGCGAAAACATGGGCCGCGCCATGCTGAAGGATCAGCTGGAGCGTGACGGCAACAGCTGGGGCGCCGCGATCCCCGATTTCGTCACCGCCGAATTCGTGCGCGACGAGGTGGCCCGTGGCCGCGCCATCATCCCCAACAACATCAACCATCCCGAATCCGAACCCATGGCCATCGGCCGGAACTTCCTGGTCAAAATCAACGCCAACATCGGCAATTCGGCGGTCGCCAGCGACGTCGCCAGCGAAGTCGACAAGATGGTGTGGGCCATCCGCCACGGCGCCGACACCGTCATGGACCTGTCGACCGGGCGCAACATCCACGACACGCGCGAATGGATCCTGCGCAACAGCCCGGTTCCGATCGGCACCGTGCCGATCTATCAGGCGCTGGAAAAGGTTGGCGGCATCGCCGAAGAGCTGACGTGGGAAATCTTCCGCGACACGCTGATCGAGCAGGCCGAACAGGGCGTCGACTATTTCACCATCCACGCGGGCGTGCGCCTGCCCTATATCCCGCTGACCGCCAAGCGCGTCACCGGCATCGTTTCGCGCGGTGGCTCGATCATGGCCAAGTGGTGCCTTGCGCATCACAAGGAGTCGTTCCTCTACGAACACTTCGACGAAATCACCGAAATCATGAAGGCCTATGACATCGCCTACTCGCTGGGTGATGGCCTGCGCCCCGGCTCGATCGCCGATGCCAATGACGAGGCACAGTTTGCCGAACTCTACACGCTGGGCGAACTGACCAAGCGCGCATGGGAACAGGACGTGCAGGTGATGATCGAAGGCCCCGGCCACGTGCCGATGCACAAGATCAAGGAGAACATGGACAAGCAGCTGGCCGCCTGCGGCGAAGCGCCGTTCTATACGCTTGGGCCGCTCGTCACCGACATCGCGCCCGGCTATGACCACATCACGTCAGCCATCGGCGCGGCGCAGATCGGCTGGTTCGGCACCGCCATGCTGTGCTATGTCACGCCCAAGGAACACCTTGGCCTGCCCGACCGCCACGACGTCAAGGTGGGCGTTGTGACCTACAAGCTGGCCGCCCACGCCGCCGACCTCGCCAAGGGCCACCCGGCGGCCAAGCTGCGCGACGATGCCCTGTCGCGCGCGCGGTTCGAATTCCGCTGGCGCGATCAGTTCAACCTGTCGCTGGACCCCGACACCGCCGAACAATACCACGACCAGACCCTGCCCGCCGAAGGCGCGAAAACCGCCCACTTCTGCTCCATGTGCGGCCCCAAGTTCTGCTCCATGAAGATCACGCAGGAAGTGCGCGACTTTGCCGCCAAGCAAAACGCCCCCATCGAAACCTTTGCCGCCGCAGAGGACGCCGAAAAGGGCATGGCCGAAATGAGCGAAAAGTATAAATCCGGCGGCGACCTGTATATCCCCGCCGAATAACCGGCGTCACAGGCGATCATACAAAGGGTCGGAAGGGCAATGCCTTTCCGGCCCTTTTGTTTTGGGTTTGGGTTTGGAAGGGGGAAGGAGCCTCCGGCGGGCAAAGGGCGGGGGCCCTTTGCAATCCCGGAAATGATCGCGGTATCAATTCGCTGGATTCATACACCGCCGCAACGGGCGACAAGGGCTGGGAATGGGACATTCCGGTCTTTCAAGCGAAGCTTCTTCAACGTCAGCTTTAGCCGGAATGGGGCATTACCAGCCAAGTTGGATCGCGGCCATGGTCGACTGATCAGGCCACGTCCTGCTCACCGACAACGACACTTATCAATGGCACTTCTTCCTGGACTTGTAACGCATTTGTGCCGGTCACCTATTCCGCTATGCCACCTTCACTTCAAATGAGAAGGGGGCCGGTGCTGCTCTGATATGAATGCCGCCTACGAGCATTGTAGAATGCCGTTACTCTACTGGAAGATGGCGGCTTCTACCTGGCGCCCAGTTCGCGACTCGCCGCGCGGCATCATGGCGATGCCAGCTTACGATCCAGAGCCTCGGCGACCTTGATGATGGGAGCAGCCAGCGTCATCATCTGCTGAGCCGTCATCACTACGCGATCTCCTGACCTGAACGAAATGTGCTTGAAACTTTGCGCGGCGTAATTGTCCACATGACCTGCCCGATGTGCGATAACGTTGCGCAATATATATACGTCATTGAGGTACTCGAGGCCATTTGTCAGTGACTTGATCTTGAATGGCACTTCCTCAGCCATTCTAACTATACGCGCGCTTAAACCGCGAACCTTCATGACATCTCCATAGACCTTGTCCCCCGCTGCCGTTCGTTTGCCGACAGCCGGATCGTAAAATTTGGGTCGTGCCGCGAGATAGGCATCCACAAAATTGTTCAGATAAAGTTCGAAAGCGGCGGAGAGGATGATCAACCTGTTCGTGATCACTGCATCTTTGTACCTTGGGACGCGTTCAAGATACTGGTCTTTAGTGAGATTATCGAGCCTGCCCTGCACTTCGGGCGCATAGACCATCTCGTTCAGTAGCGCAGAGCTTGCGATCTGGGCGTAGCGGCTCCGCACCACGCTCTCCGCGATTGAGATTGAGAGCAATTCCGCCCACATCGAGTGGCAGGAATTACCCCAGACCACCTTCAAATCGCGCAAATACTCGGAATCCGCCATCAAATGTTCCCATGAAAAATGCGCCGACGCTAAGCCGACTACCAACGACGTAAAGCGGTGATGCGACTACCCAGAAACATAGTCAACATCGGCGCCTCGCCGAAGGCTAGGTGGCATTACACCAGAGAAGCTTTAGCTAATTAGAGATTTTGGCCGGCCAGACGGCCTCCTTGGACTAGCGCAATCGACCGCTTTAGGTGGGGCCAGACCTTTACCGGTACGGATGAGAACGGCGCATTCTGGTCGGAAGCCACCACCCATTCCCGGGATCGCAAAGGGCCCCCGCCCTTTGCCCGCCGGAGGCATCTTCTCTGCAAATCCCCCTTCCCTAACCGGCGAAAATCGCTCACCCAGCGAGTATGACCACCGCCAGCACGCCCAACGCCGCCGCCGATTTGGCGATCCGTATGCAACGCGCCGCGTTTAACCGGGCGCTGGCGCAGGGGGATCTGAACGCCATTACCGCCATTCTGCACCCCAATGTCACGCTGATCACCGGCAGCGACAGCGCTTTGCTGAACGGGCGCAAGGCGCAGTTGCAGGCGTGGAAGCGTGAATTTGGCGCAGCCCCCGCACAGCGCACCAACTATGTCCGCACGCCGGACGCGATTCATGTCAGCCCGGTCGAACCCATCGCGATGGAGACGGGCGCATGGCAGGGCGCAAACGCCACGACCGGCGCGGTACAGGCCTCGGGGCGCTATGCGGCGAAATGGCGCAATCTGGTGCCGCTGGGGCCAGCGCCGCAATGGGTGCTGATGGCCGAGATTTTCGTCACGCTGGCCTGACGCCCAACGCCAACGCCCTAATGCGCGCGGGCGATCAAGGTGAACAAGCGGTCCACCTCACCCTGCCACGCGGCGTGATGCGCGGGGGTCCAGCCATCGCCCGCCGCCGCCGCCAGCACCGCCACCAACAGGTCCAGCGCCCCGCGATAACGCTCCAGCGCGATGTCGCTGTGGTCGCGATGGGTGATGACCTGGGTGCGGGTCATCATCGGCACCCATTCCGCACCCTCGGCCTGCGCCAACAGCATGGACAGCATTTCGTTGACCATCAGCCCTTGCGAGCTGGTCTTGTTATAGAAATTGCCTTCCTCATCGGGATAGGTGGCGAAAAAGCGGGTAAAATACAGCGGCACGATATCCACATCGGCCAGCGCAATCACCTCCAGCGAGTCCAGCATGGCGGCATGGGCGTCCGGGCGGGCGGCGGTGATTGATTCATGCAACATGCATCAAATCTAACCCGCCGCCCCGCGCCCCGCCTTGCGGCAGATCAAGCCGCCGCCCGGCCCAATCTGTCCTACATCCGCCACGATGCGATAGACCACCCCACATGGACCATACCGCCGCCCCGCGCCGCCGCCGCCGCGTGCCAACCTTCACCCCTGTGCCCACCCGCGCGCGGGCCGATGGCTGGACGCCCGCGCGTCAGGCCGGTTTTATCGCCGCGCTGCATATCACCGGCCGGGTGGACAAAGCGGCGGCGGCGGTGGGCCTGTCGCGCCAATCGGCCTATCGCCTGCGCGAACGCGCGGACGCCGACAGCTTTGCCGCGGCGTGGGACGCGATCCTGTATAACCACGGCCAGCCCCTGCCGCGAAAGGTGACACAGACAGAATTGTTTCAACGTGTTCAGAACGGCGTGTTACGGCCGGTGGTCCATGCCGGACGGCATTGCCTAACCCTTTGTTTACAGGACAATAAAGCGCTGATGATGCTGATCCGCCACTTTGCCCGTGCGGGCGCTGGCGCCCCCGACGAACGGCTTGGTTGAAGGCGGCTAAATCATGCTTTTCCATCAACCAAACACCCCTTGTTCAGCCTCTTGCAAACCGGCCTTGGGCATGGATGGCTTGCGACTTGCCTGTGGGATATGGGCATGTCAGACACATGTTCAGTCGAAGCCACGGCCCAAAAGGGGGACCTGAAAACATGCGCTTGAAGTCACAGACACTGGCTGCCGCCACAGCGGCGATGATCGCGGGTGTATTGGCCGCCGTGGCCATGCCCGCCGCCGCGCAGCCCGCGCCGCCCATCATTGGCGGGCCGCCGATCGCGGGTGGATGGTCGCCGGTGGCCGATGCCGCCGCCAATCCGCGCGTGCTGGCCGCCGCCCGCGCCGCCGCCGGGCAATTGCCGGGGGGCAATGCCGCCGGGGTAAAGGTGGTCTCGGCCCGGCAACAGGTGGTTGCGGGCATGAATTACCAGATGGAAATCGTGCTGGCCGATGGCAGCCATTGGGACGTGACCGTCTGGGCAAAGCTGGACGGCGGGCATGAGATGACCAAATCCACCCGCCTGCCCGCGACGAAACCCGCGCCCACCACCCCGCCTGTGGCTGGTGGCGGCTCCGGGCTGCAATTGGCGGCCAATGGCGTGGTGCTGTCGGGCGGCCGCCCGGTCCGTTTTGGTACGCCGCAGGCACAGGTGCTCTCGCTGCTGGCCGCGCGCGGCAAGGCCAAGCTGGAGATGAACAGCGAATGCGGCGCGGGGCCGATCGAATTCGCCAGCTGGCCCGATGGGCTGAACCTGTTGTTTCAGGATGGCAAATTTGGCGGCTGGTCGATCAATGATGGCGGGCAAAAGCTGGCCACGACCAAGGGGTTGCGCATGGGCGGGCTGGAAACCAGCCTGCGCGCCGCTGGCCCGGTCTCGATCGAGCGCAGCACGCTGGGCCGCGAATTCACCGCTGGCGGTATCAGCGGCATCCTGAGCGAGGGCAAGCCCCCCGCCAAGATCACCGCGCTGTGGGCGGGCTTAAGCTGCGTTTTCCGCTAAGGCAAACGGGGGCGCGTGGGGCATATCCCCCGCGCCCTTGACCGCAGGCGGGATTACGCCTCGTCCGCCTCGGGGTTGGCGGCCTGACGCAAACCCTTGAAGCCCTGGGCAATCACATACCACTCGCTCGAATCCTTGCGGCTGGCGGGCGGCTTGGCATGTTTGACCGAGGTGAAGTTCTGCTTCAGGATCGTCAGCAGCCCCGGATCAGTGCCGCCGGCAAACACCTTGGCGACAAAATCACCGCCCTTGGCCAGATGCTGACAGGCAAAGTCCACCGCCAGTTCCACCAGCCCCATGGTGCGCAAATGGTCGGTCTGCTTATGCCCCACGGTGTTGGCCGCCATGTCCGATATCACCAGATCGGGCGCCCCGCCCAACGCTTCCATCAGCACATCGGGCGCCGCATCGTCCATAAAGTCCATCTGGAACAGGATCGCGCCCTCGATCGGATCGGTGGGCAACAGATCGATGCCCACCACCGCCGCCTGCGGGCTGCGTTGCCGCACGACCTGAGTCCAGCCCCCCGGCGCCACGCCCAGATCGACCACCCGGCGCGAGCCCTTGACCAGGCCATACTTGTCGTCCAGCTCGATCAGCTTGTATGCCGCGCGACTGCGATAGCCGTCCGCCTTGGCCTTTTTGACATAGGGGTCGTTCAACTGGCGCTGCAACCAGCGAGTCTGGCTGGCGGTGCGGCCTTTGGCGTTTTTCAACCGTGTGCCCGGATCACGTCCCGAACGGCTCATGCAGGCTTACCCCTTTGACTCAAACGGCGGATCAGCGCGCCATCCTGGCTGCCGATCAGGCTGCGCAGGATGCCTTCGCGGATGCCGCGATCGGCCACGCCCAGACGGCGGGCGGGCCACAGATCCAATATCGATTCCAGAATGGCGCAACCGGCCACCACCAGATCGGCGCGCTCCTTGCCGATGCAGGGCTGTTCGCGGCGCTGCGCCAGCGTCATGCCCGACAGGCGCTGGCTGATGCCGCGCATCGATTCGGCCGGAACGATCACGCCATCCACCGCGCTGCGGTCATATTGCGGCAGTTCCAGATGGACGCTGGCCAGCGTGGTGACCGTGCCACTGGTGCCCAACAGGCGCGGTTCGTGAACAGCCCCGCTGGCGGCCTGCATCGCGGCCAGCCGCTGGGCAAAACCGGCAAAGCTGTCGGCCACGCGCGCACGCATGTCGGCATAGCGCAGCGCGCGGGCGGTGGCATCCTCCACCTCGGCCGCGACCGTTTCGGTCAATGACACCACGCCCCACGGCACGCTGACCCAATCCAGAATGCGCGGCGGCGCGTCACCGCGCGCGTGATCTTCCTCGATCAGCACCAGTTCGGTCGAGCCGCCGCCAATGTCGAACACCAGCGCCGGCCCATGCCCCGGCTCCAGCAGGATGTGACAGCCCAGCACGGCCAGCCGCGCTTCCTCACGCGCGGAAATGATGTCCAGCCGGATGCCGGTTTCCTGCGCCACGCGGGCGATGAATTCGGCGCCATTGCTGGCCCGGCGGCACGCCTCGGTCGCGACGGAACGGGCCAGATGCACATGGCGGCGGCGCAATTTGTCGGCACAGATGCGCAATGCCCCCAAGGCGCGGTCCATCGCCGCGTCAGACAAGCGCCCGGTCTGCGCCAAGCCTTCGCCAAGGCGCACAACGCGACTGAACGCGTCGACCACCACAAAGCCGTCATGCGCGGGCCGCGCGATCAACAGGCGGCAATTGTTGGTGCCCAGATCGATCGCGGCATAGGACTGACGCGGATGCGACAGCGGCGCGGGATCCTGACGCAGTTCGGGCACCAGCACGCGCGGCGGAACCGGCCGCGCGGGCGGCGGCGTGGGTTTGGCTGACGCGGCAACATCGGCGTTGCGTGGCGATCCGTTGCGCGCGCGTCCACCGCGCCCGCGCCCCTTGCGAGGGCGCGAACGCTCTGCGCCCGCCGCATTGCCGCCAACAGGTTCCCCCTTGGACGTGGCAACGCCAGCGTCTGCCTCCATACCCGACCGGGCAGCCGCGACCACCCCGCCATCGCTGCTCCTGCCATCGCCCTTGCCCCCCTTGTGGGTGGCATTCGCGCGGCTGATCGGGCGCGACGGCGATGCTGCGGCACCGTCCGGTCGACCGCCGGCCAGCGGGGTGTCCACAGTGACGCTGTTGGCCGGGCGCCGCACCTTGCGAGAACGCCGTCTGGACCGTTTGCCCCTGCCCCGTTCGTCACGGGCTGCTGCCGGCGGAGTGTGATCCGCCATGTCAAATTACTCAAAAACGATATGTGCCTGCCAAATGCGACAGGATTTCACCGCTCATGCTAGCGCCCCAACCGCCATCGGGCAAGCTTGCGTTGTAGCCAGCATTCCGCCAGAGGCGCAAAGGCGTCAAACAGCGCCATCTTTCCGCTTGACGAAGGGGATCGGCCTGCCTAGAGGGGCGCTCCACGTTGCCCCGTCGTCTAACGGCAAGACTACGGATTCTGATTCCGTCTATCGAGGTTCGAATCCTCGCGGGGCATCCAATTTCCTGACATCGGCGGATATTTGGCAAACACCGGGCATTTTCCGGTGGCGTGATCGCGCCTGTCAGGCCGCGCGCAACAGCCGCGAGACACTGGCAGCCAAGGCACGCGGCGACAGCGCCGATTTAAGCAGGACCTGCTGCGCACAGCCCTCCAGCATCTGCCGTTCGGCCTGTTCCAGCGGCATGCCGGTAATCACCACCACTGGCAGATCGGCCTTT
Organism: Novosphingobium ovatum; assembly: GCF_009909235.1. Classification (GTDB taxonomy): domain Bacteria; phylum Pseudomonadota; class Alphaproteobacteria; order Sphingomonadales; family Sphingomonadaceae; genus Novosphingobium; species Novosphingobium ovatum. Next base: position 229,808 of record NZ_JAAAPO010000005.1, read on the forward strand.
TCACCCTGACGAATCTGGCGCAACAGGGTCAGCCCGTCGCCCCCCGCCATGCGCAGATCGGTGATCACCAGCGCGATGCCTCCGTCCTGCAACACCGCGCGCGCCGCTTCGCCATCGCGGGTACAAACCACGTCGAAACCAGCCTGACGCAGGCCACGCTCGTACAAGGCGCTGGTGGCGTCATCATCCTCCACCAGCAGCACCCGGCCCTGACTCGGCTGCGCATACAGCGCCAGGATCTCGTCCAGATCACCTGTACGCACCGGCTTGACCAGATGATCACTCGCCCCGCGTTCCATGATCAGGCGGCGGCGATCATCAACGCTGATCACCACCACCGGAATGTCGCGCAACTCGGGCTGCGCGCCCAAGGCGTCGAGCACCCCCAAACCGTCGACACGCGGCAGGTTGATATCCAGCAGGATCAGATCGGGTATTAATTGCGCGGCGCATTCCAGCCCGGCCTGACCATCCACAGCGATCGCCACATCATATCCCGCGCGCTCCAGCAAGCGATCCAGCAGGTCGCTGCACCCCGGCTCGTCATCGATCACCAAGGCCAGCGGACGCGCGCGGTCGGGCCGGATGCGGGCAGGGGCAGGCATGGTCACCACATCATCCATCACCTCGCCATCACCCTGCGCCGCAGCATCGCGCGGCACGCGGATGGTGAAAACCGAGCCAAAACCAACCTCGCTGGTCACCCCCACCGAGCCGCCCATCATCCGGGTAAAGCTGTCGATCAGCGCCAGTCCCAGACCCGTTCCGCCATATCGCCGGGTCGTGCTGGCGTCGGATTGCGAAAAGGGCTGGAACAGTTTGGCGATGCCTTCCTCGGCAATGCCGATGCCGGTGTCAGACATTTCGAACACCAGATCACTGCCATCTTCGCGCACCTGCAATTCGATAAAGCCGCCCTTGGTGAACTTGCAGGCGTTGCTGCCCAAATTCAACAGACACTGGCGCAGCTTGGTCGAATCGCCAAACACCATCCCCAGCGCCTCGTCCATCCGCACGTTCAGCGTATTGCCGTTGCGCTGCGCCAATGGGGCCAACAGCGCCTGCACCTCACCCACCATCTTGCGCAGGTCATACGAGTGCAGGTCCAGTTCCATCCGCCCGGCCTCGATCTTGGACAGGTCCAGCAGCGAATTGATCAGTTCCAGCAGTTGCTGCGATGAACTCCACACCCAGTTCACGTCCTCAACGCTGCGTACCAGACCAGCGCGGTTGAGATCCTCGCGCAGCACTTCGGCATAGCCGATGATCGCGTTGAGCGGCGTGCGCAATTCGTGGCTCATATTGGCCAGGAATTCGGATTTGGCCACACTGGCCGCCTGCGCGGCATCGCGCGCTTCGGCCAGTTCGGCCATCGTCACCTTGAGCGAACAGTTCTGCTCCTCGCTCTGCTGCACCAGGGCATAGGCCTGCGTGAACATCGCGTGGCAGCGGATCGCCATATAGCCGGTCCCCACCAGTTGCAGCGTCAGAATGATCGCATGGTACAGAAAACGCAGCCAATTGGTGCCGTCTGGATAGACGTAATAGGGCAGGATCAGGTTGAACGTCAGATGCTGGACCGCGGTGTGCAGACAGGCCACCAACAGCGTTTTCCAGCAGAAAAAGATCAGCAACAGCGCCGCCAGCACGAAATACAGCATATGCGCGTCAAGCTGATAGGGCGTATAGGAGGTGGCGTAGATGAACGTGTCATAATTGTTCATCAGGCACACCGACAGTACCAGCCGGGTGGCCAGCGAGGTGGGCGCCCGCCAACTGAAAACCGTGCCCACCACAGCATTGATCAGCGAGACCGACAAGGCCAAGGTCGCGGAATTGCCGGCACCTTGGGCGATCACGACATTGACCACCACCATGACCCACAGCGCTGCGGCAAAGCTCCGGCTGGCCACCCGGCGCAGCGCGATCAGGCCGGGCACGTCAGTCTCGGTCGAGGGTAGGGAAAATTGCATTGCGCCAGTGTCTCTATGCTTCGTCCGCGCAAAGCCGATCAGTCAGAACAGGTCAGCCCGCAGGTAAGGAACGGCCCCTGTCAGTGACAGGACCGCGCGGGGCTGACATTAACGCGCAAACTTCAAGGCTTGGTAGGGTGGCAACCCGCGCGATTACATAGGGCGTGAACCGATTGCATTGGCGCAATTGCACGCCTGCGCCGGACAACAAAAAGGGCGGGGATAGCCCCGCCCTGTCTGCCCCTTTCGGGCCGCGCCTGCGCCCACTGGCGCCGCGATCAGTTCGCCTTGAGATAGGCGATGATGTCAGCGCGTTCCTGCGGGTTCTCGATACCGGCAAAGGTCATCTTGGTGCCCGACGCCATCGCGCGCGGGCTGGTCAGCCACTTGTCCAGCAAAGCCTCGTCCCACTTGCCGCCCAGCTTGGCCAGATCGGCAGAGTACGAGAAGCCCGCCGCCTTGGCGACGTCACGGCCCACAACCTTGGCCAGATTCGGACCAACGCCATTGGCGCCGCCCGGCGTAATGGTGTGGCACGCCGCGCATTTGGCAAAGGCCGTCTGGCCCTTGGCCGCGTCACCCACCACAGCCACCGCCGCAGGCGCAGCGCCAGCCGCGGGCGCCGCCGGAACGGCGGGCAACGGCAGGTTCGAGCCCAACTTGTTCAGATAGACCATGACATTGGCGCGATCCTCAGCCGACTCCAGACCGGCAAAGGTCATCTTGGTGCCATCGGCAAAACCGCGCGGGTTCTTCAGCCAGTCGTTCATGCTGGCAAAATCCCACTTGCCACCCTTGCCCGACAGCGCGGCCGAGAACGCGAATCCAGCGCGCCCCTTGCCGATTTCCTCGCCCATCACGCCATACAGATTCGGGCCAACGCCATTCGCGCCGCCCTGAGTCGCGGTATGGCAAGCCGCGCATTTCTGGAAAACCTGCTCGCCCTTGGCCGGATCAGCCTTGGCCAACAGCGCCTCGATCGAGGGCTCAGCGGCTGCGCCCGCGCCTTCGGCCGAAACGCCCGCAATGGAGTAACCCATTGTTTCAGGACGACCTTCCTTGTCAGCTCGGAAATAATGGCCCGACAAACTGGCAAGGCCCAGAGCCACAATGCCAGAGCCCAGCACCCAACCCGCAATGGTATTGAAACGACCGCTCATCAACTATGCCCCGTCCCGAAATGCGATACAACTTTTGCCCACTTCACTAGTGAGCAGGCAACACAAGCGCAAGAACCATTGCGGGATGCCGCATGGAGCCTTATGCGCATGCCCCCTATGCACAGCTTTCCTCAGCCCGCTCTGATCCAAGTCAAATCATTGACGACAATCGCTGAAGCCGATCCGGCGCGTGCCGTGGCGTTCCAGGGAGCGCCCGGATGCAATTCGCATCGCGCGGCACTGGAGTATGCCCCCGACTGCGCGCCGCTGCCGTGTTTTTCGTTCGAGGACGCGCTGGATGCGGTAAAAGAGGGCCGTGCAGACCGCGCGATGATCCCCATCGAAAACTCGCAACATGGCCGAGTCGCGGATATCCATTTCCTGCTGCCCGAAAGCGGCCTGTCGATCGTGGGCGAGCATTTCCTCTCGATCCACCACGCGCTGATGGCCCTGCCGGGGGCAACCGGGCCGTTTGCCGCCGCCTATTCGCACCCGCAGGCACTGGGCCAGTCGCGCCACTTTCTGCGCGAGCGCGGCATCGTGCCGATGGCCTATGCCGACACGGCCGGGGCCGCCGCCTTTGTCAAGGAACAGGGCGATCCGCAGGCCGCGGCCATTGCTCCGGCTCTGGCGGCCGAACTCTATGGGCTGGACATCATCCAGACCCATGTCGAGGACGCGGCCAACAACACCACCCGCTTTGTCGTGCTCTCGCGCCAGCCACTGGACCCGGCGACGCTGACCGGCGCGCCCGCGATGACCACGCTGATCTTCGAGGTCAAGAACATCCCGGCCGCCCTGTTCAAGGCGCTGGGCGGCTTTGCCACCAACGGCGTCAACATGACCAAGCTGGAAAGCTACCAGAAGGGGGCCAGCTTCTCGGCCACGATGTTCTATGTCGATATCGTGGGTGTGCCGGGCGATCCGGCGGTGGACCGCGCGATCGAGGAACTGGCCTTTCACACAAAGGACCTGCGCCTGTTGGGCAGCTACGCGCAGGCCCGTCCCAGGGGGTAAACGCCATCCCAGGCGCCCCCGCCAACGCCTTGTGAACGCTTACCCTTTGCGCTTGCCAGCGGGAGGGTGGCGTGCCAGACCCATGCCGCAAGTGGGGAGCGGCGATGCGGGCCTGTGGGCAGGTAATCAGCGACAAGGCCGGAATCCGCCGTCGGGGGATTGCCCTGAGCGGCGGCTTGGTGCTGATGGCGGCGGCCGCCATGCCGCTACAGGCACGCATGACCATCGAGGCCGATAAACAGACCGCCAACCAATCGGCCATGGATGGTCAGCCGGTCCGCCCGTTCAACGGCGTCGACCTGCCCTCTGACGTGCCCGAACCGGTTGAGCCCAGCGATTCGGCCGACAAGGGCGGCGAGTATGACGGCCCGCCCATGCCAGCGCCGCCGCCCGCCGCCGTATCGCCCGACACGCAACGCCGCTGGCAACAGGTGCACGGGCAGGCCGATCTGCAATTTGCCCCCCTGCCCGCTGAAAAGCCGCAACAGCCCCCGCCCGCCTGGCTGAAAAGGCTGGGTGAATGGCTGGAGGGATGGGGCAAGGCGATCGACAACGCGCTGGCGCCCTTGGCCCGCATGCTGGGCGGGGCGTGGCCGGTGTTGCGCTATGTGATGCTGGGGCTGATCGCGCTGGGGCTGGGCTATCTGGTGTGGCGCATCGGCGCCAATCTGGGCTGGTGGCAGGGCCGTTCGGCCAGTTCCGGTGCCGCCCCCGAACCGGCATGGACACCAACACAGCAACAGGCGCTGGGCCTGCTGGAGGACGCCGATGCGCTGGCCGCGCAGGGCCGCTATGACGAGGCGGCGCATCTGTTGCTGTTGCGCAGTTTCGCCCAGATCGGACAAGCCCGCCCCGAATGGCTGACCCCCGCCAGCACCGCGCGCGAAATGGCCGATCTGCCCGCCCTGCCCTATGTGGCGCGCAAGGCTTTTGCCGCGATCACCGCCGCGGTGGAGGCGGGGCGCTATGCCCTGCGGCCGCTGGATCACGCCGACTGGCAAATGGCCCGCGCCGCCTATGCCGATTTCGCGCTGCAAAGGCTGACCGCATGAGCGCCGGGGCGGACGCCATCGATGCGGGCGTGGGCCGCGCCCGCCCGACCTTTTCGGTGGGCACGGTGCTGGCGCTGGTGGTGCTGGGCGCGGGGCTGTTTCTGGCGGTGCTGTGGATGCTGGGCAATGGGGTCGGGCTGAACAACGACCGCGACAACATCGCCCATGGCCGTGCGGTCGGGCTGAACGGCTATGCCGGGCTGGCGCGGATGGCGCAGGCCGCCGGCCATCCGTTGCGCTATACCCACGACACCCCCGCCGCCCGCCAGCCCGGCCTGTTGATCATCACGCCACAACAATGGGTGGACGGGGCCGACATTCAAAAGCTGATCGATGCCCATTGCAGCTATGGCCCGACGCTGCTGATCGTGCCCAAATGGTGGGCGGTGCCCGCCTCGATCAAGCGGCCCGGCGCGCAGAAGGGCTGGGTGCAATTGGGTGAGGCGCAATCGCCCGAATGGCACGATTTTCAGGATGCCATCACGCTCTCGATCGTCAAACGGACCGATCCCGTGGCCCGCTGGGTGGTGCCCGAGGGCGCGCCCGCGCTGACCACCCGCCTGCCCCATCCCGAAGCGATGCAGATCAGCGATGCCTTTGACGAAAAGGACCGCCCGGTGCTGCGCCCGCTGGTGACGGCGGCCGATGGCGCGGTGCTGGCCGCGCGCCCGATGGACATGCCCTGCCTGCCAGAGGGCCTTGCCGTTACCGCCAATGCGCATACGCCTTTCCCCCAAACCTTTGTGTTTGAACCTGATTTGATGAACAACATGGCGCTCTCCACGCCACAGGGCGCCGCCATGGCCGAGGCGTTGGTCAATGCCGCCATGGGCCGGGTGCCCGCTTCCACGCCGATCACCTTTGACATGTCGCTGGCCGGGCAGAAACGCACGCCCAGCCTGCTGACACTGGCGGTCACGCCGCCCTATCTGGCAGCAACGCTGGCGCTGGTGCTGGCGGCGCTGGCGGCGGGGTGGCGGGCGTTCTGCCGCTTTGGCCCGCCGCTGGCGCCGCTGCGCGCGATCGCGCTGGGCAAAAGCGCGCTGGTGGCCAATGCCGCCGCGCTGATCCGCCGCGCCGGGCGGTTGCACTTGCTGCCGGGGCCCTATGCCGATGGGGTGCGCGGGCGGCTGATCGCCGCGCTGGGCCTGCCGCAACACGCCGATCCGGCGCAAAGCGAAGCCGCCATCGACCGCGCCCTGCACGCCCGCGCGCCCGATTTGCCGCCGTTTTCCGCCACCAGCGCCGCCCTGCGCACCGCGCGCAAACCGACTGATATCCTGCGTCATGCGCAAACGCTGCATGCCATCGAGAGGACCCTGACGCGATGACCGACACGCCGACCCTGCCGGGGGCCAGCCCCGCCCTCCCCCTGTCCGAGGTGCGCGTTCTGGCCGAAGCCATCCGCGCCCAGATCGCCAAGGGCGTGGTGGGTCAGGACACCACGGTCGAACATCTGCTGGTGGCGCTGATGGCGCGCGGGCATGTACTGCTCGAAGGGCCGCCGGGGACGGCTAAAACCTTTTTGGCGCAATGTTTTGCCCGCGCGGTGGGGCTGGATTTCGGGCGTATCCAGTTCACCCCCGATCTGATGCCGGGCGATATTCTGGGCAGCAACCTGTTCAATTTCCAGACCAGCCAGTTCACCCTGACGCGCGGGCCGATCTTTTGCGACATGCTGTTGGCCGACGAAATCAACCGCACCCCGCCCAAAACGCAGGCCGCCCTGCTGGAGGCGATGCAGGAGCGGCGCGTGACGCTGGACGGCAAGGCGCATCCCCTGCCCGATCACTTCATGGTGGTGGCGACGCAAAATCCCATTGAATCCCAAGGCGTTTACCCCCTGCCCGAGGCGCAGCTGGACCGCTTCCTGTTCAAGCTGGAGATCCCCTATCCGACCGAGGCCGAAGAGGCGCGGATCGTGGCCAGCTATGGCGGGCATGCAGGGCCGGTGTCGCCGGTCGATGTGGGCATCAGCGCCTGCGCCGATGCGGGCGTGCTGGCGGCGGCGGCGCAGGCCGTGGCAGGGGTGACCTTGGCACAGCCGGTGGTGGATTATGTCGTCCGCCTGATCCGGGCGACGCGGGACAATGCCGATCTGGCCTGTGGCGCCTCCCCCCGCGCGGCGGTGTTGCTGGCCAATGCGGGGCGGGCGCGCGCCGCGCTGGCGGGGCGCGATTATGTTGTACCTGACGACATTAAGGCGCTGGCTCCGGCCGTGTTGCGGCACCGTTTGCTGCTGTCGCCCGCGGCCGAGATCGAGGGCAAGGCGACGCAGGTCTTGGTCGCCCAGTTGATCGAGCAGACCGAGGCGCCGCGCTGATCGCGATGCGGACGGCAACCACCTCTCGACTGAACGCGGTGGCCCGGCGCCTGGGCGCATGGGCGGTGCGCCTGCGCCCGCCAGTGGTGCCTTCGGCGCGCTGTGTGGCGGGGCTGGTGGGGCTGGCCGTGGTCGCGCTGGTGGTGGCAACGGTGCAACCGCAAAACTGGGCGGTGGTGCCGCTGGCGGGGCTGGCGCTGATGGCACTGACGCTGGCCGATGGCATGGTGGCGGGGCGCTTGATCGACGCTGCCGTCCAGCCCCCGGCGCAGGCCGAGGTGGGCGCGGACACCCCGATCCGCGTCACCGCGCGCCTGTCAGGCGGCGCGGCGGTGGTACAGGCCAGTCTGGCGATGGACCCGCGCCTGTGTGCCGATCCGGCGCAGGGCGGGCGGGTGGACCTGACGCTGACGCGCGAAACGGGCGGGCACTATCAAGGCCGGGCAGTGATCGCGCCTGCCCGGCGGTGCAGCGGGGCGATCACCGGCCTGTGGCTGCGCTGGAGCGGCCCGCTGGGGCTGGGGCTGCGGCAATATCACCGCCCGGTCGATGCTACGCTCCGGGTACTGCCCAATGTGGCGCTGCTGCGTTCGCCCGCATTGCAGGCCTATTTGCGCGATTCCGACATCGGCCTGATCGCGCGGCGGCTGCGCGGCGATGGCACCTTGTTTGAAACGCTGGCCGAATATCAGCCGGGCATGGACCGCCGCCGCATCGACTGGAAGGTGTCGGCCCGCCACGCCCATCTGTACGCCAAGGAATACGAGAACGAGCGTAACAACCAGATCGTCTTTGCGCTGGATTGCGGGCAGGCGATGTGTGAGCCGGTGGGCGGGCTGCCCCGGCTGGACAGGGCGGTGTCGGCCGCGCTGGCCACGGCGTGGGTGGCGCTCAAGGGGGGGGATCGCTCCGCGCTGTTCGGCTTTGGCGGGCAGGTGATGCTGGCCACGCCCTTTGCCAGCCATGTGCGCGATTTTGCCGCGCTGCGCAGCGATGCGGCCACGCTGGACTATGAAAGCCGCGAGCCCAATTTCACGCTGGCGCTGGCGACACTGGCAACGCGCTTGCAACGCCGGTCGCTGATTGTGGTGTTTTCCGATTTTTCCGATCCCACCAGCGCCGAACTGATGGTCGAGGCGGTGGGTAGGCTGATCGCGCGGCACCGGGTGCTGTTTGTCACCATGCGCGACGAGGAACTGGACAGCTTTGCCCGCGCCACGCCGCAGGGGATGGAGCAGGTGGCGATGGCCGTGGCCGCGCAAGCCCTGTTGCGCCAGCGCGCGATGGTGACGGGGCGGTTGCGGCAGATGGGCGTCGACGTGATCGAAGCGCCCTATCAGGCGATCGGCATGCGCTTGCTGGACGCCTATCTGAAGATCAAGCGGCGGGGTGGCATCGGATGAGCGAGGCGGCAACCGGCCCGCGCAGGCTGTGGAACGGGCTGAAGGAGCGGTTTTCCGGCACAGTGCCCCCACCGCCGGACGCGGGCATCGCGCAGGTGCTGCGGTCTGACCGCTTCCGCCTGCTGCGTGAAGGCGACTGGCGGCGGCTGGACACCATCGTCACCCGGCTGGAAAAGGGGCAGGTGCGGCGCCTGTCGGACGAGGATGTGCTGGAGATGCCGGTGCTGTACCGGCAATTGGTCTCGGGCCTGTCGGTGGCGCGCGAAACTTCGCTGGATGCGGCCACGCTGCAATGGCTGGAGGCGCTGGCGCAGCGCGCGTGGTTTCAGATCCACGGCCCGCAGATCACGCTGAGCGGTTGGCTGGGCGGGTTTTTCCGTGGCGGGTGGAGCCGCGCGGTGCGCGCCATCCATATCGACATCTGGATCGCGCTGGCGCTGATGGTGGCGGGCACGGTGGTGGGCTGGATGCTGTGCGCGCATGATCCGGCGTGGTATGACACGCTGGTGCCGGGCGAATTCATCCGCAACACATCGGCCACGCGCGAACAATTGCACGACACCTTGTTCAAATCGGAAGGCGAGATGCTGGGCGCCTTTGCCGCCTATCTGTTCAGCCACAACGCACAGGTGGCGATCCTGTGTTTCGCGCTGGGCTTTGCCATGGGACTGCCGACCTTGATGCTGCTGGTGCAGAACACCGGACAATTGGGCGCGTTCGTCTGGCTCTATGCGCAAAAGGGGCTGATGGTGGAATGCATCGGCTGGCTCTCGATCCATGGCACGACCGAGCTGTTCGCCATCCTGCTGGCCGGTGGCGCGGGGCTGCATGTCGGGCGCTCGATCGCTTTTCCGGGGGCGCGTTCGGTGCTGGAATCGGCGGCGGCGGCGGGGCAACGCGCGGCGGTGGTGATGCTCGGCGTGGTGCTGATGCTGGTGGTGGCGGGCCTGCTGGAAGGCATCGGGCGGCAGACGGTCAATGACACCGTGGCGCGGCTGTTGATCGGAGGCGTGATGCTGACGTTCTGGACGGGCTATTTCGCGCTGGCCGGGCGGCGCGGCGGAGGCGCGGCATGAGCGGGCCCCGTTCCACCGCTGCCGCGCGGCGCCAATACCAGACCCGCCGCGCCCGCCGCGAGCGTCAGGTCGTAACGCCCGAGGGTCTGACACTGACCTTTACGCTGGCGACGCGGGGCGCGCGGGTGGCGGCGCTGTTGCTGGACGTGTTTCTGGTGTTTCTGGTGCTGATCGGCTTTGCCATTGCGGTCGGCACCATTGCCAATTTTCTGGACGTCAGCAAATCGCCCGTGCTGCGTGAATTGCAGGAAGTGTTCCTGATCCTGCTGTTCGCGGGGCTGTTTCTGCTGCGCTATGGCTGGCTGCTGTGGTTTGAGCTGGGGCCGCGCGGGGCCTCGCCGGGCAAAAGGATGCTGGGCATTCGCGTGGCGGCGCGCGGTGGTGGGCGGTTGACGCCCGACATGGTGATCGCCCGCAACCTGTTGCGCGATCTGGAAGTGGTGTTCCCGCTGGCCTTTGTCCCGGCGCTGTTCCAGCCCGATGATCAATCGCCACTGGCGCTGGCGCTGGGGGCGTGGTTTGCGATTTTTGCCCTGTTCGCGCTGACCAACCGCGACAATCTGCGCCCCGGAGACCTGATCGCGGGGACTTGGGTGGTGGAAACGCCGCGCCGCCGCCTGGTGCAAACCATGTCGGCGGCCACCCATGCGCAAAGCCATCCCAACCAGACCGCCTATGCCTTTTCCGACGAGGATCTGGCGGTGTATGGTGAATTCGAACTGCAAACGCTGGAGCGCGTGCTGCGTTCGGCGCAGCAGGGCCAGATGGAGGCCGTGGCCCAGTCGATCTGCGCCAAAATCGGCTGGAACGCGCCATCCGGCTATGAGGTCCAGCCATTTCTGGACGCCTATTACACGCAATTGCGCGCCAGGCTGGAACGCGGGCTGCGGCTGGGCCAGCGCAAGAGCGACAAGTTCGACGCGGGGCGCAACGCATGACTCTGGACATCCGCCAGGACGATCTGACCGGGCCGGACATCGCCGCCCTGCTGGCCTATCATCTGGAGCAGATGCACAGTTGGTCCCCCGCGTGCAAGGTACACGCCATGCCGATCGAGCGGCTGCGCGCCGATGATGTGACGTTCTATGCCGCGTGGCGCGATGGGGCGTTGGTCGGTTGCGGCGCGATCAAGCATCTGGACTCGCACACCGGCGAACTGAAATCCATGCGCGTCGCCCCCGCGCATCTGGGCCAGGGTATCGGCCGGGCGATCCTGTTGCACCTGATGGGCGTGGCACGGACCCGCGGCTATCGCCGGCTGTTGCTGGAAACCGGGCGGCCAGAGGCGTTCACCCCCGCCCGCCGCCTGTACGAATCGGCCGGTTTCGTCGAATGCCCCGCTTTTGGCGATTACGTGTCCGATGACTTCAGCCTGTGCATGGCGCGCGACCTGTAACCCACACTGCCCCAAAGTCATCGCCGCTTCGCATTTGCGGCGCAGGACCAATCGGCTATAGGCAGGCTCAAAGGAGACCCCCATGTCGTCAGTTCGTCCTTGGCGTGATATCGCCCGCCGTCAGTGCCGTCAGATCATGGTGGGCCGCGTGCCCGTTGGCGGCGACGCCCCCATCGCCGTGCAGACCATGACCAACACGCTGACCAGCGATGCGGGTGCGACGATCGACCAGATCCGCCGGTGCGAGGAAGCGGGCGCGGATATCGTGCGCGTGTCGTGCCCTGATGTGGAATCGACCGCCGCGTTCAAGCAGATCGCGCGGGCGGCCAATGTGCCGTTGGTGGCCGACATCCATTTCCATTACAAGCGCGCTCTGGAAGCGGCGGACGCGGGCGCGGCCTGTCTGCGCATCAACCCCGGCAACATCGGCGGCCATGACCGCGTGGCCGAAGTGGTACGCGCGGCCAAGGCCAATGGCTGCTCGATCCGCATTGGCGTGAACGCGGGGTCGCTGGAAAAGGACCTGCTGGAAAAATACGGCGAGCCCTGCCCCGAGGCGCTGGTGGAATCCGCGCTGGACCATATCAAGCTGTTGCAGGACCACGATTTCCACGAATACAAGGTGGCGGTGAAGGCCAGTGACGTGTTCCTGGCGGTGTCAGCCTATATGGGGCTGGCCGAGGCGGTCGATTGCCCGCTGCATCTGGGCATCACCGAGGCCGGCGGGCTGATCGGCGGCACGGTCAAAAGCTCGATCGGCATGGGCAACCTGCTGTGGGCAGGCATTGGCGACACGATCCGCGTCTCGCTCTCGGCCCCGCCCGAGGAGGAAGTGCGCGTCGGGTTTGAAATGCTCAAAGCCTTGGGCCTGCGCACCCGTGGCGTGCGCGTGGTCTCGTGCCCGTCCTGCGCGCGGCAGGGCTTTGACGTGATCAAGACCGTCGAGGCACTGGAAAGCCGCCTCAGCCACATCAAGACGCCGCTCTCGCTTTCGGTGCTGGGCTGCGTTGTCAACGGCCCCGGTGAAGCGCGCGAAACCGACATCGGCCTGACCGGCGGCGGCAATGGCAAGCATATGGTGTACCTGTCGGGCGTCACCAGCCACACGATCCAGTCGGACGCCATGCTGGACCACATCGTCGAACTGGTCGAGAAAAAGGCCGCCGAAATCGAAGCCGCCAAGGCCGAAGCGGAATTGGCGCAGTAAGCGGAGCGTGGGGGGAAGGCGCAGTTCTTCCCCCCACGCACGGCATTGCCTTGGCCGCATCCACCTTTCCCTAACGGCTGCGTGGTACTGCGGCAGCATGGGACAGTTGATCACGCGGGCTCTGGCCGCAACCTTTGTCATGAGCGTGCTGGCGGTGGCGCTGGCGCCGCGTGGGCCGCATGCCCGAGCCCCGCGTCAGGCGCAGGCCTTTGCCGCGCTGAGCACCAGCGCAGACACCGCGACCGGGTCGGGCAATCCGTGGGACATCAACGCCGCCCCGCCGCAGGCCGCTCCGGCCAGCGCGCCATCCGCGCCACAGGCCCGCGTCATTGGCCGCGACGACACGGGCCAGTTCCACATCGACGGGCTGATCAATGGCCAGTCCACCCGTTTTCTGATCGACACGGGGGCCGACATCGTGGCGATCTCCACGCAGGAGGCACAGCGGCTCGCCCTGCGCATCGACCAGACCGCCCCGCGCGCCATGCTGCGGTCCGCTTCGGGCGTCACCAGCGGCAGCTATGTCACGATCGAGCGCCTGTATGTCGCCGGGGCCGAATTGCACAATGTGCGCGCCGTGGTGATGGACGGGCTGGAGGGCAATTTGCTGGGGCAAAGCGCGCTGCGCCAGATGGGCCGGGTTGAACTGCGTGGCGATGCGATGATCATCGAGGGCAAACGTTAACGCGCCCTGGCGATTGCTTACTGGATTCGCCATAGGGTTGGGTGCGAAACCGATCCATTCATCGCCGGTAAATCCGCAACTTGGAGTCATTTGGGCTCAACTCGCCGCGCGATATGGGGTATCTGCCGCGAAACCATGGTGACACGGCAATGCAGTTGCTAGTTTGCCACTATAGAAATTTTATTCATGAGTCGCGCTTTCCCGATGATCGATACGAACTCACGAATTGCCACTGTGCCCGCCATTCTGGCGCCCGTGCCGCCTGTTGTTTCGCGCCGTTCGCTGATGCGCGGCGGTCTGGCGCTGGGTCTGGGCATGGCGATGCCTTCGGTGTTGAGCGAGAAGGTCTATGCGCAGGCCAGCACCCTGACCGAGTATGAGCGCCGCATCGTCACCGTGGCCAAGGAACAGGCCGAGCGGATGTCCTCGATCCTGCTGGACGCCTCGATCGTGGCGGTGGCCGATTTTGCCCGCCCGTCGGCCCTGCCGCGCCTGCATTTTGTCGATGTGACGGCAGGCGCGATGCGCTCGCATCTGGTGGCGCATGGCCGTGGGTCTGACCCGGAACATATCGGCCGGTTGCAGCATTTCTCCAATATTGTCGGCTCACTGGCCACGTCGCGCGGGGCCTATCTGACGTCAGAGCAATATGACGGCAAATATGGCCCATCGATGCGCTTGCGCGGGCTGGACGAAACCAATTCAAACGCCGCAGACCGCGCCATTGTCATGCATCCGGCATGGTATGCCGCGCCCGACATGCTGACCAAATATGGCAAGCTGGGGCGGTCAGAAGGCTGTTTTGCCATGGCCCCCGATGAATTCCATATTGCCCTGCAACATCTGGGCAGCGGCCGCCTGTTGTACGCTGGCCTGATTGGTGAGGCGTAAGGGCTGAGCGCCGCGTTGCTGTCGCCACAGGATCAGGCTGCCTATCGGCCTTTGCTGATCATCGCGGGGGTGGGCGCACTGGCGGTGTTTGGGCTGGGCGCGTGGCGGGTCAGCCAACATCACCCCGATGTGACCAAGGGCGCGCAAATCGCGCTGGAGATGCCCACCCGCGCATCGGTGGCGGAAATCAGCCAGTGCCTGTCGCGGGGGGAGCAACAGGCTTTGACCCTGACGCTGCCGCCATCCGTGGAAGAGGTGGCCGCCATGCCGGCCCCCACGCCCGCCCAATTGGGCCAGTTTCGCGTCAATGCCCGGCTGCGGATCGCCTTGCAGGTGGCTGATGGCCGGCTGCGGATGTGGACGTGGCACGGGCAATTGCACCCCACGCTGGCCGCGATGGTACGGCGCTGCGCCGCCAGTCCGGGCTGAGGCCGCGCCCCAGCCCAGAGCAAAGGCGGCCTGTTACAGCGGATTATCCAGCTTGATCACTTCCTCGGTGCTGGCGCGCTGGGTGGTGTGCAACTGGCGCGGGCGGCGGAACGCGTCCAGCACCGGCGCATCGCGCTCATAGATGTCGCCATAGCTGGTCAGTTCGCCCTGCGTGTTCACCCCCATGGTGAAATAGGAGATATACACCGGGAAGGTGCGCTTCATGATGACGCGCTTGTATTTCAGCGACTTATAGGCCTCCACCGCCTCATCCGGCGACAGGCTGCCCGAGACAATCGCCATCGTCATGCCCAGTTCCAGCGCATTTTCGGTGCGCAGACAACCATGCGAAAAGGCACGCACCTGCGCGGCAAACAGATGCTTGCCGGGGGTGTCGTGCAGATAGATCGCGTGCGGGTTGGGCATGTCGATCTTCATCCGGCCCAGCGAGTTGGTGTCGCCCGGCTGCTGCACCACCTGAATGCTGCCATCGGCCAGACGCGTCACCTTGTACCCCTGACGCAGCGCCGAAGCCGGGCTGCCGATCAGCTTTGCCCCCAGCCCTTCGCCCACGACGATCGACTGTGGCACGGTCCAGGTGGGATTGAACACCACCGCCTCGACCGTTTCGGCCAATTGCGGAGTGGCGGTCTTGCCCGGCTTGCCCACGATCACCTTGTACGTGCGGATGTTGCGCCCGTTGACGCCCAGACGCAGCATGAATTCGGGCACATTGGCAATCAGATAGGTACGCCCCAGATCACGCGGCAACCAGCGCCAGCGGTCCATGTTGATACGGATCGCCTCGCGCGCCTTGACGTCCTGCGGGCGCAGATTGGTCAGCGCCGCCTTCAGCGCGGCGTAATCGGGATAGGTCGGCGCAAGGCTGGCCAGCACACCGGCCACGTCATGCGTGGTGGTGGCGCGCATCAGCAATTGCTCGGTCGGCATGGTGTCCTGATCGGGGTCCACCGCAAACCACTGCACACGGGCGGGCATCGGCGTGCGGCCATCGCGCAGATCCTCGACCAGCCAGTCAAAGCTGCGGCTGGCCTGTTCGTCCAGCGTGGTGCCGGGGCCACCTGCAATCGCGGCGCGCAATTGGGCGGGCTGATAGTCGGCAGGGATCAGGCCTTCGCGGTCGATCGTGTTGATCGCCTCCAGCAGCGAGAGCGCATCGCCCACCGTCCACGCGGCCACCGGCATCGGCGCGGGCACCACGATCATCGTGGGGGCGCGCGGGGCGGGTGCGGGACTGGCCAAGGCAGAGGGCGCAGGCGACGGGCTGGCGGCCGCGCTGGAGACCGGCGCGGGGCGCGCGGTGGCCGTGGCGCTGGGGGCAACGCTGGGCACGGGACGCACGCTGGGAACCGCGCTGGGCGCGGGGCGAACCGGCGCGGGCTGGCCCAGCGTATCGGCCTTGCCCGCCGAACGCGGCGGATCGGCGGCGATCGCCATGCCGGCATGGCCCACCGCCAGCATCAACGTCAGGCCCAGCGCCGCCTTGCCGCGCGCACCTGCCTGCGGCTTGCGCGCCTGTTGGTGCTGTGCCTTGTCCGAAACCCTGCGCATGGTGATCGCCCCCAAAAATACCGAATACAGCCCGCCAACCCATTGGGCGCCGCGGAAAATGGGCGACATGCCGGCCGCCTTGACGGCCTGTCCCGCCCCTCACGCGCCTTTTGCCGCTTTCACGCGCATTCATCAAGCTTCCTCGATGACTGCATGATGAACTGCGCCCGCCGCCCCGGAGGCACGGCATGACGTTTCCATCGCGTGCTTTTGCCGATAGAGACGCAGCCATGGTTCGTCACCACCCTCTTTTGCCGATGGCGGCTGCGGCCTGCGGCATTGCCACGTTCAGCGTGATGGATGCCGCGATGAAGGCCGCGGCGATCGACAGCGGCGTGTTTGCCACGCTGATGTGGCGCGGCTTTGTCGGGGCGGCGATGGCCAGCCTGCTGTGGGCCCCGCAAGTGTGGCGCCAAGGCTGGCCGCCGCGCGGGCGGATCGGGCTGCATCTGGCGCGCTCGGTGGTGTCGACGGGGATGGCGTTCCTGTTCTTTTGGGGGCTGGTACGCACGCCGATGGCGGTGGCGATGGCGCTCTCGTTCTTTGCCCCGCTGATCGCGCTGTATCTGGCCGCCGCCTTTCTGGGCGAATCGGTGACGCGGCGGGCGCTGTTGGCCTCGCTGATCGGGCTGGCGGGCGTGGTGGTGATCGCGCTGGGGCGGCTGCATGAACCGGTTGCGGCGGGCGCGGGGTTAAGCGCGTGGGACAGCGCAATGGGTATCGCGGCGATCTTTGGCTCGGCGATGCTGTATGCGGGCAATCTGGTGATGCAGCGCCATCAGGCCCAGGTCGCCAGCCCGGCCGAGATCACCTTTTTCCAGGGGGCGTTTATTGGCCTGTTGCTCTCGCCCGGCGCGCTGTGGCTGCCCGCATGGCCTTCGGCGCAGGCCTGGCCGCTGGTGGTGGCGGGGGCGGGACTGGGCACGGTGTCATTGCTGCTGTTGTCGTGGGGCTGGGCGCGCGCGCCGGCGCATCGGTTGCTGCCGGTTGAATACACGGGCTTTTTATGGGCGGCGGCGGCGGGCTGGCTGTGGTTTGCCGAGCCGGTGTCGGGTGCGACTTTGGCTGGTGTCGGGCTGATCCTGATCGGCGTGTGGCACGGGGCGGGCGGGCGCGATCACGCAGGCGTCGATCTGGGCGATGGCCCACCCCCTACCCTTGCGCCCGAAACCGAGGCCACCGCCCGATAAGCGGCATGGAAAGGCGGTTTTAACGGCTGATCCGTGCGAATACCGGCCACTTGTTGCTATGGGTTCGCAATAGCAGCAATCCAGCCACATTCCTTGCCGCAAACGCGAGATTCCACCTTGGCCGCCCTTGACGCGGGCCTCATCACAGGTCAGTGGCCAAGCCAGCACAACCGCCGTTTCGCTTGGCATAACCACGCGCAATCCGTTACGCGCGCGGCCCAGTCAGGCGTTCCGGCCCACCAAGGTGAGGGAAGCCCAGATGACCCAGGTCGGACAGGACTCGCTTGGCACCCGCAGCAAACTGACTGCGGGCGGCAAGGAAGTCGCATATTACTCGCTGAAGAAGGCCGCCGCCAAGGTTGGCGACATCTCGCGCCTGCCCTTCAGCATGAAGGTGCTGCTGGAAAATCTGCTGCGCTTTGAAGACGGTGGCTTCACCGTGTCGGCCGCCGACATTCAGGCCGTTGCCGATTGGCAGAAGAACCCGACCGAATCGTCGAACGAGATCCAGTATCGCCCCGCCCGCGTGCTGTTGCAGGACTTCACCGGCGTGCCTTGCGTGGTCGATCTGGCCGCGATGCGCGACGCCATCGCCACGCTGGGCGGTGACACCAGCAAGATCAACCCGCTGGTGCCCGTCAATCTGGTGATCGACCACTCGGTCATGGTGGACGAATTCGGCCACCCCAAGGCGTTCGAACAGAACGTCGAGATCGAATATCACCGCAACATGGAACGCTATGACTTCCTGAAGTGGGGTTCCAAGTCGCTGAACAATTTCTATGCCGTGCCGCCGGGCACCGGCATCTGCCATCAGGTGAACCTGGAAAACATCGCGCAGGCGGTGTGGACCTCGGTCGACCAGAACGGCGAAACCGTTGCCTATCCCGACACCTGCGTCGGCACTGACTCGCACACCACCATGGTCAATGGCCTGGGCGTGCTGGGCTGGGGCGTGGGCGGCATCGAGGCCGAGGCCGCGATGCTGGGTCAGCCCGTCTCGATGCTGATCCCCGAAGTGGTCGGCTTCAAGTTCACCGGCAAGCTGAAGGAAGGCGTGACCGCGACCGACCTGGTGCTGACCTGCACCGCCATGCTGCGCAAGCACGGCGTGGTGGGCCGCTTTGTCGAATATTACGGTCCGGGTCTGGCCGATCTGACGCTGGCCGACCGCGCCACGCTGGCCAACATGGCGCCCGAATATGGCGCGACCTGCGGCTTCTTTGGCATCGACGAAAAGACTCTGGACTACATGCGCCTGACCGGCCGTGACGAAGGCCAGATCGAACTGGTCGAAGCCTATGCCAAGGAGCAGGGCTTCTGGATCGATCCGGCGATCGAGCCGATCTTCTCGTCCACGCTGGAACTGGACCTGTCGACCGTCGTGCCCTCGCTGGCCGGTCCCAAGCGCCCGCAGGACAAGGTGTCGCTGCCGGACGTGGACGATGTGTTCAACGCCGACATGGCCAACACCTACAAGAAGGCCCAGACCCGCGTCGCCGTCGAAGGCCGCGACCACGATCTGGGCGATGGCGACGTGGTGATCGCTGCCATCACCAGCTGCACCAACACGTCGAACCCCGGCGTTCTGGTTGCCGCCGGTCTGGTCGCCAAGAAGGCTGACGAGCTGGGCCTCAAGCCCAAGCCGTGGGTCAAGACCTCGCTGGCCCCCGGCTCGCAGGTCGTGACCGACTATCTGGACAAGGCTGGTCTGACGCCGCACCTCGACAACGTCGGCTTCAACCTGGTCGGCTATGGCTGCACCACCTGCATCGGCAACTCGGGCCCGCTGGCTGATCCCATCAGCAAGGCGATCAACGAGAACGGTCTGGTTGCGGCCGCTGTCATCTCGGGCAACCGCAACTTTGAAGGCCGCGTGTCGCCTGACGTGCGCGCCAACTTCCTGGCCTCGCCGCCGCTGGTGGTGGCCTATGCGCTCAAGGGTACGGTGATCGAAGACTTCACCACCACCCCGATCGGCGTGTCGAAGGATGGCGTGGACGTGTTCCTGAAGGACATCTGGCCCACCAACGAGGAAGTCGCCACCACCATGGCCGGTTGCATGGACCGTCCGATGTTCATGGCCCGCTATGCCGACGTCTACAAGGGCGACAAGCATTGGCAGGCGATCAACGTCACCGGTTCGGAGACCTATTCGTGGCAGGCCGGGTCGACCTATGTCGCCAACCCGCCCTACTTCGAAGGCATGTCGATGACGCCTGCCCCGGTGCAGGACATCGTCGAGGCCAAGCCGTTGTTGATCCTGGGCGATTCGATCACCACCGACCACATCAGCCCCGCCGGCAACATCAAGGCCGACAGCCCCGCTGGTCAGTGGCTGATGGAGCGTCAGGTGTCGAAGGCCGACTTCAACAGCTATGGCGCGCGCCGTGGCCACCACGAAGTGATGATGCGCGGCACCTTTGCCAACATCCGCATCAAGAACGAAATGGTCCCCGGCATCGAAGGCGGCTTCTCGCGCTATGGCGAGGAAGTGGGCGCGGTGTTCGACGTGGCCCAGAAGCACAAGGCCGATGGCACCCCGATGGTGGTCATCGCCGGCAAGGAATACGGCACCGGCTCGTCGCGTGACTGGGCGGCCAAGGGCACCAACCTGCTGGGCGTGCGCGCCGTCATCGTCGAAAGCTTCGAGCGCATCCACCGCTCGAACCTGGTCGGCATGGGCGTGCTGCCGTTGCAGTTCAAGGACGGCGACACCCGCGAGACGCTGGGCCTGACGGGTGATGACAGCTTCACCATCCAGGGCCTGTCGACGATCAAGCCGCGTCAGGACGTTGAGGTCAAGGTCACCCGCAAGGATGGCTCCAGCTTCACCTTCACCGCGCTGTGCCGCATCGACACCGCCAATGAGGTCGAATACTTCATGAACGGTGGCATCCTGCACTACGTGCTGCGCAAGCTGGCCGCGTAAGCGACCCGGCGATAGCCAAGCCATTGAGGGGCGGTCCTGCGGGGCCGCCCCTTTTTGTTGCGCGACGTGCGCGGCAGGTTGCGCGCGCATGGAAAAGGGCGCCACCGGTTGCCCGATGACGCCCTTTCCGCGAGTAAGGTAATGGATCAGGCGGCGGCCAGCACCGCGCCCTGTTCCCGGCGGCGGCGCAGAAACAAGGCCCCTGCGGCCGCGCCAAACAGCAACAGCATCGGCGGCGCGGGCACCTTGGTGCCACCCGTGGTCTGGGGCGGCAGTGGCGGCGGCACCGGCGGGTGGGGCGGATGATGGCGCATCCCGCCCGAAGCATAGCCATGCCCGCCATGATAGCCCTGTGCGCCCTCAATCGGGGGCAGGCCCGGCGGCGGCATCGGCACCATGGTCGTCTGACCATTGGGCTGACAACAAACCGTCTTTTTGGTCACCGTGGTGGTGACGGTGGTGGCATGGCTGCGATGCTGCACGGGCGCGGCCTTGTGGGCGGGCGCCTGCTTGGCATGCTTGACATATTCAGGTCGCTCTTTCGACGGTTGCTCGGCAATATGTGCCACACCACCGCCGACCAGCGCGGTTCCGGCGACAATCCCGGCGACCTTGGCAACGCCCAAACGGACCGACATGATCTGCTCACTTTCCTGTTTGATGCCGGGGTTGCGCCGGTGTGGCGCCAGCCCTGCCGATGTTCGGCGGGGCCTGTTCCAGCAGTTCACTAGGGATAGATGGCCTGTTGTGGCGGGCAGGAACAACCAAGGGCGCGGCGCGCGCCTGTCCAGATTCGGGAACCGGTTGGTTAACGCGGGGCCAGCGCCGTGGCCTGTCTCATGCCGGGACGAGGCCACGGCCAATCCTTAACGCGCGCGGGTGGCGACCACACGATCAGTCGTCCGAATCGTCAAACAACGCGGCCTGTGGCCCCGCCCGATTCGCCGGATCCTGCGGCGGCGTCAGGCCCAGATGCGTCCAGCCACGATCATTCAGGCACCGTCCGCGCGCCGTGCGCGCCACCATGCCCAGCTGGATCAGATAGGGCTCGATCACTTCCTCGATCGTGTCGCGCGGTTCCGACAAGCCCGCCGCCAGCGTGTCGGCGCCCACCGGCCCGCCCTTGTAGATTTCGGCGATCATGGTCAGGTAACGGCGGTCCTGCGCATCCAGCCCGGCATTGTCCACCTCCAGCCGGGTCAGGGCGTTGTCGGCGATGGCCTGGGTGATCGTGGTGCTGCCCGCGACATGGGCGAAATCGCGCACCCGGCGCAGCAAGCGCCCCGCCACACGCGGCGTTCCCCGCGAACGGGTGGCGATTTCCCGCGCGCCGCCCCGGTCGATACCAATGCCCAGCAGGCCCGCGCCGCGGGTGATCACCCGCTCCAATTCGTCGACGGAATAGAATTGCAACCGCACCGGAATGCCGAAACGGTCACGCAAAGGCGTCTGCAACAGGCCTGCGCGGGTGGTCGCGCCGATCAGCGTAAAGGGCGGCAGATCGATCCGCACCGAGCGCGCCGAAGGCCCCTCGCCGATCATCAGATCCAGCGCGCGGTCCTCCATGGCGGGGTACAGCACTTCCTCGACCACGGGATTCAGGCGGTGGATCTCGTCGATGAACAGCACATCGCCATGCTCAAGATTGGTCAAGAGCGCCGCCAGATCGCCCGCCTTGGCGATCACCGGGCCGGATGTGGCCTTGAAATTGACGCCCAGCTCGCGCGCGATAATCTGCGCCAGCGTCGTCTTACCCAGCCCCGGCGGGCCGAAAAACAGCGTGTGATCCAAGGCCTCGGCGCGGGATTTGGCCGATTCGATAAAGACGCTGAGGTTATCCTTGGCCGCCGCCTGACCCACAAACTCAGCCAAAGTCTTGGGCCGCAGCGCGGCGTCCATATCCTCAATCTGGCGATGGGCGGAGAGGAGGGGGTTGTCGGTCATATCACCCGCTCGCCTTCTTCAGCGCCAGGCGGATCAGCGCGGACACGCCCGCTTCCTCGCCCAGATCGGCGATGGCGGCGTCAGCCGCACTCACGGCCACCTGCGGCTTAAAGCCCAGGTTCTGCAACGCCGAAACCACATCCGCCGCGACATTGCCCGCCGGCAGCGCCACGCCGCCCGCCGCCGCGACCGCGCCCGCAACGCCAGGGGCAAAGCCCAGCGCGCCCGCCTTGTCCTTCAACTCGTTGACGATGCGCGCCGCCAGTTTTGGCCCCACGCCATTGGCCCGCGCCACTTGTGCCGCATCGCCCCCGGCACAGGCGCGCTGCAATTCCTCGACCGTCAGGGCCGACAGGATCGCCAGCGCCACCTTTGACCCCACGCCCTGCACCGCCGTCAAGAGGCGGAACCACGCGCGTTCGCCACTGCTGGCAAAGCCGATCAGGCGCATGTCGGTTTCGGACACCTGCATTTCGGTGTGCAGCACCACCGCGTCGCCCCGCACCCAATTCGACAGCGTGCGCGCCGAACAGAACACCAGATAGCCAACGCCGCCCACGTCCACGACCGCCCAATCAGGGCCAAAGTCATCCAATATGCCGGTGAGTTTCGCAATCATCGCCCGCGACATTAGCCATAGCGGAACGATTTGGGAACATCTTTACGCGGGCGGGCAGGGGAAAACCGCTGGCGCCCCTGCCCCAACCCCTCATTTACGCACGTAGCCGGGGACTTCGGGCGGCACGTCGCGGGCGTATTTGCCAAAGGTATCGACCACGCCCTTGTCCGGACCGTCCGTTGGCGGGTCCAGCAGGTCGGGGCGGTCCTTGGCCACGCGGTCCAGCACGGCGCGGGGGATATCGTCATGCGTGCCGGTGATCTTGTACGAATGCATCCGCCCCATCAGCACGCCATCCACGCCCGACTGGCCCATCTTCATCCACGGCCACCACGGCCCCTGCCGCATGAAACCGCCGTGATAGCGGGCCGATTCCACCGATCGGTCGTCGATCTCGGCGCGGGGGGTATAGAGGACGAAATGTTCGGACGGGTTGACCATCCGCCCGGACGAAGCCTTGGGCCAGCCTTCGGGCGTGACCGGGTTGGCATATTCATGGGCATAGTCCCAGCCCAGCAGATATTGGTCGCCGATCACTTGCCAGGGCAGGCGATAGGGTTCCTCGGCCTGACGGGCGAGGCCGCCTTGCCCCAGATCGTTGTTCACGGTCTTGCTGCCGTTGACCTCATACACCTTCTTGGTCAGGCCCAGCGTGCCGCGAAAAGCGTCATTCAGGAAGTTGTAGACCTCGACCTTTTCGCCGGTCCACGGGTTATCCCATGTGTCCAGAATGCGCCCGGTTGCCAGGTCAGTGAAATAGCCGCACTCCTTGCCCAGCACCTTGACGCTGCCATCGGGCAGGATCTGGTTGCGGATATTGCCAAAGCCGACAAAGCCGAACAGCGGTTGGGCGCGCTTCTTGCCCACCAGCGCGTATTGGATGCCCTGATAGGCGCTGATGACCGGCTTTGGCCCGATCGTGCCCCACATCTTGGCAAAGCCATAGAGGTTGTCGCGGGCATCCATCACGTCCAGCGGGCGGATATGGCCGTCACCGCGCCCTGCCGCCGCCACAGCGGGCGCAGGCATCAGCCCTGCCGCGCCCACCATGCCGATCCCACCCAACAGGCCTCGGCGTGAAACAGCCGAGGCCCCCATCATCGTGTCGATCAACATCACTTGGTTCCTTTGTGCGCAGGCGTGGGGCGGAACAGGCGCGGGGCAAAATCGGCCAGATAGTCGCGCCAGTTCATCCACGTGTGCCCCCCGCCCGTTTCGCGATAGAGGTGGCCGATGTGGTAGCGGTCAAACACCGCGCGGGTGGGCGCGGCGGTGTGGTACAGGAAATCGTCCCGCCCCATGGCGAAATAGACCAACCGCATGTCCCGCGCCGACCGCTTCAGCGCGGCGTCATTCTCGCGCATGTAGTCGTCGATCTTGTCCTGATGGATGTCCGCCGTGCGGGCCACACCCAGCCCGATCGAGAACACCCCGATCCAGTGGAAGGTGTCGGGCCGGTTCACCCCTTCGCGCAGCGTGTGCTGCCCACCCATCGACAGCCCCGCCATGCCGCGCGCATCAGCCGTGGGAATGGTGCGGAAATTGGCGTCGACATAAGGGATCAGATCGCGCGTCAGATCATTGCCGAAATCATGGTTGGTCCACATCATGGCTTCGGGCCGGTCAGGCGTATGGCCATCGGGCATGACGATAATCATCGGCACCGCCTTTTTCGCGGCGATCAGGCGGTCCATGATCCAATGGGCATGGCCGGTGCTGATCCATGAATCGTCACTGTCGCCCGCGCCATGCACCAGATACAGCACCGGATAGCGCCGAGCGTCCTTCATATAGCCGGGCGGGGTATAGACATGCGCGCGGCGCGTCATGCCCAGCGTTCTGGACTCATAGGTGATGGTCGAGACCACCCCATGCGCGATTCCCGGATCATAGGCCTGAAACGCGGCCGATGCGCCCGGCACCTGCAACACGCCATCCACACCCGTATGTGGAAAGGCCCAGTCGGTGCCAAAGGGATCGGCCGTTTTCACCCCATCCACGCGAAAGGAAAAGCGGTGCGTGCCCGGCGTCACCGGGCCGGGGGTGGTGGCGCTCCACAGGCCGGTGGCATCGCGTTTCAGCGGCAACGGCACAGCGGCAAAGGCGCCAGCAGGGCGCGGCAGGAGGTCGATGTCGCTGGTCACCTCGACCTTTTGCGCGGCGGGGGCGCAGATGCGGAAGGTGACCTGTCCATCGGCCCCCACCTGTGTCGAGGCGAAAGGCGGGGTGCGCGCGGCAAACCACTGTGTCGGGCAGGCGGGGGGCGCCGCAGGCTGTGCGGCGGTTGCGGCGGTGGGCGCAGGCTGTGCCATCAAACAGGCCGGCAGCCCCGCGACCACCAAGGCCGCGGCTATCTTGTGAACTCTCGACACGGGTGTTCTCCCCAATCCGTGCTGGCAATGGCGGCAGGCTGACGCAGCGCGTGGGCATCGCAACCCGCCACCGCCCCCTATCCGCCCATCGGAAGGCCCGCCTCCGCGCTCCCCCCCCCCTTTTCCCGCCGTGATGGTTTGCATCGCCGCCCCGCCTTGCCTAAGCTGTTGGTCATGCAAGCGCCCCCCCCTTCCGCCGCCCTGCCCCGTGACGAGTTGGCGATCTGGATGGTGGTGCTGGTGGCGATAGTCCTGCGGGTGCTGACCTATGCCCCGCATCAGATCGGCTATGCCGACGAGTTCATGCAATATCTGGAACAGGGCAAGCGGCTGGCAACGGGCCATGGCATCGTGCCTTGGGAGTATCGCTATGGCGCGCGCGGGGCGCTGATCCCGCAATTGCTGGCGGTGCCATCATGGCTGGGGGCACATCTGGCGCCGGGGTCGAATCTGGGGCTGGGGCTGGTGCGGCTGGTGTTTGCCGGGTTTGGCGCGCTGTTGCTGTGGGCGGGATGGCGGATTGGCGGGCTGGTGTCGCCCCGCCACGCGCTGGCGGTAATGGCCGCGCTGGCGGTGTGGTGGGAGGCGGTGCTGTTTTCCCATCTGATGCTGTCGGAAAGCATCGGGGCGGCGCTGATTCTGGCGGGCGCCGCGCTGGTGCTGGACGGGCGCAGTGCGGCGCGCGCGCTGATGCTGGGCGGGATGCTGATCGGGCTGGGGGTGATCGCCCGGCTGCAATATGGGCTGTTTGCCGCCGTGCTGGTGCTGGGCGCGCTGCCGTGGCGGGGCGGGCACGCGGACTGGCTGCGCTGGCGCTGGGTGGTGCTGGGCGGATTGGTCGCGCTGATGGCTGGGGCAATCAGCGATCTGGCGATGGGCTGGACGCCCTATCGCTGGGTGCTGGTGAACCTGTCGATGAACATGGGCGGCAGCGCCGCGCGCGCGGCACGTTTCGGCACCGAACCGGCCACCTATTACCTGAAACTGATGCTGGCGCATGGCGGGTTGTTGGCGCCGGTCATTCTGGGCGCGGCCGTGTGGGCGGGGGTGCGGATCGTGGTGCTGCGCCCGGTGCTGGCGGCGGCGGTGGTCAATCTGGTCGCGCACAGCCTGATCACGCACAAGGAATACCGCTTTGTCTGGATCTCGGTCGCGGCGCTGGTGATGCTGGCGGCGGCGGGCGCGGCACAGGTGGCGCTGCAACGCTGGCCGGGCCTGTCGCCGCGCCGTCTGGCGGTCGGCGCGCTGGGTGGCTGGTGGCTGCTTTCGGCCAGCGGTCAGGCGATGTCGGGCGGCTATGCCAGCATGCGCGGCGGCGCGGCGATCACCGGCCTTGCGGTGCGGGCGGCCGATACGCCGGACATATGCGGCATCGCGGTGGCCAACCAGTGGCGCGCGCATGTCGTGCCTTCGATCCTGCGCCATGACGTGCCATTGCTGGTGGCGCCAGCCGGCGTGGTGGACGATGGCGAAACGCTGCCTGCCGCGGTGCAGGCGGGGGCCAATGCGCTGGTCCTGCCGCGCCGCCCGATCGGCAGCGAGGCCTATGACGCCATTGGCTGCCTGCCCATGCCCCAAGGCCGGGCCTGCCTGTTCATCCGCCCGGGCGGGTGCAAGCCCGCGCCTGCATACAGCTATCAGGCGGCGCTGGCGCGTGAGGACCTGTAACGCTTAACGGTGCGCGCCCACATGATGCGCATGGGTGATCGCCACGGCCAGCGCGTCCGAGGCGTCCGATCCGGCCAGACGCACGCCAGGCAGCAGCACCTTGAGCATGTGCTGCACCTGCTCCTTGGCCGCGCCACCGGTGCCGACCAGCGCCTTCTTGATCACCTTTGACGGGTATTCCGACACCGGCAACCCCGCCCGCGCCAGTGTCAGCAACGCCGCCCCCCGCGCCTGACCCAGTTTCAGCGTCGATTGCGGGTTCACGTTGACGAAGATCTCCTCGACCACGCCAAAGTCGGGTTTGTAGATCTCGATCACGCGGGCAATGGTGGTGTCCAGCTCCAGCAAGCGCTCAGCCATCGACAATTCCTTGTCGGTGCGGATCTGGCCGTTGGCGATGTGGCTGATGCGCGTTCCCGCCTTGGCGATGACGCCCCAGCCGGTGCAGACAAGGCCCGGATCAATGCCCAGAATGATCATGCCAGTGTCATCACAGCGGCAGCCCCAGACGCGCGCCCAGATGCACCATCACGGCATACAGCGCCACCGTCAGCCCACAGCCCGCCGCCAGCGTCAGCCAAAACCCCACGCCATGACGCAGCATGACCGCCATCAGCAAAAACATCGGCAATGAGGGCAGCACATACCAAAAGGTCGCCTGTGCATGGGCGGCCATATTGGCGGCATCGGGCCGCGCCCACCACAGGAACATCATGCCCAGCACCGACACCAGCGGCAAAGACGCGACAAGCGCGGCCACAGTGGGCGCGCGCTTGCCGATTTCCGCGATGGCGGCAATGATGATGCCCGAAAGCGCCGCCCTTGCCACCAACTGGATCGAGGGCGATGTCACCGTCAACCCAGCGAGGCCATGACATCATCGGGGATGTCGTAATTCCCCCAGACGGTCTGGACGTCATCATCGTCTTCCAGCACGTCGATCAGCTTGAGCAGCGTAGCGGCGGTGTCAGCGTCCACCGTGGTCTTGATCTGCGGGCGCCAGGCCAGCTTCACGCCCTCGGCCTCGCCCAGCACCTTTTCCAGCTCGCGCGCGACGGGGTGCAGCGAATCGACCGAAACCCAGATCGAGTGACCGCCCGGGTTCTCGTCGCCATCGCCCATGTCCGATTCAACGTCATCAGCGCCAGCCTCGATCGCGGCTTCCAGCACCTTTTCCTCGTCGCCCACCTTGGCCGGGTATTCGATCAGGCCCAGACGGTCAAAGCCATGCGACACAGCCCCCGCCGTGCCCAGATTGCCGCCATTCTTGGCAAAGGCGGTGCGCACATTGGTGGCGGTGCGGTTGCGGTTGTCGGTCAAGGCCTCGACGATGATCGCCACGCCGCCCGGGCCATAGCCCTCATAGCGCACTTCTTCATAGTTCTCGCCGTCACCCTTGCTCGCCTTGTCGACGGCGCGGGCGATGTTGTCCTTGGGCATCGACTGCGCCTTGGCGGCGTTGATCGCGGCGCGCAGACGCGGGTTCATGTCCGGGTCGGGCATGCCCATCTTGGCCGCCACGGTGATTTCGCGCGACAGCTTGCTGAACATCGCCGAGCGCTTTTTGTCCTGCGCGCCCTTGCGGTGCATGATGTTCTTGAATTTGGAATGGCCTGCCATGGGTCGCTTCGTCTAGCTGTTATGGGAATCGCCGCGCGATAGCCGTTTGCCGCCCGTTGGGCAACCGGTGAGCGCGATTGACAGGGCAAGCAATTGCGTGACACCCTACCTGCATGGCCGTTTCGTCTAAATCTACAAAACTGGACTTTGAAGCACTCTTCGTCAGAACGCTTCTAAGCGATGTTATGGAAGCGCGAGGTCGCAGGGACGCTGACGATACCGAGGCAAATCGCCGATCACTGATAAGATCAAGCTTCGCCGCTGCCGAAGGCCTTGTTTGGCAATATCGACAACACATTATCGACATTGCCGAAACGCTCAACAAGCTGGAATCTAGAGAAATTCTAGCCCTCTCCGAACATTCTTATCACGTTAACACTAGTGGAAACATTTCCACTCAACCAAGATTTGTTCCGCTAACCGCAACAGTACGTCTAGTCGCTCGCATGGCCAAAAAAATATCCCCAGAGAGTGCGATTGATTTCGACAAAAATGAATGGAACCAATTTCAAAAGGCAATAACTATTCGCAATCGCCTAACCCACCCAAAATCAGCGCATGACCTTCAAATCAATAAACAAGACATGACCGAGGCCATGACGGGATTCATGTGGCTCTGCGATGCACTCATCAGCAGCATGGCACACGCTAACAATGCTCTTGCCGATTTTTCGGCAATAGCTCACGCATGCATCAAAGATCTTCTGGCGGGGGATCCAGATACTGTCCAAGCTTACTTAGCAGCTTCTGAAGATTAGCCCCGCCAGTTTTTAATTACACACTTCAGTCAATACCCAGCGCGTTCTTGTAGACTTCCAGGATGGCTTCCTGTTCCTTGCGGTCGTCGGGCTTCATCTTGCGGATGCGGACCACCTGACGCATCGCCTTGGGGTCATAGCCGGTGGCCTTGCCCTCCAGATAGACGTCCTTGATATCGTCGCCGATACCCTTTTTCTCTTCTTCCAGACGCTCGATCCGCTCGATCAGCAGGCGCAGGCGTTCATCAGCAGCCATTTCAGCCATGGGTTTGCTCTCCATAAAAGGGGCCCCACGCGGGGCGCAAAAGAATCGGTCGGGGCCGTCCGATAACGGCGCGGCACGCCCGCGAAAAGAGCGCACGAGGGAAATCCCCAGCCAGTTTGGCGGCGAAATCCCCCGCGCGGTGATCGCCCTCAGGCGTTGCGCTTCAGGCTTTCGGCCATGCGGGCCAGTTGTTCCGGGGTCGCCTCGACGTGATATTTCGCTTTCCATTCATCGGGATGCATCCCGTGGATCAGGCTGCGGGCGGCCTGTTTGTCCAATGGCGCGCCCGCATCAACGATCCATTCGGCCAAAC
Source organism: Novosphingobium ovatum (assembly GCF_009909235.1). Lineage (GTDB taxonomy): Bacteria > Pseudomonadota > Alphaproteobacteria > Sphingomonadales > Sphingomonadaceae > Novosphingobium > Novosphingobium ovatum. The sequence goes on from NZ_JAAAPO010000005.1 coordinate 259,673, forward strand.
AATTACGGCAAAATCCCGATAGACCCATCAGATCAATGTTGGCCGCGTCATGGCGATGACGCAAATGCCGCACAAGGCGGCGAAACGCGGCCGCCGCCTGCGCGTCGTCCAGTTCGTCCAGCGGATCGGGTACATTCATATTCATGGCATAAGTCCTTGGGTATAGACGCGTTGTGGGCCATAGCAGCCTGCGCGCAATCGCACAGCAGGGGAGTATTTCGGGTGAGTAAGGTTGATCCACGCGGGCGCAAGGTCAAGATTCTGGCCACGTTGGGCCCCGCCAGCCGCAGCCCCGACATGGTGCGCAAACTGATCAAGGCTGGCGCTGACGCCTTCCGCGTCAACATGAGCCATGCCGATCATGCCACCCATGCCGAAACCATCGCCACCGTCCGCGCGGTCGAGGCCGAGCTGGGCAAGCCGATCGCCATCCTGTGCGACCTGCAAGGGCCCAAGCTGCGCGTCGGCACGTTCAAGGACGGGCGCGCGGTGATCCGCCATTCGGGCCATTTCACGCTGGACCGCAATCCGGAGCCGGGCGACGAAAACCGCGTCTGCCTGCCGCATCCCGAACTGTTCGGCATCCTGCAAAAGGGTCAGCGCCTGCTGATCGACGATGGCAAGCTGCGCCTGCGCGTGATTCGCGCCGACGAGAACGAGATCCTGTGCAGCGCCGAAGTGGGCGGCGTCATTTCCGACCGCAAGGGCGTGAATGTGCCTGACGCGGTCGTGCCCGTCCCGGCCTTGACCGAGAAGGACCGCCGCGATCTGGCCTTTTCGATCGAACATGGCGCGGACTTCATCGGCCTGTCGTTCGTTCAACGGCCCGAGGACGTGGCCGAATGCCGCCGCCTGATGGGCGGCCACGGCAATCTGATCGCCAAGATTGAAAAGCCCGCCGCCATCAGCGAGCTGGAAGGCATCATCGAGCTGTCGGACGGCATCATGGTGGCGCGCGGCGATCTGGGCGTCGAACTGCTGCCCGAGGAAGTGCCCCCGATCCAGAAGAAGATCGTCGAGCTGACCCGCCGCAGCGGCAAGCCGGTGATCGTCGCCACGCAAATGCTGGAATCGATGATCGAAAGCCCGGCCCCCACCCGCGCCGAGGTGTCGGACGTGGCCAACGCCGTTTACGATGGCGCGGACGCGGTGATGCTGTCGGCCGAAACCGCGGCGGGCCAATGGCCCGAGGAAGCGGTCTCGATCATGCACCGCATCGCCACGCAGGTCGAACGCGACAGCTATTACCGTCAGCGCGTCCATCTGGCCGAAATCAACCCCGACCAGACCACCGCCGACGCCTTGGCCAAGGCCTGCGCCGCGATTGCCGACACGGTGACGCTGACCGGCATCGTCATCTTTACCGGCAGCGGCTCGACCGCGCGGCGCGTGGCGCGTGAACGCCCCTCGGTGCCGATGCTGGTGCTGACCCCCAGCCAGAAAACCGCCCGCAAGGCGGCGCTGCTGTGGGGCGCGCATGCCGTTTACACCCGCGACATCGGCAGTTTTGAGGAAATGATCGCCAAGGGCAAGCGCATGGCGCTGCGCCATGGTTTCGGCACGGCCGGGTCCAAGCTGGTGACGCTGGCGGGTGTGCCGTTCGGCACGCCGGGGGCGACCAACCTGCTGCATATCGTCACGCTCAAGGGTAACGAGCTGGAGCTGTACAAGGCGCTGGAAGACGACAGCAACGAGGGCTGAAGGTGACGGGCGGGGCGTTGAACGCGCCCCGCCGCCTACCCCGCGATCAATGCCACCGCATCGGCCAGTGCCGCATGGCACCGCGCCAGATCATCGGCGCCGATGCCATAGGGCGGCATCAGATAGGCCGTATTGCCCAAGGGCCGGATCAGCACGCCTCTTTCGCGGAAGAACGCCAGCAGGCGCGGTTGCAGATCCGACAGATAGCCCGCACCATCAACCACATAATCCAGCGCCAGAATGGTCCCGCATTGCCGCACATTGGCAATGCCGGGCACAGTGGCCAGCATCGCCGCGCCATCGGCCTGACGCGCGCGCAGGGTGGCGATCCGCTCGCGCACCGGTTCCTCGCGCCAAACCGCCAGATTGGCCACCGCCGCCGCGCAGGCGATGGGGTTGGCGGTGTAACTGGACGAGTGATAGAAGGTGCGCGACCGGTCCGGCGCGTAATGCGCGTCATACACCGCCGCATTGGCCAGAGTCACCGCCAGCGGCATCGCACCCCCGGTGATCCCCTTGGCCAGACACAGGATGTCGGGCGTGACACCGGCCTGTTCGCAGGCCAACAGCGTACCCGTGCGGCCCCAGCCGGTCATCACCTCGTCAGCGATGAACAGTACGCCATGGCGCGCGCAAATCGCCGCCATTTCGGCCAGCACGGCGGGCGGATACATCAGCATCCCCCCCGCCCCCAGCACCAGCGGCTCGACGATAAAGCACGCAGCATCGGCCCGCGCGCACAATGCCTCCAGCGCGGCATAGGTCACGCCTTCCGCGCCAGCATGGGGGAAAGGCACCGTATCGACATCAAACAGCAGTGGCGCATAGGCGGCATTATACACCCCCCGCTCGCCCACGCTCATCGCGCCGATGGTGTCGCCGTGATAGGAATGCTGCATCACGATCACGCGGTTGCGGTGGCCATGGCCCGTGTTGCGCCAGAACCCCAGCGCCATTTTCAACGCCACCTCGACAGCCGTTGACCCGCTGTCGGAAAAGAACACATGCGGCAGGCCGAACAGATCCACCAAGCCTTCGGCCAGATCCAGCGCGGGGCGGTGCGTCCAGCCCGCCAGAATCAGCTGATCCAGCCGCGTGGCCTGATCGGCAATGGCCGCCGCAATGCGCGGGTGGCAATGGCCATGGGTTGTCACCCACCAACTGCTGATCGCGTCGATGATCCGGGTGCCATCGGTGGTGTACAGGCTGGCCCCCTCGGCGCGGGCGATTTCGGGGATGGGTTCGTTCAACCCATGCTGGGTAAACGGGTGCCAGATCGCGGGCTTACCGGGGCGGGGCATCATGCCAATGCGTCCCAGTCAAAACCGGCCATCGCGGCAGCCAAAGTATCGGCGTTCAGATCATCCAGCAGCGGGATACGCCCCAGACGCGGCACGCCGGATATGGCACTGATGACACGCTCGGTCTCGGCATTTTCGTCCCCGACATAGGCGATGCCCGCGATTTTGACGCCGCGCGCGCGCAAGGCCTCGACCGTCAACAGCGTGTGGTTGATCGTGCCCAGCATGGTGCGCGCGGCCACCACCACCGGTAGGCCCCAGCGCGCGAACATGTCAGCATAGAGCAGCGGCGCGCCCTCTGGCGGAGCGATCAGCGGGACCAGCGCGCCGCCCGCGCCCTCCACCACCAAAGGCCCTTCGCCCGAGGGCAGCGCCAGTTGCACAGGATCAATCACCACCCCATCAATCCGCGCCGCCAGATGCGGGCTGGCGGGCGTGATCAGGCGATAGGCCTCGGGATGGATGGTCACGCCGGGGGCAAGGGCCGCGATGCTCTGGCTGTCGGTCATGTCCTCCAGCCCGGCCTGCACCGGCTTCCAATAGCGCGCCACGCCATGGCGCCGCGCCAAAGCCCCCGCCAGCCCCGCTGCCAGCACCGTCTTGCCAATGCCGGTGTCGGTGCCGGTAACGATGATCCCGTTCATTTCATGGCCTCTGCGATGGTTGCGGCCAATGAGGTGATGTCGTCGGCCGTCACGTTCAAGGTGATGACGATGCGCAAACGCGATGTCCCTTCGGGCACGGTGGGCGGGCGGATGCCGCGCACATCAAAGCCTGCCGCCTGAACGCGCGCCGCCACCGCCATCGCCCGCACATCATCGCCCAGCACCAGCGGCAGAATGGGCGATCCGCCAAACGGCCCATAGTGGCATTGCGCGCCCAATGGCCCCAGCGCGAGGCGGGCCTGCTCCATCCGTTCGGCCAGATCGGCGCGGCGGTCGTCCGCCTCGGCGCAGATCACCAGCGCCGCGCGCGCCACCGCCGCCGCCAATGGCGAAGGCGCGGTGGAAAAGATGAAGCCCCGCGCCCGGTTGACCAGAAAATCACGCATGACCGCCGGGCCGCACAACAGCGCCCCCTCGCAGCCCAGCCCCTTGCCCAGCGTGTGCAGGGTGATGACATGTCCCCCGCGCGGCCCCAGCGCCGCCATACAACCGCGCCCGCCGGGGCCAAAGCCGCCGGTGGCATGCGCCTCGTCCACCACCAGCACCGCGCCATGGCGGCGGGCGATGGCGTCCAGATCGGCCAAGGGCGCAAAATCGCCATCCATGGAATAGAGCGATTCGACCGCGATCCACGGCGTTCCGCTGCCGCCACCCGCGCGCCACGCGGTGATCGCCGCGTCCATGGCCCCGGCGTCATTATGCGGCACGGTTTGCCATGCCGCGCGGGTCAGGCGCAGGCCTTCGTGGCTGCTGGCGTGGATCCATTCGTCGACAAAGATCGCGTCCCCCCGCTGTGGCAGGGTCGAGAGCAGCGCCGAATTGGCGGTGTAGCCGGTGGGCAGGAACAGCGCCGCCTCGCTGCCGAAAAAGCGGGCGGCCTCGGCCTCCAGCGCTTCGTGTTCGGGGTGGTTGCCGCGCAGCAGGCGCGATCCGCCCGACCCCACCGGCACACCGCGCGCAATGGCATCGGCGGCGGCATCGGCCAACACCCCGCTTTGCGCCAATCCCAGATAATCGTTCGAGGCAAAATCGATGCCCCGGCGCGGGGCCAGAATCCGCCGCCGCCCACGCGCCGCCAATCCGTCCAGATCGGCGCGCAAGGCGGCAAAGGGATCGGCGGCACCGGGCATCGGCCCGCTCATCCCCGCGCCCCGAACAATGCCGAGCCGACCCGCACATGGGTGGCGCCCATCAGAACCGCCGTTTCGAAATCGTCGCTCATCCCCATCGAGCGGCCCTCCAGCCCGTGATCGCGCGCCAGCTTGTCCAGCAGGGCAAAGAACGGGGCCGCCTCAATTCCCGCAGGGGGCACGCACATCAGCCCGGCCAGCGGAATATCCGCGTCACGCGCAGCGGTCAGGATCGCGGGCAGATCCGCCACGTCACAGCCGCCCTTCTGCGCCTCGGCGCCGATGTTCACCTGGACGAAGCAGGGGATGCGGCGGCCAGTCTTGTCCATCGCGCGCGCCAATGCGGTAATCAGGCTGGGGCGGTCCAGCGCGTGGATACAGTCAAACAGGGCGATGGCTTCCTCGGCCTTGTTCGATTGCAATTGGCCCACCAGATGCAGCGCGATGTCGGGATGCGCCGCGCGCAGGGCGGGCCATTTCTCGGCCGCCTCCTGCACGCGGTTTTCGCCAAACACCCGCTGGCCCTGCGCGATCAAGGGCGCGATGGCCTCCGCGGGATGGGTTTTGGACACGGCGATCAGCGTGACATCGGCGGCAGGGCGGCCGGCGATGCGCGCGGCATGGGCGATGCGCTGCTGCACAGATTGCAGCGGCGTTAGGTCGGTATCGTGGGACAGAGTCATGGCGCGGTGCTATAGCGCGGCGATGCGCCAATGCCAGCCCCACCATGCAGCGCCGCGTTTCATGGCCCGCAAAGCGGCAATGCCGCTCATGCCCCGCAAAGCGGTACTGCCGCGCCTATGGCTGATCACCGACGCGCGCAATGACGCCGGGCTGATGCGCGCCATTGCCGCCATACCGCGCGGGTCGGGGCTGATCTATCGCCATTACCATTTGCCGCCCGATGAGCGGCGGGCGCGCTTTGACGTGCTGGCCCGCGCGATGCGGGCGCGCGGCGGCGCGGTGGTGTTGGCCGGAGCCATGGCGCAGGCGCGGCGCTGGGGCGCGGACGGCGCCTATGGCGCGGCGGGGCTGATCGGGCCGGGCGGCAGCGGACTGCGGCTGATGACGGCGCATGATCTGCGCGAATTGGGACAGGCGCGTCGGGCGCGGGCCGATGGGGTGCTGTTGTCGCCGGTCTTCCCCACGCGCAGCCATCCGGGCGGGGCGGTGCTGGGCGCCTTGCGCTTTGCCCTGATGGCCGCGCGGGCGGGAGTGCCGGTGCTGGCGCTGGGCGGGATGGATGCGCGGCGGGCGGCCCGATTGCGCCCGATGGCGCATGGCTGGGCGGCGATCGATGGCCTGTCAGGGCGCGAGCCGCCACGCAATAGCCCCTAGCCACACCGTTCCGGGGCGGATTTACCCCGCGTTTTACCGCAGGATTCTTGACGTAACGGCCCCTCCCGGCGCATGTACGCAAGGCTTTTTCAACCCATTACAGGACTGATCCGCCATGGCCTCTCGCGCCTATCCTCCGGCTGGCGCAAACTGGCGCCTGATCCTGCGCCGCAGCGTGCTGCGCAGCGCCGAGCTGTTGGGCGCGCTGGTGCTGGTGCTGGTGGCGCTGTTCCTGACGCTCTCGCTGATCACCTATCATCAGGCCGATCCCTCGCCCTCGACGGCGGCGGCAGGGCCGGTGCAGAACTGGATGGGCCTGCCCGGCGCATGGGTGGCCGAACGCGCGCTGTTCCTGCTGGGGCCGGTGGCCGCGCTGCTGGTGCCGCTGATGCTGGTGTTTGCGCGGCAATTGTGGCGCATCGCCGATGTCGCGGCCGAACATGACGACGAGGATGAGGAGGCCGGGCCCGAACCGCATTGGCTGCGCCCTTCGGGCTTGCTGCTGCTGGGGATGGTGCTGCTGGCCGCGGCGCTCAGCTTGGCCTTTGACGAGCATCTGGGCAGCCTGCCGGCGTCAGCTGGCGGGGTGGTTGGCCTGTTGGGCGCGTGGGTGGTGCATGGGCTGGCCAGCTTTCTGCCCGAAATGCTGCGCGGCTGGGTCTCGTTTGGAGCGGGGATCATCTGTCTGATCGCGGGCGGGGCGCTGGTCACCAGCGTATTCGCGATTGACTGGATCAGCCTGATCAAGCTGCCGGTGGCGCTGCACCGCCGCCGCAAAGGGGATGTCGCGCAGGACGCCCCCGCCGCCAAGCCGCGCCGCGCCGCCACGCCCAAGGCGGACAGCGAAGACCTGCCCTTTACCCCGGACGCCCCGCGTTCGGGCGCGCTGGCCACGCCCATCAGCAGCGAGGACAACCGCCGCAAACCCGAGATCAGCGATCCCGTGCGCTCGGCCAAGCCCGCCGAACTGGCCAAGCTGGGCAAGCAGGGCGACCTGTTCGACGCCTGCGAGCTGCCAAAGCTGGAGCTGTTGGCCGATCCCGCCCCGCATTCGGGCGCCAAGATCGACAAGCTCTCGCTGGAACGCAACGCCAAGCTGCTGGAAACGGTGCTGGAGGACTTCAACGTCAAGGGCCAGATCACCGGCGTGCGCACCGGCCCGGTCGTCACCAGTTACGAGCTGGAGCCCGCCCCCGGCATCAAGGCCAGCCGCGTTGTCGGTCTGGCCGATGACATCGCCCGCAACATGAGCGCGATTTCCGCCCGCGTGTCGCCTGTGCCGGGGCGCACGGTGATGGCCATCGAACTGCCCAATGCCGACCGGCAGATGGTCAGTTTCAAGGAAATGGTCGCCAGCGAGGCCTTTGTCGGCGCCAAGGGCTTACTACCGATGATCCTGGGCAAGGATATCGCCGGTGAACCGATCGTTGCCGATCTGGCCACCATGCCGCATTTGCTGGTGGCGGGCACGACCGGGTCGGGCAAGTCGGTGGGGCTGAACTGCATCCTGCTCTCGCTGCTCTATCGCCTGACGCCGCAGCAGTGCCGGATGATTCTGGTCGATCCCAAGGTGCTGGAACTCAAGTCCTATGAGGACATCCCTCACCTGTTGTCCCCCGTTGTGACCGAACCGGCCAAGGCGGTGCGCGCGCTGAAATGGGCGGTCGAGGAAATGGAGCGCCGTTATCGCCAGATGAGCGAGATCAACGTGCGCAACATCGTCAACTTCAACGAAAAGGTGAAAAGCAACGCCGCCAAGGGCAAGCCGCTGGGCCGCCGCATCTCCATCGGTTTCGATCCCGACACGGGCGAGGAGCTGTATGAGGACAAGCAGCTGGACTATCAGGTGTTGCCGCTGATCGTGGTGATCGTCGACGAGCTGGCCGACCTGATGGTGACGGTGGGCAAGGAGATCGAGGTGTTGATCCAGCGTCTGGCGCAAAAATCACGCGCGGCCGGCATCCACCTGATCATGGCGACGCAGCGCCCATCGGTCGACGTCATCACCGGCGTGATCAAGGCGAACCTGCCCACGCGCATCAGCTTTGCCGTGACCAGCCGCATCGATTCGCGCACCATTCTGGGCGAACAGGGCGCCGAACAATTGCTGGGCAAGGGCGACATGCTGTTCAAGCCCTCGTCCGGCCCGATTGTCCGCGTCCACGGCCCCTTTGTCAGCGACGAGGAGGTGGAGAAGGTGGCCGACCACTGGCGCGCGCAGGGCAAGCCCGATTACGTCGATTCCGTCACCGAGGAACCGGCCGAGGGCTCCTATGGCTTTGATGATCTGGAGGCCACCGCCAGCGACAACCCCGAAGAGCGCAAGTATATTCAGGCCTGCCACATCGTGTTCGAAAGCCAGAAGGCGTCGACCAGCTGGCTGCAACGCCAGATGGGCGTGGGCTATAACACCGCCGCCAAATGGATCGAGCGGATGGAGCAGGACGGACTGGTTGGCCCAGCCAATCACGTCGGCCGCCGCGAAATCTATCGCGACAAGGACGGCAATCCGCTGTGAGGGTGGCCGTGCGGCATGAAAAGGAAGCGCCCTTTATCGAGCGCATCTTTACCGTGAACGGCTCACCGCTGGCCTGTCGCTTCTTTCAGCCCGAGGCCGATGGGCGTGACTGGGCCTGCCGCACCGAGATTGACTGGCCCCAAGCCCCGCGCAAGCGCCGCATCATGGGCGTTGATCCGGTGCAGGCATTGCTGCTGGCGATGGCCATGGTCCATTGTGACCTGTTGACGGCGCGCGAGGATTTGGGCTGGGATGTGCGGTGGCTGGATGACACCAGCCTTGGCCTGCCGCTGACGCCAAACCTGCGCGATCTCGATCCACAAGGCTGGCTCTGACCGCGCGTCACGCAACTTATCCCCATGCTGCGGCTGCGAAAGGCGATGAACCGTTGTTCAGCCACGATGGGTGCCCTGCCCGCCACTTTATTGTTGAGGTGTGTCCCCCTAAACACACTTTCACCAAGACCGAGCGAACAACGCCCGGCAGGCAATGACAGGACTTTCTCGGTGTTTCGCAACAATCGCAACGGTTTCGGTATCATGGCGCGCATTTCGGCGCTGGTTCTGACGGTCGCTGCGATGGTGCTGACCCCGGTCGCTTCCCAGGCTGGCGTGCTGCAATGCGCCCCCTATGCCCGTCAGGTTTCCGGTATTCAGCTGTTTGGCGCCGCTGCAACGTGGTGGGGCCAGGCCGCTGGGCAATATGGCCGTGGCCAGACCCCGCGCGTTGGTGCTGTGCTGGCCTTCCGCGCCACCGGCTCGATGCGTTCGGGCCATGTCGCCACGGTGTCCAAGGTGCTGGATGACCGCCGCGTGATCCTGAACCACGCCAACTGGTCGGGCCCCGGCATGATCGAGCGTAGCGCCATGGCCGAAGACGTCTCGCCCAACGGTGACTGGACGCAGGTGCGCGTCTATTACGCCCCGATTGGCAAGCTGGGCCTGCGCGCTTCGCCCACCTATGGCTTTATCTATGGCCACGGGATGCCGGGTGCGGATATCGCGCTGAACGATTGATCCCCCACCACTGACCGGCCGGAACATGGCTTCCGGCTCGATGGGCTCCGCCAGATTGGCCGGGGCCTTTTTCGTATGCGCGCGGGCTGGGCTTGGCGGGCGGGCAAAGATGATGCGCCAACCACGGACCGATGACGCATTGCCGAACACGCAAAGGTCAAATGTCGGATTCATACAATAAATCGGAAAGCGCACACAAGCCGCACGAAGCGGGCAACATTTACTTTCAAACGCTATCAACAGTTTTGATTTTGCCTTAAAATCCGCACGAATCGAGTCATGATAGTGGGGGCAAAATGCGCAAATTGACTATGATATTCGGGGCAATCCCGATGCTTTTCCTTTCCAGTCAATCTCTTGCGCAAGGTGGTGGCGGACGCAAACCCATCGTCGCCGTGTCCGAGATCGAAGATCCGGCCGGTTCGGGCCAGTCGGCCGCGCTGACCCAGATGATCCTGACCGCGATCGCCGGCACGCAAAAGTTCACGACGCTGGAACGCGGGCAGATGAATCAGCTGTTGCAGGAACAGGCCCGCGCCAAATCGGGGCTGGTCACCAGCCGCACGCCGGGCAAGACGGGCGGCTTTCAGGGCGCGGACTATCTGATCTATGGCACGATCACCACGCTCTCGGCGTCCAAACAGTCGGACTTTGGCGCGACGCTGGGTCTGGCGCTGGGGGCCAGCATGGTGGGCGCGCGCGGGCCCACGACCAACTGCTATGGCGGCAAGGTGACGCTGTCGATCGACATCCGCATCACCGATGGCGCCACCGGCCAGATCCGTTACGTCAAACGCATCGACGAAATGCAGAAGGCAGGCACGCTGTGCGGTGAAGGCGTGCCGCAGGTGAACGCCACGGCGCTGCTGCGCACGGCCGCGGACAAGATCGCCTCGGGGCTGGTGACATCGGTCTATCCGATGATGGTGGCCGCCGCGCAGGGGGATGGCACGATCATCATCAACTATGGCGAAGGCACGGTGAAGATGGGCGACCAGCTGAGCGTGTTCAAACCCGGCATGGATGTGGTGGACCCTGCCACAGGCGCCCGTCTGGGCAGCACCGAGGAGGTGATGGGCATCGTGCAGGTGACCGACGTCCAGACCAGCTTTTCCAAGGCCAATCCGGTCGCTGGCCTGTCCACCCCGCCCGAACCAAAGTGGATCCTGCGCCCCACGACCGACGCCGACCGTCAGCGTTTCCAGCCCAGCCGCCGCCGCCGCAGTTCAGGAGAATAAGCCATGCCGCATTCATGGAAGAGCGCGCTGTATAGCGCCTGCGCCGGCGCGGTGATGCTGTTGCCGGCAGGCGCGCAGGCCCAGCCGCGCACCGCGATCGCCGTGGCGCAAATCGCCAGCGCCCAGACCTGCACGGTCTATCAGGGGATCATCGCGCGCAGCGATTCCTTTGCCGCCAGCCGCTCCAGCGGGGCGGTGACGGCATGGGGGGCGGCCGGTTCGTCGGCCTCGGTCGCGGCCAGCTCCAGCAGCTTTGCCACCTATTTCGTCAAGGACTGCACCCGTCAGTTCGAAGGCATCCGCACCGCGATGGAGGCGGCCCTTTCCTCGTCAGGCACGGTGGCGGTGGGGCCGGGCGGCTATGTCCTGCGTGGCCGGATGGAAAGCGTGGCCACGACAGGCGGCGGCTATAGCGAGCGGTCGGTGACCGGGCGCACCTATGGCGCGACCAGTCAGGGCCTGCTGGTAACGTTCAACGTGACAGTGGCCGACCGGGCGGGCCGCATCGTGTTTGGCGCGCCGGTAACGACGCAGATCGACACCGCTTCGGCGATGGTGGTCAATGGCACCACGGTGGCGGGCGGCATGTCGGGCGATGGCGTCTATGGCGTGTTGCAACGTCAGGTGGCGATGATCGCCGCGCGCAAGGTGGCGTTCCATTTCCGCCCGATGGTGGTGGTGACAAACAGCGGGCGTCAGATTCAGCTGAACTATGGCGGCCCGCTGCTGGAGGTGGGGACGCTGTTGACGGTGACCAGCCCGGACGGTGGCGCCTCGGTGCGCTATCGGGTGACATCGACCAGCGAACGCAGCGCGCTGGCCGAACCGATCGGCGGAGGCGATGAAGGCCGCATTACGCCCGGCAGCCGCGCCATGGTGATCGAGGCCACCGATCCGGCCGCCAGCATGGGCGGGATGGAGCGAGTCGAACTGCCATAATATTGCTATCATTTACAACAAAAGGGCGGTGCCGGATGGTGCCGCCCTTTTTGCCTCATGCCTCGGGCGGCAGGAAGGGCGCGGCGACCTCGGCCGGGATGCGGGACAGACGGCCCGTGGCCAGTTCAATCATCGCCCATGTGGTGCGCGCCGAAACGATCACCTTGCCCGGCGTGCCATCGGCGGCAATCGCGCGAAAATCCACACGGCGGTCGAACCGGGCGCCCTTTGGCCCCTCGGGGATAAAGGTTTCGGCCAGCACCTGATCGCCCTGCCGCACATTCCCTTTGTAATCAATCTCATGCCGGGTGACGACCCAGGCATAGGCGGCCACATGCGCGGGCGCGGCGTCGCGTTCCCAATGCGTCGTGGCGATCGCCTCCATCCATTGCACCCACACGGCGTTGTTCACATGCCCCATCACATCGATATGTTCCGGGCCCGCGGTAAAGGTATGGGTGAAACTATTGGCCATGGCGCGATTTTGGGCCGGTATGGGACGAAGGCAAGCGGAAACATGCCTCCGGCGGACAAAGGGTCTTAACCCTTTGCAATCCTATATCTTTCCGGGTTGCGCCATGCCCGCCCCCCTGCGCAAGGCCGATGCGCCGCAGGCTTTAAAACCGCTTCGCGGAAAGGCTGGCATCGCGTGCGGGGCGCTACCCATTCATGGGATTGCAAAGGGCCCCCGCCCTTTACCCGCCGGAGGCCCTACCCCCTGCCCTTACCCGGTCACCCCCAACTGCCACAGGATAAAGGCAAACTCCTCCGCCGTTTCGGTCAAGCTTTCAAAGCGGCCCGATTTGCCGCCGTGCCCTGCGCCCATATTGGTTTTCAGGATCAAAGGGTTGCTGTCGGTCTTCAGCTCGCGCAGGCGGGCCACCCATTTGGCCGGCTCCCAATAGGTCACGCGCGGATCGTTCAGCCCCGCCGTCACCATCAGCGGCGGGTAATCCTGCGCCCGCACCTGATCATAGGGGCTGTACGAGGCGATCAGTTCAAACGCGCCCCTGTCCTCGATCGGGTTGCCCCATTCGGGCCATTCACCCGGCGTCAGCGGCAGGCTTTCGTCCAGCATGGTGTTCAGCACATCGACAAACGGCACATGCGCCACCACCGCGCCCCACAGATCGGGATCGGAATTGATCACCGCACCCATCAACTCGCCACCCGCCGATCCGCCGCTGATGCTGATGCGGCCCTCAGCGGTGAACCCACGCGCCACCAGCCCGCGCGCGACATCGACGAAATCGTTGAAAGTATTGGTACGCGCCTCACGCTTGCCAGCCTTGTACCATGCCCGGCCCAGATCATCGCCACCGCGAATATGGGCGATGGCATAGGCAAAGCCGCGATCCACCAACGACAGCCGAGAAGTGGAAAAGCCCGGCCCGATCGCAATGCCATAGGCGCCATAGCCATAGAGGTGCAGCGGGCCGCCCTCGCCGCCGTTAATCGCCGCGCGGTCCTTGCGCCACACCACCGAGACCGGCACCAGCGTGCCATCGCGCGCCGGGATCTCCAGCCGGGCGGTGTCATACAGGCTGGCGTCATAGCCGCAGGGAATTTCCTGTGTTTTCAGCAATTCCAGCCGCCCATCGGCCACGAAATAGTCATAGACGCTGGCCGGGCTGACCATGCTTTCATAACTCACCCGCAGCCGGTCGACCGCCCATTCGGGATTGTCGGCCAGCCCCGCCTCATAGCTCGCCTCGGGGAAGAGGATAGGTTCGATCCGGGTGGGGTCGTCGTAATAGCGCACCTCCACCCGGTCCAGCCCGCGCACCCGCCCCTCGATCACGTAAAAATCGCGGAACAGGTCAAAGCCGGTCAGGTAGAAATCATCGCTGCCCTCGATCAGGCTGGTCCAGTTGCCCGGATCGGCCACTGGCGCGCTGGCCAGCCGGAAGTTTTCATGCGTGTCATTGGCGTGGATATACAGCACGCCGTCACGCTCATCGACGTCATATTCCACGCCCTCAACCCGTTCGCGCACCAGAATGGGCGTGGCCAGCGGATCATTGGCGGGGATCAGGCGGACCTCGCTCGTCTCGTGGTCGCTGGTCGACAGGATCAGCCATTTCTCGTTGGCCGACAGCGCCGAGCCCACGCGAAAGCCCTCGTCATCCTCGTGATACAGCTCAACATCGTCGGCCACCGGCGTGCCCAGCCAGTGCAGGCGGGCATTGTCGGTGCGCCAATTCTCGTTCGCCAGCGAATAGACCAGCCCCCGGTCGCCCGCGACCCACACCAGCGAGGACAGCGTCCCCTCGATCACGTCAGGCAACATCTCGCCGGTGGCGATCACCTTGATCCGGGCGGTGAACCGTTCCGAACCGTTATCGTCCACGCTCCACGCCAGCAACCGCCCGTCCGCCGACACCGAAATCGCGCCAAGGCGGAAATATTCATGCCCCTGCGCCAGCGCCACCTCGTCCAGAATCAGTTCGTCCGGGCCTCCGTCAACGGGCTTGCGCCACCATTTCTTGTATTCGGCGCCCTCCTCATACTCGATCCAGTACAGGTGGTCGCCGTCCTTCTGGGGGACGCTCTTGTCCGCTTCCTTGATCCGGGCGCGCATTTCCTTGAACAAAGCGTCGATGCGGTCCTGTTGCCCGGCCATATGCGCGGCAAACCACGCGTTCTCCGCCTCCAGATGGGCCAGCACCTCGGCGTCCGTCACCTCGGGATAGGCGGGGTCGCGCAGCCAGGCATAATCGTCCTGCACGGTGATGCCGTGGTGGGTGAAACTGTGGGCACGCTTTGCCGCGCGGGGCGGATGGGCGGGAATGGCGGCGGTGTGGGTGGCGTTGGACATAAACCGCATCTATGTTGCCCAGCCCGCCCCCGCAAGCGACTGTGGCGCGGGAATGAAGGAAAGCGCGTCCCGATGCCGAACACTGTCCATGCCGCCCGCCTGTCCGCTTTGCGTGCCGAACTGGCCGCGCAGGATCTGGACGGCTTTGTCATCCCCATCTCTGACGAACATATGAGCGAATATGTCGGGGCCTATGCCCAGCGGCTGGCATGGCTGACCGGCTTTGGCGGATCGGCGGGGAGCGCGGTGGTGCTGGCGGATCGCGCGGCGATCTTTGTCGACGGGCGCTATACATTGCAGGTGCGCGATCAGGTCGATGGCGCGCTGTATGAATACCACAACGTCCCCGCCACCAGCCCTGCCGCATGGCTGGCCGAACAGGCGCCACAGGGCGCGCGGATCGGCTATGACGCATGGCTGCACGGGCGGCCATGGGCGCAGGGCGTGGAACGCGCCTTGGCCGAGCGGGGCGCGGTGCTGGTGGCGGTCGCGCGCAATCCGGTGGACGCGGTGTGGGCTGACCGGCCCGCGCCCTCGCCCGCGCTGGCGATGGTGCATCCCACTGAACTTGCGGGCGTCGCATCAGAGGCCAAGCGCGCCGCTCTGGCCGAGGCGCTGGCAGCAAAGGGCGCGGATGCGGCGGTGATCTCGGCGCTGGACAGCGTGGCGTGGTTGCTGAACCTGCGCGGCAGCGATGTGGACTGCACCCCGGTGACGCTGTCCTATGTCGTGGCCCATGCCGATGGCACGGCCGATCTGTTCATCGCCCCGGAAAAGGTGACGCCCGATCTGCGCGCCCATCTGGGCAATGCGGTGCGCATCCGTGACCGGGCTGATTTCGCCCCGGGGCTGGCGGAACTGGCGGGGCGGCGCGTTTTGGTGGACCCGGAACGCGCGGTGGCGGCGATCTTTGCCGGGCTGACCGCGGCGGGCGCCCAGATTGTCGAGGGCACCGACCCCTGCGTCCTGCCCAAGGCGATCAAGAACCCGGTCGAGCAATCCGGCCACCGCGCCGCACAGGCCCGCGATGGCGCGGCGGTGGCGCGCTTCCTGCACTGGTTGAGCGTGGAAGGACCAAAGGGCAAAGAGACCGAGATCAGCGCCGCCGACCAATTGCAGGCGATGCGCGCCGAGACCGGCCTGCTGCGCGACCTGTCCTTCGACACCATCAGTGGCGCGGGGCCGAACGGCGCCATCGTCCATTACCGCGTCTCGCCCGAAACCAACCGGGTGATCGCGGCCAACAGCGTCTATCTGGTTGATTCGGGCGGGCAGTATCAGGACGGCACCACCGATATCACCCGCACGGTCTGGGTCGGCCCCGATGCCCCTCCGACAGAGCTGCGCGACCGCTTCACCCGCGTGCTAAAGGGCCACATCGCGCTGGCCCGCGCAGTGTTTCCGGCAGGCACTGCGGGCAGCCAACTGGACACGCTTGCCCGGCAATATCTGTGGGCGGCAGGCGTGGATTATGCCCATGGCACCGGCCATGGCGTGGGCAGTTTCCTGTCCGTCCACGAAGGCCCCCAGCGCATCGCCAAGGCGTCCGGCGGGCAGGCGGGCACCGGCCAGCCGCTGATGGCAGGCATGA
Organism: Novosphingobium ovatum; assembly: GCF_009909235.1. GTDB lineage: Bacteria > Pseudomonadota > Alphaproteobacteria > Sphingomonadales > Sphingomonadaceae > Novosphingobium > Novosphingobium ovatum. The sequence continues at coordinate 275,928 of NZ_JAAAPO010000005.1, forward strand.
TCCTGTCGAACGAGCCGGGCTATTACAAGACCGGCGCCTATGGCATCCGGATCGAGAATCTGGTGCTGGTCGAAGCGCGCGCCATCCCCGGCGCAGAGGGCGACTATCTGGGTTTTGAAACGCTGACCCATGTGCCGATCGGGCGCGAACTGGTGGATTGCAGCCTGCTGACCCGCGACGAGGTGGCATGGTGGAACGCCTATCACGCCAAGGTTGAATCCATTCTGGCGCCGCAACTGTCGGGACCGGCACTGGATTGGCTCAAAGTGCAATGCGCGCCGTTGTGAAGCATCATTTGTTCCTGTATTGTTCGTTCAAAGAGCCGAGTCGTACAGGAGGATGCCATGATCGGCTATGTCACGCTGGGCACAAACGATCTGGAGCGCGCGGCGCGCTTTTATGACGCGATTGCCACCGAATTGGGGGTGGGCCGCATGATCGAGAGCGCGGCCTATATCGCCTGGGGCGATGTCGACGGGGCGGCGGGGATCGGTGTTACGGTGCCTTTTGACGGCGCACCGGCCAGTGCCGGCAATGGCGTGATGATCGCGCTGGAGGCCGCCAGCGCGGCGCAGGTGGACCGCATTCACGCGCTGGCCCTGGCGCTGGGCGGCAGTTGCGAGGGTGCGCCCGGCCTGCGCGGCGAAGGCTTTTATGCCGGTTATTTCCGCGACCCCGACGGGAACAAGCTGAACGCCTTTGTCATCAGTTGATCCCCTTTGCCGCAGGAGGCACCGATGCCGCGCGATCTGGCAACCCATCCCGTCCATCTGGGGCTGAACGCCACCACCATGGCCGAGCCCGCCTTTACCGGCATGGCCTGGTATGCCGACTATGTACAGCGCCACGCGGCCGACGGGGTTGAGGGGCGGCTGGTCAGTCTGCACGATTTCGACCGCGACTGGGACAGTTGGGAAATGCACCCCGCAGGCGACGAGGTGGTGGTCTGCATCGCCGGAGAGATCACCCTGATCCAGCAGATCGAAGGCACAGAACACTCTGTAACGCTGACGGCGGGCGGATATGCGATCAACCCGCGCGGGGTGTGGCACACGGCCAACATCGCCCACACGGCGCAGGCGCTGTTCATCACCGCCGGTTGGGGCACACAGGACCGCCCCCGCGATTAACGCGCCAGACATCTGTGTCGCATCCCGCGCCTTCACACCGCCTCCACGCGACAATTCGCGACAATAGATTTGCGCCACGGCATATTCTGGAGACAGATCGCGCCTATATCCTGTTTGTGAGAGCCATCCGGCGATCGGCACCTTCCCCCCAGTTCAGTGCCGGACCGGATGGTTTTCACCCCCGATGGGGCTACACATTTGACGGCCCGATGCATGCCGCACCGCCGGCCCAGGAGTGAGGATCGCAGGATGAGCAAGCTGACCTTAAAGATTTCCGCGATGGCTCTGGCGCTGGCCGGAGTGGCTGGTGTCGCGATCGCCGCCGCTCCCCCGCCCGAAGGCGGCCCGATGGGCGGCCCCGGCATGATGCGCGGCGATGTGACGCGCGCGCAGGCACAGGCCCACGCCACCAAGCTGTTCGAGATGCTGGACATCAACCATGACGGCAAGCTGGATCAGGCCGACCGTCAGGCCCGCACCAATGCCCATTTCAACAAGATGGACGCCAACCACGACGGCATGCTCTCGCGCGATGAATTTGCCGCCGCGCATCAGCCCAAACAGCCCCCCGCCCCCGGCGCTGGTGCTCCGGCGCGCGGCCCCGGCATGATGCCGCCGCCGCCGGGCATGGATGGTCCGGGCATGGATCACCCCGGTATGGATGGTCCGGGTATGGGCGGCCGCATGGGCCATGGCGGTCCGCGTGGGGCGGGCATGCGCCACCCCGGCATGGGCATGATGATGGTCGGCGCGATCCTGCAAAAGGCTGATCCCAACCATACCGGCACCGTGACGAAGGACGCATTTGTCGCTACGGCGCTGAAGATGTTTGACACCGCAGATGCCAATCACGACGGCAAGGTGACGCCGCAGGAACGCAAGGCCGCTATGGCCGCGATGCGCCCCGCTGGCGGCCACATGGGACGGCACGGACCGGACGGTGGCATGATGCCCCCTCCCCCTCCGCCGCCGCCCGCCAGCAAGTAAGGGGCAAGGCCCGGAACGGATATGACCCAGATGCCTGACACCACCGCCACCCGACTGTTGCTGGTGGATGACGAGCAGGGCCTGCGCGAGCCCCTGGCCTCCTATCTGGAGCGTCAGGGGTTTGTCGTGACCCAGGCCGCCAGCGCCGCCGAAGCCCGCGTGATCCTGAAACAGGAATCGCCCGAACTGGTCCTGCTGGACATCATGATGCCCGGCGAGGACGGTTTGTCGCTGTGCCGCCATCTGGTCGAGACGCGGGCCATCCCCACCATTTTCCTGACCGCGCGCGGAGAGGCGACCGATCGCATCGTCGGGCTGGAAATTGGCGCGGACGACTATGTGGTCAAGCCATTCGAACCGCGCGAACTGGTCGCGCGCATCCGCAGCGTGCTGCGCCGCGCGGGGCGGGGTGTCCCCGGAGAGGTGCAGCAAAACGAGGATTTCCAGTTCGATGGCTGGCGGCTGGACCCGCTCAAGCGTCGGCTGATCGCCCCCGATGGCGCGGTGGTGGCGATCTCTTCGGTGGAATTCCGCCTGTTGGTGGCCTTTCTGGAACACCCGCGCCAGGTGCTGGACCGCGACCGTCTGCTGGACATGGTGCAGGGCCGCGAGGCGCATCTGTTTGATCGCGCCGTCGACAATCAGGTCAGCCGCCTGCGCCGCAAGATCGAGATCGACAGCCGCAATCCGCAACTGATCCAGACCGTGTGGGGCGGTGGCTATATGCTGGCCGCTGACGTGCGGCGCGTGCCGGCCAGCCTGTGATGGCCATGCCCGCCGCCTTGCGCCGCAACTGGCCCCCGCGCCTGCCCCGCAGCCTGAAAGGGCAGGTACTGCTGGCGCTGGCGGGCGCGCTGTTGCTGGCGCAGGCGATCAGCACCATCCTGCTCTATCGCGCGCAAAGCGCCTATCGCGACGAACAATTGGTCCATGCGCTGGCGCTGCGTGTCAGTCTGGGCATGCGCCGCGCCGACAATCCGCTGCCCCCGCCTGTCGGCTTGCCCGATGGTCCGCCGCCCGGCCCCGGCCCCAATCAGCGCGTGGCCGATGATCAGCGCGGGCCGCCGCCCGATCTGTTGATGCACGGTCCCCGGACCGAGCGTGTGCCCAGCTTTACCCCCCTGACCGGGGACGAGGCGCGGCCCGATATGCAGGAGCGGTTGCGCCATATTCTGGCCGAACAGGATGGCAGCATCGGCAACGTCCTGCTGGTCGAGCGCGCCATCGCCCAAGACCCGTTGATGCAAAAGCGCGACCCCCAAGCCAAACCGTTGATCAAACGCAAGGGGCTCCATCCCACCGCCATTCTGGTCGCCGCCGTCCACCGCACCGGCGACAGCGCGTGGTTTGTCGCCCGCGTCAAGGTGCCGCCGCGCGACCCTTGGCTGATGGTGACGCTGATCGCGCAAACGGTGCTGATCTATGCCACGCTGGTGGGTGCGATGGCGCTGATCCTGCGCCGCATCGCCCGCCCGCTGGCCGCGCTGACCGACCGCGTCGAGCATTTTGCCGAAACGCGCGAGGGCAGCGGCCAGTTGAGCCCCCAAGGCCCCCATGACGTGCGCCGCCTGATCGAGGCGCATAACGCCATGGAAGACCGCATCATCGCCCTGTTGAACGAAAAGAACGTGATGCTGGGGGCGATCGGCCATGACCTGAAAACGCCATTGGCCGCGTTGCGGGTACGCATCGAATGCGTCGATGATGACAATGAACGTCTGAAAATGGCCCAGACGATCGAGGATATCGTCCGCACGCTGGATGACATTCTGTCGCTGGCGCGTGTCGGGCAGCCGTCCGATCCGCTGGAATCCAGCGAATTGTCGGCGCTGGTCGCCTCGGTGGTCGAGGAATATGAGGACATGGGCGAGCCGGTGAGCCTGGAGGACACCACGCGCATGGTGCTGCCGCTGCGCGCCACATGGCTGCGCCGGGCGCTGCGCAACCTGATCGGCAACGCCTTGCGCTATGGTCAGGAGGCCAGCGTCACCACCCGGCGCGAGAGCATTCAGGGCCGCGATTGGGCGACGATCATCATCACCGACCGTGGCAAAGGCATTCCCGGCACCGAGATCGAGCGGATGTTCCAGCCCTTTACCCGTGGCGAGCCATCGCGCAACAGCGGAACGGGCGGCGCGGGTCTGGGCCTGACGCTGGCCCGCGCGATCGCCGTTCAGCATGGCGGGCGGCTGACGCTGGCCAATATCGTCGACGCCGATGGCACGCCCACCGGACTGGAGGCCACCTTGCGCCTGCCGCTCTTGCCGCCGACCGCCTGAGCCCTGCAGGCGGAGGCGCCAACCGCGCCTCCGCCCCGGATCACTTCATGCCGATCAACGCATCCGACACGCTCTTGGCGCGGGCCTGACGCAGCACGCCACAATTGCGCACCCGCTCGATCGCGCGCTCCAGATCCAGCGCGCCCGATGTATCGCGCATCAACGGGCGGAACCGGCGGGCAAAACTGTCCGCCTTGTCCACCGCGCACCAGTTCAGGAACACTTGCGGCAGGCGCGAGGCAAAGAAGATCCCGCCCGCATCCGACCTCAATTGCCGCAAATGCCCACGCATCCAGTCATAGCCCAGCTCACGCGTCTCCTCGGTGCCGATGATGGCGGTCATCATCTGCAAACGCTCGCTGGTGCGCAGGCGCTGGTCCTTCAGGTCGTTCAACAGCCATTTGGCCAAACCGGCGTCCCCCGTCGTCGCCAGCGCGCCCAAGGCCGATGGGCGGAACACCGGGTCCTGTGACGCCAGCGCCCGGTCCAGCAGCGCGCGCGCGGCAGTCATCCCGTCCTTGCCCGGCATCGCCCGGCGCAGATAGGCGCCAAAGGCCAGACCGAACCACGCAGGGTCCAGCGCCTGGACATCGCCCTTCAGCCACGCCTGCGCCGCATCGGCCAATGTGGCGCGTATCTGCGCATCGCGCGCCGCACCCGCCATGCGGGTGACCAGCTGAATCCGGCGCTCGGACGCTTCGGGCGCCTGTGCGGCATAGGCTCCGGCCCGCGGATCAAAGCCCATCGCCTCCAATCGCGGCGCGACAATGCCGCGCACCAATGCGCGATAGGCCTCACGCGCGCGCGGCTCGACCAGATGGGAGCGGTCCAGCAGCGTCACAGCGGCCAGCGCCGCATCGGCGGCATAGCTGTCGGGATTGCGCGACATGGTGCGGGCCAGCGCCACCAGCCGCGCCACATCATTGCGCCCGGCCAGAAAGCTGGCGCTCAGCGAATCGGCCAGCGCCAGCCCTTCGCCGCCGGGCAGACGATCGGATGCGGCGATCAACCGGTCCCATTCCGCCCCCGGCAATTCAAACCGGTAATAGCCCGTGCCCCCCGCATTGGGCACCACCGGCACGCCTGCCGGCAGGCTGACTGCCGTGCCGGCCGCCTCGACCAACTGGCACTGGCGCGTATCGCCCGCCGCCACGCACATCGGCACGCCCCAGCGCGTCTGCGGCGCGGTCACGCCAAAGGGGGCGTAACGGCTTTGTGTCACGGCAAACCGCCCATCCGCCCCGGCAAAGGTCAACAGCGGCACGCCCTGCTGATCCACAAAGCCTTGCATCGCGGGCAGGATGCGCGGGTCGCCCGCGACCTCGGCCATGGCGCGGAAGAAATCGGTGCTGGTGGCGTTGCCATAGGCATGGGCCGCCATATAGCGGCGCACACCCGCCTGAAACTTGGCATCGCCCATATAGGCGGCGATCATCGCCACCACATGCCCGCCCTTGCCATAGGTGATGCGGTCAAAGGCGGCGTCGATCTGGGCGCTGTCGGTGATCGGCTGACGGATCGGACGGCCCGCGATCAGGCTGTCGATGGTCATCGCGTCAAAGCCTTCGTCCAGCGCGCCGCCCGCCACATTCAGGTCGGGCCGCCATTCATGGCCGATGCGGAACCCCATCCAGTTGGCAAAGCTTTCGTTCAGCCAGATGTCGTCCCACCACGCAGGCGTGACCAGATCGCCAAACCACTGGTGGGCCAGTTCATGCGCCACCACCATGCCGAACGAGCGCTTGCGCCGCGTCGAGGCGTTCTCGTCCATGACGATCAGCGCGTCCTGATACAGGTCCGCGCCCGCGTTTTCCATCGCGCCCGGCATGATCGGCGCGGTGATCTGGTCCAGCTTGGGATAGGGGAATGCGCGGCCGAAATAGCGCTCCAGCAGGGCGACGATGGGCTGGCTGTTCTGCAACGCGAAATCCAGCTTGTCGCCGTTGGGCTGGGGCGACAGGATGCGCAACGGCAAAGGCGCCGCCCGTTCGGGCGTGGGCGCAACCGTGCCGGCGACGCTGGCGAACGGCCCCACCATCATCGCCACCAGATAGGTCGGCAGCGGTGCGGTGGCGGCAAAGCGGTGGACGTCCAGCCCGCCTTCCTGAGTCACGCTGGCCTCGGGCGCGTTGCTGACAGCCTTTAGCCCGGCAGGGGTGCGCAGGGTGACGGTAAAGGGCTGTTTGTAGCCGGGCTGATCAAACCCCGGAAAAGCGGCGCGCGCGTCGACCGATTCAAACTGGGTCCAGCTGTACCACGCATCGCCCACCTTGACGCGGAACATGCCCGCCGGGCCGTCATTGAACGCGGCGTCATAGTCAAAGGCAAAGGTCGCCGCACCCACCGGCAGCGGCTCGGCAAAGGTCAGCAGCAGGATGCCCGTGTCGCCCACCTCCTGCCATTTGGCGGTCAGCGTGCGCCCGCCCACCGTCACCTGCGGCGCGCGGCGCATCGTCAGGTTGCGGCCGTGCAGATAGACATGGCGGCTGACGGTCTTGATCGTCGTGTCGATTTCCACCCGGCCGGAAAAGCGCGGCTGGGCCGGGTCCACCGTCAGGTCCAGCCGATAGGCGGTGGGGACCACCGCATCACCCAGCCGCCCACGCGGCAGGGGCGGTGGCGCATCCTGTGCGGCCTGCGCCGAATCGGCGGCCATGGCGGGGGACATCAGCGCCTGCGCCGGGATCATCAGCGCGGCGGTGGTGGCAAGCAAAAGTGTTCGCATGAAAGATTTTATCCGCAAAGAGCCTGACCGGCGGCACGGCCCGCGGCCCATCCGGCAGCGGCCCCGCCCCGGCGGAATGCGTGAAACTTAATTTCATCTGCGCGCAACAGTCAATCCATCGCCGCGCCCTCCTTACACAATTGTCAGCACTCCTCACCAATGGGCTTTTGCAGTTCTGGCCCGACATCGCTAAAGGCGGCCGATCATGCCCGCATCGCCTGCCATCCCCCACCTGCCCGCCGCCCTGCAAAAGGGCGAGGTGTTCGTGTTGCTGGACGATGCGCGCCCCGATGTGGCCGCCGCCGCGCCCGGCACAGCCAATGGGCGGGGCCACGCGCGGCTGTACCGTTCCCCGCGCGAAATCATCGTCGCCCGCCGCCCCGATCAGGTCCGCCCCGCATTGGACCGGCTGGAGGTGCTGCACGCACAAGGCGCGGCGCTGGCTGGCTATGTCGGCTATGAGGCCGGGCTGGAGTTGGAAGAGCGTCTGGCCCCGCTGGCGCCCGCGCGGATCGGGGCGGACGGCCCGCTGGTGTGGTTTGGCGCCTTTGACGGCTGGACGCAGATCGCCGCCGATGCCGTGCCCGCATGGCTGGCGGCGCAGGAATCGGCCACGCTCAGCCGGATCGGGCCGCTGACGCCCGCGATCTCGGCCGGGGGATATGACGCGGCCTTTGCCCTGCTGACACAGGCAATTGATGCGGGCGACATCTATCAGGCCAATTTCACCTTTCCGCTGACCGGCGCGTGGCAGGGCGATCCGCTGGCGATCTATGCCGCCTTGCGCGCGCAGGGCGGCGGGGCGCATGGCGGGCTGATGTATGACGGGTCGCACTGGACGGTCTCGCTCTCGCCGGAATTGTTCGTGGCGGTGCAGGGGGACGCGATCACTGCCAAGCCGATGAAGGGCACCCGCCCGCGCGGCCAAACACCGGACGAAGACGCAGCCCAAGCCGCCGATCTGGTCGCCAGCGTCAAGGACCGCGCCGAAAACCTGATGATCGTTGACCTGATGCGCAACGATATCAGCCGCGTGGCTGTGGCGGGCAGCGTGCGGGTCGACGCGCCCTTTGCCATCGAAAGCTATCCCACGGTGCACCAGATGGTGTCGACCGTGCGGGCGCGATTGGCTCCGGGGCGCGGGCCGGTGGACGTGCTGCGGGCGCTGTTCCCGTGCGGATCGGTCACGGGCGCGCCCAAGATCCGCGCGATGGAACTGATCCACAGCGCCGAACGCGATCCGCGCGGGGTCTATTGCGGGTCGATCGGCCATATTGATCCGGCGGCGGGCCATGGCGCCAATGGCACTGGCGCGGCGGCATTCAATGTGGCAATCCGCAGTTTGCGGCTGACACCGGGCGAAGGCGCGGCCAATGTCGGCGGTCGTGCGGTGCTGGGCGTGGGGTCGGCGATTGTCGCGGATTCGCTCAGCCTGCCCGAATGGCGGGAATGCCTGGTCAAAGGAGGATTCGTGCATCAACCGGCTCAGGCACAGACCCCTTCGCTGGCACAGTTCGACCTGATCGAGACGATGCGGTTCACGCCCGATGAAGGCATCGCCTTGCTGGAACCCCATCTGGAGCGGATCAAGGCCAGCGCAGCCGCGCTCGGCTTTGCCTTTGACCGCCATGCGGTGCGCAACGCCATCCACGCCCTGTGTTTCGAGGTGGACGCCCCATCCCGCGTGCGGCTGGTTCTGGGCCGTAGCGGCGCGACCAGTCTGGAGGTATCGGCCCTGCCGCCCGCGCTGGACGCCAACGGGCCGGTGCCCTGCATCGTCCTGCCCCTGCCGGTGGACGAGGGCGACTGGCGCCTGACGCACAAGACATCGGACCGCTGGTTCTATGACGCCGGACTGAGGGTGGCACGCGCCCATGGCGCGGCCGAGGCCCTGTTCATCCGCGACGATGGCCGCCTGACCGAGGGCTGTTTCACCAATATCTTTGTCGAACGTGACGGTGTGTTGCTGACGCCTGCGGGCAGCGGCCTGCTGCCCGGCGTTCAGCGCCGCACCCTGATCGAGGCGGGCCGCGCGCGCGAGGCCGACCTGACGCTGGACGATCTGACCCAAGGCTTTTTCATCGGCAATGCCCTGCGCGGGCTGATGCCGGCCCGTTTGCTGGATATCTGACAACATGACCCAAGATTTGCTGGCGACTTCGGCGGCGCTGGCGCGCATCCGCCCGTCACGCACCAATGCCATCACCGACCGCGCGATCGAACTGCGCGAGGGCGGCGCCGACATCATCAGCCTGTCGGTGGGTGAGCCCGATTTCCCCACGCCCCCCCATGTGGTCGAGGCCTGCAAGGCCGCGCTGGACGCAGGCGACACGCGCTATACCGCCGTGCCCGGCACCGCCGCGCTGCGTCAGGCCGCCGCGCTGCATTTCCAGCGCGATCTGGGCATTGATGTGCCGCCCTCGCAGATCATCGTCTCGGCCGGGGGCAAGCAGGCGATCTTTCTGGCGATGATGGCAACGCTCAACCCCGGCGATGAGGTGGTGATCCCCGCGCCATGGTGGGTGTCCTATCCCGAGATCGTCCATTTCGCCGGGGCGCAGGTGACCAAGATCGAGACGGACGCCGCCAGCGGTTTCCGCATCAGTCCCGATCAACTGGAGGCGGCGATCACCCCCGCCACACGCTGGCTGTTGCTGAACAGTCCGGGCAATCCCACCGGCGCGACCTATCCGGCCGAGGAGTTACGCGCGCTGGGCGAAGTATTGCGCCGCCACCCGCGCGTGCTGGTGATGAGCGATGATATCTATGCCCCGCTGCGCTATGGCGAGGGTGCGCATGCGACGCTGAGCGTGGAATGCCCCGATCTGGCGGACCGCATCCTGACCGTGTCGGGCGTGTCGAAAAGCCATGCGATGACCGGTTTCCGCATCGGCGTGTCGGCCGGGCCGCAATGGCTGATCGCGGCGATGGGCCGGCTTCAAAGCCATGCCTCGGGCAATGCCTGTTCGATCTCGCAGGCGGGCGCGGTGGCGGCCTTTACCGGGCCGCAGGAATTCCTGACCGATTGGCGCGAACGTTTCCGCGTGCGCCGCGACATGTGCGTCGCGGCCATCAACGCCATCCCCGGCCTGCATACGCCGGTCCCCGATGGCGCATTTTACTGCATGATCGATGCTGCCCCGCACATGGCGCGTTTCGGCGATGATGAAGGGTTGGTAATGCATCTATTGGAACATGGCGTGGCGGTGGTCCCGGCCTCGGCCTTTGGCGGGCGGGACGGTTTCCGCATCAGCTTTGCCGCCGACGACGCCCGTTTGGCCGAGGCCTTGCGCCGCATTGCTGGAGCGCTGGCATGAGCGATATCCTGATTTCCACCAGCGGCCTGACGATCCTGTTCGAGGACGCCGAGGCGCTGATCATCGACAAGCCTGCGGGCCTGCCGCTGGACCAGCCGCGCGCGGGGGGTCTGAGCCTTGAAAACCACAGCGAATCGTTGAAACTGGGGTTCCAGCGCGCGCCCGTGCCGGTCCACCGGCTGGACCGTGACACCTCGGGCTGCCTGCTGCTGGCGCGCAATCCGGGGGCGCTCAAACGCTTTGCCGCCGCGTTCGAGGCGCGTGCGGTGACCAAGCGCTATCTGGGCATTGTGGCGGGCACGCTGGAGGCCGATTCCGGCACGATCGAACTCTCGCTCAGCAAGATCAGCAGCGCGGCCGATGGTTGGCGCATGATCCCCGCGAAAAAGGGCAAACCCGCCCTGACCCATTGGCGCCGTGTGGCCGAACATGACGGCATGACGCTGGTCGAATTCCGTCCCGAAACCGGCCGCACACACCAGATCCGCGTCCATGCGCTGCATGGGTTGGGCGCGGGGCTGGTGGGCGATCCGGTCTATGGCAACGCGGGTGGCCGGGCCAAACGTACCATGCTGCATGCCGTCGAACTGAGCGTGCCGCGCAATGGCAAGCCTCCGGCGCAAGCGGTTGCCCCTTTCCCGGCCGATTTTGCCGCCTTGGGCTTTGCCGATCCCGAATTGGGCATTGCCGACCCCGAACAAGGCTGATGGCCGCCCCCCTGCCCCCCGGCGCCGAAGGTGCCATCGCCCGCGCGATGGCCGCCTTGCAGGAGAGCTTTATCACGGCGGCGGGGCCGGGCGGGCAGAATGTCAACAAGGTCGCCACCGCCTGCCAATTGCGCGTCAGCATCTATGCCCTGCGCCTGTCGCCAGAGGTGTTCGCCCGGCTGAAGGAACTGGCAGGCAGCAAGCTGACGATCGGTGGCGAAATCGTGCTGACCGCGCGCAGTTACCGCACGCAGGAGCAGAACCGCGCGGACGCGCGCGCGCGTCTGGCCGAGATGATCGTCACCGCGCACCAATTGCCGGAAAAGCGCGCCAAATCCCGCCTGAACCGGGTGGGCAAGACGCAACGGCTGGAAGGCAAGAAGCGGCGCGGCGCCGTCAAGGCGGGCCGCGGGCGCGTCAGTATGGACTAATCAGCACAGGGCCGGACGCGCCGACAATGCGGCGCGTGGAACCTCAGTTCGCCGTCTTGCGGTCTGCGGGCGCGGGTTCTTGCTCCGCCTCTGCCGCCTGAATGTCCGAGGCCGCCGCCAAGGCGCGATCCGCCGCCGCGCGCACCGGATCGGCATCGACCGCCGCAGCCGACGCATCCACCACCGGCGCTGCGGCCGAGGGCAGCGCGCTCAACGCCTCGTCAGCGGGGATTTCGACGGTTTCGGCGCTGACCGCATCGCCCGCTTGATCCGAACGGCCACAGCCAGCCAGCGCCAGCGCCGACAACAGCACCGCCGCCAGGGCCGCACGCGAAGCAATTTGGGGGACGGTCTTGGTCATCGTATCCTCGATCAAACAGGCACTTGGCCATGGCATTGGCCGGAACGCAGGCCGGGCGCGAAAGAGACCATGGCAGGCAGCGCCACCCTGGCATCGCACATCCCGACATCGCAGGCGCAGAACCAAAGGTAGGTTGTGCCCATCCGTCTGACAAGGCCACCAACAGCGCCACCGCAAGATTGTCACCAAGCCTGTTCCGCCAATGACGCGGGCCGGGCAAGTGATCGCCGCCGATACGGTGGTGATTCGCCGCGATTGGCCACGACAGGGCGCGCTATCCCGCGGAATTCCGCGCTTTCTCCGGCAAGGCAGGTAGTGGTTGTAATAATATAAAGATATCTTTATATGGCATTGCATCATGACCCACACGCTTCTCATCGATCCGCTGTTGCGGGCACTGGCCGATCCCACCCGGCTGCGGATCATGCGGCTGTTGTCGCATATGGAACTGGCCGTGGGAGAATTGGCGCAGGTGCTGGGGCAAAGCCAGCCGCGCGTCAGCCGCCATGTCAAAATCCTGTGCGACGCGGCGCTGGCCGAACGGCGCAAGGAAGGCAGCTGGGTGTTCCTCAAGGCCTCGATCGCGCCAGGGCAGCCGCCGCAACTGGGCGCGGCCACCGCCACCCTGCTCTCCGCCGCCGAGGCCGAGGACACCGCCTTTGCCGCCCAATGCGCCGAGGACCGCCGCCATCTGGCCGCCATCCGCAACGCGCGTGAAACGGTGGCCGCCGATTACTTTGCCCGCCACGCGGCGCAATGGGACCAGATCCGATCGCTGCTGTCACCCGATGAACCGGTGGAGGCCGCATTGGCCCGCGCGCTGGGCGCGCAGGACGACGGCCGACCGCTGGGCCGCCTGCTGGATGTGGGCACGGGCACCGGGCGCATGGCCGAACTGTTCGCTCCATCAGCCGCGCATGTCACCGCGCTGGACAACAGCCCCGAAATGTTGCGCATCGCCCGCGCCCGGTTGCAGCACCTGCCCAATGGCAGCGTCGATCTGGTGCAGGGTGATTTCACCAGCCTGCCGCTGGGCGACACGGGCTATGACACGGTGCTGTTCCATCAGGTGCTGCACTATGCGCAGGCCCCCGAACTCGCCCTGGCCGAGGCGGCCCGTGTATGCGCCCCCGGCGGGCTGATAGCCGTGGTCGATCTGGCCGCGCACGAGCACGAGGAACTGCGCAGCGCCCATGCCCACGCGCGCCTTGGCTTTACCGACGAGCAGATGCGCCGCCTGTTCACCAGCGCCGGTTTCAGCGCCGATCCGGCCATCGCCATCGCGGGCGGCCAACTGACGGTCAAGATCTGGACCGGCCGCCGCCTGCCCGCCTGATTCCCCCGATTTCCTGACGAGAGTTTGCCCCATGATTGCCAGCTATCACGCCCTGACCGAAGCCCGAAAGGCGCTGGATGCCCCGTTGTTTGCCGGTCTGCCCGGCGACATCAACGTGTCCTTCGAGTTTTTCCCGCCCAAGAGCGATGCGATGATGGATCAGTTGTGGGACGCGGTGACCACGCTGGCGCCGCTCTCGCCCGCCTTTGTTTCGGTCACTTATGGCGCGGGGGGCACAACGCGTGACCGCACCCATGGCACCGTGGCCCGCATCATCAACGAGGCGCGTCTGCCCGCCGCCGCGCATCTGACCTGTGTTGACGCCTCCAAGGCCGAGGTGAACGCCGTGGCCGAAGCCTATTGGGAAGCGGGCGTGCGCCATATCGTCGCGCTGCGCGGGGACATGGGCCAGCCGGGCGCGCCCTTTGTGCCCCACCCACAGGGGTATCAGAATGCCGCCGATCTGGTCGCCGGGCTGAAGGCAATCGCCCCGTTCGAGATCTCGGTCGCGGCGTACCCTGAAAGCCACCCCGATTCGCCCAGCGTCGCTGCCGACATCGACAACCTGAAGCGCAAGCTGGACGCGGGCGCCACCCGCGCCATCAGCCAGTTCTTTTTCGAGCCCGAGACGTTCTTCCGTTACCGCGATGCGCTGGCCGCCGCCGGGATCGATGCGCCGGTCTTGCCGGGCATCCTGCCGGTGTCGAACTTTGCCCAGACGCGCAAATTTGCCGCCGCCTGTGGCGCGGCGATCCCCGCGTGGATGGAGGGGCTGTTTGACGGGCTGGATACCCATCCGCCCGCCCGCCAACTGGTCGCGGCCACCATCGCCGCCGAATTCTGCCGCAAGCTGTATGCGGGCGGGGTGCGCGACTTCCACTTCTACACGCTCAACCGTGCCGAGCTGTCCTATGCCATCTGCCACCTGCTGGGCGTGCGCCCCGGCCCTGTGGCCGCCCCTGTCGAGAAAGCCGCCTGATGCCCCTGATCCCCTCTTCTGCCCGCGCCGCCCTGCTGGAACAGGCGCGCCACCGCATCCTGATCACCGATGGCGCCTTTGGCACGGAAATCCAGAACTTTGGCCTGGCCGAGGCGGACTATGCCGGAACGCTGGGTCTGGCGCGTGACCAAAAGGGTAACAATGACATTCTGGCCCTGACCAAGCCCGAAGTGCCCGAATCGATCCACCGCGCCTATTTCGCGGCCGGGGCGGACATTGCCGAAACCAATACGTTCAGCGCCAACCGCATTTCACAGGCCGATTACGCCGCCGAACATCTGGTGCGCGACATCAACGTGGAAAGCGCGAAACTGGCCCGCAAGGTAGCCGATGAATTCACCGCGCAGGACGGCCGCCCCCGTTTTGTCGCGGGCGCGATTGGCCCGACGAACAAGACGCTCTCGCTCTCGCCCGATGTCAACGACCCCGGTTTCCGTGAGGTGGATTGGGATCTGATGGTCGACGTCTATGCCGAGCAGATCGACGCGCTGATCGAAGGCGGCGTCGACTTCATCCTGATCGAGACGATTTTCGACACGCTGAACGCCAAGGCCGCCGTCATGGCCGTGCGGCATGTCGAACAGAAACTGGGCCGCGAGATCCCGATCATGCTGTCGATGACCTTGACCGATCTGTCGGGCCGCAACCTGTCGGGCCACACGGTTGAGGCGTTCTGGTGGGCGGTGCGCCATGCGCGGCCCGTGACGGTGGGGCTGAACTGCTCGTTTGGCGCTACGCAATTGCGCCCGCATGTCAAAACGCTGAGCGAAATCGCCGACACGCTGATCATGGTCTATCCCAACGCGGGCCTGCCCAACGAATTGGGCGAATATGACGAACTGCCCGAAACCACCGCCGCGCTGGTCAAGGAATGGGCGGATGCGGGGCAAGTCAACATTCTGGGCGGATGCTGTGGGTCAACGCCTGCGCATATCGCCGCCATGGCCCGCGCGGTCGACGGCCTGCCCGCCCGCCACAGCCCCGCGCTGGAGGCGGTGACGCGGCTTGCCGGTCTTGAACCCTTTGTGTTTGCCTGATTTTCGGAAATTTCCATGAACGCTCAGTCGTCTTCGCGTTTCGTCAATGTGGGCGAGCGCACCAATGTCACCGGCTCTGCCGCGTTTAAAAAACTGATCATCGCGGGCGATTACGCCAAGGCGGTCGAGGTCGCCCGTCAACAGGTGGAAAACGGCGCGCAAATCGTTGACGTCAACATGGACGAAGGCCTGCTGGACGCGGTCGAGGCCATGACCACCTATTTGAAACTGATCGCGGCCGAGCCCGACATCGCCCGCGTGCCGATCATGATCGACAGTTCCAAATGGGAAGTGATCGAGGCCGGGCTGAAATGCGTCTCGGGCAAGCCGGTGGTCAACTCGATCAGCATGAAGGAGGGCGAGGACGCCTTTCTGCACCACGCCCGGCTGTGCATGGATTATGGCGCGGCGGTGGTGGTCATGGCCTTTGACGAAAAGGGGCAGGCCGACACCAAGGCGCGCAAGGTCGAGATCTGCCAGCGCGCGTACAAGCTGTTGACCGGCATCGGTTTCCCGCCCGAAGACATCATCTTTGACCCCAATATCTTTGCCGTGGCCACCGGCATCGAGGAGCATGACCGCTATGCCCTCGACTTCATCGAGGCGTGCCGCGAGATCAAGGCCACCTGCCCGCATGTGCATATCAGCGGCGGTCTGTCCAACCTCTCGTTCAGTTTCCGTGGCAATGAACCCGTGCGCCGCGCCATGCACAGCGTGTTCCTGTACCACGCCATTGCTGCGGGCATGGACATGGCGATCGTCAATGCGGGGCAAATCGACATCTATGACACGATCGACCCGGTGCTGCGCGATGCGTGCGAGGACGTGATCCTGATGCGTCCGGTCGACGGCGAAGAAACCGCCACCGAGCGTCTGATTGCTATCGCTGAAAGCTATAAGGGCACAGATAAAGCCGCTGAAAAGGCCGCCGAGGAATGGCGTTCGTATGATGTGATCAAGCGGCTGGAACATGCCCTGGTCAAGGGCATCGACGCCCATATCGTCGACGACACCGAAGAAGCGCGAGCGATGATCGCCGCACGCGGTGGCCGCCCGATCGAGGTGATCGAAGGTCCGTTGATGAGCGGCATGAACCGCGTGGGTGATCTGTTCGGCTCTGGCCAGATGTTCCTGCCGCAGGTGGTGAAATCGGCCCGCGTGATGAAGAAGGCCGTGGCCCACCTGATCCCCTTTATCGAGGCGGAAAAGGACGCCAACAGCAAGGCCAAGGGCCGCATCATCATGGCCACCGTCAAGGGTGACGTGCATGACATTGGCAAGAACATCGTGGGCGTTGTCCTGCAATGCAACGGCTATGAGGTGATTGATCTGGGCGTGATGGTGCCTTGGGCGACGATCATCGACACGGCGATAAAGGAGCAGGTGGATATCATCGGCCTGTCAGGCCTGATCACCCCGTCGCTGGACGAAATGGTGACGGTGGCCGAGGAAATGCAGCGCGCGGGCCTGACCATTCCGCTGCTGATCGGCGGGGCCACCACCAGCAAGGTCCATACCGCGCTGAAAATCGACCCGGCCTATACCGGCCCCGTGGTGCATGTGCTGGACGCCAGCCGCGCCGTGGGTGTGGCCAGCCAATTGCTGTCCGACACACAGGCCGAACCGTTCATCGCCGCCACCGCCGCCGAATACGAAGCCGTGCGCATCGCGCGTGAGGGCAAGGGCCAGTCGCAACTGGTCAGCATCGCGGACGCGCGGGCAAATGGTTTCGTCATCGATACGGCGCAAAAGGCGCCCGCGCCGGTGCAACCGGGCCTGCACCGCTTTGACGATTGGGATCTGGCGGATCTGGCCGCATATTTCGACTGGACGCCCTTCTTCCGCGCGTGGGAACTGGCGGGGGTGTACCCGGCCATTCTGGATGACGCGGTGGTGGGCGAAAGCGCCCGCGCTCTGTTTGCCGATGCGCAGGCCATGCTGAAACGCATCATCGAGGAAAAGTGGCTGACCGCGCGGGGCGTCTGCGCCTTTTGGCCGGCACACCGTGAAGGCGACGACATCCTGCTGGCGGATGGCACGCGCATCCCGATGCTGCGCCAGCAATTCGCCAAATCGCGGGGTCGGGCCAATTTCTGTCTGGCCGATTTCATCGATACACAGGACGACTGGCTGGGCGGCTTTGCCGTGGGCATCCACGGGATCGAACCGCATCTGGCCGCGTTCAAGGCGGCGCATGACGATTACAGCGACATCCTGCTCAAGGCCTTGGCCGACCGCTTTGCCGAAGCCTTTGCCGAAAGGCTGCACGCACATGTCCGCACCACCCTGTGGGGCTATGCCGCAGGGGAGCAACTGACCAACGAGGCGCTGATCCGTGAGCATTATCGCGGCATCCGCCCCGCCCCCGGCTATCCGGCATGCCCGGACCATACGTTGAAACCGATCCTGTTCGATCTGTTGAACGCGACCGAAAACACCGGCATCACCCTGACCGAAAGCCAGGCGATGCTGCCCACGGCGGCGGTCAGCGGGTTCTATTTCGGCCACCCCGACAGCCAATATTTTGGCGTGGCGCGCATCGGTCAGGACCAGTTGACCGATTACGCCGGCCGCCGGGGCATGGACATCGCCACGGCCACCCGCTGGCTGCGGCCCAATCTGGACTGAGCCACACCCCGCGCCCCCTGTGACAAAGCGCAGGGGGCGCGGGGAGCATCGCGCGATAGGCTGGGCCAAAATGCACAAGAGAGGCCCATCATGTCCGCCACCGACCTGTCGCCCATCGACCGCCTGATCGCCATCGAAGCCATTCGCTGCGTCAAGGCCCGCTATTTCCGCCTGATGGACGGTAAGGACTGGGCGGCGCTGGGCGATGTGTTCACGCAAGACGCGGTGTTTGACGCGCGCGCCGCCTTTAGCGTGGGCGCCCCGCCGCCCGAAAGCGCCGACTGGATCTGGCACGGGCGCGACGCCATCGTCGCCGCGATTGCGGGGGCGATCACGACCCGCCGCACCGTGCACCATGGCCACGCGCATGAAATCACCATGACCGGCCCAGACAGCGCCACTGGCGTCATCGCCATGGAAGACCAGATCTGGGACGAAAGCGGCGCCTCCCAAGTGCTGCATGGCATGGGCCATTACCACGAAACCTATGTACGGCAGGACGGGGTGTGGCGCATCGCCACCTCGCGCCTGACGCGGCTGCATGTCATCGCCGGATAGGGCCTGACAGTCCCGCCCCGCGCGTGCATGATGGCGCACATGGAGGCGCTGGACACCCTGCTGCATGAACGCTTTGGCCATACGGCTTTGCGCGGGATTCAGGGTGATGTGATAGGGCGGGTGATGGCGGGCGCCTCCACGCTGGCGATCATGCCGACCGGTGGCGGCAAATCGCTGACTTATCAGTTACCCGCGCTGGCACTACCCGGCACGGCGGTGGTGATCAGCCCGCTGATCGCGCTGATGCAGGACCAGATGCGCGCCGCCCGCGCCGCCGGGATCCGCGCCGCCACCCTGACCAGCGCCGACCCTGACCAGCGCCGAACCGAAGCGGCGCTGCGTGGGGGCGCGCTGGACCTGATCTATGTCGCGCCCGAACGCGCCATCCGCCCCGATTTTGCCGAGGCCCTGACCGGGCTGGCCATCCCCCTGTTCGCCGTGGACGAGGCGCATTGCGTGTCCCACTGGGGCCATGATTTCCGGCCCGACTACCGCGCGCTGATGCCGTTGATGCAGGCCCATCCCGATGCCGCCCGCCTGTGCCTGACGGCCACCGCCGACGCCCACACCCGCGCCGACATCTGCGCCCATTTCGCCATCCCGCCCGAAGGCTTGCTGATCGGCGGGTTTGACCGGCCCAACATCCATTACGCGATCCAGCCGCGCCGCCGCCCGGTGGAACAGCTCTCGGCCCTGATCCGGGGGGCGGATGGGGCCAGCATCATCTATTGCCGCACCCGCCGCCAGACCGAACAACTGGCAGACGAACTGGCCCGTACCGGACGGCGCGTGCTGACCTATCACGCGGGGCTGGCCAACGAGATCCGCGCCGCCCGCGCCGCCGCTTTTCTGGCCAGCGAGGACATGGTGATGGTGGCCACCATCGCCTTTGGCATGGGCGTGGACAAGCCGAACGTGCGGCTGGTGGCGCATCTCTCGCCCCCCGATTGTGTGGAGGCCTATTATCAGGAAACCGGCCGCGCCGGGCGTGATGGCGCCCCGGCCCGCGCGGTGATGCTGTGGGCGGCAGAGGACCTGAAACGCGCCCGCCACCGCCTGCACGGCATGGCCCAAGACCGCCGCCCGATCGAGGCCCAGCGGCTGCGGGCGATGACCGGGCTGATCCGCACATGGGGGTGCCGGCGCGGCGTGCTGTTGCGCTATTTCGGGCAGGAGGCCCCGCCCGCTTGCGGGAATTGCGACCATTGCACACAGGCCCCATGGCGGGTGCGCCTGGTCGAAGGCCTGCGGTCCGTTGGGCGGTTCTTAACGTCCCTGCGATAGGGCTGGGCATGATGACACAGCCCCTTGCCTCCCTTCGCCTGATGCTTGCCACCGGCCTGATCGCAGGGGCGGCGCTATGGGCGGGAATCTCGGCCACGGCGCAGCCGGCGGCGGTGGCGGGCGCGCCCTTTCTGGTGGTGGAAACCGGGCAACGCTATCAACGGCTGCAGGACGCCCTGTTCGCTATTGGCGATGCCATGGGCACGATCCGCATCGCGCCGGGCATCTATGCCGATTGCGGCGTGCAGGAATATGGCCACGTTGCCTATGTCGCGGCACTGCCGGGGCGGGTGACGTTCAATGGCCGGTTGTGCGAGGGCAAGGCGGCGCTGGTGCTGCGCGGCCGATCCGCGCGCGTCGAAGGCATCATTTTCAGCAACCTGCGCGCGGCCGATGGCAATGGCGCGGGCATCCGGCTGGAAAAGGGCAATCTGGCCGTGGCGCAGGCGTGGTTCCGCAACAGCGAGGAGGGCATTCTGGCGGGCAATGACCCCAAAAGCACCATCTCGATCGACCGCTCCAGCTTTACCCATCTGGGCCGGTGCGACCGGGGGCTGGCCTGTTCGCATTCCATCTATATCAATTTTTTCAAAAGCGTGCGGGTGACAAACAGCCGGTTCGAGGCAGGCGATGGCGGGCATTACCTGAAGGTCCGCGCCGCCCAAGTGGCGATCACCGACAACAGCTTTGACGACACGCTGGGGCGCGGCACGAATTATCTGATCGACCTGCCGGCGGGGGCCACCGGGCGGATTGCGGGCAATTGGCTGATCCAGGGATCAAACAAGGAAAACCCGCATACGCTGATCGCGGTGGCAGCCGAAAGCCGCACGAACACCTCTGACGGGCTGACGATCGAGGGCAATGTCGCCCGCTTTGCCAACCCCGACCACAAGGCCACCGCCTTTGTCGCGGATTGGTCAGGGCATCGCATCGTCATCGGCGCCAACCAGTTGGAGGAAGGCATCGCCCGCTATGTCCGGCGCTAGGGGGATTTCCGCTCAAGCGCCGCGCGGGCTAACGGGTTACAGCCCCTTGAGCATATGGCCACTGCGGTCACGCTTAGTCGCCAGATAGCGTGCATTATGCGGGTTGGCGGGCAATTGGTGGGCCACACGCTCGATCACGGTCACGCCCACCCTGCGCAAGGCATCCACCTTGGCCGGGTTATTGGTCATCAACCGGATGTCATGCACGCCCAGCAATTCCAGCATCCGCGCCGCCACGGGGAAATCGCGCGCCTCATTCGGCAGGCCCAGACGCTGATTGGCGTCCACCGTGTCAAACCCCTGGTCCTGCAACTGATAGGCGCGCAGCTTGTTGATCAGGCCAATGCCGCGCCCTTCCTGCCGGACATACAACAACACGCCCCAGCCACCCGCGTTGGCCTCGTCCGCCATGGCCGCCAGCGCCGCGTCCAGTTGCGGGCCGCAATCGCATTTCAGACTGCCCAGCACGTCGCCCGTCAGGCATTCGCTGTGCAGACGCACCAGAGGCGTGCGTGCGCCGTCCTGACGGCCCAGCACCAGCGCCACATGTTCGCGCAGGTCATCGGCCGAACGGAACGCGACAATCTCCGCGCTTTCGCAGGCCGAGACCGGCAGGCGCGCCCGGCTGGCGATGACCAGATGGCGCGGGTCCTTCCAATCGTCCAGATCGCCCGCCAGCACGTCCTGCGCATCGGCCACGCCATCGGGCGCCACCAGAAAGGCGGGCAGGATCCCGGCCAGCCGTGCCAGTTCCATCGCCACCTCTGCCCCGGCCAGATCGTCGATATGACAGGCGGCAAACGGCCCCTTGAACGGATGTTCCAGATCCAGCGAGGGATCGGCAATCGCCTGCGCCGTGGGCAGGTCAAACGGGTCGCAGGCGCGGATCAGCACCGGGGCGTGGGGTTCTGCCGCCTCCAGCTGATTGGCCAGTTTCAGCGTGGTCGCCCGCGCGGCGGAAATCAGCATGTGCCCGGCCCGCGCACCGGGGGCAAAGCCGGTTTCGACCGGCAACAGCACCGCCCGCCCATGCACCCGCACCGCCCAGCCATGGCGCAGCGCGTCCAGCGCCAAGGCCACCCGCCGCGCCGGGCTACTCACAGATCAAACTCGGTGATCAAGGGCACGTGGTCGGAGCATTGCTCCCAATCGCGGGTATCCTCCAGCACGCGGTGCGCCACCGCCTTGGCCGCGACATCGGGGCTGGCCCAGATGTGGTCCAGCCGGCGCCCCTTGTCATTGGCGCGCCAATCCTTGGCCCGGTACGACCACCACGAGTAATAGCGTTCAGGCGCGGGGATCAGTTGGCGACCCACGTCCACCCAGCCATGCGCCGCCTGAAAACGGGCCAGCGTCTCCACCTCGACCGGGGTATGGCTGACCACTTTCAACAGCGCCTTGTGGCTCCACACGTCCGATTCCAGCGGCGCGATGTTGAAATCGCCCACAATGATCGAGGGCCGCGTCAGATCCTGTGCCCAATCGGTCATGCGTTGCAGGAAATCCAGCTTTTGCCCGAATTTGGGGTTCACCTCGCGGTCGGGGACATCGCCGCCCGCCGGGATATAGACATTCTCCAGCGCGACGCCGCAGCCGTCCAGAATGACGCCGACATGGCGCGCCTCGCCATTGGCCTGCCAGTCCTGCCGGTGCGCCTCATGCATGGGGATGCGGCTGACCGTGGCCACGCCGTGATAGCCCTTTTGGCCGTGCACCGCCTGATAGGTATAGCCCAGATCGGCAAAGGCCTGTGCCGGGAACAGTTCGGGCACAGTCTTGATTTCCTGCAGGCACAGGACATCGGGCCCATGTTCCGCCAGATAGCGCGCCACCTGCGGCATGCGCAGCCGCACCGAATTGATGTTCCACGTCGCGATAGAGATCATGAGGGGGGCTTTAGGGCGGTTGCGCCGGAATGGCAAAGCGATTGAAAGAAAAACCCTCGCCCCGGGGGGCATTGGGGCGAGGGTTCCATGCTTGCGTTCGTCACGTCAAGGCCAGAGCGGCGGGGTAGTAAGGGGCCGGGCAACAGGGGGGAAACCCGGGGCCTTTTGTACCGCTCTGACAAGACTGGTTTTAGGCCCGACTGGCTTTCTCCCCCATGAACAGAAGCGCCAGTATTGTCGCGGTTTGTCGCAGGGCTGTCACCCATGGTCGCGCGTTTGGGGCGGTTGGTCGGCCGATACCGATTGCATTCGCGACGCACCGTTTTGGCATGTCTGACGACAATCGGGGCCGTTCAGCGCGCTGGCTGAATGGCCCTGCGCGATGACGGCTTACGAATCGGCGCTATTTGTGCGGTCGGGCGCGCGGGTCGATAAAGGTGAACTGGCTATTGTCGATTCCCACGCCATACTGATGGCCGCTGAGCCGGATGCGGGTCGCGCGGTTCTGCGCGTCCAGCGTCTGCCAACCGGCCAGTTCCAGCCCACCGGGCGCCGACGCCTTGCGGAAAAAGAACAGCGTCGTGACGCCATATTCGGGATGGGCGCGGTCACGCACCTCCACGCCCAGCACGCCCGGATCGCCGGTGATCACCACATTGCCATAGCGCGTGATGTCGCGTCCCGGATCCAGCAGCGCACCCAGCGGGCTGTTGCCGATCGGCCAGCGCTGTGTCTGGCCCACATCCGAATCATGGATGGTCAGCGCCCGCCCGTCCGACACGATCAACAGCCCCGTGCCGGGTGCATATTGAAAGCGGATCTTGCCCGGACGTTTCAGGTACAGCGTGCCGGTCAACCGTGCGCCATTGGCGTCGGTCTGGACAAAGCTGGCCCGCAGCGATTCGATCGAGCGCAAGGCATTGGCGGCCTGCTGCACGGGGCTGACAGCCTGGGTCTGTGCCTGCGCCAAGGGGGCAAAGCCCGCCGCCACCGGCGCCAAACACGCGGAAAGGGCCACTGGCCCCGCGACCAGCAGCCCTTTGCGATTGGCCCGTTGCCGGGCCCCACCGCGCACGCCCGTCAGGACAGCGCGCCACATAAGCATTGTTTCACGGATCATCTGCAAGCCATGCCTTTCAGCCGTTGAACCGCCCGTGAACACTGACCACATGGCCCGTCCACCCGCGATTTGCCCCGCAGCGGCGGCCTGCACGCAGGCCAGCCTGTCCCGCGAATCGCAGCTTACTTGATCTTGGCTTCCTTGAACTCGACGTGCTTGCGCACGACCGGATCATACTTCTTGAAGCTGAACTTTTCGGTGGTGTTGCGCGGGTTCTTCTTGGTCACATAGAAGAAGCCGGTGTCAGCGGTCGAAACCAGCCGGATCTTGACAGTTGCGGGCTTTGCCATGGCGCTTTCCTAAAATTCCCATCACCCGGCCATCCGGCGCCACACAGGCCACCACCAGACCGAACTCGTAAAAACACAAAGAGCGGCGCACCCCGACCTAGCCAGAGGAGCCGCCCTGCAAGAGCGGTCGCCCATGCTTCAGACCGCCGCCAGAGTCAAGCCGCATGCGGCACGAAGACATCGCAGGCCCATGCTTTTTCATGGGTGAACACTTTTCGCCGCGCGACTGTGGGTGTGTTGAGCGCCCTAGCCCTGATCCTGACGACTGGGGGCCACCGCCATCGCCAGCACCACGATCAACGACAATCCCAACGCGCCCAGCGCCGCGACGATCATCTGTGTCTGCGTCAGCCCGCCCAGCATCAAACTGCCGCCCGCCATGGCGCCTGCCACCACCGCGCCGATCACCCCGAACAGCACATGTGTGCGCCGCCGGTACAGCCGCCACGGATTGATCAACCCGAACAAGCCGCCCACAACAGCCCCGATCACAATCAGAACACCCAGTGCCATGACCATCTCCTTGGCAGATACCCAGAACATTACGTAATCCGCGGACAAGTCCAGCGGATTTCATCCTGTTTGGCCTCCCCTTGCAAAAAAGGGCGATGCCGCGCACCGCCCCATTTCGCCACGTACCATTGCGGCACGCTTCACACCGCAATCCTCACCCCATATGCGACAGGAAATACAGCGCCACGCCGCCCGCCAGAATGCGATACACCGCAAAGGGGGTGAAACCGCGCCGGCTGATATAGCTGACAAAGCCCTTGATCACGACCAGCGCGACCACAAACGACACGATCGAGCCAATGGCGATTTCAGGCAGGCCGACCCCGGTCGCGCCGGAGGCCAGTTCGTGGCGGTTGTCCCACACCTGCTTGGCCGTGGCGCCCAGCATGGTGGGAATCGCCAGAAAGAACGACAGCTCGGCGGCGGTGCGGCGGTTCAGCCCCATGCACATCGCCCCCATGATCGTCGCGCCCGAACGCGACACGCCCGGAATCATCGCCAGACATTGCATAAAGCCCACGCCGATCACCTTGGCAGGCGTCAGTGTCGCGACGTCCTGATACTCGCCCTGCTTGGCAAAGCGTTCGATGATCAGGATGGCGATGCCCCCCACGATCAGCGCCACCGCGACCACATCGGGGCGCTCCAGCAAGGCGTCGATCCGCTTTTTCAACAGCACGCCCAGCACCGCCGAGGGCATAAAGGCCAGCAGAATGTTGCCGACAAAGCGGTAGGCACTGACATCGCGGCCAAACAGCCCGCGCAGCACCTCCATGAAGCGGCCCCAATACAGCACCACCACCGCCATGATCGCCGGCAACTGGATGACGATGTTGAACACCGCCCACTGCGCCTCGTCATAGCCAAAGAACTTGGTGGCCAGAATCAGGTGGCCGGTCGAGGATACCGGCAGAAATTCAGTCAAGCCTTCGACCAGCCCCAACAGGGCGGCAACGATCAATAGCGACATCGGCGGTCAGTCTTTCATGGCGAGAGGAAACGGGTGTCAGCTGTCCGCGAACAGCCGGTTCTCGTCAAATTGCAAACTTGCAAGGCGCGCATACAGGCCGCCGGCGCGGGTCAGGCTGTCATGGTTGCCGATCTCGGCGATGCGGCCGCCATCCATGACAACGATGCGGTCGGCCGCGCGCACCGTGGCCAGCCGGTGGGCAATCACCAGCGTGGTGCGCCGCACCATCAGCCGCTCCAGCGCTTCTTGCACCAGACGCTCACTCTCGGCGTCCAGCGCGCTGGTGGCTTCGTCCAGCAACAGGATGGGCGAATCGCGCAGGATCGCACGGGCAATGGCGATACGCTGACGCTGACCACCCGACAGGCGCGCGCCATTCTCGCCCAGGAACGTGTCCAGCCCCTGCGGCAATTCGCGCAAGAAGCTTTCGGCATTGGCGGCACGGGCCGCTTCCCAGATCGCCTCGTCGCTGGCGGCCCAATGGCCATAGCGCAGATTGTCACGCGCGCTGGCGGCAAACAGCGTGCCCTCCTGCGGGACCAGCGCGATACGCTGGCGGATCTCGGCCGGGTCGGCGCTGATCAGCGGCACGCCGTCCAGCTTAACCACCCCGCCCTGCGGGTCATAGAAGCGCTGCGCCAATTGGAACAGCGTGCTTTTCCCCGCGCCGGATGGGCCAACAATTGCCACCGTCTCGCCCGGCTCCACAGTCAGGGTGAATTGCGACAGGGCGGCAACTTCGGGCCGGCTGGGATAGCGGAAGGTGACATTGTCAAACACCAGCCCGCCGCGCGGCGGCACCGGCAACGCCACCGGGCGGACGGGCGGCGCGATGGCCGGCTGCTCGTTCAACAGCTCGCTCAAACGGCTGGCAGCACCTGCCCCACGCACCAGATCGCCATAGACCTCGGACAAGGAGCCAAAGGCGCCCGCCACCAGCGCGCCGGTCAACACGAATTGGGCAATGGTGCCGCCCGAAATCTCGCCACTGGCAACGCCACGCGCGCCCTGCCACATCAACAGCGTCAGCGAACCCATCACCAGCAACATCGCCACGCTGGTCAGCGTCGAGCGGATGCTGATGCGGCGCTTGGCCGTGGTAAAGCTTTCCTCGACCGCGCCGGCAAAACGCTCCGCCTCGCGGCGTTCCTGATTGAAGGCCTGCACGATGCGCACCGCGCCCAGCACTTCGGATACCATCGCGCCAATGTCGGCGATGCGGTCCTGACTACTGCGCGCCTCTTTGCGCAGGCGGCGGCCAAACCAGATGATCGGCACCACCACCACCGGCACGGCAAAGATCAACCCCGCCGTCAGTTTAGGCGCCAGCGCGAACAGGATGCCCGTGCCCACAATCGCGGTGATGATATTGCGCAACGCCACCGACACGGTCGTGCCCACCACCTGTTCGATCAGGGCGGTGTCAGCCGTCATGCGGCTGGAGATTTCCTTGGGGCTGTTTTCCTCGAAAAAGCCGGGGGCCTGACGCAGCAGGTTCTGTTGCACGGCCAGCCGGATGTCGGCCACGACCCGTTCGCCCAGCCACGAGACATTATAGAACCGCACCGCCGTGCCGATCGCCAGCACCACCACCATGCCAATCAGCATCAGGAACCAGTGGTCGATGGTGGCGGTATCGCTGCCTTTGGCAAAGCCCTTGTCGACGACCTGTTTGAACCCCCACGGCACCGACGCCGTGGTCACCGCCGTCACCACCAGCGCCATCAAAGCCATGGCCACGCGCGAGGGATAGGCCCGCGCCGCGTTCCAGATCATGCGCAATGGCCCCAGGCTTTGCCGGGGGGCCGGCGAAACAGGTGATTCGGAGTCCCCGTTTGCCACCGGGGTGACGGGGTCAGGAGAGGTCGCTGTCGCGGGCGCAGGGGCGGTCATGGGCAGCCGCACTATCGGATTTTTATCCGCGATGGAACCGCGCAAAACCGTCAGAACTGGCATTTTCACCTATTGGCGCACGATGGTGCATTGCAACAACACACGTTTACAGCCAGTGTAAACGCAAACGCAAACCGGGTGCGCAGGGTTTTACCGCCCACCCCTGCCGTCACAAAGGGCTCGCCATGTTGTACAACGCCTACGAACTGCAACGCAGCTTCATGTCCGGGGCCAGCGCCTGGGCATCGGTCGTGGCCGAACTGGTGCAAAATCCGGCCATGCCCACCGCCATGCTGGGCATGGGGCCGGTGATGTCTTCGGCGCTGGATGTGTTTGCCCATGCCGCCATGCCGCGCGGCAAACCCGCCTTTGATATCGAGAGCGTCAATCTGGGCGGCGTCGACCACCCCGTGACCGAGGCGATCGTGCAGCATCGCCCGTTCGGCAACTTGTTGCGCTTTACCCATCCGGGCCTGCCCGCCAACGCGCCCAAGATGCTGATCGTCGCCCCGATGAGCGGCCACTATGCCACCTTGCTGCGCGGCACGGTCGCCCGCTTGGTTGAAAGCATGGAAGTCTACATCACCGATTGGGCCGACGCCAAAATGGTGCCGATCGAGGCGGGCCATTTCGATCTGGATGACTATATCGATTATCTGATCGGTTTTCTGGAGCATATCGGCCCCAACGCGCATATGCTGGCCGTGTGCCAGCCCAGCGTGCCCGCCTATGCCGCCACCGCCGTGATGGGCGCGGCCAAGCACCCCTGCCGCCCGCTGACGCTAACCATGATGGGCGGCCCGGTCGACACGCGTGAGGCGCCCACCAGCGTCAACGACATCGCCGTCAACCGCCCGCTGGCGTGGTTCCAGCACCATGTGGTGGCCACCGTGCCGCTGCATTACCCCGGCGCCGGCCGCAAGGTGTATCCTGGCTTTCTGCAATTGGCCGGGTTCATGAGCATGAACCTGCAAAGCCATCTGATGAGCCATTGGCAGATGTTCAAGCATCTGGTCGATGGCGATGGCGAAAGCGCCGATTCGTCCAAGGCGTTCTATGAGGAATATCGCAGCGTCTGTGACATGACCGCCGATTTCTATCTGCAAACGATCGAGCATGTGTTCCAGAAGCACAGCCTGCCCAAGGGCGAGTTCGTCCACCGCGGCGCGCCGATCGATCTGGGCGCGATCACCGACACCGCCCTGCTGGCGGTCGAGGGCGAGCGTGACGACATTTCCGGCATCGGCCAGACCAAGGCCGCGCTGAAACTGGCGCATAACCTGCCCGAGGCGAACAAGCGCTATTTGCTGGCCGAGAAGGTGGGCCATTACGGCATTTTCAACGGCAGCCGCTGGCGCGACCGCATCGCGCCTGTGGTGGAAGAATGGGTTGCGGCGCATTCCAATCGTGAGGGGGCCAGCAGCGAGGACGCCACCACCCCCAAGACGCGCAGCCTGAAGGCGGTGAAGTAAGCACCTCGTCATACACATGAAAAGGGGCGGATGGGGATCACCCACCCGCCCCTTTTGCTTGGGCGTTATGCCGATGGGGTCAGGGCTTGAAACCCGCCGCTGCGCCCGCCGCAGAACTGCTGGTAGCGGTGTTGCGCAGATACCAGCCATAGGCCATCTCGACCGCCTGCGGGCCAAAGAACCCACCCGAAAACGCGCCGGTCATGCCACTGGTGTTATTGGCGCCGGGGGTCAGCGTCCCCGAAAAGCCCGACGTGCCCGATGCAATCGTCCCGCTGCCGGTAAAGCTGCCCAACGCAACCGTGCTGGGCGCGCCGGCGTTCCCTCCCAACAGCGTGCCATTCAGCGAGAGCGTCGTGGCCACCGTGCCAGCCGCAAAATTGGCGCTGAACGTGGCGCTGGAATTGCCCGTCAGGGTGTACGCGCCATTGGCGTCGACATGCGTGCCACCCACGCTGGTGGTGTAATTGGCGCTACCCGAACGCGGGACATCGCTGGCCAAGGTCGGCACACCGCCCACCGCCATATAAACATTGGCCGTGCCACCACTACTGTTCGGTTTCAGCCACAGGCCGGTCAGCGTATAGCTGAGATTGACGCCGTTCACCTGCGCAGTGGCGATGGTCAGCTGTTCGTTGGTGGCGCTGTTGCGCCAGACCATGCGGCCGCTGGTGCTTTGCGTCGCATCCACCATGGCGGGCGTAAACACCGAGGTTGCCCCGCCACTGGGCGCGCTCAGCGTATAGCTGTCTGCCCCTGCATCATAGGCGATCGTCACGCCCTGACCAAAGGCCTGCGTCGTCTGATTCGACTGACCGATGATGCCGCTGCCCACGGTCCAGCCCACGCCGCCCGACTGGAATGTCTGATTGCCGCCCAATTGGGACAGCGTACGATAAGTCGGGCCGGGCGTACTGGCCACCCCGCCACCGCTGTCGCCACCACCACAGCCCGTCAAAGCCAGCCCCGCCATCAGCGGGAGCAGCATCTTTTTGTTGATCATGTCGCACCCTCTTGTCTCGTCAGCCCATCGGGACCGCCTGTCGCCGGCAGAGCGCAAGCCCTTTTATGCGCCGCCCACGCGGCAATACCTATGGCGTAAAGCCAAAGAACGTCAAACCGGAATCGCGCATGTGCTTTTGCGCCGGGGGGAGGGATGGCCCTTACAAAACTTCGAAAAGCCCCGCCGCGCCCTGACCGCCGCCCACGCACATGGCCACGACGACATGGCGCACCCCGCGCCGCCGCCCCTCGATCAAGGCGTGCATCGCCAGCCGCACACCGGTCATGCCATAGGGATGACCAATCGCCAGCGCGCCGCCATTGACGTTCAGCCGGTCAGGCGGAATGCCCAGCACGTCGCGGCAATGCACCACCTGCACGGCATAGGCCTCGTTCAGTTCCCACAGGCCGATGTCATCAATGGTCAGGCCATGGCGCGCCAGCAATTTGGGGATGGCATGGATCGGGCCGGTACCCATCGCCTCGGGCGCGACGCCGGCCACCGCCATGCCGCAATAGCGCCCCAGCGGCGCCAGCCCGGCGCGCGCGGCGCTGGCGGCCTCCATCATCACCACGGCGGCCGCGCCATCAGACATCTGACAGGCATTGCCCGCCGTCAGCACGCCATCAGGCGTGACCGGGCGCAGTGCCGCCAAGGCGCGGGCGCTGGTACGGAGCCGGATGCCTTCGTCATGGGACAGGCCGGCAAAGGGGACAATTTCGGCATCAAAAGCGCCCGCTGCCTGCGCCGCCGCCGCCCGCCGGTGCGATTCCAGCGCATAGGCGTCCATGTGCGCACGGCTGATCCCGGTGGTGCGGGCCAGATGCTCGCCAGTGGGCAGCATCAGCCAATAGGCGCTGGGCATCGCGACCTGTAGCGCTGGGTCAGGCGTATAGCGCAGCGCGTCATTCTGCGTCTGGGTGACCGATTCCTGACCGCCCGCAACAACGGTCTCCATCCCTTCGGCGGTGATCTGGCGCGCGGCGGTGGCGATCGCCATCAAGCCCGACGCGCATTGCCGATCCACATGCATCCCCGGCACACCGACCGGCAAGCCAGCCGCCAAAGCCACCATGCGCCCCAGATTGGGCCATTGCCCGCCCTGCGGCACGGCCGCGCCCCACACCACGTCCTCGATCGCGGCAGGATCGATCCCCGCCCGCGCCACCGCCGCGGCCAAGGCATGTGCGCCCATCGCCACCGGATGCACATCACGATAGACCCCGCGATAGGCCCGCGCCACCGGCGTGCGCGCCGCCGCCACGATCACGGCGTCTCGATGGGCAAAGGGCATGGGGGGCGACATCGCGCCCCCATGGACCAGCCCGCGCTGCGGCGCAATATGCGCTTTGGTCGGGCGTTTACGGCGTGAAACGGACGGCGCTCATTCGGCCACCACCGGCCGGCCTGCGGCGCGCCACCGCTTGGGCAGGGCGTTCATCCAACCCTGTGCGGGCTTTTCCACGCCATGATACAGCACGACCGAAGCCAGCACGATCAGCGCCACCAACCCCGCCAGATGTCCCAGCCCCATCGCCGGCGCGCCATTGCTGCCGATGTGATGCACAAAGGCCAGTTTGAACACCACGAACAACAGGTAATGCACCAAATAGGTCGAGTAGCTGATCTCGCCCAGATAGTGCAGGACTCGCCCGCCCAGTACCCGCGCGATCGGACCATCGTCCAGCGCCAGCGCCATGATCAGCGCGGCAAACACCGGCGGCCAGACCAGCGTTTCGGGCAGTTCCAGCGCCGCCGACAGCACCAGCAGCGCAAACAGCGCCATCCACGCCGCCGAGGCAGCCCCCGGTCGCTCGTGCCAATGGCCCCACAACATGCGCAGGATATTGCCCGTCCAGAACTCCAGCAAACAGCGCATCAAGCCCAGTTGCGGGATGTCAAAGCCCAGCTTGCGCGTGCCCTGAATGGCGAAATACAGCCAGATCGCCGCCATCAGCGCAGCCCCCACCGCGATCAGCCCGCCCACCGACAGCCGCCGCCATGGCGCCACCAGCGCCACGGCCGGAAACACCAGATAGGCCGCCATCTCGCAACTGATGGACCATGCCGGATCGTTCCATTCCAGCACGCGGGTAAAGCCCCAGTTCTGCATCAGCAGGTAATGCAGCGGCAGATCGGCAAAGGGATAGGACGATGTATCGCGCCCCGTCACCGCCAGCGCCAGCGCCAGAGCAACAAAGCCAGTCAGCACCACCGCATGCAGCGGCCAGATGCGCGCGATGCGCCGCCACCAGAACTGGCGCACCCCGGCCCAATCAATGCCCTCCATCCGTTCGCCATAGGTGTGCCACAGCACAAACCCTGACAGGATGAAGAACAGATCCACCGCCAGATAGCCGCGCGCCGTCATCTGGATGTACCAGCCCGGCATCGTGTCCACCAAGGTCATGCGCAAGTGGTAAAGCACCACAAACCAAGCCGCGATACCGCGTATGCCGGTCAGCGCCGCCCATTGGCGCGGCCCCGAAACCGGAGGCGCCCTATTATCCGTTTGTGTCGCACCCACACCCATTCCCCAAAACCGGCGTGATTGTCCGGCCGCCCGCACCCGCAGGCGGCCAAAGGTTTCAGGCCATGCCCATTGGCGTCACGCCATGTCCGCCAGCCGGGGGCTGAACCGGGCTGACGGCGCCCGGCACCACCATACGGCGACCGCCTCCGGGGGCGTCCTGCGCGGCGTTGCGGCGGCGCACGATCTGCACCAGCCCGATTTGCAGACCGATCAACATATAGACAAACGGCTGATAGGCGATGCCGACAAAGGCCGCGCCCAGCAGATAGATGAAGTGCCCCTGTTGCAGCGCCAGCGCCAGCGCCGCATCACGCTTGTCGCTGGGGTGCTCGCTGCGGCGCAATCGGCGTTGCACGCCCTCCAGTTGCAGAATGCCGGTCAATTGCAGCGTCAGCCACAGCAACAGCCCCGGCCAGCCCTGCTCGCCCAGCATTTCGAAATAGGCCGAGTGGAAGGCGCGGCCATTGTCTTCCACCTTGTCCTTGCGCACGACCACGGTGTTGCCGCTGTTGTCCGCATCGGTGGTGGTGATCAACAGGCGGTTGCCACGATAGGAATCAAACCCGCCGCCGAACGGATTCTCCGCCGCATAGCCAATCGTCCAGCCCCACACCGCCAGACGGGTCGAGGCCGACTGGTCCGACTGGTTGTTCTGAATGGTGTTCATGCGGTTGGAAAAGCTGTTGGGCAGCACAGTCGTGGCAAGAAATGCGCCCAGACCGATCAACCCGACATAGACAAAGCGGTACTTGACCGAACGCAGCATCAGCACCGCCAGCAATCCCATGCACAACAGGCCGGTGCGCGCCTCGGTGCCGACCGGAATCAACAGCGCCGAGAACACCAGCGCATAGGCAAACATCCGCGTCTGTTTGCTGGCCGGGATGATGGTGCCATATTTCGACAGCCACAACACCAGCGGGATGATCGCAATGGCGACGCAGGCCAGCGTCGAACCTTCGTACAGGCCGGTGTTGTCGTTCACCAGGAACTTGAGCGTGCCGTAACCGCCACCGCCCGCCAGCGTCTTGATCGCGCCATTGATGATGATCGCGGCGGCCGAGAGCACCATGACCAGTGCCGCCGATTCCAGCCGCAAATGCGTGCGCAGTGTCAAAGGCAGGAAGGCTGCAAACACCAGCGATTTCCACACCCAATCCCATTTCGCCGCCGCATAGGTGGGAAACGCCGCATTCATCGTTGTGGCAAAGCAATAGACCAGCAAGGTCAGGATCAAGCCCTGACGCAGCGAGAGCCGCGTGCCTTCCTTGTTGTCAAAGAACAGCCAGCCGACCACCGCCATCACGAACACGATCAACGACACCGGAATCGAGGTCAGAAAGCCAAAGGCGATCTTTTGCGGGGCGACGATGTCAATATAGAGATAAGCCAGCACCCACAAAAACGGGCGGCGCAGCCCCATCGCCAGGAAAAAAGCCAAAAACCCGGCCAAGAATAAATCACGCATGGTCGGGGCCTCCGTTCAGCGGATTGCGCACAATCATGCCGGCAGGGCGCCGCGTTTCGGGTGCCGGGGGCGCAATTTGCGGCGCTTCACCCGGTGGCGGATCACGGTCGAGATCGGCCCGCGTCAACAGGCGCAGCGCGACCAGCGCCATCAGCGCATGGGTCAGTCCGATCGCGAACATATCAATCATCGCATCAACTCCACAGCGACGCAGCCGCCCGGCAGGGGCAGACAGAATCGGTCAGCACGCATCAGGCAGACCTGCGCCCACCCATCCTGACATGGCGTAACAGGCCGCGGTTGACGGGACGTTAAGCCTTTATCGCCTAGGAAATCCGCCATGACACGGGTATTGCACGTCCTCGACCATTCGCTGCCGCTGCACAGTGGCTATACCTTCCGCACGCGCGCGATCCTCAAGGCGCAACAGGCACTGGGCATCGAGGTGCGCGGCGTTACGGGCCTGCGCCACATGGCCGGAGGCCCGGACGAGGAAACGGTCGATGGCCTGACCTTCCACCGCTCACGCGGGGAGGCCAAGGGGCCGGTGGGCCTGCGCGAATGGCGCGAGATCGGCGCCTTTGCCAAAGGGATCGAGGCGGTGTGCAAGGAATGGCGCCCCGACATCCTGCACGCCCATTCGCCCGCTCTGTGCGGCATGGCGGCGCTGCGCGTGGCGCGAAAATTGAAAATCCCGCTGGTTTACGAAATCCGCGCCTTTTGGGAGGATGCGGCGGTGGGCAATGGCACTGGCCGCCAGGGCGATGTCAAATATATGCTCACCCGCACGCTGGAGAATCACGTGGTAGCGGGCGCCGATGCGGTGGTGACGATCTGTGATGGCTTGCGTCAGGATCTGATCGCGCGCGGCAATGATTCGCGCCGCATCACCATCATGCCCAATGGCGTGGATCTGCACATGTTTGGCGACCCGCTGGCCTATGACCCGCTACTGGCGCAGGAACTGGGCCTGACGGTGGATGGCCGCCCCTGCCCGGTGATCGGCTTTATCGGCAGCTTTTACGACTACGAAGGGTTGGACGATCTGATCGCGGCGATGCCGATGCTGATCGAGGCCCATCCCGATGCGCGCCTGCTGATGGTCGGCGGCGGCCCGATGGAGGCCGCCTTGCGCGCCCAGGCCGAGGCCAGCCCGGCGCGTGACGCCATCCGTTTCATCGGCCGCGTCCCCCATGCAGAGGTCGAGCGCTATTACGCGCTGTGCGACATCATGGCCTATCCGCGCAAGAAAAGCCGCCTGACCGATCTGGTCACGCCGCTAAAGCCGTTGGAGGCGATGGCGCAGCGCAAGCTGGTGGCGGCGTCCGATGTGGGCGGCCACCGCGAACTGATGACCGACGGCATCACCGGCACCCTGTTTACCCCCGACGATCCGGCCGCCTGCGCCAAATCTTTGGCGCAATTGCTGTCCGATCGGTCCAATTGGGATGCAAGACGCGACGCCGGTGTTGTCCATGTACGTGAAAACCACGATTGGGCTTTCAACGCCAAGCGTTATCTCAATGTTTACCAAATCCTGTCACCGGATAAGGTAAACCAACTGTTGACGGCTGCTTGAGACTCCTAGCGAGTCGCCCGCACCGTCCGAGTTAACGGGGTGCACGTGGCCAGTCATCATCCTTATGCACGCGACAAGTCACGGCGGCAGGGCTGGACCGCCCTGATTCGACACCCCTTCTTTGATGCCGGGGTCGCGGTGTGGTTTGGGGCGACCTTTGCCCTGTCCACGCTGGCCATCCGCGGTGAATTGCTGGAGCAGGCCGTGCTGTCCAGCCATCTGGATCTGGTGCTGACCGTGGCCACGCCGCCGCTGGGCCTCAAGGCGCGGCTGCTGTTGGCGCTGGCCTTTGGCGCGGTGGGCGCGCTGATCGGCTGGCTGGCGGCCAAGGCGCTAGCCCGGCAGGCCAGCCAACCAACCACACATTACACAGCGCCAGGCGGCTATGCCGCGCAGGGCACATATGCCCCCGCGCAGCCGGTGGCTGCTGCTGCGCGCGACAGTTGGCCGCGCCAGCGCGAGCCGCAGAGCGAACCGGCCCCGCGCGCGCCCATCCGCGCGCATGAGGAATTGGGCGCCGATGGATTTGATGCCCCAATGTTCGACCAGCCCTTTGCCGCGCCGCAAGCCCTAGCGCCGGCAATGACACCGGCGATGGCCGCCCCTGCCCCGACTGAAGCGATACCCTCACCCCTGTGGCAGGCCGCGATTGGCGCCACCGCGATGAGCGCGCCGCCGCCTCTGGCACCGGCAATGCCCCTGGCGACAGCAGCGCCCACCCCACCGGTGGAGCCCGTTGCCCCTACGCTGCGCCCAGTATTCACCGCGCCCGAGGCCGTGGCCACGCCCGTTCCGGCACCCCTTGCCGATACCGCCCCGGTGGCTGAATTGTTGCGCGCGCCCGTTATCGATGTATTGACGCCCGCCCCCCAGGCCATTGAGGCCGCGCCGGTTGAGGCCCCCGTCATGATCGAAACACCGGCAGATGCCGCCCCCCTGACCACCGTCGACGCCCCTGATGCGTCAGGCGGCGAACGCGCCCCTTCGGCACTGAGCGCCGGTTTCCCCGTCGCCAGCGGCCCGACCGCGGCCGAACATATTGCCAGCGCCCCGCTGGACGAACTCTCGCATGTCGAGTTGCTGGAACGTCTGGCGATCGCCATGGAGCGCCGCCGTGAACGCCAGTTGGCCAAGGCCCGCCCGTTGCCCGGTCTGCCCGCCAATGACGTGCCCGATCCGTCCGAAGTTGACGATGCCTGCCCCATGTCGGTCGATCGCATCGATCTGGCGCTGAACGCCCTTGCCCCCGCCGCGTCGGATGCCGCACTGCGGGAGGCGCTGGCCGGTTTGCAGGACATAAAGTAACCGATTCGGCCTTTCCGTCAGTCAAAACCTGCCGTTTTGGGTAGCTCTGCCCAAACAATTTGTGCCTCCGCATACGGGTTTATGCCTTGCGGGGGCCTTTGCGGTTGCAAAAGGAGCGTCCAGTCGCCATGGGGAATATTGCGCAATCTGCGCCGCTTCGCGCGGCTGCGATTCGCGTTCCAAAACAGGTTCAGGTGAGAGGCTGTCGCTCGCAAAACGGCAGTCTCTGCTTATGCAGGAAAGTGAGTCGATGGGATTTCCGGAAGGCCAGGGCCTTTATGATCCGCGTAACGAACATGACGCGTGCGGTGTCGGTTTTGTCGCCCATATCAAGGGTGCGAAAAGCCATTCGATCATTACCCAGGCGCTCGAAATTCTGAAAAACATCGACCATCGCGGTGCGGTGGGCGCCGACCCGTTGCTGGGCGATGGTGCGGGCATCCTGATTCAGCTGCCCGACGCGCTGCTGCGCGACTGGGCGCAGGGTGCCGGCGTCGAACTGCCGCAGCCGGGCGACTATGCCGTGGCGATGTGTTTCCTGCCGCAGGATGCGGCGGCGCGCGATTTCGTTGTCGATCATTTCGAGAAGTTCATCGCCAAGGAAGGCCAGAAGCTGGTCGGCTGGCGCGATGTGCCGGTCAATCTGGATGGTCTGGGCAAGACCGTGATCGAATCGATGCCGGTGATCCGCCAGTGCATCGTCGGCCGTGGCGACAACTGCCCCGATCAGAACGCCTTTGAGCGCAAGATTCTGGCCATCCGCAAGCAGACCCAGAACCCGCTGTCGGCCTTGGCGGAAAAGCACGGCCTGCCCGGCCTGAACGAGCTGTACATGCCCTCGTTCTCGTCGCGCACGATCGTGTACAAGGGGCTGCTGCTGGCCACGCAGGTGGGCGGTTTCTATAACGATCTGGTCAACCCGCTGTGCGTTTCGGCGCTGGGTCTGGTGCACCAGCGTTTCAGCACCAACACCTTCCCCAGCTGGAAGCTGGCCCATCCGTTCCGCTTCATCGCGCATAACGGCGAAATCAACACCGTGCGCGGCAACGTCAACTGGATGAACGCCCGCCGCCGCACCATGCAGAGCGAACTGCTGGGCCCCGATCTGGACAAGATGTGGCCGCTGATCCCGCATGGTCAGTCGGACACGGCGTGTCTGGACAACGCGCTGGAACTGCTGGTGGCCGGTGGCTACAGCTTGGTTCACGCGATGATGATGCTGATCCCGGAAGCATGGGCGGGCAACCCGTTGATGTCGGCGGAACGTCGCGCGTTCTATGAATACCACGCCGCGCTGATGGAGCCTTGGGATGGTCCGGCTGCCGTCGCGTTCACCGATGGCCGCCAGATCGGTGCCACGCTGGACCGCAACGGTCTGCGTCCGGCCCGCTTCCTGGTGACCGACGATGATCTGGTGGTGATGGCGTCGGAAAGCGGCGTTCTGCCGATCCCCGAGGAGAAGATCGTCCGCAAGTGGCGCCTCCAGCCCGGCCGTATGCTGCTGATCGATTTCGAGCAGGGCCGCATCATCGAGGACGAAGAGATCAAGGCCTCGCTGGCCTCGGCCGAACCTTATGAGGAATGGCTGGGCGCGGCGCAGTACAACCTCAAGGAACTGGAAGTCGTCGAGCCGGAGCTGGCCCAGCTGCCGATCGAGACCACCACTCTGCTCGACCGCCAGCAGGCCTTTGGCTATACGCAGGAAGACGTGTCCAAGTTCCTGGA
Source organism: Novosphingobium ovatum (assembly GCF_009909235.1). GTDB lineage: Bacteria > Pseudomonadota > Alphaproteobacteria > Sphingomonadales > Sphingomonadaceae > Novosphingobium > Novosphingobium ovatum. The sequence goes on from NZ_JAAAPO010000005.1 coordinate 314,454, forward strand.
GCCGATGGGCGCCAAGGGTGAGGACCCGATCGGCTCGATGGGCACCGACACGCCGATTGCGGTGCTGTCGAACCGTTCGCGCCTGCTGTACGATTACTTCAAGCAGAACTTTGCGCAGGTCACCAACCCGCCGATCGACCCGATCCGCGAGGAACTGGTCATGTCGCTGGTCAGCATGATCGGTCCGCGTCCCAACCTGTTGGGCAAGGAAGCGGGCAGCCACAAGCGCCTGGAAATCGACCAGCCGATCCTGACCAACGAGGACGTGGCCAAGATCCGCAGCGTCGAGGCGGCGCTGGACGGGGCATTCCGCACCGCCACGATCGACACCACCTGGGACGCCAATGCGGGCGCCGAGGGTCTGGAACAGGCGATCAAGGAAATGTGCTGGGCCGCGACCGAAGCGGTGCTGGCCGATCACAACATTCTGATCCTGTCCGACCGCGCGCAGGGCCCCGACCGCGTGCCCATGCCTGCTTTGCTGGCGACGGCTGCGGTGCACCACCATCTGGTGCGTCAGGGTCTGCGCATGCAGGCGGGTCTGGTGGTCGAAACCGGCGAAGCGCGCGAAGTGCACCACTTCTGCGTGCTGGCCGGCTATGGCGCCGAAGCGATCAACCCCTATGTCGCCTTTGAAACGCTGGAAGATATCCGCGTCAAGAAGGGCTTGGCGCTGGACGCCAAGGCGGTGAAGAAGAACTACATCAAGGCCGTGGGCAAGGGCATCCTGAAGGTCATGTCCAAGATGGGCATCAGCACCTATCAGTCCTATTGCGGCGCGCAGATCTTTGACGCCATCGGCCTGTCGAGCGCGTTCATCGACGCCTATTTCACCGGCACCGCCACCACCATCGAGGGTGTGGGCATCAAGGAAGTCGCGGAAGAAACCGTGCGTCGCCATGCTGCGGCCTATGGCAACAACCCGATCTACAAGAACATGCTGGACGTGGGCGGCATGTATGGCCTGCGTCTGCGCGGCGAAGAGCACGCGTGGACCGCGACCAACATCGCCAGCCTGCAGCATGCGGTGCGCGGCAATATTCCGGCCAAGTACAAGGAATTCGCCGAAACCATCAACGAGCAGTCGGAGCGCATGCTCACGATCCGCGGCTTGATGGAGCTGAAGGCGGCCGACAAGGCGCTGGACATCAGCGAGGTTGAACCCGCCAGCGAGATCGTCAAGCGTTTCGCCACGGGCGCCATGTCCTATGGCTCGATCAGCTGGGAAGCGCACACCACGCTGGCGGCGGCCATGAACCAGATCGGCGGCAAGTCGAACACCGGTGAAGGCGGCGAAGATCCCGCCCGCTTCAAGCCGATGCCCGATGGCCGCAACCTGCGTTCGGCGATCAAGCAGGTGGCCTCGGGCCGCTTTGGCGTGACGACCGAATATCTGGTCAATGCCGACGACATCCAGATCAAGATGGCGCAGGGTGCCAAGCCCGGCGAAGGTGGCCAGCTGCCCGGTGACAAGGTCGACAAGACCATCGGCAAGACCCGCCACTCGACTCCGGGCGTGGGCCTGATCTCGCCGCCGCCGCACCATGACATCTATTCGATCGAGGATCTGGCACAGCTGATCCACGACCTGAAGAACGTCAACCAGGGCGCGCGCGTCTCGGTCAAGCTGGTGTCGGAAGTGGGCGTGGGCACGGTGGCCGCGGGCGTGTCCAAGGCGCGCGCCGACCATGTGACGATCTCGGGCTATGAAGGTGGCACGGGCGCTTCACCGCTGACCTCGCTGACGCACGCCGGTTCGCCGTGGGAAATCGGTCTGGCCGAAACGCAGCAGACGCTGTTGCTGAACAATCTGCGTTCGCGCATCTGCGTGCAGGCCGATGGCGGCCTGCGCACGGGCCGCGACGTGGCGGTCGCCGCCCTGCTGGGCGCGGACGAGTTCGGCTTTGCCACCGCGCCGCTGATCGCGGCCGGCTGCATCATGATGCGCAAGTGCCATCTGAACACCTGCCCGGTGGGCGTTGCCACGCAGGATCCCGTCCTGCGCGCCCGCTTTACCGGCCAGCCGGAACACGTGATCAACTACTTCTTCTTCGTCGCCGAAGAGCTGCGCGCGATCATGGCCGAGATGGGCTTCCGCACGGTTGCCGAAATGGTGGGCCGCGTTGACCGCCTGAACATGAAGAAGGCGATCAGCCACTGGAAGGCGCAGGGCGTCGACCTGTCGCGCCTGCTGCATCAGGTGCCCGAGGGCAGCTCGCCCAGCCTGAACTGGAGCGAGACGCAGGACCACGGTCTGGAAGCGGCGCTGGACAACGACCTGATCGCGGCTGCGGCCCCGGCCTTGGAAAAGGGTGAAGCCGTGCGCATCGAGCGCAAGGTGATCAACGTCAACCGTACCGTTGGCGCAATGCTGTCGGGCGAAGTCGCCAAGAAGTATGGCCATGCTGGCCTGCCGGACAACACGATCCACGTCGCCCTGACCGGCACGGCGGGTCAGTCGTTTGGCGCTTTCCTGGCACATGGCGTGACGTTGGAACTGACGGGCGACGGCAATGACTATGTCGGCAAGGGCCTGTCGGGCGGTCGCGTGATCGTCAAGCAGCCCAGCTACGTCAACCGCGAGGCAACCCAGAACATCATCGTGGGCAACACGGTGCTGTACGGCGCGATCAGCGGCGAGGCGTTCCTGAGCGGCGTGGCCGGTGAGCGCTTTGCCGTCCGCAACTCGGGCGCGATCGCTGTTGTCGAAGGCACCGGTGACCATGGCTGTGAATACATGACCGGTGGCGTCGTGGTTGTGCTGGGTCAGACCGGGCGCAACTTTGCTGCGGGCATGTCGGGCGGTGTGGCCTATGTCTATGACGAGGCTGGCAACTTTGCCGATCTGGTGAACCCGGCACAGGTAGACCTGCTGCCGATCGATCCGGCCGGTGATGTGGAGGATGGCGCTGGCCGTCCGCAGCAGCGCACTGTTTCGGTCAACGATCTGGGCATGGGCGACATGCTGCGTCACGACGCGGACCGTCTGCGCATCCTGCTGGAGCGTCACAAGCTGCACACCGGCAGCAAGCGCGCGGCCGAGCTGCTGGACAATTGGGACGCAGCGCTGGCCAAGTTCGTCAAGGTCATGCCACGCGATTATGCCCGCGCCCTGCGTCAGTTCGAGGCCGAGCGCCTTGCCGCGCAGACCGTGGCTGCTGAATAAGTTTCGAGAAAGAAGGACTTTACACGATGGGCAAGGAAACCGGCTTTCTCGAGCTTGACCGCCAGGACCGCACCTATGCGGACCCGGGCAGCCGCGTGAAGCACTATAAGGAATTCGTGATCGCGCATGACGAGACCGCGCTCAAGGCGCAGGCTTCGCGTTGCATGAACTGCGGCATTCCCTATTGTCACAACGGCTGTCCGGTGAACAACATCATCCCGGACTGGAACCACCTGACCTATGAAGGCGATTGGCAGAATGCGCTTGAAGTGCTGCATTCGACCAACAACTTCCCCGAGTTCACCGGCCGCATCTGCCCCGCCCCGTGCGAGGCGGCCTGCACGCTGAACATCGTCGACCAGGCCGTGACGATCAAGTCGATCGAATGCGCCATCGTCGACAAGGGGTGGCAGAACGGCTGGATCGTGCCGCAGGTGCCCGCCAACAAGACCGGCAAGTCTGTCGCGGTGGTGGGTTCGGGCCCGGCGGGTCTGGCTGCTGCCCAGCAGCTGGCTCGCGCTGGCCACTCGGTCACGGTGTTTGAAAAGAGCGACCGTGTGGGTGGTCTGATGCGTTACGGCATCCCCGACTTCAAAATGGAAAAGCATCTGATCAACCGCCGCATGGTGCAGATGGAGGCCGAGGGCGTTTCGTTCCGCACCTCGACCGAGGTAGGCGTGCACGTGTCGGTCGAATCGCTGAAGGAAAACTTTGACGCGATCGTGCTGGCTGGTGGTTCGGAAGAACCGCGCGGCCTGAACATCCCCGGCTTTGAAATGCCGGGCGTGCGTTTCGCCATGGAATTCCTGACGCAGCAGAACAAGCGCGTGGCCGGCGACGATGAAATCCGCGCCGCTCCGCGTGGCAGCCTGACCGCCACGGGCAAGCATGTCGTGGTGATCGGCGGTGGTGACACCGGCAGCGACTGCGTTGGCACGTCCAACCGTCAGGGCGCGGCCAGCGTGACCCAGCTGGAAATCATGCCCCAGCCCCCGGTCAAGGAAAACAAGTCCTTGAGCTGGCCCAACTGGCCGCTCAAGCTGCGTACCTCGACCAGCCATGACGAGGGCTGCGTGCGCGAATTCGCCGTGCTGACCAAGCGCGTCGTGGGCGAAAACGGCATCGTCACCGGTCTGGATTGCGTCCGCGTGGAATGGGTCGATGGCAAGATGCAGGAAGTCGCCGGCAGCGAATTCACGCTGAAGGCCGATCTGATCCTGCTGGCCATGGGCTTTGTCGGGCCCAAGAAGGCCGGTCTGCTGGATCAGGCCGGTGTGGCGCTGGACGGCCGTGGCAATGTGGCCGCCAATACCAATGACTATCTGACCAGCGACCCGATGATCTTTGCCTGCGGCGACATGCGCCGTGGTCAGTCTTTGGTCGTCTGGGCGATCCGCGAAGGCCGTCAGGCAGCCCGCGCGGTCGATCTGGCGCTGATGGGGGCAACCGAACTGCCGCGCTGATCACCGTCAGCCCATAGGAACAATGCAGGCGCGGGAGGGCAACCTCTCGCGCCTTTGTTGTGTGGTGCTGTTTGACGGAACGCATCGACATGAACCACCGTGCCATGCGCGGCGGATTACCCTGCCAGCCGGTCCAGCACTGTCGCAATGGGTTCGCGCAGGTTCAAGCCCAGCCCTTCGGCCACCGCGCTTTGATAATGGCTGGGCGCCGTATAGGCAACCCATGGTTCCAAAGCGAAAATATGCGCTTCGGCAATGGCGCGCAGTGCCGGTAACCGCTGCCCCGCCTTGCGCATCAGTCGGAACAGGACACGGCGCAAATTCCAGACCCGGCGTGAACGATCAAGCCACGCCAGTTCCTGCCCCATCAACTTGCGCGCCAACAGCGCAAAATAGTCGTTGAAAGTGATAAGGTCAGGCCCGTTCACCACCATCATGGCATAGGGCGGGAGATCGCGATCCAGCGCATCGCGGCACAGACGCGCCACATCGCCGACATACACCAGATTGGCCACCCCATCGCCATTACGCCGCAACCGTCGCAACCGTCCACGCCGCAGCGCGTTGACGAAATAGTCATACCACTGCAGCCCGCCCGGACCATAGACCAGCGTGGGCCGCAAGACGAGGATCGACAGACCTTGGCCAGCGTGATCGGCACAGACCTGTTCGGTCAACAGCTTGTCCCGCCCATAGGCCGAGAACGGCGCCACAGGCACCGTCTCCTCGTCTATCACGGCGGCATTGGCGGAGCCAAACGCCGACATCGAACTGAAATGGATCAGCCGCCGCACCCCCGCCTGCCGCGCTGCCTCGATCATGGCTTGCATCAGACGCTGGTTGGCGTCCTCGCCTTGGGGGAATTTGGTGCAGTTGATGATCGCATCGCACCCGGCCATCGCGGCCGCCCAATCCAGAGGCCGATGTAGATCAAACGCCCGGTATCGGGACCATGCACCGTCGATTTGCGCAGGGGCGCCACGCCCAGCGGGAATCACCTCGATTGCCGGGTCAGCGGCGAGCCGTTGAACGATCTCTCCGCCGATGAAACCGCGCGCGCCCAGTACCAAAACCTTCATCCGCAATGCTCCGTTCTGTCGCGCGTCTTCTCCGCCTGCCATCGCGGCACGGTCATTGGCGTTACAGGCTCCAGTCAATCGCCCCGCGTCCTTGCGCGACCAAAAAAGCATTGGCCTGCGAAAAATGGCGGCTACCGAACCAGCCATGATGCGCGGACAGCGGGCTGGGGTGCGGCGCTCGAAGCACCAGATGCCGCCCATCGTTCAGCCCCGGCACGCGAGCGGCCTTTTTCTGGGCGTGACTGCCCCACAGCATGAAGACGCAAGGGTGACGCCCACTGGCCACCGCCGCCACACAGGCATCGGTGATGGCTTCCCACCCTTTGCGCTGATGCGATCCGGCCTGCCCCTGCTCGACAGTCAAGGCGTTGTTCAACAGCAGCACGCCCTGTTGCGCCCATGCCGACAGATCACCATGCCCCGGCGCGACAAAGCCGATGTCTGACTGCAACTCCTTGTAGATATTGGCCAAACTGGGCGGCACGCGCACACCCTTTTGCACCGAGAAGGCCAGCCCGTGCGCCTGTCCCGGCCCGTGATAGGGATCCTGCCCCAAAATCACCACCTTGACCGCATCCAGCGGTGTCATTTCCAGCGCCGCCAGCCGCTGACCGCGAGAAGGATAGATGACCTTGCCCGCAGCCTCTTCCGCGCCCAGAAAATCGCCCAAGCGGCGCGATTCCGGCGAGGCAAGAACCGGATCCAGCGCCGCTCGCCAACTGGTGGGAACTGCCTCCCTTGCCGTCATAATCTGCTTTCCCGCCTATTCAGGGCTTTTCAGCCGTGCCGCTTCGTCCTAAACACCTTGGCACAATGGCTGTCTATCTCCACGAAGAAGATCTCCCCGAAGGCGTGCTGGCTCCCGGCCCGGTTGCGGTGGATACCGAAACCATGGGCCTGATCACGGCCCGCGACCGGCTGTGCGTCGTCCAGATCGCCGATGGCAAGGGGGATGAGCATCTCGTCCGCTTCAAGCCGGGCAGCGATTATGCAGCGCCCAATCTGCGGGCGGTTCTGGCCGATCCCGAGCGTTTGAAGATTTACCACTTCGCCCGCTTCGACATCGCCGCGATCCAGCACTATCTGGGCGTGGTGGCGGCCCCTGTGTTCTGCACCAAGATCGCCAGCAAGCTGGTACGCACCTATACCGACCGCCACGGACTGAAGGATCTGGTGCGCGAACTGCTGGGCAAGGAATTGAGCAAGCAGCAACAATCGAGCGATTGGGGCGGCGCTGAACTGTCCGATGCACAGCGCGAATATGCCGCCAGCGACGTGCGCTATCTGCATGCGGCGCAGGCCATTCTGGCCACGCGACTGGAGCGGGAAGGCCGCACCGCCTTGGCACAGGCCTGTTTCGACTTTTTGCCGCACCGCGCCACGCTGGATCTGGCGGGCTGGCCTGACCACGACATCTTCAGCCACGAAGCCGCCTGATCCGCCCGGGCATGACTGCGAAAGCCGACCAATTGCGCCAGAGCCGCCGCGCCAAGGCGGCGCCTGGCGGTTTGCAGGACCAACGGATCCGGCGGTGGGCGGGCATTTTGCCAGCGATAGCAGGGATGATCACCGCGGCTATGGTGATCAGCCCGCTCTTTCCCCATAGCGAAGTGTCATTTCTGCTCGACCGCAACAAAGTCGCCCTGACACACGAACGCTTTGCCGTGACGGGCGCGGTATATCGCGGCACCGATGATCGTGGGCGCGCCTTTACGCTTAGCGCGGGGCAGGCCCTGCAGCATTCGGCCCATGACGCCATTCTGGAAATGCGCGAACTGCACGCCAGCCTGAACATGACCAACGGCCTGGCCTCGGTCGAAGCCCCCTCCGCGCGGTATTTCATCGACAAGGAAAAGCTGCAGGTGGCCGGCCCTACCCGCTTTTCCGAAAGCGGCGGGTACAAGCTGCAGACCAGCGGCGTGACCATCGACATCAAAACCCGCAAGGCGTTTGCCGATGGTGGCGTCACAGGCACATTGCCCACCGGGACGTTTTCGGCACAAAGCATGTCGGTCGATCTGGACACCCATCATGTCGTGCTGGACGGCCGCGCGCGGCTGCGCATGCAATAGGCCTGAACCGACGCGGCGCGATAAGGTAAAAAAGCAGCTTCACCACCTTTCCGCCTTCGGTTAAGGACAGCCCATGTCTTTTGCACCCCACCGCCATTTGATGCGCCGCCTGCGCCGTGCCAGCCTGCCGGTCTGCATCATGGCCCTTGCCTTTGGCGGGAGCGCCAGCCCAACACCTGCGCAGGACGTGGCCCGCCACGACAGCAGCGCCCCGGTCGACTATGCCGCCGACCGTATCGAGGTATTGGACAAAGCCCAAAGGGTGATGTTGTCGGGCAATGTCGACATCACACAAAAGGACCTGCGGCTGCGTGCAGCCAGGACGATTGTTTCCTATACCGGCGGCAACGGCAATTATGGCGATGTGAAGATTGATCGCATTGTTGCCACCGGCAACGTCGAAATCCTGCGCGGCGATGAAAAGGTGTGGGGCGATGTTGCGGTCTATGATTTTGCGCGCCGCGTGATCACCGTTGCGGGCAATGTGCGGCTGCAAAATGCCCGCGCCAACGGCACTGGCGGGCGTCTGGTGATCGATCTGGATCAGCATACCTCGCAATTCGTGGGCCAGTCCTCTGCCGAAGGAGCGGCAGGGGGCCGCGTCAAGGGTACCTTCAACGTCAAGAAGAAGGACTGAGCCGACCACCTGGAGTGGCGCGCGATGACATTTGATCTCCAAGGCAAAAAGGTCTGGGTAGCGGGCCATCGTGGCATGCTGGGATCAGCGCTGGTGCGGCGGCTGTCGCGTGAGGATTGCGAAATCCTGACGGTGGATCGTGCCCAGCTGGACCAGCGCGATGGCGCCGCGGTGCTGCGCTGGGTACAGTCAACACGGCCAGACGCGGTGATCATCGCATCGGCCAAGGCCGGCGGGATCATGGCCCACCGCATGCAGCCGGTGGAATTCCTGCTGGATAATCTGCAGATCGGCACAGCCATTCTGGCCGCCGCGCATGCCTGCGATGTCGACCGTGCTGTGTTCATCAGCTCGTCGGCGGTGTACCCGGCCCAAACCGCCATGCCCATTCACGAGTCCGCCTTGTTGACCGGGCCGTTTGATCCCTCCCACCATGGCTATGCCATTGCCAAAATTGCCGGCATGGCGCTGGCACAGGCCTATAGCAGGCAGTATGGCCGGGCCTATATCTCCGCTCTACCGACGAACTTATATGGTCCAGGCGACAAGTATGATGCAACCACATCGCATGTCGTGCCAGCTATCATCCGCAAGGTGCATGAAGCTAGCCAGATTGGTGAACCGGTGGTCGTCTGGGGCAGCGGTCGACCGCGGCGGGAATTGCTCCATGTCGACGATTGTGCCGACGCCTGCGTTCACCTGCTGCAACACCATGCTGGCGACGAACACGTCAACGTTGGCTATGGCAGTGACGTATCAATTATCGATCTAACCCTTATGGTTATGGAAACCATCAGCTATCACGGCAAGATCCTGCATGATCTGGACAAACCCGACGGAACGATGCAAAAACTGATGTCTTCGGACCGGTTGCGGGCGTTGGGCTGGATACCGCGCATTGATTTGCGAACCGGACTGGCAGGCACCTACGCCGACTTTCTCGAACGGTTCGCGCTGGACTGAACAACGGCCATTTGAGCCATCCACGCGTCCACAAATGGGCTGCCCACCTCTTAACAATGTACCAAATTGACCTGCCCACTAGGTGCTTGCTCGTAAATTTCCCTTGCCAAACGGCCTCACGAGGCTAGAACCTTTCGCAAGTGCAATATCGCCGGCAAATAGTTCGCTGCAAAGCTTTGACCGACAGAATCGAGGCAAATTCGATTTATCGGCCTAATCTAAGGCGGGCTGACATGGTGATAGAGGCCAAAGAATTTTGCGTTCAGCCTTTCAAGGTCAGTCATGAAAATCTTGATCTCGGACTATTGCGGACATCCCTTTCAGGTACAACTGTCTCGAGAGTTGGCGCGGCGCGGACATCAGGTTCTGCACATGTTTTTCGCCGGTTTTCAGACGCCAAAGGGCAATCTCGTCCGCAGCGAAAGCGATCCGGCAGGGTTTGACATCACCTATGTCAACACCCGCGAAACCTTTCGCAAAATGGCCTTTGTCCGCCGCCGTCAGCAAGAGATCGAGGTCGGCCATGCTTTGGCCGCGAAGCTGCGCGAATTTCAGCCCGACATTGTGATCTCGTCGAACACGCCGCTGGACACCCAGCGCATTTTCCAAAAGGCCGCGCGCGAGGTCGGAGCCGATTTCGTGTTCTGGCTGCAGGACATCTATTCCTTTGGCATCAGCCATGTGGTGCCGCGCAAATTGCCGGTGCTGGGCCATCTGGTCGCCGCCTTTTATCGCTGGCTGGAATTCAAGATGCTCGCCAGCAGCGATCGTATTGTGGCGATCACTTCGGATTTTCGCCAGATTCTGGCGGACAAGGGCATCTCCACCGACAAGATCGACGTGATCGAGAACTGGGCGCCGCTGGACGAGTTGCCCAGCTTCCCCCGCGAGAACGAATGGGCGCGGGCCAACATGCACCCGGACAAGCTGCGCTTCGTCTATTCCGGTACGCTCGGTTACAAGCACGATCCCAGCCTGTTGCTGGAACTGGCCCAGCGCCAGCCTGACGCCCATGTCCATGTCTTTTCCGAAGGCGATCCGGCCAGCGGTCTGGCGCGCGACGCACAGGCGGCAGGTGTCACCAATCTGACTGTCCACCCCTGGGTGTCCTTTGCCGACCTGCCCAAGATGCTGTCTGGCGCGGACGTGTTTGTCGCGATCATCGAGGCGGAGGCCGGGGTGTATTGCGTCCCCTCCAAGATCCTGACCTATCTGGCGGTTGGCCGCCCGATTCTGGCCTCGATGCCGGGTGAAAATCTGGCCGCGCGCCTGCTGGAAGCCAACGATGCCGGTCGTGTCGCACCGCCCAAAGAGCGCGCCGCGTTCATGGCGCATGCCGCCGAACTGGCCGCTGATGCGGACCTTCGGGCGAGCATGGGCGAAAAGGGTCGCGCCTATGCTGCGCGCACATTCGATATTGGCCTCATCGCCGACAAGTTTGAAACACTGATTGCCCGCCTGCCGCATGGCCGGGCGCCCTAAGGAGTACGTACATGAAAACTGCACTGGTTCTTGGTGCCGGCGGCTTTATCGGCGGCCACCTCGTAAAGCGCCTGAAGCGCGAAGGTTTTTGGGTTCGCGGTGTGGACCTGAAGTTCCACGAGCACGCCGAAACCGAAGCCGACGACTTTGTGATCGCCGACCTGCGTCAGCAGGATGCGGTGCATCGCATGATCGACCGCAACTTTGATGAAGTGTACCAGTTGGCCGCCGACATGGGTGGCGCGGGCTACATCTTCACCGGCGAACACGACGCCGACATCATGCACAACTCGGCCACGATCAACCTGAACGTTGCCGACATCGCGCACAAGCGCAACATCAAGAAGGTGTTCTACTCCTCGTCGGCCTGCATGTACCCGGCCTACAATCAGGAAGACCCCGAGAACCCCAACTGCAAGGAAGAATCGGCCTATCCCGCCGCGCCTGACAGCGAATATGGCTGGGAAAAGCTGTTTTCGGAACGCCTGTTCCTTGCCTATAACCGCAACTATGGCATGCAGAACCGCGTTGCCCGCTTCCACAACATCTTCGGCCCCGAAGGCACCTGGGAAGGCGGCAAGGAAAAGGCGCCGGCCGCCGTTTGCCGCAAGATCGCCATGGCCAAGTCGGGCGATGCCATCGAACTGTGGGGCGACGGCAAGCAGACCCGTTCGTTCCTGTATGTCGATGAATGCGTCGAAGGCGTGCTGCGCCTGACTCGTTGCCCGCACTTTGAAGGCCCGGTGAACATCGGTTCGGACGAGATGGTGACGATCAACCAGCTGGTTGACATGGTTGCCGACATCGCCGGCAAGAAGATCGAAAAGAACCATATCCCCGGACCGACCGGCGTGCGCGGCCGCAATTCGGAAAACTCGCTGATCCAGGAAAAGCTTGGCTGGGCCCCTTCGCAGACGCTGCGTGAAGGTCTGGAAAAGACCTATGAATGGATCGAACAGCAGGTCCGTCGTAACTCGCGCTGAACGCAATGATGTGCCCGCCCACCGATTCGCGTGTGCTGCACGCGGGCCGGACGGCGGGCACAACCTTGCCTGCGCATTTGATCTGCCATTTCGCGCCCATCGCCCTCCGGCATATCCGGTAGCTTCGCCATGATCCCAGGCCTTCTCCGCAACGCTGCCCGCTCACGGTTGATGCGTGCCATCATGGTTGGTGCCTATGGACAGGGTATCCAGATCGGCCTGCAATTGCTGGGCGTACCGATCATGGTCGCCCAGTGGGGGCTGGCCAATTACGGTGTGTGGCTGGCGCTGTATTCGCTGCCCGCCTATCTGGCGATGGCCGATTTCGGCCTGACGACCGCCGCGGCCAACGACATGGCCATGAGCATGACCAAGGGCGACAAGGATAGCGCCCACCACGTCTTTCAGGCCCTGCGCCTGTTGGTGGCGCTGGTGGTTGGCGCGCTGTTCTGCATCGCAGCGGCGGTGATTTTCTGGCCCTCGTCCACCATGCTGGACTTCGCCCAACAGGCGACAGATGGGCACGCGCGTGCCGTCACGCTGATCTTGGTGGTTTACGGGCTGGTGGGGCTGTCAAACGGCACGGTCAACGCCGGTTTTCGCGCCGTGGACCGCTTTGCCTATGGCGGGACGCTGTATCAAACTGTCTTTTTGATCGAAACCAGCCTGTTGCTGGGATCGATCGTGCTGGGCGCCACGCTGTTTCAGGCCGCAACGGTGATGATCGTGATCCGCGTGGGCGGCTCAGCCTTTGCCAATTGGACACTGCGCCGCCAGTTTCCCGAATTCGCCCGCCGCCAGGGCACGATCCGCATGGGCGTGCTGCGCCAATTGATGCGTCCGGCGTTGGGTTCGATGATCCTGCCTTTTGCCAATGCCACCGCCATGCAGGGGCCGGTGCTGCTGATCACTTCGATGCTGGGCGCGGCGGCTGTGCCGATGTACACCACCGCACGCACCCTTACCCGCTTCCCGTTGCAATTGGTGATGATCCTGTCGGTGGCCACGGTCACCCGGTTTACCGTGGCCCATGCGGCCGATTCTGCCCAGAACAAGGCGCGTCTTGTGCTGCTCAACCTGCTGGTCACCGCCGCGCTGCTGGTGCCCGCAACGCTGGGCGTGATCCTGCTGGGGCAATGGGTCATCTTGCACTGGACGCGCGGCGCGATTCATACCGATGGCGTGCTTTTGGCGCTGCTGGCCGGCACGATGCTGGCCAATGGCTGCTGGACAGTGCTGTCCAATTTCCTCATCGCGCTGAACCTGCAAGAGCGCTTTGCCTATTACTACGCGGCATCGGCGGTGCTGGCGCTGGGTCTGGGCCGATGGCTGATCCCGATGCTGGGTATTCGCGGCATTGGCACGGCGGTGCTGGTTGCCGATCTGTTGATGCTGACGCTGCTGATTTCGCTGGTGCTTCGTCTGGGGATCCTGAACCGCGCCGCGATTGGCGCCGAAGCTCAGGCCCTTTGGCGGCGCATCCGTCCCGCCGCCCAACCCGTTTCCTGACACGCCGGCGCCACAGGCCCGGCCGACAAGCCATTTTCCAAGGAGCCGTTTGAATGTCAGCAGCAACGCCCCGCTTCAGCATCCTGATCCCGGTCTACAATGCTGCCGGCTTCATCGAGGCAACCTTGCTGTCGATCGCCAAGCAGAACTTTCCGGGTGTTGAAATCATCCTGATGGACGGCGGCAGCAACGACGGCACGCTGGACATCGCGCGCGCCTATCCGGGGCTGGATATCAAGATCACCAGCGAGCCCGACAAGGGCCAGTTGCACGCCCTGCAAAAGGCCACGCAAAAAGCCACTGGCGAGATCTGCTACTGGCTGAATGCCGATGACATCCTGATGCCCGGCTCATTGGCCGAGGTGGACAAGGCCTTCCGCGACGACCCGACGCTGGACCTGGTGTTTTCCGACGACTTCGCCTTCTACGAAGAGCGCCAGTTGCTGGTGAACGGCGGTTTGATCAAGGGCATGACCTTCGCCGACCATTCGCTTTATTATCGCCAGATGTATTCCGAATGCGTGTTCTGGAAGCGGGAAAAGACCGTCCTGTTGCCCGAATCCTTCTACGATCTGCGGCTGTACACCGACTATGCCTTTTTCCTGAACCTGCGCATCGGGTTGAAGGAAAAGTGGCTGCCCAAGCGGCTTGGCGCGTTCCGCTCGGTCGCGGGGCAAATTTCGCAGACCTATCAGGATCGCCGCCGCACCGAACCGCCCCGCATCAAGGCCCATTGCTTTGAACGGCAAGGATGGTCGCCCCAGAGCATCGCGTTGCGGCGCGCGCTGCACGGGCCCAGCTTCTTCTTGCGCCAATGGCTGCGCCCGGCCATCCATGCCGCCTTGCGCGCTGCGGGGCGCAAACTGGATGGTGGCGCCAGCCGTGCGGCCAAGAACGATGCCTTCTTCAACGACTGGCTGAACCCGCAAAAGCCGGTGACGCCCGCGCTGATCCAGCTTCTCTATCGCTGACCCCCACGCGAGAGCCATGCCATGCCCAAGATTTCCGTTCTGATCCCGGCCTACAAACGGCCCGATGATCTGCGCAACACGCTGCGCAACACGCTGGAACAGGACTACAGCGACTATGAGATCGTTGTGGTCGACGACGGCACGCCCGACGACACGATCGAGGTCGCGGTGCGCGAGTTTCCGCAAGTGCGCTATGAGCGCACGCCTGAAAATCTGGGGCTGATCGGTGCGCGCAATTATGGCGCCCGCCAATGCCGGGGCGAGTTGATCCTCAATCTGGATGATGACAGCTGGCTGACCGACAAGGACGGTTTGGCCCGCATCGCCGAAGCGATGGACGCCAACCCCCAGATCGGCATCGCGGGCCTGAACATCGGTCTGGAGCGTCGAGGCTATTTGTGGCCAGTCGATGCCCCCTCACAGGCGCTGCGCGGATACATTGGCTGTGGCAACGTCTATCGCCGGTCGGTGATCGACGCGGTGGGCGAATATGTCGCGGAATTCCGCCGTCAGGGCGAAGAGCTTGATCGCACCATACGCGCAATCGATGCCGGATTTGACGTGCGCAGCCTGCCGCATATCCGGGTGTGGCACGCTGAATCGCCGATCAACCGCAAACCGCGCGATCACATGGCGTTCGAAGCAGCAAACTATCTGCGGCGCGAATTGATCCGCGCGCCTTTTGTGCTGCTGCCGCTGGGCATCGGGCGGGCGCTGCGTTTTGTGGTGATCAACCACAAGGCAATCAATATGCCGCTGTATCGCGAGGAAGTGTTGGGCAAGCGCGTGCCGCTGCGCGCCTTTGTGTGCAAATATCGCAAGCCCGTTGGCATCAAAGCCTATTTCAACTGGCTCTCGCGCCCCTGAACAGGGCGCGGCCCGCCTAGCCGGCCACGACAAACGCGAGCAGGCGGTGGAAAGCCCAGCCTGTTCGCGTTGCCGTACAAGGGATCAGGCGATGCGCATGGTCAGCACGCCCGTGCTGCTGTTGATATAGACATTGCCGATCGACAAACCGCCGGTCGCAGCCGCACTGTCGTTGGCGTATCGCGGAAACCAGCTGGAATCGAAGCGCTGCGTGATACAGCCAGAACCATTCACCCAAATCACGTTATTGCCATAGGAGTTGCCCCCCTGCGTCACGGTCGCGGCCGTGCTGGCGCTGAAAATATGGGCATTTATCGAGTTCCACGCGCAGCCGCCCGAAAC
Organism: Novosphingobium ovatum; assembly: GCF_009909235.1. Classification (GTDB taxonomy): domain Bacteria; phylum Pseudomonadota; class Alphaproteobacteria; order Sphingomonadales; family Sphingomonadaceae; genus Novosphingobium; species Novosphingobium ovatum. The sequence goes on from NZ_JAAAPO010000005.1 coordinate 329,988, forward strand.
CTTTTTGATCACAACACCATAGCGCAGCGAATAGGGTGTTGCGCCACGATCAAAAATGCCCAGCGCCGGAAAGATATTCGAGCTGCTGTCTTCGAGCACCAACCCGTCGAACGCCTGTGGCAACGGGTTGGACGTGGCCGTGAAAGTGGCCGAATAGCCCGGAGGCCCCTCGATATAAGCGCTGCTGAACAAATTCTTGAGGCAACCCTTGAGATAGATCCCAGTCGCGCCGCTGTTTTGCACTTCGATCGGGCCAAACTGATTCATGCTGGCGCCGTTCAGGAACAGCCCCTGGCCATATGTGCTGCGATTGCTCTGTCCGGAATACCAGGCCTTGATATTGGACACGCGATTGTTGGCAAAGGAGGGTCCGAAGTAGAAACCACAAAGCCCCGAGCCCCCAGCATCCAGATTGCTGTAGAAGCTGTCATAGCCCAACAGTTCAAAACCGTGGCCACCGCAATCCATCGTCCAGATGCGATCGAAATAGTTGGCGCCACTGGCCTGCACCCGCATACCAGACCCGGTCGCGTTCAGGATCAGCACATCATAGACGGCATTGCGCGGATCGCCTTTGCCAAAACGGTTCATGTTCGCGTGGCTGACCCAAGAGCCGGTCAAGTTGAGATCGAGACCAATGTTCGCGCTGCCCACGTTGGCACCATCGATGGTCAGGCTGGCGATGGTGATATTGGCGTCATCACCCGTTGCGTTGGCGATCACCGGACCGGTGCTACCCGCCTTTTGCCGCAAGACAGTGCGGCCGCGCCCGGTCCCCATCAGAGTCGCGCCATTGGGCACAACAATGTTGCTGACCATGTAAGCCCCCGTCGGGCTGCCATCCAGCAACAGCGGCTTGCCCGCCGCCAGCGCGGCGTTGATCGCGGCGGTTTGATCCGTCGTGCTGTCGGGCAGGATGCCCAGCGACGACGCCGTGACGAACCCAGCCGTTGCCAGCGCAGCCTCGGCTGCTTGGGCGCGGGCAACCTCGATGGTGAGATTGGACGCGTTGGTGGTCGACAACGCGACGGCATTGGCCGCGTTGGTGCTGGCCTGAATGGCCAGCTTGCGCGAGATCATGTCAATCATTGTGCCATCCTGTAGGTTACGGTGCCATCGGTCAGTTGGATCGACAGGTAGAGTTCGGCTCCTGCCTCGCTTTCATCCCATACCCCCTCGCAGCAATTGCCCGTAAACAGACCCCAGACCCCGCCGCCAATCGTGACGGGCAGCCGGGTGCCCCCCGCGTCGGTCGAGCGCAGCACCTGCACGCTGCCGGACCAACTGCCCGCCAGCGAAAGGATGACACTGCGCCCAGACACCGGATGATATGGTCCATAGACCCCGGAACTGCTGGCGGTGCCTGCCAAAGCCGTGGTCGTGGGGGCGGCAACGGCTACGGTGCCCGCCACATTTTGCGTAGCGGGAAAATTGGCGACCGTTACCGAGGGCGCGATCTCTGCCAGGCTGGCGCTGGAAGGCGTGGAGGCCAGAACCGAGCCTTGGGTGATATTGGCCCAGACGTTGGTCACCACCGTAGGCGGGGTGGTGGCAATGTTCAGCATCAGCACATGCGACAACAGATCACCTGCTGCAAATCCGGTGCCGCCCTGCAGCGCGGTGTATTGCGTCTGAACCATCTGCTGACCTGTCAGCTTGCCAATCGGGGCGACAGGGGCAGTGGGTTGCCCAGTGTTGCCGGTGCCCCAATTCACATAGCTCAGTTGTGCTCCATCATCGCGAACCAGCCAATACACCCCGGCCGCGTCCACCACCGACACATCGGCCAAGGGCGCACATGCGCCCGAAACGATCGCCACCGGCAAGGGCGTGATGGCGGTTACGGATTGCGCCAATCCGTTTGCATCGGAAAATGACATGCCCATTTGCGGGACAAACCCACCCGGCGCCTTGATTTCTAAGTTGGACATTCTGGCTGCTCCATCGAATCGACTAAAGCAAACCCTATCAAATTGGTTTAGGTGTAGGACAGATTTTTCCTATTTGGTTATTTTCACAGACATCGAGCGACCTCGCCCCATTTCCCGGCACACCAGCCCCCACGCACCTTGTGTGCAGTTGCAAAGTGTGTTTTTTGCCCTCACTAAGTGTTTCCCCGGCTTGCCTTGTTGCACCGAACAGTCGGGGGATCCGCCAAGGCCCTTGCATGGAGGAAATTTTGAAACCTCTGAACGCCGCAAACTCCAGCATGCTGGCAGGCGGAGCCAGTTTTTCACGCGCCGATCGTATTCGTCGGCAGTTGTGGGTGATCACCTGGGCCCTGCTGGCCGCATGGACACCGGCCCCTCTGCATCGTTGGCGTTGCTTCCTTTTGCGCGCCTTTGGTGCCCGGATTGGCAAGGGCGTGCTGGTATATGGCTGCGTGCGCGTCTGGTATCCGGCCAATCTGACCGTCGGTGACAACGCCTGCCTGGGCCGCCGCGTGACCTGCTATAATCAGGGCGACATCACCATCGGCGCTCGCGCGATTATCTCGCAGGGTGCACATCTATGCGCCAGTAGCCATGATGTCAGTGACAGGCACTTTCAATTGACGCTGCGCCCGATCCAGATTGACGCCGATGCATGGGTCGCAGCGGATGCCTTTGTTGGTCCAGGGGTCAACATTGGCGAAGGTGCGGTACTGGCCGCCCGCGGCGTGGCTTTTACCGATCTGGACGCATGGACGATCTATCGCGGCAACCCTGCTCAGCCGATCAAGGCCCGCAAATGGCGCAATTGAGCGGTTTCGGCGGTCATAGCTGGATGTCGGCCGTCAATCGGCATGTCCTTTGCCTGACGGTCGCTGGCTTTGCGACGATCGGCGCCAATGCCCATGCGGCCAGCGTTGGCGCGGCCGGTCGGTTCTGTCCCCGCAACTTTACCGCCAACACCTATTCCGTAACCCGCTTTTCCGCGGACAATGTGGACCTGCAACGCCGCCATCCCACATATCAAAGCGGCACGCGGATGTATTTTTTCAACTGGATCAACGGCATCAGCAATCCGAATGACCGGATTGAAATTGCCCCCGACCAGTCCGCCCATGTTTGGGGAATCAGCGGCCCCAATGGACAGATGTCATCGGCGGCGCAGATCCCTGTTGCCCCTTATTTCGTCGGCAAAGTATTTGGCGGCAGCATGTGCGTGTCGGTGTTGATCCAGTTCGATCCTGCACTGGTCGATACGACGAAAGGCTTTCCCGCCGTTTGGGCGATGTCCTTCGAACATCTCAATCAAGCGCGCAGAAAAAGCGGTGGAGAGCCAAAGGACAGCTACGAAAATTTCATGGAGTATGATTTTTTCGAGTTCTACAAAAATCCGCCACCGCAATATTTAGGCAGCATTATCCATTGGTACGGGCGATACCGGCAAGATTGCCGCAATCGGGTATTTTGTAGCCGCGCGTTCTCTTTCCAGAACTTTGGTCGCGCCATCCCCAGCGGCACCGACTGGAACACGCAATGGCATGAGATTGGTGCAATCATCACCCAAAAGACGCCGAAATCGCCGCAAAAAATCGAATATTTCTTTGATGGCAAACGGTTGGCCGATCCGTTCTATATGAACGGCGGCGCCATGTCGTTCCTGCCCATGGAACCGACTGCCCCTGACGATCACCGCATGGTGCTGCTGTTTGGCAGCAATTCTGCTCCCTTGCGGATCAAGGCAGTCAATGTCTTCCAGCCAACCGACTCGCAAAATCTCGAAAACTGAACGGCATGTTCAATCCCGAGCGCGCAAAACCTTGCCATAGAGGAACAGATCGGCACGGTCCTGCTCCTCTTGCGTGAAGCGTGGCCGAACCACTCGGGCGGGAATACCCATGGCAACGGAATAGGGCGGAATATCCCGCGTTACCATGGCGTTTGAGCCAATAACCGACCCCCGCCCGATGCGAACGCCTTCCATGATCGTCACCCGCGATCCGATCCAGACATCGGATTCGATCACCGTAACTGGTCTTGGGGTGCTGGGAAAATTATAGCGCATGGGCACTTCAGCATCACCAATCAGGTGATCATTGCCGATCACCTGTACCTCGGTGGAGATCATGGTCAGATCGCCAACCACGACCGGACCGTGAAAGCAGCCACTGTGACCGATCGATGCATAGCGACCAAAACGCGCGCCCACGATTGCCTCGTTGGGCGCCCATTGAAAGCCCTCCCCCGCCTCGGCCAGCTTCAACTTGCGCACCATATGACTGTGCAGCAAGGCGCGCAGCTTACGCTTCCAAGACGGCTCCACGCGGTCGCGGCATAGTACGATAACCTCGTCCCGAACGCGCATCGGGTGCATGCCCGCATCTGCCCAAGGGCGCTTGTTGAAGGTCGGCTTATCCACGCAACATCGCATCCACAGCATCATCAATCAGTTCACGCTGAACCTGTGGGGTGAAGCGCCCAATCAACGCACCCCGGCAGGCCTCGCGGCGCTGCCCCACGGTCATCGGCCATGCCAGCAGGCGAGAGATCGCATCAGCCAGCCCCGACACCGAGCCATAGGGGAAGAACGCCCCCGACTGCCCCTCGATCACCGCCTCCACTTCGGGCATTTGGCGGTCCAGATCCGAATGCGTCACCACCGGTGTACCATAGGCCAGCGCATGCATCGCCGTCAGGCCTACCTTGCCAGGGCTGACCACACAATCGGCCGCCATCACATAGCTGGCGATCCGGGTTTCGTCATAGATCGAGCCCACACAGCGCAGATCGACACCACGCTCGCGTGCCTGCGCCTGCAAAGCCTGTTCGGCAGGGCCAGTGCCGATCATCACGATCACCAGCGGGCGCCCTTGCGTATCCACCGAGGCCGCCGCATCCACCAACCAGTCATACTGGCAAATGTCGGTGATCCGCGAAATGGTCAGCAGAATCGCGGCGTCCTCGGGCAGATTCAACTCGGCGCGCAATTGCGCCATCGGCACGTGATCCAACGCCTCGAACTGGGCGCATTGCGCGTCCCAATCCAATGAATTGTAAATCACCGTAATCCGCCGGTCGTCAAAACCGGTTTGGCGGGCCAATTCCACCGCGCGGTTGCTGTAGACCAGAGCCCGATTCGCCAAGCCGAAATACAGATTGCGCAGCTTGCCCTTCAGCCAGCTTTCCTCACGGCGCCAACCATGAGCCCAAAAGCCCACCTTTATTCCGCGACAACGCGCCAGCAAACAGGCACGCCACGTTTGATGAATATTGGGATTACCAATGATAATCGTGGCATCGAACGAAGGATCTAGCGCTTGCTCATAGTCAGCGATCCGCATTTTCTCGGTTTTCTCATCACCGATAAAACTAATGGGATGCACCGTCACAAGATCATCACCCTTGAAGGCTTTGATCCCCTGAAAATCATTATGGCCGCCAAAAAAATGATAGGAATGCCTTTTGGATTTGGCCAATTCACGCATGACCGGCGCACGGTAATGCGGAAAATGATGATACAGAACGCTTATCTTTGCCATTATAGTGACCCATATATTTTTTGTTTCGACGTTACCCCACCCCGTCGCAACCCATTGCCTAACTACTCCATTCGTACCAATTCGTCACCAACTCTGGCGCATTTTATGGATTTTTTACCCATCTGGATAGGTTAGCACACACCTAACCTTCAACGAATGATTTCGGACGAGCGCTATTTTCGTAAAAGTTTCGAACGACGCTTAATAAGTAATCAGCACCAGCTTCGGCGGCGACATGATCTAAAGCCCATGCCCGGCGACGCACGCGCAATTCAGGCGTGAACACATGCTCCGCCACCATGGCATCAACCGCTGCGGCAATACTCTTTGGCGCAAAGGCCGGCACCACGCGGCCACGCCACGCTTCCTCCAAACACATCGACGCACCAACACGATCGGATGTGATCACAGCCGCACCGTTCAGCAGCGCCTCGCTGACCACGACGCCCCACCCGTCGTCTGTCGTGCGAGAGGGTTGTATCAGCAGATCGACGCCCTGCAAATGCGTTTGCACCTGATCCGATTGCAGGGCACCTGCATAAACGATGCGCTGATCGCGCTCAGCCGCCGCCCGCACTACCGGCGCCAGTTCGCCGTTCCCCACCACGGCCAGGCGAAAATTCGAGGTGATGTGGCGCGCAGCCTCCAGCACATCGAGGATGCCCTTGGGCTGTTCAAGCCGCCCGACATAGCCAATATGTAGCACATCACGCGGCGGTAAGACCTGCGGCTCCCCGCCGGGTTTGATGAAATAGCAAAACGGATACACCTGGGCCGGCTTGTACCCCGTCGCCAAAAACCACGATGGCCCGTGCGCGCCCACCGCCAGCACAAAGCCATTTCGGCGAATGCGCCCCTCGGTCAGCCAGCTTTGGATATAGCGCAAGACGCCCTTCACGCCTTCCCGCACGCGGGGCTCGTGAAACAGGCCAAACCGTCGACCGTGGCGAACGCAGGCCCCAATGCCTTTCGTCATGATCTCATAGTGCCGCATGCCGATAAACACATGCACAGTATCATCGCAAGATTGCCGGACATGCTCCTCGACCCAATCGGCATTGGGCGATTGCACCAGCGTATACAGCCCTTCGCACTGAGCCTTCCAACCCAATGCCAATCGGTCGGCAGGCACAGCCTGCGCGGCAACCAAAGTCACCGCACCAACCTCGGCATTTGCACATAATGCGTCCAAAAGACCACCGATGTGATGCGAGGCGTTATTCACATAAAATGTGAAATTACACTTTTTCACTACACCTGCTCCAATAGCGATAACAGCCTCAGGCTCTCGAAAAACAGATGAATAGCCAAAACACCGCTGCTCGACTTATTGGTTATTTTCATATCCGGACTTTGGCGGCCTCAAATCCAATGCGACGATAGAAAACGCCACAACGAATGACGTATACACACCTTGCAAAGCACCCTCAGTCACCGAGTAAACCAACGTTACGACAAACGCAATAATCTTAAAGGAATAGATACGATCAGAGCAAATTCTATAGGAAAACGACCCGTAATTTGACGATGCCGCTCGCAGAAAGACACTCTTATACAGCGAATATTGCAGAAAAAGGAACGCGGAAAGCCCCATCACCCCGCCATGTGCAATGTGATTGATCATCGCCGAGTGCAAATACATCAAATCCTCGGTGTAGGCACCAATACGGACCGAGGCATAGGCACCCATGCCCGCACCCATCAGGGGATGATCGACAAATTGCCGAATACCCCAAATCCAGGCCTGCGTACGTAGCGCCGATGTACCATCTGTCACCGTCAATTCGCTGAAATTTACAAGCGCAACGTAAATTGGGATTGAATACCCAACCACAATAAGGGCTGGGATCACAAATTTCAAAATATATTGCTCGTAATGGTGCCGAGCCCATATTTCAAAATACTTGGAGAGGTACAGCATTAATGCTGCGAGTACGATTGCGATATAGCCAGTCCGTGAATCCGACATATACAGGCAGGTAATCGATACGCCGATCATGCAAAGCGCCCAAAAGCGCTTAAACGTGCCATTCAATGAGGACCGCAACTCGGTCAGATTCCATACGGCACTCATACAGGCGGCGTAGCCTAGAATGCCGGGATGCCAGGTTATACCTTGCAGCCGGTATCGGCCGTCCGCAGCGGATTCGGAACCAACGTAAGCATCACCAACATTCAGCAGTCCGGTAATAAGTGAAGCCAGCGTCACCGCACCAAACGCGCTCATGAGGACATGGACAAAATTTATTTTTTCAAAATTCAATCTGGGACGCAAACAAAGCCCGATCATCAACATGCCCACAATTCGCAGATAAATTGGCAACATGTCTTTAAAATTGGGCCCGATGACCAAACTGATTCCCATGTATGTGCAAAACAGGATCGGCGCCGCCATATTGCGCAACGCGTTTCCGCCTGTTTTCAACAGCAGAAGGCCGGCAAAGATGATAATACCCCATCGCACCATTGGTAAAACCGCCGGCGAATAGTCATCCTTGATCGAAAACAGCACGATTTGAAGGAACACAGCCACAGCAACAGCTGACTTCGGCCAGGCTGAAAGGAGGATCTTCAGCTCTCGTTTGGTGGCAGCGGTTACGTTCTGCATTTCGAATTTCACTTGCTTGGGGCAATGGGGGATTGTGAGACCGGGGCGATGGTTCGCTTCAGTTCACTTTGCTCACTCCAAACGCCCGAATGGAAACGCTGCCCTGTCCCGGCGCCAGAGCCAGTGAAATCCAGTTGAACGGACATTGCGGATCAACCGTAACATCGCTCGACCACACATGACTGCGTGGGTCCATGCTTCCTGCATACCATGAATCAGGCTGATGGCCGCAGCTCCAGCCGATCCGCACGCGTGCACTGTCATGGCCATCACTGTCGAGCGCGCGCCATTGCACCCGGTATCGCCCGCTGACAGGCAAGACCATCTGCTGCAGGACGTTGACGATCGCCGGACTGCTGCTCTCGACTTCCAGCACGTTGCCACTGCTGTCCGGCCTGATGTATTGGGTCACGTCGGAATTTTGCGGCAGCTGCCAGGCCAGCAGCGTGAAATTGCGCCCCTGTTCAGCCGTTTTGAACGCGGGATCGAACACCATGCTCCGGGCCAGTTCGGGGCACTGTGCGTTACGCAAGGCGCGCGCTTCGTTGGTGGCGTTGATCAGCACCAGCCTTTGAACCATCACACCAGTCTGTTCACAGCCGGCGATATGCCCATTGCGGGCCATGCGCAGCAGCACATCCATGCGCCGGACCACCTGATCCAGCGGCGCGGTTTCGACGTTCTTCAAATAGGTCGGCAGCCAAGGCGGATTGAGCGCCGCGCGCGCCGCCAGTCCCTCGCGCGCCTGTTCGGTGCCATCGATCATGGCCATCACTTGCGGATTGTCGATGAGGTCGGGCGATTGGCGCAACAATGCATCGGCGCGCAAGGTCGCGACGCGATCATCCTGCAACTCGATGGCGCGCGCCATCCAATAGAGCTGGGTAAACGGGCGGCGCCAACCCTGACCGCCGGCCACCAGCATCGCGGCCTCGGCGCCAGACGTATCGCCTGTCGCCAAACGGTAGCGGCCGAGCAATTCAGCGCTTTCCGGTTCCATCGGATCGCGATCGATATGCAGCTTCGCCAAGCGCAAGGCTTCGGCGGGTTTGCCATCCAGTTCGGCGTTACGGATTGCAACCTGCAAGCCCTGCACCATCAAGGCTTCGGCATAGCGGTTGGCAAATGTGGGATGTTCCGCGGCAAAGCGGTCCAACCCACTGTACGCGGCCAACGCCATATAAATTGAGGTGCCAACGAGCGCCAAGCAGAAGCCCAATCGCCCCGTCCGGCGGCCCGTCGGTACCATTGGCATCACTCGCCTCCCGAATAATCACCGTACTGGTAGTAATTGTAGGAGTAGTAGTGATAATATTCACCACCGACGCGCTTGGCGTCAAACTTGGTCAACACGCCGCCCAGCACGGTCGGGCGCACCGCCAGCAAACGCCGCATCGCGGTCTTGAGCGCGCCACGACGGCTGCGGTCGGCCTCGACGATCATGATGACACCATCCACCTGCGTCGCGAGCAAAGGTGCGTCGGCCAGACCCAGCACCGGCGGCGAGTCAATGATCACCACATTGAATTCGCGCCGCGCCTCGTCCAGCAACTGCCGCATACGCACCGAGGAAAGCAGTTCGGTCGGGCTCTGCGGCACCGGGCCGGACGTCATGACAAACAGGTTGGCCTGAGTGGCGGGGCGCACGGTATCCGCCAGACCGCCGTTATTGGCCAGATAGGTCGAGAGACCACGGTCGTTGTCATAATCGGTCACGCGGTGCAGCGTGGGACGACGCAAGTCGGCGTCGATCAACAGCACCTTGTGCCCGGCCTTCGCCAGAATCGTCGCCAGCGAGGTCGAACTGGTACTCTTGCCTTCCGCTGGCTGCGCGCTGGTCAGCATCATGACCTGCGGCAAGCCCTTGTCCGACACGAACATCAACGCGCCACGCAACGAGTTGAACGCTTCGGACAGCGCAGACTTGGGATTGTCCAGCAGCGCCAGCGGGTTGTTCGACTGGGCATGCGGGATGACGCCCAGCATGCTGACGCCCAGCTTGGTTTCCAGATCGTCGGGAACGCGGATAGAGTCGTCGAACTGGTCCTTCAGGTACACCGCAATGGCCGTGACCAGAATACCACCCAGGATCGAGGCAACAATGTTCAACAGAACATTGGGCGAGGACGGCTTGTTCGGTTCAATCGCGGGGTCGACCAGCGACACGTTCGACAGGTTCGCCCCGGCGACCGCGTTCAACTCCTTGAACCGCTCCAGAAGGCCGTCATACACCTGCCGGTTGGTATCGGATTCGTGGGTCAACAGACCGTACTGAACCGCCAGTTCCTGTTCGTTCAGCGTTTCAGCCTTCAGTGTGCGAACCTGCTGCTGCAACTCAGCCTCGGCCTGCTTGGCCGCCATATATTCGCCATGGACCGAATCACGGATCGCCCGCGCGACGCGCTGGATCTGCGCGTTCAGCGAATTGAGCTGCGCGCGCTTGGCCACAACCGTGGGATAGTCTTCAAGATGGTGCGCGCGTTCAACACCCAGCGCCGCCTCGACTTCGGCCTTTTGCGTCATCAGACCAGTGATCGACGCGTTGGTCAGAACCTCTGGCGCGCTCATCAGGTTGGGCCCCTGCAACGCGCCCCAGCGCGATTCGACGGCGACGCGCTTGGCGGTTGCCTCATTCATCGCGGTGTTCTGCTGGATCAGGCTGGACGTGGTCACCGAAGTGCCCGCGCCGCTGCTGTTCTTGGCGTTATCAGACACTGCCGGCCGGGTGATGATCAGCCCGTTTTGGCGCGCGTACTCGTTCAGCGCGCGCTCGGACTGCTCCAGGCGCTGACGCGAGATTTCCAGCTGCTTGGACAGGAATTCGCGCGCATAGGCTGAACTGTCGACCTTGCGCTGCAGGTTGTACTCGATGAACTCGGTCGCATAGGCATTGGCGATCGCGGTCGCCAATGCCTTGTCGGCGCTCTCATAGGTCACCTTGACCACGCGGGAGTCGCGCGGCAGCACGATATCCAGATGCTTCATCAACTGGTTGGCCGCACGCAGCTTGATCTTCTCCAGCGTCATCCCCACCGGCGGCTGCGACACCTCCTCGGCCAGATAGAACTTGGGATTGCCGGCCAGATTCAGCTTTTGCACCACGCGCAGCGCAAGGCTGCGGCTTTTCAGCACATCGACCTGCGTCTTCAAAAAGCGCTCGGTTTCCGCGCCACCGCCGAATTCCTGATCACGCTCATCGTCGGTCTTGAGGACGCGACCGCTTTGATTGTTGATCTGCAGCGTCGCCGTCGCAGCATAGCGCGGCGTCTGAATGAAAGTGGTGATCAGGCCAATGGCAATAGCGCCCAACAATACGGCAACGATCAGTCGGCGGTTGGAGCGAATGGCACTGGCAATATACCGGAAGTCCAGCGAGGACTGGCTCAGGACAGCCGGATTAAGGTCCATGTCCGCCAGCCCGCCAGCATAAGGCGCCCGCACAGATGTGCCAGGTTCGATTCTGTCGCGCAATGTCGTACCTTTCCGAGCCGATCAACGGAACACATAGAAAATATTGAACAGCGGGGCAGCCTGCAGCATTTCACGCCACGCGCTCTTCGAATTGGAATGCACCACCACAATGGTATCGCCGGGCAGAATTTCCGGGTCGGCGGCGCGGCCATTGCGAATGTCGACCAGATTGAAACGGGCGCCCATGCGCTGTCCGTCGATAAAACGGAACACCATCACCGAATCCAGCCGCGCCACATTGGTGGGGCTGCGCGCCAATGCCAGCGCCGAGAGCAGCGTCGAGCCCGGCAAAACTTCATAGACGCCCGGTTCACGTACCGCGCCTTCGACCGCCACGACCGATTTGGCCCGCTCTACGATGTTGACCGCGATCTTGGGGTCGCGGATATAGCGCGACGACAGCGCCCGATACAGCAAGTCGCGCACCTGCATGGGGTTGAGGCCAGCCACCTTCAGGTCGCCCGCCATCGGCACCTGAATCGTGCCGTTCCCGTCCACTCGGTAGGCGTCCGATGTCAGTTCGGCCTCGCCCAGCACGCGAATGCTCAGCCGGTCGTTCTCGCGGATGACGTCATCGCCGCTCTGGTTATGCTCCGACAGCGAAATGCTCTTGTAGGCGGCATCGCCCATCGGCAAATCGCTGGAACGCTGGCCAGCGCACCCGGCGAGGCACAGCGCCGACACCACAATGGCAATCCTTGCAGCATGGGTAATCATCGCGTTGGGTTCCTAATTGTGTCCGCGCCCGCACCTTCATCAGGCTTGAACTCGGGCATAAGCATTGCAACAGCAAACGCCGCCATGGTTGCCGTTGCGATATAACGAAACGGATAATCAACCAGCGAATGCAGTGCCAGAATGGCAAAAGCCGTCAAAGCGAAATATGCCGCACGGCGCTGGTCGCGATCTTGGCCCCGGCGGCGTAGCGCGGCGACGGCAAAACCCCCGACCATGACCAAAATCGCGGCCAAACACACCAACCCCGGGATGCCCGCCTCGATCGCCAGTTCCAGATAGTCATTATGGGCGCGCGGGATCCACAAGGGCTGAATCGCCTCCAGGCGTTCGCCCATGGGGAACACCGACATAAACGAACCCATTCCCGCCCCATAGGGCCAATAAACCTTCATCACTTCATAGGAATCGGCCCAGATCGTGGCGCGCATCTCATCCTTGAAGTGGAAACGTTCAAGCAAGGTGACAACCAGCACATTGTTCGATGCCACCAGCGCCATGGTTCCAGCCACCAGCGCCAGCCCCGCGGCCCCGAACCACAGTGATTTGGTCCAAATGCGGTTGCCAGATCCCAGCATCGCCGCCGCGCCGACCAGCGCCAACGGCAACAGCATGATGCCCATGCGCGATTTGGTCAGCACCACGCCGACCGAAAACGCGGCACAAATCAATCCCGACACCAACAATTGATAGGAGGCCGAGCGCGCGCGCGCATTCCGATTGTGTGACGCGTTGAACGCATAAACCGCCGCCAGCATGCCGATCAGCAGCATATCGGCATGCACGTTCTTGCTGATCACAAAACCCAGCAGTTCCAGATTGGGCGAGGTATAGACGACGTGCGGCAATGGCACCTTGCCCACCGTTGCCAACAGGCCCAACAGCATGCTTCCCAGCGATGCCACAGCAAAAGCCAATGCAGGCCACATGCGATCCTTGACGCTCATGCTGCTGACCATCAGCAACATCGCCAGCGGCGGCAACATGCTCAACAGCAACGCCAGCGAACGGTCAGGCGTCATGCTCATCGGGCGCCAGCTGTTTTCCCGCCCGATCAGGGCCAAGGTTGCCCGCTCGATCTCGCGGCCCGGCAAAGCATGCCACACAGCTGGCGGCAAAGGCACCAGCTGTACAATCGGCAAAACCAGTACCAGCGCAACAAGGATCATCAGATTGCGGCGCACTTTGGGATCGAAACGGCCACGCGGACCTTCGAACCACCAGACCGCGAAGAGAATGGCCGCGCCAAACTCGGCGATCATTTCCCGCCCCGGGTAAGCCAGACCGCCGCCGCCCAGCACAACGATCCACAGGGCATAAGCGGCTACCAGATATCGCTGAGCGACCACTTTACCCCCAGATCCATGTCCTATGAACCTATGTGGATCGGGATAACGGCAACCATTGCCGCGACGCGACCACACGATTCAATTCACAAACGGCTCATAAAGCAGCCAAATTACCGAAATGCCAACCTTGCGTCGCCACCAATGCCAACAACACCAGTGCCAACGGAAAGATTATTCTACGCCATTCTGGCTGCAATTTCCCTACGATTTTGCCGATATCATGGCAAAATCGTATGGTCCAGCCCTTCACCATCGCCGTCAGCAGCACGCGTGTCCGAACAACGCCCGCGCGCAACGCCCGTCCGATCAATAGGCGTTGCTGTGCACCAGCACCTTCACCGTCGCCAACATGATCCAGATATCGCGCCACAGCGACCAACCCGACAGATATTCCAGATCCGCCTGCAGACGCAGCGCCAGATCCTCTTCGTGGTCGGTTGTGCCACGATAGCCACGCACCTGCGCCAAGCCGGTCAGGCCCGGACGCAGCGCATGACGCTGCCAATAGCGCGCGTCGACTTCCCAATACAGCTTGTCCCCGGCCAGGGCGCCCGTCGCATGCGGACGCGGGCCAACGATGCTCATGTCGCCGCTCAGGACATTCAACAGTTGCGGCAATTCGTCGATCGAGGTCGCACGAATGAACTTGCCAATGCGCGTGATGCGGCTGTCATTCTTGGCGGTCAGCACCGAGCCATTCCGCCCAGCCTTGTTTTCCCGCATGCTGCGGAATTTATACATGGCAAAATAGCGGTTGCTGCGGCCAACTCGCCGCTGACGGAAGAAAACAGGGCCACCGTCTTCCAGCTTGATCATGGCGGCCACGACCAACAACAGCGGCGCAAGGGCAATCAGCGCCAGACCGGCCACCGTGATGTCCAGCAAACGCTTTACCAGCCGCGCCCGCATGCCCAGCGGACCTTCCGACACCAGCAGCAAGCCGTGCCCTTCAGCAATACGCGCGCCGGTGGCCATCATCGCCGATACGGCATCATCGATCACTTCGCCCGCGACATTGGCGCCGCGCAGCACCATCGCCCAATCGGCACGCCGTTCCGGCGGCGAACTGACGATCACGCGGTCCGCATTGCGCAACACCATGCCGATCCGGTCCATCGCATTGGGGTCGGTCAGGCTGGGCACCAGACCAAAGGCACTGGCCGACACATGGTAGCTGCCCGGCAACGACAACGCCGGCCCGCCATCATCGATCACCAGTTCGTTGACCACCGAGGCACCGCAACGCCATGACACCAGCGCCTGCAACACCGTGAGACGCAGCGCCACCAGCAAGGCAACTGTCGTCGCGCCGCCGGCCGTGACGATATAGCGCGAGAACTTCTGTTCAATCGCGGCATAGAAAATGATGAAGAAAACCACCGCCACAGCAATGGTCAGGGACAGCACCGCCCGCACCGCACCGCGATTCGCCCGGCGCAGCGAATCCAGCGAATAGACGTCATCATACAAGGCCACGGTCAGATAGACTGGCAACAGCAACTGGGCGAACAACAGCGCGTTTTGACCGCCAGCCAGCCCGCCCTGCACATAACCCACCAGGCCAAAACCACAGAACAGCGCCGTAATATCGGCCAGCATCAAGGCCAAATAGCATTGAACCCGGTGCCGCTGAAGCGAGGGCATCAACGGCATCCAGATCGCTTTGGCCCGTGCCCGTGCCCGTGCACGAGCACGGAACTGGGGCGATTTGGTTATGCGACCAGCCGGTGCGTTCATACTAACCCCCTGACATGCCTGCCATCCGTTAACGGCAGCATGCGTAATACGGAAATTCTGGTAGGTACTACTACAGTACAACGTGCTGCAGCGCAACAACCTCCACCGTTCAAAAGGCTCGCATTGTCTCAATTCAGGCCACCATGTCACCGATTTGGTGTGCTGCCGACGCGAGGCGTCAGCCCGCTGGGCCGCCCGGCGTGCGCCGCGGCAACCAACAGACAAAACACGTATTTCGTGAAAGGCGCATGCCATCCGCGCCGGGACCGGCCCTATGCCTTGCCCCCTAGTGCGAGGCGGCGGCCACTCTGGCGATTTCCACCAATTCCTGCGCCATCTGCAGCGTCGAGGACTGGCTGTCCGCCATCATCCGGCGATGCAATTGCATCAATCGCGCCGCCAGACGCTCAACGGAGCGGCCGCGCCACACTTGCAATTGGCGCGTCAATTCGGGCGCGTCCCGCCAAAAAATGCGGCGGGCCGATGTTTCGGACTCAATCAAACCGGCCACGCTGCCCCGTGGCCCCAGCTTGGCCGCCAGTTGCGCCAATTGCGCCGCGCGCCGTTCAAACGCCAGCAACAGGCCCACAGCGTTCATATCCATTTCACGCATCCGGCGCATTTCGGCGCCGATTTTCAGCCGATCTCCCGACAGAATCGCATTCACTACCGGGGCAAACCCGTCATCCTGCGTGCCCGCCCCGATCGCGGCATAGGCATCGGCATCCGCATTGCGCGGCCGTTCCGGCAAGGCGTCCAGGTAAAGTGCCAGCTTGGTGAGTTCCGATTGCGCCAACCGCGTGTCCTGACCAACGGCAATGGCGATCTGCTCGGCCAATTGCTCATTCATGCGCAGGCCCGCCGCATCGGCCATCCGGCGAACCGATCCGGTTACCGCGCGCAGGTCGGGTGGATAAAACATCGCCACCAGCGCATCGTCCCGCTTTTCCAGCAGCTTGGCCGTGCGGGATTTGTCCGTGGCATTCACCGCCTGTACGATCACCGGACACGGCGCCACATCGCCGGCGATCAGATTGGCGATGGCGTCATGCGCCTCGTCCCCGCTGCAACGGATCCAGATATGCCGCGTATCGCCAAACAAAGAGACCGAGCGCGCCTCATCATCCAGCCGCACCGGATCCTTGCGCAATTCCGCGCCGGTCATGTCCACCCGTTCACCGGGATTGTCGATCAGACCCGCAATGCGGTGGGCCGCATCCTGCACCCCGGCATCATCCGGACCACACAGGAAAAACACCCGCGCCTGTTTTGCGGCGCGGGGCGCGACACTGGCAAAATCCTTTTGAGTCGCCTTCACGGGCGCGCTTGGCGCCGCAGATGCAGCGCCAGATTGGTAACAATGCGGTCAGCCACCACGCGAATCAGGTTTTCCAGCGCGGTCTGCTCGGCCGCCACGGTGCCATATTCCGACGACACCACGTCCAGACCGGCGTCCGATCCCGCCGTTGCGTCCAGCACCACCTGGCCCGTGGTCAGATCCACCAGTTGATAGCGCGCCCGCACCGTGCGGCGTTCACGGCCCACGGTGTCGTTCGACAACAGGCCCAAGCCCTCCAACCGGTCGTCCACCTTGACGTCCAGCCGATAGCGCGGCGCGGCGCCGGTCGAGCCCTGTGGTAAACGGTCGATCAGCGCGTTGCGCATCAGCCAACCCGCCTGCCCCGGAATGGCGGGCACATCCACCGCGCCCAACCCTTCGGCAACAGCCGCGCGGGTGCCGCCCGAATAGAGCGGTTGCAGCCCGCATCCGGCCAGCGGCACCGTCAGGGCCAGCAACAGCGCCAGACGCTTCATGCGACGAGGTTTACCAGACGGTCGGGCACAACGATCACCTTCTTGACCTGCGCGCCTTCCAGCGCGCGCTGCACCTTTTCGCTGGCCAGCGCCAATCGTTCAAGCTCTTCTTTCGCGGTGCCCTTGGCCACGGTCAGCGTGTCGCGCAGCTTGCCCTTGACCTGAATGGCCACGGTCACCTCGTCCTCGACCAACAGGGCGGGATCGACAGCGGGCCAGGCGGCGTCCGCGATCAGACCATCGGCGATCGAGGCCCACGCCTCCTCGGCCAGATGCGGCATCATCGGCGCGATCAGCAACAGCACGGCGCGGATGGCGGCGCTGCGGCTGGCGCTGGGCGCGGCCTTTTCGACAACGCCCGTCAGTTCGTAAATGCGTGCCACCGCCTTGTTGAAGCTCAGCGCCTCGATGTCGGCGGCAATGGCGTGGACGGTCTGGTGAGTCTTGCGATCCACCGCCTTGTCCTCGCCCGATGCTGCGGCGTCATATTGCGCGAACAGGCGCCACAAACGCTGCACAAAACGCGCGCAACCCTCGATCCCCGCCTCGCTCCACGGCAGGTCGCGCTCGGGCGGAGAGTCGGACAGCATGAACCAGCGGATCGCGTCCGCGCCGTATTTCTTGACGATCTCGTCGGGGTCGACAACGTTCTTCTTCGACTTCGACATCTTGATGACGCGGCCGATCTCCACCGCGCCGCCATCGGCCTTCAGACTCGCGCCCTCACCGCTGCGCTCCACCTCGCCGGGGCTGAACCAGATCGGCTGGCCGTTCGACGGGTCGATCCGGCTATAGGTCTCATGCGTCACCATGCCCTGTGTGAACAGGCTGGCGAATGGCTCCTTCACATCGATCTTGCCAATGCGGGCCAGCGCGCGCGTCCAGAAACGGGCATAGAGCAAGTGCAGAATCGCATGTTCAATCCCACCGATATATTGCCCCACCGGCAGCCAGCGGGCGATTTCGGCCGGGTCAAACGGCGCGTCATCGGGCTGGCTGGCAAAGCGCAGGAAATACCACGAGCTGTCCACGAACGTATCCAGCGTGTCCGTCTCGCGCCGGGCAGCATGGCCACATTGCGGGCAATCCACATGCTTCCACGTGGGGTGACGGTCCAGCGGGTTGCCGGGCACGTCAAAGGTCACATCCTCGGGCAGGGTCACGGGCAGGTGCTTCTTGGGCACCGGCACCACGCCGCAGACCTCGCAATGGATGAAGGGGATTGGCGTGCCCCAATAGCGCTGGCGCGAGACGCCCCAGTCGCGCAGACGCCACACCGTCTTGCCCTCGCCCCAGCCCTCGGCCTCAGCCTTGGCGATGACGGCGGCCTTGGCGGCCTCAACCTCCATGCCGTTCAGGAATTGCGAATTCACCAGAGTGCCCGCGCCGGTATAGGCCTCGTTCCCCTCGAACACGGCGGCGGTATTGTCGCCATCGGCCACCACGCGGGTGACGGGCAGGCCATATTTGCGGGCAAAGTCAATGTCGCGCTGATCATGGGCGGGACAGCCAAACACCGCCCCCGTGCCATAGTCCATCAGCACGAAATTGGCGATATAGACCGGCAATTGCCACGTTGCGTCCAGCGGATGCGCCACCCGCAGCCCGGTGTCAAAGCCCAGCTTCTCCGCCGTCTCCAGCTCGGCCGCGGTGGTGCCGCCCTGCTTGCACAGCGCGATGAAGTCGGCCACCTCGGCATTGTCCGCCGCCAGTTTCTGCGCAATCGGGTGATCGGCGGCAATGGCGACAAAGCTGGCGCCGAACAGCGTGTCGGGACGGGTGGAATAGACCTCCACCTGCGCATCGCCGTTGAAGGTGAACTGCAAGCCCTGCGATTTGCCGATCCAGTTCTCCTGCATCACGCGGACCTTTTCCGGCCAGCTGTCCAGCGAGCCAAGGCCCTCCAGCAGCTCGTCGGCAAAGTCGGTGATTTTCAGGAACCACTGGTTCAGCTTGCGCTTTTCCACCAGCGCGCCCGATCGCCAGCCGCGCCCGTCGATCACCTGCTCGTTGGCCAGAACGGTGTTGTCGATCGGGTCCCAATTGACGGTCGATTCCTTGCGGTACACCAGCCCGGCGGCATACAGGTCCAGAAACAGCGACTGCTCCTGCCCGTAATATTCCGGCTCGCAGGTGGCGACCTCGCGGCTCCAGTCCAGTGCAAAGCCCAACCGCTTCAACTGCGCCTTCATGTTGGCGATATTGTCGCGGGTCCAGCCGCCGGGGTGAACACCCTTTTCCATGGCGGCGTTTTCGGCGGGCATGCCAAACGCGTCCCAACCCATCGGGTGCAGCACTTCAAAGCCCTGCATCCGCTTATACCGGGCCAGCACGTCGCCCATGGTGTAATTGCGCACGTGGCCGATATGGATCCGGCCCGAGGGATAGGGAAACATTTCCAGCACATAGGAGCGGGGCTTGGCGCTGGTGTCATCGGCGCGGAAGCTCTGCTGCGCGTCCCAGACGGCCTGCCACTTCTGGTCGGCGGTGGTGGGCTCGAAACGTTCACTCATGGTCATATCCCTGCGGGGCGATGGCCCCCATCTGTGCGTCTGGCCGCGCCACGGCGGCGGCGGCTTTTGTGGCATGGCCCCGGACGCATGGCGCCCGGGGCCGAAGTACACGCGGCCAGCCCGAAAGCCCACCGCCAAGGCCCGGCACAGCACCCACAACAGGGGCGCGCACCTTTGGCCGGATTACTTGATCAGCGTCGCCTGACGCAGCGTGCGCGCCTTGGTCAGGATGACATCCTCCAGACGCTGCACCGTGGCGGCCTCAACCGGGGCATCGACCCAGCCGCCGCCCTGCGAGACCTGACGCGCGGCCGTCACGCGCAGCGCGTCCGAACGCAGATCCTTGTCCAGAATCGCCACCGTCACCTTCATCCGCTCGGCCGGGTTCTGGGGGTTGGCGTACCAGTCGGTGGCGATCACGCCGCCCGCCTGATCAGCCTGCACCAGCGGCATGAACGAGAGCGCGTCCAGACTGGCGCGCCACAGATAAGCGTTCACGCCAATCGTGGTGATGTCCGACGGGGGCAGCTGCATGGTGCTGCGCGTCACGCGGTGATGCTTGATCTTGATCGGGTTTTTCAGATGCACGCCGCCCGCGCAACCGCCCATGGCCAACGCCAGCACCGCCACCACGCCCGCGCGCAGCATCAGCGAACCCTTGCCACGGCCCGCGTGGCTCGAAGCGTCATTGGCCGTCATCGTCTTTGCAAATCCCGTCATACACAACCCTTTGCCCGGCACCGGGCCGGATGGAAAACCGCCTCGACACCTGCCCGAACCGGCGAACCGCCGCGAAAGCACGTCGAGCCTCTATAGCCGCCCCGTCCAGCGCGACAAGGGGGACAAGTGCGCCAAACCCGCCGCCATCCATCGATAGCGCCGGACATGCGCGTCACCCTGTCCGTTTGACCGCCGCCCGGCTTGGCATTGGCCGTTCCGCAGGTGAACGCTGGCTGAACACCGGCGGCGCTTGCTGGACGGGGGGGGCGGGCAGGTGTATGTTGCGAATCATGCTTAGGCACCGCCTTGCACTTGACGCGCTGACAGCGCGCGCGCGACCCTCGCACAGGGGGACAACCGGCCCTGCGCTGGTGATGGTCTGCGCGGTGGCGGCACTGGCCCTGCCCAGCGCGGTACTGGCCTTTTCCACCCGTTTCGACATGCCCGGCAAGGATCTGGCCAGCCGCAACGAGATCGCCGGCGTTTCCCCCGCCGCCATGACCAGCCGCCTGGCACACAGCCTGTCGCCCGCCAGCGGCACGCCGGGGCGCGGATTGTTTCCCTTTACCCCGGCCGGTCTGGCGACGCGGATCGACCGTTCGGTCACCGTGGCCATCCGCGTGAACGAGGCCGCCGCGCGGACGATCATTGTGCGCGGCATCCCGCCCCAGGCCAGCAACGCCAAGGCCGCAGCCAGCCATCTGGCGCCCACCATCAACGTCAGCCTGGCGCGCGGGCTGGGTGGATTTTCGCTGCCCACGCCGCCGGGCACCAGCACCTATCGCCTGCCGCCCGATCCGCGCCGGATCGACGGACCAGACCTTTCGGCCTTTGCCGCCAATGATCATGGCGGCCCGGCCGAATCACGCCTGTCGCCGCGCCTGCTGGTTGATGAACGCGAACGCCCCGGCCGCGCCCCACGCACGCTGGAGGGCGTGGGCGAACAGACCGTCGATCTGGGCGGCAGCTATCGCGTCACGCGCAATTTCGACGTGACCGCAGGGCTGCGCTATCAACAGGACCGCGACCGGCTGAAGCCGACCTATGACGGCAAGGCGAACGATCAATCGGTGTTTGTCGGCACGCAGTTCCGGTTCTGAGGCGTTGGCCAGATCGGATTGCGCTGCACTGCAATAAAGTGCGTCCATTTTCGCGCTAAAATATCGTTGCAATGCGGTATATTTGCGCAGTTGCGTTTCGCAAATGCAGTATTCACCTGCCAATCCACGCATAGCACGACGGTTTATTTCCAAATCGCGCCTTTTATTAGGTGCGGCCGCCTTGCTCACTCTGCGGACATATCCTAGCTAATTGGTATTGGCAGCACTACGTAATTATGGAGGACATGTGGCACGCGTCGCGATCGTAACCGGAGGCACCCGAGGCATCGGCGAAGCCATCAGCCTCGCACTCAAGGATCTGGGCTATACCGTTGCCGCCAACTATGCTGGCAATGTCGAGAAGGCGACAGCCTTTACCGAACGGACGGGCATTCCCGCCTACCGCTGGGACGTCGGCGATTTTGAGGCGACGCAGGCCGGTTGTGCCGCCGTTGCCGCCGATCTGGGGCCCATCGACGTGGTGGTGAACAACGCCGGCATCACCCGCGATGGCGTCTTGCACAAAATGTCGTTCGACGACTGGAACGAGGTGATGCGCATCAACCTGGGCGGCTGTTTCAACATGGCCAAGGCAACCTTTCCCGGCATGCGCGAACGTGGCTGGGGCCGCATCGTCAACATTGGCTCGATCAACGGTCAGGCGGGCCAGTATGGTCAGGTGAACTATGCCGCGGCCAAATCGGGCATCCACGGCTTTACCAAGGCGCTGGCCCAGGAAGGCGCCAAATTCGGCGTGACCGTCAACGCCATCGCGCCGGGCTATATCGACACCGAAATGGTGGCGGCCGTGCCCGCGCCCGTGCTGGAAAAGATTGTCGCCAAGATCCCGGTGGGCCGTCTGGGCCATGCCGAGGAGATCGCGCGCGGCGTGGCGTTCCTGTGCAGCGAGGAAGCCGGTTTTGTCACCGGCTCGACCATGTCGATCAACGGTGGTCAGCACATGTATTGATCGGGCGCCACAGCGTCAGGATCGGCCGGGGCCGCGCGAGGGGACACCTTGCGCGGCCCTTGGCTTATCCGCGCCCCAGACGCTGCCCTGCGCCCAACGCCCCCCGCGCATAAGCAAATGGCCCACCGGGGCGGCAGGCCATTTGTGTTGCCTTCAAAGCTTTGGGGGCGGATCGAAGACGAAACGCGTGGATCAGGCGATCAGGCGGCCACCGCATCCTCGCCCGGATCGCGCAGCACATAGCCACGGCCCCAGACGGTTTCGATGTAGTTTTCGCCACCACAGGCATGGGCCAGCTTCTTGCGCAGCTTGCAGATGAAGACGTCGATGATCTTCAGCTCAGGCTCGTCCATGCCGCCATACAGGTGGTTGAGGAACATTTCCTTGGTCAGCGTCGTGCCCTTGCGCAGCGACAGCAGCTCGAGCATGGCATATTCCTTGCCAGTCAAATGCACGCGGGCGCCATCGACCTCGACGGTCTTGGCGTCCAGATTGACCGACAGCTTGCCGGTGCGGATGACCGACTGCGAATGCCCCTTGCTCCGGCGCACAACGGCGTGGATGCGGGCGATCAGCTCCTCGCGGTGGAACGGCTTGGTCACGTAATCGTCGGCACCAAAGCCGAACGAGCGCACCTTGCTGTCCATCTCCGAGATGCCCGAGAGAATCAGCACCGGGGTCTGCACCTTGGCGACGCGCAGCTTTTTCAGCACGTCATAGCCGTGCATGTCCGGCAGGTTCAGGTCCAGGAGGATGATATCGTAATCGTACAGCTTACCCAGATCCAAGCCCTCTTCGCCCAGATCCGTCGAGTAGACGTTGAAGCCTTCCGTCGTGAGCATCAGTTCGATGGCTCGTGCCGTGGTTGGCTCGTCCTCGATCAACAATACGCGCATGGGTAAAACCCCCTTTGCCCCGGTGAACGCCGACACCACCTGTTCATAGGTATGTCGGCACTATTAACCATAGGAGCAATGAACGTAAAAGGTTAATTTTGCGTAAATTGGCCGTTTTTCCCCGCTTTGCCCCAGCTCTACGGCGGCTTGCTTAGGCGTTTGCCACAGGTCGGACTGGCCTTGCGACTCGCGGCGGGGCGCGGGGTACGGCTTAACGGCGCACCACGGCCATCGGGGCCAGCGGATGCAACGCCCAACCGTTGATGGCATAGCCCGGCGTGGCGTTGGGGGCCAGCGACCAGCGAATCGGTTGACCCAGGGGGATGTAGAGATTCGCCTCGGCAGCGGCACGTTCGGCCTGCGCCATGATGCTGGGGCCGGTGGCCGGATCAGCCTCCAGCGCCTTGGCCAACAGCGCGTCGGCCTCGGCAGAACAGGGGCGGCGCACGCGGCAATGCAGCTGGTTCATGTACCACACCGGCGAACGATAGCGCGCCACCCGGTCAACCAGCCGCAAGTCCGCCGTGGCATTGATCGCCACCCGTTGCAGCGTCACGCCAATCGCGGCCAGATCCACCGCCAACCGCTCGGCCAGCAGATCGGCCCCCGGCCCCTGTGGCAAAGCAATACGCAGCACCGCTGGTTTGCCCGACACCTTGGCCCATGTCGCGATGCGCTGGGCGGCCATGGTGCGCCGTCCGGCCAGATCATAATCGGCCCAGCGTTCGCCCACCGCGCCCGGATCGCCATCCAGCCCCGGCGTGACGATCCGGCTGGTCACCACCCATCCCGGCATTCCCAGCCGCTGCGCCAAAGCCTCGCGGTCGATGGCCATGGCCAGCGCCTCGCGGTTCTGGCGGATGGCCAACAAGCCCTGCTCATTCTCCACCGCCAGCCCGAACAGCCCCACCACCGGATCAATGCGCGGCGTGGCGCGGCCCGGCAGATTGGCGCCGATCACCCCGCGCCGCAGCCGGGGCAGATCGGCAAACGTCCCGCCCAGCAGCACCGCCGCCCGCCCCGCCGCATAATCGGCCAATGCGCGTTCGGCAGGCAGGCTGCGCAGGATCAGCGGGCGGACCAAATCACTCCACCCCTCGACACTGGGCAGACCGCGCCGTTCAGGAGCCACAGCAGTCAATCGCATGGCCTCGCCCTCCGCCTTGGCGGTCATGCTGCCGGTTTGACGGCCGCGCATCTGCAAGCCCAGCTCCGGCTGGGCCAGCAATTGCAACAGGTCAGGCATGGGATGCGACAGACGCAGTTCCAGCACGCGGCCAGCCATCGCCCGCACCTCTGCCACCGGGGCCAGATCCAGCGCCAGCGGCGTCCCCGCCACCCCGCCGATCGCCCGCATCAGCGCGGCGCGCGCCGTCTCGCCGGTCATGCGGCCACCATCCGCCCATGCCCCGCCACGAATGCGAAAGATATAGCTGAGCCCGTCGTCCGTGACGATCCAGCGGTCGGCGATACCGGGCACCACATTGCCATCGGCGTCCAGCGTCACCAGCCCTTCGCTGGTTGCACCGCGCATCAGGCGGGCGGCATCGGCGGGCTGCGCGCCGCCAGAGGCCAGATCACCTGGCGCTCCGATCACCACCACCGGCAAGGCCTGTTGATCGGCCCGGCCACAAGCGGTCAGCACCAGCCCGCCAGCCAGCGCCAGGCCCAAGCCGCGCCACCGCACCATCGGGCGATCACCGCATTTCCAGAAAGCCGTCACCTGCATCGCACCAAGGATTAGGGCGCGCGCGCTGCCACGGCAATCACCTGTGGGCGTAAAATTCCATCCGCCCGGGGATTGATGGCCCCCTGTGTGATCAGCCCCGCCCGATTACACCTTGCCCATTACACCTTGCGCAAGGCGCCCCGGCCATTGCCCGACATCAGTTGGGCCACACTGGGCAAAGGGCGGAACTGGGGCGGCTCGACCGCGGGGCCAGTCCCCGCACGGGCAGTCTTGGGGTCGATCTCTTCATCAAAGGCCACGCCAAAGCGCGCGTCCTGCACCCAGGCGACAACGCCCGGCACCTGCCCCACATTGCGAATGTCCATGATGACCGGCGTGCCGCGCACCACCCGCGGGCCGCCCTCGGCCATCAGGCCACCGGGCGACAGGTTGCGGATCTTGACGCGGAACTCCTTGTCCATGCCAGCTACCCGCAGGCCAGCCATCACGAACAGGCTGTCGCGGGCAATGTGGCGCTGCTCTAACTCGGTCATGGCGGTGCTCAACTCCGAAGTGGCGGGCCGGGCTGCGCACAGCGTCGGCGGGCCAGTGTCTGGATCAACACCGAAAAGTTAAAAGCGCACGGTTAAGGAAAGCTGAAATTTCGCCGCGTTTTACCGGAGCAATACGCACAGATACGGTGCAAAAACGGGACAATTTCGCCCCACGAGCGCATGGTAAACCCGCTTGACACCAATGCCCGATGGCGGCGGGCGATTCGCCTCGCCCCCAGCCCGCCGGGCCTTGGGCACGCGACTCAATCCTCGCGGCTGATCTTTTCGCGGCGCTCGTGGGCTTCCTGCGCCTCGACCGTCATGGTGGCGATGGGGCGGGCAATCAGGCGGCCCAGGCCGATCGGCTCACCGGTCACCTCGCAAAAGCCGTATTCGCCTTCCTCGATTCGACGCAGCGCCGAATCGATCTTGGAGATCAGCTTGCGCTGGCGATCGCGGGTACGCAGTTCGATGCCCCAATCGGTCTCGCTGCTGGCGCGGTCATTCAGGTCCGGCTCGCGCAGGGGGCCTTCCTGCAACTGGCTCAGCGTGTCCGCCGAGGCCGAGAGGATCAGCTTTTTCCACTGTTGCAGCAGGCGGCGGAAGTAATCCTGCTGCGCCTCGGACATATATTCTTCGCTGTCGGACGGGACATAATCACCGGCCAGAGAACGCCGCGCCTTGACCAGGACGTCGATTTCGTCAGCCAGACCACTTGCCATCAAATCCCTCCGCGCCTTTCGGCCTAACAAAGGCAATACACCTTCGCCGGCAAAATCCGGCGCTGGGCCTTTGTCGAACGAGCCGCGCTTTAGCTGTCCGCGCCCCGCCACACAAGCGCCAAGCCGGTAAGGCCGCGTTTTTCAACAAGAGCTTTGTCGCAGAACCGTCACGCATCCACTCCGGCAAAGCCTTGCCAGTATGGTTGACGAATAATTAACCAGCCTGAGCCAGCCTCTGGACTCGAGAACGGCCCGATGTGCCGTGATTCGAGGGGTGCAAGTATTATGGAAGCGAGCTGGAACAAGAGCGCTGACTTGCCGAGCGGCCACATGGCCATCGTCACCGACGCCAATGATGAACATCTGGTGGCCGATTGCCTGAACGCGGCAGCCCAAGGCGACATCAGCGCCTATTTCGATCTGGGCGTGATGTATTCCACCGGCAGCCACGGCGTCGAATGCGACCTGATCGAGGCGCACAAATGGTTCAATCTGGCCGCCGTGCTGGGCCATGAGGAAGCCGCCGTCTGCCGCCACGAGATCAGCGACGAAATGACCGCCCGCGAAATCGCCGAGGCCCAGCGCCGCGCCCGCGAGTGGTTGAACGTCACCCGGCGCCACGCAGCGTAAAGCCGCGCTGATTCAGCCTTCCTTGCGGAACGGGGTGCGGGTGTTGAGCACCAGCTGATCGCTGGCCACGCCCTGACGCTCTTGTTCCAGAAAATCGGCCACTGCCGCGCGAAAGCCGGGATGGACGATGTAATGCGCCGATGTGGTGCGCACCGGCTCGTATCCGCGGGCCAGCTTGTGCCCCCCTTGCGCGCCCGCCTCCACCCGCGCCAAACCGCGCGCGATGGCGGCATCGATCGCCTGATAATAGCATAGTTCGAAATGCAAAAAGGGCCGGTCAACCACCGCCCCCCAATAGCGCCCATATAACGCGTCGCGCCCGATAAAGTTCAGCGCGCCCGCCACCGGCATATCCCCGTCATAGGCCAGCACCAGCAGGATCTGGTCGGCCATCGTTTGCCCCAACAGATCAAACGCCGCGCGCGTCAGATAGGGGCGCCCCCATTTACGACTGCCGGTGTCCTGATAAAACGCCCAGAACGCGTCCCAATGTTCAGGCCGGATCGCATCGCCCGACAATTGGCGGATCGTCACCCCTGCCTGCGCGGCGGCCCGTTCCTTGCGCAGATTCTTGCGCTTGGCCGATGACAGCGCGCCCAGAAAATCGTCGAAACAGCCATAGCCCCGGTTTTCCCAATGGAACTGGATGTCATGGCGAATCAGCCAGCCCGCCTGCTCAAACAGCGCCACCTGATCGGGCGCGATGAAGGTGGCATGAGCGGACGACAATTCAGCATCGCGGCACAGCGTTTCGGCCGCCCGCAACAGCGGCAGCGCCACCGCCCGATCACGCGTCAGGATGCGCGGGCCGGTGGCGGGGGTAAAGGGCACCGCGATCTGCAATTTGGGGTAATAATCACCCCCTGCCCGCGCCCACGCATCGGCCCAGGCATG
Organism: Novosphingobium ovatum; assembly: GCF_009909235.1. Classification (GTDB taxonomy): domain Bacteria; phylum Pseudomonadota; class Alphaproteobacteria; order Sphingomonadales; family Sphingomonadaceae; genus Novosphingobium; species Novosphingobium ovatum. Next base: position 357,838 of record NZ_JAAAPO010000005.1, read on the forward strand.
GTCGAACACATATTCGCCCTGACTATGCGATTTGATATAGGCGGGAAGCGCCCCAAGGGCCACGTTATTGTCGTCATTGACAACAATCGGCGCGGCGCGCCAGCCGGTATGGGATTGCTCCGCGTCCAGCCGGTCGACACTGCCCGACCGTTCCATCGCCGCCAGAAAGGCATGGGTGACAAAGGGGTTGCCGCCATCGCTCAACCCATCCCATTCCGCCGCCGACAGATCGGCAACACTGGGCAGGATTTGCGCGGTATATGAAGGGTTTGGCATCAGGGGGTCAGCCCATCCCCTGCGCCTCGGCGATCACCGCATCGGCGTAATGCAGGGCAAAGGCGCGGGTTTCGGCATCACACACCGTCCATGCCGCCACCGGCATCCCCCGCCGCCGCCGCCGCGCCACCCAGCCATTGGGCAGCGCGCGCCAGTCCACCGCCAGAAAATCGGGCCGGGAACGCCCCACAGCCCGCCCCCGCCGCCAGCGCCGAATCAGCGGAAATCCGCCAAAATCGTTCCGTTCCAGCACCAAACCGCGCACCACTTCGGGCTGATTCTTGCCGAACCATTTCAGCACGCGCGAATCGAAACTGATCACGGCAAAATCGCCATCATACAGCTCCAGCGCCTGCGCCACGGCGGTGCAGATCGGCTGGTAACGTCCTCTTTTATCGGTCTTAATCTCGATCAACAGCGGCACCTGCGCGTCGATCTGATGCAGCACCACCGACAAAGGCTGGATCGTGTCACGCGTCCCATTGATCGGGATGCGCGACAGAACGGCCGCCGGATAGCCCGCCAGCCGCCCTGACACATGCGTCAGGCGATCCAGCGTTTCGTCATGGAAAACAACGGCCTGACCATCGGATGACAGGCGCACATCGCATTCAATGCCAAAGCCCGAGGCGATCGCCGCGGCAAAGGCCGAGGCGCCATTTTCCATCCAGCGACCGCCATTGCGGGAATCGTGCAAACCACGATGCGCGATCGTCAAACCCCGCAACCATTCCGCCCGATTCCCGCCCATGTGATCAGCTCCGCACAGCCACGATCGCGTCCACCTCAACCGCCGCGCCCAGCGGCAGGACCGGCACGCCCACCGCGCTACGCGCATGCTTGCCCGCCTCGCCAAAGACGGCGGCCATCAGTTCGCTGGCGCCATTGGCAACGCCCGGCTGGCCAGTGAAATCGCCCGTCGAATTAACAAAAGCGCCCAGCTTTACAATGCGTTCCACCTTGTCCAGACTGCCCAGCGCGGCCTTGAGCTGCGCCAGGATCATCAGCCCACAGGCCTGCGCGGCAGCCTTGCCCTGTTCAGGGCTGACGTCTTCGCCCAAGCGGCCCGTCACCAGCGCGCCATCGATAAACGGCAACTGGCCCGACACATGCGCCAGACCGCCAGCCACCACCACCGGCACATAGGCAGCCACAGGCGCGGCGGCGGCAGGCAACGACAGCCCCAGTTCGGCCAGCTTGGCGTCGATTTCGGCATCAGTCATTTCAATCATCTCCATGAAGTTGGGCCATCAGCCACGGCAGCGCGCCGTGCCAGTCATCAATCCGCGCATGGGCGTGACCGGCCTGATGGGCACAAGGGATATGGGGCGCCAACAAAGGCTCTCCGCACAGATGCAGCCGCGTGACATGCGGCGTAATGTCCGCCGCCGACCCGTGATGCACCGCGATATCGTCGATGAACACGGCGCGGCTGGGGTTGTATTCGCGCAGAATTGCCTGAATCGCCGGCCCCTTTGGCCCCTGATTGGTGAACACCCGCAAAGGCATGCCCAGATCGGCCAGCTGTTGCGTGCGCGCCTCTTGGCGGTGATGTTCCAGATTGGTCAGCACCACCACATCGGCCACCGCCTGTACCGCCTCCAGCGCGGCAAAAGCGCCCGCAATCGGGGTCTGGCGCGGCATTTCGGTATCGAAAAAGCGGCCCAGCAAGTCCCACATCTCGGCCTGTTCGATCAGGCTGCCGTCGGCGCGGCGCATCGATTTGGCAAAATCATTGCCGTTCATCGTGAAATCAATGGCATGCACATCGGCCAGCCAGTCGCGAAACGGCACGACCATGTGCAACAGCACCTCGTCGCAATCGGTGATTACCAGTGGCCTGCTCATGCGCCCCAATCCGTATCCTGATCCATCGCGTTCAATGCAGCATGCGCGCGGGCGATGTCGGAGGCGGTGACCTCCAGCGCCTCGGCACAGGCCAAAAGGTCGGGTTCGTGCGCCATCAGAAAGTCCAGCACCGCCACCAGCACATCGCGTTCGCCAAGCCGTTCGCGCAGCTCATCGGGCGTGATTCCGGTCAGCGCCAGCAGGCGCTGGGCATGGTCCTCGTCTGACAATACCCAGCCCAGCGCGGCCAGCGCCAGCGCTTCTGGATCATCGGGCGTCAAAGATGGTTCACGAAGAATTGTCAGTCCCCCTCGGACAGCCTACTAGAGGGTATGGCCGGGCAGTCCGGTACATGACCCACAGGACAGCGCATGGCAAAGCGGATTTTGGTTGTCGAGGACAATGATCTCAATCGCAAGCTGTTCTGCGATGTGCTCAAGTCACAGGGCTATGCCGTGGAGCCGGTGGCCGATGGCCGCGAAGCTTTGGACAAGGCGCGCGAATTTGTCCCCAATCTGATCATCATGGACATTCAACTGCCCAACATCTCGGGGCTGGAGCTGATCGAGGCGGCCAAGGGGGATGCGGTGCTGCGCCTGATCCCGGTGCTGGCGGTCACCGCCTATGCCGGCAAGGGCGACGAGGAACGCATCCGCGAGGCCGGCGCCGAGGGCTATCTGGCCAAACCCGTGTCGATCGGCCCCTTCATGGCGGCCGTGCGCGGCCTGCTGGGCAGCGTGCCCGCCTGACGCACGGACGGTTTCGCACATCGCCACGCTTGACTTTTGCCGCCTGCCGCCGCTTTTGCGCCGCAATTGTCGGCCACAGGGCTGCCAACCCCACACACCCAAGAGGACTTTGCATGGACCGCGCCGCCACCGCCGAAAAGATCGCCGCGCTGATCGAGCCGTTCAACAAGAAGGGCGTTGCCATCACCGATGCCGCAACCTTTGCCGGGGATCTGGAATTCGACAGCCTGACGGTCATGGATTTCGTCGCCGCGATCGAGGATGAATTCGACATCATCATCAGCATGAACGCCCAGGCCGAAATCGAAACCTATGGCCAGTTGGTCGACGCGGTGATGAAGCTGAAGGGCTGAGAGGCGGACATGACCGATCTGTTTTCCAAATTCGACCCCATCATCGCCCAGCGCGAAGGCCTGTTGGCCACGGGCGTGACCGATCCATTCGGTCTGGTGATGGAAAAGGTGATCAGCCCCACCGTCGCCCTGTGCAACGGGCGCGAGACGATTTTGCTGGGCACTTACAACTATATGGGCATGACGTTCGATCCGGATGTCATCGCCGCCGGCAAACAGGCGCTGGACGATTTCGGTTCGGGCACCACCGGCAGCCGCGTGCTCAATGGCACCTATGCCGGGCACAAGGCGGTCGAGCAGGCTTTGTGTGACTTTTACGACATGAAGCACGCGATGGTGTTCTCGACCGGCTATCAGGCCAATCTGGGCATCATCAGCACGATCGCGGGCAAGGGTGACTATATCATCCTCGACATCGACAGCCACGCCTCGATCTGGGACGGGTGCAAGATGGGCGATGCCGAGGTCGTGCCGTTCAAGCACAATGACATCGAGGCCATGGAAAAGCGCCTGAAGCGCGTGCCGGAGGGCGCGGGCATTCTGGTGGTGCTGGAAGGCGTCTACTCGATGCTGGGCGACATCGCCCCGCTCAAGGAAATGATCGCCATCGCCAAGAAGTACGGCGCGATGGTGCTGGTGGACGAGGCCCACTCGATGGGCTTCATCGGCCCCAACGGGCGCGGCGTGGCCGAGGAGCAGGGCTGTCTGGAGGACGTCGATTTCGTCATCGGCACCTTCAGCAAATCGGTCGGCACGGTCGGCGGCTTCTGCGTCTCGAACCATCCCAAGTTCGAGATCATGCGGCTGGTCTGCCGCCCCTATGTCTTTACCGCCAGCCTGCCGCCCAGCGTTGTGGCCACCGCCGCGACCAGCGTGCGCAAGCTGATGCACGCCGCCGACAAGCGCGCGCATCTGTGGGAAAACAGCCGCACCCTGCACAAGGGGCTGCGCGATGCCGGATTCCAGCTGGGCACGGACGAGCCGCAAAGCGCGATCATCAGTGTCATCATGCCCGATCTGGAACGCGGCGCGATGATGTGGGAAGCGCTGTTGCACGAAGGGCTGTATGTCAATCTGGCCCGCCCGCCGGCAACGCCTGCGGGCATGACGCTGCTGCGCTGCTCGCTGTGCGCGGCGCATACGGCCGAACAGGTGCAAACCATCATCGGCATGTTCACCCGCGCCGGTAAGGCAGTCGGGATCATCTGATCCTTCTGCCCCACGGCAATCACACAAAGGCCCGGGCTTCCCATGCGGAAGGTCGGGCTTTTTGCCGAATGGTGACGGCGCGGGCGATGAGCCAGCCGGCCCGGCCACCGTAATTTTACCTGCGAATTGGTGACAATCACGCGGAATGCACGCCTAAATGGTGATTGTTCCGGTTTGCCTGCGCCCCTCTGCGCCATACACACGACAGCGGAAAAGAATTTTCAACGCTTTACGTGACATAGCAAAGGGGTTGGGCATGCTTTTTCGCCCGTTGGCCATACCGGGATTGATCGAATTCACCTGCCAACGGCATGGCGACGAACGCGGCTATTTTGCCGAGGCGTTTCGTCAAAGCGTTTTCGATCAGGCGATGGAGGATGGCGCCAACCATCGCTTCGTGCAGGATAACGAGTCGTTCTCGGCACGGGTCGGGACGATCCGTGGCCTGCATTACCAGACCGCCCCCATGGCGCAGGGCAAGCTGGTGCGATGCCTGTCGGGCGCCATCATGGACGTTGCGGTGGACATTCGCGCGGGCTCGGCCAGCTATGGCCAATGGGCCGCCCTGGTGTTGAGCGCCAAGGCCGGAAATCAGCTATGGATCCCGCCCGGCTTTGCCCATGGGTTCTGCACCCTCGCGCCTGATTGCCGCGTCAGTTACAAGGTGACGGCCTATTACAGCCCCGAGCATGACAAGGGCATGCGCTGGGACGATCCGGCCATAGGCATTGCCTGGCCTGCGGTTGCCGATCCCGAAACGCTGTCGGCAAAGGACAGGGTTCAGCCGCTGTTAGCCGACATTGCGCCCATTTTTGGCTGTGCCCCCGTGATCGCGCTGGAGGGAGAGTAGACCATGCGGGTTCTGGTAACAGGCGGCGCGGGCTTTATCGGCTCGGCGCTGGTGCGCTTTCTGGTGCTGGAGCGCGGGGCCAGCGTGATGACCATCGACGCGCTGACCTATGCCGGCAATCTGGCCAGCCTGCGCGATGTGGCCAATCACGCCAACCACCGCTTTGTCCATGCCGACATCCGCGACCGCGCGGCGATGGACCGCGCATTCGCCGATTTTCGCCCTGACCGGGTGATGCATCTGGCCGCGGAAAGCCATGTGGACCGCTCGATCACCGGGGCGGGCGATTTCATCGCCACCAATGTGGTGGGCACCTATACCATGCTGGAGGCGGCGCGGGCCTATTGGCAGGGGCTGGACGCAGCGGGGCAGGCGGCTTTCCGTTTTCTGCATGTCTCCACCGATGAGGTCTATGGCAGTCTGGACCATGACCCGCAGGCGCTGTTTACCGAAACCACCGCCTATGACCCGTCATCGCCCTATTCCGCGTCAAAGGCCGCCTCCGACCATTTGGCCAAGGCATGGCACCGCACCTATGGCCTGCCGGTGGTGGTATCGAACTGTTCAAACAATTACGGGCCATACCATTTCCCGGAAAAGCTGATCCCGCTGACCATCCTCAACGCGTTGGAGGGGCGGGAATTGCCGGTCTATGGATCGGGCGCGAATGTGCGCGACTGGCTGTATGTCGAGGATCACGCCCGCGCGCTGGACCTGATCGCGGCAAGGGGGCGGCCGGGCGAAACCTATAATGTTGGCGGGCGCAATGAACGGCGCAACATCGATGTGGTGCGCCGCATCTGTCAGGTGCTGGACCGGCTGATCCCGTCCGACCGCCCGCGTGAAGAGCTGATCCGCTTTGTTTCCGACCGGCCGGGCCATGATGCGCGTTATGCCATCGACGCGGGTAAGCTGGAGGGCGAATTGGGCTGGCGCGCGCAGGAGACCTTCGACTCCGGCATTGAAAAAACGGTGCGCTGGTATCTGGACAACGATTGGTGGTGGAGGCCGCTGCGCGCCGGATATGGCGGCGAACGGTTGGGCTTGCTGGAGAAAACGGTGTGAGGATCGCGGTAACGGGACTGACCGGGCAGGTGGTGCGGGCGTTGGCCGAAAGGGCAGAGGAACGCGGCGACGAAGTTATCGCCATCGGCCGCCCGCAGCTGGATCTGGCGATGCCCGATGCGGTTGCAGGGGCTTTGGACCGGGCGTTTTGCGGGGCGATGCCCGACGCCGTGGTGTCGGCCGCCGCCTATACCGCCGTTGACCGGGCCGAGAGTGAGGCCGATCTGGCCATGACGATCAACGCCAAGGGCGCCGCCGCCGTGGCGGCATGGGCGCATGGGCATCTTTTGCCGGTGGTCCATCTGTCGACGGATTATGTGTTCGATGGGGCAAAGGCGACGCCCTATGACGAGGATGACGCGGTTGCGCCGCAGGGGGCCTATGGCGCGTCCAAGCTGGCGGGTGAGCAGGCCGTGATGGCCGCCCATCCCGGCGCCGTAATCCTGCGCACGGCATGGGTTTACAGCCCGTTTGGCCACAATTTCGTCAAAACCATGCTGCGGCTGGCGCAGGACCGCGACGAGATTGGCGTGGTGGCCGACCAGATCGGCAATCCCACCAGCGCGCTGGACATTGCCGATGGGGTGCTGGACATCATCGAGGCGTTGACATCCCACCCAGGTGCAACGCCGCGCGGGGTGTTCCACATGACCGCCGCCGGAGAGGCCAGTTGGGCAGACTTTGCTCGCGCGATCTTTGCCGCCAGCGCGGCGCAGGGCGGGCCAGTGGCGCAGGTGCGCGCCATTGCCACCGCCGATTATCCCACACCCGCCCAGCGTCCGGCCAATTCGCGGCTGGACTGCGGCTTTCTGGCGATGGCCTATGGCGTGCGGCTGCCGGACTGGCGGGCTGCGTTGCCCACTGTGGTCGCGCGCATCCTGACCGAAACCGCCCGGCCGGAGCATGTCGCATGAAGGGCATCATTCTGGCCGGTGGCAGCGGCACGCGGCTCTATCCGATGACGATGGCGTTTTCGAAACAGCTGATGCCCGTCTATGACAAGCCGATGATCTATTACCCGCTCTCGACGCTGATGCTGGCGGGGATTCGGGAGGTGTTGATCATCACCACCCCGCACGACAGCCCGGCGTTTCAGGCGCTGTTGGGCGATGGCAGCCAGTGGGGGATGGCGATCACCTATGCCGTGCAGCCAGAGCCAAAGGGGCTGGCGCAGGCCTATACGATTGGCGCCGATTTTGTGGACGGGCAGGCATCATGTCTGGTGCTGGGCGACAACATCTTTTTTGGCCATGGCCTGCCCGAAATGATGGGCGGGGCAAGGCAGGCGGTGGATCAGGGCGGCGCGGCGGTTTTCGCCTATCACGTGGCCGATCCTGAACGCTATGGCGTGGTGGCATTCGACGCTCAACGGCGGGCCATCAGTATCGAGGAAAAGCCGGTCGCACCGCGCTCGAACTGGGCGGTGACGGGGCTGTATTTCTATGATGCGGATGTGGTGAACATTGCGGCCAATATCACGCCGTCCGCGCGCGGAGAGCTGGAGATCACCGACGTCAATCGAGCCTATCTGGAACGTGGGCGGTTGCATGTGGTGGAGATGGGGCGCGGATTTGCCTGGCTGGATACGGGTACGCCCGACAGCCTGCTGGACGCCGCCGATTTTGTCGCCACGCTGGAGCGGAGGCAGGGGATGAAGGTCTGTTGCCCAGAAGAAATCGCGTGGCGTCAGGGGTTTATTGACGATTCCGGGATGACCCGCGCGATCGACCGTCTGGGCAAGGCGGCTTATGGCCAATATTTGCGGCACCTGCTGTCCCGGGCATAGTGTCAGCCCTTTGCGCGGCGGGCTTGCAACCAATTAGGCGTTAACCCGATGGCCGTGCTGGCGCTGTTGCGGCATTGACTGTGCATGTGCAATACGTTCATAGAGCCTAGGTATATGCGCGTTGCCAACGATTGGACGCGTATTGGTTTTGTGATTCCTGGCTGCTTTGCTGCATCTGCTATCGCGCAAGACGCGTTGGCTTGTGTGAGGACATCTGAATGAAAATCACCGTTTTCGGCCTTGGTTATGTCGGCCTGTCCAACGCGGTTTTGTTGGCACAGCACAATACCGTCGTGGCGGTGGACATTTCAGCTGATCGCGTGGCGTTGGTCAACAATCGCAAATCACCTATCGTCGACGCCGAACTGGAACAATTCCTGGCAGAGCACGTATTGGACCTGAGCGCGACGACCGATCCACAAGCGGCCATGGCCGGGGCAGATTATGTCATCGTGGCCACGCCGACCAATTATGACGCCGAGACCAACAAGTTCGACACCTCGTCGGTAGAGGCGGTGATCCAGATCGCCGCGACGGCCAACCCGGACGCAACCATTGTGGTTAAGTCCACGGTGCCTGTCGGGTTCATCACCGATGTCCGCCAACGGCTGGGCACGCAACAGGTGATCTTCAGCCCCGAATTCCTGCGTGAAGGGCGGGCGCTGCATGACAACCTCTATCCCTCGCGGATCATCGTGGGTGAGCAGTCCGAGCGGGCGCGGATCTTTGCCGATCTGCTGTTGCAGGGGGCAGTTAAAAAAGACGTCGATGTATTGTTCACCGATGCTGACGAGGCTGAAGCGATCAAGCTTTTCGCCAACACCTATTTGGCAATGCGCGTTGCGTTCTTCAATGAACTGGACAGTTACGCGCTGGCCGGCGGCATGGATACACGACAGATCATTTCAGGAATTTGCCTCGATCCGCGCATTGGCAACCACTATAACAACCCCAGCTTTGGTTACGGTGGCTATTGCCTGCCCAAGGATACCAAACAATTGCTGGCGAACTACTCGCAGGTTCCGCAAAATCTGATCCGCGCGATTGTCGACGCCAACAGCACGCGCAAGGATTTTCTGGCCGATCAGATCATCGCCCGCAAACCACGCAAGGTGGGCGTATATCGACTGGTGATGAAGGCGGGATCGGACAATTTCCGGCAGTCCTCGATTCAGGGGATCATGAAGCGGATCAAGGCCAAGGGAATCGAGGTGATCGTCTATGAACCCACGATTCAGCAGGATGATTTCTTTGGCTCACGCGTCAGCCGCGATCTGGAAGCGTTCAAGGGTGAGTGCGATATCATCATCGCCAACCGCATGAGCCCCGCCATCGCTGACGTTCAGGACAAGGTGTTCTCGCGCGACCTGTTCGGCTCGGATTAAGTCGCGCGCCGCGGCGCCGCGGCACCGCACAGAACGAACACATAAAAAGGCCGGCCTCCTGACGGAGCGCCGGCCTTTTTTACGTGATGACTCCGGAGGTCAGGCCGGCGCGCTGATGCTGGCCATCGTCGCGCCGGTACATTCGTCGGTTTTGGCGCCCTTGTGGCTGCCCAGCATCGCCGCGGCGACAAAGCCGCCCACCACCAGGACAAGGAAACCGGCAACCGCCAGCCCCAGATATTTGTCGATCCATGCCTTAATCGGTGCGCCAAACAGGCGGAACAGCACGCCGACAATCAGGAAGCTGATCGAGCGCGAAATCAGGCTGGCCAGCAGGAACATCGCCAGCGGCATGCCGATGAAACCTGCCGTGATGGTGATCAGCTTGAACGGGATGGGCGTTGCGCCTTTCAGCACGATGGCCAGAAAACCCGCCTCACCGCGCAATTTGCACGCGGCATAGGGGAAGCTTTGCGTCAGATGCAGCACGTCCAGCAGCTTTTCCCCCACCAGCGCGAAGGCATAGTGACCGATCGCATAACCCAGCAAACCACCCGCGACCGACGCGAGCGTGGTGATGATGGCAAAGCGAATCGCCTTTTTCGGCTGTGCCAGGCACATCACCCCCAGCACAGGGTGGGGCGGGATCGGAAAGAAGCTTGCCTCGACAAAGGCGAAGAGCGCGAGCCACCATTGGGCTGCGGGGCCGGCCGCCTTGGCCATCGTCCAATCATAGAGTTTACGCAGCATCGCACACCTTTTGCACTGAGGGCTTGTGCTTAGCGGGCGCGGCATCGCCCAGCAAGAGCAGCACCAATTTACCCATTTGGTTATTCGCGCTTGACATTGTCACGCTCATTCGGTACAAAACAAGAACATCGAAGAATACCGAGTCGCCCCCGACGCCGGGCGCAAGGCTCTTCGTTTCCCTCCTGGCATGGACACATGACATATGGCGGAACGCCCCGAACCCGGCGCCGGCTTGGCTGGTGTCGTGAAGAAGACTTCCTGCGCCAGTCCGCCCGCCCCCCATGGCAAGTCCGCATGGGCCAAGGCGTTTCTGGCTGAACTGGCCGCGACATCCAATGTCAGCGCCGCTGCCCGCAAGGCAAAGGTTTCCACCGCGCTGGTGTATGAAGCGCGGCGCTGTGACCCGGCCTTTGCACAGGCGTGGCGCGGCGCTCTGTGCGAAGGGTACGACCATCTGGAGATGGAACTGTTGCGCCGCCTGCGCGCCGGTGAAATCAAACCCGCCGCCGGTACCAAGCGCAGCGCCCGCGCCTATGACAACGCCACCGCCTTTCGCCTGCTGTCCGCTCACCGCGAGACGGTGGCCAGCGAACGGGCCGCGCGCGACGATATGGATGAAGACGCCATCCTCGCCTCGATCAACGCCAAGCTGGAGCGGATGCGCCAGCGTTCTCTGGCGGGCAAGGCGCTGGATGACGAGGACGAGGATGAACGGCCCCATGACGCATAACCAGCAACTGGAATGGTTGCTGGCCATGTCGCCAGAGGAGCGCCTGATGGCATTGGGCAAACTGGCCCCGCATGAAAAATCCGCCTTTGCCCATCTGTGGTATCTGTGGGCGCGGCCTGAGCAATTACCGCCCGAAGGCGATTGGCGCTTGTGGCTGATCATGGCCGGGCGCGGCTTTGGCAAGACGCGGGCGGGCGCCGAATGGGTTCGTTCCATTGCTCGTCAGAACCCGGATGCCCGGATCGCGCTGATTGGTGCGTCACTGGGTGATGCCCGGGCGGTGATGATCGAGGGTGAGAGCGGGCTGATCGCCTGTGGCCACCCGCATCGCCGCCCCAGCTTCGAGCCTTCGCTGCGGCGGTTAACCTGGCCGAATGGGGCGCAGGCGACACTTTATTCCGCCGCCGAACCCGAAAGCCTGCGCGGACCACAGCACAGCCACGCATGGTGTGACGAGGTTGCCAAATGGGATCATTCCGCCGATCGCGCCATGCAAACATGGCACAATCTGATGTTGGGCCTGCGCTTGGGCGATAGGCCCCGCACGCTGGCCACCACCACACCGCGCGCAGTGCCGATCATGCAGCACCTGCTGCAAACCCCTGACCTGGCCGTCTCACGCGGGCGGACAGAGGACAATGCCAGCAATCTGCCCGCCCGCTTTATCCGGGACATCCGTCGCACACTGGGCAAAAGCGCGCTGGCGCGACAAGAACTGGACGGCGAAATGCTGCTCGACCGCGAAGGCGCGCTATGGACCCGCGCCTTGCTGGAATCGTGCCGCGAGCCCGCCGCCAGCGCCGATGTCACCCGTACCGTGGTGGGGGTCGATCCGCCCGCCTCGGCGCATGGCGATGCCTGTGGCATTGTCGTGGTGGCGTTGGGCGATGATGGCATCGCCCGCGTTCTGGCCGACCGCACGCTGGCCCGCGCCAGCCCGGAACGCTGGGCGCGGGCGGTGTCGGACACCGCCATCCGCTATCGCGCCGACCGCGTGGTGGCCGAAGCCAATCAGGGCGGGGCGATGGTAGAAAGCGTGCTGCGTGCCGCCGACATCAACCTGCCGATCCGGCTGGTGCATGCCAGCGCGGGCAAATCGGCCCGCGCCGAACCCGTCGCCGCGCTGTATGAGGCCGGCCGGGTGCGCCATGTCGGCAGCTTTGCCGCCTTGGAAGACCAGTTGTGCGGGCTGATGACGGGCGGTGATTATCAGGGGCCGGGCCGCTCACCCGACCGGGCGGACGCCGCCGTCTGGGCCTTGACCGAATTGATGCTCAACCGCCGCGCGCCACCGCGCGTCTGCGATCTGTAACCACTGACCACACCGTTTCGCAAATGCCTGACGGCCGCTTTTGGCCGGTGGCTCTCTGTGTGCGGCGCGCCCGCGTCGCCCAAGTAATCGAAAGGCGATCCATGAACTTCATCAACTCCATCGCCTCGGCGTTCAAGGCCAAGGGGCCGCGGGTGCCGCTGGCGCGATCCTATGCCTCGCCCTGGCTGTTCACGGACGGCGCGGCTGGCCGCGAAACCTTTGATTACAATGGCTCGGTCCGGCGCGCCTATCTGGACAATCCGGTGGCGCACCGCGCGGTGCGGCTGGTGGCTGATGGCATTGCGGGCGCCCCTCTGGCGCCGACCGATCCTGAACTGACCACCCTGGTCACCGCCACCAGCGGCGGACAGGCCTTGCTGGAAACGCTGGCCAGCCAGTTGCTGCTGCACGGTAACGCCTATGTCCAGATCATCAAAGACGCCGCCGGATGGCCGGTCGAGCTGTTCGCGCTGCGCCCGGAACGTGTGACCGTCCTGTTTGGCAATGACGGCTGGCCCACCGGCATCGCGTACAAGGTGGGCAACAACACGCTGAACATCCCCATGCTGGATGGCGATGCCTCGCCCAATGTGATCTGCATTCGCGGGTTCCACCCGGCCGATGACCACTATGGCGCGGGGTGTCTGAACGCCGCCGATCAGGCGATCGCCACCCACAATGCCGCGGCCCGCTGGAACCGCGCGCTGCTGGAAAACGCGGCGCGGCCTTCGGGGGCGCTGGTGTATGACACGGCCAATGGCGGCAGCCTGTCCTCGGAACAGTTCGACCGCCTGCGTGACGAGTTGAACCGCGCCTTTGCCGGCAATGTCAATGCGGGCCGCCCGATGCTGCTGGAAGGCGGGCTGAAGTGGCAGTCGCTCTCGATGAGCCCGGCCGACATGGATTTTGCCAGCCTGAAGTCCGCCGCCGCCCGCGATATCGCGCTGGCCTTTGGCGTGCCGCCGATGCTGCTGGGTCTGCCCGGTGACAGCACCTACAGCAACTACCGCGAGGCAAACCGCGCGCTGTGGCGCCTAACGCTGCTGCCGCTGGCGGGCAAGCTGTTTGCCGCACTGGCCGAAGGGCTGGTGACCTGGTTCTCGGATGCGCGGCTGTCGATCGATCTGGATAAGGTGCCAGCCCTTGCCGAAGACCGCCAGAGCCTGTGGTCGCAGGTGAATGCCGCCGATTTCCTGACGCGCGAGGAAAAGCGCGCGATGATCGGCCTGTCTCCCGAAATGCCCGCCGCCCCCGCCTCGGAGGTACCCCATGAAGCGTGAGGACATGCTGGCCCGGCTGATGGCGCAGGAAACCGCCCAAGGTGGCGACGTCGCCACGCTGCGCGCCATCGTCGAGGAAGCCAGCGAATTGGGCGCGGCGCGGATGCTGGCCCGCATGGGGCTGAACGACGAGAGCGCGCCCGATGACTTGAGCGAGCTGCGCGAATTGCTGCGCGCCTGGCGCGATGCCAAGCAGAGTGCGTGGCGGGCGGTGGTCGACTGGGCGGTGCGCGGCATTCTGGCGGGCGTACTGATCGGCATCGCGATGCGCTCTGGCGCGATGGACCTGCTGCGATGAGCGCGGTGTTGCCCGAAAGGGTCGATCCCGCCACCGCCGGGCTGCGCTTTGCCGGCTATGCGGCGCTGTTTGACCGGCGCGATGCGGGGCAGGACACGATCCGCCCCGGCGCGTTCAACCGCACGCTGGAGGAATGGCGGCGCAACGGGCGTGGGCCCCTGCCGCTGTATTGGCAACACCAGCCCGAACAACGCATCGGCTGGATCGAACAGGCCAGCGAAGACGACCACGGCCTGCGCGTCATCGCCCGCATCGACAACCCGCAGGGCGGCGCGGCCGCAGCGCTCAAAGCGGGCAAGGTGAACGGCCTGTCCTTTGGCTATCGCGCCCGTGGCTTTCAGCGGGACGCGCTGGGCCGCGAATTGACCGACATCGACCTGTTCGAGGTGAGTCTGGTGACTCACCCGATGCAGCCCGACGCCCGTGTCCACATGATTGCCTGAATTGCCGCAGGCCATCCGCAGCCATGCGGAGGCCTGCATCTCAACCCTTTGTTCCGGCCGCCTGATGGGGCGGCCTTTTAGTGTGAAAGGTGAAAGCCCCATGGAAATCGAAAACCACGAAGACGCGCTGAATGCCTCGTTCGATATCGTTGCGCGTCAGGATGCGACCGAAACCACGGTCAACACCCTGCGTTCGGAAATCGCCGAGGTGAAGTCGCGGATGGACCGTGCGGCGCGCCATGCGGGTCGCCCGATGCTGGGTGGCAACGCCGCCCCCAACATCGAGATGAAGGGCTTTGTCGATGGCTATCTGCGCGCTGGCCGCGAGACCGAGCTGAAGTCGATGACGATCTCGTCGGCGGCGGATGGCGGCTTTGCCGTGCCCAGCGAACTGGACCGCCGCATCGCCGAAAAGCTGGTGGCGCACAGCCCGATCCGTGCGATCGCCCAGGTCGTGCAGACCGGCACCGCCGACTATCGCAAGCTGATCTCGCTGGGTGGCACGGTGTCGGGCTGGGTCTCGGAAAGCTCGGCCCGCCCTGGCACCAGCAGCCCGCAGTTTGCCGAAATCATCCCGCCCGCCGGTGAACTCTACGCCAACCCCTCGGCCAGCCAGCAGATGCTGGATGATGCCGCGTTCGATCTGGAAGCCTGGCTGGCCGACGAGATCGCCCGTGAATTCGCCCGTGCCGAAGGCGCCGCCTTCATCACCGGCACCGGCTCGAACCAGCCGATGGGATTTTTGGGTGCGCCGGTCAGCACCGCGGCCGATGCCAGCCGCACGTTTGGCACGCTGCAATACATCGCTTCGGACAATGCCACCGGCTTTGGCACGACTCCCGACATGCAGCTGATCGACATGGTGATGGCACTCAAGGCGGGCCATCGTCAGGGTGCGGTTTGGGTGATGAACTCCAAGACGCTCTCGACCGTACGCAAGCTGAAGGACGCGGACGGTGCCTTCCTGTGGCAGAACAGCCTGATCGAGGGCCAGCCCGATCGCCTGCTGGGCTATCCCGTGATCGAGGCCGCCGAAATGCCCGATGTGGCCGCTGGCGCCTATCCGATCGCCTTTGGCAACTTCAACGCGGGCTACATCATCACCGAACGCATGGGCACGCGCATTCTGCGCGATCCGTACAGCAACAAGCCCTTCGTCAACTTCTATGCCACCCGCCGCGTGGGCGGTCAGGTGCTGGATAGCGACGCGATCAAGCTGCTGAAGATCGCCGCCGCCTAAAGGGGTCTCCCCGACCGGGCGGTTCCCTCCCCTGCCGCCCGGCGCCTTGGCGCCCGCACACCGTTGCCCTGCCCTCTCCTGCTGCGGGAGCGGGCGCCACCCTTTTGTCCCACCCCAATGAACGGAGACCGCCATGATGCGGGTTATCGTCACCCCGGCGGTGCTGCCGCCATCGGCTTTGGCCGAACTCAAGGAATGGCTGGGTATCTCCACGACGCTGGACGATGCGCCGTTGACCCAGTTGCTGGAAGCCGCGATCGATGTCTGTACCGATTACACCGGCCTGACGCCCCTGACCTGCACGGTCGAGGAAACCATCCGCCTGCCCACCGATTGGCGCCGGATACCACCCGCCAGCGAATGGCAGACCCATGCCTATCCCGCTGAATGGAGCCCTCCGGCGACCCAACCGGGCTGGCAGGTGTTGGCCACACGTCCGGTGATCAGCATCACCAGCGTGCATGCGGTGCGCGCCGATGGCACGCGGGATCAGCTGGACACCAACGCCTATGACCTGCGGATCAACGCCGAGGGCGAATGCGGCCTGCGCGTGATTGATCCGGGCAACCATGTGCATGCCGTGGTCCGCTTTACCGCGGGACTGGCCAGCCAATGGAGCGATCTGCCGCCCGGTATCCGCCACGGCATCATCCGTCTGGCCGCGCATCAACACCGCGCGCGCGAAGACGCCGGTGCCAGCCCCCTGCCGGCAGCCTCGGTGACGGCGATGTGGCGTCCCTGGCGCCGGGTGCGGCTGACGTGATCGTCGCGCGCCTGTCCGATGGCAATGCCTTTGCCTCGGCACTGACCGCTACGGCCCGCGCCTTTGCCCAGGCGCAGGCGCAGACCACCTATCTGGCGCGCCAGCAAAGCCCATTGCGCTGGCGCTCTGCCGGGCTGTTGTGGCCCGACATGGCGCTGCGCCCACCGTCGAAAGGTTAGGCACCATGGAAATCCCCCTGCGCGCGGCCTTGATCGCCTGGCTGGCTGGCGATGCGACTCTGGCCACATCGCTCAACGCCGTCACCGAAGAGGCCCCCTCACGTACCAGCCTGCCGTGGCTGTCGATCGCCGCCAGCGCCAGCGCCGACTGGAGCACCAAGACCGAAACCGGTTACGAAACCCGCATCGCGCTGGAACTGCATTGCCGGGGTGATCGCCCCGACAGCGCCGCCACACTGGTGCAGGCCATTCAGGACCGGATCAAGGCTCTGCCCCGCACGCAGGACGGGTTTGCCGTGATCGGCATCCATTTCCTGCGCGCCCGCGCCGAACAGCGCGGCGAAAGCCAGCGGCTGATCCTGCTGGAATACCGTTTCCGCACGCTGAACGCGTGATTGTCCCCCGGTCGGCGGCATCCGCCCCCGGCCCTGCCATCCCAATGGAGAACCGCCCATGTCCGCCCAATCCGGCGCCGCATTCCTGCTGAAGATTGCCGATGGCGCCACCCCGCCCGCGTTCAACACCGTGGCCGGGCTGCGCACCACGCAAATGTCCATCGCCGGTCAGGCGGTGACGATCACCACCAAGGACAGTGCCGGTTGGCGCGACCTGTTGTCGGGCGCTGGTGCCCGCGCGATCTCGGTCAGCGCGGCCGGCGTGTTCATGGGGTCCGCCGCCGAAAGCCGGATGCGCGCCAACGCCATTGCCGGGACGCTCGACACATATCAGCTCAGCTTTGAGGACGGGCAGAAACTGCAAGGGCAATTTCTGGTCCAGAAGCTGGAATATGCGGGCGATTACAACAATGAGCGCAGCTATACCGTGCAGTTGGAAAGCTCGGGCCCGGTGGTGACGGTATGAGCCAGGCCGCCGCCAATCCTTGGCGCGGTGAGGCCAGTCTGAACATCAATGGCCAGCCGCATGTGCTGCGCCCCAGCTTTGCCGCACTGGTGGCGGCCGAGGATGAGCTGGGGCCGCTGTTCGCGCTGGTCGAACGCGCCGCAGCCGGCCAGTTGCGGCTGGCCGAGCTGGTGGCGCTGTTCTGGCATTGTCTGACCAACAAGGACGGCCTGACCCGCGATGGCGTCGGTCAGGCCGTAATGGCGCAAGGTCTTTCGGGCGTCGCCCCGGCGCTCAAAGCCTTGCTGGGCCAGATCCTCCAAGGCGCGGGCTGACCCATGGCGGATGACGCGCGCTTTGGCCCCGGCGCCCGGCGGCTGGCCGGTTTGGCCGGTCGGCTGCTGGGCTGGCGTCCGGCCGAGTTCTGGGCCGCCACCCCAGCAGAGCTGGCCACCATCCTGTCCCCCGAACCCCACCCGGCCAACGCCCCGCTCAGCCGCGCTGAGCTGCAACGCATGATGGAGCGCGACCCATGACCACCTCTTCCAGCAGTAGCACGCCGATCCAAAGCCTGCTGATCGACGTGCGCGCCAGCACGCAGGGCTTTGCCCAGGACATCACGACCATGCGCAGCGGTTTCGACAGCACCTTGCTCCCCGGCTTTACGCAGGCAGGCAATGTGCTGGCATCGGGCCTGACCGGCGCGATCCAGCATGGCACCACCGGCTTTGGCGCGCTGCGCAGCACGGCGTTGCAGGTGATGGCAGACATTGCCAGCGCCGCGGGCAACAGCCTGCTGGGTGGCGGCACAACCATCAGCGGCGGACTTACGGGCGCGCTGTCCTCGATTCTGGGGCTGCCCGGTCGTGCGACTGGCGGACCGGTTTCGCCGGGCCAAGCCTATCTGGTGGGTGAGCGCGGGCCTGAACTGTTCGTCCCAACCTCCGCCGGCTCGGTTGCCAACAACCAAAGCCTGAATGGCGCCCCCCGCGAGGTGCGCGTGTCGATCAATGTCAACGCGCCCGCAGGCACTGACGCCCCGCAGGCGTTGCAGCGCTCGGGCCGCCAGATCGCCAGCGCATTGCGCCGCGCCCTGTCTCAATCCTGATCAATCGGAGCTGTCCTCATGGCCTTTTGGCTCGCTTCTGCCCGCACCGGACAGGAAACCGAATGGATTCAGCGGTTCGACCCGCGGTTCTGGACGATCAACTTTGGCCGGCCGATGATGGGGTCGGTGGTAACGACGGCGGCTGACGCGCTGCGCGTCGATCTCTCGTTCCTGACACAGGGTGATCTGGCCGGGCTGATCTGGGACAGTGTCGATGCGATGGACCATCCCCTGCTGGCCTATGACACCCACCGCGATTACAGCCGCACGACTCTGTCATTCCGCTGGCGGTCGGGGGGCATTGCCTCGCTGGATGCGGTCAACGGCCCCACCCTGACGATCGAGGGCCGCGATGCCACCGGCGCGGCGCGGGTATGGTATGTGCGCCTTTGGAATTTCGCCAATGGCACGGGTCAGGACGCACAGATCACCCTGCCCTTCTCGACCATCTTTGGCGGGTGGTCATCCACCATAGGCGCCGATCCGCTGTATCCGGCGGATATCGACCGGATGTTCATCTCGCTTGTGTCGCCCGACTATGCCGGGGGATCGACCACCCCTCTGACCGCGCCCGTCGATGGCTGGGTCGAGATGACCAACATCCGATGCGATGGCCACAATGCCATGCTGCGCATCGGCAATGTGTTCGTGCCGCCCCATGGGTTGGCTGTCGCCACCGCCTATGACGACAGCTATAACCAGACGCCCGCCCGTCTGATCCGCTCTTTGCGGCAATTGGGCTATCGCGGCAGTGTGCTGCACTACATCGGGATGAGCCATTACTTTCGGCTCAAGGCGCAGAGCGGCGCTTATGTCGTCCCCAATGATGGCGACAACCCGCTGTGCGGCCCGGCGCGGGCGTGGCACGCGGCGTTCTTTGCCCAATGCGCGGCGGCAGGCCTCTCACCGATTGCTTCAATGTCATATGAAGTGTTGGCCCAGCATTGCCCGGACGACTGGCAGCAGCGCGCCGCCAATGGCGATCCGGCCCGCACCGGATGGAGCCCGCCTTCAGCCCTGCTCTCGCCCGCCAGCACCGCCGCAATGGCATGGTTGCAACTGACCGCCGCAACCATCGCGCAAATGCTGCATGAGGCAGGCTGCGCCATCCGTTTTCAGGTGGGTGAGCCCTGGTGGTGGGTAATGCCCGACGGGCGTATCTGCCTGTATGACGACGCGGCCAAGGCAGCCTTTGGCGGCAGCCCGGTAGCCATTCCCGACATGCGCCAATCGCTGAACAGCGCACAAACCGCGTTGCTGGATCAGGCGGGAGCGCTGTTGGCGGCATCGACCATCGCCATCGGTACACGGGTCAAACAGGTCGCCAGCAGCATCGGCACCTCAGCCGAAACGCTATTGCTGACCTTTCTTCCGACCGTGCTGGACCCGGCCATGCCGGAACTGCGCCGTGCCAATCTGCCGGTAGGCTGGGCCGCGCCCGCCTTCGATCGATTGCAGGTCGAGGATTACGATTGGTTGACCGCAGGCGCCGATGCGGCGCGGCAAGCCGCCTATGCCCTGGTCAATAGCCGGCTGGGCTATTCGCAAACGGCTCAGGACTATCTGGCGGGTTTTGTCCTGCTGGAATCACAGGCGGACCAATGGCAACTGATCGACCGCGGCATTGACGAGGCCCGCAACCGCGGCTGCCACGAGATCTTTGTCTGGGCGCTGCCCCAGATCTGCCGCGACGGCTTTGTCGCTATCCCTCAATCACAGGACAGCACCGCCATGAACGCCTTTGACGATGTGATCTATCCGCTGGCATTGGCGCTGGACACACAGGTCGCCCCGGAATTTTCGACCAGCATCATCACCACCGCCTCGGGGTTTGAGCACCGCAACAGCCAATGGGCCAATGCGCGGCTGCGCTTTGATGTGGGGCCGGGTGTGCGCTCGGACAGCGATCTGGCCACGCTGATCGGATTTTTCCGGGCGCGGCGTGGTGCGGCGCGCGGTTTTCGCCTGAAGGACCCGACCGATTTCAGTTCGCATGGCATGACCGGCACGCCCACCGCCAATGACCAACTGTTGGGTGTGGGGGATGGAATCGCCACCAGCTTTGCCCTGATCAAGCGCTATGGCGAAAGCACGATGGCGGTTGAGGACATGCAGCGTCGCCGGATCACCCGGCCGCGCGCGGCCTCGCTGTTGGTCAGCGTGGGCGGCTCGGCTGTCACAAGCGGCTGGACGCTGGGCGATGGCGGGATCATCCACTTTGCCACCCCGCCGGCGTCTGGCGCACAGGTTCGCGCAGGCTTTCTGTTTGATGTGCCCGTACGATTTGAACAGGACAAGCTGGACGTGGCCGGCGTCACCTTTTTGGCTGGCGAAGTGCCCAATGTTCCGGTCGTCGAAATCCGGGAGGCGGTATGACGCGGATCTGGTTTTCCACCGAGGTCGAGACTGTCGCCACCTATTGGCGCGTCTCGCGCACCGATGGCGTCACGCTGGGCTTTACCACGCATGATGCCGATCTGTGGTTCGACGGCTTGTTACACCATGCCGCGCCCGGGATGATGCCAACCGCCATCCGGCGCACCGCCGATTTCGACGCCGACTCCGCCGAAGTGACCGGAGCTATCTCGCACGCGGCCATTTCCGCCCAGGACTTGATTGCTGGCCGGTATGACAATGCACGTATCGTCATCGGATTGGTGGATTGGGAAACGCTGGCTTTTCAGGCCTTGTATGGCGGGCGCATCGGCGCCGTCAGCCAAAACGAGGGGCAGTTTTCGACCACGCTGGCCTCGCGCAAGGCCGATTTGCAACATGACCCCATCCCCAGAACCAGCCCCAGTTGCCGATCCGACTTTTGCGGGACCGGCTGCGGACTGGCCGCCGCGCGCTATACGCATGAAGCGGTTTTGACGGCGCATGACATCAGCGGCAATGCCGTCACGATGGCCTGCGCGGTCAGTGCCACCGCCCTGACGGGCGGCGTAGTTCGCTGGATGGACGGCCCCTATGCCGGCCTTGCCATGAACATTCTGGCGGTATCAAACAGCGCATTGGTGCTGGATCAACCGCTGGATCAAACAATCCCCGCCGGGTCACATGCCCTGATCCGCGAAGGGTGTGACCACACTCTGGCGACGTGCTCTGGCCGTTTTGCCAATGCGGTGAATTTTCAAGGTGAGCCGTTCCTGCCCGGTAACGATCTGATCGTCCGCTATGGGCTGGCATCGTGACCAGCGGTGACCTGCGCATGGGTTTTGCCTATGCGGCGCTGGAAACGGTGGGGATCCCCTTTCGCCTGCATGGGCGCGATTGGCGTACTGGTCTCGACTGTTTGGGCGTGATCGCCGAAGCCTTGCGGCGGATCAATCGGCCCTGTGATCTGCCGTTGGACTATCAATTACGTAACACCCGGCTCACGGGCACCGACCGCTGGGCAGCGACCTTGGGCTTTGGTTCGGTACAGGGGCCTGTCCAACCCGGCGACGTGCTGTTGCTGCGTCTCAAGCTGCATCAGCATCACTTCATGATCGCCGCACCCGGCGGGGGATATGTCCATGCGCACGCTGGCTTGCGGCGCGTGGTGCACAGCCCTGCCGCACCTGACGATCAGATCCTCATGCAATGGCGCCTTTTGGGCGAAGAATGAGAGGCATCATGGCCACGATTGTATTGACCGCATTGGGAACGATCTTTGGCGGGCCGCTGGGAGCCGTACTGGGCGCGGCGGCTGGCAGCCAGATCGATTCCGCCCTGATTGGCAAATCCAGCCGCCAAGGTCCCCGTCTGAAAGACCTGTCGATCACCACTTCCAGCTATGGCTCGGCCGTACCGCGCTATTACGGCCATATGCGCGCTGCAGGCACGATCATCTGGGCCACCGATCTGATCGAGCATTCCGCCACATCGGGCGGAGGCAAAAGCAGCCCTTCTGTCACCACCTACAGCTATACCTCCAGCTTTGCCGTGGCGCTGTCCAGTCGTCCGATTCAAGGCATTGGCCGTGTTTGGGCCGACGGAAAGCTGCTGCGCGGCACCTATGGCGATCTCAAGGTGGGGGGGGCGCTGCGCGTTTATACCGGACAGCATGACCAGGGCGTCGATCCGCTGATTGCCGCAGCCGAAGGCAGCACCACCTGCCCCGCATTTCGCGGACTGGCCTATGCGGTGTTCGAGGATCTGCAATTGGCCGATTTCGGCAATCGTATCCCCAGCCTCAGCTTTGAAATCTTCGCCGACGAAGATGCGCTATCGCTGGGCAGCGCCTTGGATGGGCTGATTGATTCTGTGGATGCTGATGTGCCGCTGGACGGCATCACCGGCTTTGCCTGCGAAGGCGCGTTGGACGAAACATTGGCGCAATTCCAGCCGCTGTTTCCCATGTTGTGCGATGCGGGCGGTGACCGGCTGACCATCACGCGCGAGCGATTGCAAGTGAACCCGATCGCTCTGGGCGAACCAGCCGTCGCCCAAGGCAAAGGTGAATTTGGCGCCACGACCGGATTTTCACATTCGCGTCAAGCGGGCAACAATAGCTTGCCAGGCGTATTGCGCTATTACGACACCGCACTGGACTACCAGCCGGGCACCCAGCGCGCGCCGGGAAAACCCGCCTCAGGTCAGCCCCGCACGGTTGAAGTGCCCGCCGCCATCAGTGCCCAGAACGCATTCCAACTGATTGCCAGTGCGAACCGCGGCGCAGGCTGGGCGCAGGAAACCTTGCAATGGCGGTGCGGCGAATTGCACCCTTCGGTCGCGCCCGGCACAGTGGTGACCGTACCCGGCCGCCCCGGTTTGTGGCGCGTGACCGAATGGGAATGGCGCGAAACAGGCGTCGAACTGCTGCTGAAACGGCTAGCGCCCGACATTCAGGGCATCCTGCCCGCAAGCGCCAGCGGCCAATCCAGCACAGCCCCCGATCTGGTTTCGGGCCCCACGGCCCTGCACGCGTTTGAGCTGCCATGGGACGGAAACGGCAGTTCGGATCTGTCAGTGACCTATGTTGCGGCCGGTTCGGCCAGCAGCGGATGGAGCGGCGCCGCGCTATATGCCGACCACGGCGATGGCGCCCTGATCCGGCTAGGCGCAACCGGACGAATGCGGCGCACGATTGGCACGGCCCAAACGGTGCTGCCTTCCGCTTCGCCGCTGATGCTTGATCGTCAATCAACGCTGACCGTACATTTGGCTGGCACCGATCTGGCGCTGACCGGCACAACAACGCGGCAATTGGCGATGGGGGCCAATCGCGCGCTGGTGGGGCAGGAAATTATCCAGTTCCTGAATGCTGAGAGCATGGGTGACGGCAACTGGCGCCTCTCGGGCCTGTGGCGCGGATGTGGCGGCACCGAGTTTGCCATCTCCACCCACGCCGCTGGTGAGCCCTTTGTATTGCTGGATGGCAATGCCGTCGCATTGGATGCAACCTTGGTAGGCAAAGCCGATGGGACGCAGATCGCGGCCTTGGGCCTGGGCGATACCACGGCGGTCTATTCACCCATCTGGTGTCGAGGTATCGCATTGCGTCCTTTGTCGCCCGTTCATCCAAAGGTCCATGTGCATGCCGA
Source organism: Novosphingobium ovatum (assembly GCF_009909235.1). Classification (GTDB taxonomy): domain Bacteria; phylum Pseudomonadota; class Alphaproteobacteria; order Sphingomonadales; family Sphingomonadaceae; genus Novosphingobium; species Novosphingobium ovatum. The sequence continues at coordinate 381,827 of NZ_JAAAPO010000005.1, forward strand.
TGGCAGTCTGGAACTGGGGTGGACGCGCAGGGCCAGAGGCGCATGGTTGTGGCAAGATGGTATCGAGGTTCCGCTGCAAGAAGAAACGGAATTGTACCAAATCACTTTTGGCGACCAGACGCATACCGCAGGCATGTGGGAATCCCCCTTTCCGAAGCTGACACTGGACAGCGCCACACGCGCGGCACTCAACAGCGCTTTGCCCAACGGCCGCTATACCGTTCGTCAGAAGGGCAAATATGCCCTTTCCAAACCCTTGCTGCTGGCCAGCGCTGCCTGACCTATCCCTCCTCATGGAGTCATGCTGATGACCGATACCATCACCTTTTCCAGCGCCAGCCCGCGATTCGGACTGCCGCTGCTGTTTTCCGGCCAATCGCAAAAGGAAGTGTTTGTGAACGAGGCTTTGGCCTTGGCCGACGCCCTGATGCACTGCGCTATCGAGGGCAGCGCCAGCGCCCCCCCTGCCACCGCGATCGACGGCACTTGCTGGTTAGTGTCAACTGGTGCGACCGGAGACTGGGCGGGTATGGATGGCAAATTGGCTTGTCGTCAGGCCGATAACTGGCTGTTTGTCACGCCACGCGACGGTATGCTGTTGCTGAATCGCGCCACTGGACAAAATATGCGCTTTGCCGGCAGTTGGAAGAGCGCCTCTTCCATTGCCGCACCCGCGGGCGGTAGCACCGTGGATTCCGAGGCCCGCGCGGCCATCAATTCCTTGATTAATGCCTTGCAAACGGCCGGTATTTTAAGCAGCTGATGTTACAGTTTTCAGAGCCTTGCGGTTAACCCGCATGGCATTTTGCAAACCCGTGCACCACTCAAACCCCGGATATCACGCGAATTTGCCACCCGTTGGGACAAAATCGCGGCTTGCGCCACCTTTGCACTAGAGATAGACCGCAGTGCGTATTGATTACCTCTAACTCGCAAAAGGGGATGACGTATGAGGAAGTTGCTTCTCGGCATGGCATTGGCCACTTCGGCCCTTGCCACGCCGGCTCTGGCCAAGGACAAGGCCTGGTATATCGAAGGTGATGTGGGCGTCGCGATCGCAGAAGATCTGCGCGTGAACAGCACCGCCACCAACACGCAGGTCGGCAGCCTGGTCTCCAAGGCCGGTTACGATCTGGGTGGCATCGTGGGCTATGACTTCGGTCCCTTCCGTCTGGAAGCCGAAACCAGCTATCGCCGTCTGCCGGGCAACCGCTATGTGGCGACCTCGGGCACCTACTCGGGCAGCTCGCTGTCGGCCAAGTCGGACGCGCTGTCGTTCATGGTCAATGGCCTGCTGGATTTTGGTCCGAATGACGGCCTGCAGGGCTTTGTCGGCGGCGGCGTGGGCGTAGCCCGCGTCAAGCTGGACGTGGCCTCGCCGGTGGCTGCCGCCAACGTCAGCGACAGCTCGTCGGGCTTTGCCTGGCAGTTGGTTGCCGGTGTCCGCGCGCCGATCACCAAGAACCTCGACCTGGGTCTGAAGTATCGCTTCTTCCGCGCCGATGGTGCGGATAGCTTTGTGGGCAAGACCGGTCTGGCCGAAACGGCCAAGTTCCGTTCGCACGCGCTGCTGGCGACGCTGACCTACAACTTCGGCGAGCCGACTCCGCCGCCCCCGCCGCCGCCTCCCCCGCCGCCGCCGCCGCCTCCCCCGCCTCCGCCGCCCCCGCCGCCTCCGCCGCCTCCGCCGCCGGTTTGCGAAAAGGGTCCGTACATCGTGTTCTTCGACTGGGATAAGTCGGACATCACGCCCGAGGCCGGGACGATCCTCGACAGCGCCATCCGCGCTTATGGCAACTGCCAGTCGATTCCGATCATGCTGGCTGGCTATGCTGACCGTTCGGGCACGCCGAAGTACAACGTGGGTCTGTCGGCCCGTCGTAACGCTTCGGTCCGCGCTTACCTGACCTCGCACGGTATTGCCGACACGGCGATCTCGAGCCAGGCGTTCGGTGAGACGAACCCGCGCGTTCCCACCGCTGACGGTGTCCGCGAACTGCAGAACCGCCGCGTGGAAATCACCTACGGTCCGGGTTCGGGTAACTGATCCTGTCGTAAGTGACGCAGAATTGGGGGCCGGGCCAATGCTCGGCCCCCTTTTCTTTGCCGATCCGCCGTTTGGGCGGCGCAGATATGAAAAAAGCCGCCCGTGATACCGGGCGGCTTTTTCGTTGATACGACAGTATTGATCGGCGCGGCAGTTTATCCCTGCAGATACGGCAAAGGATCGACTGCGCCTGCTTCGGCAAAACCGGCCAGTCGCAAGCGACAGCTATCGCACATACCACAGGCCGAACCATCCGGTTGTGGGTCATAGCAAGACCAGCTCATCGCCGGATCCAACCTCAACCGCAACGCCTCACGCACAATATCAGCCTTGCCCAGATATTGCAGCGGCGCGTGAATGGCAAAAGCCTCTCCCTCGGCCCCGGCCTTGGTCGCCAGACGGGCCACTTCCCCGAACGCGGAAATGAATTCCGGACGACAGTCGGGATAGCCCGAATAGTCGAGTGCATTCACCCCAATGAACACGTCCCGCGCGCCGAGCGCCTCGGCCCAGGCCAATGTAAGCGACAGGAACACCAGATTGCGTGCCGGCACATAGGTCACGGGAATATCATCACCCACGCCCGTCTTTGGCACATCAATGTCATCGGTCAGCGCCGATCCGCCAAACTGGCGCAAATCCAGCGGCAGGATCACATGCCGTTCCACGCCCAAATGCTGCGCCAATCCCTGCGCCGCGTGCAATTCGCGCTTGTGCCGTTGGTTATAGTCGATGGTCAGAGCAAACAGGCGATACCCCGCCTCACGCGCCAAACCGGCAACCACCATCGAATCCAGCCCGCCCGAGAGCAGGACCACAGCCTTGCGCCCCTTGCCGTCCATATCCAAGGCCATCGCCCCGCTCCTTTAACCCAACAATTCGTTCAGACCTGCGGGACAACGCCCGGCAGGTTCAGATCTCGATCGGGAACACCCGCGAACAAAACGCGCAATCGACCGAGATCACGCCCTGCTCGTCGCGCATGTCATCCAGTTCCTGCGGGCCAAAGCGCGACAGGATCGCATGATAATGCGCCACCGTGCAACGACAGCCCCGGCGCAAAGCATCACCGCGCGAGACGCGGACTTCGCTTTCCTCATGAAACAGGCGCCACGTCAGATCTTCCAGCGTCAAATCGCCGTCCGTCAACTCAGCCACACGCAAGCTGCTCGCCAGCGCCGCGACGTGCTCCCAATGCGGGTGGTCCATACGCGCGTGCAACCGCTCGCGCCCTTCCTCACCCTCGGGCAAGTGCTGGACCAGATAGCCACCTGCCACCCATTCCCCGCCATGTTGCGCCACACCAATACGGATCAGCGTCGGCACCTGTTCGGACTGCAGGAAATAGTTCTGGCAGGCCTGCGCCAGTGACGCGCCCTCCAGGGGGACAACCCCCTGATAGCGCTGATCGCTCATCGCCAGGTCAAAGGTGATCGCCAGATAACCCTTGCCAAACAGCGCCGGCAAGTCCGCCTCGCCGCTCAATTGCCCCAGCATTTCGGGATCATGACGCACATATCCGCGCAATTCCCCATCGCGATAATCGCAGACCAACAGGTCAACCGCGCCACCCTCGGATTGGGCCTGCACGGTCAATTGGCTGCCATCGTCCTTCAACAGGGTGCCCATCAGCGCGGTCAGCACCAACGCCTCACCCAGCAAACGGCTGAGCACCGGCGGATAGTCATGCGCCGAGAGCACCTGTTGCAGCAACGGCCCCAGCCGCACCGCGCGGCCGCGGGCATCGCGATCAGGGATGGTAAAGGTCAGGACGCGGTCGAAATCGCCGCCCGCGTCCTGCGTCATCTGCGTCCCGCTCACAGCTGGCCAAACGCCCAGCGCAGCACCGACTTCTGGGCGTGAATGCGGTTTTCCGCCTCATCCCAGACAACCGACTGGTTGCTGTCGATCACCGCATCGGTGACTTCCTCGCCACGATGGGCGGGCAGGCAATGCAGGAACAACGCCCCCGGTGCCGCCTGCGCCATCAGCGCTTCGTTCACCTGATAAGGCGCCATCGCCGCGATCACCTGATCGCCGCCGGCCTGCCCCATCGACACCCACGTATCGGTGACCACCACCTGCGCGCCCTGTGCGGCCTGCGCCGCGTCATGGGTAAAGGTGATGTTGGCCCCGGCCGCGCGCGCCGCCTCGACAAAGCGCGCCTGCGGTTCATAGCCCGCCGGACCGCCAACGCGGATGTTGAATTTCAACAGCCCGGCCGCCTCGATCAGCGAGTGCAGGACATTGTTGCCATCCCCCAGCCACGCCATCTCCATACCCGGCAACGCGACACCGCGCTCGAGCAAGGTCAGCAAATCAGCCATGATCTGACACGGGTGCGAATCGTCGGTCAGACCGTTGATCACCGGCACCGTGGCGTAATGGGCCAGTTCCTCGATCTTGGCATGATCATTGGTGCGGATCATGATCGCGTCGACCATACGGCTGAGCACGCGGGCGGTATCGGCGATCGTCTCGCCCCGGCCCAGTTGCATGCCGCCGGCATCCATGACGATCGCGCTACCGCCCAACTGGCGCATCGCCATGTCAAACGACACGCGCGTCCGGGTCGAGTTCTTTTCAAAGATCATCGCCAGCACATGCCCGGCCAGCGGCGCATCGGCATCGATACGCCCCTTGGGCCAACTGGCACGCGCCTGCTTGCGCGTCAGGGCGTCATTCAGGATCGCAACGACCGCATCCGCCCCCGCGTCCGACAGGTTCAGGAAATGCCGCGCCATCACGCCACCTCCGGCACGCTATAGCTGGCAGCAGCCGCCGACAGCTTGTCCATGAATTCGTCGATATGGCTTTCGTCGATCACCAGCGGCGGCAGGATGCGCACCGTCTGATCGCCGGCGGACACCGTCAACAGCTGATGGTTGTCGCGCATATGGGCAACAAAGGGCCGCGGCTCGATTTTCAGCTTAAGCCCCAACAGCAGGCCACGCCCGCGCACGCTGTCGAACATCTCGGGATAGTTGCCAATAAACTGCTCCAGACGGCCGACCAGCTTGGCGCCGATGTCATTGACATGGGCCAGGAACTCCTCGTTCGCCACGGCGTCCAGCACGGCATTGGCCGCCGCCATCGCCAGCGGGTTGCCGCCATAGGTGCTGCCATGCGCGCCGGCGACCATGCCGCGCGCCGCCTTTTCCGTCGCCAGACAGGCGCCCAGCGGGAAACCACCGCCCAGCCCCTTGGCCGTGGCGACGATATCCGGGATGACGCCAAACTGTTCATAGGCATACATCGTGCCGGTACGAGCAACCCCCGTCTGCACCTCGTCAAAGATCAACATCAGGTCATTGTCGTCGGCCAACTGGCGCAGCGCCTGCAGGAATGCATCCGAAGGCACGCGAATCCCGCCCTCGCCCTGAATCGGTTCGATCAGGAAACCAGCGGTGTTCGGCCCCATGGCCGCCTTGACGCCCTCCAGATCGCCGAAATCGACGTATTTGAAGCCGGGCAGCAGCGGCAAGAAGCCCTTATGCATCTTTTCCTGATTGGACGCGCTGATCGTGCCCAAAGTACGCCCGTGGAACGCCTCCTTGAAGGTGATCAGCTCGTACTTGTCCAGATTGCCCACATGCTGGTGATAGGCGCGCGCGGTCTTGATCGCGCACTCCACCGCCTCGGCGCCGGAATTGGTGAAGAACACCGTGTCGGCAAAGGTCGCCGCGACCAGCCGTTCAGCCACGCGCTCCTGCTGCGGGCTGCCATACAGGTTTGACACATGCATCAACGTGGCGGCCTGCTGTTGAATGGCCGAAATCAGCCCTTCGTGGCTGTGGCCCAGCAGGTTCACCGCGATACCGCTGGCAAAGTCCAGATATCGGCGGCCATCTTCGCCAATCAGATGGCAGTGTTCACCACGCACCGGGCGAAAGCCGCACCGGGGGTAAACAGGCATCAGAGGCGAGATAGACATCGGCATTTCCTTTACATCACAGACATCTGGCCGGCGGGATCGCCAGCGAAAAAAGCCAATTAGAAACGAGAAATGGCGGCGCCTCCGGACGCGAATCCGGAAGTTGCCGCCATGGCCACGCATTTATGCGGTCACGGCCCCTCGGTCAAATGCTGCAAGCTGCAAAGCATTTGCCCCGAGGGGCGGTGCGAATCGGGATCAACCCTGACGCGGCACCAGGTTGACGGCCGAGTACTTGCCTCGACGATCCACCTCGATATCGAACTCCAGACGATCGCCTTCGTTCAGCTCGCGCATGCCCGAACGCTCAACCGCGCTGATGTGCACGAATGCGTCCGGCTGGCCGTCGTCACGCGTGATAAAGCCAAAGCCCTTCATCGCGTTGAAGAACTTGACCGTACCGGTCGCCTTTTCGCCGGTCAGCGAACGCTGAGGCGCAGCAGGCTCACGCTTGGCAACGGGGATCACGTCACCAACGATCGACAGATCGCTGGCCGAGATCTTGCCACCACGGTCCACCAGCGTGAACTCCAGCGTCTGACCTTCGGCCAGACCTTCAAGGCCGGCACGTTCCACAGCGCTGATGTGGACGAACACGTCCTCACCACCGTCTTCACGCTGGATGAAGCCGAAGCCCTTCTGGCCGTTGAAGAACTTTACGACGCCCTTGCCCTGGCCAACGACCTGGGCGGGCATGCCGCCACCACCGCCGCCGCCGCGCGGGCCGCCAAAGCCGCCACCGCCGCCGCCAAAGCCGCCGCCACGCGGGCCGCCGCCAAAGCCGCCGCGGTCGCCACCGAAGCCGCCGCGATCACGGTCGCCGCCGCCAAAGCCGCCACGTCCGCCGCCAAAACGGTCGCCGCCAAAACGGTCACCACCACCCATAAAGGGATCGAAACCGTCCTCACCGAAACCGTCACGCTTGTCTCGGCCCCTGCCGCGACGCCCTCTGTCAAAACCCATAAACCCGAAATTACCTTCGCTTCGCCCGTATCGATATCGCGTGGCGGCGTGGACGAACCGCGCCATGCAACAGGGCAAACAACCACATCGCCGCGGACGGGCCTTTCCTCTGCATCATGCGCCATAGACCAAAACAAGCAACAGTGCGAACAGAATCAACAGCCCCGCCGTGAATTTGCATTTTGTTGTGACATTTCTGCCCAAAGGCGCACTTTACATGCCACCTGCCGATGGCGCAGCGCTGGCGATTTGCCCGACTTGCCTGCGGCCGCCGGGCTTGGCACACAGCGCGGGACTCGCGCCACCTTGCGCAGGGGCCTGATTGCCCGCCATTCAAACCAAAGGAGAATGCCATGTTCCGCCAGATTTCCGACCGGGTATGGGCCAGCCCGCAGATCGGCGTGGCCGAAGTGGCCGCCGCCGCCGCCCAAGGCGTGACGCTGATCATCAACAACCGCCCCGAAGGCGAAAGCGACGACCAGACCCCCGGCGAGGCGATCGAAGCGGCTGCCCGTGCGGCTGGCCTGGCCTATGTCGCGATTCCAGTAACGCACGCCGGTTTCAGCCAGTCGCAGGTGTCGGCCATGCGTGACGCGCTGCAAGGCGCGCAGGGCGGCATTTTGGCCTATTGCCGTTCGGGGACGCGCTCGACGCTGCTGTGGTCGCTGGCACAGGCCAGCATGGGCGCCGATCTGGAGGCGGTCACCGCGCAGGCGTCGGCGGCTGGCTATGACGTTTCGCCCGTCCGCCCGCTGATGGACATGCTGGCCGCACAAGCCGGCTGACCCCCTGCCGACTGCACACAAAAAAGGGGCCGGAGCGGCTGGCTCCGGCCCTTTAAAGGTGTTGTTCGCAGGAGGAACATCGGATGCCGGGGGAGGAGAGGAGGAGAGAGAGGAGTTCCCCACCCCCGGCAAACTGGTCAAATTACATGTTGTAAGCGCGCTCACCGTGCTCGGTGATGTCCAGACCTTCACGCTCGGCTTCCTCGGTGGGACGCAGGCCAAAGATCTTGTCGATCACAAAGAACAGCACCGCCGAACCCACGCCCGACCACACGATGGTCAGACCAACAGCCTTGAGCTGCGTGATGATCTGGGCAGCCATGTCATAGGTGCCAACGCCGGCGGGGAACTGCGTGTAATCAAAGAAGCCCTGACCACCCAGCGCCGGATCAGCGACAACACCCGTTGCGATCGCGCCAAAGATACCGCCAACGCAGTGCACGCCGAACACGTCCAGCGTGTCGTCATACTTCAGCTTGTTCTTCACAAAGCTGACGAAGAAGTAGCAGATCGGCGAAACCAGCAGGCCCAGCACGATCGAGGTCATCGGCGCGCCCAGACCCGAGGCAGGCGTGATGGCAACCAGACCAGCCACAGCACCCGTCGCAGCGCCCAGCATCGAGGGCTTGCCATGGTGCAGCTGTTCGACAATCGCCCAGCTGACGGCGGCGGCGCAGGTGGCCAGCATCGTGTTGACAAAGGCAACCGCGGTCACGCCATTGGCTTCCAGGTTCGAACCAGCGTTAAAGCCGAACCAACCCACCCACAGCAGCGAAGCGCCGATCATGGTCATGGTCAGCGAGTGCGGCGGAGTGGCTTCCTTGCCAAAGCCCACGCGCTTGCCGATCATCAAGCAGCCGACCAGACCAGCGATACCGGCGTTGATGTGCACCACCGTGCCGCCAGCAAAGTCCAGCGCGCCCATGCCCCACAGATAGCCGGTGTCGGTCGGCGCGTCAGGCAGGAAGTCCGGGCCAGCCCAGTACCACACCATGTGCGCGATCGGGAAATAGACGACCGTCAGCCACAGCACCACGAACACCATCAGCGGGGTGAACTTGATACGTTCGGCAAACGCACCCACGATCAGCGCCGGGGTGATCATCGCGAACGTCATCTGGAACACCACAAACACCAGTTCGGGCAGATAGAGGTTGTTCGTGAACGTGGCGGCATAGGTGCCGCTGGTCACGCCGGCCAGCATCAGCTTGGAAAAGCCGCCGATGAACGGGGCAGTCGCGCCCGTGCCGCTGGTAAAGGCCATCGAATAGCCCCAGCAAGCCCAGACCAGACCTGCGATCGACACGATCATGAACACCTGCATCAGCACCGAGAGCATGTTCTTGGTACGGACCAGACCGCCATAGAACAGCGCCAGAGCCGGGATCGACATCAACAGCACCAGAGCCGAACAGATCAGCATCCAGGCGGTGTCGCCCTTGTTGACCATGGTGGCCATCTGTTCGACGGTCGGCGCCTTGATCATGGTGGTGGCAGCAGCCGTTGCGGTTTCGGTGGCGACAGCAGCGGTGGTCGCGGCGGCATCGGCGGCGCTGGAGGCCGTATCGGCAGCAGCCTGCGCAAAGGCGGTGCCCGCAGCCATGAGCGAACCGCCCAGAGCCGCAGCGCCGCAAATCATCTTGCGGATCATAGTGGTTTCCCTCCTATCCAATTGCTCGCTCACAGCGCGGTGTCACCGGTTTCACCGGTGCGGATGCGGGTGGCAGAGGCCAGGTCCAGGACAAAAATCTTGCCATCGCCGATGGCTTCGGTGCTGGCGGTCTGCTGGATGGTTTCGACGACACGCGGCGCCAGTTCGTCGCTGGCGGCGATTTCGATCTTCACCTTGGGCAGCATATTCGTCGAATATTCCGCGCCGCGATAAATTTCGGTCTGGCCCTTCTGCCGACCAAAGCCCTTCACTTCCGAGACGGTCATGCCGGCAACGCCCAGCGCGCCGAGCGCTTCACGCACCTCGTCCAGTTTGAACGGCTTGATGATGGCGATGATGTACTTCATGCCTATCCCCTGTTAGCCCACCGGCCCAACGCCGGTTAACAGGACATAAGCAACCACCGTGCCAATTCACGAAACGGTAAGATTCCGCCGAGTCGCTGCCGGGGTTTTGACCGCCAGTTGAGGATTGCGCGCTCGATTCATGGGCATCTGCTCAAAATTTGTGCAGCGCATCATCCGGATCGGTGCCAATTTTTGCGCCATGCCCGCCCAGCGATCACGCCAAAAAGCAAACGGCGCGCAAGGGCCATCCCCTCGCGCGCCGCTGTTGCCTGCGCCCTTGGCTGGCGGTGCTTACCGCTCCTTGGTCGCGGAAAAGGTCAGGTCAGGATTGCGTTCCTGCTGATAAGACACATCCCAAGCCGAGCGCGCCAGAAACACCGGATCGCCATCGCGGTCCTTGGCCAGATTGGCCGAGTTGAATTCGGCAAAATCGGCCACCGCCTTGTCGCTGCCCTTGACCCAGCGGGCGGTATCAAACGGCGCGGGCTCCAGCATGGCGCCCACCTTGTATTCGGCCTCCAGACGGCTGATCAGCACGTCCAGCTGCAACTGGCCCACCACGCCGACGATCCACTGGCTGCCGATTTCGGGATAGAACACCTGAATGACGCCCTCTTCCGACAGATCATCCAGCGCTTTACGCAATTGCTTGGTCTTGGTCGGGTCCTTGAGCTGGACGCGGCGCAGGATTTCCGGCGCGAAATTGGGCAGGCCGGTGAACCGCACCTTGTTCGTTTCAGACAAGGTATCGCCCACGCGCAAGGTGCCATGATTGGGGATGCCGATGATGTCACCGGGCTGTGCCTCGTCAGCGATCTCGCGGTCCTGCGCGAAAAACAGGATGGGCGAATGCACGGCAATCGGCTTGCCCAACGCGGACGGGGTCAGCTTCATGCCCCGCTTGAACGTGCCCGACACCAATCGCATGAAGGCGATGCGGTCGCGGTGCATCGGGTCCATATTGGCCTGCACCTTGAAGATGAAGCCGGTGACTTCCTTGTTGCCCGGATCGATCGTGCCCTGCTCGCTGGGCTGCGGGCGGGGCGGCGGGGCGATGCGGGCGATGGCCTCGATCAATTCGGCCACGCCAAAGTTCTTCAACGCCGAGCCAAAGAACACCGGCGTCAGGTCGCCCGCGCGATAGGCCTCCAGATCAAACTCGGGATAGCCCATCTGGCCCAGCTCGATCTCTTCGGCGAATTCGGCCGGCACGGGTTCATAATCCACCTTGCCCAGAAATTCGCGGCTGTCGCCCTCGGGGCGGCTGATGCGGCCGCTGGCCAGATCCAGAATGCCCTCGAAAATGCCGCCCATGCCAACTGGCCAGCTTTGCGGCGACACATCCAGCGCCAGCGCGTCGGCCACCTCGTCCAGAATTTCGTAAACCGGGCGGCCTTCGCGGTCCACCTTGTTGACGAAGGTGATGATCGGCACGTTGCGCATGCGGCACACTTCAAACAGCTTGCGCGTCTGCGGCTCGATACCCTTGGCCGCGTCGATCACCATGATGGCGGAATCGACGGCCGTCAGCGTGCGATAGGTGTCCTCCGAGAAGTCCTCGTGGCCCGGCGTGTCCAGCAGGTTGAAGGTGATATGGCCCAGCCCCTCGAACTCGCGGGCAAAAGTCATCACCGATGACGTCACCGAGATGCCGCGCTGCTGCTCGATCTTCATCCAGTCCGACCGGGCGCGCCGGGCCGCCCCGCGCGCCTTGACCTCGCCGGCCAGATGGATCGCGCCGCCGTTCAGCAACAGCTTTTCCGTCAGCGTCGTCTTACCCGCGTCCGGGTGCGAAATGATCGCAAAGGTGCGGCGGCTGGCGTGAGGTGCGGTATCGGGCGTGCTGTCGGTCATGGCCGCGCGCTTACAGCCACACGCGCCTTTCGTCTATCCCGCCCGCAAGGCCACATCCATGCGGAACGTCCTGCCTTGACCCGGCGGCAACAGGATGATCCCCGGCTTGGCCGCCAGATCGCCGTCATGGCCCACAGGATCGGCATAGCCCGCCCAAGGCTCGATACAGATGTAGCGCGCGCCCGGCTTTTGCCAGATGCCCAGATCGGGCGTGTCGGGGAAGGCGATGTCCAGCGCCACCTCCCCCGCGCCATAGGTCAGCGCCCGGCTGTTCACCCCGGTCCAGATCAGCGCGTCGGCATCAAACAGCGCAGGGTCCAGCGCCAGATCACGCCCCACCACCGGGGTCGGCTGGCCAGCGCCCTGCAACAGGCCCACACTGTCCAACCGGCGGATGTCCTGCGGTTCCTCGGCGGCAAAGCGGATGGTGTGGGGCCGCCCCTCTGCCCCCGGCAGCGGCCAAGCAAAGGCCGGGTGATAGCCAAAGCTGAACGGCATCACCCCATCGCCCGTGTTGCGCACCGTGGCGGCCATGCGCAATGTCGCGCCCTCCAGCGCGAAGGCCATTTCCAGCGCAAAGGCAAAGGGATAGGCCGCCCGCGTCTCGGCCGTATCGGTCAGGCGCAAAACCGCCCGCGCCGCGTCATGCGCCACAACATCAAACGCGCTGCGCCGGGCAAAGCCATGTTTGGCCAAGGCATAGTCCGCCCCGGCCAAGCGATAGCGATCCCCCGCCAAGCCGCCGACAATCGGAAACAGCACCGGCGCGCGGCCGGTCCAGAACGCGGGATCGGCGTCCGTCATATATTCCGCGCCCGCCGCGTCCGTCAGGCTGGACAGCTCCGCGCCAAAGGGGTTGATCCGCGCCGTCAATGCGCCCGAACTGATGGTCAGCCAATTGTCCGTCATGGGGGACATCGTGCCGCCGCCCATGCCCCCGCGCAAGAGGCTGAAAACAAAAGATGCGGGCAGAGCCAAAGCCCCGCCCGCATCATTATGTCCGGTGCTGTGACACGCAGGTTACCCGCGCCCGTTACCCGCGCAGGATGGCACCCTGCTTGGCGGCAGCGGCAGTCACCTTGTCGCTGATCGCCTTCAGATCCGCCTCGGCATAGGTCTTCTCGCCCGGTTGCAAAGTCACCTCGATGGCGATCGACTTTTGCCCCTCTGGCACGCCATTGCCGCGGAAATCGTCAAACACGCGGGCGGCGGTGATGTTCACCTTGTCGGCGTTTTTCACCGCACGCTGCAGATCACCCGCCGGCTTGTCCGCCGCCATCAGGAACGCGAAATCGCGCGTCACCGCCTGCAAGGCCGGGGGCGCATAGTTCACGCGGGCAAAGCCGCCTGCACCCTTCTTGGCCGGAATCGCGTCCAGAAAGATCTCGACCACGGCGACCGGGCCGTCGATGTCCAGCGCCTTTTGCGTGGCCGGGTGCAGCATGCCAAAGCGCGCCAGCACGTTTTTGGGCCCCAGACGTAGCGTGGCCGATTGGCCGGGGTGGAACTGCGGCCCGGCCTCACCCATGACTTGCAGATTGTCGACCGGCGCGCCCGCCTCGGCCAACAGCGCCAGCGCCTCGGCCTTGGCGTCAAAGGCGTCAAAGGTGGCAGCCTTACCGGTGGCCCACCCGCGCGGCGTCTTTTCCCCTGCCAAAACAACGGCCAAGGTCAGGCGCTCATCGCTGCGGCCATCAGTACCGCGCAGGTAACGGCGGCCGATTTCAAACAACCGCGCCCCGCTTGCGCCGCGATCGGCATTGCGCTTGGCCGCCGACAACAGGCCCGGCAGCAGGCTGGGGCGCATGGCCTTCATGTCCTCGCTGATCGGGTTGGACAGCACCCAGGGCTGACCATCGGCAAACAGTTCCGCCTGCGCCACCGGCAGGAACGACCAGGTGATCGCCTCGTTCAAACCACGCGCGGCGGCGGCGCGGCGCAACCGGCGCTCCAGTTTCTGCACCGGGGTGGCGGTGGGGCGGGCCACACCATCGACACGCGGCAAGGCCACGCTGGCGATGTTATCAAGCCCATGAATACGCACGATTTCTTCGACAATATCCGCCGCGCCATCGACATCCGGGCGCCAGCCCGGCACGGTGACGGTCCAGTCATCCCCCACGCCAAAGCCCAGCGCGGTCAGGATGCGGGCTTGCTCAGCAGGCGCGATCTCCACCCCGCCCAGCGTAGTGGTGCGATTGGGATCAAAAGTCAGCGTTTTCAGCACAGTAGGCGCATCCCCCGCCCGCACAACCTCGCTGGCCTCACCCCCGCAAATGTCCAGAATCAGACCCGTCAGCAGGTCCAGCCCGGTGTCCAGAAAGGTCGGGTCCACCCCGCGCTCAAACCGCCCGCGCGCATCGCTGGTCAGGTTAAGTGCCCGTCCGCCAACGGCAATCCGCTGCGGATTGAAATAGGCGATCTCCAGCAACACGTCCGTGGTGTCGTCCTGACAGCCCGAATGCTCGCCCCCCATGATGCCGGCGATGTCATGCACGCCTGCCTCGTCGGCGATCACCAGAATGTTGTCAGTGATAGCATAATCGCGGCCATTAAGTGCCGTTACCACCTCACCATCACGGCCCCGCCGCGCAACCACTTCGCCCGTCAGTTTCGCCAAGTCATAGGCATGCGCCGGACGGCCATAGGTCAGCATGACATAGTTGGTGATGTCGACCAGCGCGCTGATTGGACGCTGGCCCGCAGCGGTCAGCGCGGCCTGCATCCATTCGGGGCTGGGCCCGTTCTTGACGCCCTTGATCACCCGGCCATGGAAGGCGGGACACCCATCGGCATCCTCGATCCGGATGGAGACGGGGCAAGGATAGCTGCCCGCGATCCCCGGCGCGGTGATAGGGCGCAGCGTCCCCAGACCAGCGGCGGCCAGATCGCGCGCCACGCCATAGACGCCCATGCAGTCCGGGCGGTTGGGCGTGACGGAAATGTCGATCACCGGATCAGCGCCATGGTAATCGGCAAAGGCGGTGCCCACCGGCGCGTCTGCGGGCAGTTCGATGATGCCGTCATGGCCCTCACCCAACTCCAGCTCGCGCATCGAACACATCATGCCGTTCGATTCAACCGACCGCACGGCGGCAACCTTGAGCACCATGCCATTGGCCGGCACCACAGCCCCCGGCAGGCCCAGCACGCCCACCAATCCGGCCCGCGCATTGGGCGCGCCGCACACCACCTGCAAGGGCGCGCCCTCGCCGGTGTCGACGCTCAGCACCTGCAACTTGTCGGCATTGGGGTGACGCTCGGCGGTCAGGATGCGGGCGACGCGAAAGCCTTTCAGCTTGTCGGCGGGGTCCTCGATGCCCTCAACCTCCAGCCCGATGGCGTTCAGTTTGGCCGCGATCTGTTCGATGGTCGCGTCAGTGTCCAGATGGGCCTTCAGCCACGAGAGAGAAAACTTCATGTCAGCCGCCCCTTATGCCTGTACGCCCACGCCACCCGAGAGGGTGGGCACATCCAGCGCGCCAAAACCGTAATGGTTCAGCCAGCGCGCATCGCCGTCAAAGAAGGCGCGCAAATCATTCATCCCGTATTTCAGCATCGCCAGACGGTCGACGCCCACGCCAAAGGCAAAGCCCTGCCATTCCGCCGGATCATAGCCCCCGGCGCGCAGCACATGGGCATTGACCATGCCGCTGCCGAGCAGCTCCATCCAGTGGTGGCCCGGTTCATCGCCCGATCCGCCCACCACACGGCGCCCATCGACATAGCTATAGCCGGTGTCGACCTCGACGCTGGGTTCGGTGAAGGGGAAATAGCTGGGGCGCAGGCGCAGGACGATATCCTCACGCTCGAAAAACGCCTTGAGCATGGTTTCCAGCGTCCATTTCAGATGGCCCAGATGGATGTCCTTGCCGATCACCAGCCCTTCGACCTGATGGAACATCGGAGTGTGGGTGGCGTCCGAATCGCTGCGGTACACGCGGCCCGGCGCGATGATGCGCAGCGGCTGATTGCCGCCAGCGGCCAGCATGGCGCGGATCTGCACCGGGCTGGTGTGGGTGCGCAGCACCATCTCGCGGCCCTCTGCCGTCAGATCGGGCAGATAGAACGTGTCATGCATCGCGCGCGCCGGATGGGTTTCGGGCATGTTCAGCGCGGTGAAATTGTGCCAGTCGTCCTCGATCTCGGGCCCGGTGGCGACGGCAAAGCCCAGATCGGCAAAGATCTCGGCCAGTTCGTCCATCACCTGGCTGACGGGGTGGACGCTGCCGCGCGGGGTTTCGGGCGCGGGCAGCGTCAGGTCCACCGTCTCGGCGGCCAGACGGGCCTCCAGCGCGGCGGCCTCCAGCGTGGCCTTGCGCGCGGCCAAGGCATTGGTCACGCCTTCACGCAGCGCCTGAATGCGCGGGCCGGTCGACTGGCGCTCCTCCGGGCTCATGCCGCCCAGCGTTTTCAGCAGCGCCGAGATCGACCCCTGCTTGCCCAGCAGCGCGATGCGCAACGCCTCCACGCCGTCCAAGGTGTCCGCCGCCGCGATCTGGCCCAGCGCCTGCGCGCCCATGCTTTCGTAGTCCACTGCCGTCATTTTTCCGCGTCTGAGCGGGGTGCGAGATGCGCCCCTTTGTTGCCGCCCCCTTAAGCGCAGGGGCGGTCGGTTTCAACCTTTGCCGCCGATCGGCACGCGCCCGGGCGCAGGAAAGTCAGCGCGGCGGGTCCAGCGTCTGCACCGCCGATCCCTGCAACCGCGCCCGTTCCGACACGAACGCGTCCAGAATGGGATGCGGCTGGCGGGCATATTGGCGCGGGGACATGCCCATGAAGGCGTTGAACTCGCGCACGAACTGGGCCTGATCATGGTAATGGCCGTCCAGCGCGCCCACCCATTTCAGGCTGGGGTCCAGCATATATTGCGACAGGCTGCGCATGAAGCGCTGACGGCGCAGCAATTGCTTGGGGCTAAAGCCAAAGGCATGGGCGCAGATCCGCTCGATCGTGCGCGAGGAGGCGCCCACGCGGTCAGCCAGCTGCTCCACCCGCGCCACGGCCGGATCAACCAGCGCGGCGTGGATGGCGGTGATGCGGGTGACGTCCAGCTTGGGCACCGCCGGTTGGGCAAGGAAATGGGCGGCGATGCGGGCATATTCGGCCTGCGGATCGGGCGTGGCCCCAAACAGGCTGTCGGCCAGCGGGGCAAAGCGGGCAAAGGCGGAATGGTCATGGCCATCCACCACCCCATCGGCCAGATCAGCCGCCCGGTGCCCCACAAACCGCGCCCAGCCCAGCGGCAACAGCCCCACGCCCCAGATCCGGCAGCGCGGCACCGCAAACCGCAGGGCGCGGGTGCTGGGCCCGGTGGCGACAAAGCGCACATCCTCGACCGTTTGCCCGGCATGGTTGCAGGCGCGCAGGCCCGGCCCGTCGACAAAGCGCAGATTGCCCCATTCGGGATGCAGGAAATCGCTCACGCTCCCGCCTTCTGGCGGATCAATCTCGGCCAGATAGAAGGTGGTGAAATAGGGCGCCAATTCCGCGGGCGGTGGGCAGAATCGGGCCGTGACATGACATCGGCGCGACACCGAGCGGCTCCCATTTTTGTTATGTTACCGCGCTCATGCCGGGTAATGGGATGCCAGGTCAAACAAAAAGGGCCCTGTCCGCGATGCGGACAGAGCCCCTTTGATGCGATGCGACCGGCCCAGGGGCCGATCACCGGCCATTACGCCGGCAGCGCAGCCTTCGCCTGAGCGATGATCGCCGAGAAGACCGAACCCTCGTTCATCGCCAGATCAGCCATGGCCTTGCGGTCCAGCTCGATGCCGGCCAGCTTGATGCCATTGATGAACTGCGAATAGGTCAGGCCTTCAGCGCGGACGGCCGCGTTGATGCGCTGGATCCACAGGGCGCGGAAGGTGCGCTTCTTGGCCTTGCGGTCGCGATAGGCGTACTGGCCGGCCTTTTCGACGGCCTGACGCGCAACGCGAATGGTATTCTTGCGACGGCCGCGGTAACCCTTGGCCTGTTCCAGAATGTTCTTATGCTTGGCGCGAGTGGTAGTACCACGCTTGATACGGGACATGCTTCAGTACTCCTCAGTTCAGCCCGTAGGGCGCCCACTTCTTGATCACCTTCGCATCGGCGTCGCTGATCACTTCGGTGCCGCGGTTCTGGCGGATGTACTTGGCATTGTGGCTGATCAAACGGTGGCGCTTACCAGCAACGCCGTGCTTGACCTTGCCGTTGGCGGTGATCTTGAAGCGCTTCTTCACACCGCTCTTGGTCTTCAGCTTGGGCATTTTCATCTCCTGATTTGCGGTCTGGATCAGCTCGCCGTGGCAGCCCTTGTGGCCAGGCGGGCCGGCGAATCTCCCTTGCGGTTGATTCCTCCATCCCAAATGAAGGGGCGGCCCCTATCGGCATTCCGGACAAATGGCAAGCGCCATCGTCCTTATGCCCCATATACACGCCAGCCATGGGCGGCGGCATGGGCGGCAAAGTCACCATCGGGCAATGGCACCGCATCGGCTGGCACCGCGCCCGCCCACAAATAGGCCTGCGCGCCCACCCTTCCCCGCGGCCCGGTGACGTTGATGGCGGCGCGGGCATATTCGGCGCCCTCATAGGCGTCCAGCGGGCCCAGATCAAAGCCATCGGGGGCATCATACAGCCGCCCCCACACGCGCCCCTGCCCCGCCACCAGCGCGGGATACCAGCCATCGGCATCGGGAAGCGCATAGAGCGCGCCTGCCACCCAGCCGCGCCCCAGATCGGTCAGAGCGTCATGCGCGCGGGCGGCCACCGCATTGCCGCTGCCCGCGATCAACGTGCCGTAAAAGAACAGGATCAATGGTGGTGGTGATCCGGGCCACAGGCCAGCGCCTCGACCACGTCATCCTGCCGCGCCGGATCGCCCAGCGCGATGACATGGCCATCGCTGCCCGCGTGCAGCGGATCACCGTTCCAGTCGCACATCAGCCCGCCCGCGCCCTCGACCACCGGGACCAGCGCGGCCCAGTCATGCAGTTTCAGCCCGGCCTCGCACACGATGTCCAGATGGCCGCTGGCCAGCATGGCATAGTTATAGCAATCGCCGCCCATCACCATCCGGCGGTGGTCAGTCTTGGCCGCCAGACCCATGAAGTGCTGGCCCTGATGGTCGTCAAAATAATGCGGGCCGGTGGTGGCCAGCGTGGCGTCCGCCAATTCACGGCAACGGCGGGTTTTGACCGGCGCCCCGTTCAGCGTGGTGGCGCGGCCCGAAGCCCCCACCCAGCGTTCCCCGGCAATCGGCTGATCGATCACGCCCAGCACCGGCCAGCCTTCAACCACCAGCGCGATCAGCGTGCCAAACATCGCCCGGCCGGCCAGAAAGCCCGCCGTGCCGTCAATCGGGTCCAGCACCCAACTGCGGCCCGATGTCCCGGCCGTGGCGCCGAATTCCTCGCCAATGATGGTGTCGTTGGGGCGTTCGGCCCGCAGGATGGCGCGCATCGCCTCCTCGGCGGCCTGATCGGCCAGCGTCACCGGGCTGGCGTCAGCCTTGCGCTCGCTGGTCAGGCCAGAGCGGAAATAGGGGCGAATGGCCGCGCCCGCCGCATCGGCAAGGCGCAGGGCAAGGGCAATGTCATCATCCAGTTTCATGAGGACCGCATCTGCCCCGACAGCCGCCCTTTGGTCAAGCGCGCGCGGCGCCCCGGCGGCGGCGGCATCCTCCATCGGCGCAATTGACAAGTGTCCCGAATTGGGTCTTGCTGAGACAATCGGGGCCGTGGGGGCAGAAAACGGTAAATTTCGGGCATCGCCAGCGCAAATGTTGAAAAATATCGATCCAGCTGTTGATACGGCGGTTCAACCCCATGCGGGTGTATCGCGCGGCGGGCAACCTTTGTCCTATAATCGCTCGCCTCGGGCGGACTTGGTGCCGTGGATCGGGCGGCTCTATGCCACGGGTGTTGATCTGCCCGAAAACTATACATTGCAGTCCGGTTTGTTCAGTGATGTCTCCTGCATCCGCATCCAGTTGCGTGGCGACTGGACCGCCCAGACCGCCGATGGCCCGCGTCAGCACGCCCGCGCGGCGCTGTTGTTCGGGCCGAACACGCGGGTGATGCCGGTGACGGTGACGGGCAGCTTTCTCTCGGTGGGGATCATGTTGCGCCCCGGATCAGGCCATGCGCTGCGGGGGATGGACACCTCCCAACTGGTTGACCGCTTTATCTTTTGCGACGCGCTGGGGATCGATACCGATGCCGGCATGCGGCAATTGGAGGCCTGTGACAGCCCCGAGGCGATGCTGAGCGCGCTGGAGGATATCTTTGCCGATTGCGTCAAGATGCATGGCGGGGGGGAGCCTGACCCGGTCAGCACGGCGTTTGAATATCTGTCCTTCACCGATCCGCAGGCCAGCGTGGCCGATTTCGCCAAGGACATGGGCATCAGCCAGCGCCAGTTGGAGCGCATCATCCGCCGCGACTTTGGCCTGCCACCCAAGCAGATGTTGCGCCGCGCGCGCGCGCTGGACATGGCCAGCCACCTGCGCGGCGTGGCCGACGCCGCCGAGGCCGAGGATCTGATCCTGCGCTATTACGATCAGGCGCAGATGACGCGCGAATTTGCCGAGCTGTTCGGCACCACCCCGCGCCGGTTTGTCGCCACGGCCAATCCGATCCTGACGCTGGCGCTGGAATCGCGGCAGGCGCGGCGGCTGGAGGCCATCGCCCGCATCGCTCCCGGCGCCCAGCGGCCCTGGCAATAGGGCGCCAATCGGACAACACAGGCACGAAAACGGGGGCGCGTGGCCCCCGTTCCCTTATGCCTTGGCGGCTGACCCGATCAGTCGAACAGGCTCGACACCGAGCTTTCGTCGGCGATACGGCGCATCGCCTCACCGATCAGCGGGGCGATCGACAGGATGCGGATGCGGTCGGAATCGCGCGTCGCATCGGTCGGCAGGATGGAATCGGTGATCACCAGTTCCTTCAGCGCCGAATTGGTCACACGCTCCACCGCCGCGCCCGACAGCACGCCGTGGCTGATATAGGCCGTGACGCTGGCCGCGCCCGCGTCCATCAGCGCCTGCGCCGCGTTGCACAGCGTGCCGCCCGAATCGATGATATCGTCGATCATGATGCAGGTGCGGCCCTTGACGTCACCGATGATGTTCATCACCTCGGACTGGCCGGGCTTGTCGCGGCGCTTGTCGACGATGGCCAGCGGCGCGTTGTTCAAACGCTTGGCCAGCGCGCGGGCGCGCACCACGCCGCCAACGTCGGGCGAGACAACCATCAGTTCGCCGCCGCCATTGCGGGCCAGAATGTCGGCCGCC
The DNA here is from genome assembly GCF_009909235.1 of Novosphingobium ovatum. GTDB lineage: Bacteria > Pseudomonadota > Alphaproteobacteria > Sphingomonadales > Sphingomonadaceae > Novosphingobium > Novosphingobium ovatum. Next base: position 402,712 of record NZ_JAAAPO010000005.1, read on the forward strand.
ATGGTGGGAGCGGCAAACAGGTTGTCGGTCGGGATGTCGAAAAAGCCCTGAATCTGACCGGCATGCAGATCCACCGCCAGCACGCGGTCGGCGCCTGCCGTGGTGATCAGGTTCGCCACCAGCTTGGCCGAGATCGGCGTGCGGGGCAGCGGCTTGCGGTCCTGACGGGCATAGCCGAAATAGGGCATCACCGCCGTGATCCGCTTGGCCGAAGCGCGGCGCAGCGCATCGGTGATGATCAGCAGTTCCATCAGGTTGTCATTGGTGGGATAGCTGGTCGACTGGACAACGAACACGTCTTCGCCGCGCACGTTCTCGTGGATCTCGACAAAGACTTCCTCATCCGCGAACCGGCGCACGCTGGCATCGGTCAGCGGCAGTTCCAGATAGCCTGCGATCGCGCGCGCCAGCGGCAGGTTGCTGTTGCCAGCTATGATCTTCATCGCAAAATGCCCTTTTTTGCTAAATTCGAATCCACAACGCGGCCGCGCGCCGCCTTTGGCGCGGCCCTTAGCCGATGGTCACGCGATTGCAACACAAACCGCGCCCACGGCAAAGGGCGGCCGTGCCGGTGTGGCACAACCGCCCCATCTGGCCGCCCAGCGATCAGCGCGCCTTGCGGTGCTCGCCCTTGACCCAGCGAACGGTGCCGCTGCTGGCGCGCATGACAACGGTGTTGGTGGTCATCACGCCATCCTTGCGGTGCTTGACCCCGTCCAGCAGCGAGCCATCGGTGACGCCGGTCGCGGCAAAGATGCAGTCGCCCTTGGCCAGTTCGATCAGGTCATAGACCTTGTTCAGGTCATCGATGCCCCACTTGCGGGCGCGGGCGCGCTCGTCCTCGTTGCGGAAAACCAAACGGCCCTTGAACTGGCCACCGACACAGCGCAACGCAGCGGCCGCCAGCACGCCCTCGGGCGCGCCGCCCTGACCCATGTAGAGGTCGATATTGGTATCTTCGTTGGTGACGGCGATCACGCCCGCCACGTCACCATCGCCGATCAAATAGACGCCACAGCCAATCGCGCGCAGTTCGGCAATCAGGTCGGCGTGGCGCGGACGGTCCAGCACGCAGACCACGATATCCTCGGGCTTGACGCCCTTGGCGGCGGCCACGGCCTCGACGTTCTGGGTGGGCGTCTTGTTCAGGTCGATGATGCCATCGGGATAGCCCGGCCCCACGGCCAGCTTGTCCATATAGACGTCAGGCGCGTTCAACAGGCCACCTTCCTCGGCGATGGCCAGCACCGCCAGCGAGTTCGGGCCAGCCTTGGCGCAGATGGTCGTGCCTTCCAGCGGGTCCAGCGCGATGTCGATCTTGGGGCCCTTGCCGATGGCGCTGCCGACCTTTTCGCCGATGTACAGCATGGGGGCCTCGTCACGCTCGCCCTCACCGATGACCACGGTGCCGTCCATGTACAATTCGTTCAGCGCGGCGCGCATCGCCTCGACGGCGGCGGCATCGGCGGCCTTCTCGTCACCACGGCCGATCAGCTTGGCGGCGGAAATCGCCGCAGCCTCGGTCACGCGCACCATTTCCAGAACGAGTACGCGGTCAAGCACCTTGCTGGCGGGAGTAGCGGTCATGTGTGTCGCAATCCTTGTCGTTTCCGAGGGGACGCCGGCGGCCCAATCACCGGGGCGGGCGCTGCGATGAATACCTATGCGCCAGAATCAGCGCTTAGCCACGCCGCGCCTGATTGTCGAGACGCAGAACACGACAAAAGCATGACAAAAAAGGCACCGGAAGCAGCCTTCCGATGCCTTAATCGTGTTCTGTTGCGCTTTGGGGACGGTTTGGCCCCTTCCGCCTTACTTGCCCAGGATCTGCATCACCAGCGGCGCGGCGATCAGGCTGGGCGAGCCTTCCAGCAGACGCAAGGCTTCGGTCACCGCGCTTTCGGGGCCTTCGTGGGTGACCATGGCCACCATCACCTGCTCGCCATCGTCGGGGCGGCCTTTCTGGATCAGGCTTTCAATGGAAACGCCCGCATCGCGCATGGCGGCGGCGATTTCGGCCAGCACGCCGGGGCGGTCGGCCACGACAAAGCGGATGTAGCAGCGGCCACGGCGATGACCCGAAGGGGCGGTGGGCATGTCCTCCAGATCCGCGACCGTGATCGAGAAGGTCGCGTCCTTTTCAAAGCCCGCGTCATAGCCGCGCGCGATGTCGATGATATCGGCCACCACCGCGCTGGCCGTCGGGCCATCGCCCGCGCCCGCGCCCTGAAACAGCAGACGGCCCGAAAAATTGCCCTCGGCGACAACGGCGTTGGTCGCGCCATCGACATGGGCCAGCGGGTGATCCACCGGCACCAGATGCGGCTGCACGCGCTGGAACAGGCCCGGCGCGCCATTTTCGCCCGCATCCGCCTCTGCCATGCCGATCAGGCGGATGACATAGCCCAGCGAGCTGGCCTGCGCGATATCGGCAGCCAGAATGCGGCTGATGCCGGCCGTATCGACATTGGCAAAATCGATCCGCGTGCCAAAGGCAATGGCCGAGAGGATCGAGAGCTTGTGCGCGGCGTCCGTGCCCTCGATGTCGAACGAAGGGTCGGCCTCGGCGTAACCCTTGGCCTGCGCCTCGGCCAGCACGTCGGCGAAATCGCGGCCGGTGTCTTCCATGGTCGACAGGATGAAATTGCAGGTGCCGTTCAGGATGCCGTACAGGCGCTCGATCCGGTTGGCGGCAGCGCCCTCGCGCAGGCCTTTGATCACAGGGATGCCACCGGCAACGGCCGCCTCGAACCGCATCGGCACGCCCTTGCCCTCGGCCTCGGCGGCCAGTTCCAGACCGTGGTGGGCGATCATCGCCTTGTTAGCGGTGATCAGCGCCTTGCCATGGCGGATGGCGTTGCGCGCCAGCGTCAGTGCCGGACCATCCGAACCACCCACCAGTTCGACCACCACATCGACATCCTCGCGGGCGGCCAGTTGGGTCATGTCGTCTTCCCACGCATAGGCGGTCAGATCAACGCCGCGGTCGCGCGAACGATTGCGCGCCGAAACCGCGGTGATTTCCAGCGGACGCCCGGCGCGGCGGGCAATCAGATCGCCATTGGCCGCAATCAGCCGAATGACACCAGCCCCCACCGTGCCCAGCCCGGCCAGGGCAATGCGCAGAGGTTGACGGGCAGCAGCGGCGGAATCAGTGGTATTGGCCATGGTTCTCCCTTTCGGGCCGGTGCCCTAGGCGGCAAATGCCGCGCCCGCAATGGGGGCGATGGGGGGCGCGGTGCAATTTATGGGCGGATCGGGCGATCAGGGGCGGCTGGCGTCGGTCCGGCCACAAGGCCCCAGATCGGCGCGCACCAGCAAATAGTCGCGCATCGCCTGCAACCGCGCGTCACCATCTGGCGACACCTGCGCCGCATCGGGCAGGCGTTCGGGCAGGGAGCAGGCCAGACGATACCACGCCAGCGTGTCCTTGGCGGGCGGCTTGCCATCCATGTCGACCACTTCGGAGAAGGAGACGCTCCACGCAGGCGCTGCGCCGGGCCGGTGGCGCACCGTGATCGAGGCGGGCGCGCCGCCAGCGGTCGAGAGGAACAATTGTGTTTCGCCCTCTCCGGCCAGTGTGCCGGGCTGGTAGATCGCCTCGGACACGCCGGTGACGGTAGCGGGCGCGCCGGGGGTGCCCAGATCGCTCAGCACACCGCGCAAACGCTTGTCCAGTTCGGCCGACCACAGCCATTGCGCGCCCGGCGTCATCAATTGCACCCGCGCGATCTCTCCGGTGATGGCACCGGGCACCGGGCGGGCAAACAGCACCACCGCCTGTTTGCGCAAATTGGGCAAACGCCCGCGCGCGTCCAGAGGGACATAGGCCAGATATTCCACCAGCGCCGTGCCGGGCGTGATCCCGCGCAAGGCCTCACGCGGGATGGCTGTGACATAGGATAGGGCCATGCCGGGCTGCGCGCCCGGGACGCCCTGATCGACCGCGCGCAGGCTTTTGATCTCGGCAATCAGAATCAGCGGGGCCGATTCGGCCATGACAGCGGTGTCTGAATAGGTTTGTACGATATTTTGCGTAACAGGCGGCGAAACCTGTGCCAAAGCCGGAAAAGACAGCCCGCAGGCCAGCATTGCGGCCCCTGCGAAAATGACGCTTCGCGATTGGAACATCGCGGAAATCTCCTGAAAAGCCCCTGCATGGACACGGCCCGTGCAACCATGCCCAAGGGTAGGGTAAGCCACGAGGCCTTAGCACAGATGAATTTTGAGTGAACGCCCTCGCTTTGCCGATAAGACGTTGCGCAGGGGGGGCGAGGCGGTTAAAGCACCGGAAAAAGCGGGCCACACGATGATGAAGGCCCCAATGTCGCCATTTGCCTTATCGCTGCGGTTACCGTCATGGTCATCGTCGCGCAGCGGGTACATGGCATCCGGTATATCCGGCAGGGTGGAAATGCGTTTTACCCATGAGGCTCGGTGGCAACACCGCGTTTCATGGTCGGCCCGGGATTTTCCCGGGGTTGGAATGGAGTGATGCGTCTGAATGGCCTACGCTGATCAACCTATGAACAACAGTCGCATTATTGCGATTGTCGTCGTTGCCTTGATTCACGTCGCCGTCGGTTACGCTCTGGTGACTGGCCTGGCCTATGAAGCGGCCACTAAGATCATCAAGAAGGTGACCACCGTCGACATCAAGGACGAACCGAAACCGCCGCCGCCGCCGCCGCCGCCGCCGCCCAAGGATGCGCCGCCGCCGCCGCCGGTCGTTGCCCCGCCGCCAGTTGTGAACATTGCCCCGGCTCCGGCGCAAATCACGACGGTGCCCGTGGCTCCGCCTGCGCCGCCGCCGCCTGTTCTTGCGCCGCCAGCTGCGCCGCCGCCGCCGGCCCCCAGGTTCCCCCCCGTCGCTGCTGCCCCCAAGGGTCAGCCGGCGAATTGGGTGACGACTGAGGACTACCCCTCGCGCGCTCTGCGTGAAGGCGCCCAAGGCACCACCAGCTTCCGTCTGAGCGTTGGCCCCGACGGTCGCGTGACCGGCTGCGAAGTCACCGGTTCTTCGGGCAATGCTGAACTGGACGCGGCCACCTGCCGTTACGCCAGCAGCCGTGCGCGGTTCACTCCGGCTAAGGACGGTGAAGGTCAGCCCACCACCGGTTCTTACTCGAACCGAGTGCGTTGGCAGATCCCGCGGGATTAATCCTTACGACGACTATACTTGGGGGTGCGGCACTTGCGCCGGTCCCCTGACCAGCAAACCCTTATTCTCTTCGAGAGTTCTTTGAGAGGACCATCGCATGCTTTTTGAAATGCTCACCGCTGCCGCTGGCGCCGGCGCCCCGCAGAACAAGTTCGGCTTCATGGAAGCCATGGAACAGGGCGGTCTGATCGCTCAGACCACCGTTGTGATCATGCTGATCTTCTCGCTGGGTTCGTTCTTCATTCTGTTCACCCGCCTGTCGGACCAGAAGAAGGTTTTCGCTCAGCAGAAGGCTCTGGCCAACTTCTGGCGCGCGCCTTCGCTGAAGGAAGGTCTGGCCAAGCTGGACAAGACCAGCCCGTTCCGTGACATCGTCGAAGCCGGTATCCTGGCCGACGAAAACCACGGCAAGATGGCTGACTCGCTGGAAGCCCACGACTGGGTGCACTCGTCGCTGGCTCGCACCGAAGCCTCGATCAACGCGTATCTGGCTCGCGGCCTGCCCTTCCTGGCGACCGTGGGTTCGACCGCTCCGTTCGTGGGTCTGTTCGGTACCGTGGTCGGCATCTACCGCGCGCTGATCGCCATCGGTCTGGCCGGTTCGGCCTCGATCGACAAGGTTGCCGGCCCCGTCGGTGAAGCGCTGATCATGACCGCCATCGGTCTGCTGGTCGCCGTGCCCGCCGTTCTGGCCTACAACTTCCTGCAGGCCCGCAACAAGCGCATCGCCGAAGTCCTGACCGGCTTCTCGGCTGACGTGCTGGCCTACATCAACTCGAAGGGCGCCATCAAGCCGGCCCTGCCGGCCGCTGCTGCCAAGGCTGCTCCGGCGCCTGCCAAGCCCGCCGCCAAGTAAGGCCTAGACGACACCCGGATCGGCTTCCCTCAGGCGATCCGGGTGCGCAGGGCAGGAGCGGCACTGCGGCATGCGGCAACCGCTCCGGCCCTAAATTCCGGGCCATTTGCAAGGATAGGATAAAACAATGGCAATGTCTGTTGGCGGTGCGGGCGGCGAAGTAAAGCCGATGTCCGACATCAACACCACCCCGCTGGTGGACGTGATGCTGGTGCTTTTGATCATCTTCCTGATCGCGGTTCCTGTCGCGATCCAGACGATCCAGAAGCTCCACATTCCGATCATGGTTTCGCAGGAATCGAAGGATAAGGTCGAGAACCTGCTGATCACCGTGAGCACCACCGACGCTGCTGGTCGCAACGCGGGCGATGCCGGTTTTGAAGGCGCCCAGCGTGGCGGTGAATGCCGCGTCTATTTCAACAACATCACGCCGGTGGATTCGACCGAGCTGTTCGATCAGGCCTACAAGCGCCTGGAACAGATCATCAAGCGTGAAGGCGGTGCCGAAGCACTGCGCGCGAACCCTGAAAAGGTTCCGCAGGTGCACATCCGCGCCGACGTCCAGGCTCCCTGGCGTTGCGTGGCTGGCGCCATCTTCAACGTGCAGCGCGCCGGCTATCCGACCGTGGGCTTCATCTCGACCCCGGTCGATCCGAACGGCTAATCCAGCCACTGTAACTCAGGAGTAAAATCCATGGCTATGTCAGGTGGCAAGGACGACGGCGAGCCGATGTCGGAGATGAACACGACTCCGCTCATCGACGTTATGCTCGTGCTGCTGATCATGTTCATCATCACCATCCCGGTGGCGACCCACTCGGTCGACATCGACCTGCCGACCCCGAATCCGCACGCGGTCAAGCCGCCGATCGATCCGGTCAAGAACAAGCTGATCGTTGCACCGGATGACAAGATCCTGTGGAACGGTACGCCGATCGAAATCGGTATTCTGGCCCAGAATCTGAAGGATTCGACCCAGTTGCCCGTCGAGCCCGAACTGCAGTTCGAGCCCGATGCGCAGGCCGGTTACGACATGTCGGCGCGCGTTCTGAACGTCATCAAGGCGTCGGGCGTGACCAAGTTCGGCTTTGTCGGCAACGAACGTTACGCTGGTTTCAACAAGGCGCCCGACGCCAAGTAAGCCAGTACGATACATTCGGACGCATTTAAGGGGCGGAGCAATCCGCCCCTTTTTTGTGCCCGCCGTCGGCGCAATCTATCCGCGCATCGCCTCTGCGGCCAGTGCTTCGGCCTCGATCAGCAGGGCATCGTCGGCAGCGCCCGCGGGTAGGCTTTCGCGCCCAATCATCGCCAGCACCGGCACGGCCATCGGGCTGATGCGCGGCAAAACGCGGTGCCGCACCTGTTGCCCCGCCCGCTCCAGCACATCGGCCACCCGCGCCACATCGGTCATTCGCGCCCGCGCGTCCGCCCACGCCGCCTCGATCAACAGGTGATCGGGCTCATACCGGCGCAGCACGTCATAGATCAGGTCAGTCGAAAACGTCACCTGCCGCGCCGATTTGCGCGCGCCGGGCTGTTGCCGCTCGATCAGGCCGGAAATCACCGCCACCTCGCGAAAGGCACGGCGCAACAGGTAGGACCCTTCGACCCAGGCGACAAATTCATCGACCAGAATATCGGGCGAGAGCAGCGCCGCCGGATCGCCAATCGGGTGCAGCCCCCACAAGGCCAGCGCATAGTCATTGGCGACAAAGCCCAGCGGCGCCAGCCCTGCGGCCTCCATCCGGCGGGAGATCAACATGCCCAGCGACTGATTCGCGGGCCAGCCTTCGAACGTGTAGAACACGCTGTAGGCCTGCCCGTTCAACGGAAACGACTCGACCAACAGATCCGTGCCGCCGGGCATTTCGGACAGGGCGCGCTGCATCTCCAGCCATTCGCGCACGTCATCGGGAAATCCCGCCCAGCGCCGCGAATCGCCCAGCAGCGCCCTCACCCGCCCCGCCAGATGGGTGCTGATCGGGATGCGCGCGCCCATATAGCTGGGAATGGCGGCGGCCCTTTTGCTGGCTCGCACCAGCAACGCGCCCTCCCGCAGCGATTCCACCTCCAGATCCAATCCGGCAAAGCGGAAGGTGTCGCCGGGCGCCAGCCCAGCGGCAAACTCTTCCTCAACCCGGCCCAGCGCGCGGCCATTGCGGAACGCCACCTCCACCATATCGGCGTCAACAATGATCCCGGCGTTCAACCGGTGGCGCGCGGCGATCTGGGGATGGGTCAGCGTCCATGTACCGTCGCGCGCGCGCCGAATCCGCCGGAACCGGTCATAGGCCCGCAGCGCATAGCCCCCGTTTGACGCAAACCCCAGCACCCGCGCCCATTGCGCGTCGCTGACCGCCGCATAAGGCGCGGCAGCGCGGATTTCGGCCAGCAAGGCGTCCTCGTGGAACGGGCCGGCACAGGCCACGCCCATCACATGCTGCGCCAGCACGTCCAGACTGCCGGGTCGCAACGCCTCGCCATCGCGCTGGCCGTCGCGCACGGCCTCGATGGCGGCGACAGCCTCCAGATACTCGAACCGGTTGCCGGGGACCAGAATCGCCTTGCTGGCGCGGTCCAGCCGGTGGTTGGCCCGCCCAATCCGCTGCAACAGCCGCGACGAGCCCTTGGGCGCGCCCATCTGCACCACCAGATCCACGTCACCCCAATCCACCCCCAGATCCAGACTGGCCGTGCACACCAGAGCGCGCAACCGGCCCTCGGCCATGGCGGCCTCCACCTTCACCCGCGCCTCACGCGAGAGCGAGCCGTGGTGGATGCCGATGGGCAGGTTTTCAGGATTGGCGTCCCACAGCAGCTTGAACGTATATTCGGCCAAAAACCGCGTGTTGGTAAAGATCAACGTCAGGCGATGGGCACGGATCAGATCGATCAGTTGCGGAATCGCCCAACTGGCCGCATGGCCGCCCCATGGCACCCGCGCGCCCTGCGGCAACAGGATATGCACCTGCGCAGGGGCGCCCGCCTCACCCGCCACCAGATCAACGCTGGCGACATCGCCGCCGGGCGCCAGCCACCCGCGATAGGCATCGGGATCGGCCACCGTCGCCGACAGGCCCGTGCGCAACGCCTCGGGCGCCAGCGCATGCACCCGCGCCAGCGCCAGCGCCAACAGGTCACCACGCTTGCCAGGTGCCAGCGCATGGATCTCGTCCACCACCACGCGGCGAAGGGTGGCAAACATGTCGGGCGCTTCGGGATAGGACAGCAACAACGAGAGCGATTCGGGCGTGGTCAGCAACACATGCGGCGGTTGGGCGCGCTGACGCGCCTTGCGCTCGGACGAGGTGTCGCCCGTGCGGGTCTCCACCCGGATCGGCAGGCCCATTTCCTCGACAGGGATCAACAGGTTGCGCTGCACATCCTGCGCCAAGGCCTTTAGCGGCGAGACATAGATGGTGTGCAACCCATCGGGCAGATCGCCATTGCAGACATCGGCCAGCGTGGGCAGGAAACCCGCCAACGTTTTGCCAGCCCCCGTGTCCGCCGCCACCAAGGCGTGCCGCCCGGCGCGCGCCGCCGCCAGTGCGCCCAACTGATGGCTACGCACCTGCCACCCCCGGTCGGCGAACCATTGCGCGATCACAGGGGGCAGAGGCACGCTCACCCGCCCAGCGGACGCACCACGCCGCATTGCGCCAGGGCCGCGTCCAATTGCGCCAATACCCGCGCCAGCCCCTGCGCAGAGGCGCTCTCGGCCCGCGCGCCCAGCATCGCCTCGGTATTGGACGGCCGCAGCAGCCACCACCCATCCGGCCCCGTCACCCGCAGGCCATCGGTCAGATCCGCTGCAATACCCGCCGCCCGCATCTGTTCGGCCACATTAGCGACGATGTCGAACTTCGCCTCCTCGGCCACGGGGATGCGGATTTCGGGGGTGGCATGCATCACCGCCATCGCCTCATGCATCGCCGTCACCGATCGCCCCGGCCGGACACTGGCCGCGATGATTCGCAACGCGGCATAGATCGCGTCGTCAAACCCATACCAGCGATCGGCATAGAACAGGTGGCCGGTCATCTCGCCGCCCAGAATGGCGCCGGTCTCTTTCATTTTGGATTTGATGTGGCTGTGGCCCGTCTTCCACAACAGAGGCTGCCCGCCCAAACGCGCGATATCGTCGATAACTGCCTGAGAAGTCTTGATATCGGCCACAACCATCGCCCCCGGATGATCCGGCAGAACATCAGCAGCCGCCAGCGACAACAGGCGGTCACCATCGATGATCCGCCCGCGCGCATCCACAATCCCCAGACGATCAGCGTCGCCGTCAAAGGCCACTCCAAAATCGAGATGGTTGGACAAGACCGCACTACGCAGATCTGCGAGGTTGGCGGCATTGGAGGGATCAGGATGATGGTTAGGGAAATGACCGTTGACGTCCGGGAACAACAGGATGTGTTCACCCGGCAATTGCGCGATCAACGCCTGCATGACCGGGCCGGCGGCGCCGTTTCCCGTGTCCCAGCCGATGCGTACCTGATCGAGGGCGGCGCGATCGACACCCTTCAAGGCGCCGAGCAGGGCAGCGCCATAGGCCGCCATTGGGCAGACAGCCCGATCGACCCCTTTGCGCCCGATTTCGGCCTGTTCCACGGCGGCCATCTGGCCCAACCGGCGGATATCGGCCCCGAAAAACGGCCGGCCCCGAAATACTATCTTGAAGCCATTGTGATCGCCGGGATTGTGGCTGCCAGTTATCTGAATGCCGCCATCCTGTTCTGGCATTGACGCCTCGGCAAAATACAGCATCGGCGTGGGGCCCAGACCAATCCGGGTGACGTCCACGCCGCCATCGGTCAGCCCGGCCACCAGCGCGGCCTCCAGCGCCGGAGAGCTGAGCCGCCCATCACGCCCCACGGCAATGCGCGCGCCACCCTCTGCCAGCACTACGGCCGCAAACCGCCGCCCGATGACATAGGCATCGGCGTCAAACAACGTCCGCCCATAAATGCCGCGAATGTCATATTCGCGCAGGATCGATGGGTGCATCACATGGCCCGTGGGCAGGGCAAAGCCCGCCACCAGGGGCGGATTACCGGTTGGCATCGCCCAGCTCGGTCAGCAACAGATCACGCGCGGCATTGGCCTCGTGCACCAGATCATTGGTGCCCCCGCGATCGGGATGCACCGTCAGCATCAACCGTCGGTGCGCGTCCAGAATGTCCTGTCGCCCCGCGCCGCCGCCCAGCCCCAGCAAGGTGCGGGCGCGCTGACGATCGACGCGGGCGCGATCCGCCTTTTGCCATGCGCGCCAGATGTCCCACGGCCAACGCCCGTCCAGCACGCGGCAGGCCAAACTGGCCAGCATCAGCAATGTCAGCAATTTGACCAAAACGCGCCCCTATGCCGTCAGGCGCCGGTATGGCCCGAAGTCGTATAGGCGCCATGGTCTACAGGTCCAGCGCCCTGCACCATAAAGCCGGCTGCAGGTGTCTCGGTCACTGGTTCGGCAACCGGCGGCGGCGCAGCACGGCGCGGGCTGGGCAGGTTCAACCCGCCGATCAGCGTGCGCAATTCCTGCCGCGCGACCAGATGGCTGGTGCCCAGATCGCCCAGATGCCCCTTGTCCAGCAGCGTCAGGCCCGATGGGAACAATTCGCGATAGATCACGCGCTCCGACAGGCCCTGCGCAATGCGAAAGCCCACCCGGCGCGACAATTCGGCCAGCGCGTTGTCGATACGGCGCATGTTGCGCGCCTCAACATGCTGGGTACGGTTGCGCACCACCACCCAATCCATCTCGCGGCGGTTTTCGTTGATCGTGGCATGGGCGCGTTTCTTGCGCGCTTCCCAGATCAGTTCGGCATAAAACGACAGGCGCTTTACCCGGAAGGTTTCAGCATCGACCTGCCCGATCAAGTCGAAATCGACAAAGCTGTCGTTCAGCGGCGTCACCAGCGTGTCGGCGGTCGTCGCCACATGGCGAGCGAATTCGTCATCGCGGCCCGGCGTGTCAAAAATCAGAAAGTCGACGTCCTGCGCCAGTTGCGCGATTTGCGCGTCCAGCTCCTCCACCGTGGAGCCACGGAACACGTCAAACGCCACCTGCGGCAGGTCAATCTCGCGGCGGCGCAAGGTTTCGCGGCGGTTTTCCATATAGCGGTGCAGCGTGCGCTGACGCGGGTCCAGATCCAGCGCCCCCACCCGACAGCCCAGATAGGCCAGCGCGATGGCGACATGAACGGCCGTGGTCGATTTGCCCGTGCCGCCCTTTTCATTGGCGAAGACAATACGATGCGGAGTCGACATGGTTTCCTGGCTCTGCTCACGGGTGGTCTGGCGTCAGCGCCAAACCGGTGGTACCCGGCCTGACCGACGTGGCAAGTGTATCGAAGGGGCATCACGGGTGCAAACCATCAATCGGCTGGATTCGCTGCGAGAGGCCGTCGCGACTCTGCGGGAAAAGGGCAAAGTGGCGCTGGTTCCGACCATGGGAGCCTTGCATTCCGGCCATTTATCGCTGGTGCGAGCAGCGCGGGAACGTGCCGCCACTGTGGTTGTATCTATTTTCGTTAATCCCCGACAATTTGCAGCCGGCGAGGATCTGGACGCCTATCCGCGTCAGTTGGAGGCCGACAGCGCCCTGCTCCGCGCCGAAGGGGTCGAACTGTTGTGGGCCCCGACACCCGCCGCGATGTACCCGGATGGCTATGCCACCAACATCAGCGTCAGCGGGGTGAGCGAGGGTTTGTGCGGGGCGGCACGCCCCGGCCACTTTGACGGCGTGGCCACAGTGGTGTGCAAATTGTTCAATCAGGTGCGCCCCGATATCGCCCTGTTCGGCGAAAAGGACTGGCAGCAATTGGCCGTCATCCGCCGCATGGCCCGCGATCTGGACCTGTCCTATCCGCATGTCGACGCCATTCTGGGCATGCCGACGATGCGTGAAACGGATGGCTTGGCGATGTCCTCGCGCAACGCCTATTTGACGGCGCAGCAGCGCGCCGATGCCGTCACCCTGCCCCGCGCGATGCAGGCCGCCATTGCCGCGATTGGCTCGGGCACGCCAGTGGACGCCGCGCTGGCCGGGCTGGAGGCCGATCTGCTGGCGGGCGGGTTTGTCTCGGTCGACTATGCGCAGGTATGCGATGCCGCGTCCTTGGCGCCGCTGACCACAGCGCCAGTGGCGCCCGCCCGCCTGTTGGTGGCCGCGCGCATCGGCAAGGCACGGTTGATCGACAATATGGATGTGCCGGTTGCGGGATAAATCTTCGCTTTCTTGTGAATACGCATGAGAAACGAAGCTATTCGGTGGCGTGACCCGCGCTGACGCGATACCCATGCGCAAGAGACAAGCCGCATGGGAGAGAGCGCATGACCGACCGCCTTTGGACATCCACCCCCACCATGGGTCGCCGCACTTTGCTGAGCGGCGCGGGGGCCGCGGGATTGGCGCTGGGTTGGGGCGGCCCGGCATGGGGGCTGTCGGCCACGCCACGCCAACGGATCATCATCGACAATGACCTGTCGGGTGACCCTGATGGCTTGTTCCAACTGGCGCACCATCTGGCCTCGCCCTCATGTGATGTGAGGTTGGTCGTGGGATCGCATCTGCATGATCCCGAACCGTTCGACCATTCGGCCACACAGGCCGACAACGCCGCCGCCAAAGCGCGCGAAATCATCGCCTTGATGAAACTGCCCCGCCGTCCCAAGGTACTGGCGGGCGCAAACAAGGCCCCCGATTTCGCCCATCCGGCACCCACCCCCGCCACCGCCGCCATCATTGCCGAAGCGATGCGTGACGACACCACCCTGCCGCTATATTACTGCGCCGGCGCGGGCCTGACCGAGCTGGCCATGGCGTGGAAGCTGGAACCGCGCATCGGCAAAAGACTGAAGCTGGTGTGGATCGGCGGACCCGAGCACAATGAGCTGAACCCCACCCTGCCGGTGCGGACCGACCCCGAATACAATCTGACGATTGACGCCGAGGCGGTCCGGATCCTGTTCAACCAATCCGATATCGAGATCTGGCAGATCCCGCGTGATGCCTATCGCCAGATGCTGATTTCGCACGCGGAATTGCGGGCGGGGCTGGCGGGCGCGGGGCGGCTGGGGCGATACCTGACGGCTTCGCTGGACCGCATCATCGCCATGGTGGCCAAAGCGCCGCCCCCGCACAACATGGGCATCGGCGAAACCTATATTCTGGGCGACAGCCCGCTGGTAACGGCCACGGCCCTGCAATCCTCGTTCGAGCCGGATGCGTCCTCCAGCGCCTATGTCATCAAGCCCACGCCGATGGTCGACGCAAAGGGATTTTATACCCCAAATCCTGGCGGGAGGCCGATGCGGGTGTTCACCCGGATCGACACTCGCCTGACCTTTTCAGACATGTTCGCCAAACTGACCGAGGCCGCCGCCCGATAGGGGTAGCGGCCCCGGCACAGGGGTTTAGATCCCCATGATCTTCTTGTTGAGTTCGCGATCAGCGCCGCCTTGGGCGAAGTCGTCGAAGGCGTGGGTGGTGGTCTGGATGATGTGGCGGGCGATGAAGGGGGCGCCTTCTGCGGCGCCCTGTTCG
>NZ_JAAAPO010000006.1 GCF_009909235.1 Novosphingobium ovatum
AAAGCCCCCGCCACCAGCTCGATCTCGCGGTCCAGTTCCGCCGCAATCCGGTGCACCGGGCCAATAAATGCACCCGGACCGCCGCCAATCATCCCCATCCGTAAACGTCGCAAGGCTACCTCCCACCGGTTTAGTTTGTAATCAGAATTTTAGTTTGATAGACACAAGTCCGTCAAGCGGGAATGGGTCGGCAAGGTCCATCGATGGGAGCAGGTATGCGCTTTGCGAAACAGTTTTATCAGTCTTTGACGTTGAAACCACAGGGTTTTACGATGATCATCGCGGCGTTCCTGCCGGTATTTGCGATCATTGCCATGTTTCCGGTGGTGGGCGCGATCATCACCCATTTCAAGGACGATCCCGATGCCGCGATCAAGGTCCCGGCGATGGTCACTGCCCCAGGCTATGCCATTGCTTTACTTGCGCCTTTTGTTGGCGCGGTGGTGGATCGGTTTGGTCGGCGCCGGATGTTGCTGGCCTGCACCTTTTTCTATGGCATCGTCGGGACCGCCCCGTTTTTCATGGAAAATCTGGACTCTATCATCGCCTCGCGCATTTTGCTGGGGGTGTGCGAAGCGGGTATTCTGACCACGGTCAACACGCTGATCGCCGACTATTGGGATGACGGGAAACGTCGTAACTGGCTGATGTTGCAAGGTTTGATTGGCCCAGCCTTTCAACCGGCGGTGTTTGTCATGGTGGCGGCGGTGGCGGCGGTGCGCTGGAACGGGGGCTTTCTGGTCTATCTGGCGGCGCTGCCGATCTTTGCCGCGATGTATGTCTGGCTGTTCGAACCGGCCAAGCCCGACGCACGGGATTTTGTTGTCAATGATAGCAATATGAACGCCACTGGCCCCGCCTTTCCATGGGGTACGGCGGCCATCGTCGGGGGCATGACGCTGAGCGCATCGGTGCTGTATTATGTGTTCATCGTGAACGGCAGCATGGTGTGGCAGGAACTGGGGCTGAGCGATCCAATGGCGATCAGCACCGCCACGCTTATCCCCAGCCTGTTCATCCTGCCCGGATCAATGCTGTTCAAATTCGCATCCCGTTATAGCAGCGCGGTGCAGATCGCGATGTTCCTGACGCTGTTGGGCGCGGGTCTGGCGGGCATGGGCGCGGCCCACACCGTGTTGCAGGCGCAAATCGCGCTGACGCTGCAACAGATGGGGGCGGGCATGGCCGTGCCCGCGCTGATCGCCTGGTCGCAAACCCGCTTTGCCTTTGCCCATCGCGGGCGCGGCATGGGGGTGTGGACCAGCGCGTTCTTTCTGGGTCAGGCGATTTCGCCGATCATCGTTGGCCATGTGGCCCAAGGCGTGGGCACGATGCAGCACGCCTTTGTCACCACAGGCGCGGTGGGCGTGGGATTGGCGCTGGTCGTGCTGATCATTGGCGGGCGGCGCGCCGCCGCCTGAACGGCCACACCATCGCCGTCATGACAGGCCCCGTTGGCGCTGTGCCGGCGGGGCCTTGTTGCGTTTGCGCGCATGATGCGCAGCCTGCTGCAAATGCGCATTGCGCGGCGCGCGCCATTGCCGCTATGGGACAAGAATCATCGCCCCCTATTATTCTTATTCTGATTCCACAGGTGACCCATCGGCATGACTGACGCGACCTTTGCCCCGGCCGAGCCGCCCTCGTTCATCGATATCGTCAGCGCTGTCAGCCGCGTGCCGCAACAGGGCCGCAGCCGCGCCTCGCTGGAGCGGATGGTGACCGCCGCGCGCGAATTGATGCTGGAGCGTGGCAATGAGGACTTTACCCTGCAAGAGGTGGGCAAGCAGGGCGAGGTGTCGATCGGGTCGATCTATCTGCGGTTTGAAAGCAAGGACAATCTGGTGCGCGCCGTGCTGGCGCAGGCCTTGCAGGACCTGTCGGACGCCGAAATCGGGCTGATGTCGCGGCTGGCGGTGGCCTGCACGTCGCTGGGCAGTTTCATCCCCGCCTATGTCGATGAATATGCCGAGGTGCTGCGGGTGCATGCCCCATTGCTGCGCCTGACGATGCTGCGCGCGGAAAATGACGAATTGGTGGCCAGTCTGGGCAAGCAGGTGGCGATCCATGCGCAAAACCAGGCCACCGCCACCATCTTGCGCTATGTCCGCGAATTTGGCGATCAGCGCGACACACAGATCCGCGCCCATTCGGCGTTCCAGATCATCTTTGCCACGCTGGCGCGCCAGCTCAGCCTGGGGTCGCATGGCGAAACCGGGCTGGGGGTCAACTGGGATGTGTTGAAGCGCGAATTGAGCCGGATGATTCTGGCCTATTTGCGCGCGGAGTAAGGGGAAGGCCGCGAACGGCCCTCCCCAAAAACCGGCTTATGCGCCCGCGAAAATGCGGCGGCACATCGCCTGATGGCGGCGCACCTGTTCAAAGGCGTCGACCTGGCAATAGGCGTGGCCTTCCCATTCTGACACCAGCGTGCCGGTGAACCCGCCATCGCGGAACAGCGGCAGGATCTCCTCATAGGGGATGGCTTCCTCGACGCCCGCATCGTTCACGCCATAGAACTTGCCATGGATGTGGATGGTGCGGTCGACCAGCGCGGCCCAGCTTTGCGGATCATTGTTCGACAGGATGAAGAAGGCCAGCGTGCAGGCCTGCACATGCAGCGGCGCGAACCCTTCCTTCTCGGCCACGGCGCGCAGCTTGCCCGCCTTGACATAGGAGGCCTCGTCGCCAGCCCAGATCTCCTTGGTGATCTCGATCAGCGCTTCGGGCGTGCCAGCCGCACGGGCCGCGTCCAGCAGGCTGGGCGGGATGGCGCGGGCGGTGCCGCCAAAATCGGGGATCCAGCCCAGACGCGGCGAGTTGATCTTGTCATACATCTCGCCATATTCGACCACGGCCGGGTGGCCCGCCCACATCGGGGCGTGGACCTCGACACCCATGCGCATGTCGATCTCTTCCAGATAATCGGCCAGTTCGGGCAGCAGGTTGGGCGGGCAGGCAAACTGCGAACGGGCCAGCGAAAAGCCCAGCTTCTTGGCGCTGCGCAGCTGACGCTTGTGGTATTCGACCAGCGTGGCATCATCGATCGGCTGCTGGCCGGGCTTGAGGAAGCGGTCCGAGTTGATCGCGCAGGACACCGGGTTCAGCCCGGTTTCGGCAATCAGCGCCTTGAAGTGATCGGCAAATTCGTCCGACACATCGGGGAATTCCTTGAAGCTCTGAAAGCCGATGATCTCGATATTGGGGCCAAGGTTGCGCTTGGCCACTTCGCGCATCAGGCTGTCCAGATCAAACTGGCGCGTCAACCATTCGTTGGTAAAGGAATACAGGGTAACGCCCACTTGGGGGCCGGTAACGGCGGTCATTGTCATCTCTCCCTGATCGGCTCAACCGACGGTCAACGTGGCGGTTTGCGGGTTCACCCGCTTCATGCCGGGGATGTAGGGCGGGTTCACGTTCAGCACCAAGGTCACCTCGTGGGCGTCGCCCGGCGTCAATTGCACCTGCGGCAGCACCAGAAAGGCCGAATCGCGGATGAACCAAAAGCTGTTGGTCTGCTCGCCCATCTCGGCCAGCGGCCAGCTTTGGTCGTCATATTCCACCACCGCGTCGCTCAGATCCACAGGCGCGCCATCGATCGCCACCGAGGCCACTTCCACGGTCGAAAACGGCAGCGAGCGATACCAGGTCAGGCGCATCCCCAACCGAGCGCCGCGCGGGGTGGCAACCAACCCCTCCTCGGCAATCACGCGTTCAACAGGCAACATGGCATCCCTTTCCAGCATGTTCGAATAGAACCATGCTTCTAATTATAACTTGACAGACGGTCAAGCCCCGTGCTTAAGAAACCAGAACAACAGTTCTACTCTTGTGCGTGGGCAGGATGCAAGGCCAATGACCGACACTTTCGACTATATCATCATCGGCGCGGGCTCTGCCGGCTGCGTGCTGGCCAATCGCCTGAGCGCTGATCCGGCCACGCGGGTCTGCCTGATCGAGGATGGTGGCGACAACCAGAGCCCCTTTATCAAGATGGCTGGCGGCTTTGTGAAGATCATGGGCAAGCCGGACTATTTCCGCGTGTTCCCGGTCAAGCAGCAGCCCGGCCGCCGCAAGGAAATGCAGGCCTATGGCCGTGGTCTGGGCGGGTCGTCGGCGGTCAATGGCATGTGGTACATGCGCGGCGTCCCGGCCGATTATGACCATCTGGCCTCGCTGGGCCTGACGGGCTGGGGCTGGGACGAGATCGGCCGCTGTTTCCAGCAGATCGAAAGCTATCACGGCGCTGGCGCCCATGAGGGCCGTGGCCGCGATGGCGAATTGCAGATCACCGCCTCGACCTACAAGGGGCCGGTGTTCGACGCCATTGCCGCCGCCGCCGCAGAGGTGGGCGCGCCTTGGGCCGATGACGTCACCACCACGCAATTGCCGATGGCATCGCGCACGCAATATACCGTCAGCCGGGGTGGCCAGCGCCATTCGGCCTATGAAGCGTTTGTCGCCCCCATCCGCAACCGCGCCAACCTGTCGATCATGACCCACACCGCGGTGAAGCGCATCGCCATCGACAATGGCCGCGCCACCGGCGTTGTGGTGGAACGCGGCGGACAGGAACTGACCATCGCCACGCGCGGCGAGGTGATCCTGTCAGCGGGCGTGTTCGGTTCGCCGCAATTGCTGCAACTGTCGGGCGTGGGGCCGGGCGCGGCTTTGCAAGCATTGGGCATCACGGTGCAGCGCGATCTGGCGCGCGTGGGTCAGAACCTGTCCGATCACAACAAGATGGGCATCTCGTTCGACCTGCACAACAACCCCGGCACCAACCGCGAATTCATCGGTGCGCGGCTGTATGTCAACGCCTTGCGCTATTTTCTGACGCATTCCGGCCCGCTGGCGCGCGTTGGCCTGCCGATCACCGGCCTGGTGTCCAGCAAGGGCGTTGAGCCCAACTGGCCCGATTTCCAGATCGCGGCGGCCGCCTTTGCCATGCGCACCGTGCAGGAAATGACCACCAAGCCCGGCAGCCCGATCAGCGACCGTCCGGGCATCACCTTCTCGGCCTATCACCTGCGCCCGCGCAGCCGTGGCACCGTC
Source organism: Novosphingobium ovatum (assembly GCF_009909235.1). GTDB lineage: Bacteria > Pseudomonadota > Alphaproteobacteria > Sphingomonadales > Sphingomonadaceae > Novosphingobium > Novosphingobium ovatum. Next base: position 5,056 of record NZ_JAAAPO010000006.1, read on the forward strand.
ACGCTCACCTCGCCCAATTTCCGCGACGCGCCGCTGGTGGATCCGGCGATCTGGACCGATCCCTATGATCAGGAAAAGTCGGTCGAGCTGTTCCACCTGCTGCGCCGCTTTGCCGGGGCGCAGGCGCTCTCGATGTATGTGGGCAATGAACGCGTGCCGGGCAACGCCACGCAGGACGATTCCGACGTGCTGGAAGCCGTGCGCCAGATGGTCGAACCGGGCCTGCATGGCATGGGCACCTGCGCGATGGGCACCGATGCAACCAACTCGGTCACCGATGCGCGCTGCCGTGTGCATGGGGTCGATGGGCTGCGCGTGGTCGATTGCTCGATCATGCCGGCCCCGGTGTCGGGCAATACCAATGGCCCGGCCATGGCCATGGCCGCGCGCGCGGCCGAACTGATCATCGCCGACGCGCGCTGATCCGCGACATCGGCGTAAACGCGAACGGCCGCGTGGGGGCAAACCCCGCGCGGCCGTTTGGGCGTCAAGGCATCGGCGTTGGGCCGCGCCTATTTCCGGGGCCGCGCCAAATAGGCGGCGATGGCGGCGATCTGGGCGTCGCTGATCTCGGTCTTGCGGAAATAGGGCATGGCGTTCACCCCGTTGCGGATGAAATAACGCAGCATGTCGCCATCCAGATCCCGCCGATCCGCCAACAGCGCGGGCATTTGCCCATCATATTTGCGCTGCAGGGCGGCGGTGCCGGGGTGGCCCGGCCCTTCGCCATGGCAGGGCGCGCAGTGATAGGTATAGAGCCGCAGACCATCAGCCACCAGTTGCGGCGCGGGTTTGGCGGGCGCGGCTTGGGCGGGCGCGGTGGCCACCAGGCCCGCGATCAGGATCAACCGCTTCATGCCCGCTGCTCCCGCAGATGCTTGGGCCATAGGCCATAGCGTCCCGCCGCGATGATGCCATTGGGGTCGGCCGCATCCTTCAGCTTTTCCTGAAAGCGCATCAACGCATGGTCGCCAAAGCTGTAGGTGGCCGCCACCGCATCCTGAAACAGCGGCCCGGTGCGATATTCGCCCCAGCCATGCTGGGCCGCCACGGTGATCAATTGCGCGAACACCTTGCGCAACCGCTGGTTCACCGCCTTGTCCGCGCGGTTGACCAGAAACACCACCACCACGACAAAGCTGTGGAACATCCATGTGTTGGGCGTGGTAAAGGGGCCGATGCGGGGCGGCTCGCCCATGTCGCGAAAGGCCTGATGCATCACCCGCTGAAACCGCAACAGCGCCGCGCCCGATTTGGGGATCACCGGGCTGAAGAACAGATGCCCGTCCGATCCGTTGGGATTGCGATCAGACCGCGCCGTCAACGCGAACGTCCCCAGCGTCGGGATGCCGAAATGCACCGGGTCATATTTTTGCGCCAGCGCGGGCGGCAATGGGGTGGGCGAAAACTCGCCATCCTCGAACGCCGCGCCGGGGATGCGGGCGGCGGCCATGCGTTTGACGGCGGCCCATTGGGCGCGCACCACCTCTGCCGGGCCATAGAAATGCAGCCGCACATGCCACCACGGCTTGCCCTTGGCCGCGCCAAAGGCGTCCAGCGCCTCCTCTGACGGGAACACGCCGCCAGCGTTCAGCGCCTGCCATTCGGGCGATCCCTGCTCGGCCGCCAAAGGGCTGGAATAGAACGGTTCGCCGCAATGGCCCTGATGCTCGATCTCGTTCACAAAGTCGATCAGCGGGCCAATGTCGGCGCGTTTGGGCACGGTGATCGCGCCGGTGCACCACGCCTCGGGCTGAGGCATCAGCCAAAAGCCCATTTTCGTGACGATGCCAAAATTGCTTTGCGCGAACAGGCCATCCACGCTGGCACCCACGCCATAGGGATATTCGGCCCATGTGTCCGATCCGGGCAGTGCCCCCATGCCGGTGCGCATCAGCGTGCCATCGGCCAGCACCACCTCCATCCCGCAATGGGCGGAAAAATGGTTGCGATAAATGCCCCATGTATCGCCCAGCCCATGGTCCAGCGCATTGCCGACCGGACTGCCCCAGCCGGGGCCGGGAACATCAATCCACACCTTCAGCCCGCGTTCCTGGATATGGGCGTACAGGTCGAAATAGGACACGCCCGGTTCGACAATGGCAAAGTGCCGTTTGTCATCCACCGCGATGACGCGGTTCATGCGTTTCAGGTCGATCACCACCGCGCCGGTCAGCGTGGGCGCCGACCCGCCATAGCCCAGATTCTTGCCCGTGGAGATCGGATAGACCGGGATGCGGTACTGATTGGCGATGCGCATGATCGCCTGCACTTCCTCGACACTGGCGGGGGCTAGCGCGGCGCTGGGGCGGCGCTCCTGCGGCTCGTCCCAGGCGGGGGAATAGGCGTCGCGGTACAGGCCCACATCGTCATCGCTGGTGAACACCCAATCTGCCCCCACCACTGTGGTGAAACTGGCCAAAGCGGCGGCGAAATCGGCGGGCGACACGCCCTGCGGGATCAGGCTCATGCCAAAAGGCTCCTGTGGGTGATGATCCAGAAACGGGGCGCGTGATCGGCGCCGGGCAAATGCGCGGGGTGCACCAAACCCGTGGGCAGCGGCGCGGGGATCGCCATATCGGCGCGATAGGGCACGTCATGCACCAGCCGATAACCCGCATCGCGCGCCAGAATGTCCAGACAAAACAGCGCATCGGGCCGCGACACGCCCATCAGCCAGCGGTTCTGTCCGTCCCAATAGGGGCGCAGGCGGGCCTGCCAGACATCGGTGACATCGCCATCAAACCGCAAGGTTTCGATCCAGTCGCGCCGCATCAGCGCGGCAAAGCCAGCGGCATCGCCCACACGCCCATCCACCAGCGCCATCATCTGCGCGGCATCGGCGGCCTGTGCGCGCAGGGCGGCGGCCCGCGCCGTCCCGCTCAGCCCGATCAACGCCGCCACCCCCGCCACGCCAAAGCCGCGCCGGTCAACCCGGCACGCTCGGTCTTGGGGCACATTCCTCTGGGCCATGGATGGCCTCTCCCATGCAGTTACGAAATCTATTTAGAATGATAGTTTTGGTTTATAGGCCTGTCAATCGCCCAGCAACCCCGGCCTAAAACAACCGGTCCTGCAACCACAGGATCGCCGGATAGGCGCAGATCCAGATCCAGAAAAACCGGTTCAACCCGAACAGGCAGGCATTGGCCGCATGGAACAGCCCCGCCACCACCAGCCCCGCGATCAGTGTTGGCCGCCACACAAACGCCAGCGGAAAGGCCAGTTCGAACCCCATCACCGCCCAGCCCATCACCCATAGCAACCGGGGGCGATTGGCCCAGCCGCGCAGATTGCCTCCCACCGGATAGGCCGAGAACAGGAACACATCACGCAGCGCCCGCCCGCTGCGCCACGCCGGGTTCACCACCTTGACCCAGCCGGACATGAAATAACACAGCACCAGCTGCATCCCCAGATAGCCGAACGCCAGCTCCTGATCGGCCACGCGCGGCAGGTAATAGGCCGCCGTCACGCACACCAGGATCAACAGACCCATCCGGTCAGCCCCGCCATTATATGGCCCATTGAAAAACGGCAGGATCGCCAGATGGTTGACCACCAGCAACGCCGTCAACACCTGTGGCGTCAGGCCCCAGAACGCCCCCCCCACGCAAACCATCAGCAACAGCGCCGACAGGCACAGGCGCGGCGCAAACAGCGCGCGCTCGGCCCGGCGGGCGGCGGGGCGCAGATGCTCCAGACTTTGCTGGAAGAACGCGGCGGCCATCATCGCCGTGGTCAACCGCGAGGCCGCCTCCAGCCCGATCATGGCACGATCCACTCTGCCAAGGGTTGCGCCGCCGAGAGATAGGCCAGCGTGCTGTCAACCTGCTCCCCCTGCCCGCGCTGTTTCAACCGGATGCGGATGCGCAGATGGTCCGCGCCCTCGATCCGTCCATGGCGGTGCAGATCGCGCGCCACGCGCAGGAACAATTCGCGCTGGCTGTGATCGATGGTGCGGGCGTCGGCCCCTTGCAGCAGCCGCTCGGCCAGGCTGACCAGATACAACCCCTCGTTCCACGAGGCGTTCCAGAACAGGCGCAGCAGCATCCGCCACCATGGTACCACCGCCGCGCGCGGACGAAAGGGATGCCAGACGGGCGCTGGATCATCGGCCCCATGGCTTAACGCGTATTCCACCCGTGGGCTGGCGCTGACGCCATCGAAAAAGCGCCATGACGGCACAATCGCGGGCAGCAACAGCCGCAGCCCGGCCAAGGGAAAGACATGACGCATCCCCGCCCTGATAGCAGCCACGCGCCTCGCCCCGCATCAGGGAACGCCCCCATTCCCGACCGACCCTGTGGCCATGGCGGGGCAGTAGGTCTTGACGGGGGACAAGACCAACGGAGGTCAGCAGCCTTACTGTGCGTGGTGCGCAGCGACTTGCTCCACTCCCGCTTTACCTTGCCAGTAAGGCCGCGCCAGAACGCCTGATCCGACTTGGTGATGGCACGGCGCAAGTCGTACACGCCATGGGGTTCACCCGGATACGCATAGGGGGCTCCATAGTGCTACGATTGTAGCAACCAACGGCAGCAAACCCTTACTTTCTGGGATTTCCCTACCCTCTCAACCACTTGGGAGAAGGTGGTGCCGCTTACGTGACTCGAACACGTGACCCCATCATTACGAATTATAGAAAATAGCCCAAAGCGCCTTGCGCCAGATTTGCTAAGTGTATGCCAATATGGCATATTTGCAATCACGAGCCATCACAAACCCTTGCTGTTTTGCTTACTGGTGCTTACTATGTGCTTACTAGTAAGCACGCCAAGGCCCACCCCATCATGCCCACCGCCCCCATCACCAAGCGCACCGTTGACGCTGCCAAGCCAGGCAGCGGGGACATATTCATTTGGGACACCAAGGTGCCCGGCTTCGGTCTCAAAGTGACGCCATCGGGTGGCAAGGTTTATGTGTTCCAGTACCGCATGGCCAACCCAGGCGCGGCGCGGGCGATGCCTGCCCGGCGGATGAATATCGGCAAGCATGGGGCCATGACGCCGGACCAGGCGCGCACCCGCGCCATTGAACTGGCGGCCATCGTCAAGCTCGGGACCGACCCTCAGCAAGAGGCCCGCGACAAGATTGCAGCAAAGGCCGAGGCCAAGCGCCAGGCTGAGGAGAAGGCCAAGCTGGAAAGCGATTTGGTCTTTGAGAAACTGGCCGAACGGTGGCTTAAGGAATATGAAATTGACCACCGCGCTACCAGCGTTGGGCAGGCCAAGGTTTCGGTGAGGAAGTACCTCACCCCCAAGCTCGCCGGTAAGCCCATGCCGCACATCACCAAGGCGGACCTGCAAGCCGCACTGGACGCCATCCCCACCAAGCAGAAGGCCACCCGCCAACAGGTGTTCGCCTATGCCTCCATTCTGTGGCGCTGGGCGCTGGAGCGTGGCGACATTGCCGACAACCCCGTGCCCAGCATGGCCAAGCCCAAAGTGCCCAAGGCCCGTGACCGGGTGTTGACGGATGATGAACTGGCCACGGTGTGGAAGGCCGCGAAGGTGTTGCGGGAGCCACTGGGTGCCTTTTACCGGCTGTTGATCCTGACTGGGCAGCGCCGCGAGGAGGTTGCGGGCATGACCTGGGCGCAGGTGGACCGCGCCACGGCAACATGGGTCATCCCAGCCGACAAGGCCAAAAACGCCGTGGCCCATATCGTGCCGCTCAGCCCAGCGGTCATGGAGGAGCTGGACCGGCTGGCGCTGGACCGCCACGTTGCAGCCAAGACGCCGGACCCTGACGCCAAACGGTGGCCCAAGGCAGGTCCGGTCATTTCCATCAAAGGCACCGCGCCGCTGAGTTGCTTTTCCCAGGCGCGCAAGGCGCTGGACGCTGAGGTGCTCAAAGTCCGTGGCGCGGCTGGCGAGCTGGAGGCATGGCGGGTGCATGATTTGCGCCGCACGTTGGCCACTGGGTTGCAGCGGTTGGGGGTGCGCTTCGAGGTCACGGAGGCGGTGTTGAACCACGTGTCCGGCGCCCGGTCCGGCGTGGCGGGCATCTACCAGCGGCACGACTGGGCGGATGAGAAGCGGAGCGCCCTGGAGGCCTGGGCTCGTCACGTGGCGGCCATCCTGACGCCAGCCGAGGCAGAGGCGGGCAAGGTGGTGGCAATCACCAGCGCGAAGCAATCAGCCTGAGCGGTATGGATGGCGGCGGCTGGCCGTTGCAAATATAACTAAAAAGTGATAAGGTGCAAAAGATGACAGGCTGGACCATTGAGGCAGTAAGCGAGGCGTTAGCCGAACTTGCCGCCATGCCTATCGACATTGCCGCGCGGTTTGAGCGCATTGTGCGGCTGATCGAAGCCAATGGCCTGCCCGCCATGCGCGAACCATATGTGAAGCATCTGGAAGGCAAGCTGTGGGAAATGCGGATGACCGGGCGCGATGGCATTGCCCGCGCCATCTATTTCACCGCCAGCGGCAAGCGGGTCATCATCGCCCGCGTGTTTGCCAAAAAGACGCAAAAGACCCCGCGCTCCGAGATTGAAACCGCGCTGCGGCGCATGGAGGCATGGACCGATGACCAAGGCTAACCCGCAATCGCTGGCCGATTTGCGCCAGGGCTGGGCGAAAGACCCCGAGTTCCAGCGGGAATTTGCCGCGCTGGAGGATGAATTTGTCATGGCGCAGACCTTCATCCAGGCGCGCACGGCGGCTGGCCTTACCCAGGCCCAGTTGGCCGAACGCATGGGCGCCAAGCAAAGCTATGTCGCGCGCCTGGAAAGCGGGCGAATGCTACCATCTGTACGCACCTTGCAGAAATTCGCCGCCGCCACCGGCACTAAGCTGCGTGTGGCTTTTGACGCGGGTTGATCAAGCGCTGAAGGTATCCGACCAATGAAGTTCCAATTCCGAGTTGAGACGCGCCCGGAATCTGCTGACACCGAAAATTGCAGGCGCCTAAGCCCCTCGGAATTGGACAGCTTCGGCAACCCTTTGGCCCCCATAACCATTGAGGTCATCACGCAAGCTGGGACTGACAACCGATATTGGATCGCTTATGCTGAGGACCTCCCAGGCTACTTTGGCGACGGCGAAACTCCTATTGTCGCCCTTTCGCGTCTCCATGCAGCATATTCGCGCAAACCCATATTTCGGACAACGGTTCGTCGGTATTCTGAAAAATCCCATAATGCTTGGATAGAGCGGTGGATTGAGGCAAATAAAGCAATTGCGAAGCTCAGAAATTCCTCCTCTCTCGCTGTGACGGATGTTGCAAAGGAATATGGAATTGGAAAGAGCCTTCTGCAAATACGCTATACCAAGATGATAAATTTTGCAGAAAGCCTTATCAAAGACGGGACTTTTAGCGGGTATGACCTGCCCTATGTCATGAAGGAGCTAACCGGTCAGGCTTGCTCCGACACTGCGATCATGGCCCTGCGAGCTACGTGGGCAGACAAACCAAAGCACAAGGTTATCCAAATGTGGGCCATTGAACGGTTTTTGGGGCTTGATGGGCACTAGACCCGATTTTGGCCCATTTGGGGGTCCCACAGACTTGTCGCCACCGCCAAAAATGTGAGTACATATGACGGCTACCAACCATTTGGAGGTAGCGTTATGACCCCTCACATTCTCGATACGGCTGGCGCGGCGGAGTATCTCGGCCTGTCCTGTCCCACCCTGGAGCGCCTGCGCCTGACCGGCAATGGCCCGCAATATGCCAAGCTCTCCCCCGGCAAACGCGGCCCCGTCCGTTATCGCCGCGATGACCTGGACGCTTGGGTTGCCTCCCGCCTGATCCATTCCACCAGCGAGGAGGCGGCCTGAGCCATGAATAATCAGACCCCCGCCACCTTTGGCAGCGAGGGCCTTGAGAAGCTTCCCGGCAATCTCAAGGCTCAGATTACTGCACCGCAGTTCGGCAGGCAAGCAGTGTGTGCAGCTTGCATTTTCTATAGCGAGCAAACGAAAGGCTTCGGTTATTGCAGGCGCTATCCGCCGACCGATGGCTTGCCCCTGACCAATGCTGCTAGTTGGTGCGGCGAATTCATTGCCTTCGACCAGAAGGGAGGCTGCTGATGCCTCTCTCCCCATCCATGGCACCGCTCGCCCGCTTTCCGCGCTGGATTAACTGGCGCCTTGTGCAAGACGCGCACCGCCCCGGCAAGCCGCGCAAAATCCCTATCAACCCTCGCACGGGTCAGCCTTGTGGGGCTAACGACCCTTCCGCCTGGTGCTCATACGATGAGGCGGAAGCTGCCGCTCGGCGTAGCGGGGATCGGATGGGGTTTTGTTTTGTTCAGGGTGACGGGCTCTTTTTCCTCGACCTAGATAACTGCCGGGACCCGGTGACTGGCGAGCTTTCCATCATCGCGCAAAAATTGGTCAACGTCTGGGATGGGCAAGCCGCCATTGAGGTGAGCCAGAGCGGTCGCGGACTGCACATTTTTGGGTGGGCATCTGTCATCCCAGAGCACGCCTGCAAGAATACGGACCTTGGCTTGGAATTGTATCACAAGGACCGCTTCGTAGCGTTCACGGATGACCGGAGCATGGGCACCCTTGGGGGCGTGGACGTGAGTAACACTTTGGCCAAGATCATCGCAGCTCTTTTTATTCCGGCGTCCACTCAACACGTTCAGGCGGATTGGGGCCTAGAAGATAAAGGCGTCGCCCCGGACGACGCATTGTTGCTGGAAACTATGCTCTGCTCACGATCTGCCGCCAGCACCTTCGGCAACAAGGCGCCGTTTGCGGCGTTGTGGGTGGCCGATGCTGACGCTTTAGCGAAGGCCTTTCCTAGCCAGAACGGCTATGACCCGTATGACCGCTCCAGTGCCGATGCGGCGCTTGCTTGTCATTTGGCTTATTGGTGCGGTAGCGATCTGCCGCGCATTGAACGCTTTATGCGCGAAAGCGCGTTGTTGCGGGAGAAGTGGGATGAACGTCCTGACTACCTGCACCGGACCATTTCGCACGCGATCAGTGTGGTTGGGGCGCGGGCGCGGCCTCTTCATGGGCATTTGGCGGCCCCGGCTAACCATGGGCTCATCGGCGAAGCCCTTCCCGTCCTTAGCAGTTCAGTGGATGCGGAGGTCAGCGAGGATGCCATCGCTGAGGCATTCAAAGCTGAATATGCGGGTGGCATGAAATTCGACCATCAGCGTGGCAAGTGGTTCGTTTATGATCCTTTGAGCCATTGGGTGCGGGATGATCGCAGGGGGGCATTCCATCGCGCCCGTTTGGCCTGCCGAGCCATGGGGCGGGGGAAGCGCTTGCTTGGCAAGGCTTCTACTGCGGAGGGCGTCGAAAAACTCCTGCGGGCCGACCCTGTGTTTGCCGTGACCTCGGACGTTTGGGATAGGAGCCCCATGCTCCTTGGTGTTCCTGGTGGGGCTGTGGATTTGCGCACTGGGGAGCTTCTTCCGGCCAGCCCTGAGCACATGATTACCAAAACCACATCGGTGGTGCCCGCTCCGGGGCTTCCGCTGCTTTGGCTGCGGGTCCTGGCGGAACTGTTCCCTGGCGACACCGAACTCGTTTGCTTTCTCAAACGCTTTTTCGGCTACGTGCTTACCGGCTCCACACGGGAACACGCACTTCTGTTTTTCCTTGGGCCAGGCGGTAACGGCAAATCCACTGTCTTGAATGTGCTGACCAAAATGTTGGCAAGTTATGCCGCCACCGCGACCATGGAAACCTTCATGGCCACCAGCCAAGACCGCCACACAACCGATCTTGCGATGCTGCAAGGACCCCGCCTTGTAACGGCCAGCGAAACGGAAAGCGGAAAGTTCTGGGCCGAGGCGCGCCTCAAGGCGTTGACCGGCGGCGATCCCATCACCGCGCGTTTCATGCGCCAAGACAACTTCACTTTCCCGCCTCAGTTCAAATTGATCATTGCGGGCAACCACCCTCCGCGTTTGCGCAATGCCGATGACGCTATGCGCCGCCGCCTGTTTATCGTCCCATTTTTGGTGAAGCCAAACGCGCCTGACCCGAAATTGGAGGAGAAACTCCAGGCGGAGCTTCCTCAAATTTTGGCATGGTGCATCGAAGGGGCGCTTGAGTGGCAGCGTGAGGGGCTTAACCCGCCACAATCCGTACGACTGGCATCCGAAGAGTATTTCGAGACCCAAGACATTTTTGGCCAGTGGCTCACTGAAAAATGTGAATTGGCTGTCACTGCACGGGGGAAGCCCGACCCGCTTTTCCAGAGTTGGGCTGCTTATGCCCAAAAGGTTGGATTTGCACCAGGCGACACGCGGGCATTTGCTGACAGTCTCAAGGCTCGTGGGTTTGGCAAGCAAAGATCAAATGGGCAAAAATATTACACGGGCCTCGCCTTGAAAGTGGAAGGCCTTGTCAATTGAATGATCACAGGGGGGGATAGTGTTGTCATTTTTGATTTCCTCCCCCACATCAAGGGTGATAAAAAGGAATACCTCACCCTATCCGCCCCTTCACCTTTGGAAGGGCCGTTTTCCCCAACCTGAAAATGTGCCGATAACCAGTTCGTTATCCGCTACGAGAATTTATAAAATGGCCGATTTTCGGGGTTTTTGGCGTAACAACTCTCCCAAATCTCCTGTTAGGCAGAACACTTCGCGCACGCGCGCGAGGAAAAGCAGTTTTCCCCAAGCGGTTGATTTTTCCCGTGCCCAGCCTCAGGACTGCAATTCGCCATCTCGAACGTGTTTCGTTGCTGGCGGGAATGAATGTTTGTTTTGGGGGCCTTGATGACCACGCCGCTTCGCCAGCTTCTTGCGCAATTCCGGGAAGCTTCCCGCACCGAACGCGAGAAGGGCAATTATTTTGAGCGGCTGGCTGTGGCCTTCATCAAACACGATCCCGGTATGGGGCAGGAGTATGAGGACGCTTGGCTCTATACCGATTGGGCCAAGGCGCATGGCGTGGCGGCCAATGACATTGGCGTGGACGCTGTGGCCAAGATCAGGGGCGAGGACAACTTCTGCGCCATTCAGTGCAAATTCTACGCGGAGGGGCGAAGCATCCCCAAGGGCGAGCTAGACAAGTTCCTCAGCGCCTGCGGCATGAAGTGGTTTTCGCGCGGCCTCATCATCGAAACCACCGGCATGGATTTCACCGCCAACGCCACCGCGCTGTTCGATGACCTCAACGTGACCACCCTGGGCCTGGACCGGCTGGAGGATAGCCCGCTGGATTGGGCCGCGTGGTTCCAGCGCGATGAAGTGAAGGTTGCTGCCCCCAAGCAGTTGCGCCCCCACCAGGAGCAAGCGCTAGCCGCCGTGCGTGACGGGCTGGCCGAGGCGGACCGGGGCAAGCTCATCATGGCTTGCGGCACCGGCAAGACCTTCACCGGCCTCAAGATCGCTGAGGCCATGGTGGGCGCGGGTGGCGTGGCGCTGGTGCTGGTGCCCTCGCTGGCGCTGATGAGCCAGACCATCCGCGAATGGACCATAGACAGCGCCACCCCGCTGCGATCCTTTGCCGTCTGTTCGGACGCTCAGGTGGGCAAGCGCCGCCGCAATGCCGATGACGTGATGGAGGTGGAGCTCCATGACCTGGATTACCCGGCCACCACCAACGCGGTGAAGCTGGCCAGCCGCGCGGGGCACCCGGCGCCGGACCGCATGACCGTGGTGTTTTCCACCTACCAGTCCATCCAGGTCATCAGCGACGCCCAGAAGCTCCACGGCTTCCCGGAATTTGACCTGATCATTTGCGATGAGGCCCACCGGACAACGGGTGCCACATTGGCAGGTGAGGACGAAAGCAACTTCGTCAAAATCCACAACCAGGACTTCATCGCGGGCCGTAAGCGCATCTACATGACCGCCACGCCCCGCGTGTTCGGGGATGCGGTGAAGGCCAAGGCCAACGAGGCCTCTGCCGAATTGGCATCCATGGATGATGAGGCGCTTTACGGCAAAACGCTGTTTACGCGCGGCTTTGGCTGGGCGGTGGAGAATGGCCTCCTCACCGATTACAAGGTGCTGGTGCTGGCCGTGGATGAGGCCATGGTGAGCAGCGGCGTGCAAAACCGCCTGGCGGACGGTGGTAGCGAACTCAAGCTAGACGACGCCACCAAGATTATCGGCTGCTACAAGGCCCTGATCAAATCCGGCCTCAAGGAGGAGCTGGCGGGCGATGGCCAGCCGATGCGCCGGGCTCTGGCCTTCTGCAAGGACATTGCCGCCTCCAAGCTCATCCGCACCGAATTTCAGGCCGTGGTCAGCGAATATCTGGCTTCCGATGAAGGCCAGGCCGCGCTGGGCGATACCGACCCGCTGACCTGCGACCTCCACCACGTTGACGGCACCATGGGCGCCAAGGAACGCAATTTCCACCTGGACTGGCTCAAGGAGGATGACCAGGAAGCGTGCCGCATCCTCAGCAACGCCCGCTGCCTTTCCGAGGGCGTGGACGTGCCCGCGCTGGACGCCATCCTGTTCATGCACCCCCGCAAGAGCCAGATTGACGTTGTGCAGTCGGTGGGCCGCGTGATGCGCCGGGCCGAGGGCAAGCATATGGGCTATGTCATCCTGCCCATCGGCGTCCCGGCTGGCATGACGCCGGAGGAGGCGCTAAACGACAACGAGCGCTACAAGGTGGTGTGGCAAATCCTCAACGCGCTGCGGTCCCATGACGAGCGCTTTGATGCGGTGATCAACCGTGCGGACCTGGGCGTGGACGTGAGCGACCACATTGAGGTCATCGCCGTCAGCGACAAGCTCCCCACCCGCAAGAAGGCGGAAAAGGCCAGCATAGGCATCGGCCAGGGTGGTGCCAGCCGCGATGAGGGCGAGCGTTCCGATGGCGACAGCAAGCCCCAGGCGGCGCCCGAATTCCAGACCGCCTTTGCCTTCGATGAATTTTCCAAGGCCATCATGGCCAAAATCGTGCGCAAATGCGGCCGCCGGGACTATTGGGAGAACTGGGCGGGCGACATTGCCAAGATCGCCCAGACCCATATCAACCGCATCACTGGCCTTGTGGCCAAGCCCGACACGCCCGAGCGCGCGGCGTTTGACGGCTTCCTGGCGGAAATTCGGGACGACCTCAACGAGAGTGTGACCGAGGTGGAGGCCATCGAAATGTTGGCCCAGCACCTCATCACCAAGCCGGTGTTTGACGCGCTGTTCCAGGGCTACAGCTTTGCCGAGGCCAATCCCGTGTCGCGCGCCATGCAGGCGGTGCTGGAGGCCTTGAACGCCCACAATATCGACAAGGAAGCCGCCAGCCTGGAGGACTTCTACAAGAGCGTGCGCCGCCGCGCGGCTGGCATCAAGGAGGATGACGCCAAGCAGCGCATCATCGTTGAGCTCTATGACAAGTTTTTCCGCAACGCCTTCCCCAAGATGACCGAGCGGCTGGGCATCGTTTACACCCCCGTGGAGGTGGTGGACTTCATCCTCCATTCCGTGAACGAGCTGTTGCAGTCCGAATTCGGCCAGACGCTGGGCAGCGAGGGCGTGCATATCCTGGACCCCTTCACGGGCACCGGCACTTTCATCACCCGGCTCATCCAATCGGGCTTGATCAAGCCCGAGGAGCTGCCCCGCAAGTTCGCCAGCGAAATCCACGCCAACGAGATTGTCTTGCTGGCCTACTACATCGCGGCCATCAACATTGAGGCCGCATACCACGGCGCCGTGGGCGGCGAATACCAGGCCTTTGACGGCATCTGCCTGACCGACACGTTCCAGCTCTATGAGCAGGAAAAGGACCTTATCGCCCACCTGATGCCCGAGAACAGCAACCGGCGCACCCGTCAAAAGGCGCTGCCCGTGCGCGTGATCATCGGCAACCCGCCGTATTCGGTGGGCCAGGGCAGCGCCAACGATAATGCTGCCAATGTGGCATACCCGGCGTTGGACGGCCGCATTCGAGAGACTTATGCAGCGCGTTCAACAGGCAACCCCCGTAGCCTCTACGACAGTTACATCCGTGCCATCCGCTGGGCCAGTGATCGCATCGGAGACGCCGGTGTAGTGGCCTACGTTTCAAATGCAGGCTGGCTAGAGGGCACTGCGGCTGACGGGCTCCGTCAGTGCCTGGTAGATGAGTTTGCAAACATCCATGTTTTGCACCTTCGTGGTAATCAACGCACTTCAGGCGAAACATCCCGGCGCGAAGGCGGTAAGATTTTTGGCAGCGGGAGCCGCACCCCGGTAGCGATTACCTTGCTGGTAAAGAACCCTGACGCGAAAGCGCGCGGGCAAATCCACTTCCATGATATTGGCGATTATCTGACCCGGGAGCAAAAGCTAGCCATCGTTCGCCGCTTTGGCAGTATCGGCGGCATATCGAAGGCTGGCCAGTGGCAGGAAATTACCCCTGATGAGCATGGGGATTGGCTCGGGCAGCGCGATAAATCCTTCGATGCCTTTATCCCTATGGGTGATAAAGATAGCAAGAATAGCACAGCGATATTTGATAACTATTCAAGAGGCATTGAAACGGGGCGCGATGCTTGGTGCTATAATAGCAGCCGTGCCGTAGTGAATAAAAATATGCGCTCAATGATAAATTTTTACAACGCTGAATTAGCTCGATTTGATGAAGCCATCCCCAGGAGCAACCGCAAGCTCCGGGAGCAAGAGGTGAACGGCTTCATTAATACAGACCCCACGAAGATTAGCTGGAGTTATTGGCTGAAAGGCGACTTGGCGAAAGGGTGCGAGTTTTCATTCGATGAAAGCGGGATCACTCACGGAATATACAGGCCTTTCAGCAAGCAATATGTCTATTACAACCGAGACATGAATAACATTCTCTATCAAATGCCCAAAATTTTCCCGATGGGATTGGAGCATGATAATAAGGTTATCAGCCTCCCCAACAAGGGAGAAGATCGGGCGTTTTCTGTTATTATGGCGAATGCTCTGCCTGATTTGCACTTAGTCCACGGTGGTCAATGCTTCCCCCGCTACCTCTACGACACCGCCCCGGAACCGGCTGGTGATGAGGCTCAGGGCGGGCTGTTTGCCGCTGCGCCAGCCGCTCAAGGTGGCCGCCGGGATGCTATCACCGATGCCGGGCTGGCGCATTTCCAGGCCGCCTATCCGGGTGAGGCCATCACCAAGGACGACCTGTTCTACTACACCTACGGTTTGCTCCATTCCGAGGAATACCGGGAGCGCTTCGCGGACAACCTCTCCAAGCAGCTCCCCCGCATCCCGGCGGTGAAGCGCTATGAGGACTTCCGCGCCTTTGTGGATGCTGGGCGGCGCCTGGCCGACCTGCACTGTGACTATGACGCGGTGGAGCCGTTCCCCGTGAACATCGCCCAGGGCGACCTGCGGCTGGCCACAATCCCGGACCCCGTGGCGTTCTACCGCGTGGAGAAAATGAAGTTTGGCGGCAAGCGCCCCGCCCAGGACAAGGGCACGGTGATCTACAACGCCAACATCACCATCACCGGCATTCCGCTGGAGGCCTACGACTACGTGGTCAACGGCAAGCCAGCCTTGGAATGGGTGATGGAGCGCCAGGGCGTGAAGGTGGACAAGGCCAGCGGCATCACTTGGGACGCGAACGCCTACGCCAACGAAACCATGGGCGACCCGGCCTACCCGCTCAAACTGTTCCAGCGCGTGGTCACGGTTAGCCTGGAAACCATGAAAATCGTGCGGGCACTGCCCCGGTTGGAGATTGGGTAAGGCGCCGGACATGAGCTTGAAAGATCAGATTGTTGCAGAGCTCAAGGCCAAGCCCAATCAGAAGGCTGACGCGCTGGCGCGCGCCCTTGGCGTGGATAGAGCCTTGGTCAACAAGGCGCTGTATGGTGCCTTGAAGGGCCTGGTTGCCCAGGATCGCGCATACCGTTGGGCTTTGGTGGACAGTGCCCCCAAGGGGCCTGCTGGTGGCGCGCCAGAGGGACCTGCCTTTGCAAACACAGACTTAGCTCGACTATGCCGTTACTACCTTGCGTGCCTGGGCTATGATGACACTGGCGTTTCCACCTTCCTGACCTCGAAGTTTGGCGACCCCGATTATATCGAGTTGCGAGCACTGCCGCATTCTGCTGACGACTTTGCCGAGAGCGAGGCGGCGCGGCGGATGCTTGGGCGCAAACGTGCTGAGCAGGGGCGCTATGGGCTCTATTTTGGCTACCCCACCCATGTCTCCCACCTTCGCTCGAAAAAATCGGGGTGGGAAGGTTTCATGGTGGAACCCATCCTGCTTTTCCCGATAGAACACGACAAGTCTGGGCGCATGTCTGTAGACTTGGCCTATCCCATCATCAATCAAAAGCCGTTCCAGGCATTCACGAATGCGGAGCGCGACATGATGATGAATGAGCTGGTCCAACTGGAACAGGAGCTGGGCATCGGTGAAGCCGATGCCCGGATAGACGTTGATGAAATGGCGATGCGCTTGCAGGCTGTGCGCCCAGAGTGGCCGTGGCGTGAGGACATTGAACCGGACGCGATAGGCGCAAGCCGCCCGCCAATGAGCGAAATAGACGAGCCCGGCATTCATAATCGGGCCGTCATTATCATGGCGGAGAAGTCGCCCTTCACCCAGGGGCTGGAAAAGGAACTCCGCGACCTGGCAAGCCTGCCTGAGCAGAGCTACGCAAACACCGCTCTTGGCCGATGGATCAAAAACACGGCTCCCGAAAATCCAGAGACCGCGCAATCGGTCCCGGTCCTGCAAGTGCTGCCCATGAATTCGGAGCAGCGTCAGGCGGTAGCAACCGCACTGAGCGCCCCTGTGACCATCATCACCGGCCCGCCTGGGACAGGCAAATCGCAGGTTGTCACCAACTTGCTGATCAATGCAGCATGGTCTGGCAAGCGGGTCCTGTTTGCCAGCAAAAACAACAAGGCCGTTGATGTTGTCGAAACCCGCGTGAACGCCCTGGGATCGCGCCCAGTGTTGTTGCGCGTGGGATCGCAGGCCTACCAGGCGCGGCTGGCAGAATATGTTTTAGCTCTTCTATCCTCTACGACCAGCCCATCTGAACAAGCGGAGTTCAAAGAGGCCCAAGCAATCCATCTGCGGTTGATTGCCGAACATGATCGCCTGGCCAATGAGACTGGCCGCCTGATCGAATTGCGCAACCAAATTGACCAAGCTGAGCAAGTGGCTGAATTCGCCAGGCAGCGCCTGGGGGCCAAGCTCTTTGCAGAGAGCCCGGCATTTGACCTTGCAAGTTTGAAAGCCCAGTTGTCCGCCATTGCGGTGGCTGCGGCTCGCGCGGATCGTTCCGGCGCTCCCGCCATCGTGCGCGCACTTTGGCCGCTGTTTCGCTCTGGACGTTTCCATGCGCTTCGCAGTGCGGCGGCGGCATCATCATCCATGTTTGCAGCCATAGGGATAGATTGGCCAGCCGGGCCCACGTGTGATGCAGAGTGTGGGGCATGGGCCACGGCGTTGGAGGCCACGAGCCAGAGGCTGGAAGATCTGGAAAAGGCAGCTAGCTACCTAACGGCCCTGAGAGCGCTTCAAGCCAGCCGCCCCCTAGAAGCGATTGCCCGCGATGAGAAAGCGGTGCAGGACCGCATAGCGCGACAATCCCAGATGTTATGGAAACTCTGGCTTCGGTTACAACCTTCGCAATTGTCGGCGGCGGATCGACAGAAGCTGGGGAAATACACGTCCATTCTGAAAATGGTGATGGAAGCCGGAGGCGACGGTCAGCTCACCAAGCAGGTCTATGCTAAATACAATGCCATGCTCAGGGAGGTCTCCCACCTTTTGCCGTGCTGGGCGGTCACGTCACTATCAGCGCGCGGACGCATTCCTCTTGAAGCGGGCAACTTCGATATAGTGGTGTTCGATGAGGCCAGCCAGTGCGACATAGCATCGGCACTCCCTTTGCTTTATCGCGCAAAATCAGTCGTCATTATCGGGGACCCCAAACAGCTATCCCATATCAGCGGGCTCCAGCGTGGCCAAGACCAGGCCATGCTGGAAAAGTACGACCTGTTGGACACGTTCCCTCACTGGGCATATTCGCATCAATCGCTGTTCGGCCTGGGCACCACGCAGGTGGCCGGTCCCGGCGTGGTTAGCCTGGTTGACCATCACCGCTCTCACTCCGACATTATTTCCTTCTCAAACAAGGAATTTTACGAAGAGCGGCTCAGGGTAGCCACACGCTATGACGACCTGAAATCACCCAACAGGTCGGAGCCTGGTATCCGGTGGGTGGACGTTAAGGGGCAGGCGTCCCGCCCCGGCGGCGGCGGCGCGGTCAACCTTATTGAAGCAAAAGCAGTTGTGCAGGTGTTGCGCGATCTTGTGCTTCGTAACGGCTATCGGGGCAGCATTGGTGTGGTCACACCCTTCCGCGCGCAGGCCAATGCGATCACGCAGCTTGTCAACCAGGATAAAGAGTTGCTGCCGGTGCTGATCGCTAGAGGTTTCCTGGCTGACACCGTTCACAAATTCCAAGGAGATGAACGCGATGTGATGGTGTTCTCTCCGGTGGTTGCAAGCGGCCTGCCAGCCGGGGCGGAAGGCTTCCTCCGGTCCAATGGCAATTTGTTCAACGTGGCCATAACACGTGCCCGCGCCCAACTGATCGTGGTGGGCGACCGGGCAGGGTGTGCGTCCTCTAATATTGGCTACCTAGCCAGATTTGCCAATTATTCTACTGGGCTAGAGCAACAGGCCTTCCAGGACATTGAGCGCCGGGAAATTCAGCTCGGCCCTGTCTATCCGCCCGTCGCTAGGCCAGAGTTGGTTTCCGACTGGGAGCGCGAATTTTATGTGGCAGCATATACCGCAGGTTTAGCGCTTATTCCGCAGTATAATGTTGAAAAATATATCCTCGATTTCCTTTTGTGCGACGGGGATAGATTGCTTGCCATTGAAATTGACGGTGAACGGTATCACCGCAACTGGACCGGTGAGTTATGCCGCCGTGACCAAATCCGCAATCAACGCCTCATTGAGCTTGGCTATGACGTGATGCGTTTCTGGGTCTATGAAGTCAGGGACGATATGGCTGGCTGCCTTAACAAGCTGAGGCAATGGCAATCTGGCGCGGTGTAACAGAGCGAGGGGACTGATAATGACGCGCATTTGGGGCATTCATATGCCAGCCTGGGTGGGCGATGATCCGGTGGAAAAGGGCTGGGTCTATATCGGCTGGCCCGACCTAGGCGACATTTTCAAAATTCCCGCTAACCGCGAGGCCTTCAAGGAAGCGCTGGTAAAAGCCTACCCTGACAAAAAGCCTGGCTCTGTCCCGGTGGATGCGGGCACGCTGTATCGCTTCACCCATGAGGTGCAGGCGGGGGACTACATTGTCTATCCATCCAAGCACAACCGGATGGTCAACATTGGCCGGGTGACGGCGAAAATGGGGCACGAACCCGACCCCGAGCTAGGCGATGACGATCTGCCAAATTGGCGCGGTGTCGAGTGGCTGGGCCATCCATTCCCGCGTGACGAATTTAGCCAAGCCGCCCTCAACGAAATCGGCTCATTCATCACCCTGTTTTCCGTGCGAACCAATGGCGCGGAATTCCTGGCCAAGGTGGGCGTGGCGGCTGGCAAGACTGAGCCCGCCGCCGTGATTGAGGAAACGCCGCTCCCGGACGATGAGGTTTCGCAAAAGGCCACCCAGGTGGCCGAGGAGAGCACGGCGGACTTCATCATCCGGCGGCTCCATACGGAGCTGTCTGGATATGACTTCGAGGATTTTGTGGCGCACCTGATGGAGTGCATGGGGTATTATGCGCGCAAGACCCAGAAGTCTGGTGATGGCGGCGTGGACGTGATCGCCCATACGGACAAGCTGGGTTTCCAGCCGCCTATCGTCAAAATCCAATGCAAGCGCCAGACGGGCCAGATTGGAGAACAGTTGGTGAGCCAGTTGCTGGGCACCCTGGGCGAGGGTGAGTTTGCCCTGTTCGTGACGCTGGGATCATACTCTGCCCCCGCCCGCGCGAGGGAGCGGAACACGCCCCGCCTACGGCTGGTGGACGGGGAGCAACTGGTGGAAATGATCCAAGCCGCCTATCCGAAAATGTCCCCCCGCTACCGGCGCATCCTGCCACTCAAGCAGATTTATGTGCCGGACCTGACGGGGGAGTGATAGGTTTACGGAATCGAGCGGCTGAATAAAAGCCGTTGCTCAAGAGTAAGTCGGGCACCATTCACTCGGCTTGATAGCAATTTAGCAATGCGAAATTGGGACCAATACCCAACTTGGAATACGGTCAGGAGACGTTATGGAAATCGACGAAGTAGAGCTCCAGATTGAGGAAGAAAACGACGAAGCCCCGCTCGTTGAGTTTGATATTTCTGTCTCTCCGGCGGACCCTACCCTCGAACTACTAGCAGACAAAGTTGGCAAGAAGGATATAATTGTTCCCTTCTATCAAAGAAAATATGTTTGGAAAATCGAGCAAGCATCAAAGCTTATCGAATCTTTTTTGATGGGACTACCCGTTCCCCAAGTTTTCCTTTATGTGAATGAGGAAGATCAATTGGAAATAATTGACGGACAACAGCGCATTATGTCCGTCAAATATTTCTTTGAGGGCTACTTTGGCGAAGCTGGACCGGACGGAAGACGCCAGATATTTCGGCTAAAGGGGCTCGCAGAACGCTCAGACTACAACGGCAAGACCTTTGAAGAACTCTCCCTGAGGGACCAGAGGCGCCTCAGAAACACATCGCTTCGGGCAATCCATATCAAGCAACTCAAGCCGAGCACCAGAAACGACAGCGTGTTCCATATTTTTGAACGGCTCAATACTGGGGGTACGCAACTCAAGCCCCAAGAAATCAGGAACGCAGTCTATCGTGGGCGTATCGTAGATGCGCTTAGGGATTTGAATAATAACCCTAAGTGGTTTAAAATACTTGGCACAAAATCGCCCGACAAAAATCAAAAAGATATTGAGATAATTCTTAGATTATTTGCTCTTTTTGAAATTTGGCCTCAATATGAAAAGCCAATGCTTAAATATCTTAACGAGCAAATGGCAAAATATCGTGAATTTTCCGATCAGAGGGCAGAGAAGTTCAAAAGGAGGTTCGCGGAGGTTGTATCTCTGGTTGCGGACAATTTGGAGAAGCCGTTTCGCCCCACCCGCGTAATCAATGCCGCTATGCTTGAGGGGGTGATGATCGCCCTGCTTGAGGATTCCTCAATCACCGCCGATCAGTTGAAGGCGCGTTATGCCGTATTGGAGGCGGACGATACCTTCACCAAATATCTGCGAGGTGCCACGACTGATACAATCACGGTACGCGAACGCATTAAGAGAGCGAAAGAGGTTCTTGGCCATGGCGCGAGCTGATCTTGACGCTCACTTTGCTAAAATTGATGAATTAACCGAAGAAATTGAGCGCATCGTTCCCACGGATGGGTATCAGAATGTCCAGTTCAGGTCTGACCTTGCCGGGCTATTGGTCGTGGCCATTGCCGCGACATATGAGTCTTGCGTGAAAGACGTTTTGTACGAGCGCGCACTCCGGCATCACGTTGCTTTTGGCGCGTTCGCGGAGAGAAATTTTGAAAAACTAAATAGTAGAATACAAATTAAGGATTTGAAAAAATACTGCCAGCTCTTTGGGTCTGGTGCTTTACAAAATGAATTCAGGGATCGCCTGAAAGAGCGGAAAGAAAAATTGCTGCAAAGGTCAGGAAAAAATATCGAAAATTGCTACGAACAAGTTCTGGAGTGGCGCCATGCTTTCGCTCACGCCATGGTGAGAAATCACACCATTGAGGAAGCGGTCAATACTCATAGGTGTGCCAAGCGCGTTCTGTATGTCTTTGATGAAGTAATATCAGGTTCGCAATAGGTATCGCGGTCAGTCGGCTTCCGGCTTTTTTAGTATTTCCGCTGGCGCCAACCTGAGCACCGTGGCCACGCGCACCAGCACCAAGAGGCTGGGGTTGCGCTTCCCCCGTTCGATGCCGCCCATGTAGGTGAGGTCAATTTCAGCATCCAAGGCCACCTGCTCTTGGGTCAAGCCGAGCTCCTGCCTGCGACGGCGAATGTTTCCCCCAACAATGGCCCGCCAGTCCTGCATGGCCATCAGGTTCAAGATCGGGCATATATTCTCTAGGGATTATAGCCCCTATTAACGAATTTCGGGCTAGCTGGAGACCCGCAAAAACCGGTTATTTTTCTGGGTGATCGAGCCGATGAGATGATGGAGAAGCAGGCAGGCACTGAAACGGCAGCGTTTTGGCCCTTGTCGGCGATCCTGAAGGGTAATTTCGCCGATTTCCTTGGATTTTAGGCAGATTCACCCCATGCATTCTCGACGCTCGTGGAAGATCAGTCTGTTGAAATTGTAGGCCAGGTTGCAAAGGGTGAGTTTCGCTTCGGCGCGGGCTAGGCCGATGGTGCGGATGAACAACCCGAACCGGTTCTTTTGATGAGCAAAGACGTGTTCGATATGGGCGCGGATCGAGGATTTGGCAGCATTGGCCCGCGCGGTTGCCCTCGACATTGCCTTGCCCATGGGTTTGCGCCGGTGGATGCGGGAGGTAAGCATTCGGTCTGACAACCACTTCTCGTTCTGCTTTGAGCGATAGGCGCTATCGGCCCAGACCTCGGAACAGGTGTTCCCTGTGCTGACGACCTGCCGGAGGAGACGCCCATCAGCCGCCGACGCCGAGGTCACCGCCATCTCCCGGATAAAGCCGAAACGCCGGTCGATGCTGATGTGGGATTTGTAGCCGAAGACCGGCAGGGCAATCATAGGCAGAGGCGTTCCATCCTCGCGATACCGGACTTTCCCCCCGATCTTGAGCGTCCAGCGCGCATCGATGTCTTTCTGCGCAGCCTTGTTCGGCTCGTTCGGCCAGATTTCCTTCGCGCTCTTCCCCGACTTGATCGCCTCGCGTTCACCTTCTGTGTTTCGCTGCTTGGGCGCAGGGACCAGCGAGGCATCCACAATCTGCCCTGACATCGGGATGTAGCCCTTCTTCTGGAGTTGCCAGTCAAAGGCCTTCATCACCCGCTTGAGCGTTCCAGTCTCGGTCAGGCGGTTGCGGAAATGCCGGATTGTGTTCTCATCAGGCGTGCGGTCCCCGAGCGACAGCCCCAGAAACCGCAACCAACTCAGCCGATCCCGGATCATGAACTCCATGCGCGCATCCGAGAGGTTGTGCTGCGCCTGCAAGATCAGGGCCTTGAACATCATCACCGGATCGAAGGGCGGGCGGCCCCCCTTGATACCATCACCGTAGCCCAGCCCCTCAACAAGCCAGGCGCGGAAGTACTCGAAGTCCACCGCCTGCTGCAAAACCTCCAGCGGATCGCCGTCCTTGCTCAAGGCTTCGAGATGCTCGCCCAAACTGAAAAGCGACTTCGGTTCCACCACGGCTCTCCATGATCGTTTCAGACCAATGAATCACCATAACCGTCTAAACGCCATCGGTTTTTGCGGGTCTCCAGCTGAGCGGACTGCGGCCCGGCGCCGCGCCGCTATGACCGAGGCAAGCCCATGTCGATATTCAGCAAGTCCACCGATTATGACGAAGCGAGCGAGGCAGAGCGCCAGCCGCGCAAGCGCTGGACTATCAAGAAAATCCTGTTGGCGGTCTTGGGCGGCTATATGGTGCTGGGCCTGTTCTCCATGATCCATGACCGCCTGCACACTCAAGAGGCCGACGCAGCAACCTATCCTGTGGCACCAGCCGCCAGCGCCCGCGATGATGCCTTGGCATTCCATCGGCAAATTGCCCAAGTCACCATGCAGTGCGAATTTGCGAGCGGCTCGCTCAACGTGGTGATGATGAGCAATGACCCCGTGGCCATCTACCAAGGCGCCAAGGCAGTGGACGCGGACTGCATCGGCATGTCGCGCAAGCTGGACGGGTTGGTAATTCCTCAAACGCTAGGCCGCGAAGTTGCTCAAGCTTATGCGGCTGCCCTCAAGCAATGTAAGTCCGCGTACCTGGACCGCTGGAGCATGGCCCACTCGCTGGAGGCCGCTCTGGATAGTGGCGGCAAGGTTTCCGCCTTAGCCGACTTGCGGCGCGATATGCGCGATTGGAAGAGCAGCAACAAGGCGTGCGAGGCAGCGGTACAGTCTGCGCCCGCGCCACTGGGAATTACCGAAGCTGATTTGTTCACCGCTCTGGGCAACGGCACCGGGCCTAACGGTTCTGTTGCAAGCACCACCCCTGATCTGGGGTTTGAAGGGCAGCCGTCGCCCGCCATCCGTGCATTGATCCACAAGCACCTAAGCTATTCTGCTGACTGCCAGACCGGTGAAGGAGAGCCAAATGCCTGTGCGTTGCGGGATCAGACGGCAGGACAATTGCACAGCGTGGGCTGGTGTTATGGTAGGCCAACCGATGTTGGCAGCGACAGCCGTTGGCACAGTTGCTGAGTTCCGGGGGCAAATCCAATGACCAGCCAAATCCCCGACGCCATCTATTACGAGGGCCGCCGCTGTAAGCTCATGGCCACGCCGCTGGAGGCCTATTTTGAGCAAGGTGCCCCCCGTCCCGAACTCGATTGCTCATACTCGGCCCTTTGGCGCGGATATATTGCCACGTGGCGGCTGGAGGGTGGACAGCTTTTCCTGGTGCATCTGAGGCCGGGGATGGCGGACGCGCCACGGCTGACGATTGGGACGCTCTTCCCCGGACAGGGCCGCAAGGTATTGGCTTCATGGTTCACGGGCCGCCTGCGCATTTCGGCTGGCCGCTGCCTGTCATCGCTGGGCGGCGGCTTTATGAGCGCTCATGAGCGTGAGGCGCTGGTGGACGTGCTGGAGGGGCGGGTTATTGCCGAGCGCACGCTGAACCTTGCCGCCATACCCATGCCCGCGTGGCCAGCCGAGGTCATGGGCGACGGGTGGGGGTAAATTTGGCGCTACGCCCAAAGCCCTTGCCATCCCGCCTCACCTGAGCGACAAACAGCCATCGCACCTGCCCGGCCTCTATCCACACGGATAAGCACATTGGGCGGGTCTTTTATTTTGGGGCGCAGATGCCTTGCCGGGCCGCCTACCGGCGACGGAAAGCCCAAATCCCATCTGGTGCTTACTAGAGGGGGTGTTTTTAGGGTTGGAAGGCCATCGCCTCATCTAAACCCTTGAAAAATGGTGCCGCTTACGTGACTCGAACACGTGACCCCATCATTACGAATGATGTGCTCTACCGACTGAGCTAAAGCGGCGTTCCGTGGTAGGAGGCGGCCTTTAGCCCTGAGGCCGCCCCGGTGCAAGGGGCTTTTGTCACTTTCTGGCCAACTTTGCCAAAGGGCGGGGAAAACAGCCAAAAATGCTTCCCAACCCCGCGCCGCGAACCGGGACGCACAGCCGATTTGCGGCGGATCAATGCGGCGCGGCAACAGTTTGGCACTGTGCGTTCAGACCGATAAACCAGAGCCGAATCGCAGAAAAAGGCAACGACCATGTCCGTTCGCTTGATGCTTGTGCTGTTCTCGATGATTGCCACCACGGTGATGGGCATGCTGGTTACCGGCGTGCTGGCCTATGGCCGTGCCGGCTCGCGCGAGATTCTGATCGCGGCCGCTGTCGGCTTTGTGCTGGCCATTCCGATCAGCTGGGCGGTGGCGCGCGGCATCACCGCCAAAACCGCCGCCTGATCCACCACGCGGTCCCGGCGTGTCACCCCCGCAGGCGTTGCACCAGCATCGCGGCGGCCAGTGACACATCGGCCCATGTTTCGGCAAAGTCGTCCGGCCCACCGTAATAGGGATCGGCCACCGGTTGTCCCGCGCGGCCAGGCACCAGATCCATCAACAGCCCCACCGATGCCGTCGCGTTGGCCGGGGTGATGGCCTGCAGATCCTTCAGATTGCTGTGGTCCAGCGCAAAGATGTAATCGAATCGGGTGAAGTCCTCGGCCCGGATCTGCCGCGCGCGGTAATCACCGATGGCCACGCCATGACGGCGCGCCTCGGCGATGGCGCGGCGGTCTGGGGGATCGCCCGCGTGCCAGCCGCCGGTGCCCGCCGAGTCCACCTCTACCGGCAAACGCGCGGCGTCGGCGGCGGCACGGAATGCGGCCTCGGCCAGGGGGGAGCGGCAGATATTGCCAAGGCAGACGAACAGGACAGAGGCAAGCGGCATGGCCAGCGCGATAGAGTGATCTGCCCGTTTGGCAAGTCCGCCATCGGCCGTCCATGCCCCAGAGCGAAACCCCAGACCCATGCGCTGGCCCGGGGCTTCGCCGCTTTCTCCTGCTGCGCGCCGACTGGCCTGCTAACAGTCGGATCGCGAGGCTGACGCTATCTCAATTCCCGCAGTAGACAAATCCCTTTCGACCATCTGACGCTGGGTTCGGACGAAGCGAAAGGCGCAGCACGGAAATGCCCCAAGGCGGCACGGTCGCACGCCCTTGCGCCGGAAAAGACCCTTTCCCGCGCAGCGCCAAGCGGATAGGGATTCGCCCGTGACTGACGCCCCTCGCCACCCGACCCAACTGCGCCATCCCGACATCGCCCGTCTGGTCGAAACCTTTTACGGCCGGGCGCGGGCCGATGCCCTGTTGGGCCCGGTGTTCGATGCGGTAGTGGCCGACTGGCCGCATCATTTCGCCGCGCTGACCGGGTTTTGGGCGGCACAATTGCGCGGGCGCGGCAGCTATCACGGACAGCCGATCGCCGTGCATCGCGCGCAGGCCCACCGCATCACCCCGGCCATGTTCGACCGCTGGCTGATGCTGTGGGATCACACCACGGCGCAGGTGATGAGCCCCCCCGACGCCGAGGCGCTACAGGCCCGCGCGCGGCGCATTGCCGCTGTGCTGCGCGGTGCGATGGCCGACACCCCGGCGTGGAGCGCCTGCCCCATGGGTGGTGGCACATGAACGGCACGCTTTACGCCCTGCTGGCCTGTTTTCTGTGCGGCATTGGCGCGCGCGACCAGATGCTGTTGGCGGCGTTGACGCATCGGCTGGGGCGGCACACGGGCGCGCTGCTGCTAGCCTGCGCGACATCGGCGCTGGCCAGCGGGCTTGCCGCGTGGGCATCCGAAGAGATCGGCGCGGTGATGACCTATCCGGCGCGGATGGTGCTGGCCTGTTTCGCGCTGGCGGCGGCGGGGGTGGAATCGCTGATGTTCCGCCCAAAGATCGCGATGAAGGAACCCACCCGCTCGCTGTTTGCCGCAGGGGTGGTGATGCTGGCCTATCAGGCGGCGGATGCGGCGCGCTTTCTGGTGCTGGCGATCACGCTGGCGACCTTTGCGCCGGTGCCCACCGCCGTGGGGGGCACGCTGGGAGCGTGGGCGGCGCTGTGGCTGGGCTATCTGGCGTCCGATGTCATGCTGCAACGCGAATCCGGCCTGACCCAGATCCGCCGCTGGGCGGGCGCGCTCCTGTTGGGCACGGGGGTGGGCATGGGCGTCTATATCTGGGTGGTGTTCGGCAAATAGCCCTGTCGATAATCGCCATTACCGATCACAGTCCGCACTTTCATTTGCGTGACCGATAATGCCCTTGGCGGTATATCCCGATGCAACACAGCGGGAGATCAAACATGCCCAATCACAACGCCACCGCCGCCCTGACCGACAGCCTGAATGGCCTGTTGGCCGATCTGTTCACGCTGTACCTGAAAACCAAGAATTTCCACTGGCATGTGCGCGGGCCGCAGTTCCGCGACCTGCACCTGTTGTTTGACGAACAGGCGGCGGAAATCTTTGCACTGACCGATATCGTGGCCGAACGGGTGCGCAAGAATGGCGCGCCGGCCCTGACCGGCATCGCCGCCATCGCGCAAAAGGCCCGCATCGCCGACCAGCCTCGCGCCGACCTGACCGCTGCCGAGATGATCGCCGAACTGCGCGATGACAACGCGACGCTGGTGGACGTCATCCGCGAGGTCAAGGCTGCCGCGACCGCCGCTGGCGACAATGCCACCGACGGCTTTGCCGATGACTGGACCGATCAGGCACAGCAGCGCCGCTGGTTCCTGGAGTCGACGCTGGGCTGACCGCGCATCCCCCTGCCGCGCGCCGCCCTTCCCAATGGACGGCTTGCGCCGCATAGCTTTGCGATGGCCTTTCCGGCGGGTGGGCGGGGGTGCTATGCCCCTGCCCATGACGCAAACAGCCGACATCCAGATCATCCCCGGCGCCAGTGACGCCGACATCGCCGCCGCCATCGCACAGCGCCTGCGCGCCGCATTGGCCGCCGGCGAAGGGCCGATCGCCATCACCATTCCGGGCGGATCCACGCCTTTTCCCATTCTGGCGCTGTTGGCGCAGATGGATCTGCCGTGGGGCCGCATCGCGGTGTGGCCGGGCGATGACCGCATCGTGGCCGAAGATCACCCCGCCAGCAACGTGGGCCGCATCCGCGCCGCGCTGGAGCCTTTGGGCGCGCAGGTGATCGCCCTGAGCGAAGACGCCGTGCCGCCGCATTTCGCGCTGGCATGGCTGGGGATGGGCAATGACGGGCATATCGCCTCGTTGTTTCCCAATACCGATCCCACCGCCAACGCCCCCGCCCGCATCATTCGCCTGACGCCCGATCCCCTGCCGCCAGAGGCCCCGTTTGACCGTCTGAGCATGACCATCCCGCTGTTGATCGCCAGTGACGGGCTGATGTTCGTCATCCGCGGCGATGACAAGCGCGCACTGTTCGAGGCCGCCGCCCGTGCCGAGCATGACCTGCCGGTAGCGCGACTGTTGGCGGTGGCTTCGGGCACGGTGCAGTGCTTCTGCTGATCGCGGAACGGGTGCTGGCGGCGTGTCCCGCGCCGCTGCACCGCACCGCCCTGCGCATGGCGCATGCCGTGCGCAAGGGCTGGTGGCGCCTGTACCGCCCCCAACTGACCGCTTGTCGGGTGCTGGCGCTGGATGCGGCGGGGCACGTGCTGCTGGTGCGGCACTCCTATGGATCGGGCAAATGGATGCTGCCGGGTGGCGGGATCAAATCCGGCGAAGACCCGATTGCATCAGCCCGGCGTGAATATGCCGAGGAAGTCGGCGGAGCCCTGCAAGGCTGTGCGCAGGTGGACGTGACGCGCGACATCTTTCACGGCGCGCCCAGCACGGTGCATGTCATTGTCGGGCTGGCCAGCGGCCCCGTGGCCCCTGACCGGCGCGAAATCGTGGTCGCCGCATTCCATGCCCCTGACGCCCTGCCCGAAGCGTTGGCCAGTGGGCTGGCCGAGGCCATCCCGCATTGGCTGGCGCTGTATCGCGCGGATCAGAACAGCTCCATTTGACCCGCGGGGGGTGGCGCGGACGCAGCGCTGGCCGATCCCGCGCCCGGCATTTCCAGCCCCGACAGCGTCAGCCCCATCAGCCGCGCCGGTTGCGGCAAAGGCAACAGCGCGTCCAGCAGACCACGGGCGATCTGGGCGAACTCGTCCGGTCCAGCCACCACCCGGTCCAGCGAGCGGGCATGGGTGCGCAAGGTGAAATCGGCCAGCCGCAGTTTCAGCGTGACGGTGCGCCCCTGCACGCCCGCCTTGGCAATGTCGCCCCAGACCAGTTCGATGATGCCCGCCAACGCCGCGCGCAAACCCGGCCCGCTGGAAATGTCGCGGTCAAAGGTGCGTTCGCCGCCCAGCGATTTGCGGCGGCGGTTGGCGCGCACCGGGCGCAGATCAATCCCCCGCACCGCACGGTAAAGGTAATCGGCCTGACTGCCGAAATGGTCACGCAAAAACGCCAGATCACGCGCGCGCAGATCCGCGCCGGTCTGGATTCCCAGCGCGGCCATCTTTTCCGCGCTGCGCGGGCCAACGCCATGGAACCGCCGCACCGGCAGGCCCGCGACAAAAGGCGCGCCGTCACCCGGACGGATGACGCACAGGCCATCGGGCTTGTTCTGGTCGCTGGCCAGTTTGGCCAGGAATTTGTTGTAGCTGACCCCCGCACTGGCCGTCAGCCCGGTGTCGGCGCGGATGCGGGCGCGGATCATCTCGGCCATGCGGGTGGCGCTGCCGATGCCCTGCAGGTCCTGCGTCACATCCAGATAGGCCTCGTCCAGCGAGAGCGGTTCGATCAAGGGCGTGAACTGGGCAAAGATGGCACGGATCTGGCGCGAGACGGTGCGATAGACCTCAAAACGCGGCGGGCAAAAGATCAGTTGCGGGCACAGGCGCGCCGCCGTGACGCTGGGCATGGCCGAGCGGACGCCGAATGTGCGCGCCTCATAGCTGGCCGCGGCCACCACGCCGCGCTGGCGCGATCCGCCCACCGCCACCGGCTTGCCCCGCAGGTCGGGATTGTCACGTTGTTCAACGCTGGCGAAAAAGGCATCCATGTCGATGTGGATGATCTTGCGCAGCCCCTGCGCTTCTTCGCGGTCATCATCGTCATCATGGGGGGCGGCCGAATCCATCCCCCCTTTATGCGCATTTGCCCCCGCCGCGCGAGAGGGCCTCGGCACGGCAGGGGCAAAAGGCGGGGATCAGGCGCCGGATCAGTCGCGGCGGGCCTGCTTTTGCTTGGCCACCGCCAGCACGGCCAATTGTTGCCCACGGGCGCGGGTCTGGGTGACGCAACGGCCCGCTTCGGCACTCATGGCCAGACGGTCGGCGACGCTGACCTGTTCATTGCAAATGCGGGCGGCGGCGCGGTCGATGCGCTTTTCCAGCTGGGCGCGGCCATCGGCGGTCATCAGATCCAGATCGCCATAGGGCACCGCGATCGAGGCGGTCTCATCAGACAGCACCAGCGCATTGGGCACAGCCCCGGCCACAGCCGGCGCGGCGGCGGCCAATACGGCCGTCGACAGCGCGGCGGACACGGCCAACAGCGTGGACGAAAAAGCGAAACGGGGGGCGGTGGTCATGTGAATTCTCCCTCTGAATTGATAGCAAACATGTATGTCAGTTTGAATTTATGTATATTTACAAATAACCATTAGAAATGAATCACGATCGGCCCGATAGACAGAAAATCGACACCACCTCAAGTGCATTAACAGGCAATCCATTGCACTATATTTACAGTGATGAAGGTTTTTATTTTATCATTCCGCCGTGGCGACGAAGCAGATGTATCAACAACCGTGCCAGTTTTCGAAAATGGTGGAATTCCGGGGCATTGGCGGACACAGGCCAAAAACACGCGCGGCAAAGTAGGGAGGTGGCGGCGAAAAATTCGCCACAGGTTGGGAATATGCGCCACGCCACCCAACCAGGCCTGCACCCATGTCGCGCCGCACAATCAGGACTAGCCAAGTGGGCACGGCCTCGTCATTACAGCCGCCATGACATGCGCCCCCGCCCCCGAAACCGCCGCAAAGCGGCTGGGCCCACGCGAATTCGTTGTTTTGATGGCTTTTCTTCAGGCGCTTCAGGCGCTGGCCGTTGATTCGATGTTGCCCGCGCTGGGCCATATGGCCGCCGACCTGCACCTGCAGGACGCCAACCAGCGTCAGTTGGTCGTCGGTATTTTCCTGATCTTTGGCGGTTTGGGCTGTCTGGTGCCTGGCACATTGGCCGACCGCTATGGCCGCCGCCGCGTGCTGATGGCCAGTCTGGGCTTTTACATCGTCTGCACCATCGGTTGTGCGTTGGTCACCAATTTCTGGCAATTGCTGGCGATGCGCGCGATTTTGGGCTTTACCTGCGCGGGTCTGGCCGTGCTGCCCGCAGCCATCATCCGCGACTGGTACGAAGGCGACCAGATGGCCCGACTGCAATCCATGGTGGCGATGGTGTTCATGGTCGTGCCGATGATCGCCCCCAGCATTGGTCAGGCGGTGTTGCTGGTGGCCAGTTGGCGCTGGATCTTTGGCGTGATGGCGGTGCTGGCCGGGCTGGTGGCGGCCTGGACATGGGTGCGCCTGCCCGAAACGCTGCACCCCGAATATCGCCAGCCGATCCAGTTTGGCCCGTTGATGCGCACCATGGGCGATGTCACCGCCAACCGCGCGGCCTTTGGCTATGTCTTTGGCATGGCGCTGATTCAGGGGGCGCTGTTCGGCTATATCAACTCGTCACAGCAATTGGTGGCCGAACATTTCGGCGCGGGCTCGCGCTTTCCGCTGGTGTTTGCCTGCATGGCCTCGATGATGGCGATGACCAATTTCGTCAACGCCCGCATTGTCGAACGCTTTGGCGCGCGACGCGTCAGCCACACGGCGCTGCTGGTCTATATCTGCACCAGCGCGGTGCAACTGACGCTGGCCCTGTACGAGGCCGAAACGCTCTACCGCTTTATCGCGGTGATGACAGTGAATGTCTGCCTGATGGGCTTCATCGGCTCGAACTTTGCCTCGATCTCGCTGCAACCCTTTGCCCGGACGGCGGGGGCCGCGGCCAGCGCGCAAAGCTTTATCCGCATGGTGCTGGCCTCCTCGCTGGGGGCGCTGGTCGGACAGGCCTATGACAACAGCGCGCGGCCGCTGGCCTTTGCGATGGTGGCGACAGGGGCGCTGGCGCTGCTGCTGGTGCTGTATAGCGAGCATGGCAAGCTGTTCCGCCGCCTGATCCCGCCCGGCGCGCCACGTCCGCGCGCCTGATCGGGCCATTGCCCGTGCGAACAGGCAGATCCGCCCCGGCCTGACCGCTATGGCCGGGGGATGGCAGGCCGGCTGATCCTGATCCTGGGCGACCAGTTGAGCATGGGGCTATCGTCCCTGCGCGCGGCAAATCGCGCCTGTGACACCATCCTGATGGCCGAAGTCTGGGACGAGGCCACCTATGTCCCGCACCATCCCAAGAAGATCGCGCTGGTGCTTTCGGCCATGCGCCACTTTGCCGCGCGGTTGCGCGCAGAGGGTTGGCGGGTGGATTATGTTGCGCTGGAGGATGCGGGCAACACCGGCTCTTTGGCCGACGAGGTGGCCCGCGCGATGGGGCGCCACGGCACCGATCACCTGATCGCCACCGAACCGGGCGAATGGCGCCTGATGCGACAGATGCGGGGCTGGCCCGCCACCACGCTGCTGCCTGATGACCGTTTTCTGGCCGACCGCCATGGCTTTGCCCAATGGGCCGATGGGCGCAAAGGCCTGCGGATGGAGCATTTCTATCGCCTGATGCGGCGCAAGACCGGCCTGTTGATGGACGGCGACCAGCCCGCCGGGGGCCAGTGGAACTATGACCACGACAACCGCGCCCCGCCGCCGGGCGCGCTGGGTCTGCCCGAACCCATGGCCTTTGCCCCCGACGCCATCACCGCACAGGTGCTGGACATGGTCGAGCGCCGCTTTGGCCATCACTTTGGCGATCTGCGCCCGTTCTGGTTTGCCGTGACACAGGCCGATGCGCAGGCCGCCTTTGCCCATTTCATCGCCCATGCCTTGCCCGGTTTCGGCCGCTATCAGGATGCGATGCTGATCGGCCATGCGTTTCTGCATCACGCGGTGGTTTCGCCCTATCTCAATCTGGGCCTGCTGGACCCGCTGGACATGTGCCGCGCGGTCGAGGCCGAATGGCGCGCGGGCCGGGTGCCGCTGAACAGTGCCGAAGGGTTCATCCGCCAGATCATCGGTTGGCGCGAATTCGTACGCGGGATCTATTGGTGGCAGGGGCCCGACTATGCGCGGGGAAACGTGCTGGAGGCGCACCGCCCGCTGCCCGCCGCCTATTGGGGGGCGCCCACCAGCATGGCCTGCCTGTCGGCGTGTGTGGCGCAAACCCGGCACCACGCCTATGCCCATCATATTCAGCGGCTGATGGTGACAGGCAATTTCGCCCTGTTGGCCGGCATTGATCCCCATGCGCTGCACGAATGGTATCTGGCGGTCTATGCCGATGCGTTTGAATGGGTCGAACTGCCCAACACCATCGGCATGAGCCAGTTTGCCGATGGTGGATTGCTGGCGTCCAAACCCTATGCCGCCAGCGGGGCCTATATCGCGCGGATGAGCGATTATTGCGCCGGCTGCGCCCACAGCCCCAAGGTCCAGAGCGGCCCGCGCGCCTGCCCTTTCACGCTGCTGTATTGGCATTTCATCGCCCGCCACGCCGACCGGCTGCGCCGCAACCCGCGCATGGCGGCGATGGTGCGCAACTGGGAACGCTTTTCACCCGAACGGCAGGCGCAATTACAGACCGACGCGCAGGCCTTTCTGGCCGCCCTTGCCTGAGTGTTTGCCCGAACGGCAACGGTCCGAACAATAAAGCACCGCCTCCCAGTCGCGCGCCCATTTCTTGCGCCAGGTGAACGGCAGGCCACAGGCCGCGCAGATCTTGGTCGGCAGATCCGATTTCTTGCGCATCTTTACCACGGGACGCGCGCGCCATCCCACGCATACAGCCCGCCACTTTCGCCCGGCGTCAGGCCATCCAGCACGCGCAACAGATGCCCCGCGCTGATATCGGGCGTGAACAACCTGTCGGGCGCAACGCCTGCGCGAAATGGTGCGGACAGATCACTCGCCACCGTGCCGGGGTGCAGCGCGGCGATCACCGCGTGGGGATGGGTGCGGGCGGTCTCGATGGCGAAATTGGCGATCAGCATGTTCAGCGCGGCCTTGCTGGCGCGATAGGCGTGCCAACCACCCAGCCGGTTGTCGCCAATCGACCCCACCCGCGCCGACAGCGCCGCCCACACCGCGCGCCGGTCACGCGGCAATCGCGCCAGCGTGTGTTTGGCGATCAAGGCCGGGCCGATGGTGTTGACCGCCAGCACCCGCGCCATCGCCGCCCCGTCGATGGCCCGCAGGCTCTTTTCCGGGGCCACGCCATGGGCCGCGTCATGCAGCACGCCGCTGGCCACGATCACCAGATCCAGCCGCCCGCCCATCCGGGCGACCGCCCCGGCAATGCTGGCCTCGTCCATCAGGTCATAGGCAAAGGGCGTGACACCGGCCATCCCCGCCCCTGCGCGCCCGTCACGCGATCCGGCATAAATCTGGGCGACATCGCCGCGCGCCAACAGCGCCCGCACCAGCCCCGCGCCGATCCCGCCACCCGCGCCCCATACCACCGCCACCTTGCCGCCGTCCTGTGCCATGCACGATGGTATCGCGCGGCGCGGCGGCATGGGCCAGACGGGATTCGGGGCAAACCATCAAGGGATGACCAGCGCCGTATCCGCCTTGACCCGGTCCAGCGCCACCAGCGTGCGGAACCGTTCGACCAGATCGTTTTCGGCAAACAGCCGCCGGGTCAATTGCTCATAGGCGCGCATGTCGGGGCTGACGATCACCACGACAAAGCTGACGCCGCCGGTGACGTAATAGCATTGCTGCACCTCGGGCGACTGGCGGAACAGCGCCTTGGCCGCGTCCACCGTGGCGGCGCGCTCGTCGCGCAAATGCACCTCGACGATGGCGGTGATGGGCAGCGAGACCGCATCGGGATCGACAATCGCCACATTGCGCAGGATCACGCCCGCCGCCTCCATCGCGGCAATGCGGCGCTGCACGGCAGCGGCCGACAGGTTCACCGCCTGGGCGATGGCGCGTTGGGGCGTTTTGGCGTCGCGCTGAATGATGCGCAGGATCGCCCGGTCAAAGGCATCCAGCGTTTTGCCCGGCCGATCGAGTGAATGTTGCATTTAGCCCCCGAAAATCGAGCACACGCCCCAACCCAGTGATGATATATCCCACACATCCGCCGCTGATGAAAGACCGCCCATGCCGCCCAATGCCTCTCCCGCCCAGACATGGACCGGCATCGCCTGCGGCATGGGCGCGGGCGCGTTGTGGGGGCTGGTGTTTCTGGCGCCCGAACTGGCCCGCGCCTTTACCCCGCTGGACATGACCATCGGGCGCTATCTGGCGTTCGGCCTGTTGTCGGCGGCATTGCTGGCGCCCAACGCGCGCGATCTGGCCCGCCGCGTGACCGTGACCGAGGTCAAGGCGCTGCTGTGGCTCGCGCTGACGGGGAACACGCTGTATTATGTGCTGCTGTCGAACGCGGTGCAATTGGGCGGGATCGCGATGACATCGCTGGTCATCGGCTTTGTCCCTGTCGCCGTGACGATCATCGGCAGCCGCGATGCCCATGCGGTGCCCTTTGCCCGGCTGCTGCCCTCGCTGGCGCTGTGCAGCGCGGGGGTGGTGTGTATCGGGTGGCAGGCACTGGCCCGGCCCAGCCATGCGGGCGGCAGTGGGCTGATCGGGCTGGTCTGCGCGGTAGGGGCCTTGGGGTGCTGGACGCTGTATGCCGTCAACAACAGCCGCCATCTGGTCCGCCTGCGCCAGTTTTCCGCCCATGAATGGAGCCTGATGAACGGGCTGGCCACGGGCGTGCAGGCCATCGCTCTGATCCCGCTGGCGCTGATCCTGCCGGGGCACAACAGCCATGCGGCGGGGGATTGGGCAATGCTGGCGGGGGTGTCGCTGGCGGTGGCGACATTGGCCTCGATCGCGGGGAACGGGTTGTGGAACCGCATGTGCCGCCTGTTGCCGCTGACGATGGTGGGCCAGATGATCCTGTTCGAGACACTGTTTGCCCTGCTCTATGGCTTTATCTGGGAACAACGCTGGCCCACGGGGCTGGAAACACTGGCCTTTGCCCTGTTGGTGGCCAGTGTGTTCGGCTGTCTGGCGGCGCATAGGCCGCGCGCGGTGGCGGCCTGAACCACCAGCCATTTGTCTTTTCACCCATTTGTGCCACTCTGCCCGCTGGATTGGGGGACGCGGAAATGGGTTTGGTGTACTGGGCCGCGGTGGCTGGCGCCTTGGTGGCATGCTGGGGCAATGGGCTGGGATTGGCCAGCATCCTTGGCGGCGGGATTGTCGGCGGCGGGCTGGGCCTGTGGCTGCGATCGGAACTGCGGGCCGAAATCGCGCAGGCGGTGCAGGCGGCGCTGGCGGATCTGCCGGTCGCGGCAGCGCCTCCCCCGGTCGAAACACTCCGTGAAACGCCCGCCCGCCCGCCCGTTGCCACGCCGCAGGCCGTGCCCGAACGCGATGTGGCGCCTGAACCATCCGCCCAACACCCGTCAAGCCGACCTGCGACACGCATCCCCCCGGCAGAGCCCGCCAGTGTGCCGATGGCGCAGGCGGCCTATATGCCCACGCCCTTGGCCCAACCCGCCCCCGTGGCCCAACCCGCCCCCGTGGCCCAACCCGGCTCTCCGCTGGACCTGCTGAAGGCGTGGCTGCTGGGGGGCAACACGATCGTGCGGGTGGGCTTGATCGTGCTGTTTCTGGGGCTGGTGTTTCTGGCGCGTTTCGCCGCGATGGCCGGGCTGTTCCCGATCGAGGCGCGGCTTGCCTCGATCGCCGCCATTGGCGTGGCGCTGTTGGCGGTCGGGCTGAAACAGCGGCTGGAGCGCCCCGGATTTAGCCTGTCGCTGCAAGGCGCGGGGGTGGGCGTGCTGTATCTGGTCGTGTTCGCCGCCGCGCGGGGATATGACATTCTGCCGCCCGCCGCCGCCTTTGTATTCATGATCCTGTTTGCGGCGCTGGGCTGTGGGCTGGCGCTGTTGCAGGATTCGCTGGTGATGGCCTTTGCCGCGTTTCTGGGCGGCTATGCGGTGCCGGTGCTGCTGGGCGGGCACGCCGAAACCCCGCTGGGGCTGTTTGCCTATATCACCATCCTCAATCTGGCAGTGCTGGTGATCGCGCGGGTCAAAAGCTGGCGGGCGATCAATCTGCTGGGTTTTGTCGCCACCTTTGCGCTGGCGCTGGCATGGGGCTTTGGCAGCTATAGCGCCCAGCATTACGCCCTGTGTCAGGCGTTCCTGATCCTTTCGGTGGCGATCTATCTGGCAATGGCGGTGCTGTATGCCCACAACACGCCGGGCCCGCTGGGCAATTACGCCGATAACACGCTGTTGTTCGGCACGGCGCTGGTGGGCTTTGGCCTGCAAATCGGGCTGGTGCACGACTGGCCGTTTGGATCTGCCTATGCCGCGCTGGGGTTTGGCGCGCTGTATGTCGGCGTAAGCGCGGTCACGATGCGGCGCGGCGATCCGGCGATGCGGCTGCTCAACGAATGCATGCTGGCGATCGGCGTGGGTTTTGTGACGCTGGCCGTGCCGCTGGCGCTGGAGATGGAATGGACATCGGCGGTCTGGGCGCTGGAAGGCGCGGGCGCGTTCTGGGTAGGCGCGCGCCAAGGTCGCTGGATGCCGCGCTGTTTCGGGCTGATGTTGCAAGCGGTGGCCGGGCTGTTGGTGCTGGTCACGCTGCCCGATCCGGTCGGGGCGTGGCCGCTGCTGCATGACGGGTTCCTGCGGCCGCTGGTGGTGTCGCTGCCGCTGTTGTTCACCGCGTGGCAGATGCGCGCGCCCCTGCCGCACAGCGGGTCGGCGGCGGCCACAGCCTATGCGCGGGCGGAACAGGCGATGGAGCCGCTGTGGTTTCTGGCCGGTTTCGGCTATGCCTGCATCGCCATCCTGACCGAGGTCAACCGCCGACTGCCCACAACGAGCGCCGACCTGCCGCCGATGCCCGCGCTGTCTGGGCATATGCAATTGTATGGCGCGGTCCTGGCGATCATGGGACTGATGGCGCTGTCACAGGCCTTTGGCCGGGCGCGCGACTGGGCGGTGGCGCAATGGCCCGCCCGGATTGCCCTGCCGCTGATGGTGGTGGGGCTGGCCGGGATGCTGGGGCTGGGCCGCCATGGGCTGATGCTGCCCGATGCGGCGTGTTGGCTGGTGATGGCCGGGCTGCATCTGTGGATGCTGTATCGTCAGCCTGACGATGGCTGGACCCACGCCCTGCATGTCGGCGGGGTTTTGTGGCTGACGGCGATGGTGGCCGATGCCCTGTGGCTGGGGATTGATCGCGCGGAGTTGTGGAACAGTTCATGGGCAGGGGTCAGCTATCTGGTGGCCTGTGTGGCGATGCTGATCGCGCTGACGCGCTGGGCCGGGGCGGCCGCAGGGCACAGTGATACGGACGGGCAAAGGTGGCCGCTGCGCCCCTATGCGCGGGCCTATTGGTGGCACGCGGCGCTGTTGCTGGCGATGGGGACCTATGGCGGCGCGCTGGTGACGGCCCTGCTGGCCCAAGGTGTGACCGCCCCCCTGCCCTATATCCCGATCGTCAATCCGGTCGATCTGTCGGTGCTGCTGGCGCTGGCGGCGCTGGCGCTGTGGCGGCAGATGTTGCAGACCGCGCGCGATCTTGATCCTCTGGCGCAGGAGATCGCGGGGGCAACCGGGCTGGGCGGACTGGCGGCGCTAGGCTTTGTGTTGGTCAACACGGTCTGGCTGCGCACGGCGCACCACCTGTTTGGCATCGGCTGGGACGCGGGCACGCTGGCCAGCAGTGCGGTGGTACAGGCCGGATACGCGCTGTTGTGGGCGGCGATGGCGCTGGGGCTGATGCTGTGGGCCAAACGGCGGTCCGAACGCCTGCCGTGGATGGCGGGGGCCGTGCTGTTGGGCGCGGTGGTGGTCAAACTGGTGCTGGTCGACATGTCCCGCGTCGAGGGGCTGGCGCGGATCATCGCCTTTATCGGCGTGGGCGTATTGATGTTGCTGATCGGTTATTTCGTGCCGCTGCCGCCCCGCCCATCAACCTCGGCCGAGGCGGCGGCATGAAGCGCGCGGCCATCGCCCTGACGCTGGCCCTGACGCTGGCTCTGCCGGGTTGTGGCGCGCCGAGGGCGGCCCCCACCGGGCCGCAAGACTTTGCCTTGAACCTGCCGGTCACCGCGCCGGGCACCGGGGTCGCGCGGCTGGATCTGCCGGTGGCGGCATTGCTGGCGTTTCGCCGGGCCGACATGGGTGACGTGCGCGTCTATGACGCACAGGGCCGCCCACTCTCGATCGCCCGGATGGAGCCCGCGGCAGCCAGCCAGAATGCCATCCACCTGCCCGCCATCGCCATCAACGAGGATCGGGCGGCCGATGGCGCGGCGGTCTCGGTACAGGTGGATCAAGCCGGGCGCAGGCTGACGGTCGCGACACAAGGCCCTGCGGCCGGCGCGGCGGCGACGGCGCAGGTCTTGCTGGACACCCGGTCGCTGGCCGATCGGGCGGTGGCGGTACGGCTGGACGCCGATCTGCCGCCCTCGCGTCCGGTGACAGTGGAGATCGCCAGCAGCCCCGATCTGAAAAGCTGGACACCGCTGACCGATGCGGTGCTGTTGCGCCCCGGCGCCGGGCCTGAACTGTTGGGCGGCGGGCGGATCGCCCTGCCCGATGTGGCGTTGCAAGGGCGCTATGTGCGGTTGCGTTGGCAGGGCGCACCGCCCGGCGCGGTGCAGGGCGCAACGCTGATCACCAGCCACACGCCCGCCCCGCCCCGCCTGTGGGTGACGGCGCGCGGCATTCCCGCAGGCTCGGCGCAACAGATGGCTTTCACCCTGCCGGTGGCGCTGCAACCGGGCGCGGTGCGTGTGGCGATGACCGGGGCCGATGGCGTGGTGCCGCTGCGCCTGATGGGCCGCGACAGTGCCGAGGCGCCGTGGACACCGCTGGCCGTGGGGGTGTTGCGTCAGGGGGCCAAGGCCACCGAACTGCCGCTGGAGGGCATCGCCCCGCGCCAATTGCTGCTGGAGGCCGACCCCCGCAGCGCCGGATGGTCGCGCCCGCCCGCGCTGGCACTGGCGCTGGAGCCGGTCTCGTTGTTGGTGGCGTTCAACGGGGCCGCGCCCTATCGGCTGGCGGTGGGGCATGCCGATGCCGCCCCCGCCCTGTTTGCCGCCAGCGACCTTGCCCCCAATCCGGGGACATATCCGCGGGCACAGGTCGCGGCCACCGGCGCGGGTGAGACCTTCGTCGATCTGGGCGGAGAGGGCACCAGTTGGCCCTTTGCCCCACGCAAGCTGGCGCTGTGGGGGGCATTGCTGGCCGGAACGGGCGTGCTGGGCATGGCGGTGGTGCGGTTGCTGCGGGCCAACGCGCGCCCGGTGGATCGCCCCTAATCGATGCGATAGATAGACAGGCGCACTGTCCGCCCCGATTTCCCCCCGCTGGCCAGAAACAGCGCACGGTTGACCCAGGCATAGGCGGGATGCCCCGTCTCCAGCCGGATCGCCGTGCGCATGTAATAGTCGGTGAAAGGCACGTCCTCACCCGCTGCCGCGCGGGCGGCCACGTCGGGGGCCATGTGGCGGATACCCTGACTGATCACCTCGATCACCGCGCCGTCATCGGTTTCCACCGCATAGCGCGCGTCCAGCACCGCCACGCCATCGCCATGCACCGTCTGCCAATCGGCGCCGATGTTCAGGATGCGACCGTTCAGCAAAGGCCCACTGACGCTGCCGCCGACGATGGGGATGATGCGGCGCGTGCCCGCCCCGCATTCCCCCAACTCACGCGGGGGCGTCAGATCGATGGCAAAGTCGCAGACATGCTCAAGCGTCGGCTGCATCGGCCACCTGTTCGGCCACACGGGCGCCTGCGAGGATGGTGCGCGGCGCGCCATTCAGCGCATCACGGGCAAAGCCTGCCGCCGACTGATAGGCCAGCATGAACTGGGCGCGTTCGTCAGCCGGGATCACATCGTCGATATTGTCAAACGTGCCGCCGCAGCGTTCGTCCACCATCTTGAGCAGGCCAAACGGCCCCGCTCCGCGATTGCGCAGCGCCAATTGGCCGACCGGCTGACACAGCTTTGCATCATAGGCGGCCAGCGCCGCGGCATTCACGCCATGCTCCAGAAACAGGCTGCCCATGACGCGCGCGTCGATGATCGCCTGCGACGCGCCGTTCGATCCGGTGGGATACATCGGATGCGCCGCATCGCCCATCAACGCCACCGAACCATCCACCCAGGTGGGGATCGGATCGCGGTCGATCATCGGGTTTTCATAGGCCACATCCGACCCTGCCAACAGCTTTGGCAGATCCAGCCAATCATAGACGAAACCATCGAATTCATGCGCAAAATCAGCCAGTTCGCAAGGGCGGAACCAGCCGGTCTTGGTCCAGTCGTGGGTCGCGTCATAGGTCTGTTCGGCGATCCAGTTGATATCGGCCAGCCCGTTTTCGTCCGGGGCCGAAATCGGGTACAGCACGACGCGGTGGCGATCCGTGCCCAGCCCGACGAAGGACGAGCCGGTGCGGATCGGCACGCCCTTGGCCGTGCCGCGCCACATCAGCGTGCCGCCCCAACGGATCGGCGGCTGATCGGGGTGCATCTGCGCGCGGATGCTGGAATGGATGCCATCGGCGCCGATCAACAGACGGCCGGTTTCCTGCAATTGCTGGCCATCGGCGGTGGTGATATCGGCCACCACGCGGCCATCGGCGGTCTGGTGATAGGCCGTCACCTTTTGCCCCAGGCGCAGGTTTTCCGCGCCGATGCGCTCGGCCACGATGCGGGCCAGCAACAGGTGGAACTTGCCCCGGTGCACCGCATATTGGTGCCAGTGATAACCGGCCGATTTGCCGCGCGGTTCGGAATAGATGTCGCGCCCGTTCAGGCCGACCAGCGCCCATTCCTTGGCCGGTACGCCCACCGCGTTCAGCGCATCCTCGCCAATGCCCAGATCGCCCAGTTCGCGCACCGCATTGGGTTGCAGGTTGATCCCCACCCCCAGCGGGCGCAGCTCGGACGTGCTTTCAAACACCACGCAAGGCACGCCGATCTGGTGCAGGGTCAGCG
Organism: Novosphingobium ovatum; assembly: GCF_009909235.1. Lineage (GTDB taxonomy): Bacteria > Pseudomonadota > Alphaproteobacteria > Sphingomonadales > Sphingomonadaceae > Novosphingobium > Novosphingobium ovatum. The sequence continues at coordinate 47,347 of NZ_JAAAPO010000006.1, forward strand.
CCAGCGCCAGACCACCAATGCCGCCACCGGCAATCAGAACACGCTCACTCGTCATAGAAACTGTCCGCCACTTCCTGTTCAGGTCCCCGCCCGCCGAGCCTTTGGCGCGCCGCAGCGGGCGTCGCCATACTGGAAGCTGGCCTCTTGCGCTAGATGCAACCCCTTACACCGTGTCGCAATAGGTGCGCGCGCCCAAGTGTGTTAGCAGCCCGGCGATGGACGGGACCGATTCTGACGTGATGCTGGACGATGCGCGCCGCGCCTTGCAGGCGACCTTTGGCTTTGCCGCGTTTCGCGGGGTGCAGGAAACGGTGGTCGGGCGCGTGCTGCGCGGGCAATCGAGCCTGGCGGTGATGCCGACCGGCGCGGGCAAATCGCTGACCTATCAATTGCCCGCCGTGATGCGGCCCGGCACCTGCGTGGTGGTCAGCCCGCTGATCGCGCTGATGCACGACCAATTGCGCAGCGCCACCGCCAATGGCATCCGCGCCGCCGCCCTGACCAGCGTCGATACCAACCGGGCCGAAACCATCGCCCGGCTGCGCGACGGGGATCTGGACCTGTTGTATGTCGCCCCCGAACGCGCCAGCCAGCCGCAGTTCCACGACCTGTTGGCCAATGCCCCGATCAGCCTTTTTGCCATTGATGAGGCGCATTGCGTGTCCGAATGGGGCCATGATTTCCGCCCCGACTATCGCCTGTTGCGCCCATTGCTGGACGGCCTGCCACATGTCCCGCGTCTGGCGCTGACCGCCACCGCCGATGGGCACACCCGCGCCGATATCCTGATGCAATTGGGTATCCCGGACGATGGGCTGATCGTTGCCGGGTTTGACCGGCCCAACATCCGTTACCACATTACCCCGCGCGACAATCCGGCCCAGCAATTGCGCCGCCTGTTGGCCGATCACCCCGGCCCCGGCATCGTCTATGCCCAGACCCGTGCACAGGTGGAACGCTTGACCGAGACGCTGGCCACCACGGGCCGCGCGGTGCGGCCCTATCACGCCGGGCTGGACGCGGATGTGCGCGCCGCCCATCAGGCCGCCTTTGTCGCCAGCGAGGACATGGTGATGGTGGCCACCATCGCCTTTGGCATGGGCATTGATAAGCCCGACGTGCGCTTTGTCGCCCATGCCGGCCTGCCCAAATCCATCGAGGCCTATTATCAGGAAACGGGCCGCGCGGGCCGTGATGGCGATCCGGCGGTGGCGGTGATGCTGTGGGGGGCCGAGGATTTTGCCCGCGCCCGCCTGCGCCTGAACGAGATGGAGGAAGCGCGCCTGCCCGGTGAACGCGCCCGACTGAACGCACTGGCCGGTTTGGTGGAAACTGCCGGATGCCGCCGCGCCCTGCTGCGACGCCATTTTGGCGAGGACGCGCCCGCCACTTGCGGCAATTGCGACAATTGCCTGTCGCCGCCCAATGTGACCGACACCACCGAACTGGCGCGCAAGCTGCTCTCGGCCATCTACCGCACCGGGCAAAGCTTTGGCCTGGGCCATGTCGAGAAGGTGCTGACCGGCGTGGCGGACGAGCGCATCACCGCGCGCGGCCATGACCAGTTGAGCGTGTTTGGCATTGTTGGGCCGGACGAGGCCCCATTGCTGCGCCCGCTGGCCCGCGCGTTGCAGGCCCGCGGCAGTCTGGAAACCAGCGAGCATGGTGCGATCAGGCTGGCCGGTGACGCCCGCGCCATCCTGAAGGGGGAGGCAAACGTGGCGATCACCCTGCCGCCCGCCCGCAGCGCCGAGCGCCGCAACCGGCGCGGGGCCAGCGACAGTGCCAATCCGGTGGGTGATCCGCTGTTTGACGCGCTGCGCCAATGGCGGCGCGACACGGCAGCAGAGCTGAAAGTGCCGCCCTATGTCATCTTTCACGATGCTAGCCTGCGCGCGATTGCCCAGCACCGCCCCGACACGCTCTCGGCGCTGGGGCAGGTGCAGGGCGTGGGCACGCGCAAGCTGGAGACCTATGGCGCGGCGCTGCTGGACCTGTTGCAGCGCCACGCCTGACCAGCGGCAAAGCCGCCAAGCCCAATAGGCCGCGTCAGACCGGCCAGTCGCGCGTCTGGCCGAAATCCGCCCCGCGCCGTGCCCCGCGCGGCAGGTCATGTGCCTGTAGAAAGGCGTCGGCCGCCGGATCGGTGCGCGCCCAATCGATCAGTTCGCGCCGCCGCACAATCCGCCAATCGCCATCACGGCAGGCGTATTCGTCAATATAGCGCCCCGCGACGATCAGATCCTTGGGTTCGCCCTCCTCGGTGATGCGGTGCCAGGCATAGAAATAGACCTCACCGCTGGCCGCATCGCCGTTGATCGACAACTGCACCTGCCCAATGATGTGCTGGCTACCCTCGATATCGGCCAGAAACCCCTGCGCAAAGGCAACGAATTCGTCGGCCGTGCCATTCATCAGCCCACAATCCACCCACGCGTCATCGTGAAAGGCGCTGCGGTGCAGAACCGGGTCCAACCGGTCCTGCCCCCGCATGTAACGGCACAGCGCATCGTTGATATCGCGCCGCGCGCACAGGTCGCGCAGCTCGGCTTCCATGTCAAAAGCCATGCCGCTTACCCTTCCGCGTTCAGATATTTGTCGATCACCATCTGGAAATGGCGGATGCGCGATTCCTGATAATTGCCCAGATGCTGAACGCCCACCGCACTCGCGCGGAAACCTTCCTGTTGGGCGCGCAGATTGTCGGTGTCCTGATCATAGACGTATCCCATCGCCGGGTCGAAACCGGGCGCGCTGGCATAGCTGTCCTGCTCGGCCACGCGATAGGGTTCGGGCGGTTCGGGTGCGCGGCCATCGGACGGATTGGGACGCAGGAACAGGATTTCAAACAGCGTGCGGTTGGGATCGCTGCCGATCGGGCGGAAGCGATAGGCCATCGGCAGCGACAGGCCGGGGAACAGCACCATGTTCGGGAAGATGTGATATTCGATGGTGTCGATCATCTCGCTGTCGGACACGGCTGACAGGTCGGTCTGATAGACCTCGCCCATCACCTTGCGCAGGTGGCGGGCCATGACGGTGCGGGCGGTCTCGCCCTCACCCACAATCAACCCGTCCCCGCGCGAATCCTTGTCGCCCAGGATCATGGTCGCCAGCAGTTCCTGTTCCGACAACGGATTGGCCAGATGCGGCGAATTCACCCCGCTGGCCGCGTAAAAGCGCGTCACATGGTCCGAATGGCAGTCATACTGCACATTGGCATCGCCCACGCCCTTGAGCAGCTGTGGGTGGGTTTCCAGCACGTGATAGGATTCCAGGAACGCTTCCTGCGCCGTCTTCCAGTTGCAGGGCAATTCCTTGGCCACATGCACCGAGACATAGCGCCCCGCGATGTCCCAATCCTTGAAGTGGTCGATCAACGGGGCAAGGTATTCCTCCAGCCCCGGCCCGTCCTGCGAGGGGTTGAGGAAGATGAAACCGCCCCATTGGCCAATCCTTACCTCTGGCAGGCGGGTTTTGGCCGGGTCGACATGGGCAAAGTCCCATGCGCAGGGCACTTGGGCCAGACTGCCGTCATTGTTCCACGTCCAGCCGTGATAGGGGCAGCGCAGGTTGGGGCCAGCGCCGATGCCCTCGCCCTTCTTGAACTTGGTCGAGCGGTGCAGGCAGGAATTGACAAAGCCCTTCACGCTGCCGTCCTGCTGGCGCACCACGACATAGGACAGATGCGCCACCTCATAGGTGTAATAGTCGCCCGGCTCGGGGATGTGGTCCTCGCGGCAGACCCATTGCCACGTCTTCTTCCAGATCTTCTCGATCTCGGCGTCGAAGATGTCCTGCGAGAAATAGCGGTCGACCGAAACCGGGGCGCTGCCCAGATAGGCGGGCTGTTCAAAGGTCAGCACCGGGGGCGGCGGCATCACATCGGCGCCAACGATCTGTTGCACGCTGGGCGCGGGGCAGCGAATCGCGGCCAGATCGGCCTCATCAGCGGGCGCGCTGGGCAGCCCATGTTCCAGAATGGGGTTCAACATCAGACCTCTCCCTATATTGTCGCGACTCAAAACATTCCGATTGGATTGTTTTATGCCCGCAGATGGACGCCGCTGGCAAGCTGTTCGATTGGCCAGCGCCCGATCAGCCCGCGATTTCGCCGTTGTCGATGACGATATTGGTGCCCGTAATGTGCCGCCCATCCTCACAGGCCAGATACAGCACCATGTTGGCGATATCGATCGGTTGGCCCATGCCGTGGTTCTGGATCTGGTCCAGCCCGGCGCTGTCCTGCGGCAATTGCGCCAATGCCTGCGCGGTCATCGGCGTGACAATCCCGCCCGGCGCGATCGAGTTGCAGCGGATGCGATAATTCTGTTCGCGGCAATGAATGGCGATCGACTTGGTCATGCCGATCACGCCAGCTTTGGCCCCTGCATAGGCGGGGATGGTGCTGATGCCCTTCATCCCCCCGACCGAAGCCATGTTGATGATCGAGCCCGACCCGTCCTTGCTCATATGCGGGATCGCGGCCTGACAGCCCAGAAAGGTGCCTGCCAGCATCACGTCCACCTGCAGGCGGAATTCGTCATAGGGCAGCGTTTCAACCGTGCCAAAGCGCACCAGACCGGCGTTGTTCACCAGCGTGTCCAGCCGGCCATAACGGGCGATGGTCTGCGCCACGACCTCGTGCCAGCGCGCCTCGTCGCGCACGTCCTGTTCCAGAAACAGCGCGTCGGGCAATTCGGCCGCCACCGCGCGGCCCAGATCGGCCTGCATGTCGGTGATCACCACCTTGGCCCCCTCGCGCGCCAGCACACGGGCGTCTTCCGCCCCCAATCCCGAAGCCCCGCCGGTGATCAGCGCGACCTTGCCTTGCATCTTGCCCATGTCTTTTATCCTTGTCTGGCGTGAAATTCAGGCGGCAACCGCGTTCAGGCTGTGCCAATGGGCATAGACTGGATCGCCTTTGCCGAACTGGCCCCAATTGGTCAGCGCCTCGTAAAAGCCGCCGCGTTCCAGCGACGTGGGGTGGGTGGTGTTCCAGTCGGTGACGAAGGTACGGTTGCGGATCAACCACTTGCCGTCACGCCGGACATAACGGTCCAGATAGCGCCCGCCGGTCATGATATCCTGCCCGTTCATCACCATATGGGCCAGCGCGTAATGCTCGCCCACGGCCTCGTCACCGTTGATTTCAAACCATTCATTGGCCACCGAATGAAAGCACAGGTCCAGTTGCGTGCTGACAAAGGCGCAGATCTGGCGGGCAAATTCCGCGCCGCTGCCATTGACCGCGCCGGTCACCACCACCGAATCCTCACTGAAAATCGAGGCCAGCAGCGCTTCATCGGCACGGTCCACCCCGCGGGCATAAGCCATGCACAGGTCATGCAATTCGGCACGGGCCAGCGCGTTCAGGATCTGCGTTTCGCTGGGATCGGTCATGATTGGCTCTCCAGAATGTGAAGCTTGGGCCGCCGCCTCGGCGGCATACAGCGCCAGGACGGCACGGCCCGGATCGGCGGCACGCTTGGCCCCCTGCGCCACGTAATGCGCCAGATCGGCCGCGCCATCGCCGCGCTGGGCGGTGTTTGGGCGGTTGGTATTGCCCTCGATCACATATTGGCGATGCGTGATGCGCCATTGGCCATCGATACAGGCGTGCCGGTCCAGATAGCGGCCCAGCACCATGCGCTGGGTCTGGGCGTCCTCGACATGGGCGATGACATAGGATTCGGATACCGCCCGGTCGCCATCCACCTTGATCCAGCAATTGCAGGTGCGGTGGGTGGTGGGCGGCGCGTCCTTTTGCGCCTGCGCCAGAATGGCCACCAGCGTTTCGGCAGGGCCAGCGTAAAAGCCGTAATCCACCGTTGCGCCTGGATGATAGGCCGCGCCCAGCAAAGTGGCATCGGCCCGGTCGACGCCACGACTGTGAATGGCCAGCGTGTTCAGGATCTGATCGCGCGCAGCCAGTGTCTGCAATGTCGGCATAGGGTTCCCGTGAAAAAAGACCCCGGTCTTTCGACCGGGGCAAGGGAGGATAACGTCAGTATTCCGCCTTGAAGGACACGCCGAACATGCGCGGCTGCGCATAGTTCGTCAGGCCCAGCGTGCCGGGCGCATCGAACACCGAATTGATGTAGCGATTGTCCAGCAGGTTGGTCGCCCACAGGCTGACGGTGTAGTGGTCGCGGATCTTCAGATCGAAGTTGGCGTTGACGATGTGTTGCGGCTGCACCCGTGCACGCGGCGTATCGATGATCGAGGTCAGCAGCTTTTCGCCGGTAAAGGCATAGTTGAACGCCAACCGCGCCATCACGGTGTCGCTGACCGGAGCTTCATACGAAGCGCCCAGCGTCGCGGCCCATTCCGGCGCGTTCTGCAGCCGCTTGCCCGCCAGGCTGGTCGTGGCGCCGCTGGGCAGCAGATAGTCGAACTGGCTGTACTTGGCATCCAGATAGGCCAGCGAGCTGGTGATCTGCAGCCCGCGCGTCGGGGCCAGCGTCAGTTCGGCCTCGAACCCGCGAATGCGCGAACGGGCCGCGTTCAGGATGGTGTTGCCCTGAACCAGACTGGCGCCCGACCCGACAAAGTAGATCTGTGCCAACTGCATCCCGCGATAGCTGGTGTTGAACACCGACAGGTTGGCGCGCACCGTGCGGTCCAGAAACTCGCTCTTGATGCCCGCCTCAAAGGTGTCAACATGCTCGGGGTTATAGGGCCCCAGATCCTGCTCGATACCGATGCGGCCGGTGTAGCCGCCCGATTTGAAGCCGCGCGCCCAATAGCCGTACAGCATCACGTCCGGCGCGACCTTGTAGTCAAAGCCCAGCTTCCAGCCGACATTGTCCCAGCTTTTCGTGCCGCGCTTGGGCGCGACCACGCCCAGAACCGTATTGGCCACACCCGTGGGCGAGGTGCCGTCGAAGGTGGTCACCCCACCCAGCGCCAGGCTGGTCAGCGTCGAGGCCAGCATCGAGGTGCGCTCATGGCTGAAGCGGACACCGGCCTGCAGGCGCAGATTGTCGGTCACCTTGAAATAGCTTTGCATGAAAGCCGAGATCGACTCGTTGTCCTGATCCTGCAGGTTGCGCTGATACAGGCCGGTCAGCCCCTTGGTGACAGTGCCGGTGGTCATGTCATAGGTCGCGCCGCCGGCAAAATCGATGCGCAGATCCTGATAGTGATCATAGTGATCCTTGAGGAAGAACCCGCCCAGCGTCACGTTGATCCGGTCGGACAGTTTGAAATCACTGCGCAATTCCTGGCTGAACTGCCACCCGCGTGTGCCACGGCGGGTGTCGATCAGGAACACCGGCGTACCGTCCTGATCGGTATATTCGAACAGCTTGAACTTCTTGTACCCCGTGACCGAAGTCAGATCGCCCAGCGCCGTATCCGACAGCTTCATCGTCAGACCGATGCGATAGGTGTCCATGTTCGACAGGTCGGGCGTATCGCCCAGCGCACCGCCATCGCGGGCCGAATAATATTGCGACGGGGCAACACAGCGGCTGCCCGCAGGGGCGCAGGGCGAGGTGTACATGCCACGAAAACCGGCGGGCACATATTCGGCCTCACCGGGCAGATCGCCCGCCACGACGATGGGCGAGCCATTGCGCGCCATGTCATATTCGGCCGTCAGCGTGCCGTCGAAATTGCCCGACTGATGGCGCAACGAACCGCGGAACAGCGTCACATCGCGGCGGCCCATGTCGCGGCCATCGACCACGTTGGTGACATAGCCATCGCGCTGGTCATGGCTGATGCCAAAGCGCGCCGCCCAACCCTCGCCCAGCGGCGTATTCAGCACCGCGCTGGCGGTCAGGTGGTTGTAATTGCCATAGCTCAGATCAACCTTGCCGCCCAACTTGCCCATCTTGGGCTGTTGATTCAACACGTTGACCACGCCACCGGTGGTGTTCGCGCCAAACAGCGTGCCCTGCGGCCCGCGCAGGATCTCGATCCGTTCGACGTCAAACAGGTCCAGCAACGCGCCCATCGAGAAATATTGCGGCACGCCATCGACCACGATGCCCACCGTGTTGCCCGCATAGGGGTCAGGCTCGATCACGCCGATGCCACGGATGGTGAACACGGCGGTATTGGGCGTGTTCGAAAAGGTGCCGATCTCAACGTTGGGCACCGATCCTTGCAGGCCCTGCAGGTTGACGGCATGCATTGCCTCGACCTGCGCGGCGCCCACGGCCGCAACCGAGATCGGCACGTCCTGCAATTTTTCGGCGCGTTTTTGCGCGGTGACGACGATTTCGGCGATGCCACCCGTAGAAGCGCCGCCCGCAGGCTGCTCTTCGGCGGCCCATACGGTCTGAGCCGACGCAGCCATAGCAACGGCCGACAGGCCGCAAATCCAGCGGATCTTGGTATATTTTGTCATGTTTCCCCCTCCCAAGGGTGTTGGCCTGAGCGTTGTTTCTAAATAACAGTCCAACCGGAATGTTTTTTCACACCCCGCTTGCGCCGCCTACTGAACCTTTGCACAGGTGACAGAAGCTGCGTCAGGGCGATGCACGTCAGACAGAATCACGATATAAGGCCGCTCATGTCTCCACCGACGATGCAACAACGCATGCTGCGCGCACTGATACCGGCCGATCTGGCCGCCGATCCGCAAAGCTGGCAGCAGCAAAAAAGCGCGCGCACCCGTCTGCAATTGATCGAAGCCGGGATCGATTGTCTGCTGGAAGGCGGTTATGCCGGGCTGACCACGCACAAGGCCGCCGCCCGCGCCGGCGTGTCACGCGGGGCGATGCAGCACCATTTCACCACGCGCATGACGCTGGTGGCGGCGGTGGTGGACCATGTGTTCTATGCCCGGATGCGCCTGTTTCTGGAGGATTATCTGGGCCAGATCAGCGAGGCAGGCGAAGAGCAGCTGGTCGCCATTGCCACTCAGGCGCACTGGCGCAGCGTCCAGACCCGCGAATATGCCGCCTATTTGGAACTGGCCGTTGCGGCGCGCAGCGATGCTGAATTGCTGGAACATTTCGGCCCCGCCGCCCGGCGTTACGATCAGGTCTGGGTGGCAGAGATGATCGAATCTTTTCCCCAATGGCGCGACCACTGGGAAGAGATGAAGCTGGCCAACGATCTGGCGGTGGCGGCCCATATGGGCATGTCAATCATGGGCGACGTGCTGGGCCCGGAGCGCATTGCGCGCCTGAACCAGCTGATCGCGCAGGTGCTCAAAGGGTTGTACGGCGACTAAACGCCGGGCCGGATAGGGCCACGCGCGACAACGCGCGCAGCCCTTGGGAGGAAAGGCTGCACGCGCGCCATACCCCCTCCGCCAAGGGGGCAAGACTGTCGTCTGTCAGAGCGTCGCGGCAGTACCGATCAGCCCGCAGGCCACCACCAACAGCCCGATCCGCGCCCAGCTGGCCGTTTCACCCAGCAGCGTGGTGGCGACCAGAATGGTCCCCAGCGGCACCAGCGCCGCCAGCACCGGCAGGATCAGCGAAAGCGCCACGCCCGACTGGATCAGCCGAGCCAGCATGTAGAACGAGGCGGTATAGACCGCGATGCAGGCCGCCGTCCAAACTGGCACCTGAAACCCTTGCGTGCGCCCCAGCAAGGCGCCACCGGCCACCTGCGTCACCACCACAAAAGCCACCATCACGACCGTGCGCGTCATCGAAGCTGTCAGCATATTCTCTCCCGTTTTTGTGTTTTATGCCGTCTATTCCACCAGCATCGTGCGATAGGTGCGGCGCTGAAACAGCCAGCCCTCGCCCGCGCGAACCAGTTCGTCGTCATAGCGCCCCCGCACCCGCAGCCGCTTGCCACTGGTGGGATCGTCAAAAATCTCGCTGGTATAGACCACCGCTGTGGCCGTATCGCCCTCGACCACGATGCTGCCGGGGGTGGCGACATAGATCATCGGCTTGGTGCAATTGTCCAAGCCATAGACCTTCATCGAACCAACCCAGCCCTCGACGATCGCCGCCTTGCCGGAAAAACCGCCCAGATCAGGGAATTCGGGCAAGGCCCAATAGGCATCGTCCGTCCAGGTCGCCCCCCACAGATCCGCATCACGGGTCATCACCCCATGCGCATAGGTCTCGATCAATTCCCGGATGGCGACGCGATCAGCCAGCGGCCCGCGAAAGCTCATGATGCCTCTCCCTGTCTGTTCCGCGACCGGTATGGAGCGCGGATAAAACCGTTACGACCCCGCCTTTTTGTGGGTTTCGCGGGGCCGTAATCTATGTAGCGGATTATTGCGCGGTCAGGCCGCCATCGACGACAAATTCGCCGCCCGTGACATAGCCCGCCGCGTCGCTGGCCAGAAACGCCACCATCTGGGCGATGTCATCGGGCTCGCCCATGCGCCCCATCGGGATCGAGGCGTTGATCGCGTCATACTGCGCCGGATTGTCGCGGATCGCCACCTGCTGCATCTCGGTCCAGATCACGCCGGGGTGCACCGAATTGACGCGGATGCCTTCACGCGCCCATTCCATCGCCAGCGATTTGCTCAGCAGGCGCACGCCGCCCTTGCTGGCGGCATAGGCGCTGGCCCCGCCAATCCCCACCAACCCCGCAACCGACGAGATATTGACCACCGAAGCACCCTTGGGCGTATCGGCCGCCGCCGCGCGCAATGCCGGCAAAGCCGCGCGGCAGCCCAGATAGACGCTGGACAGATTGACCTCGATCTGCCGGGTCCAGTCCTCGGGTTCCAGAATTTCGATCTTGTGCAGCACAGCAATGCCCGCATTGTTGACCAGCACGTTCAGGCGCGGACCGACCGCGGCCATCACCGCGTCCCAACTGGCGCGGTCGGTAACGTTATGGGCCATGCCATGCGCGTCATGACCATCAGCGCGCAATTCGGCGGCGCGCGCCTGTGCGGCATCGCCATCCAGATCGGTCAGCCACACCGTATGCCCGGTCAGCGCCAAACGGCGCGCCATGGCAAAACCCAGCCCCGCAGCCGAAGCCGCACCTGTGACCAACGCAATCCTGTTATCCGACATTGTCATTCTTTCTGCTTGAAAAATCAGGCGGTAGCCAGCCAGTCGCGCTGGCTGGAACGATCGGCGGCACCGTGGCCGCCCAACAACGCGCCGGGGATGCGCGCCAGGTAATGCTCACTGGCGGGGTCTGATCGCACCCAATCGATCAGCTCGCTGCGATGGGCGATCTTCCACACGCCATCGCGCTGTTCATAACGATCGACATAACGGCCCGCGATGATCAGGTCGGTCGGCACGCCATCGTCCTCCACCCGGTGCCAGGCAAAGTAATAGACTTCGCCAAAAGCGCGCGGCCCGTCCAGATCAATATTGATCTGGCCCAGCATATGCAGGTTTGCCTGATGATCGGCCAGCATCGTTTGGGCAAAGTCTACGAATTCCGCCCCCGGCCCCTGATAAAAGCCATAATCGGTGGTGGAATCAGGCCAGAACACGCCCTTCATCAGATCGGCATCGCGCCGGTCCAGCCCACGCATATAGGCCCCCGAAAGGGCACGGATCTCATCGCGGGCGATCAGGGCTTCGATCTTGTCCATGGGGGTCCTGCGGCAAAGAGGATCGGGCGCCATGCCATCGCACAGCGCCCGAAAGGAGGATCAGAAGCGAACGGTGCCTTGCAGCTGAACCGTGCGCGGCAGATTGACAAAGCCCAGCGTGTCGGCCGCGCTGTTGGGCGCGTCGATCGCCCCGCCCACGATAAAGCGGTTGGTGATGTTCTTGCCAATCAGGGCGATTTCGTAACGGTCATCGACCGTCTTCAACCGCAGCGACGCATCCAGCGAGACATAGGCGTCCTGACGCGAGTTCGGCTTGCCAAAGGCCGAGGCCAGATAGGCGCCCGAATAGCGCGCATCGATCGAGAAGCCGCTCTTCCAGCCACGCGACACCTCGGCCTCGTAACTGATGCCCAGCGAGCCGGTCCAGTCCGGCGCCACCGCCGTCGGCGTGCCCGACAGGTTCTGCGCGTCCGCGCCATGGAAGGTCAAACCACCCGCGCCGCAACCCGTCGCCACCGTCTGCCCGCCATAGCAAGGCGCGACATAGTTGGTGTAACGCGCCCGGTTATAGTTGACCGAGCCATGCACGTTCAGCCCGGCCACCGCGCGCGGGGCATATTCGAACTCAACCTCGACGCCCTTGGTCCGTGCGCCACCGGCATTGGTGGTGATAAAGGCAAAGGTCGTGGCGTTGAAGAAGTCGACCTGCAGATCCTTGTACAGGTACGAATAGAGCGCGATGTTCAGGCGCAGCTGACGGTCCATCAGCGTGCTCTTGAAGCCCACTTCAAAGCCGGCCGCGGTTTCCGGGTTGAACGCGACGTCGCTGGCCACCGTCGTCGCGCTGACAAAGCCCGAGTTCGAGAAACCGCCCGACTTGTAGGCGGTCTTGTACGCGGCATACAGCGTCAGATCACGCGTCGGCTTCCACGTCAGCGTGGCTTCGGGCGACCAGTTGTCCCACGCCTGATTGGCCACAACCGGGCGGTTTTGCAGGAACAGGCCCTGCAGCGCCAGGTTGATATAGGGGTGGGTCAGATAGCTGTCCTTGGTCTCGTGCGTATAGCGCACGCCCGCGGCGGCAGTGACATTGGGCACGATCTTCCATTCCACCTGACCATAGGTGGTGATCGTCTCGCCATCGGTTTCCGACCGCTTGTAATAGCCCAGATATTTGTAGGCTGCCGGCGCGCTGCTGTCCGAAATGCCACCGAACGAGCCGCTCTGCGTGTGGTTCCGCTTGGTCGACTGGTACAATACGCCCCACATCAGGTTGACCGGCGCGTCAAACTTGGTCTGGGCGCGAAATTCGGTCGAGAAGGCGTTGTACACCGAATGCTCGGTCGATGGGGCCGAAAGCGGATCGGCGGCCGAAACGATCGTGCAGTCGCAGGCCCACTGGTTGACGTTCTTGTTATAGTTGGTGATCAGCGTCAGGTTCAGGTGATCGAGGCTGTAATCCACCTGACCGGTGATCGCCCAGCTGCGGTACTGATTGTACAGGCTGCCATCCGCGCGCGAGAACGGGTTGGCGCCTGCCAGATCGGCCGGGAAATAGTTCTGATAGACAGTGAACGTCTTGGCACAGCGGATCGAGGGGTTTGCGCCAAAGGTGCCGTTGGGATTGCCGCAGGCATAAGGCACATAGTTCCAGCTGTTGTTGTCGTTGTCATCCATCGACGCGTTGGCGCGCAGCGTCATGGTCAGACGGCTGGTCGGCTTGTACTGCAACGTCACGCGGCCGATCAGGGCACGCGCGCCGGGGTTGTCGCTGGTCAGCGCGGGGGCGAAATGCGGGGTGGTGATGCCGGTCGCCACGTCAAAGGTGGAATAGGTCTTGTTCAGACCGCCATTGGCGAAATAGCCGCCAAACATCTTGGACCCGCGCAGCGCCACGCGGATGCCCAGCGTGTCGGACAGCGGGCCCGAGGCCATCACCTCGCCCACCACTTCGCGCGCCTTCATTTCATAGCCGACGCGGGCCATATATTCGGCATGGGTGGTCGGATCAGCGCTTTTCAGCGAGATCACACCAGCCGTGGCGTTCTTGCCAAAGAACAGCGCCTGCGGCCCTTTGAGCATTTCGACGCTGCCAAGATCCAGGAAGCCCTCGTTGATGACGCGGCCCTGACCGTAATAGACACCGTCCAGAATGACCGCCACCGACTGCTCGATGCCGATCGAGCTGGCCGAAGACCCGATGCCGCGCAGCGTCAACTGCGCGCCCGAACCGTTCGAGGCGCGCCCGATGGTGAACTGCGGCGTCTGGGTCGAGATCTTCTCCAGATTGGTCATGTCATATTTCTGGATCTGCGCGGCGGAAATCGCGGTGACGGCCACGGGCACGTCCTGCATGTTTTCCACCTTGCGGCGAGCGGTCACGACAATATCAGACAGGCCACCCTGAGCAGGGGCGTCCTGTGCCGCGGCCGTCACAGGAAAAGCGACAGCACTGGCAGCCAACATCGCCAGATAACGCGAACGGAATGTCTTCACTCTATCCCTCCCATTATTATGGTCTGGATTGGGCGCAGCCGTCCGCCGCCGCGAATCCGCCATGGATACGCGGGCGCGCCGTTCACACACCCTTCCCGACCTTAGTTTAACTAAGGCCAATATGAGGGGCTGTGCCGCGATCTGTCAAAGATAATTACAGCGCGCTATAAAAAAGGTCAGGTCAGCCCGGCGGCGCGAACCGCGCGGCCAAAGCGCGCTGGGCGGTGGTGATAGCGTTACGCACGGCCGGCGCGCCCGCCTTGGCATGAGGCATTAGCGTTTCAGCCAGTCGCATTCGCAAATAGTCAGCCAATTCAGCATCCTGCACATCGCCCTTGGCCCAAAAGCCGACACCCGACACCATCCCCAACTGCACCAGATAGGCCAGCAGATCGACCGGTGCCGACCCCGCCAGAAACCCCTGCGCCAACATTACCCGCAGCGCATCACCCACATGCCGATTGTACAATCGGTCCAAACCCGTCAGCGCCAGATGGTCAATCACCGGCACAGCCAAGGCCCGCGCGGTGTCGGGCGCCTCCAGTGTGACGCTGGCGACCGAATCGCACAAAGCGATCAATCGGGGCCAGCCCGGCTCGGGCGACATGGCCTCGGCCTGACCAAACACGCTGGCGCTGCGCTCAAATGCGGCGGCGGCCAGCAGACGGTCCTTGCTGCCGAAAATGTTGAACAGGGTCTTTTCGGTAACGCCGCTGTCGGCGGCAATCGCGCGCATACTGACCGCATCACACCCATGAGCGGTGATCAACTGACGCACACTGGCAAAAATACGCTGGCGGCGCTCGGCCTGCCGGGGGGTCAACGCACGCCCATTATCGGCGTGGCCAACCATCAAGGGAACCTCTGTCATGCCCCTTGTTTGCACGGCCCCATGTCCCAAAGCAATCCGGGCGGCCGCGCGATGCACAGGCGGGCGGGCAACGGCGTTACGCCGCCGCCCGCCCTGCCCGATCAGGCAAAATCAATCGGCAGCGGCACGCGGCGCAGCGTCTGGCCGCCGGTCACGTCGATCAATTGCCCAGTGGTCGACCGCGCCTCGGCCGCCAGCCACAGGGCGGTTTCGGCAATGTCCTCCACGGTGACAAACTTGCCCAGCGGGATTTCCTTGGCAAAAGCCTTGGTCACCGCTTCCATCTCGAAATAGGCGTCGGTCATGGCGCTGCGGGTAAAGCCGGGCGCGATGCTGTTGACG
Organism: Novosphingobium ovatum; assembly: GCF_009909235.1. GTDB lineage: Bacteria > Pseudomonadota > Alphaproteobacteria > Sphingomonadales > Sphingomonadaceae > Novosphingobium > Novosphingobium ovatum. The sequence continues at coordinate 62,514 of NZ_JAAAPO010000006.1, forward strand.
CGGATGCCACGCTCACCCAACTCGTTGGCGGCGATGCGCACAGCGGTGTCCGCCCCCGCCTTGGCCCCGGCATAGGCGGCGTAATTGGGCGCCTGATTGAGCACCGTCATCGACGAAGTGGTGATGATCGAGCCGCCATCCGCCATGGCCAGCGCCATCTGCTTGATGAACAGCACCGCGCCGACAAAATGCACTTCGCTCGACTTGCGCAGGCCCTCGGCGGTGGATTGCAGCACCGGTTCGGCCACATCCACGCCCGAATAGTTCACCGCCACGTCCAACCGGCCATAGGTGTTGATCGCCAGGGCGGCCAGCGCCTCCAGGTCAGCCTCGCTGGTGATGTCACAGGTGGCGCCAATGCCGCCCACACGCGCGGCCAGTGCCGACGCCGCATCCCCGCGCCGCGCCGCCAGCACCACCTTGGCCCCCTCCTCGGCAAAGCGGCGGGCCGTGGCAAAGCCCATGCTGCGTTCATCCGACGCGCCCAGAATGACCGCGACCTTTCCGTCCAACCGTCCCATGTGTTTTATCCTTATGTCAGGCCTGCCAAGGAGCAGCGCCGCCCTGATGCCCACACCCGGCGGGTGCGCCCAGAGTTCGTGGCGTCATGGTGCATCCATTCGCCGCCACCTTCCAACCTGTCCTATTGCGCAGTTCGTGCCTGCCGCCCCCGGCCGATGGGCATCGCCGCCCACCGGCCGGGATCACAGGATCAGACGTTGGCCAGATGCTGGCCCAGATGCTTGCCCGCGATATAGCCAAAGGTCAGGCCCGGCCCAAGCGTACCGCCAGCGCCGCCATACACTTCGCCCAGCACGCCCGCCATGACGTTACCCGCCGCATACAGGCCCTGAATGGGATTGTTGTTCCAGTCCAGCACCTGCCCATCGGCATTGGTCTTGGGACCACCGCTGGTGCCCAGCGCGCCCGATTCCATCTTGGCCGCATAGAACGGGCCCTGATCGATCACGCCCAGCGTGCGATAGGGCGGCTCGAAATCCATGTCGCCCCACATATAGAAGTTGTCGTAGGTGTTCTCGCCACGGTGGAAATCCTCATCCTTGCCGTTGCGCACCATCTGGTTGAAGCGCTCAACCGTGGCGACCAGCCCCTGCGGATCGATACCCGCCTTTTCGGCCAGCTCTTCCAGCGTGTCGCCCTTGACCATAAAGGACGGGGCGGGCGCGCCGGGCGCCGCGTTAAAGGTCTGATACTTGTCCTTGTTGCGCTGATCGATGACCAGCCAATAGGGCAGGTTGGGATAGGTATGTTCGCCCGCGTCAAACGCCACCACGGCCTTGCCCATGGCATTGTAATTGGTGGCTTCGTTGATGAAACGCTTGCCCTTGCGGTTGACCAGAATGGCGCCGGGGCGCGCACGCTCGTCCGAACCCAGCAGATAGTTGGGCTTGGCGCCGCGCTGGGGCTTCATTTCCAGCACGCTCTGCTGCCAGAAGGCGTTCTGCATGTTGCCCAGTTGCGCCCCCGCCTCGATCGCCATGATCAGGCCGTCGCCCTCGTTCTCGGGAACGCTGACGGGGCCGGTCATCGGGCCGCGCAGGAAGGTTTTGACCAGCGCCTCGTTCCATTCAAAGCCGCCGGTAGCGATCACCACCCCGCGACGGGCGCGCACGGCAAATTCACGACCGCTGGCATCTTCGCACACCACGCCGATGATGCGGTGGCCATCCTTGACCAGACGGCGGGCGCGCTTTTCAAACTCGACCGGAATGTTGCGCTCCAGCACCGCCAGATACAGCGCGCCGATCAGCGCCTGCCCCAGACCGCGATAGTCGCCCGCCTCGCGCTCAGCCAGTTCGGCCTCGCTCAACGAACCGCGGATCGCCTCCATCAGGCTGCCGCGCAGGGGATAGGCCATCTTGCTGGGGTTCACGCGCCCCGCCGCCTTGCCCAGACGCGCGAACGAGAACGCATCATTGTCGAGGCTGCGGCCGCCGTCCGGCTTGGCACCGGGCGAATAGGGCTGATAGTCGGGGAAATCGGCAAAGGCCGACATGCGCACCGGGGTCTTGTCCTCCAGATAGCGCAGCATTTCCGGGCCGTTCTGCATGAAAGCCCACAGCGTTTCGGGATCCAGCTGACCGGGCGCCAGCGAATCGAGATATTCCACGACCTCCTCATCGCTGTCGGGGACGCCCAGCGCCTGTTGGTGGTGGTTGTTCGGGATCCACAGCATGCCGCCCGACATCGCGGTGGTGCCACCAACCATGCCGGTCTTTTCCAGAATCACCACATCCTTGGCGCCAAAGTCATGCGCCGAAACGGCCGCAGTCAGTGCCGCGCCGCCCGAACCCAGGACGGCAACATCCACCTCCAGATCCCACTTGAGACCTTCACTCATCATCCGTCTCCCAACCACAGGCTTCGCCGGACGCGCGGATTCAGGCCGTCACGTCCTTTTTCGTTCAACGATCGATAATCTAAACAATGGCGCGCGCAGGCCCACTCCCACATGTCATAGGGAGCGGGCCGAAAAACGGGATGCCAATTGGCCCCGGACCGGATCAGGGGCGTGGCTTCAGCACGTCGCTGGCCTGAGCCTGTGCCACAAGGCGCGCGGCGTCATCAGGCAGCAGCCACCCATCGCGCACCTGCCGTTGCGCCACGGCCTGCACCCGCGCGACAAAGCCGTCATGGCTGCCATAACGCTCCTCCACCGAGGGGCGCGGATCACCGCTGGCCAGCCGCTCGGCACGGGTGCGGGCAAAGGGGATGTAGCCGCCGATAAAGCCGCATTCGCCCCCCGCGCCATAGCCCTGCGCCAGCACGTTCCAGCCCAGATAGGTCCCCAGCGGCACCTGATGCTGGACCGAGGGGATGCCCCCACCCACCTCGTTGCCATCGGCATCAACGCGCGGCACCAGCGAGGGGATCACGCGGCGGATCACCGGCGGTTGGCGCGTGATGACGCCCGCCACATCGCGATAGCGAAAGCCCGGCCCCAGATCATAATCCAGCATGGTGTTGATCAGCCCATCAGGACGCGGCGCGCCGGGTATGGCCGGCCAGCCCATCGCGCGGGCATTGGGCGCCACCAGATCGCCCCGCGCCAGCAGAGGGTATTGGCTGGGCGGCGGCGCCTTGCCTTCGCGCACCCACGCCACCAGCCGCCGCATCAGCACGCGCATGGTGGCGGCCGAGGGATTGGGGTTCATCGCCAGCGAGCAGGCGGGCGCGCCCGGCCACGGCTTGTCCCCATCCAGCGAAATTCCCCCCGCCATCGACCCGCCATGCGTCACGCCCGGAAAGTAATAGCGCCGCACATTGGCGGGCAGCGGCACATCGCGCGGCCGCCCCGTGCCCACCAGCACCGGCGACATGCGCAATCCCCAGAACTCGGCCGAGCCGAAGGTTTCCATCACCACCGGACAGGTATGGCTGGCCTTGCACCGGTCCAGCAGGCTGTGCGTGCCGCGCCCGCGCGCGGTGTCGGCATAGGGCGTCCACCATAGCACGCCCTCGCTGCCGACCTCGTACAGGTTGGCAGCCCCGCCCGGCACGCCAAAGCGCACGTTCAGCGGCACATGGCGCGCGGCAATATTGGCATTCACCCCATCAAACACGCGCCGCCCGGATTCGTCGGCGTTGAACCCCTGATTCAGAAAACTGCGCAGGTAATTGCCCGATTGTGACGTCCCCGCCGCCACGCTCCAGCGCACTTCGCCCGCCAACGGGTTGGGCGTGCCCGCATCATCTGCCCGCGCATGGCGCAAAAAGGCGTTGAAATCGCGCGTGGCGGCAAAGCCCACCCCCAACACACGCGGATCGCGCGCGCGATAGGCCAGACCATAGGCCAATTTGGGATCAAACCCGCCCTTCAGGCAAATGCGCGCGGGGTCTGGCGTGCCGGGGAAGGCCGCATTGCGGCAATCGGCAAAGGCCCATTGGTCGGCCGCGATCTCCACCGGGCGGGCGCGGTCCGATGTCTGACTGAACAGGCGGGCATGACGGGTGTCCAGATCAGCGGCCAACGGGCGCGCCACCGGCACGCCAATCCCGCCTACCAGCGGCAAGCTGGTGGTGCCCGGCGCCATGTCGGTAAAGCGGGCAAAGGCCATGCCCGTCACACCCGCCGCCACCGGCGCGGTCAGCGTCTGGCGGCCCGGCGCGGGATCCAGATCCCCCTGCCAGCCGCTGATCACGCGGATATGCCCATCCTCGTCCGGGGCAACACGGCCATTGCCACGATTGGGCACGTCATAGAACAGCACCCCGCTGCCCCGCTCCACCGGGCGGGCAATGGCAAAGGTGGCGCGGTACACCACCTGCCCCCGCGCATCGCGCGGCGCGGCGACCAGATCGGTGATGCCCGCATTATGCGGATCGGCAGGGTTCAACTCGCCCTCGAACGTGCCCTGAATGATTTCATAGGGCCGTTCGCCCGGCTTGACCGGCAGGGCGGCGCGGCTGTCGATATGCAGCCGGGTGACGCGCGCCTGCGCTCCGCCTGCCGCCATGCCCGCCCCCATCAGCGCCACCGCCACCAGCCCCGCGCCCTTCAGCCGTTCACGCATTGTCATCCTCCCCGATCTCCATATCCAGCAATTGCATGCCCAGCGTCTTGCCATGGGCGTCCAGTGCCAGCGAGCGTGTCACCCCGCCAGACAGCGCGCCATGTAGCACCAGATTGACCGCCCCCAATCCGGGCAGCGGATAGATCTCCACCCGTTCCACCGACAGGCCGCACAGCTGAGCCGACACCCGGGGCGCGGTTAACAGGCGCAGCAGGCGCGGATAATCGGCCTGATGATGGACAAAAACACAGATCTGCGAGGTGTCGCCCTTGTCCCCGGTGCGGGCATGGGCCAGCTCACCCAGCCGCATCACGCCACCTCATGCAGGATGGTGGGCACGACCGCCCCCTGCGGCAACAGCACCGAAGCGACCGCGACCACCTCGCGCAGGCTGGTCGTCACCCCGCCCCCGCCCGCCGGGCCGTTCAGATACAGCGCGTCGACCTCAGCCGGGATGATGCGGGCGGCCTGGGCACTGGCGGCGCGGCCCGCGATCCGCACCCGCACCTCTGCCGGGGCTGGGCGATGGGCGGTCACATTGGCCGCGTTCACCCCGATCAGATCACAGCGCAATTCATCCACCGGCGCCTGCAACAGCGCCAGCCGCTCGCGGATGATGGCAATGGCCAATTCCCCCCGCGCCACCGCGCTTTGCCCTGCATAGGAGATCTGCCCCTCGCCAATAAAGCCATCACGATAGCCGACCGAAACCTTGACCTCAGCAGGCCGCGCCCGCCCGTCAGCGCCCGTCACGCGGACCTGATCGGGGCCTGTCTGCGTCAGGGTAATACCGGTGAAATCGGCCACCACATCGGCCTGTCGATAGGCGGCAGGGTCCAAAATCTCGTACATCAACTGTTCCTTGGCGGTGGCAACGGTCAGACACCCGCCCGTCCCGGCCACCTTGGTCAGCGTGGCGTGGCCATCGGCCTCCACCACCGCCAAGGGAAAGCCCAAGCGCGCCAGATCGGCCACATCCTTTACCCCCGGATCGGCGAAATAGCCGCCGGTCAACTGGCCCGCACATTCCAGCAGATGGCCCACCGCCGTACCACGCCCCAGCCGCGTCCAGTCATCCACCGCCCAGCCAAAGGCATGGATCATCGGCCCCAGAAACAGCGCCGGATCGCATACCCGCCCGGTGAACACCACCTGCGCCCCCTGATCCAGCGCACGGGCAATCGGAAACGCCCCCAGATAGGCATTGGCCGAGACCACCTGTGGCGCGATGTCGCCCAGCCGGCCCGGCCGGTCGATCAGCGGCAGATCCTGTCCTGTCACCGCCTGCAACACATCATCGCCCAGCACGGCCGCCATGCGCAGCCCATGCAACCCCAGATCGCGCGCCTCCGCCAGCGCCGCGCGCATCGCGGCCAGCGGATTGGCCGCGCCCATATTGGTGACGATCCGCACCCCGCGCGCCACGGCCTCTGGCAAACAGGCCCGCATCCGCGCCTTGAGCAAAGGGTCATACCCGCCATCGGGGTCCTGCGCCCGCGCCAGTTGCGCCAGCGCGATCGTCCGTTCGGCCAGACATTCAAAGCACAGGAAATCCAGTTCCCCACGCGTGATCAGTTCCACCGCAGGGTCGATCCGATCGCCCGAAAAGCCCGCCCCCGCGCCGATGCGAATGCTTGCCCGTCCCATCACAACCGCCCCATCACAACCGCCGCCACGACCATCACCAGCGAGGCGGCGTACAACCACGGAAAGGCAAAGCGCTGATGCGCGCCCAATTCGATCCGCGACAGCCCCGCCACCAGAAAGGTCGCGGGCGTCAGCGGGCTGACCGGAAAGCCCACCGTGTGCACGCCCAGCAAGGCCGCCTGTGCCACCTGTGCCGGGGCCACGCCGAAATGGCCCGACACCTGCGCCACCACCGGCAACACGCCGAAATAGAAACTGTCGGGATCAAACAGCAGGCTGAGCGGCATCGCTACCAGCGCCAGCGCCACAGGGATCGCCCCGCCCCATGCCTGCGGCACCATGGCAACGCTGGCCTGCGCCAAAGCCTTGATCAGCCCCGCGCCGTTCATGATGCCGGTGAAGGCCCCCGCCGCGAACAGCACGCCCGCCATCAGCATCGCGGGCCGCGCATGGGCCTCTATCCGCAGCCGTTGGTCTTCGGCGCGGGGGTAATTGATCGCCAGTACCAGTGCCGTGCCGCCCATGAAGATCACCACCGGCTCGGCCTTGCCCGCGACCATCAGCCCCACCACCACCGCCGTCACCGCCAGATTGACCCAGAACAGACGAGGCCGTTGCCACGCGGGATCGCCCAGCGCGGCCATATCGGCATGCGGTTCAAGCAGACTGGCGGCGTCTGCCCGCAGGCCCAGCCGCGCTTCCTCGCGGCGGCCCATCCACCATGCCGCGCCAAAGACAAACACCAGCCCCACCGCCTGCACCGGCAGCATCGGGGTGAAAATATCCCCCACCGGCAGATGCAGCGCCGCCCCCGCCCGGATCGTCGGCCCGGTCCACGGCAGGAAATTCACCCCCGCCGCCAGCGAGGCACAGCAAGCCAGCACCCGCCGGTCCATCCCCAGCCGGTCATACAGCGGCAACAGCGCCGGGATGGTGATCAGGAAGCACACCGCGCCCGATCCATCCAGATGGATCAACAGCGCCAGCGCCGCCGTCCCCACCGTGACGCGCGCGGGCCGCCGCCCCACCAGCCGCAGCACGCCGCGCACCAGCGGCGCCAACAGCCCCGCATCCGACACCACGCCAAAAAACAGGATGGCAAAGACAAACATGCCCGCCACCGGCGCGATCTTGGCAATTCCGGCCACGACATAGGCGGGCACCTCGCCCCCTTTGCCCAGCAGCACCGCCCCCAGCACAGGTATCAGGATCATCGCCACCAAGGGCGACAAACGGTTGGTCAGGATCGCGGCCAGCATCACCACCACAATCATCAACCCGGCAAGCGCCAGCATATCCCTACCCCTTGTCTTTTATCAGCGCCGCCCACAAATTTCGCGCGGCAGGTGATAGCGTTCGCCCCGCCAGCCGCGCCACGCCGATGACGCGCCGCGCCTGTGGATCGTCCAGCAGGTGCCATTCCAGATCATGCCCCGCCACCATCGGCCGCGTCGAGAGCGGCAGGGCGCTGAACCCCAGCCCCGCCGCGACAAACGCCCCCACCGTCGCGGGCTGGGCACAGGCATACATCGGGCGCGGCGCAATTCCGGCACGGGCAAAGGCCGCATCTGTCAATTGCCGCACGCTGCTGTGCGGCGCCATAGCGATAAAGGGTGCCTCCAGAAAGCTGTGCCAAGATGGTTGATCGGGCGCCTCGCCCCGGCGGCAGACCAGCGCGCAAGGGTCATCACACAAAGGCTGAAAGGCGAAAGTCTCCACTCCGGCATCGGGCGGGGTGGTGACGGCGATGTCCACTTGCCGGTCACGCAGCCGTTCAAACAGCGCGCCCGCCAGCCCCTCGTGCACCGCCACATCCACCCCCGGCCAGGCATCGCAATAGCCCCGCAGGATCGCGGGCAATCCCCCCACCGCAAACGAAGGCAGAACCCCCAGCGCCACCCGCCCCCGCGCGCCGGCCAACACTTGCCCCAATTCGCCAAAGGCGTCCTCGGCATCGTCCAGCAGGCGTTCGGTCAGCCGCAACAGCGCTTCGCCCGCCGGGGTGATGGTCACCCGCCGCCGGTCCCGGTCAAACAGGCGCGCGTTCAGTTCCTCTTCCAGCAGTCGCACCGTGCGCGACAAGGCCGGCTGTGTGACATGCGCCAGTTCGGCCGCGCGGCTAAAACTGCTGGTCTGGGCCAGCAGGCGGAATTGGCGCAGGGCGGCAAGGCTGGGAATACGGCGCATCGGCTGCCTCACAGGCGCCTTGAATGGTCAGGCCAGACAGCAGGCCGGGCAAAGGCAACAGCCTGCCTCTGGCCCGATGGGCAAGATCCCTTCATGCGCTTCCCCCCATTGTCGCGCCATTTGCCATTGCGCAATGGCTCGGTTTTGACCGGCATCGGTTATAAAGGGAAATAGATTATGCTGATCCTGTTATGCCCTGCGGTAATATCCCAAGCCGCGCATGTCCCACCGCTCCGCCCGCACGGCACGATGCGAGCCAGACATCCTTGCCAAACACCCTGAACCCACGGCGGATTCAGTCACTTCAACCAATTATGGCAAACAGCATTGGCGCGAATTCATCAGCATCGCGACCTGACTGGACAGCAAGGGCAGCGGGGGAAAAGCATGGCGTGCCCGCCCGAAGCCCCAGTTTGCGCGTGGCCCATTTCAGGCCCCGGCAAACCGACGCCTCAGCCGCCGCCGGGCGCGACGACAAGGCAAAATCGGTCGTCATCGGAGCGCCCCGGCGCCCGATCAGCCTTGACGCAAGTGGCGCTGAGACGGCCCATTGTCCCCTCGCATTTTATGGGACACCAAAGGTTGATTACCGTGCATTTCGACGGGGTGAAATACCCAGGTGGCGGAGCGGGAGTCCGCCTAACTACCTTGTTCATGATCGTCCACGCTCGACCAGATCCATCCATTTTATCTCTATATATCATTGCATTAATATTAACATAGCGTTCACCATGGTTCACGCAGAACCCATCCATTCCGTTGACATCCAGATTTTTAGTGGGCATGAAAGTGGGCATCGTCAACCACTGAAAGGATGGTATGTCCCGCCCAATCCACCTCTTGAACGCCAAGAAGATTCAGCACCTCAAGGAGCCCGGCCGCCACTCTGACGGCGGCGGCCTCTACCTGCGGATTACCAAGCAAGGGGCAAAATCCTGGGTGTTCATGACCGGAAAAGGTGGTGGCGGTCGCAAGGAAATTGGTCTGGGCCCATATGCGTCGCTGACACTCGCGAAGGCCCGCGAAATCGCGGAAAAAATGCGCGAGGCAGTGGCGACGAACCGCGACCCCAAAGGCGTTATTGCCCCGGCGGCGCTCTCTGATGCGATTGCCATTCCAACCTTTGGCAAATTCGCGGACGACTACATCTCAAGCGTTGAAGAGGGCTGGAAAAACAGCAAGCACAGGCAGCAATGGCGAAACACTCTCCGCGATTATTGCAGTTCCCTCACGGATCTGCCTGTCGACGAGATCAGCACGGACAACGTCCTGAAGGTTTTGCGCCCTATCTGGTCCAAGGTTCCGGAAACGGCAGACCGTGTTCGGAACAGGATCGAAAAAATCCTCAGTGCCGCAAAGGCGCAAGGATTTCGCCCGAAGGATGCTGCAAATCCGGCCCAATGGCGGGGCCATCTTGAGTTGCTCTTGCCCAAAAAGGGGAAACTTTCGAGGGGACACCATCGCGCCCTACCTTATCTAAAGGCACCGACATTCATCGGTCAACTGCAAGGCCGGGGCGGAGTCGCAGCCAAGGCATTGGAGTTTCTCATTTTAACCGCTGTTCGCACGGGCAACGTCATCGAAGCCCAGTGGGAGGAAATTGATCTCAAGGAAAAGATCTGGACCATACCAGCCGCAAAGATGAAAGCGGAGCGCGAGCACATCGTCCCTCTCAGCGGCGCCGCTTTCGGGCTGCTGCTGCAAATTCAGCCGAACGAAAGTCAGCGGAAGGGCTTCATCTTCCGCAACAAAGATAGCGGCTTATCAAATATGGCAATGGCAACTGTGTTGCGTCGGATGAAAATTGAGGACGTGACCGTGCACGGCTTTCGGTCCACTTTTCGCGACTGGGTCGGGGATGCCACTAAGCACCCAGAGGACTTGGCTGAGCTGGCATTGGCGCACGTCATCAAAAATAAGGCCATGGCAGCCTATCGCCGGACCACAGCGATTGAGCGTAGGCGCGAACTGATGCAAGATTGGGCTGATTATTTGGCATCCGCGCCCAAAAATGGGGATGCAGTCACCTGACCCCGCCCAGTTTCCGGCTGCCCCCTCCGTCCCGAGTTAATCTGCACAATTGTCGCCATCACCCCGGTTCAATGTGCCGTCAAAGCTCCTCGTCTTCAGCAAAGCCTTCACTTTGGGCATCGGCCAACTCTTTTGACAAAAACTGGTTCGGTAGAGAAATCGCGGCAATTTTCCGAGGAAAGAGTGCAATCTCCTCGTCGTCTATGGTCTCAAAGTTGATGGTCCCACGATCACCTTCGTAAAAATCCAACTCCATCATCAAACTGGCAAGAGGACCAACCTCTTCAGATTGGTAGAAATCATCAGCATCAACGCCAAAGCACTCAGCAACATCTTGCCCTTTAAACCAGATTTTTAAACCTTCCTGCTCCCGGATGCCGTCGGCAATTTCGTCATCGAGAACATTGAGGTATTCTTCAAAGTCAAACACAATCCGATTGATCACAGATTGGTTGAAAGCAAAGGTTTCCTGAGGCGTGCTAACCAGGAAAAATGCATCCTTTTCGTCATCACAATTCAAGACATGGGCTCGGATCCGGTCCATCTCTCGATCTTCAATACGCAGCTTGAATCCCAGTCCATTGCTGAGCTGCAACTGCATTTCCCGATAGCACATTTCGTAACCCTCGTCGTCGGGCTTGACCGCTCTGCCAGCAATGCTCTTTGGGGACTGAATAGCGCCCCGGCCAGACGCTTCGGCCGGAAATAGCGCGTGCACCGAACAATTGAGCGCATTCGCGAGGCTTTCCGCCATTTGGAGTCTGGCCGACTGCACCCCAGCCTCCAGCCTTTGAACTTGCTGCTGGCTGGTTCCGGCAAGTTTGGCCAACTCACGCTGAGTCAGCTTTGCCTTCTTTCTGAATTCCTTGATTTTATTTTTCACCATCTTGACCTCCTTAACTACACGAATCAGCAAATACACGTTTTTGAGTCACAACACAATTATATGTTTTCACCTTCGTCCCGCCTCCGAACGCCAATGCGATCTCCCCGAAGCAAAATTGAACTGGGCGTTTTCGGAAATGACGAAAGTCATTTTGATCGGACGCGATCCGCGTCGGGTAAGCAGAAAGCCGGAAGCACCTAGCCCAACCCTCAGGTTTAGTGGCCCAGGTATCGACGTGGGCAGCCGCGCAACGGCCCTGAGAAAAAAGAGGTAGGGGGGAGAGGGACCCAAAGGGGGTATGGCTGTCAAACTGGAAGCTCATCACTAGGCTCCCCCATGATCAACTAGAAGTCCATACCTTGCAATTCACGGGCGAAGGGATGGTGGAATGATGGGCTGTTTTGCAAAGGCTGACTTGGCGATGCCGAATGTAGCCCGTACACAGTCCCCATGAATCCCGTTGAAATCGAAGAAGCCGTATCGAATCTTGCGCTTGAGCCCTTTGACCGGCCCGAGTTCCCGTTCCAGTTTCTGCGGGCCTTTGGCAACAAGGAGACCGCGCTCCAACGGCTGAGGGCAGGCAATACCAATCAGTCCGACGTGGGCGGCGTGCTCCAGCGCGGCCACATCCATATCGCCACCTGCGCCCCAGGGGCGGTGGACGAAACGCTGGCTGCCCTGCGCACCAGCCCCAAGACCCTATCGCAAAAGGCCAAGTTCATCCTCGCCACCGATGGCGAGGCTTTCGCTGCCGAGGACATGAATGGCGGCGGCACGGTCGCCTGCAAATATGCCGAGTTCCCCGACCACTTCGGCTTCTTCCTGCCCTTGGCTGGCATTACCACCGTCGAGCAAATCCGCGAAAGCTCGTTCGACATTAAGGCCACCGGCCGCCTCAACAAGCTCTATATCGAGCTGCTGAAGGATAACCCCGACTGGGCGCGCCGCCCCACCGACATGAACCACTTCATGGCGCGCCTCATCTTCTGCTTCTTTGCCGAAGACACCGACATTTTCCTCGGCGATGGCCTGTTCAGCAAGACCATCCAGCAAATGACGGCCAACGATCACTCCATCACCCATCTGGTGATGGCCGAGATCTTTCGCGCCATGGACACCAAGCCCGCCGAGCGCGAGGCCCAAGGCATCAAGCGCTATGCCAACCAGTTCCCCTATGTGAACGGGCAATTGTTTTCGGGCAGCACCGAATGCCCCGTCTTCAGCAAGATCGCCCGATCCTATCTGCTGCACATCGGCAGCCTCGATTGGCAGAAGATCAACCCCGACATTTTCGGCTCGATGATCCAGGCCGTCACCGAGGAGGACGAGCGCAGCGCGCTGGGCATGCATTACACCAGCGTGCCCAACATCCTGAAGGTGCTGAACCCGCTGTTTCTGGATGACCTGCGTGCCAAACTGGCCGAGGCGGAGGACAATCCCCGAAAGCTGCTGAACCTGCGCCAGCGCATGGCGAAGATCCGCGTGTTTGACCCGGCCTGCGGATCGGGCAATTTTCTGGTGATTGCGTACAAGCAGATGCGCGAGATCGAGGCCGAGATTAACCGGCGGCGCGGCGAACCGGAGCGGCGCAGCGACATTCCGCTCACCAATTTTCGCGGCATCGAACTGCGCAGCTTCCCCGCCGAGATCGCCCGTCTGGCGCTGATCATCGCCGAATATCAGTGCGACGTACTCTATCGCGGGCAAAAGGAGGCGCTGGCCGTGTTCCTCCCGCTCAGCAGCGAGAACTGGATCACCTGCGGTAATGCCCTGCGGCTCGATTGGCTGAGCCTGTGCCCGCCCACCGGCACCGGCGTAAAGGTGCAGGCGGATGACCTGTTTGGCACACCCCTCAATCAGACCGAGATCGACTTCGAGAACGAGGGTGGGGAGACGTATATTTGCGGCAATCCGCCCTACCTTGGCTCAACGTGGCAGGATGCCGAGCAGAAGGCCGATCTGGAGCGCATCTTCGGCCATCGCACCAAAAGCTGGAAGTCGCTCGATTATGTCGCGGGCTGGTTCATGAAGGCGGCGGATTATGGCACGCAGACCAGCGCAGCGGCGGCTTTCGTGTCTACCAACAGCATTTGCCAAGGGCAACAGGTGCCGATCCTGTGGCCTCTGATTTTTGCGACCAAGCATGAGATCATCTTTGCCCACACGTCCTTCAAGTGGAATAATTTGGCCAGTCATAACGCCGGCGTTACCGTTGCGATTGTAGCTATTTCAAATGACCGAAGTGTAGTTCGCCGACTTTACTCCATTGGCAGTGAAGGCGAGACGCTTGCAAAGGAAGTGCAGCACATCAACGCTTACCTCGTTGCGGGGCAAAATCTTGACCTGCAAAAATCTACCTCACCGCTGACACACGTAACCCCGATGGATCGAGGCGATAGTGCCATCGACGGTGGGGGCCTGCTTCTGAATGCCACAGAAGCGGCGGAGTTGGAGGCTGAGAACAAGGTCGCCTATCGCCAATTTGTTCGTCCCTATATTGGCTCAGAGGAACTCATAAACGGCAAGCTCCGTTACTGCCTCTGGATTTCTGACGATCAAGCAGCTTTAGCAAACGATGTGCGTTTCATCGCGAACCGACTTTCGTTGGTGGTCTCCATGCGATCGAGCAGTAGCAAGGCGCAGACCAAAGAAGCCGCTGCATGGCCTCATAAATTTGGTGAAATCCGACATCAGCCTAGCGCTTATACTATTCTAGTTCCACGTGTCAGTTCGGAAAACCGCGATTTCTTGCCCGTTGGCCTTGTGGCGGGTGGCACCATCGTCGGCGACCGAAACTTCGCCCTATACGACGCCCCCTTGTGGAACATGGCGCTGATCGCCTCGCGCCTGCACTGGGTCTGGATCGGCACCGTTTGCGTCCGCATGCGCACCGACTTCTCCTACTCCAACACCCTTGGCTGGAACACCTTCCCCGTCCCCACGCTGACCGAGCAGAACAAGGCCGACCTCACCCGCTGCGCCGAAGACATCCTGCTGGCCCGCGAGGCCCATTTCCCGGCCACCATCGCAGACCTCTATGACCCAGAGGCCATGCCCGAAGACCTGCGCGCCGCCCACGACCGCAACGACGAAGTGCTGGAACGCATCTACATCGGCCGCCGCTTCCGCAACGACACCGAACGCCTCGAAAAACTCTTCGAACTCTACACCAAGATGACAGCAAGCGCCGCCGCCGCGCCCAAGTCCACCGCCAAAGGCAGGATGAAAGCCTGATGACCACGTCCAAACCCATCCCCGCCGTCAGCTTCCAGACCGCCCGCACCGGCGTCTCGTCCAAGGCCAATGCGCTGGGCATGCGCGTGATGCAGGAGCGCGCCTATAACAAGCGCGGCGAGCAATATCTGCTGATCAAGTCGCCGCCCGCCTCGGGCAAGAGCCGCGCGCTGATGTTCATCGCGCTGGACAAGCTGCACAATCAGGGGCTGCGCCAAGCGATCATCGTCGTGCCGGAAAAGTCGATCGGCGGCAGCTTTGCCGATGAACCTCTGAGCAAATATGGTTTCTGGGCGGACTGGGAGGTCAAGCCGCAATGGAACCTGTGCAATGCGCCGGGGGCTGATGAAGAGCGGGTCGATCCCTCCAAGACCAAGGCCGTGGGCCAGTTCCTTGCCAGCGATGACAGGGTGCTGGTCTGCACTCATGCCACGTTCCGCTTTGCCGTGGACGCGCTGGGCATTGAGGCTTTTGACGATCGCCTGATCGCGGTGGACGAGTTCCACCATGTTTCTGCCAGCCCGGACAACCGCCTAGGCGCGCAATTGGCAGCCTTCATCGAGCGCGACAAGGTGCATATCGTCGCCATGACGGGCAGCTATTTCCGTGGTGACGCCGCGCCCGTGCTGACGCCGGAGGACGAAGGGCGGTTCGAGACCGTCAGCTACACCTATTACGAGCAACTCAATGGCTATGAGTACCTCAAGGCGCTCAATATCGGCTATTTCTTCTACACGGGCCGTTATCTGGACGCGATCGAGCATTGTCTCGATCCGGCGCGCAAGACCATCGTCCACATCCCGTCGGTCAACGCGCGAGAGAGCACCAAGGACAAGGTGACCGAGGTCAACGAGATCCTACATTACCTCGGCAAATGGACCGGCGCCGATTCCGTGACGGGGTTTGAGCTGGTCGCGATGCCTGATGGGCGCATTCTGAAAATCGCTGATCTGGTAGATGACAGCGATCCCGCCCGCCGCGCCAAGGTGATTGCCGCGCTGAAAGACCCCGTACACAAGAATAACCGCGACCATGTGGACATCATCATCGCACTGGGCATGGCCAAGGAAGGCTTCGACTGGATTTGGTGCGAACATGCGCTGACGGTGGGCTATCGCTCGAGCCTGACCGAAATTATCCAGATCATCGGCCGCGCCACGCGTGATGCTCCGGGCAAGGAGGTTGCCACCTTCACCAACCTGATCGCCGAGCCGGATGCCTCCGAAGCAGCCGTCGCCGAGGCGATCAACGATACGCTGAAGGCCATCGCTGCCAGTCTGCTGATGGAGCAAGTGCTGGCACCACGCTTTACCTTCACGCCCAAGCGCGACAAGCCGCTCGACGATTTCGATTATGGGCCAGATGGCTACCAACCGGGGCGTACCAATGTCGGCGTGAATGAAGAACGCGGGCAGTTCCACTTTGAAATCGCGGGACTGGTCGAGCCCAAAAGCCCGGAGGCCACCCGTATTGTGCAGGAAGATCTGAACGAGGTCATCGCTGCCTTCGTTCAGACCAAATCCGTTGCCGAACGGGGCCTGTTTGACGAGGAGACCCCGGCCCAAGAGTTGACCCAAGTGGCCATGGGCAAGATCGTTCGTGACCGCTACCCCGAACTAACCCCTGAAGATCAGGAATCGGTTCGCCAGCACGCCATCGCCGCGCTCAATCTCACGCAGAAGGCCAAGGGGCTGGCGATGGACTTGGCACCTGCTGGAGGCGGCGAGGAACGCGCCAATACCGCATTGTTGGATGGCGTGCGCCAATTTGCTATGGATGTGCGCGAGTTGGACATCGATATGATCGACAGCATCAACCCTTGGCAATCGGCCTATACCGTGCTCGCCAAATCGATGAACGAAGGCACGTTGAAGCAGGTTCAGGCCGCCATTTCCGCCAAGCGAACCAAGATCACGCCGGAAGACGCCAAGGATCTGGCTGCCCGAGCAGTGCGCTTCAAGCGGGAGCGTGGGCGGCTGCCGTCGATCACAGCGTCTGACGCCTGGGAGCAGCGCCTTGCCGAAGGGGCCGCCGCCTTCATGCGCTTCAAGGAGGAAGGTCGCTATGTCTGATTTTGATCTAGACGAGTTGGCCGGCGAACTGGCCGATTTTGCCCCCGCCAAGAAGAAGGAAGCCGCGTACACCGCCCGCGAGGAACGCATCATAGCGGGCTTCGAGGATATTGAGCGCTTCTACGAGGAACATGGCCGCTCGCCGCGCCATGGCGAAGGTCGCGACATTTTCGAGCGCCTTTATGCGGTGCGTCTGGATAGGTTACGCGCTCAGGAGGATTGCCGGGAACTGCTGGCGGGCTTCGACAAGCATGGCCTATTGACAGGTGGCGATGCAGCTGTTCCGGACGAGGAGGCGTTGGACGACGACGACCTCATGGCGGAACTGGCCGGGCTTGGCGAAGGCGATGACATCACCCAATTGCGCCATGTGCGCTCCGCCGAGGAAAAGCGGGCGGCCGAGGAGGTCGCCAATCGTGAAAAGTGCCAGGATTTCGCTCAGTTCAAGCCATTGTTCGATCAGGTAGAGCGCGACATTGCAGATGGCACGCGATCGACGCGACCGTTTGTCAAGGACGCCGGGTTCCTCAAAGCAGACATCACCAGGGGCCAATTCTTCGTGCTGGGCGGGCAATTTGCCTATGTTGCCGAGCTGGGTGAACCGTTCAAGGCACCGAACGGCGAAGTGGATGCGCGGCTGAGGGTCATCTATTCCAACGGGACCGAGAGCAACCTGCTACTCCGCTCACTACAGCGGGCCCTGTACAAAGACGAGGCTGGTCGGCGCGTAACAGAGCCCGAGGCCGGGCCACTTTTCGCCGATAAGGCCGAGGAAGGCGAGATTGAAACAGGCACGATCTACGTGCTGCGCAGCCGATCGGACCACCCGTTGGTTGCTGAACACCGCCAGGTAATCCACAAGATCGGTGTTACCAGCGGTTCAGTAGAGACGCGGATCGCAGGCGCGGAGAAAAGCGCCACTTACCTGCTCGCCGGCGTGGATGTCGTCGCGACCTACAAGGTGTATGGCGTGAACTGCCAGAAGCTGGAGACCCTGATCCACAAGGTTTTTGCTGCCGCGCAAATCGAATTGGCGATACCCGATAGGTTCGGCCACGTCGTGAAGCCTCGTGAATGGTTCCTTGTGCCGGTACAGGTGATCGATGAAGCTGTGGAGCGCATCCGGGATCGTTCAATCCTCAATTACTCCTATGATCCGGCAACTGGCCGGCTCTCGAGGCAAGAGTGAGGGCGCCTGCCACCCCCAATTGCTGACGTCCAAGATCCCTGTAGCGGCATCCGATCCGGTCGCAGGTTCAATATCATCGCGGTGCTCTGGAATGCCGGGGTCTGGTGGAA
The DNA here is from genome assembly GCF_009909235.1 of Novosphingobium ovatum. Taxonomy (GTDB): domain Bacteria; phylum Pseudomonadota; class Alphaproteobacteria; order Sphingomonadales; family Sphingomonadaceae; genus Novosphingobium; species Novosphingobium ovatum. The sequence continues at coordinate 80,405 of NZ_JAAAPO010000006.1, forward strand.
GGCGGTCGCCTGCCACGGTAGGCGGAACGCCGCGTAGTGGGACTTTGCGGCTATTTGCGAGGCGGAGAAAGTCCGGTTTCTGCCATAAGCAGACGCTGGGGCCTTCCTGTCCGCGCAAACGTAATAAACCTAAAAGCCAACTAGCATCGGTGCTGACGACACTGGTTGCTCGCCGCCTAAACTGCCCTCCGGACAAGGCCCTCGCTCTGGCCTGCTGCCGGTTTTCTGCTCTAGGCTCCGGGGGGAACGTAAGTAACTGTGCACTGGCGTCGGTCATTATACAAGGCTTCCAGACCTCGCCCAATGGTCAATTCATGCCGCTTGATTGCACTGCCTGCATGGCGAACATCGATTTCAATGAAGCGGTCATGAAAATCATCGTCACGGGCGCGCTTGCTGCGTCGACCCAAGGTAAGACGAGGAGCTAAGCCTGCAAATTCAGCTGCAAACGTCGAACCGAAATCTCGTCGGCAGCTAACTTCATCAAGGTCGCCGTCAACCTCCGGGGCATACTCAATCAGCACGCTTTCCAAGGATGCGGCTGCTTGCTTTAGGTCTGCGATGAAGTGGATTTGAGCTTCCCGAGATACGGCAGTGCCCAGAGCATAAGGGTCCCGTATAACCACCTGCACAACGTGCTTGCCCGAAAATATGGCGAGGATCTCCTCGGTTGGACGCGGTTCGCCTGCCGCTCTTCGCCACAACTTTACCTGTGCTTCAACGGCCACTTTCGGCAAAGACAGTTTGGCCCTGGGAGGCGGGGCCGTTTGGACCGAGGTTGGTTCCTCCGTTGATGCGGATGCCTCCGGAAGCACCTCATCGGCAGGCTCGTGTGCCGAAGCTTTCTGGGACGCAGCTCCGGGCTCAATCTCGCGCTCAAGCGACACTTCGCGAAACAGGTCGCCGAGTTCACCATCGCTGGCATCGGGCGGAAAGAAAAGGTCTCTGGTGAGATTACGCTTCCGTTCTATGAGTGCGTTAAGGCGAAGATCAAAGCTCGATGGGGCCAGATCGGGATCCGGATGAACCGCCATCGGCAGGTAAACGTGAACGTCCCTGTTCTGGCCAATCCGAAACACGCGGTCGGTCGCCTGGTCTTCCACCGCAGGGTTCCACCAGCGCGAGAGATGGATGACGTGGTTTGCTGCCGTTATCGTCAGGCCGACGCCACCAGCGCGCGGGGACAGGATCATGACGTCGAAAGAACCCGGTTGGGACTGGAATGCATCGACCAATGACTGCCGCTTATGCCCTGCAATGCCACCATTTATGCGAATTGGACGAGAACGCAGGCCAAAATGTTGCTGAATGAGGCCCGCAAGCCGATCCTGCATGGCAAGGTCTTCAACAAAGACCAGAGCCTTCTCACCCTTCTCGGCCACGTTCTGCAGAATAGCTAAAGTCTGAGACAAGCGAGCCGAATCCTGCGCATACGTGGCCAGATCATCCGGGGCTTGACGAGGGTCGGTCGGGTGGAGCGAAACCCCCCGCATGTTGCTCAGAGCATTCAGCATGCCACCTTTACCCAAGGTTCCGGCGGCTCCAGCGGCTGCAGCCCTGACAACGAGTTCGCGATATGCGTTGGCCTGAGCAGCGGGCATCGGTGCTTCGAGCGCGTGAATATGTTTGGCCGGCATGCCGTCAAGCACCTCACCCTTCAGCCGCCTCAGCATGTACGGCGGACGCCCCTTGATGGGATCGGTGAGTTGTGATTTCAGCCGTGCCAAAGCTACCACATCATCGGATGGATGCCTCTTTTCGAAATCACGACTGGCACCAAGGAAGCCGGGGGCGACCACGTCCATGATCGACCAGAGATCCTGGAGCCTGTTTTCGACCGGCGTGCCAGTCATCCCCAACGTAAATTCGGCATTGAGCGCTTTGGCCGCTCGCGTGACTTGACTGCCGGGGTTTTTGAGCTTTTGAATCTCGTCGAAAATTATCAGGCCGAACCGGGTGCGTGCAAAGCTGAAATGGTAGTCACGCAGGGTTTCGTAGGTCGTGAGGACAACCCCTGCATCACGCCAGTTCGCGGCGTCGAGCGAAGCCTTGCCGGTTTCGATGTCTCTCGCCCCAAAGCTATCTTCGTCTCGCAAAAGGCGAAGATTTCCGCCAAAAGCAGGAATGAGCGAGCCAAGAAGCGGAGCCTGCAGATGTTTTTCAATCTCAGCGCGCCAATTGCCCAGTAGCCCAGTCGGAGCGACAATCAGAAACGGCGCGCGTTGCCGACGACCGGCTTCAGCTTCGTCCTGCAGCCACGCCATAAAGGCGATGGCCTGAAGGGTCTTGCCGAGCCCCATGTCGTCAGCCAGCAGAGCACCCGGACGACCGACAGAAGCGTTCTGCGCCAACCAATTCAGACCATCGCGCTGATGCATTTTAAGCGAAGTAGAAAGACGCTGCGGCGGTTCAACAGGCTCAAGAACTTCATCTTCCAGAGTTTCGGTGAGGCCAACCGGCGCAAAGTCGACTTCTTCAAAGTTGTCGTGGACGACGAGGAAAAGCTTGCCCTGGGTTGCTGCATCCCAATCGGAGGCCTCGTGCTCCTCGCCCTCGTTGCGTTTTTCATCTGCCTCCGAAGAAGTGACGAACGGTTGCAGACTGGCCAGAGCAGCCCGGCTTTGATCGTTTACCGGAATTTGGGTTGGAGGAGGGGCGGCATTCTCGTCAACAGAGTCAAGCAACCCAACTACGTTTGCCAACACTTCCCCTTTGCTGGCTGCCTCCTCGACCCGATTGATGACCTCGGCAACGTTCGAGGCTGAAATCCCAAAGAAGTCCTCGCCGACTCGGACGCCAAACTTCTCGGGGATCCAGCTGTTTTTCTGGGACGGAACAATCCAGGGCAGGACAGGTGCCCGCCAGACATCGACGCCGGCCACTCGATCGGAAAACTGTTCCGTTTCGATGAACAGGCCTTCAAGCCCAATCTTTTCCGCCGCGTCATCGCCGATTGCATCGCGAAGGATTTTGCGCGGGTTCAGGACGAAGGCTCTTCGTTGTGGCTCCGGCGCATCCTGCAAACGCCTTATTGCCCCCAATGCCGGACGAAGGGCCTCGTCAATGAACAGGTATTCCCCGTTCTTGAGCACATAGACAGGTCGAGCTTCGTTCTCCCTCCTGAAGCGGTCGGTCGCGAATAGCCGCTGAGATGACGATGAGAGGATGCTGTCAGCCTCTTCGTCAAGCACCTGACCTTCATCATTCGCCTCGGCCACCGATCGCGCACTGAAAAGCACGGGATCAAATTCGGTGACATCAGGCGTAAGCGTCTTGATCTTGAGAGAGAAGCTGGATGCGTAGTGGACGCGTAGGTCCTGCAAATAGCCCTCGGTCTCAACACTAAGCTGTGGGTCATCAGGCCAATGCTGCTTCAGCTTGGCCAAAGCCTGAAATCGTTCCGTGCTGGGTAGCGCCTGTGTCAGCGGCTCTGCCGCCGAGTAGAGCGACCACAAAGGTTCTGGAACACGACGCGGACCCGCTTCAGTCAGCAGGATTGCGCCGTTCAGCTTCGCACGAACCGGCTGACCTCCAGGACGGACCCAGCGAACGGCTAGACGAAAATCATCCTGATCAATCCGGTTTTGCGCACGGAGATCGAGAGCAAGGGGTGTTGGTGATGGAAGGCCAAGCAGGGCTGCCGAAAGCGTGTCGAGCCCGGCTAGTGCTTTCGGACAGAAACTGAGTCCGTCTTCGCAAGCAACAATCCCGCGCCCCTCAATCTCATAGCCATCTTCGCTCGACGCAATCAAGTCAGGTAAGATTGCCGCGACATCAGGACGCGCAACTGCCCACTGGTCTAATGGAATCTTCTTTCCTGCCTTGTCGAGGCTGACAACGACATCGGCCCCATCTTCGCGCCAGGCGAATGTCGGCTGGGTCGGCTTTCCAAAGATCCGCTTAAACACGTTTTGGCTTCCATGTCGGTTTCGGGTTGAAGATCGCGCGTCCTTCTATCAAGCTGGCCAATTTCTTCTGCCATGAGTAGGTGGAGGGGGAAGCGTGACTTTCTTGGATCGGTGCAGAGTAAAGGGCGCCGTAAGAATAACGCTGCTGAAAGAGTTGCGGGATCCCCTTATCTCCACGCTTCCACACCTGATACTTTGCTGAGTGGCTCCAGTCCACGATCGTCAAATCACCAATCTTAAGGATCAAGGCCGCATGCTGAGACGACTTGTCAACTTGCTTTCCGAACGCAGCAAAGGAGCGATCACCGCTTGAGCGAGCGGCGTTGGTGGCCAACCTTGCACCTTCATCTCCAAAGGCTACCCAAGCCGCATCAATACCCGGAGAATTGCCGTCGCTCAGGAGATAGGACATCCAGAACGCACGACGATAGTCCCACATCAGCTTGGATGCACTGTCCGGCATCAAGCGGTCGACGATGTCGAGGAACTGAAGAACCGACGCCCTCGTCAGCCAGCGCATAAGCACAGCATAGGCACCGGGTGCTTTGTCCATAACAACACGCCAAAGCTGAGGTTTAGCGCGCGGGTCACCTTCGCCAAACCGTTCCAGCATCTCTAGCAACGCGGACTTGTGCGCCTCGGTCGGCTCGACGATTTCCCAAGGCGTGAGGCTGGCCTCTACGAACTCCGGCCACACTCTGGGAAAAGCAAACTTCCCTTTATCGTTGGCGGCGAAATTGATCAGTGTTCTCTGGCCTTCAACGGCCTCTTGCCCCTTCAATCGCTTGACGCGGAGACATGCGGACCGAAAGACTGACTCTGCTAATCCACCAAATCTACGGCCAGCGGTATCAAGGCCAGCCTCCCTGAATATGGCCGCGGAGTCTGCCCCAGCCGTCAGAATACGTTCAGCGAGTAATCCCGGCGCCCGTGATGGGTCAAGCAACGCAAAGGCTTTGAACTTGCCCGGCCATACATCGCTTTCACGCCAAGGCCACGCCTCGCTCATTGTCCGCAGTTTATTTGCCAGCGACAAGACGGTCTCGTCCTCGCTTGAAAAACCGTCGAGATAGGCATCAATCACGGCGAAGAAGGCTGCTCGCCGCTTGTTCCGATCGACCTCCGAAAGGAGGGCGTTCAATGCCATGCTATCTGCAGCTGGGGGAATCGGCGGATGCAAAATAGCCTGACATCCCACACGAAGCTCACGCCGGGACAATTGTGACATCGCTCCGGCTGGAGCCAGGTTGGCAATCCGTTGCTGAACTTCGGCCACTGTCGCGTGCCCCACTACATTGGCGGAATTTCGCTCCTCAAGCTTTGCGACAGCTTTGCTCAAACCTGTAGGTTCGATGCTCCCCACGCGCATGCGCGTGACCAGAGCTTTCGGATCGCTGAGCAGTTTTCCAAGGTGGCTCATTTGCCTTTGATCCGGTTTGCGACGGCCCGCTCTGCTTCCCCAGCATCCGGTGCCATCATAATCAATCGGAGGTCGATCCGTCGGTTCTGTTGTTTGCGCTCTTGGTCACTTCCCTTGCCATCTGGCACTGGGCGTTGTGGCCCATAGCCGCTGACGCTCAGGATCGGGTCGCACCGTCCAAGCTTTTGGGCGCAGAGGCCGCTAAGGTTTGGCTGAAATTCTATCAACGAGCGGTAGGTGTTGGTCGCCCGAACCACAGAAAGATCCCAATTGTCTTTCAAACCTCCGCCGCCGGAATAGCGGTCGCTGTCGGTGTGTCCCTCGATGTAGACAGACTCCAGTTTGTGCTTGCTCGACGGACACTTAGCCGACTTCGCTACACCATCGCTGTAGCAGGGCAAAATGTCGATCAAGGCCGCAGCCAAGCGATCGACATTCGCGCGGCCTTCCGGTTTCAAATCTCGCTGGCCGCTGTCGAACAGCACTGAGTCCGGCAAACGGAGGACACCGTTCTCCCTGTCGATGATGACCGGAACGCCCTGATCCTTCAGCTTATGCTGAATTTCCTCTAGGATCTTCGTTCTGGTCTTGTTGGCCCCCGTCAGCTCCTCGGTCACGTCCTGAAATTGGAGCGCGAAATACATCAACAAGATGATGAACACGAAAACCAGGCCGACCATAAGGTCGGTCATCGAGACGAAGTAGTTCTCCTCCTCGGCAACCAGCTCCTGGGCTTCCTCGAGGATCATTCAGCCGGCTCCTTTGGCCCCTTCACATGTTCCACAAACTCGTCGAGGGATTCCGCATATTCCTCGATCTGGGTCATAGTGTTTCCCAGTCGGCCCACTGCAGACGCCATCTCGCGGTCGACCTTCTGGGCGAAATCACGGAATTGCGTAAGGCTGTCGGCCAGCGTTTGGGCAAGCTTGTCCGTGGCATCTGCCAAGGAGCGATCAACGCCCTCGAACCTTGCGCGATAATCTTGCCAGGCACCCGCCGCCGCCGAATGGGTTGCCCGGATGTCTTCGGCCAGCCCCTTCATCTCACTCAGCGTCTGAACACCCGCAGCACGCTCTTCCGCAATCGTCTTTGTAAGTTGAGTGGTCGCCTGATTGACCGATCGCGCCGCCTCGGCAACAGGTGCTGCAGCCTGACTGAAGCCCGTGGACGCGTCGCCAAGAGACGATGCAACGAGACGCGCGTTATCGGTCACAGAGCGAATTGCGTCTGCAGTCCGTTCTGCTCCATCGCCTGTGCGGGAGAGGCCGACCGCCGCCCGCTCGACCTGCGTCGCTGCTTCACCGACCGCCCGGCTCAGGCCAGCTGCCGTGTCCTTCAGCGCTTGTCCCGACTGTTCAATTGCAATCCGGAAGGTTTCTTGACTGGCCTCTACCCCCGTTTTGAGGGTGTTGCCGACTGCTTCACGCATACGGTCAGCGGTTTCGATGCCGCCCTTTTTCATCGCTTCAAGAATCTCGGAAACCATGCCCACCGACTTCGTCTGAGCCTCTTCGATGCTGCCAAGGATCTTCTCCAGCGCCCTATTCTGGGCCTCGTTGGCCGCCTCACCGCGCGAGGTCATGTCCTTGCCAATGATTTCAACTTGCGTCGTCAGACCGGCAAAGGCCTCACGTATGTCCTTGGCTGCCGCAGCGAAGTCCTCACCGGCAAGCCTGATCTTTTGCGCCGCATCGTCTCCAGATGAATTAACTGCCATTCCGATTTGATCGAGCCGGCCGCGAAGCTCATTGAGCGTCTCGCTCAAGCCGCGCAATTGATCGCCACTGACCTTTTCAATGGCCTCACGCGCCCCGGCACCGATGCCCTGAGTGACCGACGCCATATTGTCATTAAGGGTCGAAAGCGATGCCGCTACCGGCGCAATTGCTTGCGTGAATTGCGCGCCAATCCGCTCCGATAGTTGGAGGGCAACGTCGGTGTTGAAGAATTTGAGCTGGTCACGCTGTTCCTGCATTACCTCAAGCTGCTCAACAGCCAAGCGCTGCGGTGAAACATAGAGCAAACCGCGTTCGAGCAGTTCACAGAGCAGATCGGTTTCATGGCGCACCCGTTTGCTCAGACCATGCTCGGCAAAACGCAGCCAAATGGATGCACCCAAGCCGGCCACCGATGTGAAAAATTTGGCACCGGCAACCACAAGGAGATGCTGCAAGGACTCCTTGGCCACATTCACATCCTGCCCCGCCATTCCTTTGGCAGCCGTATTCAGCGCGACAATGAGGCCAAGAAAGGTGAGGATAAGGCCAACGCCGACAAAAATGTTCGAGGCAAATGTCAGCATTGTCTGCTTTGGCGCGGCGCGGTTGAAGAACGCGGTCGGCCGGTTGGTGTTGCGGATGGGAGATGTCGTTTCATCGACCATAGCTTCCTGAAACTCTCGCCAGGCAAGGACGAGGCCGTATGCACCCTCGCCCTCCTCATTCATTTTGGCGGATGTAGCGATATAGTTCTGGGCGAATGACGCTCGCTCCGCCACCGGATCACTATCCTTGCCGAGCGCTTCCTTGAGAGCCTGAACGCGATAGGCCGCCGCAGAGAGGTAGGGTTTTGTGATGGAGGCGGCTTTGTAATGCACATAAGCCGCCGCCAACAACATCGCTGGCAGCAAAATGAACGGAGCAACCCATCGCTCCCCGTAAACGAGGTTCAGAACCCCGAGAATAATATCGAGTAAATTGTTCATTTTATCCCCGCAAACGGTCGTCGCCACCAGAATAACGTTGTATAACTGCTTATGGCAAGCAGCGCGGCTATATGAGAGCCTCGTAACTGATTTCCACGGCCAAGGGATCAGCGGCGTGTTCCCACAGGCCGTAGCCCAAAAGATCGTGGAAATCTTTGCGGATGTGCGAGCAAAGGCAGCGGCTTAGGCGAGAAATGGGGCATTTTTGTCGGTCGGCACGGCCTTCGGGATCGTCCGGTTACGCAGATACCGACCATTCGTTGAGCTGCCTGGGCGGCATCAACCCCCTCGCATTCGAAGCCAAGGTGGCATAGTGAGATAGGTGACCGGCACAAATCCGTTACAAGTCCACTGCCCTCGCACGTGATTTCGTGATCGAAGGTAGCTAAAGCGGAGAAGGGTAAAAGCGGCTAATTTCATGCCTGAAAATCGACATTGGAATCATGCTCGGAAATTCCGATTGCATTTTGAAGGATTCAACTCTATGTTGAAAAAGTCATGGGCCGCCACACGTCCCCTTCGGGGAGTGCAAAAGGGCGGCCCTTCTTTTTGAATGGCACTGATCCCTTACACGAAGCCGCATGCAACGGCCACCCAGCGGGTAGCGCATCTCCGCTCGCGGGGCCTCATTGTCGCTAGACCGAACGTAGCTGCGCGCAAGATTGATATGATCGGTTACGAACGTCTCCGCATTTATTTCATTAGCCGCCGTCAGACACATCTCCCCAATCGACCATTTACCCCAGGCACAACCTACAGCCACATTTTGCGCCTCTATGAATGCGACATGCTGTTGCGGGACGCCTGCTTCTCGGCAGTCGGTCGCTTTGAGATCCTGTTCCGCAACGCCATTTCCGAAGTCCTTAGTGACGCGTTCGGAAGCCATCCTTATTTCAACGTTGCCGTATACAAGGACGATGCAGCGAGGCTGGAGGCGATCCAGAGCTTCGCCTCCGTTTACGCCAAGACCAAGGACGAACGCGCGAAACACTACCGGAATACCTACACTGACCCAGCGCTGCCGCCAATCTGGACCATGAAGGAGTTTCTGACCTTCGGCGCGGCGGTCCGGATATTCCAATATTTCGAAGGAACCCTTCGGACCAAGGTCGCAAACCAGTTCGGCGTTCCCAGCGACCAGACCTTCAATCAATGGCTCTCATGCCTCGTTGACCTGCGTAATTTCTGCGCCCATCATGATCGTCTGTTTAACCGTAGCTTTCAGAAGCAGCCCGCTAGGTTGCAGCGCCATAATGTTCCGACAGCACAGGCCAATAAGCTCAAGGCCCTTCTCCAATGCCTGGACCATCTTCTCGATCAGAGGGGGGCTTCCGCGCATATCACAGCCAAGGTTGCAACGATCATCAGCCGCTTCCCAGAAATGCGGCCCGCAGAAGCAGGCTACTGACAGCACAATCCGATAGCGACCTGCGGGCACGGCCCTATCTCCGCTTCACTCCGCACGAACCCGCTGCGCGGCTTCGTGCCATGCGGATGACGATCCTCGCTCACAAAGGCGCCCGTAAATAGCGAACAGTTGCAGGTCTGAGTGGAGGGCGACCTCCTACCTTCGCGGCCAGAGCCAAGTCTCCAGCGCGCGTACCGCGCTCCGCTTGGTGATCGCGGGGGGGGGGGGCGTCGCGCGCGCAGCCTTTTCTATGTCGCAATTTCGAGCCCAACGGTACGTCTGTCGGTCCTAGCGTCCCAAACCATCAATCAAGCCGGGCTTGCTGCGGCCGCTGATCATTTCGGTGTCGGTGCCGTGATGAGCTTGATGGTCTGATTGGCACCAAATAAATCGCGGATTGACTGATATTGGTGCGAACTGACGTTTCTGGTACACCATTGGAACGACGTGAACTGGTCGGGTGCCGACCACGCCGCGTCGCCGCTTTCGCTGAAGCCGATCACGGCGTTTTGGGACGACGCCGTCGTTCCAGTCCGAACCTGGTATTGCGGCTTCTGCGTAAGACCGTATGCCCTTCTCGCCGGAAATGTTGGTTCGCCTTGACGTTCATGCGCGAACGGAGTCCCTGCGCCACCATATCTCCGGCAGTTGAACAATTTTGACGAGCTGTGAGTGTATTCGCCCCATGCAGCGCAAACGACGATCAATGATGTTTACATTTGCCTTAACGCGCTTGGTAATTTCGAAAAATCTTCTCAAAGGAGCCACGAAGTCGAATCTCCTGATCAGGTGTTAGCGGCGAGAGGCCGACCTCATACTCTTTTCGGTGCCGCGAGAAGAGCTTGTCAACCGAGCCCTTATTCTGTGTCGATACAAAGAAGCGCCCGTCCGTGTATATATCGTCGATTAGCCCCAGGAACGACCTCCCCAATCCCACCCCGAGCGTGCTGCTCAGATAGTATTTACACTCAACCGACAAGAGCACCTTGCTGGAACGGGGATGCACATTGTTGGCCCGGCAGGTGTTAGCCTCGTCCTGGTCGACCACGGCGACGTCGCATTCATGGTTCACCCGAGATTTGCCTGAGACGTAGATGCCGATATGCGCTTCGAGAATTGGAACGCGTGGAAACTGAATCTCTGCGTGACAATAGTCATGCAACGTTGAGAAGATCGAACTCGGCGACGTGCGGAAATAGAAACTCGTCGCAAGGTTGCCGTGGCGATCCTTCAAGCGGATCGTTGCGCCCTGCCGGCGCGCCGCCTCTAGCAAAAGGGACCACACATAGCATTCGTAGAGATCGTCGCCGGCCGACGCGGCGGACAGGTTTGCGCTAGTAGCTGCGCCAAGCGCGGCGGTGATGTCATTCCACATTTGCGGTCGGAGCGGCATCAGACGATCTCCGCTTCTGCGCTCAGATTGCGCGCGGTGAGGTTGCCTTCCTGCGTCACCTCGTCGAGCAGGCGAGCCAGCGTCATTACGGCGTCGCGCGACTGCGCGATCGCGTTGCTGGAAATTCGCGGCCCCGAATCCACCGCGCCGGTGTCGCCAACGCCGACCAAATGAATTTGCGGGTTTTCATGGGCAATCTTCGCGCCCGAATCCCCGCCATATGTAGTGATAGCATTGAGGAATCTGGTGGCCATCATCTGCGGTGCAAGGAAGGCGACGCCGAGCGCGGCGACGAGCAGGTCGAGTTGCTCTATCGCGGTATAATCCTCCTTGCCGACAAACTCGCCACTGGTCGTGGTGCGGGATCGGGGAACCTCGGTGAGCACATCGACGCCGGGGCTCTGATGGACCGGCAACTTTCGGTCGACGCGGCGGCCAGCTTCGACATCCGAGCGCCACTGGTTTAACAGGTCGATGATGCCGGCATACCTCGGATCGCTGGCGACCTCGCGCAACGTCGTTTCGATATGTGCGATCAACTTCGCGGCTTCGTCCTCTGAAATGGCCATGTAGTTCCATCATTTGACGGTTGAACGTGCCCGTCACCATCATCACTTTTGGCCTGTAAAACAAGCAAAAGAGCATTCTAATGCGCGCGGGTTGCATTCGGGGCTTCCGTTCAGGCCGTCGAGCAGAACATTCACCATGCGGGTAAAGCGTCCATTGCCGTTGGGGCGATAGCACTAGGCATCAACGCTTCCTGCTTCCGCGATCAGCCGCTCGCGCGTGGCCAGACCGACCTCGGTCAGGGGAGGCCAAATGGAAGCCGCTATCGAGTGCTCCCGGGGTCTTGCTAACGACACCTTTGTCGATCAGCGATCGCGCTGTTGCCATACGATGCGATGGTTAGTTCTCAACCGGCGTAACTGGGGCGATTGCAGTCCATTAGCTCGACAGCAGGCGAATGATCGGTTTTGGCAAGAGCGGTCGTTGACGCGCCGGTTGCGGAACGACGAAAGCTGGTCGCTAGCTGCCCCTAACACCGAACTGAGGAACGGCCGCTCGTGACCTTTTGGGTTTCGCAACCTGCCTTTCCTGCATGCACTCCACCTAGGTCTATTTGGCGCCGATTTCGCGCCGGGTGAATGAAGGTCGGCTCGACCCAATTCACAGCCCAGAGAAGACAACTCGGTCTGCTTTCCACGCCGACAATGTAATGCGCTAATCGCATGCGCGATGCGTGAAGGTCAAATCGACATCTCAAGGGAACGTACCGCCACAGACCTCCCGCATGATGGGCATTATGGTATCCGTCTGTGATGGAATTAAAGAAAGCCCGCAATGCTACTGGCGCCTGGAACATTGCCCTGCTACCCAGGCATATACCTCCCCCTCACTCCACCGAGATGCGTTGCTGCAAGGCTTAAGCGGCTTCGGAAAGCGCCCTTCGCTGATCAGGCGATAGATCATGGTCTTGCCCAAGGCAACAATGTCCATCACCTGTTTCAGTCGCAGCAACCGGTCCGGCTGGAGGTGCGATTGATAGGCATTCTGGTTTACCACATTCGAAACAGGTTGGATCGGCATTTAGTCGGTTTTCCTGGACTTGGATGAAAAACAAGCATGGATTGGCAGCATCACCAGCGCCTTCCAGATGCAAATTTGTCCAGAACGATGAGAATCCTAGCTTCCGCATGTGCGGACGGAATCACCCCTGGACACAGCCGTTCATTAGCAAAGCAGTCACACAATGTCAATACAAAATTGACATTATCGAACAGTGTTGCAATCGCGGATCACTTTTCCACTTTTTGCCGATTTCCCCCAACCTCTTGAGGAGCTTCCGGTCACACACAAAGGTGAGCAGCTGCTCTAGGTTTTCAAAAAGCTCAAAAATAGCAGAAAGTTAAAAACTCACGACTGATGATGAACCATCAGCGCACCTAAAAGCTCGAGAATCATGGCGCCAGGAATAAACCAATAGGCACTAACCTCTTTGGCAGTGACGCACTAAGAGCTCACTCTTCCTTATGTAGCCAGCCATTCACCTTGCCGAGGGAATCAAGGTCTTCACGCGCAGTGCGGTAGCTCTGCCCATGGCCCGTCGTAATCTGCAGCGGCCGCCCTTCGCCACCACTCTCAGCCTGACTATCGAGCAGCGGTTCACTTCTAACCGCTACCACGCCCACCGTTGACTCGACCGCATAGAGCTTTCCGTCCGACTGAACCGGTACATTCTTGTCGCCAAGCAGCAGAAGGTCACCTTGCCTGAGGTTAAAGTTAGGCGCGTCAGCCCCCAAGCGGGCAAAACTGAAAACACCGGAAAATGCCTCAGGCATTTGCTCCAGCATTCGATCGACCTTGCTATAACCGCCCAGGCGCAAAGACCCGGAAATTGACGTGGGGATTTGGTCCAGAGCCGGGATCGAGCCACCCTCAGGGACCTGGAGCGCGGGACCATACAAAACGCCGTTCCAAAGCCAGCTACTCTGCACCTCTAAGACCTCAGACATAGCCTCAATCATCGACATTGGCGGGACATTTTTATTGGCCTCCCACAAAGACACTGCAGCCCTTGTTCGGCCGATCAACGCACCCAATTTCGCTGCCGACAAGCCCTTGCGAGCCCGAGCCGAAGCAATGCGCCCGCCGATGGTCGCGAGATCCTCGACGCCGTTTACCTGATAAATTTTCGATCCCGTCATTCAGATTGCTCCTTCTATGTGTGCACGCGATTCGCTGACGGGCATATATAATGGTAACTTTTGATTGACAATGCGGTCAATTTGAAATAACGCACATTTCAGCCGCCGAATCAGTTCGCGGGAATTCACCGAAGCTCGCCACGTATCTCAATCGGCCCAACCGCCGATCGAGTTAGCGCGCGCCATGCCCCATCCCCATAACGTGAGAAAAATCTAACGTGCCTGACACGCTTCATATGCTGAAAGACCTTTTCGCCCACGCCGCAGGCGAAATCCGGGTATTCGACGAACACAACGGCAGTAGCATTTCCTCCAACGATTGGGAGGAGATTGCCCACTTCATCGACCACGCCCACGACCCTAGGCTGGATCTTGTAACCTCTGACGGGGAAGCAATCGGCCATTTTTTCTGGGGAAGCGCCGAGAGCGCGTCCCCCACGCCCTCGGCAAGCGCAGCGCACGGCATGATCTACCTGTTCGATCAGGAAGTCGTAGAGGGATGTCGCCAAGGCGAACACGTCTTCCCTTGGGCAAATATCCCCAAGATGTCGCCTACCAAGTTTGCCACTGGTATTGCCTTGAGCACGCCTTCCAGCAAAGCGGAGATCCGCTTGTCCACTGGGAGGAGCAGTCGGGAAAAGCCCGGCAAATGGAAGGCAAAGCCCGGCCGCTTCGGGCAGTTTACTGATTTGCTGTTGGAGCACCAGGAAGGCCTCAAGGATGGCCCCGGCTTTGTGCAAGGCGAGTGCGCCGGTGGCACCCGTAAGGCAGCAGCCATGATTGCCAACTACGTGCTGGGAGTCGACCTCGATACCGGCGCACCCTTGGAAGAAGTGTTGCAGACCATCCGCAATGCGGGGCTGGAGGCAGTGATCTATACGACGCACAGCCATATGAAGGATACGAGCGTTATTAATCGCGACGCCTTCATCAAGTGGGCCGATGGGAAGTATGATGTCGGCGACATCGATGGCCTCCGCGAGTACCTCCGGGTCAAAAAGGGCATCCTGCCGATGATCCTGTCCACGCTGCAAATCTTAGACGAAGCTCAGCACACTGAGGATGGCGTAGTCATTCTCGTGCAGCACAACCCGATCCCTAAGTTCAGGGCCGTTTTTCCGCTGCATGAACCCTTCGTCTTCGCAAAGCGCGGCGGCACGCAAAGCGATGCCATCAATGAATGGAAAGAACGCTACGCGGGTTTCTGCACGGAACTCGGCCTGCAGTTCGACGAGTCATGCGTCGACCCGGCACGCCTTTTCTACTTCCCCCGGCATGCAAAGGGGAAGCCCTGTGGCTCGTGGCAGATCATCGGGCAACCGCTGGACATCAACCAATACGAGCGGGTCAAACTGCGTCACGGCAAAAATGCTCGCAAGGCCGTGACCGCCAACAACCCCTTCGCTATGGCCGGTGAAGGTGAATACGAGCAGGCTAATCGTTTCGACACGGCCAACGGAGGCCACAACCTTAGGCGTTGGGCCGCCAAATATGCCAAACGTTTCGAAATTGAGGCACTCTTGCGTGACGCGCAGCCCGGCATGATCAGGGATGACCGTGGCAGCAAGGCGGGCGTCCATATTTCCTGCCCTTTTGAGGATGAACACAGCGCCTTTGGCGGCAATGGCACCTTTGTCGTCAACGCGTCAGATGCCCTCGATGAAGGCCGCGAGTCGGGCTTTGTTATCCATTGCACCCACAACGCATGCTCGGATCGCGAGCGGCTGGATTTCCTTAAGGCAATGATCGATCAGGAATTGATTGATCTTGAGGACATTACTTGCACGGATTACCTCTTCGAACTTGACGACGATGAAGAGGAGGAGGATTTCTCCTTTGCGGCCAACGGGTCAAGGCCTGTGAACCAGCACGCGCCGGTGGTCGGGTCGCGGTCAGAAAATGTGCGGAATTCCTCGGGTGCCGAGAACGCGTCAGCCTCTAATCAGGTCGAGCATCTGGAGTTCTTCAACGAGAAACTTTCGATCGCGCGCAAGGGGGGGAAAACTTTTATCCTGGTGGAGCCTGATAGCCCGTTCGGCGAGCTCCAATTCGCAGATGTGACTGGGACGCGCAATTTGTACCGCAATCGCACCATTGCCGAGGAACAAAAGGACGGTTCGGTGAAGCTGAAGCCTGCGTTTGATGCCTGGCTGGTGTCTGACGAAGCTAAGCGGTACGAGGACGTTCGCTTTGCGCCGGATGGCGCTCCCTCGAATGTCTACAACCTGTTCCGTGGCTGGTCGATTCAGCCGAGGAAGGGCGATTGGCAGCTTCTGCGCAATCACATTTTTGAGCAGATGTGCGGCCGCAATGAGGAATACTTCGAATATGTGATGACCTATCTCGCCCACCTGATCCAATGCCCGGGTGATAAGCCCGGCGTAGCGCTGGTCATCACGGGAAAGAAGGGCACCGGTAAATCCATCATTTTTGATTTCATCGCCCGCATTCTTGGCCCTTACCTGTTCAAGGCCACCAATGCCAAGCACATCACTGGCGCGTTCAACGGACATCTGGAAAAGGCGTTGGTGCTTCTTTGCGAAGAGGCGTTCTGGGCTGGCGATCGCTCGAGTGAAGGGACATTGAAGGACCTCATCACCGGCGACAAGTTGCCCATTGAACAAAAGGGTCTCGACGCCCGCATGGCCAAAAACTTCACCCGGGTCATTATGATCTCGAACGAGCAGTGGGTAGTGCCCGCGTCGCTGGGCGACGAGCGCCGCTTCGCGGTCTTTTCCTTTGGTGACTCACGCCAGGGAGACACCCCCTATTTCCAAAACATGGTCGATCAGATGGAAAACGGCGGCTGTGAGGCGATGCTGTATGATCTGTTGCACTTCGTTCCGGCTAAAGGCTGGAATTCTCTTCGTACGCCCCCCAAGACTGTCGGCCTGCAAAATCAAGTGATGGAATCGATGTCGGGCATCGACCGGTTTATGCATGATCTGATCGCCAATGGGTTTAACGACTGCGATGAATCTGATGATTCTTACATCGAATTGAACGAGCAGGTGCCCACCCGCGTCGAGTTGATCACGTTCAGGAAGGCCTTGACGGTTGAGTTGCGCACCGCGTTTCAGGGCGACCGCGCCAAGGTGAGTATCCCCAAGATCCAAAAGGCGGTCGGTGAATGGTTTAACGCCAACGTGGTGACCGAAAAGCTTCCGGGCCGTACGAACAAGTCAAAGATTGCGATTATCCCGCCGCTTAGCGAAATCCGTGAGCACATCTTTCGGACCAAGGGTTGCCGGATTGACCAGGCGGGCAATAAGTCATTGATGGACTTGGCCGAGAATGTGGTCAGCATCGCCCGCTAACGCCCAATTGAGAGGTTACACGATATTCCAGCAGCAGCCCCGCTGAGGCCATTGGCCTCGGCGGGGTTTCTGTATATGCCACATGAGGTACGAGATCGTCATTGCCAAAACCACCTTGCGGTAGCAGCGTTGATCCGTTTGCCGATGGCCTTCGGTCGTCATCCATAACCGGCCACACCTGTTCTCATCAATCCGCGAACAAAGTGGGCATGAGAATGGGCATGGAACCAGGTCACCCGTATGAAATAGTTGTTTTTATTGTATTTCATGGCGGAGCGGGAGGGATTCGAACCCTCGATACGCTTTTGACGTATACTCACTTTCCAGGCGAGCGCCTTCGACCACTCGGCCACCGCTCCGCATTGCTCTGGAAGGCAGGCCCCTAGCGTCATCCGCGCACTTGTGCAAGCGGTGGCGGCACGGCACACTCACGCCATGCGCAAATTCCTTTGGCTGGCCGCTGCCGCACTCCTGATCCCGCCCCATGCGCGGGCCGCCCCGCCGCCGCCTGCGCCCAAAACACGCTCCGCCGCGCAAATCATCAAAGACGCGCCCGACAGCGATTGGGTGACGATCGCCCCCGATGACCTGCTGGTGATGACGCTGGCACCCGATGCTGCGGGACAGCCGCGCCGGGTGGTGATCCAGCTGTTGCCCGCGCCATTCAGCCAGGGATGGATCGGCAACATCCGCCGACTGGCCACCGCGCATTGGTGGGACAACACCGCCGTCTATCGCGTGCAGGACAATTTCGTCGCGCAATTTGGCGATCCGGACGAAGACACCCCGCATGCCAAGCCGCTGCCGCCCGGTTTGGCGGTGATGCCCGAAAGCGCCTATGCCGCCCGCCTGCCCATCACCACCCTATCCGCGCTGACGACGCGCCGCATCACCACCGAAACCTTTGATACTACAGCATTATTCCTCAACGGCTGGCCGATGGCAACCGCGCGCGACATCCGCGAGAACTTTATCGTTGATGCAAGGACGGGCAAGCCCCTGCCCCCATCAACACATCAGAATGTCTGGCCCACCCATTGCTATGGCACCATCGGCGTGGGCCGCAACAATTCGCCCGACACCGGCACCGGGGCCGAGCTATACGCCGTGATCGGCACGCCGCCGCGCCAACTGGACCGCAACATCGCGGTGGTCGGGCGGGTGATCGCCGGAATCGAACATCTCTCCAGCCTGCCCCGCGGTCCCGCACCGATGGGGATGTATGGCGACAAGGCCAAGAACACGCCCATCCTGTCGATCCGGCTGGCCAGCGCATTGCCGCCCGCCCAACAGCCCCGCCTGCAATCTCTCTCAACCACCAGCGACAGCTTTCGCGACTATGTCAGCGCGCGCATCCATCGGCGCGACTCCTTCTACATCCTTTCGCCCGGCAGCGCCGACATATGTAACATCCCTGTGCCAATCCGCCCCGCCCCTGACCTATCCACCCCATAGGGGGCAAAGCGCAAAACGTATTCATCCGGCAAATTCGTATGTGAACCGCATGGATCGCCCCCCGGTGGCCGGTGCCACGCTGGCGCATTTCGGCAAGGGCTGGTAAACCTCTGATCAGGCGGCATTCGGCGGTTCGCGCTCGTATGCCGTGCAGATCATGCCGCAAGGGCGGGCATGCCTGACCGCCAAACCTCGGCACAGGCCGCCGCCCGATGCCAAACATAAAGGGGAGACAACATGAGCTATACAGCAGACCACCTGTTGCTGTTCGGCGCGACAGGTGACCTGTCGCAGCGCATGTTGCTGCCCTCGCTTTGCGCGCTGCACGCCGACAAGCTGGTCAGCGACAAGCTGGCGATTGTCGGCACCGCGCGCTCGGACATGACCGACGAGAGCTTCCGCAACTTTGCCAAAGACGCGCTGGACCGGTTCCTGCCCGCCCATCGCAAGGGAGCGATCGAGGGTTTTTTGCGCCGGTTGAGCTATCAGACGCTGGATGCCAACGAGACGGCCCATTACCACGATCTGGCCGCCAAGGTGCGACCCGATGCCGATGGTCTGGCGATTTTCCTGTCGACCGCGCCCAGCCTGTTCGAGGCGACGATCACAGGTCTGCAGGCTAGCGGTCTGGCGGGCGAACGCACCCGCATCGGTCTGGAAAAGCCGCTGGGGACGTGTCTGGATTCCAGCCGCGTGATCAATGACGCCGTCGCCCGCGCCTTCCCCGAGGAGCAGACCTTCCGCATCGACCATTATCTGGGCAAGGAAACGGTGCAGAACCTGTTGGCGCTGCGCTTTGCCAACATCATGTTCGAGCCTTTGTGGAACGCCGCGCACATCGACCATGTGCAGATCACCGTTGCCGAAACCGTGGGCCTTGAGGGCCGCGTCGGCTTTTACGATGGCGCGGGGGCCCTGCGCGACATGGTGCAGAACCACATGCTGCAATTGCTGGCGCTGGTGGCGATGGAGCCGCCTGCCCAATATGACGCCACCGCCGTGCGCGACGAAAAGGTCAAGGTCTTGCGCTCGCTGCGCATGGTCAGCCCCGAGGAAACCGTGCGCGGCCAGTATGGCGCGGGCGCGATCGATGGCAAGGCGGTGCCCGCCTATGCCAGCGAACTGGGCCAGCCGTCCGACACCGAGACCTTTGTCGCAATCAAGGCGCATATCGACAACTGGCGCTGGAAGGGTGTGCCCTTCTATCTGCGCACGGGCAAGCGGATGACCCGCCGGGTGACCGAGATCGTCATCCAGTTCCGCCCGATCCCGCACTCGATCTTTGCCGGCAAGGGCGCGCGGGCCGAGCCCAACCAACTGGTGATCGGCATCCAGCCCGAAGAAAACATCACCCTGACGCTGATGACCAAGGTGCCGGGGCTGGACCGTGGCGGGGTGCGTTTGCGTCCGGTGCCGCTGGACATCGCGATGGACGATGCCTTTGCCGGGCCGCAGCGCCGGATCGCCTATGAACGGCTGCTGCTGGACCTGATCGAGGGCGACCAGACGCTGTTCGTCCGCCGCGACGAGGTCGAGGCCCAATGGGAGTGGATCGACGCCATCCGCACCGTGTGGGAACAGAACGCCATTACCCCCAAAAGCTATTTCGCCGGCAGTTGGGGCCCTGCGGCCGCCGTGGCGCTGGCCGAACGCGACAACGTCAGCTGGCACGAATGAGGCGGTTCCCCCGCCCGCTTGTCAGCCCAACCCCCGGACACCTTTGACATGACCCAATTGCACTCCACCATCGCCCGCGTCACGGCGCGCATCGCCGCCCGGTCGCGCGACAGCCGCCAACGCTATCTGGACCTGATGGCGCGCGAGGGCGATGCCCATGGCGACCGCTCGTCGTTTGGCTGTTCCAATCTGGCCCACGCCTATGCCGGGGCAGAGAGTGACCAGCCCACCATGGCTTTCACCCGCGCGGCCAATCTGGGCATCATCACCGCCTATAACGACATGCTGTCGGCGCATCAGCCCTATGGCCGCTACCCCGACGCGATGAAGATCTACGCCCGCGAAGTGGGGGCCACCGCGCAGGTCGCCGGCGCCACGCCCGCCATGTGCGATGGCGTGACGCAGGGCTATGCGGGGATGGAACTGTCGCTGTTTTCCCGCGACACCATCGCCATGTCCACCGCTGTTGCCATGAGCCACGCGATGTTCGACGGCATGGCGTTGCTGGGCATATGCGACAAGATCGTGCCGGGTCTGGTGATCGGCGCGCTGCGCTTTGGCCATTTGCCCGCGATTTTTGTGCCGTCCGGCCCCATGCCCAGCGGCATCGCCAACAAGGACAAGCAGAAGACCCGCCAATTGTACGCCGAAGGCAAGGTGGGCCGCGAGGAATTGCTGAAGAGCGAGATGGGCTCCTACCACTCGCCCGGCACCTGCACGTTCTTTGGCACGGCCAATTCCAATCAGATGATGATGGAAATGATGGGCCTGCAATTGCCGGGATCGTCGTTCGTGCCGCCCAACACCCCGCTGCGCAGCGCGCTGACGCGGGCGGCGGTGCACCGGCTGGTGGCGATCACCCGCAAGGGCGCCGATCCGCGCCCGATGGCGCAGATGGTGGACGAACGCGCCATCGTCAACGCCTGCATCGGCCTGCTGGCCACCGGCGGCAGCACCAATCACGCCATCCACCTGCCAGCCATGGCGCGCGCGGCGGGGATCATTCTGGACTGGGGCGATCTGGACGAATTGTCCAGCGTGGTGCCGCTGATCGCGCGGGTCTATCCCAATGGCTCGGGCGATGTGAACCATTTCCACGCCGCGGGCGGCATGGGCTATGTCATCGGCGAATTGCTGAGCGCGGGCCTGTGCCATGGTGACATCCTGACCGTGGCCGATGGCGGCATGGCGGCCTATGCCACCGAGCCGCATCTGGAAGCCGACACGCTCTCCTTCCGTGCCGCGCCCGCCGATCCGTTGGACCCGGCCATGCTGGCCAAGGTCGCCACGCCCTTTGCCCCCGATGGCGGCATGAGGTTGGTGCAGGGCAATCTGGGCCGTGCCACGTTCAAATCCAGCGCCGTCGATCCCTCGCGCTGGACGATCGAGGCCCCCGCCCGCGTGTTCGACACCCAAGAGGACGTGCAGGCCGCGTTCAAGGCGGGCGAACTGGAGCGCGATGTGGTCGTCGTTGTGCGCTTCCAGGGGCCGCGCGCCAATGGCATGCCCGAATTGCACAAGCTGACCGCGCCGCTGGGCGTGTTGCAGGACAAGGGGTTCAAGGTCGCTCTGGTGACCGATGGGCGCATGTCGGGCGCATCGGGCAAGGTGCCCTGTGCCATCCACGCCACGCCCGAAGCGCTGTCGGACGCGGCCGGTCGCCCCGGCCCGCTGGCGCTGGTGCGTGATGGCGATGTGGTGCGGGTTTGCGCCCATTCCGGCACACTGGAGGTGCTGGCCGACCTGTCGGGCCGTGCCGCCGCCGTCCCGCCGCCGCCCGCACAGGGCATGGGGCGCGAACTGTTCGCCATGTATCGCATGGCGGCCGATGGCGCGGAACAGGGCGGCTCGGCGATGCTGGCATTGGCCGGACTTTGAGGATAGACGGCAAACACATGGAACTCGTCTCTGTTGATATTGGCGGCACACATGCCCGTTTCGCGCTGGCTTCGGTCGGGGCGGATGGGGTGGTGCATCTGCAGCCCGAAACCACGCTGCACACCCGCGACCATGCCAGCTTTGAATCGGCATGGGCGCATTTTGCCGAACTGAACGGCGGCGCATTGCCGCGTGCGGTGTCGTTGGCGGTGGCCGCCCCTGTCGGGGGAGAGGCGATCCAGTTCACCAACAACCCATGGGTGATCTATCCGGGGCAGTTGCGTGAACGGCTGAACGTCGATGCGGTCACGCTGATCAATGACTTTGGCGCGGTGGGCCATGCGGTGGCGCGCGCGGGGGATGCGCATTTCATCCATCTGGCCGGGCCGGACGTGGATCTGCCCGCCAATGGCACGATCAGCGTTGTCGGCCCCGGCACGGGTCTGGGCGTGGCGCATGTGTGGCGCGATGCGGCGATGGACGGCGGGCGCGGTTTCTATCACGTCCAATCGACCGAGGGCGGGCATATCGACTTTGCCCCGCTGGACGCGATCGAGGACGCCATTCTGGCCCGCCTGCGCCAGCGCCACCGCCGCGTGTCGGTCGAGCGCGTGGTGGCCGGCCCCGCCATCGTCGACATATACGAAACGCTGGCCGCGCTCGAAGGCCGCCCGTTCACCCCGCTGGATGATCGCACCATCTGGACGCGCGGCACCAGCGCCGAAGGCCGCCAGCAGGACGTGCTGGCCGCCGCGGCGGTTGACCGCTTCTGCCTGTCGCTGGGCAGCGCGGCGGGCGACTATGCGCTGGCCCATGGCGCCAGCGCGGTGGTTATCGCCGGTGGGCTTGGCCTGCGGATCAAGGACACGCTGATGGCCAGCGGCTTTGCCGACCGTTTCCGCGCCAAGGGCCGTTTTGAAAAGCTGATGTCGACCATTCCGGTCCGTCTGATCACCCATCCTCAGCCGGGCCTGTTGGGCGCGGCCGCCGCATTTCACAAGGAACACGCCGCATGACCGCGCCCATCGAAAACATCATGCGCACCGCGCCCGTCATTCCGGTGCTGGTGATTGATGACATCGCCCACGCCCTGCCTCTGGCCGAGGCGCTGGTGGCTGGTGGCCTGAAGGTGCTGGAGGTGACGCTGCGCACCCCTTGCGCGCTGGAGGCGATCCGCGTGATGAAGCAGGTCCCCGGCGCGATCGTCGGCGCTGGCACGGTGCTGAACCCCACCCAACTGGCGCAGGCGATTGATGCCGGCAGCGAATTCATCGTCTCGCCCGGTCTGACGCCGACGCTGGGTCAGGCGGCGGTGGATGCGGGTATCCCCTTCCTGCCGGGCACCGCCAATGCGGGCGACATCATGCTGGGGCTGGACCTTGGCCTCTCGCATTTCAAGTTCTTCCCGGCCGAGGCATCGGGCGGGACCGCCGCGCTGAAGGCCATTGCTGGCCCGTTTGGCGGCATCAGGATCTGCCCCACCGGCGGCATCACGCTGGCCACCGCGCCCAATTATCTGGCGCTGGAACCCGTGCTGTGCGTGGGCGGCAGCTGGATGGTGGGCAAGGACGTGTTTGACGGCGCCAAGGTCGACACCGCCAAGGTCACCGCCGCGGCCGCGGCCGCCGCCGCGCTGGCGCGTTGAACGACAGGGGGCGCCGGTTTTTCGCCCGCGCCCTCTTTCGCACTGCACAATGACAGGTTACGTTTGACCGGCGGGGCATCAGACCCCGGCGGGAGGGAACGTTCGGCCAAAACGCACGGCCTTGCGGCCGTCAGGGAGTACCCATCGCATGAGCCAGATCGCCGCTCTTGATGCCCGTTTGCAGGAACTGCACAGCCGCACCGCCGAAACGCCGCTGTTCAATCCGGTGTTCCAACTGGCGCTGGAAATCTCGCGCAAGATCGAGGGCGGCGAATGGTCGCTGGACCAGATCGAGAATCTGGTGGCCGAACTGGACTGTGAGGGGCTACGCGCCCGCGCCCGCCGCCTGCACCGCCTGATCGAGCCGGTCGAGCCTGACGCCAATCTGCAACGCGTGCGCGCCATGGCCGAAACGGGCGATTTTGCCGGTTTTGCCGCGCGGTGGAGCCGCCCTGTCGCCCATATCGTGTTCACCGCCCACCCCACCTTCCTGCTGGCCAAGGCGCAGGCCGAGGCCGTTGCGCGGGCCGCCAGCACCGGCGATTTTGGCACAACCGCCTGCGCCGCCCCCGCCGCACGCGACACCATCACGCTGGACAGCGAACATGACGCCGCGCTGGCTGCCATCGCTCGTGGCCAAAGCGCGCGGGACCGGCTGAACACCGCGTTGTTTGACACCGCCCGCACCCGCTGGCCCAAGGATTGGCGCCGCCTGTCGCCCAATCCGGTGCGTTTTGCCAGCTGGGTCGGCTATGACATGGACGGGCGGACCGACATCGGATGGAACACCTGCATCCGCTATCGCCTGATGGAAAAAAGCCAGCGGCTGGCCGGATATGCCACCATGCTGGCCGATGCCGCGCCCGATCTGGCCACGCGCCTGTTGTCGGCCAGCGAACGCGCGCAGGAAATGGCCGCGTTGTTTGCCGGTGACATGACCGATCCCGACGCCCTGTCGGCCGCCGCCAACACGCTGACCGCCGATCACCCGGACAAGCTGATCTCGCTGGCGCCCGTGCTGGCCGAGATCGAGGCGATGGCCGCCGGGGCCAGCGATGATGACGCGCAGGCCCTGTTGACTGCCGCGGCCGCGATGCGGGCCGATGGGCTGGGCATGGGCTGGGTGCATTTCCGCGTCAATTCCAGCCAGTTGCAAAACGCCATCCGCCGCCGCATGGATCCCGATGGCACGCTGGATCTGGCCAGTCAGGCCGCCTTGATGAAAATGCGCGAGCTGTTGGCCAATGCCCGCCCGCTGCGCGCCAATTTCGCGGCACTGGCGATCGAGAACAGCACCGCTGTGCGCCTGTTCCTGACCATGGCGCAGATCCTGCACCACATCGACGCCGACAGCCCGATCCGCATGCTGGTGGCAGAATGCGAACAGCCCACCACCGTGCTGGCCGCGCTTTATTTCGCCAAGCTGTTCGGGGTGGAAGACAAGGTGGACGTGTCCCCCCTGTTCGAAACCGAGACCGCGCTGGAGCATGGCGGGCGTTTTCTGGACGCGCTGTTGGCCGAACCTGCCTATCGCACCTATGCCCGCGCGCGGGGGCGGGTGGCGATCCAGACCGGCTTTTCCGACGCGGGCCGCTTTGTCGGGCAGATCCCGGCGGCGCTGGCCATCGAGCGCCTGCAAGGCCGTCTGGCCGAAGCAATGGCCGCCAATGAGCTGTCGGATGTCTCGGCGCTGATTTTCAACACCCATGGCGAAAGCATGGGCCGCGGCGCGCATCCGGCCAGCATGGCCGATCGTCTGGCGTGGCCGCTGTCACCTTGGGCGCGGCGGCGGTTTGTCCGCGCGGGCATCCGGCTGGAACCAGAGGTCAGCTTTCAGGGCGGCGATGGCTATCTGTTCTTTGGCACGGATGCGCTGGCGCTGGCCACCCTCACCCGCTTCATCGAACTCTCGCCCGCCGAAACCGATCCCTATGCGCCGACCGACCCGTTCTATCGCCGCACCGATCTGAGCCTGGACTTTTATCGCGCCATCCGCCGGGTGCAACAGCGCCATCTGAACAGCGGCACCTATTCTCGCGCGGTGACGGCCTTTGGCTTGGGCCTGCTGAACGACACCGGCAGCCGCAAAAGCCGCCGCCAGTCCGACATCGCCGCCGACCGCAACATGTCGCTGCGCCAGATCCGCGCCATCCCGCATAATGCCGTGCTGCAACAGCTGGGCTATCCGGTGAACATCATCGGCGGTTTTGGCACGGCGGCAGATGGCAATATCGAGGCGCTGGCGGGCCTGTTGCGCGACAGCGCGCGCGGGCGGCAACTGGTGCGACTGGTGCGGGCGGCCAACGCGCTGGCCAGCATCAAGACCGTCACCGCCTTTGGCGAGCTGTTCAACAGCGCCTATTGGGCCAGCCGCCCCTATCGCGGCCATGAAGAGCATATCGAGGACGGCTGTCTGGCGCTGGCCGAATATCTGACCAGCGATGACCGTGCGGGCGTGTTCCGCCGCCTGTCCACGCGCCTGCGGGTGGACGCGATGAAGCTCCACCGCCTGTTGGCGCTGATCCCCGACGAAGCCCCCCTGCCCGACCGCGAGCATACCCGCCGCATGATCGGGGTGTTGCAGGCTCTGCGTCTTGCGTTGTTCCAGCATATGTTCCTGCGGGTGGTGATGGTGCCGCAATTCAGCCGCGCCAACGACATCGCGCGCGAGGACGTGCTGGAGATGGTGTTCACCCTGCGCGTGGACGAAGCCTTAAGCCAATTGCGCCGCGCCTTCCCCACCAGTTTCCCCAGCCTGACCGATTTCCATGTCGAGGAACCGGCCGACTATCCGGACGAGGCGGCCACCGGCTATAGCGCGATCCGCCGCGACTATATCGAGCCGATCGAACGCGCCTATGGTCTGGCGCTGCGCATCGGCACGGCCATCGCCAACGAATTCGGCGCCCACGGCTGAGGCCCGCGCAAAGGCGGCACTGTCCCACACTGGGACGGCGCCGCCGACTCGCTTGGCCAAAGGTTAACGGCGCGGTAACCATCTGACTTAACCATTCAGATGGAGGCGTGCGCCCCCGCACGCATTGCGCCGATGACCACCTATGCCCCCAATGATGCGCCGCCGATATCGCCCGTGCAGATGGCGCGATTGGGCATTCTGACGGTGGGCGCGGTGGCCACGGCGCTGGGCGGCATCGCCCTGATCCGCGCGGACGAGCGGCTGGGCACGGCGCATCTGTCATGGGCCGAATTGCGCGCCCACCGCCCCGATCTCGTGCTGGAAGACGCACCCGGCGCACCGATCGCGGACGACGAGGCCACCTCCATCGCCAACCGCGCCCCCGGCGAAGGCGAGGACGCCCCCGCCCCCCGCTCCACCGCCAGCCCGTTCTCGGTGGACCGCTCGTTGGTGGTCAAACGCATCCTGCCGATCAGCGGCGCGATCAAATATGGCGAATGGCATTGGGACGAAAGCGGCGTGCCCGAAGGCCCGATCGTCATCGCCGTGGATCTTCAGGCCCGCGTCCTGTCGATCTTTCGCGGCGGGTACGAGATTGGCGCCGCGGCTGTGCTGCTGGGCACACAGGACAAACCCACCCCGCTGGGCGTCTTTCCCATCAGCCAAAAGAACAAGGACCACGTCTCCAGCCTGTATGACGCGCCGATGCCATACATGATGCGGCTGACCAATGACGGCATATCAATCCATGCGTCCAACGTGCGCAATGGCTATGCCAGCCACGGCTGCATCGGCGTGCCCCTGCCCTTTGCGCAAAAGCTGTTCGCCGCCGCCCGTCTGGGCGACAAGGTGTTCATCACCCGGGGCAAGAAAATCACGCTGGGCGACGCGCTGGTGGATTAAGCGGGCGGCGTCCGACGTTTGGGCGCCCGGACAAAGCTGAACGCGCCGGGCATCGGCCGCACGATCAGATCGCCAATCGGCGCGGGCTGGCGCGCCATCAACAGGTCAAAGGCGCGGGCCAGTACGCTGCCGCGCGGTGCCTCTCCGGTGATGTCGCACACCACCCGTGCCATGACGCGCAGGGCAATCGCGCGCGGGGCAACGGGGCGATAGATCACGCCCAAGCCTTCGCGCTGCACGCGGGCGCGGTATTCCATGTCGGCGGCCCAATCCAGAGCGGCATCGGCATCGGCCAGATGGCCCGCCGCACGGCTCCACGCGGGTACGTCGATCCAGTCGGCATCAGCCAGCGCCCCGCGCACCCGCACGCGGTCAAAGGCCGGATTGCGGTTGCTGGGATCATCCACCGCCGCCACACCAGCCTGAGCCACCACCGCCGCCAATTCCGCCCGCCGCCAATGCAGCACCGGGCGCACCAGCAACAAATCAGCCCCCGGCACGGGCGCGCGGTCACGCACCCCGGCCAGCCCCGCCACGCCACTGGCCCGGTTCAACCGCATTACCAGCGTTTCTGCCTGATCATCGGAATGATGTGCGGTGGCCAGCGCGGCGATGCCCTGCGCCTCCATCCACTGCGCCAACGCGGCGTAACGCGCGGCGCGGGCCTCGGCCTGCATATTGCCATCGGCCACGGTGATCGTCAGCGTGGCGTGCGGCACACCGATCCGCGCGCACAAATCGGCCACCATCGCCGCCTCGGCCGCGCTGTCGGCGCGCAACCCATGGTCCACGGTGGCCGCCCGCACCGCGCCGGGCCGTGCCTGCGCCGCCATCAGCAACAGCGCCAGACTGTCCGGCCCGCCCGATACCGCCACGCCCAGAATGGCCTGCGCGTCCGCGTCCCCTTCGGGCCAGACGCGCGCCAAGTCTTGCGCAAAACGCTCGATCACGTGGCTCAGTTGCACTTCACCTGCGTGCGCACCTCGTCATACTGGCCCTTCAGTCGGCCAGTCGCCTCAGGCTGGTAATGGTCGGCAAATTCGGCCAGCGCGATGCAGGCGCGGTTGGTGTCCTTGATCCGCACCATCGTGTCGGCCAACAGCAGCAGGCTGTCGGACGCGCGGGCCCCGCGACGGTCGGCGCGATAGTTCTGGGCAAACCACAGCGCGGCGTCATTCGGCCTGCCATCGTCCAGCAGTGCCCGGCCCAGCAGGTTGCGGGCAAAGCTGATGCGCTTGTGGTTGGGGTAACGGTCGACAAACAGCTTCAACTGCTGCGCCGCCTCGGGATAGAACTTGGCCTCCCACAGCTTGTAGCCATAGGTGTATTCGTCCTCACCGACGTCCCCTGTGTCGGGCTTGACGATCGCCTTGACCGCCGCGACGCGCGCCGCCGACGGCTTGGCCACAGGGCCAGCGGGCGCAGGCTTGGGCGCGGCCAAAGGCTTGAGCGGGGCGGGTTGCGGCGCCGGCAAAGGTTGCGCGACCGGGGCAGGCTGGGGCTGGATCACCGGCTGTTGCGCGGCAACGGCGGCAGCGCGCGCCTCGGCCATGCGGACGCGGTTGGACAATTCCTCGACCTGCGCGGTCAGGCGGGCATTTTGGGCCTCCATCGCGTCCATGCGGGTCAACAGATCGGTGACGGCGGTGGTGGCGGGGGCCGGTGCCGGGCCGCCGCCCTGTTGCGCATCGCGCGGAAAGAATTGCGGATCGCCGCCGGGGAACACCTGACGCTGCAACGCCTTGACCTCAGCCTCGATCTTGCGCAGGCGCAGGTCCAAACTGTTGCCATCCTGCGCCAGCGCCGGGATCCCCGCCAGTGAGCCAACGCCCACCAGCGCGATCATCGCCACGCCTGCCTTATGCCAAAGCCGCAGTTCCTTCATGCTGTCACAGCTCCACTTGCCGGACGGGCCGCGTGACAAGACGCAAGGGCCGGTCCGTCTATCGCATTAACGGCTGATAAAGATGCCACAGGGCCGCCCTTCCTGTCGAGCGAGCCCCGTTCCTAAATGGTGGAATATCGCCCAGCCGAGCCCTTATTCAGCCGCAGGGACGGCCGGGGCCGCCACCACAGGCGTGGCTGCCGGCGCCGGGGTGGCGCTGGCGGTCACACGCGGCTTGGGCTTGGGCCGAGGCTTTGGCTTGGCCGCAGGGCTGGCGCTGGGCGTGGGCGCGGCGCCGGGGATCGGCGCGGCGCCACTGGCGGTAACCACAGGCGCGGCGCTGGCGGCCGCACTGGGCGCGGCCGAGGCCACCGCGGCCGCAGCAGCGGCGCTCGCGCGGGCCAGCAACGCCTGCGCCGACACCGGCACATCGCGGATCATTTCAGACTTGTCCGACAGATGCGGGATCACCTGACCGCCCACGGTAATGTCGATCACATCCGGGCGCCCGGTACGGATCAACGGCGCGGGCGCGTCTGACGGCAGGGTAAAGCTCTCGCCCTTGGTCATCAGCTTTTCCAGATAGACCGTCCCGGCCTGATCATAGATCCGCACCCAGATGTTGTCGTCCTGCGCCGTGAAGACCACCGGCCCGGCTGGCTGCGTCGCGGCCACGCTGGGCAGCGCGCTCACGGCCGCGCTGGCCGTCTCGTCCGGCAACAGCGAGGGCAACCCGGCGGCACCGGGCAGCGTGCTTTGCCACCAAGCGAAACCGCCGATGCCCACCACCAGCGCCACCGCGCCCGCGATCATGGCGAAACGCGCGCTGGGCACGCGGGCCGGATCACCGGGGGCAAAGGCAGGCGCGGTCGGCAGATCGGCCAATGGCGCGGCGCCACGATAATCGGCCGACATCGCCCGCACGATCGTCTCTTCGTCCAGCCCAACCTGACGGGCATAGGAACGCGCGAAACCCACCGCATAAGTACGCCCCGGCAGGCTGGCGAAATCGCCCGCTTCCAGCGCGATCAGGTGGCGTTCGGGAATGCGGGTTGCGGCGGCAATGTCCGTCACACTCAACCCCAAAGCCTGCCGCGCAGCCACCAGTTTGCCGCTGGCCGTTGAGGGTGTCATCTGCACGTCCGTATCGTCCCCGCCCATAATAATCCCAATGCCCGGTTTGCGTCCCCGAACGGGACACAAAGGGATAAGCACATAAAAGTCAACAGTCTTGCGGCGGTTGCGTCGTTGCGGCCGCACAAACCGCGCGCAGGTGCAGCGTGGGTGCGGAAATCGTTTCCAGCAACAATGCAACAGCCCCCATCACCCCCGGCCAGTGAGGCGAAACGGGGGCGGCGAAAACACTCTTTGGACGAACGGCGCGAATCAGTCGGCCAACAGGTCGCGCTCGACCGCCCATGCCATCAGCGTGCCGCGCATGTCGGCGGGCGGATTGGCCAGCCATCCAGCCATCGCGGCGGTGATCTCGGGCAGGTTGACCTTGCTCACCAGCGCCTTGGTCGGCCCGACCGAGGCAGGCGTGATCGACAACTGCCGGATGCCCAGCCCCAGCAAGGCCAAAGCCTCGAGCTGACGCCCCCCCATTTCACCGCACACCGTCATCGGCACGTTATGGGCATGCCCTTCGGCGGCGATGCGGCGGATAAAGCGCAAGATGGCGGGCGAAAGCCAGTCATAGCGCTCGGCCAGCTTGGGATGGGAACGGTCGGCCGCCAACAGGAACTGCGTCAGGTCATTGGTGCCGATCGACAGGAACGACAGTTTGGGCAACAGGATGTCCAGCACCTCTGCCAGCGCGGGCACTTCCAGCATCGCGCCATATTTCACCGCCTCGGGCAAAGCCTTCTTCAGGTTGCGCATATGGGCGATCTGGCCCTCGAACACGGCCTTGGCCGCGTCAAACTCCCAAGGCTCGGAAATCATCGGGAACATGACGTGCAGCGTGCGTCCCGCCGCCGCCTCCAGCAGCGCGCGGGCCTGCACCTTGAGCAAGCCGTCCCGCTCCAGCGCCACGCGCAGCGCGCGCCAGCCCATCGCCGGGTTTTCCTCGTGGTCCTCACCATCGTGACGCAGATAGGGCAGCGATTTGTCGCCACCGATATCAACCGTGCGAAAGATCACCGGCTTGGCCCCGGCCGAATCCATAACCTCGCGATAGAGGCGCGTCTGCCGCTCGCGGCTGGGCAGCGTGGCCGAGACCAGAAACTGGAACTCAGTCCGGAACAGGCCCACGCCATCCGCACCCGTCAGTTGCAGATTGGGCATATCCTCACGCAGGCCGGCGTTGATATTGACGACAATCCGCGTGCCATCGGCCGTCACCGGCTGAACTTCACGCAAGGCGGCATAGGTCGCCTGCCGCTCCCTGGTCTTGGCAAAGCGTTCGTCAAAGGCGATCGCCATGTCGCGCGTCGGCCGCACGAACAGCAATTGCTGATCCGCGTCCAGCAACAGCGGATCGCCCTCACGCACGATGCCGCGCAGGCTCTTGACCCGGCCCAGCACCGGAATGCCCATCGCCCGCGCGACGATCACCACATGCGCCGTAAGCGAGCCTTCCTCCAGCACCACGCCCTTCAGGCGGCGCTTGTCATATTCCAGCAGTTCGGCCGGCCCCAGATTGCGGGCGATCAGGATCGCGTCAGACCGCAGCCCCATGCTGGCCGCCGTGCCCAACTGGCCCGAAACGATGCGCAACAGGCGGTTCGACAGATCCTCCAGATCATGCATCCGGTCGGCCAACAGCGGATCGTCGATCTGGCGCATGCGCATGCGGGTGCGCTGCTGCACACGCTCGATCGCGGCCTCGGCGGTCAGGCCGCTGTCGATCGCCTCGTTGATCCGGCGGCTCCAGCCTTCGTCATAGGCGAACATCTTGTACGTCTCGAGCACTTCCTCATGCTCGCCACCCACGCCAAACTCGGCTTGGCCTGCCATGCGGTCGATCTGCTCGCGCATTTTGTCAAAGGCCATATATACGCGCTGACGCTCGGCCTCGGTGTCCTCGGCCATGACGTGTTCGATGGTGATGCGCGGCTGGTGGAACACCGCCACGCCGCTGGCCAGCCCCTTGACCAGCGTCAGGCCGCGCAACTGCTCCGGCCCGGTCTGGGCGGCGGTCAGGCCCAGCGCCTCTTCCTCGTCCACCAGTTCGGCATTGGCGATCAGTTCGGACAGCACCATGGCCACCGTCTGCAACGCCTCGATCTCCACCTCTTCGTACCGGCGGGGATCGACATGCTGCACACAGACCACCCCGACACAGCGTTCGCGCCGCACAATGGGCACGCCCGCGAACGAGTGGAACTTGTCCTCGCCCGTTTCGGGGCGGTACGAGAAATCAGGGTGCGCGGCAGCTTCGGCCAGGTTCAGCATTTCCGCCTTGGCGGCGATGGTGCCGACCAACCCTTCGCCGATGGCCATGCGGGTGACGTGGACCGCCTCCTGCGCCAACCCGCGCGTGGCGAACAGTTCCAGCATCCCCTCGCGCAGCAGGTAGATCGAGCACACCTCGCTATCGAGACTTTCGCCGATCACCTCGACCACGGTGTTCAGTTTGGCCTGCGCATGGCTGCGCGATGCCATCACCTCATGCAGGCGGGTCAGGATGGTGCGGGCGGCCTTGACCGCGCTGGAAGTGGTGGTCGGGCCCAGAGGTGCGTTGGTCATGCCCCATGGGTTAGCCCATGTTGCGCGCTTTGCAAACGCGCCAGCAAGGGCAAGCACATCCGAATTCGCCCCAGGAAAACGTTTTTTCTGTCGATGATGGTTCCTTTGGCCACATCAGACGCAAAACCGGCGCCGCAGCCTCATCGCCACAGCGCCGGTACGATCTTTCGGGACTCTACGACATGTTCATGCCGAAGGTCTCAACCGTGCGACAATTCGTCCTTGATCCGCAGCTTCTGCTTCTTAAGAGCCTTGATCATCGAGAGGTCCGGCGGGCGGCGGGTCATTTCCTGCTGAATGCGCTTTTCCAGACCGGCGTG
Source organism: Novosphingobium ovatum (assembly GCF_009909235.1). Lineage (GTDB taxonomy): Bacteria > Pseudomonadota > Alphaproteobacteria > Sphingomonadales > Sphingomonadaceae > Novosphingobium > Novosphingobium ovatum. The sequence goes on from NZ_JAAAPO010000006.1 coordinate 113,630, forward strand.
CTTGGTCAACAATGCGCTGGCATGCGATGATTCCATAGGGACACTCTCCTGCGTATAGCGGCCCCCTGACCATCGCGTCCCGCCTGCCTCGATTGCCCTGAGACCGGCGTGGCGTGTGGCGGGCGCCTGTTGCAACCCCCCTCGCGAAAACGGCCGCCGGTGGCCAATGGCCCACAGGCAAACACCGTTGCACCGGCCTTCGACATGGCTGACTTGGCAAAGATCGCCAGTGACCATCGGCGCGCCACAATGGCGCCCATCTCGAATCAACGACCATGTTTGTCAGCCGGTGCGATTGTCATGGAAACACAGAAAGCCTATCGTGCGAAGCCCTTTCGGAGTCTTACGGGACAAGCCGTGGTTTTTTGCGACAGGTTGTTTGCCATTGTGACCTACGATGTGTGCCATGATGACAGCTACCTTCGCCCCGCAGTGCTGCGGGGCGCGGAGACTGACCGCAGCCAGGGGACGACATATGCACAAAAGGACCAGGCATGACCGAAGATGAAATGCGCAAGCAGCTGGAGATGCTGCGCGTGGAGCATCGCGATTTGCATGCCGCCATTGATGCGCTGAGCGAGTCCAATGCCGCCGACCAGATGCAACTGGCCCGGCTCAAGCGGCGCAAGCTGAAGGTGAAGGACCAGATGGCGCTGATCGAGGATTTCCTGATCCCCGACATCATCGCCTGATCCGCCAAAACGTCGCCCCATGCGGCAGCAAGGGGCCGGCAGGCCCCACTTTTTCCGGCACTGCGCCGCAATTTGCCCAATTAACCCCGCATTGCGATCCCATTGGGTTTCTTGACCGCGATCAATGAACCGCCCCTGCACATGAGCGATGGGACACCCGGCCGCGCTGCACTGTCCCATAATTGGACTGTCCCGTTTCGGGAAACGCCCACATCGGCCGAATCATTGTCACCGATTGCAGTCAGTGGTTAACGCAATCTTGCCATGACACTGACAAACAACATCAACCCCCGCATCGTCGAAGGGCTTTACTGCGAGGCACTTGTCCTGTCGGATGAGGTCCGCGCCGCCTTTGACCTGTCCGGGCGCATCGAGGAAACCGGCACCAACGAGGATGCCGCCCGCATCGCCCTGTCGTGCGAGGCGTTGCGCACCACCACCCGCATGATGCATGCGGTGGCCTGGTTGCTTAACCACCGCGCCTATTTCATGGGCGAACTCAGCGAGTTCCAATTGCGCCGCTATGGCCGATTGGCCCCGGACTTTCCCGCCGCCGATCCTGAACGGCTGGCGCTGGTGGGGCAGGACATCCGCGAACTGATCACCGCGACCGAACATTTCTATGCCCGCCTGCTGCGCATCGACCGCAGTTGGCGCGAACCGCAGCCCGGCAATGACAGCGCAATCGACCGCTTGCGTGCGCGGTTGAATCAGGCCGTCGCCTAAGGCCCGCAACGGCCAGACAGGGGGCGATTGATGGCGTCGCCCCATGTCCGGCCCGCCCCCGCACATTGATCATCTCGACAGGCGGGCCCGCAATGCCCATATGCACCGCGCATGAGCCTGCCCCCAAAGCCTTGGCCAACCGGCACCCTTGAACGCCCAGAGCGGCTGGTGGCGCGCGTGCTGGCCCCCAACGCCTCGCCCTATACGTTTACCGGCACGCAGACCTATCTGGTGGGCGACGCGCAAGGTCTGGTGGTGATCGATCCCGGCCCGGACGATGCCGTCCATCTGGCCGCGTTGCGCGCCGCGATTGGCGACACCCGCGTGATCGCGATTGCCTGCACCCACACCCATCGCGACCATTCGCCCGGCGCCGCACCGCTGGCCGCGCATACCGGCGCGCCGATCATTGGCTGCGCCCCGTTAACCATGGATGACGATGGCCCCCGCGCTGACGCGGCCTTTGACGTCTCCTATCGCCCCGACTCGGTGATGGGGGACGGCGATGTGATCGAGGGCACCGATTTTGCCCTGCGCGCCATCGCCACCCCCGGCCATACCAGCAACCATTTGTGTTACGCGCTGGAGGTGGGGGGCGACGCGCCCCCGGTGCTGTTCACCGGCGACCATGTGATGGGCTGGTCCACCAGTGTCGTGGCCCCACCCGATGGCGACATGGCCGACTATCTGGCCAGTCTGGAACGCCTGTACGCCCGCGAGGACCGCCTGTATTATCCCGCCCACGGCCCGGTGATCGACCGCCCGCGCCAATTGGTGCGCGGCATGATCGGCCACCGCCGCAGCCGTGAACGGCAAATCCTGAACCTGCTGGCAGAGACGAGCCATGCCGCGCCCCTGCCCATTGCCGACATGGTGGCACGCATGTATCGCGGGCTGGACGAACGTTTGTGGGGGGCGGCCGGCCGTTCGGTGCTGGCCCACCTGATCGATCTGGAACGGCGTGACATGGCGGTGCGGCACAGCGACACCCATTGGGCGCCGGCCAAGGGAGGTTTGAATGAGTGAGTTGAAGGCAAGTCTGGCTGGGATCGACATCCGCGCCGAGATCGAGCGCCTGCGCCGTGAGAAGAACGCGGTCATTCTGGCCCACTACTACCAAAAGCCGGAATTGCAGGATCTGGCCGATTTTGTCGGCGATTCGCTGGAACTCTCGCGCAAGGCGGCCGAGACGGACGCCGAGGTCATCGCATTCTGCGGCGTCAAGTTCATGGCCGAGGTGGCCAAGATCCTTTCGCCGCAAAAGACGGTGATCCTGCCCGACCTGAACGCGGGATGCAGTCTGGAGGATGCCTGCCCCCCGGCCAAGTTCAAGGCTTTCCGCGAAGCCCATCCCGACCACATCGCGCTGACCTATATCAACTGCTCGACCGAGGTGAAGGCATTGTCCGACATCATCGTCACCAGCAGCAGCGCGGAAAAGATTCTGGCCCAGATCCCGCGCGACCAGAAGATCATCTTTGGCCCCGACCGCCATCTGGGCGGCTATCTCTCGCGCAAGTTTGACCGCGAGATGTTGCTGTGGCCGGGCGTGTGCATCGTGCACGAGGCGTTCAGCGAAACCGAGCTGTTGAAGCTGAAAGCCCAGCACCCCGGCGCCCCCATCGCCGCGCATCCCGAATGCCCGCCCACCATCGTCGATCACGCCGACTATGTGGGCTCCACCAGCGGCATCCTGAACTATGCCAAGGGGATGGACGCCGACACGCTGATCGTCGCGACCGAACCGCACATCATCCACCAGATGCAACTGGCCATCCCGAACAAGACCTTCATTGGCGCGCCGGGGGCGGACGGCAACTGCAACTGCAACATCTGCCCGTACATGGCGCTCAACACGCTGGAAAAGCTGTATATCAGCCTGCGTGACCTCTCGCCCCGGATCGAGATCGAGGAAAGCCTGCGGCTGGAGGCCAAGAAGAGCCTGGACCGCATGCTGGACATGGCCAGCGGCACGGTTGGTCAGGGCGATCTGGGCGCGCGCTAAGCGCCCAGCCGCGCCAAAACGCAAAACGGCTGACCGAGTGGGTCGCACCCTCGGCCAGCCGTCCTGCAACCGCCACTCGGCGGATTAGAGATCAGGCAAGCTGATCAAACACGGGCGGGCGCGCCCTGCGGCCCGGTCTTCCACAAGGAATAGACCACGCCGCCCGCAATCAGACCAAGGGTCACGCCCAGGCTAAGCAGCGGCGGAAATTTGGCGCCGCCCAGCAGGAAATCGGCCACCAGAATCTTCGACCCGATAAACACCAGCACCAGCGCCAGAGCGTATTTCAGATAGTGGAAGCGGTGCACCATCGCCGACAGCGCGAAATACAGCGCCCGCAGGCCCAGAATGGCCATGATGTTTGACGTGTAGATCACAAAGGTATCGGTGGTGATGGCAAAGATCGCCGGGACCGAATCCACCGCGAACACCGCGTCGGCCAGATTGATTACCACCAGCGCCAGAAACAGCGGCGTTGCCGCCCAGACCAGCTTGCCGGTGGCGCCATCGGGCACCTTCACGAAAAAGCGCTGTCCGTGCAACTGGTCCGTCACCCGCATCCGCGCCGACAACCAGCGCACCACGGGGTTCTTGCCAATGTCGGGATCGCTGTCCTTGACGAACAGCATCTTGATGCCCGTCGCGATCAGGAAAGCGGCGAACAGGTAAAGCACCCAATGCGCATGGGCGACAATCGCCGCACCGCCCGCGATCATGATGCCGCGCAGCACGATCACCGCAATGATGCCCCACACCAGCGCGCGATACTGAAACCGCGCGGGGATGGCGAAAAAGCCAAAGATCATCGCAATGACAAAGACATTGTCGATCGAGAGCGCCTTTTCGATGAAGAAGCCGGTGAAATAGGCCATGCCCGCCCCATCGCCCTTGGCCCACCAGACCCAGACGCCGAACAGCATCGCGATGCCGATGTAAAACGCCGAAAGCCGCAGCGAGCGGCCCATATCCATTTCTTTGTTGCCGGCCGACAGCACGCCCAGATCAAAGGCGGTGAGCACCACCACCAACAGGGCAAATCCCGCCCATAACCAGATCGGCGTATCGAGCCACAGGCTGTTGAAGAAGTCCATGTCGGATCATCCCGATTGAAAGGCCCGATGAATTGGCCTTTGAAAAAGGCATGGCCCCGGCGCTGGTTGGGGGTATGGCCGAGGGGGCGTCGGCAGCAACCGGAGCCATGCAGGGGCCGCCGGGGGGTGTTCCGGCGGCTCAGGTGAAGGGTCGGGCGATCAGGCCATCTGCGTGCGGCGACGCGCCGGCGTCAGGCGCGCCAGCCGGTCCTTGATCGCCAGCTTCAGCTTCTTCAGCCGGGCGATCTCGAACGGGTCGGCAAAGCGGCGCAGGCGGGCAAGGCGCAAGGCCTCGTCCAGCTTCTGGTGGCGGCGCAGCATGGCGAAATAACGGTCAGACATATACGGTCCCTTTCGAACAAGGAGGTGGTTCGATCGGAGGCGCCGATGCCCGGTTTGGGGATGTTGGGAGGGAAGACAACACCCGGACCCAGACATCGGCACATCCGATGCGGTCCGACATCACGAGGTGGATGGCATTGCTGCCTGCTCCACCGCGCCAGAGGGGCCCGGTCCGCGAAGACGTAAATACGAGCGATTCGCTCCACTTTCAATAGCCCTTAGGTGCAGTCCATCGCATTTGGCCATCCATTCACCGCAGCCAGACACGCAAAAACCGGCCCCAGACCATGTCCAGCGCCGGTTTTAAGCTGTTTTTACGCGTTTTTCAGTCGATCTTGATCGATGGCTTGGCCGTTGTGTCATCGGCCGCGGAGGCCGGGGCGGCATCCCCTGTCGCGCCATCATCGGCCGCGCTCTCGGCGGCGGCTGCACCTGAATGCACCACCCGCGGCGCCAACGGCGGCTGCGAACTGGTCGCCTCATAGGGCAGCATCGCGTCGGAAATCGATCCCGACAACACCTGCCCGCTGGCCGAACGCTGGTCATCCTGCCGCGCGTCCTTTTTCGCGCCACATGCCGCCAGAACCGCGCACAGCGCCACCGCCATGCCTGCCACCACCGCTTTTTGCCCGATCCGCATCTGTCTCACTCACCTGCCCGGGGCGTCGGGCATGGCTGTGCCAGCCGCGCCAGAAAATCGCCCATCCGCGCCACCAGCGCCCTGTCCCATTGTTCGGCACTGACCGCAAGCCCCAGTCGCGTCAGGCTGGTCACGCCCTTTTCAGCGATGCCGCAGGGCACGATGCCGCCAAAATGCGACAGATCCGGGTTCAGGTTGACCGAAAAGCCATGCATCGTCACCCAGCGCCGGATACGCACGCCGATTGCGCCGATCTTGGCCTCGGCGCCGTCGATATCGCGGGTCCAGATGCCCACGCCCGCCTCTGACCGCCAGCTTTCCACGCCAAAATCGCCCAGCGTGTCGATCACCCAGCCTTCCAGCGCATGGACAAAGCCGCGCACGTCACGCGCGCGCTGTTTCAGGTCGATCATGACATAACCAATACGCTGGCCCGGCCCGTGATAGGTATGTTTGCCCCCGCGCCCGGCGGGCACGATGTCAAACTGGGGGTTGCGCAGATCATCCAGACTGGCGCTGGTCCCGGCGGTATAGACCGGGGGATGCTCCAGCAACCACACCAGATCGCGCGCGCGCGCCTCGCCAATGGCGGTGTTGCGCGCCTCCATCGCGGCCAATGCCTGCGCATAGGGCACCAGCCCCGCCTCGCACACCACATCCACGCCATCGGGCGCGGCCAAGCCCTGCCACAGGGCGCTGCCGGAAACAGAGGTCAATCGCATCGCTGATGCCTGCGTCAGATCGCGCGCCAAGGCAAGAGGGGGCAGGCCCGTGATTACCGCAAGCGGCCGGTTGAAACATCGCACCACCGGGCGCATAGGGCAATCAGGACATGCGCCCGCGCATCCCCACCCGCCACAGGCGCAAGCAAGGACAGGCATGAAAATCGACACGAATCTGGCATGGCAACGCGTTTCGCGCAGCGTATCGGCCAATCTGGCGCTGGCTTTGCCGCTGGCGGGGGTGTTCAGCCTGCTGCCCGCGCTGGCGGTGCTGTTCTTTGTGCCGCAGCCATTGATGGAAGGCGATATCAAAATGAACGAGGTGGTGGCCGCGATGCGCCACTATGTCGACACCTATCGCCCGTGGCTGCCGCTGATCTTTGGCGCGCAACTGGCGCAATTCGCGCTACAGGCGGCCGGATCGCTGGCGCTGGTGGCGCTGTTTGCCGACCGCGCGCTGCCCACGGTGGGTGATGCGATCAGCATCGCGCTGCGCCGTGTCCTGCCCTATCTGGCGGCCGAGTTCCTGTTCACCACACTGATCGCCGCCATCGCCTTGACGCTGCTGGGCGCGGCGGCGGCCAGCGACAGCCTGCCGCTGTTGATCATCACGGGCCTGGGGCTGGCGGTGGTGGTGTGCTATGTCGTGCTGCGCCTGTTGCTGTTGGCCCCGGTGATGGTGATCGAGCGCCAGACCAACCCCGCTCGCGCCCTGACCCGCAGTTGGCAACTGACGCGCGGCCAGGTGGGGCCGATGCTGTTGGTGGCGGCGCTGATGACGCTGTTGCAGGCGGTGGTGGCCCAGGCCTGTGGGCTGGTAGCGGGCGCACTGGTGGCTTTGGTGGCCGATGCTGCGGCCGGGCGGATGGCAAATATGGCGGTGATAGTGGTGGTGGCCAGCGGCTTTGCCATCTACATGGCCGCCTTTGTCGCCGAATTCCACCGCCAGTTGACCGCCCCCGAGCGCCACAGCGCCAGCCCCTTTGCGTAAACGGGGCGGCATGCAAAAGGGGCGCTGTGGTCCTCCCACAGCGCCCCTTTGTGTTACCGGCCGATCAGGCCTTACGCCTCTTCGTCCTTCCAGCCCCAGAAGATGAAGCAGGGGGGCACGTTGATCCACTCCAGCCCCTTGTCGATGCGCTTGAAGAACTGCGCCATGAAATCGCCCGCGCGCGGGGTGAACTGATAGACCAGAAACGCCCCTCCCTTGCGCAGCACGCGATGGGTAGCGCTGGCAATCGCCGGGCCAACACCGGGCGGCAGGGTGGAAAACGGCAGGCCCGACAAAACATAGTCCGCCTTTTCATGGCCATGGGCGCGCACGATCTCCTCGACATCGGCGGCCGACCCGTTGACCGCGACAAAGCGGCTGTCGGTAATCGTGCGCTTGAGATAGTCGATGAACAGCGGGTTGGTGTCGATCACGATCAGCATCGCATCGCGCCGCAACCGGTCCAGCACCGGCTGACAGAAGGTGCCCACACCCGGCCCATATTCCACGAAAAGCTTGGTATTGTCCCAGTCGACCGGGCCCAGCACCTTGGCGATTGTCTGGCGCGAGGACGGCACGATCGAGCCGACCATCACCGGATTCTTCAGGAAGCCTTCGACAAACACGCCCCACGGTCCCATCGCCCGGCGGATGCGGCTCTTGATCTTGGACAGCGGGGCCGCACTGGCCATTTCCGTAGTCATATTACCGAATATTCCCCTGGGCGTGGATGACTGTCACGATTGGTTCGCAAAACTGCAACCAAATGGCAAGGCTGGTTGACGGTGCGCATGGCCGATTACGGCACAGTCCGGCGGTTCAGGCTGCGTTTTTCCACATATCGCTTTGCGGCTTACCGCGCGCCAATCACAGGATTTGCGCCACCAGTTCCTGCGGTCGGCACAGGCGCACGCCCTTGTCGGTCTCGACCAAAGGCCGCTCGATCAGGCGGGGATCGGCGGCCATCGCGGCCAGCACGGTGGCGTCATCGGCGTCCGGCAGACCGCGCTCGACCGCATCGGTGCCGCGCAGGCGCAGGCCCTGTTGCGGCGTCATCCCCGCGTCGCGGTACAACTGCGCCAGCTTGTCGGCGCTGGGGGCGGTTTTCAGATATTCCACCACGCTCACCTCGACGCCGGGGGTTTCCTCCAGAATCGCCAGCGTCTTGCGCGACGTGCCGCAGGCCGGATTGTGCCAGATGGTTGCCTTCATGAAATCAGTCCTTGGTTTGGGGTGGGCGGCGCAAGGCGGGCACGGCCTGCGCCGCCTGCGCCGGAGAAATGCCGGGCGCGGGGGCCGCCGCCACGCTCTCCTGCCCACGCAGCGCGCGGCCCGCGCGCACCACAGCCCGCACCAGCCGGGGATAGACGCCGCAACGGCACAGGTTGGTGATGCCGACCTTGATCTCGGCCTCGGTCGGGTTGGGGTTGGCGGCCAACAGGCCCGCCGCCGCCATGACGATGCCCGGCGTGCAAAACCCGCACTGGATCGCCTGCTCGGCCACCATCGCCTGTTGCACCGGATGCGACCGGTCGCGGCTCAACCCCTCGATGGTGGTGACAGAGCGCCCCTCGGCCTGGGCCAGAGTCACCTGACAGGACCGCATCGCCTGCCCATCCAGCAACACCGTGCAGGCCCCGCAATCGCCCACGCCGCAGCCATATTTGGTGCCGGTCAGATTGGCCACCTCACGCAGGCCCCACAACAGGGGCATCTGCGGATCGGCGCGCATCTCCAGCGGTTGGCCATTGACAATCAGACTAGGCATAAGCCCTGTCTTGCCCGCAGCCGCGCCCGACCGCAAGGGGCCAGCCACCGCTTATAGCCCGATACGCACCCCCGCCCAGACCGTGCGCGGCGCGGCCAGATCGATGCTGTTGGGCTGCCCTGGCACAGGCTGGCTGCGGGTGATGACGGCAACATCGGCCAGATTTTCCCCGCGCAGGATCAGGCTGACCCCGGCGCGCACCGGCACCTGCACATAGGCGCCGATGGTGGTGGCCGATGGCATCAGGCTGACCTGCTGGTCATCCTCGTACTGGCTGCCGACATGGCGCAGGATCACCGCCCCGCGCAGCCCTTCGCGCGGTTGCCAGCCCAGCGTCAGGCTGGCGGCCACCTTGGGCGTCTGGGCCGGGCGCATGCCGTTCAGCCCCACCGCCGCGCCGCTGGCCCGCACCACCGCATCGCTCAGCGCCAGCGATCCGTCCAGCGTGACCTTGCCCGCCTTCACCCCCGCCTCGATCTCCAGCCCACGGGCGCGGATGGCGTCAACATTCTGGCGCAGGCGGGTGATGGTCGTCAGCGTTTGCGCGGTGGTGACATTGGCGATGGCGTGCGCCACGCGGTTGTCAAACGCCGTCACCGACAGGCGCAGCGCCTCGGCCGGGCGCCATTCCACCCCCGCCTCTGCCCCGCGCAGCAATTCATTGCCCAGCGCGGGATTGGCGTTCGTCACGGTCGACACGCCCGATGCCGTCAGGGTGAAACTGCGGTACAGCTCATTCACGGTGGGCTGACGCAGGCCGGTATAGGCCGAGGCGATCACCGCCAGCCGCCCCGTCACCTGCCAGCGCAATCCGCCGCGCCCCGTCACCGCCCAATCGGCGCGATCGGGGTGGTTCAGCGCCACGGTCACCACGCCCGCCGGGCTGGCGGTGGTGTTATAACCGCCGCTGATCGACCAACGATCAGCCCGCACCGCGCCCGTCAGCGTCACAGCGCCATTCAGGAAGGCGGGCGTCCAGGCTTCCTCGGCGTACAGGCCCAGATCGCCGCTGCGCCCGCCCGCCGTGCGATAGGCGGTCACCGCGCCGGTGCTGGCGTTATACCCCACCTCTGACAAGTCGCCCTGTGCGTGGCGCCAATCCGCGCCCAACCGCAACAGGTGATCGCCCCCCAGCGGCGGACGCACTTCCGCCTTTGCCCCGATGCCTGTGGAGGGCGTGCTGCGCTGGTCCACCGTCGGGCGATAGGTGCCCGACGAGATGGTGATGTTCGAAAACCCCCGGTCCTGCACATAGGCCAGCAGGTCAAACCCCCAGCGCCCCCGCCCGATCACCCGGATCGAGGCATCCTCCCCGCGCGAGATACTGTTCGCCCCGGCAAAGCGCAGGGTGCGATGGTCGCCAAACGCCATGACGCGCGCCTGCAATTCGACATCGGCGGCAATCGGCACCACGGCGCGCAGCGCCCCCGACCACCCGTCATAACGCGCCGGAACGCTGGCGGCGGCGCGCTGGCTGACAGGCGTGGTCCAAAACCCATCGCCCCGGTCCCACCGCGCCGAAGCGGTCAGTTCGCCCCCGCCCAGCGGCGCGGCAATCCCGCCCGACAGGCTGGTTTCGCCCCGGTCATTGCCCATGGCTTCGGCGGACAGGCGGTGGAGCACGCGGGCGGGCGCGCTTTCCATCTCGATCGTGCCGGCCACCGCGCCCGCGCCAAACGCGCCAGAGCCCCCGCCCCGCGTCACCCGGATCGCCCCCAGCCGGTCTGGCGCAATGGCCGACAGCGGGACCGAACCAAACATCGGATCGGCCATCGGCACGCCATCCAGCAGCACCAGCGTGCGCGCCGCCGCATTCCCGCCCAGCGCGCGCAACGTCACCCCCTGCGACGAGGGATTGGCCGCGCGGCTATCCGAGCGACGAAACTGTTGAAAACCGGCGACATTGGACAAAACGTCCTCGACCCGGCCCGACGCGGAGGCCACCAGCGCATCGCGCCCCAGAACCCGCGTGTCATAGGTGGCATTCAGCCGCAGCGCCGATTCCAGCCCGGTAACGACAATCTGCGCCGCGCTGTCCGGGGCGGCATCATCGGCGCGCGCGGCCACCGGAGCCAGCAGCCCGGCCACCATCGCCCCCGCCAGCGCCCCACGCCCCACCGCACCCAAACGCGCCTTGATGATTCCCTGCCTGCCGCCCATCCTGCTCAATCCCATATGCTTTTTTCGCCCGTTACACAGTAAGGGCAGCCATGCCGCGCCCATAGCCCGCCCCGCCACGCCTTGCAAACATCCCCCATGCCCGCGACAATTTGCCCGGCCCACGCCCCCCCTTGTCACCATACCGGCCAATGACCCTACGGGAATGCGCGTCCTTCATCGACATCGGGCAAATGGGTGTGTATGGCTGGGCGCTATGGAAGCAGATCTGTCGACCCCGATCCTGGACCGTGTCACCGTTCCCGCCGATATGCGCGGCCTGTCCATGGCGCAATTGCGCCAATTGGCCGATGACGTCCGCACCGAGATGATTCACGCCGTGGGTCAGACCGGCGGGCATCTGGGCTCTGGCCTGGGGGTGGTGGAACTGACGGTGGCACTGCACTATGTGTTTGAAACGCCGCGCGACAAGGTGATCTGGGACGTGGGCCATCAGGCCTATCCGCACAAGATCATCACCGGCCGGCGTGACCGCATCCGCACGCTGCGCCAACCGGGCGGCCTCTCCGGCTTTACCAAGCGGAGCGAGAGCGAATACGATCCGTTCGGCGCGGCGCACTCGTCCACCTCGATCTCGGCGGCGCTGGGCTTTGCCATGGCGAACAAGATCGCGGGTCAGCCCGGCAAGGCGATTGCCGTGATCGGCGATGGCTCGATGAGCGCGGGGATGGCCTATGAGGCGATGAACAACGCGCAGGACGCGGGCAACCGTCTGGTCGTCATCCTGAACGACAATGACATGTCGATCGCGCCCCCGGTGGGGGGGCTGTCGGCCTATCTGGCGCGGCTGGTGTCCTCGCGCCCGTTTTTGGAACTGCGCGAACTGGCCAAGAAGCTGTCGCGCAAACTGCCCGCGCCGCTGCATTCGGCCGCGCGCAAGACCGACGAATTCGCCCGTGGCATGGTCATGGGCGGGACTTTGTTCGAGGAATTGGGGTTCTATTACGTCGGCCCGATCGACGGCCACAATCTGGAACAGCTGATCCCGGTGCTGGAAAATGTGCGTGACGCCGCCGAAGGGCCGTGCCTGATCCATGTCGTCACGCAAAAGGGCAAGGGCTATGCCCCGGCCGAGGCGGCCGCCGACAAGTATCATGGCGTGCAGAAATTCAACGTCGTCACTGGCGAGCAGGTCAAGGCCGTAGCCAAGGCGCCCGCCTATCAGAACGTGTTTGGCGAAACACTGGCCAAATGCGCCGAGACGGACGCGCGCATCGTGGCGATCACCGCCGCCATGCCTTCGGGCACCGGCGTCGACAAATTTGCCAAGGCGTTCCCGGACCGCACCTTTGACGTGGGCATTGCCGAACAGCATGCGGTGACATTCGCGGCAGGGCTTGCGGCGCAGGGGATGCGCCCGTTTTGTGCCATTTATTCAACGTTCTTGCAGCGCGCCTATGATCAGGTGGTGCATGACGTGGCGATCCAGAATCTGCCCGTGCGTTTTGCCATTGACCGGGCCGGGCTGGTGGGGGCCGATGGCTGCACCCATGCGGGCACGTTTGACATCACCTATCTGGCGTCCTTGCCCAACATGGTGGTGATGGCCGCAAGCGATGAGGCCGAGCTGGTCCATATGACCTATACCGCCGTCTGCCATGACAGCGGGCCGATCGCCTTCCGCTATCCGCGCGGCAATGGTGTGGGCGTGGACCTGCCGCAAGTTCCTGAAAAGCTGGAGATTGGCAAGGGCCGAATCGTGCGCGGCCCCGGTGACAAGGGCGGCAAGGTGGCGATCCTGTCGCTGGGCACCCGTCTGGCCGAGGCGTTGAAGGCCGCCGATGTGCTGGAGGCGCGCGGGTTGTCGACCACGGTGGCCGACCTGCGCTTTGCCAAGCCGCTGGACGAGGACATGATCCGCCGCCTGTCGGCCTCCCATGAGGTGGTGGTCAGCATCGAGGAAGGCGCGATCGGCGGTCTGGGCGCGCATCTGCTGACGCTGGCCAGCGACGAGGGCTGGACGGATAATGGCTTGAAAATCAGGACGATGCGCCTGCCGGACGTGTTCCAGGACCATGATTCGCCCGACAAGCAATATGACACGGCGGGCCTGAACGCGCCGCATATCGTCGAGACGGTGCTCAAGGCGCTGCGCTGGAACGAGGCTGGGCTGATCGTTGATCCGGCAGAGGGCGCGCGGGCTTGAGCGGGATGCTGATGGCGGCACTGCTGCTGGCCGATGCGGTGGTGACGCCGGGCGGGGCCAGCGTGACGGTGCAGGTGACCAATGTGCGCAACGCCAATGGCCGCGTACTGATCGCCCTATGCCGCAAGGCTCAGTTTTTAAAGGAAACCTGCCCGATCAACGCCAGCGCTCCGGCACAGCCGGGGGTGACCACGGTGGTGATCGACAATGTGCCGCCCGGCGAATGGGCCGCGCAGGGTTTTCTGGATGAAAACAACAACAAAAAGGTCGATCAGATGCTGTTTGGCATCCCCAAGGAAGGGGTCGGCTTTTCCCGCGACGCGCGGATCGTGATGGGCCCGCCCAAATGGGCCGACGCGGTGTTTGTGCAGGGCAGCGGGCCGCAGGTGATCCGTTTCGCGCTGCGCTATTTCATGGGCCCCGGCAGCCCCGAGGCATGGGCCAAGGCGCATCCCAAATAGCGCCCTGTCCGCGCGATTTTGTTGTCAATGACTACAATAAGGCCCGCACAACATCATGTTGGCGGGCCTTTTGTCATGGCATTTGTCATCGCACGCGCGGCGGCCTATTTCGGGTTGGCGGCGATGCGGTTCAGGTGCTGGATCAGGGCGGGCGCACCGCCCTTGGCCACCACCGCGGCAAAGTCCGAACGGCGCGTGGCCAGCTCGCTGACGCCCTGGCGATAGATCACGTCGATGATCTTCCACTGACCGCCGCTTTGCCGCAGGCGATAGTTCAGCGATTCATTGGTGCCGCGCGGGCCGGTCAGTTGGGTACGCACCAGCTTGTCCGCGCCGCGCGTTTCGACAGGGCCGGTGATGGCGATCTTTTCGCCGGCGTAACCGTCAAAATTGGTCGCATATTGCGCCACCGTCATCGCCCGGAACGCGGCAACCACGGCGGTCTGGTCCTGCGGGGAAAATCCGGTCCAGGGCGCGCCCACCGCCAACCGGGCCATCGCCGGAATGTCAAAGGCGCGATCCACCACCGGGCCGATCTGGCGCGCGCGGGCGGCCTGATTGGCCCCGCCCGCCGCGGCCTTCATCAGGGCGATCAGCCCGTTATCCAGCGCCTCGACCGTGGCGAGGGCGGGGTCGGCGGCCTGTGCCTGCGCGGTCACCGGCGCCACGACCATCGCCAGCGGCACCGTCATCATCGCCATTCCCATACGGCCCAGCAAACTGTTCATCCCAACCTCTTTCGCATGAAGCTGGACGCATGCGACCCTCGGCACAGCCGAATCCGCCACGCGCCATCCCTGCGCGATACCTAATCGCATTGCCATGACCGCGCAATGAAGCAGCGGTTCAGCCAAGAGCCAGCTTTTCAAGCGTAATTTATATGGTAACTATAAGCTGAGGTTGGGATCTCGGCTTTTCCCCGCAAAGCGAGAAGGGTGACACCTGCTTGTCTGACGTCCAAAGCATCGCCGCACCATTGCGTGTCCTGCTGGCTGCCCCGCGTGGGTTCTGCGCCGGTGTGGTGCGCGCCATCGCCATTGTCGAACGCGCGCTGGAAGCGCATGGCGCGCCTGTCTATGTCCGGCACGAAATCGTCCATAACCGCCATGTGGTTGACCGGCTGGCTGCGTTGGGCGCGGTGTTTGTCGAGGAATTGGACGAGGTGCCTGATGGCGCGGTGACAGTGTTTTCCGCCCATGGCGTGCCCGCCAGCGTGGTCGATGCAGCCACCGCACGCAGCCTGCCGGTGTTTGACGCCACCTGCCCGCTGGTGACCAAGGTACATCGGCATGGCGCCCGTTTCGCGCAGGAGGGGCGGCATATCCTGCTGATCGGCCACGCGGGCCATCCAGAGGTGGTGGGCACCATTGGCCAGATCGAGGCGCCGGTGCATCTGGTGGCCGATCCCGAAGACGTGGACGCGCTGGCGCTGGATGATGACGCGCCGGTGGCCTATATCACGCAGACGACGCTGTCAGTGGACGAGACGCGCGCCACCATCGCGGCGATCCACGCCCGGTTCAGCGATGTGGCCGGGCCCGATGTGGCCGATATCTGTTACGCCACGCAAAACCGTCAGAACGCGGTGCGCGATCTGGCACAGCAATGCGACGCGCTGATCGTGGTGGGCGCGGCCAATTCCAGCAATTCAAACCGCCTGCGCGATGTCGCGGCCAGTTTGGGCAAACCGGCGTGGCTGGTGGGGGATGCGTCCGATGTGCGGGCCGAATGGCTGATCGGCCCGCATGGCCCCATCACCACCATCGGCATCACCGCCGGGGCCAGCGCGCCCGAGGATCTGGTGCAGGGCGTGATCGACCATCTGGCATCAATCCGTAAAATTTCGGTGGCAGAGCTTGACGGCATCCGCGAAAACGTGTCGTTCAGCCTGCCTGCCGCCCTGCGTCGACCGGCCGATCGCCGATCGGTCGCGGGATAGATTGGTCCACAGCGCACGCCCCCGGCCCCTGGCCTTCGCGTATTGGAGTTTTGCAATGTCCCTTCCTCTTGGCCCCGCTCTGCGCATCGGCGCCCATGCCGTCACGCAACAGATCAAGGGCGGCAAATATCCGCTGGTGCTGATGCTGGAGCCGTTGTTGCGCTGCAATCTGGCGTGCAAGGGCTGTGGCAAGATCGACTATCCCGACGCCATCCTCAACCGCCGCCTGTCGGTGCAGCAATGCATGGACGCGATCGAGGAATGCGGGGCGCCCGCCGTCTCGATCGCCGGGGGTGAGCCGCTGTTGCACCGCGACATGCCCGAGATCGTCAAGGGCTATATCGCGCGCAAGAAGTTCGTCATCTTGTGCACCAACGCGCTGTTGCTGAAGAAGAAGATCGATCAATACGCGCCCTCGCCCTATTTTACCTGGTCGATCCATCTGGACGGCGACAAGGCCATGCATGACAAGGCGGTCGATCAGGACGGGGTATATGAAGTCGCCGTCGAGGCGATCCACATGGCCAAGGCGCGCGGTTTCCGGGTGCAGGTCAATTGCACCGTGTTCAACGATGCCTCGCCCCAGCAATTGGCCACGTTCATGGACCTGATGGCCAGTCTGGACGTCGAGGTGACGATCTCGCCCGGCTATGCCTATGAGCGCGCGGCCGACCAGCAGCACTTCCTGAATCGTGAGCGCACCAAGACGCTGTTCCGCGACTTTTTCCGCCATGGCAAGGAAAGCAAGGCCGCCGGCAAGCCCGCGTGGAAATTCACCAATTCGCCGCTGTTCCTGGACTTTCTGGCGGGCAACCGCAGCTATGAATGCACGCCGTGGTCGATGCCGCTGCGCACCGTGTTTGGCTGGCAAAAGCCGTGCTATCTGGTGGGCGAAGGCTATGTCGACACCTTTGCGCAGCTGATGGAAGGCACCGACTGGGACCAGTATGGTGTCGGCAAGTACGAGAAGTGCTCGGACTGCATGGTGCATTGCGGGTTTGAGGGCACGGCGGCCAAGGAAGGCATCCTGCGCCCGTGGGAATTCATCGGCACCGCGCTGAAGGGCATCCGCACCGAAGGGCCGATGGCCCCCGATGTGGACCTCTCGCAAGCCCGCCCGGCGGTGGACGTGCACATGACCCATGTCGAGGCCGAGATGGAAAAGATCCGCATCGAGGACCCGGAGGGCTACGCGCGGGCGACCCGCGCGGCCTGATAGCATGCGGGTCACCCGCGCGGCCTGATCACCTGCGGGCCACCCGCGCGGCCTGATCGGGCCACGCCAGCCAAACGCCAAAAGGGCGGTGCAGGATGATCCCGCACCGCCCTTTTCATATCCGCCGCGCGGGCAGCAGGGGTGTTAGAACAGCATCGCCGACATGCGCTCGTCAAAGCCCAGGCGACAGCCCAGTTCACGCGCGCCATTGCCCAATTCGCGATAGGCCTGGGCAAAACCATAGACGGTATGGGCGAAATGGCCGATCTGGTTGGGCCGATCTATCAACGACTTCATCACCGCGCCCACGGCGATGCCGCCATCATCCTTCATCATCACCTCGACGGCGGGGGGCAACTGGTCCTCGGCCCGGTCGGACACGCAACGCAGGATGGCAAAGGGGATGTTGGCGTGGCTGGCGGCCTCGGCGGCGATGTGGCTTTCCATGTCCACCACCAGCGCGGCGCTGGCCCATGCCCGGGCAGCCTTGTCCATCGCCTCGCTCATCAGATGGCCGTCACAGTGGACCGCGCCCACCCGCGCGCCGGGCAGGCGGGCCTGCAACACCTTGACCCATGCCTCGTCGCATTTGGCGTGGAAACTGCCGATCAGGCGGCGCCCGATCACCCAGTCGCCCAGCCGCATCGACGGGTCGATCGCCCCGCACATGCCAAAGCTGACAATGCCCGCGACATGGGGCGCGCGCTGCGCCAACGTGCGGCGCAGGCCGTCCTGATCGCTGCCAGCCGCGATCACCTCGACGCCGTTGCCGTCCAGCACCATGCCCTCACGCAGCGTGCCGGTCACCACCAGCACAGGCTTGTCTACATACCCCACGCGATGCGCTCCGCATTTGAATCGATCAGATTGCGATACCGCGCCATCGCCCACAGTGGGAAATAACGTGGATACCCATGATAACGCAGGTAAAACACCCGCGGGAAACCACCGCCCGTATAGACCTCCTGACCCCACAGACCGTCATCGGCCTGATGCGCTGCCAGCCATGCCATGCCACGCGCGACGCTATCGCTGCGCGCCTCACCCACGGCCATCAGCCCCAATGTGGCCCATGCCGTCTGACTGGCGGTTGAACGGAATGCCTGATGGCCGGTCCGGTCCAGCGCATAGGAATCGCAAGATTCCCCCCAGCCGCCGTCCGCGTTCTGCACAGACTTCAGCCACGCCACCGCACGCGCCACCATCGGGTGATCGGCGCTCAGCCCCGCCCGGCCCAGCGCGCACAGCACCGACCATGTGCCATAGACATAATTGACGCCCCAGCGGCCAAACCAGCTGCCGTCCGGCTCCTGTTCCTTGGCCAGCCAGTTCAGCGCGGCGACCATGCGCGGGCTGTCCAGCGGCTCACCCATTTGCGCCAACATCGAAACAACGCGCGCCGACACATCCGCCGTCGGCGGGTCCAGCAAGGCGCCATGATCGGCAAAAGGCAGATTGTTCAGGTAATGCGCGTCATTGTCGGCGTCGAATGCGGCAAACCCGCCATCCTTGCTTTGCAACCCCAGCGTCCATTCGGCGCCGCGCGCGATGCGTTCGGCGTCCTTGCCGCCACGCCCAATCTTCGCCATCCCGGCGGCGCGGTCCATCGCCATCACCACCACCGCCGTGTCGTCCAGATCGGGATAGTAATCATTGGCATATTGGAACGCCCAGCCACCGGGACGCACACCGGGACGCTGCTCCTCCCAATCGCCCACCGTGTCCAGCACCTGACGCGGGCCCAGCCAGTCCAGCGCGCGGCTTGCGGCCGCCTCGGCCTGGGGCGTGCCGACCTCCAGCATGGCGTGGGCGGCCAAGGCGGTGTCCCACACCGGGCTGACGCAGGGCTGGCAGTATGCCTCGTCCTCATGCACCACCAACAGGCGTTCGACCGATTCGCGGGCAATGGCGCGGTCGGGGTGATCGGCCCCATAGCCCAGCACGTCATACATCATCACGCTGTTGGCCATCGCCGGATAGATCGCGCCCAGCCCGTCAACGCCGTTCAACCGCTGCGTCACCCAAGCGCGGCAGCGTTCGATGGCGCGGGCGCGGATACGGCGCGGCCAATGCGGCTCAAACCGTTTGAGCGCCCAGTCCAGAGCCTCGAACCCGGTCTTCCAGATGACGTGGACATGGGCGGCCTGACTGGTGAGCGGCCGGGGCGTGCCGGAAAACAGCTCGTCCACCATGACGCCGCGCGGGTTTTTGGCCCGCGGTTTCAGCGCGCATAGCACCAGCAAGGGCACCACCACCGTGCGCGCCCAATAGCTCATCTTCAGCAGGTGGACCGGGAACCATTTGGGCGCCAGAATCAGTTCGGGCGGAATGGTGGGCACCTGCGCCCAATCGCCCGCGCCAAACAGCGCCAGCTGGATGCGGGTAAAGACATTCACCGCCTCTGCCCCGCCGGCGCGCAGAATGGCGGCGCGGGCGCGGGCCATATGGGGCGCGTCGACATCATCGCCGATCATCTTGAGCGCGTAATAGGCCTTTACACTGGCGCTGATGTCAAACCCGCCGTCATGGTACAACGGCCAGCCATCATGCGCATCCGACTGAATCCGGCGCAAATACCGGCCAATCTTGGCCTCCAGCACCAGATCGTCCGGTTCGCCCAGAAAGTGGCGCAACAGGATATATTCGGACGGGATGGTGGCGTCCGCCTCCAATTCGTACACCCAATGGCCATCGCCCTTTTGCTCGGCAATCAGGGCGTTGGTGGCGCGGGCAATGGCCGCGTCCAACGCATCGCGCGCGGGCGCAGCGCCCACATCTGCGGTGGCGCGGGGGAGGTCCAATACTTCGGTCATCCCTTAGGTCTATAACGCAAGGGGCGCCCCAAGACTAGCTGCGCTGCAGCATCGCCATTGCGAAGAGCGCCCTCGATCGTGGCGGGCAGGCCGTTTTGCACCCAGTCCCCCGCCAGAAACAGGTTGCGCCAGCGCGTCGCGGTGGCCGGACGGCGGGCGTCCTGTTGCGGCGTTGCGGCAAAGGTGGCGCGCTTTTCCTTGACCACCTGCCACGGCGGCAGCGGCGCATCGCCCAGACGCAGCGCGGCGCACACCTCGGCCCAGACGCTGCTGGCCAAAGCTTCACGCGGGGTGTCCATCAAACGGTCGGCCCATGACACCGTCACCGATATGCGGTCGGGATGGGTAAAAATCCATTCGCTGGTCGCCCCCACCACGCCCAGCAGATCGGGCGCGCCCGCAGGCGGGGCCACGGCAAAATGCAGGTTCAGGATCGAGCGGTGGTCATCGGGCACCACCAGATCAGGCACCAGATCGCCCGCCACCCATGCCGGCACGGCCAGCACCACGGCGCGGGTCGGCGCGATCTCCTCCACCCCGTCGGCCCATTCCAGCGCGGTCACCGCCTGGCCTTCGAAGCGGATGGCGCGCAGCCGCCGCCCGGTGGCCAAAGGCACGCCCCGCGCCGCCAGCCAGTCCACCGCCGGATCAATGAACGCCGCGCCCAGATTGGGCACCGCCACGCGCGGCGCGCTGGCCCGCCCGCCCGCCGCCAGCGTTTCGGCCAGCACATTGGCCGTCAACCGCGCCGAGGCCTGATCCAGCGGGGTGTTGAGCACCGAAAGCAGCACCGGATTGAGCATCCGGTCCCACAGCCGCCCCCCCGCGCGGATCAGATCGGTGATGGTCTGATGGCTGCGCCCTTTGAGCAACCGGGCCAGCGGCAGGTAATCGGACGGAAGCGTCCCGGGCACCCGGCGCGAGGGCACAAACACCCACCACGGAAACCGCCCGTCATTGATCCGCAGCGTCCAGCGCGTGTCATCGTTCAGATCGACAAAGGGGAAATCGGCATGCCTGTCCCCCGCCAGCGGCGTGTCCGCCCCCACCAGCGCGCGGAAATCCGCCACCGCCGGATTGCCCGCCAGCACCAGATGGTTGCCATTGTCGATCACCATGTCCAGCGCGGGATCGCGATATGACCGGCACCGGCCTCCGGCGCGGGCGGCCGCGTCCGACAGGCTGACCTCCAGCCCGGCATCGCGCAGCACACAGGCCGCGTTCAGCCCCGACAGCCCGGCCCCGACAACCGTGACCCCGGTGTAGCGCGTGCTCACCGAAACAGCCACAGCCGCAGCGCCATGCCCAGCAACGCCAGTTTGGAGACACGGATACGATGGCGCGGCGCGTGCCAGCCGGCCGCGATCATGCGCTCCAGCACGGGCGCATAGGCCGCCTCCATCAGGCGCGGGGCGACCAGATGGCCGCGCGGGCGGGCGCGCAGGATGGCCCCGGCAGCGCGGAAATGCGCCTGCGCCTTGGCCGCCAGCCAGCGGGCGGCGGTGTACACGCCGGCTTCCCCCAACAGCGCGGCGGGCGTCGTGGGGGTGATCCCTGCCAGCCGCAACGCCTCGATCGGCAGGTACACGCGGTCGATCCCGGCGTCCTCGTCAATGTCGCGCAGGATATTGGTGAACTGCAAGGCGCGCCCCAGATGATGCGCCAGATCGACGCCCACGGCCCGCTCCATGCCAAAGACATTGACCGACAGCCGCCCCACCGCGCTGGCCACCCGGTCGCAATAGAGGTCCAGCGTGGCGAAATCGGGCCAGCAGATGTCGGCGTCGACATCCATCCGCATCCCCGCGATCACCTCCTGGAAATCGGCCTCCTGCAGGTCGAACCGGCGCACCGCTTCGGCCAGAAACGCCGCCTGCCCGGTGTCGCCGCCACGATACAGCGCGCCGATCCAGCGCGCCCAATCGTCCAGCATCGCGCCGCGCCGGTCACGCGGGGCGGTCTGATCATCGGCAATGTCATCCACGATCCGGCAAAAGCCATAGATGGCAAACATCGCCTCACGCTCAGGCCGGGGCAGGATGCGCATGCCGGCGTAAAAGCTGCTGCCCGACACTTTGGCGGACAGATCGGCCATGGTCAGCGGGGCGGCAGTCGCCAGCGGAGCGGTCAGGGTGGTCGTCATCGCGCGCTTCCTACGGTTCTATGCCTGTTGGCGCAACTGGGCCTATCGGCGCAACTGTCCCAGCCAATAGCGGCCCAGTGCCCCCAGCGCCAACCAGCCCGCGCGGCGTTTGGAATGGTGCACGCCCCCCACCAGCGGATCGCGGGTCAACAACAGGGTGCACAGATCCTGCGCCAAGGCATGGATCACCGCCACCTCGCTGGCCAGACGGCGGTCGCGGATCTGGGCGGCAAAACCGGCGCTTTGCCGCAGCAGACCTTGCGTCTTTTCCGTCAGCAGGTGGATGATGTCCAGCAAGGCCCGGTCGGCCCGCGCGCCGCCCAGCGCGCTTTCGTCCAGCCCGGCGGCATGCAGCAGCGGCAGCGGGATATAGACGCGGTCCATCACGCGGTAATCCTTGCCGCAATCCTGCAGGTGGTTGATGATCTGCAACGCCGCGCACAAGGCATCATTGGCAGGCCATGTGTCGCGCGTTTCGCCATGCACATCCAGCACATAGCGCCCCACCGGCATCGCCGATTTGCGGCAATAGGCGATCAGCCCGTCCCAATCCTCGTAGCGCGACTGGCGGCAGTCCTGTTCAAACGCGTCCAGCAATTCCATGGCATGCACCACCGATATGCCCCGGTTGCGACAGACATGGGCCAGTTCCATCGCCTCGGCCGCGCCAACGCCGGTCAGCCCCTTGCGCATGTGCCGAAGCAGCCGCAGCTTGTCCGCCGCGCTGGCGTCGGGGTTGTCGGCAATGTCATCGGCCGCGCGGGCAAAGCGGTAATAGGCCATCACCGGCGCGCGCGCATCGGGCCGCAACAGCCAACTGGCCACCGGAAAGTTTTCCTGATTGTGGTCCTTGCCACTGGCCAGATCCGCGATGTCGTTGGGTGCCGCTTGCGTCATTTGCCTGCCTGTGCCCGGCCTTTCCACATGCCGCCGGTGCCGCGATAATAACACAGCGCCGACCACAGCGTGCAGCCCAGATAAAACCCCGCCACCAGCGGCAGGGTCAGCGCCCATAGCGGCGATCGGCGATAGAATGCCAGCACCGGCTGATAAAGCGTGAGCGCAACAAGGCAGGCTGCAATCCCGGCCAGTTGCCCGCCGCCCTGCCCGCACAGCGCCGCCCAGATCGGCGCGCCAAACACCAGCCCCAGCCCCGCCACCGTGCCGATCAACAGCACCGGGTTATAGCGCAATTGGGCATAGGCGCTGCGGGCGATCATCCGCCCGATCCCGCGCCAATCGGCATAGGGCCGGATCGACTGGCTGCGCCGCGTCAGGCCCAGCCAGATCGGGCCTTGACGTTTGATCAGCGCGCCCAGCGTGCAATCATCGATCAGCGCCCCGCGCATGGCGCCAATCCCGCCCGCCGCGGCCAAGGCATCGCCCCGCACCAGCACGCAGCCCCCGGCCGCCCCCGCGACACGGCGGCCGATAAAGCCGGTGCTGTTCACCAGCCCAAATGGGTAGAGCATCATGAAAAACCAGATAAACGCCGGGATCAGCCAGCGTTCGGCCCATGTCTGGTTGGTCAACAGCGCCATGAAGGACACCAGCCTTTTGTCCCCCGCCCGCGCAACCCCCACCAGCGTGCGCAACGTGTCGGGCGCATGGGCGATATCGGCATCGGTCAGCCACAGATATTCGGGCGCGCCCGCCTGCGCATTTTGGGCGGCATGGATGCCCTGATGCACCGCCCACAGCTTTCCGGTCCAGCCATCGGCCAATGGCGCGCCGGTCAGCACCGTCAACCGGTCGGTGGCGGGCAGGGCGCGGGCGATGTCGCCGGTGCCGTCCGAGGAATTGTCATCCACCAGAATGACCCGCAGCGCGCCGGGATAGTCCTGCGCCAACAGGCTGCCGATCGATTGGGCGATGACGTCTGCCTCGTCCCGCGCGGGGACCACGGCCACCACATCGGGCCACGCGCCCGGCGCGGGCTGCGCCACGGGAGCGGCCTCGTCATTCTGGTCACAGGTCCAAAAGCGCGTTGCCGCCAGACCCAGCCAGATCAGCAGGGCGATCCAGCCGATCACGCGATCATCCCCGCGCCCCGGAACCAGCCCAGCGCGTCACGCACCGCCTCTTGCCACGGCCGCGCCGTATAGCCCAATTCGGCCTGCGCCCGCGCGCTGGAGTAATACATATGGTGGCGCGCCATGCGCAGCGCGTCACAGGTCAGGAACGGCTCTTGCCCTGTCACCCGCGCCCACAGTTCCGCCCCCACCGCCAGCGGGAACAGCGGCGCCACCGGCAGGCGCACGGTCGGCGGTTTGCGCCCCACCTGCGCACAAATCTCGGCCAGCATTTCGCCCAGCCGCACGTCCTGCCCACCCAGCACATAGCGCCGCCCGACCACGCCCCGTTCCGCCGCCAGCAGATGGCCGCGCGCCACATCCTGCACATGCACAAGGTTCAGGCCCGATTCGACATAGGCCGGCATCTTGCCCTGCGCGCATTCCACCAGAATGCGACCCGTAGGGGTGGGCTTGATGTCGCGCGGGCCGATGGGCGTGCTGGGGTTGACGATGACGGCGGGCAGGCCTTCGCTCGCCACCATCTGCTCGACCAGGCGTTCGGCCACCACCTTGCTGCGTTTGTAGGCACCCACGGCCTGTTCGGGGGTGGCGGGGCGGGTTTCATCCGATGGCTCGCCATGGCCGGGCAGCAATGTCGCCACGCTGGAGGTATAGACCACCCGCCCAGCCCCCGCCGCCAGCGCGCCGCGCATCACCGCGCGCGTCATGGCCAGATTGTTGGCGACGATCTCCTGTGGGTCGGGCGCCCAGATGCGATAGTCAGCCGCCACGTGATAAACCTGAGTCGCGCCCACCATCGCGGCGCGCACCGCGTCCTCGTCCCGCAGGTCGGCGGTGGTGATGTCGCCGGGAAAGTCGGCCAGATTGCCGGTCACGCTGCTGGCGCGCACGATGCCGCGCACATTGTGCCCGGCGGCGGCCAGTTCCCGCGCCACCGCGCTGCCCAGAAACCCGGCAACGCCGGTGACGATCGTGATGCCCTGCGCCATATCCGGTCCCTCTGCGGCTGCCGCGTGTTCCCCTAAAGCCTTTTGCCGCGGGTGCAAAGCGGCTAGAGCCGGGGCGATGGCATATCTGGCAATCTGGTGGCTGGTGGTGGCGATGGCGGCGGTGGCGCTGGCCTATCAGGCCTTTGCGCTATGGGCGCTGCGGCGGCATTTTGGCTTGGCCCTGCCCGTATCGGGGGACGCGCCTGCCGTCTCGATCCTGAAACCCCTGTATAGGGATGAGCCGCGACTGGCGGACAACCTGCGCAGTTTTGCGCGCCAAGATTACGCCGGGCCGGTACAGATCGTGCTGGCCACCAATACGCCCGATGACCCCGCCCTGCCCGCCGCCCGCGCGGTGATGGCGGGCCATCTTGCTGTGGATTTTGCCCTGTCGACCGGCCCCGTAACGCCCGCCGCCAATGGCAAGATGGCCAATTGCGCCGCCGCTTTGCCATTGTGCGCGCATGACATCATCCTCCTGTCCGACAGCGACATGGTGGTGAGGCCAGACTATCTGGCGCAGATCACCGCCGCACTGGCACAACCGGGCGTGGGCGCCGTCTCGTGCCTGTACGCCGGACGGGGCGATGCAGGCGTGTGGAGCCGCATGGGCGCGGCGATCATATCCGCCAGCACCCTGCCCAATATGGTGGTGGGGCTGATAACCGGCATGGCGCGCCCATGCATGGGGTCCACCATCGCCATCCGCCGCGAGACCTTGACCGCGATGGGCGGGTTTGACGCCTTGCGCGATGTGCTGGCCGATGATCACGCCATCGGCGCAGGGGTGGCGGCAATGGGCATGCGCGTGGCGATCCCGCCGATGGTGCTGGTGCATGCCGGGGCCGAAGGCTCCGCCCGCGCGCTGTGGCGCCAGCATTTGCGCTGGGCGGTGACGGTGCGGGATCTGGCAGGCGCCGGCCATTATGGCTCGGTCGTGACGCATGGGACGGTGTGGGCGTTGCTGGCCTGTGCCATGGCGCCGGGGGTGTGGGTGTGGCCGCTGATCGCAACGCTCGCCCTGCGCCAGACCATCGCCGCGCGCGTCAACGCCCGCGCCGGCCTGCCGATGCCGCCGCTGTGGCTGGTGGTGGCGGGCGACCTTTTCGCATTTGCCGCATTTTGCGGCAGCCTGTGTGCATCAAAGATTGATTGGCGCGGCGCGGGCCTTACTATAACGGCCAAAGGGCGCATTGCGGACCGTGCCGCCGCCCCAGACAAGAGAGACCGATGAAGCGTACCCTTTTCCTGCAAGGCCCCTCGTTCGACGGCTTTGATGGCGGCGCTGGCGCGCGCTATCAGATGAAGCGCGAGGTCAAGAGCTTCTGGTATCCGACATGGATCGCCCAGCCCGCCGCGATGATCGAAGGGTCCAAGCTGATCGACGCGCCCGCGCATGACCTGTCGTGGGACGATATCGCGCATGAGTTTGACGACCGCGATCTGGTGATCATGCATACCTCGACGCCCAGCTTTCGTCAGGACGTGCAGACGGCCGAGCTGATCAAGGCGCGCAACCCGAACATCACCGTGGTGTTCGTGGGCGCCAAGGTGATGATCGAGGACGAAAAGAGCCTGATGGCCAGCCCCGCCATCGATCTGGTCTGCCGCGAGGAATATGATTTCACCTGCGTCGATCTGGCCAATGGCCTGCCGCTGGAGCAGATCGACGGCATCACCTATCGCGGCCCCGATGGCGCGATCATCCGCAACAAGGACCGCGCCCCGATCGAGGATATGGACGTGCTGCCCATGGTCAGCCCGATCTATAAGCGCGATCTGGACATGACGAAATATTTCGGCGGCTATCAGCGCCACCCTTACGTCAGCTTCTACACCGGGCGCGGGTGCAAGAGCCGTTGCACCTTCTGCCTGTGGCCGCAGACCATTTCGGGCCACCGCTATCGCCACCGCTCGGTCGCCAAGGTGATCGAGGAGGTGAAATACATCCTGCGCGAAATGCCCGAGACGAAGGAGATCTTCTTCGACGACGACACGCTGGCCGATGCGCATGATTTCGTCATCGAGCTGTCGGGCGAGCTGCGCAAGCTGGGCTTTGGCACCAAGGGCTTTGACAAGACGTGGGGCTGCAACGCCAAGGCCAATGTGCCGTACAAGGTGCTGAAGGCCATGAAGGAAGGCGGCTGCCGCGTGCTGCTGGTGGGCTATGAAAGCGGCAACCAGCAGATCCTGCACAACATCAAGAAGGGGCTGCGCACCGATGTCGCGCGCCAGTTCACCAAGGACGCGCACAGCCTGGGCCTGACGATCCACGGCACCTTCATCCTCGGCCTGCCGGGCGAAACGCTGGACACGATCGAGGAAACCATCCGTTACGCGATCGAGCTGAACCCGCACACCATTCAGGTGTCGCTGGCCGCGCCCTATCCGGGCACCTTCCTGTACAAGCAGGCGACCGAAAACGGCTGGTTCGACGGCACCGACCATCTGCTGACCGATGGCGGCAACCAGATCGCGCAGCTCTCCTATCCGCACCTGTCCAGCGCGGTGATCTTTGACAAGGTCGAGGAATTCTACCGCCGCTATTACTTCCGCCCCAGCAAGATCGCCGCGATCGTGGGCGAGATGCTGCGCGATTGGGACATGCTCAAGCGCCGCTTGCGCGAGGGTGTGGAATTCTTCGACTTCCTGCGCCGCCGCAAGGAGGCCGCCTGACCACGCCAGACGCCTATACGCGCGGGCAGGATGGGGGGGGCCCTGACACGCCAAAGCGCCTGATCATCACGGCAGATGACTTCGGCGCCGATATTTCGGTGAACGAGGCGGTGGAGCGCGCCCATACCCAGGGCATCCTGACCGCCGCCAGCCTGATGGTGGGCGGCGCGGCGGTCGAGGATGCGGTGGCCCGCGCCCGCCGCCTGCCGGGACTGGGCGTGGGGCTGCATGTGGTGCTGGCCGATGGCGCGCCGGTGCTGCCGCCCGAACAGATCCCCGCGCTGGTGGGGCCGGATGGGCGGTTCCCGGCCGACATGTTGCGCACGGCGCTGCGCATCGCGCTGTCCCCCGCCGCCCGCGCCCAGATGCAGGCCGAAGTCGCCGCGCAATTTGCCGCCTTTGCCGCGACGGGCCTGCCGCTGGACCATGTCAATGCGCATAAACATTTCCACCTGCACCCGATGATCGCGGCGGCCATGCTGCGCTGTGGCCGGCAATACGGCCTGCGCGCCATCCGCGTGCCGGCGCAACCCGGTGGCGGGATGATGGCGGCATGGGCGCGGTTGTTGGCCCGGGGCTGGCGCGCGCGCGGGCTGATGACCAATGACGCGGTGGCCGGCCTGACGCAAAGCGGGGCGTTCGACACGCCCGCCATGCTGGCCGCGCTGGCCGCCATCGGCCCCGGCCTGACCGAGCTCTATACCCACCCCGCCACGCGCAACGCCTATGACGGCAGCGCGGCAGGCTATCGTTACCGCGACGAACTGGCCGCGTTGATCGATCCACAGGTGATCGCGGCGGTAGCGGCCTCTGGCGCGCAAACCGGGTCCTTTGCGCGCTGGGCGGACGGCCCCGTGGCGCAACAGGTGGAGGCCGCGTGATGGCTGGCGTGCTGACTTTGCCGCTGATGTCGGTGGGGCTGATGACGGGCGCCCCCGCGCCTGCCGACATGCCCCACCCCACCTCCACGCCGCCGCCCGCGCTGGTGGCCGCGCTGGTGGCCGCCTTGCCCACCGATGGCCCAGTCAGCGCGCCCGACCGTGCCGGACTGGTGGCCGCGATCCGCGCCAGCAGCGCGCTGCACCCGCCCCATACCCGCACCGATTACGCCGAATGGACCGAGCCGCAACTGGCCCCGGCCGCTGTTCCGCCCGAAGCCCAGGTGGAGGCAGCCGAAACCGCCCCCGCCGCGCCCGAGGCCGCGCCGCCGCCCGTCAGCCCGCCCGACACCGGGTTTGAAGGGCAGCCCGACGAGGGGGCCGAGGCCGACAATCCCGATCCGTTTGAAGGCATGAACCGGCTGTTCTGGGCGATCAATCAGCCGATCGACCGGTTCATCATCCGCCCCATCGCCATGGTGTACAAAGCGCTCCTGCCCGAGCCGGTCCGCGATGGCATCCACAACATGCTGGCCAATATCTATGTCCCCGGCGTGCTGGCCAATGACATCCTGCAATTGCGGCCACGCCGGGCGCTGAACACGCTGGGCCGCTTTGCCATCAACTCGACCATCGGCATCGGCGGGATGCTGGACATGGCGCGGCGCAAACCGTTCAAAATGGTGGGCCACCCCAACGGCTTTTCCGATACGCTGGGCTATTACGGCCTGCCGGACGGAGCCTATCTGTACCTGCCGGTGATGGGGCCTTCCACGGTGCGCGATATTCTGGGGCTGGTGGGCGATGCCTTTACCCAGCCGCTGTTGATCGACCGCGTGTCATACACCCGCGTCCGCCAATTGCCACGCAACCGCCAGATCTCGTCGGTCTCGACGGTGATGGAGCTGTCGACCTTTGGCGCGACGGTGCTGGTGGTGGACGGGCTGGACCAGCGGGCGCGGGCCGATGGCGATTTGCGCACACTGCTGCGCGGCTCGGTTGATCCCTATGCGGCGCTGCGTTCGTCCTATCTGCAATCGCGCGCGGGCGAAGTGGCAATGTTGAAGGCCAAACATGGCGAGGCCCCCGCCCTGCCCGGCGGTCTGGACGACCCGCTGGAAGACCCCGCGCCGCCCGCCCCGGCAGAGCCAGCCCCTGCGCCGGTTGCTCAATAGGCGCGGCGGGCCCGCGCGCGGTATTCCAGCCAGGGCCACAGCAACAGCGCCAGCCCGAACGCCACATCGCGCAACCGCAGCACCAGTGACAGCGCCAGCGCCTGTGGCGCGGCCACGCCCAGCGCCGCGCCCGCCAGGACCGCCGCGCCTTCCTGCATCACCAGCCCGCCGGGGACGAAAAACAGGATCATCCGCGCCGAAGTGGCCGCCGCCTCGATCGCCAGCGCGTCAAACAGCGAGAGGTTCAGCCCGAACACCCCCGCCGCCAGCCACACCTGCACGCCCGACAGCCCCCACGCGATGAAATGCAGCCCCACCGCCAGCGGCAGGCCCGCCTTTTGCCGTGTCAGCTCGCGGCGCATCAGATGGCTTTCGGCGCGCAGGATGCGGGCGGGCCGCGTGCCACGCCAGCGGGCGAAATGGGCCGATCCGCGCCACACGCGCCACCCCGCCCAGCCCGCCCCCGCCGCCAGCGCGAAGCCGCCCGCGATTTGCGCATAGGCGGCCCAGCCTCCGCCATGGGCCTGTGCCTGCGCGGCGTGCAGATCGCCTCCGCCCCGCCACCAATGCCACAACACCCAGAACGCCAGCGCCATATAGGGCAATTGGGCGATCACCTCGGCCGCAATGTCCAGCGCGCGCAGCGCCACCGCCGCGCGGCCCCGCCCGCCCAGCACGACAACGATCCGCGCGCCGACCGCTTCGCCCAGACCGGGGGGAAAGATCAGCAGGTTATGCGCCGCATCGCGCACCAGCCGGGCGATGAAGCTGCGGCCAAAACTGATCCCTACCCCCAGCGCCTGTTGCGCCGCCGTGCACAGCAGGATCGCCACCAGTTGCACCGGCAGGACGATCAGCACGGCCATCGGGTCGATCGTCCCTACCGCTTCGGCCAGCATCTGGCGCAGCGCCGGATTGGCCGCCACCATGCCCAGCAACACCAGCAGCAAGACCAGCGACCCCAGCAGCGCCCCATGGCGGGAGGCGAAAGCGGGGCCAGCGGCGGCGGCGGTGACGGGGGCAGACGCGGGGGTGGATGTGGTCATGCCCCAGCCCGATAAGGGCCAATGCGGGTTTGGGCAATCCATGCCGCACGCCTGTGGCCTATTGTCGAAACGGCGGTTTTCCGGCAGGGGCTAATCCTGATGATGTCCGCAAGGTTGCACCAACTGATCCTGATGGCCATCCGCGCCTGCGCGGGCCGTCCGCTGCGCGCGTTGATGGCGGCGGTGGGGCTGGTGATTGCCTCGCTGGCCTATGTTTCGGTGGCGTTCGACATGACCACCGACACGGGCGAACTGATCAGCGCCAAAACACCATGGCGGCAGGACGGCGCCGCGATCGAGGCGGCCTTTCCCCAGATCCGCGATTCGGTGCTGGTGGTGGTGGACGGGCAAACCCCCGAATTGGCCGAGGACGCCGCCATCCGCCTGTCCGCCAAACTGGCGCAGGACAAGGCGCATGTGATCGGTGTGCGGCGGCCCGATGGGGGCGCCTTCTTTGACCAGAACGGCCTGTTGTTCGCCTCTTTGCCCGAGGTGCAGGATACGACCCGTCGACTGATCGACGCACAGCCGTTGCTGGGTGGGCTGGCGGCGGACCCATCGTTGCGCGGGATTGCCAAGACGCTGGACACGGTGGCTGATGGCGCGCTGCATTCGCCCGCCGATGCGGGCCGTCTGGCCGTGCCGATGCGCGCTCTGTCGGACGCGATTGACGGCGATCTGGCCGGGCGCAAGACGTTCTTTTCATGGCAGCGGCTGTTTTCCGGGTCGACCGGCACGATGGCGCCCCCCACCCGCCGGCTGTTGATGGTCCTGCCGCGCATGCAATATGGCGAGCTGGAACCGGGCGCCGAGGCGGTGGCGGCAATCAGCACCCATGCCGCGCGGCTGGGGCTGGATGGCGGGCATGGGGTGCGGGTGGGCATCACCGGCGAAGTGCCGCTGGCCGACGAGGAATTCGCCTCGATCCGCGAGGGCATGGGGGTGATCGGCGCGGTGATGGTGATCGCCATGCTGGTGTGCCTGTGGCTGGCCACCCGGTCGGCGCGCAGCGTGGCGGCGATCCTGATCACCATCGTGGCCGGGCTGGTCATCACGCTGGCGCTGGGGCTGTTGGCGGTTGGGCGGCTGAACCTGATCTCGGTGGCGTTCATCCCGCTGTTTGTCGGGCTGGGGGTGGATTTTGGCATTCAGGTCGCGGTGCGTTTCAACGCCGAGCGACACGGTGGCGCCGATCCGCTGAGCGCGCTGGAACGCATGGCCCACGCCATCGGCGAACCGCTGAGTCTGGCGGCGGGCGCGATCTTTCTGGCGCTGGGAGCGTTCTTGCCCACCGACTATATCGGCATTGCCGAATTGGGCGTGATCGCGGGCGTGGGGATGGTGATCGCCTTTGTGCTGAACATCACGCTGTTGCCCGCATTGCTGATCCTGATGCGCCCCGCCGTGCCGGCCGCCCGCGTGGGCTGGGCCGGGGCCGCGCCGATGGACGCATGGCTGCACCGCCATCGCCGGTCGATCCTGATCGCCTTTGTCGGCGCGATGGCGTTGTCGATCATGTTGCTGGCGTGGGTGCGGTTTGATTTCAACCCGCTGCATCTGCGCAACCCGCAATCGCCCGCCATGCGCGAATTGTCCAACCTGATGCGGGACGCCGAGCGCACGCCCAACACCATCGCCGTGCTGTCGCCCAATGCGGCGCAGGCCGCCGCGCTGGCCAGCCGGTTGCAGGCCCATCCAGAGGTCGCGCGGGCCATCTCGATCGACAGTTTCGTGCCCGAGGGGCAGGCGTTGAAGCTGGCGCTGATTTCGGATGCTTCGCTGTTGCTGGACGCGGCGGTGAACCCGTTTGACCTGCCCGCCCCTGCCGATGACGCCAGCACACTGGCCGCGCTGACCAAGGCATCGGTCAGCCTGAACGCGCTGGCCGATGCGCGTGGCGGGGAACTGGGCGATGCGGCGCGGCGGTTGGCGCGCAGCTTTGCCGCGCTGGCGGCGGGCACCCCGGCCCAGCGCGCGGCGGCCGAACACACGCTGGTCCCGCCCTTGACGCTGACGCTGGACAAATTGCGCGCCAGCCTGACGGCCAGCGAAATCACCCGCGACAACCTGCCGCCCGAACTGGTGGCCGACTGGCTGGCCAAGGACGGGCGGGCGCTGGTGCAGGTGACGCCCGCGGGCAACAGCACCGACAACGCCGTGCTGGAACGTTTCACCCGCGTCGTCCGGGCCGAGGCGCCGCGCGCCACCGGCATGCCCATCGCCACGCAGGAGGCCGCCAAGACGGTGGCCTGGGCCTTCATTCAGGCGGGCATTCTGGCGCTGGTGCTGGTCAGCGGCCTGCTGTGGCTGGTGCTGCGGTCATTGCGTGAGGTGGCCTTTACGCTGGCGCCGGTGGTGCTGTCGGGGTTCCTGACGCTGGGCACCTGTGTGGTGATCGGGCAACCGCTGAACTTTGCCAATATCATCGCCTTTCCGCTGCTGTTTGGCGTGGGCGTGGCGTTTCATATCTATTTCGTCATGGCGTGGCGGCGCGGCATCGCCGATCTGTTGCAGACCAGTCTGGCCCGCGCGGTGGTGTGTTCGGCGCTGGCCACCGGCAGCGCGTTTGGCGCGCTATGGTTCAGCGCGCATCCCGGCACGGCCAGCATGGGTCTGATCCTGATGATCTCGTTGATCTGGACGCTGATCTGTGCGCTGATCTTTGAACCGGCGCTGTTGGGGCCGGTCCCGGCGGGCACGCCACAGGCGCAAGAGCCGGACTAGGCCGCAGGACAAACGGGTGCGCACATGACAAAACTGCTTCTGGCCTCGATCCACGATGTGGGTCCCCGCAGCGAAAGCGCGGTGGATCACCTGATCGACATCATGGCGCCGATTCTGGGGGGGATGAAGCTGGCGATGCTGGTGGTGCCCGACCATTGGGCGCAGGCGCCGCTGGCCGCCGCCCCCGCGTTCCAGACCAA
The DNA here is from genome assembly GCF_009909235.1 of Novosphingobium ovatum. Taxonomy (GTDB): domain Bacteria; phylum Pseudomonadota; class Alphaproteobacteria; order Sphingomonadales; family Sphingomonadaceae; genus Novosphingobium; species Novosphingobium ovatum. The sequence continues at coordinate 147,227 of NZ_JAAAPO010000006.1, forward strand.
ACTGCGCGGCTGGGCCGATCAGGGGGTGGAGATGTTCGTCCACGGCTGGTTCCACAAGGATCTGGCCGAGCATTCCGGCATGGCCGCGTTCAAGGCCAAGCACATGACCGCCAGCGAGGGCGAGTTTCTGGGGTTGAGCCAGGACGAAGCCGCCCGCCGCATGGCGGACGGGCGCAAGCTGATCGAGGACATCATCGGCCGCCCGACCACAGGCTTCATCGCGCCGGCATGGCTGTATGGGCCGGGCGCGCATGCCGCGCTGGCGCAATCGGGCTTTGCCATGGCCGAGGATCACATGCGCGTCTGGCGTCCCCAGACCGGCGAGGTACTGGCTCGCGGCCCCGTCATCACATGGGCCAGCCGCAGCGTCCCGCGCCAGCGCTCCAGCAAATTCTTTGCCGCATTGGCCCGCCACACCCTGCACGGACAGCGCGTGGTGCGCATCGCCACCCATCCCGGCGATGTCACCGTACCGTCACTGATCGCGTCCATTCGCGCCACCTATGCCGCTTTTGCCGCGCGCCGTCCGGCGGCGCGCTATGCCCAACTGATGGGGCCGGTCTGAAATGTGCCGCAGCCCCCGTGGAGACATCATGAACATCCCCCCCATGCGCGGTTCAGCCTGCATTAGGGCGCATGGCCCTAATTCCGCCATGAAAGGGCATCAGGGACGCCCCCGACCCTTTTGGGACAAGGCCGTGAACTGATGACCGACAGCAACAGCACCCCCGCCGCGTCCCCGGCCACCCCCGCGCCCGAACCGGGCGCCGAGCCTGTGGTCACCACCGCCGACCGATCCAAGCAGCAACGCTGGGCCGAATATCTCTCGACCGGCATTTCGCTGGCGATGCTGGTGGTCGTGATCCTGAAACTGCGCGAGCTGGATCTGGACAAGATCGTCCAGATGATCCCGCATTCGCCGGTGTTCTGGATCGTCTTCGCGGTCAATTACATGATGCCGCCGCTGTCCGAATGGGTGATCTATCGCCGTTTGTGGCAGATCCCGCTGTCGGGCATGGGCGCGCTGTTGCGCAAACAGGTGTCGAACGAACTGCTGCTCTCCTATCTGGGCGAGGTGCAGTTCTATGCCTGGGCGCGGGCGCGGCTGAACATGGTGACGGCCCCGTTTGGCGCGATCAAGGACATGACGATCCTCTCGGCGCTGACGGGCAATATCGCGACGATGGTGATGCTGGTGTGGGCATGGCCATTTGTGTCCTCGGGCGCGCTGGGCATGGAAACGCGGCTGGTGTTCAGCTCGCTGGGTGTGGTGCTGGTGACCAGCTTTGTCATCATGCTGTTCCGGCAAAAGCTGTTCACCCTCCCGAAACGTGAATTGTGGATTATCACCGGCGTGCACTTCTTGCGCATCATCGCCTATGTCGGGCTGACGGCCTTGATGTGGCATCTGGTGCTGCCCGAAGTGACCTATGTGATGTGGCTGGTGCTGGCGACGCTGCGCATGCTGATCTCGCGCTTGCCGCTGTTGCCGAACAAGGAAGTGGTGTTTGCCGGGCTGACGGTGTTCCTTTTGGGGAATGATGCCCAGATTTCGTATCTGTTTACGCTGATGGCGGCGATCTATCCGGTGGCCCATGTGGTGATGGGACTGACGCTGGCCTCGACCCAAGTGCTAACCTCGCGGAGTGAACGATGAGCGCATTGCTTGCCCTGATCCCCCTGCTGGCCGCTGACGCGCCCAAGCCGTCGGTGCCGCTGCCCTCCACGCCCGAACTGGGCAAGGCCGAAGGCAAATGCCGCCCCGGTGAAAGCGGCCCCTCGCTGATGGTCGAGGTCGTCGGCCTGAAGGACCGCACCGGGCGGCTTAAGCTGGAAATCTATCCCAATAACGACGCCGATTTCCTGATGGACGACAATGTGCTGGTCTATCAGGGCAAGGCGTTCCGCCGGGTCGAGGAAGACCTGCCGCCCACCGGGCCCGTGCGCCTGTGCATCCGCGTGCCCGCGCCCGGCACCTATTCGCTGATGCTGCTGCATGACCGCGACAACAACCGCAAGTTCGGCTGGTGGGTGGATGGCATCGGCTTTGGCTCGAATCCGCGTCTGGGCTGGAGCAAGCCCAAGGCCGCCCATACCGGCGTGGCCGTGGGCGCGGGGCCAACCCCCACGCGCGTCGTGCTGAACTATCGCAGCGGGCTGGGCGTCGCGCCGATCGACGGCGCGCGCTGACATATCGACCAAGAGGGCGGGACATCCCGCCCTCGCGCCAATGGTGCGGGCAGGAGATCCCTCCCCCCTCTTGCCAATCCGCCACGTTGGGCGCATGAGAACGCCCGCGCGACAGGCTCGGCCCAACCGGCCGCCTGCGCCATCGGTTGGCCCAAACGGATGAAGGCTGTGGCTGGGGCATGAGAATTGTCGACGTCTGCGCCTTTTACTCGCCCCATGGCGGGGGCGTGAAAACCTATGTCGAGCAGAAGATGAAGATCGGCCCCGAACTGGGCCACGAGATCATCATTCTGGCCCCCGGCGACCGCTATGAAATCAGCGAGCGCGGCCCTAACGCCCGGCTGATCACCCTGCCCGCGCCGCGCTTTCCGCTGGATCGCAAATACTGGTTTTTCAATGACGAACCCGCGCTGCATCAGGCGCTGGACGATCTGGCGCCCGATTTCGTCGAATGCTCCAGCCCGTGGCGCAGCGCCAGCATGGTCGCGCGCTGGCCGGGGCCAGCCCCGCGCGCGCTGGTGATGCACGCCGATCCGCTCTCGGCCTATGCCTATCGCTGGTTCGAACCGCTGCTCTCGCGCGCGACGATCGACAAACGGTTCTCGCGGTTCTGGGACCACCTGCGCGAACTGGGCCAGTCGTTCGACCGCGTGGTCTGTGCCAGCGGCGAATTGCGCGACCGGCTGGCGGCGGGGGGCGTGGCCAACACCGTGCTGCACCCCATGGGGATCGAGGCGGGCGTGTTCAGCCCCAGCCGCCGCGACCCGGCCCTGCGGCGCAAGATGCTGGCCCTGTGCGACCTGCCCGAAAGCGCCAAGCTGTTGATCGGCGTGGGCCGCTTGAGCGCGGAAAAGCGCTGGCCGATGATCGTTGACGCGGTGATGGCCGCCAGCCGCCTGATGCCGATCGGCATGGTGATGCTGGGCGCGGGTGGGCACAAGGCGCGCATTCTGAAACAGATCGCGGGCAATCCGCATATCCGCCTGCTGACCCCGGAAAAAGACAGGGTGAAATTCGCCACCCTGCTGGCCAGCGCCGACGCGCTGATCCATGGGTGTGAGGCCGAAACCTTCTGCATGGCCGCGGCCGAGGCGCGGGCCAGCGGCGTGCCAGTGATCGTGCCCAATCGCGGCGGCGCGGCCGATCATGCGCGCGGCGGGGCGGGTGTGACCTATCGCGCCGGCAGCGCCGTGGCCGCGGCCAAGGCGACGCTGAAACTGTTGCACAACCTGCCCAAAACCCCGGTCGCCGCAGAAACGGTTACCACGCGGGGCCATTTTGCCGGGCTGTTTGCCGAATATGCCGCCACGCGCCGGGGCCTTGGCACCGATGCGGCCGCGCTTGCCTGATCCTGCCCCCCGTTTGGGAGTACCCGCCTTGCGTCACGCCCTGTTCCCCCTGTTGCTGGCCAGCGCCGTGCTGGCACCGATGCCCGCCCTGGCGCTCACCTCCGCCTCGCCAGAGCAGATCGCCGCCGCCGCGCTGAAGGCCGCGCCCGTGTGGGATGGGCATAATGACGTGCCCGAACAATTGCGCGACCGCCGCCACAATGTGATGGGCGCGGCGGGTCAGGCGGGCGCGTTTGATTTTCGCGACACGCACGCGGAGGCCGACCCCGATGGCCAATCAGGCGGCGCGGGGATGCAAACCGACATCGCCCGCCTGCGTCAGGGGCGCGTGGGGGCGCAATTCTGGTCGGTCTATGTCAGCGCCGCCCTGCCCGAACCACAGGCGGTGCAGGCCACCATCGAGCAGGTGGACGTGATGAAGCGCATCATCGCCCGCCACGCCGACACCATGGCCTATTGCGAAACGGCCGCCTGCGTCGAAACCGCGTTCAAACAGGGCCGCATCGCCAGCCTGCTGGGCGCGGAGGGCGGCCATTCCATCGGCGGATCGCTGGCGGTACTGCGGCAGATGGCGGGGCTGGGCGTGCGCTATATGACGCTGACGCATGTGCGCAACAACGCCTGGGCCGACAGCGGCACCGACGCCCCCGCGCACAACGGCCTGACGCCTTTTGGCAAGGATGTCGTGCGCGAGATGCAGCGGCTGGGCGTGCTGGTGGACCTGTCGCATGTCAGCCCCAAGACGATGATGGACGCGCTGGACGTGGCGGGCGCGCCAGTGATCTTCTCGCATTCCAATGCCTATGCCGTGGCGCCGCACCCGCGCAATGTGCCCGATGACGTGCTGTTGCGCCTGCGGGCCAATGGCGGGATCATCATGGTCAATTTCTTCCCGGTCTATATCAACGGCGATCTGCGGCTGTGGACCGGCCGCCGCGCGGGCGAGGAAGCGCGGCTGAAGGCGCTGAACCCCGACCGCCCGCAGGCGGTCAAGGACGGCATGGCCGCATGGACCCGCGACAATCCCAAGCCGGTGGCGACATTGGCCCAAGTGGCCGACCATATCGAACATATCATCCGCCTGATCGGGGTGGACCATGTGGGTCTGGGCGGGGATTTCGATGGCGGCTCGGTGGGGTTGCAGGGGCTGCCCGATGTCTCGGCCTATCCGGCGCTGTTTGTCGAACTGGCGCGGCGCGGCCATTCACAGGCCGATCTGCAAAAACTCGCCAGCGGCAACATGATGCGCGTGCTCAAGGCCGCCGAAACCTATGCCGCCACCCACCGCGCCGACCCGCCGATCGAAAACCCGACGACATTCTGAGGGCGCGCAGGGGCCAAGCATCGCCGCCCTAATGGGCGTCGATGCGCCCCAGCATGCGGAAGAAGAACGAGGTCGACCAGCCCAGCAGCAGCATGCCCAGAATGCTTTCAAACGCGCCGATCAACCGCCATTCGTGCAGGATATGCACATCCGAATAGCCCACCGTGGAATAGGAGATCGTGCTGAAATAGAGCGCCGCCTCCAGCCCCTGCACCGCGCCCACCGCCAGATAGGCCACCGCAAAGGCCCATATCTCCAGCCCGTGCAGCCCGATGATCGCCACCACGATCGACAGTGTGAACAGCGCCCCGCGCGGGGAGAGCGGCTTGATATGACGCAGGCGTTCGACGTTGATTTCGCTGCGCAATGCCTTGGTCAGGCCGAACAGGCCGATGCCATGCACCACCACGCAAAACACCACCATCACACTGGACACGGCAAACTGATAGAAAAGCGCTGTCGGCATGGCCCTTCATGCCAAAGCCCGCGCCGCGATGCCATAGCTTAATCGCGCCGATCCGGCGTCTTAGCGCGCGCGCCGCCCCGCCACCGGCCAGGCGATCTGGAACATCGCGGGCCATTCCTTGCCGGTGACATACAGGCGACGGTGGACCGCGTCCCACGCGATGCCATTGGCCACCTGATCGGTGCCCAGCGCGGGCATCTTGCGGCGCAGCGGCGACAGGTCGATCCAGCCCTTGACGTGGCCGGTCGCCGGATCAATCCGGGCGATGCGGTCGGTCAGCCAGATGTTGGCCAGAATCTCGCCATCCACCCATTCCAGCTCGTTCAGATTGACGATCGGGCGGCCATTGGCGGTGACGCGCAACAGCCGGGTGGTGGTAAAGTCCGCGCCATTGATAAAGCGCAGCTGATCGGTGCCATCCGACATGATGATCTGCGCGCCATTGCTGGTCATGCCCCAGCCTTCACCCACATAGGTAAAGCGGCCCTGCACCGCCAAACCATCGCGGGCAAAGCGGAAACCGACCGCGTTGCGCCATGTCAGCATCAGGATCTGACGGCTGCCATCGGGCGCGGTGAACGGCGCGATGCCTTCGCCAAACAACGGCGCGGACAGGTTCATCTGCGCCTGCACGCGCCCCGTTTCCAGATCCACCCGCCGCAGTGACGAGCGCCCCTCCATCCCGGTGCTCTCGAACAGCGTGTCGCCATCGATGAACAGACCTTCGGTAAAGGCGCCCGTGTCATGGGGCAGCACCCGCAGCGCCTGCGCCTCGGCCACCGGCACGGCGGCGGGGGCACGCGCCGGGGCGGCCTGACACGCGGCCAGAGGCAGCGCCGCCAGCGCCACCCCCATCAGCCATCCGCGCCAAGCCGCCACCATGGCGCTTAGTCGCGCAGCAGGTCGTTGATGCCGGTCTTGGCGCGGGTCTGCGCGTCGACGGTCTTGACGATGACCGCGCAATACAGGCTCGGCCCCGGCGTGCCATCGGGCAGCGGCTTGCCGGGCAGGCTGCCGGGGACCACCACCGAATAGGGCGGCACGTAACCGACATGCACTTCGCCCGTGGCGCGGTCGACGATCTTGGTCGACGCGCCGATGAACACGCCCATCGAGAGCACCGCGCCCTCACCAATGCGCACGCCCTCGACCACCTCGGAGCGGGCGCCGATGAAGCAGTTGTCCTCGATGATCACGGGGCCGGCCTGCAACGGCTCCAGCACGCCGCCAATGCCCACGCCGCCCGACAGGTGGACGTTCTTGCCGATCTGGGCGCAGGAACCCACGGTCGCCCAGGTATCCACCATCGTGCCCGAATCGACATGCGCGCCCAGGTTCACAAAGCTGGGCATCAAGATCACGCCCTTGCCGATGAAGGCGCTCTGGCGCACGACGCTGCCGGGGACGGCGCGGAAACCGGCGGCGCGGAACTGCTCCTCGGTCCAGCCTGCGGTTTTCAGCGGCACCTTGTCCCAAGCGGGCGCGCCGCCCATGCCATTGTCCAAAATCGCGTTGTCATTCAGGCGGAAGCTCAGCAGCACGGCCTTCTTCAGCCACTGGTTCACCACCCATTCGCCGTCGATCTTTTCAGCAACACGCGCCTCGCCAGAGTCCAGCAGCGCCAGCGCGGCCTCGACAGAGGCGCGCACATCATCGCTGGCGGGGGTGACGGTGTCGCGCGCGTCCCACGCGGCTTCGATGGCAGAGGACAGGGCGGCGATATCGGTCATGGGGTAATCCTTGGATTTGGGGGCAACAGGCCCACGATACGGTTGCGACCAGCGACTATCGCCACACGCCCCCGCGCACAAGAGCCATGGCACCCCCACCTGCCCCCCACCTGCCCCAACGCCTGTGGCACGCGCAGCGCAGAGGCGGCAAAATCGGTGGAATATGGAGCTTTGCGGGCTTTGCCGGGGACGCGCGCGGGCATACCATGCCTTCATCTTTTGCCGTTACATCACGGTTCGGTGCGGAACCAATGGCACGGGCGCAGGGGGCGACCGGCACACGGCATCAGACGTTTTGGGGGACATATTCAGGCCATGAACAGCCATACGCCATCGCCGGCCCAATCGTGTGACGCGCACTCCGTCACCACCACCACCGATGCCGCCACCACCTTTTGCCGCAGCCGCGCCTTTGCGCTGATCGCGCGCGTGCCCGTGACCGGCGTGGTCGCGCTGGCGCTGGGGACGCTGGCGGCCTGTGGCGGGGGCGATGGCGGCGGCGGGGTGAACTCCACGCCCAGCGGGACGACATCGGCCACGGCGACGGCCACACCCACCGCCACCGCCACGCCGATCATCACGCCCACCCCATCGGCCAGTTTCATCACCAGCGAATACACCCGTTCGAGCGGGCCCAGCCAGCATGGCGCGATCACCGCATGGGCGGCCGGGGCTTCGGGATCGGGGGTGACGATCGGCATCATCGATTCGGGGCTGACCACCAGCAATCCGGAATTTTCGGGCCGCATCTCCAGCGCCTCGGCCGATGTGGCCGGCAGCCGGGGGCTGACCAATGCCGACGATCTGCATGGCGAGATGGTCGCGCTGGTCGCGGCGGGGGCGCGCGATGGGACGGGCGTGATGGGCATGGCGTTCAACGCCACCATCGCGGCGTACCGCGCCGACACGCCCGGCAGTTGCCTGAGCACCAACGGATGCAGCTTTGCCGACAGCGCGATTGCCACCGGCATCAACAACGCCATCGCCGCCGGGGCCAAGGTGATCAACATCTCGCTGGGCGGATCATCGCCCAATGCCGCCGTGATCAGCGCGGTGGGCCGCGCGGCCAGCGCGGGGGTGGTGATCGTGGTGTCGGCCGGCAATGACGGCGGGGCGCAGGTGGATGACTTTGCCGCGGCATTGCGGGCGGCGGGCAATGGCAATGTGATCATCGCCGGGTCGGTCGGGACCAGCAATGTCATCTCCAGCTTTGCCAACCGGGCGGGGACGGAATCGGCCTGGTATCTGGCCGCGCTGGGCGAACAGATCTGCTGCGAATACGCCAATGGCGTGATCAAGGTGACCAGCAGCGGCGGGTCGAACTATTACACCGTCTATAACGGCACCAGCTTTTCGGCGCCGCAGATCGCCGGGGCGGTGGCGCTGTTGCGGCAGGCCTTCCCCAATCTGAGCGCGGCGCAGGCGGTGCAATTGCTGCTGACCACCGCGACGGACGCGGGCACCAGTGGTGAGGACACCACCTATGGCAAGGGGGTGCTGAACATCGCGGCGGCCTTTACCGCGCAAGGCAGCACCAGCATCGGCAGCAGCCAGATGGCGATGGGCGACACCAGTGTGGTGACATCGCCCGCCATGGGTGACGCGATCAGCGCGGCCAGCCTGCCCACGGTGATGATGGACAGCTATGCCCGCGCGTTCAACGTCAATCTGGCGTCAGGCATGCGCGCGGCCCAGATCATGCCCCGGCTGACGATGGCGCTGACCGCGCGGCAGGAATCGCTCTCGCTGGCGCAGGGGCGGGTGTCGCTGGCCTTTACCGTGGACGCCAATGGCCGCAATCAGGGCAATCCATGGCGCGGCGCGCTGCGGCTGAGCCGAGAGGATGCCGATGCCTCCCGCGTGCTGGCCGCGCGGATGATCGCGCAATTGTCGGCGCGCACGCGGATGGGTCTGGCCTATAGCATGGGGGCCGACGGGCTGGTGGCCTCACTTCAGGGGCAGGACCGCCCGGCCTTCATGATCGCGGCCAACCCGCTGGAGGACGCAGGCTTTGCCCGCCATGGCCAGACCGCCTTTGCCCTGCGGCAGGATCTGGGCGCGCGGTGGGGCGGGCTGTGGGGGCTGACGCTGTCGGCGGAACGCGCCGATGGCCAGATCGGCGCGCCATGGCGCACCACCGGCATGCCCGATCCGATGCAGCGCAGTGACGCGGTCTATCGCTTTGGCGCGGCGGCCGATGGGCACTGGGGCGCGTGGGACGCGGCGCTGGGCCTGTCGTGGATGGCCGAACAGCGCGGCGTGCTGGGCGCGCGGCTGAACCCGGTGTTTGGCGCGCAGGGGGCCGACAGCTGGTTTGCCGATGCGTCTGTTGGCTGGCGCCCGATGGGCGATCTGCGCATCGGCGCGGGGTGGCGGCAGGGCTATACCGCGATCCATGCGGGCACGATGCTGCAATCGGGGTCGCATCTGTGGTCCAATGGCTGGGTGGTGGATGCGGCGCTGGCCAATGCGCTGAAGCCGGGCGACACTTTCAGCATCCGGGTATCACAGCCGCTGCGCGTGGCGGCGGGCGGGGCCAATCTGTGGCTACCGCTGGCCTATGATTACGACACGCAAACAACCACTTGGGGCACGCAAAGGCTAAACCTGCGCCCGCATGGCCGCGAAATCGCCACCGAGCTGGCGTGGCACCTGCCGCTGTGGGGGGGCAGCGCCAACGCCAACCTGTTCTGGCGGCACAATCCGGGCCATTACGCCACGCTGCCGGTCGATCGCGGCTGGTCGGTGGGCTGGAAATACGGCTTTTGACAGGAATGTGAGCAAGGCGGGCGGATAAACCCGCCGGGCCCCATGGACGCGCGCGGCAACCGGCGATAGGTTCCGCCCCCAAGTGATCCGCGCCCGTGGCCCTGCCCGGCGCGCCAAAGGGGGCCTTGGGCAACGTGCATATCCTGTTGAGCCTGTTGGGGCTGGTGTTGATTTTCGCCGCAGCCTTTGCGCTGTCGTCGGATCGCGGGGCGATCCGGTTGCGGGTGGTGCTGGCCGCGTTCGGGTTGCAGGCGGGCTTTGCCGCGCTGGTGCTGTATCTGCCGTGGGGCAATGCGGCGCTGCAATTCGTGTCGGGGGGCGTGAACAATCTGCTGGGTTATGCCCATGCGGGGATCAACCTGCTGTTCGGCCCCTTGGCCAAGCCAGAGTTGGGCGGCACCTCTTTCGCCATTTCGTCATTGCCGGTGATCATCTTTTTCGCGGCGCTGATTTCGGTGCTGTATTACGTGGGCGTGATGCCGCTGGTGGTGCGCTGGATCGGCGGCGGGCTGGAAAAGATCACCGGAATCAGCCGGTTGGAATCGCTGTGCGCGGCCAGCAACATCTTTCTGGGTCAGTCCGAAGCGCCCTTGGTGATCCGCCCCTATCTGGCGCGGCTGACGCCGGCGCAACTGTTCTGCGTGATGAGCGTGGGGATGGCGGGCGTCGCGGGAACCATTCTGGCGGCTTATGCGGGGCTGGGTATCCGTATTGATTATCTGGTGGCGGCCAGTTTCATGTCGGCGCCGGGCGGCATCTGCATGGCCAAGATCATCATGCCCGATCCGCGCGGCCAAGTGGTTGAATCCGATGACGCCGATCTGGACGATGGCCATGATCAGGAACGCCCCGCCAACATCATCATGGCAGCCAGCGAAGGCGCGCAAACCGGCGTGAAACTGGCCGTGGCGGTGGGCGCGATGGTGCTGGCCTTTGTTGCGCTGGTGGCGCTGGCCAATGGCGTGGTGGGCTGGGTTGGCGGGCTGTTTGGCCACCCGGATTTGTCGTTCCAGATGGTGCTGGGCTATGTTTTTGCACCGGTTTTCGCGCTGTTGGGCACGCCCACCTGGGCCGAAGCCCTGCGCGCGGGCAGCATGTTCGGGACCAAGGTGGTGCTGAACGAATTCGTCGCCTTCATCGATCTGGGTCAGGCCAAGGATCTGTCGGCGCAAACGGTTGGAATCGTGACCTTTGCCCTGTGCGGCTTTGCCAATTTCAGCTCGATCGCGATCCAGATGGCGGTGACCGGATCGCTGGCGCCGAATCAGCGCCCGGTGCTGGCGCGGCTGGGGATCAAGGCGCTGTGCGCGGGCGCGCTGTCCAATTTGATGAGCGCGGGGCTGGCAGGCCTGTTCCTCTCGTTGTAAGCGATTGTAGATGAAGAGCAATTGGGACGAGGAATGGGAAATGCTGCGCCCGCAGGCCCGGCGGCGGCGGCTGCCTACGGGGATGCGCGCGGTGTTTCTGGTGGTGCTGGCGCTGATGGCGGTGATGGTGGGGGCAACCCGCTGGCGCGGCTGGTTCAACGGCGGCGCCAGCGCGCCGGGCGCGGCGGTGTCGGGGACTGTCAAACCGGGCGTAAGTGACCGGGAACAGGCGCAATTTGTCCTGTGCAAGCGCAGCAGCCTGGACGCCTGTGTGGTGGATGGCGACACGATCCACTATCAGGGGCTGAAGATCCGCATTGCCGACATCAACACGCCAGAAACCCGTCAGGCGCAGTGCGATTACGAACAGGATCTGGGCAACAAGGCCAAGCTGCGGCTGGTCGAATTGCTGAACGCGGGGGCGTTTTCGGTGGAGATGCCCAGCGGGCGGGCGACCGACAAATATGGCCGGGCGCTGCGTGTAATTACGCGCGGCGGGGTCAGTCTGGGCGATGTGCTGGTGAACGAAGGGCTGGCCGAAAGATGGACGGGGCGGCGGCGCGATTGGTGCCACTAAACCGCGTCGATAATGCTATCATTGACAACAAAAAGGGCGCCGCATGGGCGCCCTTTCGCTGTTGCGGATGGGTGGCGTTACAGCGTCCAGTCCGCCGCCGCGCCGAACACACCCTTCAGATCGGCCAGCGTACCATTGGGGTTCAAACGCGCCCGCATACCCGCCCCGCCGATGGTCAGATACTCCCGGTGCGGTACTGCCAGTACCACCAGATCATAGGTCCGCTCCAGCGCGTCGGGCACGATCGGGATGCCGT
>NZ_JAAAPO010000007.1 GCF_009909235.1 Novosphingobium ovatum
AAAGCCCCCGCCACCAGCTCGATCTCGCGGTCCAGTTCCGCCGCAATCCGGTGCACCGGGCCAATAAATGCACCCGGACCGCCGCCAATCATCCCCATCCGTAAACGTCGCAAGGCTACCTCCCACCACACCGGCGTCCCGCCCCGTTTGGGCCCGGAATTCCGCGATTGTAAACATTTTCAGACCGCGCACCAGACAGCTGGCGCGCGCCACTGATCTCCGGTGTGACATACAATGGCTGACGCTGTCATGCCAGCATGTGACCGATTATAGCAAACGTATGCCTCAGCCATGCTTGACAGGGCGGAGCCGCTCGCTCAAAATGAAAACGATTACTGCAAATCGGTCAGCCGTCCGCGCCCACCATGGCCCCGCGCCATCGCCACCGCGCCGGACACGCGATGCAGCAGACGGGTTATTCAGGGTAGATCATGTCGGAAACCGCATTTGCAATTGATCTGATTACGTTTTTCCACCCCGGCTTTTGGGATGTGGAGACCGAGACGGACGTGATCGCACTGGGCCATGCCCAACCGCGCCCCTTTTGGGACCGGCTGCTGGACGCGGCGCGCGATAGCGGGGCCAAGGGGATCGAGCTGACCTTCTCGCCGTTCAGCTGGCGCGACACGATCGCCGCCTATGGCTCGGCGGCGGCGTTCGCACAGGAATTACAGGCACGCGACCTGCGCCTGGCCACCGGCTTTTTCGCCGATGTGGCAATTGGTGGCGGGCTGGATGATGCCGGCACGCAGGCAGCCTATATTGCCGAAGCCTCTGAATATGCGGCCTATCTGTCCGAACTGGGTGTTAGCGTCATGGTCATGGGCCTGACGATGCGCAAAAGCTGGAACAGCCAGCCCGCGCCCTATATCGGCATCGATCAAGCCGCCCCCATCGCCGATTTCTGCAACCGTCTGGGCGCGGCCACGCTGGCCCATGGCGTGCAACTGGCCCTCCACACCGAGGCGCACTCGATCTTCTCGCTGGCGCGTGACGTGGATCTGTTCATGCTGCTGACCGATCCGGTGTTCGTCAATTTCTGCCCGGACACGGCACATATCCTGCTGGGCGGGGCGGACCCCATCGACGTCGTCGCCCGCCATATCGAGCGTGTTGTCGCCACCCATTGGAAGGACGCCACCGGCCCCGCGCCCGTGCGCATCGCCATCGACCACGAAGTGCACAAGCAGCACCGCCCCTTCTTTTGCCCGCTGGGCAGCGGCAAGGTGGATTGGGCCCGCTGGCGCGCGCTATTGGATCGCGCCGGTTTTGCCGGGTGGAACATCATCGAAATCGACGCCACCCCCGATCCGGTCGGCGCGGTGCAGGCGTCCTTGGCGTTCATCCGGGGCCATCAGGCCTAAAGACAAACAGCCCCTTTCGGGTCGCACGACAAGGGCAAAAGGATAGGGAGCCGGTCAATGGATACAAAGCTGAGCCTGAATGAGCGCCTGAGCTATGGCGCGGGCAATTTCGGGGTAAACCTCATCTTTGGCCTGACCGGCGCCTATCTGATGTATTTCTATACCGATGTGTACATGATCGCGCCGGCGGTTGTGGCGCAATTGTTCCTGCTGGCGCGCGGGGTGGACGCGATCTTTGACCCGCTGCTGGGTCTGGCGATTGACCGCACCAAAACCCGCTGGGGCAAGCATCGGCCCTATCTGCTGTGGTTTGCGATCCCCTTTGCGCTGTTTGGCGTGGCGGTGTTCTGGGCCCCCGATCTGACTGGCGGGGCGAAACTGGCCTATATCTACATCACCTATACGGTGGTGGGGCTGCTCTATTCCTGCCTCAGCCTGCCGCTCAATTCCATGCTGCCGACGCTGACGCGCGACGTGCCCACCCGCAACACCACCAACGCCATCCGCGAATTCATGGGTTCGGCGGCCACGGTGGGCGTGGGCTATGCGACGATGCCGCTGGTGGCGTGGCTGGGCGGGGCTGATCAAAAGACCGGCTTTCTGCTGTGCGCGGCAATGCTGGCGGTGCTGACGCTGGCGGGCATTGCGGCGGCCTTTTTCGGCACGCGTGAACGGGTTGAGCCCGACAGCAGCCCACAGCAATTGACCACCGCCCAATCGCTGAAGGCGACGCGCGGCAACTGGCCGTGGATCGCGACGATGGCGGTCAACCTGTGCTTCTGGATTGGCTTTATCGGCCATGTGCAGTCGACCGTCTATTACGCCCGCGATGTGGCGGGGCAAGCCGAATGGGTCGCGCCGCTGATGGCGATGATGCTGGTGGTGCTGGCCGGCACGGCGTGCAGCGCCTATGTCGCCAACCGCATTGGCAAGCCCGCGACCGGCATCATCGGCGCGGCCATCGCCGCCATCGCCACGGCGATCATTCCGCTGTCGGGCGATTTTGGCTGGCTGATGGCGATGAATGCCATTGGCTATTTCGGGCTGGGCCTGCTGGGTGGCTTGCTGTTCGCGCTGATGGCCGATGCGGTCGATTACGGCGAATGGAAAAGCGGCTTTCGCGCACAGGGCTTTCTGTTTGCCGCCAGCAGCTTTGGCGTAAAGCTGGGGATGAGCATCGGCGGCGCGGCGGGGGCCTATCTGCTTTCGGCGGCCAATTACACCGCCGGCGCGCCCGCTGACGCGGCCGTCATCACCGCCATCAAGTGGAGCCACGCCTGGCTGCCGGCGCTCTCCTATGTGGCGATGGGTGCCAGCCTGCTGCTGTTCCGTTTCGATCCCGCATATCCAAGGGCGTCTCGTGCATGACCTATGACTATATCATCGTCGGGGCCGGTTCGGCCGGCTGTGTTCTGGCAGACCGGCTGTCGGCCGACGGAACCAAGCAGGTGCTGTTGCTGGAGGCCGGTGGCCACAACAACGACCTGATGATCAACATGCCGCGCGGCATGGCCAAGATCTGGATGAACCCGAAATATTACTGGGGCTTCCCGGTCAAGCACCAGCCCGGCCGCCCCGATGGCGAGGCATGGTATTACGGCAAGGGTCTGGGCGGTTCCTCGGCGGTGAACGGGACGTGGTATTACCGCGGCCAGCCCAAGGATTACGACAGCTGGGCCATGCCCGGCTGGAACTGGGCCGAGATCGAGCGCTGTTACGCCGAGCTGGAGGCCTATCAGGGGGCCAACGCGGCCGATTGCCGTGGCACCGATGGCCCGCTGGAAGTGATCGCCAGCACCGATGACAGCCCGCTGACCCATGCCCTGTTTCAGGCCGGGCGCGAATATGGGCTGGACGTGCTGGAGGATGTCAACGATCCGGGCAGGGGGGGCATCGGCCGATCGCAGATGACGGTCGACCGCCGGGGCAAGCGGGTGACATCGGCCACCGCCTTTCTGGCGCAGGCCCGCAAGCGCCCCAATCTGACGATCCGCACCGGCGCGCTGGTACACAAGGTAGTGACCGAAGGCCGCCGCGCCACGGGCGTGCGCGTCTCGTTTGGCGGCGCGCCCGAAACCATCGCCGCGCGCGAAGTGATCCTGAGCGCCGGCGTGCTGACCAGTCCCAAGCTGTTGCAGCTTTCGGGCATTGGCCCGGCCGATGTGCTGGCCGAACAGGGCATTCCGGTGGTGGCGCATAACGCCGCCGTGGGCGCGAACATGAGCGAGCACATGATGGTCTCGCTTTCGTGGCGTTTGCACGGCATGCATGGCCACAACCGCGAGTTCCGGGGCTGGCGCCTGTACGCCAACGCCTTGCGCTATATGCTGACGGGGACGGGGCTGATGTCGCGGCTGGTGCCGGACGTGTCGGCGATGATCCCGCTGCAGGCGGACAGCGACTGGCCGGATCTGCAATTGGGCATTGCGCCGTTCTCGATGGAATCCTCGGCCGAGGACAAGCCCGAGGCCGGGCGCGGAACGACCGAAAGCCAACCGGGCATCACCATCGTCGGCTTTTACCTGCGACCGCACAGCCGGGGCCGGGTGACGATCCAGTCCACCCGCGCGGCCGACGCGCCGCTGGTGGATGCGGCATGGCTGTCCGATCCGCGCGACCGTGACGCGGCCATGGCCATGGTCAAGGCGATCCGCCAATTCGCCGCCCAGCCCGCGCTGGCGCCCTATATCGGCGAGGAAACCATCCCCGGCCCGGCCGTCACCTCGGACGAGGAGCTGGAAAAGGCGCTGTGGTGGATGCTCTCCACCGGGCTGCACGGCACAGGCACCTGCCGCATGGGGCCGATGGGCGACAACAGCGTGGTGGACGAGAAACTGCGCGTACACGGCATCGCGGGCCTGCGCGTGGTTGATTGCAGCGTCATGCCAACGCCGATCTCGGGCAACACCAACGGCCCGGCCATGGCCGTTGCCTGGCGCGCGGCAGAGATCATCCAGCAGGGCTGATCCACACCCCTTTCTCCCGCAGGGGCATCCCTCTCCCGCCCCTGCCCCCTAAAGCCCCGTCGGTCGTACAGCGGACCGGCGGGGCTTTTTCTGTGGGGCCGGTGTGGCGGAGCGGGCAGTGCGCGGCCGCTGACGTGCCCCCATCCCGCCTTGGGCTACCCCACGCAAAAAGAAAGGCCCGACCGTTGCCGGCCGGACCTTTCCCTGGAAGAACCCTTCCCCAATGTGGGGGGGAGAGGGATCAGAAGCTGTAGCTCAGACGCACGCCATAGGTGCGCGGATCAGCAAACTGCACCAGATAGCCACCGGCATAGCCAGCTTCATCCGAGGCGGTCAGGATCGTCGAATTCTCGACGTTGTAGACATAGGCCGATGCCGAGAAGCCCTTGCCCAGCGGGGTATAGCTGAGGATCAGGTCGGTCTTGGTATAGGCCTTTTGCAGCTGATAATTACGGTTCTCGAAACCAAAGTACGACTTGGTCTGGAAACGGGTCTGAACGCGCGCGGTGATCTTGGCATCGGGCAGCAGGAAGTCATGCGAGTAACCACCGCCATAGGCCCACTCGGGCGACTGGGGCAGGGTGTTGCCCGCATATTGCGTGCCGTTGTTCAGGAAGTCCAGATAACGACCATGCACCCAGTTGATGTTCGCATCGATGCGATCGGTGGGCGTGATGGCAAAGCTGGCTTCGGCCTCGATGCCGTACACGCGGGCCTTGCCAGCGTTGAAGATGCGGCTGATCGCGGTGACCGGATCGTTCTGCTGCACCTGCAGCGACGAGTAATCATACCAGAAGCCGTCGACGTTCAGCTCCAGATGGTTGTCGAGGAAACGGTTCTTGGTGCCGATTTCAAAGGCGCGGATCGTTTCGGGGCCATAGGTATAGCCGTTCTGGAAACCGCCCGACTTGAAGCCGGTGTCGAACTTGGCATAGACCAGATTGGTGCGGGTCGCCTGCCAGTCCAGACCCAGGTGGTAGGTGTCCTTGCTGCCGCTGTAGTGCTGATTGATCACGCTGTAGGTGCCAGCGATGTTGTTGAAACCAATCTGGCTCTTGCGCTCGTCGGTGTAACGCGCGCCGGCCGACAGCTTCAGCGTCTCGGTCAGCTTGTACGAGACCTGACCAAAGCCGGCGAACGACTTGGCGTTGGTGTCATACGAGAAGGTGTAATAGTTGAACGGCGTCGCACCGCCCAGCACCTGGAAATAGGTCAGCGCATAGCCGCCCTCGCGGAAGTAATACAGGCCACCCTGCCAGGCAAACGGGCTGTCATTGTTCGAGGCAATGCGCAGTTCGTGGTTCTGGGTTTCGGTGCTGCCGTCGGTCGGGAAGCCATAGTTATAGGCGGTGCTGCCGTCCTGATCGTTCTGGCGACGCAGGTGCTGCGTGCGGAAGCCACCGATATAGGTGATGCTCGCGCCGTTCAGATCATACTTCAGCGTGCCACGGATGTTCTTGATCGTCAGGTCAATGAAGCCCTGCGTGTTCAGGTTCCAGCTCTTGGTATCGCCCAGCTTGAGCGTGCCATCAGCGTTTTCATTGCCGTACAGGATGCCCTTTTGCACGGCGCCCACGCCGCCCACATGGGTGTATTCACCGGTCACCAGCGCGCTGAAATTGGTGGTCGGTTCCCACAGCAAGTGCAGACGGGCGGCCTGCGACACGTCATCATTGCCACCGCGCGTCACCAGACCCGAATTGGCGCTGCTGAGCGAACCATTGTCGCGGTACGCATCGCGCTGGTGCACCGAGAACGAGCCGCGCACGAACAGGTTGTCAGTGATGCCGGTGTTCAGCATGCCTTCGACCAGCAGGGCGTTCTTGTAGCCAAAGCCGGCGGTCATGCTGCCTTCGGTGCGCTTCTTGGGCTTGGCGGTCTGGATGTTGATCGCGCCAGCGGTCGCGTTGCGGCCATACAGCGTGCCCTGCGGCCCGCGCAGCACTTCGATGCGGTCCAGATCGAAGAAGCCGACGTTCAGCGCCGTGCCGTTCTGCAAGTAGAAATTGTCGGTGCTGATCGCCACCGCCGGGTTGCCGGTTTCGGTATAGTCGCGGCTGGAAACGCCACGGATGGTGATCAAGGTGTTCTGGTTGTTTTGCGCAACGTTCAGCGTCGGCGCGATGTTCGACAGACCGTTGACGTCAGAGACGCCCGCCTGCGCCAGCTGCGCGCCGGTGGCGACAGTCATGGCGATCGGGGTCTTTTGCGCGGTGCTTTCACGCTTTTCAGCGGTGACGACGATTTCCGTCAGGCCGCCCGTGGCTTCGGGCTGCGCGGTCTGCGCGATGGCGTGCGCAGGCGACATGCCAACGGCGAAAGCAACGAGGGCGGCGCTGGCCGCAAGCTTCGATTTATTCAACATCGACAATCCCCATGAGAGTTGATCTGGCGTTCCCGGCGATGCCGCCGTCCCTGCGATGACACATGCTCTGCGCCTCGGAAAAGGCGTTGTGGCAACGTTTTCATTACAATATGACGTTTCCGTGGAAATGCAACAGGGCATGTCCGATGGACAAAAACGCCTATTTTCCTATATTTTTTCGATGCTTAATTATTCCGCAGCGCAGCACAAACGAAATTCGACCTGCGCCTGTGGCATAAATGCCGCTATGGATCGACTCATCCGGCGGGAAGCCTCCGCATCTCGCGAAGAGCGTTTTCCGCCCACGTGCCGATGATAGGTCAAAATACGCCTGATTTGCGGCAGTATTTCGGATAAACACGCGAACCATCCTGTACGACCAAAGTCGGGCATGAAAATGTAAACGTCATTCAAATACGGTCAGCACCCCGATATTCGGCCATTGGCCCTTGCCGCCACGCCGCCCTTTGGGCAAAACCGTTTTCCAGCAGGAGAGGACATGGCCAACATCAAGGATATCGCGGCAATGGCGGGCGTTTCGATCGCCACCGTGTCGCGCGCGTTGCGCCAGCCCGGACTGGTCAAGGACAAGACCGCCGCCAAGATCGAGGAAGCGATCCGCGAGCTGGACTACAAGCCCAATCTGGTCGCGGCCTCGCTGCGCCGGCAAAAGGCGGACGCGGTGATCATCGCCGTGCCCTCGATCCACAACCCCTTTACGTCCTCATTCGTCGAGGGCGTGGAAAACGTCGCGCGCGAAAACGGCACCAAGGTGCTGTTGGCCATCACCGAAAGCCGGTCCGACCTGCTGGACCGCCATTACGAAATGATCGCGGGAAAACAGGCCGATGGCATGATCCTGCTGGACCTGATCGAACCGTCCGATCTGGCCCGCAAGGTGGCCGGCGCCAGCCCTTTGCCGATCGTGCTGGCCTGCGAATATCAGGACGGCAAGGATCAGCCGCGCGTGCGGGTGAACGATGTGGACGCGGCCGCCGATGCCGCCGCCCATATCGCGGGGCTGGGCCATACACGCATCGCCTGTCTGTCGGGGCCTTCGGTCCAGCGGATGAGCCGCGACCGTCAGCGCGGTTTCCGGCTGGGTCTGCGCCGCGCGGGGCTGGAACTGGCCGAGGATCTGATCGTCGCGGGCGATTATTCGCTGCAATCTGGTGTGGAGAGCACCTTTGCCCTGCTGGATCGCGGGCATCCCTTCACCGCCATCCTGTGCGAAAATGACGAAATGGCGCTGGGCGCGATTCACGCGCTGGCAGTGCGCGGTCTGCGCGTGCCACAGGATGTCAGCGTGATCGGCATCGACAACATGCGCTTTGCCGCGTTCAGCAATCCGGCGCTGACCACGGTGTCGCTGCCGACCACCGCGATTGGTGAACAGGCGATGCGACTGATGCTGGACTTTGCCATCGACGCGGATGGGGCGTGCCGGGAAATCATCCTCCCGCATCAATTGATTAAGCGCGAGAGCACCTGCCCACCCCAGGCGTGATGGGCAAAGCCGAGCGTTAAGGGCGCAATCCACCGCGCCACCGCACCCCGAACAAGGGGCGCAATGCCCCCCCGCAAATTCGCACCTGCGGCATATTGCTGCATATGCGTAATTTTGCCCGCTTGACTTCATCCGCCGATGCGGCACGATGAAAACGTTTCCACGACACTGGCCCGCCGGCCCGCTCAGGCAATCGCACACAGGTGCTTTTGTCGGCGCCCCCGGCTTGCCCAAACACCCCAAAGGAGCCCCACTTTGGACCCGTCCACTGGCCTGCCCGAACAATGGATCACCACCACGCAGGGACTGACCGCCCGCCCCGGCGACGCGGATCGGATCGCCGCCCATTGGCAGGCCGACCGCGCATTGCTGGATCTCGCCCAGGCGCGGCCCGATGCGGCGGGGCTGTTTGACGTGGCGATGGCCCGTTTTGACGCTTTGGTGCGGCCATGAACGCCCCCTTGGACGCCATGGATCTGGTCGCGCTGGCCGATGCCATAGTGGCGGGCGACATCACCGCACAGGCCGTGACCGCTGCCGCCCTGTCCCGCGCGCAGGCTGTCACGCCGCTCAACGCCTTTGTCCGCATCGACGCCGATGGCGCGATGGAGGCCGCCCGCGCCGCCGACCAGCGCCGCGCGGCGGGCGCGCCTTTGGGCCTGCTGCATGGTGTGCCGCTGGCGCACAAGGACATGTTCTATCGCGCGGGGCGCATCACGGGCTGCGGATCGAAAATTCGCGGCGATTTTGTCGCCGAGACCACCTGTGATCTGCTGACCCGGCTGGACGATGCGGGCGCGATCGAGATCGGGCAATTGCATATGGCCGAATTCGCCATGGGCCCCACAGGCCACAACGCTCATCTGGGGCGGTGCCGCAATCCATGGTTGGCGGACGCCATCACCGGCGGCTCGTCATCAGGCAGCGGCGCGGCGGTGGCGGCGCGCGTGGTGGCCGGAGCGCTGGGGTCGGACACGGGCGGATCGGTACGCCTGCCCGCGCATTTTTGCGGCGTGGTGGGGCTGAAGCCCACCCATGGGCGGCTGACTCAGGCGGATATGATGCCCCTGTCAGAAAGTCTGGACACGGCGGGGCCGCTGGCCCGGTCATCGCGCAGCGTGGCGCGGTTGATGGATGTGCTGACAGGGGACGCCGTGCACGAGGCCGCGCTGCGCAGCGATCTGCGCGGGATGCGCGTCGGGATCCTCGATGCCGATGATCTGGGCGAATGTGATAAGCCCGTGCTCAACGCCCTTACCGAAGCGGCCCACACCTTGGCCGATCTGGGCGCGCAGGTGGTGCCGGTGCGCCTGCCCGATCTGGCGCATTATGCGGCGATGGCGGCGCTGGTCTGGGCACCCGAAGCCGCCGCGCTGCACCTGCCCACGCTGCGCGACCACGCGGATGATTACGGCCCACAGGTACGCAACCGGCTGATGCACGGCCTGTCGATGCCGGCCACCCATTATGTACAGGCCCGCCGCCTGCGCTCCTGCGATCTGGCGGCGTTTCTGTCTGGCCCGATGGCCGGGCTGGACGCCATCGCCCTGCCCACCTGCCGCATGGTCACCCCCATGGCGCATGACGCAGATGCCGATGCGGGCGCGGCCATGGATACGGTGATCGGCGGATTGTCGGCGCTGACGCGCGGGTTTTCCTATCTGGGCGTGCCGGGGTTGGTGACGCCGATGGGCTTTGACTCGCGCGGGTTGCCCATGGGGCTGCAACTGATCGGCGCCCCCCGCGCCGAAGCCACGCTGTGCGCCATTGGCCACGCCTATGAATCGGCCACCAATTGGCTGGCCCGCCCCCTCCCTCTCCTGTGACCCTTCAGAAAGGAAGCACCCTCATGGATCTTGGCGTCTTTATCCCGATCGGCAACAATGGCTGGCTGATCTCCAAGAACGCGCCGCAGTACATGCCCAGTTTCGAGCTGAACAAGGCCATCGTGCAAAAGGCCGAAGGCTATGGCTTCAGCTTCGCGCTCTCGATGATCAAGCTGCGCGGTTTTGGCGGCGAGACGAAGTTCTGGGACTACAATCTGGAGAGCTTTACGCTGATGGCTGGCCTTGCCGCCGTCACGACAAAGATCAAGCTGTTCGCCACCACCGCCGTGCTGACGCTGCCGCCCGCGATTGCCGCGCGCATGGCGATCACCATCGATTCCATCGCGCCGGGCCGGTTTGGCATGAACATCGTGTCGGGCTGGGCCAAGGGCGAATATGACCAGATGAACCTGTGGCCGGGCGATTCCTATTTCGGCTATCGCTATGACTATTCCGAGGAATACGTCCAGGTGATGAAGGACCTGTGGGAGACGGGCAGTTCCGACTTCAAGGGCAAGTATTTCACCATGAACGATTGCAAGCTGGGGCCGCAGCCCAAGGGCAAGATCGAGCTGGTGGGCGCGGGCCAGTCGGAGCGCGGCATGGATTTCGTGGCCAATTACGGCGACTACAACTTTGTCACCTGCGGCGGCATCAACAAGCCCTATCAGCATCAGGGCACCGTCGAAAAGCTGGTGGAAGCGTCCAAGAAATCGGGCCGCGATGTGGGCGCCTATATCCTGTGCATGGTGATCATGGGCGAGACCGACGAGGAAGCCATGGCCAAGTGGGAACACTACAAAGCAGGCGCCGACATGGGCGCGCTGGCGTGGATGGCCGATCAGGGGTCAAAGGACACGACGGCCGATTCAAACTCGACCTCGCGCCATATCAACCTGCCCGAGGGCGCGATCAACTTCAACATCGGCACCTTTATCGGCAGCCACGCCACCGTCGCCAAGCTGCTGGATGAGGCCGCCAGCATCCCCGGCACCAAGGGCATCATGCTGACCTTTGACGATTTCCTGACCGGTCTGGATGAATTTGCCGCAAAGGTGCAACCGCTGATGCAGTGCCGCCAGCACATGCTGGCCGATGCCTGATTGAACAATGGCCGCGCCACCTGACCGGGGTGGGCGCGGCTTCCCTGCCGGAGAGGATAGAGCCCCCTTTCCGGCAGGATTTCATTTCACCCTGCCTGGCGCGTGTCCTGTGGGATGATACCCCACCGGACACGCGCCTTTTTTATGCCAGATGACGTGGGATTATGCCGCGCGCCGCTGGTGCAGCGCCAGCCAGCCACTGGCCAGAGCCCCCAGCACCAGCGCGCTGGACACCGCGACAAAGGTGGCATCATAGCGCCCCAGCCCTTCGTAAATCAGGGCATAGGACGAAGGCCCCAGCATCACTCCAATGAAGGTATAGACCAACGCCCCGCCCATCACGCGGCCGGTGTCCTGCGGCGGGGCGGAGCGGGCGATTTCGGCCATCGCCACACCATTCCACCCCGAAAGACAAAAACCCAGCGCGCACAGCAGCGCAATCTGCCCCGCCATCGGCATGGCGCTCAGCCACAGGCAGGCCACCAACCCAAGAGTGCTGGCCACGCCAATGAACGACAATATGCCGATGCCCGAACCAATCCGGTCGGCCAGCCAGCCCCATGTCACGCGCCCCACCGCGCCAAAGGCCTGCAACAATCCGCCCACAGCCGCCGCGCTGACCAGTGACCAACCGTGGTTCTCCACCAGCATGAGCACCAGAAAGGCCGAGAGCGACAATTGCACCGCCGAATAGAGCAGCCCCAGCGCCGAAAGCACCCGCAGCCGCCCCGACCGCCACACCAATTGCTGTTCCGCGATGAAATTGGCGATGAACCCGGCGCCGGGCCGGGCGTGGTGGTGATCATGGCGGTGGTGCCACAGCAAATGCGCGATCAACAGCACCGGCGCGATGGCCATCAGCGCCACTGTCATCCTCCACCCGATGATCTGGTCCATCACCGGCAATGACAGGCTGGAGGCGACCGCGCCCAAGGGCACGCCCGCCTGCTTGATCGAAAAGACGATGCCGCGCCGCGCGGGCGGGCAAACATGGTTCAAAATGTGCGAGGAGGCCGGGTTTTGCAGCCCATAGCCCATCCCCACCGCCACCGAGGCCAGCACCGCCAAATCCAGCCGCGCCGCCGAGAGCAGCAACAACCCCAATGCGAACAAGGCCAGCGAGACGACCTCGATCAGCACCGCGCCAAACCGCGCCAGCAGCGTCCCCGACATGGCCGAACCAATCGCGCCAACCAGATAGATCAGGCTGATCTGATAGCCGACATAATGCGCCGCGATCCCCAGATCGGCCGCCGCACGCGGGGCAATCGGCGGCAGCGCCAGCGCGGTGGCTGTGGCGATGATCTGCACCAGCGTGGTGGTTGTTAGCGCATGCAGCAATCCATGCGCGGCGGGGGCTTGGGGCGGATGGCGCAAAGGGCGATCCTTATGCAAGGGGAATGCGGGAATTTCCACGTCATATCGAGCATTATCCCACGCCGCAAGATGATATGAAAATGTTTACATTTTTCTTTCGCAATGGCAGCATCGCCGCCATCAATACACGCCACAGGAGCCCCGGATGACGCCCCAGATGCCCCCGCTTGATGCCGTCAATGCCGCACTGCAACGGATCGCGGCGCGCGATGGCGATGTGCGGGCATGGATCGCGCTGGACCCGGCCGGGGCGCGGGCACAGGCCCTGGTCACCAGCTCCGCCGCCCCGCTGGCCGGGCTGGTGCTGGGGGTAAAGGATGTGATCGACGTGGCGGGGATGCCCACCACGCATAACTCGCCATTGGGGAACCCCGCCCCGGCAATTGCCGACGCGCCCTGTGTCGCGGTGCTGCGGGCGGCGGGCGCGATTGTGCTGGGCAAAACCGACACCACCGAATTCGCCGCCGCCGGGCGCAATGCCGCCACCGCCAATCCGCACGCCTTTCACCGCACGCCGGGGGGATCGTCATCCGGCTCGGCGGCGGCGGTGGCCGATGGCCATGTGCCCATCGCGCTGGCCACCCAAACCGGCGGATCGACCATCCGCCCCGCCAGCTTTTGCGGCATCCCGGCGCTGAAACCCACATGGGGCGTGATCAGCCGCGAAGGGGCCAAGCAATATGCCAACAGTCTGGACACCATCGGCCTCTACGCCACCAGTTTTCCCCTGCTGGAACGGATGGCGGCGGTCTATGACATGGCCCCGCCCAGTGATCTGCCCACCGCCCCGCGCATTGGCCTGTGCCGCACGCCCTATTGGGACCGCGCCGCCCCCGAAACCCATGCCGCCATGCAGGACGCCGCCGCCCGCCTGCGTGCCGCTGGGGCCGTGGTGGTAGAGGTGGACCTGCCCCCGTTGTTCGACCGGCTGGAACGCGCCTTCATGGCGATCCTGTTCCGCGAAGGGGCCGCCGCCTTCCTGTCGTTGGCCCGGACCGAGCCGCATCTGCTGCATGACGATTTCCACACCCGCATCGCCAGTCGCGCCACATACAGCGATGCCGAATGGGCAGAGGCGCAAGACATCACCGACCTCGCCCGGATCGAGGCGGAGCGGCTGCTATCGGGACTGGACGCCTTTCTGACGCCCAGCGCGCCGGGGATCGCCCCGGTGGGACGCGGACCGGGCAATCCGATCTTCAACCAGATGTGGACGCAATTGCACCTGCCGGTGGTCAACCTGCCGCTGTACCGCGCACAAGAAGACATGCCGCTGGGCCTGTCGCTGGTCGGGCGGCGGCACAGCGACCGTTCACTGATCGCGCTGGGCGCAGCCTTGGCCGATGTGCTAGGGCTGCACCGCCCGCTGGCGTAACGTCAGGAGCAGTGGTCGCACATGCCGCGCAGTTCGACCACCGGCCGCACATCGGCAAAGCCCGCCTTGCGCGCGGCCTCGACCAAGGCGCCGGTCAGGCGGTCGTCATCGATATGCACCGCCCGCCCGCATCCGTCACAGATCAGGAAAATGCAGTCATGGCGGCACCCCGGATGCGGGTTGGCGACATAGGCATTGGCGCTTTCCACCCGGCGGGCCAGATTGGTGCGCACAAACAGGTCCAGAATGCGATAGACGCTATTGGCCGCAACGCGCTTGTCGCGCAATTTCGACACCGCCTCGGCGATGTCATAGGCGCTGGCAGGGCGCTCATGCGCGCTCAGCGCGCCATAGACATCGGCGCGCATCTCGGTCCACTGCTCGTCAGCAGACTCCAGCGCGGCACGGGCAGCAGACACCAGCCCTTCGCCGGAATGTTCGTGATGATGGTGATGGGCGCTCATGGCCCGCGCCATACCGCTTTTTGGCGCGCAAGGGAATGTCCCTGCGGGCGGCGGGTGATCAGTTCTGCGGTGCGGCAACCGCGGCTGGCACAATGGTGCCGTGCCCGCCCGACAGGCCGTAAACGGCGGCCAGCATCAATCCGCCCACGGCAAAGCCGATGGCAAAAGATCGCACAATGTCCCGAGGAACAAATCCCATACAAATACTCGCGCCGTGATTCGCCCAAGAGCAAGCGACCGGCTGATCGCCTGTGCGTGGATAATTTTCCAGCCTGCAGGTGTGGTAAGTCCGCGTTAACGAGACGAAAAGACTTTCACCTGCGACGAAATGCTGCACCGCAGCGGCCGGAACCGGAAGACAGGGGCCAGCCCGCAAAGGGCCAGCCCCCAAATCCGATCAATGGTTGAAGTGGCGCATCCCGGTGAACACCATCGCCAGACCAGCGGCGTCCGCAGCGGCGATCACTTCGTCATCGCGCATCGAACCGCCCGGCTGGATCACCATGGTGGCACCCGCCTCGACCGCGGCCAACAGGCCATCGGCAAAGGGGAAGAACGCGTCCGAAGCCACCGCGCTGCCCACCGTCAAGGGCGCGGCAAAGCCATGCGTCTCGGCGGCTTCCTTGGCCTTGGCGGCGGCGATGCGGCTGGAATCGCGGCGGTTCATCTGGCCAGCGCCGATGCCGGCGGTGGTGCCGTCCTTGGCATAGACGATGGCGTTCGACTTCACATGCTTGGCCACAGTCCAGGCGAACAACGCATCGGTCAGCTCCTGCTCGGTCGGCTGACGCTTGGTCACCACCTTCAGGTCGTCGCGGGTGATGCTGCCGTTGTCGCGCGTCTGGGCCAACAGGCCACCGGCGATCGGCTTGACCTTCAGGCCGGGGCGCTTGGGATCGGGCAGTTCGCCCGTCAGCAACAGGCGCAGGTTCTTCTTCTTGGCAAACACCGCCTTGGCCGCGTCATCGGCATCGGGGGCGCAGACCACCTCGGTAAAGATGCCGCTGATCGCCTCGGCGGTGGGGCCGTCCAGCGGGCGGTTGACGGCGATGATGCCGCCAAAGGCACTGACGCTGTCGCACTGGAACGCGGCCTCATAGGCCTCGACCAGCGTGGCGGCAGTGGCCACGCCACAGGGGTTGGCGTGCTTGACGATCACGACGGTGGGGTCGGCGTCGCGGAATTCGGCGACCAGCTCCAGCGCGGCATCGGCATCGTTATAGTTGTTGTACGACAGCTCCTTGCCCTGCACCTGCACGGCCTGCGCCAGACCACGCGCGGCCGGGCCATTGGGCACATACAGCGCCGCCTTCTGGTGGGGGTTTTCGCCGTAACGCAGCTCGGTCACGCGGGCGCCGGTGATGGCCAGCGTCTCGGGGAAGGTTTCGCCCTGATCGGCAAAGGCAAACCACTGGCTGATCGCCGAGTCATAGGCGGCGGTCAGCGCATAGGCCTTGGCGGCAAACTTGCGGCGCTGGGCCAGCGTGGTTTCACCGGCAGCCACAGCGGCATAATCGGCCGGATCGGTGACGATGGCGACGAACTCGTGGTTCTTGGCCGCCGAGCGCACCATCGAAGGGCCGCCGATGTCGATGTTCTCGATGATGTCTTCACGGCTGCCGCCGCGCGCCACGGTCTGCACGAACGGATACAGGTTCACCACCACCAGATCGATCGCGCCAATCGCGTGCTCGGTCATGCTGGCGACGTGTTCGGCATTGTCGCGCACCGCCAGCAGGCCGCCATGCACCTTGGGGTGCAGCGTCTTGACGCGGCCGTCCATCATTTCGGGAAAGCCGGTCAGCTCGCTAATGTCCTTGACGCTCAAACCGGCATCGCGCAGCGCCTTGGCCGTGCCGCCGGTCGACACCAGTTCCACACCCTTGGCGGCCAGCGCCTGGCCCAATTCGACAAGGCCCGTCTTGTCAGACACAGAGAGCAAAGCCCGGCGGATGGTGACGGTATCGGTCATGGTGATGTTCCTGTCGCGCGAGGTGGGGAGGACGGGCGCTGACGGCCCTTTGGCCGCCCCCATACGGATTTTGGCCGATTTGGAAAGGGTGTGCAGGCGCACACATGTCAGGAAAATGCAACAAGGCGGGACAGTCACGCCCCGCCTGTCACCATCGCAACACCGTCAGGACGCGCGAAACGCCCTGCCGCCATCACCCCATCTTCTTGAGCAGCCACGAGAAATTGCCGCCGCCCCGGCTGACCATGCCCTGAATCACCAATTGCTGCACCGGCACCGGGCGGCCCTGACCATCGGCCCAGATCGATTCCTCGATCGTCACCTCACCACTGCCGCTGCGGAATTGCCAATACGATCCATCCGGCAGCGCCATGCCGATGCCCAGCCCATCCTCTGACCGGCCAATCTCGATCCCCGGCCCCAGATGGAACCGGATGGCAAAGCCGACCATGCCGCGCTTGCCCTTGCGGCCATGGGGGACCAACAGATCCTCACCACGCAATTCCGTCCCGTCATCGCGCAGGATCAGAATGCGGCGATGCACCAGACCATAGCGCGCGGCATAGCCGTCATGGCTGGCCTCCAGCCTTGTCGCGCCCGAACCGCGCTCACCCTCCAGCGTGCGGCGGTCCACCTCCACCTCGGTCACGCCGGTGCCCAGACCGCCATTGATCAGCACCGCGGTCGAATTGGCATCGTCCAGCACCAGCGTCGAATGCGCCGCCGTCGCGCGCAAGCCCTGCTCCAACCGGACCGGCATCAAGCCGCCCGCCGCCGCGCCGCCGCCGCAATTGACGATGATCCGCTGACCCGCATGGCTGAATTCCAGCGCCAAAGTCGAGGCACAGCCCGACCGGGCATGACGCGCCAGCGGCGGGGGGGCCGCGTCGAATTGCAGGATGCTTTTCTGCGCAACCGCGCGTTGATAGCCCCATTGCCGCACATCACGCAGCGGGCGGGTGCGCACGCCGGTGGCCGACACCAGATTGGCAACGTCACCCGCCGACACCGCCCAGCCGCCCTGCCAACTACCCAGCGCGCCATCGCCATGCGTCAGCGTCAGCAATGGCGGCACCATCAGTTGCATGATCGAATCCAGCGCCTCGGGCGGATCGCGGCGGCAAGCGCGGTAACAGGCCACCAGCCGGGTCAGCAGGGCAATCGCCTCCATCTGGCCCAGCGGGCTGCGGCTCATCACCCCGCCATCATCGCCCAGCAATTCGCCCAGCGCCTGAATCAGCCCGGCCTCACCAAACAACCGCCGCGCGCGGCCATCGGGCAGCAACAGACCCGCCGCGACAATGCCGCACCAGCCCGCCACCTGCGCCAGCGTATCCTCTGCCCGGCCGACATTGCTGTCCAGCCAGCGGGCGGTATCGCCCACCGCGTCCATCACTTGTTGGCGCAACGCCTTGTCCGCGCCGGTCAGCAACAGCGGCGCATGCACCAGCCAGTTCAGCAAACGCGCACCGGCATTGCCCACGTTCCACGCCGGCCCTTTGCCGGGGCGCGCCGGCATCTTGGCATTGGCCTGCATCCAACTGGACAGGATGCGCTCAGCCACGGCCGTCACCTGTTCGCGCGGCGCGGCCGCCTCCAGATCGGCCAGCCAGTGGAAGCCATGCACCACCCGTTCGACCGGCGGCGCCAGACGGCCCGCGCCGCCAAAATCCACCTGCGCGATCGGCAGTTTCAGCCCATGGATCAGGAAATGCCCCGCCCGCAGCGCCGTCCCCGCCGCGCGGTCACCGGGCAGCGGGTTGGCGGCGGTGGCCAGCAGACGCGGCTTGGCCGGTTTGCGCAGCGACAACAGGCCGCCACGCAGCCCCATCTTGTACGCCAGCCGGATCAGCCGGTCTCCCGCCCCGATCGAGGGCGGGCCGAAATCGGCCAGCGCCAGCGCACGGCCAGGCTCGATCACCTGACCGCCGCGCGGCTTTTTCACGGCGTCGGTCGATGCCGCCACCGCCTCGCCGCCCTGCTCGATGTCCTGTACGCCCGGCTCGCTCACCCTCTTCGACCCTTCCGCTTCCACCGCGGTGGAGCCCAGTGCGGTCAACGGTATCGCCTGCCGCTTGCCCCGCTGTTTTGCGGATGCCAAACCCTTTGCAGACGCGTCGACCTCGATCATGGTCTATCGGGCTCCCTTCAAGGCCGCAATATTGGCGGCATACATATCCGGGCCGCCGCGGAAAGTGGCCGTTCCCGCCACCAGCACGTCAGCCCCCGCATTCACGCAGAGCGGGGCGGTCGTCGTGTCGATGCCCCCGTCCACTTCCAGCCGGATGTCGCGGCCGGTCTTGTCGATCATCTTGCGGATCGCCTCGATCTTGCGCAACTGGTTGCTGATGAACTTTTGCCCGCCAAAGCCGGGGTTCACGCTCATCACCAGCACCAGATCGATATCGTCGATCAGATAATCCAGCATCTTGGCCGGCGTCGCCGGGTTCAGCGACACGCCCGCCTTGCAGCCCAGCGCGTGGATCGCCTGCACCGTGCGGTGGGCATGGGGGCCCGCCTCGGGGTGGAAGGTGATGTAGTCCGCGCCCGCCTGGGCAAACCCCTCCAGATAGGGATCAACCGGGCTGATCATCAGGTGGACGTCAAACACCTTGGCCGTGTGGGGGCGCAACGCCTTGACCACCATCGGGCCGATGGTGATGTTGGGCACGAAATGGCCATCCATCACATCGACATGGATCCAGTCGGCCCCGGCCGCGTCAATCGCGCGCACTTCCTCACCCAGCCGGGCGAAATCGGCGGACAGGATCGAGGGGGCAATCAGGGGCACGGTCATAGAAGTCATAATTCCAGCAGCTTTCCATGGCGCTTAAATGCGCGATTCGTGAGGGACAAGTTAGGGTGTCTCCATTTTCCACACAGTTTCCCCGGATTTCCACCCCAGAAGCGTCAACCTAGGCATTTACCCATGGGGCGTGACACCAAAGCCCGCCCAACACCGCATTGCGCAATGCCGCGACCCGCGCCATGCTGTGCCCTCCGCGCGCAAGGAAAGCCTCATGACCCAAGCCCTCCCCTCCCCCGCCTTGCTGGCACAGGCGCAGGGCCTGTCGGCCGAACTGGTGGCATTGCGCCGCGCCATCCATGCCGAGCCGGAGCTGGGCCTGATGACCCCCATGACCCGCGACAAGATCCGTCTGGCGCTGGCGCATCTGCCGATTGTCTGGCGCGAGGGGCCTTCGACGACCGGCCTTGTGGGGGTGCTGCGCGGGGGTGGCGGGCCGGCAACGGGGCCGCGCCCGACCGTCCTGCTGCGCGCCGACACCGACGCCCTGCCCATGGCCGAGGAAACCGGCCTGCCCTATGCCAGCCGCCACGAAGGCGTGATGCATGCCTGTGGCCATGACTCGCATGTGGCGATGCTGGCCGGAGCGGCAGAGCTGTTGGCAGCGCGGGCCGATGATCTGGCCGGTGACGTGTTGCTGATGTTCCAGCCGGGCGAGGAAGGCCACCACGGCGCCCGCTTCATGATCGAGGACGGCTTGATCGAGGCCGCCCCCGGCGTCTGGCCCGATGCCGCCTTTGCGCTGCATGTGATGCCCAATTCGCCACATGGGCGCATTGCCGGGCGGGTAGGCGCGCTGTTGGCGGGGGCGGACCAGATCGACATCGCCATCACTGGCGCGGGCGGCCATGCCAGCATGCCGCATGACGCGCGTGACCCGGTGCCGGTGGCCTGCGAGATCGTCACCGCGTTGCAAACCATGGTGACGCGCCAGTTTGACGCGCATGACCCGGTGGTGGTCACCATCGCCCGGATCGAGGCGGGGACCACCCACAATGTCATCCCAGACACCGCCCGGATGAAAGGCACGATGCGCAGCCTCTCGCCCGTCAATCGCCAACGGCTGCGCGATTGCGTGCGGCAATTGGTCACCGGCATCGCGGCGGCGCATGGGTTGCAGGCAGAACTGGTCGTCACCCCCGGCTTTCCCGTGACGCTGTGCGATGCCCGAGCGGTCGATCTGGGCGCGGCGGTCAGCGCAGATATGTTCGGACCCGATGCATTTGTTCGCCTGTCCGCGCCCATCATGGGGGCAGAGGACTTTGCCTATGTGCTGGAACATGTCCCCGGCGCGATGTTCTTTATCGGCGCGGCGCATCAGGGCAGCCAATGGGCATCCTGTTGCGGCATTCACAGCCCCCGAATGGTTATCGATGAAAGCATTATGCCCCGAGGGTCAGCGCTATTGGCGGGCTGTGCGTTGCGCTATCTGGCGCGTGGGTGGGACTGACAATCGGACCCATCCCAAAACGCAACCCACCCATCCGCAAACCGGCAATTCACGCATGGCCACGCCCGCCCTATCTCCGGCGCATACCCCCCGCTGGAGATAACCCATGATCGAACTTCGCCCCTTTGCCACCATCGGCGCGGCCAACCACGGCTGGCTGGATGCGCATCACCACTTTTCCTTTGCCGATTACCATGATCCGGCCCGCATGGGCTGGGGCGCGTTGCGGGTGTGGAACGATGACACCATCGCCGCGCAAACCGGATTCCCGCCCCACCCGCACCGCGACATGGAAATCATCACCTATGTCCGTCAGGGCGCGGTATCGCACCGCGACAGTCTGGGCAATGCGGGCCGCACCGCTGCCGGCGACGTACAGGTGATGAGTGCGGGCAGCGGCATCCGCCACGCCGAATACAATCTGGAGGACGAGGCGCTGACCCTGTTCCAGATCTGGATCCTGCCCGAAGCGCGCGGCGGCGAACCATTCTGGGACCAGCGCCCTTTCCCCAAGGGCGATCGGGCGGGCGCGTGGGCGGTGCTGGCATCAGGCATGGCCGGGGACGCGGGCGAAGCGCTGCCGATCCGGGCACAGGCGCGGGTGCTGGGCGCCACGCTGCGGGCCGGCGAAACGGTGACATATCCGGCCGATGTGGCGCGCCATCTGTATCTGGTGCCGGCCATCGGTCAGATTCGCGTGGGCGATGGCGCGGGCACAGATGTGCTGGCACAGGCGCGTGACGGGGTGGCGATCACGGCGGTGGACAATATCTCTATCACCGCGATAGAAGATAGTGAAATCGTTCTCGTCGACGCGCTGTAACGGCGCGGGGCGGGCATGGTATCACCCTCTCTTCCATCCCATAACCCCTTGTTTGTCCAAAGGATGTCAGACTGATGACCACCCGTACCACCAGCCCCGCGATCCTGCCCGCCATTGCCCAGCGCTGGAGCCCGCGCGCCTTTGACGGCAGCGCCGTGCCGCAGGCCGATCTGGAGCTGATCTTCGAAGCCGCGGGTCTGGCGCCCTCGGCGTATAACTATCAGCCCTGGACGTTCCTGTATGCGATCAAGGGCGATGCCAATTGGGACGCTTTCCTGTCGCTGTTGATCCCGTTCAACGCCAGTTGGGCCAAGGAAGCGGGCGCGCTGGTGTTCATCGTCTCGGAAAAGGACATGGTGCAGGGCGAGAAGGTCAACCCCAACCACAGCCACAGCTTTGATGCGGGCGCGGCGTGGGGTTATGCCGCCTTGCAGGCCAAGGCGCTGGGCTATGACACCCATGGCATGACCGGGCTGGACATGGGCAAGGCAACGGCCGAACTGGCCATCCCCGACACCCACCGTCTGGAAGCCGCCTTTGTCATCGGCAAGGCGGGCGACAAGGCGATCCTGCCCGATTTCCTGCAGGGCCGCGAAGCCCCCGGCACCCGCAAGCCGGTGACCGAAATCCTGCGCGCCGGGCGTTTCGCCTGATCGCCACGCGATAGCCGCGGGCCATCCGGCCCGTTGCCTCAGCGCCCCGGATCGTCATGGTCCGGGGCGTTGTGCGTTAAAAGCGGTGCGTTCTGGCCGCGCCGCTGCGTTTTTCTGCCATCTCTCCACCGCCACATCCGCAGTTTCCCGCAGTGGCAAGGCAAAGCGTTCTGAATGCCCCGCCCCTACATTGCCCATCAATGACAGGAACGCGGAACCCGCTCTGGCTGAACAGACCGCTGTGCTTATGGCGCAGCGGTTCGTCTGTGCTGTGCGCCCACCGCCAGCGCGAGAGGTAAGCCAAATGTCCGCGATGGATCACGCGTCGCTGTTCGATGCGCTCTCGGATTTTTCCGCGCCGCCTCCGGCCGAACCCGATCCCCCCGCGCCCTCTGCCGCCCAACACGCGCCGCGCCCCCCGCGTCACAAGCAGGAACAACAGCGACTGGGCATGTTCCGCATGGTGGCCGGACTGGCGGTAGCGGCGTTGGTGATGCTGGTTGGCACCACCTATTTCGTCATCACCCGCGTGGAAAACAGCGCCCAATTCTATGTAACGGGCATTGTTGATCGCAGTTGGACCACGCGCAAGACCGAATGGCACAACGCCGTGCAGGCACTGGCCCGCACGCATGATTCCGCTCAGGTCGAGCACCGCGCCGCCGTTGCAGGCGCGCTGCGCGCCATCACCCATTCCGGCAATGTCAGCGTCATCTTGCAACCAGCCTCTGCCCAGCCGCGCGCTGCCGATACCAGCGGCACCCGCACCCGCCTGAGCGACGGCCGCGTGTTTGTCGACATCGCCGCGCCCGCGCTGCATGGCGAAGGGCGTCCGCAGCAATTGCTGGTCTCGGTTGAAGTGGACAAGGCGCTGCTGAAGGAATTTGGCCAGTTCCACAATCTGCGGGCCACGCGCCTGCTGCCATTGGGCGCGCCCACGCCGGGGCTGACCGCGCTGGTCCTGCGCGGACCCGATGGCGCGCCGCTGGTGCAAATGGCGTGGGTGCCGCTGGACACCGCCAATGTGCTGCGCAAGCAATTGCCGGCAACGTTATTGGTCATGATGACGCTGTTTGGCCTGTTGGCATGGGTCATTCTGCGCCGCAGCAGCACCATCACCAACGACCTGATCGCCAGCGAGGCGCGGGCCCGTCATCTGGCGTTTCATGACACGCTGACAGGCCTGCCCAACCGGGCGATGATGAATGACCGCCTGCACCAATTGCTGGCCATCGGCCGGCGCTATCAGGGCGATGTGGCGGTGCATTGTCTGGATCTGGACCGGTTCAAGGAAGTCAACGACACGCTGGGCCACCCGGCGGGCGATGAACTGATCCGGCAGGTGGCCGACCGCCTGACCGACCTGTGTCGCGAAAGCGATACGGTGGCACGGCTGGGGGGCGATGAATTCGTCATCCTGCAACCGGAAACCAATGCCTCGGGCGCGTCGCATCTGGCCGAAAGGGTGCTGAAAATCTTTGAAACGCCGTTTGAACTGGACAGTGGCGTGGTCGAGGTGGGCTGTTCGATCGGCGTGTCGCTGATCACCAACCCCGACATCGACGCCGTCGAGGCGATGCGGCAGGCCGATCTGGCGCTGTATCAATCCAAGGAAGGCGGCCGCAACCGCATCACCTTTTTCGAACCCGACATGGACGCGGCCTTGCGCATGCGCCGCTCGCTGGAGACCGACCTGCGCAAGGCGCTGGCCAACAATGCGCTGACCATGGTCTATCAGCCGCAGATCGACCACCGCGAACACATCACCGCGATGGAAGCGCTGGTGCGCTGGACCCATCCCGAAAAGGGGCCGATCTCGCCCACCATCTTTGTCCCCCTGTGCGAGGAAACCGGGCTGATTCTGGATCTGGGCGAATTTGTCATGGACCGGGTGTTTCAGGAAACCGCCCATTGGCTGGGGACGCGGGTGGCGATCAATGTCTCGCCGCTGCAATTGCGTTCGCCGATGTTCATGGCGATGGTGACGCGGCTGGTGGCGCGCTACAATATCGACCCCTCGCGCTATGAGATCGAGATCACCGAAACCGCGCTGCTGGGCGATGACGGGGTGACGCGCGACAATCTGCTGATGCTTAAACAAGAAGGGTTCACCATCGCGCTGGACGATTTCGGCACGGGCTATTCCAGCCTGAATTCGCTGAAACGGTTCGCCGTGGACAAGATCAAGATCGACCGCAGCTTCATCCACAATCTGGAGGCCAATGACGAGGCCGAGGCGCTGGTCGATGCCATCGTCAAACTGGGCCGGGCGATGAAGCTGTCGATCGTGGCCGAAGGCGTCGAGACCGAGGCCCAGCGCGACCGGCTGGCCGCCTGTGGCTGTAACCATTTCCAGGGCTTTCTGGTGTCAAAACCGGTGCCTGCCTCGGAACTCAACGACATCTTCTTTGGCTGATTGCAGGGCTGTTTCTGTGGCCGACACGCGCCCTGCATAGGGGTAACCCCTGATCCCCCGGCAAAGCCGCCCGCAACCACACCGGCCCCATGACGGAACCGCCCTTTCCCATCCGTCCGCGAGGCCTTTGGCGTGAAGCACCGCCGCCCCTTCTCCCTGTTCCTGCCGCGCGCCCTGTGGCGTGACATATGGCGCGATACTGGGGGCAATGCCTTGCCGATCATGGCCGGGTTCATGCTGTTGCTGGTGATCTTTGCCGGCAGCGCGGTGGATGGTACGCGGCTGTATATGGTGCAGGCTCGGCTGCAACAGGCCTGCGACGCGGGCGTATTGGCCGGACGGCGGGCGATGACCGATACCGCCACCACCAACACCACGCTGGACGCGGCCGCCACGGCGCAGGCCAACGCCTTTTTCGCCAATAATTTCCGCACCGGCATGTATGGCACGACCGCGGTCAGCTTTACCCCCGCCAAAACCACCGAAGCGCAGGTATCAGGCACCGCCCGCGCGACCGTGGGCATGACGATCATGCGCATGTTCGGCTATGGCTCGGTGCAGATGGCCACCACCTGCGAGGCCACCTATAACGTGGCCGACACCGATGTGATCTTTGTTCTGGATACGACGGGGTCGATGGCCTGCCTGCCCTCGGACGACACCGCCACCTGCAGCAGCTATACCGGATCGGCAGCCAAGGTCTCCTATACCCGCCCCGCCGATGGCGCGGGCAGCGGCAACACCAGCGTGGCCGGCTATCCCGGATCAACCGCCTATTACGTGACCGAAAAATCAGGTTCGCGCATATCAGCCCTGCGCACGGCGGTACTGACCTTTTACGACACGATGGCCGCCGCCGCCGATTCCAGCACGCATATCCGCTATGGCTTTGTCACCTATACCTCGGCGGTGAATGCGGGGCGGGCGATCATGGACATCTCGCCCACCTTTATCGTGGGAGGGCTGGGCAACCTGAACACCAGTTGGACCTATCAGACGCGCGTGCTGACCGGCACCTCGTTCTCGTGGAGCTGTTTCTGCACCGTCCCCAACTGGTCGTACAAACAGGCCAATCAGTTGCTGACCACCTTTGTCACCGGGGTGGCGACCGTTGATCCGACCAAATATGCCGCCACCACCGACAAATGGGACGGCTGTATCGAGGAAGCCTATACCACCCCCGGCGTCACCAGTTTCAACAGCTCCAGCCTGCCCCATGATCTGGACCCGGACCACCGCCCCGGCAGCGATATCACCACCCAGTGGAAGCCGATGTGGCCCGCCGTCACCTATGCCCGCAACGATTTCACCAGCACCGCCAACGCGTCGGGATCGGGTGATGCGCAGGGGCATTTCCCGGTGCTCTACAGCCCGCCCGAATCCTCCACCCACCCCAATCTGGACATCGCCGCCGTCTATCAGAACGGCCTGATCAGTTGTGGCAAGCCGGTCTCGCGGTTGCAGACCATGACCCGCAGCCAAGTGTCGGCCTATGTCAACGCCAGCGATTTCCGCGCGATGGGCGGCACCTATCACGACATCGGCATGATCTGGGGCGCGCGGCTGCTCTCGCCCGATGGCATCTTTGCCAATGACACCGCCGCGTGGTCGGGCCGCAACGCGCCCAACCGGGTGATCGTGTTCCTGACCGATGGCGACATGTCGCCCAGCCAGTACACCTATGGCGCCTATGGCGTGGAATATTACGACCATCGCGTGTCAGGTGGCGATCTGACCAACCTGAAATCCTATCACAACGCGCGCTTTCTGGCCGCCTGCGCCGCGGCCAAGGCCAAGAATATCAGCATCTGGACGGTGGCTTTGGGCATGGGCACCACCAGCCAGTTGCAGTCCTGCGCCACCAGCACATCGCAGGCGCTGGCCACCACCAGCGGCACAGGTCTGTCCGATCAATTCGCGGTCATCGCCAGCCAGGTGGCCAAGCTGCGGATTTCGAAATGATCCGGCCGCTGGCCTGCGATGACAGCGGCGCGGCGCTGGTGGAATTCGCGCTGATCGCGCCGGTACTGCTGCTGCTGGGCATGGGGCTGAGCGAGCTGGCCTATGAGGCCTATATGGAGGCGGTGGTGACGGGCGCGGTGCAACAGGCCGGGCGTGCGGGCACGATACAGGGCGCAACGGCCGCCACGGTGGATGCCAATGTGCTGAGCGTGATTCAGCGCTCCAACGCGCGGGCGGCCTTTGTCGGCGGCTATCCCACGCGCAAGACCTATGCCGATTATGGCTATATCGCGCCCGAACCGTTCACCGACAGCAACAGCAACGGCGTCCATGACGCGGGCGAATGCTTTACCGATGTGAACGCCAATGGTGTGTGGGATTCCGATCCGGGCACATCGGGCATGGGCGGCGCGGGCGATACCGTGGTCTATACGGTGCAAGTCACCTACCCCCGCCCCTTTCCGATGGCCTCGTGGCTGGGATGGGACAATCTGGCCAATATCTCGGTCACCACCATCCTGAAAAACCAGCCCTATGCCACACAGCAGACAACCACCCCGGCCACGGTATGCGCATGACCCGCGCCATGGCCCTGTGGCGCGACACATCGGGCGCCGCGTTGACCGAATTCGCGCTGGGGCTGCCGATCCTGTTCTTTCTGGGCATGGCGGGGATCGAATATGCCAATTACGGCCGGACCCAGTTGCTGGTCAGCCAGATTACCCAGACGCTGGCCGACAACGCCAGCCGCGTGGGCCTGACCAGCAATCTGGCCGCCACCCAATTGCGCGAAAGCGATATCAATGCGGTACTGACCGGCGCCAGATTGCAGGGCGCGGGGATCAAGCTGACCACCTATGGCCGGATCACCCTGTCCAGTCTGGAAAACGTCCAGCAGACCTATGACACCACCACCGTCCAGCGCATCCACTGGCAACGCTGCATCGGGCTGAAAAGCGGCACTTCCTATGATTCCACCTATGGCACCACCAGCACCACGGCGGGCACCACCGCCACGCTGGCCAATGCCGGCACCACCAAATCCAGCGGCATGGGCGACAACGGCTATCTGGTCAGCGCCCCCAGCGGCGGCGGGGTGATGTTTGTCGAGGTGAACTTCCTCTATCAGCCGCTGTTCTCCTCGATGTTCATCAGCAGCAGCACACTGATCCATTCCACCGCCTCGTTCGTGGTGCGCGATCAGCGGGATTTCTCGATGGTGTACAACACCTCGCCGGTGGTCACGCGCTATACCTGCGACCGCAACACGGCCAGCTAGACTCAGGCGGTGATGTCGGCCGCCACCGCCCCGATGGCGCGCAGCACATCATCGGGCAACAGGCGCAATTGCAGCCCGCGCTGACCGCCGTTGACATAGACATGGTCACAGACCAGCGCCATTTCCTCCAGCACCGTGGGCACGCGGCGCATCTGGCCAAAGGGGCTGATCCCGCCCACCTTGTATCCGGTCATCCGCTCGGCATCGGCAGGCGGCATCATCTGGGCCGATTTGGCGCGCAGGGCAGCGGCCAGCTTTTTCATGCTGACGGTCTGATCAGACGGCAGGATGACGCAGGCCGGTTTGCCATCGGCCAGCACCATCAGCGTCTTGAGCACACAGGCCGGATCCTCGCCCAGCGCCTGTGCGGCGGCCATGCCGATCCGGTCGGCATCGGGGTCATAGTCATAGGCGATGGTGGCATAGGCAATGCCGGCCTCGTCCAGCATGCGGGTGGCGCGGGTAACCCTGGACATGGGATCAGCCCTGCGCGCGGCGCAAGACCGCCTGCATCAGCGCCGCCAGATCGTTGGGGCTGACGTCGATCTCGTCGGGCCATTCGTCCAGCACCGCCTGAATATCCGCCAGAGCAAAGGGCGCGGATGGTGGCACGGCCACCACGGCGGGCCGCGCGCGATGCGGATAGCTGTGCCCCGTCAGCCGGTTCCACACCACCGCCAACAGCACCAGCAACACCACATTCACCCCCACCGGCATCAGCAGAAACCGCCAGCCCGCCATCGCCACCGGCGGCGAGGCCAGCGCCAGCACCAGCGTCGATCCCCCCGCCGGGGGGTGCAAACAG
The DNA here is from genome assembly GCF_009909235.1 of Novosphingobium ovatum. Lineage (GTDB taxonomy): Bacteria > Pseudomonadota > Alphaproteobacteria > Sphingomonadales > Sphingomonadaceae > Novosphingobium > Novosphingobium ovatum. The sequence continues at coordinate 28,514 of NZ_JAAAPO010000007.1, forward strand.
CGCAGCGCCAGCATCAGGACACAGGACAGCCCCACCGCGACAGCGGCAGCCATCACCGGCGGCATCCCCGCCCGATGCACCACCAGACCCACCGCCGAAGCCACCAGATTGCCGCCGATCACCGGCCATGGCTGTGCCAAAGGGCTGGCAGGAACGATGAACAGCAGCACCGCCGATGCCCCCATCGGCGCCACCAGCCACGGCAACAGCGCGCTATCGGCCATCACCATGCGCGACACCAGACCGGTCAGCAAAATGCCCAGAAACGCGCCAATCGCGCCGGTCGCCACACGCCGCCACGCGGGCTTTTCCACCAAAGGGGTGGGCCGGGGCGGCAGTTCCGGTTCCCAGTCGCGCTCGGGCGTGACAGGGGCGGTGTCAGAGGTGGCGGTGCTGTCCATATCGGCTCCCGACGGCGGCGCGTTATGCTCGCGCCTGCGGTGGCGTTGCGGCCGTCACTCGTATTCGACCAGTTCCCAATCCTCATCCTCGCTCTCGCGGATGACGACATGGCCCTTTTCAACCCGGGGCAAGCCTTCCAGGTCGAACTCTTCCTTGTCCAGATCGGCCAATTCCACCAGCGACCAATCGCCCATCGCATGGTCCTCGGCACCGCAGGCGAATTGCAGATCGCCGTCATCGTCATGGGCAAAGGTCAGCACCGGTTCGCCATCCAGCACATGGTGGCAGACGATGCACAGCTTGGTGTCGGCGAATTCATGGCCAGCGATGGTGATCATGCCCACGCCATAGCCGCGCCCGCGCCAAATGGCGAGAGGGCTGATCTCCCCCCGTCCAACGCCAGCGTCAGACACGAAAAAAGCGGGGTTTCCCCCGCTTTTCTCTGTGGCAATGGCAGCCTGTTGCCAGACCGCCCCAGTACCAAAAGCGATGAACGCTTCGGGGACTGGCAGCCGAAGCGCGATTAACGCTTCGAGAACTGGAAGCTCTTGCGAGCCTTGGCCTTGCCGTACTTCTTACGCTCGACGGCGCGCGGGTCGCGGGTCAGGAAGCCAGCGGCCTTGACCACGCTGCGCAGCGCGGGCTCGAACTTGGTCAGCGCCTGCGAGATGCCGTGCTTCACAGCACCGGCCTGACCCGACAGACCACCACCCTTGACGGTGGCGACCACGTCATACTGACCCGAACGGTCAGCGATGCCGAACGGCTGGTTGATCACCAGACGCAGGGTCGGACGTGCGAAATACACTTCCTGATCGCGGCCATTGACGGTGATCTTGCCGGTGCCGGGCTTGATCCACACGCGGGCCACGGCGTCCTTGCGGCGGCCGGTGGCATACGAACGGCCCTGCGCGTCGACTTCACGTTCACGCAGCGGGGTCGTGGGGGCGGCGGCGGCCGGAGCGGCGCCGATTTCAGCCAGAGCGGAGAATTCTTCGGACATTACGCGCCAACCTTGTTCTTGCGGTTCAGAGCAGCGACATCGAGCGGCTGGGGCTGGGTGCCACCATGCGGATGCTCGGCGCCAGCGTACAGGTGCAGGGCGCGCATCTGCGCACGGCCCAGGGGCCCGCGCGGAATCATGCGCTCCACGGCCTTTTCCAGCACGCGCTCGGGGAAGCGGCCTTCCAGCACCTTGGCTGCGGTCACTTCCTTGATGCCGCCGGCATAACCGGTGTGCTTGTAGTACACCTTGTTCTTCAGCTTGTTGCCGGTCAGGCGAACCTTGTCCGCGTTGATCACGACGACATGGTCACCGCAATCGACGTGGGGGGTGTAGCTGGGCTTGTGCTTGCCGCGCAGCGTGTTCGCGATGATGACGGCAAGACGGCCGACCACCAGACCTTCGGCATCGATCAGATGCCACTTCTTTTCCACCTCTGCCGGCTTGACCGACTGGGTGACCTTGGTGAGCGCCTTCATGGCTTTGGTTCCCATATGAATAGCAATCCCGCCATGGGCCGGAACGCATGCGGACAGGCCGCACACAGACCACCCCTGGCGGGGAATGGGCGGCCTTTTGCCGATTGGCGGCGCAGAGTCAAGCGCGGGGACGGATTTCCGCGCCTTTCAAGAGAGGTAAAATGATACCGCGCTACCATCAGCGCCCGTTTCACCCGCCCGTCAACAGCCCCCCCAGCCAGTCGCGCGTGGCAGGCGCCGCCATGTCACAGGCCCAGCCCAGCACCGCCGGCTCGTCATAGGGATGCAGCGCCGGGATACGCGCCTGTAACGCTGGCAACAGCGCCGCGTCCGTCTTGAACAGCACGCCGACCTCTGCCGATTCGCCCCTTTCCCCGCGCCAGACATACAGGCTGCGCATCGGCGGCAGGATATTGGCGCAGGCGATCAGGCGTTCGTCCAGCAACGCGCGGGCGACATCAGCGGCCGACGATTCATCCGGAAACGGGCACCAGACCAGCGCGGGCCCTTGGGGCGTATTCATCGCGCGCGGCCCAGTTCGTGCGCGCCCCACACCACCGTGATCAGCAACAGCGCGCCCACCACCTGATGCAGCACCGCCACCCAGATCGCCACGCCCAGCATCACCGTGGCAATGCCCAGCAACACCTGCGTGCCAAAGGCGCTGTGAATCGCGATGCTGGCCGGACGCGCGCCGATGGCTTTCAACCGGCGCGCCATCACCACCAGTACCGCCACCACGCCCCACGCCCACCAGCGGTGGATGAAATGCACCACGGCCGGGTCGCTGGTCAGATACCACGGCAGGCTTTGCCCGGTTTGCGTCACGCCGGGCCATGCCGCGCCGTTCATCAATGGCCAGTCACGCGCCACATGCCCCGCGCGCAAACCTGCCATCCACGCGCCATACAACAGTTGCAGCCCCAGCAGACCCAGCGCCCAGCCACCCATCGCCGTCAGCCGGGCTGGGCGCGCCGCGCCATCGCGCGCCAGCCGCCGCAGGTCCAGCGCCGTCCACACCACCCCGCCCAGCGTTACCAATGCCACCAGCAAATGCGCGGCAAGGCGGAAATGGCTGACCTTTACATCATGGACGATGCCCGATTTGACCATCCACCAGCCGATTACCCCTTGCAGCCCGCCCAGTGCCAACAGCGCCAACAGCCGCGCGTGATAGCCCGCCGGGATCTGCCGCCGCAGCCAGAACCACGCCAGCGGCAGCGCGAACACCATGCCGATCGTGCGCGCCAACAGGCGGTGCACCCATTCCCAGAAAAAGATGAACTTGTACGTGGCCAGCGTCATACCCGCCGGGCCATTGATCAGACGGTATTGGGGGGTGGCCTGATATTTGGCGAACTCGGCGGTCCATGCGGCCTCGGTCAGGGGGGGCAGAGCGCCGCTGACCGGCTTCCATTCGGTGATCGAGACGCCCGATTCGGTCAGGCGCGTAATGCCGCCCACCACCACGATCCCCACGATCATCGCCGCCACAATCCACAACCAGCGCGCCAACAGATCAGGGCGCGACGTCCGGGCAAAGGCAGAGGTGGTCATGCGGGGCATCCTGTTTGGGGTTTGCCCTATGTCTTTGCGGGGCCGCGCGCGTGGGCGCAAGAGGGCCGTGCGGGCGCGTCTTGCACGGAAACGCGGCTTTCATCCGATTAATTGCACCCTCCGCAGCCCCCCGCTCTTGCAAGATGTTATACTGTCACATATCTGCCAAGCCCATGAGCGCCCCCCTCTCCACCCTGATTCGCCGCCGCATGGACCGGTTTGGCGTGGCCCTGTCGGCGCTGTGCCTGGTGCATTGCGTGTCGGGGCTGGTGCTGGTGACGCTGTTGGGTGTGGGTGGCGGCGTGCTGCTGGACCCGCGCATTCACGAATATGGGCTGGCCGTGGCGATTGTGGTGGCCGCGCTGGGTCTGGGCATCGGGGCATGGCGCAACCGGCGCTATGACCGGTTGGCGCTGGGCGGGGCGGGCATCGTGCTGATGTCGCTGGGCCTGCTGGTCCCGCATGGCCTGCCAGAGGTGATCGCCACCATGTCGGGCGTCTCGATGGTGGCGGGCGCGCATATCCGGAACTTGCGCCATCCGCATTGAACGTTCATGGCAGGCGCCATGACTGACATGCTGAATCTGACCGTGAATGGAGAGCCGCGCCGGATCGCGGCGGGCGCCAGCGTGGCCGATCTGGTGGCCGATATCGGCCTGACCCCGGCCAAGGTGGCGGTGGAGCGCAATGCGCTGATCGTGCCGCGCAGCACGCTGGGCGATGTGCAACTGACCGATGGCGACGTGCTGGAAATCGTCCATTTCGTCGGCGGCGGTTGACACCGCTGCCCCAGCCCCCATCTGGCACACGCCCCGCATTTCCAAGGATCTGACCCAAAGTGACCACCCCGACCACCGATGACAGCTGGACCGTTGCCGGCCGCACCTTTCGCTCGCGCCTGATTGTCGGCACCGGCAAGTACAAGGATTTCGCTCAGAACGCCGCCGCGCTGGAGGCCTCTGGCGCCGAGATCGTCACCGTGGCGGTGCGCCGCGTGAACGTGTCGGACCCCAAGGCGCCGATGCTGACCGACTATATCGACCCGAAAAAGGTGACCTATCTGCCCAACACCGCGGGCTGTTTCACCGCCGAGGACGCGATCCGCACGCTGCGCCTGGCGCGTGAGGCGGGCGGCTGGGATCTGGTCAAGCTGGAGGTGCTGGGCGAGGCGCGCACGCTGTACCCCGACATGCGCGAAACGCTGAAAGCGACCGAGGTGCTGGCCAAGGAAGGCTTCCTGCCCATGGTCTATTGCGTGGATGACCCCATCGCGGCCAAGCAGTTGGAAAGCGCGGGCGCGGTGGCGGTGATGCCGCTGGGCGCGCCGATCGGCAGTGGTCTGGGCATCCAGAACCGCGTCACCATCCGCCTGATCGTCGAGGGCGCGAGCGTGCCTGTGCTGGTCGATGCGGGCGTTGGCACGGCCTCTGACGCGGCGGTGGCGATGGAACTGGGCGTGGACGGCGTGTTGATGAACACCGCCATCGCCGAGGCCAAGGACCCCATCCGCATGGCCCGCGCGATGCGTCTGGCGGTGGAGGCCGGGCGTGATTCCTATCTGGCGGGCCGCATGGCCACCCGCAAATACGCCGATCCCTCCAGCCCGCTGGCCGGGCTGATCTAAGGGACTCTGGCCCGCTGGTCGGGCTGATCTGATACTTTGGTGCCGGGATGGGGCGGTGATGCCGCGCCACCCCGGCACAATCCTTTACAGCCATCCTTTGCACGTCCCTAATCGCTCAGGGACAATCCCTGCGCAGACGCCCGGAACATGGTTAACGTCTTTATAACCAGAATCAGGGCAACTTGCATCCATGGGTCCACAAATGGGCCACCACATGGTTCAAAGGTCAGGTCGATGGCGAATACGGGAATGGCTGCTCTGGCGATCGCCGAATTGCGCGAATTTGCCGGATTCACCCCCTGCGAACAGCGCTATATCAAACGCAGTCTGGATGTGGGTCTGGGCCGTCAGGACGCGTTCAAGCTGTGGGCCCGCGACGCCAGCGAAAGCGCCAGCATCCGCGCGCAATATGTGGCCTATCAGGAATTGCGCAATCTGCGCGGCACCTTGCCGGCCGAGGACGGGTTTGATTCGCTGACCACGATGGGCCTGCTGATCCGCCTGACCGCCTTTGATCTGGCGCAGGAAAAGCTGTCGGGCTTCTCGGCCTTCCGCTTCCTGTACGAACGCCTGCTGGGTGCCGAAGTGCGCCCCTGGCTGCCTTCTGCCTTTTGCGCCGCCGCCGCCCTGCCGCAGATCCGCCCCGAACGGCGCAAACGTCTGCTGCAGTCGATCAGCGAAGCGGCCGCCACAGCCCCCGCGTGGTCGACCCGCGCACCCCAGTTCTATCCCGAGTGGGTGGAAAAGGAAGCGGCCTGAACACCCGCCAATCCTTGAATGCAGCGAGCGTGAAAGGGCGGCCTGGCAACGGACCGCCCTTTTCGCATGCGGCGCCTGCTTGATTCGCCCCGCCGCATTCGCCATGAACGCGGCCATGGCTATTCTTTCCGACAAATGGATCCGCGAACAGGCGCTGCAACATGGCATGATCGAGCCTTTCGTCGAGCGGCAAACCCGCAAGGGCGATGGCGGCGGCTGCATCAGCTATGGCCTGTCCTCCTATGGCTATGACGCAAGGGTGGCGGACGAGTTCAAGATTTTCACCAATGTCGATTCGGCCGTGGTGGATCCCAAGAATTTTGACGCCAACAGCTTTGTCGACCGCAAGACCGATGTCTGCGTCATCCCGCCCAACTCTTTCGCGCTGGCGCGGACGGTGGAATATTTCCGCGTGCCGCGCGATGTGCTGGTGATCTGCCTTGGCAAAAGCACCTATGCCCGCTGCGGCATCATTGTGAACGTCACCCCGCTGGAGCCGGGCTGGGAAGGCCACGTCACGCTGGAATTCAGCAACACCACGCCCTTGCCGGCCAAGATTTACGCCAATGAGGGCGCATGCCAGTTCCTGTTCCTGCAGGGCAACGAACCATGCGAGGTCAGCTATGCCGACCGCGCGGGCAAATATATGGGCCAGCGCGGCGTCACCCTGCCCCGCCTGTAATCTGACGGAGAATAGCCATGTTCAGCCACCTGTTTGTCGGGTCGAACGACCTGACCCGTGCCAAAACCTTTTACGACGCGGTGTTTGCCGCCATCGGCGGGCCCGAAGGCTTTCTGGCGCCGACCGGCACCCGCCTGATCTATGGCCACAAGGGCGCCAATTTCATCATCGCCACCCCCAATGATGGCAATCCGGCCACGGTGTGCAATGGCGGCACCATCGGCTTTGCCATCGACAGTGTCGAACAGGTGGACGCATGGTACGCGGCCGGGATCGCCCATGGCGGCGCGGCCTGTGAAGACCCGCCGGGCGTGCGCCCCGCCTTCAACGCCTATATCGCCTATTTGCGCGATCCCGATGGGCACAAGCTGTGCGCGTTGCACAAGCTGCCATAAGGCCGCGCTGAGCGCATGACCCTGCCCCCGCCCGAAATGCTGCCCGCCCTGCCTGACGGCGGGGGTTTGGTGTTTCGCGCGGATGGCGGATCGGCGGCGGCCACACGCTCATGGGTGCCAGAGGTGCCTGTCGCGCTGGAGTTCAACGGCCTGTCCTATGCCGTGATGATGGCCAGCCCCACCGATCTGGCCGATTTCGCCAGCGGATTTGCCCTGAGCGAGGGCATTGCCACCAGCGCCGATCAGATCACCGCCATCACCCCGGTAGAGGTCGAGCAAGGCTGGATCATCCGCACACAGGTGGCGGGGTTGGACGCGGCGCGCCTGTCGGAACGGGTGCGGGCGCGCGTGGCCGAAAGCAGTTGCGGGCTGTGCGGCATCGACAATCTGGCCGCTATCGCCCGCCCTTTGCCGCCGGTACGGTTTCATTCGCGGGTGGAGCCTGCGGCGATCTTTGCCGCCTTGCGCGCTTTGCGGGGCTCTCAGGCGCTGGGGCAGGCCACAGGCGCTGCCCATGCCGCCGCGCTGTGCGATGGTTCTGGTGCCATTCTGGGGCTGCGTGAGGATGTGGGCCGCCACAATGCCATGGACAAGCTGATCGGGGCGGCCGCCCGTGCCGGGTTGGCGCTGGGCGAAGGCTTTGTCCTGTCCACCGCCCGGTGCAGCTATGAAATCGTCGAAAAGGCGGTGAAGGCGGGGGCCACCTCGCTGGTGACGATATCGCTGCCCACCAGCATGGCGGTGGCGCGCGCGGCGGTGGCGGGGTTGTCGCTATGGGTGCTGGCGCGCGATGATTCGGTGACGCTGGCGCATGATGGCGCGCTATGCGTTCACCCTCGCGCCTTGCCGCCCCATCCCTGAACAGGGCGCGCTGATCGCGCCCAAATGGCGGTTTGCCACAGTTTTCCACCGCTGATGATGCCTTGCCCGCCGCTTGCCCCTTTTTCGCGGGTGGACGCGCGCGCCCTTCCCCGCCAAGAGTTTCGCCCATGTGGCAGCTCTATCAGTTCCCCCTGTGCCCCTTTTCCCGCAAGGTCCGCCTGATGCTCAGCGAGAAGGGCATCGCCTATGAATTGTGGCGCGAGAACCCGTGGGAAATGCGCGAGGCGTTCATGCACATGAACCCGGCGGGCCGCACGCCGGTGCTGCACGATCCCGAACGCGCCATCACCCTGATCGATAGCCGCGCCATCTGCGAATATATCGAGGAGACGACCGACCGCGTCCCCCTGATCATCGGCACCGCATCGGCGCGGGCGGAAATCCGCCGGTTGGTGGCCCTGTTTGACGAAAATTTCTTCGCCGATGTCACCGGCCCGCTGCTGAATGAAAAGATGAAGAAGCGCATCTTTTTAAAGCAGCCGCCCGAATCGCGCGTGCTGCGTGACGCGATGCGTCTGGCGCACGAACATCTGTATTACATCGACTATCTGGTCGATCATCGCCCCTGGCTGGCCGGCCCGACAATGAGCATGGCCGATCTGGCCGCCGCCGCGCAGATTTCGGTGGCCGATTATCTGGGCGGGCTGGACTGGAACGGCCACGATCAGGCCCGCGCATGGTATTCGGTGTTCAAAAGCCGGCCCAGCTTCCGCCCGCTGCTGGCCGAACGGATGGAGGTGATCCAGCCGCCCATCCACTATGCGGATGTGAACGCCTAAACCCGTCCCTTGGGGCGGTAACGCGCCATCCAGCGATCCAGATAGAGCCCCATCGGCCTGGCCGTCAGACCCAGCGCGGCCAGATCGGGCTCTCCGGGCGGGACTGTGCTGCCCGCCAGCAACAGCGCGTATTGATCGGGCGTGATTGGCGTGCCGGGCAGCGCCGCGATCACCCGCGCCAGCCCATCAGGCATCGGCAACAGCCATGGATGGCGATGACAGGCCGCCGCGATGCGCTGGTTCAGTTGCATCATCGTCACCACCTCTGGCCCGCCCAGCGCATAGCGCCGCCCGCCATGCGCCACCGGATCAACCAAGGCCGCCACCACCGCCTGTGCCACATCATCCACCAGCACCGGCTGCATCACCGCATCGGGCCCAAACACCGGCAGCACCGGAGCCAGCACCATCAACCGGGCAAACATGTTCAAAAACGCATCGTCCGGGCCAAAGATCACCGATGGGCGCAGGATCGTCGCCTTGGCATAGGTCTCCATCACGGCGGCCTCTCCCTGCGCCTTGGTCCGGGCATAGGCATAAGGCGAGGCTGCATCGCCTCCCAGCGCCGAGACATGGACAAAGGCCCTGACCCCCGCCTGCGCCGCCATGGCCGCCACACGGCCCACACCGCGCCCCTGAATGGCATCCAGATCCCCGGCAAAGGCCCCGGCCATATAGACTACCGCATCGGCCTGCGCGATCACCGGAGCCAGCGTATCGGGCCGCGTCACATCCACAGTGGCAAAGGCCACCTGCCCCGGATCGCCCAACGAGCGCAGCGCATGGGCGCGCTCGGGCCGGCGGCAGGCAATCGAGAGCACCGCCCCCGCGCCAACCAGCGCCTGCGCCACATGCCGCCCGACAAAGCCACCACCGCCAATCACCGCCACGCGCAGCGCCGCCAGTTGTCCGGCAAAGGGTTTGGAATGAAGCGCAGCGGACGAGGGCATAGGGCACCTGCGAATTTGGGGGATGGCCTGTTGAAAATGCGCCTCGTCGGGCCAACGCGCAAGATTTCGGCCCCTGCCCGTTGGGGCAGACAGATGTATTTGCACGTGATTCGCCGTAGTGATTCGCGGTGAGCGGGTTTGACCAAATCGGCGATGTGGCTGAAATTGGCTGATTTCCGCCATTCTTTGGGGGTCGGCAAAAAAAATCACATTTTGTGTTTGACAGCTCTGCGGATCACCCTTAGAGGCGCCCTCCTACCCGGCGAGGACGCGGAAACGCACCGAGCCAAACAAAGTGCCCAGGTGGCGGAATTGGTAGACGCACTAGCTTCAGGTGCTAGCGCTCGCAAGGGCGTGGAGGTTCGAGTCCTCTCCTGGGCACCATTTGTTTGTATCTAGACACCCCCTCGGGGGTCGCAAACTCCCCAAAAACATGGCATTTATCGTCTCTCGCTGTCGCAGGGCGTTTCCAGCCATGCCCCCACAATCCGCAACATTTGGGGGCATATCCCGTTTGGGCAGCGTTTTGCCGAAAGGTCATGCCCCCAAATGGCGCTCAAAGACGCAGAAATCCGGGCTTTTCAGGCAGGCATTACGCCCGTCAAAAAGGCCGATGCCAAAGGCCTCTATATCGAGATTTTCCCCAACGGCTCCAAGCTGTGGCGGCTGAAGTTTCGGGTGGCCGGCAAGGAAAAGCGGCTGGCCCTAGGCGCCTACCCCGAAGTATCGCTGGCCGAGGCCCGAAAACGCCGCGATGCCGCCCGCGCCGAGCTGGACATGGGCAAAGACCCAGCCCTTGAACGCAAGCGGGAAAAGGCCGCATTGACACATGTGGCACATGCGTTTTTCGAGAGCCAATCCTCCTGACAAAACAGGCATCGCTCTGACGTTAGCCAGATAACCGATTATAGAGCGCCAACAGATGCTTCAGACCCTGCCGTCAGGCGGAAAGTCAGATTGATGCGTTCACCAATCGGTTTGGCGGTGCGCATGACGGCGTGCTGCCAATGGCGTTGCATCGCGCCTGCCATGATCAGCAAGCTTCCATGTTCCAAGGTGATGCGTTTTACCTGCGCATGATCGTCTTTGCGGCGCATGTGGAAACCCCTTTCCGCCCCGAAACTGAGCGAGGCGATCACAGGCGCAGGCCCCAGTTCCGGCTCATCATCCGCATGCCAGCCAATCGCGTCTTGGCCGTTACGGTACAGGTTCGCCAGCATCGAGTTGAAACGCGCCGCGCAAATGGCCTCTACGCGCTCACGCAGATGCGCAACCACGCCGCTCCATGGATGCGGCACCAGCACATGGGCCAGCGTGGAATAGGTGTGGACCACCTCACCATGCCAACTGCTCAGGCGCGGCTGAGGAATGATCTGACCATGGATGTTGACGCTATGCTGCTCCCACGGGATTTCGGCGCGCAGGGCGGCGAAAATCGCGTCGGGATGCAGGCCCAGATCGGGGCTGGGATGATAGATGACCCGCGCATCTGCCAAGGCAATCGGGCGGATTTCGTTGAACAGGTCCATGGTCAGTCAGTCCGCCCGATGCAGGGTGTCGGCAAGGAAGGTCGCAAAAGCTTCGACGCGTGGGAGACTGGCGCGGTGGGATGGACGCACCAACCACAGGGCGCCGCGTTCGCAATGCTGATCGGGCAGCAGCGCAACCAGCCGACCATCCGCCAAAGCAGGCGCGGCTGCATAATCGGGCAATTGCGCCACGCCCATGCCTGCCTGCGCCGCCAGAACCACCGCCTCGCCATCGTTGAACACCGCGCCCGCGCCCAATTCGCGATCCATTTCGCGCCCATCAAATGACCAGCGTTCCAATTGTCCGGTGGAAGGGTAGCGAAAGCGGAGGCAGGCATGGTGCGCCAGATCATCTGGTGTCAGCGGCTCGCCCCTGATCGCCAGATAGGCTGGCGCGGCGCAGAGCACAAAACGGTGCGGCGCAAGGCGGCGCGCGATCAGCCCGCTGTCTTCCAACATGCCGGTGCGCACCGCCAGATCATAGCCGCCCTCGACCAGATCCACTTTGCGGTCATCCAGCCCGATATCCAGTTCGATCCCCGGAAAGCAGGCCACAAATTCCGCCAAATGCGGGATGACGACCATGCGCCCCAGAGTTGCGGGCAGGCTGACCCTGATCCGCCCCACAGGAGCGCCGCGCTGGGCTGCCATCATGCTTTCCATATCGCGCAAATCGTCGATCAACCGCGTGGCGCGGGCGTAAAGCTGCTCGCCTTCAAAGGTCATCACCACCTGCCGGGTAGTGCGGTTGAGCAAACGCAGGCCCAGCCGCGCCTCGACCCGCGCCACCGCCTTGCCCACGGCGGATGATGAGAGGCCAAGTCGCCGAGCGGCCGGAGCAAACCCGCCAGCCTCGACCGTCGCCACAAAGGCGGAAAGGCCGGACAGCGATTCCAGATGAGAGATTGCGGATATCATGTCCGGACTGATCGGATTTTTGCCACCATTCCGTCAAGCATGGATTTGCGACATAAGCGGGTGCCTCCTCTTTCTCCTTGGTGACATATGCTGCGATCCTTGTTGCTGGCTTTGAGCATTGGCCTGACGGGCCTGACGACGGCGCACGCCGAACCGGCCATCAGCGTGCTGGGCCGCGATTATGTCTTCCCACATGCCATCGCGGGGATGCCTGCCAAGCTTTCGGACTTTCCTGCCCTGCAGATCAAACATTTCACCACCAGTGACGGCGTGCGCATGACATGGTGGGAGGCCGGAACAGGGCGGCCCATCGTCATCATTCCTGGCTGGTCGTCCAACGGGGCGGAATATGTGAATGTGATGTGGCTACTGGCACGCAACCATCGCGTGCTGGTGCTGGATCCGCGCAATCAGGGCCTGTCTGGCCGCGTGGACTATGGCGCGCGGATTGCCCGCTATGCGGCCGATCTGCATGAATTCCGCGCAGCGGCGCAAGTGGGCGAAGCAGATTACGTGGGCCACTCGATGGGCGCCAGCGTGATCTGGAGCCACATCGACCTGTATGGCACCAAGGGCATGCGCAAGCTGGTCTTTATCGACGAAGGGATCTCCTTGATCGCCGGATCGGATTGGACCGACGAGCAACGCCGCGATGCAGGCGCGATTGCCGACAGCTATGATGGGTTCCGCTCTGCTCTGGCGCCAAAACCGGATGGCAGCGATCTGTTCACCCGTCTGATGCGCGATCGCACGCCCTATTTCGAGAATTCACAAAGCTTTTCCGATGCCTTCATCCACAATGACATGGCGCATATGGGCCTGGTGATGCGCGACCATGCGGGCAATGATTGGCGCGACGTAATCACGCACAAGATTGACCGTCCCACCGCCTTCTTCACCGGCGAATTGAGCGCCAATGTGGCCAGCCAGCACTGGGCTGCGCGCCAGATCCGGGACGCCCGCGTGTTTGTCTACACCGCCGCTGAACATGGCGATCACCTGCTGACTTATAAAAACCCGGTCAAATTTGTGGCCGACCTGACCCGGTTTCTTGATCAATAAAGGAGCATCCCATGCCCGTCGTTCGCGTCAGTTGGTTTGAAGGCAAAGACACCGCCCAAAAGGCCAAGGTAGCCGCCGACATCACCGACAGCATTGCCCGCAATACCGGCACGGATCCGTCCTATGTCTATGTGATTTTTGAGGATGTGAAGCCTTCGGATTGGGCAGGAGCGGGGAAGCTGTATGCGCAGGAATAGCGCCATGGGTGTAGTCGCCGCTTTAGCGCTGGCTACCTCGGCACATGCCACTGATCCAGCGCCGTCGGCATTTCGGGTCAATGGGGTGGAATTGACCAAAGATACCGATGGCCTTCGCCTGTCCATGCCGCGCCAATATTGGCAGGATCCCTCACGCGAAGCCTTGGCCGACCGGGATTTCATGGCGTGGTTGCCGGTCGATTTTCACAACGGCGTGATCGAGGCGGAGGTGAAGGCAGAGCTTGCCCCCGGTGCGCCCGCATTCGCACGCGGTTTTGTGGGGCTGGCGTTCCGTTATGACGGGACGCAGTTTGAAAGCTTTTACCTGCGGCCAACCAATGGCGTGGCCGATGATCAGGTGCGGCGAAATCATGCCGTGCAATACGCGGCCTTTCCCGATTGGCGCTTTGACCGCCTGCGCCGCGAAAGCCCCGAGCGATACGAGACAGCCGCCGACATTGCGCCTGATCGCTGGGTGCATATGCGGATCGAGGTGAAAGGCGCGCAGGCCAAGCTCTATCTCGATCATCGGCCGTCGCCGGTGTTGATCGTCAATGACCTTAAACTGGGCGCAGATCTGCGTGGCGGGGTGGGCCTGTGGATCGAAACGGCCACCATCGCCCATTTCCGCAACATCAAGGTCATGCCGCAATGATCAAAAAGCTGGGGTTTGGCGGCGCGCCGCTGGGCAATATGTTCGCCCCCATCGACGAGGCAACCGCCGACGCCACCATGCAGGCAGCGTGGGACAGCGGCGCGCGTCATTTCGATACCGCGCCCGTCTATGGCGGCACACTGGGCGAGCATCGCTTTGGCCGGTTCCTGCGCCAGATGCCGCGCGATGACTTTGTGATCTCCACCAAGGTCGGCCGATTGATGCGCCCCGGCCGGGAGAAATCAGCTGCGCCAAAGGTCGTTCATGGCCCCAGTTCGGACGAGGCGGGGCTGTTCAAGGGCGGCCTGCCGTTCCACGCGCATGTCGACTATGGCTATGACGCGGCCATGCGCAGCTTTGAGGACTCGCTTCAGCGGCTGGGTTTGGACCGGATCGACATCGTCTATGTCCATGATCTGGGCGCCGATCATCTGGGCCCCGCGTGGGAAGAGCATTGGCCGATAGCGATGAATGGGGCCTTCCGAGCCTTGCGGACGTTGCGCGATCAGGGCGTGATCCGCACATGGGGCATGGGCAACAATGTCATTGAACCCTGTCTGCGCGCGCTGGAGCAGACTGATCCTGATATCATCCACATTTCGGGACGTTATACATTGCTGGATCGTAGCGCGGAGGACCTGCTGGCGCAGTGCCTACGGCGTGGTGTGCCGGTTGTGCTGGGCGGATGCTATAATTCCGGCATTCTTGCCGATGGGCCATATGACGATTACCGCCCAGCCATTGCGCAGCGGATTGAACAGCGTGATCGTCTGGCGCAGGTGTGCGCGCGTTATGGAGTCAGCCTGAAGGCCGCCGCCTTGCAATTCTGCGCCCGCCACCCTGCGGTAGAGGCTATCGTGCCGGGCGCTAAATCGCCTCTCAAGGCGCGCGAAAATGCGCTGATGCTTCAGGACCCAATCCCGCCAGACCTTTGGACGGAATTTTCCACGACATCCGCAATGCCATTTTGTTCCAAATCTGCTACGGATTTAGGATAGTCTAGCTGGAACAAACCAGCATGGGCGGCATAGGTTCAGGGCGACACGGTGGCAGGCCGACGGCGGAGTCCTCACTCAAGATCGATCTGGCGTGGATGGCGCGGCGGGGATGGGTGAAGCAGGGGCAGCGCTGGCACGGCACACTGGCGTGGACCTGTGGCGGCGAACCGTCCGGTTCCATCGGCTATGTCACGATCTTGGATGAACCGGGGCAAGAGCGGCTGGAACTGTCCTATGTGCGCGGGCCGGATCATGCGCGGGAAAACGTCCAGCAAACCATCCGCCTGACCGCCACCACGCCCCGCTATGGCGGCAAACGCTTTGCCAGCCGTCAATCGTGGCGGCTGGGCAGTGCCTTCAACATATGGGCGCCAAATCAGACGTATAGGTGATTTTTTCGAGTCTCTCCTGGCACCATTTGTTTGTATCTAGACACCCCCTCGGGGGTCGCAAACTCCCCAAAATCTGGCATTTATCGTCTCTCGCTGTCGCAGGGCGTTTCCAGCCATGCCCATGGCCACCCACCAGCGATAGGAGGGCCACTGCGCGTCCCAATCTGGACAGCGCTCGTGCCGCCTTATAAGACCGCAGGGGTATCAAGGGGGCGGATCATTTCCATTATCGCTGTTGTTGCGGCCACGGCGCTCGTCGCCGCAGGGCCGGTTGTGAACGCCAGCCCGGCCGATGCGCCGGCCTCGGCGCCCGTTGCAGCGCCCCCGCCCCCTGCCCCCGCCCGTGATCTGTCACCGGCGCAATTGTTTGCCTTTGCCGATGCGGCGCGCGACCGGGGCGATTACGCCACCGCCCAGATCGCCTATCGCGCGCTGGCTTCCAACCCAAACCCCGATCTGCGCAACGAGGCGCGCTTTCGTCTGGCGCTGATGCTGGCCGATCGTCAGCACCAATTGCGCGAGGCGGCGGTGGAATTGCGCCGCATTCTGGATGACAAGCCCGATGCGGCCCGCGTCCGGCTGGAACTGGCGCGCATTCAGGCGCTGCGCGGCAATGTCGGCGCGGCCCAGCGCGAATTGCGCGCGGCGCAGGCGGGCGGCCTGCCGCCACAGGTCGAACGCATGGTGCGTTTTTACGCCGCCGCGCTGCATGCCCGCAAACCGCTGGGCGGCAGTCTGGAAATCGCCTTTGCGCCTGACAGCAACATCAACCGCGCCACGCGGTCCGACACGCTGGGCACGGTGCTGGGCAATTTCACGCTGGACGATGCGGCCAAGGCGAAATCGGGGCTGGGGCTGGCGGTGCGGGGGCAGACCTATGCCCGCCTGCCCCTGTCGGCCAAGGCCAATCTGACCGCGCGACTAAACGGCCAAGCCAGCCTGTACCGCGATCCGGCCTTCAACGACATTCTGGGCGGCATCCAGATCGGCCCGGAACTGATGCTGGGCGCGGACCGGCTGACGCTCTCGGCCGGGCCGACATGGCGCTGGTATGGCCCCGCGCCCTACAGCTTTACGCTGGGCGGCAACGCCAGCTACCAGCACCCGCTGGGTACAAAGGCGCAACTGCGGGTGGACGCGGGCCTGTCGCATACCGTCAATGACCGCAATCCGCTGCAAACCGGCAACAGCTATAGTCTGGCGGCGGGCTATGACCGCGCGTTTTCGGCGCGGCTGGGCGGTGGGGTACAGGCCAATGTCATCCGCACCACCGCGCGCGATTCCGGCTTTGCCGATGTGAGCTTTGGCGGCGCGCTGTTCGCCTTCCGCGAGATCGGGCGGACAACGGTGGTGCTGAATGCGGGGTACAACCGGCTGGAGGCGGACGCGCGCCTGTTGCTCTATCCCCGGCGGCGCAGCGACGACCGCTTTACCGCGCAGGCCAGCCTGGCGTGGCGGGGGCTGCAATGGAAAGGGATCTCGCCCATCGCGCGGCTGCGCTGGGAACGCAACCGCTCCACGGTCGAGATCTATGGCTATAACCGCGTGTCAGGGGAAATCGGGCTGACCTCGGCCTTTTAACCGGGGTGGGAGGCGCCCCCGCGCCACGCCGCGCGCAGCACCGCGCCCCAGCCATCCGCCGCCACCCGGTCGCGCAACAGGCCCACGATCAGCCCCACCCGCCGCCACAGCCCGCCGTTGCGCCGCGTCAATTGCCAGATCAGCCTGGCCCCGCGCGCCGTCCTTTCGCGCACCACGCGTGCCCGCGCCTCGGGCCGTACGGCGGGCAGACTGTTGAACGGCGCGCGCATCCGCACCACGTCCAGCCCCGCCACCACATCCAGCGCCATGCGCGCCACCGCCGCCTGATCCAGCCGCGCGGCCTCATCGGCGAACAGGGTCCAGTCGATGCTGCCGGGCTGCACCCGCAACAATTGCACCGCATCGACCATCCAGCGCACCGGCATCACCGCATTGGGCCGCAACCCGTGCGAAAGCGTGTGCAGCAACTGGTCCTCGGCGCCCAGCATCGCCACGCCGGCCGCCATCCCCGGCACCGGCACCACCCGGTCCAGCAACGGCAGGACATGCCCACGGCCAAACACCTCGGCATAGGGGGAGCGGTGCAGGTCCAGCTCCATCACGCCGGGCGCACGCAAACCATCCCCCCGCGCAGGCGGCATGGCGCATATGGCGTGAAACATCTCGCGCCGCAGAGTATAGCCCATGGCCCGCATCCGCCCCACCACCGCGTCGAACGCATCCGGGTGGACCAGAACATCCATGTCGACAAACGGGCGATGCACCGGCGTGTCATAGGCATATTGGCCCAGCGCCACCCCCTTTAACACCACCAGCGGCGTGTTCAGCCCCGCCAGAGCGGCCAACACACCCTGCATATGCTGCCGCCGGGCCGAATCCAGATACCACGCCTGCCGGTACAGCCCCCGGATGCGCGGCACCAAGGGATGCGCGACATGCATCACCGCCAACCGGCTGTGCAGCATCGGCATCAACCGCCGTGTGCCCTCGTCCAGCGCGTCAAAAGCCACCCCCTCCAGCCACGCCTGCGCGGCGGGGCGGGCACGCTCAGGCTCGGCCAACAGCGCCAGCAACAATTGCACCTGCAAGGCGTCGGGCGCGAAAAGATCCCGCTCGCTCATGCCAGCGCCCGCACCGCAGCGCCCACCGGCGCCAAGCGCCCATCGCGCAACACCATCTCGCGGTCAGCCAGATCCACCACCGCCCGGTCATGGCTGATGACCAGCACCGCCGCATGCTGGCGCGCCTGATCCAGCACCCGCGCCAGCATGGCCATGCCTTCCGCGTCCAGATGGTTGGTCGGCTCATCCAATATCAGCACCTTTGGCCGCCCGACCAAGGCGCGGGCCAGCGCCACCCGCTGCCGCTCTCCACCCGACAAAGGCCGTCCCTCGGCGGTCAACACCCGCTCTGGCGGCATGTCCAGCCCTACGCGCCGCATCACCGCGCGCACCGCCTCGTCACTGATCTGCGGCCGGGCATAGGCGATCATGTCGCGCAGCGTCCCCGCAAACAGCACCGGCGCCTGCGGCAGCACGCCAATGCCCCGGCGATAGGCATCCATATCCACCTGCGCCAAGGGGCGGCCATCGACCCGCACCTCTCCACCATCAGGCGCGATCAACCCCAGCAACAGGCGCAACAGAGTCGTCTTGCCCGCGCCATTGGCCCCGGTAATCGCCACCACCTGCCCCGGCGTCAGCGTCAAATGCACATCACACAGCACCATCCGCCCGGCCCAGCCATGCATCAGCCCGCGCGCCTCTATCCGCCAGCTCGTTGGGCGGTGCGTGCCCGACGCCACCCCCGGCGCATCGGCCAACAGCCCGCGCACAACGCCCAGAACGCCCCATCCATCGGCCATGTCACGCGCCGATTGGCTGATCGACTGCACCGCCCCGCGCAGCACAAACAACAGGAACAGCGCGGGCGCATACACCGCCCAATCCGCCCCCCGCGCCACCCAGCCCAGCCCGGCCAGCCCAGCCACCAGCATCACCCCGATCAGCCAGCCATCCACCTCGGCCAACAACACATGGCGGCGACTGGCCCGCGCCGTCACCGCCTGCACCCGCGCCACGGCCTGCGCCGCCACGGCCTGTTCAAACCCTGCCGCCGCGTGGCTTTGCACCAATTCATGCCGCGCCATCAACGCGCCCATATCCGCGTCCAGCCCCGCCACATCGTCCCGCGCCGCCGCCAGATGGGCGTGAATGCCCCGCAACAGCGCGCGCCGCAACAGCACCAACCCCGCCGCCCCCGCCGCCAAAGGCAGCGCCAGCCCCGGCACCAGCACGATCAGCCCCGCCAGCGCCGCGCCGCCCAGCATTCCCGCCGGCAGCATCACGCCCAACAGGGCATTGGCCATGATGTCGATCGCCTCGGCCTGGGCGACGATGGTCTGCCGCCATTGGGCCGCGCCATGCGCGCCATGCGCCACCGGGTCCATCGCCAAGGCCCGCGCCACCAGCGCCAGCCGCAACCTTGCCACCATCGGCTTTACCCCGCGCAGCACCATGGCCCGCGCGCCATAGCCCAGCCCCGCCGCCACGCTGAGCCCGACCACCGCCAGCACCGCGCCCATCGCCAGACCGCCCGCCATGGGGCGCATCGCCCGCGCGATCCACCCCGCCACCGCCAGCAAGGCCAGCGTCCGCAGCAGCCCCAGCCCAACGCCCAGCCCCAGCCAGCCGCCCTGTCCGCCGCCAAAGCGCCGCATCAGCCACCACAGAGCGGCCCCGCGCATCACCCCAACCGCCGCCGGGCCAGTGCCGCGCGGGCCACCTGCAGATAATCGCCGCGCTGATCGCGCTGAGTGATCGACATATTGTCGCCATGCACCCGCCGCCGCACGCCCAGTTCCGGCAAGGTCTGCTCCACCGCGCCGCGCGCCCGCATCCGCATCACCACATCAATAAACGCGCCCAGCCGGATCGCCGGATCAAACCCGCCCGCATCGCGCAAAGCCACCAGCCGCACACAGGCCCCGCTGGTGATATATCCGGTCTGCACCCCGTCCCGCACCTGCCAGCGCAGCGCGGCCGCACCCTCGGCAAATTCGGTATAGCCGCCAAACAGCAGATCAGCCGATGATTGCCTCAACGCCCGCGCCACCCGCGCCACATGGCCCGGCAGCAACAGATCATCCGCATCCAGAAACATCACAAACGGCGTGCGCACCACCTCACACCCATGGTTCAACGCCGCCGATTGCCCGCGTGAGGCCGACCAGCGCAACACCTGCACCCCATCGCCATAACCGGCCAGCACCGCCCCGGTGCCATCATCCGATCCGTCATCCACGATGACATGGCCCGCCACGCCCTGACCGCGCACCGATTCCACCGCCTGCGCGATGAAACCCGCCCCGTTGCGCACCGCCGTCACCACAGTGATATCGGCAGGGGTAATATCGGCCCCGGTCATGCCCCCGCGCCCATCGCCCGGCGCCGCGCCATCACATTGCGCGCCACGTCAAACCACGCCCGCGTCGAGGCATCGCGGTCCTGAGTCATGTTCGCGGCATGGCGGCGATAGATCGCCACATCGGCCGCAACGCGGGCGATCTTGCTCCCACGCTCGATCATGCGCTGCATCAGATCGCCATCCTCACCAAAACGCAACGCGCCGTCAAACCCGCCCAGCGCCATCAGATGCGCCCGACCAACCACCATCGAAGGCAGGAACACCAGATGCGCCGCCGCCGTTGGCCAACCGAAATGCGGCGCGGCCCCGCCCGGCAGAATTTGCGTGATGGTGCGCCCCCATGCCGCGTCCGCCCCATGCTCCACGATGGCCGCCTGCATCAGCGCCAGCGCATCGGGCAACAGCACATCGTCGGAATCGCAAAAGCCCACCAGATCGCTGTCGCACACCGCCAGCCCGCGGTTGCGTGCGCCCGCCGGGCCGATACCCTGCGTATGTTCCACGTGGATCACCCCGGCATAGCGCGCCAGCACATCGCCCGTGCCATCCACCGATCCATCATCGACCACAATGATCCGGTCTGGCCGCCGGGTTTGCGCCAACAGGCTGTCGATCGCGGCGGCCACCATCCCCGCCCGGTCGCGCGAGGGGATGATCACGCTCAGGCTGGGGGGCGACATATCAGGCATCGGCCAGATCCTGCACCGATGCCCCCACCACATCGTGCAGCGCCGCCAATTCGCGCAACGCCGACACATTGCGCGCCGTATCGCGGCACAGGTGCAGGCGATAGCAGGGCATGTCCGCCAGCGTGGCACGCATCAACCGCAGCTTGGCCGCCTCATCCCCGCGCAATTGCCACAGGATCGATGGCGCGACATGGCGGATCACCTGCGCCGCCGACACCGCCTCCACCACCGGAGAAGCCACATCGGCGATCTGCGGCAGTACCACCGCGCCAATCCCCACCTGCGCCCGGCACCGCGCGGCATCGATCAGCCACACGTCCTTGTCCCCCGGCACAGCGCCACGGCCCAACAGCCTGCCCAGCCCCGACAGATCGCCCCCCGCCGCCACCTTGGCCGAGCGGAACAGGCCCAGCGCCCGCGTCCCCCCGTCCGCATCGCGGCGCAGCGCCACATAATCATCGCCCAGATAGGCCGCCCCATCCGCCACCGCGCCCAGCGCCAGCGTGGATTTGCCCGCGCCCCCCGGCCCCAGCAAAACCACGCCGCAATCGCCAAAGGCCACCGCCGCGCCATGCGTTGCCAGCACCCCGTGCCGCACACCCCACCAATCCACCATGCGCAATCCCGGTGCGGCGCGGGCCCATGCGGGCATCTCGCCCCGCTGGGCAAACCACACCTCACCCTCGGCCCCATGCTGGCGGCATACCGTTTGCGTAAAAGGATCAAAGAACCAGCGATGCCCGCCGCTGTCGGCCGCCATCACCTGCCCCGCCTGCCAGCGGGCGTCGACCTGCCAGTCCGGTTCGGCCAGGATCAGTGGATTGCCGATGATGCCATCATGGCCGCCCTGCGCGTCGGGGCAACTGATCCCCCCCGCCCCGCGCAGGCCGATGGCAAAGTCCCCCTCCACCGGGTCCAGCCCATCCACCACATCGCCCATGAACACCGGCAACAGATCGGCCACATCGGCATCTGCCACCACCGACAGCCCCGGCCAGCCCGCCGTTCCGCCCAGCCGCACGCCCGCCACGCCGCGTCGTTCAGGCAGCAGCCATTCAGGCATGCGGCCATCCCTGCGGCGCGACGTCATGGATCGGGTCCAGCATCATCAGCTCGGCCATATCCTCAAACCGCTCAATCACCGGGGGAGCGTAATCCGGCAAAGCCACCGCCCCCACAGCGCCCGTTCCCGCGCCCGGCACCATCAGGCCCGGCGTGATCAGGTCCAGCCCCACCAGTTCATCAACAAAGGCGCCCACATCCCGCGCCCCGCCAAACGGCGCCGCCGCCGCGCACAGCGCCTGACGGCTGGCCCCGCCGATCAGCGCCGTCCAGATCCGCGCCGCCGTCCCCCGCATGCTGAAATAGGCACCAGTGCGGAAATCGATGGCGATGACCTCTCCATCCACCATCTCATGCGCGACATGGGTGCCATCGCACCGATATGTCGCCTCCACAGTTTCGATTTCACGCTGGAAAGTCTCGGCCAAAACACCGCCCCTTTTTCCACAGTCATAGCCCGTGGAAAAAGGGGTGAGCGCCGCCCCGCACAGTGTCAATGCGGGTGCGCGATACCCACCCGATATGAACCCATTACCTGCCGCAGCGCGATATATGGGCGATTATTGCATCCGCTTACGTCTGAAATCGGCGGCCTTTTCGGCCCGGCGCGCGGGTCAGTCGCCCCATTTGTCCAGCACGCATCCCGCCCCGTCGGCATAGCGCGCGGTGGCGCTGGCCAGCAGGGGAAAGCGGGCCGTGACCGCATGGCTGCCCGCGTCCTCGCTCAAGGAAATCATGCCCATCCCGGCCTCGAAATCGGTGCGGCAGGATTCCAGCGGGCGCCCCTCCACATAGCGGCAGGCACAGCCCACCCGCGCGCCATAGGCCACCCCCAGCCGCGCATCGGCCAGCACGCGCGGGCCGCGCCACAGCCCCACGCCCAGCAACAGCGCCAGCACCACCACCGCCCCGATTCGCCACCATTGGCCCGCACGCCCCCCTCCATCGCGATTCGGCCACCACGAAAGCGGCACAAATCGGCGGGGTGCAGGGTTCATGGTTGCCATCCTTTCCGGGGTTGCGCATGGATGCGCGCATGAAGGTAGCGCGCGCCCTGTCCCTTATCCTGCCCGTCCTGTTGCTGCCAGCGCTATCGGCCTGTGGCGGGGGCAAGAGCGCCCAACCCCTGTCGGCCGAGGCCAGCAACGCGGTCAAACCCCGCCCCGGCGCCCCGCGCGAAACGCTGGCCCGCGCGATCGACGCGCTGTTTACCGATCCGGCGGTGGGCGAAACGCGCGCGGTGCTGGTGCTGTATAACGGGCGGATCGTGGCGGAACGCTATGCCCCCGGCTATACCGCGCAAACGCGCCACATCGGCTGGTCGATGTCAAAAACGGTGACGGGGATCGTCATCGGCATGCTGGTGGCGGACGGGCGGCTGAAACTGGACGAATCGGTGCCGGTGCCGATCTGGCAACGCCCCGGCGATCCGCGCGGCGAGATCACCTTGCGCCAGTTGTTGCAGATGCGATCGGGCCTGCAACATCTGGAAACCGCCGAAAACCCCAGCGATGCCGACACCCCGCGCATGCTGTTTCTGGACGGGCGCGACAACATGGCCGCCTATGCCGAGGCGCAACCCCTCTCGCACGAGCCGGGGCGCGAGTGGCGCTATTCCACCGCCACCAGCGTCATTCTGGCCGATGTCGCCACCCGCACCCTGACCGACAGCCAGGACCCGGCGGCGCGGCGTCAGGCGATGAACGATTATCTGCATTCGCGCCTGTATGTGCCGCTGGGGCTGACATCGATGGTGGCCGAATATGACGCGGCGGGCACCATGCTGGGCGGCAGCATGATCCACGCCACGGCGCGCGACTGGGCGCGGGTGGGTGAATTCCTGCGGGCCAACGGCGTGGTGCGCGGCGTGCCGCTTATGCCCAGCGACTGGGTGGGATGGATGACCAGCCCCAGCCCCGCCAACCGGGCCTATGGCGCGCAAATCTGGCTGAACCGCCATGACCGCCGCGCGCCGGATGAACTGTTCCCCGAACGCGGGCCGGCCGATGCCTATGCCTTGATTGGCCATCTGGGTCAGTATGTGATCGTCGCGCCCAGCCTGAATCTGACCCTGGTGCGGTTGGGCCATACGCCCGACAATCAACGCGCCGCCCTGCGCGCGCGGCTGGGCGATATTGTCGAACTCTACAGCCAGTAATCAGGCGCTCAGCACATCCTGCGCGGCCACCCCGCGTTCGTCCACATGGCCTTCGGGATCGGGATGGATCAGGATTTCCACGCCCGGAAATTCGGCGTGCAGCTTGTCCTCGATCTCGTCCATCACGCGGTGGGCCTGCGTCACGGTCATGTTGCCGTCGACCCATACGTGAAACTGCACGAAATCGCGGTTGCCGCTGGTGCGGGTGCGCAGATCATGCACACCGCGCAATTCGGGATGGCGGCCCAATACCTCGATAAAGCGGGCCTTTTTGTCCTCGGGCCATTCGTGGTCCATCAATTGCTCGATGGCTTCCTGGCTGGCGCTCCACGCGCCCCAGCCCAGCCACAGCGCAATGCCCAGACCAAACAGCGGGTCCGCCTTGGTCCAGCCGGCATATTGGTCCAGCAACAAGGCGCCGATCACCGCCAGATTGAGCAGCAGGTCCGATTTGTAATGCAGATGGTCGGTGGCGATGGCGATGGAATTGGTCCGCGCCAACACATGCCGCTGCCACGCCAGCAAGGCCAGCGTCGCCACAATCGCCACGACCGAAACGATGATGCCATTGCCCGCGTCCTGCGTGCGCTCTCCGGCCATGAGCTGCTGCACCGCATGCACCGCCAGCGCCGCCGCCGACAGCGCGATCAGCACCACCTGAAACATGGCCGAGAGCGCCTCGGCCTTGCCATGGCCGAAACGGTGGTTGTCATCCGATGGCTGTCCGGCCACCCACACCCCCACCAGTGTCGCCACCGAAGCCAGCAGGTCCAGCCCGGTATCGGCCAGACTGCCCAGCATCGCGGTTGACCCGGTGCTCAGTGCAGCCCAAGCCTTCAGCCCGATCAGCAACAGCGCGGTGGCGATGCTGGCCAGCGCGGCGCTGCGGTTCAGGCCGGCGTGGCCATGGTCATGTGCGCTCATCGTGCAGGCTCCGTCTCAGGGGTAAAGCAGGCTGGAGGACCAGCCGCCATCAGGCGCGCGTTCGAACCGGCGGCGTTCATGCAGGCGGAACGGGCGGTCCATCCAGAATTCAATGGCGTGGGCCGACAGGCAAAAGCCGGTCCAGTGCGGCGGGCGCGGAACGGTGCCGATCAGGTGGCGCGCCGTCACGCGGGCGATATCGGCGATGAACTGCCCCCGGCTGGAAAGCGGCTGCGACTGTTGGCTGGCATGGGCGCCCAATTGTGAATCGCGGCTGCGGCTGGCGAAATAGGCGTCGGCCATCTCGTCGCTCACGCGTTCGACCGCGCCCTCGATCCGGATCTGGCGGCGCAAGGATTTCCAGTGGAACAGCATCGCCGCCTTGGGATTGGCCAGCAATTCGCCCCCCTTGCGGCTGTGGCTGTTGGTATAGAACACGAAGCCCGCCCCATCGCCCAGATGCACGCCATGGTCCTTCATCAGCACCATCCGCACCGAGGGCCAGCCATCGGGCGAGGCCGTGGCCACGGCCACCGCCTCGGGGTCGTTGGGTTCGCGCGCCTTGGCCAGGGCAAACCATTCATCGAACAGCGCCATCGGGTCGGTTGCGGTAATCGCGTCGGTCTCGTTGCTCATGCCTTGCCGTTACCCCGCTTTGCCCACATCTGCCAGACGCCTTTATGTCCATAAAGCCTTGCAGCGGGGGCTTGCTGTTCCTAGCTAGGGCGCATGGCAAAAGATCCCTATGCAATTCTGGGCGTGACGCGCGGCGCCAGCGAAAAGGACGTGAAGTCGGCCTATCGCAAGCTGGCCAAGGAATTGCACCCCGACCACAACAAGGACAACCCCAAGGCGTCCGAACGCTTTTCCGAGGTGACGCAGGCCTATGACCTGTTGTCCGACAAGGACAAGCGCGCAAGGTTCGACCGCGGCGAGATCGATTTTGACGGCAACCCCATCGGCTTTGGCGGGGGTGGTTTCGGTGGCGGCGGCTTTGGTGGCGGGGGCCAGCGCGGCTTTGGCGGCGGGCCAGAGGGCGTCGATCTGGGCGACATTTTCGAGGGCATGTTCGGCGGGCGCGGTGGCGGCGGTTTTGGCCGGGGCGCCCCTCCGCGCGGGGCCAATGTCAATTACCGCCTCTCCGTCTCGCTGATGGAGGCGGCCATTTGCGCGCCCCAGCGCATCACCCTGTCCGATGGCAAGACGGTGGACCTGAAACTGCCCAAGGGTGTCGAGGACGGCATGCAGATGCGTCTGGCCGGCAAGGGCGAGGCCGGCCCCGGCGGCGCGGGCGATGCGATGGTGACGATCACCATCCTGCCCCACCCTTTCTTCAAGCGCGAAGGCGACAATGTGCTGATCGACCTGCCGATCGGCATTGACGAGGCGGTGGCCGGCGCCAAGGTGCGCGTGCCAACGGTGGAGGGCGCGGTGATGCTGACGGTCGCGCCGCTCAGTTCATCGGGGCGGACGTTGCGGTTGAAAGGCAAGGGCTTTACCCGCAAGGACGGGACACGCGGCGATCAGCTGATCCGGCTGGAGATCACCCTGCCCGAGGCCGGCAGCGCGGCCGCCGATGATCTGGCGGCCCGGCTGGATGGGTGGAGCGACCCGCGCGACGTGCGCGCCAAGCTGGCCTGAGACAGGCGGACATGGTCTGGCCCAATTCGCTGAGTGCGCGCCGCGCCCGGCAGGTGGCACAAGGCGTCTGGCGCGATGGCTTCATCCATGCGGGCAATCTGGCCTATATGGCGATCCTCTCGCTGTTTCCGTTCTTCATCGTGGTGGGGGCGATGCTTTCGGCGCTGGGCGAAGAGCAATCGCGGGCGGCCTCGGTCCATGCCTTTCTGGCCGGATTGCCGCGGGTGGTTGCCAATGTGCTGGAACCTGTCGGGCAAAGCGTGATCGAGGCCCGCCATGGCGCGCTGTTGTGGCTGGGCTGTGCGATTGGCCTGTGGACCTGTTCCAGCCTGATCGAAACCATCCGCGACATCCTGCGCCGCGCCTATCGTGTGGCGCCTGCGCAACAGGTGTTCTGGCGGCACCGGCTGATTTCTGGCGCTTTCATCATGCTGGGGGTGATGCTGTTGCTGGTGGCGCTGTACCTGCAGGTGGCGCTGGCCACGGTGCAGGAACTGATCACCGACCGCTTTCGCACGCTGCACGAAGGGCTGGCATTCGGGCTTAGCCTGTCGCGGGTGGTGCCATTTATCGTGCTGTTTGGCGCGTTGTATTTGCTGTTTTTTCTGCTGACGCCGCGCGCCTATCGTGGCAAAGGCCATCCCACTTGGCCCGGCGCCCTGCTGGTGGCGGCATGGTGGGCGCTGGTGTCCACGGTGCTGCCGGTGGCGCTTCGGGTTCTGTTCACATACGACCTGACATACGGCAGTCTGGCCGGCGTGATGATCGCGCTGTTCTTTTTCTGGCTTGTCGGGCTGGGTATGGTTACAGGCGCGGAATTGAATGCTGCACTTGCGATTTCACCCGCAACGGGCCAAAGCGAGCGTGAGCCGGACGTTAGCGTCAACGACGCGACACTGTTTAGGGAAAGTTGAAGAATGACCGGATTGATGCAGGGCAAGCGTGGCCTGATCATGGGGCTTGCCAATGACAAGTCGCTGGCATGGGGCATCGCCAAGAAGCTGCACGAACAGGGGGCCGAGCTGGCCTTTTCGTATCAGGGCGAGGCGCTGGAAAAGCGTGTGCGCCCGCTGGCCGCCTCGCTGGGCAGCGATTTCCTGATCGATTGCGATGTGTCCGACATGGCCGCGCTGGACAATGCGTTTGACACGCTCAAGTCGCGCTGGCCCACGATCGACTTCATCGTCCACGCCATCGGCTTTTCGGACAAGAGCGAGCTGCGCGGCCGTTATTACGACACCAGCCTCGACAACTTCCTGATGACGATGAACATTTCGGCCTATTCGCTGGTCGCCGTGACCAAGCGCGCTCTGCCGATGATGAACGCGGGCGGTTCGATCCTGACGCTGTCCTATTACGGCGCGGAAAAGGTTGTGCCCCATTACAACGTCATGGGCGTGGCCAAGGCGGCGCTGGAAACCAGCGTGAAATATCTGGCCAATGACTGCGGCCCCGAAGGCATCCGCGTCAACGCGATCTCGGCCGGGCCGATCAAGACGCTGGCCGCCAGTGGCATTGGCGACTTCCGCTACATCCTGAAGTGGAACGAGCTGAACGCGCCGCTGCGCCGCAATGTGACGATCGAGGATGTGGGCGGCGCGGGCCTGTATCTGCTGTCCGATCTGGCCAGCGGTGTGACCGGTGAGATCCACCATGTCGACGCGGGCTACAACGTGGTCGGCATGAAGCAGGAAGATGCGCCGGACATCGCCCTTAGCTGATCCTTATTGTAGTCATTGACAACAAAAAGGGCCGACCTTCCGTGATGGAGGGCCGGCCCTTTTGATGTGGCTGTGCCGCCTCAGTTATGCATGCCCGGAGTCGGCGTGGCGGTCGGCGTGGGGGCCGGCGCCGGCTTGCCAGCAGCGGCGCGCTGGGCGGCCTGACGGGCCAGATAGGCGCGCTCGGCATCCTCGACATCGGATTGCTGGGCGGCGGCCTGCGCGTCAATCTTGCCCAAACGCTTGTCCCGCTCAGCCTCGATCAGGCGCGAGAATTGCACGTCCGAGGAGGCGCGGCGTTCGGCATAGGCATTGTCGATCAGCTTTTGCGAACAGCCCGTCCAGCCGCCAGCCCCGACCGGAGAGCAACTGGCCGTGCCGGTCGCACCCACCGTTTCATAGGCCAGAACACGTTGATTCCATGCCTCATTCTGCGGGCCAACGGGTTCGCGGAACATGGCGGGGATGCGGAAACGCTCGCCCTCGTCCTTGCGGGCGCAGACGTTGATCACATCAGCGGTCGACTCGGGGCATTTGTCGTCGCCAAAGACGATGATCATATTGACCTTTTCCTGCCCGGCACCAGCGGCGGCGGCAGGCGGCGGGGCGGGCTGGGCCGGGGCGGCCACCAGGCTTGACGCGCCCAGCGCCAGCGCGGCCACCCCGCCGGCGGCGGCCAGCGCCAACAACGGACGGGCAAGAACAAGGGAAGCATTGCGGCGGGTCATGGGGTCCTGCTCCTTGGGGGTCGGCGCCCCTTGGGTTTGCCCCAAAGGGTGCGGATCTGTCGCCCCGCTATAGGGCGACTGTTCGATGAACCCTAGCTGAAAAGGCGCAAGGCCGGCTTGCGCCAGCGCAAATCAGATCCGTTCGGACAGACGGATCGCCGCGCGACAGCCCAACCGGATCGCCGCTGACAACAGCGGATAGGCAGGCGCGCGCTCGGCTCCGGCCTTCAACGCCTCGTCCAGATGCTCGCGCTCGTCATCGCGGGCCTTGCGGATCAATCCGGCCAATTCAGGCTCTTCCTCGCCCAGCTCTTCCAATTGCTGGGTGTAATGCTGGTCGATCTCGGTCTCGATCGCGGCGGTGCAGGCCATCGCCGCCTCGGGGCTGATCAGGGCGGTCGCCGCGCCCAGCGCAAAGCCTGCCACATGCCACACCGGCTGCAACAGCGTGGGCCGCGCGCCGCGCTCGGCCAGTAAGCGGTCAAACCATTGACGATGCTCAGCTTCCTGAGCCTCCATCTCGCGGATCTTGGCGCCATTGGGGCCACGGTCGCCCATCACCGCCATCTGCCCGGCATAGATCCGCACCGCGCCATATTCGCCCGCCTGATCGACGCGGATCATCCGCTCGATCGCTTTGGGCAAAGGGGCTTTGGGCAAAGGGGGACGGCTGCTCATCTCACGCCTCCTTGCGGCGGGCCAACAGCGCCAGCACCAATGCCGCCGCCACGCCCGAAATCAGGAAGTTATACCCCGCCAGCGAAATGCCGAACAGCTTCCACTGCACCACATCACAGCGCAGGATCGGGGCACTCATGATCGCGTCCAGCGGGTTCTGCCCGGCAAAGTTCACCTCGCTGGTGCAGGCGGTAAAGCCCTTCCACCACTGGTACTCCACCCCCGCGTGATAGGCCCCGATCAGCGCCGAGGCTGCCAGCCCCAGCCCCGCCAGCGCCACCAGCGCCCGCCGCGCCGCGCCATTGGGCGCCAGAAACGCCAGCACCGCAAAACCGATCGCCGCGATATGGCCATAGCGTTGCCACCAGCACATTTCACAGGCCGTCAGCCCGCCGAATTTCTCGAACGCCACCGCCCCGCCCA
Source organism: Novosphingobium ovatum (assembly GCF_009909235.1). Taxonomy (GTDB): domain Bacteria; phylum Pseudomonadota; class Alphaproteobacteria; order Sphingomonadales; family Sphingomonadaceae; genus Novosphingobium; species Novosphingobium ovatum. Next base: position 58,769 of record NZ_JAAAPO010000007.1, read on the forward strand.
GCAAAGCCGCCGGAACAATCAGCGCCACCGCGCGGGCCAAATTCAACCGCTTGTCACTCATCCTGCCCTCTGCCCTTAGCGTCGGCGGGTCTGCGGCTGGGGCGCGGGCAAGGCCAAGGGTGCCGCCCCCGTCCGCCGCAGCGTTTCCACCGCATACCACAGCTGAAAGTCCTTGATGCCCTTGGCGGTCAATTCCTCGGGCGTCATCTTGAACCGCGGATCGGGCTGCTGGTCATTCTCCAGCTTCTTGTCGTCCAGGCCCATTTCATTGACCAGATGGCGGCGCAGATCGCTCTCGCGCATCTGGACCTGTGACCGCTTGCGCAGGTCAGGGTCGCTGATCTGCGGCACGCGGATATCCGGCTCGATCCCGCCCTCCTGCACGCTGCGGCCCGAAGGCGTGTAATAGCGCGCCGTGGTCAGCTTGACCGCATGGGCGCGGTCCAGCCGGATCATGCTCTGCACGCTGCCCTTGCCAAAGCTGCGCTCACCCATCAGCAAAGCGCGGCGCTGGTCCTGCAGCGCGCCCGCGACGATCTCGCTGGCGCTGGCCGAACCCGCATCGATCAGCACGACAATCGGCAAGCCCTTGACCGCATCGCCGGGGAACACGGTTTCGGCGCGATAGACGATGTTTTCGCCCGCCAAGCGCCCGCGCTGTGACACCACCGTGCCCGCGCTGACGAACAGGTCGGACAGGGCCACCGCCTCGTCCAGCGAACCGCCCGGGTTCGAGCGCAGATCCAGCACCAGACCCGACAGGCGGTTGGCGGTCTGGCGGCGCATGTCGGCAATCGCCTCGGCGGCCTGACGGCCCACATCGCGGCTGAATTCATTGACGGTGATGACGCCGATATTGCCTTCCAGCTTGTACGTCACGGGGCGCAATTCGATCACCCCGCGCGTCACCACCACGTCAAACGGCCCATCGCGGCCGGGGCGGAACACCGTCAGCTTGATCTGCGTGCCCGCCGGCCCGCGCATCTTGGCCACCGCATCGTCCAGCTCGCCGCCATAGATCAGCTTGCCATCCAGATGGGTGATATAGTCGCCCGCCTTGACCCCGGCCTTTTCGGCCGGACTGCCGCGCATCGGGCTGACCACCTTGACCGCGCCATCGTCCATCACCACCGACAGGCCCAACCCCGCATAAGAGCCGTCGATCATCGTATCCAGCCGCTCCAGACTGGAGCCTTCCAGATAGGTGGAGTGCGGGTCCAAGCTGGCCAGCATGCCGTCAATCGCGCCCTTGACCAGCTTGTCATCGTCGGTGGGATCGACGTAATTGGCCTTGATGATCTCGTACACGGTGTAGAGCCGCGCGAATTGCGGCGCGACGCGCCCGTCCACCGCCGCCAGACCGGATGTCGCCGCCGGCAGCACCGCCACCGCCCCCAGCAACAGGGCAGAACGCATCAGGGCGGCAAATCGTGAACGCATCATGTCTCTTTCCGGTCAATCTTCGGCGCAAAGCCTAGCGCCCTTGGGGGCATTACGCCAGATGGAGGGCGAAATCCTTTGGGGCAAGAGCGTGTTTGGCCGTAAAACGTCAGGGCGTGGAGAGTTGGTCCATGGGATTGACCGGATTGCCATCCTTGCGCAGTTCCAGCGCAAGTGTGGGCCGCCCCGGCCCCGCCACGCCCAGCGGCCCGCCCGCCACCAGCACATCGCCGACCCGCACGTCCAGCCGGGCAAGGCCGGTGATGACGCTGGTATAGCCGCTGGCGTGTTCAACAATGACGATCTGGCCATAGCCGGCATAGGCATCGGCAAAGACCACCCGGCCTCCGGCGGGCGATACCGCCTGTGCCCCCGCGCGGGTGGCGATCACGATGCCGCGCGTGGCATTGCCCCCCCCGCCAAAACCGCTGATCAGCCGCCCGTTCACCGGCAGGACAAATCCGGGCAGGCGGTCAAGGCTGGTGGTGGGTTCGGCGGTGGCGGTGACCTGCGATTCATCGGGGCGCGCCGGGCGCATCACGGGCCCCGGCAATTGCGCCAATTGCGCGCGCAACTGGCCCGCCTCCTCCAACTGGCCCAGCAATTCGGACAGGTCGCGCGCCTTTTCCGCCATGGCCAATGACCGTTCCGCCTCCCGGTCGGCGCTGCCCGAATCGCGGCGGGCGGCCATGCGCTGCTGCACCTCCATCGCGGTTAGCGCCTGACGGCGGCTGGTCAGATCGCGCTGCTGCGTCTTTAGCGTGGTTTCGGCGGCGCGGGCCTGTTGCTCCAGCGCGGCGGCGCGGGCGATCTCGGCGCGCAGGCCGGCGGTGCGGCGCTGTACCTCGGGCAGGATCGCCTCCAGCACGGCGCGGCTGTGGACCGCATCGCGCACCGATCCGGGCCGCATCAGCGACAAGACCGGCGGGCGGCGCGACAGGCTTTGCAAGGCGGCGGTCAGGCGCACCAGCGGCTTTTGCCGCTGCGCCATGCGGGCGCGCAGATCGGCGCGCTGGGCGGCGATCAGGCGGATGTTCTGCTCGCTGATGGCGATCACCGCCTCGGCCTGCTGAATGCGCGCGGCCAATGCGGCCACCTCATGCGCGGTGCGGTCGGCCGCGGCGGCCGATTGGGCGGCCTGCGCCTCCAGCGTGGTGGCGCGCCGCCCGGCGCTATCGGCCTGCGCACGTGCCTCGGCCAGGGCGCGGCGGGTGTCCTGCGGCGTGTCATCGCCCGCCAACGGCACCTGTGCCAAGGCCATCGAAGCCCCGCCCAACAGCGCCACCAACAGGATCACACCCCGCCGCATATCCGCCCCTTTCCGTTAGCCCGACCGATGATAGGGATGGCCCGACAAGATCGCTGTCGCGCGCCACAATTGTTCGGCCAACATGGCACGGGCCAGCAGATGCGGCCATGTCATCGCGCCAAAAGCGATCAGCACATCGGCCTCTGCCCGGCCGGAATCGCCATGACCATCGGCAGCACCGATCAGGAAACGGCACTCCCGCACGCCCTCGTCCCGCCAACGGCCCAGCATGGCGGCGAAATCCTCGGACGACATCTGTTTCCCGCGTTCGTCCAGCGCCACCTGTCGCACAGGCGTCTGCACCGGCGGAATCGTCCCGCCCCTGTCCGGCAATTCGGTGTGACGCCAATTCCACGTCACCCGCTTCATATAGCGATCGAACAGATCGGCCTCGGGCGAGCGGGCGATGCGTCCGCGGGCAACGATATGCAACAGCATCGGTGCGTCAGTCCGCCGTGAATGGAACAGGCGCTGGCCCGGCCATCACAGCCGGGCGCAACAGACAGCGATCAGGCCGCGCGGTCGGCGGGGCCACCGCCAAAGGTCCACATGCGCTCCAGATTGTAGAAGTTGCGCACTTCGGGGCGGAACAGATGCACCACCACGTCGCCCGCATCGATCACCACCCAGTCGGCGGCCGGCAGGCCCTCGATGCGGCAATGGCCAAAACCGCCATGCTTCACACGTTCGGTCAGCTTTTGCGCGATGGCGGCAACCTGGCGGGTCGAACGGCCCGATGCGATCACCATGTGGTCGGCGATCGTGGTCTTGCCCTCCAGCGGGATCGAAACAATTTCCTGCGCCTGATCATCGTCCAGCGATTGCAGGATCAGCGCGTGCAGCGAACCGGCCTCGGCCTCGGGCAGAGGCGGGCGGTTGGGGTCGGTGGCGGCGCCGGTGGCGGGGGTCGCCGGGGCCATGGAAGGCTGTGCCTGGTCCATTGTGGTTTGTGATTACTCCTGCGTCATGGTTGCGCGCCGCCAGTGTCGGCGGGCGGTGAAAAAAGGGCGGGTCCTGTCAGAAGGCGAAACGTCACAGCATCGCGCAGATGAGCCGAAACCGGCCTGTCTGCCCACGCCGGATCGGCCGCCCGCAAAGCGGTGGCTGATCGCGGATCGGGGTTGAAGGCCAGAAGCACCAGTGAAGGCGCGCTCCATCCTGCCCGGTTGCCGTAACGGGCCTGCGGCCGCCGGAACCGCCGCAGCCAGACCATCGCCGGGGCGGCGAAGGCATCGCTATCATACCCCGGACGGGCGATAACCGCAATCGGCATCATCCGGGCGATCTGGCGCCATGCGCGCCAGCGGTGAAACTGGGCCAGATTGTCGGCCCCCATGATCCACACAAACCGCCGTTTGGGCCAGCGCCGGATGATCCGCGCCAGCGTGTCGACGGTATATCGCGTGCCCAGTTCCCGCTCGATCGCGGTGACGGCGATGGGGCTGCGCCGCGCATGATGCCGGGCAGAGGCGAAACGGGCCGGCAATGGCGCCATGCCCGCCTGTGGTTTCAACGGGTTACCCGGCGAAACCAGCCACCACACGGCGTCCAGCCCCAACGCCTTTTGGACGTTCAGGCTGATGTGCCGGTGGCCGCCATGGGCAGGGTTGAAACTGCCGCCCAGCAGGCCAATCGTGACGGGCGCGGGTTTCAGGGCCGGGTCTGCCCCGTGCCGCGCACCTGCCACTTATAGGTCGTCAAACCTTCCAGCGCGACCGGCCCGCGTGCATGCAGGCGGCCCGTGGCAATGCCGATTTCCGCGCCCAGACCAAACTCACCGCCATCGGCAAACTGGGTGCTGGCGTTGACCATCACGATCGCCGAGTCGACTCGGGTCAGGAATTCCTCAGCCACGGCGGGATCGGCCGTCACGATGGCATCCGTATGGTGGCTGGAATGGTGGGCGATATGGGCCAGCGCAGGCTCCAGACCATCGACCACCGCGACCGACAGGATCGCCTCGAGATATTCGGTGTCCCAGTCCGCATCAGTGGCAGGCTGAATGCGCGGGTCCAGCGCAACGGCGCGCGCGTCACCGCGCAGTTCACAGCCCTTGTCCAAAAGCGCGGCGACCACCTGCTGACTGGCGGGAAAGGCCGCATCCAGCAACAGCGTCTCCATCGCGCCGCAAATGCCCGTGCGGCGCATTTTCGCGTTCAGCGCAATGTCGCGCGCCATCACCGGATCGGCGGAGGCATGGACATAGGTGTGGCAGATGCCGTCCAGATGGGCCAGCACCGGCACGCGCGCATCGGCCTGCACCCGCGCCACCAACGACTTGCCCCCACGCGGCACGATCATGTCGATCAGCCCGGCGGCGGTCAGCATCGCGCCCACCGCGTCACGGTCCTGCGTCGGGATCAGCTGGATCGCCTCTGCCGGCACGCCACAGCTGGTCAGGCCGCGCACCATCGCGGCGTGGATCGCCCGGTTGGAATGCACCGCCTCTGACCCGCCGCGCAGCAGCGCCGCATTGCCCGACCCCAGACACAACGCCGCCGCGTCCGCCGTCACATTGGGGCGGCTTTCGTAAATGATGCCGATCAGGCCGATGGGGACGCGCACGCGCGACAATGCCATGCCGTTGGGCCGGCTGGTGGCGTCGATCACTTCACCCACCGGATCGGGCAGAGTTGCCACCTGCGCCACCGCGTCGGCAATTCCGGCCAGACGCTTGTCATCCAGACGCAGACGATCCAGCATTGCACCCGACAACCCGCGCGCCTCACCAGCGGCAACGTCCAGCGCGTTGGCGGCCAGAATTTCGGCCTGCGCGGCGCGCAAGGCATCGGCGGCGGCCAACAGGGCTGCGGATTTGTCGGCCGTGGTCATGCGGGCCAGATGGGCCTGCGCCGCGCGCCCGGCCCGCGCCATCACCGGCACCAGTTCATGCGGCGGCAGGCTGGACAGATCCTGTGCAGCAGGGGCCAAGGGGGCGGAAGAGGTCAAGGTCTGGGTGCTCATGGCGGGGCGCATAGCACTGATCGGCGCAGATGTCAGCTTTTGCCCGAAGGGAGGCGTTTGGGCCGGTTGAACGTTCAAATTTGAACGAATCGCCCGGTTTTTCTAATTCGCCGCGCATGCTGACGTGGCTTTGCCGCCATTTCTCGCTTCATCGCAGCTTTCGCTCTCTTCAGCGCGAAATGCGACTCGGTTCGACAGGTGGATTCGCCTTGTGGGCCGACTCCTGCTAGGGCGCGCGGCGAGCTTAATAAGGGCATTTACGGGGTCTGCGTGGGCAACTGGTCATTCCGCACAGCGCAAGAGCGCTTGGCGGCCATGTTCCCTGATCGTGAATTCTTCATGCGATCAAATGGGCATGTGCGCTTCATTCGCGTATCGTCGCGCCTGCAAAAGCGGGTTGCGGCAGGCGTGGTGCTGTTGGCGCTGGCCTGGGCCGGATCGCTGATGGCGATGGCCGCGTGGCGCGTGTTTGGCGATGTCGACCGCAACGCCCTGTTGCAGCGCGAGGCCCGCGTGGAAAAGGCCGAGAACCGCGTGTCGGCCTATCGCCGCGACATGGAGGGCGTGGCGCAGGACCTGAACCGCCGTCAGGACTTCATCGAAAAGACGCTGAAGGCGCATCTGGGCGATCTGCCCAATGACCGCCGCGCGGGCGAAACCGTGTCCGACAGCCAGACCGAGGCGGCCCGCGCCGTCAACAAGATCAGCGCCCAAATCCCCGAGGCCGCCGGGCTGGCCCGGATGGAAGCGCGCCAACTGGCTTTTGTCGAGGGGTTGACGCGTTACGCCGACCGCCGCGCCGCCGCCACCGCCGCCCAGATCCGCCGTCTGGGGCTGAACCCCGACACGGTGCTGGCCACGCGGCAACGGGACACGGCGATGGGTGGCCCGTTCATCCCCCTGTTCTCGACGCGTGAGGAATCGGCGCTGGACCCGCGTTTCCGCCGTCTGGGCGCCAGCCTTGCGCGGATGAGCGCGCTGGACGAAGGGTTGCGCCACCTGCCACAGGTGCTGCCCGCCAGTCTGGAATTCATCTCCTCTGGCTTTGGCTATCGGTCGGACCCGTTCAACGGGCGGGCGGCGTTCCATGCCGGGCTGGATTTCCGTGGCCCCATCGGCGCGCCAATCTATGCCGCCGCTGCTGGCACCGTCGCGTTTGCCGGGGTGCGTCAGGGCTATGGCAATTGCATCGAGGTCGCGCATGGCAATGGCCTGATAACCCGCTATGCCCATATGTCGCGATTCCGCGCCCGCATGGGCCAGCGCGTTGCGGGCGGCGAAGTGATCGGCGCCATCGGCAGCACCGGGCGATCGACCGGCCCTCACCTGCATTTCGAGGTGCGGATCAACGACCGCCCCGTCAATCCCCGTCCCTTTCTGGAGACCAAAGCCCATGTTCCCGAAAAAGTCGCAACCGACCACGCGGCCGCTGACTGAAACGATGTCCAGCGGCTCGACCTTTTCGGTGTTTGGCGCCGACATCAAGATCAAGGGCAACGTCAGCGCCAGCGCCGATCTGCACATCGACGGCCATATTGAGGGCGACATCAATTGCGCCACATTGGTGCAGGGCGAAGCCAGCGAGATCACCGGCGCCATCACCGCCAGCGGCGCGCGCCTGTCAGGCACGGTGCGCGGGACGGTGCATGCCGGCGATCTGGTGGTGTCGCGCACGGCGCGCATCCATGGCGATATCCATTACGACACGATCACCATCGAACAGGGCGCGCTGGTCGATGGCCGTCTGGCGCAGCGTCAGGCCGCCTCGGTCATCGCGATCGAGGGCGACGCCCGCGTGGTCAAGGGCTGACGCCCACTGATACCACACAGCAAAAGGGCGCTGGCGGGATCTCCACCAGCGCCCTTTTTGTGTCACACGGGGCTGCGCTTATTCGGCGCTGTCCTCCCCGGCACCCGTCTCGCTGCTGTCCGCCTCGGCGCCGGGCTTGGCCTTGCGGCCCTTTGCCTTGCGGTCCAGACGCGGCGGCGCGGGCGTCAGGATAAAGGCCAGTTCCTTCTGGCCATTATCGTTGTCCTTGACCGTCACATGCACTTCGCCGCCATGGGCCAGCTTGCCGAACAACAGCTCCTCGGCCAGCGGTTGCTTGACCTTGTCCTGAATCAGGCGCGCCATCGGACGGGCGCCATACAGCCGGTCATAGCCACGCTCACCCAGCCAGTCGCGCGCATCGCTGTCGAACTGGATATGCACGTTCTGGTCGGCCAGTTGCAGTTCCAGTTGCAGGATGAACTTGTCCACCACCCGGCTGATGACGGCCGTGGGCAGATAGGCAAAGGGCACGATCGCATCCAGACGGTTGCGGAATTCGGGGGTGAACATGGCCTTCACCGCCTCGTCGCCGGCGTCCGCCTTGGACACATCGCCAAAGCCGATGCCGTTGCGCGCCATGTCCGACGCGCCCGCATTGGTGGTCATGATCAGCACGACATTGCGGAAATCCACCGTCTTGCCATGGTGATCGGTCAGGCGGCCATTGTCCATCACCTGCAACAGGATGTTGTAAAGGTCGGAATGGGCCTTCTCGATCTCGTCCAGCAACAGCACGCAATGGGGCTGTTGGTCGATGGCATCGGTCAGCAACCCGCCCTGATCAAACCCGACATAGCCCGGCGGCGCACCGATCAGGCGGCTGACCGAATGGCGTTCCATATATTCGGACATGTCAAAGCGTTGCAGCGGGATGCCCATGATCTCGGACAGGCGCTTGGCCACCTCGGTCTTGCCCACGCCGGTGGGGCCGCTGAACAGGAAACAGCCAATCGGCTTGTCCGGATCGCGCAGGCCCGCCCGGCTCAGCTTCATGGCGCTGGACAGCACCTCGATCGCCTTGTCCTGGCCAAACACCTGACGCTTCAGGTCGCGCTCCAGATGCTCCAGCACCTTTTTGTCGTCGGTGCTGACCGATTTGGGCGGGATGCGGGCCATCGTGGCAATCACCGCCTCGATCTCGCGGCCGGTGATGGTCTTCTTGCGCTTGCTGGGTGGGACCAGCATCTGCATCGCGCCCACCTCGTCGATCACGTCGATCGCCTTGTCCGGCAGCTTGCGGTCGTTGATGTAACGCGCCGACAGCTCCACCGCGGTCTTGATCGCCTCGGGCGTGTACTTGACCTTGTGGTGCTCCTCGAACGCGGTGCGCAGACCTTTCAGGATCTTGATAGTGTCCTCGATCGTCGGCTCGTTGACGTCGATCTTCTGGAACCGGCGCAACAGGGCGCGGTCCTTTTCAAAATGGTTGCGGAATTCCTTGTAAGTGGTCGACCCGATGCAGCGGATCGAGCCACCCGACAGCGCGGGTTTCAACAGGTTCGAGGCATCCATCGCCCCGCCGCTGGTCGCGCCCGCGCCGATGACGGTGTGGATTTCATCAATGAACAGGATGGCGTGCGGCATCTTCTCCAGCTCGGAGACGACCTGCTTCAACCGTTCCTCAAAATCGCCACGATAGCGCGTGCCCGCCAACAGCGAACCCATGTCCAGCGAATAGATCACCGCGTTCGAGAGCACCTCGGGCACCTCGCCCTCGACGATCTTGCGCGCCAGACCCTCGGCGATGGCGGTTTTGCCCACGCCCGGATCGCCCACATACAGCGGGTTGTTCTTGGACCGGCGGCACAGGATCTGGATCGTGCGGTCCACCTCTGGCCCACGGCCGATCAGCGGGTCGACCTTGCCGCCCAGCGCCTTCTCGTTCAGGTTGACCGTGAACTGGTCCAGCGCGGTCTCTTTCTTGTTGCCGCCCGCGTTCTTGGCTTCCTGCTTTTCCTCGGGATGCGGGGCTTCGGTCTCGGCGCCCTTGGGGCTCTTGTCCTCGATCCGCTTGCCGCCCTTGCCGATGCCGTGGCTGATATAGCTGACCGCGTCCAGACGGCTCATGTCCTGTTGCTGCAGGAAATAGACCGCATAGGAATCGCGTTCGGAAAACAGCGCGACCAGCACATTGGCGCCGGTAACGGTATCCTTGCCGCTGGATTGCACATGCAGGATGGCGCGCTGGATCACCCGCTGGAAACCGGCGGTCGGGGCCGGATCGCCCTTTTCCTTGGTCTTCAGCGACTGGTATTCCTGATCCAGATATTGCCGCACCGCATCGCCCAGATCGCCCAGATCCACCCCGCAGGCCGTCATCACCTGCGATGCGTCGGCATCGTCGATCAGCGCCAGCAGCAAATGCTCCAGCGTTGCATATTCATGGCTGCGCTCGGCGGCATGGCCCAGAGCGGCATGCAGGGTTTTCTCGAGACTTTGGGCGAAACTGGGCATCTAGAGCACTTTCGCTGAAAAAAGGTTGGCGCTGAAAAATGGCTGGCGTGAAGTCTCGGCCAAGGGGAGGGAAACCCTGACAGGGGCGCCGGTTGCACCCTGCACGGTTTGTGGTGAATGGACTGTCCGCAGACCCATATGGAGATGCCCGAAGCCATTGCGAGGGGGGCAGCCATATTTGTCCGCGGCGCTCATGAGGATCGTGGCCTGAACAGGGCCTCTGCCGCAAGCCGATGTGCAGCCGATTTGGCCTTGTGCGCGGTAACCCGTTCGATTTCCGTCTGTAATGTGGTGATGCGCGCGTCCAGTTCGTCCAGCGAATAGCTGTCCAGGCTTTCAGCCGAAAGCAGGCTTGCAGCGTCCTTGCGTGCGCCGCCAGAGCCGAGGGGGCGGTCATCGTCATCCATTGCATCGCAGCATCGGACTCGAAGCGCTTGCTGTCAACAGACTCCATCGCTAGGGGTTAACCATCGACTTGTCCGCATAAAGGGTGGGCCAATTGATGGCGGAAGTCCTTCCAGATATGATGCAGGCGATCGTATTCGATACGCCTGGTGATCCAAATGTATTACAATTGCGCAATATTGCCGTGCCAAAGCCGGGCATTGGGCAGGTATTGGTCCGCGTCGAATACGCCGGGGTGAACCGCCCCGACGTGATTCAACGTCAGGGCCATTATCCCCCGCCGCCCGGCCATTCGCCACTGTGCGGGCTGGAAATTGCCGGAACGGTGGTTGCCGTGGGCCAAGGGGTCGAGCCTGAACGGCTGGGCCAGCGGGTCTGCGCGCTGATCAACGGCGGTGGCTATGCCGAATATGCGCTGGCGGTGGCCGATGTGTGCCTGCCGGTGCCTGATGGCATGGACATGGCACAGGCCGCCGCTTTGCCCGAAACGCTGTTTACCGTGTGGCACAATGTGTTCGAACGGGGCTGGGCGTGTGAAGGCGAAACGATTCTGGTCCATGGCGGGACCAGCGGCATCGGCACCATGGCAATCCAACTGGCGCGGCTGTTTGACATGCGCGTGATCGTCACCTGTGGCGGGGCGGACAAATGCGCCCGCGCGCTGGAAATCGGGGCGGATCACGCCATCGACTATCGCGCGCAGGATTTCGTCGCCGAGGTGGCGCGAATCACTGATGGCGCGGGCGTGCATCTGGTGCTGGACATGGTTGCGGGCGACTATGTGGCGCGCAATCTGCAATGTCTGGCCGATGATGGGCGGCATGTGACCATCGCGGTGCAGGGCGGCGCCAAGGCCGAGGTGCCGATGTGGCAGGTCATGGCCCGCCGCCTGACGCTGACCGGATCGACGATGCGGGCGCGCAGCGATGGGTTCAAGGCGCTGGTGGCGCAGGAGATCGCCCAGAACGTGTGGCCCATGGTCGAAAGCGGCGAATTGCGCCCGGTGATGGACCGGGTGTTCCCGCTGGCACAGGCGGCGGACGCCCATGCCCATATGGAATCGGGCGCCCATATCGGCAAGATCGTGCTGAAGGTCGCGGCATGAGTACCCGCTTCACCCTGCACGAGGACCCGATCAGCGCGAATTGCTACAAGATTCGCCTGACCGCGGCGCTGGTGGGGGTGGAGCTGACGCGGGTGGCCTATGACATCCGGCGGGGGCAGACTCGCACGCCCGAATTTCTGGCCAATATCAACGCCAATGGCCGGATTCCGGTGTTGCAGGTGGACGATGCGGCGGGATCACGCTTCCTGCCCGAAAGCAATGCCGCCTGCTGGTATCTGGCGCATGGATCGGCGCTGATCCCGGCGGATCGCTGGGCGCAGGCCGACATGCTGCGCTGGATGTTCTTTGAACAATACAGCCACGAGCCGAATGTGGCGACGCTGCGGTTCTGGCTGGCGTTTGTGGGCGAATCGGCGCTGACCCCGGCGCAAATCGCCCAGATCCCGGCCAAGCGCATCGCGGGCGAGGCCGCGCTGGCGCTGATGGAGCAGCATCTGTCGGCCCATGACTGGTTTGCAGGTAATGGCGTCACGCTGGCTGATATCGCGCTGTTTGCCTATACCCATGTGGCGGATGCGGGCGGGTTTGATCTGGGGGCCTATCCGGCAATCGGGCGGTGGATCACCCGGGTGCGCGCCATCCCCGGCTTTGTCCCGCTGGACTGAGGCACAGCGCACAAGCCCCGGCGAAATGCCCCAAAATGCAAGCAAACCCTTGCTCTGGGGGCAAAGCGGGCTTATGGGGAAAAGGTTCGGCCGCTCCGTCAAGGGGCGGCCCTTTCTTTTCCACCCATCGTTTTGCGCGGTGGCACCCGCATGGGGCCACTGCTTATGCGCCGGAGAGTACCCCGTGACCCAGCCCACCCCGCTGATGCCGCATGCAACGGCTTCGTGGCTTGTCGACAACACCGCGCTGACCTTTGAGCAGATTGCCGATTTCTGCGGCCTGCACATGCTGGAGGTTCAGGCGATGGCCGATGACCTGACCAGCGCCAAATATACCGGCCGCGATCCGCTGCGTTCGGGCGAGCTGACCAGCACCGAGATCGACAAGGGCCAGGCCGACCCGGCCTATCGCCTGAAGATGCAAAAGGCGCCGGTCAACGTCAGCCGCACCAAGGGCCCGCGTTACACCCCGGTGTCCAAGCGTCAGGACAAGCCCGATGGCATCGCCTGGATCCTGCGCAACCACCCCGAGGTGTCGGACGCGCAGATCAGCAAGCTGATCGGCACCACCCGCAACACCATCGCCGCCATCCGTGACCGCAGCCACTGGAACATCAACAACATCACCGCCAAGGATCCGGTGACGTTGGGCCTGTGTTCGCAGCGCGAGCTGGACATGATGGTGGCCAAGGCCGCCAAGGGCATGCCCGACGAGGACAATGTGGACGATACCCGTCTGGGCAACGACCGCGAGGCCTTGATCGAGGAACTGCGCGCCGCGCGTGAGGCACAGGCCCGCGCCGCCAGCGAAGCCGCCCAGGAGGCCGAGGCCGCCGCCTGGTTGCAGGCCCGCCGCGCGGCTGAGGCCGCCGAAGGCAACGACTGATACCTATCCCAAGCGAGGGACAAAAGGCCGGTTTCCCCATGGGGAGGCCGGCCTTTTCAATGAGGGGCATTGTCAACGCGGACAGGCCGATCTGCGCCTTGGGCCAGTTGCGCAAAGGGCGATGTTGACGCCAATCAATCCCCCCGCCCCCAGCCTTTGCTAGCCATCATCGACAAAGCGTCCGCTGACGGGCGCAGATCCGAATCGGGAGATTGACCTTGTCCGACGCCGCCGCCCCCGCTGAAACGGCCACCCAGACCGCGCCCAAACCGATCCCGCCCTTTGTCCGGCTGGGCGGCGCGCCAGTGATCAGCGCGATCGTCGATCAGTTCTATGACCTGATGGAAAATGACCCCGCCTATGCCGAATTGCGCGCGATGCACGCGCCCGATCTGGCCCCGATGCGCACCAGCCTCAAAGGGTTCCTGACCGGCTGGGCCGGCGGCCCGCGCGACTGGTTCGACGCCAATCCCGGCCGCTGCATGATGAGCATGCATTCCGGCTTTACCATTTCCGACCAGACCGCCGGGCAATGGGCACAGGCCATGCGCCGCGCGATCGAATCGGTCGCCACCGCCGATCAGCAAATGGCCAAGGCGATGGCTGGCGTGCTCGAGGAACTGGCGATGGGGATGGCGCGCTAACACGCGATGGCTTGCCTTGGCCCGTGGGCCGGGGCAGCATGGCCGCCATGCACCAGATGGACGGCAAGAGGCAGGCAATGGCGGTAGCGCTGGCGGCGCTGGCCGGTTTCGTCGATGCCAGCGGGTTTATCGCCAATGGTGGCTATTTCCTGTCCTTCATGTCGGGCAACACCACGCGCCTGGCGGTGGATCTGGCGCGCGCGCCGGGAATGGCGCTGGTGCCGCTGGGGTTGATCGCGGGCTTTGTCGGCGGGGTGGCCTTGGGCGCGCTGGTGTCGGGCTGGGCGGGCGCGCGGCGCAAGGCGGCGGTGCTGGGGCTGGTGACGGGGCTGTTGCTGACGGGCGCCTTGGCCGAAATGGCGCAGATCCGGGCCGTAGCGCAAGGCGCGATGGTGCTGGCGATGGGGGCGATGAACGCCACCTTCCTGCGCGATGGGCGGGTCGGCGTCGGGGTCACCTATATGACCGGCGCGCTGGTGCGGATCGGACTGGGGCTGGCGCAACGGCTGCGCGGCGAACGCGATCCGGGCGCGGGTGCGGCATTGCGCCTATGGGCGGGGCTGGCGGTGGGCGGCATCACCGGCGCGGCCTGCTGGATGTGGCTGGGCATGGTGACGCTGTGGCTGGCGGCGGGATGGGCCGGGCTGATGGCGATCATCGCCCATCGCTGGATCGCACCCGACCGCACCCCCATCGCCTGACGCGCTAAACCTCGACCGACAGCAGTTTCTCGCGCGAGGTCGCCCCGCGCAACAGCCGCAAGCGTGAGGCCGCCACGCCCAGCCCCTGCGCCACCAGAGCGATCACGGCCTCGGTCGCCTTGCCATCCTCGGGCTTGGCGCGCACCTTGACCAGCACGCGGGTGCCGTCGATCTCGATCCCCTCGCTGCGCGCGCCGGGGGTGACACGCACCGCCAAACGCCCCTCGGTATCGATCAGCGCGCGGATGGCATCGGCGGGCGGCAGATCAGCCTTGGGCCGCGCCATCGGCCAGTTCCAAATTCGCCTTGTGCGCCTGTCCTGCCCGCACATAGGCGGCCACGCCCGCCTGCATCTCGGCCAATTGGGCATCATTCAACGCGCGGGCCATGGCGGCGGGGCGGCCAATCCACATCTCGCGCATCGGAATCGTCTTGCCCGGCGCCAACAGCGCGCCCGCCGCCAGCATCGCGTCGGACGAGACCGTACAGCCATCCATCACGATCGCCCCCAGCCCGACAAACGACCGATCCTCCAGAACGCAGCCGTGGATCATCGCCATATGCCCGATCAGCACATCATCGCCGATGATCGTGGGAAAACCTTCCGGCCGTTTGGGTTTGGGGCTGTCGCAATGGACCACCGTGCCGTCCTGAATATTGGTGCGCGCGCCGATACGGATGCGGTTGGCGTCCCCCCGGATGACGCAATTGTACCAGATGGACGATTCCGCCCCGATCTCCACATCACCGATGATCCGGCACCCCGGCGCGATAAAGGCGCTGGGGTGAATGCGGGGCCAGATGCCGTTGAACGGGGCGATGGTGATGTCGGTACGGGCGGTCATGGCTGGCTTTCTTCCCATTGCTGTCGCGTCAGGCGATAGGCGATCACATCGGCCAGATCGCCAGTAAAGCGCGTATCGCAAAAATCGAGTTCGGGCGCACGGACCATGCCCAACCGCCGCATCAGCGTTGCGCTGGCCACATTGCCCGTGACGGTGATGGCATGGATGACGGGCGCGGCAAACTGGCCAAAACCGGCGGCCAGCGAGGCCTGCGCCGCCTCCCGCGCATAGCCCTGCCCCCAGGCGTCCTGCCGCAAGCGCCAACCGATCTCGAACGCGCCCATAAAGGTGCAGTCAGGCGCGTTCCCGCGCTTCAGCCCGCAAAAGCCCAGAATGTCGCCATCCGCCTTGCGCTCGACCAGCCAGAAGCAATGGCCATGGGCCGCGGCGCATTCCTGAAAACGGGCCAGCATCATGGCGTAATGGGCATCATCCTGCACCCCGCCCAGCCAGCGCATCACCTCTGGCGTGTTGGTGTGCCGGACAAACGCCGCCAGATCGCCATCGCGCCAATCGCGCAGGATCAGCCGGTCCGTTTCCAGCCGAAAGCTCACGCCCCCATCAGCCGCGCCGCATGCGCCGCGTGATAGGTCAGCACGCCGCTGCAACCGGCGCGCTTGAACGCCAGCAGCGTTTCCAGCACCAGCGCGTCACGCTCGCCACCTCCGGCGGCCACGACCGCCTCGATCATCGCGTATTCGCCCGACACCTGATAGGCATAGACCGGCACGCCAAACTGGTCCTTTACCCGACGGGCAATGTCCAGATAGGGCAGGCCGGGCTTGACCATGACGCTGTCGGCGCCCTCGGCCAGATCGATCGCCACCTCGCGCAGGGCTTCCTCGGCGTTGGCCGGGTCCATCTGATAGGTCTTCTTGTTACCCTTCAGCAGCCCGCGCGAACCGACCGCATCGCGGAACGGGCCATAAAACGCGCTGGCATATTTGGCGGCATAGGACATGATCTGGGCGTTGTGGTGGCCATCGCCCTCCAGCGCGGCGCGGATCAGGGCGATGCGGCCATCCATCATGTCGGACGGCGCGATGATGTCCGCCCCGGCGGCGGCCTGATTGAGCGATTGGCCCACCAGCATCTCGACCGTGGCGTCGTTCAACACATAGCCCGCCTCGTCGATCAGCCCGTCCTGGCCATGGCTGGTATAGGGGTCCAGCGCCACATCGGTCAGCAGGCCGATTGTCTCGCCACAGGCGTCCTTGATCGCGCGGATGGCGCGGCACATCAGATTGTCGGGGTTCAGCGCTTCCCTGGCGTCCTCGCTGCGGCGTTCGGGCTGGGTATTGGGGAACAATGCCAGACAGGGAATTCCCAGCGCCACCGCCTCCTTGGCCCGCGCGACGATGCCATCGACCGACCAGCGCGACACGCCCGGAAGGCTGGCGATGGGCTCCTCCACCCCCTGCCCTTCGGTGATGAACAAAGGCCAGATCAGATCGGCCGGCGTCAGGACGGTTTCGCGGTGCATCGCGCGGCTCCACGCGGTGGCACGGGTGCGGCGCAGGCGAAGCGCCGGGAACGGCGCGGGAATGGTCTGGGTCATGGGGTCAGGGTGTTAGCCCCAAGGGCCACGCCCGAAAAGAGGGCAGATCGCCCCGTTCACGCAGCGGAAGATCAGCGGGGCGCGCCCACCGGGCCAAGGGCCGCGCCGGGGCCAACGCGCAACACCTGCGCCAATGCCGCGCGGAAGGCGGCCAGTTGCGCCTTGTCCACGCCCGCATGGACGGTGAAACGCAGGCTCATGGGATCAATCGAAGCGCCATCGCGGAACACTTCGTAATGCAGGTGCGGGCCGGTCGACAGGCCGGTCGAGCCGACATAGCCGATCACCTGCCCCGCGCGCACGCGCATGCCCCCACCCACGGCAAAGCGGCTGAGATGGCCATAGCCGGTCGCCAGCGCCCCGCCATGCTCCAGCCGGATGTAATTGCCATGTCCGCCATGTGGGCCAACGAAATTCACCACGCCATCAGCCACGGCATAGACCGGCGCCCCCCAGGGCGCGGCCAGATCGGTGCCCGAATGCATCCGCGTATAGCCCAGCACCGGGTGATAGCGCAGTCCGTAATTGCTGGTGATCCGCGCGCCCGCCACCGGCATCACCAGCGCATTGCGGGTGCGTTCCTCGGTCATGTTGGCGGCGTTGAACAATTGCCCGTCCGGGCCAAAACGCAGCAATTGCGCGCGCGGGCGGCCGTCTTCCTCGATCCCGGCATACAGCAGATCGCCCACCTCGGTTTCGCCGCTGGCGGTGCGGCGATAGGCAACGATCAGATCAAAGGTCGCCCCTTGCCGCAGATCGTCCAGCGAGAGATGCGCGTCCACCGCCTGCAAATATTGCTGAATCGCCCGCAAAGGCGCACCCGCCGCCCGCGCCGATTGGTACAGGCTGCCGCCGATCACCCCGCGAATGCGCAAAGGCGTCGCATCCACCGGAATCGGTTGGCGGATCACCTGCCATTGATCGCCATGACGCACCACGGCCAGATTCAGGTCAAACCGCGCGCGAAAACGCGCCGATTCCAGCGCGCGCGGCATCCCCGGCGCGTCATGGCGGCCCA
Source organism: Novosphingobium ovatum (assembly GCF_009909235.1). Taxonomy (GTDB): domain Bacteria; phylum Pseudomonadota; class Alphaproteobacteria; order Sphingomonadales; family Sphingomonadaceae; genus Novosphingobium; species Novosphingobium ovatum. The sequence goes on from NZ_JAAAPO010000007.1 coordinate 76,555, forward strand.
GAGTCAGATCAAACCGCGTGCCCGGCGCGATCGCGTCGGGATTGATTTCGGGCGAGATCAGACGGGCCAATTGCATGGCATCGCCACTCCCCACGCCCGCCCGCTGCAACATGCCGATCAGCGAATCGCCTTCGGACAGGGTGGCCAGCGTCTGGATGCGCGGGCGATCCGGCATGACGGCCAACAGGCGAACGTCCGCCGTCGGCCCCATCCGCGCGCCCACATCTGCGCCATAGGCCAGCGGCAGGATGGTGTTCAGCCGGTATTGCGCCGCCGAATCGGGCAAAGTCACACTGGCCGCTCCAGCCACCATCGGGCGAAAGCTGGGCGTCATGCTGATCGCGGCCAGCGCGCAGGACAGCATCACCCCCAGCCCGCGATACCAGCGCGCCGTACCGATTCCCTCGCTCAGGTCGCGGGCATAGTCGATGGCGTTGAAACGATCGGCCAGACGTTGCGCCACAACGCCCGCCCGCGCGGCCAGCGGCGTGCCGATGCGCCGCGCATGTGCGGTGGCCTGTTGCGTGGCCCGCGCCCGGCGGGTGTTCCACTGGTGCCAGACCGGGGCGGCCCGAACCGCCATATGTGCCTGCACCCGCGTCCACACCGGCATTACCCGGTCATGCAGCGCCACCACCGCCAGCACGGGCAGAGGCAGCGTCCAGCCCTGATATTCGGGCATCGGCGGCAACAGCACCGTTGCCCCGCGCCCAGTGCCCACCGCCCCCGCATGGCCAAACACCGCGCGGATCAGCGCGGGATCGGCCTGTAGCGGCGTGCCTTCGATCTGGCGGTATGCGTACAAGAATCGCCTCTGGGCAAAGGTAAATGTTTCCTCACCCTCCTGAACCGACAAGGTTAACCATTGCCTAAATCCGGTCCGCCACAGGGGTTTTCCGCAGGGTTGCCCATGCGGCCCCTTGTCGACCCGTGGCGGCGATGCCACATGGGTTTGGCGATGGTACGGCCCTCCCCCGATCCCTCCCGCCCGCCGCGTGCCGGCGGCCGACGCCCCCAGCATGACGGCCGGGTAAAGGCGGTGTTGGGCCCCACCAACACCGGCAAAACCCATCTGGCGATCGAACGGCTGTGCGCCCATTCCTCGGGCGCGATCGGCTTTCCGCTGCGCCTGCTGGCGCGCGAGGTGTATGAGAAGGTCTGCGCCATCAAGGGCCGCGACCATGTTGCCCTGATCACCGGCGAGGAGCGGATCGAGCCACCCAATGCCCGCTGGCTGCTGTGCACCGCCGAAGCCATGCCGATCCGGGGCAACGCCAAGAAGGGCGACCGTTTCACCGATCTGGCCTTTGTCGCGCTGGACGAGGCGCAACTGGCCGCCGACCGCGAGCGCGGCCATGTCTTTACCGACCGCCTGCTGCATGCGCGGGGGCGTGAGGAGACGATGATCCTTGGCTCCTCCGTGCTGGAGCCATTGGTCAAGGCGCTGGTCCCCGAAGCCGAGATCGTCAGCCGCCCGCGCTTTTCCACGCTGACCCATGCGGGCGCGAAAAAGCTGAGCCGCGTGCCGCCACGCAGCGCCATCGTCGCCTTCAGCGCCGAGCAGGTGTACGCGGTCGCCGAAATGCTGCGCCGGTTTCGCGGCGGGGCGGCGGTGGTGATGGGGGCGCTCAGCCCCGAAACGCGCAACCGTCAGGTCGAACTCTATCAGAACGGCGAGGTCGACTATCTGGTCGCCACCGACGCCATCGGCATGGGGCTGAATCTGGACATCACCCATGTCGCCTTTGCCGGATTGTCGAAATATGACGGCGTGCGCCAGCGCCGCCTGCTGCCCACCGAAATGGCACAGATCGCCGGGCGCGCCGGGCGACATCAGCGCGATGGCACCTTTGGCACGATGTCGGGCACGGGCGGGCATGACGCGGAATTCTCGGACGAAGAGATCTATGCCATCGAGGAGCACCGCTTTGCCCCGCTGACCCGGCTGTATTGGCGGGAGAGCGATCTGCGGTTTGATTCGATCGCCAGCCTGATCAACGATCTGGAGCGCCCCCCGGCCCACCCCGAACTGATCGCCGCGCCAGAGGCCATCGATCTGGCCGTGCTGAAGCGCCTGTCGGACGAGGCCGGGATTGCCGACACCCTGCGTGGGCCACCCATGGTGCGGCGCTTCTGGGAGGCCTGCTCGCTGCCCGATTTCCGGCAGGTGGGGGTGGACGCCCATGCCCGCTTTGTCGCCCGCCTGTGGGAGGAATTGCGCAGCGGCCCGCTGCACCCCGATCACGCCCCGCGCGCCATCGCCCATCTGGACCATACCGCGGGCGATATCGACACCTTGCAAGGGCGCATTTCGGCCATCCGCAGTTGGTCATACATTACCCAGCGCGCCGATTGGGTGCCGGCTCGCGATGAAATGGCCGCCCGCGCCCGCGCCGTCGAACAACGCCTGTCCGATGCCTTGCACGCCCGCCTGACCGAACGTTTCGTCAACCGCCGCACCGCCGTCCTGATGCGCAAGCTGGGTGGGCAGGACGCGGGACTGCTCTCGGTCCGTCTGTCGGGCGACACGGTGCTGGTCGAGGATGAGGCGATTGGCGAGCTGTCCGGTTTCCGCTTTCGCGTTGATCCGGCAGCGCGCGCGGGGGACACCAAACTGTTGCTGGCCGCCGCGGACAAGCATCTGCCCGAACTGGTGGCGGGCCGCGCGCGCGACCTGATGGCGGCGCTGGCGGGCGGGGATGACGCGGGCCTGTCGCTGGGTGGTGGCGTTGTGCTGTGGCATGGCGAGGCGATCGCCCGCCTGCATCGCGGCAAATCGGCGCTGACGCCGGGGCTGGTGGCAACGCCCTTGCTGGACCGTCTGGCGGCCCCCTTGCGCGCCGAATTGATCGCCGCGCTGGAAGGCTGGCTGGCGCGGCAATTGCGCCCGCTGGCCCCGCTGGCCCGGATCGAGGCGGCCAGTCTGGCGGAACAGAGCGGCCCTGCCCTGCGCGCGCTGCTGATTCGCCTGATCGATGGCGGGGGCATGACGGCGCGTATCGGTTCGGGGCTGGAGGCACTGGACAAGGGCCAGCGCGACACCTTGCGCCGGTTGGGGGTGCGGATCGGCACGCTGGACCTGTTCTGCCCCGCGCTGGTCAAGGCGCGCCCGCTGGCGCTGTGGCGGGAACTGACCGGGGCCGATGGCGCAATCGCCACGCCCATGGCGCCGATCCTGCCGATGGCAGGAACGCAGGAGGCTCCTTTGGCCTATCGCCGGTTGGGCGCGCAGGCGATCCGCATCGACCGCGCCGAAGACCTGTTGCGCGCCGCACATGAGGCCCGCGCCGCCCAACCGGGCCGCGCCTTCCGGCTGGACCCGGCGGCGGCGGTGAAAATGGGGCTTACGACCAAGGCCTATGCCCATTTGTTGCGGATGGGCGGGTTCCGGCCAATCATGCCACGCGCGCTGGACGCTGCCGCCCATGGCCCGCCCGCGCCGCTGGTCTGGCGCTGGCAACCGCCGCGCGACACCGCCCCGCCGCCCCCAGCCCCAAAGGGCAAACCGGGCCGCAACCCCCAACGCGCGCCCGACTCTCCCACGCCATCAGGCCATTTTGCCGCGCTGGCGGCGCTGGTGGCATAGGGATGCGCCCCGGCCCCGGCGCCAAGCCGCCCGCCCCTGCCCCCCGGCCCAGCCTGCGAATCGATAAATTGCTGTGGTTTCTGCGCCTGGCAAAATCCCGCGCGGCCGCGCAGGATTGGGTGGAACAAGGCCATATCCGCCTGAACGGACGGCGCGTAGAGCGCAGTTCTGCGGCCATTTGTGCCGATGATGTGCTGGTCCTGCCGCTGCCTTCGGGGGTGCGGGTAATCCGCATTCTGGCCCTGCCCAACCGGCGCGGACCAGCCCCAGAAGCACAAAGCGTGTATCGGGTGCTTGACGAGACGCGCCTTTCCCCCGTAGCAGCGACCCAGTTTCCATCTGGCTGATAAGGGGATTTGCAGCCATGACCTATGTCGTCACCGACGCCTGTATCCGCTGCAAATACATGGATTGCGTCGAAGTATGCCCTGTGGACTGCTTCTACGAGGGCGAAAACATGCTGGTGATCAACCCCAGCGAATGCATTGACTGTGGCGTGTGCGAGCCGGAATGCCCGGCCGAAGCCATCCTGCCCGACACCGAAAGCGGTATCGAGCAGTGGATGGAGCTGAACGCCAAGTTCTCGGCGGAATGGCCCAACATCACCGCCAAGAAGGAAGCCCCTGCCGACGCCGATGACATGAAGGGCGTCGAAGGCAAGTTCGAGAAGTTCTTCTCGGAAGCGCCGGGCGAAGGCGACTGATCTTCCGGGCGCGGAGGCGGCGCGGCAATCAGCCGCCCGCGCCGCGCCACCGGACATAGGGCGGGCCTGTTCCGCCGCGGCATCGGCCGCATTTCTGTCTGCCAGAGGCGGGAGTCGCACGCGCGATTCTCGCCTCTGGTAATTTTGTTACCGGCGTGTTATATAATGTCCCAGCCGGGCAGCGTCGGGGCCCTCACCCGCCTGCCTGACGTCGCCGTTAACCAGGGCCAATACCGGGTCGAACCCTCAGACCATGAAAGGCAAAGTCGCAAGCCACGGTTGATGCACCCATCACACCGACACAGGGTTTGGCGTCGATTCGCCATGCCCGCCGCCGGTGTCTGCATTGTTCCACGGGCTGTTCTCCTGCGATTTTGGCCGAGCGAAAGGACGATAGATGACCGCCAAGGCTCACGCCTTCGAAGTTGGAGATTACGTCGTTTACCCGAAGCACGGGGTTGGCCGCGTGATGGAACTGCTGGAGCAGGAAATCGCCGGCATGAAGATGGAACTCTATGTGCTGCGGTTCGAAAAGGAACGCATGACCCTGCGCGTCCCCGTGAACAAGGTTGAAGCCATCGGCATGCGCAAGCTGTCGAGCGACAAGACCCTGCGCGAGGCGCTGGACACCCTGAAGGGCAAGCCCAAGGTCAAGCGCACCATGTGGTCGCGCCGCGCGCAGGAATACGAAGCGAAGATCAACTCTGGCGATCTGGTTTCGATCGCCGAGGTGACTCGCGATCTGTTCCGTGCCGACGACCAGCCCGAGCAGTCCTATTCCGAGCGTCAGATCTTTGAAGCCGCCAGCAGCCGTCTGGCGCGCGAACTGGCCGCCATGGAAAAGACCGACGAACTGGCCGCGCTGCAAAAGATCCTGGCGATCCTGAACGAGCACGCGCCGAAATATTACGAGGCTGCCGCCGCCGTTTAAGCGCAGCCTTGGCCCCGCCATCGCGGGACAACGCTTACAGCGAGAAAGGGCCGTCCTGAAAGGGGCGGCCCTTTTTTGCGCGCGCCGTTTGCGCCTGCCGGGCTTGCGCACAGGCGGATGGTGTATTACCATGACAACACACGTCGGGAGGGCCCTATGGATTTTCGCCGCTATCTGTCGCGTCTGGCGCCGGTTCTGGGGGCCGGCCTGCTGCTGTCAGCCTGTGACAAGCACACCGACATCTCGATCAACGGTGACACCGGCAAACCCCTGAGCGAAGTGGACCTGACCACTGCCCCGGCCAAGGCGGTGGTGCTGTTTGGCCCCGACACGGTGCGCATCCATCGCGGCGATCGCCTGACCGTCACGGTCGAGGGCGGCCCGGCACAGGTCGATCTCCTGCGCTTTACCTATCAGGCCGGGACGCTGGGCATCCTGCGCCGCCCGGGAAGCAATGGCGCGCCGCTGACCATTGATGTCACCATGCCCGCCCCCGAAATGCTGACGATGACCGGATCGGGCCAGATCATCGCCGATGCGCTGGCCAGCGACGCCACGGTGGTGATCGGCGGATCGGGCAATATCGACACGCCACAGGTGGCCGCGCAAAAGCTGTCGGTGAATGTCGCGGGCAGCGGCCATTACCGCGCGCATGGCACGGTGGGGCAGCTTTCCATGAACATCGCGGGGACGGGGGGCGCGGATCTGCCAACGCTGCGCGCCGACAAGGCCGAGGTGAACATCATGGGCACCGGCGATGTCGCGCTGGCCTCTGACGGGGTGGTAGAGGGCAATATCATGGGCACAGGCACCCTGCGCGTCATTGGCAAGGCCACGTGCAAACCCAATGTCATGGGCACGGGCAAGGTGGTCTGTCAGCCGTAAATCACGCCGCCGCGCGGTGCAGGCCGTTTACGCCGCCGCGCGGCGTAAGCGGTCATTGATCGCCGCGCCAATCCCGGCATCCGGCACCGGCGCCACCGCCACCCGCGCCCGCCCCGAAGCAGCCGCGGCATGCAGCGCAGCGTACAAATGCGCCGCCGCCTGTGCCAGATCGCCATCAGCCGACAGGCAATAATCCCCCGCCACCGCGCCAAAACCGATGTGGAATTCCTCCGCATCCGCCGTCAGTGCGTTCAGCCGCACCGGCTTTCCCGGGGCATAATGGCTGGTCATCTGGCCGGGCGCCTCGATCCGGTTGGACGAGGGCGCGTCGCCCCCCTGCCCGATCACCGCCGCGATGGCATCGGCCGTGATCGGGCCGGGGCGCAACACCTGCCACCCGCCCTCGGCACGCAGGGCAATGATGGTCGATTCAATCCCGTCCGGGCAATCTCCGCCATCAACGATCAGACCAACCCGCCCCCCCAGCGAGGCCGCCACATGCGCGGCGCAGGTGGGCGACACGCCGCCACTGGCATTGGCCGAAGGCGCGGCCAGCGCCAGCCCCGATTCGCGCAGGATCTGGCGCATCACCCGATGCGCCGGGCAACGGATGGCAATGGTGGGCAGCCCCGCCGTCACCGCTGCCGCCACCATTGCCCCTTCGCGCCGGGGCAGCACCATGGTCAGCGGACCGGGCCAGAACGCATCGGCCAACACCCGCGCCCGCGCGTCCACCAGCGCCAATTGTTCCGCCCCCGCCAGATCGGCCACATGCACGATTAACGGATTGAAATCCGGCCGTCCCTTTGCCCGATAGATCGCCGCGACCGATTCATCCCGATCCGCCCGCGCCGCCAATCCATAGACCGTCTCGGTCGGGACCGCGACCAACGCCCCGGCGCGCAAGGCCGCCACCGCCGCCGCGATGCCTTCACCGTCTGCCGGAACAATTTGCGCGGGAACATTGTCGCTCATGGGGCTTGGCTATAGGCGCGCAGACGATAAAGCCAAGCAAAAGGCGCGCCCGCATTGTCCCGATTAGCCACGGCGCGCGCAGAGGACGACAGACCATGCCCTATACCGCTCCGGTTGCCGATCAGATCCTGGCCATGCGCGTGTGCGCGGGTGTTGACGCGCTGGCCGCGCACGAACGCTTTGCCAGCCTGTCCCCCGATCTGGTCGAGGCCTTGGCCGAGGGAATCGGCGCGCTGGCGAGCGGCGAATGGGCGCCGCTGGACCGGGTGGGCGACCAACAGGGCGCGGTACAGGACGGGCATGAGGTCCACCTGCCCGATGGCTTTGCCGCGGCCTATCGCGCCTATGTCGAGGCCGGGTGGAACTCCATCGCCGGGGCCGAGGAGTTTGGCGGTCAGGGCCTGCCCTTTACACTGGCGGCCTGTGTGCTGGAATCGCTGGGCGGCGCGAATATGGCATTCAGCCTGTTGCCGATGCTGACCGTCGGCGCGATCGAGGCCTTGCACCACCACGGCAGCGACGCGCAAAAGGCGATGTACCTGCCCAAGCTGATCAGCGGCGAATGGTCGGGCACGATGAACCTGACCGAACCGCAGGCGGGCAGCGATGTGGGTGCCCTGCGCGCCACCGCCGCCCCCATCACCGAAGGCCCCCATGCGGGCAAATGGCGCATCACCGGCACCAAGATCTTCATCACCTGGGGTGAGCATGATCTGGTCGAGAACATCATCCATCTGGTGCTGGCCCGCACGCCGGGTGCTCCGGCCGGATCGCGCGGGATTTCGCTGTTTGTCGTGCCCAAATTCCATGTGAACGCCGATGGCACGCCGGGCGCGCGCAATGACGTCAATGTCGTCTCTCTGGAGCACAAGCTGGGCATCCATGCCTCGCCCACCTGCGTCATGGGTTTTGGCGAAAACGGCGAATGCATCGGCGAAATGGTCGGCGCGGAGAATGCCGGGCTGAAGGCGATGTTCACGATGATGAACTCGGCCCGGATCAACGTGGGGTCGCAGGGCGTACAGGTGGCCGAGGCCGCGTGGCAAAAGGCCCGCGATTACGCCCAGACCCGCGTGCAATCCGCCCGCGCCGGCAGCCCCGACAAGACTCCGGTGGCGATCATCGAACACCCCGACATGCGCCGTATGCTGATGCGGATGCGCGCCCTGACCGAAGGCGCGCGGGCGCTGCTCTATACCACGGCGGGCTGTGTGGATCGCGGCGCGCTGGGCGATACGGCGGCGCAGGCGCGGGCCGATGTGCTGGTGCCGATGCTCAAGGCCTGGGGCACCGACATCGGTGAAGAGGTCGCCAGCCTTGGGATTCAGGTCCACGGCGGCATGGGCTTTATGGAGGAAACCGGCGCGGCCCAGCATTACCGCGACATCCGCATCGCCGCCATTTACGAAGGCACAAACGGCATTCAGGCCGCCGATCTGGTCACGCGCAAGCTGGGGCTGGAGGGCGGCGCGGTGCTGCTGACCCTGCTGGCCGAGATCGAGGCTGATTGCGCCGATGCGCCCCAGATCGCCGCGCTGGCCCGTGATTGCGCCGATGTGGCGCGCTGGATGATCGATGGCGCAGCGCTGGACGCGCGTCTGGCGGGCAGTGTGCCTTTCCTGAAGATGTGCGCGGTGGCCGTGGCCGGGTGGCAATTGCAGCGCATGGCGCGGGTGGCCGACACCGCCACCGGCGACATCCCCCGGACCAAGCCCGTTGTCGCCCAATGGTTTGCCGCCAATATCGCGCCAGAGGCGGCCGGGCAAAAGGCGCTTGCCATGGGCGGGGCCGATTTGCTCTACGCGCTGGATGCCGCAACGCTGGCCAGCTAAGGCGGGCCGCATCCACATAGGGTAAATGATGACCGATCAGGGCGAACCTTTGGCCCGTATTGCCGATGCGTTGGAACGGCTGATTCCCGCGCCGGTTCCTGCCGTCGACTGGCTGGCGCACCCCGCCTATGTCTGGGATGGGCGCGCCGCACGGGCGGTGGCGCGGTTTTCCGCCCCCGCGCTGGACCAATTGCGCGGCATTGATCAACAAAAGGCCATGGTGGTGGGCAATGTCGCCCGTCTGGCGGCGGGCCATGCGGCGCATGACATGTTGCTATGGGGATCGCGCGGCATGGGCAAATCGGCGCTGACCCGGGCCGCCATTTGCGCGGCACAGGCCGATGCCCCCGGCTCCATCGCGCTGGTTCAGGTCTCACCCGAAGCGCTCTCCACACTGGCGGGACTGTTCGTCACGCTGGGCGAGATCGACCGCCGCTTTCTGGTGTTCATAGACGATCTGGGGTTTGAGGAAGGCGATTCCTCTGGCCCGCGCGCCCTGCGGTCATGGCTGGAAGGCGGGGTAGAGGCCCGCCCCGCCAATGTCCGCCTAGCCGTCACGTCCAACCGCCGCGCCATCGTCGCGCGCAATCTGTCGGAACAGGACGACCCGATCAACCCGCGCGATGTGGTGGATGACCGTCTGGCGCTGGCCGATCGCTTTGGCCTGTCAATCGGCTTCCACGCCTGCGATCAGGACACCTATCTGGCGATCATTACCGGCTATGCCGATGCGCTGGGCCTGACGTGGGATGCCCATGACGCGCTGGAATGGAGCAAGCGCCGTGGGGGCCGCTCTGGGCGCATTGCGTGGCATTATGTCACCGAACTGGCCGGGCGGGCCGGACGCGCTCTGTAACGCCCGCAAAACGCAAAAGGCGGGGGTTTGCGCCCCCGCCCCTTACATCACACCTGTCCGTCGATCAGTTCTGGCGCATCTGCTGCATCTCGCGCATTTGCAGGCGCAGGCGGCGTTCCGGATCGCTGTTCAGATCGCGCTGTGGCGGGATCGGCGGCGCGACAATCGCCTTGGGCGCGGGCGCGGGCGCGGCGCCCGGCGCAATCACCCGCCAGATGATCCCCGCCGTATCGTCCGACACCAGCAAGGCGCCATCCTGCGCAAAGCTGACCCAGGTCGGCCGGCCATGTGTCTGGCCTTCACCATTCAGGAAACCCGTCAGCACCGGCTGCGGCTTACCCACAGGCGTGCCGTTCGCGTCAAAGCCCACAAACACCACGTCATAGCCCACCGCCGGTTTGCGGTTCCAACTGCCATGGCGGGCGATGAACGCGCCATTGGCATAGGCCGCCCCCAGACGCCCGCCGCCAGTGGCAAAGGTCATGCCCAGCGCCGCCACATGCGGCCCCAGCCCATATTCAGGCTTGCGCACGTAATCGATCAGGAATTCGGGCATCTGGTACTGCGGCGTCTTGTCATAGACGCGGTTGTCCTCGGTCTTGCCCCAATAGAACCAAGGCCAGCCATAATGCGCACCCACCGGCACGTTGGTCAGGTAATCGGGCACCAGATCAGGGCCCAACTGGTCGCGCTCGTTCACCGTCACCCACATTTCGCCGGTGGACGGATTCCAGCCCAGACCATTGGGATTGCGCAGACCCGCGGCATATTGGCGATGGCTGCCGGTGTCGGTATTGATCTCGTAAATCGCGGCGCGGCCCTGCTCTGCCTGCGGGCCGCCCTCACCAATGTTGCTGGCCGAACCAATGGCGACATACAGCTTCTTGCCATCGGGGCTAAGCAGCAGGTTGCGCATCCAGTGGTTGCCGCCAGCGGGCAGGTCCATCAGCTTTTTGGGCGCAGTGGTGATCGCGGTTTGACCGGGCGTAAAGTCATAGGCCAGCACGGCATTGTGGTTGGCGACATACAGCTTGCCATTGCCCACCGCCAGACCCGAGGGCGAATCCAGACCCGCCTGCAACAGGGTAAAGCGCTGGTCGGCCTTGCCGGCGCCCTTGGCATCGCGCAACAGGACGATCTGATTGGCCGACGGTTCACCCGCGCCCACCATGCCCATCACGATCTTGGCCGCCCAGCCCATGAAGCCGCCGCCCGCCGCTTCCTTGGGCGCGCCGGTCAGCGACACCAGCACATCGCCATTGGGCAGCGTCAGCATGGTGCGCGGATGGGCCAACCCTTCGGCAAAGCGGGTGACGGTCAGGCCTTGGGCCGGTTTGGGTGCCTCACCCGCGCCCCAGCCGATCGATTTCACCAGCCCCAGCGAAGGGATCTTTTCCGGCTGGGGATCGACGATCTTGGGGTTGTGGCCTTCGAACAGGGTGATCGGCTGATCCGAAGGGTTGCCATGCAGGACATAGCCGACGGCACCACCGCCAACCAGAACGACGCCGCCAAGGATCAGCAGGCTTTTGCGCGAGAACAGGGTCATGGGCCACGAGATAGGCGCAGACGCCCTATGCGGCAAGCATGCGGCGCGGTAAAAGCGGCCCATGTACGATTTTACCCCCCTGCCCGGCCAGACACGCGCCCAAACCCACGCCGATCTGTGCGATGCCGCCCGCGCCATTACCCATGGCGAGCCTGACGCCATCGCCAATATGGCCAATATCGCCGCGCTGATCTGGCAATTCCTGCCCGATCTGAACTGGGCCGGGTTCTATCGCGCGGTGGGGGACGAATTGGTGCTGGGCCCGTTCATCGGCAAGCCGGCCTGCATCCGCATTCCGTTTGGCCGGGGCGTGTGCGGCGCGGCGGCGGCCAGCGGGCAAACGCAATTGGTGGCCGACGTGCACGCTTTTCCCGGCCATATCGCCTGCGATGCGGCCAGCGCGTCCGAACTGGTGGTGCCGGTGGTGCATGAAGGCCGCCTGATCGCGGTGATCGATCTGGACAGCCCCCTGCCCGGCCGGTTTGACGCCGATGACGCCGCCGGAATCGAGGCATTGGCCGCGGCCATCGCACCGGCCATCGCCTCCGCCTGATTCCGGCTGGAGCGGCGGGCGCGCTTTTGGTATTAACCATGGTTAACGCCGGACCAACCCGTCCCCGCGTCTGGTTGCAAACAGGAGGCCTTTGCATGGCACACCGCCGTTTCCTATTCCTGATGCCGCTGGCGCTGTTGGCAGGCGCCGGTGTGGCACAGGCCCACCAGATCCACCCCGATGGCGCGGCAATGCTGCCCCCGCCCGCCCTTGCCAGCGCCGAGGCCCCCTTGCCCATGGGGCAATGGCTGGCCGAATGCCGCCACCGGTTGATGTCTACCGCTGGCGGCGATCCGGCGATGGCGGGCGAAACCTGCGCGGCATGGTGGAATTATTACACGCGGGGCGGGATGCCTGATCCGCATTACGGCTATGCCATTCCCGTGGTCAGCCACATGCCCGCCGTGGATTGCCCTGAACAGGTGGTGGTGACCACGCGCAAGGTGGTGACGCGCCGCACAATTGTCACCCGGCACCATGCGCGGAGCAAGGAAGTGCGGATTAACAACTGATATATTTGGACAAAAAGGAAAACCCCGCCGGTGATGGCGGGGTTTTCCGGTTTTGCTCCATGGGTGTCAGATGCCGCCGCCACCTGTCAGGCGCGAACTGATCAGATCCAGCTGGTCCAGCGTGGTATAGCGGATCGTCACCGCACCGGAACGCGGGTCAGCATCCGCGTGGATCTTGACCGACAGGCCCAGGCATTCCTCCAACTGTTGCTGCATCATCTGGATGTCCGCCGATTCGGGCGAGCTGGTGTCCTGCCGCGCCTGCCGCCGCACCGGCGCTTCGCGCCCGGCGCTGCGGCGCACCTGCTGCTCGATCTCGCGCACCGACCAGCCCTTGGCCACGGCCTGCGCCGCCAGCGTTTCGGCCGCATCGCAACCGATCAGCGCGCGGGCGTGGCCCATCGACAGCTCGGCCTCCTCCACCATGCGAATCACCGCTTCCGGCAGGCTGAGCAAGCGCTGGATATTGGCGACATGGCTGCGGCTTTTATCGACCATCTTGGCGATATCGGCCTGCGTCATCGATTCGCTTTCGGCCAGACGCTGATAGGCGCGGGCTTCTTCGATCGGATTCAGATCTTCGCGCTGCAAGTTCTCGATCAGCGCCAGCGCCATCACTTCGCGATCGGTCAGATCGCGGATCAGCGCGGGGATTTCGTGCAGTTGGGCCCGCTGTGCCGCGCGCCAGCGGCGTTCGCCCGCCACCAGCATATAGCCCGTGCCCTTGGGCCGGACGATGATCGGCTGAATCACCCCGCGCGCCGCGATCGAGGCGGCCAGTTCATCCAGCGCGGAATCGTCAAAATGCCGACGCGGCTGATCGGGATCGGGCGTGATATCGGCAACCGCCAATTGCGCCATGCCGCCCACACGTGGCGCCACCTCGCTGCGCAGCGGCATCGCCGGCGCGGCTGCAACACCGCCACCGGGCGGAGGCGGCAACACCGGCTCCTCGCGCCGGGTTTCCCCCAGCAACGCCGACAGGCCACGGCCCAATGCGGGCGGCTTGCGACGAGCGGCGGGGCGGGCGGTGGTCTCGTCGCTCATGCGGCTTTCCTGTTTTCGGGCAGACGGGCAATCAGTTCACGCGCCAATGCCAGATAGGCGCGGCTGCCGGTGCAATGCTGGTCATAGATCAGCGCGGGCAAACCATGGCTGGGCGCTTCGGACAGGCGGACGTTGCGCGGGATGGTGGTGTCAAACACCAGCTTGCCCAGGCATGAGCGCACGTCGTCCGACACCTGCTCGGTCAGGCGGTTGCGCTTGTCACACATGGTCAGCGCGATGCCGATGATGCCCAGATCGGGGTTGAAACGCTGCTGCACGCGCTCGACGGTTTGCAGCAATTGGCTCAACCCCTCCAGCGCGAAAAACTCGCTCTGCAACGGGACCATCAGCGTATCGGCGGCACTCAGCGCGTTCAGCGTCAGCAGGCCCAGCGAAGGCGGGCAATCGATGAAGCAGACGTCGAAGGTATCATTGGCCCGCACCAGCGCATCGCGCAGCCGGTGCACGCGGTCCTCGACCGAGACCAGTTCGATCTCGGCGCCGGACAGATCGACCGTGGCGGGGATCAGGCTAAGGCCCGGGACATTGGTGCCCACGGTGCATTCCTCCACCGTGCCCTCACCCATCAACAGATCATAGGTGGAATATTCGCGGTCGGCGGTCATCACCCCCACCCCGGTCGACGCATTACCCTGCGGGTCCAGATCGATCAACAGCGTGCGCCACCCGGCGGCGGCAAAGGCCGTGGCCAGATTGATGGCGGACGTGGTCTTGCCCACCCCGCCCTTTTGATTGGCAATGGCAATCCGGATCATGGTTTCACCTTTGGCCTGAGGGCGTTTTTTTGGGTTTCAGATTCCCGACATGCAACAGATGCCCGGCGATCATACCCGATTCCGCGTCGGTAAGCGATGGTTCCACGTGGAACATATGTTTGATTCCACGCGGCAGCTCCTCCACCTCTTTCGCCGCCATTCGCCCCTTGGGCAACAGCCACAGCGTGTCCTTTGTGGAAAAACGTGCGGATAGAGTCACCAAACGGTCCAATGGCGCAAATGCCCGGGCCGAGATGACCCGCGCGATCCGCGTTTCCACCAATTCCAGCCGCCGTCCCTCGACACTGGCGCGGCGCAGGCCCAGTGCCTCGATCACGCGGTTCAACCATTCGATTCGGCGCGCGCGCGATTCGACCATCACCACGGGCACGTTGGGACACAATGCCGCGATCACCAATCCCGGAAAGCCTGCCCCCGTGCCCAGATCCAGCCATGGCCCCAGATTGGCATTGGCCAATGTTTCACGTGGAACATGGGCTAACAGCTGCGCCGAATCGATGATATGACGCTGCCACACGTGTTCCAGACTGGCGGCGGCCACCAGATTCTGCACCGTGTTTTCCTGCGCCAACATGGCAATCAGAGTCTCGAGACGATCAAACGCTTCGGGTGTGCCTTCGGGTCGGGCGGCCAACCATGCGCGAGCCTGTGCTTCGTCGGTGATCATGCCCCTGCCCTTTTCGCGTGGACCAATAGAGCGGCCAGCGCCGCCGGTGTGATGCCGGGGATGCGCCCCGCCGCCGCCAGAGTCGCGGGCCGCGCCGCGCTCAACCGTTCGACCATTTCGCGCGACAATCCGGCGATCTGGTCATAGGCAAAATCCTCGGCCAAGGTCAGGCGGTCATTGGCGCGCAGGTCCTTCAGCTCCCGGTCCTGCCGCGCCAGATAGGGCGCGTAAAAGGCGTCCTCGGCCACCTCCTCGATCAGCGCGGGATCGCCCGCCAACAGATCGCCCAGCCATGGCGAGAGCGCCGCAATCGTCACCCCGTCAAACCGCAGCCATTCGCGCAGGGTCAGCCGCCCCGCGTCCGCCTTCATCGTCAGACCCACCGTGGCCAGATCGGATGCCGTCACAGACGCCTCCAGAGCCGCCTCCAGAGCCGCCTTGTCTGTTCCACGTGAAACATACCAGGCCGCCCGCTCCGCCCCCACACAGCCCGCATTCAGGCCCAGCGTGGTCAGCCGCGTCGTCGCATTGTTCGCCCGCAGCCGCAGCCGGTATTCGGCCCGTGCCGTCAACATGCGGTAAGGCTCGTTCACCCCATGCAGCGTCAGGTCATCGACCATCACCGCCATATAGGAATTGGCCCGGTCCAGCGCGACCGGATCCCGCCCCAGCACGGCAGCGGCAGCATACATCCCCGCCATCAACCCCTGCGCGGCGGCTTCCTCATATCCGGTGGTGCCATTGATCTGCCCGGCGGTATACAGGCCGGGCATCGCCCGCACCTCCAGACTGGAGCGCAGGGCGCGCGGGTCGATATGGTCGTATTCCACGGCATAGCCGGGCACCACCATCTCCACCTGCTCCAGCCCTTCCATGCTGCGCATCATCGCCAGTTGCACTTCGGCGGGCAGGCTGGTCGACACGCCATTGGGATAGACCAGATGGGTGCTCAGCCCCTCAGGCTCCAGAAAGATCTGATGCGAATCGCGGTCGGCGAAACGGTGGATCTTGTCCTCAATGCTGGGACAGTAACGCGGCCCCCGCGCCCCAATCGCCCCGCTGAACAAAGGCGAGCGATGGAGATTCGCCCGGATCGTGTCATGCGTCACCGGGTTGGTCCGGGTGATCGCACAGAACACCTGCGGCGTCAGACGGCGCGATTCCATCGCCGACATGCACCACGGCTCGGCATCGCTGGGCTGTTCCTCCAACCGGTGCCAGTCAATAGTGCGCCCATCCAGACGCGGCGGCGTGCCGGTCTTCAACCGGGCCATGGGCAGGTCCGCCTCACGCAATTGGGCGGCCAGACGATGCGCGGCCGATTCGCCAATGCGCCCGCCAACAAATTGCTCCTCCCCCCGGAACAGTACCCCGCCCAGGAATGTCCCGGTACACAGTACCACCGCCCGCGCCGTCAGCCGCGCGCCATCAGCCAGATCCACGCCGCGCACCACACCGCCCTCAATCACCAGCGCGGCAGCCTCTCCGGCCAGCTGAGTCAAATTGGGTTGCGCCGCCAACATGCGCTGAATCGCCGCCTTGAACAGGCGCCGGTCGGCCTGCACGCGCGGGCCCTGGACGGCACTGCCCTTGCTGCGATTCAGCATGCGGTAATGGATCGCCGCCGCATCCGCCGCCCGGCCCATCAGCCCGTCCAGCGCGTCGACCTCGCGCACCAGATGGCCTTTGCCCAAACCGCCAATCGCCGGGTTGCAACTCATCGCGCCCACCACTGACAGGTCAAAACTGACCAGCGCGGTGCGCGCACCCATGCGGGCGGCCACGGCGGCCGCCTCTACGCCGGCGTGGCCGCCGCCGATGACGATGACATCAAAATTGTCCATGATGCCCCGCCCTACCCCATGCCGGGGCTGCGGTCAAAAGCACTGTTTCACGTGGAACATGGGCGGCCCTATTTCCCGATGCAGAACCGCCCGAACAATGCGTCCAGCATATCCTCGGTCCCTGCCCCACCCAGCAAGCGGTCAAACGCCAGACGCGCCAGACGCAGATTCTCCGCCGCCAGCAAAGGGTCGGCCATCCGCCCCGCCACCGCCACTGCATCCGCCGCCTCAGCCAGCGCCGCGTGTTGACGCGCGTTCAGCGCCACCGCGCCGGGCTTGGGCATGGACTGGCGCGCATGGTCGATCAGATCCCGGCGCAGGTCCGCCACGCCCTGACCGCTCACCGCCGACAAGCGATGACGCGCCGCGGATTTGGGTACGGCGTCAGCCCGGTCGATCTGCGCGGCGATTTCCCACGCGCCCTGCGGCCCCTGCCCTTCGGCACCCAACCACAGCACCAGATCGGCCTGTGCCAAAGCGGCCTGCGCGCGTTCGATGCCGATGGCTTCCACCACATCGGCGCCTTCATCGCGCAACCCCGCCGTGTCCAGAAACTGAAACGGCACCCCGCCCAGCGCCACCGGCCGCATCAACACATCCCGCGTGGTCCCGGCAATCGGCGCGGTGATCGCGGCATCTTCCTCGACCAGCGCATTGAACAAAGTGCTCTTGCCCGCATTGGGTGGCCCGGCGATCACCACCTTGAACCCCTCACGCAAAGCCTCGGCACGAGGCGCCGCCAGCCAGTCTGAAAGTTCCACGTGGAACATATCCAGCTGCGCGGTGAAATCCGGCGGCAGGGCGGCAACGTCATCCTCATCGGCGAAATCCAGCACCGCCTCGATCAAGGCGGACAGATACAGCACCCGGTCACGCCACCCGCGCACCTGCCGCGACAATCCCCCGCCCGCCATCGTCAAAGCGGATGCGCGCTGCATCTCGGTCTCGGCGGACAACAGATCGCCCAGCCCTTCAGCCTCGGCCAGGTCAATGCGGCCATTGGCAAAAGCGCGGCGGGTAAACTCACCCGGTTCGGCCCGGCGCAGGCCCGGCATCGCGCCCAACGCCCGCTCCACCGCCGCGATCACCGCGCGGCCGCCATGACAATGCAATTCGGCCAGATCCTCACCCGTGGCGGTGTTTGGCCCCGGGAACCACAGCACCAGCGCCGAATCCAGCGCCGCCCTATCGGCATCGCGCAATATCGCCACACTGGCCCGGCGCGCCACCGGCATCCGCCCGCACAACGCGGCCAAAGCCGTCCCTGCCCCCGCACCACTGATTCGGATCACCGCAATCGCGGCCGGCGGCTGCCCGCTGGAGCAGGCGAAAATCGTTTCGGTCATTCGGCCCGTTTACTTCTTGTTGCCCGCCATCGACGCGCCGGCTTCCATGAACTGCTGAAACAGTTTCAGCCCCATCTGCCCCATCGGCGCGATCTGCTTGGCCATCTCGTGCAATTGCTCGACCGAGCCGACGCCCTGCATCGCCTTGGCCACGGCCTCGACATAGGCGTCATTGGCCGCCGTCACATCGGGCAGGCCCAGAAAGCGGCGCGCCTCTTCGGGTGAACAGTCAACTTCGACATGCACTTTCATCGCGGGCGCCTCCTGATCTGTTATCAATGGATCACGCTGACACGCGCGCCGTTAAAAGTCTATCAGTGCCCCCGCCGTTCCGGGCCACATTGGTGCAAAACCGCGCGTATCACGCAAAAGGGGGCGGGAAATCTCTTCCCCGCCCCCTGTGATCTGCGCGTGAACCGGCGTTACTGGTTCATCGTCGAGAAGAAGTCCTCGTTGGTCTTCGAGTCCTTCATCTTGTCCAGCAGGAACTCCATCGCGTCGACGGTGCCCATTTGCATCAGAATGCGGCGCAGAACCCACATCTTGGACAGGTTGGCCTTCTCCACCAACAGCTCTTCCTTGCGGGTGCCGCTCTTGCCCACGTCCAGCGCGGGGAAGATGCGCTTGTCCGCGACCTTGCGGTCCAGAACGATTTCGCTGTTGCCGGTGCCCTTGAACTCTTCAAAGATCACTTCGTCCATGCGGCTGCCGGTGTCGATCAGCGCGGTGGCGATGATCGAGAGCGAGCCGCCCTCCTCGATGTTGCGGGCCGCGCCAAAGAAGCGCTTGGGGCGTTGCAGCGCGTTGGCATCCACACCGCCGGTCAACACCTTGCCCGACGACGGCACGACGGTGTTATACGCACGGCCCAGACGCGTGATCGAGTCGAGCAGGATCACGACATCGCGCTTGTGCTCGACCAGACGCTTGGCCTTTTCGATGACCATTTCGGCCACCTGCACGTGCCGCGCGGCGGGCTCGTCAAAGGTCGAGGAGATCACCTCGCCCTTGACGCTACGCTGCATGTCGGTGACTTCCTCGGGGCGTTCGTCGACCAGCAGCACCAGCAGGAACACCTCGGGGTGGTTGTCGGTGATCGCCTTGGCGATGTTCTGCAACAGCACCGTCTTACCCGTGCGCGGCGGGGCGACGATCAGCGCGCGCTGGCCCTTGCCCTGCGGGCTGATCAGGTCGATCACGCGGGCCGACTTGTCCTTGACCGTCGGGTCCAGCGTGTCCAGCTTCAGACGTTCATTGGGATACAGCGGCGTGAGGTTGTCGAAATTGACGCGGTGACGCACAGCGTCCGGATCGTCAAAGTTCACCTTCACCAGCTTGGTGATGGCAAAATAGCGCTCGCCATCCTTGGGGGCGCGGATCTCGCCCTCGACCGTGTCACCGGTGCGCAGGCCCCATTTGCGGACCTGATTGGGCGAGACGTAAATGTCATCCGGCCCGGCCAGATAATTCGCCTCGGGACTGCGCAGGAAGCCGAAACCATCGGGCAGCACCTCGATCGTGCCCAGACCCATGATCTGCTCACCATCGTCGGCCATCTCTTTCAGGATAGCAAACATCAGGTCCTGACGGCGCAGCGTGCTCGCGCTTTCAACGCCCAGTTCCTCGGCCATTTCGACCAGCTCGGCCGACGTCTTTTTCTTCAATTCTTTCAAATGCATATTCAATTCCATGCGATTGCCCAAACGGGGGGCAAAGGGGATCGGCCGGCGGCTTGTATGGGCTTGGAGAAAGCAAAGCCGGGCAGCGTACAGACGTGAACACACGCGCGCCGCCCCATGCCGGTGGCGCTGCGTTACGCCAAAGCGGTTAACAGGTCAATGAATCAGACGCGGTATCAGGTGCTGGCGCCCGGCCGCACGCCCTTCAACGCCTTACCCAGATCGATCAGCGACTGCCCTTGCGCCGCCGCCTCGGTGCGGCAACGGTCCAGACTGCCCATCAGCTTGCGCCCGGACTGCGGGTCAGAGGCCAATTCGGTAAAGACCACGGTCAGATTGGCATTGGGCAGGCGCGCCCGCACCTTGCCCACAAAATACATGACGATGCCCACCATGCCCGCCCAATCGCGGGTATCGCGCCCCTCTCCCTGCCCGGCCAGGACTGAAAACAGCGCCAGACAGCGCACGTCAGGATCATCAGCCAAACTATCCCCCGCCACGGGCGCTGCGGGGGTCACAGGGGCCGGTTTGGGCATGGGCGCTGGCACGACCACCGGCGGCGGCCCAACGCGCCCAGAGGGGCTGGAAAGCGGGCCTGCGGCCTGCTGCCCCGCCTTGCCCGAATCCAGCGCCGACTGCGTGGCCGATGCCGGACTGGCCAAAACAACCGAGGCCAGAACGCTCCACCCCACAGCCCTGCCGCACCTGCCCGCCATCACGTCACCCCATGAAAGGCTTGGTCACCACCAGAATCACGATCACTGCCGCGGCCAGGCCCGGCACCTCGTTCAACATGCGCAGATGCCGCCCCGACAGCCGCCGCATGCCGCGCGACAATGACCGGGCATAGCCAAACAACCAGACGTGATAAAACGTCAGCCCCAGCACCGCCGTCAATTTCAGATGGAACCACGCTTGCGAAAACGCGCCCAGATAGCGCGCCAGCAACAGCCCCAGCACCCACACCACGACCAGCGAAGGCCACATGATGATTTTCAGCAGCTTTTGCTCACGGTCGATCCAGCGCGCTTCCTCGGCGCTGCCCGGCTCGGCCTCCTGATGATAGACGAAATAGCGCGGCAGCATGAACAATCCCGCCATCCAGAAGATGACGAAGATGATGTGCCCGGCCTTCAGCCATGCGTAGGTCATCGACAAAATCCAGTCCATGCCACCAATATAATCACGGCTTCCAGTTTCGCACCACCTGCAACAGCTGATCGACATGTGCGATCGGCGTGGTCTGGCCAATGCCATGGCCCAGATTGAACACATGCGGCCGATCGGCAAAGGCGTCCAGCACGCGGGTCGCCTGCGTTTCCAGCTCGGCGCCACCGGCCAACAGCAACAGAGGGTCCAGATTGCCCTGTACCGGCATGTTGGCGGGCAATTCGCGCGCGGCCCAGATCGGATCGATGGTTTCATCAATGCCCACCGCGTCCACCCCCGTCTCGCGGGCATAGGCGGCCAGCTTCTCGCCCGAGCCCTTGGGGAAGCCGATGATGGGCGTGTTCGGGTGCAATGCCTTGACCGCCGAAACGATGGCCGCGTTGGGGGCAATCACCCAGCGTTCGAACTCGGACGGGGCCAGCGAACCGGCCCAGCTGTCGAACAGCTGGATCGCCTCGGCCCCGGCCTTGATCTGACCGTCGAGATATTCGACCGTCACCGCCACGATGGCATCGATGATCGCCTGAAACGCCGCCCGGTCGCGATAGGCATAGGCGCGGGTGTCATGCTGATCGCGCGACCCTTCGCCGTTCACCATGTAGGTGGCGATGGTCCAGGGGCTACCCGCAAAGCCCAGCATGGTCTTCTCAGGGCCAAGCGCGGCCTTCACCAGACGGACGGTCTCATAGATGGGCAACAGGCGCTCAGGCACCGCCTGGAGGCCATTGAGGGCATGATCCACAAGGCGGGGCGAGAGGTGCGGCCCCTCGCCCACCAGGAATTGCAGATCCTGACCCATCGCATAGGGGACAATCAGGATGTCGCTGAACAGGATCGCGCCATCGAAATCGAACCGGCGCAAGGGCTGCAACGTGATCTCGGCAGCGGCCGCGCTATCATAGACCAGCGCCAGAAATCCGCCCTTTTCGGCCCGCAAAGCCCGATATTCCGGGAGATAGCGGCCTGCCTGCCGCATGAGCCATACCGGGCGCTGGGGAGCATTTTCACCACGCAGCGTGCGAAGCAGGAGACCGGACATCCGTGCGTTTCCATTCCTAAACAATAAAGAGTCTTAAATAGGATTCTGTAAGATTATGGCCTGTGGATTACGGGCATAGCGCGTGCTTGCCCGATTTATGCCGGGATGAACAGGGCCATCCCGGGCTCGACTCGTCGTTGCGCGGGGTCAAGGAAAGCTTTTCCCCCTTATCCCCAGCCTGTGGATGACTGTTTCCACCTGTCCACAACCCCCGCATGGAATCCCCCTGACCGGGGGTAAAAAGCGCCTCGGAATTTGTCCTTTGGTTCATCCCGTGGTTTATCTACGCATCTATCCACAGGGGGGCGGACATATCCCATGAACAGATTGCACCTGCACCTGCTCTCGGATTCCACGGGTGAAACGCTGGAAATGATCGCCAAGGCGGCATTGGCCCAGTTTGATGACAGCGATGTGGTGCGCCATTTCTGGCCGATGGTGCGCTCACAGGCGCATCTGGACCGGATCATGGCCGATATCGCCGCCAATCCGGGCTTGGTGCTGTTCACTATGGTCAGTCAGGACATCCGCAAGGCGCTGGAAGAACGCTGCCGGGCGATGGGATTGCCTGCGGTCCCGGCGCTGGACGCGGTGATCGACGCGCTGGAGGATTCCCTCGGCCAGCAGGCCAAAGGCCGCCCGGGGCGGCAACATATGCTGGATTCGGCCTATTTCGCGCGGGTGGACGCGATCCATTACACCATCGCCCATGATGACGGCATCGCGTGGGAGGACTGGGAGGAAGCCGATATCGTGCTGGCGGGCGTTTCGCGCACCTCCAAGACGCCCACCAGCATCTATCTGGCCAATCGCGGGTATAAGGTGGCCAATATCCCCGTGGTGGTCGAAAGCCCGCCCCCGCCCTCGCTGTTTGGCCTGCGCCGCCCGCTGGTGGTGGGGCTGACCACCGCGCCCGAACGGCTGGTACAGGTGCGCCGCAACCGCCTGCTGACGCTTAACCAACAGCCCGACACCGCCTATGTCGACAATGACCGCGTTGCGCGCGAATTGCAGTACGCAAGGCGGATGTTTGCCGATAATGGCTGGCCGGTGATCGACGTCACCCGCCGCTCGATCGAGGAAACCGCCGCCGCTGTCATCAACCTGCTGAAGGATCGGCAGGCCCATGGCGGCGACGCGCCCAGTGGACACAAGCCGTTTTGATGAACAATATGCAAACCTGTGAATTGGTGCTGGCCAGCCAGAGTTTCTCGCGCCGCACGATGCTGGGCAATGCCGGGGTTATCCACAAGCCTGTCCCGGCACATATCAACGAGCGCGCGCTTGAGGATAGCCTGGGGAAAACCCCTGCGCCCGATGTCGCGCTGGCGCTGGCCAGCGCCAAGGCGCAGGCCGTCAGCGCCGATCATCCGGGCGCCTTGGTGCTGGGGTCGGACTCGCTGGTGGTGGTCGATGGGCGCCGTTTCGACAAACCCACCGACCGGGACAATGCCGCCGATCACTTGCGTGCCTTTTCCGGTCGGGTGATGGAGCTGCATTCGGCCGCCGCGCTGGTGCGGGACGGGGCGGTGGTCTGGGGCCATGCTGATGTCGCGTACCTGCATGTCCACACGCTGTCGGATGCCTTCATCGCCGCCTATCTGGACGCCGAATGGCCAGAGGTGGCGGGCTGTGTCGGCGTCTTCCGGCTGGAAGCGCTGGGCGTGCGTCTGTTCGAAAAGATTGACGGCGACCATTTCACCGTGTTGGGCATGCCGCTGCTGCCGGTGCTGAACGCGCTGCGTCAGCATGGCGTTCTGATCCCCTGACCCGCATGAGCCTGTCCATGACCACCCCCGATGTCAGCGACACGCTGGCCCAGTCTTCCACCCAGCCCTATGCCGAGGTGATTGGCGATCCCATCGCCCAATCCAAATCGCCCGCGATCCATGGCTATTGGCTGCGCGGGTTGGGCATTGCGGGGGATTATGGCCGCGCCCATGTGCGCGGAGCTGATTTGCAGGCCTATATCGCCACCCGCCGCGCCGATGCCAATTGGCGCGGGTGCAATGTGACCATGCCGCACAAATTGGCGGTGATGCCCTATCTGGACCACATCGACCCGCTGGCGGCCAAGGTGGGGGCGGTCAACACCGTGGTGCGCGGGGCCAATGGGCGGCTGACGGGCTATAACACCGATGTCCCCGGATTCATGGAGCCATTGTTGCCGATGCTGGCCAGCCCCACCCCGCCGCGCCGCGCGCTGGTGCTGGGCGCGGGGGGGGCGGCGCGGGCAGTGGTGCTGGGCCTGATTCAAGCCGGGCTAAAGGTCACGCTGGCCGCGCGCGACGTGGCCAAGGCGCAGGCGATGCTGGACGATCTGGCGCCCGGCGATCCGCTGCTGGCCGCCGACATGGCCCGCTTTGCCCGGCCCGGAGGCGGGGCGTTTGATCTGGTGGTCAATGCCAGCCCGCTGGGCATGGTGGGCAATCCGCCGCTGGCCTTTGACATCAGCCATGTGGCGCCGGGCGGGGTGGTCTATGACATCGTCACCGCCCCGCTGGAGACGCCCCTGTTGCAGGCGGCGCGAGCCTCGGGGCGGGTGGCGATTGATGGTCTCTCGATGCTGATCGGTCAGGCCGATGTGGCCTTTGTCCATTTCTTTGGCGCGCAGCCGCCGCGCGGGGGCGCCGATGACGCCCTGCGCGCGATCCTGACCGGGGCCGCGCCACAATGATGGCCCGCCCTTTCGTTCTGGGCCTGACCGGATCGATCGGCATGGGCAAATCGGCGGTGGCGGCGATGTTTGTCGATTCTGGCGTGCCGGTGTTTGACGCCGATGCGGCGGTGCATGTGTTGCAGGGCTCGGGCGGCGCGTTGTTGCCCGCGATCGAGGCCGCCTTTCCCGGCACCACGGGCGCGCATGGCGTTGACCGCGCGGCGCTGGGCGCGGCAGTGTTTGGCGACTCGGACGCGCTGTCCCGGCTGGAATCGATTGTCCATCCGGCGGTGGCCGACATGCGCCGGGCCTTTCTGGATGCCCATGCGGGGGCGCCCTTGGTGGTGTTCGACATCCCCCTTTTGTATGAAAAGGGAGGCATCGCGCATGTCGATGCGGTGGCGGTGGTCTCGGCCCCGGCCGATGCGCAGCGGGCCCGCGTGTTGGCTCGCCCCGGCATGACCGCCGAAAAATTCGAGAGGATTCTGCGCCTTCAACTGCCCGATGCGGAGAAACGCGCAAGGGCCGATTACATCATCGATACCGGCACCCCCCTAGAGACGACTCGGGCGCAGGTGGCGGCGTTGATCGATCGCCTGTTGGCCCAACGATAAAGCGGAACGGATGGACGAATAATTTCCACCTGCCCCCTTGTCGGATCGCCGGGGCAGGACAATACATATGCCTATGAGAGAGATCATTTTCGACACCGAAACCACCGGTCTCGACCCCAACACTGGGGACCGTCTGGTTGAGATTGGCTGCATCGAGATGGTCAATCGGGTGCTGACCGGCGCCACCTTCCACGCCTATTTCAACCCCGAACGCGATATGCCGCCCGAGGCCGAGCGGGTGCATGGCCTGTCCATCGCCTTTCTGTCGGATAAACCGCTGTTTGCCGCCCGCGCGCAGGAATTGCTGGATTTTATCGGCGATTCCCCGCTGGTGGCGCATAATGCCGGGTTCGACTTTGGCTTTTTGAACGCGGAACTGGCGATGTGCGGCCTGCCCCCGGTGGACCGGGCGCGCATGGTCGACACGGTGGTGATCGCGCGGGCCAAACATCCCGGCGCCAAGAATTCGCTCGATGCGCTGTGCACCCGCTATGGCATCGACCGCAGCCACCGGACCAAGCATGGCGCGTTGCTGGACGCCGAATTGCTGGCGCAGGTCTATGTTGAATTGCTGGGCGGGCGTCAGATCGGTCTGGAACTGGCCGCTGATGCTGCCGCCGTCAGCCTTGCGGCGCAAACCGCCGCGCCCATCGCCGCCCGCACGCGGGCCATCCGTCCACCCCGACCCCATGCGCCAACGGAGGAAGAATTGGCCGCGCATGCAAAGTTTTTGGAATCGCTCAAAGAACCGATTTGGTTGAACGTCTAGAGATCACCTCCATAACAACAAAGGAGTACCCACCATGGACATTCGCGTTTCCGGCCATCAGATGGAAACCGGCGAGGCTCTGCGCGCGCACGTCGAGGATCGACTGACCGCTATGGTGCAGAAGCATTTCGCCCGAGCGTTGTCGTCGGTGGTCACTTTCGGCAAGGCGCCGGGTGGATCATTCCGTTGCGATATCGTCACCCATGTCCGTCAGGGCCTGATCCTCAAGGGCGCGGGCATCACCCATGACGCCCACACCGCGCTGGAGCAGGCCGCCGAAAAGGTGGAAAAGCAGCTGCGCCGCTACAAGCGCCGCCTGAACGACCGGCATGAGGAAGCGGCCTATACCGCCCGCACCGACGAAGCGGCCTATACCATCTTTGTCGAGCCCGACGTCGAGCAGGAGGAAGCCCCCGCCGAAGCCCCGCTGGTGATTGCCGAAATGCGCGTCGACGTGCCCGAGGCCACCGTGTCGGACGCGGTGATGATGCTGGACCTGCGCAACACCACCGCGCTGCTGTTCAAAAACGCTGGCACGGGCAAGCATAATATGGTCTATCGGCGTGGTGACGGCTCGATCGGCTGGGTCGAACCGTCCTGACAGGCAGGTAACGCCTGTCCCTACCATCCGTTGATGACGGTGCCTGATTGATCGTTCGGGCGCACAAGGGCGGGCATGCCCTGCGGCTTTTCCCAGGTTCTGGTGCCAAACCAGAGCTGAAAGGCCGCGGGGCCTACTTGCATATTGGCGCAACATCACAGATAGGCACGCCGCAAGGGACAGGTAGGTCGATGGTGGCCATTGCGGCAGTATCCAGCCCATATTCAGGCGGATCATGGCGCAAGGGGCATCAGACTTTGGTGATCGGTTCCTGATGAAGGCGAAAAGATACCGGCGATGACTGCATTGTTCACGCTCCTGCCCGAAGCCGTACGCACGGCCAAGGTCGACAGCAAGTCGGCCGTACTGGAGCAGGTGACTCTGAATTTCGCCTCTGCCTATCACCTGGACGCCGATACTGTCCGCACCCGCCTGCACGAGCGCGAGGCGTTGGGCAGCACCGGTTTTGGCCGGGGGGTGGCGATTCCCCATGCCCGCATCGCCGATCTGACGCGGCCCGTGGCGGTGTTCTTGCGGCTGGACACGCCGGTCGCGTTCGAGGCGGCCGATGACATGCCGGTCGATCTGGTGTTCGGCCTGCTCTCGCCCGAGGCGGCAGGGGTGGCCCATCTGCACGCGCTGGCCGCGATTTCGCGCCTGATGCGCGATGACCGCATGCATGAGGCGTTGAGCCAGGCGCCCAGCGACGAGGCGCTCTACAGCCTGATTTCCAACGTCATCGACCGCGACGCGGCCTGAGACGCGGGAGATGAGCGCCGATCCGGCCCAATCCGCCGCCCTGCCCCACTGGCGCGCGCTGGAAAGCCTGTATGCTTCGGCGCCAATCAACAGCCTGTTCACCAGCCAGCTGGAAATCCCGGCCGAGGGGCAATCACGCATCACCTATGCGGTGCGGCCCGACAGTTTTCACGCGGCGGGCGCGGTACATGGCACGCTCTATTTCAAGATGCTGGACGATGCCGCGTTCTATGCGGCCAACACGCTGATTACCGATCGGTTTTTGCTGACCACAGCGTTCAACCTGCATTTCAGCCGCCCGATCCGGGGTGGCACGGTCATTGCCGAGGGGCGCTGGGTCAGCGGCCGCCGCCGCGTGCTGGTGGCCGAAGCGCGCTTGATCGACGAAACCGGCGAGGAAGTCGGACGCGGCACCGGCACCTTCATGCGGTCGCACATCGCGCTCTCGGGGCTGGAGGGCTATGCCCGCGCCTTTCGCGCCGGTGATTGAGCCGAAACGGGCATGAGCCGCCTGCCCACCCACATCGAAGTCAACGCGCTGATCCGCCGTGTTCAGGCCGAGGGCGGCTTTGCCATGGTGCTGGCCAAGGGTGAAGTGGACGCCGGTTCAATACTGATCGTGACTTTGGTTAATCAAACCTATGCTTTCGCTTATGAAAAGATGCCCAGTCTGGACGGCGAAAGACATTGGCACCGCGCGCGGTCATTTGATGCCGATCAGCCCGATAGTTTCGAACAATGGCTGAATAAACGGCGCAGTTCAGACCCGGATCTGTGGATCATTGAACTGGACATCGCGGATGCCGAACGTTTCATCGGGTATGACGGCAAATCCTGATTGACTTTGCGAGGGCACGCGGTCATGGGGCAGCCTCCTGATATGCGCAGGCGGTGGAAAGGGCATTTGGCCCGGTCCGCAAGCACGCAGACGGGGGGCAACCGGCAGGTCAATTCGTCGGCATAAGGGGATGTACGGGCAACCGCCCATACCTGCATGCACGCGATCCTGCGTCTGGTGCGTCCACCGCACATGAAAATGGTACAATGGCTAAGATCGTTTCGCGCGCTGGTATGGTGTCTTTCGCCGCCGGCCTCATGATGTTGATTTATAGCGCCGTTGGTTCGGGCGCTGCCGCACAGGACGCACGCTTTCCCGCAGTGCCCGTGATGGCCAATCCGGAACCCGCCCTGAATTTCCAGCCTGGCTTTTCTGACGCCGCCGATGCGCCCCGCGCCGCCGTCACCACTGCCCAGGCCACCCCGTTGGAGCCTGTCGCTCCTGCCGCCACTCTGGCCCAGCTGGTCTCCGTTCACAGCGGCGCGACCAATGTCAGCGAAGACATGCATTGTCTGGCCAGCGCCGTTTATCACGAGGCCCGCTATGGCTCGCTTGATGGTCAGTTGGCGATTGCCCGCGTGATCGTCGCCCGGACCAAGTCGGGGATCTTTCCCAAGACCTATTGCGGCGTGGTGATGCAGCGCAACCAGTTCGATTTCGCCCGTGGCGGTTCGATTCGTGAACCGAACGAGGAATCGGTCCATTGGCGCAAGGCTGTGGCGATTGCCCGCATCGCTGACCGTGGTCAGTGGGACAGCCAGGTCGAAGGCGCGCTGTTCTTCCATTCGGCCCGCATCCATCCGGGCTGGCGCCGCACCCGCGTTGCGGTGCTGGATGGCAATGTGTTCTATCGTTGATCGCGCGATGGCGGGCTGATCGGTCCGCTGTTGCCGCACATGAAAACGGCCCCGCGCGCGATGCGTTGGGGCCGTTTTTATGTGCGTGATGTTTTCACGTGGAACACGCCGGTTTAGGCCGTCGATATTGTCGTCATTGACAACAATTTTGCCGTGCGCGGGTGGCGCGGTGATCAGTCGCGCAATTGCACCCAGATCGGCGCGTGGTCGCTGGCCTTTTCCCGGCCACGATGCGCCTTGTCGACACCACAGGCCACCAGACGATCGGCCAATTCGGGCGAGAGCAGCGCGTGGTCGATGCGGAAACCATGGTCCTTTTGCCAGGCGCCGGCCTGATAGTCCCAATAGGTCCACACGCCGCCGTTGGGGTTGTGGGTGGCGATGGCATCGGTCCAGCCATCGTGCAACAGCCGCAGATAGGCATCGCGCGATTCCGGCTGCATCAGCGCATCGTCTGCCATCGCCTTGGGATTCCAGATGTCGGCATCGGTTGGGATGACGTTGAAATCGCCGGTGACAATCGTGGGGATTTCCAGCGACTTAAGCTCTGCCATGCGGGCGCGCAGCCGCTTCATCCAGCGCAGTTTGTAGTCAAATTTCGGCCCCGGTTGGGGATTGCCATTGGGCAGATAGATCCCCGCGATCCGCACCCCGTTGACCTCGGCCTCCAGATAGCGGCTGTGGTCATCCTCTGGCTCTCCGGCCAGCCCGCGCTGCGTTTCGACCGGGCGCACGCCATCGGCCAGAATGGCCACGCCGTTGAACGATTTCTGCCCGTGCCAGATGGCGTAATAACCAATCTTTTTAAACTCGTCTGCCGGGAAGCCCTCGTCCTGAGTCTTGATTTCCTGCAAACAGGCAACGCTGGGGCGCGTTTCGGCCAGCCATTCCAGCAGGCGCGGCAGACGCGCCTTGATGCCGTTGATGTTGAAGCTGGCGATTTTCATGGGGGCAGATTCCAAAGCAGGCGGGTTACAGCCCCCATGCTTTACACCGCAAAGCTGGACCCGCAACCACAGCCCGCCACCGCATTGGGGTTTTCCACCTTGAACGCGGTGCCGCCCAGATTTTCGACGTAATCCACCACACAGCCCGCCACCAGATCAAGGCTTACGGCATCGACCACCAATTGCACGCCATCGGTTTCGGTCACGGTGTCGTCGGCATTGATCCCCTCGGCCAGACCATAGCGGTACTGGAAGCCCGAACAGCCCCCCCCCTCGACCGAGAGGCGCAAAACCGCGGGTTTGCCCTGTTTCTGGGCAATCCATGCCACGCGGGCGGCGGCGGACGGGCTAAGGGCGATGCTGTTCTGGGGGGCGGTCATGGCCATAAATGTAGGCATCCGCGCGCCTGTGTGCAAGCGCGCGGGCCCAGCCATTCCGGCGCAATCGCCACGGATCAGGCCATCTGGATATATTCGCGCATCGCGTCCGCCTCGCTTTGGATGCGTTCGATGCGGTATTTGACCAGATCCCCGATCGAGATGAACGCCACCATCCGCCCGGCCGAGAGCACCGGCAAATGGCGAATGCGCCGCATCGTCATCAGCGAGAGCGCGTTCAGCACGCTGGTCGCCGGTTCGACCGAGATCACCGGCGAGGTCATCACCCGGCCCACGGTCAGCTCCAGCATTGCCGGGCCATGTTCGGCCAGACGGTACACCATGTCGCGTTCCGAAAAGATCCCGGCGACGTTAAGGCCATCCATCACCGGCAAGGCGCCAATGCGGTGTTGCGCCAAAAGTTGCAGGGCGTCCGATACCAGCGTGCCGATCTGGCAACTGATCATATCCGTCGAACGGTCGGATATCAGGCGGGCAATCGTCATGTTTGACTCTCCCTGTTCTATTTTGTCGGAGAAGTATGACACAAATCCACGCCAAGAAAAGCGTCACTTTTGGGCGATGCCCCGCTGCCCCATTGCCAAGCGGGCGTTAGCGCGCCACAACACGCCGATGTCCAGCCGATCCCCCTTTGATGACCCGGAAAAGGCCGCCTATGTCTGGCGGCGGTTTCGCCGGTTGATGGCGTGGATGATGCTGGTGACGATCACGGTGGTGATCGGCGCGATTTCCGTGCTCTACCGTCAGGAAGGGATGGTCTCGATCCACTTCTACATCGCGGTGGCGATCGGCATTGCCTTTGCCATGTTGTTGATGGCGGGGCTGATGGGATTGGTGTTCCTGTCGAACAATTCGGGCCATGACGATTCCGTCATCGACCCGGTTGACCGACAGGACTGACCTTACACCTTCAACTGAAAATCGGCCACCGGCACGCCGCCGATGATGTGTTCCTGCAGGATGCGTTCCAGCACGTCCTCGGTGCAGGAGTGGTACCAGACGCCATCGGGCCAGACCACCGCCACCGGCCCGGCAAAGCAGACCTTGAGGCAGTCCGCCTTGGACCGGTGAACGCCCGCCTCGGCCAAGCCCAATTGTTTGCAGCGCTTTTTCAAATAGTTCCACGCCTTGGCCCCTGCCTCGGGCGCGCAGCATTCGCCCTTTTGCGGTTCGGCACACAGGAAGATGTGGCGTTGCAGGCCGCCATCGGCCCCTGCCCCCGCCTTGGCCAGCGCGGCCTGCGCCTTGGCGATGTTGTCGGGGGTGGATTGGCGGGGGTCACTCATGCGCGGATCATCCATTTGGGAGCGCCCGCGACAAAATCCTCGGGCAGTGGTTCGGGCCTCTCGTCCGGGACCCAGACGATGGTGGTTTCGGCATAGGTCACCGGCACATCATCCTGCACCGCCAATTGCACCATGGCAAAGCTGCTGCGCCCCACGCGTGTGATCGCCGCATACAGGTCGATGGGCGCGGGATATTGCGCGCTGGCCAGATATTCGATGGCAAAACTGGCGACGATCACCCCGTGGCCATGGCCCTTTTGGTTGAAGGTGCTGTCGGCATGGAACCGGATGCGCGCGTCCTGAATGATCGCGGCCATGGCCACATTGTTGATATGCGCATTGGGGTCCAGATCGCCATAGCGCGTCGGGATCACCACATGGTGCGGGTACAGCGCGGTGTTCAGCCGCGCCGGGTCAGGCTTTGCCAAAATCTCGTCCAATCAGTTCTTCAGCCAACGATCCACCCAGCCTAGCACGGCGGCGTGCCATTGCAGGCTGTTCTTTGGCTTGGTCACCCAGTGGTTTTCATCGGGAAAGACCAGCAATTCGCCCGGCACCCCGCGCCGTTGCAGCGCGGTAAAGGCGGCGATGCCCTGCGTATAGGGAATGCGGAAATCGTTCTGCCCGGTGATCACCAGCATCGGCGTTTTCCATTGGGCGACATGGTGCACCGGGTTCCATTTCTCGAACTCTTCGGGGGCCTGATAATAGGTTTTTCCGCCGTGCTCCCATTCGTCAAACCACAGTTCCTCGGTCTCATAGGCCATGGCGCGGGCGTCAAACACGCCGTCATGTTGCACCAGACATTTGAACCGGTCGGGCCATTGGCCGGCGATCCAGTTCATCATGTAGCCGCCATAAGAGGCGCCTGCCGCACAGGCGCGCGTGCCATCCATCTGTGGGTCGGCGGCGATGGCGGCCTCCAGCCCCTTTTGCAGGTCGATCAGCGGCCACCCGCCCCAATTGCGGTTGATGCTGTCGGTAAAGGCCTGCCCATATCCGGTCGAGCCGTGGAAATCGATGGTGACCACCGCCAGTCCCCGCGCCGCCATGACGCGCGGGTTCCAGCGATACGACCAGTCATCGCCAAACGAGCCCTGCGGCCCGCCATGCACCACCAGCAGCACCGGCAGCCGTCCTGTGACGCCCACAGGCTTGTGCACCATGCCCCACACGGTTTCGCCATTGGCGCCTGTAAAGCTGTAGCGACTGACGCTGACCGGGGCGATGCGGGCCAGATGGGCGGTATTGGCGGCGCTGATCTGGCGGGCGGCGCCCTTTGCGGGGCGCAGGAACAGTTCGGCCGGGCGGGTGGCGGTGTCATGGCTGACCAGCATCGCCCCACCCTTTAGCGGGATGACAGCGGCAATATGGCCCTCACGCTCGCCAGTGGCGTTCAGCGACAGGCGGGTGACCGCGCCGGTTTTGGCGTCAATGCGGAACGCGGGATGGTCCAGCACCTCATCCGCCGTGGCAATCAGCGATTTGCCATCCGCGTTCCATGCCAGCGAGGCGACCGAGCGGTCCCACCCCTGCGTCAGGGCGCGGGTTTGCCCGGTTTTCAGGTTGCGTAGATGCACCACCATCCGGTCCGATTCATAGCCGGGCCGCGCCATTGCCGCCCATGCCAGCCATTGCCCATCGGGCGAGACCACCGGCATCGCATCGGTCGCGCGGTTGGTGGGCGTCAGGTTCACCGGCCC
Source organism: Novosphingobium ovatum (assembly GCF_009909235.1). Lineage (GTDB taxonomy): Bacteria > Pseudomonadota > Alphaproteobacteria > Sphingomonadales > Sphingomonadaceae > Novosphingobium > Novosphingobium ovatum. The sequence continues at coordinate 109,957 of NZ_JAAAPO010000007.1, forward strand.
CTGCCCGTCCAGCTTTGACTGCCAGATGTCCAGATTGGTCGATGTCGGCTCATCCCGGTTGGACAGCCGCGCGACAAAGAACACCGAGGCGGAATCGGCGCTCCACGCGATGTCCTCACCCCCGCCAAAGGGTTTGCCCGGCGTGTCACCGGTGATCGCGCCGGTTGCCCCCACCGCGCCGTCCAGCGGAACACCATTGCCGCCGATCCGGCCATCGGCCCCGAACGTATAGGCAAAGGCGCGGTTATATGTCCCGGGCGTGGCCCATGTATCCCAATGCCGGACAAAGCCCACCCCATCGCGGTAATGCCGCCCCGTCCCCGGCCCGGTCAGCGCGGTGTTGACGGCGGGGCTGCAGCCCAGCGTCGGGCAATCCCGCGCGACCTCACCCCAGACCACCACGCGGCGGCCATCGGGCGACAGGCTGAACCCCGCGACATCACTTTTGAACGCGCTGAGTGGATCGGCGACCAGATCGGGCGAATCCAGATATTTGACCCACAACTGATCGACACCATCACGCGGCGCGATGAAATACAGCCGCTTGCCATCAGGGCTGATCGCGGGGGCGGTGGTGTTGCCTGCGGGCAGATCGGTGATCTGTTCGGGCGCGCCGCCATTGACGCTGCGCCACAAACTGGTCTTGCGGGCATAGGTGACAGGGTCGGTCTCTGTCTGTTGCCAGACGATCAACCGGCCATCAGGCGAGGCCGCAGCCGCGCCCACCCGGCGCAGCGTCACCAGATCCTGTGGCGTCATGGCGGCGGGCGCCGCCGCGCCTTGGGCCTGTGCGCCCTGCGTCATCAGCGCAGGCACCGACAGGGCGGCAACACTTAGCGAAAGCGCGCTCAGCGCGGTGCGACGAAAGCTCATGCGCGGCAGGTTAGCGCGTTCCCCCGCCGCCTTCAATCCGCACCAATGCCCGCCGCACCAAAGCAGAAGGGCCGGTATGGGCGGGGCAGGTCAGTCCTGCTTGCCGACGATGCGGGCGATCTCTTCCTGCACCATGCGTTCGACCATGGCGGGCAGGTTCTTGTCCAGCCAGTCGGACAGGGCGGGGCGCAGCAATTCGCGCACCATTTCCTCCAGCGAGGTGTCCCCCTTGGGCGCGGGAGCCGGTGCGGGGGCGGGATCGGGGTGGGCAACAGCGGCCAGAGTGGCCAGCGAATCGCGCATCGACGCGCGGGCCTCAGCGTTTACCAAAGCGACCTCCTCTTCATGCGTCAGAACCAAAGGCTCGTCCTGCGGGTCCAGGAATTGTCCCGAAACGCCCAGATCCAGAATGTCATCATTTGACGGGCCAGCATGATGGGTGCTGCCGGCCTGCATGTTGTCATGGGGCATGCTGTCCTCCCGCGTGCCGTTATAGGTGGCACCGTTCAGATAGGTTCCATTGCGCGTGGTGGCATGATCATCATCGCCATGGCCATGGTCTGATGACGCGCCGCCGATGGGATTGCTGGCCACCAGTTGCAGCGCGGGGGCGCCGCGCGGGCCGGGCAGGGGATCGACATCTTCGGCCACATCCTCGACCGGGTCGTCCTCAGCCACGTCCTCACCCTCGGGCGCGCGCAAGGCTGCCTGACTGGCGCGGTTGTCGCGCGCGATCACGCGTTTGATCGAATCAAGGATATCCTCGACCGAAGGTTCGCCAGGCTGGCGCATTGCAGTCCCCCACATAACCTGAATGCCGAATAAGCCAATAAATTCAGGCAAATACGCCGAAAAACCGGCTCATCCAACGATCAGGACACAGATCGTACCCCGCAAGTTAGGCGCGAATCCGTAACGCCTACTTGGCCGGGATTGTGCCTGACTGGGGCGGAGTGTCAACGGTGCGCGTCGCGGTGGCCTGCGGGCGGCCATCGCTGCCCCAATCCAGATAGTCTCCCGCCGCGCGGCGATAATGCGCCTCGGGGTCGTACAGGCTGCCGGTGTCCAGCCCCAGATCGCGCGCCTCGGCCCGGCCCATGGCGGACAACAGGCTGAATCCCGCGACATAGGCGTTGCGCTGCGCCGTCACCAACTGGACCTGTGCGTTGATCAGCTCCTGCTCGGCATTCAGGATGTCGAGGATGGTGCGATTGCCCACGCTGTTTTCCGCGCGCACGCCCTTTAGCGACAATTGTGCCGCGTCCACCGCCTTTTGCGTCGAGGTGATGATCGCCTGCGCCGCGCGGTAATTCGACCAGGCCGAACGCACCCCGGCGATCACCTGCCGCTCCACCCCGATCAGCTGGTCCAGCGACTGGCTTTCGCGGGCTTCGGCCTGACGCACCAGCGCGCTGGGGCGGCCACCCTGATACAGCGGGATGGTGGCGCGGATGCCGACATCGGCGGTGGTGGTCGATTGCGGTGTCAGCGCCGCTGGAACCCCGGTGATGCGCAGCGAATTCTGGTAATCGGTGCGCGCCGTATCGGCAAAGATCGAGATCTTGGGCAGGCGGGCCGCGCCAGCGGCGGCGCGGTCAAACCCGGCGGCGCGGGCGCGTTCATGGGCGGCCAGCAGATCGGGATTGTGGTCCAGCGCATAGGCGACCGCGTCCTCGACATTGGCGGGCACGGCGGTCAGCGCGGGCGGGCTGGCCAATTGGCCCGCAGGCTTGCCCACCACCTGGATATAGGTTTCGCGGGCCACGGCATGGGCCGCCTCGGCGCTGCGCAGATTGCCCTGCGCCAGCGCCAGACGCGATTGCGACTGCGCCACGTCGGTGCGCGTCAGCTCGCCAATCTGGAACCGGTCGCTGGTGGCCTTCAGGTTGACTTCCAGCGTCTGCACCTGCGCCATGTTCAACCGCACGATCGCCTCGGTGCGGATCACGTCCAGATAGGCGGTGACGGTCTGGCTGAACACGCCGCTTTCCACCGCGCGCAGATCGGCGCGGCCGGCCACAACGCGGGTTTCGGCGGCATGGACGGCATTGCGCACCGCCCCGCCCGAAAACACCGGCACCGACAGCGCCCCCGACATCGAGAACACCCGCGGCATATAGGTCGAGCCGGAGGAGAGGCGGCTTTGCTGGACGTTTTCCATCTCTTGCACGCTGGCAGAGAGGGAGGGGAGGCCGTCAGCCCGTGCCAGCGGCACACCCGCGTCGGTCGCGCGCAACTGGTCGCGCGCGGCCAGCAGCGTCGGGTTCGACGCATAGGCCGAGGCCAGCGCGTCGCGCAGTTCCTCGGCGTGGAGTGGGGCGCTGAGCGGGGTGCTGATGGCGGCGATGGCGGCGCTCACTACGCCTGCCATCAGCCAGTGACGGCCTCTCCGTGGCGTCATGTTCAGAAGCTCCAGCCCTTGGGCGCGGCGAATTCCGGCAGGACGGGGATGCCCAGATCGCTGAGCGCGACAAAGGACACAGCGCCCGCCGCCTTGCGGCCCAGCGCCAGACGGGTGACGCCACGGTCCACCAGACCCGAAACGATGCGGCCATCATCGGCCAGCGCCCCAACCAAGGCGTCGGGCAATTGTTCGATCGCGCCGTCGATGATGATCAGGCCATAGGGCGCGCCCGCAATGCCATTGGCGACATCAGCGGCGTCCACCTGAGTCAGCGCGCCCACCAGCGGCCCCAGCAGCGCCGCCAGATAGGTCGAACCCGACGTCACCAGCAGCACCTTGTCGGTCTTGGCCGGTTCGGCGGCGGCGAGCATCTTGCCATGCACCAGCGGGGCGGCCAGATAGCGGCCATTGCCCAGCGGCACTGCGCGGTCGATATAGGCGGCGGCCTTTTGCGCCTCGGGCACGAAATCCTCACGCGGCAGGGCGGCCATCGCGGCCAGCACCCAAGGCTCGTTCACGCCGCTGGTGCGCAGCTGGCTGTCGATCATCGCGCGGCGCGGCGTGCCCGGGGCGGCCCCGGCAATGTGGAATTCCATCGTGGTCATGACAATTCGTATCCTATGGGCCGATCCGAAAAATGACAGGCCATCCCACACCCCGCCGGGGCGTATGCCTGCCATGCGTATTGCACAGCTAATACAGCCACGCAACAATGCGCCCGCTTCTAGGCCAAGCCACCCCCCAAAGCCAAGCGCTTTACGTGCCAAAAGCGCCGCAGATGGGGCAAAAATGCGCTGCTCGTCTTTCGGACAGGTCCATTGCGCTTTGACCTGTGCGGCAAAACGCGCCTATGGGGCGCCATCCGCATGACAAACAGCCCCGCCCGCGTGCCCGCACACACACCCGCGCGCGTTGGCCGGGCCGCCTGACAGGAGCCTGAAGCATGGCCGATATGGTGACCATCCGCGAGGATGACCTGATCGAAAGCGTCGCCGACGCGTTGCAATACATCAGCTATTACCACCCGATGGATTACATCCGCGCGCTGGGCGATGCCTATGAGGCCGAAGCCGGCCCCGCCGCCAAGGACGCCATCGCCCAGATCCTGACCAACAGCCGCATGTGCGCCGAGGGCCACCGTCCGATCTGTCAGGACACCGGCATCGTCAATGTCTTCATCAAATGGGGCCAGAACTGCCGTCTGGACTCGGACCAGTCGTTGCAGGCGGTGGTGGATGAAGGCGTGCGCCGCGCCTATAACCACCCCGACAACAAGCTGCGCGCCAGCGTGCTGGCCGATCCGGCCTTCACCCGCCGCAACACCCGCGACAACACGCCCTGCGTCCTGCATGTCGAGATGGTGCCCGGTTCCAAGATCCATGTCGACGTGGCGGCCAAGGGCGGCGGGTCCGAGAACAAGTCCAAGTTCAAGATGATGAATCCCAGCGATTCCATCGTCGACTGGGTGATCGAGATGCTGCCCCAGATGGGCGCTGGCTGGTGCCCGCCGGGCATGCTGGGCATCGGCATTGGCGGCACGGCGGAACATTGCGTCCTGCTGGCCAAAAAGGCGCTGATGGAACAGATCGACATGGCCCAGCTGAAACAGCGCGGCCCTCAGAACGATCTGGAAGCGCTGCGCATCGAGATCTTTGACAAGGTCAACGCGCTGGGTATTGGCGCGCAGGGTCTGGGCGGTCTGGCGACCATTCTGGACGTCAAGATTCTGGACGCGCCCTGCCATGCCGCGTCCAAGCCGGTGGCGATGATCCCCAATTGCGCCGCCACGCGCCACGCGCATTTCTCGCTGGACGGCAGCGGCCCGTCGTTCCTCGAAACGCCCAAGCTGGACGAATGGCCCAAGGTCCACTGGGCGCCTGACGCTGCGGCCAAGAAGGTCAATCTGGACACGCTGACCGCGCAGGAAGTGCAGAGCTGGAAGCAGGGCGACCGCCTGTTGCTGAACGGCAAGATGCTGACCGGCCGTGATGCCGCGCACAAGCGGATCAAGGACATGCTGGCCAAGGGTGAGGAACTGCCCGTCGATTTCGCTGGCCGCGTGATCTATTACGTTGGCCCGGTGGACCCGGTGGGCGAAGAAGTCGTCGGTCCGGCTGGTCCGACCACGGCCACGCGCATGGACAGCTTCTCGGACCTGATGCTCGACCTTGGCCTGCTGGCCAGCGTGGGCAAGGCCGAGCGCGGCCCCAAGGCCACGCAATCAATCGCCAACCACAAGAGCGCCTATCTGATGGCCGTTGGTGGCGCCGCCTATCTGGTGGCCCGCGCGATCAAGGAAGCCAAGGTCGTGGGCTTTGCCGATCTGGGCATGGAAGCGATCTATGAATTCACGGTCGAGGACATGCCCGTGACCGTGGCCGTCGATTCCGAAGGCAAGAACGTCCACCAGCTGGCTCCGCTGGCCTGGAAGGACAAGATCGCCAAGGAAGGCCTGCTGGGCTGACCTGACGATGGTCCGGGCGGGGCTGGCCTATGCCGCACGCATTCTGGCGCTGGGATTTGCGCTGGGCGTGGTGCGGACGGTGTGGCTGGCCCCCCGGATCGGCCCGGTGGCGGCGGTGGCGTGCGAATTGCCGCTGATGCTGGGTGCCAGCGTGTGGACCGCCCGCGCGCTGATGGCCCGTTATGCCGTCACCCATGGCGCGCGCGCGCTGGGCATGGGGGCGGTGGGGCTGGCGCTGTTGCTGCTGGCCGAATGGGGGATGGCGGTTACGCTGGCGGGGCAAAGCACCGCGCAATGGCTGGCCGCGATGCGCACGCCCGCTGGCGCGCTGGGCTTGGCCGGGCAGGGGCTGTTTGGCCTGATCCCGGCAATTTTGTGCCGCCGCTCTGCCACATAGATTCCCGTAAATGCACCCCGGACAAAACAGCCCGGTGACAGACTGATCTGCTTGGCCCTAAGGTAGGGCGATGGAACTGGCGGTTGTCTTTGCCTTGGGCGTGGTGAATTTTGCCATGCATGTCGCGGTGTTGCACCACCGGCGCATCTGGACGCCCGGCGCCACCATGGCCGATCAGCCGGTGGCGGTGTGGTTCAGTCTGGGGATCGAATACGCCTTGTTGTTCGCCAGCCTGTTGATGGTGGCCCATGGTAGCGAGAGTTGGGCGTGGGGCTATGGGCTGTATACCGTGGCCAATGGCGCGGGGGCGTGGTTCCTGCTGGGCCGGATAGGCTGATTGGGGCATGGCCATTTGGGGCTTGGCGGCGCGCGCGCGATCTGCTTGACGGGGGGCATGCCCCATACGATCACCACCTTGTTCCATATCTCTGACCTGCATTTCGGCGCAGAGGACCGCGCCGCGCTGCGCTGGTTCATGCAATGCGTGGCCGATGTGCGCCCGACCGCTGTGGTGTGTACCGGCGATCTGACGATGCGCGGGACAACGCGCGAATTCGCCGCCGCCGAGGAATGGCTGCGCGGACTGGATGTGCCGGTGCATGTTGAACCGGGCAACCACGACATGCCCTATTACTGGGAAATGGTGGAGCGGTTGCGCCGCCCGTTTGACCGTTATCGCGCGATGCGGGCGCGGGTGCAGGGCGATGTGCCGGGCGGGCGGGTGCGGCTGGTCTCGCTGCCCACGGTCACGCCCGCGCAATGGCGGCTGAACTGGTCAAAGGGGCATGTGCGGCGATCCGCGTTGGCCGGGGCGCTGGCGGATCTGGCCCGCGCCGATCACGCGCAATTGCGGCTGGTGGCGTGCCATCACCCGCTGATCCACGCCCGGCGCGACGGGGCCGGCTCCACCACGCGCGGCTGGCACGCGGTGGTACAATTGGCGCAGGCCGGGGCCGATGTTGTGCTCTCGGGCCATGTGCATGACCCGTTCGACCGGATGGTACAGGTGGGTGGCCGCTCGATCCGCATGGTGGGGGCGGGCACGCTGTCCGAACGGCTGCGCAAGACGCCCCCCGGTTTCAACCGGCTGGATTGGTCATTGAACGAAGGCCTGCGGGTAACGCCGCAGGTGATGGGCTAAACCGCCGCCTTTTCCGTCGAATCGATCCAGCCGCCGCCGATCACCCGGTCCCCGGCATAGATCACCGCCGCCTGCCCCGGCGCCACGCCATATTCGGGCGCGGCGAATCGGATCGTGGCGGGCGCGCCATCGCCAAAATCACCCTCCAGCGTGATCGGCACAGGCTTGGCCAAAGATCGCACCTTGGCCGTCAGGGGCACATCGGCGGGCAGGGGGCCGATGCGGTTGGTTTCGGTGATATGCGCGGCCGAGACCGCCAGCATCGCGCGTGGCCCCACCAGCACCGCGCCGCGCGCCGCGTCGATCCCCACAACATACAATGGCTCGGCCAGGCCGCCGATTTCCAAGCCCCGCCGTTGCCCCACCGTATAGTGGATGATCCCCCGGTGGCGGCCCAGCACATTGCCGGTTTGCGCATGGAGGATGTCGCCCGCATCGTCGGCCTGTGGGTGAATGCGGCGCACGACGCTGGCATAATCGCCATCGGGGACGAAACAGATGTCCTGCGAATCGGGCTTTGCCGCGACCTTCAGCCCGAAATGTTCGGCCAATGCGCGCACCACCGGCTTTTCCATGCCGCCCAGGGGAAAGCGCAGGTAGTCCAGCTGCGCCTCGGTCGTGCCATAGAGGAAATAGGATTGATCGCGCGCGGGATCGATGGCGCGGTGCAGTTCGGGGCCATGCTGCCCCATGATTCGCCGCACATAATGGCCCGTGGCCAGACAATCGGCCCCCAGATCGCGCGCCATCGTCAACAGGTCGACGAATTTGGGCCCCATGTTGCAACGGATGCAGGGGATCGGCGTGCGTCCGGCCATATATTCGTCGGCAAAAGTTTCGACCACGCTTTCCCGGAACGATGTCTCATGGTCGAACACATAATGGGCAATGCCCAGCCGGTCGGCCACGGCGCGCGCGTCGCGGATGTCATCGCCGGCACAGCAGGCGCCCTTGCGCTTTACCGCTTCGCCGTGGTCATACAATTGCAGGGTGATGCCGATGACTTCGGCCCCCGAATGCGCGGCCAGCGCCGCCACCACCGAGGAATCGACTCCACCTGACATCGCCACGACGATTCGCCGTGCGGACAGGGATTCGCTCGCGCTGCCCGGTGCCGTTCCGGTTAACTGAAACAGCGCGCCCGCATTGCGCAATGCAAAGTCGGCATCGGATGCGAGCGTAAAGATTTGTGCGTTGGCGGACATGGCCGCGCCCATACACGATGTGGGCGCAACCGCCAAATTCTGCCGTTCAGGGCAAGGAATTGCCGCAGGGGCAACCTTTTGCCGGGATTAAACATCCTCACCAATGCCTGAATCCGGTTTTTACCGGGCCTTGACCATGGGGGGTGTATCCCTGTGGCAATGGAACTGAGATTTGAAAGCGATCTGTGGTTGCGCCACACCAGTGGAGCCAAACCCGACAAGCCCGCCCGGCCGGAATGGCACGAGCTGGCGATGCGGTTGGCTGCGGCCCATGCCTTTCACCGTTCGGTCAGCCGGGGCGACGTTGCCACGGGGAATACGGGCGGCAGTTTCCATCCTGACGCGGCGCGCGTGATGGCCGGATTTGCTGTGGGGGATACCCTGTCGCAGGCCCCGTCCGCCGCCGTTTCGGGCGTGTCCGCACAATCGCCAGAGGATCAAATGTCACCAGCCATTAACCCTATACTTTTAGGCGATAGCAAAGACACATCTGGCACTGATTTGCGTGTTGCCGGCGCCTTTCCGTCCGGCGATCGAGGGTTGAAATGATCGAGAACCAGAAAATCAGGCCAGCCATGGTCATCGGGCCGCTGGGTGAACCGCTGACGCTGGACTCGCTGCCGCCGCCGAACACCACCCGCTGGGTCGTGCGACGCAAGGCAGAGGTGGTCGCTGCCGTCAACGGTGGGCTGCTGACGATCGAGGAGGTGTGCGAACGCTACAACCTCACGCTCGAAGAGTTCGCCTCGTGGCAGCGCGCGGTCGACCGGTCGGGGATGCAGGGCCTGCGCGTGACGCGCATCCAGCATTACCGCGATCTGTACGAGCGCCAGCTGAAATACTGAGCGATCAGGGCCGGGGCGTTGTGAACAGCGCGCCCCCGGTCTGCCGCCCGCAGAGCGGCACGCCGGCACACGGCGAAAAAAAGGGGGTGTGGTGACGCGATCTGTCACCACGCCCCCTTTTTTCTGGCCCATGGATACGCCCATGGATACGAATGCGCGGCGCCAGACCCCTTTGCCCCCCTGACACTGTAAAGCAAAGCGTTTGCATGGGCTTCGCGTGACGTCTATGCCCAAAGGGCTATGCCTTGCGGTGGCTCTGCCTCTTGCCGCAGGTGCTATACATGGGTAATACGGCAGCGCCGCGCCATGTCTGGGCGCGCTGACGGCGGTCGGGACGGGGACCGCCGGCTTAGTCGAACGCGAAACGATGCAAAGGCGACGGATGGCCCTGATCCGATCGCGGGGGATGAGAGTATGACCGGCCAAGACACCTATGCCGATGACGCGCCAAAGCCTTTTCCGGTGCGCAACACGCTGTTGGGCGTGGGCGGCGCGCTGGCGCTGATCGGTATCTGGTATGGTCTGCACCACAAGCCGGCGGACGCGACCAAGGGCGTCAACCAGGCGCCTTTGGTGACCGTGGCCATCCCCGGCAAGACGCAGATCACCGGCACCATCAGCGTTACCGGCAGCATCGCGGCGCGCCATGACATGCCGGTTGGCTCGGTGGGTGAGGGCGGGACGATCCAGTCCGTGCTGGTCAACGCCGGGCAATGGGTCAAGCGCGGGCAGTTGCTGGCCGTCATCGATCGTTCGGTGCAGTTGCAGCAACTGGCCAACCAGCAGGCCAATGTGCGCGTGGCGCAGGCCGATGCCCGTTTGGCGCAGGCCAATCTGGACCGCGCGTTGAAACTGGTGGGTGGCGGGTTCATTTCCAATGCCGATGTTGATCGCCTGACCGCGACGCGCGATGCGGCCAATGCCCGTGTGGCGGTGGCGCAGGCCTTGCTGGGCGAAACGCGGGCCAAGATCCGCCGGCTGGATATCGTGGCGCCTGCCGATGGCCTGTTGCTGGACCGCTCGGTCGAGCCGGGCCAGATCGTCGGTCCGTCCAGCGGCGCGCTGTTCCGCGTGGCAGAGGCCGGGCAGATGGAGCTGAAGGCCAAGCTGTCCGAAACCGATCTGGCGCAATTGCACGTCGGGCAAAAGGTCAAGGTGACGCCGGTGGGCAGCGCCACCAGCTATACCGGCGAGATCTGGCAGGTATCGCCGATCATCGATCCGGCCTCGCGTCAGGGCATGGCGCGCATTTCGCTGGCCTATGCGCCTGATCTGCGCCCCGGCGGCTTTGCCAGCGCCGAGATCCAGAGCGGCATGATTTCCGCGCCCTTGCTGCCCGAATCGGCGCTGCAGGCCGATGCGCAGGGGTCCTATGTCTATATCGTCGGGCCGGGCAACAAGGCGCAGCGCCGCCGGGTGAAACTGGCGATGGTCACCGGCAAGGGTGTGGCGATCGCTTCGGGCCTGTCGGGCAATGAGCGGGTGGTGCTGCGCGCCGGCGCGTTCCTGTCCGAAGGCGAAACCGTCGATCCCCGCATTGAACGCGGCCAGTAAGCGTAAAGGCGGCACAGCACATGGATTTTCGCAATCTTTCGGCATGGTCGATCCGCAACCCGGTGGTGCCGATCGTGCTATTCGTGGCGCTGATGCTGCTGGGCATGGTCAGCTTTTCCCGCATGGAGGTGCAGGACCAGCCCGACATTGAATTCCCGATGGTGATCGTCTCGATCAGCCAACCGGGCGCCGCCCCGACCGAGATCGAAACCCAGATCACCCAGCGCGTCGAGGCGGCGGTGCGGACGATTTCGGGCGTGTCATCGATCAGTTCGACCGCGTCCGAAGGCAACAGCCAGACCATCGTCGAGTTCCAGCTGGGCGAGGACATCAACGCGGCCGTCAACGAGGTCAAGAACGCCGTCGATCAGGCGCGCGGCAACCTGCCCGATGGCATCCTGGAGCCGCAGGTGTTCAAGGTGAACACCTCGTCCGAACCGATCGCCTATTTCGCGGTCAATGCCAGCGACATGACGATGGAGCAGCTGAGCTGGTTTGTCGATGACACCGTCGCGCGCAACATCCTGAACATTGATGGCGTGGCCAGCGTCAATCGCGGCGGCGGGGTCAGCCGCGAGATTCTGGTGACGCTGGACCCGGCGCGGATGCAGGCCTTTGGCGTGACCGCGCCGCAGGTCAATCAGGCGCTGCGGGCGCTTAACACCAATGCGGCCGGTGGCCGCGCCGAAATCGGCGGGACGCGGCAATCTTTGCGCGTGCTGGGCAATGCCAGCAGCGCGTTTGAACTGTCGCAGACCGAAATTTCGCTGGGCAACCGCGCGATCAAGCTGGCCGATATCGCCACGGTCAAGGACTCCTATGGCGAGGTCACCTCGCTGGGCAAGATCGACGGGCGTCAGGTGGTGACCTTTGGCATCAGCCGCGCGCGCGGGGCCTCGGACGTGAGCGTTTATGACGGCGTTCAGGCCGAGCTGAAGCGGCTGGAGGCGGCCCATCCGGAGGTGCATTTCACCGAATTGTTCACCTCGGTCACCTATACCAAGAAGCAATATGAAAGCTCGATCAGCTCGATGGTCGAGGGCGCGATCCTGGCGGTCGTGGTGGTGTTCTTCTTCCTGCGCGACTGGCGCGCGACGATTGTTTCGGCGATTGCCATCCCGCTTTCGGCCATCCCCACCTTCTGGTGCATGTCGGCATGGTTCGGCTTTACGCTCAACACCATGTCGCTGCTGGCGCTGGGCTTGGTGGCGGGTGTGCTGGTCGATGACGCCATCGTCGAGATCGAGAATATCGTGCGCCATATGCGCATGGGCAAAACCGCCTATCAGGCCGCCATCGACGCGGCCGACGAGATCGGGCTGGCGGTGGTGGCGACCACCTGCTCGATCGCGGCGGTGTTTTTGCCGGTCGGGCTGATGCCGGGCGTGGCGGGCGCGTTTTTCAAGAATTTCGGCCTGACGGTGGTTGTCTCGGTGCTGATGAGCTTGGCCGTGGCGCGCATGATCACGCCGATGGTCGCGGCCTATTTCCTCAAATCGCACGGGTCGGCCGAACATGGCGGCGGGCGGATGATGGATGTCTATCTGCGCGTGTTGCACTGGTCGCTGGACGTGTCGGGCGCGCGGGCGTGGCGGGCGCGGGTGCTGGCGGAAAAGGGGCGGCTGAGCTGGTGGGACCGCCTTTTGGCCCGCCTGCGTGACCATCGCGTGTGGATGATCGGCGTGGCGGCTGGCTCTTTTGCGCTGACGATCGTGCTGTTTGCCATGATGCCGTCGAACATGTTCCCCGATCAAAACGCCAATTTCAGCCAGGTGCGCGTGGAAATGGTGCCCGGCACCACGATCGAGCAGACCGCTATCGTCACCAACAAGGTGCGCCATCTGGTCATGTCCGTGCCCGAGGTGGACAAGGTGCTGGAACGCATCAACGAAGGCAACGGCCGCGTGATGATCATGTTCAAGAAGGACCGCAAGCGCACCAGCACCGCGATCGAGCGTGACATTACCGCTTTGCTGCAACAGGTGCCCGATGCGCGGCTGACGATTCAGGCGGCAGGTCCCGGGCGCGGTTCCAGCACCGGTCGCGGGATCGAGGTAATGCTGTCCAGCTCTGATCCGGTGGCGCTGGACCGCGCGGCCTCTGATCTGGTCGAGCAGATGAAGACCCTGCCCGAAGTGGTCGCGCCGCGCATCAGCGGTGACCTGCGCCGGCCCGAGGTGGTGATCACCCCGCGCATGGATCTGGCCGCCAGTCTGGGGGTGACGACCACGTCGCTGTCGCAGGCGATTCGCATCGCCACCATGGGCGAGATCGACCAGAACGCCGCCAAGTTCAGCCTGAGCGACCGTCAGGTGCCGATCCGCGTCCGTTTCCCGGTCGAGGCGCGCCGCGACTTGAGCAATCTGGCCAATCTGCCGGTGCCGATTGCCAGCGGCGGCTCGGTCCCGCTCTCGCGCGTGGCCGATATCAGCTTTGGCTCCGGGCCCAGCTCGATCCAGCGGTACAATCAGGAACGCCGCGTGTTCATCGGCGCCGATCTGGCGCGCGGTGTGGTCAAAAGCGATGCCGACACCAAGATCAACAACCTGCCCATCATGAAGAATTTGCCCGCCGGCGTGTCGCGCACCGCCTTTGGCGAGGGCAAGTGGCAGCAGGAGATGATCACCAATCTGGCCTTTGCGGTGCCTGCCGGTATCGGTCTGGTGTTTGCGGTGCTGGTGCTGCTCTATCACCGCGTTGTCTCGCCGCTGGTCAACATGGGCTCGCTGTTTCTGGCGCCCCTGGGCGGCTTGCTGGCGCTGTTGATCACCGGGCAGAACATCTCGATGGCGGTCTATATCGGCACGCTGATGCTGTTTGGCATCGTGGCCAAAAACTCGATCCTGCTGATAGATTTCGCCATCGAGGAAATGAGCCGGGGTGTCGCCAAATTCGAGGCGATCATCGAGGCCGGGCACAAACGCGCTCAGCCGATCGTGATGACCACGGTGGCGATGACGGCGGGCATGTTGCCGGCGGCGCTGTCGATTTCGGGCGACGCGGCGTTTCGCAAGCCGATGGGCACGATGGTGATCGGGGGGCTTTGCCTTTCGACACTGTTGACGCTGGTGATCGTGCCGGCCGCGTTCAGTCTGGCCGATGGGTTTGAACGGCGCATCGGGCCGATCCTGCGGCGCAAGCTGTTGACCTTCGAACCCCACCACGCCGAAGACGAGCGCGCCCGCGCCGACGGGGCGCAACCGGCCGAGTAAGGTCTTGGCGCGCCAGAGCCTCCGTTCCGCCCGCCATTTGGCCACCGGTTTGCTGGTGGCGATGGCGGGCCTTTACGGGCTGGCGCGCTGGCTGGACGTCCCCGCCTTGCGCGCCTTTGCCGAGGCGGCGATGGTGGGCGGGCTGGCCGACTGGTTTGCCGTCACGGCGCTGTTCCGCCGCCCGCTGGGCCTGCCGATCCCGCATACCGCCATCATCCCCACCAACAAGGACCGCATCGCCGACGCGCTGGCCGATTTCCTGCGCGCCCATTTCCTGACGCCGCAAGTGGTGACGCGGCGGATGCAGGGGGTGGATGTGGCAGGCGCCATGGGCCGCTTTCTGGCGGAACCGCGCGCGGGCGGCGCGGCGGCCTTGCGTCAGGGGGCGGCCGGGCTGATCACCGATCTGTTGCATTCGGTGCCGGGCGATGATCTGGGCCGGGTGCTGGCACGCGGGATTCAGGGGCAATTGGCGCGGATTGATCTGGCGCCCTTGCTGGGTCAGGCGTTGCAGGCCGCGATGGACAATGGCCGCCACCGCCCGCTGATCGACGCCTTGCTGCACAAGACCGGGACTCTGCTGGAAAGCAACGAGGACATCCTGCGCGCCGCCATCCAGCAACGCGCCAGCAGCCTGTTGCGCTGGACGGGGCTGGACGAAACGCTGGCCAATGGCATTCTGGACGGGCTGTACCGCCTGTTGGCCGAATGTATCGTCAATCCCGATCACCCCTTGCGCGCCCGCGCCGAAAGCGCGCTGGCGCAATTGGCGCAGGACCTGCGGCATGATCCCGCGACCAAGGCGCGGGTGGCCCAGATGCGCGATGCCCTGCTGGCCAGTCCGGCGATGCAGGGCTGGCTGGAGGGCGCATGGGACCGGTTGCGCGCCGCGCTGGTGGCCGGTCTGAACGATCCACAGGCGCTGTTGCAGGGGCGGATGGGGCAGGCGCTGGCCGAATTTGGCGCGGGGCTGCAAACCGATGCGCGGTTGCGGGCGCGGGCCAATCGCTATGTCCGGCGGCTGGTGGCGGCGCTGGCGGCGCGGCATGGCGCGGGGATGGTGACGCTGGTGTCGGCCACGGTCCGCCGCTGGGACGCGCATACCGTGGCCAACCGGATCGAAAACGCTGTGGGGCGCGATCTGCAATTCATCCGCGTCAATGGCACGCTGGTGGGGGGGCTGGTGGGACTGGCGCTGCATCTGCTGGGGCAGATTCTTTAGGGGCAGCGCCCCCGCTCCGGCGCGGCATCTCTCTATAATAAGGGTATGTCTCCGTCCAAGCCGCCCTTTGATGACAAAAAGCCGCCCGTGCCGCGCAAGCCGCGCCGCAATGGGCGTGAACGCGACGATGCCCAGACCACCGCCGCGCTGGAGGCGGCTGCGGCTGCGACCCGCTGTGATTGCGCCTTCCGCTGCACTGCTTTGCTGGCGGCGCAGTGCCTCTATCGCAAGACGCTGGATATGCTCAGCCGTGCCGATATCGACGCCGAGCAGAATCCATCGCAATTGCTGCCGCCATTGGCGCAGTTGGTCGCGCGGCTGAAATCGGGCGATGGGCACCTGCTGGCCGCCGAATTTGCCGTGGCGCTGCGCGATGGCGACACGGACGAGATGCTGGATGCCTGCCATCGCATCATTGATCTGACCACCCGCATTGAAGAAGAGCAGGAAAAACGCCCGCATTAGAGCCTTTGCCGTCCAAGCCGAGGCGAAGGGAAATGCGAGGCGCAAGCGCCGCAAGGGCGTATCGCGCGTTTCGATCCGAATTGGCCGCCATACGCGCCCGTCTTAGGGAGATGTGCGCAGCAGGGCGGCGGCGGATGGTTTACGCGCTGTCAGCTATTTTCCGTCCCAGCCCGGATGGGGGCCGTTTTGCCCGCCGGTCGTGGGAATGTCGTCATGTCCAAAGCCAGCCAAGCATTGGAAAACGAGGTCGCCGCGCTGATCGCCTTGCGCGCGCGGTTGGCCGATCATGTGCCCAGCGCCCGCGAGCGCGCGATGGTCGACCGGCATATCGCCCGGTTGCTGGCCCGGCTGTTGCCGCGCATCCGCCATTTCACCCGCGCCTATGGCCTGATGGACGCGGCCGAGGATGCCCAGCAGGTCTGTGCCATCGGGTTGTGGCGGGCGATCGAATGCTATGACCCGGACAAGGCCAGTTTCACCACGCTGATCAATTGGCAATTGCGCGGGGAATTGCAGGGGTTGCGCCACCGGCTGCGTCAGGATCAACGCGTTTCGGCGCGGGGGGTGGGCGCGCGCACCGTGTCGGCCGATGCGCCCGACACCGCGCATGAAATGGCCACGCTGGCCGATCCCGATGCCTTGCCCGCGACCGAGGCGGGGGCCAGTCAGGCGCTGGCCCGGCAATATTGCGGGCGGTTGCTGGACAGCTATTACGATCGCCTGTCGGCGCGTCCGGGGGAAAGCCCGCCCGCGCTGGCCCATCGCGCCCGCGCCGAGCGGCAATTGTTGAGCGATCATCTGCTGGAGGAAGACGCCCCGCGCGACGATCTGCCATGGAGCGCCGAGCAGCGCCGCCAGATCCTGCGCCGCACGATTCCCAGCCTGCAGGTACGGGCGATGGAAAGCGGCGCAAACGCGGTTTAAACGCCAGCTTATTGCTATCACTGACAACAAAAAGGCGGGGGTTTTTGCCCCCGCCTTTCGTTTTTGCCTTGCCGCTTGGTCGCCCGGATCAGATCTTGGTCAGGATCTCGGGCAGCGCGGTGAACAGGTCGGCTTCCAGGCCATAGTCGGCCACCTGAAAGATCGGCGCGTCGCCGTCCTTGTTGATGGCGATGATGGTCTTGGAATCCTTCATGCCCGCAAGGTGTTGAATCGCGCCGGAAATACCGACCGCGATATAGACCTCGGGGGCGACGATCTTGCCCGTCTGGCCCACCT
>NZ_JAAAPO010000008.1 GCF_009909235.1 Novosphingobium ovatum
CCATCGAAACACTGCGCGCCAATCTGCGCGGGTTGATCAGCGAATTGAACTATATGTCGGCCGAGCACGACAAGGGCGACATTGACGTTGCCGTCCGCGCCGACAAGTTCAAGGGCGATTTTGCCACTGTGGCGCAGGGCATCAATGGCATGGTCGCCGGCCATATCGCGGTGAAGAAAAAGGCCATGGCCTGCGTCAAGGCGTTCGGCGAAGGCGATTTCGACGCCCCGCTGGAACAGTTCCCCGGCAAAAAGGCCTTCATCAACGACACCATCGAAACACTGCGCGCCAATCTGCGCGGGATCACCGGCGAGATCAGCCGCCTCATCAGCGCATCGACCGAAGGGCAGTTGAGCGTACGCGGCGACTCAGAACGTTTTGTCGGCGATTTCAGCGAGTTGATTTCCGGCATCAACGGCATGCTGGACGCGATCCTGCTGCCCATCGCCGAGGGCAACCGGGTGCTGGATTTGGCAAGCACCGGCAATCTGACCGAAAGGGTGGAAATCACCTGTCATGGCGACCATCAGCGGATGAAGGATGCGGTCAACCGCCTGATCGACAATCTGCGCAGTTTTGCCAAGGATGTGGGGCAGGCCGCCGATCAAGTCGCGGCAGGCAGCAGCCAGATGGCGTCGAGTTCGGAACAACTGTCGCAAGGCGCCAATGAACAGGCCGCCAGCACCGAAGAGGCCAGCGCCTCGATGGAGCAGATGGCAGCGAACATCAAGCAGAACGCCGACAATGCCGCCCAGACCGAAAAGATCGCCCGCCAGTCGGCCAAGAACGCCGAAATGTCCGGTGATGCCGTGAACAAGGCGGTGGCCGCGATGGGCACCATCGCCGCCAAGATCGGCATCGTGCAGGAAATCGCCCGCCAAACCGACCTGTTGGCACTGAATGCCGCCGTCGAGGCAGCCCGCGCCGGCGAGCACGGCAAGGGCTTTGCCGTGGTGGCCAGCGAAGTACGCAAGCTGGCCGAACGCAGTCAGACCGCCGCCGCCGAGATCGTCGCCGTGTCTTCCGACACGGTAAAGGCCGCCGAACAGGCTGGCGACATGCTCTCGAGCCTGGTGCCTGACATCCGCCGCACCGCCGAACTGGTATCGGAAATCAGCGCCGCATGTCGCGAACAGGACATCGGCGCGGGGCAGATCAATCAGGCGATCCAGCAACTGGACAAGGTCACGCAACAGAACGCTGGCGCCTCGGTGGAAATTTCATCGACCTCCGAAGAACTGTCCTCGCAGGCAGACACGCTGCAAAGCGCGGTCGCGTTCTTCCGCGTCGACGCCAACGCCAGCGGCGCCCCGGTAGCACGTACCGCCCCTGCCCGCAGTCCGCGCAGCTTTGCCGTCGCCCGCACCCGCAAGCCAAAGGCCAATTCGGTGGCGCATCAACAGGAACGTGTGCGCGGCTTCGCTCTGGATCTGATCAACGGTGGCGAGGACGCCGAGGACGCAGAATTCAGCCGCAGCGCCTGATACAGCCCGCAAACGACACAAGGGAGGACCGCCAAACCCGGCGCGTCCTCCCTTGTCATATCTGCCCCACAGAGCAGCCTCAGCGCCTATTACGCCGATAGCGACCGACGCGTCCGCCCGTCCGCGCCCGCATATCAACGATGATGTGAGGAAAATGGGGCGACTGAAGGGGTTCGAACCCTCGACCTCCGGTACCACAAAGCGAGGGTGTACCTCGCACATGCCGCATTTCCGGGGGTTTGGCCCTCCAAACCGGCGCTCCAATTCGCAGGGAACGTGCCTGTTGCACGGTATACCCAGTTCAAGTGAACCTAGGAGCGCCGGTTCTTTTCCAGCTTAGGCGGTGCTTGTCCCTCTGACATACAGTTCGGTCACGTGCCCCGAGCACAATCACCACGCCAGCCGCAGTCAGACCGGACACGTCAAGCTGGTACAAGTGACCACACGGCCCAAGCCCAGCCGACAAGAGCGCAATGGCAGCACACTGATCGGGGTGGTTGGATCAGGGCTAGCAATGATATACGACGCAAGCTTATTGCGAGAGAGCACGACTGAACCAAGTTGCGCGTGCACCAAAACGGAGAAGGTCATTGAGGATTAGGGACGGACTGACTGCGGTGTTGTCTGGGTATCGAGCGGCCTTACAATCTACATTCGGGGGCCACCCCCTGGCAGCACTACTCCGCAACGATCTTCCCCAAGCGATTAGCGCCTATCTACCAACCCACGAGGCACTGCTAAAGGTTGAAGGAAGCGCAGGCGTCGGCAACTGGGCTAAGGGACCGTGGGTAGCAATTCTTAACCGCCTTATCACGGAAACCCCGCAGCGTAAGTTCTATCCGGTCTACCTATTCGCCGAGGACATGAGCGGGGTGTACCTCAGCCTTAATCAAGGGATGACAGAAGTTCGCGAGCTCTACCGCGTCAACCCGAAGAGCGCCCTCAGGACTAGAGCGCTTAACTACCGCGACATGCTGGGCAGTTCGATTGCACCGTTCACCGTGACGGAAATCAACCTGGCCCCCGCGCGGAGTGCAAATCCCACGGCATACTATGAAGCTGGAAACATTTGTTCGGCGTACTACCCTGCCAACGCACTACCCAGCGAAGAGCGCTTGGTCGCGGACCTAATCCGCATGGTTGCGCTATACGAATCTCTCATTGCCACAGGCACCGGGGACGATGGGGCCGAATCTGACACGGAGTTGTTCTTTGAGGGGGGCAGCGAAGCCCGCCGAACCCACTTACGTGTCGAACGCAACAGCAGACTGGCAAAGGCCGTAAAGCAACGCAAGGGCTGCCGTTGCGAGGTCTGCCAGCTTGATTTCCGGGAGACCTATGGGGCGTTAGGAGCGGGGTACATTGAGGCCCACCACCTTGTCCCGCTCGCTCAACTATCCGATGTCGGTAGGCATCTTGACCCGGTGAAAGACTTCGCTGTGCTATGTGCCAACTGCCATCGTATGGCCCATAAGCTAACAGACCCCTCAGACATCGCCGCATTGAAGGTAGCGTACAAAGCCAAGGAATAGCGACCTGAAATCGCCATACCGTCACGCGGGGCGACCCTTGCGACTAGGCACGTGCGTATCCCCCCATACCGCCCCTACCCCGCCCGCTAGCGGGTAACACCCGGGTGGAGGGGCGGCACAAAGCCTACCTGCGTTACAGCCTATGGCGTTGATACCTTGTCACTTACGCAGCGTTTACCCCACGGGGCCTAATGTCGCGGTATGTCCAGCGAGCAAGACCCCACAGCCAGCCGCAATCAGGCACCCCGCCTCCAATTGGTGCATTCCGCCACCCGGCCACCGCAGGCGCGCAAGGGGCGTACAGGGAAGACCTTGATTGCGGCGGCTGGCATCGGCCTAGCGGTCGGCACGTTGAGCCTTGCTCTGCCCATTGCGCCCCCTCAGACGCGCGCTCAGGGCGACCACAAGCGCAGCGCCGCCCAACCCCTTGCTGCCACCGACGACGCGCTCAGCGCCAAGTATGGCCCCATGGGACTGCATACACCCGAAGACACCACCTATGCGGCCACCGCCGGGGAAACGTCAGACGATGTTGTCTTTTGGCCGTCCTGCTCCTCGGCGCGGGCTGCGGGTGCGGCCCCCATCTACAGCGGCCAGCCGGGCTATCGCCCACCCTTGGACCGAGACGGCGACGGAGTGGCCTGCGAGCCAGTTCCAGGCCAATAGCCGCTAACGCTGGGCCGCTTCAGCCTGCCGGGTTGGACGCGACAAGCTCCCTTAGCTGCTCCAGCGTCAGCCAAGGTTTGGCAGTATGCACCATGCGATGGCAGTTGGAGCACAGCAACGCCAAGTCATCCACCGTCGTCTCGTCGCCTTCGACCATGGCATGAACCGGGTTCGTGTGATGGGCTTCGATGTACCCCGTACCGCGCTCCCCATAGATCGCCTGAAAGTCAAAGCCACAGGCTTCACAAGCCAGCGTGCCATGCTGTTTCAGCGCGCTGGCCTTGCGCAGAGCGACAACCTTCGGGTCGCGCTCAAGGGTACGGTGGTAACGATAGCTGACCTTACCTTCCTTCGCCTTATAGCCCAGCACCTCGTCCAATTCGTCCCCGGACATCGTCGCAAGTGCGCTTTGGCGGATCGCCTCAACAGCCACCGCCAAATCTTGGCGCTTACCGTAGAACTCGTCCCACAGCGCACGGTCCAGCTTGCTTGCGCCCTTAAGCCCTGCGCCGCCCTTACTGGTCCATGCCGGGTCAAGGCTGCGGAAATTCATCATCTTCATCTTTACCCCGTTGGGGTTGCGGAAGGTCTCTGTCCCGGCATCCGAGGCCAATTGCCGGAGCAGCGCAGACATCTCTACCACATCCGGGTGGTCCGCGCCCGGGTCACGCCCGCCATGGCGATGATACAGGTCCAGCACCAAGAGTGCCTGCTCTCGGGTCCAAGGCGGGTTGGCCTGCGCCTTCTTGCTAGGCTGGTCCGCGAAACCAAAGCCGAGCCGTTCGAGCAATGACACAACCGTTGCTGTCCCGCCGGTGAACTCTCCTGAGGTTAGGGGTTTGGGCTTCCCGGGTAGGTAACCAAAGGCAGCGCCAACAATGGCCTTGCTGTCATAGGGGCGGCCCTCATACCATAGGGTGTACTTCTTGGCCGGGCCAAAGCCATACTTGTCGAGAAACGCATCACGCCCCAGAGCGTCAAACTCCGCCATCGCGGCCAGTACAGCGGGTCTAGTTACGCGCTGTATGCTCCGTTCGTCTGACACATTTGCCCCCTGTCAGATGCCTCTCAAAGACACCCACCCTCTTGTACCACAAGAGAAAAGCGTGACCTGATAACGCTATACAGTCAAGCACCGGCACCCCTACAACTGGGCGAGCGCGTATTCCCCCGTTACCTGTCCCGCCCTTCTCGCTGGGGCGTAGCACCCCGATAGGGTAGCGGCTGGCCACCTCAGCGGGACACCTCAAACCTGCCGCATAGGCCAGCCGCAAGGCAGCCCCCTCAACAAGATAGCCCCACAGGATCTTACCCTGTGGACACCGCCAAGCGGTTCGGCATCTCTCCCGCCAATGTGAAGCGGTACCGCGCAGACCCGCTGGAGGCGGCCTGCAGGGCAGAGCGAGGGGCGCCTAGGCGACCCGCCAGCCGCACTGTGCGGGCCTCCTGTGGGCTTCTAGCAAGCAACGACAGGCAGGCAGGCGGCAGCGCGTGTATGCGCCAATTCCTTATGGCCCTTAGTCATGGACTAGGGGTTTACCGGGGGAGAACGCCCCCCTCAAATCAACCCGAAATGACGGGATCAAAGCCAACCAAGTCCCTGTAGCTGTCCCGCATAGCCTCCGCCAGTTCCACTCTGGCCGACAAGGGGACAATGAAGCTGTCATGAACAGGCAGAACCGGGACGCCATGGGCCTCCATCCGGGTCAAGACCCCCAGCGCTATGTCACTGTCGAGGCGCTGTAGCGTCATCCCGGCGCCCGTGCCGAAGTGCTCTTGGAATTGATGGAGATGGCCCAGCAGCCGGTCCAGATAGGCTTGGAAGGACAAGCCCTTGGGCAGGACTTGATTGTCGCGCACTTTACCCTTCTTGTCTTTCTTGCCCCCAGCCCGCAGCTTGAGGCGCTTCTCTGGGTCATCCTGCTTGCGGTTGAGCAAGCGGTTAAAGGTCCGCTTGCCGAGGTCGCGGGCACCGGGAAAGTCGAGGCCGGGGACCATGTAAGGATCAACCTCCAGCGCGTACCCGGCCCGGTTGAACAGCAGTCGCGGATGCAGCGAGGCATAGTCCAGTTCGACCGTCTCCTCTCCGTCAAGGTGGATGCGGCTACGGGCCTCTTTGCTCTCGCTCATCCACCAGCCGCCGTAGATGCGCCCACCAAGCCCCCAGCCGCCCTTGAACGAGCGGTAAAGCTGACAGGCAGAGCGATCCCCCTTGAACGCATTGAGCGTCGCGGCCTCCTCTTCGTCAGCCCGGTCATCAACCTGTAGGTCGTGCCCGCCGTCCAAGATCAACATGTCAGTATTGGCCAGCCTCCGGTTGATCGCAATCAGCAGGGCGCGGCTGGCCTCTACATCATCGGGCACCGCAGGCAGATCGCCTGGCGCCTCCTTCATGCGGATGATGGCGCTATCTGGCAGGGCGAAGGACCGACAGGTAATGCCCGCCGCGTCAAACCAATGCTGAAGCTTAGCGCTGCTCCGGATGCGGGTGTTCCTGCCATAGGCACCACCCCTTTCATCTTCCCGCCGATGATAGCCGTCCCATAGCTCAATCAGCCCTTCACGGTTGAGGTAGTCGCGCAGCGCGCGCATTGTCTCGACCTGCATCCCCGTGCCTGCATAGGCCGAATTGTTGAAGCCTACCCCGACCAACCGCTCAGGGTCGTATGTATTCAGGTAAGCAGCGGCAAGGTTGGCGATCAGCGCCTCGACCGTATCGTGATAGCGGGTTTCGTCAGCAGCCTTGCGTGCACGCTCACGCACTTCGCCATGACGAAGTGCCTTGACGATCTCGGCCACCAGCGCCTTACCTTCACGGGTACCGAAGCGCCGCTGAGGGATCAGAGGGAACGAGTTCTCCAACTCCTTGGCGGTAAGGGTTGGGCGGCCAACCTTCTCTTTACTCATCAGTGGCTTGCTGAATGTCGATTGGTTCCGAACGGGGCCATCAGTCATGCCACCGGCCTACAAAGCAAGTCCTTTCCATTTCGCTACCTATTAGGGGAAGGGCGCGAGTTGCGCCGCCCCGCCCGTGTCCATCCGCCAGCCGGGGACATGGGGCGAATTTTGCCCGAAAGGAACCTGTGACACCGCCAGCCGCCCGGCCTCATGGCCCACAATCTGACCCCCGCTTTCAGCTCCATCAGCGCCAGCCACGCGCCGACAAGCTGGACCG
The DNA here is from genome assembly GCF_009909235.1 of Novosphingobium ovatum. GTDB lineage: Bacteria > Pseudomonadota > Alphaproteobacteria > Sphingomonadales > Sphingomonadaceae > Novosphingobium > Novosphingobium ovatum. The sequence goes on from NZ_JAAAPO010000008.1 coordinate 6,858, forward strand.
CCGCCAGCGCCTTCTATGCAAGGCAGACCAAGCCTATCAGGAAGCCCTGCGCCGCCGCGTCAGCAACGCAGACCGCTTCGCCGCCTTCATGGCAGGTACGCCATCCTACCTCGATTTCGACCGTCCCTGCCCGACCTGTGAAGGCGTGCGCCGCCGCACCCGTGACCGATCCTGCTACGCCTGCCACCTGCGCCGGAGCCAAGCCAACTTCGCCCGCATGAAGGCCGGGATCGCCCCCATCGTCGCCCGCAACTGGGCCAGCCACCTTGACCTGTTACGCCGCCAGAAGGCCGAACGAGAGGGCCAAGGCATCACCCGCACCTTTGGCTCCACCATCGCCACATACTGGCCCACAGGGCGTCTGGAGGTGCGCTTCCCGGATGGCTCCAGCACGCCTGACCTCGCCAAAGCGATGTCCGCCCCAGCCGTCTGGAAAGCCGCCCAGCAGATGCCAGACCTGCGCGCCGCGCTGCAATGGGCGGGGTGGTGCTGACAGCGCCCAGCGGTGGCCAGCCGCACTCAACGGCATAAATTCAACCTTTTCCTGCGCCGCAGCAAACACCCACTGCCACCGTCATGCATCCCCCCTCAGGGTCGCCTAAGAAGCGGTACGCGGCAAAGAAATCCCTCTCGACAGCTCCCGCCGCCCGGTGATCCTATACGCGTGCACGTGCGTGTGTGAGGCCAGCCCTCACCAGCCCGTCGCACACTGACAACTGTGAGGAGCAACAATGCCCGAACCATACTCGATAGGAAAGCTCACCCGGAAGCGCGCCGACGGGACCGATTATTGGTCCTACTGCATCATCTGGTGGAACGAGCGTAAGCGCCAGCGTATCTCACTGGGGACCACCGACCGTTTGACCGCCGAGGCCAAAGCCAGACAAGCATGGTGCACCCTGCGCCCCGCGCTGGACCTCAACACGGTCGGCGCGGTGGTCAACGCTTATCTCGGCACGGACGACGCACCGCGCCCGGTACCAGACCGCAAGCGCAAGGCGGAGGCTTGGCAAGCAGCCCAAACGTACTGGGCGAACATGGCCATAGACGCGATCGACGAGAGCAGCAGCCTTGCTTACCCTGCGTGGCGGCAGCGCTCGGCCAATACCGTTAGGCAGGAGCTATCACTGGTACGAACGGCGCTGAACTGGGCTGCGGGTCAGAAGCTGACACCCTCCGCCCCCAAGGTTACCCTCCCCCCGATGCCCGAAAGCAAGGTGGAGCATCTAACAAAGGCACAGTTCCGCGCCTTCCTTGCTGGCTGCGCAACCCCGCATGTCCGACTGTTCGCCATGCTGGCTGTGACCACTGGTGGCCGCAAGTCAGCGATCCTTGAGGCTAAATGGACGCAGGTGGACTTCGAGCGGGCGCTGTTCTCGCTGAACCCCGAGGGGCGCAGACAGAACAGCAAGTACCGTGCGACCGTGCCGCTCAACGAGTTGATCCTGCCTGCCCTGCGCGATGCGCATAAGGTCGCCACCACCGGCTACATCATCGAGCATAAGGGTGAACCCCTTGCCGACATCAAGAAGGGTATCGGCGCGGCAGCAAGGCGTAGCGGCTTGAAGGTGCACCCGCACATGTTCCGGCACAGCGCAGCGGTGTGGATGGCAGAGGACAGGGTACCGATGCCCGAGATCGCGTCCTTCCTTGGACACCGCGACATCAACGTGACAACCCGCGTGTACGCCCGCTATCACCCCGACTACCTGCGCACAGCATCACAAAGCCTGTCGTGGTAGGCCGGTAGCGGCGCTCCACATCAGGGCACGAAACGGGTCGAGTTTGAGGTTTGACGGGCGGGTCAGGTTCACTTGAACCGACGAGCGCCGTTCTTTTCAGCGCTAAGCCCTTGAAAATAATGGGGCGACTGAAGGGGTTCGAACCCTCGACCTCCGGTACCACAAACCGGCGCTCTAACCAACTGAGCTACAGTCGCCACAAGCCACATGGGGCTGCGTTTCCATCCGGCTCTGACCGTTCTGGAAGAAGCGGCCCGCCGTTGGAGGCGCGCCTTTGCACCAGATTGGCCCGGAAGAAAAGAGAATTTTTTCCACAGGGACCGATTTTTTCGCCCTGCCTGTTCAGGCGGCGAAAGGCGTGGGTGGCAGGTGCCGCCATCCACGCCCCGAAAGCCTCAGGCTCAGCCCTTCTTCAGGCTGAGACCGCCAAAGCGCTTGTTGAACTGCGCAACGCGGCCGCCCTGATCCATCAGACGGGCGTTACCGCCGGTCCAGGCCGGGTGGCTGGTGGGATCGATGTCCAGCGCCAGCACATCGCCTTCCTTGCCCCAGGTCGAGCGGGTCTGGAAGGTGGTGCCGTCAGTCATCTGCACAGTGATGAAGTGGTAGTCGGGGTGGAGATTGGCCTTCATGGCTTTCACTTTCGCTAATGGCCGGTTCCGACCGGCCCGAATGGGAAGCGGCGCCCATAGCTGCGCGCCGCCGCTTTGTCCAGTGTTTTGCGCCGTTTTCGGGCGCTGGCGATCAGGCCTCGGGCGGGTCGGCGACCATGGCGGTGAAGTTCACCTCGCAGGCCACCTTGTCGCCCAGCATCGCCTTGCCCCAGAACTTGCAGACGCGGGCGCGCTTTTGCACAAAACCCACATGCAGGTCCAGCAGGCAGCCTGGTTCGACCGGCGTGCGGAACTTGGCATCCTCGATCGCCATGAAATAAACCAGCTTGCCCGAACCGGCCAGTTCCAGCGTTTCGATCGCAAGGATCGCGGCGGCTTGCGCCATCGCCTCGATGATCAGCACGCCCGGCATGATCGGGCGACCGGGGAAATGGCCCTGAAAGAACTGCTCGTTGAAGGTCACCGCCTTCACCGCGTGGATCTTCTCGCCCAGTTCAAGCGAAGCCACACGGTCAACCAGCAACAGGGGATAACGATGAGGCAGCGCCGTCAGGATCTTGCGGATGTCATAGGCCACGGGCGCGGCCGTGGTCACACTGTCGGAACTCATCACTTATCCCCTGTTACGCAGTTACTTAACGGCCAGCTTCGCCACCGGCGGCAGGCGCCGGAGCCGGCGCGGGCGCGCCACCCTGTTCACGCACAGCGCGCGGCACCCAACCAGCGGGCGGCACCAACTGCGCCGAAGGTACCAGCGCGTTCAGCTCGTTCAGGATCAGCTGGTTCAGGTTATACGCGCCGGTCGAGGCGACCACCGCATCCGGGCCCAGCAGCAGCGTCACGCCGGACTTGGTCATCGCGGCCTGAATGGCAGCGTCGCGCTTGTCCATAATCTGCTCGATCACATAGGCTTCCGACAAGGTGACCGGCTCAATGATCTTCTGCAGTTCGGCCTGACCCTGCTCCTTCAGCTGCTGGATCTGGGTGGCCTGCGCCTGCAACAGCGGCGCGGCGACGCCAGCCTGACGGTCCTTGACGAACTTGTCGATCAGGCCCTTGAGCTGGGCGTTCAGCGCGGCTTCGCGGGCCTTGGCCTGGTCGATCTGCGCCTTGTAGGTCACTTCGCGCTGGGCCTGAGCGGTCTTGAACGCCAGCGAGTTGACGACGACAGCGTCAAAATTGGCAACGGCGATGCCGTTCACGCCACCGGTCGCAGTGGGAGCCGCCGCCGCCGGCTTGGGCGCGGCGGGGGCAGCCATGGCGGTGTGCGACACGCCAGCGGCCAGCGCGACGATAGCGAAAGTCTTCAGGAAGCTTTTCATCAGAACTGGGTTCCCACGTTGAAAGTGAAGGTCTTGGTATCGTCGCCCTCCTCATGCAGCAGCGCATGGGCAAGGTCGATGCGGAACGGCCCGAAAGGCGAGTTCCAGTTGAAACCCACGCCGATCGACACGCGCGGACGCGGACTATCGCCGTAGTAATATTCCTTGAACGGGCTGATATAGCTGCCGATGGCCGTGTTGGCCGCGCCCGTCGAGGTGTTGGTGGCGTTGGTCGTCGTGGTCGTCGTGCCATCGCTGTTGGTCTGGGTGTACAGCGCGTTGCCATTGCCATCGCGCGAGGCGACAAAGATGCTGGAGGTGTAGTCCTGCACCTTTGGCTTGGCCACGCCCCACACCGCGCCGACATCCAGGAACACCGAGGGACGGATGCCCATTTCCTTGGCGCCGGAGCCCAGCGGGATCTCCATTTCGGCATGCGCCATGTAGTAATACCGGCCGCCGATCGCGTCCTCGGTCCACTGGCTCTTGTCGCTCGATGGGACCAGCGTGCCGGTGCTGTCCGACACATACGGCTTGCGCACGACGCGCGGCCCGATGCCCCGGATGTCAAAACCGCGCATCTGCGGTTCGCCCAACTGGAAACGGTCGGTCAGGAAGACGTCATCCACGCCCTCGATGTTGCGGCGGCTCAACGCCTTGATCGCGCCCGCCTCGGCCGAGACCGAGAAGATGAAGCCCTTACCCAACGGCCAATATTGCGACCCATTGGCGCGCAGGCGTGCATAGGACACGTCACCGCCAAGCCCCGCGAAATCGACGCCAATCGAGCCCATCCGGCCACGGGTCGGGCGCACGCGGCTGTCAACGTTCTCATAAATCAACGAGCCGCCGACGATCGAGGACAGGCGGCGACCTTCGGCGTCGCACAGATAGCGACCCGCCAGCAGCGAGTTACACGCGTAATTGCCGTTGGAATCGGTCGAATAGAACTGACTCTTGGACAGCGAAACGTCATCGTAGTTCAGCGTATAGCGCCCTACTACCGACATATATTCCGTCAGCGGCAGACCAACGCGCACCTGAAAACCGGTCGTCGCCTGACTATACAGCGTGTTCGAGCTGCTGCTGTAGTAATTGTAGTTGCTATAGTCCTTGCGGTAGATGTCGACGCCCATCGACACCGCCTTGTCGAACATATACGGCTCGGTAAAGCTGAGCACCACGCTCTTGGAATAGCGCGAGATCGAGCCTGACAGGCCGACCGTCTGGCCACGCCCGCGGAAGTTGTTCTGCTTGACCGACGCCTGGAAAATGAAGCTTTCAAGGCTGGAGTAACCGGCCGACAGCTGCAATTCGCCGGTCGGACGTTCCTCGACATTGGCCTCCAGCACGATGCGGTCGCGCGCGCTGCCGTTCACCTGCTTGATGTCAAACTTTTCCTGGAAATAGCCCAGGCTCTTGATGCGGTTGGTCGAACGCTTAACCTGGATCGAGTTGAACGCGTCCCCCTCGGCCAAACGGAATTCGCGGCGCACGACCTTGTCCTGCGTCAGCGTGTTGCCATTGACGTCGATCCGCTCGACATAGACGCGCGGCACCTCGACCAGATTGAAGACGATGCCCATCGTCAGCGTCTTGGGGTCGCGGTTGTACTGCGGACGCACGTCTGCGTTGGGATAGCCGAAAGCGCCAACGGTCTCGTTCAGCTTGTCGATCGTGTCCTCGACCTGCTTGGCGTTGAACCACTGGCCCTTCTTCATCGGCAGCGCCTTGGTCAGCACCGCCCCGTCAAAGTCGCGCAACTGGCTGGTGACGCTCACATCGTTGAACTTGTAGCGCTGCCCTTCCTCGACCACATAGGTGATGATGAAGTCACGCTTGTCCGGGGTCAGTTCGGCCACCGCCGACACAACGCGGAAATCGGCATAGCCCTGCGTCATGTAGAACTGACGCAGCTTCTGCTGGTCAAAGGCCAGCTTGTCCGGGTCATACGAGGTGTTGCCACGGAAGAAGTGCAGCGGCCGCGCGGTCTTGGTCATCATCACGGTCGAGAGCGTCTTCATGCCGAAGTGCTCGTTACCGATGATGTTGATCTGGCGGACCTTGGACTTGGGGCCTTCGTGGATTTCAAACACGATGTCGACGCGGTTCTGGTCCAGCCGGACCATCTTGGGCTCGACCGTGGCGCCAAAGCGGCCCTGACGCTTGTACAGCTCGATGATGCGGGCAACATCGGCGCGCACCTTGGAACGGGTAAAGATCTGGCGCGGCGCCAGCTTGATCTCCGGGTTGATCTTGTCTTCCTTGAGGTGCTTGTTGCCCTCAAGAACGATGCGGTTGATCACCGGGTTTTCCTTGATGGTGATCGTCACGAGACCATTCTCGTTGCGGATCTGCGCGTCCGAGAACAGCTCGGTCGCATACAGGTCCTTCAACGCCTGGTCGGCGCCCGCCTCGGTCCAGTTCTGGCCGACGCGCAGCTGGATATAGGACAGGACGGTATCCGCCTCCAGACGCTGCGCACCCTCGATCTTGATCTGCTGGATCACCACAACGGGAGCTGGTGCCACCGCGGGGACAGGCGCGGTCGCGGCAGGCGCGGGCGCGGGCTGCGCCTGGGCGCTGGCGATCTGCGGCACACCGGCCAGAATGGAGGTCCCCATCAGGGCCACTCCCAAAGGCCGAATGCGGCCAACCCCGGTGCTGTGAGCCATATTCCGTCCAATCTTCGACACGGTGTTTCCCATCCTAAGTGGCCCGTAGGCATGCGCCCACGGACAAACCACCCCTGTATTATCGCCCCAAGCCGCGCTGATCCCCCGGAGTTGCCCCACGCCCGCACTGCGTGAACTGCCCCATCAGGCCGCGCCTTGCCGCGTCACTCTACTTTCGCCCTCTGCCCCAAGCGGCGATGCCAATCAAGGCGTCATGCCATTGCCCGTCCACAGTCAGGCCATTGCGCCTATCCGTTCCCTGCCCGCGCCCGTTCAGAACAGGTTGCGCGGCAGGATATCGTTCAACGTCACAAACACCATCAACGCCAGCAGAAACGCCATGCCGGTACGAAAGGCCCATTCCTGACTGCGCGCGTCCAGCGGTTTGCGGCGGACCGCCTCGGCCACGTAAAAGGCCAAGTGCCCACCATCGAGCGCCGGGATTGGCAGCAGGTTGATGAATGCCAAATTAATCGAGATAAGCGCCGTGAAATAGACGAATTCCTGCCACCCCATCGCCAAACGCTGACCGGAATATTTGGCAATCTTGACCGGCCCGCCCAGTTCCTCGACCGAGCGCTTGCCGGTGACGATCTGGCGGATGCCCGTGACCATCGTGCCCATGATGCCAAAGCTTTGGTCAAAAGCGTGGGTGACCGATTCCGCCGCCCCCATCTCGATCCGCTGCACCTGACCGGCCGCAATGCCGATCTGGCCGATGCGCGATTCATTGCCGAATTCATCGCGGATCGTGCGGCTGGCAATCGCCACCTGATAGGTCCGCTCGGCCCCATCGCGCAACACCGTCACCGGCACCGTCTCCCCCGGATAGGGCAGGACATTGGCGCGGATATCCTCAAAGCCCTTGATCGGCGTGCCGTTGATCGCCACGATCTTGTCGCCCACCTGCAACCCTGCCGCATGGGCCGCCGATGGCGTGGCGAAATTGGCGATCACCGGGCTGGCCTCGATCCGGCCATAGACAAAGTTGAACGCGGCAAAGATCGCTACCGCCACAAACAGATTGGTCGCAGGCCCCGCCAGCACGATCAGAAACCGTTGCCACAGCGGCTTGCAATGAAAGCTGCGGCTGCGCTCCCACGCGCTTAATTGCGAATGGTCCGCCCCGACCGAAGCCGGGTTCATGTCGCCGGCAAATTGCACATACCCACCCAGCGGCAGGATCGAGAGCTTCCACCTTGTTCCGCGCCGGTCGGTCCAGCCCGCGATTTCGCGGCCAAACCCGATCGAGAACGCATCGGCATGCACCCCGAACCAGCGCCCCACCCAATAATGCCCCAGCTCGTGCACCAGCACCAGCGGCCCCAGCAACAAGGCAAAGGCCAGCAGCGTCATCAGGATCGAGGGTTGCGCCATAAAGGTCAGGCCATCTCCATCAAGGCCTGCGCATGCAGGCGGGCTTGGGCATCCACGGCATACACATCCTCCAGCGAGGTCGGCGGCGGCGGCGCATAGCGCGCCAGCACCTCCTCGACCATCGCGGCGATGCGGGTAAAGCCGATGCGGTTGTCCAGAAAGGCGGCGACGGCCACCTCATTCGCGGCGTTCAGCACGGCGGGGATGCATCCCCCCGCCTGCGCCGCCTGACGGGCCAGACGGGTTGCGGGAAAACGCTCCTCATCCGGCGCGCGGAAAGTTAGTTCCCCAATCGCGGCCAGATCCAGCTGGCTGGCCAGCGGCGTTTCCATGCGACCGGGATAGGCCAGACAGCTGGCGATCGGCACGCGCATGTCGCTGGGGCCCAGCTGGGCCAGCGTGCTGCCGTCGCGATATTCCACCATCGAATGGATGATCGATTGGGGATGCACGATGATCCGCAACCGCTCCAGCCCCACCGGGAACAGGTGATAGGCCTCGATGAACTCCAGCCCCTTGTTGAACATGGTGGCCGAATCGACGCTGATCTTGGCGCCCATGCTCCAGTTCGGGTGCTTGATCGCCTGCGCCGGAGTGGCGGTGTGCAGCTGTTCCAACGTCCAGTCGCGGAACGGGCCACCACTGGCGGTCAGCGTCACCCAACGCACCTCCTCCACACGCCCGCCCTGCAGGCATTGGAAGATGGCGTTATGTTCGGAATCGACCGGCAACAGCGTGGTGCCATGGCGCGCCACCGCGGCGGTCATCACCTCGCCTGCGGAAACCAGCGCTTCCTTGTTGGCCAGCGCGACCGTCTTGCCCTGCTCGATCGCCGCCATGGTGGGCGCAAGGCCCGCACAGCCGACAATCGCGGCCATCACCAGATCGGCGGGACGCGCGGCCGCCTCAACCAAAGCCTCCGGCCCGGCGGCAGCCTCGATCGCCGTGCCGGCCAACGCCTCACGCAGCGCCGGCAGAGCGGCAGGATCGGCGCAAACGGCGATTTCGGCATCAAATTCACGGGCGAGCGCCGCCAGCGCCGCCGCATTGCCATTGGCCGTCAGGGCCACAACCCGCCATGCCCCGCGATTGCGGCGGATCAGATCCAGCGTGGAGGCGCCAATCGAGCCGGTGGCCCCCAGAACGGAGATGCTCCGCATGAACTTACAGGCCCCTTCCCGCCAAAACCATCAGCCCCAGTACGAACAGCACCGCAAGCAATCCGTCAACCCGGTCAAACAATCCGCCATGCCCCGGAATGAGGCGCGAGCTGTCCTTGACCCCGGCGCGGCGCTTCATCCAGCTTTCAAAAAAATCGCCGATCTGGGCGATGACGGCGATCAGCGGGCCGTACAATACGGCGGGCTGCCAATGGTACACGGGCGTCTCGCCAAAGCCGAACCGGCCCAGCGCCGCTGCTTCCTGCCGATAGGTGACATAGAACATCACCGCCAGCATCGCCGCCGAGCCCAACATGCCACCTGCCAGCCCGCTCCACGTCTTGGACGGACTAATGCGCGGCGCGATCTTGGGCCCGCCAAAGGTGCGCCCGGCGAAATAAGCCCCAATATCCGTACCGATCACCGCCAGCACGATGCCCAGCACCGGCGCGATGCTCCACGCCCGCAGCATCAACAGCATTTCCGCCGCCAGCCCGACATAGACCACAGCAAAAATTAGCCAGAGCAGCCGCGACCACCAGCTTTGCGCGATGGCTTGAGCCAGACGGCTCCATTCCCAGCACACGCCAGCCGACACCAGCAGCACAAAGGCCATCCAGACATAGCCGCCCAGCCACAGCGCCCCGCCCGCCACCGCCACCATGACGATGGCCGAGAGCGTGCGCGCCTTGAGATCAGCGTTCTTTTTGGGCGGCGCACCCACCTGCGCGTCAGCGGCCACCGAAACGGCGCTCCCGCTGGCCAAAGCCGTCGAGCGCATCCATCAGATGCTGCGGGGTGAAATCGGGCCACAACACATCGGTGAACCACATTTCGGCATAGGCGGCCTGCCACAACAGGAAATTCGACAAACGCACCTCACCACTCGTGCGGATCAACAGGTCCAGCGGCGGCAGATCGGCGGTGTCCAGCTCCGCCTCGATCGCCTCGGGCGTGATCGGCCCCTTGGCGGCGGCGGCGGCGGCGGCGCGGGCGATTTCCTGCTGGCTGCCATAGTTCAGCGCGATCGCCAGCGTCATCACCGAATTGCCGGCTGTGCGCGCCATCGCATCTTCCAGCAATTCGACAATATCCGCCGACAACGCCTTGTAATCACCGACAATCTTCAAACGCACACCATTGGCGGCGATCTCGTCGATGTCGCTGACGATGAACCGCTTGAGCAGGCCCATCAGGTCGCTTACCTCCTCGGGCGGGCGGCGCCAATTCTCGCTGGAGAAGGCATAGAGCGTCATCGCCTCCAAGCCATAATCGCGCACGCCGCGCACCAGACGGCGCACCGCCTCTACCCCGCGGCTATGCCCCATGGCGCGGGGCAGGAAACGCTTTTTTGCCCAGCGGCCATTGCCATCCATGATGATGGCCACATGGCGCACACCCGATGACGTACCGCCACCGGGTCCTTTGCTGGCAGGAGCAGCCGCGGCGGTCACTTGCCCAGGATTTCCTTTTCCTTGGCGGCAGCGGCCTCGTCGGCAGCCTTGATCTGCTCGTCGGTCAGCTTCTGCACCTCGGTCTCGCTGCGCTTGCGATCGTCTTCCGAGATCAGCTTCTTGCCCTCGTCAGCCTTGAGCGCTTCCATGCCGTCACGGCGCACATTGCGGATCGCGATGCGGGCGCTTTCGGCATATTTGCTGGCCAGCTTTGCCAGTTCCTTGCGGCGCTCCTCGGTCAGGTCGGGGATCGGCAGACGGATGGTCTGGCCATCAACGATCGGGTTCAGGCCCAGCCCCGCCGAGCGGATCGCCTTTTCCACCGGAGTGACAGTGCTCTTGTCCCAGACGGTCACGGTCAGCATGCGCGGTTCGGGCGCGGCGACCGTGGCACAAGCGTTGAGCGGCATGTGGCTGCCGTAAACCTCAACCGTGATGGGGTCCAGCAACGCGGTGTTGGCGCGGCCGGTGCGCAGACCCGACAGATCGCCCTTCAGCGATTCCACCGCGCCCTTCATACGGCGTTCCAGATCGGCCTTGTCGAACTTGGGTGCAGCCATGGCAATTACTCCGTAAAAATCAGCAAACGACCGTCTTGGTCCCCTCACCCGACAGAACGCGGGCCATATTGCCCCGCTCGCGGATCGAGAACACAACGATCGGAATCTTGTTGTCGCGGCACAAGGCGACGGCGCTGGCGTCCATTACCTTGAGATTGTCGGCCAGAACCGTGTCATAGTCGATGGTGTCATAGCGCTTGGCGGCCGGGTCCTTTTTCGGATCGGCATTATAGACGCCATCGACGCTGGTGCCCTTGAACAGCGCGTCGCACTTCATCTCGGCGGCGCGCAGCGCGGCGCCCGAATCGGTGGTAAAATAGGGCGCCCCCACACCGGCGGCAAAGATCACGATGCGACCCTTTTCCAGATGACGCTCGGCACGGCGGCGGATCACCGGCTCGCACACCTTGTCCATCTCGATCGCGGACTGCACGCGGGTGGGCACGCCCAACTGTTCCAGCGCGTTCTGCATCGCCAGCGCGTTCATCACGGTCGCCAGCATGCCCATATAATCGGCCTGCGCGCGGTCCATCCCCTTGGCCGCGCCCGCCATGCCGCGGAAAATATTGCCGCCGCCGATCACCATGCACACTTCCACGCCGGAATCGCGGATGGCGGCCACTTCCTTGGCCATTTCGGCAACAAAGGCCGGATCGATGCCGAACTGTTGATCACCCATCAACACCTCGCCCGAGAGCTTCAACAAAACGCGACGGTACTGGGGCTTGGCCATGGGCTCGACATATCCTCGTATTGTGCAAGCGCCCTTATACCGTGGCGTGGGCGATGCCAAGGGTGCGTTCGCACAATTGCCTTGCGGCGGGCCCGTATGCTGCACCGCACACTATGAACCTGACCTACTAGGTAGAAACATGAATTACCACACTCCCATTATGGTCATGCGGTGCGCAGGAGATCTGAAACATGATGAATCGTAGTGTAAAATTGGCGCTGGGCGCCGCTGCCATCGTCCCCCCCCCTTGCCGCTGCGTCTGCGATGGGCGTGCCTTTTGACGCCCTCACGGTGCAAGGCGCCCGTTCGTAGGCCGCATTGCCGACGAGCCCGATGACCATGCGCAGCATCACGCAGGCGGACAAGAAGGCGCTGACCCCCGAAGAGGTCGCGCGCATTCAAGGCGTTCTGGACCAGCACCTGCCTGCCTACAATGCGGCAGTCCAAAAGTTCCGCCCAGCCCAAGATGCCTATGATGCCATTGCACACCACCCCGCGCTTTATGCTGGCTATCAGGGCACAGACACAGACGCGATAATTGCCAAAGCCAATGCGCTTCAGCAGGCGCAGGACGCTGCGCAACAAGAATTCGTTAATGCAAGAATCAATCTGGAAGATGGTCTCCGCAGCCTCCAAGCACCGGGAGCGTCGCCCAATTTGACCAAGGCCGTGAACAGCATGGTAAGCACCACTTATCAACTGACCAATTACGTCTATAGTGGCGGCACTGCTGGAACGCACACCACCAGCTTCATCGACAGCCCGATTACGAAAATGGTGGCGACTTTCTCGTCAATCGGCACGCTGGGCTTTGCGATCGAGAACGCGGTGAACAAGGATCCGGTGTCGCCGCTCTAAGGCTGCGCAAACCGATCCATAAACAGGAAGCGCGGATGGGCACACATCCGCGCTTTTCCTTTGCCCGGCGCACAGCAAAAAGGCCCGAGGTTTCCCCCGGGCCTTTCATGCATTGCCGTAATGGCCAAACCCTTGCGGGTATGCGCCTTACTTCAGGCCGGCAGCCGCAGCGACTTCGGCGGCGAAGTCCGAGGCTTCCTTTTCGATGCCCTCGCCCAGCTGGAAGCGGACATAATCCACCAGCTTGATCGAAGCACCAGCAGCCTTGGCAGCAGCGGCCACCACGTCAGCGACGGGGGTCTTGCCATCCATCACGAACAGCTGCGAGAGCAGCGCGTTTTCCTTGGCATACTTGGCCACGGCGCCCTCGACCATCTTGGCCTGCACGGCTTCGGGCTTGCCCGATTCAGCGGCCTTTTCAGCGGCGATCTTGCGCTCACGCTCGATCAGCTCGGCGTCCAGACCATCGGCCGACAGCGCCAGCGGGAACGCGGCAGCGATGTGCATGCCCAGCTGCTTGCCCAGCGGCTCCAGCACGTCAGCGGCAGCATCGCCTTCCAGCGCGACCAGCACGCCGATCTTGCCCAGGTTGGGGGCGGCGGCGTTGTGCATGTACGACACGACCACGCCCTGCGACACAGCAACCTGCTTCAGGCGGCGAACCTGCTGGTTCTCGCCGATGGTGGCAACGTTGTTGGTCAGCTTCTCGGCAACGGTGCCGCCGTCCGGATAGGCAGCCGCCTTCAGCGCTTCGATGTCGGCAGCGCCGGTGGTCAGCGCCACTTCGGTCGTCTTGCGCACGAAGTCCTGGAACTGCTCGTTCTTGGCAACGAAGTCGGTTTCCGAGTTCACCTCGACGGCCACGCCCTTGGTGCCCGAAACGGCGATGCCCACCAGACCTTCAGCGGCGGTGCGGCTCGACTTCTTGGCGGCGGCGGCCAGACCCTTGGCGCGCAGCGCGTCAACGGCGGCTTCGAAATCGCCATCGGTTTCCTTGAGCGCCTTCTGGCAGTCCATCATGCCAGCGCCGGTGCGTTCGCGCAGGTTCTTCACGTCGGCGGCGGTGAAAGCAGCCATGTCGATATTCCTTTTGAAAGGGGCCAATTTTGCATGTGCCTCGCGCCGAGCCCATGGACCCGGCGCGCTGCGTTTTTGTGACGGCGCGCGAATGAACGCAGCGCCGCCAATAAGGATTAGGCCTGAGCCACGTCCTCGGCGATCGGCTCGGCCAGAGCGCCGAAGTCCGCACCCGAGTTCACCACCGCCTCGCGGTTGCCCTTGGTCGCGGCGGCCGCAACGGCCTCGCAATACAGGCGGATGGCGCGGCTGGCGTCATCGTTCGCGGGGATCGGGAACGCGATGCCTTCGGGGCTGACGTTCGAGTCCAGAATGGCGACGACCGGGATACCCAGAACGTTGGCTTCCTTGATCGCCAGCTCTTCCTTGTTGGCGTCGATCACGAACATCACGTCGGGGATGCCGCCCATGTCACGGATACCGCCCAGCGACAGCTCGAACTTGTCGCGCTCGCGGGTCAGCTGCAGGACTTCCTTCTTGGTCAGACCAGCGGTGTCACCCGACAGCTTCTCTTCCAGAGCCTTGAACTTTTTGATCGACTGCGAGATCGTCTTCCAGTTGGTCAGCATGCCACCCAGCCAGCGGTGGTTGACATAGTGCTGGCCGCAGCTGCGGGCGGCTTCAGCGATCGGCTCCTGGGCCTGACGCTTGGTACCGACGAACAGCACCTTGCCACCGGCCTGCACCGTGGCCGAGATGAAGTCCAGAGCACGCGCCATCAGCGGAACGGTCTGCGACAGGTCCAGAATGTGGACGCCATTGCGCGCGCCGAAGATGTACGGCTTCATGCGCGGGTTCCAGCGGTGGGTCTGGTGGCCGAAGTGAGCGCCGGCCTCGATCAGTTGCTGCATGGTGACGACGGGAGCCGCCATAGATAATTCCTTTCCGGTTGTTGTGCCCCGTTCGCGGGGCGTCCTCTGGATGGCTGGAACCCGTGCGGGTCAATCCGCTGCGGGCACCGGTGCATATGCGCCGTCCATGTGGGTTACCCGCCGGGAACAAAGGCGACGAAATGCCGCGACTCGCCCGAAGGGATGCGCGCCTCTAACGCCATTGCCCCGCCAAATCCAGCGAAATCCGCGACGGGCAAACGCAAAAACGCAAGCCCCGCGCGGACATCGATGCGGCCGGATGCGGGCCAATTATTCAACCTATGCAGGGAATTAGCCGATAGCGCTGATGGGCGGCATGCGCATTTGACGCAGCAGACCAGGAAAAGTTGCAATTTGCCGCTTGACAGGGCGGGAACAAAAAGAGAACATTGTTCCTGTCAGGTCGATCCAAAGCGGATGCAGAGGCAATATCTCAGCTTTTCCACAGGCTGTATACGGCTTTCTACTGGATCGAACAAAAAGGGGACGTCGCATGCTGGGTATCGTGATCAACGCGCTGATTGCCACCACCGCCCTGCTGGTCGTCGCCAGCCTGACGCACAGCCTGCGCCGCTTTGGCCGCGCGTGGCAGTCACTGCAGGCACAAATGGTTGAGTGTGAACGTCCGGTGCAGGTGCGCGTGACCTATGTCGAACGGCAGACGCCGATGGGCGCTGGCCCCCGCGGCGGGGCGCAGATCCTGCGCCCATGCTTTGGCCATGATGGCACGGTAAAGGGTGAGGTCACGGCACACGGCGCACAACGCGCCGCGGCCTGACGATGCTCACCTCGGCGGGTTAGGCCCCGCGACGCTTCGCCTTGGCATAGGCGATGATGCCAAACGGAATCATCGCCAGATAGACAGCGCAAATGCCCGCCAACGTCAGCCACGGTTCCGACAACAGCGCGGCAAACACCAGCGCGAACAGCGCGATCAGCTCCAACCGGACATTGCGACGCGGCCGCAGCGAATTCCAGCTGAACGTGGCCACGCTGGAAATCATCAGGAACGCATTGAGCACCAGCCATCCGCCCACCAGTCCCGGTTCGCGGAACAGATCGTTGCCAGTGACAAACCACACATACATCGGCAGAAAGGCCAGCCCCGCCCCCACCGGCGCGGGTACGCCGGTCAGAAAACCGGCGGATTTGTGCGGCTGATCAGGCATATCGATGCGGGCGTTGAAACGCGCCAGACGCAAGGCGCAGCAGATGGCAAAAGCCAGCGCCGCAAACCAGCCCAGACGCGGTGCCTGTTGCAGCGACCACAGGAACAGGATCAACGAAGGGGCAACGCCAAAAGAGATCGCGTCCGACAGGCTGTCCAACTCGGCACCGAATCGCGACTGCGCCTTGAGCAACCGGGCGATCCGGCCATCAATGCCATCCAGCAACCCGGCCAAAATCACCGCCAGCACAGCCTTTTGCCAGTCATCCAGCGGCAGGCTGGCCCCGATTCCCTGCGCGGGAACGGCAACCGTCCCGCCAGAAGCGGCGGTCACCGCGAACCGGATCCCCGTCAACCCCGAAGCGAGCGCGGCCGCGGTGATCGCGTTGGGCACCAATGCCCGCAGCGTCAAACCGCCCGGCAACACGCCGCCAGACAGCCGCCCTCGCCCGAACCGCCGCGCGCCGCGCGCCGCGTCATGATGCGACGCCGCCTCGAACACGGCCTCGTCAGAGGTTTCAGGCTGTTGCGGCGCGGGATCGGTCACTGCGCGACACCCTCGATCATGGGCGCCTGACCGATTTCGGCCAAAACGGTTTCACCCGCCACGGTACGCTGGCCCAGAACAACCATCGGTTCAGTATCTTCGGGCAGATAGACGTCAACGCGGCTGCCGAAACGGATCAGGCCAATGCGCTGCCCCGCACCGATAATGTCGCCCGGCTTGACGAACGGCACGATGCGGCGCGCCACCAGCCCGGCGATCTGGGTAAAGCCGACCATCACGCCATTGCCGCGATCGACCAAAATGTGCTGGCGCTCGTTCTCTTCGCTCGCCTTGTCCAGATCGGCATTCATGAACTTGCCGGGGATATAGATCACCCGCGTCACCGTGCCCGCGATCGGCGAACGGTTGATATGCACGTCGAACACGCTCATGAAAATCGAGATTCGCGTGACGGGGGTGGTGCCCAGTCCAGCCGTGCCGCTGCCATCATCCATCACCAGTTCGCGCGGGGGGATCACCTTTTCAATCAGGGTGATCAAACCATCCGCGGGCGCCACGACCAAGCGGTCGCCGCGCGGAGTGACGCGCTGAGGGTCACGAAAGAAGGCGCAAATGCCATAGGTCAGGATGCCCAGCGGCCATGCCAGCAGGCTCCATCCCATGATTGCGCTCAACACGCAGGCAACGGCGCTGACCGCTGCGAATTTACGTGCTTCGGGGTGAACAGCGGGCCAGTGCCACGATGCCGTGCCACGCCCGCGATTGTCTGAAATTTCTCCGGCCATGACGATCCTCTAGGCGCTATGCGCAAAACCCACAAGCGCCCTTCGCAGTCGCGTCATACGCTTTCCCGCAATTACCACAGGCACGCCCCCGCTGCGTTAACCATACTTCCTTGCGATAGCCCCTAGGCCGGGCTGGCCGGAGGCTTAGGGCGGGCGGCGTATAGCCTCCTCGGCATCCCCCATTTCTATTTTGCAGAGACCGCATGGTATCGACATTACTTCTTTTCGGTGCCGGTTTGGGCGCGCTTGCCGTTCAGCCCGCCGCCGTTCCGGACCCTACCGTTGCCGCCGACGGGCCAACCGCGCCCGATCTGCGCAGCCTCTCGCTGGAGGAACTGTTGGCGCAGGAGGTGACAACCGCCGCCAAAAAGCCGCAACGCATCGCCGACACCGCAGCAGCGATCTACGTCATCACACAAGAGCAGATCGCCCATTCGGCCGCGCGCAACCTGACCGATGTGTTGCGCATGGTCCCCGGCCTTGAGGTGTCCGACGTGCAGGGATCAGGCTCGGCGGTTTCGGCGCGGGGTTTTTCCTCGCGCTATGCCGGGAACATTCTGGTGATGGTCGATGGCGCGGCGATCTACGGCAGCTCGGTATCGGGAATCTTCTGGGATCAGGCGATCTTCCCCTTGCAGGACATCGAACGGATCGAGGTCATCCGTGGCCCCGGCAGCGCGCTATGGGGCGGCAATTCGGCCAATGGGGTGATCAACATCATCACCCGGCAAAGCGTCGACACGCAAGGCTGGCGCAGCACCGCGCAGGTGGGCCCGCTGCAACAACGTGTCGAGGCAGGTTATGGCCGCGCCCTGTCGGACAAGGCGTTCCTGCGGGCCTATGGCACCTATCGCCACGCCATATCGACCGATTTCATCGGCACGCACCCGTTCCATGTCGATTGGCAGGGCGGATTGGGGGGGCTGCGGCTGGACATCGCGCCGTCGAACCGCGACGCGGTGGTGGTGGTGGGCGAATATTCGGCGGGGCAATTCGGTGACGTCTTCGTCAACGCCGCCCCCTCGCCCTATGTGCCCAAAACCATCGTGACCCCGCTCGACAACCAGTTCGCCTCGCATCACCTGCTGGCGCGCTGGCGGCACGCCTTGTCAGACGATCTGGATGTGACGGCACAGGGCTATTACAACTATCTGATGCGCGACGAATGGGGCGGCCGCATTGCCCGCCAATTGTACGACGCCAGTGTGGAAAGCCACTGGCGCGCCAACGCCACGCATGAATTCAATCTGGGCGTTTCGGGGCGGATCATCCGCGAATTCGGCCACGCAGGCCCGCATTCGACGCTGTCCACGCCAACGGCGGTCGACCGGCAATTGACCGCCTATGGCCAGGATGACATCTGGTTGATCGCCGACCGGCTGCGGCTGACGCTGGGCACCAAATTCGACGCGTCCAATTTCGCCAAAAGCAGTTGGCAGCCCAACGCCCGCCTGTTCTGGCGCCTGTCGCCCACCCATGCGGCATGGGGCTCGGTTACGCGCAGCGTGCGCAGCCCTTTGCTGATCATGCGCGGCATGCGCTATGACTATGGCCTGCTGGTGTCGCCCGCGCCGGGCGCGCCGCGCGGCTTTTACCAGACGCGCGTGGCTGGCACCCCCGATGTCGACAGCGAACGCATGACCGCGATCGAGGCGGGCCTGCGCGGCACGATCGCGCCTGGCTGGACCTATGACCTCACCTTGTTCGAGGACCGCTATGAAGGCGTTTCGACGCTGAACCTGATCGACAGTTCGGCCTATATGGTCAACACGCCGGCCGGGCCGGTGCCGGTGGGGGCGAATGTCTCTTTCGTCTATGGCAACCGGGCCAAGGCGCGCGCGCGCGGGTTTGAACTGCAACTGGCGGGCCACATCCGCCCGTGGTGGAAGGTGGAACTGTCCTATGCGTGGCTGGACCTGACATCGGCCTTTGATCCGGGGGCCATGACCACGACGCTGGAAATGGTGCCAACCGGCCTGTCCTCGCCGGGGCAATGGCGGTTTTCCAGCACGATGGAGTTGAACGAACGCTTGTCGCTGAGCACCTATGTCCACCGGGTCAGCCAGTCGCGCGATGGCACGCGCGGCGCCTATGCCAAGGTGGACCTGCGCGCCACATGGCGGCCGCGCCCCAATTGGGAACTTTCGCTGGTAGGGGCCGACCTGCTGGACGAACACCGGGTCGAGTTCAACTATACCCAGGTGCCCACGCCGCAGGTCTATGTCACCCGCTCGGTCTTTGCCGAGGTGCGGTTGCGGCTGTAGCACTCCGCTTTTGCGGATGGTGCCACAGCCACCCCGTGTCGCTTACATCCGCGGCTCGGCCGAGCCATAGGAAACCTGACCAACCAGCGTGATATAGGTGGGCGTTGGCGCATTGGTCCCCATCGTCACCGTCCGTTGCAGCGGGCCGCCACGGCCGGTCGAATCAAACGTGAAGCGCAATGTGAACTTGCGACCGGGCATGATCGGTTCGCGGGTGAATTGCACCTTGATGCAGGCGCACCCGGTCGAGATATTGGAAATAACCAGCGGCCCCTTGCCGTCGTTCATCATCACCAGGTCGCGCACGACCTGCTGACCGGCAACCACCGAGCCAAAGTCAACCGGCGTCAACACCGGTTCAACATGGGCGGAGTCGGCGTTGATGCTGGGCACAGACTGCGCCATCACCGGCACCGCCGCGCCCAGCGACAACCCGGCCGCCAACACAAGCATCATTTTGCGAGTCATACCTTACCCCCAAACAGAAACATCCTGATCACGGCATAAACGCCATGATCCGCCCGACAAGGGGCAAATCGCCACAGTCCCGTCCGGCTTGGCCCATTCACGCCAGACAGCCTGAACGGCCGCTGTACGCCGCAAATGACACAAGACCACCCATCCGGCTTTACGCGTTTCTTACGCGCCGGGGCGACAATTCGCATGGCGCATTAATGCCCCTTGGCGCGATGGCCGACTGCATCACGGAAGGACTTTTGTCATGCAGACACACAGCCATGTCGACACCACCTCGCTGCGCATCCGGACGCTGGGCGCGATCGGGGTGGTGTATGGCGATATCGGCACCAGCCCCCTGTACGCCCTGCGCGAGGCCTTGGCCCAGACCAGCGCCGAGGGCATCTCCCGAGCGGAAATTCTGGGCGTGCTGTCGCTGGCGCTATGGGCGCTGATCATTGTCGTGAGCGTCAAATATGTCGCCTTTCTGACGCGCATGGACAACAATGGCGAAGGCGGCGTGCTTTCGCTGATGGCGCTGGCGCGCCGGGCAACGGGCGGGACATGGGTGATCGTCACCCTGCTGGGCGCGAGCGGGGCAGCGCTGTTCTATGGCGACGCGATCATCACTCCCGCGCTTTCCGTACTCTCGGCGGTAGAGGGGCTGCGCACCATTCCGGGCGTGGGCGGGATGACACAGCCGGTCATTCTGGGCATCACGCTGGCGATCCTGCTGGGGCTGTTCGCGTTTCAGGCGCGCGGCACGGCGGGCGTGGCGGCGCTGTTTGGCCCGGTATGCCTGTTGTGGTTTGCCGTGCTGGCGGCGAGCGGCCTGTGGCAAATCGCGCAACACCCCGCCATTCTGGCCGCGTTCAACCCGTTGCAGGCCGTTGACTTCCTGCTCTCGCACGGGGCGGTGGGGCTGTTTGTGCTGGGCGCGGTGTTCCTGACGGTCACCGGCGCCGAAGCGTTGATCGCCGACATGGGCCATTTCGGCCGCCAGCCGATCCAGCTGGGCTGGCTGGTGCTGGTGTGGCCGGCTTTGACACTGAACTATCTGGGTCAGGGCGCATTGGCGCTGGGCGCGCTGGACGCCGCCTCGGCCCAAGGCCACACGCTGGCCAATGCCGACTGGTTTTTCCTGATGGTGCCTGATGCATGGCGCGCGCCGCTGGTGCTGATCGCCACGCTGGCCACGATCATCGCCAGTCAGGCGGTGATCACCGGAGCCTATTCGCTGACCCACCAAGCCATCGCGCTGGGCCTGTTGCCACGCATGGACCTGCGCCAGACGTCGGCGCAACAGATCGGCCAGATCTATATGCCCGGCGTCAACTGGCTGTTGCTGTTTGGCGTGGTGGTGCTGGTCTTTGGTTTCCGCGACAGTTCGTCGATGGCGGCGGCCTATGGCATCGCGGTGACAGGCACGATGGTGGTCACCACCTGCCTTGCCTATGTCATCGCGTGGCGGCACTGGCGATGGCAGCCGATCTGGGCGGCGGTGCTGATCGCCCCCTTTCTGGCGCTTGACCTGTTCTTTTTCGGCGCGAACATTCTGCGCGTGACCGAGGGCGGCTGGGTGCCGCTGGTAGTGGCCGGGCTGATGGGGCTGGTAATGGTGGCATGGCTGCGAGGCCGCCGCGCGACACAGGAACGCACGAGCGCATTGGGCGTGGACATGCGCGACATCGCCCGGGCGCTGGCCACCCGCCCGCCGGTACGGATCGAAGGCACGGCGGTGTTCCTGACGCAAAATCTGGACATCGCGCCCGCCGCTTTGCTGCACAATCTCAAGCATAACAAGGCGCTGCACCGTACCTCGATCCTGCTGCGGATCGAAACACGCCCCCGCCCCTGGGTGGAACCGGCCGACCGTCTGGTGCTGGAGCGGATCGACGACAATTTTGTGCGCGCCCATCTGCGCTATGGCTATATGGACAAGGTGGACGTGCCGAGCGATCTGGCCCGCAGCGAAGGGCTGCTGGCTGGACCGGGGGGCACCTCGTTCTTTGTGGGACGCAGTGCGATCCGCTTTGCCACAAAGCCCTATCTGCCGCGCTGGGTGACAGTGCTGTATACCTTCCTGCACCGCAACGCCGCCGACCCCACCGCCTATTTCGCCATCCCCCCCAACAGGGTGGTCGAACTGGGCAGCCAGATCGAGCTATAGTCGCCCCATGACCCGCACCCCCGCCCTGATGATCGAGGCCTTGCTGGCGGTCGCCGCCGTCGCTTGGCTGACCGCGACGCTGTTGCCGGTGCTGGGGCTGGCGTCCTGCGCGTTGCTGTTCCTGCTGCCGGTGCTGTTGGCGGCCACCCGCGGCGGGGTATGGCCGGGGCTGAGCGCGGCGCTGGCGGGGGCGGCTGCCTACAACTTCTTTCTGCTGGAGCCGCGCTATTCCTTTCGGGTGCATGAGCTGGACAATCTGATCAGCGTGATCGTGCTGGGGCTGGTGGCGGTGGTCACCAGCCGTCTGGCCACCCGCCTGATGCGCCGCGAAGCCGAAGCCAACGAGCGCGCCCACGCCAGCGAGGAGGCCGCCACGCTGGCCAACCTGCTGGCTGGCGGCCCTCCTGACGAGGCGCTGGGGCGCGGGCTGGGTTTTGTCGGCGCGCGCTATGGCGATGTCCGGCTGCTGGACGAAAGCGATCTGACGCGCGGCGATGCGGCCTTCCCCTCACTGGACCTGTCGGCGGCGGCTTGGGCCATCCACAATGGCGATATCACCGGCCATGGCACCGAAACCATGACCCCTGCCGAATGGACCTTTGTCCCGCTGGCCGCGCGCAGCCGAGCGGACAATGCGGTGGCCGCCTTTGCCCGGCCCGCCGATGGCCGCATCCGCACGCCTGCCGAATTAGGCCAGATGCGCCAATTGTGCCTGTTGCTGGGCCAATGCCGTGATCGCGCCTGTCTGGAAGCAGAGCGCCGCGAGCGCGAGATGGTCGACGCCCGCGACCGCCTGCGCCGGACACTGCTGGCCTCGTTGGCGCATGATTTCCGCACACCGCTGACGGTGATCGGCGGGCGGCTGGAACTGTTGGCCGCGCACAATCCAGAGGCTCACGACGCCTTGCTGGCCGCGCGCCGGCTGGATCGCACGATGACCGATCTGATCGGCCTGGCCCGAATCGAGGACGGTTCGCTCCACGCCTGCCGTGACAGTCTGGACGTGGTGGATGTGCTCGCGGCAGTATGCGAGGGCTGGCCCATGCCCGCCGGGATCGCCTTGCACCGCGCCATCGCCCCCGACCTGCCGTTTGTGATGGCTGATCCGGTGCTGTTGCACCATGTGATGACCAATCTGATCGACAACGCGCTGCGTCACGCCAAAACCTGTGTGACGGTCTCGGCGGCGCAGCGTGAGGGTAGATTGTGGTTGATGGTTGACGATGATGGCCCGGGCGTCCCCCCGGCCGATCGTCAGCGCATCTTTGAACGCTTTCGCCAGATCAAAGGCTCCGACCGCAAGGCGGGTAGCGGCTTGGGGCTGGCCATCGTCAAAGGCTTTGCAGAGGCGATGGACATCACCGTATGGATCGAGGCCGCTCCACACGGCGGCGCGCGCTTTGTCCTGTCGCTGCCCGTCTGCGGCGCCCCTGAAGACGGAGAGCCGGCATGAGCCGCATCCTGTGCATCGACGATGAACCCGCCATCCTGCGCCTGCTGGAGGTGATCCTGCGGCGCGAGGGGCATCAGGTACTGACCGCGGCTGACGGGCGCAAAGCGCTGGCGGCGCTGAGCGCGGGCGGGATCGACGCCATCCTGCTGGATCTGGGCCTGCCCGACCGTGACGGGCTGGAAATACTGGCCGCCATCAACGCCCATGCCGCCATCCCGGTCATCGTCCTGTCGGCCCGCAGCGAAGTGGATGAAAAAGTGGCGGCGCTGGATCTGGGCGCGGTGGATTATGTGACCAAACCATTCGACGGTGACGAATTGCTGGCGCGGCTGCGGGTGGCGCTGCGCCGTCATGGCCCCGCCACAGTTCAGCCCGACATGCTGGAGCACGGCCCCTTTCGCATGGACCTTGGCCGCCATGAAGTGACCGTGGCCGGCCGGTCAGTGGCGCTGACGCCCAAGGAATATGCCTTGCTGCGCGCCCTGATCACAGCGGGCGGGCGCATCCTGACCCACAGCGCCCTTTTGGAGCAGGTCTGGGGCAAGGCGCACAGCCATGACGTGGAATATCTGCGCGTGACCATCCGGGCGCTGCGCCTGAAGGTGGAGGACAACCCCTCCGAGCCAAAGCGCATCCGCAACGAACCGGGCATCGGCTATCGCCTGAGCTGACCGCATCGCGGGGCAAGGTCTGGACGCCTCACCAAAGGAGGCAAACGCCGCAGCCCAAACGCCGGATCTACCGATCGTCCCAGGGCATCGCAGGCGGTGCGATGGCAGACAAAGGCATATGGCGCGCGAAATAGGCGCCTTTGGAACGCTGCGCAAAGCCTGTGCTGTTGCGCAGCATCCCTGACCGTTCAATCCAGCAATGCGCGCAGCTTGTTGATCAGGCCGCCGATACGCTCGGCCGCTTCCCCGAAGGTCTTGACGTCCTCGCGATTGCTGTTGCCCCGCGCCTCTTTCGCGGATTCCAGATAGCCTTCCATATCCGCTTCCAAGGCATCCACGATCATTTCGGCCTCGTCTTCGGTAAGTGTCAACTTGATCGCCATTTGCCTCATTTCCTGCTGTTGCGGCGCGCTCATAGGCGCGAGGCTGGCGGCGCGTCCAGTCCCACCGGGCATCGCTCCCCAAGAACGTCTGCCGCGCGCTTCGCACCAGACCGGCAACGGGCGCCCTGTGTCAGACCACACGCCCAACCCGGATATGTCACCTTGCCGGTGGGGTCGCGTTTCTGACCGGATAGAGACCCGCTCAGGCCTGCTCAGGCCTGCGCGCCGGTCAAGGCACCCACACCAGGCACGCTCCACGCGTTGTACGCGGCGTTTTGCGCCTGTGCGCAGCGGCGCCCGCCCACAAGCGGCAATCGCGCCCAGCAAGGGCTCCCTTTCGGGAAACCTTATCAAATCAGAGGAGTAAGTTGCTGATGTTTCCGAAGAAACAAGGAAACGGTGGTGGACAGGGCTAGATTCGAACTAGCGTACGCTCACGCGGGCAGATTTACAGTCTGCTGCCATTAACCACTCGGCCACCTGTCCACACCGTCAGGCCTCTTGCGAGGCATTCAAGCTTGGGGGTCTCCCCCCGAATGGCCCCGTTTGTGTGGGGCCGTTCAGCCGAGGACCGCGCCTATGAGCATCTTGGCCTTGCCTGTCAACACTCTGATTGGCAAAGGCCAGAAAATTTTTCGTGAAAGGAAATGCAATGAGCAGGCATGGCGACGAGTCGGAAGGGCGCGAACCCGCAGGACGCCGCGGAAAAGCGCTGCGTGGGCGCGCTGGTCGCATGCAGGGCGGGCGCGGCTCGGGCCGGGCCGGCAAGGGCGCGGTTCGGCTGTGGGGACACCATGCGGTCGAAGCGGCATTGATGAATCCGAATCGCTCACACCGAAAATTGTGGGCAACACGCGAGGCGATTGCGAATCTTTGTGGCGATTTGCCCGCTGATTTTACGGTCGAATATGCGCAGGCCGTGGATCTGGCGCGTCTGGTCGCGCGCGATGCGCCGCATCAGGGGCTGGTGCTGGAATGCGATCCGCTGGACGATGTCTTTCTGGACGACGTGCTGGATAGCGATCCCGAACGCCCGATCATCGTGCTGGATCAGGTGACCGACCCGCACAATGTCGGCGCGATCATGCGCTCGGCGGCGGCGTTCAATGCCTGCGCGATTGTGACGCAGGATCGTCATGCGCCGCCCGAATCGGGCACGCTGGCCAAATCGGCATCGGGCGCGCTGGAGATCCTGCCATGGGTGCGGGTGGTCAATCTGGCCCGCGCGCTGGAGGAAATCGCCGAAGCGGGCTATTGGCGGATCGGCCTGGCGGGCGAAGCGCAATCGACGCTGGCCGAGGCGCTGCCGGCGGGCCCTGTCGCGCTGGTGCTGGGCGCTGAGGGCGATGGCATGCGCCACAATATCACCCAGCATTGCGACGCGCTGGCCCGCCTGCCCATCCACGAACAGATGGAAAGCCTGAACGTATCCAACGCTGCGGCCATCGCACTGTACGCGGCGGCCGCGCGCGTGTTTGACTGACAGCCGCCGGGGGAGGTCCGCCCTCCCCCGCACGCACGCCGCACAGGCACAGAAAAAGCGCCGGGTGGGCATCCCCACCGCGGCGCTTTTTTCATCCTGATGGGCCGCGAGGCGTGGCGACCCATGGATCAGGACAGAGACGCTCTTAGTTGACGGCGTCCTTCAGGCCCTTGCCGGCCTTGAACTTGGGCTGAGCCGAAGCCTTGATCGGCATCGGTTCGCCGGTGCGCGGGTTGCGGCCGGTCGAAGCCTTGCGCTTGGCCACCGAGAAGGTGCCGAAGCCGACCAGGCGCACTTCGTCGCCGGCCTTCAGAGCGGCGGTGATGGCGTCAAACACGCCTTCCACAGCCTTGGTAGCATCGTTGCGGGTCAGGCCGCTGGCCTCGGCAACGGCGCCGATCAGTTCGTTCTTGTTCATTAGGAAACCCCTGGCTTCGGTGAAAACTGAAAATTTTTGAATCGCCTCGAAAAGCGGGGCGGAATTGAGCGAGTTTTGCCCGATCTGTAAATGCCGAAAATGCGTCAATCCGGCCAATTATCCACGAATTGCGGCATTTCAGGGGATAAGCTGGCCTGATTGAGCGCCTTTGCCCCGCGCAGCGCGGCGTTTCGCGCAAGCATGGCGCAAACGGCCGGGCTGGACATGCCAACCCGGCCGCGATTCGCCGCGATGCAGCGTTATCGGTCTGCGATCAATGCGCCGTGGCGGCCGCGCCCGAACCGGGCAAACCGCCATTCGCGCCCGGCTGACAGGCCAGTTCGTCCGCCTCGGTCCACTCGATCGGTTCGGGCACCTGAACCAGCGCGCGGGCCAGAACCTCCTCGACATGGGCGACTGGCACGATCTCCAGCCCTTCCATGATGTTGGCGGGGATCTCGGCCAGATCCTTCTGGTTTTCCTCGGGGATCAGCACGGTCTTGATGCCGCCGCGCAACGCGGCCAACAACTTCTCCTTCAGCCCGCCAATCGCCAGCACCCGGCCACGCAGCGTGACCTCGCCGGTCATCGCCACATCGGCGCGCACCGGGATGCCGGTCAGCGTGCTGACCATCGCGGTGACCATGCCGATGCCCGCCGACGGCCCATCCTTGGGCACCGCGCCTTCGGGCAAGTGGATGTGCAGATCCTTGCGATTGAAGATCGAGGGCTTGATACCATAGGCAGGGCTACGCGCCTTGACGAAGGAGAACGCCATCTGGACGCTCTCGCTCATCACCTCGCCCAGCTTGCCGGTGGTCTTGACCGCGCCCTTGCCGGGGACGGTGACGCTTTCAATCGTCAGCAATTCGCCGCCCACCTCGGTCCAGGCAAGGCCGGTCACCGCGCCGATCTGGTTTTCCTCATCGGACACACCATGGCGGAACTTGCGCACGCCTGCATAGTCGGACAGGTTTTCGGGCGTGATCGTCACGCTCTTTTCCTTGCCTTCCAGAATGGCGCGCAAGCTCTTGCGGGCCAGCCGGGCGATCTCGCGCTCCAGCGTGCGGACACCGGCCTCACGCGTGTAATAGCGGATCAGGTCGCGCAGACCCGCTTGCGTCAGGATGAACTCCTCGGCGCTCAGGCCATGGGCCTCCATCTGCTTGCGCACCAGATGGCGCTCGGCAATCTCGACCTTCTCGTCCTCGGTATAGCCCTCCAGCCGGATGATCTCCATGCGGTCCAGCAAAGGCTGGGGCAGGTTCAGGCTGTTGGCGGTGCAGACGAACATGATGTCCGACAGATCAACGTCCAGCTCCAGATAGTGGTCCTGGAACTTGGCGTTCTGTTCGGGGTCCAGCACCTCCAGCAGGGCGCTGGCCGGATCACCACGGAAGTCCTGACCCAGCTTGTCGATCTCGTCCAGCAGGAACAGCGGGTTTGACGTGCCAGCCTTCTTCAGGTTGGCGACGATCTTGCCCGGCATCGAACCGATATAGGTGCGGCGGTGGCCACGGATCTCGGCCTCGTCGCGCACGCCGCCCAGCGACTGGCGGATGAATTCGCGCCCACAGGCCTTGGCGATGCTCTTGCCCAGCGAGGTCTTGCCCACGCCCGGAGGCCCGACCAGACACAGGATCGGTCCCTTCAGCTTGTTCGTGCGGGCCTGCACCGCCAGATATTCGATGATGCGGTCCTTGACCTTGTCCAGCGCATAGTGGTCAGCGTCCAGCACCTCCTGCGCGGCGGCAATGTCGCGCTTCAGCTTGGACTTCTTGCCCCAGGGCAGGCCCAGCAGCACGTCCAGATAATTGCGCACAACGGTCGCCTCGGCGCTCATCGGCTGCATGGTGCGCAGCTTCTTGACCTCGGCCTCGGCCTTGGCACGCGCTTCCTTCGACAGCTTCAGCTTCGAGATCTTCTCCAGCAGTTCCTGGATCTCGTTGCCCTCGCCGTCCTCGCCGCCGCCCAGCTCGCTCTGGATCGCCTTCAACTGCTCGTTCAGGTAATATTCGCGCTGGGTCTTTTCCATCTGGCGCTTGACGCGGCCACGGATGCGGCGCTCGACCTGCAACACGCCCAGCTCGCCTTCCATGAAGCCATAGACCATCTCCAGCCGCTTGAGCGGATCAGCCTCGGACAACAGGGCCTGCTTGTCGGCCACCTTGGCGCTGATATGCGAGGCGACGCTGTCGGCCAGCTTGCTGGCGTTGTCGATGTCGGCCAACTGGTCGCCGGCCTCCTGCGACAGCTTCTTGTTCAGCTTGGCATATTCCTGGAACTGCTCGACCACGCCGCGCATCATGGCGGCCACTTCGGTGCCGTCGACCTCCAGATCCTCGACCATCTCGATCTGCGCGCGCAGCATCTCGGTCTCGTCGATGATGCTGGCCATGCGCGCCCGGCTCTGCCCCTCGACCAGCACGCGCACCGTGCCATCGGGCAATTTCAGCAGTTGCAGCACGCTGGCCACCACGCCCACGTCATACAGATCGTCGGCATGGGGATCGTCACAGCCCGGGTCCAGCTGTGCCAGCAGGAAAATGTCCTTGTTGCCGGCCATCGCCGCTTCCAGCGCGGCGACCGATTTCTCGCGGCCGACGAACAACGGCACGACCATGCCGGGAAAGACAACAATGTCGCGCAGCGGCAACAGGGGGAGTTCGTTCACTGTCATATCCATCCATTATAGAACGCACGCGGCCGAAACCGGGCGCCTGCCGCAAGGAATTTTCCGGATGCGGCCTTGATTGCTGACGATATGGGGGCAAATGCGCAGGGCGCAATGGGTAATCCACTGCCTTCTTGCATCCCTGTGACAGACCAAGCCCGCCCCTACTGCGCCGCCTCGACCAAAGCGCGCAGCCGCGAGGGCGGCACCGCCATCCCCACCAGATCGCCCCGATCCACCCCGCCGCCCAGATGCAGGCCAACCACCTGCCCCGCGGCATTGACCACCGCCGCGCCACTGGACGCCCGCAACTGCAACGTCGCGTCGACAAAGACATATTGCAGGGCGTTGTCGCCGACATAGATCACCCGCGCGGCATGACGCCGCACCCGGCCATCGGCCGTCATCGCGGCCACCACCCACACATCATCGCCCACCGCTGGCGGCCTATCGGCCAGCCGCAACCGCTCAGCCCCAGCCACCCCCACAGCGTCGGTGGCAAAACCCGCGACATCGCGAAAAGGCATCGCCATGGGCACCGCCCCGGCGATTGCCAGCGTGCGCCGCGCGGTCCACGCCTGCCCCTGCGCCCCGCGACAGGTGGTCAGCCCCACATGCTGCGGCAGGTCCGCAGACAGGATCTGTGCCGGCAATCCGCCATTGGGCCCAAACAGATGCAGCGCCGTCACCAGCATCACCTGCTCCGCCCGGGGGGCAAGTGGATTGTCGGGACGGGGCGGCGGCGTCAGATCCAGCACAAAGGCGGTTCCAGCCGCTATCGCCTGCCCGTCCACCGCGAATTGCGGGCGACAAGTGGCAGCCACGGGATCAGGCGCGACGACCGAGGCGTCACTCTGCGCACAGGCCACCGCCCCCTGACCCGCCAACAGCACAGCCAGTCCGGCCGCGAACGCATGCCGCACCATACGCCCCGTTCCGTTCAGAACGGCAGCTTGAAGCCCGGTGGCAAGCCCATGCCGCTTTGCGCCTTGGCCAGTTCGGCCCCGGCGACTTCATCGGCCTTGGTGCGCGCATCGTTGAACGCGGCGGCCACCAGATCCTCCAGCATGCCCTTCTCGCTGGGCGCCAGCAGACTGTCGTCGATCGCCACGCCGATCACCCGGCCCTTGGCGCTGGCGCGGATCTTGACCAAGCCGCCACCAGACACGCCCTCAACCTCCAGCGCGTCCAGCTTGTTCTGCGCCTCGTTCATCTGCTTCTGGATGGTTTCAGCCGCCTGCTGCGCGGCCTTGATCATCTCTTCCATCGACTTCATCATCTGCTCCAATTGCCCTGCCGGCGCGGATAGCTGCCGGCGTTGCGCTCTTCTTCCACGATTTCGGCCTGCGGGAACGCGGCAAAGGCCGCCTCCACCAAAGGCGATTTGCGCAGCGCAGCCTTGTCCTCGGCCTCGCGCTGCTCACCCACCTCGACCAGTGACGGCTGCCCGCCATCGGCATGGCGGACGACCTCCCAATGGATGCCGGTCGCCTGTTGCAGCGCGGCCTTTACATGGGGGGTGATGTCCTCATGAAACCCCGGCGGCTGGGCGAATTCCAGCCTGCCCGGTGCCAGTGTGATCAGCCGCACCTGCATCCGCAACATGCTGCCCGCCGACATCGAGCCATGCTCCACCCGGTCCACCAACGCGCCCCAATCGGCGCGCATCGCCTCGGCGGGATCGGCCACTGGCGCCGGCGCGGCGGCCATCGGCGCCCCGCCCGACGGCGCGGCAGACGCACTCGCCAGCGCGCCACTGGCAGCCAACCCCTCGATCCGTTTAACCAACTGCGCCGGATCGGGCATGTCGGCGGCGTGCAAACATCGCAACAGCGCCATTTCGGCCGCGGCCAGCGGGTCGGGCGCGGTGCGCACCTCGTCATGGCCCTTGAGCAACAATTGCCACAGCCGGTGCAACTGCCCCGCGCCCAGCGCCTTGGCCCAGTCCTCGATCGCCTGCCGTTCCTCGGCCGAGACCGCCTGCGCGTCCCCCCGGCCCACCTTGGCCAAAGTCACGCGGTGGCACAGTTCCATGACCGAACGCATCAGCGCCAGCGGCTCGATCCCCAGCGCGAATTGCCCCGCCACCAGATCCAGCAAAGCCCCGCCATCGCCCGCCAACAACGCGGCAAACAGACGGCGCTGCGCGGTCTTGTCCGCCAACCCCAGCATGTCGCGCACCTGCGCGGCCGACACCCGCGTCGCGCCATCGGCCCCGCCCTCGCCCGCCAGATCGGCATGGGCAATCGCCTGATCCAGAATCGACAGCCCGTCACGCACCGAACCTTCGGCCGCCTCGGCCACCATGGCCAGCGCCTCTGCCTCGGCGTCGACGCCCTCGGCGGTGCAGATCCCGGCGAAATGCTGCGCCAACAGCCCGGCCGAAATACGCCGCAGGTCAAACCGCTGACACCGCGACAACACCGTCACCGGCAGCTTGTCCACCTCGGTCGTGGCGAACAGGAATTTCACATGTGCGGGCGGTTCTTCCAGCGTTTTGAGCAGCGCGTTGAACGCATTGCGCGAAAGCATGTGCACTTCGTCGATGATATAGATCTTGTAACGCGCCGAGACGGCGGCATAACGCACCGCCTCGATGATTTCGCGCACGTCATCAACGCCGGTGTGGCTGGCCGCGTCCATCTCGATCACGTCGATATGACGGCCCTCGGCAATCGCCACACAGGGCTCGCACTGGCCACAAGGGTCGATCGTTGGCCCACCCTTGCCATCCACGCCCACACAGTTCAGCGCCTTGGCAATCAGGCGGGCGGTGGACGTCTTGCCCACCCCGCGCACGCCGGTCATCAGGAACGCATGGGCCAGTCGGTCGCGACTGATCGCATTGGCCAGCGTCTGGACCATGGCGTCCTGCCCGATCAGCGCGGCAAAGGTCTGGGGCCGGTATTTGCGCGCCAACACGCGATAGGGCTGTGCCGAGGCGCCGACCGGCGCGGGTGCGGCGGGCGCAGGCGCGGGCGCGGCGGGCGCCGGTTCGGGCGCGGCCGCCACCGGCGCGGGTTCGCCAAACATGCTGGACTGCCCCGCCGCTTCCAGTTCGGCCGCGCTGGGGGCGTCATCGTCCCACGGCAGATCGTCGTCCGCGCCATTGCCGCCGGTCATGTCGGGTGAATCAGCCATCATGCCGCCGTGTTAGGCCAGCGCGGCGCACTTGTCGAATGGCCAAAGCCCGCAAGCCACCGCCCAAAGGGGCGCGCGTCGATCAAATTGTGTGGAAAATAGGAGCCGGCCGACCCGCCGCAATTCCGTTGTGGCTGCTGCCTTCCGGCCCTGACCAGGTTGGCGGACGCAAACGTCCGACCGACTCCCAAGCGGGCCTATGGCGAGGGATCGCCCATTGCACAAGAGGCAAACTGGCCCTGTGGATCAGTTTTTCACCCCATCCACCCCCGCCGCTGGCAAAAACCCGGCCCGCCAGACAGCAAAAACCCGCGCCTGCCATATGGCAAACGCGGGCCGCGTGCGGGCCGATCAGGCCGCGCAAACGCCAGTCAGCTTAACGGAAATTGTCGGCGTAGGCCTGCAACTTCAACCGGCGCGGCGGGGTGGCATGCACCACGGCGTCAATCCCGTGCTTGTCGGCATAGGCCTGCGCCTCTGCCTGCGAGGCAAACTTCAATGTCACCTGCGCCTGCGTGTCGCCAGAACCAGCCCAGCCCATCAAAGGCTCGGCGCGGCGGGCCTCGGCGGGGGCGAATTCCAGGATCCACTGGTCCAGCAGGGCCTTGCCCGACTGCATGGCGTTCTTGGGGCGCTGATAGATACGTGCGGTCATAGGCCGTGCCCATGCATCCGAATCACCCCCGAAATCAAGAGGCCATCACGGCTTTCGCCCCGCATTGAACGCGTTTTTCGTCTTCAGGCTGGGATCTTCGGCCCAAGGCTCGTCCGGCCAGCGGTGTTTGGGGTATCGCCCCTTCATGTCCTTGACCACATCGCGCCAACTGCCGCGCCAGAATCCGGGCAGATCGCGGGTGGTCTGGATCGGCTTGCCGCCGGGCGATGTCAGCTTCAGTAACAAGGGCTGCGGCGGTTGGCCAAAGGTGGGGTGCCGCTCCAGCCCGAACAATGCCTGCACACGGATTTCGATACTGGGGCCGCCCGGATCGTCATAGTCGATGGGGTGCGAGCTGCCCGCCGGACTGGTAAAATGGGCGGGCACCAGCCGGTCCAGCGCCTGCTGTTCGTTCCAGCCGATGCGGTTCTGCAACGCCTGATGCAACGCCTGCGGCTTGACCTGATCCAGCCGCCGGGTCAGATGGGGACCTGCCCACTCCTCCAGATCGGCCAACAGCGCGGCCTCGGACAGGCTGTCGATCCCGGCAAAACGGGCGCGGCGCAACAGGGCCTGCGCGCCCTTGCCCAATGGCAACAGGTCCAGGCCATCGGCGCGGATGCGTTCGCACAAAAACGCCACCAGCGCGGCCGGATCGGGCGCCGGATCAGAGCCACGGGCAAAGACAATCGCCCCCAGCCGCTGCTCCAGCAAAGCCTCGGCCCGCGTCTCGTCCGCGACCCAGCGCAAAGTGGGGCGCCGCGCGATCCGGTGCGAGAGGTGGCGCAGCACGTCGGCCTCGGTCAGGGCGATGGCGCCGGTGATGCGGGCGCCCTTGGCCTGCCCCTGCGCCTCGCCCACGGCCAGAAATTCGGCGCGGGCCAGTGGCGAGATGGCGTCCAGAATGAACCCCCTGCCCCCCGCCGCGATCCAGTTTTCGCCCGATGCATCGCGCCGCTTGGCCAGATTGTCAGGGAAAGCCTCGGCCAACAGGATGCCGGGCGGCGGCGGATCATCGCTGATCTGGTCCACCAGCCCCCGCGCCCGTTTGGCCCAATTGCGCGCCATCGCCCGCGCCGCATCTGCCCGGCTCGACCGGTCGGCGCGCCAGCGGCCCAAACGCGCCTCCAGATCCTCGCCACGGCCGCCCAGCGCGCGTTCCTGCAGCAACAGCGCCAGCTCTGCAGCCACATCCTGCGCCCCGCGTTCGGCGGCGAACAACAGCATATGCGCCTGTTCCGGCCCCATCGGCAGGCTGGCCATGGCGCGGCCATGCGGCGTAATCCGCCCAGTTGCGTCCAGCGCTCCCAGCGCGGTCAGCTTTGCCCGCGCCGCCTCCATCGCGGCGGCAGGCGGCGGATCGATCCACGCCATCGCGCCCACATCGCCCGCCCCCCATTGCGCCAGCGACAGCGCCAGCGGCGCCAGATCGCTGGTCATCACCTCTGGCGGGTCAAAGGCGGGGCGGCCGACATGGGCTGCCTCTTCCCACAGGCGATAGGCGATGCCCGGCCCCTGCCGCGCGGCGCGGCCCGCGCGCTGGGCGGCGCTGGCCTGACTGGCGCGGGTAGTGATCAGGCGCGTGACGCCCGCCGCCTTGTCAAATTCGGGGCGGCGCGACAGGCCGCAATCGACCACCACCGACACGCCGTCCAGTGTCAGCGAGGTTTCGGCAATGCTGGTGGCCAACACGATCCGGCGGCGGCCATCGCCATCGCGGCGGATCGCGGCGCGCTGCGCCTGCGGCTCACACTGGCCATGCAGTGGCAGGATCGGGGTTTGCGGCAAACGTTCGGCCAGCCGGTCGGCCACCCGGGAGATTTCCCCCACGCCGGGCAGAAAGGCCAGAATATCGCCCTCCGTCTCGCGCCATGCGGTAAGGACGGCGGCGGCCATCGCCTCGTCCACCCGCTGTTCGGCGCGCATGCCCAGCCAGCGGATGTCCAGCGGATAGGCCCGGCCCGCGCTTTCGATCACCGGCACATCATCGCCCAGCAAGGCGGCAAAGCGCGCGCCATCGATGGTCGCCGACATCGGCACAATGCGCAGATCATCGCGCAACACGCTGGCGCTTTCCACCGCCAGAGCCAAGCCCAGATCGCTGTCCAGATGGCGCTCATGCGCCTCGTCGAACAACACCGCCGACACGCCCGCCAGTTCCGGATCGGCCAGAATGCGCGCGACAAAGATCGCCTCGGTCACCACCAGAATGCGGGTGCGCGCGCTGCTCTTGCTGTCCAGACGGGTCAGATAGCCGACCGTCTCGCCCGGCTTTTCGCCCAGCATCTCGGCCATGCGTTCAGCTGCGGCACGCGCGGCCACACGGCGGGGTGACAGAACGATCACCTGCCCGCCGCACCATGGTTCACGGATCAGCGCTGGCGCAACGGCGGTGGTCTTGCCAGCGCCGGGCGGCGCGATCAGCACCGCGCTGGAGCGGACGCGCAACGCCGCCAACAGTTCGGGCAGCACCGCGTGTATGGGCAGATTGTCAGCCATCAGCCCAAATCAGGCCAGCCGCCGCCGATCAGTACCGGCGGGCAACGGCGAACAGGGCGGCTTCTTCCATGGCCACGCGGATCGGGCTGGGCGGGAAAATCGACAGGGCGGCGATCGCCTTTTGCGCATATTCCTCGGCCCGCTGGCGCGTGGCGGCGACGGTGCCATGGCGCGCGATGATCGTCACGGCGCGCTCGAGATCCTCGTCGCTGTTCAGGAAACCGGCGATGGCGTCACGCCAGAACTGCCGCTCCTCCTCATCACCTGCCGCATAGGCCAGGATCACCGGCAGCGTCATCTTGCCGTCGCGGAAATCGTCACCCTTGCCCTTGCCCATCTCGGCGGCCTCGGAGTCATAGTCGATGGCATCGTCCACCAACTGGAACGCCACGCCCAGATAGCGGCCATAATCGTCCAACGCCTGTTCCTCTTGCGCGGGGCGGTCGGCGACGACAGCGGCCACGCGACAAGCCGCGGCAAACAGCGCGGCGGTCTTGGCCGCGATGATGTCCAGATAATGCGCCTCGGTCGTCTCGACCTTGCGCTGGGCGGTCAGCTGATCCACCTCCCCCTCGGCGATCACGGCCGAAGCGGTGGCCAGAATGTCCAGCACCCGCAGATTTTGCGCGCCGACCATCAATTGGAACGCGCGGCTGAACAGGAAATCGCCCACCAACACCGTGGCCGGATTGCCATAGATGATATTGGCGGCCGCCTTGCCCCGGCGCAGGTCCGAGCCATCGACCACATCGTCATGCAACAGCGTGGCGGTGTGGATGAACTCAACCGCCGCGGCCAGCTTGTACTGATGCTCACCGGCATAGCCGACCAGTTCGGCACCAGCGACCGTCAGCATGGGACGCATCCGCTTGCCCCCGCCAGAGATCAGATGGCCAGCCAGCGCGGGGATCAGGGGAATGTCGCTCTGCATGTGCGTCAGGATCACGGCGTTCACGCATTCCATACCCGGCGCGGTTAACGCCAGAATGGAATCAAGCGAGGGTGCGGCCAGCATGTCTGACGAGCGCTGCACGCGCGAAGAGGCGATTTGGGCAGTCATTCTGGCGCCCATTGCGCGCAAGGGGCCCTGAACGCAAGCCCTAAGCAGGGCCTAAATCCGCCAAAACCCGATTAATCCGCCACACCGTGCCGCGTTGGCGACAGGCCTTGCCCCCAATCCGCCGCATTGGCGCGCGCGCCCCCTTGGAATCGGCGCGCAGTCTATGCTAGCGCGCGGCCATGGCAGACAACGCAAACATCCCCGCGCCCGCAGGCGCTCCGGACCCGGTTCTGGCCGGATATCGC
Organism: Novosphingobium ovatum; assembly: GCF_009909235.1. Lineage (GTDB taxonomy): Bacteria > Pseudomonadota > Alphaproteobacteria > Sphingomonadales > Sphingomonadaceae > Novosphingobium > Novosphingobium ovatum. The sequence continues at coordinate 43,335 of NZ_JAAAPO010000008.1, forward strand.
GCCAGCATCGACAATATCGACGCCGCGCTGATCCACATGCTGGCCGAACGGTTCCGCATTACCAAGGCGGTGGGCGAGCACAAGGCGAGCCACGCCCTGCCCGCCAGCGATCCGGGCCGCGAGGAGCGCCAGATCGCCCGCCTGCGCCGTCTGGCCGAGGATGCGCAACTGGACCCCGACTTTGGCGAGAAGTTCCTGCGCTTCATCATCGACGAGGTGATTCGCCACCACAAGCAGGCCAAGCAGGCGGGCTGATCCCTCACCTATTGACCAGCTACGCCGATGGTCGCGCCCCGGACTAGGATGATGCCAAATCATAAAGTCCGGGAGACTCTGCTTGGCCGATAGCGCCCCTGCCGCCTGCGCCCCTCCGCCAGAGGAAACGCCGCCCTTTACCGTGCTGGCCAGCGGCTATGGCTTTGTCGAGGGGCCGCGTGTCGAACCCGATGGCACGCTGTGGTTTTCGGACCTGACCGGGGGCGGCTATTATCGCGTCACGCCTGATGGCACCGCCACCGCCTTTGCCCCGCAACGCCAATGGATCGGCGGTGCGGTCATGTGCGGAGATGGCGCGCTGATCCTCTCGGGCCGTGGCGGATTGGCGCGGCTGGACCCGGCCGATGGCGGCCTGACGCCGATCGCCGTGCCGCTGACCGCGCCATGCGAACTATGCATCAACGATATCGAGGCCGCCCCTGATGGCAGCCTGATCGGCGGCAGCATCGATTTTGCCGCCATCATGGAACGCGGCGAAGCGCCCGCGCCCGGCACACTGTTCCACCTCTCGCCCGATGGCACGCTCACGCTGCTGCGCGATGATGTCCATGCCTCGAACGGGCTGGGGTTCAGCCCCTGTGGGCGATGGCTGTATCATTCGGAAACCAGCCGGGGCGTCTGGCGCTATCCGTTGGGCGCCGATGGTGTGCCAGGCGCGGGCACCCTGTTCGCCGAACTCGAGGACAGCGATGGGCTGATTGTCGATGCGGGCGGCGGCGTATGGGTGGCCTGCTGGGCCAGCGGCACGCTGCGGCATTATACGCAGGATGGCGTGTGGGACCGGCTGATCCGCCTGCCCTTTCCCCATCTGGTCAGTCTGGCGGTGGGCGGGCCGGACCTCCACGATTTGTATGTCTCGACCGGCGGCAACGCCGATCACCCCGGCATGGGCGGCGTGGTGCGCATCCGCATCGATGTCCCCGGACAGCGCGATTACATCACACAGGTGCCCGCATGACCGCCCCGCTGATCCGTCATGACGTGCTGGAGGGCGGGATCGCCCACATCACCCTGTCGCGACCCGCCGCGCGCAACGCCCTGACACTGGCGATGGTGAGCGACCTGCGCGCCACGCTGGCTGCGGTCGAGGCCGATCCGGCCGTCCGCGTCGTCGTCCTGTCGGGCGAAGGCAAGGCGTTTTGCGCCGGGCTGGACCTGAAGGCAGTGATCATGGGCGATGAGGCGCCACAAGGCGCGATGGCCAACATGGCGCTGCAGGAGCTGTATGCCGGGCTGATGCTACAGGTCCACCGCCTGCGCCAGCCGGTGATCGCCGCCGTGCAGGGCGCGGCGGTGGGGGCCGGCATGGGGCTGGCGCTGGCCGCCGATGTGCGCGTTGCGGGGGATACGGCGCAATTTCTGGTGGGCGCGGTGCGGCTGGGCCTGTCGGCGGGGGAATGCGGCATCTCGTATCACCTGCCCCGGCTGATCGGCGCGGGCCGCGCGTTTGACATCATGCTGACCGGCCGCCCGGTGCTGGCCGACGAAGCCGCCGCCATCGGCCTTGCCAGCCGCGTGGTGGCCGATGACGCCCTGCTGGACGCGGCGCTGGACACGGCGCGGATGATCGCGGGTAATGCGCCCTTCTCGATCAAGCATACCAAGCAGGTGATGTGGGCCAATCTGGAAGCCCCCAGCCTGCAAGCCGCGATCGAGCTGGAAAACCATGTGCAGGTGACAGGCCTGCTCTCGGCCGATTTTGCCGAGGCCTGCGCCGCCTTTGCCGCCAAGCGCCCGCCTGTGTTCCGGGGAGAATGACGATGCGTTTCGACACACCGCTGACCCGCCTGACAGGCATCCGCCTGCCGATCGTGCAGGGCGGGATGCAATGGGTGGGCCGCGCCGAACTGGCCAGCGCCGTCTCCAATGCGGGCGGTCTGGGCATGCTGACCGCGCTGACCCAGCCCACACCCGAAGCGTTGAGCGCCGAGATCGCCCGCTGCCGGGCGCTGACCGATCACCCCTTTGGCGTCAACCTGACGGTGCTGCCCACGCGCAGCCCCCCGCCCTATGAAGCCTATCTGGATGCGGCCATCGCGGCGGGCGTGCCGGTGCTGGAAACGGCGGGGCTGGTCCCGGCCGACTTCTTTGCGCGGGCCAAGGCGGCGGGCATGGTGATCCTGCACAAATGCACCACGGTGCGTCACGCCCTGTCGGCGCAGAAACGCGGGGTGGACATCATCTCGATCGACGGGTTCGAGGCCGCCGGTCATCCGGGCGAGGAGGACATCGGCGGGCTGGTGCTGGTGCCAGCGGCGGTGCGCGCGCTGTCGGTGCCGGTGATCGCCTCGGGCGGGATTGGCGATGGCGCGGGGCTGGCCGCCGCGCTGGCGCTGGGGGCGGCGGGGGTCAACATGGGCACCCGCTTTTGCGCCACGGCCGAAGCCCCGATCCACCCTGCGATCAAATCCGCGCTGGTGGCCGCAGCCGAAGGCGACACCAACCTGATCTTTCGCCCTTTGCGCAACACCGCCCGCGTGTTGAAAAACGCCGTGTCGAACGAAGTGGTGGCCATCGAGCGCCGCCCCGAAGGCGCGACATTCGAGGACATCGCCCATCTGGTCGCGGGCAGCCGGGGCCGCGCCGCGCTGGAGGGGGGCGATACCGATGCGGGGCTGATCTGGGCCAGTCAGGCGGTGGGCTTGATCGATGACATCCCCACCTGCGCCGAATTGCTGACCCGCATGGCGCGCGAATGCCGCGACCGACTGAACGCGGCGGCGGCGGCCTGTCACGACGCATAGACCTTGGCAGGGGGGCGCCGATGTTGGTAGACGCGCCGCCCCAACCCCAAGGCAGGAACCCGACACATGCTGGCCACCATCACCCCCACCGACAGCTTCAAGGACAATCTGGCGCTGTTGCCCGCGATCGCCGGGGTTGAACGCATCGACGTGATCGCCGCCGATGGCGCGATTGCCGCCACCATCCCCAATGCGCCGGGCAAGCAAGGCTCGCTGGCGGTGTACCAATATCTGTTTCAGGCCTTTGGCGGACTGAACGCGGATGCGGCCGCGCATGGTCTGGCGGTGTTTGCCGAACATACCGCCGACGCGCGCAACCGCCCCGGCGCCCATCCCAATATCGATCTGTTGCTGAACGTGGTCGATGGCGGCGCGGCGCTGACCATCGTGGTCATCCCGGCGGCCTGATCCCACAGCCCCCGCGCGCCGTTACCCGGCGGCGCGCGGCAGACGCAGTTTCACCAGCAACCCGCCCAGATCCTCGCTTTCGCCCAGTTCGACCGTGCCGCCATAGATTTCGGCCACATCGCGCACGATCGCCAGCCCCAGCCCGGTCCCCGGCTTGCCCGAATCCAGCCGTACACCCCGGTCGAATATGCGGATACGCTCGGCCTGCGGGATGCCCATGCCATCGTCCTCCACCCAGATTTCGGCAAAGGCGGGGTCTTGGGGCGCCACATCCACCGTGACGAAAACGCTGCCACCACCATATTTGGCCGCGTTCTCGATCAGATTGCCCAGCAATTCGTCCAGATCCTGCCGCTCGATGGCGACGGTGGCATCGCGTTCGCCCGCCACGTCCAGCCGCACATCGGGATACAGCCGCAAGACCGCCCGCTGCACCCCATCGGCGCAGTCATGGATATTGGCCCGCGCCTGACTGGTGCCGCGCCGCCCCACCGCCCGCGCGCGGGCCAGATGGTGGTCCACCTGACGGCGCATGACGGCCGATTCGCGGATCACCGCCTCGGCCAGATCGTCGGATTGGGCGGTAGCGGCATTGGTCAGCACCGTCAGCGGCGTCTTCAACGCATGGGCCAGATTGCCCGCATGGGTGCGCGCTTCCTCGGCCTGCTTTTCGATATGAGCCAACAGCGCGTTCAATTCCTCGACCAGTGGCTGGACCTCCAGCGGCAGGCGGTCGGTCACCTGATTGGCCCCGCTGGCCCGCATCCGCGCAATCGCCAGCCGCACCCGCCGCAAGGGCGAGAGGCCATACCAGCTTTGCAAGCCCGCCATCAGCACCAGCCCCAGCCCCAGCACGGCAAAGCTGACCACCAGAATATGGCGGAACCGCTCGACCTGGTTGTCCAGCTGGGCCCGGCTTTCGGCCACGGCAAAGCACCACACCGTCGGGCTGCCCGGCAGGATCACCGAGCGCACCACAACCCGCAGCGGTTCGTCGTCAAATTCGTTTGAATTGTAATGGCGCGGCGCGGTCGGCTGATGCGCCACCGGCAGGCGCAAACTGCGATCCCACAGCGATCGGCTGGGGAAATCCTCGTGCCCCTTGCCACTGATCTGCCAATACAACCCGCTGTTCGGCTCCAGAAAGCGCTGATCGCCCGGCGCGCGATTGAACAACACCTCGCCATCGGGACCGATTTCGGCGCTGGTGACCATCGCGGTCAGATTGTTGTCCAACTGCTCGTCAAAGCTGCGGGTGACCAGATTGGCCATCGCCTGATCCAGCGCCAAACCGCCCGCCAGCAGCAGGACCATGATCCAGCCCGCCGCGATCAGCATCATGCGCTGTGCCAGCGATCCGGCGCCGCTGCGGACAAACACGCCCGCGCGCCGCCAGCCCATCGCCAGCCCCCGCCGCAACCGCAGCCAAGGCCCGGCAACGCCCGACCGCTGCGCGCTCATCGTCGGGCCAGACGCGGCCATCCCTCGTGCGTCCGGTCTCAGCCGCGCTTGGCGGGCATGGGATCGTCCAGGCTATAGCCCAGACCGCGGATGGTGGTGATCACATCCGGGCCCAGCTTTTTGCGGATGCGGGTGACGAACACCTCGATCGTGTTTGAATCGCGGTCGAAATCCTGATCATAGATGTGCTCGATCAGCTCGGTGCGGGACACGACCTTGCCCTTGTGGTGCAGCAGATAGGACAGCAGCTTGTATTCCTGCGCCGTCAGCTTGACCGGCTCGCCGTCCAGCGTGACCCGCCCCGAACGCGTGTCCAGCCGCACGCCGCCCGCCGTCAGTTCCGACGAGCTGTTGCCCGAGGCGCGGCGGATCAGCGCGCGCAGGCGGGCGATCAGTTCCTCGGTCTGGAACGGCTTGGCCAGATAATCGTCCGCCCCCGCGTCCAGCCCCGACACCTTGTCGCTCCATGAATCGCGGGCGGTCAGCACCAGCACGGGGAACTTGCGCCCCTCCTTGCGCCACATGCCCAGCACCGTCAGACCGTCGATTTCCGGCAGGCCCAGATCCAGCACCACCGCGTCATAATCCTCGGTGCTGCCCAGAAAATGGCCGTCCTCGCCATCGGTGGACAGATCCACGGCATAGCCGTTCTGCTCCAGCGTGGTCTTCAGCTGGCGGCCCAGAGTCGGCTCGTCCTCGACGATCAGGATACGCATGTCAGTCCCCTCCTTGGCATCGGCGGCGCATGGGCGGCGCATGGGTGCGGGATAGGCCCGCAAAGATGAACGGGAGATGGTGGCTGCCGCGCGCCACGTCAAGCCAGAGCCACCCCGCGTCCACCGTTCAGAAACTGCGGCGGATCACCTCACCAGTGCGCGCGTCGATGTCGATGAACATCACCCGCCCGCGGATGATGAATTTCAACCGGTAGGCAATGGCCGCCGGGTCATATTCCGGCCCCAGATATTCGGTGCCGGGCGGCAACATCGGCACCACGCGCCGCTCGATCTCACGCAGGGGCAGCACGCGGCCCATGCGCAGTTCCAGCCGCATCATCCCCTGCGAGCGGTCAGGCCCGGCCTGTGCGGCAGCAGGCGCGCCACCGGCCAGCGCCAGCGCGCCCGCCAGCCCAACCGTGGCCATCATCCGGCACCAAAAGGATCGAAGGAACATCATGGCTCCTGCAATACGCTGCAACATTTGAATGCCGAGTGAATATGTCCGACAGGCAGGCGACAGCCGTGATGCCCGGATTGCCGCAATGTTGCAAGCGGACCGCGCCAATGCCTCCTGCGGCCCCGCCCTTGCGGAACGCGCCGCCCCGGTCTAGGGCGCGCCCATGGCAGCTGCACCCATTCTCAGTTGGGAGGGGCTTGGTCTCACACAGGGATCGGGCTGGCTCTTTCAGGACCTCGACATTCACATTGCCCCGCGCGACCGTCTGGCGCTGATCGGGCGCAATGGGGCGGGCAAATCGACGCTGCTCAAGCTGATCGCGGGCACGGTCGAAGGCGACCGTGGCAAGCGCAGCGTCCAGCCCGGCACACGCGTGGTCGTGCTGGAACAGGAACCGGACGTTGCCGCCCATCCCACGCTGCTGGACTATTGCCTGTCGGGCAAGGACGCGCCCCCCCGGCACGAGGTCGAGGCCATCGCCAGCCAGCTGGGCATCGACCTGTCGCGCGGGTCGCAGGGCGCCAGCGGGGGCGAACGCCGCCGCGCCGCCATCTGCCGCGCTCTGGCCAGCGAGCCTGATCTGCTGCTGCTGGACGAGCCAACCAACCACCTGGACCTGTCGGCCATCGACTGGCTGGAAAGCTGGCTGATGCGCTATACCGGCGCCTTTGTGGTGATCTCGCACGACCGCACGTTCCTGACGCGACTGACGCGGGCGACCTTGTGGCTGGACCGCGGTTCGCTGCGCCGCCGCGAGGTGGGCTTTGGCGGCTATGAGGCGTGGGAAGAGGAGGTCTATGCCAATGAGTCCCGCGCCGCCGAAAAGCTGGACGCCAAGCTGAAGATCGAGGAGCATTGGAAAGAGCGCGGCGTCACCGCCCGGCGCAAGCGCAACATGGGCCGTCTGGAAAAGCTGTACGAGATGCGGGCCCAGCGCGCCTCGATGATCGGCCCACAGGGCATCGCCAAAATGGCACTGGCCAGCGATGATAGCAAAACCAAATCGGTGATCGTCGCCGAACATATCTCCAAGTCCTATGGCGACCGCCCGATCATCCGCGACTTTTCGCTGCGCATTCAACGCCGCGACCGCATCGGTCTGGTGGGCGGCAATGGCGCGGGCAAGACGACCTTGTTGAAAATGCTGACCGGCGAATTGGCGCCCGACACCGGCGAGGTCAAACTGGCCCAAACGCTGACCAGCGTGATCATCGACCAACAGCGCAGCCTGTTGCACCCCGACAAGCGCGTGCGCGACATCGTGGCCGAGGGCGGCGATTGGGTCGACGTGCGCGGCGAGCGCAAGCATGTCCATGGCTATTTGAAAGACTTTCTGTTCAACCCCGGACTGGTGGACGCACGTGTCGGCACTTTGTCGGGCGGTGAACGGTCCCGCCTGTTGCTGGCCCGCGAATTTGCCCGTCCTTCCAATCTGTTGGTTCTGGACGAACCGACCAACGATCTGGATCTGGAAACGCTGGACCTGTTGCAGGAAGTGATCGCGGACTATGACGGCACGGTGTTGATCGTCAGCCACGACCGCGATTTTCTGGACCGCACGGTGACGATCACGCTGGGTCTGGACGGATCGGGCCGCGTGGATGTGGTGGCTGGCGGCTATGCCGATTGGCAGCGCCAGCGGCAGGCCCGCGCCACCAGCAACGCGCCCAAACCCAAACCCGCGGACAAGGCCGATGCCCCCGCCCCCGTCATGCCCGCCCGCAAGGCCAAGCTGTCGTACAAGGACCAGCGCGATTACGACCTGTTGCCCGCCCGCATCGAGGCGCTGGACGCCGAGATCGCCAAGCTGGAAGAGGCGCTGCATGACGCTGATCTTTATACCAAAAATCCGCAACGCTTCGCCGCACTGACCGCCGCGCTGGACAAGGCCCGCGCCGACAAGGACGCCTCCGAAGAGCGCTGGCTGGAACTGGCCGAGATGGTCGAGGGCTGACGCCCGCCTGCCACCATCCCCGCCAAAACGCAAAAAGGGGGCCCGGCTTGACCCGGTGCCCCCCTTTTTCATCCCGAATGTACCGGGCGAATTAGTTGATGCGGTAAAAATCGGCCACCCGGTCCAGTGCCAGCTTCAACACCAGCTTGCCCGAGCGCGAAGGCCACGCCAGCGCCTTCTCGGCATCCTGCAAAGCCTCGCCGGCGCAAACCACCCGCCACAGGATATCACTCAACCCCTTGCCCGCATGGGCGATCGCCCCGTCAAATCGCGATTTGGCGGCAATCTGCCGCTCCGTCGCGTTCAAACCGTCGTGCCGCGCACCGCCGCGCCCGACCACAGGCTCCCAACGCATGGTCATGCCGGGGCTCAATCCAGCCATCTCCCAATCGGCACGCAAGCGTTCGCCAGCGTCATTTTCGCGGTCGGAAATGTGCCCGCGCGCATGCAACCAGGTGATCGGCGATTCACCAAGATTAACCATCACCGTGCGCCGCGCCGCTCGATTCGTCGCGCCAACCGCCTCCCGAATCGGCCCTTCCTCGGAGATTTCCCGTTCAACAAATTGGCGAAGCATGGTATTTTCCCCTAATTCTGTTGTCGAATTGACGGTTGCAGATTGCCAAAGACTACAGAATGTAGGAAAGTATAAAAACCGTTCTGGTTAAAAAGGTTCGATTCGCATGATTAGCCGAATCCGCGATATCCGCCGCCAAAAAGGCATGACCTTGGCCGATGTGGCCGCGCGTTGCGTTCCGGCAACGACGGCTCAGACAATCGGGCGGCTCGAGACCGGTACGCGCAACCTCTCACTGGTATGGATGAACCGGATCGCTGCCGCGCTGGAAGTGGACCCGGAATTGCTGGTGCGCGGCGAAGCGGTGGAAACGGCCAAGATGGTCGCGCGCCTGACCGATGCGGGGGCAGAGGCATTGACGGCCCCACGCGACGCGATCCTGCCCAGCGCGCTGGTGGGCGATGGCGTGCAGATGGCGATCAGCATCGAGACGTCCGCCGGTGATTATCGGTCTGGCGACCAGATCTGGCTGCGTCAGGTGGAACCCGATCAATTTGCCAAATTGGTAAATCGTGACGTTTTGGCCCCGCGCCCCGGCGGCCGATTCGTTTTTGGTCGCCTGATTGACCGCGACGATCATCGCATCGCCTTGCTGCCGCCCGGCATCGGCCACCGCCAATTGGTGATCGACAGTCCGCCGTGGCTGGCCGTTGCGGAAATGTTAGTACGTAAGCTGTAACCATGCGCGCATGATGCGCGTTCTGTCCTTATCCACGCTGTTCCCGGCTCCGCCACGCCCGGCCTTTGGCAAATTCGTCGCCAACCAAATGGGTGCGGTGGCACGTAATGGCAATACCGATCTGGTGATGATCAATCCCATCGGCCTGCCGCCATGGCCACTGCGGACCCGCGCGCCCTATGCCGCACTGGCCACCTGCCCAGCCACGTCCGACTGTGGCGGGATCACGGTTTACCACCCGCGCTTTACCCTGTTTCCACTGATCGGCGGTGACAGCAATCCCGCGCGCATTGCTCGCGCGGTCCTGCCACTGGTGCGCCGCCTGCACGCGGAAAAGCCGTTCGACCTGATCGACGCCCAGTTCTTTTTCCCCGATGGCCCCGCCGCCGCGATCATCGCCCGCGCTTTGGGTTTGCCGCTGACGATCAAGGCCAGGGGCAGCGACATTCACTATTGGGGCACGCGCCCTGCTGCCCTGCGCCAGATCCGCGCGGCCGCCGATCAGGCCGCCACCGTTCTGCCTTGTTCGGCGGCGTTGGGGCGCGACATGGCGGCACTGGGCATCGATCCAGACAAAATCCGCCCACATTACACGGGCTTGGACCGTGCCCTGTTCCGCCCCACGCCACGCGCAGACGCCCGCGCGGCGATTGCCGATCTCTTGCCCGCCCTGCCCGCGCCCGCGCCGCTGCTCGTGTGCCCGGGCGCGCTGATCACGATCAAGGGGCAGGCGCTGGCCATCTCCGCACTGGCCGACATTCCTGCCGCGCATCTGGCGCTGGCGGGGGTCGGGCCGGAGGAGGCTGCCCTGCGCGCGCTGGCGGCGGCCTCTGGTCTGGTCGATCGGGTGCATTTTCTGGGGCAGGTCAGCCATAACCGCCTGCCGGTGCTGATGTCGGCAGCCGATGCCGTGGTCCTGCCCAGCGAGCGCGAGGGGCTGGCCAATGTCTGGGTCGAGGCGCTGGCCTGTGGCACGCCGCTGGTGATCCCCAATGTCGGCGGCGCCGCCGAAGTGGTCACCACGCCCGCCGCCGGTCATCTGGCCGAGCGCACGCCGCAAGCCATCGCGCAGGCGCTGAACGCGCTGTTGGCCGCCCCGCCCGCGCCCGAGGATGTCGCCGCCACGGTCGCCCACTTCAGTTGGGAGGCCAACGCCGCCCGCCTGATCGCCGTCTGGCAACAGGCCGCGCGCTGATGCGCCGGCGGATCGACGCGCTGGGCTGGCTGTGGTTTGCCGGTCTTGGCGCGGCGCTGACGCATACACAGGTCACCACGCGCTGGACCTATCCGGCCTGTGACGGCCGCGATGGCATTGCCGCGGCCGTCCACGGCCTGATCCTGCCCGAACGGCAATTTACGTTGGTGTCCTCGCTGGAATATGTCGTGTGGTGGCCCGCCTATGCCGCCAATCTGGTGCTGCTGTGGGCGGTGTTTGCGGCGCTGTGCTGGCCGCTGCGCCGCGCGCAATGGCCGCGCCGCAATGCGATCAAGGGGCTGGTTGGGCTGATCGCCTGCATCGGCCTGGGGCTCATCATGCCGGGGCAATTCTGGCATGGCGCGCCGCCGTTTGACGCGCCCCTCAACGCAATGAAGCCGGTGGGGTTGACGACCCGCACCGGCTCCTATTTCTGCACCGATCCGCTCTAAAAACGTTAGGGCAGCGCGCCTTCCCGTGCCAGACGCTCCTGCCGTTCCAGCGCGGTTTCGGTGGGGACGAAACTGCCGCTGGTCACGCGCAGCCACACCAGGATCGGCGCCGACATATAGACCGAGCTATATGTGCCGACGAAAATGCCCAGCGTAATCGCCGCGGTAAAGCCAAAGATCACCTTTGGCCCGAACAGCAACAGCGCCACCAGCGTGATCAGCATCATGCCAGACGTCATCACCGTGCGGCTCAGCGTCTCGTTGACCGAGAGGTCGAGCAGTTCGGGCAAAGGCATCTTGCGGAACTTCTTCAGGTTTTCGCGGATGCGGTCGTAAACGACGATCGTGTCATTCAACGAATAGCCGATGATCGTCAGGATGGCCGCGACGATCGTCAGGTCAAACTCCATCTGCGTCACCGCAAACAGGCCCATCGTCAGCGACACGTCATGCACCAGCGCAAACAGCGCGCCGATGCCGAACTGCCATTCAAAGCGATACCAGATGTAGATCGAGATCGCGATCGAGGCCAAACCCAGCGCCTGGAACGCGGTCCAGCCCAGTTCCTTCGACACCTTGCCCGAAACCGAATCGACGCCATCGACGCGCGCGTCCTGATGGGCGGCGCGAATCGCGGCTGACACCTTCTTGGCCATGGCATCGGCCAGACCCGCGTTCTTGTCCGAGCCTTCGGGCAGGCGCAGGCGCACCGACACAGCGTTTTCCGCGCCGAAGGTCTGGATGATCGGCTCACCATAGCCCAGCTTGGCGATTTCCTCGCGCAATTGGGCCACTGGCGCTGTCGCGCTTTGCGTGAAGGTCACGCGGATCATCTGGCCGCCGACAAAATCGACGCCCATGTTCAGACCATGGGTGAACACCAGCGCCCAGCTGGCAATCATCAACAGGCCCGACACGATGAAGAACGGCAAGCGCCACTTGAGAAAGTGGATGTTCGTATCGTCGGGGACGAGCTTCAAGAGTTTCATCTGCCTGTCCTCGATCAGATGTTGATATCATTGGGGCGGGTGCGGCGCAGCCATCCGGCCACCCACATGCGCGTCATCGTCACGGCGGTGAACACCGATGTCACGATGCCGATCACCAGCACCACGGCAAAGCCCTTGATCGGGCCAGAGCCAAAGGCGAACATCAGCGCGGCGGCGATGACATTGGTGATATTGGCGTCAAAGATGGCGCGGCTGGCCTCCTTGTAACCCAGTTCGACCGACTGGAACACGCGGCGGCCGCGCTTGCGCTCTTCGCGGATGCGTTCGTTGATCAGCACGTTGGCGTCCACCGCCGCACCGATGGTCAGCACGAAACCGGCGATGCCCGGCAGCGTCAGCGTGGTGCTCATCACCGACATCACGCCCAAGATCATCAGCACGTTGATGACCAGCGCGGCGTTGGCATAGAGGCCAAAGCGGCCATAAACCAGCGCCATGAACAGCACCACCAGACCGGTGCCAACGCCCATGGCGATCATGCCCTTGTTGATCGAATCAGCGCCCAGATCGGGGCCGACCGTACGTTCTTCCACCACCTTCAGATCCACCGGCAGCGCGCCCGAGCGCAGCGAAATCGCCAATTGGTTCGCGCTCTCCACGGTAAAGCTGCCCGAGATTTCGGCGCTGCCGCCGATGATCGGGGTGTTGATGGTCGGGGCCGACAGCACCTTGCCATCCAGAATGATGGCGAAACGCTTGCCGGTGTTTTCGGTGGTCAGGCGGGCGAATTGTTCGCCACCCTGCGTGTCGAAACTGATGTTCACCACCGGGATGTTGTTCTGGTTATAGCCCTGCTTGGCATCGGTCAGGCGGTCGCCCTTGATGCCGCCCAGACGCTTGACCGCGATGGGGGGCATCCCCGCCTCGGCATAGGGGACGATTTCGTCACCCGGAGGCGCAATGCCCTGCGCGATGTCCGTGGCCGAGGCCAGCTCGTCCACCAGCTTGAATTCCAGCTTGGCGGTCTGCCCCAGCAGCGCCTTGAGCGACGAAGGATCCTTCAAGCCCGGCACCTGTACCACGATGCGGTCGGCGCCCTGACGGATGATCGTGGGTTCGCGCGTGCCCAGCGCGTCGATACGCTTGCGCACCACCTCGATGGCGGTTTCCATCGCGCGGCTGACCGCTTCGTTGGCACTTTCCTTGGTCGGTGTCAGGACGATGCGGGTCGTGTCCTGCACCGCAAAGGTCCAGTTGCGCTGGCTGCCGGTTTCCTGCTTGTCGACGATGTCGCGCACGGCGTCCACCTGCGCGGTGTTGCCGACGATGAACGAGATCACCCCGCCCCGGTTCGAGATATCGCCAAACTGCACATTGCCCGCCTTTTTGAAGGCGTTGCGCAGTTCCTCTTCCTTGGCTTCAAGGCGTTGGGCGACCACCTGATCGGCGCTGGCTTCCAGCAGCAGGTGGCTGCCGCCAGCAAGGTCAAGGCCCAGGTTGATCTTGGGATTGGGCAGCGAGGCGGGCCAGTTATATCCCGCCACCGACACCAGCGAGGGCAGCGCGGCACAGCAGATCAACGCCGTGATCAACCAGTAGAACACCTGTTTCCAGCGCGGAAAGTCGAGCATCGTGAGTTAGCGCTTTCGCCTGTGGCGGACGTCGGGGCCGACGCCTGTGGTGGGGCCGCGCCGCCCATCATGGGCAACGCGGCAAAATAGGGTGCGAAACGCGCAGATGGTGCGGGCGCTGCCCGGCGTCAACCTGCGCGCGGCACGGTTCAGTCGTTGGCGGGCTTGGCGCCGGCGGGCGGGATGACGTCGGAAATGGTCGACTTCAACGCGCGCACCCGGACATTCTGGCCCAGTTCCAGATCGACATAGTCTTCCTCGACCTTGATCACCTTGGCCAGAAAACCACCGCCCGTCAGCACCTGATCGCCCTTCTTGATGCCTTCCAGCTTGGCCTTGTGGGCCTTTTGCTGCTGCATCTGCGGGCGCAGGATCAGGAACCACAGGATCAGGGCCATGCCCACAAACGGCAAATAGCTGATCCACACCGGCGGCTGACCAGCGGCACCGGCGGCAAGTAGGGAAAGAACAGACTGGGTTGTCATCGCAAGCACAGCTCTATGGTTTGGGCGGGCGCGAACGGGCGCACACCGCCGGAAAATCATGGGTTTGCCCGTCACCGGGCCCGGTTTCGCACCAGGCTGGCCGCTGCCTGTCGGCTGGCCGGGTGGGCCTGTTGGCCTACCGGTCATCCGTGCAACGGACAAATGCCCGAAACGGTTCGCCGCCTAGCAGCTTATACAGGGGATGGCAAACACCGCCCGGAAAGCCGCCCCCCTTTGCCCTGCCCCGCGGCGCGTTCGGCGCAGAAAAAACCGGCGGCGTGAAAAAACATCGCCAAACCCGCTTGCCATCGAAAATTTCCCTGCCTATAGGGCGCGCCTCGCCGCTGAAAACGCAGCGGGAAACCAGCCGCCTCCGGGCGGTTTGGCAAATCGGTCGGGACGTAGCGCAGCCTGGTAGCGCATCACACTGGGGGTGTGGGGGTCGGAGGTTCGAATCCTCTCGTCCCGACCAAATTTGCCAAACAGCATCGCCTGCGGGCAGATGACAAGACAGGCTCCGCAAGGGGCCTTTTTTGTTGTCAGTGATAGCGATATGACCGCGTTTCGATGCCATCATCACCGCGTTATCCGTACAGCGCTGTCCTACATGAACCCATGTGGTTAAAAACACCCTTTCCACCCTCCCAATGGAAAGGTACCCCATGCCCATCATCGATTCGCTGATCGGCCCGATCACCAGCCTGCTGGACCGCATCATCCCCGACAAATCCGCCCGCGAAGCGGCCAAGCTGCAATTGCTGCAATTGCAGGGCACGCAGGAAATGGCGCTGCTGCAAACGCAACTCTCGGCCATCATCGCCGAGGCGCAGGCGAGCGACCCCTGGACCAGCCGCGCCCGCCCCAGCTTTCTCTATGTCATGTACGCGATGATCCTGTGGTCGCTGCCGATGGGTGTCATCGCCGCGTTCAAACCCGACGTGGCGATCGCCATCGGGCGCGGCATGAACGCCTATCTGGGCGGCATTCCCGAACCGCTCTATATGCTGTTTGGCACTGGCTATCTGGGCTATACCGCCGCGCGGCAATGGGGCAAGGTTGCCGGCACCGACAAATAAAGCCTCCAAACCCCCGCCCGCACCAGACCCCGCACCAGACCCCGCGCCCCGCCCGGCGCGGGGTTTTGTTTTATGCGCCGCCCCCTCGCCGCCCCCTCGCCGCCTCGTGCCGCCTCGCCGCCCATCGCGCCATCACGCTTGCGCCGCCCGCCGATTGACCCCATGGCGGCACAGCGACATTTCATGAACCGGGCGGTCCACACCCGCCCGCCGCACAGACAAAGGGGCACAGCGCATGGCCAATCGGCTGATCTATGTTCTCAATGGTCCCAACATCAACCTGCTGGGCACGCGGGAACCGCATATCTATGGCCACACCACGCTGGCCGACATCAACGCCATGCTGGTCGAGCGCGCGCGGGACCTGAACCTGACGGTCGATTGCCGCCAGTCCAACCACGAAGGCGTGATCGTCGACTGGATGCACGAGGCGCGCGCCGCCGGGGCCCATGCGGTGATCATCAACGCAGGCGCGCTGACCCATACCAGCATCGCCATTCTGGACGCGGCCAAGGGAATCGAGATCCCCGTGATCGAGGTCCACCTGTCCAATCCGCACACGCGCGAGGCTTTCCGCCACAAGAGCTATATCGGCATGGCGGCCAAGGGCACCATCGCCGGTTTTGGCGCACAGTCCTATTTGCTGGCACTACAGGCCGCCGCGAACCTGTAATCGGTTCATCCATCAGCCGTTTAACCGCTTTTAACCCGCATATCGCGTGGCAATAAGGGGAAAAACGGAATAGCACCCCCTTGCCGCACCGCAACGGCGGCATTAGGGGCTTGTTTCGAAATTTTTCGCCAAGGGGATCACATGGGCGACAACACCGACGCGGGTCGCGAACCGCAAAACCGCATGAACATCGATGGCTCGCTGGTGCGTGAACTGGCCGAGCTGCTGGCCGACACCGGCCTGACCGAGATCGAAGTGGCCGATGGTGGCCGCAAGATCCGCGTCGCGCGCAACATCCAGATCGCCGCGCCCGCCCCTGTGGCTGGCTATGCGCCCGCACCGATGGGCTATGCGCCCGCGCCTGCCGCCGCTCCGGCTGCTGCGCCCGCTCCGGCGGCCGCGCCTGCTGCTGCCGCCCCCGCCGCGGTTGAGGGCACGCAGGTCAAATCGCCCATGGTTGGCACCGTCTATCTGGCGCCTGAACCGGGCGCGCCCGATTTCATCACCGTGGGCAAGAGCGTCAAGGCTGGCGACACGCTGGTCATCGTCGAGGCGATGAAGGTCATGAACCCGATCACCGCCCCCGTCGGCGGCACGATCGTGGCCATCAATATCGAAAACGCGCAGCCGGTCGAATTCGACCAGCCGCTGGTGGTGATCGGCTAAACCGGCGATGGCCATCAACCGCATCCTGATCGCCAATCGCGGCGAGATCGCTTTGCGCATCCATCGTGCTGCGCGGGAAATGGGGATCGAGACGGTCGCGGTGCATTCCACCGCCGACGCCGACGCCATGCATGTGCGGCTGGCCGACCATGCGGTGTGCATCGGCCCGCCGGCGGCCAAGGATTCGTACCTGAACGTGGCGGCGATCATCTCGGCGGCGGAGATCACCGGGGCGGACGCGATCCATCCCGGCTATGGCTTCCTGTCCGAAAACGCCCGTTTCGCCGAGATCGTCGAGGCCCATGGCATCACCTGGATCGGGCCCAAGCCCGAGCATATCCGCACCATGGGTGACAAGGTCGAGGCCAAGAAGACCGCTGGCGCGCTGGGTCTGCCGCTGGTGCCGGGCTCTGACGGCGCGGTTTCAGACTTTGACGAGGCGCGCGCGATTGCCGAGAAGATCGGCTATCCGGTGATCATCAAGGCGGCCAGCGGCGGCGGCGGGCGCGGCATGAAGGTGTGCAACGCACCCGAAGAGCTGGAAACGCTGATGCAGCAGGCCGGCTCCGAGGCCAAGGCCGCCTTTGGCGACGCGACCGTCTATATCGAAAAATATCTGGGCAACCCGCGTCACATCGAGTTCCAGATCTTTGGCGATGGCAAGGGCAACGCCATCCATCTGGGCGAGCGCGACTGTTCGTTGCAGCGCCGCCACCAGAAGGTGCTGGAGGAAGCCCCCAGCCCCGTCATCACCGCGCAGGAACGCGCCCGCATGGGTGGCATCGTCTCCAAGGCGATGGCCGACATGGGCTATCGCGGCGCGGGCACGATCGAATTCCTGTGGGAAAACGGGGAGTTCTATTTCATCGAAATGAACACCCGCCTGCAGGTCGAACATCCCGTGACCGAGGCGATCACCGGCATGGATCTGGTGCGTGAACAGATCCGCGTGGCCGATGGTCAGCCGCTGTCGGTGCGCCAAGAAGACATCGAGTTCCGTGGCCACGCCATCGAATGCCGCATCAACGCCGAGGACCCCTTCACCTTTGCCCCCTCGCCGGGGCTGGTGGAGAGCTTCCACGCGCCGGGCGGTCTGCATGTGCGCGTCGATAGCGGGCTGTATGCCGGGTACAAGATCCCGCCGTACTATGACTCGATGGTGGCAAAGCTGATCGTCTATGGCCGCACGCGTCAAGGCTGCATCATGCGGCTGAAGCGCGCGCTGGAGGAGATGGCGATCGGCGGGGTCAAGACCTCGATCCCGCTGCATCAGGCGCTGCTCAAGGACGAAGAGTTCCAGAGCGGCGACTATACCATCAAATGGCTGGAAGAGTGGCTGGCAAAGCGCTGATTCGCCAGACGAAAGCTGTGAACATACGAAAGGCCGGCGGGAGCGATCCTGCCGGCCTTTTGCGTTGCGTTTGCCGTGGCGCGGGCCGCGCCGCGCATCACACCTCCAGCGGGACGCCGGGGATGTGTTTGGCGGTGCGGATGGTCAGGCTGGTTTTCACGCTGGCGACATTGGGCGCGGGCGTCAGCTTGCTGGTCAGGAATTCCTGAAAGCCTTGCAGGTCGCGGCTGACGATTTTCAGGATAAAGTCGATCTCGCCGTTCAGCATGTGGCATTCGCGCACTTCGGGCAGGGTGCCGACGTGGTTTTCAAACGCGCGCAAGGCGTCCTCGGCCTGGCTTTTGAGCGAGACCAGCGCGAAGACCGTGATCGAAAAGCCCAGCTTGGCCCCGTCCAGATCGGCGTGATAGCCGCGGATGACGCCCATATCCTCCAGCGCGCGCACCCGGCGCAGGCAGGGGGGCGCGGTCAGGCCGACGCGCTGCGCCAGCTCGACATTGGTGATGCGCCCTTCGTCCTGCAATTCGGCCAGCAACTGCCGGTCGATCTGGTCGAGATTGGCCATGGAGATGTGCTATCCTCTTAACGGAAAGTCGGTTTTTTGGCGGAACGCGCCCTTCAGCCCCCTGATTGGTCCGGCGACGGTAACCAAATCCTGAAACTTTTGGCCCAAAGGCCGCGCCCCTTCATAATATTATTGTCTATGCCCGCAATTGTCCCGCTTTGCAACGCATCAGAACTGTCGCTTCCGCTTAAGCCCATGTGTGATATGGCACGGAAACGGATGCAGGCGGATCAGCTTTCCGCCGGTATCGAGGATACTACGCAAGCGACTGCCCTGAGGACCTGATAACACCCGCTCATGCGCTATGATGATCGCCTTGCCACTGTCCTGCGACTGACGCCCAACGGGCCCAGTGTCGCGCGCATCCAGTTCCGGCAACTGCTGGATCTGATCGGCACCGCGCCCTGCGATGTCCGGGGGGAGCAGTACGATCAAGCCTATCTGCGGCTGGCCGATCTGTCGCGTCAGATCGCGGCGGTGGACCGGGCGGCGATGCTGGATCAGCCGGGGCTGCGGTTGCGCTCGGCCCGGCTGGTGGCGGCTTTGTGCAATGGCGAATCAAACGTCGCGGCCGCCGCGATCCGCGCCGCGCAATTAACGGATGAGCAGTGGGTGGACCTGATCCCGGTGATGCCGCTGCACGCGCGGCGCTGGGTGCGGTTGCGCGATGATCTGGGCGATGGGCCGCTGGCGCTGTTGACGCGGCTGGGGATCGACGATTTTGCCCTGCCGGAGGGAGCTGGACCCCAGGGAGAGCCGGTGGCCAGCCCCCGCCCGATCATTCTGGCCGAGGATCAGCCCGATCCCACCCCGCCCGATCCCACCCCGCCGGAGCCGACCCCGCCCGCACCGAACACAACGCCCCCGCGTGGCGGCGCAAGGCGCAGTCCGCAACGCGCGCTGGCCGGCGTGGCCAAGGGCGGCGTAAGCAGACCGGCTGGCGGATCAAGCGGACAGGGCATGGGCCACATGATGCAGGCCGGTGGGGCAACGCCCGATATTCCTGACGTTGCCACCCCTGATATCCCCGCCCATGATGTCCCCGCCCCTGATGCCGCAGCTTTGGCCGCGACCGTGGCCGAGGCGACACTGGCCGCCGGCAGCGCCCTGCCCGCCGACGATGACATTGGCGCTCTGGTCCGCCGGATTGAAACCTTTCGCCGCGCGCGCGATCTGGCCGCCAACAGCACCGGCGACTCCCCCCGCCTGCCGCTGGAGGATGAGGGGAGCGATCGGCGCGGTCTGAACAGCTTTGACTTTGCCAGCGATGGTGAGGGGCGGATCGTGTGGTGCGATCCCAATGTCGCACCCATGGTGGTGGGCCATCTGTTGGGCGGCAGCCTGCGGATCAGCAACGCCATCAGCCAGCATCAGCCGCTGCGCGCGGTGCGCATCACGCTGGATGGCGCGCCCGCGGTGGCCGGGGACTGGCAGGTGGACGCAGTGCCGCGCTTTGACCCCACCGGGGGCCGGTTCATCGGCCATCTGGGCCGGTTCCGCCGTCCGGGGGAAAGCGCGCTGCGCGTGGTCGCGGACGACACCCCCGCCGCAAAGGGCGAGAGTGAGGCCGACCGCCTGCGCCAATTGCTGCATGAATTGCGCACGCCGGTGAACGCCATTCAGGGCTTTGCCGAGATTATCCAGCAGCAACTGTTTGGCCCCGCGCCGCATGAATATCGCGCATTGGCCGCCGTGATCGCCGCCGACAGCGCGCGGATGCTGGCGGGCTTTGAAGAGCTGGACCGTTTTGCCAAGCTGGCGTCCGGGGCGATGGAACTGACCGCCGGCACCAGCGATTTTGCCGAGGCGTTGCGCGCCACTGTCGCCCGGCTGCAACCGCAGGGCGCGGCGCAGGGCCCGCGTCTGACTTTGGTGGAGGCAGGTGCGGCCACCGCTCCGGTCGCGCTGGACCCGATCGAGGCTGAGCGGTTGTGCTGGCGTTTGCTGGCGACGATCACCGGCAATGCGGGCGCGCAGGAAGAGATCGCGCTGCGGCTGGAACGCGCCGGGGACGCGGTGTATCTCACCTGTGCCCTGCCCGCCGTGCTGGCCGATTTGGCGGATGAGGCGTTGTACCACGCCGCCGCCCTGCCCGCGCCGCCCGCGCCCAGCGCCGGGATGTTCGGCACAGGCTTTGCGCTGCGGCTGGCCGGGGCGGAATTGCGCGCCGCCGGTGGTCAGCTGACCCGCTGCGGCGCCAATCTGCGCCTGATGTTGCCGCTGGTGCGCCCAATTGTGGCCCCCGCCGAACCATCTGACATGGCGTCAGACTTGACCCAAGCTGTTGCACAACCTAGCAAAGAGCCCTCCACGGCAGGCACCGGCACCACCACGTGACGGCCACGCCCGCCGCCTGACGCGACAACAGGCAGAGGTGCGACTTGGCCTTTCATCGACTTACCGATCCGCCCAAGCCAGAGGCGATGGTTCGCTTCAAACCGGGCTTTGGCCAGCGTTTTCTGGTCACTATCGACACCGAGGAGGAGTTCGACTGGACCCAGCCGCTGCGCGCGGCCGGGCATGGGCTGGACACGGTCAACCGCCTGCGCAAATTTCAGCAGTTCTGCGAAGGCTATGGCATCGTGCCGATCTATCTGGTCGATTACCCGATCGTCACCTCGCCTTTGGCGGTGGAAATGTTGCGCGACGCCGTGGCCCATGGAAGGGCCGAGGTGGGCGTGCAGTTGCATCCGTGGGTAAACCCTCCGCATGAGGAGGAAGTGAACCAATTCAACAGCTTTTCCGGCAATCTTCCGTTCGAGCTTGAACGGGCGAAGTTCATGAAGCTGTATAACACCATTTGCGAGGCATTCGGCACCGCGCCGCTCAGCTATCGCGCGGGGCGGTATGGCATCGGGCCCAACACCGCCACCATCCTGCGTGAGGCGGGGCTGCCGGTCGATACCTCGGTGCGGTCGCGGTTTGACTATTCAGGCTGGGGCGGCGCGGATTTCAAACATCTGCCGGTGCGGCCATGGTGGGTGGGCAATGACCGCCGGTTGATGGAGCAGCCGCTGACCACCATGTTCACCGGATTGTTGCGATCACAGGGTGGCTGGCTGTTCCCGCTGTTGGCCAAAATTCCGCGCGCGCATGGGGTGATGGCCAAATTGCGCCTGCTGGACCGGGTGCCCTTGACGCCAGAGGGCGTCACCGTGACCGAGGCGTTGCGCGCGGCTAGTTTGGCGGTGGATGCCGGATTGCCGGTGATCGTCACCAGTTTCCACAGCCCGTCGCTGGTGCCGGGCCACACGCCCTATGTCCGCAGCGAGGCGGATCTGGACACCTTGTATGACTGGTGGCGGCAGGTGTTTGACCTGTTGCTGTCGCGCGGGGTAAAACCGTCCTGCGTCAAGGATATGATGGACTGGATCGAGCTGGACTAAGCCTGCCGTGCCGCTGATCGCCGCCCCTTGCCAAGGGGCGGGCCGCGCGGTAACGGCGCATTGTCGGACGAATGGGCCCGTAGCTCAGTGGTTAGAGCTGGCCGCTCATAACGGCTAGGTCGCGGGTTCAAATCCTGCCGGGCCTACCATTCGCGCCGAAGTGGCGGCCGGGGACAAAGCCTTGGCGGCGGAGGCTTTTGCCCTTGCGCATTGGTGGCGGGGCTTTTAAGGGCCGATCCCAGTCGGGGAGTAGCGCAGCCTGGTAGCGCATCTGCTTTGGGAGCAGAGGGTCGCAGGTTCGAATCCTGTCTCCCCGACCATTTTTCCCCATGCGGCGTCACGCGCCTCACCCCATGGTCAACCCGCCCGCCAGCGTGTAACACCTCCCCATGCCGATTATCGTTGACCGAGAAGAACGCCGCGCGCACGTGGTGGAGATCGCCTTTGATCTGGTGGCCGATCAGGGGATCGAGGCGCTGACCTTCCGCGAGATTGCCGCTGCCGCCGGGTGCAGCACCTCGATCGTTTCGCACTATTTCCGCAACAAGAACGAGCTGTTGTTCCGCGTGTACCAACTGGCCAATGAACGCGCCAATGCGCGGATGGCGGCGATGCGCGATCAGGGCTTGCCGCTGTTGGCGTGTTTTGACGCGATCCTGCCCGTCAGCCCACAGGCGCAGGCCAATTGGCGCGTGTGGCTGGCTTTTTGGGCGCGGGCGCATATGGAACCGGCCTATCTGGAGGAACGGCGCAGCGCGGCAGAGGGCGCGCTGGCGCTGTATCGCGCGCTGTTGGCGCAGGCGCTGGGACAGGACGCGGATGATCCGGCGCTGGAACTGCCCGCGCGGCGGCTGTTGGCGGCGGTGGCGGGCATCGGGCTGGAGGCCTGTTTTGCCCCGGAGGATTGGACCGCGGAGCGAATGCATCAGGTGCTGGGCGTGGTGCTGGCCGATCTGGGCGTGCATGTGGCGGGGTGATCCGCGCAAACCTGTTTAATATGACAGGCGTCACACGACCTACCCCTCGATAGTCTCCCCCCCACAAAGAGCGGCGCCACCCATCGGCCGCCGCCCCATGGGAGAGACACCGATGATCCGCCACGTCGTGATGATCAAGTTCAAGAAAGACGCCCCGCAGGACAAGATCGACCTGTTCCTGACCGAGGTGAAGAAGCTGCCGCATCTCAACCCCGAAGTGCGCGATTACAGCCATGGCATGTGCGTCAAGACGCGCTTTCACTCGGGCGATTTCGACTTTGCCAATTGCTGCGACATCGACAGCTATGAGGCCATGGAGCGCTATATGTCGCACTGGTCGCATGTGCGCATGACGCCGTTTTTGCCCGACATTCTGGAAAACCTGCTCTCGTTCGACTGGGAGATTGATTACCACGGCCCCGCCTTTGACGAACAGGCCGCCAAGGAAGAGGGCGAGCGCGAAGCCAAGCGCGTGATCCCCATGCACGATGATCCCACCAAGGCCTATGTCCCCGAACTGCGCGGGCGCACGATCGAACAGGCGCGCGACATGCTGGCCAAGACCGGGCTGGAATTGGGCAATGTCGAGACGGTGATGGGCTCGTGCTGGGCGCCCAATCGCATCATGGTGGCAACGCCCGAATTCGAAACCGTGGTCGACAAGGGCACCAAGATCGACATCGCCATCACCGGCGACTGGCTGACTGGTCCCACCATGCCGGCTGGCGACGCGCCGGCCTGGTAAGGCGCGCTGGCGGGCGGGTGGCTTGAGGCGCAGAACTATGTTTTGCCACAGGCTGCCTGCCGCGCCAATTCGCCCTAGGATGACGGCCGAACGCGCCACGAACAACGAGCGCAACCTATTGGAGAGAGACGATGATCGTCATTGCCGGAACGCTCAAGATTGCAGCTGATGAAGTGCATGGCCTGTATGCGGCGCTGACCTCGCTGGTGCCTGCCACGTTGCAGGAAGAAGGCTGCATGGATTACCATTTCGCCATCAAGGACGCGAGCGAAGGCACCATTCTGGTCTATGAACGCTGGCGCGATGCGGCCTGTCTGGCCGCCCATCTGGCCGCCCCGCAAATCGGCGCGGTGCTGGGCAGCTGGGGCAGCAAGATCGCGATGGACGTGCTGAAATTCGACGCGACCAACCCGCGCGGGCCGCTCGACTGATATTTCACGGCCTGCCCATCACGGGCGGGCCTTTTTGCTGATTACCGGGGACAGGCGCGCCGCCGGCATTTCCGCGCCCCCGCCGCCCCATTGGGAGAGTTACGCCATGACCATGACCAAGCGCCGCATCGTGCTGGCCTCGCGCCCCTCCGGCCTGCCTGTGCCCGAAAACTTCCGCATCGAGGAAGTCGCCATCCCCGATCTGGAAGAAGGCCAGGTGCTGCTGGAAAACCGCGTCTTCGCCATTGATCCGGCGGTGCGCGGCATGCTGGATGACGTCAAAAGCTATATGCCGCCGGTCCAGATCGGTGGCCTGATCCCCACGATGGTGCTGGGCCGGGTGATCGCCTCGCGCAATCCGGACTTCAAGGAAGGCGATTATGGCCGGGCCTTCATCGGCTGGGAAACGCACTCGGTCCTGACGCCTGGCGCTGTGGGTTTTGAAAATGTGCGCGTGGCCGCCGATCTGCCCGAAACCGCCTATATGGGCGCGCTGGGCTGGTCGGGCATCACGGCCTATGTCGGCCTCAAGAAATACGGCGAATTCCGTGCAGGCGACGAAGTGCTGGTCAGCGCGGCGGCGGGTGCGGTCGGCTCGGTCGCGGGTCAGGTGGCCAAGCTGTCGGGCGCGTCCAAGGTCATCGGCACCGTGTCCTCGGACGACAAGGCGCGCACGCTGATCGACACGCTGGGCTATGACGGAGCGATCAACTATCGCAGCTGCGCCGATCTGGGCGCGGAAATCGAAAAGCATTTCCCCAATGGCATCGACCTCTATTTCGAAAACGTGGGTGGCGCGACGCTGGACGCGGTTCTGCCCCGGATGAAGGCTTTTGGCCGCATTCCGGTGTGCGGCATGATCGCCAACTATAACAACCAGACCGAGCAATACCCGATCCGCAACCTGTGGCAGGTGCTGGTCAACCGCATCACGATGCGCGGTTTCCTGGCCTATGAGGCGGCCGACATGCTGCACGAGGCCGAGGACGCGCTGGCCAATTGGGCGCGCAGCGGTCAGCTGATCGCCACCGAAAACGTCTCGACGGGGCTGGATTCCACGCCCGAGGCCTTCATCCGCCTGATGTCGGGCAAGACCGAGGGCAAGACCGTCGTGCGTCTGGGCGAGGATGTCTCGACGCTGGCCGGCTGGCAGGCCAAGGTCGATGCCTGAGGCCGGTACAGCGGCCGACCGTGACGCGCTGGCCGGGCTGATCGCCCGCGCCACGCTGACCGATCTGCTGGCCGACTATGGTCAGGTGATGGACTGGCTGGCGTGGGACCGGCTGGACGCCATCTTCTGGCCCGAGGCGCAGTTCGATTTCGGCATGTTTCAGGGCGACCTGAGTGCCTATCGCGGCTTTGTCACCACGCTGGAGGAGGGCTATACCCGCCGCTTTCACACCTTTGGCCTGCCGGTGATCCGGGTGGAGGGCGATAGCGCATGGGTGGACACCACCAGCATCATCGTCTGCCGCACCGAGGATCCGGCCCCCAGCATCGACAACTGCTTTTGGGGTCGATACCTGCTGCGGGCCGAGCGGCGCGATGGCGTCTGGCGCTTCATCCACCTGACCTATCTGCTCAACCTGATCGAGCGGACCGAGCCGGTGATGGATGACAGCGGTTTGCCGATGCATTTTGCCAGCGGATTGAGCGCCGCCCATCCCATGGCCGCGCGCATCTGAAGACATGGGCGTTTCCGTGTCGGCCTTGGGCTGATGCCGGAAACGCCCTCACCCCCAAAACAACAGGTGATCGGCGCGGCGTTTCGCGCCATGACGGGCCACCAGCGCCGCCACGGCGCATATGAAGGATGCCCGATGTTGCCTGCCACCACTCGACAGATCACCACCCATCTGGCCGCTGACGGCTGGCTGACCGCGCGGGTGGAGGACGCCCCCCTGCCCGCTCCGGCCGCCAGTCAGGTTGTCGTGCAGGTCGAGGCCGCGCCCATCAACCCGTCCGATCTGGGCCTGTTGTTTGGCCCCGCCGATGTCGAGGCGGGCGAATTCACCCCCGGCATGGTGCGCGCGCGGATGGGGGACGGCGCGCTGCGGGCCTTTGCCGCGCGGGTGGGGATGACCCTGCCGGTGGGCAACGAGGGCGCAGGTACCGTGATCGCGGCGGGCAGTGATGCGGCGGCGCAAGCGCTGGTCGGGCGGCGCGTTGCCGCCTTTGTCGGCGGGATGTATGCCCAGCACCGCGTGATCGAGGCGGCGGATTGCCTGCTCCTGCCCGATGATGTGTCCGCGCGCGAGGGCGCGGCCGCCTTCGTCAACCCATTGACCGCATTGGCCTTTGTCGAAACCATGCATGCCGAGGGGCACAAGGCGCTGATCCACACCGCCGCCGCCTCCAATCTGGGTCAGATGCTGCACCGCATCTGCGCCGAGGATGGCATCCCGCTGGTCAACGTCGTGCGCAAGCCCGAACAGGCCGAACTGTTGCGCGGTCTGGGCGCGGCGCATGTGGTGGACAGCAGCGCCCCCACCTTCCGCGATGATCTGGTTTCCGCGATCACCGCGACCGGCGCGACGATGGCCTTTGACGCGGTGGGCGGCGGCACGCTGCTGGGCCAGATCATGGGCGCAATGGAAAAGGCCGCCAACAGCGGCGGCAGTTTTGCCCGCTATGGCTCGAACAGCCCAAAGCGCGGCTTCATCTATGGCACGCTGGACCCATCGCCCACGGTGCTGAACCGCAATTTCGGCTATGTCTGGGATATCTCGGGCTTTTTGCTGGCGCCGATGATGGAAAAACTGGGCGCGGTCGCCCGCCAGCGGATGCACACCCGCGTTGCCCGCAGCCTGAAAACCACCTTTGCCAACCATTACAAGGCGGACGTCACGCTGGAGGCGATGCTGACCCGCGAGGCCGTGCTGGACTATAACGCGCGGGCCACCGGCGCAAAATATCTGGTCACGCCGCAGGGCTGACGCCCCCGCGACACACACGCAAAAGGGGGCGCCGGTTGATGCCGACGCCCCCTTTTTATTGCCGCAACGGCCCGCCGATCAGATCAGCGCGTGGGCACCGGCGTTTCGCCGCTGTAATCGTAAAAGCCCTTGCCTGCCTTGCGGCCGACCCAGCCCGCCTCGACATATTTGCGCAGCAGCGGCGCGGGGCGGTACTTGCTGTCGCCGGTCGCGTCCAGATAGACCAGCATGATCTCGAGCAGCGTGTCCAGACCGATGAAGTCGGCCAGTTCCAGCGGCCCCATCGGATGGGCCAGACCCAGCTTCACGCCCTTGTCGATGTCGACGATGCTGCCGGTGCCATTGCCCAGCACAAAGATCGCCTCGTTGATAAACGGCACAAAGATGCGGTTGACGACAAAACCCGGATCATCCTGCGCCAGCACCACCTGCTTGCCCAGCTTCTCGCCCAGCGCCACAGTGGCTTCGGTCGTGGCCTTTGACGTGCCCAGGCCGGGGATCACCTCGACCAGCTGCATCACCGGCACGGGGTTGAAGAAATGCATGCCGACAAAACGCGCCGGATCGGGCGAACCCTGCGACATGCGCGTGATCGAGATCGACGAGGTGTTCGAGGCCAGAATGCCATCGGCGCGCAGCACCTTGCCGGCGGCCTCAAAGATCTTCATCTTGACCGCTTCACGCTCGGTCGCGGCCTCGATGATCAGGTCGGCCTCGGACATGGGGGCGTATTCGCCCACGGGCGTGATGCGCGCCATAATCGCAGCGGCGGCCTCGGCCGTCATCTTCTCGCGCGAAACCAGACGGTCCAGCCCCTTGCCGATCTTGGCCTTGCCCTTTTCGGCGGCGTCCAGACTGATGTCGGACAGCACCACATCAATGCCCACCTGCGCCGCGGTCTGCGCGATGCCGCTGCCCATCTGGCCGGCACCAATCACGCCAATCTTCTGCATGTTGTTCTCCTGTCTCAGGCGGGCGGCACGCATGCCACCCTTTGTCCGGTTATTGGCCGGTGAATTGAGGTTTGCGCTTTTGCCCAAAGGCGGCGATCGCCTCGGCAAAGTCGGCAGTATAGCCGCAAATTCGCTGATTATCGCGTTCGCAGTCAAGGCTTTGCGCAAAGTCCTGTGACAGCGCGGCGGCAACCTGTGAACGGATCAGCCCGATCGCCCGCGTTGGCCCGGCCGCCAGCTTGGCCGCCAGCGCCTGCGCCGTTTCCAGCACCGCGTCATCAGCCACCACGCGGGTCACAAGACCCGCGGCCTTCGCCTCGGCCAGCGGCATGCGGTCGCCCGTCAACGCCATGTCCAGCGCCCGCGCACGCCCGGCCGAGCGCGCGATCAGCCATGTCGCACCCGCATCCGGCACCAACCCGATGTTGACAAAGGCCAGCAGCAGATAGCCGCCCTCGCCGCCCACCACGATATCGCCCGCCAGCGCAAGGCTGACGCCCGCGCCTGCCGCCGGACCGTTCAGCGCGGTCACCACCGGCACCGGCAGCGCCGCCAGCTTGCGCAGGAACGGGTTGTAATCGGCCTCGATCAGGTCGCCCAGATCCTCGGGCAGGCCTTCATAGCCCGCGCCATCAGGCTGAATATCCGCGCCCGAGCAAAAGAACCGCCCAGCCCCGGTCAGCACCAGCGCCCGCGCCCCATCGGCCAGCGCCGCGTCGATCGCGGCGGCCAGCTCGACAAAGACCGCTGGCGTCAGCGCGTTCAGCTTGTCCGGGCGGTTCAGCGTCAGGGTCGTGACCGCCCCTTCGGCCTGCGCGGTGATAAAGCGGTAATCAGCCATCAGACGCGCTCAATAATCATGGCGATACCCTGACCGCCGCCGATGCACATGGTGATCAGGCCATAGCGCCCGCCCGTGCGGCGCAGCTCATAGGCGGCCTTGATCGTCAGGATCGCGCCGGTCGCGCCCACCGGATGGCCCAGCGCAACGCCGCTGCCATTGGGGTTCAGCTTTTCGGGGTCAAAGCCCAGTTCGCGCGCCACGCCCAAGGCTTGGGCGGCAAAGGCCTCGTTCGCCTCGATCACATCCATGTCAGCCAGCGTCAGACCGGCGCGGGCCAGCGCCACCGGCACCGCCTTGACCGGGCCCAGACCCATCAGTTCCGGCTCCACACCGGCATGGCCCCACGCGACGATCTTGGCCAGCGGGGTCGCGCCCTTGGCGGCAACCACATCGCCCGTCGCCAGCACCACAGCCGCCGCGCCGTCATTGATGCCGCTGGCGTTGGCGGCGGTGACGGTGCCGTCCTTCTTGAACACCGGCTTCATCGCGCCCAGCGTTTCGAGCGTGGTATCGCCGCGCGGATGCTCATCGGTGTCGACCACGGTCACGCCCTTGCGGGTCTTGATCTCGATGGGCAGGATCTGCTCTTTAAAGCGGCCCTCGGCGATGGCGCGGGCGGCGCGCTGGTGGCCTTCGACCGCCAAGGCATCCTGATCGGCGCGGCTCACCTGGCATTTTTCCGCCACGTTTTCCGCCGTAATGCCCATGTGGAACCCGCCGATGGGATCGGACAGCGTCTGCACCAGCGCGTCGACCAGCGTGGCATCGCCCATCTTGCGGCCCCAGCGCTGACCATGGTCATGATAGGGCGCGTTCGACATGCTTTCCGCGCCGCCCGCGACCGTGATCGATGCCTCGCCCAGCTTCATCATCTGGGCTGCCGACACGATCGCCTGCAGGCCCGAACCGCACAAGCGGTTGACCGTCAGCGCGGGCGTTTCGATCGGCAGACCACCGTTCAGCGCCGCCACACGGGCCAGATAGGCGTCCTTGGCGCTGGTGTGGATCACCTGCCCCATCACCACATGGCCGACCTCCGCGGGGGCGATACCGGCGCGGGCAACGGCCTCGGCGATTACCTTGCCGCCCAGTTCGGCCGCACCCAGCGACTTCAAACCGCCGCCAAAATCGCCAATCGCGGTGCGCACGCCCGCCAGAATATAGATGTCCGAAGCCTGAGTCATGTCGTGTGTTCCATGTTTGCGCCGCACGGCTAATGCCGGGCGCGAATGATTACAGCGTCTTGATAATGGCCGAAAAATCGACCCCGCCCTGACCCGCTTCGGCAAAGGCCGAATAGAGTTCCTCGGCGCGGTGGCCCATCGGCACCGGCGCGCCCACCTCGTCGGCGGCGGCCATGGCCAGCTTCAGGTCCTTGAGCATCAACGCGCTGGCAAAGCCACCCTGATAGCCGTTGTCGGCCGGCGACTGCGGGCCAACGCCGGGCACCGGACAATAGGACGTCATCGACCAGCACTGGCCCGACGCCTTGGACGAGATGTCGTAGAAGGTCTGCAGGTCCAGCCCCAGCCGCTGCGCCAGCGCAAAGGTCTCGCAGGTCGCCACCATCGAGGCGCCCAGCAGCATGTTGTTGCAGATCTTGGCCGCCTGCCCCGCGCCGCTGTCCCCGGCATGGATCACCGCCTTGCCCATGGCCGCCAGGATCGGTTCGGCCGCGGCAAAGGCATCCTGCGCACCGCCGACCATGAACGTCAGCGTGCCGCCATTGGCCGCCGCGATCCCGCCCGATACCGGCGCGTCGACCATGGCATAGCCGGCCGCCGCCGCATCCGCCGCCACCTTGCGCGCGGTCGCCACGTCAATGGTCGAACAGTCCAGCAACAGCGCGTCCGTGGGCGCGTGGCCGATCACGTCATTGGCATAAACGCTGGCGACAATCGCGCCATTGGGCAACATCGAGACCACCGCCTGCGCGCCAGCCACCGCTTCGCGCACGGTGTCAAACGTCGCGCAGCCGTTTTCGCGGGCGCGGGCCTGCGCATCGGCCGACAGGTCAAAGGCGTGGACGCTGTGCCCGGCCTTGACCAGATTGGCGGCCATGCCACCCCCCATGTTGCCCAGGCCGATAAAGGCGATCTGCATTGTCACTCTCCCAAAACTGTTGTGGCAGGCGGCGCGTTTGGCCGCCCGGCCTGCCGTGATCGGCGGGCGCTGGCCGCCCGCCCTGCCCCGATCAACCGGGCTTAACGCCCCTTCCAGACCCCGGCGCGCTTCTCGACAAAGGCCTTCATGCCCTCGGCCTTGTCCTCGCTGGCGGTCAGCACCTGGAACATGCGGCGTTCGGCCAGCAGGCCATGGTCCAGCGTCGTTTCAAACGCGATATTGACCATTTCCTTGTTCATCTTGGCGGCCATCGGCGGCATGCCGGCGATGATCTCGGCGGTCTTCAGCGCGTCAGCCAACAGATCGGCCAGCGGCACCACGCGGCTGACCAGACCCGAACGCTCGGCCTCGGCGGCGTCCATCATGCGGCCCGTCAGGCACATGTCCATCGCCTTGGACTTGCCCACGGCGCGGGCCAGACGCTGCGACCCGCCCATGCCGGGCGCCACGCCCAGCTTGATTTCCGGCTGGCCGAACTTGGCGTTTTCGGACGCGATGATGAAATCGGCCATCATCGCCAGCTCGCACCCGCCGCCCAGCGCAAAGCCGTTGACGGCCGCAATCCACGGCTTGCGGGTGGTCTTGACGATCTGGCTGGTCCAGCCCGAGAAGAAGTCCTCGTTGAAGAAGTCGGCGGCGGGCTTGTCGGCCATTTCCTTGATGTCGGCACCCGCGGCAAAGGCCTTTTCGCCGCTGCCGGTGATGACCGCGCAGCCAAGCGAGGCATCGGCCTCAAACGCGGCAAAGGCCTCGATCAGCTCGGCCAGCACCTGCGAGTTCAGGGCGTTCAATGCCTGCGGACGGTTCAGCGTGATCAGGCACACCGCGCCCCGGTTTTCGACCAGAATCATTTCATAGCTCATAGGGGGCTCCATTCCTCATTGGCGGGCAAAGGCGCAAAGATGGCATCAACCATCGCCTCGGTCACGCCTTCGGGCGTGGCGGGCTGCCATTGCGGCGCATTGTCCTTGTCAACGATCACCGCGCGCACGCCCTCGGCAAAGTCGGGCAGGACCAGCACACGGGCCGCGATGCGGTATTCCATCACCATTTCAGCGGCAAAATCGGCGTTTTTCAGGCTCTCGTGGATCTCACGCAAAGACACCTTGCAGGCCTGCGGGCTCTTGGTCCGCAATGCCGCCAATTCCTTTTGCGCCCATTCGCCATTATCGGCGCTCAGGCTGGACAGGATCGCCTCCAGCGTGGGCTGGCCAAAATGGCGCGCGATGTCATCGGCATGGGCCGACAGCTTGGACGGCGGCGGCGTTTCGCTCAGGGCGTTGAGCACGGTGGCGATGTCCTCTCCGGCGGCAATGCGCGCCTTGGCATCGGCCAGCGCGTCTGTCGGCAGATAATGCGTCGACAGGCCCGCCCATACGCAATCGGCGCCATCAATCCGCCCACCG
This sequence comes from Novosphingobium ovatum, assembly GCF_009909235.1. Lineage (GTDB taxonomy): Bacteria > Pseudomonadota > Alphaproteobacteria > Sphingomonadales > Sphingomonadaceae > Novosphingobium > Novosphingobium ovatum. Next base: position 75,456 of record NZ_JAAAPO010000008.1, read on the forward strand.
GTCACCGCCAGGAACGTGCCGACATGGCCCTTCAGCCGCGAGAGATACCAGCCCCCGCCCACATCCGGGAACAGGCCGATGCCGGTTTCGGGCATGGCATAGCGGGTGTTGGCGGTCGCCACGCGGAACCGCGCGGGCTGGCTGATGCCCACGCCCCCGCCCATGGTGATGCCGTCCATGAAGGCCACGATCGGCTTGCCACCCGAGCGCTCCTCAAAGGTGAACATCTGATGGTTCAGGCGGTATTCGGACCAAAAGAACGCCCGGCCCGACGCGCCATTGTCGGTCAATGCCGATTGGCGCAACAGGTTGATGTCCCCGCCAGAGCAGAACCCCCTGCCCTCAGCATGCTCGACAATCACCACCTGTACGGCGGGGTCATCGGCCCACTGGCTCAGCGCGTCGCTCATCGCGTCGCACATGGCATGGGTCAGGGCATGGATCGCCTTGGGCCGGTTGAGCGACAGGATGCCCGCAGCCCCCTCGCGCCGGATGATCACGTCGTCGGTCATGGTGTCACTCACTTCAACAGGTCGCGGCCGATGATCAGGCGCATCACCTCATTCGTGCCTTCCAGAATGCGGTGGACGCGCAGGTCGCGCCAGAAACGCTCGATCGGATAGTCGCGCAAATAGCCATAGCCGCCAAACATCTGCAACGCCCGGTCAACGATCGCGCTGCCGTTGTCGGTCGCCAGCTTCTTGGCCATGGCGGAAAAGCGCGTCTTGTCCGGCGCATTCGCGGTGATCTTGGCCGCCGCCAGATAGAGCAGCGCGCGCGAGGCCTCCAGATCGGTGGCCATGTCGGCCAGCACGAACTGGGTGTTCTGGAAATCGGCAATGGCGCGGCCAAACTGCTTGCGATCCTTGGTATATTGGATCGCCTCGTCGATGCAGCGCTGCGCGCCGCCCAGCGAGCAGGCGCCGATATTGACGCGCCCGCCGTCCAAACCGGCCATGGCGATCTTGAAGCCTTCGCCCTCCGCGCCCAGACGGTTGGTCACGGGGATGCGCACATCCTCCAGAATGACCTGCGCCGTGGGGCTGGCGTTCCAGCCCAGCTTCTTCTCGGCCGCGCCGAACGAGAGGCCCGGCGTGCCCTTTTCCACCAGCACGCAGGAAATGCCGCGCGGGGAATCGTCGCCCGTGCGCACCATGATCAGGTACACATCATTCACCCCGCCGCCCGAGATGAACTGCTTCGTCCCGTTCAGCACATAGTGATCGCCATCCCGGCGCGCGGTGGTGCGCAGCGCGGCGGCGTCCGAACCTGAACCCGGCTCGGTCAGGCAATAGGAGCCCAGCGTATCCATCGCCACCAGTCCGGGCAGATGGCGCGCCTTCAACGCGTCATCGCCATAGGTGTCGACCATCCAGGCCACCATGTTGTGGATCGAGATGAACGCCGCGATCGTGGGACAGCCATAGGCCATCGCCTCGATCGCCAGCGCCGCCTCCAGCCGGCCGAGGCCAACGCCCCCGCCGGCCTCGGACACGTAGATCCCGCCAAAGCCCAGCTCGCCCGCCTGTGTCATCACCTCGCGCGGGAAGTGATGCTCCTCGTCCCAGCGGGCCGCGTTGGGGGTGATGACATCGGCGGTAAAGCCTTGCGCCATTTCCTGAATGGCGCGCTGCTCTTCGCTCAGCTCAAACGGGTTGCTCATGGTTGCTCGCCCTGCCTCAACCCATGGTCGGGATGATGAAGGCGTTGCCACCCTCGGGCGAACCATCGGGCCAGCGGGCGGTGACGGTCTTGACCTTGGTCCAGAACTTCACGCCTTCCATGCCGTGCTGGTTGGTGTCGCCAAAGGCGCTGCGCTTCCACCCGCCAAAGGTGTGATAGGCCACCGGCACCGGGATCGGCACGTTGATGCCCACCATGCCGACATTGACGCGGGCGGCAAATTCGCGCGCCGCGTGACCGTTTCGGGTAAAGATCGCCACGCCATTGCCATACTGATGCTTGCTGGGCAGCTCCAGCGCCGTTTCAAAGTCGGGCGCGCGCACCACCTGCAACACCGGGCCAAAGATCTCGTTGTGATACGAGCTCATCTCGGGCGTCACATGGTCGATCAGCGTCGGGCCGACGAAAAAGCCCTTTTCGTGGCCCTGCAGCACAAAGCCGCGACCATCGACCAGGATCTTGCCGCCTTCGGCTTCGCAGGTGTCGATCCAGCTTTCGACGCGGGCCTTGTGCTCGGCGGTGACGACGGGGCCGTAATGGGCGGCCGGGTCATGGCTGATGCCCACCTGCAGGCTCTCGATCTCGGGGATCAGCTTTTCGAACAGGCGTTCGGCGGTGCCTTCGCCCACCGGCACGACCACCGGCAGCGCCATGCAGCGTTCGCCCGCCGAGCCAAAGGCCGCGCCCGACAGATCGGCCACCACGCGGTCGATATCGGCGTCCGGCATGACGATGCCGTGGTTCTTGGCGCCGCCCATGGCCTGCACGCGCTTGCCGTTCTGGGCGCCGCGCTGATAGACATAGTTGGCGATGTCCGAGCTACCGACAAAGCTGATCGCGCCGATCGCCGGGTGGTCCAGAATGGCGTCGACCATTTCCTTGTCACCATGGACGCATTGCAGCACGCCTTCGGGGGCGCCGGCTTCCAGCATCAGTTCGCACAGGCGCACCGGCACCGACGGATCGCGCTCCGAAGGCTTGAGGATAAAGGCATTGCCGCAAGCGATCGCCACGCCAAACATCCACATCGGGATCATGCCCGGGAAGTTGAACGGCGTGATGCCCGCGCCAATGCCGATCGGCTGACGCATGGAATAGACGTCGATGCCCGGACCCGCACCATAGGTATATTCGCCCTTGAGCGCATGGGGGATGCCGCAGGCGAACTCGACGACTTCCAGACCGCGCTGGATGTCACCCTTGGCGTCGGCCACAACCTTGCCATGCTCCAGCGCCAGCAGTTCGGCCAGTTCCTGCATGTTGGCCTCGACCAAGCGCTTGAACTCGAACATCACGCGGGCGCGGCGCTGCGGGTTGGTGGCGGCCCACTTGGGCTGCACTTCCAGCGCCTTTTGCACGGCCAGGTCCAGCAGGGCGGCATCGCCCAGCGCGACCTGCGCCTGCACTTCACCCGTCGACGGGTTGAAGACATTGGAAAAACGGGTCGAAGCAGGCGCTGCGCCTCCCGCCAAGAAATGATCGATCATGCGCATCTGTCCTGCTCCCTTTTGCGTCTGGATGGGGCGGCGGCAATGCCTGCCCGCCCGTTGCGACCTCTGGCCGCCTGTTTCACTTGGGGCCCCACATAGCCGCCACCGCTGCGCTGCAACACTGTGCAGAGTGTCAGGCAGGCATCACTACCTGCCTGACGCGGTGTGGCTTCAGGCCTTGGCCTTGGCGGCGGCGATCACCGGGGCGGGGTCGAAATAATAAGGCTTGATCTCGGCCAGCTTGCCATCGCGGAAGCGGAAGACTTCGGCGATTTCGGCCGGCGGCAGCGACGGATCGGCAAAGCGCAGCGAGAGCAGCGTCACGCCATAGTCGCCACCCGCCGTCGTCACCACGCGATCCAGCCCCACCACGTCCAGCGAGCCCATCACCTGGATGAACAGGTCGCGCAGCGCGTGCTTGCCTTCAAAACGGCCTTCCATCGGCAGACCGGCGGCCTCGGTGATGAAAAAGTCATCGGTCACCAATTCGGCAATCGCGTCCCACTGGCCGGTGCCCGACAGGGCATACAGCTTGTCGACGAATTCGATGATCTGATCGGGCGTCATTTTCGGCATCCTCTGATTGGTTATTCGTATGCAGCCACCATCGCGCCAAAGCGTCAGGCATAAACCTAGCGAAATGGACAGCGCGCGCCATATCCGACAAAAGTTTAAGGGGCCGGGATGACCGACAGGGGATGGTTGGCGGGGAAAATCCGCAAACCTCTTGCCCTGCGCGCCGAACACCCCCATGCTGGGCACGGCCAAGGCAGGGCAAACCGCTGGCGCAACAGGATAAAACAATGTCCCACGGGCCAAACGCCGCTCAACGGGACCGGACGAAGGATGATCGGGTACGTGACTGAGGCAAGCTGGCATCGTTTGGGCGCGGAAAGCGATATCGCCGAAGGCGCGATGCAGGTGCATGTGGTGGGCGGCTGGCATGTGCTGGTGGCGCGCACCGATGGCGCGGTGGTGGCGGTCAACGACCGTTGCACCCACGCCGCGGCCAAGCTGTCGACCGGGCGCATCCGGCGCGGCGCGCTGATGTGCCCGCTGCATGGCGCGCGCTTTGAACTGGCCGATGGGCGCTGCATCGGCGGGGCCTATCCCAACCTGCGCGCGTTCGAACTGCGCGTGGTGGACGGCATGGTCGAAGTGCTGGTGCCCGATGCCCCTCCCGGCATGGACGAAACCCCGGTCACCGTCTGACGCCTGCGGTCTGACGCGCATCAGGCCAAAGCTGTTCAATGCGATAGGGTGCGCTGCCCCGCACCCGCGCTATGCTCCCGCCAAACCACACATAACGGGAGTAATGCGATGCCCTATACCGGCCCTGCCGAAGACCGTCAGGCTCTGCGCGAATTGCTGGAAACCTATGCCGATGCGGTGACGCGCTGTGACGCGGACGCGTGGGGCGCGACTTGGGCGCAGGACGCGCAATGGTCGCTGCCTGACTACCCCGAAATCGGCACGACCCATGGCCGCGACGCCATCGTCGCCATGTGGGTCGAGGCGATGAAGCACTACCCCGGCATCATGTTCGAGGCTTGGCCCGGCAGCATCGAGGTCACCGGCGACACCGCCACCATGCGCTCCTACACCGCCGAGGTCTATGACTGGGCCGATGGCGTGCACCGCGATCGCGGCGTGTACGAAGACACCTGCGTCAAGATCGAGGGCCGCTGGTATTTCTCCAGCCGCACCTTCCGCAACATCCACCGCCAGATCGGCCCCAAGGGGCTGTAAGGCGCGGATACGGACAGACCCATGACGCAAAACCGCTATTGGCGGCTGGACGCGCACCCGGTTGGGCGCGATTTTGCCAGCGCGCTCAGCCTCCAGACCGAAACGCTGCCCCCCCTTGCCGATGGCGAGGTGCGGGTGGCGGTGGATTATCTGTCGATGGATGCCGGCACCCGGATGTGGATGACCGGCCGCACCGATGGCTATCAACCGCCGCTGCCGCTGGGCGCGCGGATGGTCGGGCTGGTGCTGGGCCGCGTGACCGAAAGCGCCGCCGCAGGGTTCGCTCCCGGCGATCTGGTGCGCGGTTTTGGCCAATGGGCGGAATATGCCACGATGGTGCCAATGCTGGCGGGGCTGGAGGTGGTGGATGACACCGTCGCCGACATCCGCCAGCATTTCGGCACGCTGGGCCTGAACGCATGGACCGCGCATATGGGCGTGGTGGGCGTGGCCGATGTGCAACCCGACCAATGGCTGGCGGTGTCGGCTGCGGCCGGCTCCACCGGGCTGATGGCCTGCCAGATCGGCAAGGCGCTGGGCGCCAAGGTGATCGGCATCGCCGGCGGCCCCGACAAATGCCGCTACCTGACCGAGGTCGTGGGCTGTGACATGGCGATCGACCATCGCTCGGCCGATGTCGCGGGGCAACTGGCGCAGGCAGAGGGCGGCATCAACGCCTATTTCGACAATGTCGGCGGGCCTTTGCTGGACGCGGTGCTGCCCAATATGGCGCATTATGGCCGCGTGGCGGTGTGCGGGATGGTGGCCGGCTATGACGGCGACAAGCCCCTGCCTGGCCCTGCCCGCTTTGATCAGATCCTGATGCGCCGCCTGCGGATCGAGGGCTTTTTCATCCCCGACGCGCTGGCCCGTGGCGACGCCTTCCCGCAAGTGCTGCGCGATTGGGCGGCGGACGGGCGGCTGAACATGCCGTTTGATGAAACGGTTGGGCTGGACAATGTGCTGGTCGCCTATGGCCGGATGCTGAACGGCGCGAATATCGGCAAAACCATCGTGCGGTTGCACGGCTGATGCCGATCATCAAACACCGCGCGCCGTTGCAGGCGCTGGTCGCGGTGCGCGGCCATCCGTTTGACCGCACCGCGTTTGACGCGATGTTTCAGGCGATGGACGGCATTGCCGCCACCATGGTCGATCAGCCGGCCGCCGCATTGCTGATGAACCCGGATGCCATGGCCGATTTCGATGTGCTGGTGCTGTATGACATGCCCGGCCTGGATTTCGAGGCGCCCGAGGGCGCGCCCCATTACCGCGAACCGTCCGAGGCGCTGAAGGCCGGATTTCGCGGCCTGCTGGAGGCGGGCAAGGGCGTGGTCGCGCTGCATCACGCGCTGGCCGGTTGGCCGACATGGGGCGATTATCACGACTGGCTGGGCGGGCAATTCCTCTATCGCCCCGGCACGGTGCGCGGGGAACCCCGGCTGGACAGCGGCTATCGCCACGAGGTGACGCATACCGTCACCCCCCTGCCCCACCCCGTGACCGAGGGGGTCGAGCCCTTTACGCTGACCGACGAACTCTATCTGGCCCAGGTGTTTGCCGAGGATGTGACGCCGCTGCTGGTGTCGGACGCGGCCTTTACCCGCGACCATTTCTGGTCGGCGCATCTGGCGGTGCAGGGGCAGATGTTCTGCCATGATGGCTGGGAGCACCCGGCGGGTTCGTCGCTGGTCGGCTGGACCCGTCAGGCTTTGAACAGCCGGTTGGTCTATTTGCAACCGGGCGATGGGCCATCGGCCTATGAGCATCCGGCCTATCGCCGGCTGGTGGAAAACGCGATCCGCTGGGTCGCGGCGGACTGAACCGGCACGGGTTGCGGGGCACAATGGGCGGGGTTGGCGTGAGGCTGGCCCCGCCCTTTTGCTGTGCCGGCGTTATGGGCATTTGGAGCGTTTTCCGATCAATCCGGAGCGGAAAACGCGACAAGCCCGCGCCGCGCGTGAGTGTTGCTTTTCCGCTCGCGTCAGCGTGAACGGAAACGCGCTCTAAACGCGTTGATAATGCTATCACTGACAACAAAAATGGGCCGCGCCCGGCCTTCCCCACCCGACGCGGCCCTTTGCCCATGCCCCCGCGGCGGAGGCAGGCGGGCAGTTGTGTCCGGCCCCTATCAGCGGGCCGTCATACCCCCGTCCACGGTGAACTCGGCGCCGGTGATATAGCGCGCCTCGTCCGAAGCCAGGAACAGGTTCATATTGGCGATATCCTCGGGCGCGCCCATATAACCCATGGGAATCAAGGCCATGGTCGCGTCATAATTGGCCGCGTTGTCCTTGAGCGCGACGTCCTGGATATTGGTGGCAATCATGCCGGGGTGGACGCTGTTCGAACGGATGCCATCGGTGGCCCCTTCCATCGCGACCACCTTGGAAAACAGGCGCACGCCGCCCTTGGACGCGGCATAGGCCGAGCAGCCCGGAACCCCGATCAACCCCGCCACAGACGAGATATGGATGATCGAACCACCCCGCGCCTTGCCATCGTCACCCTTGCGGCGCATGATTTCAACGGCCCGCTTGGTGCCCATGAAGACGCTGTTAAGATTGACATTATTCTGATGCAGCCAGGCATCCAGCGAGGTGTCGTCCAGCATGGAAAGCACCGCGATGCCCGCATTGTTGACCAGCACGTCCAGACGCCCATGACGCGCGTCGATCGCGCCCATCACCGTGTCCCAATCTGCCTCTGACGTGACGTCATGCGACAGCGCGGCGGCCTGACCACCGGCGGCGATGATATCGGCCGCCACCTTTTCCGCGCCCGCCAGATCACGGTCGGTGACATAGACGAAAGCGCCTTCCTGCGCGAAACGGATCGCCGTGCTGCTGCCCAAACCCGGCACCGAAGCGCCGCCCGTCACCAGTGCAATCTTACCCGCAAGCCGTCCCATCTATGTACCCTTTCCCAGTTGTAAAAACGCACAAGGCCGGAGCAGGTTTTCCCACTCCGGCCAAGCACTTAGACTATATGGATCAGAACTTCACGCCCAGCGTCGCGCCATAAGTGCGCGGCTCCAGACCCATGCCGAACGACCACAGGCCCGCCACGGTGAACGCGTGGGTGGTGGTGCGCACATCGGCCAGATTGCGGCCAAACACGCGGACATAGGCGTCCACATCGCTCAGCTTGAAATTGACCGTCGCGCTCAGGTCGATCAGGTCCTGCGTCACGGTGCGCACGCGCGCATCGTTGCCGTTCACGGTCGCGCCGGTGATCAGCGTGCCGGTGGTGCTCAGGCTCGAGGCCCCGACCGAGATCTGCTCGTCATACGGGCTGATGTGGCGCCAGCCAAAGTTGGTCACAACCTTGCCGAACGAGGTCGGCAGGGTGTGCTCGAGGTTCACCGAACCCGAGAACTTGGGCGCGTAGATCAGGTTGTTGTTCGAATAGTTGTACGGCACGATCCCGCTGGCCGGGCAGGTCAGACCCACCACGGTCGGGCAGGCGTTGCCCACCACAAACCCGCGGAAATGCGAGTCCATGATCGAGGCGGTCGCCGTCAGCTTGAGGTTGTCGGTGATCCGCAGCGTGGCATCCATTTCCACACCCTTGATCGACGCGCCACCCACGTTGCTGGTGATCGTCTGGTTGCCGGTCGGGCCGCCAGGGATCGTCGTGTTCTGCTGCATGTTCTTGTAATCCGACACAAAGCCGGCAATGTTGAACTGCAACTTACGGTCAAACAGGTTCAGCTTGGCACCGATTTCGAACGCATCGACGGTTTCAGGCTGGAACGGGGTGCTGGCCGTGGCGGCGGTGGCCGCACGCGGGCTGAAGCCGCCCGAACGATAACCGCGCGAGAACGAGGCGTAGAGCATCGTGTTGTTGTCCGGGCGCCAGTCCAGACCCACCTTGGGGGTGAACTTGCTAAAGCCGGCGTTGCCCGAACCGACCTGACCGCTGGTGTCAAAGCTGTTGGTCAGCTCCTTGTTGTCGTGGCTCCAACGGCCGCCGAACGACAGGCGGAAGCCCGGCATGAAGGCCCAGTTGAAGTCGCCGAACAGCGCGTAGCTTTCCGTGCGGCCATAGACGTTCTGCGCGTTGGTGTCGAAGGTGCAGGGCGCGACCGAAGGCGCGAAACCGAACACGCGCGAGCACTGGCGCAGGTTGTAGTTCGAGGTGAAGAAGAACGTACCCACGACGTAGTCGAAGTTGCTGGTCACCTTGCCGGCCAGACGCAGTTCCTGGCTGACCTGGGTGTAGCGCTGACGACGGTCAACATAATACAGGTCGGTCGACGAACCGTCGAAGTCCTGCGTCTGGGCTTCCTTCTGGTGGCGCCAGCCGGTGATCGAGGTCAGCTTGAGATCGCTGGCCAGACCAAAGTTCATTTCCAGCGTGGCGGCAGGCGCGTGATAGTTCGACGTCGCGGGCAGACCAAACGTGGTGTACACGTCCGTGGTCGAGTTGCGGCCGCATTCGCGCGACGCGATGAAGGCGCAGAACACTTCGCTGCTGTTGGTCAGGTTCGACACCACCGGGTCAAAGCTCTGCACCGACTGTTCCAGCGTCAGCTGGGCGTCGAACATGCTGCCTTCGGGCTTCCACAGCACCGACACGCCATAGTTGTCGCCCTTGCTCCAACCGGCATTCGTGTTGCGGGTGGCGTTGTGGTAATAGCCATCCGACTGCGCGTGATAGTACCACAGCTTGGCGCCGATGGTGCTGCCGTTGCCGACATTGACCAGCGCCTTGCCCGACCAGGTGTTCCACTGGCCATAGGTGAATTCCATCTTGGCGCCATTGCGCATCGTCGGCTTGGAGCGACGGATGTTGACCACGCCACCGATGGTGTTCGCGCCAAACAGCGTGCCCTGCGGACCGCGCAACACTTCGATCTGCTCGACGTCAAAGGCGTCCTGCAGCTGGCCGGTGTTGGTGCCGATGGTGATGCCGTCCACCACGACGCCCACGGTCGGGGTCTGGCTCTTTTCGATGTCGGCATAGGTCAGGCCGCGGATCGACAGGTTGGCGGCCTGTGCGCCCGAATTCTGCTGCGTGATCAACAGGCCCGGCGCGGCGCCCTGCAGGTCACCGATGTTGGCGGCGGCGCGGCTTTCCAGCATGGCGGTGCTGACGGCCGAGATCGCGACAGGGGTCGATTGCAGCGTTTCGGAACGGCGACGCGCGGTCACGATGATCGCACCCGTTTCCGCCGGAGCATCGGCGGCAGGGGCGGCATCGGCAGCATAGGCCGGAACAGCAAAAGTCAGACAGGTGCCAGCCAAGAGCGCGGCCATCGCGCCCTGGGTAAATTCACGTTTCATTGTAGTCATCCTCCCGATTAACTCAGGTATAGAAGGGTCATTCCCTTTCTTGCCTGCATACCTAAGCGTGGGATACGCGCCGCACCTACTGCGATAAATCATAGGTGCGACCAATCCGGATTGAGCCACATTGCCGGCAAAGGGAGATGACTGGATGTCTGACATTGTAAACCGACGTTTTTTGCTGGTTCGGCGGCCGGCGGGCACGCCTGTGGAACAGGATTTTCAACTGGTGGAAACACCAGTCCCCGCCGCCCCCGAAGGTGGCATGGTCGTACGCAACCACTTCATTTCATTGGATCCGGCACAGCGTGGCTGGATGGATGACGCGCCCAGCTATATGCCGCCGATCGCGTTGGGCGATGCGGTGCGGGCGACAACGGTGGGTGTCGTGCACGAATCGCGCAACCCCGATTTTGCCGCCGGCGACTGGGTTTTGGGCCTGAACGCGATCGAGGATTTCTCGGTAGTGTTGCCCGGAGGCTTCACTTCGGCGATCGATATTTCCGTTGTGGACAGCCCGTCCAGGTATTTGTCCGCAGTCGGCGCGGTGGGCCTGACCGCCTATTTCGGCCTGCTGGAGGTTGGTCAGCCGCAGGCGGGCGAAACGGTGCTGGTCACAGGGGCTGCGGGCGCGGTCGGATCGATGGTCGGCCAGATCGCCAAGATCAAGGGCGCGCGTGTCATCGGCATTGCCGGGGGCGCCGACAAATGCCGCCGTCTGGTGCAGGATTACGGCTTTGACGTGGCCATTGATTACAAGGGCAAGACCGAGAGCGAGCTGTCGGCCGAAATCGCCGCCGCCGCGCCCGATGGTGTCCATGTGGTGTTTGAAAATGTCGGCGGCACGGTGATGGAGGCGGTGGCCCACAATCTGGCCCAGCGCGCCCGCGTCGTACTGTGCGGGCTGATCAGCGAATATAACGCCGGTGAGCGCGTGGGCCTGCGCAACCTGTGGCAGATCATCGTCAAGCAGGCGACGATCCACGGCTTCCTGATCGCCGGCTATGTCAACCGCTTTGCCGAAGGTGGCGCGCAGGTGGCCCAGTGGATCGGCGAGGGCAAGTTGCGCGTCGATGAGGATATCCAGCAAGGGATCGACAATGCCTTTCCGGCGTTCATGCGGCTGTTTTCGGGCGCGAACACCGGCAAGCTGGTGTTGCAGATCGCATGAGCGGGGACAACGCAACGGGCCGCCTGAATGGTTTGGTCGGGATCGTCACGGGCGCGGGGTCGGGCATTGGTGCGGCCACCGCGGCCCGCCTGCGCGCCGATGGGGCACAGATCCTGACGGCCGATCTGAAGGGCGATGTGGATGTGGCCATCGACGTCACCGCGCCCGGCGCCAATGACGATCTGGTCGCGGCGGCGGTCGCGCGGTTCGGGCGGCTGGATCTGATCGTGCCTTGCGCCGGGATCAGCGCCTTTGCCCCGCTGGAGGGCCATGACGACGCCTATTTCGACCGCGTTCTGGCGGTCAATGTCGGCGCGGTGTTCCGTCTGGTGCGCGCGGCGGTGCCGCATTTGAAGGCTTCGGGGCGCGGGCGGGTGGTGACCATCGGCTCGACCACCTCGTCTTTTGGCGACGAGGGCCTGTGCGCCTATGCCGCGTCCAAGCACGCGGTGCTGGGCCTGACCAAATCGGTCGCGGCGGAACTGGGGCCGTTTGGCATCACCGTCAATTGCGTCCAACCCGGCGCGATCGACACCCCCATGACCGCCCCCGCCTTTACCCAGATGCCGCATTACAAAACGTTCTGGGAAAACAAGGCCCCGCTGCGCCGCCTGGGCCAGCCGCAGGACATTGCCGATGTGGTGGCGTTCCTGTGCAGCGATGACGCGCGCTTTGTCAGCGGGCACGGGCTGTGGGTGGATGGCGGGGCGATGGTGCGGCACTGACCGCCGCCAAACACCATTGGCCACACCAATCGGGCCGGGGAAGGCATCGCCCTCCCCGGCCCTTTTGTCATCAGCCAGCCGCCGGATCAGCCCTTCATCACAGGCTTGGGCGTGGTGCCGCTGGTGTCCAGATAATAGGCCAGCCATTTGTGGAAGAACTGGTTGCCCGGCTCGTTCCGGCCAAAGGTCTGGTACTGCATCGCGCGCGCTTCCAACCCGGCCTGCACCTTGTAGCCCAGACCATAGTCCTCCTCCTCGACCACGTCGAAGAAGAAGTCGCACATCTGGTCCAGCTTGGCCAAACCTTCCTCGCTGTCGGGCTTTTGCGGGAAGACATAGTTCATCACGGTGGTGTTCTCGTTCGCCTTGGGTCCGGGGAACAGCTGTGCCAGCTGGCCCATTTCCGGGGCGAGGAAGAAGCTCATGTTCGGGAACAACATGCGGATGAAGTCATAGCCGTGGTTTTCCTGAAGGCCCCATTCCTCACGCGGCAGATCATGCAGGCGCGTGATCGAGTTCTGCGGATAGCCCACGCGGATATGCGGGCCAAACCCTTCAAACGTGGCGCGGTTCGACGGGCTGCGGGTGGCGACCGTGTTGGTGTGCGCGGCCTGGAAGTGATAGCCCTCCAGATAGCCGTCATAGGCCACCTTCCAGTTGGCGCCCTTCATCTCGCGGCTCTTGTGGTAATACCACGTGTCCAGCTTCAGCGCGGCAAAGTCCTCATACATGCCGTCCAGCCATTCGACCGCGTTGATCGCCAGCCCCGGCGTCAGGCTGACAAAGATCAGCCCCACCGCCTCGTCACAGGGCAGTTCGGTCATGTGCAGCGTCGAGCGGTCCACATCGCCAAAGGTGCTGGCCTCGGCGATGCCCATCAACTGGCCCTCGTTCGAATAGGTCCAGCCGTGGTAGGGGCAGGCAAAGGCCTTGCAATTGCCCTTGCCCTCAGGCGTCAGCAACATCGCGCGGTGCTTGCACACGTTCAGGAACGCGCGCGCCTTGCCGTCCTTGCCGCGGGTGATGATCACCGGCTGGCCCAGAACCTTCATCGCCTTGTAGTCGTTGACGTTCGGGATCTCGATCGTCATCGCCAGCATCAAGGGCAGGCGCTTGAAGATGCGGTCCATCTCCTCCTGCCAGCGGCCCTCGTCCAGATAGTCCTTGACCGGGACCTGCATCGTGCCGCTGGCCATGTCGGTGGTCTTGTTCTCGACATAGTAGAGCATCTTTTCGGCGACCGCCGCATATTTTTCATAGAGTTCGGTCATCTCGGCATCCCTCACTTGTTCAGATAGTTGTCCAGCGTCTGGTGGAAGTGACGGATGCGGACTTCCTGATAATCGGCCAGCTCAACCGCCTGATTCTTGGAAATCTTCAGCCCTTCATGCGTCAGTTCCATATTGGTCATGTCCTGATCGACCACCCCGCCCAGAATACCCAGTTCAGGCGCGTCCGACCACATCTCGCTCTCGCTCAACAGGTGCATCGGCACACCATGGGCGCGTTTGCCGCTGGCCAGTTGCTCGGGCGTTTGGCGGGCGATGACGCGCACTTCCATCAGGCAGTGGTCCGCATCCCCCCACGGGCGCCAGCGATAGACGATGTTGGGCATGAACCCGCCCCACGGCGCGAAATTGGGGAACACGTTGAACACCAGCGCGTCCAGCAGCTCGCTTTCGGACACGCCGCTGTAATCGGTGCCGTACTGGCGGGCCGACACCTCGCGCATTTTCGCGCCCAGCGCGGCGCGGGCCGACGCACCCTCGGGCACGTCGATGGCATAGGAGTCCTTTTCCGGGTCGTAATTGTCGACGCTGCGGCCGTTATACTTGCGGAACTCGTCGATGATGCGCTGCTCGGGCCAATGCTCGTCGCGGGCCTGCGCCTCCAGATGGGGGCTGATGACGCCAAAGGGCGTGTAGTTGACGTTCACATGCTCACCCAGCACATGATAGGCCGCATTGGCATCGCCCGTGAACGGCATCAGCTGCGGGTGGGTGACATAGGCGTGGTAGCTTTCCATGAAGGCTTCCATGGTGATCTTCCAGTTGGCCTTGACCACCTTGCCCACCCAGGCAACCGTCACGCATTCCTCGTGGCGCCAGCGTTCAAAGAATTCGGGCAGCGGGGCCAGATATTCCTCAAGGCTGGGGCCTTCGGCCGCATCGCGGACAAAGACATAGCCGCGCCAACGGCCGACCTGCGCCTCGGGCAGTTGCATCTTCTTGTCGGTGCAGTGGTTGAAGTCCCAGCGGCAGGGGATGTTGCGCAAAGACCCGTCGGTATTCCACGCAAAGCCATGGAACGGGCAGACGAACTGGTCAGCGCTGCCGCTGTCGGTCTTGAGCTTGCGGCCGCGATGCAGACAGACGTTGTGGAACGCCTTGATGCTGTCATCCTCCTGGCGGACCAGCAGGAACGATCGACCGGCATTGTCATAGGTGACGTAATCCCCCGCCTCGGGCAGGTCTTCCTCGCGCGCGGCGAATTGCCACACGTTGGGCCACATCTTCTCGACCTCGGCGCGGAAGAATTCCGGGCTGTAATAGCGCGCCGCGTCCAGCGGTTCCGAGCCCAGATATTGATAGCGGTCCTGCGCCATGAAGGCGGGCGGGGCGACCTTGTCGCTGGCCAGGATGTCTTCCCAGTTGGGACCGGGGCAACGCGGGCGCGAGAATTCGCCGGGATCACGATCTGCCATGTGCTTCCTCTTCCGTTATGCCGGGGCGTCGCGTGACGCCCGGTGATGGAAGACAAGTTTTCACGGGGCGGGCCAAATGCAGTTGATCAAGGTCAAGAACACTGGCCCGCTCCCCTCTGACTTTGGCTAGGAACTGGCGTTTTGATGAGGAAACCTGCGCGTTTCAACGCAGGGCCGGGTTAACATTCAGGCGGGCACCACCAGCCCTTCGCCAGCCTTCCAGATCGGGCGGATCTGGGCGTCGTCATAGATCTCCATGATCTCGAAGACATTGCCGAACGGGTCGCGGCAATAGGTGGCGGCATAGCCATGCTTGACGCCATCCGCGTCCACGCTGATCCCCGCCATCGAGGGCGGCGTGTGCACGCGCAGGCCCGCCTCCAGCAAGCGCTGATAGGTGGCCTGAATGTCCTCTACCTGCACCCCGAAATGGGTATAGCCATAGCGGTTGACGCCCTGATCGGGGTCCTGCGGATCAGACCGCGGCGCCAGATATTCGAACACCTCGATGCAGGTATTGCCCAATTGGCACATGAACTGCCGGGCGGCGCTGTTCTTCAGCCCCACCACCGCGTCGATAAAGGGATTGTCATCCCATTCCAGCGGCGGCCCCACCTCTACCCCGCCCAACAGGTCGAGGTAGAAGTGACGCGCCTGATCGAGATCGGGGACGGAAACCCCGATATGCTGGATCCCCAGTGCCCCGATGCTCATCGTCATCGTTCCTTAGAACTGGATGCGCTTGGTATAGCCGCCATCGACCACGACATTGGTTCCGGTGGTGTACGAGGAAGCCGGGCTGGACAGGAAGACGACCGTCTTGGCCACTTCCTCGGGCCCGCCCCAGCGGCCCAGCGCAAAGCCGGCCTCGGTGGCGTTGTACAGTTCGGGCATGATGCCCTGGATGGCTTCCCAATTGCCGCCGGGGAACTTGATCGGCCCGGGCGAGACGGCGTTGACACGGATGCCCTTGGGGCCCAGCGCCTGGCTCAACTGACCGGCATAGACGATCAGCGCGCCCTTGAGCGCGTTATAGCCCTGCGGAATGATGAAGTTTTCCAGACCCGCCGTGCTGGCCAGAATGCACACGCTGCCAGCGCCCGAGGCGGCCAGCGATTCTTCCAGCACCTCGACGCCGATCACCGCGCCCATGATGTCGTAGTCCAGACCCTTCTGCCAGTCGCCGGTCGCACCCGAACCGCTGGTCGAGATCATCGGCACGAACACATCGCAACCACCCAGCGCGTCCACCGCGCCCTTGAGCCATGCGCGATAGGCATCGTGGCCTGCTTCCATGTCGAACGCGCTGCCATAAACCTTGACGCCATGGGCTTCCAGCACGGCGACCGTTTCGGCCACCTGCTCGGGATTGCGCGAGCAGAACGCCACATCGGCGCCCTCTGCGGCAAACAGTTCGACGGTGGCGCGGCCGATGCCACGGCTGCCGCCCGTCAGAATGACCTTCTTGCCCTTAAGACCCAGATCCATGTCTTTGCATCCTCTTGTGCTTGCGCAGACGCCTGCGCGCCTTGTGGTTGTTCAGACGCCTGCGCGCCTTGTGGTTGTTCAGACGCCTGCGCGCCTTGTCCGTCAAATGGGCCTGACCTTGGGGCGGCGCGTGGGTTGGGGCCACTCGCCTTTTGGACAGGAATTGGCCACACGGGGGTGTGATAGCAAGGGCCAAAGCAACCGACACACCGGGACAAGAGGATCATCATGGGAAGGCTGAACGGCAAGCGCGCCATCGTATTGGGCGCCAGCAGCAAGGACAACATGGGCCAGACGATCGCCCGCCGCTTTCTGGCCGAAGGCGCGCAGGTGCTGGTCGGCGGGCGCAAGGGCGATGAATTGCAGGCCTTTGCGCAGGACACCGGATGCCATTGGGCCACCTGTGACATCACCGATGCCGCCAGCATCGCGGCCATGGCCGACGCCGCCTGTGCCGCGATGGGCGGGGTGGACATTGCCGTCAACGCCACCGGCTGGGGTTTGCTCAAGCCCTTTCTGGATGTCACGCGCGAAGAACTGGACGCGATCACCGCGCTGCAATTTGTCGGCCCGCACCTGTTTTATCAGGAAATGATCCGCCGCATGGCCCGCAGCACCGGCGGCAATGGCGGCAGCATCATCCAGATCAGCAGCGCGACCGCCACCATCATGCTGAACGACCACGCCGCCTATATGGGCACCAAGGCGGGGGCCGATCACGTCATCCGCTGTGTCGCGCATGAATTCGGCGGCGAAGGCATCCGCGCCAACTCGATCTCGCCGGGGCTGACCGACACGCCGATGACGGCGGGCGCCAAGACGGTGCCGGGCCTGTTCGAAAGCTTCCGCGCGGGCTATCCGCTGGGTCGCTGGGGCACCTCGGACGATATCGCGGCGGCCGCCGTGTTCCTGTCCAGCGACGAATGCTTCATGACGGGCGAGAACCTGCAGGTGAATGGCGGTCTGACGCTGCGCCGCAACCCCACGCGTGAGGAAATGGCCGCCGCCATTGGCGCTGCCACCGCCGCGCACTGATCGGGGCATCCCACACACAAAAGGGCCGGCAGGAGGCGATCCTGCCGGCCCTTTTCATTGGTCGCCATGGACGGGGTCAGGCGCTGGCCTTCTCCGCCTCCACCGCCGCCTTGATCGAGGCGCGCAGCACGTCCTTGCGCACCTTGCCACTGGCCGTGCGAGGGAATTCGGCGACAAATTCAAACCGCTCGGGGATCTTTTGCTTGGCCATGCCACTGGCCGCGACATGGGCCACCAGATCGCCCACCGTCACATCCGCGCCAACAATGACATAGGCGCACACCCCCTCGCCCAAACGCTCATGCGGCATCGCCACCACCGCCGCATCGGACACGGCAGGGTGCGAGAGCAGGACGATCTCGATCTCGGTGGCGGAAATGTTCTCGCCGCCGCGAATGATCAGATCCTTTTTGCGCCCGGTAATGGTGATCGCGCCATGGACGTCGCGCACCCCCAGATCGCCGGTGCGGAAATAGCCCTGGCTGTCGATCGCCTCGGCCGTGGCGGCCGCATCGGTATAGCCCAGCATCATCGCCGGGCCATGCGCCAGAATTTCGCCTTCCTGCCCATCGGGCAGATCGCGGTCATCACCATCGACGATGCGCACCGCGTAATCGACAATCTGCCCATCGGTGCTGGCGGCCAGTTCCGGGTTGGTGGGCCAGCCATAGGTGACCAGCGGCACTTCGGAACTGCCAAAGACGCGGAACGGGGCGCAATGGGCAAAGGCCGCGCGCGCCTGAATGATCAGGTCGGGCGCCACGGCGGCCCCGCCACAGGCGAAAAACCGCAACGAGGGCAGCCGGTCGCCCGCCGCCTGCGCAGCCCCGGCCAGTTCCACCAGAAAGGGCGTGGCCGCCACGGTGCCCGCCACCTGATGGCGGTTGATCAGCGCCAGCGCGTCAGCGGCATTCCATGCCTCCATCAGCACGGTCAGCGTGCCCGCCACCAGCGGCATTTCCAGACCATTGGCATAGCCCGACACATGCGTCACCGGCGAAGGCATCAGCATCGCATCGCCATCGCCCACACCCCAATGCGCGGCGCTGCGCCCGATCACGCGGTTCAATGTCGCATGGCTGTGCAGCACGCCCTTGGGCTTGCCCGTGGTGCCAGAGGTATAGAGCACCATCTTGACCCCGAACGGATCGACATCGGCGCGCGGCACGGCCACGCCCTGTCCGGCGGCCAGCAGCGCGGCGTAATCATCATCGCCCTGCCCGCGCACGGTGAACACATGGCGCAGATCGGGCAGCACTTCCGCCGCGCGCTGGGCCATGCCGACATAATCAACATTGCGGAACGCGGCCGGGACAAAGATCGCCCGTGCGCGGCAATCGCCCATCATCTGGCGGATTTCCGCATCGCGATAGATCGGCACGATCGGGTTCACCACCAGCCCGGCAATCGCGCAGGCCAGATTGAGCACCGCCGCCTCGCGCCAATTGGGCAACTGGAAGGCGACCACATCGCCCGCCACCAGCCCGCGCGCGGCCAACCCGGCAGCCAGCGCGCCCGCGTCCTGCCACAATTGGGCAAAGGTCAGCGTCCCCACCCCATCGACAAAGGCCACGGCATCGGGCGTGCGCGCCGCGCGGGCCTGCGCCAGATCGGCAATGGTTTCGCGCTGCCACACGTCGCTTTTGGCAAATTCTGCCTGATGGGGCGCGGGCACGCTTTGCCAGCCCCACGGTGAATCGGTCATAACGCGCATTATCCCCTCAACGGCATTTTGCGGCCATGGTGTAGCCTGCGGGGCGCGCTGTCCACTTGGTGAAAAGGCGAGGAACCTAGAACCTGTCACAGCTTGGCATGGCCAAGGGTGTACGGCACTGTCCGCCCCTAAAGGGGAAAATCCCCGCACCACGGTCGTGAGCGCCCCCGCCCACGGTCCGCTGATGGAGAGGCAAAATGCAGAGCCAAAACCCCGACCGCCGCGCGCGGCTCGGCGATGTTGCTGAAATCATGCTGGACTACGTCGAGCAAAAGACGACGTATCAGGCCAAGACGACCGCGAACGTGCGCACCTCGACCTATACTGACCCCGATCAGTGGAAGGCCGAGATGGAGCTGGTGTTCCGTCGCGTGCCGCTGATGCTGGCCTTTACCGCCGAAATGCCCAATCCGGGCGATTACAAGGCGATGGAAGCGGTCGGCATGCCGATCCTGGTCAGCCGCGACAAGACCGGCAAGGTACGCGCATTCCTGAACGTGTGTTCGCACCGTGGCGCCCCGGTGGCAGAACTGGGCCATGGCAATTGCGCCCGCTTTACCTGCAAATACCACGCCTGGACCTTTGGTCAGGATGGCCGCCTGATCGGCATTTCGGAAAGCGGCACGTTTGGCGATGTCGACAAGGCGGGTCTGGCCCTGCGCGAGCTGCCTTGCGAGGAGCGCGGCGGCATGATCTTTGGCTGCCTGACGCCCAACGCACCGATGGATCTGGACAAGTATTTCCGTGGCTTCCTTGAGGATTTCGAGGCCGTCGGCTTTGACAAGTGGACCTATCTGGGCAGCCGCGTGATCGAGGGCGCCAACTGGAAGATCGCCTTTGACGGCTATCTCGAAGGCTATCACTTCGCCTCGCTGCACCCCGACACGATCCAGCCGCGCACGCCCTCCAACCGCACCTTCTACGAAGGCTTCGGTCCCTCGATCCGCATCGGTTTCCCGCAGCACCGCATTGGTGAGGTGTTGAAGAACCTCCCGCGTGAGGAGTGGGGCGATCAGGAGAACAATGGCTACGACTTCGTGCGTATCCTGTTCCCCAATGTCTCGGCGTTTCTGGCGCCCGAAATCACGCAGGTGGCGCAATTGTTCCCCGGGCCCACGCCCGACAAGAACCGCACCGTCCTGCACTACCTGCGCCGCGACCCCATCCGCGACGAAGCTGACCGCGAGGCTGTCGAGGCCTCGATCAACTTCTTCCGCGATGTGACCTATCAGGAGGACTATGTCATCGGCATGGAAATCCAGAAGGGGCTGGAAAGCGGCGCGCATGACCATCTGACGTTCGGCCGGAACGAGCGCGGCAACCAGTACTTCCACGAATGGCTGAACTGGTATCTGAGCGACGACCACACCCTGCCCGAACCCAAGATGTGACATTACCCCCGTCGGTGCGTCACAGGCCCTGTTGCAGGCCCGTGTGGCGCGCCGGCAAGCCGGCATCTGCCGGTATCGCTCACCCCCGGATCAGGGGCATATCCGCCCCTCTCCTGATGACCACACAGCACGCTACGGCTCCGGCTGCCCCCACGGGCGTGGATCATGATCGGAACTGAAACTATGACCGTTGTCGAAAACAAGTCACGCTATTCGCCCGATTTCGATGTCGAGGTGCGCGGCGATACCATCACCGCCGACCGCTACATCTCGAAAGAGTGGATGGAGAAGGAAAAGCAGAACCTGTGGCCCAAGGTCTGGCACCTGGGCGGCGTGGTGGCCGAACTGGAGGAGGAAGGCGACTTCATCCGCCACAATTTCGGCAAGGAATCGGTCATCATGGTCAAGCAGGCCGATGGCGGGATCAAGGCGTTCTACAACACCTGCCCCCACCGCGGTAACCGCCTGATCGTGGGCGAAAGCGGCAGCGTGCCGCGCATCACCTGCGGCTATCACGGCTGGCAGTTCGACACCGATGGCACGCTGGTCAGCGTGCAGGACCCCGACGACTTCGCCGGTGGCAACCCCTGCGGCAAGACCAAGCTGGCCGAACTGCGCTGCGAGACCTGGGGTCCGTTCGTGTTCTGGTGCATGGATGATGACGTGCCGCCACTGGCGCAATGGATGGCGCCGCTGCAGGAACGCCTGGCCAACTACGGGCTGGATAACTGGGTGCGCGTGCTGAAACTGTCGTGCGATGCGGAATTCAACTGGAAGATCATCCGCGACAATTTCAACGAGAGCTATCACCTGCCCACCATCCACCCCGAACTGGCGACCTTCATCAACGACGGCCTGCCCACCACCTTGTTCGAGATGTATGAGAGCGGCCACAACTCGATGTGGATGATCGGCCATCAGGCCACCACCCGCGTTGACTACCACAGCGCCGAAGTGCCCGCCCCGCTGGACGATATCGCCCGCGCGTGGGGTGTGGACCCGGCCGATTACAACGGCCACACCGGCGACATCCGCGCCGCCATCATCAAGGCCAAGCGCGAGCTGGGCCCGTCGCGCGGCTATCACATGTACGCCAACATGACGGACCAGCAACTGGTGGACTATTTCCACTGCACGCTGTTCCCCAACCTGACGCTGACCATGTCGCCCGAACAGTTGCAGGTCCTGCGCACCGAGCCGCACCCGACCGACCCGGAAAAATGCATCTTCCAGCACTGGTGCCTGTATCCCCCGATCGAGGGGCAGAAGGAACTGGTCGGCCCGATCGGCACCGTGCCGTTCAAGCTGGACTCGGTGGTGCGGCACAGCACGTATGGCGATGGGGTGTCGCTGGGTTTTGTTGCCGATCAGGACCTGTCGATCGGCACCACGCAGCAACAGGGCCTGAACAGCCGTGGCTTCAAGGGCTGTCTGCTGCCCGGTCAGGAAAAGCGTATCCAGCGCTTCCATGAACTGCTGAACGACTACGTCGAGGGCAAGCCGGCCTGATCCGGACTGCTGAGGCGGGATGCCTGTGGCGGTTGCCCACCCCTTTTGGGTGGCCGCCACAGGCTCTGCGCCCCCCATTTTTGCCGCAGGAGACTTCCAAGTGAGCGCATTCACCATCGAAGACCGTTTGGCGATCCAGGACCTGATCGTGGCCTATGGCGATGCCGTCGACCGCATGGAAAGCCCTGAGACCGTTGCG
This sequence comes from Novosphingobium ovatum, assembly GCF_009909235.1. GTDB lineage: Bacteria > Pseudomonadota > Alphaproteobacteria > Sphingomonadales > Sphingomonadaceae > Novosphingobium > Novosphingobium ovatum. The sequence continues at coordinate 97,605 of NZ_JAAAPO010000008.1, forward strand.
GAACTGTTTGTCGAGGACGGCGTGTTCGACCTGTCGGACATTGGCGTTCCGGCCTTTTCGGGCCGCGCGGCGATCCGTGATTTCTTTGTCGCCACCTTTGCCCACAACACGCATCACTTCCACGCGCTCAGCAATTTCGCGCTGACGCGGCAGGACGGCGATAGCGCGCAGATGACCTGCTATGTCATCGGCATGGGCATCAGCCATGACGGGTCCAAGGTGACAGTGCATGGCCGCTATGTCTTTGACGTGACGCGCACGGGCCAGGGCTGGAAGGCCACGCGCTATGCCTTGCAGGCGCTGATGCCGATCATGGGCAGCACCGATCACCTGAACAACTGATCCCGCCGCAATCGGCGAAAACAGGGGTGGGCCGCGCTGGTCCGCCCCTTTTTTGTTGCCCGCCAGCGCCCCGCGCCGCCTGAAACGCGCGCCCGGCAACCGCAACGCAAAAGGGGCCGGCCATTGCTGGCCGGCCCCTGATAGCTTGCGATGGAACCGCGTGTCAGCTCATGCAATAGCCGCCGTCCATCATGAACTCGCTGCAGGTGACATAGCTGGAGGCGTCCGAGGCCAGATAGACCACGCCATCGGCCATTTCCGAAGGCAGACCCAGACGGCCCAGCGGGTGCATCGCCTTGACCGCGGCCAGCGCCGAAGCCGCGTCGGGCATCGCGCCTACCTCGACATAGCGGTCCATGATCGATTGCAGCATCGGCGTTTCGATGCCGCCGGGATGCACGCTGTTGGCGCGGATGTTATAGCCCAGCGCGGCGAACTCGGCGCCCATGCACTTGGACAGCATCTTGACCGCCGCCTTGCTGGTGCAATAGGCCCCGTTGAACGGCGCGCCCTTGATCCCGCCCACGCTGGAGAAATTGACGATCGAGGCACCGCCCTTGCGCGCCTTGCCGCCTTCCTTGAGCAGCGGCAGCAGGGTTTGGACGCCGGTGATGATGCTCTCGACGTTGATGTCATACAGGCGGCGCCATTCCGACAGCGGCGTTTCCTCAATGCTGGCGACGATCGAGACGGCGGCCACGTTGATCAACGCGTCCAGACGGCCATATTTTGCCTGCACCAGATCGGCCACCTTTTGCCAGTCGGCGGTGTCGGTGACGTTGTGGGCCAGCGCGTGATCAGCCCCAACCCCATCGGGCGAGGTCATGTCGGTGGCGATCACGGTGGCGCCCGCCGCCTTCATCGCGGCGACGGTAGCGCGGCCGATGCCGCCATTGGCGCCGGTCACCACCGCCACCACATTGTTCAGTTCGATTGCCATGGGATCAATCCTTTACTGCGCGGTCCAGCCGCCATCGACGACCATTTCGGCACCCGTCACATAGGACGCGTCCGCGCTGGCAAGGAAAGCCACCGGGCCAGCCAGTTCTTCGGGTTCAGCCAGACGGCCGATGGGGGTGGCGCCTTCCATCGCGGCGACCAGATCCTCGGGCTTTTCGGCAAAGCCCTTGTCCACCCAGCGCTGGAAACCGGCGTTGAGCAGCGGCGTCTTGACGAAGCCGGGGTGCAACGAGTTGGCGCGGATCGGCATGCGCTTTTGCGCGAATTCGACGGCCAGACCCTTGGTGAACATGCGCACCGCGCCCTTGGACGCGTTATAGGCCGACACCTCGGAATAGCCCACGATGCCCATGATCGAGCTGACGTTGATGATCGAAGCGCCGCCAGCAACCTTCGCGCCGCTTTCGGCCATCAGCGGCACCAGCGTGCGCACGCCCAGGAACACACCATCGACGTTGATCGACATGATCTTGCGCCAGCCGTCCAGAGTCAGCGATTCCACCGGCCCCGTCAGATCGGTGCCGGCGTTGCTCACCAGAATATGCAGCGCGCCGAAATGCTCGCGCAGATGCGCCTCGATGCCGTTCCAGTCATCCTCGCTGGTGACATTGGCGGCGATATAGGTCGCGCGGTTGCCCAGCGTTTCCAGCACGTTGCGCACCGTCTCGCTACCGGCCGCGTCCAGATCGGTCAGCACGACATGCGCGCCCTCGGCGACGAAACGCGTGGCGATGGCCAGGCCAATCCCGCGCAAGCCACCCGTTACCAGCGCAATGCGCCCTTCCAGCCTGTTCATTCTTATACTCCCATCATGCCGGCGGTCGTTGCGCCATCGATCGAAATTTCCGCGCCCGAGATAAAGCCCGCCTCGTCGCTGCCCAGATAGGCGACCAGGCCAGCGACCTCGTCCACCTGCGCCATGCGGTTCAATGGCGCCATGCCTTCATAGATGGCGCGCACGGCGGCCGGATCGGGCATGCTGTTCATGATGTTGCAGATCAGGTCGGTTTCGACCACGCCGGGCAGGATGGCGTTGACGCGAATCTTGTACTTCTTTTGCCCGCAATGGATGGCGGCCGATTTGGCCAGCGCGCAGACCGCCGCCTTGGTCACGGAATAGGTGACGTAATTGCCCAGCGGGCGCGCCGCGTTCATGCTGGAATTGATGATGATCGAGCCGGTCGCGCCTTCGTTCTTGGCCATGGCGCGGATCGCGTGCTGAACGGTCAGCATGACGCCGGTCTGGTTGATCGCCACCAGATTGCTCCACGCCTCCATCGAGACGTCCTCGATATTGGTGTCGCCATGTTCGGTGCCCGCATTGGCAAAGGCGATGTCCAGACGGCCATAATCGGCCATGATCATCGCCATCATCGCTTCCCAGCCGGCCTCGTCCTGCACGCGGTGGGCGACGAAACGGCCGCCCACTTCGGCGGCCAGCGCCTCGCCCACATCAGCCTTGGACCCGGTGAAGATCACCTTCGCGCCCTCGGCGGCCAGACGCCGCACCGTACCTGCCCCAATACCACCGGTCCCGCCGGTCACCAAGGCGACCTTGCCTTCAAGCCTGTTGGCCACAGTCATCACTCCCACATTCGGTTTGGGCCAACATGCACGTGATGGGCGCGCGTGGAAACCTATGCTTTCGACAAGGTGACTTGCGCAAAGTGGGGTTGCACAGTCATGATCGCATCAAGGAATCCGCGCGGGCAATCAATGACCTGCCGGACCTTTGGGAGACAAGCGGCCGCGCGCCGCTCTGAAAGACAGGATAGACACGATGGCGCACAGCGATACGCAATCCAAGTCCGGCGCGCCCGGCCCCGACACTGCGGGCCTGCCGGTGGGCGAAGGCATCAGCTGGCTGGAACTGATGGCGCAGGACTCCAAGCCCTCGCCCGACGTGCTGGTCACCCCCAGCTATCAAAACCGTGGCAACAAGCCGCTGTCGGCCAAGCGTTACACCAGCCCCGCCTTTGCCGAGCTGGAGCGCGAGAAGATGTGGCCCCGCGTGTGGCAATTTGCCGCGCGCGAGGAAGACCTGCCCGAACCGGGCGACTATGTCGTCTATGAGATCGCGGGTCGTTCGTACATCATTTCGCGTCAGGAAGATGGCTCGGTGCGCGCGATGCACAACGTGTGCCTCCATCGCGGCCGCAAGCTGCGCGACAATGACGGCCACGCCGACCGTTTCGTCTGCCCTTTCCACGGCTTTGCCTGGAACAAGGATGGCAGCTTTGACCAGATGCCGTGCAAATGGGACTTTGCCCATCTGAGCAAGGAAGAGCTGCAACTGCCCGAGGCCGAGGTGGGCCATTGGGGCGGCTATATCTTCATCCGCGAGGAAAAGGGCGGGCCGACCCTTGAGGAATATCTCGCCCCCCTGCCCGAGCATTTCAAGCGCTGGCGCCATGAGGAATGCACCACCGTCCTGTGGGTGGGCAAGGAAGTGCCCGCCAACTGGAAGGTCGTGTCCGAAGCCTTCATGGAAGCGTGGCACACGATCGTCACCCACCCGCAGCTGCTGCCCTTTACCGGCGACTGCAACAGCGCCTATTGGGCGTGGGGCGACAATATCAACGTCAATCTGGTGCCGTTCGGCATCCTCTCGCCGCATCTGGACCCCGAGGGCAAGAGCCAGCAGTGGATCGTTGACCAGTTCGTGAAGTTCAACGGCCGCAGCGCCGACAATTACGAGGCCGATGGCGGTGGCGGTTCGGGCGCAGACCCCTATGCGATCAAGGTGCCCGAGGGCCAGACCGCGCGCGAAGCCTTGGGCGCGGCGATGCGTCAGGCCTATACCGAGCAGTCGGGCTATGACCATTCGGACGCCACCGATGCCGAATTGCTGGACGCGCTGGTCTATAACGTGTTCCCCAATTTCGCGCCTTGGGGCGGGTATATGCCCAACATCGTCTATCGCTGGCGGCCGGGCAAAACGCCCGACACCTGCATCATGGAAGTGCGCGTCCTCAGCCGCGTGAAAAAGGGTGAGAAGATCCCGCGCGGCGCGCCGATGATCTATCTGACGCTGGACCAGAAATGGACCGAGGCGCCGCTGGGCGTGCTGGGCGATGTGCTGGAGCAGGACATGGACAACCTGCCCTACGTTCAGGACGGCCTGCACGCCTCCAAGAACGGTCTGGTGCAGCTGGCCAATTATCAGGAAATCCGCATCCGTCAGTTCCAGCAGACGCTGGACAAATATCTGGGCATCGCCGAGGGCAGCGACGGGACGGACGCGGCATGAGCGAGGCGGCAGCAGAAACCCACCCCTCGCGCATCAATTGCGTGCTGATCTGTGGCGGGGTGTGGCACGACATGGACTTTGCCCGGCTTGAACTGCTCAAGCTGCTGGCCGAGGACGAGCGCGTGCGCACCCGCGTGTTCGAGGATTTCGAGAACGTCGAGGCGATCAAGCAGGCCGACATCCTGATCACCTATACCTGCAACGTCATGCCTTCGCTGGTCGCGCAGGAGGCGTTGCTGGATTGGGTCAAGGCGGGCGGGCGCTGGTATGCGCTGCATTCGACCAACTCGGTCCTGCGGTTGTTGAGCGAGGGGCCGAACGCGGGCCTGTTCGACGCCCCGCGCTGGGCGCCGCTGTTCATGGAAACGCTGGGCAGCCAGTTCATCAGCCATCCCCCGATCGCGCCCTATCGCGTGACGGTGGCGGACGCGGAACACGAACTGACGCGCGGAGTCGAACCCTTCGACACCACGGACGAGCTGTACCATCTGGAATGCCATGGTGACCTGCACGTGTTGCTGGAAACCGAATGCAGCGAACCGGGCACCGGCTTTGTCGAGGCGGCCGATGCGCCGGGCACCCATCCGGTGATGTATATCAAGCATCATGGCGCTGGCGCGGTGCTGTACAACACGCTGGGCCATTGCCGTGGGCATTATGACCTGCAACCCATGCTGGACTGGTGGCCTAGCGTAGACCGCTGTGCATGGGATCTGCCGGTGTTCTATGACCTGCTGCGGCGGGGCATCGGCTGGATCAAGGCGCCGCTGGACGCCTGATCCGGGCGTTTGACGTGATCGCCTGATGGGGCGCGGTGGATGATCCCTCTCCACCGCGCCCTTTTTCATGGGCGGGCCTCAGGCGCTGATGTTGCGCGCTGATGTTGCGCACAAAAAGACGGGGCAGGCCATTTCTGACCCACCCCGTCCGCACCTGCCTGTGTGTCGGGCCAGAGGGATCCCCCCCCGGCCCATCATTCCTTTAGGCCGCCAGACCCGCGTAGCGATCCAGCGAGGCGGCCGCATCCTCGGGCCAGCGCGAGAGCATCACCAGACGCTTGTGCCCATGGCCGATGGCCAGTTCATCGGTGACACCCATGCCGCCGTGGAACTGGATCATCTCATGGCCCAGCGTGACCGAAGCCTCGCTGATGAAGGCCCGGGCGCCATCGACGGCATGGGCAAAGCCCTCCTCGCCCTCGCGCACCAGCGCCAGATTGATCAACGCGCCCGATTGCTCCAGCGCGGCATATTGCGCCGCCATGCGGTGCTGGATCGCCTGGAACTTGCCCAGCGCCGTGTTGAACTGGCTGCGCGTGCGCAGATATTCCAGCGTCTCGTCAAACAGGCGGCGCATGATGCCCAGGCTTTCGGCCGCGCGGGCCAGTTGCGCCAGCGGCATGACGGCGGCAATCGCCTCCAGCCCGCCGTTCAACTGGTTTTCGGCCGGGATCACCACGTCCAGTTCCAGATGAGCGGCCGCGCCGCCATCGATCGTGCGCCATGCGCGCAAGGTCACGCCCGGCGTATCGCAGGGCACCAGATACAGCGCCACGCCATCGGCATCGCCCGGCGCACCGGCCACGCGGGCCGAAACGATCCAGCCGTCAACGCCCACGCCTGCCGGCACGCAATGCTTGGTGCCGGTGATGCGCACGCCTTCGCCCTCGGCCTTCGCGGATGCGGCGACCCATGCTGCATTGCCGCGACTCGCAGGCTCGGCATGGGCCAGCGCAACGCGCTGCGCGCCGCTTGCCAGACCCTCCTGCCAGGCGGCAATCTGGTCCGCCGTGCCCGCATCCAGCAATAGACGCGCGCCGACCAGAATATTCTCGATCAGCGGCTCCACCACCAGACCACGGCCAAGCGCCTCAAAAATGGTGACGATTGCGCTGGCATTAAATCCCAGACCGCCGCATTCCGCAGGCAAAGCTGCGGCAATCAGCCCCAATTCGCCCAACAAATCCCAGTTCTCCGGGGAAAAGCCGGCAGCATGCGCCAAATAGGTTCGGCGACGGTCGATGTCATAACGATCGATGACGAACCTCTCGGCGAGGCTCTGGACCATCCTCTCGTCTTCGCTCAGATCGAAATTCAAGCTTCTTCTCCCTTGAGATACGATCTAGCACTACGGACAGGCCAAAAACGCTGGGCAAAAGGCTAGGATGCTGCTGCCCGCACAAAAAGAAGGCACTCGAAGATGGTCCTGGAGATGGATGCACCCAGTCTGGATTGGGTCGATGCCGTGCGCATCGCTGGCCCCAATGATGTCCGCCGCGCCGCCGAGGCGCTGAACGCAATCGCGCTGAGGTGCGGGATGCATGTGGCGCCCGCCCATGACATCGCGGACAAGCGCACCCCGGTCGATTCCGACGGCAACGTGCTGGCGCGCGATGTCTTTGGCTGGACCAGCGAAAAGGCCTGGTGGCGCAACCCGCGCATCGCGCTGGACTCGCCGCTGACATCGGCCTGCCGGTTCGAAAGCGAACCGTTCTGGGCCAATGCCGAGGGCTTTCACACGCGCCAGCCCAACCGCTATATGGCCGCGATCGACCTCACCAATTTCGAGGTCCGGTCGCTGACCAAGGCGGCGATCGTCGTGCCGGTACATCTGCCTTTTGGCCAGATCGGCGCGGTCAGCTATAACCCGCTGGACGCCACCCGCACGGATCTGTCGCGTGAGTTCGGGATCTATGGCGACATCTTCGGGCTGATCGGGCGCACCTTCATCGCCAGCTATGTTGGCGTGATGGGCGCGTTGCAGGCATTGCCGGCAACCTCGCGCCTGTCCAAGCGCGAGGTGGAGTGCCTGCGCTGGGCCGCCATTGGCAAGACGGATCTGGAAATCAGCATGATCATCGGGCGCAGCCGCGCGACCGTGCGTTTCCACATCCACAACGCCTCGATCAAGCTGGACGCGGTCAACCGCAGCCAGACGGTCTTCAAGGCGGCGCAGCTGGGCTATATCTCGCTCAACCGCTAAGGTTTGGGGGCGCGACCATCCGAACGCGGCGCCAGCGGCGCCGCGCGGGGTCTGGCATGTCCGCAATATGCCCGAAAGACAGGCGAAAACCGCCCCATTCCCGCCTTGGACTAGTCTTTTTGGGAGTCGCTCTTCGGCCCCGCGGCGCGCTTTATCAAAACAACAGAATCGTTCGAAGAGGATAGCCAAAGGCCGCCATGACGCAGAGCCTGTTCACCACCGAGGTCCCGCCGCGCCTGATCGGCGGCCGTGACCGCGCCACCGGACGGATCGTCTTTCCGCACCCCGGCAGCGACACGTTCGACGCCGTGCCGCTGGGCCGCCATGGCACGCTGTGGTCCTATACCGTCCAGCGCTTCCGCCCCAAGACGCCGCCCTATCAGGGCCCGGCGGACTTCACCCCATGGGTGGTCGCATATGTCGAAATCCCCGGCGAGGTGATCGTCGAGGCGCGGCTGGTGGATGTGGACTTTGACGCCATCACCATCGGCATGCCGGTCGAATTCTGCACGGTCGCGCTTGATCCTTCGGTCGAAGGCTCGATGCTGCTGCCCGCGTTCCGTCCCACCGCAGGAGGCGCGGCATGAGCGGCACCAAGGTTTACATCATCGGCGTTGGCATCCACAATTTTGGCCGCACCGATGGTGTGTCGGGTCTGGATCAGGGCGTGTTCGCCGTGCGTCAGGCGCTGGCCGATGCGGGCGTCACCTGGCAGGACATCCAGTTCGCCTATGGCGGGTCGGATTCGGCGGGCAATCCCGACACGATGGTCGATCGGCTGGGGCTGAACGGCACGCAGTTCATCAACGTCAAGAACGGCTGCGCCACGGGTGGTTCGGCGCTGTTTTCGGCGCAGATGGCGATCAAGTCGGGCGAGTTCGATCTGGGCCTTGCGGTCGGCTTTGACAAGCATCCGCGCGGCGCGTTCGATGCAAAGCCTGCCGAATACAATCTACCCGAATGGTATGGCGACGCGGGCTATATGGTCACGACGCAGTTCTTTGCGGCCAAGATCATGCGCTATATGCAGTTGCACGGCATCAGCCGCCGCACGCTGGGCATGGTCGCGGAAAAGGCGTTTCTGAACGGCGTCCACGCCCCCCACGCATGGCGGCGCGAGCCGGTGGATCTGGACGTGATCCTGAACGCGCCGATGGTGTCGGACCCGTTCACCAAATTCATGTTCTGCTCGCCGGGCGAAGGCGGCGTGGCGCTGGTGCTGGCCAGCGAGAAGAAGATGCGCGAGCTTGGCGCCACCCCGATTCAACTGGCCGCGGCCACCATGCGCACCCGGCCTCCGGGCAGCTTTGAGGTGTTCGCCCCCAGCATCGACATCGGTGGTGGCGTCAACACGGCAACCCGTCTGGCCAGCGCGGCCGCGTTTGACATCGCCGGCATCGCGCCTGCCGACATCGACGTTGCCCAGTTGCAGGACACCGAGGCGGGCGCCGAAATCATGCACATGGCCGAAAACGGCTTCTGCGCCGATGGCGAGCAGGAAGCATGGCTGGCCGAAGGGCGCACCCGCATCGACGGGCGTCTGCCGGTCAACACCGATGGCGGCTGTCTGGCCTGTGGCGAGCCGATCGGCGCGTCGGGCCTGCGGCAAGTGTATGAAAATGTCATCCAGCTGCGTGGTGCGGGCGGCGGCCGTCAGGTGCCGGGCAATCCCCTCACCGCCTATAGCCATGTTTACGGCGCGCCGGGCGTATCGGCCGTCACCATCCTGAAAAGATAAGCCTCATGGACCTTGAACTCACCCCTGACGAACTGGCCTTCCGTGACGAGGTGCGCGCCTTTCTGGCCGCCAACCTGACGCCGGAAATCCGCGCCGGCGCGGCGGCCAGCCCTTCGGTGTTTGTCGAACCCGACATCGGTCAGGCATGGAACGCCATCCTGCACAAGCAGGGCTGGCTGGCCTATCAATGGCCCAAGGCGGTGGGCGGCACGGGATGGAGCCCGGTGCAGCGCTATCTGTTTGAAAAGGAGTGCGCACAGGCGGGCGCCCCCAATCTGACGGTGCTGGGGCTGAAACTGGTCGCGCCGGTGATCTATACCTTTGGCACGGACGAGCAGAAGGCACGCTATCTGCCCCGCATCCTGTCGGGTGAGGACTATTGGTGTCAGGGCTTTTCGGAACCGGCCAGCGGGTCGGATCTGGCCAGCCTGCAAACCCGCGCGGTCAAGGATGGCGACAAGTATATCCTGAACGGGTCCAAGATCTGGACCACCCACGCCCATTTCGCCAACATGATGTTCTGCCTCGCCCGGACCAACCCGGACGTGCACAAGAACGCGGGCATCTCGTTCTTTCTGATCGACATGAACCAGCCGGGCGTCGACGTGCGCCCGATCCTGACGCTGGCCGGTGACCATGAGGTCAACCAGGTGTTTCTGGAGGACGTGGTCGTCCCGGCGGAAAATCTGGTGGCGGGCGAAGGCGATGGCTGGAAGCTGGCCAAGTTCCTGCTGGAGAACGAGCGCGGCGGTTCGTGCCACGCGCCCAAGCTGGCCTATGACATCGCCCAGATCGAAAGCGCCGCGCTGACCCAGCCGGATGGCCGGGGCGGTGTGCTGTCGGACAATGCCGAATGGCGCCGCCGGGTGGCCCGCGCGCGTCTGGGCGTCGAATCGCTGGAGATGATCGAGCTGAAGATCCTGTCCGAGATCGCGCAGGGGCAAAAGCCCGGACCCCAGACCTCGCTGGTCAAACTGCTGGCGTCCAACCTGCGGCAGGAGATCGACGAGATCGCCATGGACCTGCACGGTGTCGCCGGGCTGGAACTGGACACGCGCCGCCCGCTGTATGGCGCGCAGGCCCCCGAGCCGGTCCACAGCCGCGCCACGCAAGTAGGCGCCGCACGCTATCTCAACAGCCGGGCCTGGACGATCTTTGGCGGCACCAACGAGGTGCAGGCATCGATCATCGCCAAGACCGTTCTGAACCTGTAACCTATTGCCATTTCGTCCATAAACATACGCCGGGAGCCGGAAATGCAACTGAGCCGAGACGCCCTGTTGGCCGCTTATCGCCGGATGAAGATCATCCGCGAATTCGAAGAGCGCCTGCATATCGAGATCCAGACCGGCGAAATCGCCGGCTTTACCCACCTGTACTGCGGCCAGGAAGCCGTGGCTGTGGGTGTGTGCGACCACCTGTCGGCCGATGACAAGATCGTCTCGACCCACCGCGGCCATGGCCATTGTCTGGCCAAGGGTTGCGATGTGAACGACATGATGAAGGAAATCTGGGGCAGCCGCGAAGGCCTGTGCAAGGGCAAGGGCGGGTCGATGCATATCGCCGACGTGACCAAGGGCATGCTGGGCGCCAACGGCATCGTGGGCGCGGGCGCCCCGATCGCGGTCGGCGCGGCGCTGGCCAGCCGTGTGGACGGCCCCGGCCCCAATGGTCTGAACGTGGCGATCGCCTTTTCGGGCGACGGCGCGTGCAACCAGGGCACCACGTTCGAAGCGATGAACTTTGCCGTTGTCACCAACGCGCCCTGCATTTTCGTGTTCGAAAACAACCACTATTCCGAACACACCGGCGTGGACTACGCGGTGGGCACGGCACGCGACATCGCCAGCCGCGCCGAAGCCTTTGGCATGAAGGTGTGGCGCGCGGACGGCACGGACTTCTTTGCCGTGTTCGAATGCATGCGCGAAGTGCTCGAGCATGTGCGGGCGGGCAATGGCCCGGCGGCGGTTGAATTCGACACCGAACGCTTCTTTGGCCACTTTGAAGGCGACCCGCAGCGCTATCGCGGTCCGGGCGAACTGGAGCGCATCCGCGAAACGCGCGACTGCCTCAAGAACTTCCGTGCCTCGGTCAAGGGCGCCAGCCTGCTCGCCGATGCTGATCTGGACACGGTGGACGCCGAAGTGATGGAGGCCATCGAGGCCGCCGTCGCCGCCGCGCGCGCCGCCGAGCGTCCCACCGCCGAAGACGTCCTGGCTGACGTCTACATCAGCTACTAAGCGCGGGAGACAAGACAATGAGCAAGATGATGTACCGCGCCGCTGTTCTCTCGACCATCATGGAAGAGATGGAACGCGACCCCAATGTGGTGGTGCTGGGCGAAGACGTGGTGGGCGGCATGGGTACCGCTGGTGGCCCCGAGGCCATCGGCGGCATCTGGTCGACTTCGACCGGGCTGTATGACAAGTTCGGCCCGACCCGCGTGATCGACACGCCGATTTCCGAAAGCGCCATCGTGGGCGCGGCCGGCGGTCTGGCGCTGGCGGGCAAGCGTCCGATCGCCGAGCTGATGTTTGCCGACTTCATCGGCGTGAGCCTTGACCAGATCTGGAACCAGCTGGCCAAGTTCCGCTATATGTTCGGTGGCAAGACCAAGTGCCCCGCTGTCATCCGCATGGCCTATGGCGCCGGTTACAACGCCGCCGCGCAGCACAGCCAGTCGGTCCACCAGATCCTGACCGGTATGCCGGGCCTCAAGGTGGTGATGCCCACCACCCCCGCCGATGTGAAGGGCTTGCTGCGCACCGCCATCCGTGACGATGACCCGGTGATCTTCCTGGAGCACAAGGCGCTGTATGCCGTGCAGGGCGAAGTGCCCGACGATCCAGACTTCATGATCCCGTTTGGCCATGCGCGCCTGTCGCGCGCGGGCGGCGATGTGACGATCATCTCCTCGGGCCTGTTGCTGGGCATGTGCGAGGCGGTGGCCGACAAGCTGGCCGCCGAGGGCATCGGTTGTGATGTCATCGACTTGCGCACCACCAGCCCGCTGGACGAGGAAACCATCCTTGACAGCGTCGAGGTGACGGGCCGCGTCGTCGTCGTCGACGAAGCCCCGCCGCGCTGTGGTCTGGGCGCCGATCTGTGCGCGCTGGTCGCGGAAAAGGCCTTCTCCAGCCTCAAGGCGCCGCCGCTGCAGGTGACCCCGCCCCACACGCCGATCCCCTTCGCGCGTGAGCTGGAGAGCAATTATCTCCCCTCGGTCGACAAGATCGAGGCCGCGGTCCGCCGCGTCCTGTCCTATCGTTAAGCGAGGGTAAGATGCCCGATATCCGCCCATTCTGCATGCCCAAATGGGGCATCGAAATGACCGAAGGCACGCTGGCCGAATGGATGGTCGCCGAAGGCGAGACGTTCAGCAAGGGCCAGCTGTTGTGCCTGATCGAAACGGCCAAGATCACCAACGAGGTCGAGGCCGAATATGACGCCGTGCTGGCGCGTGTGCTGGTTCCGGCCGGTGGCGCTGAACAGCCGGTTGGCGCGTTGCTGGCCGTGACCGCCGCGCCGGGTACGGACGCGGCCGAGATCGACGCCTTTATCGCCGCGTTCAAGCCCGCTGACACCAGCGTGGCCGCGCGTGGCGGCAGCAGCGATGCCGCCCCTGCCCCCGCGGCGGCGGCCGCAGCGCCCGTCACCAACGCCCCGCGCAAGATCGAGACCAACCGTCCGATCAGCCCCGAGGCGTTGAAATTTGCCGAGGACAACGGCGTGGACATCGATCCCATCGTGGGGTCGGGTCGCGGTGGCCGCATCACGCTTCAGGACGTGCATCAGGCCGCCCGTTATCCGGCCAATCCGGCGCTGACCGGCACGCTGAGTGTCGAGGCCGAGGACCGCGCTGTCTTCGCCTCGCCACTGGCGCGCCGTATCGCGGCCCAGCATGGCATCAGCCTGTCGGGCGTCAAAGGCACCGGACCACGCGGCCGTATCTCCAAGGCCGACGTGCTGGCTCTGGTTCCCGCGCCCGCCTCTGCGGCGCCGGCAGCGTTTGGCGCGCCGTTCGTCGCGGTGGCCAACACCCCCACCGTCACGCGCTTTGACAGCGTGCGCAAGGTGGTGGCCCAGCGCCTGACCGAGGCCAAGCAGACCATCCCGCATTTCTATCTGCGCATGTCGGCCAATGTCGACAAGCTGATGGAGCTGCGCAAGACGGCCAATCTGGTGCTGGGCTGCAAGGCCAGCCTGAACGACTATGTCGTGATGGCATCGGCCCGCGCGCTGGCGCAACACCGTGACGTAAATGTTCAGGTGCATGGGCAGGAAATCCATTCCTTCCCGCATGCTGACATCTCGATCGCGGTGGCCAGCCCCAAGGGTTTGGTAACCCCCGTGGTGCGTCAGGCCGACCGTATGCGCATCGACCAGATCGCATCGGCCACCAGCGCCCTGATCGAAAAGGCCAAGTCTGGCCGTCTGGGCATGGACGACATGGCCGGCGGCAGCTTCTCGATCTCGAACCTGGGGATGTTCGGCATCGAGGATTTCGACGCCATCATCAACCCGCCGCAGGGCGCCATTCTGGCGGTCGGCACGATCACGCGCGAAGCGGTCGAGGACGGCGAAGGCTTTGCCTTTGAAAGCCGGATGCGTTTCACCCTGTCGGTGGACCACCGGGCGATCGACGGCGCAGGTGGGGCACAGTTCCTCGCCACGCTGAAGAGCCTGCTGGAAAACCCCGAAACGCTGTTCGCCTGAGCCGCCTCATTTAGGAGCATCCCATGACCAAGCGCGGCCCTTTGACCGACCTCGGCCCGATCATGCAATTGGCCTATCTGCCGTCCGATTTCGACGCGGCGATCAAGCACTGGACCGAAGTGGTCGGCGCGGGGCCGTTCTTTCTGATGGAAAACATCCAGCTGGGCGAAATGACCTACAAGGGTCAGCCCAGCGACGCGATGTTCTCGGTCGCGTGGGCCTATTGGGGCGACATGCAGATCGAACTGATCCGTCCTGAAAATGATGCCCCCTCGATCTATACCGGCGAATATGCGGTGCGCGACCAATTGCACCACGTCTGCATCGTGGTCGACGATCTGGAGGCCGCCCGCGCCGCATTGAACGCGGCCGGCGCCGAAATTTTGATCGAGGGCAAGGTGGGCGACACCGGCGGCGTGTTCTATGCCGATGCGGGCGGTGGCCCGGGCAATATCGTTGAATATGTAAAGCTGGCCGAAGGCGGACCTGAACTGTTCGCCATGATGCGCGAAGCCGCGCGCGGCTGGGACGGCAGCGAACCGCTGCGCAAGCTGGGTTAAAAGGAAATCAACATGCCGACCGAACGCGCGATCGCCATCGCCAACCGGGTGGAGGAATTCGTCCGCACCCAGATCATCCCGTATGAGACCGATCCCCGCCGCGACCATCACGGCGCCCCGCTGGATGAGATGGTCTATGAAATGCGGGAAAAGGCCCGCGCCGCTGGCGTGCTGACGCCGCATATCCTGCCCGATGGCACCCATCTGACGCAGCGCGAAACGGCCACCGTGCTGATCAAGTCGGGCCTTTCGCCGCTGGGTCCGCTGGCCTGCAACACCATGGCGCCCGACGAAGGCAACATGTATCTGATCGGCCATGTCGCCAATGACGAGCTGAAGGAACGCTTCCTCAAGCCTCTGGTTGAAGGGCGCGCGCGTTCGGCCTTCTTCATGACCGAACCGGCCGCGTTGCAGGGTGCGGGCTCGGACCCCTCGATGATGATCACCACCTGCCGCCGCGACGGCAACCATTGGGTGATCAACGGCAAGAAGTGCTTTATCACCGGGGCCGAAGGCGCGCAGGTGGGTATCATCATGGCCAAGTCGGAAGAGCCCGACAGCGCGGGCGGCGCCTGCATGTTCCTGGTCGATCTGCCCGATCCGGCGATCCGCATCGACCATGTGCCCAACACCATCGACACCTCGATGCCGGGCAGCCACGCCGATGTCACCATCGAAAATCTGCGCGTCCCTGCCAGCCAGTTGCTGGGCAACGCCGGCGATGGTTTCAAATATGCGCAGGTCCGCCTGAGCCCTGCCCGCCTGTCGCACTGCATGCGCTGGCTGGGTGGCTGCATCCGCGCGCAGGAAATCGCCACCGATTACGCCAACCGCCGCCGCGCCTTTGGCAAGGAGCTGATCGAGCATGAGGGCGTGGGCTTCATGCTGGCCGAAAACTGGATCGACATCCAGCAGGCGACGCTGATGATCGACTGGTGCGCCAGCGTGCTGGACACCGGGAGCCTGGGCACCGTCGAAAGCTCCATGGCCAAGGTGGCCGTCTCCGAAGCCCTGATGCGCATTGCCGACAAATGCGTGCAGGTGATGGGCGGCACGGGCGTCACCGACCGCACCATCGTGGAGCAGATCTTCCGCGAAGTGCGCGCGTTCCGCATCTATGACGGCCCGACCGAAGTGCACAAATGGTCGCTGGCCAAGAAGATCAAGCGCAAGTGGAAGCAGGACAATGGCCTCGTCTGAGGAAGGTAAGCCCGCCGTGGATCTGGCCGCCGCGAACACCGGTGTTGGCGCCATGCGCACGGCGTTTGACGTGGCCGCGTTGGAAGGCTGGCTCACCGCCAACGTACCGGGCTTTACCGGCCCGATCGAGGTGGGTCAGTTCAATGGCGGCCAGTCGAACCCGACCTATCGCCTGACCACGCCGCAGGGCAGCTATGTCCTGCGGCGCAAACCGGCCGGCCCGATCCTGAAGGGCGCGCATGACGTCATGCGCGAGGCTCGCGTGCAAATGGCGCTGGCCGGGAGTGACGTGCCCGTCGCCCGCATCCTGTGCGCCTGCGAGGACGAAAGCGTCATCGGCAGCGCGTTTTACATGATGGACATGGTCGATGGCCGGGTGTTCTGGGACGCAGGCTTTACCGATGTTCCCATGGCCGAGCGCGCCGCCTATTTTGACGAGATGAACCGCGTCATCGCCGCGCTGCATTCGGTGGATTATCAGGCGGTTGGTCTGGGCGATTACGGGCGGCCGGGCAATTATTTCGCCCGCCAAATCACCCGTTGGTCGCGCCAGTATCAGGACGATGATCTGGCCGGGCGCGATCCGGACATGGACGCGCTGGTCGAATGGCTGCCCGGAGCTATTCCCCAAGGCGATGAGACCAGCATCGTTCACGGCGATTTCCGCTGTGACAACATGATCTTCCACCCGACAGAGCCGCGCGTGCTGGCTGTGCTGGACTGGGAATTGTCGACGCTGGGGCATCCGCTGGGCGATTTTGCCTATCACGCAATGATGTACCGCATGCCGGGCGATATCGTCGCGGGCATTGGCGGCATGGACCCGGTGGCGCTGGGCCTGCCGACCGAGGAAGCCTATATCGCCCGCTATTGTGAGCGGACCGGGCGCGAGGCCATCGCCAACTGGGACTTCTATCTGGCGTTCAACTTCTTCCGGTTGGCGGCGATTTTCCACGGGATCAAAGGGCGCGTGTTGCGCGGCAATGCCAGCAACGCCCAAGCCGCCGCCCGTGCCGAAGCGTTCCCGCGACTGGCCCGTCTGGCGCGGGAGTGCATGAAGTAAGGCCAGCAGACCAAAGATATACAACGATAAAAGACAGGAGAGATGTTGATGGACGTGATCGATATTCCGGCCCATGTGCCGCCCCATCTAGTCACGGACATCAACATCTTTGCCCTGCCCGGCGCCGAAACCGACTATATCGCGGCATGGCTGGCGCTGCAGGAACGCGGGCCGGACGGGCTGATCTGGACCACCGCCAATGGCGGCCACTGGATCGGCACGCGCGGCGATGTGGTGCGCAGCCTGTGGGCCGACACCACGCGCCTGTCGAACGAAGTGCTGGCCGTTGTCCCCGGCCTTGGCGAAGCGATGCAGTTGATCCCGCTGCAACAGGACGGCGCGACACACAAAACCTTTCGCGACGCGGTGATGAAGGGCTTTGCCGGGCGGCACATCGCCGCGCTGGAGCCGCAGGTGCAGGCGCTGGCCCGCGAATTGGCGCAGGGGCTGGTGGCGCGCGGTTCCTGCGAATTCATGTCGGAATATGCCGAAATTCTGCCGGTCGACATCTTCCTCTCGCTGATCGACGTGCCGGTGGGTGATCGCCTGCACTTGCGCCCGCTGGCCGCGCAACTGGTGCGCCCCGACGGCAGCATGGGCGTGATCGAATTGCGCGACGCGGTGGACGATTACCTGCGCCCGCGCATCGTCCCGCGCATCACCAATCCCGGCAGCGATCTGTTCAGCCGCATTCTGGCCGAACCCGTCCACGGCCGCCCCTGGACCGAGGATGAGGCGTTGCGCATGGCGCGCAACATCCTGTTTGCCGGGCTGGACACGGTGGCCGCGCTGGTGGGCATGACCGCAATGCATCTGGCGCTGCACCCACAGGATCAGCAATTGCTGCGCGACAATCCCGATCTGATCCCGGCGGCGGCGGACGAATTCACGCGCCGCTACCCCAGCGCCTCGGTCAGCCGCAACGCGGTCGAGGATGTGCAGGTCGGCGACCTGACCATCCGCAAGGGTGACATTGTCTACCTGCCCAGCGTGCTGCACAATCTGGACGCGGGCAGCTTTGACGACCCGATGGCTTTCCGGCTGGACCGCAAACTGAACCCGACACACCACACCACCATGGGCGTGGGCGCGCACCGTTGCGTGGGCGCGGGGCTGGCGCGGATGGAATTGATCGTGTTCCTGCGCGAATGGCTGGCGATCATCCCGCCGTTCACCATCGCGCCGGGCGGCCGCATCGCGATGAAGGGCGGCAATGTGGGCACCTGCACCCATCTGCCAATTGCTTGGGCCTGACGCGCGGCGCAAACGCGGTTTAAACGCCAGCTTATTGCTATCACTGACAACAAAAAGGCGGGGGTTTTTGCCCCGCCTTTCGTTTGTGCCTTGCCGCTTGGTCGCCCGGATCAGATCTTGGTCAGGATCTCAGGCAGCGCGGTGAACAGGTCGGCTTCCAGGCCATAGTCGGCCACCTGAAAGATCGGCGCATCGCCGTCCTTGTTGATGGCGATGATGGTCTTGGAATCCTTCATGCCCGCAAGGTGTTGAATCGCGCCGGAAATACCGACCGCGATATAGACCTCGGGGGCGACGATCTTGCCCGTCTGGCCCACCT
>NZ_JAAAPO010000009.1 GCF_009909235.1 Novosphingobium ovatum
ACCCGATCCCATCTCGAACTCGGCCGTGAAAGTAGTTTGCGCCAATGGTACTAACGCTCAAGCGTTGGAAGAGTAGGGCGTCGCCAGGCATTATCGCTCGCGCAATCACACAAAAAACCCATTTGCATTGTCTGTATAAATAAGAAAAAGCGCCTTACCTCATGCCGGTAGGGCGCTTTTGTCGTTTGAGCTTATTCTCCCCTGATCAACACCAGGGACAGGTTGTCAGCCGGCATATGGACAGTATCGTGATGGTAGAATCCATGGCTTTGCGCACATGCCACGACATCGGCCACTTCCCGCAGGCCCCATTCTGGATGGCGGCTGCGTAAATCGCTGTCGAATGCAGCATTCCCCGGCTGCAGAGGCAATCCAGCCTGCCGATAGGGCCCATACAGATAGACCACACCGCCGGGGCGAAGCACCCTCTTGGCGCCCCGCATCAGGGCCTCTGTCGCGGACCAAGGGCTGATGTGCACCATGTTGATGCAAACAATGGCGGCTGCTTCTGCAACGGGCCAAGGTGCCTGTCGCGTGTCCAAGGCTATCGGCGAACGCAGATTGGGCAAATCGCCGGGCATGAAACGGGCCATGCTGGCCAGCGCTTCGGGCGCCGGGTCAGACGGCTGCCACGTCAGCTTTGGCAAGTGCCGGGCGAAATGGGTGATGTGTTCCCCGGTGCCGCTGGCGATTTCCAGCACCAGTCCGCTGGGCGGCAGATGCGCGCGTAGCACCTCCAGAATGGGATCGCGATTGCGCTGCGCCGCCGCAGAGGATCGACGCAGGTTCAAGGGATCGGTCATGGCAGGTTCTCGCCGGTTGGGACGAAGGTGGACACAAGGGCAGGCTGGGGCAGCAACAGCAGAAAGCGCGATTGCGTGCCGTCTCGGTGATAGGCTGCCTTGCCGCCATGGGCGCTGGCGATCGCCTGCACCACGGCCAGGCCAAGTCCTGATCCGGTGCGATGGGTGTTTTGCGCGCTTGCGCCCCTGCTGAACACCTCAAACAGCGCCTCGACCTGCGCCTCGGGGACGCCCGGACCTTGGTCACCCAGCGCGATTTCCAGCCCGTTTGGCCCCAACGCCGCCTCCAGCCGCAAGGTGCAGGGGTGGGCATAGTGCAAGGCATTGTCCAGCAGCGCCAGCAATGCCTGCCGCAACCGTCCCGCATCCAGCCGGGCGATGACTGGCGGGCAGGACACGTGCAGGCCAAATTGCGCCTTGGTCAGTGTGGGTTGCATCAAGGCGGCCCATTCGGCCAATTCCTGCGTCAGATCGACGTCGGTCAGCCGCAGTTCCAGCCGCCCGATATCGGCCAGACTGACACAGCGCAGATCCTCGACCAGCCGCGCCAGACCATCCACCTGCGACAACAGCCCGCGCAACAAGGCCTCGTCCATGGCAAAGACGCCATCCGACACGCCCTGCAACCGCCCCTTCAGAATGGTCAGCGGCGTGCGCAATTCATGCGCGATCTGGGCGTTCCAACTGATGGCATTATGCGCCCCCTTTTCCAGCCGCGCCGCCATGGTGTTGAAATCGGCCACCAGCATCGCGGTTTCGCCCGGCGCTTCCAGTACGGGATTGGCCCGCGCGCTCAGGTCACCATCGGCGATCGCGCGGGCGGCGCGGGCGACCTCGTGCATGGGCAGGACGATACAGCGCGAAATGCGCAGTCCCAGCCACCCGGACAAGGCGATGCCCATCGCCGTCACCACCCCCATGATCGCCAGATCCCACCCGCTGGGCAGGGCGGAATAGTCGGGCGGGAACAGTTGCGGGGCGATATGGATCGCCACCGTATAGGCGACATAGAACGCCAGAAAGCTGAAGACGACCGTGCCCACCGCCACCATCGCCATGGCCAGCGTCAAATGGCGCGACAGGTCAAAGCGGGGCTGGCGGCGCATGTTCATGCCGCCGCGCCCATGCGATAGCCCACGCCGCGCACGCCTGCGGGCACGCCCGCGACGCCCGCCTCTTCCAGCTTGCGGCGCAGTTTGCTGATGTGGCTGTCGACGGTGCGGTCCAGCGCGTCTGATCCGGGCAGGCAGGCATCGACCAATTCACCGCGGGCGAATGTCTTGTGCGGGCTGCGGGCCATATGCAGCAACAGGCGAAATTCGGTCAGGGTCAGCGGCAGGTCACGCCCATGGACGCGCACAATATGGCTGTCGGTGTCGACCTCGATCGCGCCAACGCGCAACACCGCGCCTGCCGCGCCCTGTCCGGTGCGGCGCAGGATGGCGCGCAGGCGGGCCACCACCTCGACCGGGTTGAACGGTTTGACCACATAGTCATCCGCCCCGATCCGCAGCGCCTGCAATTTGTCGATATCCTGATCCAGCGCGGTGATCATGATGACGGGGGTCTCGGCCTCGCGGCGGATCTGGGACAGGACCGCCCAGCCATCCAGATGCGGCATCCCCACGTCCAGCAACACGATGTCAGGCCGCAGCGCCCGGTGCAGGTCCAGCGCCACCCGGCCATCTGCGGCATGCACGGTGCGAAACCCCTCACGCTCCAGATAGGCGCGCAGGATATCGGCGATGTCGCCGTCGTCTTCGGCAATCAGTGCAAGCGCGCTCATGGCAAAGGCGTTATCATGGCAGACGTATGTGTCGCCAGACGCCTCCATCAAATCTCCACACAACCTCCACACAAGGGCAACGCAGCCCAGCCATAGGTCCAGCATGGTGCATTCTCTTTCCCGTCCGCTGATCCCTGTCCTGACCCTGTTGCTGGCCGCCTGTGGCAGTGGCGCGCCGCCGATGGCGCCCCCCGTGGCCGAGGTGCTGATCACCCCTGCCGCGCAGCAGCCGATTTCGCTGGCCGATGAATTGCCCGGCCGCGTGGTGGCCTATCGCACGGCCGAGATCCGCCCGCAGGTGGGCGGGATTGTGCAGGCGCGGCTGTTTACCGAAGGCGCGATGGTCGGCGCGGGACAGCCGCTGTTCCAGATCAACCCGGCCCCGTTCCGTGCGGATGCGGCCAGCGCCGGGGCGGCGATGGCGCGGGCGCAGGCCACCTATGCCCGCGCGCGGAGTCAGGCTGATCGGCTGAAACCGCTGGTGGGGGCCGATGCGATCAGCGCTCAGACCTATGACGATGCGGTGGTCGCCCGCGATCAGGCGGCGGCCGATGTGGCGGCGGCGCGCGCGGCTCTGGACCGGCGGCGGCTGGATCTGGGCTTTGCGCGGGTGACATCGCCCATCGCGGGCCAGATCGGCGCGGCCCGCGTGACCGAAGGCGCGCTGGTGGGTACGGCGGATGCCAACCCCATGGCGACCGTGCAACAGATCGACCGGGTGTATGTGGACGTGCGTCAGCCCGCCGCCCGTCTGGACGCCTTGCGCGCGGCGGTGGCCGAAGGCGCGGGGGCGGTGGCCGCCCCGGTCGAGATCATCGGTGCCTCGGGCGCGCCGCATCCGGTCAAGGGGCGATTGCTGTTTTCCGATGTGACGGTGGATGCGGGCACGGGCAATGCGGTGGTGCGGGTGCTGGTGGACAATCCGGGCAACCGGCTGTTGCCGGGCATGTATGTGCGCGCCCGCCTGCCGCGTTTGCACCTGCGCAATGCCATCACCGTGCCGCAACAGGCGGTGGCCCATGACGCGGCCGGCCGCGCGCTGGTGCATGTCTGGACCGGCAAGGCCATCGCCGATCGCATGGTCGAGGCGGGCGATGTGGTCGACGGGCAGGTGATCATCCTCAAGGGGCTGAAGCCGGGCGAGCAGGTGGTGGTGGTGGGCATGGACCGCGTCCTGCCGGGCGCGCCGGTCAAGGCGCTGCCCTGGCGCGCGGCGCGCTGATCAACGGAGGCCCAGATGATCCCCCAGTTTTTCATTACGCGCCCCGTGTTTGCCTGGGTGGTGGCGATTGCCATCGCGCTGGCAGGGCTGATCGCGCTGCCATCGATTCCCGTGGCGCGGTTCCCTTCGGTCGCGCCGCCCGCGGTGACGATCACCGCTACCTATCCGGGGGCCACGCCCCAGACGATGAATGACGGCGTTGTCGCCCTGATCGAGCGCGAATTGTCGGGCGCCAAGAGCCTGCTCTATTTCGAGGCCAGCGCCGACACATCCGGTTCGGCCACCATCACCGCGACATTCCAGCCGGGGACCGATCCTGACATGGCGCTGGTTGATGTGCAGAACCGGCTGAAGCTGATCGAGCCGCGCCTGCCGCAGACCGTGCGCCAATATGGTCTGGCGGTCGAGGCGGCCAATAGCGGGTTCCTGTTGCTGGTCGGGCTGAATTCGCCCGATGGCCGCTATGACGAGGCTTCGCTGAGCGATTATCTGGCGCGCAATGTGGTGAACGAGCTGAAGCGCATTCCCGGCGTTGGCCGCGTGCAAAGCTTCTCGGCGGAAAAGGCGATGCGGGTCTGGGTCGATCCGGCGCAGCTGATCGCCTATGATCTGGCAATGGCGGATGTGACATCCGCGATTGCCGCGCAAAACATCCAGATCGCGCCGGGCACGCTGGGCGCCGAACCGGCGTTGAAGGGCCAACGCGTGCTGGTGCCGCTGACCGCCAGCGGCCAGCTGACCACGCCCGCCGAATTCGCGCGCATCGTGCTGAAAGCCGATGCCAATGGCGGGGCGGTGACCCTGGGCGATGTCGCGCGGGTCGAGATGGGCCAGCAGAATTACATGATGTCCACGCGCGAGAATGGCCGCGCGGGGGCATCGCTGGCGGTGCAGATGGCGCCGGGCGCCAATGCGGTGCAGGTGTCGGACGCGGTGCGCAAGCGCATGGCCGAAATCGCCCGCGCGATGCCCAGTGGCATGGAATGGACGATTCCCTTCGACACCGCCCCCTTTGTCCGCGTCTCCATCGAAAAGGTGCTGGAGACGCTGGCCGAGGCGATGGTGCTGGTGTTTCTGGTGATGTACCTGTTTTTGCAGAACATCCGCTATACGCTGGTGCCCGCCGTGGTGGCGCCGATCGCGCTGCTGGGCACGGTGGCGGTGATGGCGCTGGCGGGCTATTCACTGAACGTATTGACGATGTTTGGCATGGTGCTGGCGATCGGCATCATTGTGGATGACGCCATCGTCGTGGTCGAAAACGTCGAACGCATCATGGCCGAGGAAGGCCTGCCCCCGCTGCAAGCCACCAAAAAGGCCATGCGCGAGATTACCGGCGCGGTGGTGGGCATCACGCTGGTGCTGGTTTCGGTGTTCATCCCCATGGCCTTTGCCAGCGGATCGGTGGGGGTGATCTATCGCCAATTCGCCATGTCGATGGCGGTCAGCATCCTGATCTCGGCGGTGCTGGCGCTCTCGCTGACGCCCGCGCTATGCGCCAGCGTGCTGAAGCCGGTGATCGGCCACCGGGCCAAGCCGCGCTTTTTCGCCGCCTTTGACCGGGGCTTTGACCGGATGGCGCGCGGCTATGCCGGATGGGTGGCGCGGGTGCTCAAACGCAGCATGCGGGCGATGGTGGCGCTGGGCGTGGTGGTGGCTTTGCTGGGCTTTGCCTTTTGGCGCTTGCCCACCGCCTTTCTGCCCGAAGAGGATCAGGGCTATTACATCACCGCGTTCCAATTGCCCGCCGACGCCACGGCCGAACGCACGCGTGAGGCGGTGATGACGCTGGAACGCCACACCGCCACGCGTTCGGGGATCGCGGGCAACGAGGCGATTTTGGGCTTTGGCTTTGCCGGGGCGGGGCCCAATGCGGCGGTGGTGTTCACCGTGATGAAGGATTGGGCGCAGCGCGGCGGCGCCACCGTGCAGGACGAGGTCGCCCGCACCATGCAGGCGATGTCGGTGATCAAGGAAGGCGTCATCATGAGCCTGATGCCCCCCGCGATTGATGAACTGGGCAATTCCTCGGGCTTTGCCATGCGGTTGGAGGACCGGGCCGGGCGCGGACATGACGCGCTGGTGGCGGCGCAGAACCAGTTGCTGGGCCTTGCGGCGCAAAGCAAGAAGGTGGTGGGCGTCTATCCCGATGGCCTGCCGGCGGGCACCAGCATCCACCTGTCCATCGACCGCCAAAAGGCCGAGGCGCTGGGCGTACCGTTCAGCCGGATCAGCGATACGCTTTCGGCGGCAATGGGGTCGGCCTATGTCGGGGATTTCCCCAATAATGGGCGGATGCAGCAGGTGATCGTGCAGGCCGACGCGCCCTATCGCATGAATCTGTCGGACATGATGCGGCTGAACCTGCGCAACAACGCCGGGGCGATGGTGCCTTTGTCCGAAGTCGTCACTGCCCAATGGCAACAAACCCCGCTGCAACTGGTACGCTATAACGGCTATCCGGCGATGCGCCTGTCGGGGATGGCGGCGCCTGGTGTCTCCAGCGGCGAGGCCATGGCCGAAATGGAAGCGCTGGCCAAGCAATTGCCGCCCGGTTTCGCCATCGAATGGACCGGCCTGTCCTATCAGGAGCAGCAATCGGGGGCGCAGGCGCCGATGTTGCTGGCGCTGTCGATGCTGGCGGTATTTCTGGTGCTGGCGGCGATGTATGACAGCTTTGCCGTGCCGCTGGCGGTGATGCTGGTGGTGCCGCTGGGGCTGATTGGCGCGGTGACGGCGGTGGAATTGCGCGGCATGGCCAATGACGTGTTCCTCAAGGTCGGGTTGATCACCATCATCGGCCTGTCGGCCAAAAACGCCATCCTGATCGTGGAATTCGCCCGCCATTACCGCGCGGCCGGGATGGGATTGATGCAAAGCGCGATGGCCGCGGCCAAGGTGCGTTTGCGCCCGATCGTGATGACATCCATGGCCTTCACGCTGGGCGTCATGCCGCTGATGCTGGCGCGCGGGGCCAGCGCCGAAACACAGGCGGCGATTGGCACGGGCGTGTTTGGCGGCATGATTTCGGGCACGGTGCTGGCGGTGTTCTTTGTCCCCGTGTTCTTTGTCGTGGCGATGGGCATCAGCGAGAAACTGGGTAGGGGACGCTGGCGCCGCCCGCCCTCGGCCCCCGCCGGGCAGGAGCAGGCCGATGCGTAAGGGGATGATCGCGCTGATGGCGCTGATGCTGGCGGGTTGCGCGGGCGGGCAGGGCGTCATGCCCGCCGCCCCGGTGCCCGACCATTTTGCCCAAACCGGGCCGCGTGTGGTGCCTGAATGGCGGGCGATGTTTGGCGATGCCCGGTTGCAGGCGCTGATCACGCTGGCTTTGCAGGAAAACCGCGATCTGCGCATCGCCGCGCTGAACGCTCAGGCGGCGCGGGCCAGCCTGACGGTGGCGCGGGGCGCGCAAATGCCCACGCTGGAGGCGCAAGGCTCGCTGGTTGCCACCCGCACGGCCGCCGACCACCTGACCGGCCAGATCGCCCTGACCAGTTTTGAACTGGACCTGTTTGGCCGGTTGCGCGCCCAGACCCGCGCGGCGCAGGACCGCTATCTGGCCAGCGAGGCTGGGCAGCGCGCGGCGCGGCTGACGGTGATCGGGGCGGTGGCCGAAAGCTATGTCGCGCAAGCTTTGGCGCAGGAACAATGGCAGTTGACGCAATCGACGCTGGCCGATTGGCAAGTGTCGCTGGATCTGACGCGGCGCTTGCATGATGCGGGGCAGGCCAGCGGCAGCGATGTCGCGCAGGCCGAAGGGCTGGTCCGTCAGGCCGAAGCCGATCTGGCCCAGCGCCAGCGCGAGCGCGAGCAGGCCGCCCACGCGCTGGCGCTGGCCGTGGGGGCACAGCCGCCCGCCGATCTGCCCGCGCCCGTGGGGCTGATGGCCGCGATGCTGCCCGCGTCACTGGGCGCGGGGGTGCCGTCCGATCTGTTGCTGGCGCGGCCCGACATTGTGCAGGCCGAATATGCCTTGCGCGCGGCGCAGGCCGATGTTGCGGCGGCGCGGGCGGCGTTCTTTCCCCGCCTGTCGCTGACGGCGGCGCTGGGCACGCTCAGCCCCGGATTGTCGGGCCTGTTTGGCGGCGCCAACCGCACGTGGAGCTATACGCCCGCCGTGTCGGTGCCGCTGTTTCCTCCGTCCAGCCTGCGCGGCAATCTGGCACAGGCCAAGGCGGCGCGCGGCATCGCCGTGGCCCAATATGAAAAGGCGATCCAGACCGCCTTTGCCGAAGTGGCCGACGGCATTTCCGCCCAGACCACCTATGGCCCGCAGATCACCGCGCAAATGGCGGCGGCGGCGGCGGCGGACAGGCGCGCCAGCCTGTCGCGATTGCGCTATTCTGCGGGGGTGGACAGTCGGCTGGAGCTGCTGGACGCGCAGCGCAGCGCCTATGCCGCGCACCAGACGCTGCTGTCGACGCGGGCGGCGGCGCTGGTGGGGATGGTTCGGCTGTACCGCGCATTGGGCGGCATGTAACAAAAGGGCGGGGCCATCACAGCCCCGCCCCCTTTGCGTGTCAGGCCTGATCCACCCGGCCAATCGGCATCCGCCGGATGCGGCGGCCCAACAGGCGCGAAACCGCATTGGCCACGGCGGGCGGCACCGCAGGCAGGCCGGGCTCACCAATTCCGCCCATCGGCGCGCCGCTTTCCACCACGCGCACATGGACACGCGGCATGCGGTCAGGCGTCAGGATGGAATAGCCGTCAAAGTTGCGGGCCTCGCGCAGGCCGTCCTTGAACACGGCTTCCTCGATCAACACCTGCGACAGGCCCAATGCCACGGCGGAATTGACCTGTGCGGTGATGATCGCCGGGTTGACGATGTTGCCCGGATCGATCGCCTGCCACAGGTCATGCACCACCACCTGCCCGTCCTTGACCGAAACTTCGGCAATGGCGGCGGTTTCGGTGCCAAAGGGCGAGGCCATCGCCACGCCGCGCGCCCGCTTGCTGCCATCGGGCGCGGTAAAGGGCCCGGCCTTCCACCCGCCCGCCAGATCGGCCACCGCCTGCAACAGATTGGTCAGCCGCGCGTTGCCCTGCAACAGCTTCATGCGCAGCGCGAATGGATCCTGCCCGCCCTTGTCGGCCACTTCGTCCAGGAACGTTTCGTAAAAGAAATCGTTCATCGAATTGCCGACCGACCGCCAATAGGCCAGCGGCGCGGGGCTTTTGGCGTAGATCTGGGCGATGCGCTTGGCGGGCAGGGCATAGGCCTTGCCGGTCAGGCCCTCCAGCGCTGCCGGATCGATCTTGCCGCTGCGCTTGTCGGCGATGCCCTCGGTCGGGCCTTCGGTGATGCTGACGGCCTCGATCGCGGATGGCAGGCCATCGGCGCCCAGCGCGGCGCGGAACCGCACCGCCGCCATCGGGCGCAAGGGATCGCGCAGGAACTCCTCCTCGCGCGTCCAGATCAGCTTGACCGGGGCACCCACGCGCTTGGCCAGCTCGATCGCCTGCGGAAATGGGCTGGCGTGGGGATAGATGAAGTGGCGGCCAAAGAACCCGCCCAGCAGCGGCGAATGGACCGTGATCTTTTCGGGCGGCAGGCCGGACGCCTTGGCGATCTCGCCCAGAAAGATGTCGGGGGCCTGATTGGGCAGCCACACCTCCAGCGTGCCGTCGCCATTGAACCGCGCCAGCGCCGAGGGCGGCTCCAACTGGGCGTGGTTCAGATATTGGCTGTGATAGGTGGCGCTGATCGTGGTCTTGGCGCTGGCCAGCGCGGCGGCGATGTCCCCGCTGCTTTCGCCCACCTCCTCGGTCCCCTGTGTGGTGGCCAGTTGCGCCGCAAACGCGGCCGAGGAAAAACTGGCGGGCATGGGGCGATAGGTCGCCCCGCTCGCCTCGGCCCAATCCACTTGCGCGGCCTCAACCGCGCGGCGGGCGTGCCAGAAACGCTGCGCCACCACGGCCACCGCGCCGTTCAGCACATGCACCGAATGCACGCCCTTCATGGCCTTGACCGCCGCCTCGTTGCGGATGCGGGTGACGGTCATGCCCAGACGGGGCGCATGCTGAACCGCGGCATGCAACATGCCCGGCACCGCCATGTCGATCGAGAACTGCGCCCGCCCGGTGGATTTGTCGCGCACGTCCAGCCGCTTGACCGGCTTGCCGATCCAGCGGAATTGGGCCGGATCCTTCAGCGTGACCGCGGCGGGCGCGGGCAGGTCCAGCGTGCCCTGCACCAGTTGCGCATAGGTCAGCACCCGGCCAGAGGCGGCGTGGACCACCTTGCCCGGCTGGGTCGTCAGGGCCGAGACCGGCAGCTGCCAGCGGCTGGCGGCGGCCTGCATCAGCATGGCGCGCGCGGTCGCGCCCAGTTTGCGCATGGTGGCATAGCTGCTGCGGACCGAGAACGACCCCCCGGTTATCCGCATCTGCCCAAACACCACCTGATAATCGCGCCCGGTGGGGGCGTTTTCGATGACAAAGCTGGCCGGATCGGCATCCAGCTCCTCGCCCACGATCTGGGCCAGCGCGGTCCAGATGCCTTGGCCGCCCTCCATGAAGGGGCTTTGCAACCGGATGCGGCCATCGGGCAGGATCGCCAGAAAGGCCGGAACGCGGGTGCCCGGCACAATCGGTGCAGCCGCCGCGCTCTGCGCCCGCGCCGCGCCCACCGGCAGGCCAAAGCCCAGCACCAGCGCGCCCGTGGCCAGACCACCCAGCACCCCCCGGCGCGAGACATTGACCGGATCGCCGGTCGGCAGCGTTTCGCCCTGCGGCTGGCTCATGTGGTTCATGCGCCCTTGCTCCCGGCTGCGGGGGCGCTCAGGCCCGCGACATCGCGCACCGCCGCCTTGATCGCGTTATAGGTGCCACAGCGGCACAGGTTGACCATCGCGTCCTCGACGTCACTGTCGGAGGGTTTGGCCTTGGCCTTCAACAGGGCGGTCGCGGCCATCACCTGACCTGATTGGCAATAGCCGCATTGCGGCACCTGATGCGCCTCCCATGCGGCCACGACGCGGGCGCCAACGGGATCGGCCTCCACCGCCTCGATCGTGGTGACCTTGCGCCCCGCGACCAGTTCCAGCGGGGTGATGCAGGACCGGGTGATCTCGCCATCCACCATCACCGAACACGCGCCGCACTGCGCCACGCCACAGCCATATTTGGTGCCCGTCATCGCCAGATCATCGCGCAGTACCCACAACAGCGGCGTGTCGGGCTCGGCATCGATGCTATGGGCTTTTCCGTTGATGGTCAGTTGTATCATGGTGGGGCGTAACCTTTGGACGGGCCGGCGGGGGCGCCGGATCAGTATTGCGGTGCAATGTGGGGGCGAAAGCCCGCTTGCGCAACCGCCCGAACAGGCATGTCCGGCGGTTGGTTGCGGCAACCGGCCCATAGCGCGTCCGTCGTGGATTGGCAGCGGCCACAAGTGTACTGGCGGCCCGGCTGGCCTGAATGGATAGGTATCCGTGACCGGGCAATGTTCTTGCATAGCGGGCGCAAAGGCATTACCGGACACTTTGTCCGTTACCGCGCCGCGGCAGGCCCCCGCCTGTCCCGCCCCCATCTGCGAGTGTCCCATGGCCGATACGCCCGAGCTTTCCGAAACCCAAACCCCGCGCAATCCGGCCGCGCGCCGCGTGATCCTGACGGTGCTGGGCGCGGCGGTGCTGGGCGGGGCGTGGTATGGCTATGGCTATTACACCCACGGCCAATATCAGCAGGAAACCAATGACGCGCAGGTACAGGCAGATTCGCTGACCGTGTCATCGCGCGTGTCGGGCTATGTTACCGATGTGCAGGTGCAGGACAATCAGGACGTGGCGGCTGGCGCGCCCTTGCTGCGGCTGGACCCGCGCGATTACCGGGCCAAGACCGATCAGGCATCGGCCCAGATCGCCATGGCGCAGGCGTTGCAGGCCAATGCGCAATCGGCCATGGCCGAGCAACAGGCCGCGATCGAACAGGCCCGCGCGCAACTGGCCTCGGCACAGGCCAAGGCGCAGTTCGACGCCGATCAGGTCAAGCGTTTCGCGCCGCTGGTCGCCAGCGGGGCCGAGCAGGCGCAGCAACTGGCCCAGTTGCGCACCGCCGCCGATCAGTCCGCCGCGCAGGTCCGCGCCCAATCCGCCATGGTCGAGGCGCAGCAGCGCCGGCTTTCCACGCTGGAGGCGCAGGTGCGTCAGGCTGGCGCGCAGGGGCAGGGCGGCGCGGCGCAATTGTCGGCTGCCAATGTCGATCTGGCAGCCACGCAGATCCGCGCCACCATGGCCGGCCGCGTGGGCGACAAAAGCGTGACCGTGGGCCAATATGTCACCCCCGGCATGCGGCTGATGTCGATCGTCCCGCTGGACAAGCTGTATGTCGTGGCCAATTTCAAGGAAACGCAGATGGCGCTGGTGCGCCCCGGTCAGCCGGTGACGATCAAGGTCGACGCGCTGGAGGGCAAGGTGATCAAGGGCCGGGTGGCCAGCATCGCGCCGGGCACCGGGGCCAGTTTCAGCCTGATCCCTCCCGCCAATGCCACCGGCAATTTCACCAAGATCGTCCAGCGCGTCCCCGTGCGGATCGAGATCGAGGCAACCCCGGCCATCCGCCGCCTGTTGGTGCCAGGCCTGTCGGTGACGGCCAGCATCGACACCATCAGCGCCCGTGACGAGGCCGCGCACTGAACATGGCAGAGGCGGCCGCCCCCACCGTTTCGCCCGTTCCCGCCGCGCCACAGAATGCCGATCTGACGGCATGGCTGGCGGTGGCGGCGGGCACGCTGGGCGCGCTGATGGCGACGCTGGACATCTCCATCGTCAATTCGGCGCTGCCCACGATCCAGGGCGAAATCGGCGCGTCGGGCACCGAAGGGACGTGGGTGGCCACCTCCTATCTGGTGGCCGAAATCGTCATCATCCCGCTGGCGGCATGGTTTCAGCGGGTGCTGGGCCTGCGCACATTCCTGTTGATCGCGGCCAGCCTGTTCACGCTGTTTTCGATGATGTGCGGCATGGCCGACAGCCTGACGATGATGATCATCGGCCGCGTCGGACAAGGCTTTACCGGGGGGGCGCTGATCCCCACGGCGCAAACCATCATCGCCATGCGATTGCCCCGCCATCAGCAACCGATCGGCATCGCCGCCTTTGGCTGTACGGCGATCATGGGGCCGGTGATGGGGCCGCTGATCGGCGGCTGGCTGACCGAGAACATCTCGTGGCATTACGCCTTTTTCATCAACCTGCCGGTGTGTGCGGTGCTGTTGTGCCTGCTCATTCTGGGGCTGCCGCATGAACGCAGCCATTTGCGCGAATTTGCCCGCGCGGACTGGTTTGGCATCATCGGGCTGGCGCTGGGACTGGGCGGGCTGACGGTCCTCCTGGAAGAAGGCCAGCGCGAGCAGTGGTTCGATTCCGAGGTGATCCGCCTGATGGCGCTGGTTTCGTTGGCCGGGTTCATCAGTCTGGGGATCGGCCAGAAATATGCCGCCCGCCCGGTGATCCAGCTGAAGCTGTTGCTGGACCGGCAATTTGGCGCGGTGGCGGCGATGGGCCTTGTGCTGGGGATGGTGCTCTATGGCACCTCCTATGTCATCCCCCAGTTTCTGGCGATGGTGGCCAATTACAACGCGCTGCAATCGGGCAAGATCGTGCTGATCTCTGGCCTGCCCAGCCTGTTCATGATGGCGATGGTGCCGATCCTGCTGAAACGGGTGGATGTGCGGATCGCGGTGGCGGCAGGGCTGATGATCATGGGCGGATCGGCTTTGCTGGATTCCAACCTGTCGATCCTGGCCGATGGCGATGATTTCGTGGTCTCGCAATTGCTGCGCGGAGTGGGGCAGATTTTGGGCATGCTGTTCCTGTCGCAAGCCTGTGTGCGGTCGGTCCCGCGCGAACTGGCGGGCGATGCGTCCGGCCTGTTCAACAGCGTGCGCAATCTGGGCGGCAGTCTGGCGCTGGCGGGGATTGCCATCATTCAGGACGAACGCCTGTGGCTGCACGCCCGCCGCATGGAGGAAAGCCTGCGCGCCAACAGCGTGGCGGTGCAGGCCAAGGTGCAAGCCATGGGCGGCCTGCACGCCGCCGTGCCCCAGATCGAGGCGCAGATCCAGATGCAGGCGCTGGTGATGACCTTCAACGATATCTTCTGGATCATGGGCGTGGGGACGATGATCGTCCTGCCGCTGGTCCTGTTGCTGCGCCCCTTTGCCAAAGACGCCGCGCCCGACGCGCCGATGCATTAAGCCAATCTGTGAGAGCCACCATGACGCCCGCCCATTCCCGTTTGCTGATTTCGCTGCTGGCCGGTGGCCTGCCCTTGGCGCTGGGCGCCTGTGCGGTAGGGCCGCGCTATGCCGGGCCGCCCGCGCCGCCGGTGGCATCGGACGCGCGTTTCGCGCGCGGCGCGGGGCTGGCGGCGGGGCAACCGGCGCTGGCCAATTGGTGGGAGGCGCTGGGCGATGCGCGGCTGAACACGCTGATGGCGCAGGCGCTGGCCAACAGCCCCTCGGTGGCCGAGGCGCAGGCCCGGCTGGCCGAGGCGGGGGCGCTCCTGCGTCAGCGCAAGGCCAGCGATCTGCCTTCGGTGTCGCCCACGCTGATCACCGGGCGGGCGGAATTGCCCGCCTTTACGCCGGGGGGATCACGCACCGATCTGGAAATCTACAATCTGGGCGCGACCGCCTCGTGGGAGCCGGATTTCTGGGGGATGAAGGCGGCCGACAACGCCAGCGCCGCCGCCACCCGTGACAAGGCGCGTGCCCAACTGGCCGATGTGCAGGTCAGCCTGAGCGCGCAGGTGGCGCAGGCCTATGTCAATCTGCGTGACGCGCAGGGGCGGCTGGCACAGGCCCGCGCGCTGACCGGGCTGCGCGCCCGCGCGCTGGAACTGATCGAACAGCGGTTCAAGGCAGGCGCGGCCACGCAGGCCGATATCGCCCGGGCCCAGACCGCCCGCGCGCAGGCCGCCGCCGCGCAGGCCCCGCTTCAGGCACAGGCAGAGGTGGCGCTGAACCAGTTGGCGGTCCTGACCGGCCATGCACCGGGGGCGCTGGATGGCGATCTGGCCGCCCTTGCGCCTTTGCCGCAATTGCCCGCCAGCGTGGCGGTGGGCGATCCGGCGGGCCTGATTGCGCGCCGCCCCGACATCCGCACCGCCGAACGCCAACTGGCCGCCAGCACCGCCAATATCGCCGCCACCCGCGCCAAGCTGTTGCCGCGCCTGTCGTTCACCGGCATTCTGGGCATGGGCAGCAATTCGGTGGAAAGCATCGTTGACCCCAGCACGGCCGCCTATGGCGTGTTGCCGCAGCTGAAATGGAGCGGGCTGGATTGGGGCAAGGGCCGCGCCAGCGTGGCACAGGCCCGCGCGCAAAAGGATACAGCCCAAGCGCAATATACCCGCGCCGTGCTGACCGCGCTGGAAGATGCCGAGAGCAGCCTGTCACGATTCCGCGCCAATCGCACCCGTCTGGCGGAACTGGACGTGGCCGCCGCTGCCGCCCGCCGTGCCGCCGATCTGGGGGCGCAGCGCGTTGCGGCTGGCACGTTGTCGGGGCTGGAACAGGCAGACATCGCCGCCACCGCGCAGCAGGCGCAGATGACCGCCGCGCAAGCCCGCGCCGATCTGCTCTCCAGCTATATCACCGTGGCCAAGGCGTTGGGGCTGGGTTGGCGGGACTGACGCCCGCTGGCGGTCTGGGCCTGCGGGACTGAAGCCGGACGGGGGCGCCCGCCGCCTGTCGGCGCGTTCAGCGCGGGGCGATGCCGTGCAGCAGCAGGGTCAGCCCCGTGGTCACCATCTCGGCGATTTCATCCTCTTCTTTGAAGGGCTTGCACAGAGCGCCCAGCATCCGCACCACCATCAGCAATTCCTGCGCGCCGACATCGGGCCGCAACCGGCCCTCGGCATGGGCGCGGGCGACCAGCGGTTCCAGCGCCCGTTCGGCACGCAGCCCCAATTGCCGGAACGCGGCCAGTTGCGCCTCGTCCAACTGCACCTCGGCCAACAGGCGGGCGAACAGCGCCGACATCCGCGCCCCATCGCGCACGATCCGCCGCAGCGCGTCCTCAAACGGTAGTTCCAGCGTTTCGGGCGGCACCAACTGGTCGATCTCACGCGCGAATATGGCCAAAGCCAGCGCAACGCGATCCTTGAAATTGCGGTATAAAGTGGCGCGGCCCACCCCCGCCCGGTCGGCGATTTCCTCCAGCGGCACGGCATAGCCATGCGCCTCGATGCAGTCGATCGCTGCATCCAGCAACGCTGTGCGGCGGGCCACGGCGTCCTTGCGCGTCGGGCCGGAAAGGGCGATTTGGGCGGGCATCTGTCCTTCTCTGTTTAGCCTGTCATTGTAGGCGTCCTGTGCGTCCGGCGCAATCGGGATGACGGCGCGGGGCAAACCGCCTAAGGCAGGCACGCGATCAGATACGGCGTTGGAGGGCGTGAAATGGTTGTCAATGATAGCAATATGGACGCCTCTGCGACCGCTTTGGCCGAGCGCGAGCGGCGGCAGGCGGTGGGCCGCCTGCGCCGTGCCCGCACCCGCGCGCGCATTCTGGCGGCGGCCTTTGACCTGTTCGGATCGGACAGCGGCCTCTATGCCCGGATCGAGGAAATCGCCCAGCGCGCCGGGATCACCCGCGCCACCTTTTACGACCATTTCACCGGCATGGCCGAACTGCGCGAAGCCTTGGCCGTGGAGGTGACGCATGACTTCCTGATCGCGGTGCGTGACGCGCTCTCCACCCTGCCTGATCCGCGCGAAAGGGCGGCCGCCGCGATCCGGTTCTATCTGCACCGGGTGCGCGCCGCGCCGCGCTGGGGCTGGTCGATGGTCAATCTGTCGGCCAGCGGGGTGATCTTTGGCGCCGAAACCCATGGCGAGGCCGAGCACACCGTGCAGGAAGGGATGGCCGCGGGCATGCTGCATCTGCCCCACAGCGCGCTGGGCCGCGATCTGATCCTGGGCGCGACATTGGCGGCGATGGGCACGATGCTGCGCGAAAGGGTGGCGCCCGACTACCCCGAACAGATCGTCGTGCCGGTGCTGTGCGGGCTGGGCGTGGCGCGCGATGCGGCGCAGGCCATCGCCGCCCGGCCCTTGCCGCCGCTGCGGGAAACCGCGCCCCAAACTTGACGATTTGCAAGATTTGGCATAGCCATTCCCGCATCCGACAGAATGTCTGATTCCGTCGGCGCATCCGACCGGGGCATATCCCGGCGAGCAAAGGAGAGGTTATGTCTGCACAGGCTGTGCACCGGGCGCGTACCGGTGCGTGGGCGGTGGCGTGCGGCTGGCTGATGGTGGTGGGCGCCGCCGATGCCAATGCCAGCGCGCGTCCTGCCCCCCAAACCACCGCCGTTCCCGCGTCCATCGCGCAATTCCGCCGTCCGCCCGCGCCCCCCCGCGCGCCAGAGGCGATCTATGTCCGCACCTGTGGCTATTGCCATGGGGCGCATGTGGCGCCGATCATTCGCGGGCGCGGCCTGCCGGCGGAAATGGTCGAGCTGTATGTCCGCACCGGCCCGCGCGGCATGCCCGCCTTTCGCCCGACCGAGATCAGCCCGGCAGAGCTGAAGGCGCTTGCCGTCTGGGTCAGCCAGTCCAAGGCCGATCCCAACGAGCGCGCGCCGCTTGACCCCATCCCCGCCGCCACCAAGGAGCGCGCCCAATGACCGGCTTTTCCCGCAGAGATGTGATCCGCCAGTCGGCTGTTGGCGCGGCGGTAGGCGCTGCCGCCTATGCCGCGCAAGGGGTGGCCTCGCCGCTGGACGGGCCGCGCATGTTGCCTGCGCACCTGTCGAAATCGGGTTTTGCCGCAGCGGTTGCCGAATTGCGCGCGATTGTCGGGGCGCAATGGGTGTTTGCGGACGCGGAATCGACCCTGCCCTATGCCAAGAGTTTCACCCCCGATCCCCGGCACGAACACGTCCCCGCCGGCGCCGTCGCCCCCTCCAGCGTCGAGGAGGTGCAGGCGATCCTGAAGGTGGCGAACAAGTACAAGCTGCCGCTCTGGACCGTTTCGACCGGCAAGAACATGGGCTATGGCTGTGCGACGCCCGCCAGCAGCGGCCAGATGATCCTGGACATGAAGCGCATGAACAAGATCATCGCGATTGATCCCGAACTGGGCACCGCGCTGGTCGAACCGGGCGTGACCTATCAGGACCTGCACGATTACCTGACCGAGCATAACCTGCCGTTCTGGCTGGACATTCCCACCGTTGGCCCGATCGTTTCGCCGGTGGGCAACACGCTGGACCGGGGCGTGGGCTATACCCCCTATGGCGACCATTTCTTCATGCAATGCGGCATGGAGGTGGTGCTGGCCGATGGCACTCTGGTGCGCACCGGCATGGGCAGTGTCAAGGATTCCACCACGTGGCAGGCGTTCAAATGGGGCTATGGGCCCTATCTGGACGGCATCTTTACCCAGTCGAACTTTGGCGTGGTGACCAAGATGGGCTTTTGGTTGATGCCCAAACCGCCCGCGTTCAAACCCTTCATGGTGCGCCACAATGAAATGGCGGACGTGGGCAAGATCGTCGATGCCATGCGCCCGTTCCGCATGAACAACCTGATCCCCAATGTGGTGCTGATGATGGGGGCGGCCTATCAGGTGGCGATGTTCCACCGCCGCGAGGAATTGTGGGACAAGCCCGGCAGCATCCCGCAGGATGTGGTGCGCGACTTTGCCAAGCGCCAAGGTCTGGGCATGTGGAACACCTATTTCGCGCTGTATGGCACAGACGAGATCATCGCCGCGATCGAGCCCATCGTGCGCCGCGCCTTCGAGGCCTCGGGCGGG
Organism: Novosphingobium ovatum; assembly: GCF_009909235.1. Lineage (GTDB taxonomy): Bacteria > Pseudomonadota > Alphaproteobacteria > Sphingomonadales > Sphingomonadaceae > Novosphingobium > Novosphingobium ovatum. The sequence continues at coordinate 18,583 of NZ_JAAAPO010000009.1, forward strand.
GAGGTGCTGACCGAAAAGGAGATGGGCGGGAACCTGTGGTTCAACCACCACAAGAACCTGATGAGCGGCCAGATGACGCTGGAGGAAAAGGGCATCTTGCGCTGGCGCGGGGGCGGCATGGTGTGCTTTGCCCCGGTGGCCCCGGCAAAGGGCGAGGAAACCGCCCAGCAGACCGCATTGGCGCAGGAGATTTTGGGCAAATACAATCTGGACTATCACGCCGCCTATGCCATCGGCGGGCGCGAGCTGCATCACCTGATCTTCATCCTGTATGACAAGGAAAACCCGGTCGAGGAAAAGAAGGCCGATGACTGCATCCGCGAGATGATCACCCGCTTTGGCCAGCGCGGCTGGGCCAGCTATCGCACGGGGGTGAGCACGATGGATCTGGTGGCGCGCCAATATGGCGATGCCAACCGCAGCCTGAACGCCCGGATCAAGCAGGCGCTGGACCCCAACCACATCCTCTCGCCGGGCAAATCGGGCATCCGGTAAGGGCAGGGCGCGCGGCGGCTGGCTGGTTCAGGGTTGGTATGGGACCGTCTGGCCGCCGCGCGGCTTTTGCGTTAGAGCGCAGGGATGCCTGCCCGCCGCTCTGTGCCTCATCGTGTGACCATTCAGGACGTGGCCGCGCGCGCGGGTGTTTCGGCGATGACCGTGTCCAACGTCATCAACCGTAAGGGCAAGACCAGCCAGGCCACCCGCGACAATGTCCAGCGCATCATCCGCGAGATGGGCTATGTCCCCAGTCAGGCCGCGCGCAGTCTGGTGGGGGCGGCGGCGGCGCGCATCGGGCTGATGTATTATGATGCCGACAGCCCGTTTATCGACACGCTGATCGCCGCTGTCGCGCTGGCCACGGCCGAAAGCGGGCTGCAATTGCTGATGCGCGATGTGCGGGGCATTGATCCGGCATCGGTTGTGGCCGCTGCCCAGGGGCTGGCGCGGTCGGGTGCGGATGGGCTGTTGCTGATGCCCCCCTTTGCGGAAATGATGGCCGAGCACCCCGGCTTTGCCGCGCTGAACGTGCCCGCGGTGGCGATCGCCACAGCGCGCGGATTGCCGGGGATGGCCAGTGTGCGGATCGACAATGGCGCGGCGATGCGGGATCTGGCCTGCGGGCTGATCGCGCGGGGGCGGCGGCGCATCGCCTGTGTCACCGGCCCGCGCCGCCATTCCGACAGTCAGGCCCGGCTGGACGGCTTCCTGCAAGCCATGGCGCAGGCCGGGCTGGATGTGCCCGATGCTTATGTGGTCGAAGGCGGGTTCACCTTTGCCACCGGGTTGGCCGCGGCGCAGGCGTTGTTGACGCTGCCCGAACGGCCTGACGCGATCATGGCGGCCAGCGATGACATGGCCGCCGCCGTGCTGTTGGCGGCGCACCGGGCCGGGCTGGATGTGCCGGGCGATCTGACGGTGACGGGGTTTGATGATACATCCATCGCGATGCGGGTGTGGCCCGCGCTGACCACCGTGCGTCAGCCTTTGCGCGCGATGGCGGGTGCGGCGGTGGGCCTGTTGGCACAGGGCGTGCGGGCGGGCACGGGCGCTTTGGCGGGCGATACGGTGCTGGATTTTGATGTGATCTGGCGGGAATCGACCCCGGCCTGAACGCGGTGGCGGGGCGCGCGGGGCGCATGCATTTTTCGCTTTTGGTTTATCGTTAAACGCAATATGCCGCCGCCCACGCAAACCACGCGCCGGGATTCATGCAACGCACCCGGCCAGCCCACGCAGGAGGCATGATGAAAGGTTCCCCCAATTTCTGGCGCAGCGCTTTGCTGGCCAGTGCCGCTTTGGCTGCCGCGCCGGTGATGGTGGGCGCGGTCAACGCCGCCCCGGCCAAGTCCAAGGCCGCCCCCGCAGCCGCCCCTTTGACCGAGGCGCAGGTGGACGCGCGCGTTGACGCGCTGATGGCGCAGATGACCACCGAGGAAAAGGTGGGCCAGCTGATCCAGTATTTCAACTTTGGCGGCACGGGCGAACAGGCCGCCCCGCTGGAAAAGGAAGTGGCCGCAGGGCGCGCCGGTTCGTTGTTGTTCATGACCGATCCGGTGCAGATCAACCGCATGCAGCGCATCGCGGTCGAGCAGTCGCGGTTGAAGATCCCGCTGTTGTTCGGCTTTGACGTGATCCACGGGTTGCGCACGGTGATGCCGGTGCCGATCGCGGTGGCCGCCAGCTGGGATCCCAAGGTGGCCGAAGCGGGCCAGACCGTTGCCGCCGCCGAAGCGCGCGCGGTGGGCATCCACTGGGCCTTTGCGCCGATGGTGGACATTGCCCGCGATCAGCGCTGGGGCCGCATGGTCGAAGGCGCGGGCGAGGATCCGTTCCTTGGTTCGGCGATGGCGGCCGCGCAGGTGCGCGGGTTCCAGGGCGCCTATCTGGGCGCGCCGGGCCGCATCATCGCTGGTCCCAAGCATTTTGCCGGTTATGGCGCCTCGCTGGGCGGGCGCGACTATGACGAGGTGAACATCTCGGACAACGAGCTGTGGAACGTCTATTTGCCGCCGTTCCAGGCCGCCATCGAGGCGGGCGCGGGCAATATCATGAGCGCCTATATGGGCCTGAACGGCACGCCGGCCAGCGGCAACCGCTGGCTGTTGACCGATGTGCTGCGCGGGCGCTGGGGCTTCAAGGGCTTTGTCGTGACGGATGCGGGCGCGGCGCGTGACCTGTCCACCCATGGCTATGCCGCCGATGACGCCGATGCGGCCACGCGCGCGCTGAATGCGGGCGTCGACATGGAAATGGGCATTTCGCCGGGCAAGACCGCGTTCCAGCACCTGCCCGAACAGATCGCGGCCGGTAAGGTCAAGATGGCCGACATCGACACCGCCGTGCGCCGCGTGCTGGCCGCCAAGATCCGCATGGGGCTTTTTGAAAACCCCTATGTCGATGTGGCGAGCGCGACCAAGGTGCTGGCCGATCCGGCCCACCGCGATGTCTCGCGCCGGGCGGCAGAGGCCAGCTTTGTCCTGTTGCACAACGCGGGCAACCTGCTGCCGCTGAACCGTACGGGGGTCAAGTCGATCGCGGTGATCGGGCCGATGGCCGATTCCGCGCGTGACACGATCGGGCCTTGGGTGTTCGACGTAAAGAGCGCCGAAACCGTCACCGTGCTGGCGGGCATCAAGGCCAAGCTGGGGGCTGGGGCCAATGTTGCCTATGCACCGGGCGTGTCGACGCCCAAGCGCGTCAACGGCAGCTTTTTCGACGAGATGGGCCTGAACAAGCAGACCTATGTCGAGGTGGACGACAATGCCGCCATCGCCGAGGCCGTCGCCAAGGCGAAGGCCTCGGATGTCGCCGTGCTGGTGCTGGGCGAGCCGCAGAACATGATCGGCGAATATGCCAGCCGTTCCTCGCTGGATCTGCCGGGGCGTCAGCAGGAATTGCTGAACGCGGTGATCGCCACTGGCAAACCGGTGGTGGTCTTGCTGATGAGCGCCCGTCCGCTGGACCTGAAGGGCGCCAAGCCCGGTGCGTTGATGAACATCTGGTATCCGGGCACGCAGGGCGGCACGGCGGTGGCCAATGTGCTGTTTGGCGATGCGGCCCCGGCTGGTCGCCTGCCGTTCAGCTGGGCGCGCTCGGTCGGGCAATTGCCGATGATCTATAGCCACCTGACCGGGCATCAGCCCTCGACCGCCGACAAGCACTACGGCGATGCGCCCAGCACGCCGCTCTATCCGTTTGGCTATGGCCTGTCGTACAGCACGTTCAGCTATGCCAACCTGTCGGTGGCCAAGGGCAAAATCGCGCCGGGCGAAAGCGTGGAGGTGAGCGTGGACGTCAAGAACACCGGCACCCGCCCCGCCGACGAGGTGGCGCAGCTGTATATCCACCAGCGCCATGGTTCGTCCGCGCGCCCCGTGCGTGAGCTGAAAGGCTTTAGCCGCATCACGCTGGCGCCCGGTGAAGTGCGCAAGGTCACCTTCCGCCTGAGCCCCAAGGAGCTGACCTATTGGTCGGCGGCCAAGGGCGCCTATGTGCAGGACGAGACGGTGTTTGACCTGTACGCGGGCGGCGACAGCACGGCGCCGCTGGCCACCACGCTGAGCGTGGCCAAGAACTGAACGTAACAGCCAAAAGGGGGCGGGCCAGCCACGGCTTGCTCCCTTTTCGGCGCGGATATGGGCAAAAGACCCATCGGCGCCACACAGGGGGAGAGCAATGATGACCGGCCACACGGACGCGGCCCAGACCGCACAGAGCCACAGCGCGCCAGGCACAACCGCACAGGACACAACCGCGCAGGGCAAGCCGCATTTCGAGGTATTGGATGGCCTGCGCGGCAGCGCGGCGCTGTTGGTGGTGCTGTTCCATATTCAGGGCATCACGGTCGGCTTTCAGGGGCCAAAGCTGTGGCTGCACCATGCCTATCTGGCGGTGGATTTCTTTTTCGGCCTGTCGGGCTTTGTCATTGGCTATGCCTATGACGACCGGTGGGGGCGGATGGGGCTGGGGGCCTTTGTCCGCACGCGGCTGGTCCGGCTGCACCCGCTGGTGGTGCTGGGCGCGCTGATGGGCTTTGCCAGCTATGTGCTGGACCCCTTCTCGGCCGAGCAGGCGGCGGTGCCCTTGTCCAGCGTGCTGTTCGCGCTGGCGCTTTCGCTGCTGGCGCTGCCGGCGGGGCCTTTGCCCAACCGCTGGACCGATACCCATACGCTCAACGGCCCGACATGGACGCTGTTGCAAGAGTACATCGGCAACATCGCCTATGCGCTGGTGCTGCGGCGGCTGCCCAACTGGGGGCTGGGCGTGGTGGCCGCTGTGGGCGCGGTGGCGCTGATCGTGGCGGGGCAAAAGCTCGGCTCGCTGGACAGCGGCTGGGGGTTTGACAATTTCGCCATGGGGCTGGTGCGCATGACTTTTCCCTTTGTCATGGGGCTGTTGCTCTATCGCCTGCGTGATCGGTTGCCGCGCTGGCAGGTGGGCTTTGGGCCGCTTAGCCTGGTGCTGGTGGTGGCTTTTGCCCTGCCGACATGGGAGCCATCGGGCGGCATCGCGTGGAACGGCCTGTATGAAGTCGCCTGTGTGCTGATCCTGTTTCCGCTGATCGTTTTGGCCGGCGCGCATTCGGCGGCTGGTTGGGGTGGCGGGGCGCTGTGTCGTCAGGCGGGGCGGCTGTCCTATCCGCTGTATATCACCCATTATCCGGCCTGCTATGTCTGGATGAACTATGTCATCGCGCGCCATCCCGCGCCCGCGCAGGCCGCGCTGGTGGGGGCCGGGCTGTTGGCGCTGTCGCTGGTGGTGGCGTGGAGCGCGGCGCGATTCTGGGACGAACCTGTGCGCCGGGCGCTACGTATCGGCTAAGTTTGCGCCAAAAACGCGTCAAGATCGCGGAATGCCCGGCGATCTGCGCCAGCATGGTGAAGACGTCTTGCGCAATGCACAAAAAAACCGTTAACGCCTAAGGGCAGATGCGTGGAGGCGGGCGATTCCGCAATTGGGGCGCCCGCTTTTGCGTAACTGACGGCATTCCGACGGCAAAGGGTTTCATTCATGCGGCATCCCGCCCCGCATCGCGCAGAGGTACGGCAACAGGCTGGGCGGTTGGCCGGCCGGGCGGGCTGGGCGCTGGGTACGGCGCTGGTGGCGGTGGGAATCGCGCCGCAGGCCGCGGCCGCGCGCGGGCATGACGTGATCCTGTCGGCGCGGGCGCGCGGCGGCGATGCGGCCACGATCTATGTTGCCGCACAGGACGGGGCCACCGCCTATATCAGCGCGGATGATCCCACCCGGCCGATGCTGGCGGCGCAACCGGTGCAATTCATGGCCGATCCGGGCGTGAATGGCGGCCTGGGGCTGGTCACCACCGCTGGCGTTACGGCGGGCAATACGGCGGATGACGGGGACGAACCGATTGTCGTGTCCGGTTCGGCCAAGCCGCCAGCGACCGACCCGATGTTCAAGGCCAACCAGCGCAGCTTTGAAGTGGTGCAGGGGATGGACCGCTCGATCGTCGCGCCTGCTGCCCGCTTTTACGAGAAGGCGGTGCCGCGCCTGATGCGCCGGGGCTTTCAGAACTTCATCTTCAACATGCGCGAGCCGACGAATTTCGCCGGTTTCGTCTTCCAGCACAAGATTGGCAAGGCGACCGAGACCGCGCTGCGCTTTGCGCTGAACAGCACGGTGGGACTGGGCGGGCTGATTGATGTCGCCGCGGCCAAACCGTTCAAGCTGCCCTATCGCCCCAATGGCATGGCCAACACGCTGGGCTTTTACGGGGTAAAGCCGGGGCCGTACATGTATCTGCCGCTGATCGGGCCGACGACGGCGCGCGATCTGATCGGCACGACGATTGACCGCTTTACCACGCCGCTGGCCATCGGCGGGCCGTTTGCCACGCCCTATTACGGCATGGGGGTGATCGTGATTGGCGGTTTGAATGACCGTCTGGCCGCCGCGCCCCGGTTGAAGGAATATCAGGAGGGGGCGGTCGACCCCTATCGCGCGACGCGGGAATATTACCTGACCCGTCGTCAGGCCGAGATTGACGCCCTGCGCCACCCGGCGAAAAAGGGCAGGCAGGACCCGCCGGCCGCCGCGCCTGCGCCAGAGGTTGCGCCCGTCTCCGCCCCGGTGGCAGAGCCTGCGCCGGCTGCGCCCGCGCCTGTCGCCGCGCCCGCGCCCGTGTCGGCGGTGCCGGCCTTGCGGGCGGAGGCGGTGGCGCTGGTGGATCTGTCAGCGCTGCGGGGGCCCGGCCGCCGCTAAGCGTCCGGGCCGCGCAGATGCCTATGCGCAGACGCGGGTGATGAAATCGGCCACTTCGGCCGACAGGCGCGTGTCAGACGTGCCGATATGCATCGCCATCGAGTAATGGTTGTGGCCATTGGCGATATGGCCCAGCGGCATGGTGCCATGGCGCTGGTTGCGCTCGGTCATCAGGCCCAGAAATTCGGCTTGAAAGCGTTGCGGATCATATTGCGCCGCCGCGACAAACAGCGGCAGCGTGGTGGCCGCCACGCCCTCGCGCGGCATGCGGGCGGGGTAGTCCTCGGGCGCGCCGTAATAGCGCTCGTCCTTTACGTCCAGCGGGGTATAGCCATACAGGCCCGAAAGCAGCACCGCGCCACGCACCAGATCGGCGTGATCGGGGCGCAGGCTCAGGAAACCGGCGACATGCACCGCGCCCGCAGATGTGCCCATCGCCACGATGCGCGCCGGATCACCGCCATAGGCGCCGATATTGGCCCGCACCCAATCGACCGCCGCGCCCACATCCGCACCGCCCGCAGGCCACAGGTGGTCGGGCGCCAGGCGATAGTTGATCACCACCCCCACCATGCCCTGTGTCGCGGCCCAGCGGCCCACCGCCGCATTGGCCCAGCCATCCTCGCATTTGCTGCCCAGAACAAAGCCGCCGCCATGGACAAAGACCACCACCGGCGCATCGCGCGCATCGACGGGAGCGTAAATGTCCAGCACGTGGCGCGCGTCCGGGCCATAGGGGACATCACTGGCGACCGGCGGCACGGCGGCGACCAGCGCCATCTGTTCCTCGCCAAACAATTGGCGGCAACCGGCGATCACATCGGGCCCCATGGCACAGCCGGTGGCATCGATCGCGGCGCGAATTTGGGCGGATTGGGTCATGGCATAACTATCCATCAACAGGCGTTGAAAAGCAAAGGCCCCGGCAGGAGGCGTTCCTGCCGGGGCCGATGGTGTTTTGGGTTAGCGGATCAGAACTTCATTTCCGCGCTGACGCCGATGGTGCGGCGGCCTTCGCGGGTCAGCCAGTTCACCTCGCCGCCGGCATCGGCGAACGGCAGGCCGATCACCGAGGCGTGGAAGCGACGATCCAGCAGGTTGCGCACGAACAGGCCCAGATGCCACTTGCCCTCGGCATCGCCGATGCCGGTGTTCAGGCCGATGGTGTAATAGCCCGGCTGATACGAGATGGCGTTGGCCACATCATACTGCACCCGGCTGCGGTAATACACATTGGCCGAAGCATCGAACATCACGCGATCGTTCAGCGGCACGCGGGTGTCCGCCGACAGGGTAAAGCTGATCTTGGGCGCGCCCGAGAGCGGCTCGCCAGCAGCCTGCACAACGCTGGTGGTGCTGCCGTTGACCGTCAAGTTATAGCAGCTGTAGCCAGCCTTCACCACATTGGGGCACGCGGTCACGTAATCGGTGAACTTGGTGTCCGAATAGGTGAAGCCACCGCGCAGCGAGAACGCCTTGGACACGCGCCAGCTGGCGTCGAATTCAAAACCCTTGGCCTCGAAGCCACCGGCGTTTTCGGTCAGGAATTCCGTCCCGTTGAACACGCTGGTCTGCAGGTTGGTGTATTTGTCAAAGAACACGTTGGCGTTGAACGTCACCGCGCGGTTGAACAGCTGCGACTTCACGCCAAAGGCGATGTCGCGCACGGTCTGCGGATTGACGTTGGTGCGCGTGCCCGTCAGGCCCGAGAACGAGACCGTCGGCCCCAGATAGCCACGGGCAACGGTGGCAAAGAACATCAGGTCGCGGTCGACCTTGTATTCCAGACCAGCCTTGCCGGCCCAGCCGCCCTTTTTGGTCGAACCGGTCAGCAGCGGGCTGGCGGCATAGGGCACGACAAACGCGCCATTCACCACCGAACCGGGCGCATAGGCCGGATCGATCGTCGACATGAACGAGGCGTCCACCCAGTCATACTGGTAACGGAAACCGCCCAGCACCGCGATGTGGTCGTTCACCTTGAACTTGCCATCGATAAAGGCCGCGATCGAGTCCGAACGAGTCTGGGTGTTCGACTGCCCGCCCGAGATGTTGACATAGAACGCGCTGAACGGGTTGGCGGGCATCAACTGGGCGCGGTTGACGTCGCCCGGATTGCCGGTCTTGCGCCGCGAGGCATAGACGCCCGTGGTATAGACGAAACGGCCATCCGACGGGCTGGACAGGCGCAATTCCTGGCTCAGGAAAGCGTTATGCACCGAACCCTGCTGCGCCTGGAACACCGTCACCGACGAGCCGTCGATGCCAAAGTTCTGCGCGCCCTGGATATAGCCGCGATAGGCGGTGATCGAGGTCAGCGTGTAATCGCCCAGCTTCTTGCCGATTTCGACGCTGGCGCCATAGTTGGTCTGGCTGGTAAAGCCGTCGGTGTTTTCCGCGCTGGTGGTGTTGTTGAAGCCGGGCGTGATGCCCAGCGAGGTCAGGTTGCCAAAACGGGCCGCCATCAGCGGGTTGGCAAAGCTGGGCACGGCGTTCAGCGTCCAGAGCTGGCCCGGACCAACGCCGGTGGTGCGGCTATAGTCGCCCGCGATGAACACGGTGACATCGTCGCTGGCGTCCCACAGGAACTTGGCGCGGCCACCGAACGAGGTTTCGCCGCCCCACATCTTGTTCAGCGTGGCGTTCCACAGGAAACCGTCATTGCGGCGGTAAAAGCCATACATCGCCAGCGCCGAATTGGCGCTGACCGGCACGTTCAGCGACAGACCCGCGTTCACTTCGTTCAGCGAACCATAGGAAATGTTGGCCTTGCCAAAGAACTGGCCGATCTTGGGGCGGGCGGTGGTGATGTTGATCACGCCCGACGAGGCGTTCTTGCCGAACTGGGTGCCCTGCGGACCCTTCAGCGCTTCAACCCGCTCGATATCGCCCAGCGCGCCGACCGGGTTGCCAAAGGGGATGACCACGTTGTCGACCACGGTGCCAACGTTCTGTTCCGAGGACGAGGCAAAGCCGCCAGCCGTGCCCACGCCACGCAGGCGGAAGCCGCTGTCATTGGGCGAGGAGCCGAACTGGACGCCCGAAACCTGATATTGCAGGTCGGTCAGCTTTTGAAAGCCGCCCTTGGCCATCTGTTCGCCACCGATGGCCGACACGGCCAGCGGCACGTCCTGCAGACGTTCGGCGCGGCGCTGTGCGGTGACGACGATTTCGCCCGGCGCCGTATCAGCGGCAGGGGCGGCGGGGGCTTCGGCGGCGTAAACGGTGTTGGCAGCCAGCGCGATGCTGGCCGCGCCCGCCAACATGGCGGTACGAAGCAAGGTATGCATGGAAATGTTCTCCCCTGAGTCCTTGTTGTGTGGTTTTGCTATGGTTGGTTGATGGGAAAGGGCCGGGCGGCACACGGGCGCCGCCCGGCCCTGCTTGCGGTTACTGTTCGTCGACGACGGGGTTGGTCAGCGTGCCAATGACGCCCACCGAGATTTCGACCACATCGCCGGCCTTCATGTAGAGCGGCGGCTTGCGCTTATCGCCCACACCGCCCGGCGTGCCGGTGACGATCACATCGCCCGGCGCCAGATCGGTAAAGGTCGAGCAATAGGCGATGACCGTGGGGATATCCCAGATCATGTCGCTGATCGGCTGATCCTGCACCAGTTCGCCGTTCAGGCGGGTCTGGACGCGCTGGCTGCTCAGATCCCCGATCTCGTCCGGGGTGACCATCGCCGGGCCAAAGGCACCGGTGGCAGGCCAGGTCTTGCCCGGCAGGAACTGGATATTGTGGCGCTGCCAGTCGCGCACGCTGCCATCGTTGAAGGGCGCGTAACCGGCGACATGATCCCACGCGGCGTCCTTGGCGATGCGGCGGCCCGCTTTGCCGATGATCACGGCCACTTCGCCTTCATAGTCAAAGCGCACGCTTTCGCCGGGGCGAACCATCGCCGCGCCATCGCCGATCAGCGAGTCATTCCAGCGGTGAAAGATCGCCGGATGCTCTTTCTGTTCACGCCCGGTTTCGGCGACGTGGGTGGCATAGTTCAGGCCGACGCAGAAGATCTTGCCCGGGTTGGGGATCACCGGCAACAGCGCCACTTCGCCACGGGCAAAGCTTTCGCCCGCCGCCAGATCGGCCAAAACGCCAGCGGCAATCGCCGACTTGAGATCGACCGGCGCATCGGCGCCCGCCGACAGGTCAACCACCGTGTCGCCCTCCAGACGGCCATAGGCGGCGCGACCATCGGGGCGGGTGAAGGAAACGTAACGCATGGGGGCTCAGGCTCCTGCAAGTTGCGCGATCGGGGCGGGGTCCCATTCGCGGCGGAATTTGAACATTTCTTCGGCGATGCGCAGACCGGCAAAGTCCTTGTCGGACATGCCCCATTGGTCGATGCGCTTTTCCGGCCAGGTCCAGTCGTCAGGCGCGCCCGCGACATAATCGGCGGGCACCTTTTCGACCGGGGTGGAATATTCAATCACCGGGCCAAAGGGCGCGATGTAATAGGCGTACACATTGTCGCCCGGCCCATGGCGGCCCGGACCCCACGCGGGGGCAAAGCCGTGATCGCGCATGCAGCCAATGCCGCGCATCACGCTGTCCAGATCCTCCATCTCAAACGCGATGTGGTTCAGGCTGGCAAAACCGGCGCGGGCAAAGGCGGTGGAATGGTGCGCCTCGTTGCAGCGCACGAAGACCATGCCCTTGGTCCGGTCCGACACGCGAAAGCCAAGGACGTCCTCGACCAGATCGCCGCTGGCTTCGGCATCGGCCGCGTTGAACACGACATGGGTCAGCTTCACCGGCATCACCCGGCGGCTGGCCTTGGAGTGGCCCGCGATGGGGGCAACCTCGGAGGCGTCCACCAGAAAGCGCAGGCATTCGCCCTCAGCCAGTTCGACCACCAGACCGTGGCCGCCGCCCGGATCATTGCTGATCACGGGGGCGGCGTTCAGCCCGCGCTGCATCGCGGCTTGCGCCACCTGCGCCAAACGCTCGGCGCTGCACACCCATGTGACGGTGCGCACGTAATTGTCGGCGTTTTCTGCCAGCGCCACCAGATAGGGATAGGTGCCGCTGCCCCGCAGGTAATAGGTGCCATCCTGCTGCCCCGCGTCAGCGCAGCCCCAGATGTCGATCATCCATTGGTGCGCCTGTGCCGCGTTGGGCAGGGACAGTTCGATGCTGCGCAGTTTCATCATGAAATCAGTTGCTCCCGATCAGGCCAGCGGCCTTGATCCCCACATTGGCACAGGCGGCATCCGCCTCGCCGGTGTCGCCCGACACGCCCACAGCGCCGATCACCACGCCATCGGCGTCATGGATCAGCACGCCACCGGGCGAAAACACCACATCCCCGCCCAGAGTCGTGACGATCCCGGCGTAGAAGGTGGGGTTGCCCTTGGCGCGTTCGGCCGTGACGGCGGTGTCGACGCCCATGCCCAGCGCGCAGGTGGCCTTGGCCTTGGCGATCTCGGTGCGGAAAAAGGTGGCCCCATCCTCACGCCCCGCCGCGACCAGATGGCCGCCCGCGTCCAGCACGACAAAGGCCAGCGGTTTCAGGTTTTGCGTGCGGGCATGGTCGTGCGCGGTGGCAACGATGGTTTGCGCGGCGGCAAAAGTCAGGGCGGTCATGCGATATTCTCCAGTTGCAGGCCCAGCATCTGGCAACGCGCCGTGATCAGCGCGTCTGTCGTGCCGGTGCCAAAGACGTTGTGATCCGGACGGATCAGCACCGCCTCTACACCGCGCGACTTCAGCCAATCCAGCACCTTGCCGCCATCGGCCAGCGTGGTTGCATCCACCGTGGTGATGCCCTGCGCCGCGCCCACCGGGCCGCGCGCAAACAGGCGCCAGCCATCGCCGGTGTGGTCATCCAGCTTGCGGCCATCGGCCATCACCGGCTGGATAAAGCGTTCGCCCGCCGCCACGCTGCCCATCAGCACGATCCCTGCGCCAATCGGGGGCACCAGGTCATGCGCGGTCTGGCGCTGGCCGGCCTGCGCCTTGGCGCGGGCCACCATCTCGGCATCGCGTTCGGCGGCCTTGGCCGGGTCCAGTTCGCAGATGTAACGGCCTGCCGCCACCGCCGCGCCGATCACGCCGCGCACATGGCTGTCGCGCTCGGCCTGATAGGTGTCGAGGATCGCGGGCGATGCGCCGTCATTGACGATGGCCGCCATCTTCCACGCCAGATTGGCCACATCGCGCAAGCCGTGGCACATGCCCTGACCAAAGAAAGGCGGGGTCTGGTGCGCGGCGTCACCGGCCAGAAACACCTGACCGACCTGCCATTGTTCGGCCACCAGTCCGTGGAAGCGATAGGTGGCCGAGCGGATGATGGTGTGCGGCAAATGGCCGATATAGGGGGCCAGCAGCTCTGCCACCTTTTCCGGCTGCATCATCGCCGCGTCGTCTTCGCCCGGCAACAGCATCAATTCCCAGCGGCGGTGCGTGCCCCGGCCCGGCACCACCGTTGCAGGGCGCTTGGGGTTGCACATCATCACCGACAGGCGTTGCAGATCGGCCTCTGCCGGCACGCCGTCGATCTCGGGGAAGCGGACGGGGCCGTCGACCTCGGCGTCGACCACCAGCCACGGCTCTTCAAACTTCAGGTCGTCCAGCCGCACGCCCAGCGCCTTGCGCACGGGGCTGCGCGAGCCGTCGCTGGCAATGGCCCAGCGGGCGGTCACTTCCTGCGCCGCGCCATCCTGCAAATAGGTGATGTGGACCGCCCCCTGATCCTGCACCAGCCCGGTGAATTCCGCACCCAGGCGCAGATCGACGTTCGCCATGTCGGCAAAACCGGCGCGCAGATGGGCTTCCAGTTCGGGCTGATAGAAGAACCAGTCGTTCGACCAGCCGAACGGGCGCTCCATGCCCACCGTGCCCATATAGCGGATCGCCTGATGGGCGGCGCCGACATGCAGGTGGCCATCGGTGTCGACCATATCGGGCAACACGCGGTCAATCACGCCCGCCGACTGGAACAGGCGCATCATTTCATGGTCCAGATGGACGGCGCGGGGCAGGGGGTGCAGGTCGACCTCCTTTTCCAGCACCACCACCTTCAGCCCGGCGCGCCCCAGCAAACAGGCCGCCAGCGCGCCCACAGGGCCGCAGCCGATAATCGCAACATCAAACATGGAAATTAAGCCACCTCAGCAGGGACGGGGGCGGGCGTCAGCGTGTTCTTGTGGAACGCGCCGCCCTTGATGATCATCGCCAGATTGGCCGGATCGCGCAGCAGGCTGATGTTGGCGGTGGGGTCACCGCTGACCAGCAACAGGTCGGCCAGATAGCCTTCCTTGACCTGCCCGATCTCCATCCGCATCAATTCACCACCCAGTTGCGTGGCGGCATGCAGCGTTTCGACCGGCGAATAGCCGAACCATTCGACAAACAGTTCCAGATCGCGCGCGTTCAGGCCGATCGGGTTCCACGGAAAGCCATAGTCCCCACCCGGCAGCGAGCGGATGCCGCGGCGGCGCAGTTCCTGACCGATCGCCTTTTTGGTGGCGACGGCGTTGGCCTGCTCGGCCACCTGGCCTTCGCTGGCCATGACGCCAAACTTGGGCGCGCGGATGTGGTCGGCTTCCTCGATGCCGGGGGCAAGGCCCACGAACAGCGTGTCCTTGGCTGCCTCGATCATGTCCAGCGCTTCGGCGTCGGAATAGTTGCAGTGATAGATCAGGCGGAAACCGGCGCGGATCGCCACCTTGACCGAAGCGGCGGTATAGCAATGCGCGGTCAGTTCAACGCCACAGCGGCGCGCGGCTTCACCCGCGGCCATGATCTCGTCCTCGTGGAACTGCTCGGTCAGGTTGGTGCCGGGGTCCATGGCCGATACGCCGTTCAACAGGAACTTGACCGTTTGCAGGCCCATGCCCGCCATTTCCTCGACAAAAGCGGCAACGGCGGCCGGATCGGACGGGCGGGTGTCGCGGGCGGGGAACTTGAAGATCAGGCCGGGCGCGCCACCGGGCAGCTTTTCCATCGACGAGGTGACCATGCGGGGCCCGGGCAGCGTGCCACGGTCAAACGCGGCCTTGACCGCCAATTCGGCCCCGGCGGAGGACGAACCGCCCGAAAACGCCCCGGTAAAGCCATGGTCCAGCAGCACGCGGCCCGCGTGGGCGGCGGTCAGCGCCAGTTGCTCGGGCGGGAAATTGCCCGGCTTGCCCATGGCCTCGACCGTGCTGCCCAGTTGCAGGTGGACGTGGCAATCGATCAGGCCCGGCATCAGCGTGCGGCCCGCGCCGTCAAACACGGTGTCATCGGCCTGCGGGGTGATGGTGTCGGGGGCATAGGCGATGGCGGCGATGCGCTCGCCCTCGATCCGCACGCTGCCTGCGCGCGCCGGGGTGGGCGTGCCGTCAAAGATGCGGATATTGGTGATGCAAAGGCCCATGGGGCGCGTCTCCCGGTTCAATGTGTTTGCACCGGGATATCAGCGAGCGCTCAATTGCGAAAATATTCGCTCATTATTGCGTCATAGGCAGGGGTTATGGGGGTGTGGGTTGTTGCGTTGCAGCGCTAATGGTGGAGGTGGTTATTCCTCCTCGCGCAGGCCCTCCAGCACAAAGGCGACCACCGGCGAAGGCGTCGCATCAGCCAGCAGCCGCACCCCGACATTGCGGGCAAATTGCATTTCGATCAACGAGATGGCGCGCAAGGTGCCCGCCGCCACGTCATCGGCCACCACCCGCATTGGCAGGATGGTGACGCGGCCCGTGGCGGCCACCACCGCCTTGGTGGTCAACAGGCTGTCGCAACGGATCACCTGTGTCGGCAGGGACACACCCGCGCTGATAAACAGCGCATCGACCTGTCGGCGGAACGCCCCCTGCGCATCGGGCAATACCCAGCGCAAGGCGGCCACATCGCGCAACGACACCGAATCAGCCAGATCGCCATGCTCTGCCCCGGCCACCAGCACGAACTGGTCACGCGCCACGGTGATCTCGCGCAGGTCGGGCGGGGGCGGCTCCATGCGGGTGGTGACCACCGCCATGTCGATCTTGCGTTGGCGCAACAGCTCCATCAACTCGCCATCGGGGCGTTCATAGATATGCACCGGCACGTTGTCATAATGGGCGTCTATACGCTGCATGATCGCGGGCAGCAGAGTGAGCAGCGCGCCCGGCGTCCCCCCCACATGCAGCGGGCCAACGCGGGCGCTGGCCGCTGCGGTGACATCCTCGACCGCCTTGCGCAACAGCGTGGCCACCTCGTCGGCGCGGCGCCACAGGGCGTGGCCTTCCTCGGTCAGGCGGATGCCGGTGGAGGAGCGGTGGAACAGCTTGTGCCCCAATCGCGCCTCCAGCAATTGCATCGCGGCGGACACCGCCGGTTGTGACACATGCATCGCGCGGGCGGCCCCGCTGACCGATTGCGACCGCCCCACCTGATGAAAGATCAACAGGGCGCGCGGGTCTAGGGCGTTGAAAAGAGTACCGGTGGACATATGACCTATCATAGCAGGCTTGCGTCACATTCGCACAGCGAACAGTCTGGGTGAAATTATCGCCTGTCGGACGCGCCGCGCGTATCACCCTCTTGCCCGAATTGGAGAGCGAAGCCTTGGACAAGACGCCCTATACCGCAGGCCGCCGCGAGATCACCGGCCTTTCCGTGCTGGAAGATCAGGCTTTGGCGATGATTGCTGCCCTGGCCAGCGAACTGGCTGTCGCGCGGGAGCGAATCGATACGCTGGAACGGATGCTGGAGGACAAAGGTGCCATCGATCGCACTTTGATCGACAGCTATGCCCCCGACGCGGCGGCCGCCGCCGAGCGTGACGGCATCCGCCAGCGCATGATCGCCAAGATTTTCCGCCCGTTGCGCGATGCCACCCGCCGCGCCATTCAGGAGAAAACCGCATGAGCACGCCCATTGGCACGCACGCCATGTTGCCGCAGGCCAACCATGACGAGATGGCCGAGCAATTGTTCGCCCGCGATCTGAAGATCTGGCTGGGCAGCGAGGTCGAGCCATTGCAGGGCCAGTTGGCCGATGCGATCGACCCCGGCCCACAGCACAATGACCGCGACGCCGAGGCCTTTGCCCGGTTGCATGAGGAACCGGCCTTTCTGGGCTGGGCGGGGATGTTCCGTGCGGCGCAGGAATTGATGTGGGACGACATCTATCGCAGCGTCCACCGTCAAAAGGACGCCCTGAACGCCAAGGCCGCGCAGGCCGCCGACATCGGCTCGGTGACGATCGACCCCGATTTTACCGCGCCGGCCTATCTGGTCGATGGCCATGTCCACATGATGCCGGGCGGCTATGCGCTGAACGGCGATGATGTGACGCAGGGCGCGGTGATGGACCGGGGCGGGGCGGTCTATATGCTGGGCCGCAACGGCGGGTTCATGAACGACGGGCGCGGCGCGACCGTGGCGGGCCATGTCTTTGCCGAATATCCCGACCTGAAGCCGCTGAAAATTCTGGAGCTGGGCTGTGGCACCGGCGCCAGCATCGTGCCGGTGGCGCGCGCTTTCCCCGATGCGGAAACCTATGGCATTGACGTGGGGTCATCGGTCTTGCGCTATGCCCATGCGCGGGCCAGCCATCTGGGCGTGCCGGTGCATTTCGTGCAGGGCGATGCCGAACACGCCCCGTTCGAGGACGAGAGCTTTGATCTGGTCTTCTCGGCCGCGCTGTTCCACGAAACGTCCGAAACCGCGATCCCGCAGATCCTGGCCGAAAGCTATCGCTTGCTCAAACCGGGCGGCGTGGTGGTCCATCTGGAGGTGCCCGCGCGCTATGACCAGTTGAACCTGTGGGCGCAGATCCGCGCGCAGGTCGAGCGTGACTATAACAACGAACCGGCATGGCAGGTGGCGACCTCGGCCGATTATGACGCGCTGATGCGCAGCGCGGGCTTTGCCGATCCCAAGATTGGCTATCAGGACGCCTGTTTCGCCCCCGCGCCGGGTCAGGGCGGCTTTGGCCCTGAGTCCAAGGGCGTGTTCCGCAGCTGGTTCATCGCTTCTGGCCGCAAGTGATTGCCAGCCACGCAGGCTGACGGCAAACAGGGGGGCAGGCCGGGGCGACCGGGCCTGCCCCCTTTGCGTAAAGGCCTGATATGACACCTGCCATCCCCACCACCATCTTTGAACGGATGAGCCGCGCGGCAGCAGCAGCAGGCGCGATCAATCTGGGGCAGGGCTATCCCGAAATGGCCGAGCCGGCCGAGCTGATCGCGGCGGCGGTGCGGGGCTTGCGCGAGCATTCCAACCAATATCCGCCGATGCGCGGGCTGCCGGGGCTGCGTCAGGCGGTGGCCGATTACTATGCCGCGCATCAGGGCCTGTCGATTGACCCGGCCGAAGTGATCGTCACCTCCGGCGCGACCGAGGCCTTGGCCGCCGCCATTCTGGCCATTGTGCGCCCCGGCGACGAGGTGATCTGTGTCCAGCCGCTGTATGACGCGTACAAGCCGTTGGTGGAATGGGCGGGCGGGCGCGTGGTGCTGGTCAGCCTGACGCCGCCGGACTGGAGCCTGCCGGTGGACGCGCTGGAGGCCGCGATCACGCCCAACACGCGGGCGATCATCCTCAACACGCCCAACAACCCCACCGGCACGATGCTCAGCCATGCCGCGCTGTCGGCGGTGGGCGATCTGTGCGCGGGCCATGACCTGACGCTGATCTGTGACGAGGTGTGGGAGGCGATGGTGTGGGAAGGTGCGGAACACCTCTCGGCCCTGACCATCCCATCCCTGCGCGACCGCATGATCAAGGTGGGCTCGGCGGGCAAGCTGTTCTCGCTGACGGGGTGGAAGCTGGGCTGGGTGGTGGCCGCCCCGGCGCTGGCCGAACAGGTGGCGGCGCGGCATCAGTTCCTGACCTATACCACACCCACGCCGCTGCAATGGGCGGTGGCGGACGGGTTGGCGCTGCCGCGTGACTGGCATGACGCGCACCGTGACCGCTATGTGCCGGGGCGGCGGGCGCTGGTGGATGGCCTGCGCGATGGTGGCTATGTGGTGCTGGACAATGCCGCGAGTTGGTTCGTCACCATCGACCTGACCGCCAGCGGCATTGGGCTGGACGATGAAACATTCTGCACCCGCCTGATCCCGGAAGCGGGCGTGGCCGCCATCCCGTTCAGCGCATTCTATGCCGCCGCGCCTGAAACGCGATACGTCCGCCTGTGCTTTGCCAAGGAAGCGCCGGTGATCCAGACCGCCACCGCGCGGCTGGCCGCATTCCGCGCGGGGCTGGTGGGTTAATCGGGCTCGATCAAGGGGCGCAGGCGGGTGATTTGCGAGTCCAGCGCCTCGATCAGGGCGCGCACGCGCGGCATGTGGCGCAGATCGGCATGCACGCCCAGCCACATTTCGCGCAAGGGTGGCGCGGTACGCGTGGGGATACGCTCCAGCCCGGTCGCCTGATCGGCCAGAAAACGCGGCAGACACGCCAGCCCGATCCCCGCCCGCGCGGCGGCCAATTGCGTGTCGCGGCTGTTGGTGCGCAGCGCCACCACGCCGCCCGGTGCCGTCTCGGTCAGCCATTGAGCCTCGGGCTGGTGGGCCTGATCCTCGGCCACGGTGATCAGGGCGTGGCCGGGCGCGGTCAGGTCATGCCCATGGGCTGCCAGATAGTCCGGGCTGGCATAGAGCGCGCTGGGCATCCGCGCCACCCGCCGCGAGACCAACTCACCCCCTTCGAACCGCGTCATGCGCAGCGCCAGATCGGCCTCGCGCTTGGACAGGGACAGGGCGCGGGAATCGGTCAGCACGTCGACCTGAATGCCCGGATATTTGGCCCGCAACCCGGCAATCGCCCCCGGCAGCAACAGGTTGGACAAGACCTCGACCGTGGTGATCCGCACCGTGCCCGACAGCGCGACATCGCGGCCCTGCACGGCGCGCTCGATGGCGATGGCCTCGGCCTCCATGCGCTCGGCATTGCCCAGCACCGCCTCGCCCAGCGGCGTCAGGTCATATCCGCGCGGGGTGCGTTGCAACAGGCGGGCGCCCGATTTGGCCTCCAGCGCGGCCAGACGGCGGCTCATCGTGCTTTGCCGCAGGCCCAGTTCGCGCGCCGCGCCTGACAGGCTGCGTTGCCGCGCAATCGCCAGAAAGCTGCGCAGGTCATCCCAGTCGATCGGCTGATCCATCGGTGCGCCCTATCCTTTTTCGCATGGGTGGAATGCCAATATAGGCAATGGGAATGCGAAAATCATCTGCCTATCTTGGCTGCATCGGCGGCGCGCTGGCGCCTGTCCCAAGACACAAGGTTACACGCCATGCTGCCCACGCTGTATCTCTCGCACGGATCGCCCACCCTGCCGTTTGACGATGTGGCGGCGCGCGATTTTCTGCGCGGGCTGGGCGGTGAACTGCCCCGGCCGGACGCGATTGTGATGGTCTCGGCCCATTGGGACAGCCCGGTGGCGCAGGTCAACAGTGTGACGGTCAACCCGACGATCCATGACTTCTATGGCTTTCCCCAGGCGCTGTATGAGGTGCAATATCCCGCCCCCGGCAGCCCCGAACTGGCCGCCCAAGTGGCCGAGCTGATCGGGGACGCCGGGTTGCAGGTGGGCATGGATAGCGTGCGCGGGCTGGACCATGGCGCGTGGGTGCCGCTGATGCTGATGTATCCCGATGCCGATATCCCGGTGGTGCAGGTCTCGATCCAAAGCCACCTTGGCCCCGGCCACCATGTGCAACTGGGCCGGGCGCTGGCAGTTTTGCGGGAACGCAATGTGCTGATCATCGCTTCGGGCAGCATGACGCACAACCTGCGTGCGCTGAACCGGATGGACATGAATGCCCCCGAACCGGCATGGGTGCGCGACTTTGCCGAATGGATGCATGACGCGCTGATCAACGGGCGCAGTTGCGATCTGGTCTCGTACCGGGCGCTGGCGCCCTATGCCGAACATAACCACCCGCATGATGACCACCTGTTGCCGCTGTTTGTCGCCTATGGCGCGGCGGGGGCAGGGGCTGGCCATCCCGCGCCAGCGGCCACCCGCCTGCACACCAGCACCACGCTGGGCGCGTTGCGGATGGACGCCTACGCTTTTTCCTGAACCCCACCTCGAACCCCGGAGATCCCCTCCATGAGCCATATCCTTGTTATCCGTTCGGCCGCGACTGGTGATGCCTCGGTCAGCAATCAGTTGATCGACACCTATGTCGAGGCCGCCCGCGCCGCCAATCCCGATGTCACCGTGACGGTGCGCGATCTGGACGCCAATCCGGTGCCGCATGTGACGCAGGCCAGCCTTGCCGGCATTGGCCGCGCCGCGCCCGAAGGCGGCCAGTTCGCCGCCGCCCGCGCGTTGCAGGACGAATTGATCGCCGAAGTCTTCGCCGCCGACACGCTGGTGATTGGCCTGCCGCTGTATAACTTTGGCATGCCCTCGACGCTCAAGGCGTGGTTCGATTATGTCGCCCGCGCCGGCACGACGTTCCAATATACGGCGCAAGGCCCCGAAGGTCTGGTCAAGGACACCAAGGCGATCATCGCCCATGCCCGCGCCGGGCAATATGATGACGCCAGCGGTTTCCCCTTTGCCGTGCCGCATGTGAAGGCGCTGCTGGGCTTTGTCGGGGTGACCGATGTGCAGGTGGTGACGGCCGAGGGTTTGGCCTTTGGCCCGGACGCCGCCAGCGCCGCGATCACCGCCGCCCGCGCCCAGATCGCCGATCTGGCCTGAACCCCACGCCATAAAACTCAGGAGAAAGATCCATGCGTAACTTTGCCTCGCTGATGCTGGCCGCCGCCATGCTGTCGGCCACCCCCGCCGTTGTCCACGCGCAGGCTGTGGGTGGAAACCCCGCCCCCGCCGCCGCGCAGGGCGGCACGTTCAAGGTCGACAGCGCCCACACCCATGTCGCCTTCTCGGTGATGCATTTCGGCTTTTCGGACTGGTTCGGCGGCCTGTCGGGCATCGACGGCAGCCTGACCATCGACCCCAAGGCGATCGGCAGCGCCAAGCTGGACATCACCATCCCCGCCGCCAGCATCACCACGGCCAACGCCACGCTGAACGAGGAACTGCGCGGGCCCAAGTTCCTGGACGCCGCCCAATTCCCGCAGATCCGCTTTGTCTCGACCAAGGTGGTCAAGACCGGCGCCCGCACCGCCGCGATCACCGGCAACCTGACCTTTCACGGCGTGACCAAGCCGGTGGTGCTGAACGCGGTGTTCAATGGCGGCGGCGTCAACCCGATGAACAAGGCCTATACGCTGGGCTTTAACGCGACGACCACGATCAGCCGTTCGGCCTTTGGCGTGGGGGCCTATGTCCCGGCCGTGGCGGACAAGGTGGAACTGCGCATCACCGCCGCGTTTGAGCGTCCGTAAGCGATCAGACCCCAAGGCGCGCCGTCACCACCCCCCGCTGGCGCGCCACACGGCCCCGTCGTCACCCATGGACCTGGGTGGCGGCGGGGTTTTGACGTTTTGGACGCGCGCAAATGATTGATCGGCACGGGAAATGCCAGCGCTATTCGTCTGTCGGACAGGCGGCGCAAAGCGGGCGGCAAGAGCCGGGCGGGGTATAGGCTGACCCCTGTGTTGAAACGCTGGAACGGCTTGAAAAACATGCCTTTTGCGCATGGTTCCATAGGCTGAAAACCAGCGGCAGCGCAAGCGGGTATTTGCCCGCAACGGCCAAGCGGCAGTGAGCGCGGCATCCCGCCCGCGCCCGTCCGCATTGGGGAGAAACGAGCATGACGACGAGCCAAGCGCCCCAAGGCGCCACCGATGGCATATTGGCCAACGCCGTAACCGGCCCGCCGCCCGCCTGCACCACCCCGGGATTGCGGCTGGCATGGGGATCGGGCGCGCTGGGCGTGGCGCTGTTGATGAATTCGGTGGGCGGGTTGATCCTGTTCTACATGGTCTCGATCCTGCATATCGAACCGGCGCTGGCGGGCAGTTTGATCTTTGTTTCCAAACTGCTGGGCGTGGTGACCGATCCGATGGTGGGCACATGGAGCGACCGGTTGCAGACCAGTGGCAGCCGCCGCCGTCCTTTCCTGTTGGCGGGCGCGATGATTTGCGCGGGCAGCTATGTGATGATTTTCACCACCCCGCTGTTTGACGGCCAAGCGTTGCGGGCGGGTTATGTCTTTGTCGCGCTGTTGATTTACACGGCGGGTTATTCGCTGTTCAACGTGCCGTTCATGGCGATGCCCGCCGAAATGACCGACCAGTATCACGAACGCACCGCGATCCATTCGGTGCGGATGATGTTTGTCGCGGTGGCGGGCTTGATCGTTGGCTCGGTGTTTCCCTTGCTGCTGGAACATTTCGGGCGGCTGGCGTGGGGCTCCTATGCGCTGCTGGGCTGTATCGGGGGGGCGATCATTCTGGCCTCGACGCTGGTGGCATGGGGGGGCACGTCCAGCGCCCGCTTTTCCACCGCGCAGGTACAGCGCCCGCGAGTCATGGCCGAAATCGGCCATGTGTTCGCCAACCGCCATTTCCTGCGCCTGTTGGGGGTGAAATTCACCCAATTGCTGGGCGTGGCGGCGACACAGGCGGCCTCGATGTATTTCCTGCTGAATGTGTTGCAGGCCAAACTGACGCTGATGGCGCCGGCCGCCTTGGTCGCCACGCTGGTGCAATTGGTGGCGGCCCCGGTGCTGGTGTGGTTGTCGCGCCGGATCGGCAAAGCGCAGACCTATATCTTTGGCGCGGTGCTGTATGTGCTGACGGTGGCCAGTTGGGCGCTGGCATCGCCGGACGAACCGGCATGGGCCTATGTCCTGCGCCTGTCGGTGATCGCCTTTGGCGCCTGTGGCAATGTGATCATGGCGATGTCGATGCTGACCGATATCATCAGCCTGGACGCGCAAACCACCGGCATCCGGCGCGAAGGCGTGTTCACCGCCTTCTATTCCTTCACCGAGAAATTCACCTTTGCCTTTGGCCCGCTGATCGTGGGCGTGGCGCTGTCGGCGGCCGGGTTCGATAAAAACCTGCCGCCAGAGGTGATGCAAACCCCCGCCATCCGTCAGGCGCTGTTGCTTGGCGTGTGTTACATTCCGGCTGTGCTGGGCATTGTGTCGATCGCCCTGCTGGCCGGATACAAACTGAAACAGGAGGATCTGAAATGACCAGCAAGCTGGACGCCGTGCTGCATCAGCGCGGACGGGCCGGGGTGGATTTTGTGGTCCATCTGGCTCGGGGCGCCTCCGGGCTAAAGGCTGCCGCCGCCGCCGATCTGGCCGCCGCCGTGCCCGATCCGGCCGCGCTGCCCGATGACATGGACCGCCGCCACGCCCATATGGCGCAGGCGCTGGGCGGATCGCGGGCCAACCGCGTCAGCCAACTGGTGGGCGAATGGCACGCGCAAATGCATGGGCTTTTGGCGCGTGAGGCCTATGAG
This sequence comes from Novosphingobium ovatum, assembly GCF_009909235.1. Classification (GTDB taxonomy): domain Bacteria; phylum Pseudomonadota; class Alphaproteobacteria; order Sphingomonadales; family Sphingomonadaceae; genus Novosphingobium; species Novosphingobium ovatum. The sequence continues at coordinate 42,623 of NZ_JAAAPO010000009.1, forward strand.
GAAATCCGCGAGGCCGTCGACCCGGTGCTGGCACAGGCGCAGGCCGATGGCCCCTGCACGCTGGAACCGGCCACAGGGCCGATGCCATCCTATTGGCAAGGCGTCCATTTCCACCGCACCGCCGGGGGGTGGGACGAACACCCGATGCAGGGCTATATCCATGGCGAGATCATCCACAAGCGGTTGGTCGAGGCCTTGTACCCCGGCGGCATTTTCAAACAGCGCCGCGAAATCGCCGCCCGCGCGCCGCGCGACCATTACGCCCGCATTCTGGACATGGGGGCCAGCACCGGCCACTTTACCCATGCGTTGCAAGAGGTGTACCCCGATGCCCAGATCGTCGGCGTCGATTGGTCGCTGCGCGCGCTGGAACATGCACAGCGCGTGGCCAACACCCATGGCTGGGCGTGGCAACTCTACCAGCGCGGGGCCGAGGCGACCGGGTTTGATGACGCCAGCTTTGATCTGGTGGGGTCATACATCCTGCTGCACGAAATCCCCGCCGACATCATCCGCGCCACCTTTGCCGAGGCGTTCCGGGTGCTGAAACCGGGCGGCGACATGATCATGAGCGATGTCACCCGCTATGCCGACATGGACAAGTTGGGCCAGTGGAAGGCCGACGCGGGCGCGTTGTGGGGCGGGGAACCGTTCTGGCGCGAATCCGCCTCGCTGGATCTGGCGCAGGTCGCGCGTGAGGCGGGCTTTGTCGATGTCACCGCCAGCGGCATTTACCCCCATGTGGTGCAGGGAAGGAAACCGGCATGACGATTTTGGACCCATCAAACCCCACCGCCTATAACCACCCGGCCCGCCCCACCCTGAACGAGGTGGACACCGGCGCATTGGGCGCGGCGCTGTTGGCGCTGACCAAGGAGGTGTGGGTGCTGACCGACCGGATGATGGTGATGGAGGAGGTGCTGGCCCAGCGCGGCATCGACATCAGCGCCCAGATCGACGCCCACCAGCCCGACCCCGATCTGCAATCGCGCCTGAACGCGCGCGGGGCTAAACTGGTGGCAGGCGTGCTGGACGCCCTGTCGGGCGTGGCCCGCGATTAAAAGGCCGGGCGTGGCGCGCGACTGATCCGCCCGCATGGCGCAAACACACAGGCCGTAGCGGGGATAATGCCTCGCTACGGCCTGTTTATTGTAGTCACTGACAACAAAATCGGGCGCGGCTGGGGGGTTGGGCCATCCGCGCCCGGATCGCGGCATCAGAAGGTGAAGCGTGCGTCCACCATGAACTGGCGCGGCGGCAAGAAGCTGAACTGATCGCCCTGACCATAGCCGTTCTGATAGGTCACACCGCCCACCGTCACCGTCGGCGCCCCCGACGAGCTGGTGGAAATGCTGGTGATCGCGCGGTTGTCGAACACGTTCGACACCGTCAGACCCAACCGGAAATTCTTGCCGAATTCCTGACTGATGGCAAATTCACCCACGCTATAGGGCGACAGGCGATACAGGCGATAATTGGGATTGCCGTTGTATTCATTGGCAAATTGCACGCCGGTATATTTCTGGTTGTACGATACGCGCAGGCCGTGGCGGGCATAGACAAAGCCGATGGCGGCGGTGGTAAAGGGCGCCTTGGCGATCTGTGCGCCGGTGGTGACCGACTGGGCGTAATTGTACGAACCGTTGACGAACAGCGACAGCCCATCGAGCGGCATCACCGCCACCTGACCCTCGACGCCCTTGTACCGCACCTGACCGATGTTGATCGTCAGCGAGGTGTCGCAACCGACCGTGGTGCAAGTGCCCAACTTGTTGTTAACATTGATGATATATCCGTCCAGATCCAGCGACACGCGGCGGCCGTGCCACACCGTGCCGATCTGGTAATTGGTGGTGGTCATCGGTTGCAGATCAGCCAGCGACTGGGCCAGCGTGGCCGAGGTCGAGTAGAAGCTGGACAGATCAGGCACATACATGCCCTGCGCATACTGGCCATAGAAGGACCAGTTCCGGCTGGCCTGCCAATTGACGGTCAGGAACGGCAGTGTCTTGGTCCAGGTGGCCTGCATGTCGGCGGGCGCACGGGTGGTCTGATTGACCAAGGCATTGACCGAACGGGTGAAATGAACATATTTCACGCCCGGTGTAATGCTCAGGCTGTCGAACGGCCGAAACTCGAATTCGCCAAACAGTTGGAACTGGTTCCAGCCTGAATTCTGCTCATACTTGATGTTGGCCAGACTGATGCCGGGATAGGCGGCGGTGGCGGCCGTCCCCAGATAGGCGTTTTCGTTATAGCTGGGCAGGCCGGTGGTGCGGTCCAGATCCCATGTGTGGCGCCATGTGTTCGAATGCTCGTACCAGCCGCCCGCGCGGATCTTGCCCAGCCAGAAATCATAGGTCAGCTGGCCGATATAGCCCAGCACGCGGTACTTGTTCAGCTTGTTATAGCCCAGAATATTGCTGTTGGTCAGCTTGGTATAGGGCAGGGTGGCGGTGTTGAATCCAGTCACTACCGTGCCGGAATTGCCCGACATGGTGTTGTTGCTGTACCCGTACATATACAGGCGGTTATCCAACGACAGCCCGCTGCCCAGCACGCTTTGCAGGCGCAGATACGAGAAATCGGTGGTCTTGTCGGTGCGGTTATAGGCCCAATAGTCCTGCTTGGTCGCATCGCCGCCCAAACCGTAATCGCGGCCATAGACCGCGCCGTTGGTTCCGGCCGCGCAATTGTTGGCGGTCAGTTGGGTCAGCAGATTGCCATTGGCGTCCAGCGCGGCATTGGAAAACCCGCTCACGCCCTTGAGCGCGCTGCCGCAGGTCGAACCCTTCAGCGAGTCCGACTGATAGTAATAGTTGCGGTTCCACGTCGACATGGCGGTCAGCGTGTGGTTGGCGCCGATCGGCAGAACCATCTTGAAAAACAGGTTCTTGGACTGCACCGGCGAGAAGCTGAGCGCGCCTTGCGATTTCAGATACTGGCCCGCGAACACCATGCGCGCGCCGCCCAGGTGCTCTATGCGGCCGCTCTGGATTTCGAAACGGCCCATCAGGCTGTTCCAGCTGCCATACAGCATCTGCAACTGGCCGCCGAACTGTTCGGCCACGGCGCGCGAATACATGTTCAGATTGCCGCCATAGGTCGCCTGACCCAGCTGGCTGGCATTGCCGGGGCCACGGTCCACCACCACGGTTTCGATGGTGTTCGACGGGAAAAAGGCGGTCGAATGGTGGGTGGGGTTGTTGGTGTCGGCAAAGGGGATCGAGTCATAGGTGACGTTATATTCGCCATCCTGGAACCCGCGGATCACCGCCTTGGTTTCGGAAAAGCCCTGACCATTGCCCGTCCCCGAGATCGACACGCCCGGTGTCAGCGCGATCAACTCGTTGAAATCGGCGCCCGCGTTGGCATTGTCGATAAAGCTGCGGCTGATGACGGCCTGCGGCTGGGTGGTGGTCAGCGAGGCGACCAGCGGCGCGCTCTGCGCGGCGGCCGAACCGATCACCACGATGTCGGCGGTGGTCAGCGACTGGCTGTCGTTGGCTTGGCCGGTCTGGCCTGCGCTGGTCGATTGGTCATCGGCGGCGGCCGGCGCGGTGGCCGGCGCCGTGGCGGCATGGGCAAAGGGCGCAGTGGCGGCACACAGTGCCGCGCCGGCCCAAAGCCAGCGGCGAAAAGCGTTGATATGCATGTGAATTCCCCCCTGAAACGTGACGAATTACTGTTTGGCCAATTCGGCGCGGGCGGCGGCGATCTGGCTGGCCAGACGCGGGTCGGCCATCAATTGGGCGGCGGCCAGCGTGGCCAGCGTGTGGGCGGCCTCGGTGTCGCTGGGATAATGGGCGCCGCAATATTGGCGGCTCATCGCGTAATCGCGGGCGCGGGCCAGGATCTTGTCCGCCTTGGCCGGGATCAGCCGGGCCAGCGCGTAACCCACCGCATAGCCCACCGTCGCATGGCCCGAGGGATAGGACTTGAACACCGGCTTGGCCGGGTCGGCCTTGGCCTCGCACAGGGGGATGGTGGGGTCGGCGCTATAGGGGCGCATCCGCTTGAAAAAGGCCTTGGAATAGCCGGTCGCCAGATAGGCCTCGTCCTGCACCAGGGTCAGCAGCGCCCATGTGGCGGGCAGGTTTTTCAGGTCCATGCTGACGGTGGCGTTGAACAGGCTGGGATCCTCGACCTCGGCATCCGTCAGGGCCTGCGCCATGCGGTCCTTGCTGGCCGAGGCGATCAGGCGGTGCAGCGTTTCCAGCTCGAAATTGGCGGCGGCCGAGTCCTTTTCATAGGGCGCGGGCAGCAACAGCGAGGGATCGAACTGCGTCGGGTTCAGGTAATGCAGATATTTGCCTTCGCCACCGGCATAGGTCGGGGCGGGGGCGGGCGCGGTTTGGGCCAGCGCGGGTTGAAGCGGGGCCAGCGCGATCAGCGCGGCGGCCAGACATAGCGGCAATTGGCGGGCAATGGCGGGGCGGATCGACAGCAGGCGCATGTGGGTTTCCTGATGTTGGGAGAAAGGGCGGCGGCGTGGGCGGGGCATGCTGCGTTGCAGCGCATGCCGCATGCGCGACGGAGTGTCTGGCGCGGCAATGGGCTGGACGACAAACATGGCAAGCCCCCGTCAAACAGTCAGAACTGACCGCGCCGCGCTAGGCAAAGGGCATGACTGAACTGTGACATGGCGCGCCGCGCCGCTGTTTTGCATTGCAACATTGCAGGTTTGGAATGTTGCGTCGCGCAGGGCCCGTTTGTTCAGCCGCAACGCTCTGTGCGCAGGACATAGCCCTTGCCGCGCTGCGTCTCGATCGGGTCACAGCCCAGCGTCTGCAACCGCCCGCGCAGCCGCGACAGGTTGCTTTCGACGATATTGGTTTCGGGGTCGAAACTGTATGACCACACCGCCGTCAGGATCATGCCCCGCGTCACCAACTGCCCCGCGTTGCGCATCAAATAAGCCAGCAGCGAGAACTCCTTGCGGTTCAGTCGGGCCGAGGCGCTGTGATAGCTGGCGGTGTGGCTGGCCGCGTCCAGTTGCAGGCGGCCCACGGCCAGCGCGCCCTGTGGCGGATCGGCGGGGCGGTCACGGCGGCAGATCGCGTGCAGCCGCGCGGCCAATTCGTCCATGGCGCAGGGCAGCGCCAGATAGTCATCCGCCCCTGCCCACAACCCGGCGGCCCGCTGTGCCGCGCTGGGTTGATCGGCCAGCAGCAACAGGCGCGGCCGCAGCGGCAGGGCGCAAAATGGTGCCAGCGTTGCGGCAGCATCCGGCGCGCAGGTTTCCAGTGCCACCGCATCGGGCGTGTCGCGCGCGCACTGTGTCAGCGCATCGGCAATCCCATCGGCCAGTGTCGGGCGATGGCCCGCCGCCGTCAGCATCGCCGCGATCTGCGCGCCCAGCGCCGGTGCATCGACGCGGATCAGGATATGCACGCCCGCCATCCTTTGCCCCTTGCAGGCAAAGGTGACGATTGCGTGTCAGGGGGTGACCAGCGCCGCCGCGTGGCGCCCGGCGATTTTGCCCAGCGTTGTGGCCGCCAGCAAGCCGTTGCCCGCCAGATAGCCATCCGCCCCCGGCCCCGATACACCGCGCGCCGCGCCGCCGCCGGCAAACAGGTTGGGGAAGGGCGCGCCATCGGCCCCCACCACCCGCGCGGTCTGGTCGATCACCAGCCCGCCCTGGGTATGGAACAGCGCGCCGGTCACCTTGGCCGCGCGATAAGGGGCGGTCAAAACGGGGCGCGGAGCGAACGTCCGGCCAAAGCCATCAGCCTGCCCGCTCTCCACCAACGCGGCGACTTGCGCCAAGGTGGCGGTCAGGGTGTCCAGCGGCAGGCGTGTCTTGTCCGCCAGTTCGGCGATGCTTTCGGCCTCAACCACCGCGCCGGCGCGCAGGGCGTCATGGTAATCGTCAAACTGCAACATCAGGTCATGTAGCCGCCCATCGAATATCGACCACGCGAAATGGCCGGGCTGGGCGTTGACCTTGGCGGCCTGCTCGGAATAGCCCGAAGCCTCGTTCGAGAAACGCACACCATCGGCGTTGACCTGAAAGCCGCCCTCCATGATCAGCGGCCACAGGATCGGCACGCCATGGCCCAGCGCCAGCCCGCCATGCCCCTGATAGCCGGTCATGTCGGCCAGCGCGGCACCCATTTCCTCGCCCCAGCGCATCGCGTCGCCCTTGTTCCCCGGATGGCCGTGGAACACCGCGCCCGCCATGTCGGGGATGAAGCGTTCGACCATATCGGCATTCCCGCCAAAGCCGGAACAGGCCAGAATCAAGGCGTCACAGCCAATATCCTCGGCCGCGCCATCGGGGCGGGTGATGCGCACGCCGACCACATGGCGGCCATCGGCATAGATCGCCTCGACACAAGCCTCGGGCAGGATGGTCGCGCCCTTGTCACTGGCGGCAGCCTCCAGTGCGGCCATCAATTCGCCGCCGGTGCGGTTGGGCGTGCCATACATCCGCCGCGCGCTGTGGCCGGGGTAGAGGAACCCATCCACCAGCGTCAGCGGCACGCCATGGGTGTCACGCAACCACGCCACCGTCTCGGCGCTTTCGCGGGCCATGCAGGCGGCCATGACGGGATCGGTCTTGCCCTTGGTTTTGGCCATCATGTCGGCGGTAAAGATGTCGGGGCTGTCGGTGATGCCTTGCGCGGCCTGTTCGGGCGTTCCGGCGGCGGGGATCAGGCCGGTGGACATCGCCGTGCTGCCCAGCAGGCTGGCGTCGCGTTCCAGCACCAGCACATCCACATCCCCATCGCGCACCGCCAGCGCCGCGGCCAATCCGGTGCCGCCGCCCCCGACGACCACCACAGGAAATGACAATTCAAACGCATCGGAGGGCGGGGGCAGAATGGCAGACATGCAGGGTTCCAGTTATGCGAAAAGGGGTGTGTTACCAGTCGGTTGACAGGTTGCGGAAGGCATCGGCCACGGCGCGCACGGCCGGCAGGCGCAACACTTCCTTGCGATAGACCAGACCGCCTGCCGGGCCACCGGCGGGGGCCGGGGCGTCACAGCTTTCCAATCGGCCCGCCAGACGCGGGGCATTGGCCACCCGTTCGGGCAGGATGGTCAGCAGGTCGCGCTGTTGCACCAGATCCAGCACCAGCCCCAATGACGAGGATTGCAGGAACTGTTGCGGGAAGGGCAGGCCCTGCGCGATCAGGTTTTCCTCAAACGCGCGGCGGAAATTGACCGCGCCCGACAGCGCCCATGCCCGGTCCATCAGATCGCCCAGACGGGTGATCCCGGTGATGGGGCGGGCCGCGCCCACGCGTTGATAGATGCGGCAGGCCAGATGGAACAGGTGCTCGAAATGGGCGATATTGCCCGACCTTTCGATCGGAAACAGGGTAAAGGCGATGTCCAGTTCGGCGCTGGCGACCTTCTCGACCAGTTCCGACCCCGGCCCCACATCGATGCACAGGCCGATGGCCGGGTTGGCCGCGATGAAATCGGACAGCGCGTCGCCCGCGCCGATTTCACGCAGCACGGTGTGGATGCCCAACCGCACGTCGCCGCTGCGCAAACTGCCTGCCGATCGGGCCTCGGCCATGGCGCGGTCGTGTTCGTTGACGATCACCTCGGCGCGCGTCATCAGCTTGCGCCCGTGTTCGGTCAATGACACGCCGCGCGCCTTGCGCTCGAACAGGGCCAGACCCAGCACCTCCTCCAGCGCCCGGATCGAGCGCGACAGCCCCGGTTGCGAGAGGTTTAAGGCCTCTGCCGCCTGACCGATGCTGCCGTGGCGCACCACGGCCAGAAAATGGCGGAGTTGCTGGATCTCCATGGGTTATGCCGCGCCTTCTGGCTGAGGCCGGGCCATGCCGGCACGTTCCAGAATGGCGTCGACGCTGCGCTCGCGCCCGGCCACCGGCGCGCCCAGCACCTTGGCCGCGAAACGGTCGCGCAAGGCCTCGATCTGCGCCTTGGTTGCGGGGTCTGCGACATAGGCCTCGATCTCGTCCGCGCCGATGCCCACCTTGTCGGCCAGCAACAGTTCGGTCACGGCCATGCGGTCGCGCATCACCCATACTTCCTGCGTCAAGGCCATCAGCATGCGGCCCAGATCATCGACATTGATCGCGTTCAGTGTCGCGTCGGTCGGCGGCGGGGTCCAGCTCATGCGGCGATCTCCTGCGCAGGGGTGGCGGCGGGTTTGACGGCGCGCGTCACCCATGGATACCAGTCGCGGCCGATGGCATAGGATTCGACACCTTCGAACCCCGCCTCGCGCAGTTGGTCATCAATCCCCGCCTCCAGCACGGCGGAAAAGAACGGTTCGCCCCGGTTCAGCGTGTCCCAGTCCAGCACCACGGCATGGAACAGGTCCACCGCGCGCAGCGGCGGGGGATCGGAGATGACGATTTCGGCGCCCGGCTTCATGATGCGGAACAGTTCGGCAAACAGTTGCGCATTGGCCTTTGGCGGCAATTCATGGTGCAGCGCATAGGTGATGACCGCGTCAAAGCTCTCGTCGGGCTCCTGCGTGTCAACGATGTCGCGCTGTTTCAGATGGGCGGCAAAGCCCATGGTTTCGGCCATGCGGTGCCCGTTGCGCAGCAATCCGGGCGACAGGTCCGAGCCGTGGATCTCGGCATCGGGGAAGACGGTGTGGACGGCGCGCGCGGTGGTGGTGCCGCCACAGCCGGGCTCGTAAATGCGCGCGTAATGGTCCTTGCGGAACTGGCGGATGGTGGCAACGCGCTGCTGGGTGATGTCATCGCCCACGCCCACGGCCGCATAGCCGCCCTTGGAAAAGACCATCGGGCCCACGGCAAAGGCGAACAGCGCGCCATACAGGTCATAACCATCCCAGCCGCCCGGCTCCAGATGCCATTCGACATCCCAATATTTGGGCGCCTCGATGTCGGGGCGCAGTTCCAGCGTGCCGCCGGCCTGCCCCTTGATCGGGCCGTAAAACAGCGGGTAGAACTGCTCGCGGCGTTCCTCGATCGCGGGGATGCCGGTGTTGAAATTCTCCTCGGCCACCCAGCGTTGGCAGAACCGTTCCAGCCGGAACAGCGGGAGGGTGTCGGCAATCGCGCGGCCCTGTTTGACCCGCTCGCGCAGGGCGGCCACATCGGGCGAGCTGTTGTCGGCACCCGCGACATGTTCGGCATTCAGTTCGGCGGCCTTGGGCACGGCCATGAAGTCGGCCTTGGCGCGGGGGCGCAGATAGCCCGACGAAAACTTTTGCATCGAGCCGAGGAATTCCATCGCGGCGCGGCCATGCTGCGACAGGCCAAAGGCGGGCGCAACGCGCGCGGCCGCCTTCTCGCCCAGATTGGTGAGGAAGGTCATGGTATTCTCCCCAGGTTGATTTCTGCGGTCAGGCTAATGCGGGGGGCCGCGTTTGCCAGACAGATGATCTTGGGCATCCATGCGCGCCCTGCATGAAATGGGGCGCGGCGGCGGGCAAACTGGCCGCAATCGGGGGGAAATGGCGGCAAATGCCTGTCTGGCGGGGAATCGGCAAACATTCGCCTGTCGGTCATCCCTTGCGCGGGCGGGCCATGCCGCCCAACACTTTCCACGCGCCGCCCTCGCGCACCCAGACGTGGATCACGTCATAGCGCTGATCCACCGCTGTGCCGTCGGGCATGCGCGTGCGGTGCGTCTGGTAATAGATCACCGCCGTATCGCCATTGAGCGCCAGCGCGGTAAAGGTCATTTCCAGCAGTTCCTGCCCCTTCATCGTGGCATTGGCGGCGCGCAGTTCGGCAACCCCTGTGGGCGCGGTGGCATAGGGCGGCCATGCGGCATAGTCGGTGGCGACATTGGCGATATAGGCATCCAGATTGCCCGCGCCACGCGCGGCATAGATCGCCTGTTCCTTGGCCCAGATCTCGGCCTGGACCTGCGCCTTGGTCTGCGGGGCGGGGGCGGCGATGGCGGGCGGGGCGGCGGCCAGCATGGCCAGACACAGGGCGGCGCCTGTGCGGTGCTGGGGCGAACGGGGGAGGAGGGGGAATCGCATGGCGCGCATCCTATGCCCCGCACGGGCGCGGCCAGAGCGGATGTGGAGCCTGTTCACCTGTCGGTCAGGCCCAAATTTGATCCATGTCAAAAAAGCGTATGGTGGCCCAGTCTTTTGCTGGCATAGTCGCGAGGCTGCTTTTGGTGTCGATTTGGCGCCGCGTTTTATTTTGTTATTTTTAAATATTGATCGGCCTTGTTCTGCATGGATGGATAAAGGCTCTTGATCGATCGGCGTATGTGTGCATAATTGCGACGCATAACGACAGTGCATATGTGCATGCGGTAAATGGAAATATCCGCTTAATCGGATGATTTTCATTGATTGGCGTCAAAAATACGACATTTTTTGTTCGCCTGTCGATCAGGTGGCGTATTTTTTGTTTCCTGCATCAATATCCCCTGAGTAGCTTCCCCCATCGCTAGAGCCGTAATGGCCACTCACACACGTGGGGGATGATCACTCATGGGGAGCATTTCGATGATTCGTTCGCACGATAGATACGCGTCGCGCCGTTTGGCGGGCGTGTGCATGGCCGCCTTGATGGCGGCGGCAATGGGCACCCCGGCGTTGGCCGCTGCGGCCGAACCGGCCGCCAGTGATGGCACCCCCGGCGACATCGTCGTTACCGCCCGCAAATCCAGTGAAAAGTTGCAGGATGTGCCGCTGTCCATCGCGGCGGTGACGGCGGCCGACATGCAGGTGCGCGGCAGCGCCGATCTGCAGGATGTGGCAAACTATACGCCCGGTCTGCGCTTCACCGACTTCCTGTCGAAATTCAACGGCAATGCGGTGATCCGCGGATTGTCACAGGCCAATGTGCAAAGCGCGATTGGCAATACTGGCGTGTTTCTGGACGGGGTGTACCTGCAACGCGGCTATATGGTCGATTCCCAATTGGGCGATATCGAACGGATCGAGGTGGTAAAGGGCCCGCAAAGCGCGCTCTATGGCCAGAACACCTTTTCGGGCGCGATCAATTACGTGCTGCGTCAGCCCACCAACCGGCTGAAGATCGACGGTCAGGCCAGCATCGGCAATGGCGGGTACAAGGATGTGCGTCTGGGCATTGGCGGGCCGATCATCAAGGACCTGCTGATGGCGCGCGTCTATTACGCCAACGCCAGCTTTGACGGGGTGTGGAAGAACAATTTCGCCGGCGCGGGCACCAGCGATCTGGCGCATTTTGGCGGGTACAAGCGCGAGAACTTCTCGGCCTCGGTCAAGCTGACCCCGGCGCCGGGGCTGACCATCCTGGGCAGCTATTACAAGTTGACCCGCACGGAAAAGATCCGCGCCTTTTACACCATCGACGGCAATCTGAAGGAAGACGGCCTGAACTGTGGCCGCACTGGCGCGAACGGGTCGAAATACCTGTGGTGCGGCAATCTGCCCAACAGCCCGGCGGGCAAGCATACCGGCGTCAACAGCGCCAATTACCCCGATGGCCTGTTCGCCGCGCCCCAGCCGGGCATGTATGGCAGCACCGAATTGTGGCACGGCTCGATCAAGTACGACTTTGCGCCCGCATGGTCGTTCAACTATGACTTTGGCGACGCGCGGGGCGTGGGCATCGAACAGTCGATCTTTGCCTCGAACTCCTATTATCTGGACGCCAATTCCTACCGCCTGTCCACCGCCACGGTCGGCGTCTCGCGCCAGCGCGAGGCGGGCCTGTTGAAATACCAGAGCCACGACGCGCGCATTTCCTATGACAATCGCGGGCCGCTGAAATTCGACTTTGGCTATTTCCATTCAAAGGCATGGGACAGCTTCCTGTTCGGCAACCGCACGGGTCAGGCCGCAGGCGTTGCGTGGCTGTCGGACGATCTGAACCCGCTGTCGGCGGGGGGCATGAACCTGTTCAACAACCGCCTGACCGAATATTGGACCGACAGCGTGTTCGGCCGCGCCTCCTATGGCCTGCTGGACAACCGCCTGACGCTGTCGGCCGAGGCGCGTTATTCGCACACCGTTCTGCGCACCGTGGACCGTCTTGCGCTGACCCGTCCGCCGTTGCGCGCGGCCTATAACAACATCACCCCGCGCTTTTCGCTGGAGTTCAAGCAAAGCCCGGGCCTGATGTTCTATGCCAGCGCGGCCAAGGGCGTGAAGAACGGCGGCTTCAACGGCTATGTCACCGGCACCGTCAGCCTGCTGGAATCGGAACGCTCGTTTGGTGAAGAGGTCAACTGGACCTATGAAATCGGCACCAAGGGCTCGCTGCTCAACAACCGCCTGATCTATGCGCTCAGCCTGTTCTACATCGATTGGCAAAAGCGCCAGATCAGCGCCACGCCCGCCAATTATGTCGTGACTACGGTGACGGCGGCGGTGCCGGGGATCTATGTCTCGGGCGGCGCGGCGCGGTCCATGGGTGTGGAACTGTCGGCCACGTACAAGGTGACGCCGAAACTGACGGTCAATGGCTCGTTCGCGTGGCAGGACGCGCGCGCCAGCAACGGCGCGATCAACCCCACCACCAGCAGCTATTGCGATGATGTGGTTTGCGCCAGCAGCGGCAATGTGGCCGGCAATTTCCTGGGCAATGTGCCATGGTTGCAGGGCACGCTGGGGGCTGATTATCGTCAGCCTCTGGGCAATGGGTTGACGCTGTTTGCCGGTGTGGACGAAGTCTTCCGGGGCAAGCTCTACACCGACACCACCAACACCGCCTCGATCGCGCCCTATGCGCTGACCAATGGCCGCATCGGCGTCGAGGGCGGCACGTGGAAGGCGTTCATCTGGGGCAAGAACCTGCTTGACCACCAATATGCCGAAAGCTCCTTCGTGGTGCCCTCGATCTATCAGTACAACGTCAGCATGGGTGACCGCCGGACCTTCGGCGCCACGGTGACGTTCAACTACTGATCGGTGGCGATTGTCCCCGGATTGGGCGGGGACCGGACGGGGCCGTCTGGCGCGTTTCCCTCAAACGCGCGGGGCGGCCCTGATTTGGCCATGGCAACGGGCCAAAAGGGGGCGCTGATGGGCCGATGGCAGATGCTGAACCGCCGCAAGGGCGCCGGGCCGGATGGCGGGGCGGGGCTGGTGCTGGGGCCGGGGCCGGATGGGGCCTGCGACGATTACCGGCTGGGCGGGGCGATGGTGGACCACGACCCCGACAGCGGTCAGTGGCGGATGTGGTATTACGCCCGCGACCGGGCGCAGGCCGACAGCGGCGCTTTGCCGCCAACGTTGGGCACGGGGCGGATCGCCATGGCGACATCGGCCGATGGGCGGCGCTGGCGGCGCGAGGCTGGCCCGGCACAGGCGGGCGCGGTGCTGGCGCCGTCCCCTGATCCGGCCCGGTTCGACAGCCTGCATCTGGGCATTTCGGACATCACCCGCCTGCCGCATGGCTGGTTGATGTGGTATTTCGGCGGCGACACCACGGTGGTGGAGGCCGGGCGGCTGGGCGCGGTGGCGGGATTGCGCATGTTGCCCGGTCTGGCCCGCAGCCGCGATGGGGTGCACTGGCACCGCTGCGCCGGGGCAGAGGCGGGGGGCAGCATCCTGCCCATCGCCACGGGCGGGCTATATGCGGCATGGCCCAATGCGTTTCACGATGGCACCCGCTGGATCTGCCAAGTGACCGAGGCCAGCCCCGATCTGCGCCGTTTTGCCACCATGGTCTGGACATCGCCCGATGCCTGCGCGTGGGAACCTTTGGGGCAACTGGCTTTTGCCGATGCGGGGGGTGATCATGACGCGGGTGGGATGGTGACGCGACAGGTGCTGTCCAATCCGATTCCGCATGGGCGGCGGTTTTTGATGATCTATACCGCGATTGACGCGGCCGGAGGGCGATCCATCGCGGCCGCTGATTCCGATGACGGCCTGATCTGGCACCGCCTGTATGGCGAGCCGGTGTTCCACCCCGGCCCCGATGGCGCATGGGACAGTCTGGGCGTGGCGGCGACGCGGTTGGTGGTGGCCGATGGGCGGCTGCATTTCTATTACTATGGCTTCCAAAGCCTTGGCGCGGATCAGGGGCGGCGGGGGATCGGGCTGGCGCTGGCGCCGCTGGGCGATCTGCGGCGGTTGACACGGTGGAAGGGTGGCGATGATTAGGGCGATATTGGCCGGATGGGCGCTGGTGGCGGGCGTTGCGGCCCATGCCCAGCCCGCCCCGATCCGGGTGATTGATCCGGTGGTGCTGCCTTCCGCCCATGGGCAAAGGGCGCTGGCCCTGCGCGTCACCGGCCCGGCGCGGATCACGGGGCGGGCGGCGGTGATCCTGTTCAGCCATGGGTCCGGCCTGTCGCGTGGCGGCTATGCCCCGATCATCGAGGCGTGGGCGAGGGCGGGCTATATCGTCATTCAGCCCGACCATCAGGACGCCAGCATCGATGGCTTTCCTCCGCCGGTCGCGCCCGGCGCGGATTTGTGGCGCACGCGGGTGCAGGACATGATCCGCGCCGCCCACGCCATCCCCGCCATCACCCGCGCCGAACCGGCGTGGCGCGGCCATATCGACGCGCGCCGGGTGCTGGCCGCGGGGCACAGCTTTGGCGGGCATACGGTGGCGGCGCTGATGGGCGCGGGCGTATGGGACGCGGGGGCGGGGCGGTTTGTGCGCCTGCCCTTGCCAGCCTTGCGCGGGGCGGTGCTGTTGTCGCCCCCCGGCGATGGCGGGCCCGATGATCTGGCCCAGGGCTTTCGCGCGCGCGGCACCTATTTGCAGGTGGAGCGCAAGGGCATTCGCGGACCGATGCTGGTGATGGTGGGGGACGCCGATGACAGCCGCGCGCTGTCGCTGCGCGGGCTGGGGTGGCACGCCGATGTCTATCGCCACAGCGCGACGCGCGGCCTGTGCCTGATCACCATGGCGGGGGCGCGGCACTATCTGGGCGGGATCGTCGATCCGCGCCGCAGCGGGGTGGAGGACGCCGATCCCGCCCGGCTGGCGCTGGTCCGGCGGGCCAGTCTGGCGCTGTTTGCCGCCGCTTTGGCCGGGCGCGCGCCGATGCCTGATGATTACGCCCCCTTGGGAACCGACGGAGCAACCGAATGCAGATGAAAGTGGCGGTGATCACCGGGGCAACGCGCGGCATCGGCCGGGCGCTGGCGCAGGCGTGGCACGCGCGGGGGCATGCGGTGGTGGTGTCATCCTCCGAAGCGACCGAGGCGGTGCGGGTGGCCGCCGATCTGGGCGGTGTGCGTCATGGGGTGATGGGCATCGGTTGCGATGTCACCCAATCGGATGACCACATCCGCCTGTGGGAAGGCGCGGTGGAATTCTTTGGCCGGGTGGATGTGTGGGTGAACAATGCCGGATGGGCGCTGACGGGCACCGATCTGGCGCATCAGTCAGAGGATGAATTGCGCCGGATGGTGGATGTCAATCTGATCGGCACGATGCTGGGCGCGCGGGCCGCGATGGCGGGGATGCGGGCGCAGGGCGGCGGCGCGATCTATAACATGCTGGGCGCGGGGGCCGATGGCAAAGTGGTCCCGCGCATGACCGCCTATGCCACGACCAAGGCGGCGGTGACCTATCTGACGCATGCTTTGGCGGCAGAGGCCGAGGCGGCGGGCAGCGGGGTGATCGTGGGTGGGATATCGCCGGGGTTGGTGATCACCGAAGGCTTCCGGCGCGAACACGCCAAACTGACCGAGGCCGAGCGCGCCATGCGCGAGCCATGGGTCAACACCATCGCCGACACGCCCAAGACCATCGGCAAATGGGCCGCCCGCGCGATCGACGAGAACACCGCCAACGACCGCATCTTCACATGGCTGACCGCCGAGAAGATCCGTCGCCGCAAAGCCGGCCCCGCGCGGCGGATATTGTAACATATTTGGCCCAACTGATGCTTGGCGCTGGGCATGGGGGCTGCTAGGCATGGCGCATGCCTGCGCAAGACCTCATCAAGAACAGCTCGATCGCTGCCGTTGTCAGCGACCCGCGTCTGCCGGATAACCCGATCGTGGCCTGCAATGAGGCGTTTGAACGCCTGACCGGCTATCGCGCGGACGAGATCATCGGCCGCAATTGCCGGTTCCTGCGTGGATCGGACAGTGAGCCGGAACTGGCCGCGCAATTGCGCGAGGCCATCGCCGCGGCCCGCCCCGTCATGGTCGAGATCATCAATTACCGCAAGGATGGCACGCCGTTCCGCAATGCGGTGATGGTGGCGCCGCTGTTTGATGAAAGCGGGGCGCTGGAATATTTCCTCGGCTCGCAGGTCGAGGTGGCGGATGAGGGCGCGCGGGACACGGCTGGCCCGGGCTTGCGCGATGCGGCCCGCGCGCGGATCGACACGCTGACCCCGCGCCAGCGGCAGATCCTGATGGAGATGGCCAGCGGCAAGCTGAACAAGCAGATCGCGTGGGAACTGGGCCTGTCGGAGCGCACGATCAAGATGCACCGCGCCGCCATGTTCCGCGAACTGGGCGTGCGCACCAGCGCCGAGGCGATCCGCATGGCGGTGGAAGCGGGTTACTGAGTTCCGGCTGAAGGCGCGGGGTGCTGCTCGCGCACCTCGACCACGCGGCCGTCCAGCATGGTCACGCGGATGTCGGCCAGATCGGCAATCCCCATGTCATGCGTCACGCACACCACCGCGCGGCCCTGTTTATGCGCCAGATCGCGGAACAGATCGACCACGCGGGCGGAATTGACGCTGTCCAGATTGCCGGTTGGCTCGTCGCCCAGCACCAGACGCGGGTTGTTGGCCAGCGCGCGGGCGATGGCCACGCGCTGACGCTCTCCCCCGGACAGGCGGTCGGGCGGCTTCATCCATTTGTCGCCCAGCCCGACATCGGCCAGCATTTGCATCGCCCTCTCGCGCGCTTGGGCCTGTGACAACCGCCCCAGCCGGCGCAGCGGCAGCATGACATTTTCCAGCGCGGTGAATTCGGGCAGCAGGAAATGGAACTGAAAGACAAAGCCGAAATGTTCCAGCCGGATGCGCGCCCGGTCATCGCCCGACATTTGCGCCAGATCGCGCCCGTCCAGCAGCAATTGCCCCGATGTGGGCCGGTCGATCAGGCCCAGCAGGTACAGCAGCGAGGATTTGCCACAGCCCGATGGCCCGACAATCGCGGTAAAGCGTCCCGGCAGGATCGCCAGATCGGCATCCGCCACCAGTGTTGCGGGCGGATCGCCGGGCAGGCTGCGCGTCAGGTGCCGGGCGATCAGGACAGGTTCGGGCCGGACAGGCTCTGGCAGGACAGGTTCTGGCGCGCTCATAATGCCCCCCGCAGGATGTCGACGGGATCGACGCTGGCGGCTTTACGCGCGGGCAGCCAGGCCGCCACCACGCCCGCCGCCAGTGAAGCCCCGGCCGCGATGGCATATTGGCGCGGCGATTTGTCCAGCGGGATATGCTGGATCTCGCCGCCCACCGACAGGTCCAGCGATCCCAGCACCCCCATCAGCCCCGTCCCCAGCGCCCAGCCCAACAGCACCCCCACCACCGCCAGCGCCAGCCCTTCCAGCACGAAGACCAGTTGCAGGTCGCCTTGCGAAAACCCCATCGAGCGCAGGATGGCGATATCCTTGCGCTTGTCCGCGACGCTGGTGGAGACGGCGGTGTAAATGCCAAACGAGGCCACCAGCAGGATCGCCGAGACCACCGAATACATCACGATATTGCGCGTCAGCAGCAGCGAGAGGAAGTCGCTGGACCGCTCCTGCCAGCTTTCCGCCTTATATCCCGATTGCGCCTCCAACTGCGCGGCGATGGTTTGCGCGGCATAGGCATCGGTCAGCTTGATGCCGATGCGGTTGATGATGAAGGGGCGGCCCAGCAACGACTGCGCCTCACGCAAAAGCATATAGCCGGTGCTGCCGCCCAGCATCGAATTGCCCTTTTTCACCAAGCCAACCACGCGCAAGGATCGCGTCACCCCCGCCGCCGATGTGGCCGAGACAATGTCGCCCATGTTCAGGCCCAGCCGGCGGGCCAGTTCCTCGCCCAGAATGACGCCGCCCTGCACACGTTCCAGATCGATCAGTTGGCCCGCGCGCATCTTGTCGGCGATATTGCTGACCTTGGCCTCGATCCCCGGTTCCACGCCCACGACCGCCAGCGGTTCGTCCCGCCCGCCCATGCGCAATGTCACCGCCCCCGACAGGCTGGGCGAGGCGATGGCGCCTTCGATCGCGCCGGTGCGGGCCATCAGCCGCTGCCAGTCCTTGATGCCGCGCACCTCGTTGCGCTGTTTATAGCCGTGGATTTGCACCGCCCCGCCCGGATAGGCGCGCACCCCCGGTTGCGGCGGCGGGCTGCGCAATTCGTCCGATACGATGATGTGCGGGGCGACATCGATCAATTGGCGGACGAAATCGTTCTGGCTGCCCACCATCAGCGCCGAGACCGCCAGAAAGAACCCCACGCCCACCGCCACGCCACTGGTGGCGACCAGCGTTTGCCGCCGCCGCATCAACAGATGCCGCGCGGCGATATGGATCAACAGCGACAGGCGGCCCAGCACGGCGTCAGGGCTTTGCGGTGGCGGCGGGGGCAGGCGCGGGGCGCACGGCCGCGCCTTCGGCCAGATCGGCGGGCGGGCTCAGGATCACCGTCTCGCCCACCTTCAGCCCGGCGGTCACCTCGGTATTCTCCTTGCCTGCCGCGCCCAGCGTGACGGCGCGCTGGTGGGCCTTGCCGCCCTCGACCACCCACACCTTGCCCCCGCTCACCGCAGCGGGCGGGATCAGCACCGCATGGGCGTTTTCGCGGGCAATGATGTTCACCTCCAGCGTCAGGCCCATCGGCAGGCTGACCGCCTCATCCGGCAACAGTCGCACGCGAAAGGCGCGCGCCGTGGGGTCGCCCGCAGGCGTTACCTCGGCCACATGGGCGCGGATCACCCGCCCGGCAAAGGCGTCCGAAGTCATCAGCGCGCTTTGCCCCACGCGCACGCGGGTGATGTCACGCTCGTCCACGGTGGCGGTGATGCGGATCTGTTTGGGGTCGCCCAACTGGAACAACACCTTGGCAGGGGTCGCCAGATCGCCGGGATAGACATCGCGCTTGATCACCACGCCCGCCGCGCTGGCGCGCACCATCAGCTGATCCAGCCGCGCCGAGGCGGTGGCGCGGGCGGCGCGGGCAGCGTCGGCATTGGCCACCGCACTGTCGCGCGCGGCGCCCGTCACCCATCCGTCGCGGTACAGGGCCACCGTGCGGCGCTCGACCGTTTCGGCCGACCGGGCTTGGGCTGCGGCCTGCGCCAACAGGCCCTGCTGCTCGGTATTGTCCAGAATGGCCAGCACCTGGCCTGCCTGCACCCGGTCGCCCTCGGCCACCAATATCCTGGCCACAGGGGCGGTGATGCGGGCGGCGACCGATACCGGCTGCTGCGCCTCGACATAGCCGGTGGCATAGACCAGATCGGCCGCTGGCCCCGCGCCGACCCGCGCATAGGCGACCGTTGCGGGCTGGTGCCGCCAATGCCACAGCCCCGCGCCCGCCACGCCCAGCGCCGCAATGCCGATCGTCCAGCCAACAATTGCCTTCACCCGCGTGCCCTTTCGCCGCCGTGTTATCGCCCGTGGTTGTAGCAGGTGCGGGACGGCTGCCAATCTGTCTTTGTGGCGTGTCAACATGGGCCATCGTCCGCCCGGCCGCCGCCCTAGCCAGCATTGACCGCTTGGCCGCTTTCCCTTATCAGCCGGCCGCGCAGAACAGGTCGGGTCGGTTGCGGGGCGGGGCTCCCCCGCGGGGCATATGCGGGGCAACATGGCCGGTTTGCGCCATTGTCCGCGTGATGCCTTGGGCGCAGCGATCCGCCGGTTCGGTCTGGTTGGCACGGTGCCGGCCACAGGGGGTTGGCAGTGACAAAAGCGGTGATCCTGGCTGGCGGACTTGGCACCCGGCTGGGTGAGGAAACCTCGGTACGGCCAAAGCCCATGGTCGAGGTCGGCGGGATGCCGATCCTGTGGCACATCATGAAGATCTATGCCGCCCATGGGGTGAACGACTTTATCGTGTGCCTGGGGTACAAGGGCTATGTGATCAAGGAGTTCTTTGCCAACTACTTCCTGCATGCGGCGGACGTAACGATCGATCTGGCCAACAACAGCATGGAAGTCCACGAGGCCAAGAGCGAGCCGTGGCGCGTGACGCTGGTGGACACCGGCGCCAATGCCCAGACCGGCGGGCGGTTGCGCGCGGTGCGCCGGTTCCTGACCCCGGACGAGCCTTTCTGCTTTACCTATGGCGATGGCGTGTCGGACGTGGATGTGACGGCACAGCTGGCCTTCCACCGCGCCCATGGCCGCCGCGCGACGATTGCCGCCGTGGCCCCGCCGGGGCGGTTTGGCGCGCTGGAATTCGGCATCGGCAATGACGGCAACGAGGTGCGCAGCTTTCGTGAAAAGCCGGCGGGCGATGGCGGGCTGATCAATGGCGGCTTTTTCGTGCTGGACCCCAGCGTGATCGACCTGATCGACGGGCCGGACACCATCTGGGAGCAAAAGCCGATGGAGACGCTGGCGCTGATGGGTGATCTGGTGGCCTACCGGCATGACGGTTTCTGGCAGCCGATGGACACGTTGCGCGACAAACAGCATCTGGAAAAGCTGTGGGCCGAGGGCGCCGCGCCTTGGAAGGTGTGGTGAGGGGCGCCGCGTTGATTGATGAGGCCTGGTGGGCCGGGCGGCGGGTGCTGGTCACCGGCCACACCGGCTTCAAGGGCGGCTGGCTGTGCCTGTGGCTGACGCAGATGGGGGCGCAGGTGACGGGCCTGTCGCTGCCGGCAGAGGATGTCAGCCTGTTCCATCAGGCGCGCATTGGTGATTTGGTCACCCATATCGAGGGCGACATTCGCGACCCCGCCGTGGTCGACGCCGCCATGGCGCAGGCCCGGCCAGAGGTGGTGTTCCATCTGGCGGCGCAACCTTTGGTCCGCCTGTCCTATGCCACGCCGGTCGAAACCTTTGCGACCAATGTGCAGGGCAGCGTGCATGTGCTGGACGCCTGCCGCCGCGCGGGGGAGCTGGGCGCGGGCGATTTGCGGGCGATTGTCTGCATCACCTCTGACAAGTGTTACGAGAACCGCGAATGGGTCTGGCCCTACCGCGAGAATGAGCCAATGGGCGGGCATGACCCCTATTCCGCCAGCAAGGGCGCGGCCGAACTGGTGATCGCGTCCTATCGGCGCAGCTTTTTCAGCAATGGCGATGGGCCTTTGCTGGCTTCGGTGCGGGCGGGCAATGTGATTGGCGGTGGCGATTGGGCGGCCGACCGGCTGGTGCCTGATATCATGCGCGCGCTGCTGGATGGCGCGCGCCCGCTGATCCGTTCCCCCCATTCGGTGCGCCCGTGGCAGCATGTGCTCGAGGCCTTGGGCGGCTATCTGATGATCGCGCGCGGGCTGGCCGCGGGCAATGTCGGATTGGCCGAGGGCTGGAACTTTGGCCCGGCGGACGATGACACGCAGCCCGTCCACTGGATCGCCGATCGCCTGTGCGCGGCATGGGGGGATGGCGCGGGCTGGGACCAACCCGCCGACGCCCCCACCCTGCACGAGGCAACCTTGCTCAAGCTGGATTGCGCCAAGGCCCGCGCCGCGCTGGGCTGGCGTCCGGCGTGGGGGCTGGGCATCGCGCTGGACCGCATCACCCAATGGCACAAGGCCGTGGGCGCGGGCGAGGATGCGCGTGCCATATCCCTGCAACAATTGGCGGCCTATCGCCGCGATTTTATGAACACCCTGTCTGGAAACGCCCCCGCATGAGCAATGATACCCCCGCAAGCCGCCTGCTGGACATGGTCCGCGACAGCGATGAGGCGCAGCTGCGTTCGACCATTCTGGATCTGGCGGGGGAATATGCCCGCCGTTACCACGGCCCCCGCACCTTTGTGCCGGGGGAAAGCGCGGTGCCGGTGTCGGGCAAGGTGCATGGCGAAAGCGACATGCGCCATCTGGTGGACGCCTCGCTGGATTTCTGGCTGACGACGGGCCGGTTCAACACCGCGTTCGAGGAAAAGCTGGCCAAGCGGATCGGCGTGGCCCACGCGCTGACCACCAATTCGGGCAGCTCGGCCAATCTGCTGGCGCTCTCCACGCTGACGTCGCATTACTTCCGGGGCGATGCGTTGAAGCCGGGCGATGAGGTGATCACCGTTGCCACCGGCTTCCCGACCACGGTCAACCCCTCGCTGCAATATGGGCTGAAGCCCGTGTTTGTCGACGTCGACATCCCCACCTATAACATCAAGCCCGAGATGATCGAGGCCGCCGTTGGCCCGCGCACCCGCGCGATCATGATCGCCCACACGCTGGGCAATCCGTTCGATCTGGCCGAAGTCATGCGCGTTGCCGAAAAGCACAATCTGTGGGTGGTCGAGGATTGCTGCGATGCGCTGGGCGCGACCTATGACGGGCGGCATGTCGGCACCTTTGGCCATCTGGGCACGCTGTCCTTCTATCCCGCCCACCACATCACCATGGGTGAGGGCGGCGCCGTGTTCACCGACAAGCCCCGCCTGAAGCGCGTGGTCGAATCGATGCGCGACTGGGGCCGCGATTGCTGGTGCGCGCCGGGGCAGGACAACACCTGTGGCAAGCGGTTCTGCCGCAAGCTGGGCGATCTGCCGATGGGGTATGATCACAAATACACCTATAGCCATGTCGGCTATAACCTGAAGATCACCGACATGCAGGCAGCCGTCGGTCTGGCGCAGATGGACCATCTGGAGGATTTCATCGCCGCGCGCCGCCGCAATTTCGACACGCTGAGCCAATTGCTGGCGCCGATGGAGGATGTGTTCATCCTGCCCCAGGCCACGCCCAATTCGGACCCCAGCTGGTTTGGCTATCCCATCACCATCCGCCCCGAATCGGGCATTGATCGTGAGGATCTGGTCCAGTTCCTGAACCACCGCCGCATCGGCACGCGTTTGCTGTTTGGCGGCAACCTGTTGCGCCAGCCCTATATGAAGGGCCGCGATGTCCGCGTGGTGGGCGATCTGGCCAACGCCGATCTGGTGACGACGAATACTTTCTGGCTGGGCGTCTATCCGGGTTTGACGGAAAGCCACCTCGGCTATACCGCAGAAACCCTTGCGGCCTATCTGCGCGGCGAGCGGCATTGAGGCGTGCCGCGCGTGACGTGTGAAGTTATGCCCCTTGCAGGAGCCATTGTGTGAATAGCTACGAAAAGCAGATGCTGGCGATTTTGGCCGAGGGGAAGGCCAAGTTCGGGTTCGACGCGGTCAAGGCCGAGTTCGAGGCCGAAGGCACCCGTAGCGACGAATTCCTGCGCCTGCTGGAACTGGCGCGCCGTGCCGGGCTGAAGGTCGCGCTGAAAATTGGCGGCTGCGAGGCGATCCGCGACCTGATCGAGGCGCGCCAATATGGTGTCGATTACATCATCGCCCCCATGGTCGAGACGCCCTATGCCCTGAGCAAGTTCATCGCCGCCAAGGACAAGGTCTTCCCCGCCGACGAGCAGGGCGACATCGGTTTCCTGTTCAACATCGAAACCCGCAGCACGTTTGACCATCTGGAGCAGATGGGCGAGCTGGCGCAAAAGGGCGGCGTGGGCATGGTGTTCGGCCGCGTCGATTTTGCTGGCTCGATGGGCCATGACCGCTCGTTTGTGAATGGCGACGAGATGTCGGGCTATGTTTCGGCTGTTGCACGCACCTGCGCTGCGCGCGGTTTGCCGCTGGTGACCGGCGGCGGGGTCAGCCCGGATTCGGTGCCGCTGCTGACGGCTGCGCGCGCCGCCCGGCTGGACCGTTTCGAAACGCGCAAGGTGGTGTTTGATGGCGCCGTGCTGGACGATGGCCGCGCCGTTGCCGGCATGGAACAGGCCATCGCGTTCGAACTGCTGTGGCTGAAGAACAAGCGCGATTTCTATCGCAACATCGCCGAGGAAGACGCGAGCCGCATCGAGATGATGGAAGCTCGGCAAGCCAAGGCGCTGGAACAACCGCGCGAAATCGCCTGAAGCCATAGGAATAGGCCAAAGACATGAGTGGTGAGACGATCCGCGTTGCCGATCTGATTGCGCGGGCGGCGGTGGCTGCTGGTGTGCGCGATTGCTTTATGCTGACGGGCGGCGGGGCGATGCACCTGAACGATGCGTTCGGGCGCGAAGCGGGCCTGCGCAAGGTGTTCAACCACCACGAGCAGGCCAGCGCGATTGCCGCCGAAAGCTATGCGCGCCTGTCGGGCGTGCCGGCGCTGGTCAATGTCACCACCGGGCCGGGGGGCGTGAACACGCTGAACGGCGTCTATGGCGCCTATGTCGATTCGATCCCGATGGTGGTCGTCTCGGGTCAGGTCAAGCGTGAGACGATCGCGGGCAATTACCCCCATATCCCCCTGCGCCAATTGGGCGATCAGGAGGTGGATATCGTCTCCATGGTCAAGCCGGTGACCAAATATGCCGTGGTGTTGCAAGACCCCAAGGACGCGCGCCGGGTGATCGAAAAGGCGCTGTATCTGGCGACCCGTGGCCGCCCCGGCCCGGTGTGGATCGACGTGCCGATCGACGTGCAGGCCGCCCCGGTTGATCCCGAGGCGCTGGCCCCGTTTGATCCGGCGACCGACGTGGATACCGCGGCCGAATGGCACCACGCCAACAATGCCGCCGAACTGGGCGCGTTGAGCGGCGATGCTCTGCGGGCCGAACTGGCGGCGATGTGGGCGGAACTGTGCGCGGCGCAGCGCCCGGTGGTGTTCGTGGGCGCGGGCGTGCGCCTGTCGGGCAGCCATGGCGCGTTCCTCTCGCTGGTCGAGCGGCTGGGCGTGGCGGTGGTGACGGGGTGGAACGCGCATGACGCAATCCCCAACGCGCATCCGCTCTATGTTGGCCGCCCCGGCAGTGTGGGCGATCGCGGCGGCAATTTCGCGGTGCAATCGGCCGATTATGTGCTGGTGCTGGGCAGCCGCCTGAACATCCGTCAGATCAGCTATAACTATCAGTCCTTTGCCCGCAATGCGCGGGTGGCGATGGTGGATATTGACCGCGCCGAACTGGCCAAGCCGACGCTGAACCTGCATCGCGCCATCCATGCCGATCTGCGTGAGGTGTTTGCCATTCTGGCCGACATGCCCTTGCCCGCCGATGATCAGGCCGAGGCGCGGGCGGGTTTTCTGGCGCGCAGCCGGGCTTTGGCGGCGCGCTATCCGGCGGTGCATGCCGGGATGCGTTCGCCCACCGGCCCGATCAACCCCTATGTCTTTGGCGAGGCGTTGTTTGCAGCGCTGGAACCGGGCGAGATCATCGTGTGCGGCGATGGCACGGCCTGCGTCACCATCTTCCAATGCGCCGATCTGAAAGAGGGGCAGCGCCTCTATACCAATTCGGGTTGCGCCAGCATGGGCTATGACCTGCCGGCCGCGATTGGCGCCTATTACGCGGCCTGCCCTGTGGGGGCACAGCCGCGCCGGATCATCTGTCTGGCGGGCGACGGCAGTATCATGATGAATTTGCAGGAATTGCAGACCATTTCGGGGCTGAACCTGCCGATCAAGCTGTTCGTACTGAACAATGATGGCTATCACTCCATCCGTCAGTCGCAGACCGCACATTTCAACGGTTTTTCCGTGGGTTGCGGGCCGGATTCGGGCCTGACCTTCCCCGATTTCGCGCGTCTGGCCACCGGCTTTGGCCTGCCCAGCCGCCGCGCCAATGACGAAGGCGATCTGCACGCCGCGATCCGCACCACGCTGGACGCCGATGGCCCGCAAGTGTGCGAGGTGTTGATCGACAAGGCGCAGCAGTTCGAGCCGAAACTGTCCAGCCGCCGTCTGCCCGATGGCACGATGGTCTCGCCCCCGCTGGAGGATCTCTCGCCCTTCCTGTCGGACGAAGAACTGGCCGAGGCGATGGCGCCCTGCGCCACGTTGCGTTGAGGGTGGGGGCTGTGGCCCGCCCGCTGATCTTTGATCTGGATGGCACGCTGGTCGACAGTTGCGCGATTTGCGTTGCCATCCTGTCCGACATGCTGGCGCAGCGGGGCAGCAGCCACCGCATCGACATGGATTACGCCCGCCCATTCATGAGCATCGGCGGGCAGGCGATGGTGGCCGCATTGCTGGGCCCGGCCTGTGGCGACCCGGCGGAGGAAATTGCCGAGTTCCGCCGCCGTTACGCCGTGCATGACACCGCGCGCGACACACTGTTCCCGCATGTGGCCGATGGTCTGGCACGGTTGGTGGCGGCGGGGCATCGGCTGGCGATCTGTTCGAACAAGCCGCAGAATCTGTGCGAAAAGGTGCTGGCCGACACCGGTCTGTCGCCCCATTTCGCCGCCATCATCGGCACCACCCCCGACCGCCGCAGCAAACCCGCGCCTGACCTGCTGGACCTGACGCTGGCGGCGCTGAAGACAGATGCCGCCGATTGCCTGTTCATCGGCGACAGCGAGCTGGACCATCAGGTGGCGGACGCGGCGGGGATGCCGTTCCTGTTCCTGACGCATGGCTATGCCCATGCCGATTACGTGGCCGATCCCGCGTTCAGCTATGACTGTTTCGGCGTGTTGACGGGCGACATTCTGGCCGGCCGCCATGGTTGAGTTTCCGCCATTCGCCCCCGCCATCGCGCAGGCTCTGGCCGATGAGGACCGCCGCATTGTCATCACCGGGGCGGGCGGCTGGCTGGGGCTGGCGACGCTGGATCTGCTGGCCGGCGCGCTGGGTGCCGATGCGGTGGAAAAGCGGGTGCGCTGTTTCGGCGCGAGCGACCGGGTGCTGCGCCTGTGCGATGGCACGCCGATCCTGCAACGCCCGCTGGCCGATCTGGCGTGGTTGCCGAATGAGCCCACGCTGGTCCTGCACACCGCCTTCCTGACCAAGGACCGGGCCGAGGCGATGAACGAGGGCGAATATCGCGCCGCCAACGCCGCGATTAGCCAAACGGTGCTGCGCGCGCTGACCCCCATCGGCGCGGACGCGGTGTTTGTGGCGTCATCAGGCGCGGCGGCAAAGGCCGACGACCCCGCGGCCAGCCCCGCGATGCGGCTGTATGGCGCGATGAAGCGCGATGACGAGGCGCTGTTTGCCCAATGGGCGCAGGACACCGGCAAGGCGGCCGTCATCGCCCGCCTCTATGCTCTGGCCGGGCCGCGGATCAACAAACCGGGCGCCTATGCGCTGGCCAGTTTCGCGTTGGACGCGCTGGCGGGGCGGCCCATTGCCGTGCGCGCGCCCCGCGCCGTGGTGCGCGCCTATGCCCCCATCCGCGAGGTGATGAGTCTGGTGTTCGCCCTGATGCTGCGCGGCGGCGGCGTTACCCGGTTCGACAGTGGTGGCACGCCGATGGAACTGGCCGATGTGGCCGCGATCATTGCCGATTTGGTGCCGGGCGGCCGCGTCGATCGCGCGCCCATCACCGATCCGGCGTCCGATATCTATCACGGCGATGGCGACGCCTATGCCGCGCTGCTGGCCGCGCATGGCATCGCGCCGGTGCCGCTGGCCGATGCCTTTGCCGAAACGATGAACAGCCTTGCGGGATATCAGCCATGACCCATACCATCCCCGACATCTCGGTTGTCATCCCCTGCCGCAACGAGGAGGCCAACGCCCGCCCCATCGCGCAGGCGGTGATCGCGCAGTTGGCGCCGCTGGGCCTGACGTTTGACATCCTGTTCATCGACAATGAATCGAGCGACAACACCGTCGCCATCATCAAGGGCATGTGTGCCGAAGATCCGCGTATCAAGCTGATCGTCAATACGCGCAATTTCGGCCAGATGCGTTCGCCCACCCATGCGATTTTTGCTGCCAGGGGCCGTGCGGTGATCGGCATGTGCGCCGATTTCCAGGACAGCCCCGAACTCTTGCCGCGTTTCATCGAGCGTTGGCAGGCGGGCGTCGACATCGTGCTGGGCGTGCGCGAGACCGAGGACAACGGGTTGATCCTGCGCGCCATTCGCGCGGTGTCGTATTGGTTGGCCAAGACCTTGGGCGATTTCCAGATCATCCCCAACGCCACCGGATTTGGCCTGTATAGCCGCCGCGTGGTCGATGCGATCAAGGCGATGAACGAGCCCGAGCCGTTCTATCGCGGGATGCTGGTCGAAACGGGCTATCCGCTGGAAACCATCCCCTATGCCCGGCCGCCGCGCGCGGCGGGCAAGTCCAAGAACAACTTCCTGACGCTGCTGGATTTTGCCGTGGCGGGGCTGACTGCCTCGTCCAAGCGCCTGCTGCGTTTGCCGCTCTATCTGGGGGTGATCGGGGCAGTGGTGGCGCTGTTGATGCTGATCGGCGGGGCTATTGCGTTCTTCACCGGGCGGCCGATTGCGGGCTGGCTGATCGGGGCGGTGTTGCAGGCGCAATTCGCGCTGATCTTTGGCTTTCTGGGGTTGATTGGCGACCATATCCGCCTGATTTCCGAACGCACCCGCAAAACCCCGCTGGTGCACGAGCGTGAGCGGATCAATTTTGACGGCCCCCACCCATGACCCGCGATAGGGCGCTGGAAATCCTGCGCTATCTGATCGCGGGGGGGATCAATACGGCGTTCGGCTTTGGCCTGTATGCCGCGCTGGTGTGGGCGGGGTTGGACCGTTACGCGGCGCAGGCGGTGGGCTATGTCGCGGGGACGGCGTTCAATTACGTCACCTATTCGCGCGGGGTGTTCCGCGATGCAGGCCCGGCAAAGCTGCGTTTCGCCCTGTCCTATGCCGCCAATTATCTGGTCAATCTGGCGGGGCTGTGGGCAGTGTCGCGGCTGGTCGCCAACCCCTATCTGGCCGGAGCGATCACCACCGCCGGGGTGGTGGTGGTCAATTATGTCGTGCTTAAACGGCTGGTGTTCCGGGCCTGATCGGCAAACCACGGCACCATCCGGGCGATGGCGTCCTGGATCTGCGCCGTCCCCACGGCAAAGCTGAACCGCATGAAGCGATGCCCGTCCACGCTGTCAAAATCGACGCCGGGCGCGGTGGCAACGCCCGTATCGCGCAGCAGCCGGGTGCAGAAATCCAGACTGTCATCGGTCAAATGGCCAATGTCGGCCCAGATATAGAACGCGCCATCGGGCGGGGCGATCCGCGCCAGCCCCAGCCGGGGGAGCGCGGCCAGCATCAGTTCGCGGTTGCGGGCATAGGTGTCGCGGTGGCCCTCCAGTTCGGGGATCGCGTCAAACGCCGCCAGCCCGGCATGCTGGCTGAGCGAGGGCGGGGTAAGGAACAGGTTGCTCATCCGGGCATAGGCCGCGTCCAGCAGGTCATCGGGCGCCACCAACCAGCCCAGCCGCCAGCCCGCCATGCTGAAATATTTGGAAAAACTGTTGACGATCAGCGCGTCGGGCGCGTGCGCCAACAGGCTGTCGGTCGCCGCGCCATAGGACAATCCGTGATAGATCTCGTCCGAGATGATGCGGATGCGGCGTGCCGCGCAGACCGCTGCAATCGCCGCCAATTCGTCACGCGCGATGATCGTGCCGGTGGGGTTGGCGGGGCTGGCGATGATCACGGCATCGGGCGCGGGCTCCAGCGCCTCCAGCGCGGCGGCGGTCAATTGATAGCCCACCTCTGGCCCGCAGGGGATTTCGACCGGCTGCATATACAGCGCGCGTACCGTGTTGCGATAGGCGACATAGCCGGGGCGGGCGATCGCCACCCGCGCCCCCGGCCCCAGTGCGCAGGACAGCGCCAGCACCAGCGCGGGCGAGGCGCCACAGGTCAGCACCACCCGTTCGGGCGCGACCGTCACGCCATACAGATCGCGGTAATGCCGGGCGATGCGGGCCTTTAGCGGCGCGCTTTCCCAATAGCCCAGCGGATCTGCGTCGATCACCGCATGGGCCGCCGCCAGCGCGGGCACCGGAGCGCCGGTGCTGGGCTGGCCAAATTCCATATGGATGACGTCACGCCCGGCCGCGGCCAGTTCATAGGCCAGTTGGGCAATCCCCATGGCGCGAAAGGGTTCGATGGCAACGCTCATCGCTGCCCCCTATCACGCCATGGGATCAGGCGCGAGGCCGCTTAATGCCCGTGGGCGTCACGCTTTGGCATGACGATCAGCGTCACCGCCGCCGTCAGGCTGCCCAGTGCCATGGCGATGGCCACCATCGGCAGGCCCAGCTTGGCCTCGAACAAAAAGCCCGCGATGATCGGCCCCGCCGCCGCGCCCGCCCGGCCGATGCCGATGACAAAGCCGGTGCCGCTGCCGCGCAGAGCGGTGGGAAAGCTTTGCGCGATCAGCGCGTAAAAGCCCACGATCACGCCATTGGTGAAGAAGGCCGCGACACCCGCCGCAATCGAGAGCACCTTGAGATCGGCAGGCGATTGGCCAAACACGGCCACCATGATCGAGGAGAGCAGCATCGCTCCCACCAGCGCCGGACGCAAAGGCAGGCGCAGGCTGGACAGGCTGAACAGCACCGCGCCGATCAGTCCGCCCACATTGGTCCACACCAGCACACCCGCCGCCGCCGAGGCCGGGAAGCCCATGTCCACCACCACCTTTGGAATCCATTTCACGATGAAATAGAACGTCAGGATGTGCATGAAATAGGCCACCGTCAGCAAGATGGTGATCGGCAACAGCCCCTTGGTGAACAATTGCGTCACCGAACCCTTGATCTGGCTTTCGGCGGGGGGCAGGTGGTCAACCTGTTCATGGCCAAAGATGCGCAGCGTGCGGTTGACCTGTTGCAGCGCGTTCGCCGGGCGGCGCTGCATCAGCGCGCCAACCGGTTCGGGCAACAGCCAGGGCACCAGTGGCAGCAGGATGATCGCCAGGCCCGCGCCCAGATAGAACACATCGCGCCACCCGCCCGACACCAGCATCTCGCGCGCGATGGAGCCACCCACCACCGCGCCCAAAGGATAGCCGGCCGCCATCAGCGCGATGGCCGCATTGCGCCATTTGGCATTGGCATATTCGGCCGTCAGCGCGTTGGTTGCGGCCAACATGCCGCCAATGCCCAGACCCGTGAACAGCCGCAGCCCCGCCAGCATCCCGACATCGGTCGAATGGGGGGTGGCGATCATGCCAACCAGCATGATGATCAGGCTGATCAGGGCGGTGTACATGCGGCCAATCCGGTCGGCCAACTGGCCCAGCATGACGCTGCCCACGGCCATGCCAAAAATTTCCATCGACAGCACAATGCCCAGCGCCTTGCGGTCGATGCCCCATTCGGCGGCGATCCCGGGCGAGGCAAAGCTGATCGAGAGCACGTCGAACCCGTCCAGCGCGTTGAGCGCGCAGCACAGGGCAATCGCGGCGATCTGTCGCCAGCCCATCGGCGTTTCGGCCAGAATGCGGCGCGGGTCACTGCCCAGCGCGGCAGGTGCAATAGCCAAAGTCTCTCTCCCTTCTCACCACACAGGGGAAGTGTGTGGTCCGACCCAAAACAACGCCTTGCCGCCCGTTATGGGCACGCAAGCCACCCCTCGCGGAATCGCCCGCTGGCGGCATTGGTATAGGTAATAACGATATGGCGGCCCCGCCCCCCATGCAAGCACTATCCCCGCCTGCGACAAAGCGCCCCTTTTTGCCGCGCGCGGGCGATTGCCATCACGCCCGCGCGGCCTATAGGCTGGCCCTCATGTTCACCCGTCTGAAATCCGCCTTCGATCCGTATATTCTGGTGCTGCTGGGCACGGTGGGGCTGGCCAGCCTGCTGCCCGCGCGCGGTGCGGCCCATGCCGCGTTTGAATGGGCGGCCAATGCGGGCATCGTGCTGCTGTTTTTCCTGCACGGCGCCAAATTGTCACGTGAAGCCATCGTGGCGGGCGCAGGCCATTGGCGGCTGCATCTGGCGACGCTGGGCACGACATTCGCGCTGTTTCCGCTGTTGGGGCTGATGATTGCGGCGATCCCCGGCCTGCCGCCGATTGTTGCGGGGGGGATGCTGTTCCTGACGCTGCTGCCCTCTACGGTGCAAAGCTCGATCGCGTTCACCTCGATCGCGCGGGGCAATGTGGCGGCGGCGGTATGCTCGGCCTCGTTTTCGAACATCGCGGGGCTGGTGCTGACGCCACTGTTGGCGGCATGGCTGATGGGGGGCGGGGGCACAGGAGGCGGGGTGCATCTGACCTTTGATCAGGTGGAAAAGATCCTGGCCCAGCTGCTTTTGCCGTTTGTTGTCGGACATTTGCTGCGCCCGTTGATCGGCGGTTTCATCACCCGGCACAAAGGCTTGATCGGCTATGCCGATCGCGGCTCGATCCTGCTGGTGGTCTATACCGCCTTTTCGGCGGCAGTGACGGCGGGGCTGTGGGACAAACTGCCGTTGCGCGAACTGGCGCTGATCGTGGTGCTGTGCGTGGTGTTGCTGGGCGTGGCGCTGAGCGCGACATGGCGGCTGGGGTCGGCGCTGGGATTTGCGCGGGCGGACCGGATCGTTTTGCTGTTCTGCGGGTCGAAAAAGTCGCTGGCCAGTGGCGTGCCGATCGCCGGCGTGCTGTTCGCGCCCTCGCAGGTGGGGGAAGTGCTGTTACCGGTGATGCTGTTCCACCAGATCCAGCTGATGGCCTGTGCGATGATTTCGCGCGCCATGGCCGAGGAGTAAGGGCAGGGGCGGTGCCATGCCGCCCCCTGCCGGTTGTGTCACTTCTTCGAAAATTCCGCTTCGATTTCAATCCGTACCTCGTCCGAGACGGGGCCCATAAAGGTCTTCATGCCGAAATCGCTGCGCCGGATCGTGGTGCTGGCGGTCAGGCCGACTCGCGGCGCCTTGTCCATGCCCATGCCATAGCCGTTGAAGGTCACGTTCAGTGAAACCGGCTTGGTTACGCCCAGCATGGTCAGCTCACCGGAAAGGCGCGCGGTGCGCTTGCCGGTAACGATCAGCTTGCTGGATTTGAACAGGATGTTGGGGTGGGCGGCGACATTGAACCACGCCTCACCACGCAAGTGTTCGTTGCGCAGGGCAAAGCCCGATTCCAGACCCTTGGCATCGATGGTGATGTTGGCGGTCGATGTTGCGGGCGATTTGGGATCATAGGTGATGCTGCCCGAAAGCCCGTCAAACCGGATATAGGTGGTTGAAAAGCCGAGATGTTTGACCTGCGCCAAGACCGTCGCGTGGGTCGGGTCGACGCTATAGGTGCCCGCTGTGGCCGCACGGGGATCAACCGTGGTTGCGCCAAATGGTGGCGCTTCGGCGGCCTGCGTCACAGAGCTGGCCACCGGCAACAGCGCAGCGGCCAGCGCCGCGTTCAACAGAAATTTCCGCATGGTTTCCTCCCCTTTTGGCATGGGGCGCAAAGCCCCGTTGCTCCTATCCAGGGCAATGCTGACCGCGCGCCCGATGCTTGGCAATGGCTATCAGCGCACACGGGTGAGGGAATTGTCCCATCGCACGGCAATTGGATTTGGTCCGGGGTGGAGCAAATTGCGCACGGCGTCATTCAATTCGTCGGTGAGACTGTTGTTGTATTTCGATGAAAAAAGGAATGTATTTCCTAAAAATCGCATAGGTGAATATACCTATTAGCATTTTTTAGGTCCATATTTTGGGGTTATTGGTAATGATCCGTCTTGTGTAGGCGTTTATGCTGTGGCAGGTCAAAAATGATCAGACATGTTCTGGTCTTACCGGAGTGGAAATGATGCATCTGGGAAAAACGATGCTGTTGGCTGCGGCTGGCATGCTGGTGGCGACCCCTGTTCTGGCCGCTCAGGCCCGGACGGATCACCACCGGGTCAACGCCAATGCCAAGTCGGCACTGGCACTTGCCGGGAGCGCGACCGGGGTTGGCAAGAAGAAGGGGCCGGGTACTGGCGGTACTCCTTCTTGGGCGCCGATCGTGGGCGGGCTGGCCGTCGTTGGTGGCGCTGCTGCGGCTCTGTCCAAGGGTTCGCCCGGCAGTCCGTGAGCGCCAATCGGCACAGCGAAAGCAAGGGAATGGCGGGGTTCCGGCCCCGCCATTTTCTTTTGCGTGGAAGGCCCGTCAAACCGCGTCCATAATGCTATCATTGACAACAAAAAGGGCGCCGCATGGGCGCCCTTTCGCTGTTGCGGATGGGTGGCGTTACAGCGTCCAGTCCGCCGCCGCGCCGAACACACCCTTCAGGTCAGCCAGTGTACCATTGGGGTTCAAACGCGCCCGCATACCCGCCCCGCCGATGGTCAGATACTCCCGGTGCGGTACTGCCAGTACCACCAGATCATAGGTCCGCTCCAGCGCGTCGGGCACGATCGGGATGCCGT
>NZ_JAAAPO010000010.1 GCF_009909235.1 Novosphingobium ovatum
TCGCCGTCCTTGTTGATGGCGATGATGGTCTTGGAATCCTTCATGCCCGCAAGGTGTTGAATCGCGCCGGAAATACCGACCGCGATATAGACCTCGGGGGCGACGATCTTGCCCGTCTGGCCCACCTGATGGTCGTTCGACACGTAACCGGCGTCCACCGCCGCGCGCGAAGCACCAACAGCGGCGCCCAATTTGTCGGCAAAAGGCAGGATCGTGGCGGCAAAAGTCGCCGAATCCTTCAGCGCCCGCCCGCCCGACACGATCACCTTGGCGCTGGTCAGTTCGGGGCGCTCGGACTTGGCCAATTCAGCCCCGACAAAGCTGGAAAGGCCAGCGTCACCAGACACTTGCACCGATTCGACAGCGGCCGAACCGCCATTGACCGCGGCCTTGGCAAAGGCGGTGCCGCGCACGGTCAGCACCAGCTTGGCGTCGGAGGATTCAACCGTGGCGATGGCGTTGCCAGCATAGATCGGACGCTTGAACACCTTGGGCCCGTCCACCGCGATGATGTCCGAAATCTGCATGACGTCCAGCAGAGCCGCCACGCGCGGGGCGATGTTCTTGCCCGCGGTCGTGGCCGGCGCGACAAAACCGTCATAGCCCGCCATCAGACCCGCCACCAGCGGCGCAACATTCTCGGCCAGCGCCGCGCCCAGCGAGGCGTCATCGGCCAACAGCACCTTGGCCACGCCAGCGACCTGCGCGGCGGCATCAGCCACGGCGGCGCAACCCGCGCCCGCGACCAACAGATGCACATCCCCGCCCAGCGCCGCAGCAGCGCTGACAGCCGACAGGGTCGCGTCCTTCATCGACGCGTTATCATGTTCAACCCAAACAAGATTTGCCATGTTACGCGACCCCCAACTCTTTCATCTTGGCAACCAAAGCATCGACATCGGCGACCTTGACGCCGCCAGCGCGCTGCGCCGGTTCGCCCACATGCAGCACCTTCAGGCGCGGGGCGGTGTCGACGCCATAGTCAGCCGGGCTCTTGGTCGCCAGCGGCTTGGACTTGGCCTTCATGATGTTCGGCAGCGAGGCATAGCGCGGCTCGTTCAGGCGCAGGTCGGTGGTGATGATCGCGGGCAGCGACAAACGCACCGTTTCCAGCCCCGCATCCACCTCGCGCGTGACGTTGACGGCATCGCCATCGACCACCACCTGTGACGCAAAAGTACCTTGCGGACGGCCCATCAGCGCGGCCAGCATCTGGCCGGTCTGGTTGCTGTCATCATCGATCGCCTGCTTGCCCAGGATGATCAGGCCGGGGTTCTCGTCAGCGGCCACACCCTTCAGGATCTTGGCAACGGCCAGCGGCTCGCATTCCTCTTCGGTCGAGACCAGAATGGCCCGGTCCGCCCCCATCGCCAGCGCCGTGCGCAGCGTTTCCTGCGCCTTGGCCGGGCCGATCGAGACCACCACAACCTCGGTCGCAACGCCTTGTTCCTTCAGGCGAATCGCTTCCTCAACCGCGATCTCGTCGAACGGGTTCATGCTCATCTTGACGTTCGCCAAGTCCACACCCGAACCATCCGCCTTCACCCGAGGCTTCACGTTGTAATCCATCACCCGTTT
>NZ_JAAAPO010000011.1 GCF_009909235.1 Novosphingobium ovatum
TTGCGCGGCATGGCGCTGATCGAACAGGCCGTCGCGCTGTCCAAGGCAGGCGCGGGCTGGACGCGGTTCACGGTCTGAACGGGAGACGGAAAAAATGAAGACTATCAAGGGTCCGGGCATTTTCCTTGCCCAATTCGCGGGCGATGAGGCGCCGTTCAACAGCCTGCCGGCGATTGCCGATTACATGGCCGGGCTGGGCTATAAGGGGCTGCAAATCCCCAGCTGGGACGCGCGCCTGTTCGATCTGGCCAAGGCGGCGCAAAGCCAGACCTATTGCGACGAGATCACCGGGATGCTGGCCGAAAAAGGCCTGACGATCACCGAACTGAGCACCCATTTGCAGGGGCAGTTGGTGGCGGTGCATCCGGCCTATGACGCGCAGTTTGACGGCTTTGCCGCGCCAGAGGTGCGGGGCAATCCGGCGGCGCGTCAGGCATGGGCGGTTGAGCAGATGAAGCTGGCGGCCAAGGCCTCGCAGCGTCTGGGGCTGACCACGCATGCGTCTTTCCCGGGCGCGCTGGCGTGGCCCTATGTCTATCCCTGGCCGCAGCGTCCGGCAGGGCTGGTCGAGGACGCCTTTGACGAGCTTGCCCGCCGCTGGCTGCCGATCCTGAACGTGTTTGACGAGAACGGCGTCGACATCGGCTTTGAAATCCACCCCGGCGAAGACCTGCATGATGGCGTGACGTTCGAGATGTTCCTCGCCCGCGTGAACAACCACCCGCGCGCCAACATCCTGTACGATCCTTCGCATTTCGTGTTGCAATGTCTGGATTATCTGGCCTTCATCGACATCTATCACGAGCGCATCAAGTGCTTCCACGTCAAGGATGCCGAGTTCCGCCCGAGCGGGCGCAGCGGCGTTTATGGCGGCTATCAGGGCTGGGTCGACCGTCCGGGGCGGTTCCGGTCGCTGGGCGATGGGCAGGTCGATTTTGCGCAGATCTTTTCCAAGATGGCGCAATATGACTTTGCCGGCTGGGCCGTGCTGGAATGGGAATGCGCGCTCAAACACCCCGAACAGGGCGCCGCAGAAGGCGCCCCCTTCATCGCCCGCCACATCATCCAGACCACCACCCACGCCTTCGACGACTTCGCCCAAGGCGGCGCTGATCGCGAACTCAACAAGAAGATCATGGGGATC
>NZ_JAAAPO010000012.1 GCF_009909235.1 Novosphingobium ovatum
CCGTTGCGTTCGCCCACCGAAATCTGGCTGGCCAGCAACGCGCCGCGCGCGCCATTCGCGAAACGCAGCAGGATCTGGCAGTCGTCATCCACCATGCGGCCCGGCACCACCGTGCCCAGATCGGCAAGGATTTCCGTGACTTGCAGCCCGGTGATGAACTCTGCCAGATGGAAGGCATGGACGCCGATGTCCGCCACACAGCCACCCACGCCCGACCGCGCCGGGTCGGCGCGCCACTCGGCCTGCTTGCCGGTGTCGGGCTTGGCCAGCCAGCCTTGCGGATATTCCACCACCACCTTGCGGATGGGGCCCAGCGCGCCTGCGGCCACCCGTTCACGGGCCTCGCGCACCAACGGATAGCCCGAATAGGTGTAGGTCAGGCCAAAGGGCTTGCCGCTGCGCGCGATGACCTCGGCCAGTTCGTGCGCCTGCGCCAGCGTGGTCGTCGCGGGCTTGTCGCAAATCACCGCAAAGCCCGCCTCCAGCGCCGCCTTGGCCGCGGGCAGGTGCATGTGGTTGGGCGTGGTGATCGCCACGAAATCAATGGGATCAGGACGCTTGGATTCCTGCTCCAGCATCGTCGCGATGTCGGCATAGGCGCGGCTCGGATCAATCCGATAGCTCTCGCCCGCAACCCGCGACTTCTCGGCGCTGGAACTGAAAGCCCCCGCCACCAGCTCGATCTCGCGGTCCAGTTCCGCCGCAATCCGGTGCACCGGGCCAATAAATGCACCCGGACCGCCGCCAATCATCCCCATCCGTAAACGTCGCAAGGCTACCTCCCACC
>NZ_JAAAPO010000013.1 GCF_009909235.1 Novosphingobium ovatum
GTACCATTGGGGTTCAAACGCGCCCGCATACCCGCCCCGCCGATGGTCAGATACTCCCGGTGCGGTACTGCCAGTACCACCAGATCATAGGTCCGCTCCAGCGCGTCGGGCACGATCGGGATGCCGTATTCGTGGCAAGCCTCATCCGCATCGGCATGCGGATCATGCACCGTCACGCCATGACCCAGCCGACCCAAAGCGCTAACCAGATCGGCGACCTTGGAATTGCGCAGATCGGGGATGTCCTCCTTGAATGTCAGGCCCAGCATCAGCACGCTGCCTGGCTTTCCGCCACGCGCGGCGTGGATCTGCCTGGCCACCCAGCCCGCCATGCCATCGTTGATCCCGCGTCCCGACAGGATCACACGCGGGTCCAGACCCAGCTGTTCGGCCCGGTGTGACAGGTAATAGGGGTCGACGCCGATGCAATGGCCGCCGACAAGGCCCGGAGAAAAAGGCAGAAAATTCCACTTTGTCCGCGCCGCCGCCAGCACGTCCCAGATCGAAATGTCCATCCGCGCAAAGATCTGCGCGATCTCGTTCATAAAGGCGATGTTGATGTCGCGCTGTGCGTTTTCGATCACCTTGGCCGCCTCGGCGGCCTTGATGCTGGCGGCGCGGAACACGCCCCCGCTGGTGATCGCGTCATACAGGGCGGCGACACGCTCCAGCACTTCGGGCGTCTGTCC
>NZ_JAAAPO010000014.1 GCF_009909235.1 Novosphingobium ovatum
AAGGAAAATGCCCGGACCCTTGATAGTCTTCATTTTTTCCGTCTCCCGTTCAGACCGTGAACCGCGTCCAGCCCGCGCCTGCCTTGGACAGCGCGACGGCCTGTTCGATCAGCGCCATGCCGCGCAAACCATCGGCAATGCCGGGGATCAACGCGCCCTCTTCGCCCCGCACCAGCTTGGCAAAGTCACGGTAAAGATTGGCAAAAGCCTCCAGATAGCCCTCTGGGTGGCCGCCCGGCGTGCGGCTGGCCCATTGCGCCGCCCCGCCCAGCCCCGGATCGCCCGCCTGCACCAGTTCCACCCGGCCATCATCATGGCTTAGCCACAACTGGTTGGGGTGTTCCTGACGCCAGGTCAGGCCGGCCTTTTCGCCGTAAATGCGGATCGTCAGGCCGTTGCGTTCGCCCACCGAAATCTGGCTGGCCAGCAACGCGCCGCGCGCGCCATTCGCGAAACGCAGCAGGATCTGGCAGTCGTCATCCACCATGCGGCCCGGCACCACCGTGCCCAGATCGGCAA
>NZ_JAAAPO010000015.1 GCF_009909235.1 Novosphingobium ovatum
TTGCCGATCTGGGCACGGTGGTGCCGGGCCGCATGGTGGATGACGACTGCCAGATCCTGCTGCGTTTCGCGAATGGCGCGCGCGGCGCGTTGCTGGCCAGCCAGATTTCGGTGGGCGAACGCAACGGTCTGACGATCCGCATTTACGGCGAAAAGGCCGGCCTGAGCTGGCGTCAGGAACACCCCAACCAGTTGTGGCTGAGCCATGACGATGGCCGGGTGGAACTGGTGCAGGCGGGCGATCCGGGGCTGGGCGGCGCGGCGCAATGGGCCAGCCGCACGCCGGGCGGCCACCCAGAGGGCTATCTGGAGGCTTTTGCCAATCTTTACCGTGACTTTGCCAAGCTGGTGCGGGGCGAAGAGGGCGCGTTGATCCCCGGCATCGCCGATGGCTTGCGCGGCATGGCGCTGATCGAACAGGCCGTCGCGCTGTCCAAGGCAGGCGCGGGCTGGACGCGGTTCACGGTCTGAACGGGAGACGGAAAAAATGAAGACTATCAAGGGTCCGGGCATTTTCCTT